>CAIOAN010000001.1 GCA_903855995.1 uncultured Opitutia bacterium
GCGGGCCCGACCCTACCCATTGCCTCGGCAAATCGATGCAGCCCTCGATGCAGTCATCGACGCTGTCCTCGATTCAGTCCTCTATTCCTTTACGCAATCCTACTCCAAAGCACCTTGAGGTAGCGTCCCTCGGGGTGGTTGGAGGCGTTGGGGTGGTCGCCGCCGGGGCCGGTGCGATCGAAGATCTGGAGGCGCTTCTGGTAGCGGTGGGCGGCCTTGCTGACGAGGTCCTCGAAGGACTCGGGAGAGACCAAGCCGGAGCAGGAGCAGGTCACGAAAAGACCCCCTGGGGCCACGAGCTGCATGGCGAGGACATTGAGATCGTTATATTTCTTAAGTCCTTCTGCCTCAAACTCTTCGTCGCGGCTATCGACGAACTTAGGGGGGTCGCAAAGGACCAGATCCCAGGTCTTGCCGTTCTTCTGCATCTGGCGGATCCAAGTGAAGGCGTCGGCATGGACGAAGTCGATGCGGACGTTGTTCAGGTTCATGTTCCGCTTGGCCATCTCGATGGCCTTCTCGTCGAGGTCGACCGCGGTGACTTCCGTGGCGCCGGCGAGCTTGGCGGCGATGGAGAAACCCCCCGAATAACAGCACAAATCGAGGACTTTCAGGCCTTTGGCGAGGGCGCCGAAGCGGCGGCGGTTATCCCGCTGGTCGCAGAAGAAGCCGGTCTTGTGGCCTTCGGCGAAGTCGACCTCCTGAATCATGCCGAATTCCTTAATTTTGACGAAGCGGACGGCCGATTTCGGGATGTCCGTCGGCATAATCCCTTCAATACGAGCGACATGCGCATCTACTTGGACAATCTCGCGCTTGGTGCCCACGGCGTCGTGCAGGATGGGAATCCAGCGGGGGAGGCGGCGCATGACCGCATAAGAGGAGACTTCGATGGAAAGCACGTCGCCCAGTCGGTCGACGATTAAACCGGAGAGAAAATCGGCGTCGGCATTGACCACGCGGTAGGCGTCGGTGTTTTCGTCGAGCTTCAGGACGTCCTTACGGAGCGCGGCGGCGCGGCGGATGACCTGTTCGAACCAGACATCATCGGGCTTACCCGGCGTGGCCTTGAGGATGCGGAGGGCGATGGGGGCGCCGGCGTTCCAGAAGCCGTAGCCGATGAATGAGCCTTGCTTATCATAGGCGGCGACGACGTCGCCCTGGCGGGCATCCGGCGAGACTTCGCCGACCATCGAGCGGAAGATCGAGGGCTTGGACGTGAACGTCTTCAGCTGCACCCATGGCTTCTCGCGCGCGATGGGCGCGGGGATGTTGGGCAGCATGCTGGTCGGCTCGGACATGCCGACAGGTTCGGGGAGGCGTCGCCCTTGGCAAGCCCCGGCCGCTCTTACCGGTCAGATTAACCGATGAAGCTGCAGATATACTGGCAGATGCCGGACTGCACCGTGATCGTGAAGCCGGACTTCGGGGCCACGTAGAAGTGGGTGCCCGCGCCGTAGGTCTTCTCTTCCTTGGAACCGTCCTGGACCACGACGCACGAGCCGTCGGTGATCTCCATGATCTCGGCCTTGTCGGTACCGAAGTGGTAGGTGCCGGCGTAGATCAGGCCGACGGTCTTCTTGGCGCCATCGGCGGTGAGGATCGTGTGGGAGACGACCTTGCCATCGAAGTAGACGTTGGCTTTGGCGACGGCGGTGACGTTTTTGAATTCCATGGGGGTGTTTGGTAAAGGGAGGGGGAGGGAGGGTAAAGGGAGAAAGTTCGTCGCGGAGCGACGAATCAGAGTATGGAGTATCGAGTATGGAGTATAGGGGTAGTGCTGAGGGTATGAAAAAGGACCGCACGGTGTGCGGTCCCTATTCCCCGATACTCGATACTCGGGCCAACGATACTCTCTTAGTTCAGATCAACTTCAGCGTGGGTACCGCTTCGCCCTTCTGGCGCTTACGGATGGACTCGAGGTACTCGTCCTTGAACTTCGGGACGGCGGACTGCACGGGCCACGCGACGGCTTCGCCGTGGGCGCAGATCGTGCGGCCGGCCACCTGGTTCGCGATGTCGAGCAGCAGCGGGACGTCGGTCTCGAGACCGCCGCCGGTCGTGATGCGCTTCGAGACGCGGGAGAGCCAGAGGGAACCTTCGCGGCACGGCGTGCACTGGCCGCAGGTCTCGTGGGCGTAGAAGGCGTTGAGGTTGGAGAGCGCCTGAATCATCTCGACGGAGTCGTCGATGACGATGGTGCCGCCGGTGCCGAGGCCCGTGCCGCACGCGGCGATGCTGTTGGAATCGAGCGGGATGTCTTCGAGCGCCCAGTCGAACTCGGTGCCGTTGGCGAGCATGCCCTTGAAGCGTTCGCCAACCTTGAGGATCTTGGTGGAAGAACCGCCGGGGATGATCGCCTTGATCGTGCGTCCATCGAGCGGGCCACCGCAGAGGTCGTAGAGCAGTTCACCGAAGGTGGCCTTGCCGGCTTCGATCTCGTAGAGGCCCGGGCGCTTCACCAGGCCGCTGACGCCCCAGATGTGCGTACCGCTGTCGCCAGGGATGCCGATCTTGGCGAACTCCGCGCCGCCGAAGGCGAGCACGTGTTTCACCTGCGCCATCGTCTCCGCGTTGTTGACGATGGTCGGGCAGTTGTAGAGGCCGAGGACGGCCGGGAAATACGGGGGCTTGATGCGCGGGTAGCCACGCTTGCCTTCGAGTGATTCAATCAGGCCGGTCTCTTCGCCGCAGACGTAGCAACCTCCGCCGCGATGGATGACGACTTCGCAAGAATAGCCCGAGCCGAGGATGTTCTGGCCAAGGAAGCCTTTGGCCTTCGCTTCGGCGATCGCGCGCTCGAGGATCTTCGCGCCGTGGATGAACTCGCCGCGGATATAGATGAAGGCCTGCTTGGCCTGGATGGCCCACGCGGTGATCGCGATGCCTTCCAGCATCTGGTGCGGGTCCTTGTAGATGATCTGGCGGTCCTTGTAGGTGCCGGGTTCGGATTCGTCGGCGTTGACGACGAGGTAGGCGGGCTTGCCCGACTTGCGGTCGAGGAACTTCCACTTCATGCCAGTCGGGAAGCCGGCGCCGCCGCGGCCGCGCAGGCCAGAGACTTCGACTTCCTTGCAGACTTCGTCGGGCTTGAGGGCGACGGCTTTCTTGAGGGCTTCGTAACCGCCGTTGCGCAGGTAGCAGTCGATATCGACCGTGTACCCCGGCTTGCGGAGGTTGGCGTAGATGAGAGGGCGTTCGACGGCGGGCATGTCGCTTAAGGTTTAGAGATTAACCGTTCCACTCGGGCGTGCCGGGGACGGGAGGGTTCAGGCCGTAGGACGGATCCTTGAGCGTGGCCTTGAGCTGGGCGGCGAACTTACCGGCGTCTTCGGGCTTCACGTTCTCGTGCATCGAAGCGTCGACATGGACGACTGGTCCGCAGCCGCAGTCGGCGATGCATTCGACGAACTCCAGGGTGAAGTCGCCGTCGGGCGAAGTCTCGCCGCGCTTGCAGTTGAGGGACTGCTCGAGGTTCTCCATCAGCGCGTAGGAGCCGCGGAGGGCGCAGGACAGCGTGCGGCAGACGCGCACATGGCGGCGGCCGATCGGCGACTGGCGGTACATCGGATAGAACGTCACCACTTCGAGTACCTGCATCGGGGTCACGCCGACGAGACTGGCGACCCAGGTCATGTCTTCTTTCGTGATGTAACCGCGGTCTTCCTGCACGAGGTGCAGGAGGGGCATCGTCGCGCTGCGCTGCTGCGGATACTGCGCGATGATGGCGGGAGCCTTCGCCAGCGTCTCAGGCTTGAGCGGGCGGGCGGGGGCGGAGGAAGAAGGAGAGTCGTGCATGTTGTTTAGCGGTCGCATTCGCCCATGACGAAGTCGAGCGAACCGAGGATGGAAGCGACGTCGGTGAGGAAGTTGCCGGGGACGATGGCGGGAAGGATCGAGAGCGAGACGAAGCTCGGGCCGCGGATGCGCAGGCGATACGGGACGCCGCCGCCGTTGGAGACGACGTAGAAGCCGAGCGCGCCCTTCGGGTTCTCGGCCTCGAAGTAGACTTCGCCGGCCGGGATCTGCGGGCCTTCGGTCACCAGCATGAAGTTCTGGATGAGCTCTTCCATCTTCGTCATCACCTTCGCCTTGGGCGGGAGGAAGATCTTCTTCGCGTCTTCGGCGTACCAGGCGCCGCCGGGCATCGTCTTCACGACCTGGCGGATGATGCGCACGGACTGGCGGAGCTCTTCCATGCGGACGAGGTAGCGGTCGAAGCAGTCGCCCTTCACGCCGACGGGGACGTCGAAGTCATACTGCTCGTAGCCCGAGTAAGGCTTATCCTTGCGGAGGTCGAACGGCACGCCGGAAGCACGGAGGTTCGGGCCGGTGAGGCCGTAGGCGAGGGCCATCTCCTTCGAGATGGTGGCGATGCCTTCGGTGCGCTCGAGGAAGATGCCGTTACGAGTGAGCAGCTTGTCGACCTCGTCGATCGTGCGTTCGACGCCGTCGCAGAAGGCCGAGACCTTGGGGAGCCAGCCGTCCGGGATGTCGCGCGTCACGCCGCCGATGCGGGTGTAGCTCGTGGTGAAGCGGGCGCCGGTGAGTTCTTCGAAGAGCGTGTAGAGTTTCTCACGCTCGTTGAAGGTGTACATGAACACCGTCCACGCGCCGGTATCCATCGCGTAGACGCCGATGCCGAGGAGATGGGACGAGATGCGGGCCATCTCGCAGGTGAGCACGCGGATCGCTTCGCAGCGGGCGGGCAGCTTGAGGCCGGCGAGTTTTTCGACGGCGATCGCGTAGGCGACGTTGTTGGCGAGCGGGGCGAGGTAATCCAGACGGTCCGTATACGGGACGAACTGGTTATACGTCATGTTCTCGGCGATCTTCTCGTCGCCGCGGTGCAGGTAGCCGATGACCGGGTCGCACTTCACGACCTTATCGCCGTCGAGCTCGAGGCTCAGGCGGAGCACGCCGTGCGTGGCCGGGTGGGACGGACCCATGTTCAGGGTCATGTTCTCTCCGCGCAGTTCTTCCGAACGGGCGGCGACGTCGCCGATGGAGATTTCCTTGGTGATCTTCACGTTAAATCAGGCTTTGGGTTTTTCCTCGGTCCAGGACTGGTCGAGCGCGGAAGGTTCGCCTTCGGAGAGCTTGCCGCCGTGCGAGACGAACGGTCCGCCCATCATCGGGGCGGGCTCGACCTTCTGGCCGGTGACCTCCGCGACGTCGGCGGCGGGGAAGGGGACTTCGATGCCGGCGAGAGGGAAGTCCTTGCGGAGCGGGTGATACGGATACGAATCCCACATCAGGATGCGGCGCGGGTCCGGGTGGCCTTCGAAGACGATGCCGAACATGTCGAACGCTTCACGCTCGTGCCAGTTGGCGCCGGGGTGGAGCGAAGAGACGCTCGGGACGCGGTCGTTGACGGCGTCGACGTGCAGGCGGACGTATTCCTTGTGCGTCGTGCTCAGGAGATGGATGACGACGCCGAAGCGGACCGGACGGCCTTGCAGCTCGAGGCCGCAGAGGTCGGCGAGCAGGTCGAAGCCCTGTTCGTCGCGCAGCGCGCTGACGACGGCAAGGAGGTCGCTGCCGGCGACGCGGTAGGTCGGCATGTCCTTGCCGGCGAGGTCCTGCGTGGCAGGGAAACGGGAGGTCAGCGCGGCGGCGTCCATGTCCGTGTTTAGCTGACGATCTTCGTTTCGACCGTGCGACCGCGGAACGTGCGACGCAAAGAGCCGCCTTCGTTACGGATCTTTTCCTGGAGCAGCATCATGCCGTCGAGGAGGGCCTCGGGGCGGGGCGGGCAGCCGGAAATATAGATATCCACCGGGACGATATTATCGACACCCTGCAGCGTGGCGTAGGAGCGATACATGCCGCCCGTGGAAGCGCAGGCGCCCATGGCGACGACCCACTTCGGTTCGGCCATCTGGTCGTAGATGCGGCGGACGACTTCGGCCATCTTGTAGGTGACTGTGCCGGCGACGATCATGCAGTCGGCTTGGCGGGGGGAGAAGCGCATCACCTCCATGCCGAAGCGGGAGATGTCGAAGCGGGAGCCGCCGGCGGCCATGAGCTCGATGGCGCAACAGGCGAGGCCCATCGGCATCGGCCAGACCGAGTTGCTGCGCACCCAGTTCACGACGGCATCGGCGCGGGTCACGATGACCTCGCCCTCCACCTTGCTGTTATAACCGAAATCGGATTTGACCATGGTCGTTGGCCGCAAGTTAGGACAGCCCCCCATAGGAGCAAGCGGGAAGGGGCAAAAACGCCGTTTTTATCGCTTCTAATCGAGGTCGGTAGACCGAGCGTGGGTCCGTCGGGGTTTTACCTGCTTTCCTTGCAACTCTGCCCTCTGGGCTTTGTTCTATGGGCATACCCCTGATGAAAAATCCGCTTACCCTGCTGGTCGTGCTGTCGGCTGCCTTCTTGGCCGCCGCCCAACCCGCTGCCCGAGCTCCGAACGTGGTGGTGATCTTTATTGATGACATGGGATACGGGGACATCGAGCCTTACGGGGCCACCAAGCAGCGGACCCCCCACCTTGTGCGCATGGCGAAAGAGGGGATGAAGCTCACCAGTTTCTACGCGGCCCCGGTTTGCTCCGTCTCCCGCGCCCAGATGATGACCGGCTGCTACGGCGCCCGGGTTTCCGTGCCCGGCGTCTATTTCCCCGGTGAGCGCTTCGGGCTCAATCCCGCCGAGTTCACGGTCGCGGAACGCTTGAAGGAGCGCGGGTATGCCACCCAGGCGGTCGGCAAGTGGCATCTCGGCGACCAGCCAGAGTTCCTGCCGACCCGGCAGGGCTTCGACCATTATCTCGGGATTCCGTATTCGAATGACATGCTGAAGAAGTTCGCCGACACCCAGGTGCCCGTGGTGCCGTTGCTGCGCGATGAGAAGGTGGTCGAACTGATCGACAACGACGGGCAGAGCAAGCTAGTCGAGGTCTACACGAAGGAATCCACTGATTTCATTGATCGAAATAAGGATCACCCGTTCTACCTCTACCTGGCGCATAACGCCGTGCACACGCCCATCCACCCCGGCGCGGCCTTCGCCGGCAAGTCGCAGAATGGTCGGTTTGGCGACTGGGTCGAAGAGGTCGACTGGAGCGTCGGGCGGATTCTCGACAAGCTTGTCGAACTGAAGTTAGACCAGAACACGTTGGTGATCTTCACGAGTGATAACGGTCCGTGGCTAATCAAGGGGAGCGATGGCGGCAGTGCCGGTCCGCTCCGCGGCGGCAAAGGTTCGACCTGGGAGGGAGGTGTGCGCGAACCAACGATTGCCTGGTGGCCGGGCCATGTGCCTGCCGGTTCCGTCAACGACGCTGTCGCTGGCACAATTGATCTTTTGCCGACGTTCGTTTCCCTCGCCGGCGGTAACCTGCCCGGGACGCCGGTGATCGATGGCCGTGACATCACGTCGCTTCTGCTGGGCCAGTCCAAGGAGTCGGCGCGTGAAGCGCATTATTATTTTTCCGGCTACGATCTGCAGGCCGTCCGCCAAGGGCGCTGGAAGCTCGCGATCGCGCCCCAGCCGGAAGGTAGCAACGTCAAGAAGAGTCCCAAAGTAGCCGCCGGCCTGCGTCTTTACGACCTCGACGCCGAGATCGGCGAGCAGACCGACGTCGCTGCGCAGCACCCCGAAGTCGTCGCGAAACTCAAGGCGTTGGCCGACAAGATGTCGGCCGAGATCGGCGGCAAGACGCCGACGGCCCGCCGACCGGCCGGGGAGGTGAAGAATCCGCAGACCCTTTATCCGATGGTTGATTACGCCCCGGGCGCCAAGGCGGCGGCCAAGAAGGGCAAAGCTGAAAACAAGAAAGACGCGGCCAAGTCCGTGCCGCTGAGGGAGCTCAAACTCGGCGACAATCTATCCTCCGCTTCCGCGCCGCAGGTCAACGGCAAGGCTTTCAACATTGAGTGCAAGGTCGAGACCGAGCAGCGCGATGCCGTGATTCTTGCCCAAGGCGGCCTGATGGGGTATGCGCTCCATGTCCGCGCAGGCCATGTGGTCTTCACGGTGCGGCAGAGCGCCGACCGCGTCACGGAAATCTCCTCGCCCGCCGAAGTGAAAGGGAAGTTCGGGGTCAGCGTCGGGCTCGCGGCTGATGGTACGATGAGCTTGTTGGTCGCGGGACAGGAAACCGTCACGGGCAAGACCCAAGGGCTGTTTACCCGTCAGCCGGCCGAGGATTTCTGCCTAGGCGGCGACAACGGCAAGCCCGTCGGAATCTACGCGCCGTTGACGCCGCTGCAGGGTGCGATTTCGGAACTCTCCTTCACGTCTCGTTGAAATATCATGCGTGCTTACGCCCTCTTGCTATTGGCCTTTATCTCGCTGGCGGGTTTCGCCGCCGAGCCGGCCCGCCCTTACTTCGGCGCCCGCCCAGGTGCGTTGGAGAAAGCCAAAGCCCAGGTCTCGGCGGGGGATGAGGTCGCCAAGAAGGCCCTGAAGAAACTGATCACCGATGCGGATAAGGCTCTCGCAGCGGCCCCGCCCTCGGTGATGGACAAGGGCAAGGTCCCGCCGAGTGGCGACAAGCATGACTACATGAGCATCGCACCTTATTACTGGCCTAATCCGGCGTCCAAGGACGGCCTCCCCTATCAGCGCAAGGACGGCAAGGTGAACCCCGAGTCGCGCGATGAAGCCGCCAATGATACGCTGCGCGCCCGCGAGGTCGGCACGATTGTCGAATCCCTCGCCTTGGGTTATTACTTCACCCGCGAAGAAAAATATGCCGAACACGCGGCCAAGGTTCTGCGCACTTGGTTCCTTGATCCCGCGACCAAGATGAATCCCAATTTCCGCTTCGCCCAAGCCGTCCCCGGGGTGAACGACGGCCGGGGTACGGGCATTCTCGAAGCCCGTGAACTCGCCCAGGCGGCCGACGCCGCGAGCTTGCTCGCCGGCTCAATACATTGGCCGGCGGCCGACCAGAAGGCCCTCGATGAATGGGGCAACATCTACCTGGACTGGTTGCTCAAGAGCAAGAACGGCCAGGACGAGCATGCCGCCAAGAACAACCATGGCACTTGGTATGACGTGCAGTCCGCGCATTGGGCGCTGATCCTCGGACGCAAGGACAAGGCCCGTGAGATCTGTCTCGCCGCCGGACCTGGCCGCATCGGCGTCCAGATTCAGGCCGACGGCAAGCAGCCGCTCGAACTCGCGCGTACAACCTCGTTCGGCTATTCCTGCTTTAACTTGCGCGCGCTCGCGACGCTCGCTGGCCTGAGCGAGCACGCCGGCTTTGATCTCTGGCATTATAAGACTTCGGACGGCCGCTCGATCCGGACCGCGCTCGATTTTCTCGTCCCGTATCTCGGCAAGAATCCCAAACCTTGGACCATGCAGCAGATCCACGAAAGCAAGCCCGAGGAGGTCCTGCCGGCCTTGCGCGCGGCCGGCATCGCCTATGGTGATGAACGTTACGAGAGCCTCCTGAAGGAATACGCCGACAGCCCGACTAAGCGCCTACAGCTCCTCGCCCCGCGCTGAAGAGCACTCAGCCAGCCCAGCCGATCATCAGGGCGCCGCGATAGAACAGGTAGCCGAGGGTGATGGTGATGGGCAACGTGAGGACCCAGGCCCAGACGATGCGGCCCACGAGGCCCCATTTCACGGCGTCAAAACGCTTGGTTGCGCCGACCCCGAGGATGGAGGTCGAGATGACGTGCGTCGTGGAGACGGGCATGCCGATGAGAGAGGCTCCGCCGATGGTGAGCGCGGCGGCGGTTTCGGCGGCGAAGCCGTGCACGGGCTGGAGTTTGACCATCTTATGGCCGAGCGTGCGGATGATGCGCCAACCACCGGCGGCGGTTCCGGCGGCCATGGTCGCGGCGCAGAGGGCGATGATCCAGAAGGGGACATGTCCGTCCTTGGCGGGCTGCATGAACTGCATCCAGGTGGGCGCACTGTCAAAGGCGTGGTTCGCGGCGCCAGCCGTCAGCGCGAGCATGATGATGCCGACCGTCTTCTGAGAGTCGTTCATGCCGTGGGAGAAGCCCATCATGCCGGCCGAGATCAACTGCAGCTTGCCAAACCATTTCTGGACCTTGCTGGGACGGAAGGATAGGCGGACGATAATCGCGGTCAGCAGGGCCATGAAGATCACGCCCAGCGTGAAGCCGATCAGCGGCGAAAGCACCATGGGCTTGATGAGCTTCGGCCAGAGGCCGGTCGCATGGGCGTGGTCCAGGGTGCCGTCCGCGAGCTTGGGGATTTCGTTCCACATGAGACGACCCCAGTTCATGTGGGTCTGGCCGAGTACGCCGCCGCAGAGGCCGCCAATGAGTGCATGCGAGGAGCTGGAGGGGATGCCGAACCACCAGGTGATCAGATTCCAGACGATTCCGCCCATCAGTCCGCAGGCGATGGCCATCTGGGTCACGCCGGAGGGGTCGTGGACGAATCCTTTCGCGATGGTGGCGGCGACCGCAGTGCCATAGAAGGCGCCGAGAAGATTGGTGCAGGCCGCCAGCATGATCGCTTGCCGGGGCGTCAGGACACGGGTCGAGACGACGGTGGCGATCGCGTTGGCCGCATCATGGAAACCGTTGATGTATTCAAACACCACGGCCACCAGGATGACCACCAACATCAGGACGAATGGATCCATAGCCGGGGTCGGGGCGCGGGCTTAGGCGTACTTGAGGGCGATCTGGAACACGACCTTGCCGGCATCGCGGCAGTGGTCGATCGCGCGCTCGAGGAGTTCATAGATGTCCTTGAGCACGACGACTTCCTTGGCGTCGACGTTACCCTGATAGAGGTCGCGCAGAAGGCCCACCATGAGGCGGTCGGCGTCGCCTTCGATCGTCTGCAGGGTCTCGTAGTCATCCTGAATCTCCTCGACGTTCGACAGTTTGCGCAGCTTGCGGACGAGGCTGGCGGTGACTTCGGTGGCCTGCTCGAGCATGCGCACCTGCTTGTCGACGATGTCGGTCGAGAACTGGGAAGGGCAGATGGCGAGGCGTTCGCCGATCTTTTCGCAGGTCTTCGGAATCTTATAAAGGGCGTTGGCGAGGGCTTCGATGTCTTCGCGCTCGAGCGGGGTCACGAAGGTCTTGCAGAGTTCCTGGGTGATCGAGAGGCCGATGCGCTTGTCGACGCGGCGCGCGACGACCAGTTCGGTGAAGCGCTGCTCGAAGTCCGGCTTGCCGACCTGGGCGTAGAGTTTGGATAGCGACTTGGCGCTCTTCGCGGCTTCGTCGGCGCTGGCTTCCAGCAGTTCGTAGAACTTTTCATCCTTACCGAGAACCTTCTTCAGGAAGTCTTTCATGGGTGTATTGGGTGATACGCTTCAAGGTTCGCTTGGAAGGGGGTGCAAGCCCAGTTCGACACATATCTGTAACATCCGTAACATCAAACCGTTACAATTGTTACGATTATGTGTCTAATCGGCGCGCCGGCTTGTTGCACTCTGGGGGCTAATCTGACGCGGGACTGTCACGCGGAGGTGTTAATTTCCTGCTCCATGGAAGAAACCACCAAGGTACCTGGGCAGCACAAGATTCATTTTCGGACGTTGATCCTCTCGGATCTCCATCTGGGCACCAAGGACGCCCAGGCGCGCGAGCTCCTCGACGTTCTCCGCGGCATCCGTTGCGATAAGCTGATCCTCAATGGAGACATCATCGACCTCTGGTCGCTGCAGCGGAAGAATCACTGGAGCCCGGCGCACACGGCCGTGGTCCGCCGCATCATGAAGATGGCGGAGAAGGATGGCACGAAGGTGATCTACCTGCGCGGCAATCACGATGACTTCATCCGCCGCCTGATTCCGCTGGTCCTCGATCGCATCGAGCTCGCGGAAGAACACATCCACGTCGCCCAGGATGGGCGCAAGTATCTCTGCATCCATGGCGACGCGTTCGACACCGTGACGGTGAAGATGCGCTGGCTCGCCGTCATCGGTGATATCAGCTACCAGATTCTCCTCGATCTGAATCGTTTCTACAACAAGTGGCGCGCGTGGCGCGGGAAGGAATACTTCTCCCTCTCGCAGGCCATCAAGGCCAAGGTGAAATCGGCGGTAAGTTTCATCTCAAGTTTCGAAGAGCACCTGCAGACCTTGGCCGCGCGCCGCGGTTGCGAGGGCGTGATGTGCGGGCACATCCACAAGGCGGAGGACCGCATGATCGGCAATGTGCGCTATATCAATTCAGGGGACTGGGTCGAATCGCTGACCGCCGTCGTGGAGGAGGACGACGGACGCATCCGCGTGGTCGAGCGCCCCGAGCTCCTGCAGCGTATCGCCGAACGCCGCGCGGCTTTCGAGGCTGCCAAGGTGGCTGCGGTTCCCGCCGGCGAAGCCAACGCTACGATCTCTTTCGTCGCCTGATGAGTGTCATCCCCGTCCTTACGGCCGGTTTTGGGGAAGGGCATAACGCCGCCGCACGCTCGATTATCGAGGCGCTCGCCGGGCGGCCGGGCCTGACCGGCGAACTGCACGACCTCTTCCTCGAGGCCTACGGTGCCGAGAAGGCTAGGAGCCAGCGCGACGGTTATATCGGAATCGCGAATAAGTATCCGCGGTTGTGGGGTTGCATGTATACCGCGCTCGACCGACTCCCGCTCGTCCGCGCCTCGCTCCCGTTCGTGCGTCCGGTGGAGACGGCCCTGAATGCGATGTTGGACGAAAAACGGCCGCCGGTGATTGTATCAGCTTACCCGCTTTATAACTATATGATGGCTCGGCGCTGGCACCGCGATGATCCTGCGCGTCCGCGCCTCATCACGATCGTCACCGACTCAATCTCCGTGAACCGCGCCTGGCATCGGGCGCATTCCGATTGGTATGTCACTCCGAACCAGGCCACGGCCGACGTCATGATCCGCCAGGGCGTGCCAGCCGCGAAAGTCCTGCCTTATGGCTTTCCGGTCTCCGCCAAGCTCAGCCCGCGCTCATCGGCTCGGTTCGGCGAACGCCCGCGCGTTTTGCTGATGCTCAATCCCGGCAAGCGTGATGCCGTCGAACTGGCGACCGCGCTTTCTACTTTGGGACTCGAACTCACGATCACCGTGGGCAAGGACGCCTCGTTTAAGGAAGCGGTCGAGCGGGCGGTCGACGGTCGGGCCGAAGTACTCGGCTGGACGGACCGAATTCCGCAGCTGATGCTCACCAGCCATCTCGTTGTCAGCAAGGCCGGCGGTGCGACCACGCATGAATGCGTCGCGGCGGGCGTGCCGATGGTCATTACGCAGGTGATACCCGGCCAGGAAGCCGGCAATGGCCGCCTCATCGCCGAGCATCATGCCGGCGCCTACGGCCTGACGGTCGCCAAGGCACGCGCCACCATCGCGGAAGCTTTCGCGGGTGATTGGGCGGTATGGAAACAATGGAAAGCCTCGGTCGACGGACTGGGCGACGCCGGCGGTGCCGGTCGCGTGGCCGAACTGGTGGACAGGGAGCTGGCGGTCAGGAGGTAGAGGACTGAATCGATGGCTGAGTCGATGACTGCATGGAGGGCTGAATAGAGGGCTGAATTGAGCGATACAGAGTTAGGGGCGTTCGCCGGATGGTGAACGCTGAGGTAGGGGCGGGGCTACGCCACGCCCGGTCACGACGTAGTCATGACCCTACCTACGGCCACCGTTCGGCGGCCGATCGAGGCATTAACCTCTCGCCTCTAAATACGCTTTCACTTCGCCAGCGAGCTTGTCGCTGAGGCCGGCCACTTCGGCGATTTCCTCGGCGCTCGCCTTGCGCAGTTTCTGGATGCAGCCGAAGTGCGCGAGCAGGGCGTCCTTCCGCTTGGGCCCCAGGCCAGGCATCTCGTCGAGCAACGATTCGCGCAGTTTGCGGCTGCGGAGGTCGGCGTTGAAGTCGTTGGCGAAGCGATGTGCCTCGTCGCGGATGCGCATCAGCAGCGCGAGGCCGACATCGTGCCGCGGCAGCTTCAGTTCGCGGCCGTCGGGGAAGACGATCGTCTCCTCTCGCTTGGCGAGGCCGATGAGCGGGGGCGGGGCAAGGTCGTGTTCCTTGAAAGCTGCGAGGGCGGCGTGGACCTGGCCGAGTCCGCCGTCGATGATGACGAGTTCGGGGAAGGCCCGGTGTTCCTCGTGCAGGCGGGTGTAGCGGCGGCCGACGACTTCCTGCATCGAGCGGAAGTCATCGTTGCCCTCGAAGGACTTGATCTTGAACCGGCGGTAGCCGGATTTGTCGGCCTGGCCGTCGACGAAGCGCACCATCGAGGCGACGGCGAGGGTGCCGGAGATATGTGAAATATCGAAGCACTCCGCCGTGGCGGGTGGGCGTTCGAGGCCGAGCGCGGCGGCGAGCGAGGTGAGGGCGCCGGCTTCGTCGCGGCGGGGCAGGGGGTTATCGCGAAGGAACCGGCGGGATTTTTCCGTCGTGCGTTTCAGGGCATCGAGCAGATCGCGCAGGTTAGCGGCTTTTTCATAATCGCGCGCGTCGGCGGCTTTGCGCATATCGGCTTCGACCTGCTCCGTCCAAGAATCAACCTTGCCCTCGAGGAATTCACAGGCGGCGGCCACGCGTACGGCGTATTCTTCGGTCGTGACCACGTTGGCGTGCTTTTGGATCTCGGCCCGTGCGTCGTCGTAGAGTTTCCAGCCGCCTTCGGGTAGGGCGACCGGGGCGCTGTCCGCGAGGAGGATGCCGAACTTCTTCCGCATCTCGTTGAGCGTGCGGCGGACAGCCTGCTGATGGGGGAACGGGCCGAAGTAGCGGCAGGCGTCCGTCGTGCGGGCGCGGACGATGCGGAACCGCGGGAGCGGGTCGGCGAGGTCGACCCGAACCTGCGGGAATTGTTTGTCGTCGCGGAAGAGGATGTTCCAGCGCGGGCGCCAGCGTTTGATCAGTTTGCCTTCCAATAGGAGGGCTTCGGTCTCCGAGCGAACCTCGTGCCATTCCATGTCGGCGACCGTGTCCATCATCGCCGCGACCTTGGGGGTCAGGCGTTGGCGGGGCACGAAATAGGAGGCGAGGCGCTTTTTAAGGTCCTTGGCCTTGCCTACATAGACGACCAGGCCCGCGGCGTCCTTCATAAGGTAGACGCCCGGGGTGTGGGGGGCGCGCCTGGCCTTGGCCTTGGGCGAAAGTTCTTCCCGGTCGGTTTGCATTTTTGGCCTGGTCCATTAACCCTGCTCGGACACCCCGTTTCCGCAAATGCTTTCCTGCAACAGCCAACCCCGTCAGGTCCTCGTTATCAACGTGGGCGACGAGCTCTTGGATGGCATCCGGGAAAACGGCCACTTGCTCTGGTTGGGCGAGCATCTTGCCCGCCGCGGTCTGCCGATCACCCGCTCGGTCGTCGTGCGGGATAATGCCGCCGAAATTGCCCGCGAGGTCGGGGCGGCCTGGGGCGCCTACGACCTCATCGTCACCACCGGCGGTCTGGGTCCGACTTCCGACGACCGGGTCCGTGCAGCGGTCGCGGCGGCGCTCGGTCTCGGCCTCGAACATGTGCCGGCGGCGGAAGCCGGGCTTCGTGAGCGTTTCAAACTGATCGGCCGCAAGGTTTCCTCGGCTGATCTCTCGCAGTGCTTTGTTCCCGCCGGCGCCGAACCGCTGGCGAATGCGCGCGGGACCGCCCCGGGTGTCTTTCTGCATCGCGACGGCAAGGCCCTCGTGATGTTGCCCGGGCCCTCGCTCGAACTTCGCCCGATGTTCGATGAAGAAGTTGTCCCGCGCCTGCGCGGCGTCGGCTGTGCCTGTCAGGGCGAGGCTTATGTCCAGGTGCGTACTTTCGGTATCGGCGCCGCTCCGCTGGAGGAGATCGTGCGGCCGTTGCTGGGCCCGGGTATGGCGCTTTCTTTCGGCACGCACACCGGCGTGGTCGATGCGCGGATCTCCTCCGCCGGCAGCGGCGTCACGGCCGAGCAGTTGTGTGATGTCGCGCGCAAGGTGCGTGACGCCGTGGGGCACGACTTCGTGTGCACCGGGCACTCTTGCCTCGCTTCGCTTGTGGTCGAACAACTCCACAGCCTCGAGAAAACGGTCGCCCTCGCCGAATCCTGCACGGGGGGCCTGCTATCCAATGCTTTCACCGACGTGCCGGGCGCCTCCAAGGTCTTTGCTGGCTCGGCGGTGTGTTATGCCAACGACGCCAAGATGAACCTACTCGGAATCCCCGAGTGCCTGATCGCCCAGCACGGGCCGGTCTCCGCCGAGTGCGCTGCCGCGATGGCCACAGGGGCCATCGAGAAATTCGGGTCGGACTACGCCCTGTCTGTCACGGGGTACGCCGGGCCGGGTGGCGGCACGGAGGCCGACCCTGTCGGCACGGTTTATCTCGGTTACGCCTCCCCGGCCGGGGTCTGGTCGCGTCGTGTTTTTATTCCGGGTGATCGCCGACAGGTGAAGCAGCGGGCCGTGAACACATCGCTCGACTGGATGCGCCGGCAGTTGAACAAGTATCGGGTCGAAGACTTGATTCACGGAGCCTGACGGCAGGCACAGCCTACCGAGAGGTATTTGCGGTTAGCGGTTGGCGGCTAGATTGAGATAATAAGACAGGGGGTGAGCAGCCTCTCTCTCCCTTCTTCTTTCTATACTCCAACCGCTAACCGCAGACAGCTTGCAGGCCTGTCTTAGGGCCTGCGAATGACAAAGGATTGCCAGAAGCGGGCGGGGAGGGAGATTAGGCGCGTGCCCGGCTATCTCGCCATTGTCGCAGGAAAGGACGAATACCTCGTCGACCGGGACGGGCGTGCCTGTTTCGAGAAGGCCAAGAAGGCTGCCGGCCCTGACGCCGAGGCGGAAATTATCTCGGGCGCGATCATCCAAGTCGCGGATGCCCGTACGATCGAGGTGCAGTTCGTGGATTCGGTGAAGACGCTATCGATGTTCGGCGGCAAGCGCGTCATCTGGCTGCGTAATCTCAATTGGGTGTCCGACTCCGCTCAGGGTAAATCCGAAGACGTGAAGGATAGCCTCGCCGAGGTGCTGCACGCCGCCACGGAGGCCCCGGCGGAAATCTTCATCGTGATTTCAGCGACCCCCCATGACGGCCGCCGCAAGGATCTGACGAGCCTCAAGGCCAACGCCACGGATTTTATTTTGCACGCCTCGGCTTCGAAGAGCCCGTTCGGGGACGGCGGCGCCGACGCCGCCGACGCCCAACTGGGTCTGGCCGAAGAGCGCTTCAAATCTCTGGGGGTGAAGTTCGAGCGTGGCGTGCCGGAGACCATCGTGGGGCTGGTGGGTCAATCGACCCGCCTCGTCATCGGCGAATGCGAGAAGCTGGCGACCTACGTCGGCCCCGGCGGTACCGTCAAGCAGGGCGACGTCCATCTGCTCGTGCCGCCTTTCGGTGACGGTGATTTCTTCGAGCCGATCGAGGCGCTGGCCGCACGCGACCTCAAGTGGGCGCTCGAATCCCTTGATCGTTATTTCTTCAACGAGGACTCCAGCCGGCCGTTGCTGGCCGCCTTGCAGAATCGCCTCCGCCTGCTCATTCAGATTCGGACTTTGGTCGACTCCGGGGATTTTCGTGTGAGCGAAGCGGGTCTAGCCAAGGGCCAGTTTGAGACGGCGAGTTCCCGCCACGGCCCCACCTTCGGTTCCGCCGCCAAATCATCGGCCAACCTCTTCTCCCAGAACCCTTGGTATATCAATAATAAGGTCGCCCCCGCCGCCACGCGTTTCACCTTGGCCGAACTGGTCGACCTCCAGCTGGCCTGCGCCGATTGTTTTGACGCCTCCAATCGAGGCCAGGACGAGTCTTCGGTGCGCGCGATGTTCCTCCGAGCGCTTGCCGTCAAGCGATCGGCCTGATACATATAAAATACTTTCCGATGGATTCCGATAACGTCCCTAATGTCCTCGCCGATCGCTACGCCTCCCCGGCGATGAAGGCCGTCTGGTCCACCCGCGGCCGCGTGGTCCTTGAGCGCGAATATTGGATCGCCGTCATGAAGGCCCAGCGCGACCTCGGCCTGGACATCCCCGTCGCGGCAATTGCCGCTTACGAAAAGGTGAAAGACCAGGTGGATTTCGAATCCATCCGTAAGCGCGAGGAAGAGACCCGACACGACGTGAAGGCGCGCATCGATGAGTTCTGCGCCCTCGCCGGCCACCAGCATGTCCATAAGGGCCTGACCAGCCGCGACCTCACCGAATCGGTGGAGCAGCTGCAGGTCTTCCGTTCCTTGCAGTTGATCCGCGCGAAATCCGTCGCCGCCGCCGCCGCTCTGGCGCGCCGCGCGCAGACCGACCGCGACGTCCTCATCGCCGCGCGCACGCACAACGTCGCCGCGCAGCCTACCACGGTCGGCAAGCGCTGGGCGATGTTCGGCGAAGATTGTCTCCGCGGAGTCGCCCAGGTCGACGCCGCCCTCGGTGCCTTCGCCGCCCGCGGTCTCAAGGGAGCCGTCGGTACGCAGCTCGATCAGCTCACGCTTTTCTCAGGTGATGTCGCCAAGGTCGCGCAGCTGGAAGGCCGCGTGCTGGTGCACCTCGGCATCCCGCACTCGCTCAACGCCGTCGGCCAGGTCTACCCGCGCTCGATGGATCTCGAAGTGGTCTCCGCGCTGCTTTCCGCCGCCTCGGGGCCGTCGTCGTTTGCCAAGACCCTGCGACTGATGGCCGGCCACGAACTGGCCAGCGAAGGCTTCCTACCTGGCCAGGTCGGTTCGTCCGCCATGCCGCACAAGATGAACGCCCGCACCTGCGAGCGCATCAACGGCTTCCATGTGATCCTGCGCGGTCACCTCGCCATGGCTGCCTCGCTTTCCGGCGATCAGTGGAATGAAGGAGATGTCTCTTGTTCCGTCGTCCGTCGCGTGCTGCTGCCCGATGCGTTCATGGCGATCGACGGACTCTTCGAGGCTTTCCTCACCGTGCTTGGCCAGATGGAGGTCAATCGCCCCGTCGTCGAACGCGAGTCGCGTCATTATCTGCCGTTCCTGCTCACGACCACCTTCCTCATGGAGGCCGTCAAGGCCGGGGCGGGCCGTGAAGAGGCCCACGAGGCCATCAAGGAGCACGCCGTCGCGGTCGCCCGCGACCTGCGGGCTGGCAAGATCGAGCGTAACGACTTGGTGGATCGCTTGGCGGCGGACAGCCGTCTGCGCCTGCCCAAGGCCGTCTTGCTCGATGCTGTCACCAAGGCCGGGGAGCTGACGGGTTCGGCCGGGGTGCAGGTCGACGCTTTCGTGGCTCAGACCGCAGCATGGTCCCAGCGGGTGCCGGAGTCGGCGAAAGTTAAGGCCGGACGCATTTTATAGGCCTTCCGAGGGGCGGGAGAGCAGGGGAGGGTTTTCCGTGTTGCCAAGGGGGGTGGGGCTTCCCACAACCCACTTTTCAACCTGTTCACTCCCATGTCATCTCCTCTCATTGGCAACCTTCTCGTCGCGCAGAGCGGCGGCCCCACCCCCGTCATCAACGCCAGCCTCGCCGGGGTCATTGCGGAAGCCCTCAAGCATGAGGATGAGATCGTCGAGATCTACGGCGGACTGAATGGCATCCAGGGTGTTCTCCATGAACAGCTCGTCGATCTGGCGGCTGAATCCCAGCAGACCCTGCGCGCTCTCCGCCACACCCCGGGCGCCGCGCTCGGCACCTGCCGCTACAAGGTCAAGAAGGCCGAAGACTTCGATCGCATCCTGCAGGTCTTCGAAGCCCACAACATCCGCTACTTCCATTACATCGGTGGCAACGATTCCCAGGACACCGCCGCTAAGATTTCGGACCTCGCCAAGGAGCGCGGCTACGAACTCCGCGTCGTCGGCGTGCCAAAGACCATCGATAACGATCTGCCTCTCACCGATCACTGCCCTGGCTTCGGCTCCGTCGCCAAGCACATCGGCGTGACCATCCGCGAAACCGCTCTCGACAACGCCGCGATGGGCCAGAACGACTTCGTCTCGATTCTCGAAGTCATGGGCCGCAACGCCGGCTGGCTCGCCGCTTCCTCCGTCCTCGCGCAGCGCCGCGACAAGGGGGAAGACAAGTCCATCAAGAATACGCACTACACCTGCACCGCCCCGCACATCGTGCTGCTGCCGGAAGTTGCCTTCAATGCCGATAACTTCATCCGTCGCGTCGAAGAAGTGCTGAAGTCCAACGGTCATTGCTTTGTCGTTGTTTCGGAGGGCGTCCAGGATGCCACCGGTAACTACCTCGGCGCCGACACCTCCAGTACCGATGCTTTCGGCCACGCCGTCCTCGGCGGTGCCGGCGAATACCTCCGCAGCCTCGTTGAATCCCGTTTCGACGGCGTGAAGGCTCGCTCTTCGAAACTGGGCATCACCCAGCGTGCGGCTTCGCACAACGCTTCGAAGACCGACGTCGATGAAGCCGAACTCTGCGGTGGCGCCGCCGTTAAGGCCGCCCTCGCTGGCGAAACCGGCAAGATGGTCATCCTGACCCGCTCTGAAAAGGAGAACTACGCCGTCCAGACCATGCTGGCCCCGCTGAATGAAATCGCCAACGGCGTGAAGGCTTTCCCTGAGAAGTGGATCGGTGAAGACAAGATGTCGATTCACCCGGACTTTATCCGTTACGCCCTCCCTCTCATCCAGGGTGAGCTCCAACTTCCTTTTGATCAGGGACTTCCGAAATACGCCCAGCTCTCGGCCATCGCTGTTCAGCGCCGCCTTGAGAAGTACGTCACCGTTTGAGCAGGCTAGCCGAAGGCTAAATGTAACAGACCCCCGAAAGGGGGTCTTTTGTTTACGGGTTGCTACGCCCCGTGGGGGGCATAATTTTTGAGGTCCCCACAAGACCCATGAGTTCTTTTTTTAAGCACCTAGGAATGGCTGCCCTTGCACTCCTTCCTGTCCTTTCTTCCGCCGCCCTCCAGCCTGGCAAGGTCGCGACGGGCAAGGTGCAGGGCACCGTGACCATCACCGAGGGCAAGTCCAAGCAAGTCGCCTTGAAGAGCGGGCATGTCTTCCAGGAAGGTTCCATCGTTGAGACCGCCGCCGGAGCCTCCACCGCTGAACTGATTCTCTCCAACGGTTCGACCGTCTTGCTCAGCCCTGGCACGCGCCTCGAGGTCCGCACTTTCCGTCAGGTTGCTTCCGAACTCGTCGTCCCTGGTTCCTATCAGCAGTTGGAGAAGGAACCCAGCGCTTCCGTCACAGAAATCCAGATCATCCACGGCAAGGTCACCGGCGAAGTGCGCAAGCTCAACGCGATGTCTTCTTACATCGTGCGCACCCCGGCCGGCATGACCCGGATTCGCGGCACGATCTATACCGTGGAATATAAGCTAAATGCCAACGGCCTCGGTTTGCTCGTGGTCAGCTGCGTGCGCGGCTCGGTTGAGACCACGGTCAATGACTCTAATTACGGACCCGTCGCAGTCGAGCCGGGCATGGAGCTTTCCAGTGCGGTGCGCATCCTTGCGGTTGCTCCTGGTGTCGCCCCGAAGCCCGTGGCGGCCGCTCCCGTCGCCGCTGGCGCCGAGCCGACGTTGCTGATCCGCAATGTGATCCTTTCTCCGGTCAAGATTCTGCTGCTGCCGATCAGCTCTGAATTATTGGCCGAAGCCACCAGGGCCCTGGAGGGATCTTCCCTTTCTCCCGGGATCGCCAAGACGGTTGAGA
Source organism: uncultured Opitutia bacterium (assembly GCA_903855995.1). Lineage (GTDB taxonomy): Bacteria > Verrucomicrobiota > Verrucomicrobiia > Opitutales > UBA953 > UBA953. The sequence continues at coordinate 21,487 of CAIOAN010000001.1, forward strand.
CCATGATTTCGACGGCGCCTCCTGAGGCGGCTTATGTCTGGAATGGCGTTGTCCTGCCGGCAGGCGTTTCGGTGCTCGATGGCTCGAAGACCCTGGTGGAGGCTGAGGGTAAGAACCCTCCTGGCGCCCCCACCTCGACCACGACTGGTGGCGGCGGTACCCAGGGCGTGATGGACGCGGTTAACCGCACGGTAGAAGGCAAGCAGGTCATCGCCACTCCGACCGGCACCTAAACGGCCTGTGAGTCAGTCTGTCCGGCCCGGTTTATCGCCGGGCCTTTTTTATGCGCCGGCTTTTCTCATCTCGCCTTGCGATGGGCCCGGAGACAATTTGATACCGCATGCCCATTGCTGGAAAATTCATCACTTTTGAAGGCGGCGAGGGCGCCGGTAAGTCGACGCAGCTGACCCGTCTCTCGGTGCGTCTGCAATCGCAGGGTGCGGCCGTGCTCGGGCTGCGCGAACCCGGCGGCACGGTCTTTGGGGAGAAGATGCGCGAGGTGCTCAAGCATCCAGGCTCGGCCATCCGGCCGGCCGCCGAGGCACTCCTTTTTGCCGCCTGCCGCGCTCAGTTGGTGGCCGAGGTCATCGAGCCCGCCCTCGCGGAGGGCAAGGTGGTGCTCTGTGATCGTTTCATCGATTCGACCGTCACCTATCAAGCGGGCGGCCGTGGACTGGATCGCGGGCTGATTGAGTCCGCCAACGCCTTGGCCTGCGGCCCGCTTCGCCCGCACCTCACCGTGTTGCTTGATCTCGATCCGACCCGCGGGTTGGGCCGCGCCTCCGTGCGCGATCAAGGGAACGCGGATCGCTTTGAGGCTCTCGGCGCGGAATTCCATCAGAAGGTCCGCACCCTTTACCACACGTTGGCCAAGGAGGAGCCCGCCCGCTTCTTCATCGTCGACGCCGCTCGCCCACCTGAAGCCATCGAGGAGGAAATCTGGAATGAAGTCGCCCGCCGCTTCCGCTGATCTTTCATCCCTGCCGGCCCTGAAGGTCCTGATGCGCGCCCGCGCCGAAGGTCGCATGCCGCACGCCGTCCTGCTTACCGGGGACGACGGCGAACTGCTGGCCCGCGCGGCCGAGCAGCTGGCGGCGCTCCACCTCGGCGAGTCAGAAGCCCTCGCCCATGCGGATTGCTTCGTGCTCCGTCCCGCCAAGAAATCCCGAGTGATTGATATCAAGCAGGTGTGCCGCGTGGTCGGGTCGCTTAAGCTCACCTCAATCTCTCCGCGCCGGGTAGTGCTTGTCGCCGAGCCCGACCGCTTCAATGCCCCCGGAGCTAACGCCTTTCTGAAGACGCTGGAGGAACCGCCGGCCGGCACGCTCATCGTCCTGCACACGACGAAATATTATCAGGTGATACCGACGGTGTTGAGCCGCTGTCTGCGTTTTCATATCAAGGGCGAGCCCGCTTCCTTTGCCGATCCCTCGTGGCTCGATTGGCTGCGTGAATTCGAAAAACTGCTGGTACGCATGATTAAGGGGCCGGCCTCGCCCAATGCCCGCGTCTCGGAAGTCTTCATCCCGCTGTACGCCCTGTGCGCCCGCTTCGAGGTCCTCCTGGCTCTGTTTGGCGCGGAGGCCCTGAAGGTCGCGCCACCCCCTCCGCCTTCGGATGATGATGAGGATGAGGCTGGGGAGGCCCATGAGAGCTCCATCCTGCGCGCCGTCCGCACGCGCATGCTTTTCTCGGTCGAAGAAAAAATTAGGCAAGTCGGTCGGATGCATCCCGAATGCGGGCTGCAGGTCGCCCAGGCGATTGGTTACCTCGAGCAGGCCCGCGCCCGGCTGGAGCTCAGCTACCAGGTCGTCGCCGCCCTCGAGCAGTTTATGCTGCGCACTTTGCGGACCTTCGCCCAGCGCCCCCGCCCAGAGCCGGCGGCCCAGTCATGAGCCAGTTCGGTGCCTCGGCTGTAACTTCGGCCGGTCCCGGGAGTTTAAACTAAGATGGCTCAGGAAGAGACCATGCTCCCCGATGACGAGGACGACAAGCGACTCATGGCGCTCGTCGCCGACGGGGATGACGACGCCCTGCGCCTGCTCGTCCACCGCCACCATGCGCGGCTGGTCGGCTACCTGCGGGGTGAGGTCGGCTCCCAGGCGACCGCCGAGGAGCTCGCCATGGAGGTTTTTATCCGCCTCCACCGCGCCGCTGGCCGCTGGCGCCCGGAGGCCAAACTGAGCACATATATCATTCATATCGCGCGCAATCTGGTCCTGAACGAATGGCGCCGCCGCGGTCGCAAGCCGACCACGGCCCTGGAGTTCGCCGCCGAGCCCGGCGATCAGTCGCAGGATTCCGCCCGCCGGGTGACCGAGCTGGACGAGGCCTTCCAGCGGGCCATTGCCCAGCTGCCGCCCGAGCAGCGCACGGCCATCCTGTTGGTCGTGCAGCAGGAACTGCCCTACGAGGACATCGCCCAGATCATGGAGGTGCCGGTTTCCTCCGTGAAAACTTGGATTCACCGCGCCCGCAGCCGCCTTCGCGAGCTACTCAAAGACTTTTATGGACCTGCCTAAAACCTGCAACTCACACCGCCTCTCGGTGTTTAACCTAATGAACTGAGCCATGGATAACGCCAATCGCCCATCTTTCGAACGAGACCTCGACGCATCGCTCAGCCGCGGCCGGGAAGTCCCGGTCGTCGGTTTTGCCGAGCGCGTGGTCACGGCCGTCCGGGCCGACCGCCACCGCCGGAAACTCATTCGCTGGAGCTCCTTCGCGACCGCTGCTGCCGCGTGCGTCGTTACGATTCTCCTGGTCCAGTCTCCCTCCGAGGAGACGCTCAACCGCCAGACGGTCGCCCTCGTAGCCCGCGAGGAATCTACCCAGCTCGCCGATTTGCTCGGCATCGTGGACGACCTTTCCCTGCTCGCTCCGGTCGCGGAGAAATCCAGCATCGTCGACGTCCTGGCTACGCCCGGCTCCTGATCCGATGAAGCTTCTCACCCTACTATGCGCCTTCGGTTGCTGGGCTTTCGCCGCCGCCGCGGAGACGAAGTCCGACGCCACCCGCGCCGACAAGGAGCCTTCCGCTGAGGAGATCCAGACAATCCGCAAGATCCTGGAGCTTCCGCCGGAGCGGCTATCACGCATCCGTGCCGCCATCGAGAAGATGGAACGGATGACGCCGGAGGCTCGTAAGGATTTTGCGGCCAGTCTGGCCAAGTTCGAAACCGCAACGCCCGAAGAGCGCCGCAAACTGGTGAAAGAGATGCGTGAGCACGGTCCGGGCTCTCGCGCCCTCGAACATTATCTGAAGACGCTTCCCGCCGAAAAAGCGAAGGAGGAACGCGCCCGCATCAACGCCTTGTCCCCGGAGCAGCGCCAGGAATTCATTCACGGGCTGGTGGAGAAATTCGGTCCGGAACTCGGCAAGGAGAAGGGCAAGAAAGAAGGCGGAAAGGCGCGCAAGACCGAGGGTGACGCCCCCGCTGCGCCACCGGCGGCAGGTATCTAACGCAGGTCCTTGATGTAGTCCTTGAGGCCGTGCTTCCAGCGGTCGTGCGCCCAGAGCCAGTTGGCGCAGGCTTCCTCGTCGCTGCGCAATTGACGTTCGAGCCAGGCGTTTGATTCGACGGTGAGTCCGGCGGAGTCCGCTCCCTGCAAGGACTCCATGCGCAGCCGACAGCGCCAGAAGGCCGTACGCTCAGCCCAGAAGACGCGTGCCGGCGCATGGAAACGCTGGGCGATGATGCCTGGTAAATCCGTCGCGGCGGCCGGTCGGCCCATGAACTCCAGCCGCGATCCGCTCTGGGTGCTCTGGTCGAAAAGAATCGCCGCGATGTGTCCGTCTTTGACGGCCTTCATCGAGCGGCCGACGCCGTCGCGGCGCGAGACCAGCTTCATGCCGAAACGTTCGCGTGATTCCTTCACCCAGCGGTCGGCGCTCGCCTGATCGAGCGGGCGGTACATCACGATCCATTCGCGACGCGCCAGTTCGGGTCGCAGGAGACACGTCGCGGTCATCATCTCCATCAGCGAGAAGTGCGGGACGAACAGCACGGTGCCGGTGCCTTCGGGCGGCAGGCAGTGCGGGCCTGCGGTCACTCCGGGGTCAAGTTTGATGCGATCCTGTACCTCGGCCTCCGAGAGCAACGGCGAGGCGATTGAATACAGTGCCATCTCCGCGGTGCGGCGGCAGGAGGTCCGGCCGATGCGTCGCACCCAGGTGGCATCGCGTTCGGGGAAGGCGGCGGAGAGGTTTCGGCGGATGAGTTTGCCTCGCAGCATCCACAGTACCTGGCCCCACAGGCCGGCGTTCAGTTTCGCGAAGCTCTCTGGCAGGCGCGCGAGCAGCCAGGCGTAGAGTGCGATGAACGGCCTCATGGGGTGTTCAGCAACGGCCTTCCTGGCGGAGCAGGTCGCCGATTTCGGGGACGAGGAAATTGCGTCGGCCAAGTTCGTCGCGGGCGAAATACTTATCGACCTGGCGCACGAGGTCGAACGGCTCATCGGGCAGGTTGTCTTCGTCGAACTCCATCTCGTCGACGGCGTCGATGTCGTCGAAGATATGCGTGAGGCGGAGGGGCTCGCCGTCGATCACCGCGGGCGGATTCGCAATCACCCCGATCTTGGTGAGGTTGAAGAAGAGGCAGGGATAGAATGCCTTCTCATACGGCTCGAGGAATTTGCTCACCCACTGGCCGGGGACTTCCCAGCGGCGGTTGATGATGGCGGCGTCGGAGAAGTGGATGCACGGGCCGTACCACGCTTCGACGGCCTTGTGTTTCTCGGCGAGTGGGCAGTCGATGACGGTGATGATGCGGACGACGCGCCAGACGGCGTCGGGGTGCAGTGGCTTCACCGTGCGATGGATGGATTCCATCTGCTCGATGAGCGCCAGCGAACCGTTGGTGACGAGGATTGCCGCATCCTCGTCGAGCGGGGCAGGGATGACGGCCTGATTGTCCTGGAAGCTCCACTGTTCGATGCCTTCACCCGCCTCGCGCGTTTCGCGGAGGACGCGGATTTTCTTGCCTTCGGGCCAGGCGTTTTCGACGAGTTCCTTCACGACGGCGGCGCGGCCGGAGCCCGTGGCGCCGAGGACGATGATGAGCGGGGTCATGCCTTGCGTCCGCAGCGGCCGAAGGAGGCGTTCTGTCCGCGGTCACGGATCCAATGGTCGACGGCCACCAAGGCCGCCATGGCTTCGACGATGGGTACGGCTCGCGGGAGCACGCACGGATCGTGGCGCCCTTTGGCGCTCAGTTCGGTGGCCTTGCCGTCCGGGCGCACGGTCTTCTGGGGTTTGAGCACGGTGGCGGTGGGCTTGAAGGCGATGCGGAACACGACGTCTTCGCCGTTGGTGATGCCGCCTTGAGTGCCGCCCGAGCGATTGGTCTTGGTGCGGATACGGCCGTCCTTGCGGACGAACTCATCGTTATGGGCACTGCCGCGTTGGAGCGTTCCGGCGAACCCGCTGCCGATTTCGAATCCTTTGGTGGCGGGTAGCGAGAGCATCGCTTTGGCGAGGTCGGCTTCGAAACGATCGAACACCGGCGAGCCGAGTCCGGCGGGGAGATTTTCAATCACGCAGCAGATGACGCCGCCCACGGAGTCGCCGTCGGCGCGGGCCGCGCGGATGAGCGCGTCAATCTTGGCGGCGGTGGTCGGGTGAGGGCAGCGCGTCGGGGTGGCTTCGACTTGCTTCAGCGAAGGGGTCTTGGCCGGCGCGGGCATGCGCAGTTCGCCGACGCTCTCGACCCACGCGATGATGCGGGCACCGCAGGCGTGGTGCAGGACGGTCTTGGCGACGGCACCGGCGGCGACGCGCGCGGCGGTCTCGCGGGCGGAGGAACGGCCGCCGCCTTCGACGGCACGGATACCGTACTTGGCATCGTAGGTGAAGTCGGCGTGCGAAGGACGATAGGCTGCCTTCATTTCAGCGTAGGCCTGCGGGCGTTGGTCGCTGTTGCGGATGACGATGGCGATGGGCGAGCCGAGCGTGAGCCCGTCGGGGGAGATGCCGGAAAGGATTTCCGGTGCGTCTTCTTCTTTGCGCTGGGTCGTCAGGGCGCTCTGTCCGGGTCGGCGTCGGGCGAGTTCGCTCCGGAGGAAGGCCGGATCAAAGGGGACGCGGGGAGGGCAGCCGTCGATGATGACGCCCAGCGCCGGGCCGTGGCTTTCGCCGAAGGTCGTGATGCGGAAACTATGTCCGTGGATGTTGCCCATGTAGAGAAGGTGTTAAAAAAAGCGACGCCGCCGAGCCGGGTGGCAGGGCGGCGTCCGTTTGGCGGTTCCGCCCCGGTCGCTTAGCGGCGGAGATTGGAGGAGATTTTGGAGACGATCTGCTGGCTCTCAGGAAGGTTACCGAAGAAGCCGTACTTGACGGTGACCTGAGTGAAGTTGGCCTTGGTGATTTCGTCCTGGGCCTTGACTACGTCGATTTTGATTTCGAGGTCGCCCACGGTGCGGGCATAGGCGGTGACGCTGAGGAGCTCCTTATTGGCGCCACGTTCGTCGGTTTCGCCGGTGCGAAGGGTGCCCTTCATGGAGTCGAGGGTGCGCTTGACGGCGTTGAAGACGGCTTCGGGGTCGGCGTTGTAGCGGGTGACTAGGGCGCCGGTCACGTTGGAGAACTGACCCTCATGGGTGTCGGTGTTGTCCACGCCGACCATGGTGTTACAGCCCGAAAGGACGAAGGCGGAGGCGAGGAGGGCGAGAGCGAGGGCTTTTTTCATGATCAAGAGTCGTGGTTGAGTGGGTTCAGACAAAGCACAGCCGGGGCCTGTTGGCAAACAGTTTCGACCCCGCCCGGCGGCCTCACGGGGCGGGGTTTTGTAATGATAAAACAACTACAATCTCACGGGCGCGGCCCGGCGGGGGCCGGATCGACCATGACCAGGGGAGGCAGAGCAGGGTGGTTCGGGTCTAAAATGGCAGGTTTTGTAACTTAAATAACTGACAGATAGTAACTTAACCTATTTAACGACTAAAATCAGTCATAAGCCTACCCTGGGCTGCGCTGTGAATAAGAAAAAGGGGGCGATCGGGGGGTAATTTCTTGACCAGTGGTGGAGAGTGGGGAAAAGTGGGCGAACTGGGGGCATTCCCCCATCCACATGTCTATTGGCGCTAACAACGGTCTCTTCACAGGCATCCACAACGGAAAGTTGGATGAGAAGAATCGCGTCACGATTCCGGCGGCCTGGCGCTTCGACGGCGAAGCGACGTTTCTTGCGATGTTCCACCCGGCGCTCGCCGCGATTGTGGTGTTCCCGCCCAGCATGGCCGAACGCATCCGCGATGCCGCGCTGCAAGTTACGGTCAGCGATCCCGTCAAGATGGACGCGCTGAGCTTACTCGGCGCGAACAGCATCCAAGTGACGTGTGATAAAGCCGGACGCATCACGCTGAATGAACACGTGGTGAAGGAAGCCTGCCTCGAGCGCGACGTCGTCTTCCGCGGCGGCTTCACGACGTTCCAGATCGCCGCCCCCGTGCCCCCGAAGGCCGACCGCGATTCCGAGCACGCCCGCGCCACGCTCCGCGCCTTGAAAGAACTGGGACTCTAAACTGTATCCAGAAGTTACTTACACTACTCACACCTTATTCACAGCCCGCTTGCCATGACTAGCCACGTTCCAGTCCTGCTCGAGGAGTGCCTGTCACTCCTCGCTCCGCAGGACGGCCGTGCCTATCTGGATTGTACGTTCGGCGGCGGCGGTCATTCTTCCGCGATCCTCGCGCGCGCGCCGCACTGCAGCCTCGACGTCATGGATCGCGATCCCGCGGCCCTGCCGCGTTTCGCCGAGCTGGCCGCGCGCCACGCCGGCCAGTGCCGCTTCCATTCTGAAAATTTCCGCCACCTTGACCGCGTTCCGGGGCGATTCGACGGTGTTCTGATGGACATTGGGGTGTCCTCGTACCAGTTGGATGTCCCGGAACGCGGTTTCTCCTTCCGCTTCGACGCCCCGAACGACATGCGCATGGATACGCGCGTCGGTCGGAGCGCCGCCGAATTCCTCGAGCGTGCGGAGCGCACGGAGATCGAACGCGCCGTCCGCGACTTCGGCGAAGAGCCCCGCTGGTTCCGCGTCGTCAACGCGATCATCGCCGCCCGCGGCACCGGTCGCCTTGCCCGCACGACTTCTTTCGCCGAACTGGTCGCCGAAGCCGCCCCGCCCGCGCCGGGTCCCCGCGGCCCGCACCCGGCGACCCGTACTTTCCAAGGTGTCCGTATCGCGGTCAACGACGAGCTCGGCGCCCTGGCCGAGGCGCTCCCTCTGGCCTTCGGCAAACTTAACGCCGGTGGCGTGCTCGCCGTCATCTCCTTCCATTCCCTCGAGGATCGGTTGGTGAAGCGTTATATGAACGACGTCTCCGGCCGCCCGGTGGACCGCGACGACTCCCGCAATCAGGATGATCGCGTGAAGCGAGCCGACCTGCTCACCCGCAAGGCCTTGCAGCCTTCGGAAGACGAACAAGCAAAGAACCCCCGCAGCCGCTCCGCGCGCCTGCGAGCCGTCCGGAGGCTGACCGCATGAGCCCGCGCTTCCTCACCGTCACCTTCCTGCTGGCGACTCTGGCCGCCGCCGCTGTCGGCGTGATCAATATTATGAAGCTCCGCATGGAGGCCGATGTCATCGGCAGCCACATCCAGCGGATCGAACGCTCGATGGCCGACTCCAAGAAGGAGCTCGACGCCACCCGCCGCCAGCGCGACCAGGCCGTCGACACGCTGCAACTGCAGATGCGCATCGGCGACGCCCTCAAACCCCCGGCGCCTGAACAGGTCGTCTGGGTTCGTTATTTCCCCGCGGTCCCATCTCCGACCCCTCATTCAACAGCGAGCCCCCGGATGACGGCTCGTGAAATCGCCTTCCTCCAAACAGGGGGGCAGGGAGGCGGAAGTTCGCGATGACACTCCCCCATGCCAGGCGAATGCGCTACCGTTCGCTGGCTTGGGTCGTGTCCTTTTGCTTCCTAGCCGTGTTTTCACGGCTGGTCTGGTTGCATTGGATCGACGCCCCGCGCCTCCGCGCCGAAGCCGCCCAGGCCCGGCGCGTGCTCCGCAGTCAACCTTGCCGACGCGGCGAGATCCGCGATGCGCAGGATAACCTACTGGCCGTCTCCGAGGACGTCTGGGATATCGGCGTCGACCCGGATTCCCTAGTGAAGGGTGAGAACGCCCGCGCCCTCGAAGTCGCGACGGCCCTCGGCGTCCCCGTCACGAAAGTAATCCAAGCTTTCAACACCACCACCCGCGTCGACAGCGACGGTGAGGAGAAAGACATCCGCTGGACGGTCCTCGCCCACGAAGTCGACGAAGCGACGGTGAAGCGCATGAAGGCGCTCGGCATCAAGGCGCTGCGGGCGGAACTGAAGTATCACCGTAACTACCCGAAGGGCCAACTGGCCGCCCACGTCCTGGGTTATGTGAACAAGGAAGGCGAACCGGCCTCGGGTATCGAACGGGTGATGAACTCGCTGCTGATCGGCCAGAACGGCTGGATCGAATCTGAGCGCGATGGGCGCCACCGCGAACTGACGAGCAACCGCCTTCGCGAAGTCGCTCCGGTCGACGGCAGCACGGTCGTGCTCACGATCAACAGCCTCGTGCAGAAGACTTGCGAAGACGCCCTCGCCGCCGCCGCCTCCCGCTATACGCCCAAGAGCGGCATCATCATCGTCAGCGATCCGCGCACGGGCCGCATCCTCGGCCTGGCCAACTGGCCGACGTTCGACCTCAATCTTTTCTTCGATCCGAAGGCGGCGCCGATGGACAGCCAGCGCAATCGCGCGGTGTCTGATATCTATGAGCCGGGCTCGGTCTTTAAGATCGTCTCGATCTCCGGTGCGCTTGAAGAGCATCTCATCACGCCGAACTCCGTCTTCGACTGCGGAGCCACGAACGTGCCGTATCGCGGCCGCATGGTCTCGATGCCCGGCGATTCGCATCCGATCGGCGTCGCCGACATCCGGCACATCGTCCGCGAGTCTTCCAATCGCGGCACGGTGCAGGTCGGGATGCAGTATGCCGAACGCCTCGGCGAGGAGAAGTTCTACTCCCTCATCAAGTCTTTCGGCTTCGGCGCCAACACGGGGTTGATCACGGGCGCAGAAGTGCCGGGTCTGCTCCTGCCGCCCAAGCGCTGGGACGGGATGACGATTTCCCGCGTACCGATGGGGCACTCGGTCAGCGTGACGGCGATGCAGATGCATTTCGCGATGTCCGTCATCGCCGCCGAAGGCCTGCTGATGCAGCCGCAGCTGGTCCTGCGCGTCGAAGACCCGAAGACTAAGCTCACCGTCCTGAATTATCCGCCCCGCTCGCGCGGACGCGCAATCACCGCGGCCACCGCGGCGGAGACGGCAACGCTACTCCGCGCTGTCTGCGGCAAGGGCGGCACCGCACCCATCGCGGATATTCCCGGCTTCGAGGTCGCCGGCAAGACGGGCACGACGCAGAAGATCATCAACGGGCATTACTCCACGACGCACCACGTGGCCTCCTTCGCCGGATTCTTCCCGGTCGGTGATCCGAAACTCGCGATTACGGTCATCATCGATGAGCCCCACGGTGAAGGCGTCGCCTACGGGGGCAAGGTCTCCGCCCCGATTTTCCGCGAAGTCGCCGAGAAGTGCATCCGCTGGCTCGACATCGCTCCCGTCACCACCGTCCCGCGCGGACACGTCGCCGATCTCGGACCGCGATGACCCCTCCGCCCACGATGATGCCCGCCGCCATGGAGCGCCCCACTTTCAACACGCTGATGCAGGGGCTGCCCGTGCTCGACCGCACGGGGGAATGGTCGACGCGCATCTCCTGTATCGTGACCGACAGTCGCCGTATCATCCCGGGTGCGCTGTTCTTCGCTTTGCCAGGCCTGCGTGCCAACGGCCACGCCTTTTTGGATGATGCGATCTCCCGCGGAGCCGCCGCGGTCATCTCCGGCGAGCCGGTCGGCGGCTTGCCTGCTGTCGCCGCCGCGCAGGTTCCCGATCCGCGCCGCGTGCTCGCTGAAATCGCCCGCCGCTTTTTCGGCCACCCCGAAGCCGCTCTGCAACTGGTCGGCGTTACGGGGACCAACGGCAAGACGACGGTGTCGACGTTGCTCCGCCATCTGCTGCAGGCCGACGGCGAACAATGGGGCTTGGTCGGTACGGTCCGTTACCATTTGGGTCGCCGCTCGATCCCTTCTTATAAGACGACGCCGGAGTCGGCGGATCTCGCGGGCTTCTTCCGCCAAATGGGCGAGGCGGGCTGCGTCGGGGCCTGTCTGGAAGTGAGTTCGCACGCGCTGCATCAGGATCGCGTCCACGGGTTTCATTTCCGGGTGGCCGCCTTCACGAATCTGACCCGCGATCACGTCGACTACCACGGCGACCTGGCTTCCTATCTCGACGCGAAGACGGCGTTGTTCGATGGCCGCAATGGTTCGGTCCCCGATGTCTGCGTGATCAATCTCGACGATCCGAGCGGCCGCGTCCTCGCTGAGGCCTGCCGCCGTCGCGGGCCGGTGCTCACTTTCGGCACCGCTCCCGACGCGGATGTGCGCGCGACCGATCTCGCCCTCGACACGGGCGGGGCGATCTTCACCGTCCGCCACGCGGGCCGCTTAGCGATTTTCAAGACGAACCTGCCCGGTGGCTATAACGTCTCCAACGTGCTCTGCGCGCTCGCGATGGCGGCCGGCTTGGGCCGTGATCCGCTCGCGCTCGCGCCCGCGCTGGCCTCCTTCCCCGGCGTCTCCGGTCGCATGGAGCGCGTCGAAGCCGGTCAGGCCTTCCCGGTGTTCGTTGACTACGCCCACACGGATGACGCCCTGCGCAACGCCCTGCGCATGCTGCGCGACATCACGCCCGGGCGCGTGCTCTGCGTCTTCGGGTGCGGCGGTAACCGCGATCGTGGCAAGCGTCCGGCGATGACGAAAGCCGTCGCGGAACTTGCGCATCTTTCCTGGGCCACCGCCGACAACCCCCGCAAGGAATCCGTCGAACATATCTTTGCCGACATGCGCGAAGGTCTCGGCGCTCTGCCGGGAGTGTCATTCGTTGCCGACCGTCGCGAAGCCATCGGCCGCGCCCTCGCCGCCGCCCAGTCGGGTGATTGCGTCGTCATCGCGGGCAAGGGACACGAGACGACCCAGGAATTCGCTGACACAGTGGTGCCTTTTGATGACCGTCAGATCGTCCGGGAAATTCTCGAGCTACGGAGGGGCGCGCAGTCGTGATGCCTACTTTCTCCTCGAGCGATCTGGCCACCTGGTCCGCCGGTCAGTGGACGGCGGTGCCGCGCGCCAGCCTGACGGGCTTCGGCACGGATACCCGGGCGCTCCGCACCGGCGACGTCTTCGTGGCCGTGCGCACGGAGCGCCGCGACGGGCATGACTTCCTCGCCGACGCCCGGGCGCGCGGCGCCGCCTGCGCCTTGGTTTCCCGCCGCGTGGCCGATGATCTGCCGCAGCTCGTGGTCGATGATTCCCTCGCGGCGCTGCGCCGCCTCGCCGCCGAATGGCGTCGCCGGTTCAAGGGCCGCGTCGTCGGCGTCACGGGCAGCGTGGGTAAGACTTCGACGAAGGAACTGCTCGCGGCTCTGCTGGGGGCGGAGGCTTTCGTCACCGAGGCCAATCTTAATAATCTTATCGGTGTGCCGCTGATGCTGTTGCGCGTCGAACCCGGGCGCCACCGTTTCGCCGTCATCGAGGCCGGCATGAGCGTGCCGGGCGAGCTGGGGATCTCCGCCCGCGTGATCCGTCCGGACCTCGTCATCGTCACCGCCGTGACGCCGGTGCACCTCGAAGGGGTCGGCTCTCTGGCCGCCGTCGCCCATGAGAAGGCCGAACTGGTCGCCGCACTGGCCGACGGTGGTCAAGCGGTCCTCCCGTCTTCGCTTCTGGCTTGGCCGGACTTCGCCGCGCTCGCCAGCCGCTGCATCGCGGTGCAGTTCCCGGGTGACCCGACCCCCGCCGCGACGCCGGCCCGTCTCGTGTGCGCCAGTTTCCTTCAGGATGCGCAGGGCCGACGTTCCCTGGTGCTCGATGGACAGGCTTTCCCGCTCGCTCCGATCTCCGACGGACTTGCCCGTAACGCCGCGCTGGCGCTTGTCGCCGCTCGCGAATTGGGCCGGACTGATGCGGAGCTGGCCGTGGCCTTGGGCTCCTGGATGCCGCCGGCCGGTCGCGGTAGCGTGCATGTCGTCGGCGACCAGACTTTCACGATCGATTGTTATAATTCCAGCCCGGCTTCGCTCCTGGATTCCGCCGCGAGTTTCGACCGTCTCAGCCGCGGTTCGGTGGCGGCCCGTCTTTTCGTGCTCGGCGGCATGGCCGAGCTCGGCCCCACCTCCGCGCAACTCCACCGCGACTGCGGATCGCAGCTGCCTCTCCGAACGGGCGACCAAGTCGTCGCCTTCGGCGGGGAGGCTCCGGCTTTCCTGCAGGGAGTTGCGCAAATGGGGGTGGACCTTTTCGCCGCCGCCTCGCTCGACGAGGTGGCCGCCCGAATCCGCGCGCACCGTGGCCACGTCTTCCTGAAAGGAAGCCGATCCTTCGCGCTCGAACGCGCGCTCCCTTTCACCCTGCGCGACGCGCTCTCTTTCCACTAGGATGCTTTACCGTCTCAGCGAACTCGTCCACACCTGGGGGCCTTTCCGCCTTTTCGAGTATATTTCCGTCCGGGCGATCTTGGCCGGCTTCACATCGCTCGCCCTCGGGATGTTCTTCTCCGGCCGCCTGATCGCGATGCTCTCGCGCCTGCGCCAGCCGGAGCGTTCGGCGCAGCTGATGGGTGAGCTTGCGAAAGAGGGAGGCAAGGTGCCCACGATGGGCGGCCTCATCATCGCCGTCGCAATGATTCCTTCGGTGCTGCTCTGGGCGCGGCTCAACGTCCTGGTGCTGGCCGCGCTCTGGTGCCTGATCGGCATGGGGGCCGTGGGGCTTTATGATGACTGGCTGAAGGTTCGTCACGGCAGCGCCGACGGTATCTCGGCGCGCATGAAGCTGGCCGGGCAGGGGCTCGTCGCGCTGCTTGCGTTGGGTATTGTGCTGCTTGATCCCGCCTACCGGACGAGTCTGAGCGAAGTGTGGCTGCCGATCTTGAACGGTCCGTTCTGGTCAGATCACTCGCTGGGCCTTCCTTATGGGATCTGCCTCGGCGTGGCCGGTGCGTTCTTCATTTTAGTCTGCGTTGGTTGCTCCAACGCGGTGAACCTGACCGACGGTCTCGACGGCCTGGCCATCGGCTGCGTGCTGATCACGACCATGATCCTGGGCAGCGTCGCCTATCTGGTCGGCCACCATGATTTCTCGGCCTACCTGCGTATCAGTTACGTACCTGGTGCCGGCGAGCTGGCGGTGTTCTGCTCCGCGCTGGTCGGTGGAAGTCTCGTCTTCCTGTGGCACAACGCGGCTCCGGCCGAGATCTACATGGGCGATGTCGGTGCGCTCGGGCTCGGCGGCGGCCTCGGGGCAGTGGCCTGCCTGATGCACCAGCCGTTCCTGCTGGCGATTGTCGGCGGTGTCTTCGTCTTCGAAGCGGTCTCGGTGATTCTGCAAGTTGCTTATTTCAAGCGGACGGGCGGCAAGCGCCTGTTCTTGATGACGCCCATTCATCATCACTTCCAGAAAAAGGGCTGGCCGGCGACGAAGGTCGTGGCGCGCTTCTGGATTCTCTCGTTCCTCTGCGGCCTGCTCGGCCTGCTGTCCCTGAAACTGCGATGAGCGAATTCCCTGAAGCCCTCCGCCGCCACCTGACCCGCCCCGCCGCCATCTTCGGTGAAGGCGTGAGCGGTCGTTCCGTCGCGGAATCGCTCGCGAGTGCTGGCTTCGCTTCCGTTATTTATGACGAGCGCGGGGAGAACCGGCATTTCGGTCCTGAAGAAGCCGCGCGCCATGACTTATTGGTCTACAGTCCAGGCTTCGCCCAGTCCCATCCGTGGATCCTCGCTGCGCGCCGCGCCGGACTCCACTGCTTGGCCGAACTTGATTTCGGGGCGCTGCTGTGGACAGGGCCGGCCATCGCCATCACGGGAACCAATGGAAAGACGACGATTACGGAGTTTCTTTCCTTTGCGTTCAAGCGGTCCGGACTCGACGCCATCGCCTGCGGCAACGTCGGCTTACCCCTCACCTCGCTGCACCGCACGGTTTCCAGTGGCTCTTTCTTGGCGGTCGTCGAAGTCAGTTCTTTCCAAGCCGAGGACCTGCGTCACTTCACCCCCGAGGCGGTGCTCTGGACGAATTTCGACGAAGATCACCTCGACCGTCATGGGGACTTGGAGAGTTACTTCCGCGCCAAGTTCAAGCTGATCGAGCGCATGATGCCCGGCGGTATTCTCGTCGTGGGTGAATCCGTCATCGAGGCCGCGTGCACCTTCGGCATCGAGTTTCCCGTCGAGGCGCTGGTCGCGACCCGCGCCGAAGTCGTCGACACCGTGCCGACGGGCTCCGTCTTTGATTCCTGGCCGCAACGCGAGAATTGGGCGATTCTGGTGAAGTATTGGCAGGCGCGGGGCATCCCGATGCGCCATCTTGAAGAGGCCGCCCGGCTGTTCCGTTCACCTCCCCATCGCCTCCGCAAGATCGCCGAGAACAAGGGCGTCGAATTCTGGAACGACTCGAAGGGCACGAATTTCCACGCCGTGCAGGCTGCGCTCTCGGAGTTCAGTATCCCGGTCCGCTGGATCGGCGGCGGTAAATGGAAGGGTGGCGATCTCGGGCGTTTCGCTCGCCGCATCGCCCCGCTCATCGATGGGGCGTATCTGATCGGCGAGACCGCCCCGGAGTTGCATCGCCATTTCGAGGAGGCCGGCAAGCCGAGCCGCTGTTTCCCTTCGCTGCAGGATGCCGTCGTCGCCGCCGCCAAGGATGCGCACGGCCCGATGGCCATTCTGCTGAGCCCCGGTTTCTCCAGTTTCGACCAGTTCCGCGGCTATGCGGAGCGCGGCATGGTCTTCGAGCGCGCCGCCACGGCCCTCGCGAACCGCACCTGATTTCCACACACCACCACCCAGTCCTAACACCACACACCACCATGCGTCCCATCATCACCGTCACTGCCGTCGTGCTCTTGCACCTCTGCGTCGTCGCCGTCCTCGTCGGCGTCAATGGCTGCCGAAGCACCAGCGGCTTCGAGCCAGAGCCTGACCTCGCGACCTTCTCCGCCGGAGCTCGTCCGGCGGGCGGCGCCTCCACCTTGCCGGTGGTCGACACCAGCACGCGTATTC
Organism: uncultured Opitutia bacterium; assembly: GCA_903855995.1. Taxonomy (GTDB): domain Bacteria; phylum Verrucomicrobiota; class Verrucomicrobiia; order Opitutales; family UBA953; genus UBA953. The sequence goes on from CAIOAN010000001.1 coordinate 37,661, forward strand.
CGACTCCGGCTCCTACCAAGGTCGCCCCGATTGTGAAGACCGGCGCCGGCGGCAAGTACACCTGCGTCAAGGGCGACACGTTGGTGACGGTTGCCGCGCGCGAGAAAGTTTCGCCTCAATCCCTCGCCAAGGCCAACGGTATTTCGGCCAACGCGACACTCAAGGCTGGCCAGATCCTGACCATTCCGGCCGCCTCCACCGCCCCCGCAAAGAAGGCTGGCACGAAGTCGACGGGTTCGGCCTCCGCCGCCGCTAAATCCACGTCGACCAACGCTGCGCCCGCCGCGCCTGCGCCGACCTTCGCTCCGTTGAAGATCATCTCACTGACGAATCCTATGGGCGACGCCAAGCCGGCAGACGCGGCTCCGGCGACCAAGTAAGCCGTTCCGTTCGTCGCCATGGTCATCAAGGTCAAGTCGGAGAGTCCGGGGTCCCTGAGCGGGTGCTCCCTGGGCATCCTCGTGCTGACCTTGGGCCTAGCGGTGTTCGGTCTGGTGGTCCAATACAGCGCGGGTATCTCGCTTTCCTCGAGCAACCGCACCGGCGCGTTTTATCGCCAGCTGGTCTATCTGCCGATCGCGATCGGGGCCGGCTTCGCCTTCTATCGCCTGAATCTTGAACGTGTCCGCGAATACCGAATGTGGATCTTCTGGGTGGCTGTGGTGGCCATGGTGCTGGCCCGCATTCCTGGTATCGGCGTGACGGTCAACGGTTCCTGGCGCTGGATTGACTTCGGTTTCTTCCGCCTGCAGGCCTCCGACCTCGGTAAGATCGCCCTGGTGGTGGTGCTCTCTGATTGGTTGGCGCGCATGCAGCGGCACACGTTGCGGGCGAAGTTCCGGCGTATCCGGTTCAGCGACCGCGCGCCGTATGTCTTCACGCCAGCTGGTTGGATCGATCTGCGCGATGGCTTCCTGCGTCCCGCGGCGATCATCATGGCGATCGCGGCCTGCATCGCGCTCGGGCCCGATCTCGGCACGATTCTGCTCTGCTGCGCCGTGGGTGGCACGATGATGCTCCTCTCCGGCGTGCGCTGGAGTTATGTGGTGCCTACGGTTCTCATGGGCGTGGGCGGCCTCACGGTGCTGATTCTCAACTGGCCCACGCGCCTGCGACGTTTCACGTCGTTCATCGACCCGTGGGCGCACCGCGGCGACGAGGCCTACCAGCTCTTCGAGGGCATGGTGGCCTTCGGCGTCGGCGGCTTGACGGGGAAGGGCGCCGCCAACGGCATCCAGGGACGAGCTTATCTCCCGGAAGCACACACGGATTTCGTCTTCTCGGTCATCGGCGAGGAATACGGGCTAATCGCGACGAGTCTCGTGGCTCTGGCGTATTTAGGTATCTTCTATTGTTCGTATCGGGCGATGCTGCGTTGCCACGATCTCTTCCGTTTCAACGTCTGCCTCGGGGCGACGCTCTTCCTGATCTACCAGGCTCTGATCAACATGGGCGTGGTCACGGGCCTGTTGCCGACCAAAGGCATCTCGCTCCCGTTTATCAGCTACGGCGGCACGAATCTCGTGATTATGGGCTGCATGGTCGGACTCGTCCTCAATTGCATCCGTGATTCGGCGCAACCCGCGTTCGCGCCCAAGGAGGCTCGCGCATGAGTCGCGTGCTGCTTGCGTGCGGAGGTACCGGCGGCCATCTCGCCCCGGGTATCGCGCTCGCTCAGCGGCTCAACGAAGAGGGTCATGAGTGCCTGCTGATCGTCAGCAGCAAGGTGGTGGATGCGCGCATGACTTCGAACTATCCGCGACTGACCTTCGTCCCGGGCAAGGGGCGCGGTTTCGGTCCGGGGCTGCTCGCCAAACTCCTTTTCTTCCCGGCCTTGCTGGGGGCGGTCTGGTCGGCTTGGCGCCTGCTCCGCCGTTTCCGGCCGGACGCCTTGGTCTGCTTCGGCGGGTTCATGAGCCTGGGGCCGGCCATCGCCTGTTTTTTGACAGGCATTCCGGTCGTGGTGCATGAGGCCAATCGCCGTCCGGGCAAGGCCGTCCGGCTCATCGCCCGATTCGCGACTTCCGTGCACCTGCCGAACGGTGTGCGCATCGCGGGCATCGCCGCCGCCCGCCAGCACGACTCAGGTTATCCGGTGCGCGCGGAGATCCGTCCGCTCGCCCGCGACGCCGCCCGCCGTGCGCTCGGCCTGCCGCCTTCGGGTCGCCTATTGCTTGTCACAGGTGGCAGCCAAGGCGCGGGTTCGCTGAATCGCTGGGTCGAGCAACATGTCGCGGACTTCAGCGAACGTTCCGTGCATGTGCTCTGCCTGACGGGTCCTGGCGGCCGCGAAGAGGAGCTCCGCTCTCCGCAGTCGATCGTGAAGTTCGTGCCATTCTGCCATCAGATGGCCGCCGCTTATTCCGCCGCCGATCTTGCCGTGACGCGCGCCGGTGCCGGCACGCTCGCCGAACTGGCCACCTGCCGCACCCCGGCGGTGCTCTTGCCCTATCCGCGCGCCGCCGATGATCACCAGACGGCGAACGCGGTGGAGAGCTCGAAGACGGGCGCGGCCCTTTTGCTACTGGAATCCGACATCGCTCAGCTTGCGGCCACCGTGTTCAAACGCATCGGAGATAATGCGGCTCTCGCCTCGATGCGCGATGCACTGGCTTTGGCCGATGCGGCTAATCGCTGGGAAGAACTCGCGACGGAAACCCTTTCCCTGGCCGGCCGGAAACACCGGCCCGCGCGCGCATGAGTAATCTCGGCTCAGCCTGGTTGCTTGGTGCCTGCGGCATGGGCGTAGGGCCTCTGGCGATTTATCTTAAAGGGGAGGGCTGGGAGGTCTCGGGTTGGGATGATGCTACGGGCAGCCCGATGGAACTCCAGCTGGCCAACGCGGAGGTGCCGCTTTTGCGCGACCCCTGGGCCGCGGGCCGCTCGCCTGCGGTCGTCGGTCGTTCCAGTGCGGTGAAGCCGGGCCACATGGCCCTCGAACTCGCCAACAGCCACGAGGTGCGCGTGCTCCGCCGCGGCGAATTGCTCGCTGAGCGTGTCGCCAATCGCCGTTTCGTCGCCGTCTGCGGAAGTCACGGCAAGACCACGACCTGCGGCCTGCTTGTCGCCGCGCTCGCCAGCGCCGAAGCCGATTTCGGCTATGTGCTCGGCGGCTTGTTCCGTGATCCGAATTTCCCGCCTGCGCGCGCGACTTCCACCTCGCCGTGGGTCATCGCGGAAGTCGACGAAAGCGACGGCACCATTGGCGCCTTCTCGCCCGACGTGACCGTGGCCGTGAATCTCGACTGGGATCATCCGGATTATTATCGCGACGAGGCGGCCCTGGAGGGCGTCTTCCGCGCATTATTCGAGCGCACACGTTCGGCGGTAATCATTCCTTCTGGCAACGAACGCCTCGAGCGTTTGACCGCCGGCTTAAAAGTCCCGGTGATCCGGGTCGGCGCCGACGGCGATTACGCCTACCGCCTCATTCAAGGCGGGCATTCGACCTCCGTGATGGCCATGTCGGGACGCTTCCCCTCCCAGCAGTTGAACCTGCCGGTGGCTGGCACGTTCAATCGTTCCAATGCCGCGCTCGCCCTGGCGGTGACCCATTTCATCACCGGCAGCCTCGCCGCCGAGCCGCTGGCCCGCTGGCGCGGCATCCGCCGGCGGCAGGATGTCCTCTTCGAACGCACGGGCTTACGCGTGCTCGCCGATTACGCCCACCATCCCACGGAGATCGCCGCGCTTTTGCAGTGGATTCGCGAGACGCAGACGGGCCGGTTGATCGTTGTCTTCCAGCCGCACCGACACACGCGGACACGTCAGTATGCCGCGGAGTTTCGCACCGCGCTGGCGGTCGCCGACCATGCTTTCGTGTTGCCGGTCTATGCTGCCGGCGAATCTGCCATGGAAGGCGGCCGATCGGATTCCGTGGTCGCCGGTTCCGCACATCGTCTGGTCGAACATCGCCAGGATTTGCCGGCGCTACTCGCCCCGCTAATTGGCGACGGGGATACCGTCGTCGCTTTCGTGGGGGCAGGCGACATCGAGCGCGACGCCGAGGCTTACGCCAAGATTCTGCGCCGCGAAGGAGAAGGCGTCATCTCGCTCGACCTCCCTGATCTAGTCGCCGGCCGACTTTCAACCGACTGCATGCTGCGCGCGAACGAGCCGCTGGCACGTCGCACGACCCTCGGCCTGGGCGGCGCCGCCCGCTGGTACGCGGAGCCTGCGACGGTGGATGATGTAGTGGGGTTGCTGCGCGCGGCGGCGGAACTCGATCTCCGTTATTTCATCGTCGGCCGGGGGTCGAACCTACTCGTGCCTGATGAAGGGTATGACGGTCTGGTCGTCCACCTGGCTCCGGAACACTGGGGCGCGATCACCGATCTCGGCGAGGGTCGCCTGCGTGTCGGCGGAGGCACGCGCCTCAAGGAGCTCTGCGGTTTCGCCGCTCGGGAAGGGTGGAAGGGTTTCGAATTTCTCGAAGGGATTCCCGGCACGGTTGGCGGTTCGCTCCGCATGAACGCCGGCGCGATGGGCGGCTGGATCTTTGATGTCATCGAATCCATCGAGTGGCTGACGCCGTATGGCCGGGTCCGCGCCGCCCGCCGGGATTGTTTCGACGCCCTCTATCGCGACTGCCCGCAGCTCCACGGCGCCGTGGTGCTTTCCGCGGTGCTCCGCTCGGCCGGCCGCGACGAGCCTGCCGCCATCCGCGCGCGCATGGACGACATGGCCGCGCGGCGGCGGGCTTCTCAGCCGCGCGAGGCCAGCGCCGGCTGTGTGTTCAAGAACCCCGCCGGCGACAAGGCCGGACGTCTCATCGATCTCAGCGGGCTCAAGGGACGCTCCGTCGGGCCGGTGTCGGTCTCGCCGGTGCACGCGAATTTCCTGGTCAACGGCGGCGACGCTCATGCCGCGGATTTCATTGCCCTCATGCGCGAAGTGCGCGCTGAGGTAAAGGCCCGGCAGGGCGTCGAACTGCAACCCGAAATCATCGCCTTGGGGCGCGAATGGAAGGACCTGCTATGAGCGACCCTCTGCAAATCGTGGTTCTGTGCGGGGCCGTCTCCCCTGAACGCGAGGTCTCTCTGCGTTCCGGCCTCGCCGTGGCCTCGGTCCTGCCAGGTTCGCGGCTCATCGAGCTCGAGACTAACGAGCTGCCTGACTGGATTTCCGCCGGCCAGCACGTGGTCCTCCCGGTCATCCATGGCGACTACGGCGAGGATGGCCGCGTGCAGGCCGAGCTCGAAGCCCGCGGCGTCGCTTTCGCCGGATGTTCCGCCGCGGCCAGCCGCGTGTGCATCGACAAGGTCGCCACCAAGCAGCGCATGCGGGCGGCGGGCGTGCCGGTCGTCCCCGAGATCACCTTCGCCGGCACGGCCAAGCCGACCGCCGAACGACTCATCACCGAGCTGGGTGAGGAGCTCGTGATCAAGCCGGCCGACAAAGGCAGCAGCGTCGGGCTCTATGTCTTGCAAGGGCGGGCGCAGGTCGCCGCGGCCCTGGCGGAGATTCCCGCCGCGGGACAGTGGATGGCTGAACGCCGCCTGCGGGGGCGCGAGATGTCCATCGGTCTGCTCGAGGGCCAGGCCATGGGGCTCGTAGAAATCGTCCCCCTATCCGGCGTCTACGATTATAAGACCAAATATACCAAGGGCTCCTCGGAGTATCGTTTCCCCGCCCCGGTGGAGCCGGCCTTGACCGCCGCCATCGCCGCCGCGGCGGAAAAACTGTTCGCCGCCTGCGGATGCCGCGATTTCGCGCGAGCCGATGTCTTTCTTGAGCCCGACGGCCGGTTCTATTTCCTCGAGATCAACACGATGCCCGGCATGACCGAAACCAGTTTGATGCCCAAGAGCGCCTCGTGCGTCGGCCTCGACTTCCCCTCGCTGGTGCGACGCATGGCGGCTCCCGCCCTGGCCCGCGCCGCCCAACCCGCCCGCCGCTGATCATGGGATTCTTCGACCGCTTTCTTGGCAGACGCCGCGACTCCTTCATGGGGCCGGCCGATCGCGACTGGCGCACACTCGTGCCGCAAGAGGTCAGCCGGGTCCCGGAGGGCAACATCGGCCGCAAGCGCGCGGTTCGTTCGAAACTTCCCGCGGTGCTCAGCCTGCTTTTCTTTGCGGCGGTGATCTGGTTGCTCGTCTGGTCGGTGGAGAATTCCTCCCCCGGCACGCCAGCCACGGGTAAACTCAGTTTCAAGACGGATGGTTTCCTTAACGCCGGTTTCGTGCAGAAGGTGATCGCCAACAGTCCGGAGGGTTTTTCACGCGACGTGCGTTCGATCAAACTCGAACTCGAGTCCGATAACCAGGTGACCACGGCGAACGTCCAGCGCCGCCAGGACGGCACCGTCGACGTGCTGCTGCGCGAACGCGTCGCCGTCGCCAAGATCGTGACGACTCCGGCGAAAGGTTCGGCGATGGTCGTGCGCCTCGTGGGTTCCGACGGGCAGACTTTCGCCGGCACGGGCTATCCGGAGCAAGCCATCCGTAATCTGCCGGAGATCCAGGATTTCCGTTCTACGGGTTCCGATGACCGCATGGCCATCGAGGGCGTCGAGATCGCGGCGCCCTTCCTCTATGCGGCGCGTACGGGTTATCCGAATCTGTACAAGCAGTGGTCTGCGGTTTCGTTGCGCGATTGTTTCGGTGCGCAGGAAGATTCGCCGGGCTCTAATCTGCGCATCACGGTGCGCCCCGGTTCGCAGCCGCTGGACCGCCCCTCGCTGGTCGAGATTGTCTTCTCCACTGCGAACTGGCGCAATGAACTCTCGTTGCTCGCGCGCATCAACGTCGACGAACTCCTCCGCCGACCGGGTGCCACGGCGCCGGCCTACGTGCTGAAACTCTCGATTCAGAACCGCACTTCCTCCCAACCCATTCCCGAACCCCGTCTCGTTCCCGCCACCCCCCGATGACCCCCAAGCCTCTTCCTTCCCTGATCGCCGTCATCGATATCGGCACCCACAAGACCGTCAGCCTCCTCGGGCAGGTCATCGACGGCAAGGCGCGCATGCTCAGTTTCAGCGAGCGCCGCACGGATGGCGTGGTGAAGGGCACGGTCACGGATCTTGAAAAACTTTCGCAATGCGTGCACGAGGTCGTGAACGACATCGAACGCGGTTCCAATCGCGCGGTGGAGCAGGTCTACCTGTCGCTTTCCGGACCCGCTGCCGAAGGCGAGCGCGTGAAGGGCATCATCGCCGTGCCCGCGCATGACGGCAAGGTCACCGCGAAGGATGTGGCCGACGCGGTGAGCTCCGCAAAGCGTCTCGAGCCGCCGGCCGGCCGCGCCACGCTCCTTTACATGCGTCAGCCGACGATTCTCGACGGCCGTGCGGTCAGCAATCCCGTCGGCATGGCGGGCCGCCGGCTCGAGGTGAGTTTCTGGCGTGTCACGATGGAGGAAGGTAACATGCGCATGCGCGTGGGGATGGTGAATGGCATGAGCATCCGCGTCCGTGATTTCATCCTGGCCTCGCACGCCGCGGCCTGCGCAACCGCGGGTGAAGCCGATAAGCAGGGCGGGGTGCTGGTGATCGACATCGGGGCGGGTACGACCGATTGGATTCTTTACTACAAGGAGCACATCCTCTGCGCCGGCTCGATCCCCGTGGGCGGCGAGCACATGACGAACGACCTCAGCGTCGCCCTCCGCATCAGCCGTGAGACCGCCGAGGACTTGAAGGTCCGCTTCGGGTCCGCCGTCCATCGCGACGCCGATGTCAACCAGACCATCTGGAAAGACGGCGACAAAGGTGTCGGCGACCAGCAGTTCAACCGCGGTACGATCACCAAGGTGATTTCGCTGCGCTACCAGGAGACGCTGGAATTCGTCCGCAAGGATGTTCTCCGCCATCTGGAGCATATTTTCCCAGGACACGCCGTGAAGATTGACCAGCAGATGCTGCCTTCAGGGGTGATTCTGACCGGCGGTTCGGCGAACCTTGCCGATGCGCCCGAAGCGGTGCAAGTGGTGCTGGGTCTGCCGGCCCGCGTCGGTATCCCGAGCTTTGAGAACGAGTCGCTCCGCAAGCCGGAGTATGCCGGCGTGGTCGGCCTGATGGCCGCCGCGATCATCGATGCGCCGCCCGTGGTGCGCCGCCCGCGCGGTTTCATCGCGGTCCTCAAAGATCTGTTCCGCTTCTAAGATGTCCACCGCCTCCTCCATTCTGCTCGTGGGTCTCGGCGGTGCTGGTTGCTCGATGGTGACGCGCATCGCGCCGCAGCTGCCTGGCGAGGTCGCCGTGGCGTTGATCGACACCGACGCGCGTTCGCTCAACACGGCGCCTAACACGAGCCTCCTGCAGATTGGACGCGCGCAGACGCGTGGCATGGGCACGGGGGGCGAGGCCGCGCTGGGGCTTGCTTCTGCCGAATCCGAAGAGGCCGCCTTGCGCCGACTTTTTACGGGCGTGCCGCTGGTCGTCTTGGTCACGGGCCTGGGCGGCGGCACGGGCAGTGGCGGGGCCGCCGCCGTCGCGGGCATCGCCGCTGAAATGGGTGCGACGACTTTGGCATTTGCGACGATGCCTTTCTCGCATGAAGGCGAACGTCGGATGCGCCAGGCTAATGAGGCGACTATCACGCTCGCCCAGAAGTGCCACGGCTTCGTCGTCGTGCATAACGACCTTTTGCTCCAGCAGGTGGCCTCGGATGCGCCGCTCTCGGAATCGTTCGCCGCGGCTGACACTTGGGTGGGTGGGGCGATCCGCGGTATCGCGAGCGCGTTCGCGCCTGGTGCCCTCATCGCGGCCGACCCCTCGGCGCTTCGTTCGATCCTCGCCAATCCGGGTTCACCGACGCTCTGCGCCTACGGAGTAGGCGAGGGTGAGGGTGCGGCGATGAAAGCCGCCCGCGCGGCCTGCGAATGTCCGCTGGCCCATGGTCCGGGTGCGGTCACCAAAGTCGCTTCACTCTTTGTGTATGTCGCTGGCGGACCGGCCCTCACCACGACGGAGGCTTTCGAAGCGGTGGCGGCGGTGCGCACCCGTTTCGGCGGCGAGACCTCGACGATTCTCTGCGCCCGGATTGATCCGACCCTCGGCGCCCGCATCGAAGTTTCTGTGATCGGCGCCTCGTTGCCCGCGCCCAAGTCGCCCGTCAAGGCGAAGAAGGGCGCCAAGGAAGCCGATCCTTCGCAGCCGGTCTTTGAGTTCGCGACAGAAGAGTCGATGCGCCGCGGTCTTTTCGGCGGCACTCCGATGACGTTCATTGATGGCCAAGATGTCGACGTACCGGCCTATATCCGCAAGGCCGTACGTCTGCCTTCGGCGCCCTAATTTCTCTTCCCGGTTGCGCCCCGGCCCCGGTCGCTTACGTTCGACTTCATGCCCGTGTTCGACGTCGCCGCCCTCCGCAAGGACTTCCCGATTTTGGGACGTTCCGTGCGCGGCCGTCCGCTGACCTACCTTGATAACGCGGCGACCTCCCAGAAGCCCTTGGCGGTCATCCAGTCGCTGGAGCGCTATTACTCCGAGCAGAACGCCAACGTCCACCGTGGCGTCCACCTCCTGAGCGAGGAGGCCACTACCGCTTATGAGTGCGCCCGCACGTCAGTCGCGAAGTTCCTCGGTCTCAAGGATGCCCGCGGCTGCGTCTTCGTACGTGGAGCCACCGAGGGCATCAACCTCGTCGCCGAATGCTGGGGCCGCACGAATCTGCGGGCCGGGGATGAGATCCTGCTCACGCACCTCGAACACCACGCCAACATCGTGCCTTGGCAGGTGATCGCCGAGCGCACGGGTGCGAAGGTCGTCGTCACGCCCGTCACGCCCCGCGGTGAGGTGGACCTCGTCGCCTTCAAGGGGCTGCTTTCTGCCCGTACCAGGCTTGTCGCCTTCGCGCACGTCTCCAACGCCCTCGGTACGGTCAATCCCGCCGCCGAGATGACGCGCCTCGCCAAGGCCGCCGGCGCCCTCGTGCTCATCGACGGCTGCCAGGCTGCCGCTCACTTTAAGGTCGACGTTCCCGCGCTCGGTTGCGACTTCTTCACCTTCTCCGGCCACAAGACCTTCGGCCCGACCGGCATCGGCGTCCTCTGGGGCCGCCCCGAACTGCTCGACGCCATGCCGCCGTATCAGTTCGGTGGCGACATGATCCGCAAGGTCGACTTCGCCGGTACCACTTTCCGCGAAGCCCCAGAGCGTTTCGAAGCCGGCACGCCGGATATCTCCGGCGCCATCGCCCTCGGCGTTGCGCTGGAATACGTCATGCCTATCCAGACGGCCGCGCATGCGCATGAGCAGACGTTGCTCGCCGCCGCCACCGAGCGCCTCAAGGCGATCAAGGGCCTGACCATCGTGGGCGAAGCGCCCGAGAAGGTCGCCGTAATCTCCTTCAACATCGAGGGCGGGCACCCGCACGACATCGGCACGCTGCTGGACGCGGACGGCATCGCCATCCGCACCGGCCACCATTGCTGCATGCCGCTCATGAAGCATTACGGTCTGAGCGGCACCGCCCGCGCCTCGTTTGCGTTCTACAATACGCTCGAGGAAGTCGACCGCCTCGCCGTCTCGTTGGAGAAGGCGCGGAAGATGATGGCCTGAGTCCGAACTTCTTCCCCAAAGAAAAAGGCCCCGGAGAGGGGCCTTTGGGTTGAGCAGGTAAGGCTGCTTACTTCTTGCGCTTGGGCGGGGTCGGGGCGCTGGCGGCGGCGGCACCGTTGGCCTTGCCGGCAGCCTTGATCTTTTCGTCGCCTTCGCCTGGGTCTTCGTCTTCGTTCAGGCGGTCGGCCTTTTTGATGGCTTCGAGCGCGGCGGCGATGCTTTCACCCGTCTTGGTGCGATTATTGGTCTGGAGGGCGCCGATGGCCTCCTGGACGAGCTGGATGGCGTTCTTCTCCTGCTTGATGATTTCCTCGTGGTCTTCCTTCACGTGGCGCGGGCGGGAGGAGGTCGGCTTGCGGGGGCCAGAACTACTGCGAGGTCCCTTGTGCTCACGCGGGTGGATTTCCTCTTCTTCCATGTCTTCGGCGACGGAGAGGTCCTTGATGGCCTCCTTCAGGTCCTTGACCGTCGGGGCGACTTCGGCGACTTCGAGTAGTTTGATCGCTTGGTCAAGCAGGGTGTCTTCCTGTTCATCCCAGTCATCGACCACGCCGTTGTCGGCACCAGGTCCGGATGGGCCGCCAGGGCCGTTGCCGCCTCCGGTGGTGTGGCCGCCCAGGATGTGGGCGGTGGGGTCGCCGGCACTGGCGGCGGCGCCGTGGGCGGACAGGGAGAGGCCTAACGCCACTAGGACGAGAGTGAGCTTGGGGTTCATTGTAATAATATGAATATACGGGGCCACGGCGTCAATCTGTACGTGGTTTCGGGGGGTGTAGGGAGTATGCCTCACTCGCCTTTTCCTGCGATTTTGGGCGGGGCCTGCTGGGCGGTGCGGCGCAGCACGTCGAGGATCCCCTGGATTTCCCAGTTGCGCGAACCGCCCGCAAGCCCGAGCAGTGCCCGGGCTTCTTGGATGTCTTCAGGGTGATTGCCTGGCGGCCATTCAAGCCAGCACTTCTCCAGGGCAGTCCGCGGATCCTGCAGGAGCGGGAGTAAAGCATTGATACAGAGCGTGTCGGCGCGACCGTCGGGCAGGATGCAGCAGAAAGTCTCGTCGATGAGACGGCGGCGGCACGAGGGCAGAGGATTGAGCGCGAGCGACGCGGCCCAAGTGCGCACGTGGGCGCGCCAATCCGGTCGTCGACGATTCAGTTCGAGGTATTGGGCGAGCCGTCGGTATGGGTGGCCCGCGGGGCGGAGTCCGCGCAGGCGCCATCGTCCGCATTTCTCCATGTAGATCGCATCGAGTCCCAGCACCAGCATCTGCTCGGGCGAATGGGCGCGGGCGAGTTCCGACATCGGCGCGCGGTTACCGCCGAGGCCGAGTGATTCCACGAACAGCTCGTGGCAGGCGGCGTCCCAGCCGACTTCTTTGACGCGGGCGCGGGCGTGTTTGGTCTTCGAGCGGAAGCGTTCGAGCGCGCGGCGTTTGAGACCCAGCGCCAAGTTGCTTTCGGCGGCGAGTACGCGGCGGGCCACTTCACCCGCGCGCCCGCGCAGTTCCAGTAGCGCGTCCTCTTCCGCCAGATCCTCCAGGTCGCGTGGTAGATAAGGCAGTAGTACCACTGTCTCCGGATGATGGCCAGAGGCGGTCGTCACGTCTTTCGTGCCCGGCAGCAGCACTGCGTGCAGAATCACGCCCGCGAAGTGCGGATCTTGTTCGTGGCCGTGGGCGTGCCAGTCGGCGCAGCGCAGATGGATCTCGATATCGCCGCGCAGGCGCCGTCCGTCGACGATGATTTCGGCGCCCAGGAAATCCGGCCCAGCGCCGCGGTTCCAATCGCCCGGGTGGATGATCTCGATCGTCGCGCCCGAAGCCGCAGCCATCGGACCGCGGACCTCGCCCGAGGCCCATAGTCGTTGGATCGCGCGTTCGCCGATGGCGAAAGGGCCGTAGGGGCCGTCGATTTCTTCGACACGTTCGCAGGTGCTCATCCGGCAGGCATGAGCCATTTACCGTTAACTGTGAAAACAGGATAACGCCCAAGGGGAAGACACCGAAAGGGCTTGAGGGAAGACCCTAGGCGGATTTGACTCCTCTTTACGGAGAGGTGGCAGAGTGGTCGATTGCACCTGACTTGAAATCAGGCGTACCGCAAGGTACCGGGGGTTCGAATCCCTTCCTCTCCGCCATTTTAATTCCCGTCCAAAGACTTGCCTATCCGGTTAAGTGAAGGTGCTGGAAAAACGCCGCTCGAGGGGATGAGAACCCGCGGGTTCGGCGAAGGCCGTTAGGCCGAGCAGGCGATGCCGCAGGCATCGGGCCGGAGGCCTGAAGCGCAGCGGAATCAACCCCTTCCTCTCCGCCAATTTGATATCAGCTGAAAGGGCCCTTCAGCTTAGTCTATTTATCGCATGGAGGAGCGGACATCGCTTGCCGTGGCGGATTAGGATGGCAAGATACCAGGTAATGAAGCCCTTCCTGAAATTCTGTACGATGGCGATTTTTTTGATAATGGGGCTGTTGCCGGTGGCCCGCGCGGAGGGCGATGGGTTGAAGTTGTTCAGTCTGGATCAGTTCAACGATCATCGCCGGAAGGTATGCTCGGCGTGGCAGGTCGCGCAGGCGCCGCTTTATGCGAAGGGCGACATGGCGACGGCGGCGCAGGTGGCCGCTTATCAGGCGGCGACGGAAGACATCCTGACGCTGCAGAAATACCTGGCTGGACAGGGTGGCAATCACCTGGCGCTGGATGTCACGGGCTATGGTAGTGACCAGCCCCGGATGAAGGTGCAGAAGGCGAAACTGGCCGAGCTATTCGAACGTATGAGCGGGGCCAGAATCAAGACGCAGCCGCCGTTCGCGCGAGAGGATCTGAACCAGGTCCAGATCTTCATCAACGCACTGGGCAACGTGATGTCGAACCGAATCGTGTTCAGTAAATAAAGCTCTCGCCTAGTCCGGATCCTCGATGCCTTTACGGCCTTCGGATTTGCGCAGCCACTTCCTGGCTTCGACGGCGTCCGCGGGCACGCCGCGACCGTGCGCATACGCATACGCGAGATTGAATTGGGCGTCGGCGTGGCCTTGTTCGGCCGCTCGGCGATACCAGCGGACGGCTTCCGCGTGGTCTTCGGGGACGCCTTCGCCGCGCGAGTAGGCGAGGCCGAGACAGAACTGGGCCTCGCTATTTCCATTGGCGGCGGCCTTGCCGAACCAGCGTGCGGCTTCGACGAGATTGAGCGGAACGCCGTCGCCGGCCGCATAGGCCGAGCCAAGTTCATATTGCGCCCGCACGTCGCCGGCATCGGCGGCTTCCAGCAGATCGCGCGTGCAGCCGGGAAGGGCGAAGACGGCGAGGAGCAGGGCAAGGGGGCGGATTGCGAGAGCGGGGGACATGGTGCGCTGAACAGACCCAAGGTCGTTTTATCTTCGTCCCACTGCAACTCCTGTTCCGCCCCCGGGGTTCTATCTATGAACCCCACGAACATGAAACTCCCCCTCCTCCTCGCCTTGGCCGCCCTGTTGGTCGCCACCGCGCGCGCCGCCGACGCGACCACCACGGCTGGCACCACCACGACGGGTACCGCCACCGGCGGCACGCCCGCTCCGAAACCCGACGGGGATGATGTCGGCCGCCCTCACAAGCATCACAAGCACAAGAAGCATCACCATCACAAGAAAGGTGAGGCCGCTGAAGAAGCCGCGGAAAAGGCCGGCGCGAAGAAGACGAGCGTGACGGATAACGAGGGCCTGACCAAGCCCGCGGTTATTCCGGCCGCCGCCGCTTGAGCGGCGCGATCGTCAGCACACAAAAGGCCGGCAATTTTGCCGGCCTTTTGTGTCGGCGGGGTGCGCCGGCTATTTATTTACCGCTCTCGGCTTGGGCGTGCTGTTCGCGGCCAGCTGCTTCTCGAGTTCGGCCAAGCGCTTCTGGGCGGCCGCGAGCATGAGTTTATCGACAAGTTGGTTGTCGATCGACTTCACGAAGGACTCGTGGCGGACGGAGCGGGCTTCCTTGGGCGCCGTCTTTGCGAATAAGTGTGCCCAGGCGTAGGCCTCGATATATTTTGAATTCACGTATTGCAGCCCGTCGCCGTAATACTCGGCCAGCTCGAACTGCGCATTGGCGCGGCCTTGCAGCGCCGCCTTCTCCAGCCACTTGACCGCTTCCGTGTGCTCGACCGCGACGCCTTCGCCGTGAAGATAGGCCTCGCCGAGCGATTCTTGGGAGGGGGCATGGCCAAGTTCGGCGGCACGGCGATACCAGCGGACCGATTCGGGGAGATTGCGATTGGTGCCGAAGCCATGCTCGAAGCACCAGCCGAGTTTGTGAATGGCCTCGAGGTCGCCTTTCTCAGCTTCGACTTTGTATTGCTGGAACGTTCGTTCCGTCGCCGGCGTCTCCGGTTCCGCCTCGCGGGCGTGGGCGGTCAGGAGAGCGAGGCAGAGCAGCAGGGGGGAGCGCATCGGTTCAGGACTTGGTGGATTCTGCGAGCATCTTGATCAGGAGCTCGAGGGCGGCCTTGCCCTTGGCGGCGTTATATTTGCTGCTGCGCAGGGCGGAGATCGCCTTGTCGAGGGTCTTGTCGATCGCCGTCCAGCGCTTCTCGTCGCGGGGCTTGAGGTCCTTCTCCTTGTCGTCCCAGGCGGTCTCGAGGTCCGTGAGCTTAGCGACCATGATATCTTTCTTCTCGGTCGCGAGGGCTTCGAGGGTGGCTTTGGCCAGCCCGGTGAATTCGGCGGCTTCCTTTTGCGTGTAGATCGGCTTGATGGCCGGCGCGGCGGCCGGGGCCTTGGTATCCTCGGCGTGCGTGGCGGGCGTGAGGCCGAGCAGGGCGACAAGGGCGATGGCGGCGGCAGGAAGAAGGCGGCGGGGTAGGGGCATGACAGTTTTTTAAGGTTCATATAAAATCAGTCGAGGCGAATACGGCGGATTGCCAGCGACTCCCCGGGCCGCAGGCTGTCCCCATGAGCCAGCTGCCCCGTTGCATCCCCCGGCCGGCCCGTTTTCTGGCCTGGTTGGTGATCGGCAAGGTGAAGGTCGTGGGCCAGGTTCCCGCCAGCGGGGTGCTGCTCTGCGCCAACCACGCGAGCTACCGCGACGTCTTCCTCTTTGGTCTGATCAATCCTGCAGTCCGCCTGTTGGTGCACCCGCTCGTCTTCACTTTTTTCAAACGCTGGGCGACCCAGAAGGGCTTTGTGGAAATTTCCATCGATTCGGCGGTGGCTTTGCTCCGTCGCGGCGAACCGGTGGCGATTTGCCCGACGGGTCTGGTCGAGGCGACGGGCCTGGCGGAGCTCCCCTTCAAGACCGGTGCCGTGCGCATCGCGCAGCAGGCAGGTGCGCCGGTGGTGCCGGTGTTCTTCCGGTACGGCAATTACCCCGGCCCCTGGGTCAATCGTTTCTCCATCACCGTGCAGAATTTTCTATTGTTCGGGCTCTGGCCGTTTTACCGCCGCGGGGCGACGATTTATATCGGCGCGGCATATGAGGCGAAGGACGAAGTCCGGGTGGAGACGACGGCCTTGAAGGCAAAAGTTTGTGCGCTGGGCGCGGGTGGTGACGGGCCGGGCCGCGGAGATTGAGAAGTTAGGTGAAACTCGTGATTGATCGCGGGGTTCTATCCAGTGAAGCCCATTACCCGCATGAAACTCCGCAGCCTATTCGTCTTTGCTCTCGTAGTGGCCGCGGTCTCGGCCTTTGCGGTGGTGACGGTGCCTTCGGCCCCGGCGAAGAAGCCCGGCGAAGGCCTGGGCTTCAGTCCGGAGCGCCAGGAGCGCCTGCTCGAGCAGACGCTGCATGGTCGCGTCCACGGCCATACGATCCATCGCCATAAGAAGTAAGCGGACGAGCGGGACTGCACTTGTTGCGGTCTTTGATCGGGGAAGGTGGGGCAGGGGGCGTCATTCCTAATCAATTAATAATAAAGAGAGACCTCAAGTGCGGGGTGGGGAAACGCTTTGCCACCTGCTGAGGGATTGGTTCATTCGACCTATCCCCTCCGACCCATGCGTTCCCTCCTTCGTTTGCTTGCTGTTCTGATGACCGCCGTTTTGGCGGCCGCAACGTCGCCGCTCGTCCTCCAGCCGGGCGACAATATCGCAATCGTCGGCAGCGGCCTCGCCGACCGTCAGCAGTTGTTCGGCCATTTGGAGACGCTCATCCAGCAGGCCCACCCTGACCATCACCTCGTGATCCGTAATCTGGCGTTCTCGGGCGACGAAGTCGATCTGCGCCACCGTTCCGACGAAGTGCCCACGCTGGAATACTTCCTGGATATGAAGCCCGGTGAACTGACGGTCGAGGCGGGCAATGACCACGGCGGCAAAGCGACAGTCACCTACCACGCCGGCGCACCTTTCCACGCCAACGTGATCTTCGCCTACTGGGGTTTCAACGAATCCTTCAAAGGCCCGGCGGGCCTGCCGGACTTCAAGGCCGCCCTGGACGCCTATCTCAAGAAGCAGTTCGCGGCCGACTACGGCAAGGGTAAGCCCCGCGTGGTGCTGTTCTCGCCGATCGCGCACGAAGTGATTGCCTCGCCGCATTTCGAGGCTGCCGTCGCCGTCGCCAATAATCAGAACCTAGCTGCCTACGCCGTGGCCATGGCGGAAGTCGCGTCCGCTAATGGCGTCCCCTTTATCGACCTTTTCAGCGCCTCCCGGAAGCTTTTCAGCGCTGCCGCCGGCCATCCGCTTACCTTCAATGGCATCCACCTCACCGAGGCGGGTGACCGCCAGCTCGCACCGTTACAGTATGCCGCACTTTTCGGACAGCCCGCCCCCGTACTCGATGAGAAGCTGCGTGTGCTGGTGAATGATAAGTGCAACGAGTGGCGCCATCGCTACCGCACTGTCGACCAGTTCAATATCTTCGGCGGACGTTCGCGCATCAAATACGAAGGCGTCGACAACTCCATCGTGCTCGGCAAGGAACTCGCGAGCCGCGACATCAAGACCGCCAACCGCGACCTGGCGATCTGGGCCGCGCTTGCGGGGAACTCGTTGGTGGTGAAGGATGATAATCTCCTGCCGGCCGTGCCGGTGCCTCCGAATCGCAAACAGCCCGTGCCGTATCTTCCGGGCGAAGAGCAGCTTAAATATCTTTCCGTCCCGGAAGGCTGCAAAGTCGAGTTCGTCGCCGACGAGACCGCGATCCCGGAACTCATCAATCCGGTGCAGATGAACTTCGACACCAAGGGCCGACTATGGGTGTCCGTGTGGCCGAATTATCCCGAGACCACGCCCGCCGCTAAGAATTTCGACAAGCTTCTCGTCCTCGACCTCGACCCGAAGACCGGCAAGGTCGCCAAGTCGCACGTCTTCCTTGATGGCTTAAATTGCCCGACCGGTTTCCAGTTCTACAAAGACGGCGTCATCCTGATCCAGTCG
The DNA here is from genome assembly GCA_903855995.1 of uncultured Opitutia bacterium. Taxonomy (GTDB): domain Bacteria; phylum Verrucomicrobiota; class Verrucomicrobiia; order Opitutales; family UBA953; genus UBA953. Next base: position 55,504 of record CAIOAN010000001.1, read on the forward strand.
CCCGACATGTGGTTCGTGCGTGATTCGTCGGGTAAGATGGAGAAGGCCGACACCAAGGAGCGCATCCTCACCGGCATGGATGCGGCCGATTCGCACCATGAGACCAACGCCATCTGCTATGAGCCCGGAGGCGCGCTCTATTTCTCTGACGGCGTGTTCCTGCGCAGTGAGGTCGAGACGCCGTTTGGTGCCGTCCGCAACTTCAACGGCGCAATCTATCGCTTCGAGCCGGAGACCTATAAGTTCGAACGCTACATCCCGTATGATTTCGCCAACCCGCACGGCCGCCTCTTCACCTATTGGGGTGACGACCTGATTTCCGATGCCTCGGGTAACCGCAATTACTTCGGGCCCGGTATCAGCTCGCACCTCGACGTCGGCTTCCACCCCGGCGAAGGCCCGGCTTGGAGCGGACGTCTCGACGGCGGCCTGCCTGGTTATCCTGATTTCTGGAAGCGTCCGGCCCGGCCTGTCTCCGGTACCGGCATCATCAGCTCACGGCACTTCCCTGATGACTGGCAGGGCACGTTCCTGAATGCGAACGTCATCACCTACCAAGGCATCTTCCGTGTGAAGATGACCGAGGGCACCGTCGAAGGCAAAGACGCCTCGGGCGTGCACGGCGAGACCCTCGAACCAGGCTTGATTCGCACCGACGTCGAGAAGGCCGGCAATTTCCGTCCAGCCGCCATGGCTGTGGCCCCCGACGGCTCGATCTATGTCCTTGATTGGTCGCAGATGCTGATCGGCCATCTCCAGCATCACCTGCGGGATCCGAACCGCGACCATCAGCATGGTCGCATCTATCGCATCACCTACCCCGGTCGTCCTTTGCTTACGCCCAAGGCGATCGACGGCCAGCCCATCGAGGCGCTGCTGGACCTCCTAAAAGAGCCCGAGGATAATGTCCGTAATCGTGCGAAGATCGAATTGCACAAGCACGCCAGTGCGGAGGTCATCGCCGCCACGCAGAAGTGGGTGCGGCAGTTCGACGCCGCCAAGCCCGACGAGGTCCACCACGTGCTCGAAGCCCTCTGGGTCCATCAGTGGCACAACGTCGTGAACGTCGATCTCGTCCGTTCGCTGCTGAAGTCGCCCGAGTATCATGCACGCGCCCAGGCAATCCGCGTCGTCTGTTATCAGCGTGACCGTATTCCTGAGGCGCTTGCGATGGTCGAAGCCGCTACGAAGGACCCGCATCCCCGCGTCCAACTCGAGGCCCTACGTGCCCTCAGTTTCTTCCACGGGGCCGACACCCGTCGTGCCATCGCCGCTGCGATGACCTTTAAGGATTCGTCGGATCAGTATATCTCCTATTGTTTCCGCGAGGTCATCCGCCAGCTCATCTCCCTGCCCGAAGGGAAGGGCGTCGTGGACCCCAAGACCTTCGTGAAGCCCTCGCTGCTCACGTTCGGCCCGACCAACAAGAAGCTCAAGAAGGAGGAGCTCGCCGCCTATCAGCTCGGGAAAGAAATCTTCTCCCGGGAAGGCATGTGCGCCACCTGCCACCAGCAGGATGGGCAGGGGGCCGACATGCCGTTGGAGAAGGGCAAGGCGCTCCGCGGTGCTTATCCGAGCCTCGTGGACAGCGATTGGATCAAGGGCGACCCGACCCGGGTCATCAAAATCGTCCTTAATGGCATGTACGGTTCCATGGAGTTCAACGGCAAGCAGTATGGTGATATCGCCACGGGCCAGCCGGCGATGACGCCGCTCGGTCAGATGCTGAACGACGAGGAGCTAGCTGGAGCGCTCACCTATGTACGCCAGTCCTGGAAAAACAATCAGTCTCCCGTGACCGCCGCCCAGGTGAAGAAGGTGCGCGACGCCATTAAGGATAAGCAGCCCAGCATCTACACCCCGGCGGAAATTCTGAAGGAGCATCCGCTCCCGGCGAAGAAGTAACCTCCACAGACCTGCCAAATAAAAAGGCCCCGGCGGATGCGGGGGCCTTTTTATTCCACGAATGAAACTTCAGACCTTGCGCAGCTCGAGCGGCGCCGCTTCGAAGGTATCCACCGGTGCAAAGATCGGCCGCCCATGGGCGCTCGTCACGGAGACCACCGTATCGTCCTGCGGCAACAAGTGCCAGAGCTCGGAACTGAGGAAATAACTGCGACCTGATTTCATTTTCACGCAGAGCAGGCGGGCGTAAGGGCGACCGACGGAAAGACGAGGGAGGCGTTCGGCGAGAGGACGGAGAGACATGACCGCAATCGTTGCGGCGGAATCAGCGGAGTCAAAAACTCAGCCCTAGGGTGTTTTCCTAGGGTGTTTCCTTCTTCGGCTTAAAGGCCGCCGCGCGCTTCTTTGCCTCGGCCATCTCCGCGGCATTCACCAGGCCTTCCGGGATATAATGATGCCCGCCCGCCGGAGTTTTAGCCGTGTGCATCGAACCCGTGTCATCCATGTAACGGTTGCTGTGAATCAGGCCCGTGGCGTCGACATACATGGCTTCGGAAAGCAGATACCACTTCAATGCTTCGGTGAGGTCGTAATGCGGACCTGTGAAGGAACACTCACGGGCCAGTTCTACTTGGGCGGCGCCGTGGCCTTGCAGCGCGGCGCGCAGGAACCAGCGGTGTGCCGCCGCTTCGTCTGGCGGAAGATCGGGGAGATCGACGAACAGGAGGCCAGAGGGTTTAGGCCGACTCAGGTTTTCGCCGAGGACAGGGTAGAGCGTCTGTGGATAGAGTGCGTTCGGCGTACCGTCCGCATTGAAAGTACCCATTGCCCCGAGGCCAGAGCGGCTGAGGACGCCCGCGAGGTATTGTGCTTCGGGGTCGCCGTGTTCCGCTCTGCTGAACAGGGACTGTACGGCCGGCTTGACGGAGATCCGGCGGCGGCTTGCAAGGTCGGCCTGACGGGCGGCGTTTGATTTCTCCAGCTGGGCTGCGGCTTCCGCCTTGCGTGTCTCGTTCTCGCGGAGACGCCGGGCATTCTCCTGCAGGCTTTTCTCCTGCTGTTCCCTGCGGAGGGCTTCCATCTCTTGCATGCGCTGCTTTGCGGCCTCCTGCCGCTGCACATTTTGACGCTCCATCTCCTGGGCTTCCAGGATCAGCCGGCGGACGGCCATGGTGCCCAGGAGTAGACCGAGCATGATTGCCATGCTGATGACCAACGGACGCAGCGGGTTCGGTTTCACGAGGAGAGTCAGCAGGTTTTATTTTAGTTTTCTACCCTAAACCGTTGCCCGGGGGCTTGCGGGCGACTGGCAACGGCTTAGGCTGTCGGGGTGTTGCGACTGGCCGTTATTTGTCTGCTCGTCTTCGGGGCGGCACTGCGAGCCGCCGCGCCTGGGCCGGCGGTCCCGATCGAGCCTTTCTTCCTGGCCAAGTTGTCGCCCACAGGCGCTTATAATCCCAAGGATTTCGCCGTGCTTTGGTCGGCGTTCCGTCAGCAATACCGAGTGGGGGTCGACGGCAGCCTCATTCAGCAAGGCTATGCGCGGGAACTCATCCGTAAGGTCGAAACTAACAGCCCGTTCGCGTTCTCCGAGATGACGATGCTGTTCGGCGACAACAAATCAGGAAAAAATGCCGTGATGCACGTCGAGGGAGAGGCATTACAGAAAGCGCCCGCGAAGGTATTGCGGACGCCGAAGGAGGCTGCGGATTACGTGCTTGATGCCTCGTGTCGGGGGGTGGAGATGCAGGTCGGCAAGGAACTCACGAGGAAGATGGCGGGCGCCCACGAGGTGCTTTTCATTCGTAAGGTCGTCAATGAGTTCGACCGTACGTTGCAGGTGCCGGATTTCGAAGGGTCGTTCCGGAATAATCCCACGGTCATTTTCCTGACCGATCCTGACGTCGTGCCTTTCGGGGCGGTCACGGCGCACGTGGAACCCACCGAAGGGGGCTTTAATGAAGTGGGTGTCCTGGCGGATTCGAAGCCGAACCAGGATCGTTTCATGCAGGCACTCAAAGCCGGTGCGGGCTTCAAGGTTTTCTGGTTCAAGGAGGGGCTTTGTTATGAGTGCAAGGGGTCCGGTATGGTCCCGGGGAAATTCGACAAGGTCGGCAAGAACGTGAAATCCTTTCAGCTCAGCGGCGGCTCGCTCGCCGTGGATGAGAAATGCAAGACCTGCGCCGGGTCCGGCCGCTTGCCGCGCGGACATGTTTCCTGCCTGGTCGGGGAGATCTACCCGCCGCCCTCGGAGAAATAAGAAATCTTGGAACCCTTCAATTGGTCATAATTGCACTGAATTGGACGCTGACACCTGATGGTCACAGTCTCCGGGCAATTAAAGGGTAGTCATGGCTTGGGTATGGGGTAGGGTGCGGCATGGGCAGGCATCCCGTCGCACGCACGTTTATATGGCTTGGGAAAGCCACGAGTATCGTGCTGTTCGGACTGCTCGCGGGCGTGGTCTACCGCTATGTTTTAGTTCATTCGAACTTCAATCTGCACGCGGTGGAGAATGGTATGATCTATCGCTCGGGGCAGATGCCCGCCGATGAGCTCGCGCGTTTAGTTAAGACGGCGGGAATCCGCACCGTTATCAATCTGAGGGGGGAGCATGTGGGGCAGGATTGGTATGATGAAGAGAGTCAACGCGCGCGGATCATGGGCGTGTCCTTGGTCAATTATCCGATCAGTTCCCAATCCCAGCTGACCGATCTTCAGATGAACGAGATTTCCGCCGCCATCCGCAAGGCCGAGAAGCCTGTGCTGATTCACTGCCTCGCGGGCTCCGATCGCACGGGTCTCGCCTGCGCTCTCTATTGCGTCGACGCCGGCCTGCCCGTCAGTTTCGCCCAGGAGCAGCTCTCTTCTTATTACGGTCACTTTCCCCATCTTTTATGGCAGGACTCCGCGGCGATGGACGTGAGCCTGGGGCGCTATCTTGAGCAGGCGTCGGTCCGCGGAGCGAACGGATCGAAGTAGGCTGCCGTGCGCATCCTTGACCGACATGTCCTGCGCGAGTGTGGCGTGGCTTCAGCCTTGGCCACCTCAGCCTTCATCTTTGTGCTCGTTGCCGGTAACGTGGCCCAGCAGGTGATCGGCGCGGTCTCGGCCGGCCGCGTGGATGTCTGGCAGGCGCTGGAAATGGTGGGGCTGCTTTTCCCGACCGTGATCCCCTACGCTTTGCCGATGGGCGTGCTCACCGGAGTCCTGCTCACCTTCGGCCGCATGGGCGCGGAAGGTGAGATCACCGCGATGAAGGCGGCGGGGTTGAGTCTCCGGCGCATCGCCATGCCGGTCTGGATTGCGGTCGTGTTTCTGGCGGCTGTCTCCGCCTGGCTTAATCTCGAAGCCGGCCCAGAGTCGGAAGACGGTTTCCAGCGCATCTTGGTCGGGGCCGCGAGCGGCAACCCCGCTGGTTTGATCATTCCGGGAAAATTAAACCGTCAGTTCAAGGGTCTGCTGATCCGGGCCGAGGAGAAGGACGGCGACGTCCTGAAGGAGTTCCGCCTCTGGCAGGTCGATGAGAAGGGCATCATCCGCCAATCGCTGTATGCCACCGAGGCCAGGCTGGCGGCTACTTTTGACGCCAAAGGCGCGGCGGTGCTGCGCGTACGGTTGACGCGGGCGAAGCTGACGACGCGAGATCCGCACGATGATCTCGATATGCAGCCAGGGAGTTTTTCCTCGGCGAACGAGGCCACCCTGGATTTTCCACGCGACGATTCCGGGCGAATCGCTTATGTGAAGCGTCTCCGCATGATGACGGCTGGTGAGCTGGTGGCCGCCATGAAGACCGGCTGGCAGTTGCCGCCGGATGCGCCGGTGGCTGACAAGGCCAGGGAGGTCATGCAGCTCAAGGTGCAGCTGATGTTCCGCGTGGCCACCGCGCTTTCCGTCTTCTCGCTCGCGCTGCTGGCCGTGCCGCTGGCGGTCTCCGTCGGTCGCGCGGAGACGAACGTGAACGCCGCGCTGGCCCTCGGCGTGGCGCTCAGTTACTACCTCATGACGTCGATGGCCAGTTGGGTCAAAGTGCCGACGATGCACCCCGAAATACTCGTCCTGCTCCCCAACTTCGTCGTGATGGGCATCGCGTGGTGGTTGTTGCATCGGTCGGGCCGGAACTAAGCCCGCAGGGTTGGTCTACTGCTCGGCGGCGCCGCCGACCGGATCAAGGGAGGTCGCGTGCTGGACTAAAAAGGAAAGCCCGACCGGCAACTGTGCCGTCTGTTCATGTCGATCGCGCCAACGTCTGTCGTTCTGTCACTATGGCTTTGGTTTGCCTCGGGCGGGCGGGCGGGGAGGATAGGTTCATGCGCGCCCCTGCCTTTGCCCTGACTCTCTTGCTTGCCGTCGCCGGCTTCGCCGCCACGCCCCCTCACGCCACTCCCGAGGAAGTTCTCGCGCCTTTCGTGCAGCATGAGGAACTCGCTGGCGCCGTCGCACTCGTCGCCGATCGCGAGAAGGTCCTTTCCGTCACCGCTGTCGGCTTCGCGGATATCGCAGCCAAGAAGCCCATGCAGGCGGATTCGCTCTTCTGGATTGCTTCGCAGTCGAAGGGGATGACCGCCGTCGCCGTCCTGATGTTGGTCGACGAAGGCAAAATCGCACTCGACGACCCCGTCGAGAAATACCTCCCCGAATTTAAGGGCCAGCGCGTCGCCCCGCCGAAGCCGGATCCGAAAGCCGAAGCTAAGGGCAAGAAGAAGGATCTTCCGTCTAAGGCCGTCCTGACGCCTGAGCCCGAGCCGCAGCCCGCCGTGCATCCGATCACCATCCGCGAAGTGCTTTCGCACGTGAGCGGTTTGCCGTTCAAGTCCGATGAAGAAAAGCCCACACTCGACGGTCTGCCGTTGGCTGATGCGGTCAAGACATACGCCAAGGCTCCGCTCGCGACGCAACCCGGCACGCATTACCAGTATTCCAACGCCGGCATCAACACCGCCGCCCGTGTCCTCGAGGTCGTCAGCGGCATGCCTTACGAAACCTTCATGCAGAAGCGTCTCTTCGATCCCCTGGGCATGAAGGACACCACCTTCTGGCCGAACGCCGAACAGGTCTCTCGGCTTGCCCTGACTTATAAGCCTGACGCCACCAAAAAGAAGCTCGAGCGCGGCTCACTGGGACAGCTTCAGGCGGACCTCACCGATCATGAGCACCGTTTCCCGATGCCAGCCGGCGGGCTTTTTTCCACCGCCAAGGACGTCGCGCAGTTCTGTCGGATGCTCCTCAATCGCGGTGAGCTCGATGGCCATCGTTATCTCAGCATGAAATCCTTCGAAGCGCTTTCCGTGCGTCAGACTCCGCCCAACATCAAGGAGAGCTACAGCTTCGGTCTCGCGGTCAGCCCGGATGGTTTCGGGCACGGCGGTGCTCAGGCTACCAGCATGGATGTCCGCACGAAAAACGGGATCATCATCGTCTGGATGGTGCAGCACCAAGGCTTCCCGGGTGCAGGCGGCAAGGCGCAGGGCGAGTTCAAGAACTGGGCCGTAAAAGAATTTGGGAAGTAAGAGGGAGGGTAGGGTGGGCAATCGCGGCCGACTAAGGGAGGTCGCCCTACCATCAGCGGCTGCGCCTTCTCCTATTTCGCTCTGATAATGACATATTCCGCTCAATAGAGGCGAATGTGTTGAAGTAGCGACGGCGGGTGGGAACATAGCCGCCCGCCCTCAGTCTCTATCTTTCCCCATGAACACCCCAACCCTCGCCGTCTTCGCGTCAGCGCTGCTTTCCGTCACCGGATTGTTTGCCGCCGACAAAGAGCCGGTCGCTAAGATTGTTCTGCCGCCCGAGCCGGTAGCGCAGACGGTCACTCAGAAGATCAACCTCCTCGATCTTATCCGCGCCGGTAAGATGGAGTATCACATCAACCCCAAGGCCGATGTGCATGATGACGCTAAGAATGTCTTCAAGTTCGACGCCGACGGCATGTTCCACGTCAGCGGCAATGGCTACGGCGGCATGACGACGCTGGACAGCTACAAGGACTACCACCTCGTCATGGAGTTCAAGTGGGGCACCCAGACCTGGGGAAAGCGCGAAAAAGCTTCACGCGACAACGGCCTGCTCATTCACTGCTGGGGCCCGCAGGGCGCCGTGGGTGGCAGCTGGATGGCCAGTTTCGAAGCGCAGATTATCGAGGGCGGCGTGGGCGACATTCTCGTCCTTTCGCCCAAACTCGCCGACGGCACGTCGCTGACCTGTTCCTTGAGTGCCGAAGTTGCGATCGATGCCAACAAGCAGACCATCTGGTCGCCCGGCGCGCCGCGTCGCACCATGACCGGGGGCCGCTTGAACTGGCAGCATCGCGCCGCCAACTGGAAGGACGTCAAAGGCTTCCGCGGCAAGGATGACGTCGAATCGCCTTCGGGTGAATGGACGCGCTACGAGGTTATCGCCAAAGGTGACACCCTCCAGTACTTCGTGAATGGCGTTAAGGTGAACGAAGCGTTCGAGTGCAAGCCCAGCCAGGGTCGCATTCTGTTGCAGGTCGAGGCCGCGGAGATGTTCGTGCGCCGTTACGAACTCTTCCCCATCGGCGGCTTTAAGGAGAAGTGGGGGGCCGCCAAGCCCGCCGCCCATCAGCATGGTGACGCCGAGGTGATTCCCGCCTATGCCTCCCGTCCGCCCGTCATGGATCTTTCGAAGGAGCAGGTCGCGCTGACCGCTCCTAAGTATAAGCTCCCGGTGGGTTTTGAAATGGTCGTCGCCGCCACCTCTCCAATGGTAGCCAATCCCACGATGGGATGCGTCGATGACCGAGGTCGCCTCTTCGTGGGCGACTCAGCTGGCGTAAATTGGAGCCCGAAGAAATTCGAGACCGAACGCCCGAACCGGATCCTCCTGCTGGAGGACCGGGACGGCGACGGTATCTACGAGCACAGCACGGTCTTCGCGGACAAACTTGCCTACCCCAAGGGGGCTTATTTTCTCAATGGCAGCCTCTACGTCACGGACACGCCGGGCGTCTGGAAATTCACCGACACCACCGGCAGCGGCGTCGCCGATAAGCGCGAGCTGATCATCGGCGGCTTCCAGTGGACCGCCAACAGTGCGGATTGCCACGGGCCGCGTCTCCACCCCGACGGTCGCCTCTATTGGACGCACGGTCGCAAGGGTCATAATATCAAACAGCAGGACGGCACGCCCGTCCATGAAGGTCTCAATAGCGGCATCTGGTCGATGAAGCCCGACGGCTCTGACGTTCGCTGGCACGCGCTCGGTTGTGCGGACAACCCTACGGGTCTCGACTTCACGCCCACCGGCGAGCTGATCGGAACCACCAATCTTTATTTCGGCAGCCCGCGCGTCGACACCCTCATGCAGTGGCAGCTCGGCGGCGTCTACGAGCGCCCGGACTTCCTGCGCATCATCGAGAGTCTCCCCCGCACGCATGAGCGCATGCCCATCCTGCGCGAGCTCGGGCACATGGTGCCCAGCGGCTGCATCTTCTGGAAGAACGCCAATCCCTTGGCCAGCGATGGTCATCCTTGGGCGAGCGACCCCGCCAATCTCGAGCTGATGGTCTCGATGTATAACTCCCAGAAAGTCCTGCGTTACGAGATGCAGAAGGAAGGAGCGACTTATCGCACCACCGAGCATGAATTCTTCAGCGTCGATCGTAAGGGCGCGCACCTGACCGACGTCATGGAGGATGTGGATGGTTCGCTCATCGTCTTCGACACCGGCACTTGGTATTCGCATTGCCCGGCTAGCTTGCTCAACGGCGAAAACGTCCCAGGGATGATTTATCGCATCCGGCGCACCGCCGAAGGTAAGGCTGCCCATGCGGCCGTGCGCGCCGCGCACAAGCCCCTGGAACTGGCCAAACCCAGGACCGACGCAGAGCTGCTGGGGCAACTCGCTTCCGCCGATCAGGCTGAAGTTCGCCGGGGCCTCGAGGGCCTGACTTTTCGTGATACGAAATCTCCCGCAGTGACTGAAGCCGTGCGCGGCCTGCTCGTCCGCGAAGCCGACCCCGTGCTGGAGCACGCAATCCTGACCGCCGGCATGCGTCTCGCTGATTTCACCGCCGTCGATCTTTCCGCCGCGAAGGGTGCCGTCGCCCAGGCCCGCTTGCTTCGGATTGTTTCGCAGACGCGTACGAAGGAGGCCGATTACAATGACATCCTCAAGTTCGCCGTCACTGCGACGGATGCCGCCGACGCCACCTTGGCGAAGAACGCCTACCTCGCGCTGATCAAGGCACCCGCCGCCGACAAGTTGCTGGATCCAGTTTTTGAAGGTTGGCTGCAGAATGCAGCACCGTCCGCCGCACAGGTTGCCGCGCTGGAAAAGTTTTCCACGGCGATGGCCGGCAAGCCCGGCGTGGCCAAGGTCATCGCCGCGATGCTCGTTCACTCCAAGACTTCCGTGCGTCAGGCCGCCTTGCGCGCCATCTCCGCGCAGGCTGGCAAGGTTGACGCCAGGGCGTGGGCCCCTGCGCTCGAGGCCATGCTGGCGAAGGGTGCTTCGCCGCTGTTGCTCGATGCCCTCGCTCGGGTGAGGGATAAGCGATACGACGGGCCGCTGAACGCTCTGGCCGCCGATGCGGCGAAGCCTTCGACCCTCCGGCTCAAGGCCTTGCTCGCGCTTTCCGGCAATAATAGCACGCTCAGCGAGCCCGCATTCAAACTCCTCACGGAGTTGTTGGTCGACCCCGCCAGTCCGGGATTGCGCATGGATGCGGCCACCCGTCTCGCGAATACGCCGCTTACGCCGGAGCAGTGGGAGGCCTACCTGACGATTTTACCCACGACCGGCCCGTTGGAGCAGAGCGAGCTACTCGTCGCCCTCGCATTGCCGCAGAATCATAAGAACGTGAACGTCGCTTTGGGTAAGAAAATCGCCGCCGCCTATTCCAAGTCGCCGCTGCTCGGTACCTTTAGCCCCGATCTTGTGCGCAAGGCTTTCAGTTTCTTGCCGCGGGAAGTGTACGAAATTTTGGAACCTTCCTTCGACGCCGCCCTCGCGGCCAATGATGCCAAGAAGGAGCGCATGGGGGATCTGGCGCTCGCGGCCGCTAAGAAGGGCGACGCCGCCAACGGCCGCCGTAATTTCGAAGCCGGCAAGGGCGCGTGCATCGCCTGCCATAAAATCGGGAACGTCGGCAACGAAGTCGGCCCAAACCTCTCCAAGATCGGCGGCATCCGCGTCGAACGTGAACTCGTCGAGAGTATTCTTTTCCCGAGCAACAGCATCGCGCGCGACTACGACCTCAATTCCTTCCAGATGACCGATGGCACCAGCGTACTTGGTTTGATTAAAGGCCGTTCGGCCGAGGGGGTCACGATTGTCGAAGCTTCTGGCCAGAAGCGCCTACTCCCGCAGGAGTCGATTGCTGCAAGCACCCAGTTGACGACCAGCCTCATGCCTTCGGGTCTCGATGCCATGTTCAGTGAGCAGGAGCTGCTCGACCTCGTGGCGTTTCTTCGTTCTTTGCGTTGAGCCCTACTCAAAGCAAAGAACGAAGAGGGTCATAGCGATTGGCGATTGGCGGTTAGCGGTTCGGTTAGGTAGGGGCGTGGCTTCGCCGCGCCCTCCTTATGACGGAGGGCACGATGAATCGTGCCCCTGCCTTGGTTCGCCCTACGGCGAGCGAGAGACAACTAGGGAAGCACGCGGTGCTGCCCCTACCCTAGGAACCAGAATGCCAGGGCTGGGAGGGCGAGGATGAGCATGCAGCCGCTGCTGCGCGGCTGGTTCTGCGGGTCATTGGCATCGAGGCCCGGGTAGACGTCGCTCATGTAGTCCTCCACCTCGTCCTGGACCCGGTCTTCGGTGTCTTCATCTCCATCGTAGTCGTCGCTCATGGGGGTAGGCTCACTATGCCCTGTAAATGGGCGGGCGCAAGGGGGCGTGAAACAGGCTGGAGCAGGGACGGTCTTTCGGCACGATGCGGTTTCGCATGGCGACCATCCTTTGCATGAAGTGGGGTAAGAAATACGGCCCCGAGTACGTCAACCGGCTCCATTCCATGGTGCAACGTCATCTCACGATTTGTCACCGGTTTGTCTGCCTGACGGATGACAAGACCGGTCTTAACCCTGGCATCGAGACGTATCCGATCCCCAGCCTTGAGTTACCGGCCGGCGCGCCAGAACGTGGATGGACCAAACTTGTTTCCTTTTCGCCGGCGTTGACGACTCCCGGCGGCCCCGAGCTCAAGGGAGACGTCCTCTTCCTTGACATCGATATCGTCATCGTCGGCAACATGGACTCGTTCTTCCAGCAGCCTGGAGATTTCCTGATCATCCGTGATTGGCAGAAGGGCGACTACACCGGAAATTCTTCCGTCTACCGCTGGCGCGCCGGCACGTATCCGGACGTCCTCGAATATTTTCGCGCGAATCTTGAAGCCGTGCGTAAGCGCCACCGGAACGAGCAGGAATTCCTCACCGCGCATCTCAGTGCGCAGGGCAAGGTCAGTTACTGGCCGGAAACCTGGTGTCGTAGTTTCAAGAAGCACTGCGTGAAGTTTTTTCCGTTCTCGTTCTGGCAGACGCCGCAGATTCCCGTAGGCGCCAAGATTGTCGTCTTCCATGGCCTGCCCAATCCGCCCGACGCGCTTGTCGGCCGCAGTGGCAAGTGGTATCGCCGCGTGCTGCCTACGCCGTGGATCGGGGAGAATTGGAAATAAGAGCGAAGCTCTTATTTCCAGGGGGCAAGTGGGCAAGGGGGCACGGTGACAAGGGGCGATACAAAGGGAGACCGTAGGCCGGAAAGTTAGCTGTGGTCATGAAGACCCGAGCCAATCATCCGGACTTCGGTTTCCTTTTGGCGATTGCTAGCCGGCCCCTTGTCCACGTGCCCCCTAGTAGTTGCCCGCGTGTCCCCGCGAAGGCGCTCTGCGTCTTCGCGCTTACTTGCCCTCTTCGTTGGCGTCTTCGTTGGCGGCTTCTTCCTTGGCCTGGGCCTGACTACTCAGGATGGGCTGGGCGAAGAGGCGACCATCCGGGAGATTGGCGATATAGCCTTCGCCGATTAGGAAAGAGAGGTCCGTAAGCACCTGGGTTTTGGCGGCGTCTTCGGCGTTCTCGCCGGCGAGGGCGAGCACGAGGTCCTTCGCCTGCTGGGCCGGTTTGCGGTCGAGCGCGTCGAAGAGTTTGGCCATCGGATCGCTGAAGGTGGCCTTCGGGTCGCGGCAGCGACGGCGGACGGAGCATGCGTAGGTGATGCCCTTGGAGCCCTTCTTATAAAGATGGAAGCCCTCTTTGCGGAGGCGTCCGCGGATGCCGTTGGCGGTGTCGAGCGGGAAGTCGCGCTGCTGTTCGAGCGCGAAGCGAACGGAGTCGCGGAGTGGTCCGGGATTGAGTTCTTCGAGCAGGCGGCCGGCGAAGCGGACCCATGGATGGGTCTTCACCACAAGGTCTTTGCGGAAGGCCTGAAGGAAGCCGCGGGCGGCGTCGAGGGATTCGAGGCGCTCCGGTTCGCCTTCCTTGCGATCCTTTGGGGCGTATTCGCTGCGCGTGGACATCGACTTCAACCAAGCGTCGATTTGCTCCTGTTCGCGGACCATTTCCAGACGACCCTTGAAGGCGTCAAAGGGCACGTTCGGGCAATGCCGGGCGTGGTGTTCGCGGAGATTGCGCTGGTAGCTGTGGTGCGTCGGAGCACCAAGCAACTTGCCGGTCTGAGGGCACTTCGCCACCATGAGGAAAGAGCCTTTCGGGGCCTCGATTTCGACTTCGACGACGTCGAAGAACTTATCGAGGTGGCGAGACATCACGTGTGAGACCGCTTCGGCCTCGGTGAGGAACGGATGGCCGTCGGGGATGGAGACGGCGAGTTGGGCGTCGGGGCGGGTGTCGGCGTCGAGGTGGCGGACGACGATGGAGAGGCGGTCTTCCTTATCGAGGATGAGTCGGGCGACCTCGAAGAGTTCGTAGGTCATCTTGCTCTTCTTCATCGCGCCGCCGAGCAGTTCGAATTTGGCGTCGTCAGGAAAGAATGCCGTGGCGACGGCCGGACGGAAAGGCGCCGGTTCATCCTGCCAGCGAGAGGGGCCGCGGGAATCTCCCTGGCGATCATCGCGACGCGGACCTCCGGGAGGACCATCACGACGGGGGCCGCCAGGGCCGCCGGGGCCATCGCGACGGGGGCCGCGGCTCTGTCCATCACGAGGCGGACCACGGCGATCGCCGCCGGGGCCGTCGCGGAAACGAGGGCGGTCGCCATCGCGACGCGGGCCGCCGTTGCCGGAGCTGACCTTCTCGGACGGGCCGCTGACCCACTTAGGGCCAAAACCAAGGGAGGAGAGGTCCAGTTCGAAGGACTTTTCCTGTGGAGGGTTGTTTTCGGCCGGGTCGGAGGACATTGAAGGGATGAGCGTTGGGAAAGATGACCGGTTGGCAAGCATCAGCACAATCGCTTTTTTCTTGCACCGCCCGCCGGGTGTTCCAGCGTGCACCTTCCTTTATTGCTCAGGTGGTGGAATGGCAGACACGCATGCTTGAGGTGCATGTGCCGCAAGGTGTCCGGGTTCAAGTCCCGGCCTGAGCACCAATTTAGGATGGGTCGGCCTGGAAACGGGCCGGCCCTGTTTTTGGTTCACATATTCGCCGGGTGCGGCCCTACTGTGGGCCATGGCAACGCAGGGTAAACTCGACGTCCTCATCCTCGGCTCAGGCGGCCGCGAGCATTCTTTGCTCAAAGCCTGCCTGCGCAGCCCGCGCGTGGCCAAGGTCCGTGTGGCCCCCGGCAACGGCGGCATGGCGCTCGAGGCCGAATGCATCGAAGTGGATGCCGCCCAGCCCTCCGCGGTCCTGGAGTTGGTTCGTCGCACGGGCTCTAATTTCGTGATCGTCGGGCCTGAGGTGCCTTTGGCGGCCGGGGTGGTCGATGCCCTGGAAGCGGCGGGCATTCCCGCCTACGGTCCGCTCGCGGCCGGCGCCCGGCTCGAGGCCAGCAAGGCGTTCAGCAAGGATTTCATGGTGCGGCACAAGGTGCCCACCGCCGCTTCGGAGACGTTTCGCTCCTTGGAGCCCGCTCTGGCCTATGTGCGTTCGCAGCCCGTTCCGATCGTCATCAAGGCTTCGGGACTCGCGGCGGGGAAGGGGGTCGTCATCGCGACGACCCACACCGAGGCTGAGGCTGCGTTGCGGGACATGATGCAGGCGAAGATTTTCGGGGCCTCGGGCGACGAGGTGGTCGTAGAGGAATTCATGCAGGGCGAGGAAGCCTCCATCATGCTGATGGTCTGCGGCGAAGAATACCTGATGCTCCCGCCGAGCCAGGATCATAAGCGCGTCGGCGAAGGCGACACCGGTCTCAATACCGGCGGCATGGGGGCGTATGCACCGACCACCGTCGTCACCGCGGAGGTCGAGCATCGTCTGCGTAACGAGATCATTGCGCCCACTTTGCGCGGCTTGAAGGCCGATGGTATTGATTACCGCGGTACGCTTTATGTCGGCATCATGGTCACTGCGACTGGGCCGAGGGTCGTCGAATATAATGTGCGCTTCGGTGATCCGGAGTGCCAGGTGCTGATGCCTTCGTTGGAGACCGATCCGGTGCAGATCATGGAAGACATCGCGCTTGGGCGTTTCCGTTCGGCGTCGGGCAAACTCCGCCCTGGCGCCACGATCATCATCGTGCTGGCCGCCGGTGGGTACCCCGGCGAGATCCGCAAGGGTGATGTCATCAGCTTGCCTGCCTCATTGCCCGAGGGCGTCGACATCGTCCACGGGGGTACCAAGCGGCTCCCGGATGGTCGGGTTGTGACCACGGGCGGACGGGTCTTGGGTGTCGTCGCTCATGGTCCCACGCTCCAGGAGGCGGCCCGCCGGGCCTACGCCGTCGTCCCGCGGATTCATTTCGAAGGCTGCCATTACCGCCGCGACATCGGATATCGCCAGCTTCGTCGCGACGGAGTGCTTTGAACTCTTGAACCGAGGGGCATATCCCTCATCTTGAGCCCATGGCCGTCGAGCGAGACACCGTGACGTTTGTCTGCACAGGGAATACCTGTCGCAGCCCGATGGCGGAAGCATTGCTACGTTCGGCGCTGACCAAGCGAGGGCAGGGGCTCGAGCATCTGCAGGTGGCCTCCTTCGGTCTGGCTGCACAGGCGGATCAGGCCGCCTCACCAAATTCGGTCAAGACTATGTCTCGGATCGGGCTGGACCTCGGTAAGCACCGCAGCCGTCTCCTCACGCAGGCGCAGGTCGACCGTAGCGCCGTCATCTTCGGCATGACCGAGTCCCACCTTGCCGCCCTGCACGCGCGCTTCGACCGATTGCCGGATTTCGTGCTGCTGTTGCGCGACGTGCTGCCGACCGAGGTGACGCGTGATATTGCGGACCCGTTCGGCGGCGGTTACCGGGATTATGAGGAGTGCCGTGATTCCATGGTTGAAGCCATTCCCGCGATGGTGGAGTTTCTGCGGCAGAATCTCCGCCCATGACTAGCCCGCTCACTCTTTCTTTCGGCAGCGATCACGGCGGTCTCGCCCTGCGTCGCGGGCTCATCGCCGCACTGAAGGCCAAGGGTTGCGTGATTCTCGACCGTGGCACCGAGACGGAAGCCTCCTGCGACTACCCTGACTACGCCCATGCCGTTGGGGCGGACGTCATCGCAGGCCGTGCCCGTTTTGGCATTCTCGTCTGCACCACGGGCATCGGTATCTCCATCGCCGCGAATAAGATGGCGGGGATCCGCGCCGCCTTGGTGCAGAGCGCCGACGCTGCCGAATTGAGCCGCCGGCACAATGATGCCAACGTCCTTTGTTTCGGCGCCAAGTATGTCGATCTCCCGACCGCCCTCGCCTGTGCCGAGGCTTTTCTGGCGGCAGAGTTCGAAGGCGGCCGTCATTCCCGGCGCGTGGATAAGATGGAGTCCTGTGGATAAGTCCGTCCCTTTACCGTTGCCACTCCCGCCCCTTGATTTTGCCCTTTAATTACCACACCCGCCCATGACCGCCATCCGCCGCATTCCTCTCGCCCAGCTCGATCCGGAGATCGACCGCCTGATTAAGGCCGAGCTCAAGCGTCAGCAGACGCATATTGAGCTGATCGCTTCTGAGAATTTCACGCTTCCCGCCATCATGGAGGCCCAGGGCAGCATCCTTACCAACAAGTATGCCGAAGGTTACCCCGGTAAGCGCTGGTACGGCGGCTGTGAGAATGTCGACCAGATCGAGCAGCTGGCCATCGATCGCGCCAAGGCTCTGTTCGGTGCCGACCACGCGAACGTCCAGCCGCACTCTGGCAGCCAGGCCAACGCCGCGGTCTATTTCGCCACCATCAAGCCAGGAGACAAGATTCTGACGATGAACCTGTCGCACGGCGGGCACCTCACGCACGGCAACGCGGCGAACTTCTCCGGCAAACTCTACACCGTCGTCCACTACGGCGTGGGTGCCGACGGCCGCATCAATTACGACGAAGTGGAAGAGATGGCCAAGCGCGAGAAGCCCAAGATGATCACCGTTGGCGCCTCCGCCTACGCCCGCGAAATCGACTTCGCCCGTTTTGGCAAGATCGCCAAGGAAAACGGCGCCTTGCTGCTGGCCGACATCGCGCACATCGCGGGCCTCGTCGCTGCCGGCGTGCATCCTTCGCCCGTGCCGCATGCCGATTTCGTCACCACGACCACGCATAAGACCCTGCGCGGTCCGCGCGGCGGCCTGATCCTCTGCAAGGCCGAGCACGCCAAGGCCATCGACTCCTCCGTCTTCCCGGGCGCCCAGGGCGGCCCGCTTGAACACGTCATCGCGGCGAAGGCGGTCTGCTTCGCCCAGTGCGCCACGCCCGAGTTCAAGGAATACGCCAAGCAGGTCGTCGCCAATTCCCGTGCCCTTGCCGACGAGCTCGTGAAGCTCGGCTTCGGCCTGATTAGCGGCGGCACGGACAATCACCTCAGCTTGCTTGATTTACGTAAAAGTCACCCGAATGTTTCCGGCAAGGATGCCCAGCTCGCGCTGGACGCCGCCCATATCACCACCAACAAGAACACTGTGCCGGATGAAACCCGCAGCCCCTTCCAGGCGAGCGGCATCCGGGTCGGCACTCCGGCGGTGACTTCGCGTGGCATGAAAGAGGCGGAAATGAAGGAAATCGCCCGCGCCATCTCCATCGTGCTCTCGGACCCCCTCAATCCTGCCAAAACCAGTGAGGCTCAGGCCATTGTCGCTAGTCTAACGGCCCGATTCCCCCTGCCTTACTAATGGGGGGTTTCCACCTTTTGCCTTTCCAACGGAACAAATCTCTCTATTCTGAATTATACCCCACCAAATCTATGAACACATCCACTCGTAATCGTAAGGGCTTCACGCTCATCGAACTCCTGACGGTGATCGCGATCATCGGCATCCTGGCCGCCGTGCTCTTCCCCGGCGTGCAGGGCGTCATGCGCTCCGCTAAGAAGAACAGCGCGCTGAACAAGCTCCGCTCCATCGGCCAGGGCTACATGAACTGGGCCCAGGGCGGCAAAGTCATGGTAAAGACCGGTACCTGGGCTTCGGGCGGCACGGTTGCCACCAAGGTCTCTGAATACGCAGCC
>CAIOAN010000002.1 GCA_903855995.1 uncultured Opitutia bacterium
CCACGGCCACCGACATCCCCAATCCCGGCAGCAAAGCCACGCTCTTCCCCCTGGGCGGCGACGCGGTTGCCCTCCTGCACAACCCCAACTCCAAGCGCCGCGCCCCGCTGGCACTCTGGATCAGTTTCGACGGCATGAAGACCTGGCCTTACCAACGCGTGCTCATCGAAGAGGCCGGCCCCGACCCCCAGTATCCGGGCAAGCTGATGAAGGGTTCGCTCAATTATCCGGATGGCTTCGTCAGCGAAGACAAGCAGTGGCTGCACTTCGCCTTCGACGACGCCCGCCACCGCGCCGTGCATTACAGCGCAAAACTGCCGCCACTTACTGCGAAATAAAAGCCGCCCGAATGCCGGTGATTATTTCTTCGGCGAGGGGAGATAGCGAGCGAGGTCGCGCATCGCAATCACCGTGCAGCCCGACCTCTTGAGTTCCGCCACATAAGCTTCGAATTTTACCGGATCGGTATTGACCCAGGGGTGACGGATGTCCGGCACACCGTGAAAAGTAATCACGGCAATCTTACCGTCGCGGGCCGACGCGATCGCCACCTTGAATTGCTCCAGCGTGCTCGCGGGCTTACTGTCAAAAGCCTGAGGGAGCGTCAGCGGATCGTCCACGGCGGGATCGAAGACACGCGCACCGCCGGCCCGTGCGAAACGATACCCACGCGCACGCAGCACCTCGGTCGCCACGGGACTGGTCGCATAACCCGGATAAGAAAAAGTCGTGGGCACGGGGATGCCGTTTTCCGTGCAGCGCTTCTCGATGTGCACCAGATCGGCATCAATCTCCGCCGCCTTCTGGGTGTTCACGCCCTTGTGGGCTCGGGTGTGATTACCAATCTCAAACCCATCTGCATTGAGCTGCTTGATCTGCGCCCATGTCAGATAGTGCTCCTTGTCCTGCACGAACTCGAAGCCCTCGGTGATATAAAAGGTCGCTCCAAAGCCATGCTTCTTGAGCAGAGGCGCCACGAAGGTGGCATGACTCGCGACCGAATCGTCAAAGGTCAGGACGACCAGCCCGTCGGGAATCTTCGGGGCGGGCTCCGCCGCCCAAAGCGAGAGGAGCAGAAGATGGCTAAAGACAAACAGGCGAAAGCAGTGGCTCATGGAGGGGTGCCGGCATTGAGCCAACCCAGCGGGAGAGGACAATCCGAATGCATTTGCGCACGCGCCGCGAACGACAAGCCTTAGCCCTGCCCGACCCCGATGACTTTCCGCTTCACCCTCTGCCTCGCCCTCCTACTCGCCGGGTGCTCCACACCCAAAGATGCCCCCAGGCCTGCCGCTTCAACCCGCATCCTGCCCGCCGGATGGAACGCCAAGGCCGAAGGCGACAAGGTCATGGCCAGCCTCACCAAGGTCACCGGACCCGACGTCAAAGGCGCCCACGACTCACATCTGGCCATCGTCGGCGACCGGGCCTTCGTGATTTCGGAAGTCAACGACCGCCAAGCCGGCGAGGCCGCCGGGTGGCCGTTCATCTACACCGCTCTCTCCATCGTCGACCTGCACACCTCTCAGGTGCTCGATGTGATGACGGTCGCCCGCTCGGAACAAGCCTTCGCCAACGAGACCCTCCCGGTCGGCGCCTGCTTCGTCCCGCGAGTCAAACAGGTCAGCCCGCAGACGGTGCGCTGCTGGTTCGCCAGCGAGCAACCCGGCAAACGCCAGTCGCAGACTTATTACCGCGACCTCGACCTGCGCACGCTGACCTTCGAGAAAGAGATCCATCGCATGAAGCTGACGACAAGCGACGGCACGTTTGATCTTCAGCCGAAGCCTCTCCACGACGACGCCGCTAAGCAGGGCTTTAAGCGCAAGCCCGTCGATGCCGGGCTGTATATGTTCGATAACTTTAAGGAGTTCGACGGCCAGACGTATATCGCTATCAATAACTACCTCGGCGCCCAGCAGGCCCTCTGCACGATGAACGCGGCCGCCGACACGCTCACGGTCGTCGGCCACTTCAACGGACCCGGCGAACCGGCGCTGACTGAGCCCGCCATCAACCGCCTCCCCGACGGCACCTGGCTCGCGATCTCCCGCAAGGAAAATGGCGACCGCAATTATTGGTTCTCCGAGAGCAAGGACGGCAAGACTTGGACTACCGGCGGCGAAAAGGATTTCGTGAAGAATGGCACCGCCTCCAAGCCCACCTTCGATAAGTTCAAAGGCCTCTATTACCTCGGCTGGCAGGAGCGCACGACCATCGAGAAAGTCGGGCGCAGCGTCTTCAACCTCGACGTCTCTACGGACGGGAAGCACTGGGAACGTAAATACCGCTTTGAGACCACGAAGTCCTTCCAGTACCCGACTTTCATCGAATCCGACGGACAGATCTGGCTCTGCGCGACCCAGGGAGACACCGACCCAAGCCGCAAGGAACGCATCATGTTCGGCAAGCTGGAATAAGGCCCGCTCGCCAATTCTCCTCGCAACCAAGGGGGCTCCGTCCTGTCTAGGAAGCATCGGCTACCCCGCCGATGCCCATGCCTCGACTACCCTTCTTCGCTGCCACGCTTTTAACGTGTGCACTCACCTTCGCCGCCCCCACCTCCGGCGATTGGTTGAACGTCCGTGAACATGGCGTTTCCGGGTCCGACTTCGCCACGACCGCGACCACGACCGCTGGCTCAAAACAAATCACCGTGACGGACGTCGGCGACTTCCAGGTCGGTCAGGCCGTCATGGTGTCCAAGGCCAACGTACGCTATACCCCGACCTTCCTCTGGGGCACGGGTGAGCGCTATAAGAATATGAAGCCTCTCAATGGCTCGGTCGAAGTCCGCGGCTACGACGGCACCGCCGGCAGTTGGGTGACCTACCTCCTAGACATCAAGCCATCCGCCCAGCCAAGTTTCCGCTGGAGCGACGACCTCGGCCGCACCTGGCAGCCCGAGCAGCCCATCACCCACGACTGGCAGAAACTGAACGGCGGCATTGAAGTGAAACTCAACGAACGCGACTGGCAGGCTGGTTACGTCATCGCCTTCGGCGGACGCGATCAACTCATCAGCCGCATCACGAAGATCGAAGGTAACGTCCTCATGCTCGAGGATGCCGCCAATCGTACCATCACCGATGGCAAGGTGCGACATAACGACACACGAGCCCTGCAAGCCGCCATCAATAAAGCGCAAAAAGAGAAACTGAAAATCTACATTCCCTCCGGACGTTATCGCCTCTCCGCCGGCCTAGAGATCCGTAATCCTGGCTCAGTCACCATCGAAGGCGCCAACCCGATTGACACCATCATCGACATGAGCGAAGGCGAAGGCGCGTGCTTCATGACGTCGGGCGGGACGGAATTCAATCTGCGCAATCTCAGCATGGTCGGCTTCATGGGCTTTGATGAACGCGACAAGGCCGGCGAACTGCGCACCTACGGATCGACAGCCGTCTGGGGATTCTTTCTCAAGCCCTGCAACGCCCTTGAAATCCGCAACACCCGCAGGGTTCTCGTCGAGAACTGCCATGGCTCCAAGATGTCTCGCGAATGCTTCGTGGCTACTAGTCGCAGTCGCACCGGACAGAAGGCCGGCCCGGAAGCCGGCTTCAGCAATCAGGGCGTTAAAGCCGAGAGCGAAGGCGACGCGCCGGACACGGGTAATTGCGAGCAGGTCACCTACCTGCGTTGCTCCGTCACGAACTCCGCCCGCAACGCCTTTAACGACGTCATGTGCGGCTCAGAGAATACCTCCGTCCTACAGTGCCGCATCGTCGACGTCGGCGGCTGCACCTGGGAAGGCGCCTCCCGCTACGTGAAATTCATCGGCAACTACGTGCGTAACGCCGGGGTCGTCGGCATGGGCAACCTCGGGCCGGCTAACCGCGACAGTTCCTTCCCCACTTTGGGCTCCGGCCAACACATCATCGCGGACAACGTCTTCGAAGATATCGCCTGCTACGGTGGCGCGGCCATTCGGACGAGTCGGGGCGCCACCCAGGTCATCATCCGCAATAATCTCTTCGTGAATTTTCGCTCCCACGCGATCGACAGCGGCGGTGGCTTCGTGCCGAACGAGTACCAGTCCGCCAACACCCTCATCACCGGCAACATCATCGACCTCACCTCACCCGACGGCACCGCGAAAGCCCGGACAGCTATCACGGTGGACGGTGATGATACCACGGTAACGGACAATCAGATCTATGTGCGCGGAAAGACCGACCCACTAGTCACTGCTATTCATGTCCGCGAGCCATCTCGTCACGTACTCATTCACGATAACCTTATCCGCGATTGCGGCACCGGCCTGCAGGTCAGTTCCTGCTTCGCCCCCGTCAACGTCGTGCTCAGCCCGACTTCGTTCACGCCGCGGTACGGCCGCGTACCGATGGGCGGATGGCAACTCCGCGACCAGCAATACCACGGCTGGCAGCTGAATTGGCTCAAGGCTGGCAAGCCCGTCGGCTCGGCGACGATCGAGAGCTACGATTTCACGACCTTGACGTTTACGCTGACCGCATCCGCTGACTTCAAGCCCGGCGATCTTTTTGAAATCCACCCGCCCCAACTCAACTGGGACATCCGGGCAAACACGCTCAGCGGTTGCCTCAACCCGATCGTCATCGATGCCATCGGCAGCGAGACCTCCCTGATTCGCGATAACCAGATTAGCCGAGGCGACGCCCCGACCACGACCACCGCGATCCGACTGACCCGCGGCCAATTCGAGGTCACGGGCAACCGCCTCAACGGTTTCGCCCCGGTACCGGCCCGCTAAGCCACTAAAGGGGCTGCATCCGGGCAAATTCTCCTCGCAACCAAAGGGGGCGAGGGTTGTCTTAAAGGTATCCCCAAACCTAGGCACGAGACCCCTCGCCGCCCTTGGCTCCCTTCCCCCTCTTCATCCCCATGCGCTCCCTCCTCACCCTCACCCTGGCTTCGCTCTTCGCGAGCGCCACCGCCGCCGAGGTCAGCTTCTCGAAGCAGACCCTGACCAAGGACTTCGTCGCCGAAGGCGTCGCGGTAGCCGACTTCGATCATGACGGCCACATGGATGTCGCGGCCGGCGGCTTCATCTGGTTCGGCCCCGACTTCAAGCGCAAGGAAAGCTTCACGCCTCAGCAGGTGCACGCCACCGGCCCGAACAAGACCCCTTATAACGGCGCGATTGGCTACTCTGACTACTTCATCTCCTACGCCCACGACTTCAACGGCGATGGCTGGGCCGATATCCTCGTCTACGGCTTCCCCGGCGACCCCGCCTACCTCTTCATCAACCCGCAGGGCAAGGGCGGCGATTGGGCGAAGCATAACATCTTCGACGTCGCCGATGGCGAATCCCCCGCCCTCGCGGACATCAACGGCGACGGCAAGCCGGAGCTCCTCGTCCACACGAGCGACCTCGTGAAGGACGCTAAGAAGAACAAGGGGCGCACCGGCGGCCAGTTCGGTTACGCTGAGATCGATTGGTCCAACCCGACGGGTAAAGCGAAGTTCCACCCCATCACCGAGAAATCCCCGGCCAACGACACCAAGATCTTCAAGTACACGCACGGCTACGGCGCCGGCGACGTCAATGGCGATGGCCTCGTCGACATCCTCGAGAAAGACGGCTGGTACGAACAGCCGAAGGACCTCTCCAAGGGCGAACCCTGGAAGTTCCACCCGGTCAAGTTCGCCGGCCATGGCGGCGCCCAGATGTATGTCTACGACGTCAACGGCGACGGACGCCCCGACGTGATCACCAGCGACCACGCCCACGGCTACGGCCTCGCGTGGTTCGAACAAAACAAGGACGGCACCTTCACCGAGCATAAGCTCATGGGCGACACCAAGGCCGACGCCCCCCTCGGCGTGAACTTCAGCCAGGTCCACGCCATCGAGCTCGTCGACGTCAATGGTGACGGCCTCAAGGACATCGTCTGCGGGAAGCGTCGCTGGGCCCACGGCACCAAGGGCGACGTCGATCCGAACGACGACCCGGTACTCTACTGGTTCGAACTCAAGCGTGACGGCAAAGGCGGTGCGACCTACATCCCTCACCTGATCGACAACGACAGCGGCGTCGGCACCCAGTTCTGGACCGGCGACATCAACAAGGACGGCAAGACCGACGTGGTCGTGGCCAACAAGCACGGCGTCTTCGTCTTCACCCAGAAGTAAGCCGCCCACTGTCCCATTCCCTCATCATGGGGTCAGACCCTATTAAAGGGGTCTGACCCCATGATCTTTCACGACACCCAACCTGCCCTCATCCCATGCGCTCCTTGCTCTGCCTGCTCCTCGCCCTGACAGCCGTCGCCGCCGATAAGCCCGCCCCGGTCGAGACCGACAAGCGCGTGCAGTCCGACGGCAAGGGCTGGCGCATCGAGAAAGCGGTCATCAAGGACGCCAAGCTCCCCCGCGTGCTGCTGATCGGCGACTCGATCCTCAACGGCTACCAAGGCCAGGCGACGAAGCTGCTGAAGGGCAAGGCCAACGTCGACCTCTGGGTTAATCCCTATAACCAGTCTGAAGGCGTCAATAAGTTGCTCGCCGAAGTCCTCACCAACGGTCCTTACGACGTCGTCGTCTTTAACATGGGACTCCACGGCTGGCAGGAAGGCCGCATCAAGCCCGGCACCTTCGAACCGCTGATGAAAGGCTACGTCGAAGTCCTGAAAGCCAAACTGCCCAAGGCCAAGCTCCTCTGGGCCAGCAGCACGCCGGTCACGGTCAAGGGCAAGCCGACCGAGATCAACGCCGAGATCAACCCGATCATCATCGAACAAAACCGCATGGCCGCAAAGGTCATGGCCGAGATGAGCGTCCCGGTCGTCGATTTCTACGGCCTGCTCATCGACAAGCGTGAGCTCGCCCGCGGCGATATGTTCCACTGGACCGGCCCGGCGTACAACCTAATCGCCCAGGCAGCCGTCGATGCCATCCTCCGCGAACTTGCCACTAAGTAAAATGCGCGCCCTGCTCCTCCTCATCGCGGCCCTGCCGCTCACAGCCGCCGACCAAGGCCCCTTGGCCCAGGCGATGCAACCGTTCGTCGACCAAAAGATCATCGCGGGTGCAGTGATGCTGGTCACCGACAAGGACAAGATCCTCGATGTCGAGACAGTCGGTTTCGCGAGCCTCGACGAAAAGAAGCCGATGGTCGCAAATAATCTCTTCTGGTTAGCCTCCATCAGCAAGACCTTCGCCGGCACGGCCATCATGATGCTCGTCGACGAAGGAAAGCTGCGCATCGACGACCCGGTCGAAAAATACCTCCCGGAGTTCAAAGGCCAGCAGGTAGCCGACGAAAAGGATCCGACGAAACTCCACCCCCCCGGCCCATCTCCTGACAATCAAGGAACTGCTCAACCACACCAGCGGCATCGTGACCCCGCAGGATAAGCGCTTGAAGCGTACTGACGACGTTCTGAAGGACGAAGTCGCCCAATACGGCACCCTGCCGCTCATCCGCGAACCCGGCACGAGGTTCGAATACAATAACTGCGGCATCAACACCGCCGGACGTATCGTCGAGGTCGTCAGCGGCATGCCCTACGCCGACTTCATCCAGCAACGCCTGCTGACGCCGCTAAAAATGACCGATACGGGCTTCTGGCCGAACGAGGAACAAGTGTCCCGTCACGCCCGCACCTCGAAGTGGAACGACGCCCACACGGAATTCACCGACCTGCCCTTTAAGCCCGATGCCAATCAGCTCAAGAAGGCCCCGGCCGGCCCCAAGGTGCCGCTCCGACTGCTCACCGAACAAGGCAGCGCTTTCATCGGCTTCTACGCCCATCGCTACGCCATGCCTGCCGGAGGCCTGTTCTCCACGGCGGATGATATGGCCCGCTACGGCCAGATGTTCCTCAACCATGGCGACTTCGGCGGACATCACTACCTCTCCGCGGAAGCCATCGGGATGATGACCAGCGACCAGACCAAGGATATTAAAGTGAGCCCGAGCGAAGCCCGCGGCCTCGGCTGGTTCGTCAAGATGCGTGACACCGATGGCCCCGCCGCCGGCAGCTTCGGCCACCGTGGCGCCCGTGCCCCAGCCCTGTGGATTGACCCTAAGAATGGCCTCGCGATGGTACTGCTCATCGAAAGCTGGGACCTTAAGGGCAAGGACCACGAGAACGTCGCCGGTGCCTTCTTCAAGACCGCCGTGGCCAAATTCGGTAAAGCCCACTGACCTATCATGAAATTCTCACCGCTCATCGTCACGCTGCTCTGCCTCGCCTCTGCGCTACGCGCCGAAACCGGCGCCGACCGCAAGGTCGTGCTCGGGCTCGTCGACACCTGCGCCACCGCGCCGAAGACCTACGACGCCGAAGGCATCAAGCCCGACGGCCAGGTCCACGCGATCTTCTACGACGCGCTTCCGTGGAACGGAAAGCCCACCCGCGTCTTTGCCTGGATTGGCCTGCCGGCTAAACGCGAAGGCAAGGTGCCGGGCATGGTGCTCGTCCACGGCGGCGGCGGCACAGCCTACAAGGAATGGGTCCAGAAATGGAACGCCCAAGGATTCGCGGCCATCAGCATAGCGGTCGAAGGCCAGACCGA
Source organism: uncultured Opitutia bacterium (assembly GCA_903855995.1). Classification (GTDB taxonomy): domain Bacteria; phylum Verrucomicrobiota; class Verrucomicrobiia; order Opitutales; family UBA953; genus UBA953. Next base: position 8,509 of record CAIOAN010000002.1, read on the forward strand.
CGTCGACGAGAAAAAAGAAGCCAAGGGCCGGCCCGTCTGGGCGCGCCACGCTTTATCCGGCCCCGCCCGCGACGGCACGTTCGCCGACACGAAACTCCCGGTGAAGGAACAATGGATGTATCACGCGCTCGCTGACACGATGCTCGCCAACTCCCTCCTCCGCTCCATGCCCGAAGTCGACGCCTCGAAGATCGGTGTGATGGGCATCTCCTGGGGCGGCGTCATCACAAGCACGGTCATCGGGCTCGACGATCGCTTCGCCTTCGGCATCCCGACCTATGGTTGCGGCCATCTCTTCGACGCTGAGAACGGCTGGGGTAAGGCTCTGCATGACAACGAGGGCTACCAGCAGGTCTGGGACGGCATGAACTACGCTGACCGCGTGAAGATGCCAGTGCTCTGGCTCTCCTGGCCGCAGGACGCCCACTTCCCGCTCGGTTGCCAGGCTGAAAATTACCGTAAGGCGCCCGGCCCCCGCATGGTCTCACTCGTCTCCAAGATGGGCCACAGCCACCCTGCCGGCTGGAATCCGCCCGACAGCTATGCCTTCGCGAAGAGCGTCGTCGAGACCGGCAAGCCGTGGGGCAGCTCACCTTCGGCCAAGACCCAGGACGGCCACGCGATCGCGATCTTCTATTCCACGAAGCCGATCACGAGCGCCGTGCTCGTGTCGACGACCGACAAAGGCTTCACCGGCACGCGCAAGTGGGTCGAGACACCTACCACCCTTACGGTGACGAACGAAATCGCCGCCACTGCCTCCGCGCCCTTGCCCACCGGCACGACGGCCTGGTATATCAACGCTTACGCCGACAAACTTACCCTCACCTCCGACTACCAAGAAATCAAATGATCCGCACCCTCCTCTGCCTTCTCGGCGCGACCTTCGCGCTCACCGCCGCCGACCAGCCCTCCGGTCGCTCGTTCCTCATGCTCGGCGGCCTCACCCAGATCGTCGACGCCTCCGGCAAGGCCACCTGGAAATACCCCGCCGCGACCCGCGACGGAACCATCCTGCCGAGCGGCAACCTGCTGCTCACCCTCACCAAGAACAAGGCCTACCCCGGCGGCGCAGTCGTCGAAGTGACGCGCGACCAGAAAGTCGTCTGGGAATACAAGGGTACACAGTCCGAGGTGAACACCGGCGTCCTGCTCGACAACGGCAACATCCTGCTCACCGAAGCCGGCAATAATCCGCGCCTTCTCGAGGTCGCCCGCGATGGTTCGATCAAAGTCGAGATTCCTCTGGGCTGCCAGACCACAAACCACCACATGCAGAGCCGCATGGCCCGCAAGCTTCCCAATGGCCATTACCTCGTGCCGCAGGATAAGACGGTTCGCGAATACGACGCCGCCGGCAAGGTCGTCTGGGAACGCAAGAGCCCAGAGTCGACCTTGGATAACCGCACCTTCTGCTGCCTGCGGAACGCCGCCGGCCACACGCTCATCAGCCTGACCGTCGGCAGCCACATCATCGAAGTGGATGAAGCTGGCAAGATCGTCTGGGAACTCCGCGACGGCGACCTTCCGGGCGTGCCGGTGAATCGCACCACCGCCCTCTCTTGGCTCCCGAACGGTAATATCGTTTTCAGCAACTACGCCGCCCGTGCCCCGCAGGCCAAGGTCGTCGAGATCACCCGCGAGAAGAAGATCGTCTGGACCTACACCGATGCCACGAAGGAAGGCGTGCACGAGTTCCAGCTGCTGGATGAGGCTGGTAAACCGCTGACCGGAGTGCTTCGCTGACCGCGACGTGCAGTTCCCCGACCCTCAGGCCGCGCTCAACCATGCGATGGACTTCCATCGTCAGGGGCGTCTGGCCGAGGCGGAACACATCTACCGGGAGCTTCGCGTCCAATTCCCGCACTCACCCGACCTGGTCCACCTGCATGGACTGGTGATTTTCGAACTCGGACAACACGCGGCAGGTGAAGCACTCCTGCAGGAAGCCATCCGCCTTAATCCGAACGTCGCCCACTACCACGGGAATTACGGCACCAAACTTGTCGATCAACGCGACACCCAGCGGGCAATTGCTTATCTACGCCGCGCGGTGGAACTCGCCCCGGATGCCGCCCAGCATCACTACAACCTCGGCAACGCCTACGTCCAAGCCAAGGCCCACGAAGAAGCCATCGCCTGCTATCGCGGTGCTCTCGCCCGCAACGCCGATTACGCCGTGGCCGAACTGCAGCTCGGCATGGCGCTACACCTCGTCGGCCGGACGGAGGAAGGTATCGCCCACTATCGCGAGGTGCTGGCCCGACGTCCGACCGACTACGCTGTCGCGACCAACCTGGGGGCGCTACTCCAAGCCCAGTGCGATATTGACGGTGCCATCGCCTCCTTCCAGCAGTCGCTGGCCATCGAGCCGAAGAACTTCTTCGCACTGAACAACCTCGGCATCATGCTCAAGGAGCGCGGCGAGATCGCTGAGGCCGTCGAACTCCTACGCCGCTGCCTCGTCCTCAACCCGGAGTCAGCCGAAGTCCGCAGCAACATCATCCTGACGATGCATTACGACCCTGCATCGACCGACGAGATGTTCGCCGAACTGCACCGGGAATGGAATCGCCGGCATGGCTCGCCGCCGGCCGGACCGATCAAAAATCATCCGAATCTAAAGGAACCCGGCCGACGCCTCCGCCTCGGGTACGTCTCAGCCGACCTGCGCGACCACGTCGTCGGCCGCGCCCTGCTGCCCGCCTTCCGCCACCACGACCACACGGCCTTCGAGATTTTCTGTTACTCGATGAGTTCCGAGCAGGCACTCACGCGTGAATTCAAGGCCCATGCGGATTGCTGGCGCGACATGGCCGGTAGCACTGACCACGAGTTCGTGCGCCAAGTTCAGGCCGACCAAATCGACCTGCTCATCGATCTCGGATTGCACACCTCCGACAATCGCCTGACCGCTTTTGCCCTAAAACCTGCGCCGCTCCAGCTCTCCTGGCTTGGCTACCCCGAGAGCTCCGGCCTCGACACCATCGACTACCGCATCAGCGATCGACACCTCGAACCCCCGGCAGGCAATGCCCTGAGTTCCGCGCACGAAAAGCCCTGCCTGCTGGCGGACAGCTGGACCTGCTACGAACCCCCCGCCAGCTTCCCTGAGGTCAATGTGCTGCCGGCCAAGCGCCACGGGTTCGTGACCTTCGGGTCTTTCAATAACTCCTGCAAGATCAGCGCCGAAGTGCTCGCGACCTGGGGTCAAATCCTGCGTGCCGTCCCTAACTCCCGCCTCATGCTCCTCGCGAAGCAAGGCGGCCATCGCCGACGTATGAGCGAAGCAATGGAAAGCCATGGCATCACTGCCGATCGCCTGATCTTCGCTGACTATCTGCCCGCCACCGACAACCTCGACCAAGGCCGACTGCTTTCCCGCTACCATCTGGTCGACATCGCGTTGGACACCTTCCCCTATAACGGCATGACGACCACCCTCGACGCCCTCTGGATGGGCGTCCCCGTCATCAGTCTGGTCGGCCAGCGTAACCTCGGACGCGCTGGACTGAGCCTGCTCAGCACCGTGGGGCTGCCTGACTTCGCCGTCAAAAGCCTCGACGCCTACGTCGATTACGCCATCAAGACCGCGCAGGACAAACCGGCCCTGGCAACTCTCCGCGCTAGCCTGCGGTCCAAGATGCAGGCCTCTCCCTTGCTCGATGCGGCTGCCTTCACGCGCAAACTTGAGACAGGCTTCCGCGACATGTGGGTTGAATGGTGCAAGCGGCAAGGTACGGTGGGCTGACCCCCATGCGCCCCCTGCTCTCGCTCTGCTTACTCAGCCTCTCGCTCTTCGCTGCGGACACCGCGCACTTCACGCTCCCGGCGCCCGAAGCTGAGACGACCCTACCCGGCGAAGGCGCGCTGCGCCGTTATGACGGCTACGTGAAGCGATGGAATACCATCCGTCCGCAGTGGGCGGCCGACGTCGCCAAGGATCAGGGCGCCGTGGTCTTCCTCGGCGATTCGATTACCCAAGGCTGGGGCGCAGATTTTAAGAAATCCTTCGACGACCTTAAGCTGGCCAACCGCGGCATCGGCGGCGACACCACCCGCGGTATGCTCATCCGCCTACAGGAAGACGTGCTCTCGCTCCACCCAAAGGCCGTCGTGCTCCTGATGGGCACCAACGACATCGAGGTCGAAGTGCCAGCCGAGGCCATCGGTCGTAATTTCCAGAAGATCGTCGCCGCCCTCAAAGCCCACAATCCGAAGATGCCGGTCGTCGTCTGCCGCCTCTTCCCGAGTTCGGCCACGAAGAAGCGCCCGAAAGAGACCATCCTCGCCGTCAACGAGCTCTTTGCCGCCGCGGTGAAGGGCGACCCGCAGTTCACGGTGCTCGACACCTACGCCCTCTTCGCGAACCCCGAAGGCGACGCGATTCCGTCCCTCTTTCCCGACTTACTTCATCTCAACGCCGCCGGCTACTCGAAATGGGCCTCCGCGCTGCGTCCGGTCTTCGCGACGCTCGGTTATCTCGACACCCAGGCCGATGAGTTTAAGCCGGACGCAGGATTCGTGAGCCTGTTCAACGGCAAGGACCTGACCGGCTGGGGCTACCGCGTCACCCCGCCCCGCAAGGCTCCGAAAGTCCCGAAGCCTAACGCTCCGCTCTTCGTCGAAGTAAAGCAGGCTGAGAACTTCGACGGGAAGACCGAGAGCTCGGACGGACGCTACCGGGCCATCAACGGCCGACTGGTTGTCACCACGCCCGCCGAAGGACGCCGTATTCAGGAACTCGATACCCTTCGCGACTTCCAGGAAGACTTCGTCCTCAAGCTGGAGTTCCGAGCCACGCCCAATGCCGACAGCGGCGTCTACCTGCGCAAGCCCCAGTTGCAGTGCCGCGACTTCCTCGTCGCCGGACCCTACAAGGACCTCAAGAAATACAAGGCCCAAGACTGGAACGAATTGATCGTCACGGTGAAGGGCGGCGTCGCCCATGCTGAGTGCAATGGCGAGGTCATTGAGGACGCGCTCAAGGTGCCCGAGACCGGACCCATCGGACTCGAAGGCGACCGCGGCCAGATGGAATACCGCCATCTGCAGATTAAGACGCTCTCCAAGTAAAAGCCCTCAGCCAAAGGGGTCAGGCCGTACCCACGCATGGGGTGAACCTAAACTCGCCACTTTAAGGCGATTTTAGGTTCAGCGACAACAAGGTGCGGCCTGACCCCTTTGGCTGAGTAGTTCTACGGAACACGCTCGCCCGCTAAGTCCGATTACGACTCACTGCGGCGGATGAACGACTGGATCCAGAGCCACACCCTGCTGCCGGCCGGCGGCTGGATCCTGCTGCTCGCCCTCTTCGGCGCGCTCTGCATCGGCCTCTCGAAATCCGGCCTCGCCGGGACCGCGACGCTCAACGTCGTGCTGATGGCCAAGATCTTCGGCGCCAAGCCTTCGGTGGGGATCGTACTCCCGATGCTCATCGTCGCCGACCTCATGGGCTACCTCATCAATCGTGGAGGCGGCAGCTGGCGCCAGATCGTCCCGATGATCCCCGCGGCGATCGTGGGTGTCTTCGCTGGCTGGTTCATGCTCGACCACGTCGACAACTCCACCGCCCGCATCGTCATCGGCTGGCTCATCCTGAGCCTGCTGGCTTTTAACGTCGTGCTGCACTACCGACGTGAACAGCTGCTCGAACTGACCCGTCATCGTACTTTCACCTGGGGCATGGGCTTTGTCTCAGGGGTTTCCACGATGCTGGCCAACGCCGCTGGGCCGGTGATGACGGTCTATCTACTCGCCCAACGTCTCGAGAAAAAGGAGCACTTGGGCGTCTTCTGCCGCTTCTTCCTTTTCATCAACCTCTTCAAACTACCCTTCAGCGGTAGCCTCGGACTTGTCACCGAAAAGTCACTGATGACCAACGTGGTGCTGCTACCTGGGGTCATCGCCGGCATCCTCCTCGGCTGGCAGATTTTGAAGCGCATTCAGCAGAACGCCTTTGAGAACGTGCTGGCCTGGCTGACGGCCTTCGCGGCGGTCTGGCTCATTAAAGGCTGACCGCTTGACTCCGTCCGCGGGCGAAGCGGAAATAAGGGCCTTATGAAGACCCCCCTTCTCGCGCTCCTGCTCGCCCTCGCCGCCACGGTCCAGGCCGAACCTCGCAAGCTCGCCGTCGGCGCCAACCCCGAAAGCGTCACCCGCGGCTTCGACGGGGATCTCTTCATTAGCATCATGGGACCGAGCCGCAAATATGGCGACGGCGACGGCAAGATCGTCCGCGTGCACGGCGAGACCGTCACCGATTTCACCACCGGCCTGAACGACCCGAAGGGCACCGTCTTCGCAGGTGGCTTCATCATCACGGCCGACTTCGATACGGTCTGGAAAGTCGACGCCAAGGGCCACAAGTCCGTCCTCGCAGGTCCGAAGGATTTCCCGACCGCCCCCACCTTCCTCAACGACGTCGAGGTCGAACCTTCGGGCCAGAGCATCCTGGTGACCGACATGGGCGCCGTGACCAAGATGCGCGACGCGAACAACAAACTCTGGCCGATCGATAGCGCCGAACATAAGGCCATCCCGGTCATCGCCCGCCTCTTCCGCGTGACGCTCGACGGCAAGGTCACCGAGGTCATCGCCCCGAACCCGCGCATGCTCAACCCCAACGGCGTCGACGTCCTCAAGGACGGTCGCATCCGCCTCGCCGAGTTCTTCACCGGCGACGTCCTCGAATACAAGGACGGCGTTTTCACCACGATCGCCAAGGGACACCGCTCCGGCGACGGCCTGGTCCATGACTCAAAGGGTCGCTTCTACATCTCCGAGGTGATGTTCGGTCGCGTCACGCGCTATGACGCCGACGGCTCCCATCCGGCGCTCCTCTCCGAAGGCCTGGGCCTGCAGTCCGCGGCCGACATCTACGTCGACGAAGCCCATGGCCAGCTAATCATCCCGGACAGCAAGGCGGGCCAGCTGGTGTTCATCGGACTGTAAGGCCGATTACGGCCGGGAAAAGGGCTGAGTCCGGGCCGGAAAACTGGCCCAAAACCTTTCCTTTGCCCGGATGTCTCATAACCATCCCAGCCGGTCCCCGTCACCATGCCTTTCCGCCGTTCGCTCACGACTTCCTTTCTCCTCGGCCTCGCCGCCGGGGCCGGGGCGGTCACGCCAGCGGACGAGGCCTATTTCAAGTCGGAGATCCGCCCGATCCTTTCGACCTTCTGCCTCGAGTGCCACAAGGAGGGGAAGCAGATCGATTTCCTGGCGGTCAAGGAGCTCAGCCAGATCCACTCGCAACGCGGCAACCTGCGCAGCACGGTCACGCAGCTCCGCAACCGGACGATGCCTCCCGCCAAGGAAGAGCAGCCGTCCGAAGACGATCGCCGCAAGGCGGCCGACTGGCTGGAACGCATCCTGCGCGAGACCGCCAAGGAGATGGGCTCCTACGCCGGCGCCATCACGGCCCGCCGCCTGAATCGCCTCGAATACGACAACACGATCCGCGACCTGCTCGGACTGAAATTCAAGTTCTCCCAGACCTTCCCCTCCGACGGCGGCGGCGGCGAGGGCTTCGACAACAACGGAGAGACCCTCTACCTGCCGGTGATCCTGATGGAACGCTACCTGGATGCCGCCGAGGCGATCCTCGACGAGGCGGTGCTCATTCCCTCGACCCAGCGCGCCTTCAAAACCGCAGACTTCGAACCGGGCTCGCAGTCCCGCCTGAAGCCGGGCGCCGAAGCGTCGGTCTTCTTCACCGTGACGATGACCGCACCACATACGGTGACGATCGCCGCCCGCTCCACGCAGGCCGGCAAAGCCAGCCTGGAACTCAAGGTCGACGGCATCACGGCCCAACGCTTCGACATCGGTCCCGCCGACGCCAAGCCGACGGAGGTCCAGCTCCGGTTCTTCCGTGGGCCGCACCGTCTCACGCTCGCCTGCGCCCAAGGCGAGGCCGAGGTCGCCGGGCTCACCGTCCAGGACAACCCCAAGAAGGTCACGGAAGAACGTCGCGAAGCCCACCGACGCCTCTTCGGCGACGTCAGCTCCGCCACCCTCGCCGGCAAGTCCCCCGCCGAACGCCGGCAGGCCGCCGCGGGCATCCTACGCAAGTTCGCCCGCCTCGCCTACCGGACGCCGGTGACGGACAAGGACATCGAGAAGAACCTCCTGCTCTTCGACCGCTCCGCGTCCCGTGGCGAGAACTTCGAGACCTCGATGAAGCTGGCGCTCAAGGCCGTCCTGGTCTCGCCGCGTTTCCTCTTCCGCATCGAACAGGACCACGTCGAACCCGGTATCCGCCCGGTGACCGACCATGAACTCGCCGTCCGGCTTTCCTACTTCCTCTGGAACAGCACGCCCGACGCCGAACTCGATGCGCTCGCGGACGCCGGCAAGCTCAACCAGCCGGAGACCCTCAAGGCGCAGCTGAAGCGCATGATGGCCGACCCGAAGTCCGCCTCGTTCCTGCTGACCTTCACCGAACAGTGGCTGGGCACCAAGGCGGTCGGCGATACCGTGCCGGCCTCGCCTGAAGCCAAGGACTCCAAGGGCATCTACACCAAGGAAGTCGGTGCCGACCTGCGCACCGAGGCCCTGTCGTTGATGAACTATCTCATCCGCGACAACCGCAGCCTGCTCGAGCTGATCTCCGCCGACTACACGTTCCTCAACGGGCGGCTCGCCGACTACTACGGCATCGACGGCGTGAAGGGTGACAAATTCCGCAAGGTGGCCATCAGCGACGGACGCCGCGGCGGCGTGCTCGGCCTTGGCGCCGTCCAGATGCTCACTTCGCCCGGCACCCGCACGAGCCCGGTGCTCCGCGGCTCCTGGGTGCTCGGCACGCTCCTCGGCACGCCCGTCCCCGCCCCGCCGCCCAACATCCCTTCGCTCGATTCGGCCGGCGGCAAGAAAAGCCGCACGCTTTCCCTGCGCGAGAAGCTGGCCGTGCACCGCGCCGACGCCACCTGCGCCTCGTGCCATAACGTCATCGATCCGATCGGCTTCTCGCTCGACCACTACGATCGCCTCGGCCGCTGGCGCGACGTCGATGAGAAGGGCAAGCCGATCGACGCCTCGGGTCAGACCGCCGAAGGCAAGGCCTTCGAAGGCATCGCCGGCTTCAAGACGCAGATCCTCGACCGCAAGCACGACTTCGCCCGCCAGGTCACGTCGAAGATGCTCGGCTACGCCCTGGGTCGCAGCCTTGCCGACCGCGACGACGGCACGATCGAAGGCATCGTGAATCGGCTCGAGGCAGACGACTTCAAGACCCAGACGCTCCTGGAAGAGGTCGTCCTGAGCGTCCCCTTCCGGAACCGCAACGAACTGGCCAACGCGGCCAAACCCAAGAAGGCCGCCAAGGTCGAAAAGGAGCCGAAATAAGCCCTCCCCCTGGATTTGCCTTCTCCGCTCAGTCCCCCACACTGTCCTTAACCCTTCAGCCCGATGTTCCGACCCATCTCCAGACGCACGATGCTCCGCGGTTGCGGCGCCGCGCTCGCCCTGCCCTTGATGGAAGCGATGGTGCCGAAGGCCAAGGCCGACCAGCGCCTCGCCAAACCGCCGTTGCGCACCGCCTACTTCTTCATGCCCAACGGCGTGCACGGACAGCGCTGGCGTCCGGAAGGCAACGAGGAGAAGTTCCAACTCTCCCCTTCCTTGCAGCCGTTCAAGGGCATCCAGGACAAGATCATCCTCCTCGAGAACCTGACGAACCAGCGCACCGCGGGACGTAACGGCCATTGGCCCAAGGTTCCCGCCTGGCTCCATGGCGGCTTCGTGAAGCGCAACGCCGGCAGCGACATCGACGTCGGCGGTGTCTCGGCCGACCAGGTCATGGCCGCCGAAATCGGCAACCAGACGCCACTGCCGAGCTTCGAGCTCGGCTTCGAACCCACCCGCTCAGGCGTCGACAACGCGGGCGGCGGCTTCGCGATGCTCTACGGCTCCCACCTTTCGTGGCGCGATCCGCACACCCCGGTCCCGAAGGAGATCGTCCCGCAGCTCGCCTTCGACCGACTCTTCCGCACCGCTTCCGCGGGCCCTGTGGTCTCGGGCTTCAATCCGAACCAGAAGGCCGTCACCGACGCGCTACAACGCGACGATCTCAGCGTGCTCGATGCCGTCATCGAGGATGCCTGGCTCATCAAGGGCAAGATCAGCTCCGCCGACCGCGTGAAACTAGAAGAGTACATGGAGTCCGTCCGCGCCGTCGAGAAGCGCCTCGAGAACACGCTCAAGCCGCAGAAGCGCTGGATCAACGCCGGTCGCTTCGACCTGCCCCGCCCCGGTCCCGGCATCCCCAAGGACCACCGCGAGCACATGAGGCAGATGCTCGACATCCTCGCGCTCGCCTTCTGGACCGACTCCACCCGCATCAGCACCTTCATGATCGGCGACGCCCAGTCCGGCATGCGCTTCCCGTGGCTCGACGGCGTGACCAACTACTGGCACGGCATCTCGCACCACGAGAACGACGCGAACACGCTCGTCCAGTACTCGAAGATCGTCGACTGGAACGTCGCCCAGTTCGCCGGCTTCTGCCACCGCCTCGACGCCCTGAAGGAAGGAGAAGGCAGCGTCCTCGATAACAGCCAGCTCCTCTTCGGCTGCTCCATCCGCGACGGCAACAAGCACGACATCGACGACCTGCCCTTGCTCCTCGCGGGCGGCGGCGCCGGCACGATCCGCTCCGGTCGTCGCCTCATCTCTCCGAAGAAGACCCCGATGTGCAACCTGCACCTCGCCCTCCTCCAGCGCATGGGCGTCAAGAAGGACAACTTCGGCGACAGCACCGGCGTCCTCCAGCTGGGCTGAACGTGAAGACCCTGCTTATCATCGCCGCGATGCTCGGCGCACTTACCGCGTCCGGACTCGAACCCCTCCCGGCCTTCGGCCCGGAGAGCCGCATCTTGTTCCAAGGCGACTCGATCACGGACGGCAATCGCGGTCGCTCCCTCGACCCGAACCATATCCTTGGCCACGGCTACGCGTTCATCATCGCGGCCCGCCATGGCGCCGCCTTCCCGGAACGAAAACTCGACTTTTATAACCGCGGGGTGAGCGGCAACACGGTACTGAACCTCGATAAGCGCTGGGAGAAGGACACGCTCGCACTCAAACCTGACCTGCTCTCGGTGATGATCGGCGTGAATGATAATAGTCACGGCGTCCCGCTTGAAGCCTACGAAACCACTTACGATAAGATCCTCAGCGAGGCCAGGGCTCAGAATCCCAAACTCAAGCTCGTGCTGATGGAGCCGTTCGTCCGACACCCCGGCAAGCCGGTGCCCGAAGGTATCGTCGCCCGTCAGGCCATCGTGGCGAACTTAGCCCTCAAACATGGCGCGGCTCTCGTCCGCCTCCAGAAGCTCTTCGACGATGCTGCCGCCAAGACCGCGGATGACTACTGGGTCTGGGACAGCGTCCACCCCACCTACCGCGGCCACCAGCTGATGGCCGACGAGTGGGAACGGGTCGTCCGGGAATATTGGAAATAAACGGAGAGATTTGACGCCTCCCGCCCCAACGTTGGGCTGGCGGCCGCTCATCCTGGCCTCATCCTACGGAAGTCCGACATGCCCCTGCGTCGCCTCATCCTCCTCCCCTTCCTCGCCGCCCTGACTTTCGGCGCGACCCCGGAGGCGCGCATCGACGAGAAACACCGGGCCTTCCTCAAGGAATACTGCGTGGAGTGCCACAATGCCGATAAGCAGAAGGGCAAGCTTCGGCTGGATGACATCCCCTTCACCTTGGACACCGTGCAGTGGGCCGACCGCTGGCAGAAAATCCTGAACCAGGTGAACTCCGGCGAGATGCCACCGGAGGACGCCAAGCAACCGGACAAGACCGCCAAGGCGGACTTCCTCGAGATGCTCTCGGGCACGCTGGTCACCGCGCGCAAGACCATCGGCGACTCCCGCGGCCTGATTACGATGCGACGGCTTAATCGCCGCGAATACAAGAATACCCTGCGCGACCTGCTCGGCGTCGACCTGCCCGTGAATGAACTCCCGGCCGACGGTGGCGCCGGCTCCTTCGATACCGTTGGCTCATCCCTCTTCATGTCGTCGGACCAGTTCGAACGCTACCTCGCGCTCGGGCGTCAGGCGATCGATGAACACTTCATCCGTTTCGGCCAGCCGACGAAGGCCTTGAAGGTCCATCTGGAAGCCGAAGACTACGCCACGCCCCGGATCACGAAATCCTACGCGGAACGCGTCGACTGCCACGATCGCTATGTCGCTTGGACGACCGCCGTCGATGCCGCCGCCGCCAAACCGGAAAACGTCGCCATCGTCGCCGCCATCCAAGCCGAGAAGAAAGGCGCCCAGACCCACCGATACTTCGAATGGAAAAGGATTCCCGGAGCACCCTCGCCTGAAAAGTTCGGCTACATCGACGAGATCCACGCGGACCAGCAGGGGCGGCGCAACTGGGTGCTCTCTGCCCCTCAGCAACGGGCCTATCTCGAGAATCCGGCCTCCAAGACCGGCTCCTTCCTCACCTACTCCGACGTCTTCGCCAACCCTTACCAGCCCTTCAACGTCCCAAGCGGCTGGCCCGCTGGAAAATACACCGTTCGCGTGCGGGTCGCCGGAACCGCCAACACCCCGAAATCCCGACACTTCCTCGAGTTCGGCCCCTTGCAAGGCGCCGTCGCCAGCACCCACGAAGTGACGGGAACGATGGAAGCGCCTCAGCTTCTGGAATTCCCCGTCGACATCGTCAACGGCGGCAGCCGCGGGTTCTTCCTCCGCGAACGCGGGTCTTTCGATTCCAACGAACGTGCCCTCGAAATCTTCGGCGAAGCGCATCGACGCAATGGGATTGGACCCGAGTTCGCCCTCTGGATCGACTGGATCGAGATCTTCAACACCGACAACTACCCCGCCGCCCACAAGGAACGCCGCGAGGTCGAACTGCACGCCAACCGCATGGTCGGCGGCACGTATGACGGCTACTACAAGGGAGGCAACGAGGCCGCTAAGGCCTTCCTCGCCACGGGGAAGCCTCAGAAAGGTATTCCCGACGCGCAAGAGGCCAAGTTCCGGGTAAAGGTCTTCGGACAGCACGGACCAAGCTTTGAACGTTACCTCAACGACCCCCTCACCAAGACCGGCGCCTACCTGACGATTTACAACGTCCACACCGAGGAGGTCATCACCCTGCCGCCGGATCAACCTTCTAACTGGCTGAAGACCCAGCACAGCATCGAGAATACCCCACCCGGACAATACGTGGTCCGCTTCCGCATCGGTGCGGTGAAAGGCACACCGAAGGAACGTCACTTCGTCGAACTCGGCACCCGCAAGTCGGGCGAAAAGGATTTCACTCTTTTACAGGCCTTCCAAGTCAGCGGCACCACCGACGAACCCCAGACCATCGAGGTACCCGTCACCCTTACCATCGGTAGCCCGCGGACTTTCGTGCTGCGCGAAAAGCGCGACGTGAAACTCGACTTTGAAATCTATAATGCCGCACAGAAAGCCACCGGCGTAGGTCCGCCCTCCGCCCTTTGGATTGATTGGGTCGAATGGGAAGGCCCGCTGAAGACACTGGCCGCCAGGGCGACAGCGACACCGGTACTTTCAGCCAACACCCAAGGCCTCACGGAACGCGATTACGCCCGAGAAATCATCGCGAAGTTCGCGCTCCGCGCCTTCCGCGACAAGAGCCCCAGCGCGAGCTACCTCGACAAGCTCGTGGCGCTCTACGACGTGCGCCGCAAAGCAGGCGCGAGCTTCGAGAGCGCGCTGAAGGACCCGTTGAGCGTCATCCTGACTTCGCCCGGCTTCCTCTACCTCGCCGAACCGAACGAGGAGAAGACGGTGCGACCGCTCGATGCCAACGAACTCGCTGTCCGGCTTTCTTATTTCCTGTGGAGCGCCCCGCCCGACGACACCCTGCTCGCCCTCGCCCGCAACGGCGACCTAAAGAAACCCGCCGTCCTCGCCCGTGAAGTCGATCGCATGCTCGCGAGCCCCAAGGCGGATGAGTTCGTCCGTGGCTTCGTCCATCAGTGGCTCGGCCTGGCGCGTCTCGACTTCTTCCAGTTCGACACGAAGCAGTATCGTGATTTCGACGATAGCACCAAGGGCGCGGCCCGTCAGGAGGTCTACGAGACCTTCGCCCATCTCCTCCGCCAGAACGAAAGCCTGACCAAGCTGATCAAGAATGACCAGGTCTACGTCAACGGCCTCCTCGCCAACTACTACGGACTGGACGGTATCGCCGGCGACAGCTTCCGGAAGGTGAACCTGCCGAAGGATTCTCCGCGCGGCGGCCTGCTTGGCATGGCGGCGATCCTCGCCATGGGCAGCAACGGCCGCGACACTAGCCCGGTCGAACGCGGCGCCTGGATCCTCCGCAAGATCATGCACGAGCCCCCGCCCCCGGCCCCGCCGAACGTGCCTCAACTGAACCGTCTCGAAAACAAGATTCTCTCCACACGGGAACGGCTGGCCGCCCACCAAGAGCAGCCCCAGTGCGCCCAATGCCACCGGAAGATCGACCCCATCGGCTTCGGCTTCGAGAACTTCAACGCCGCCGGCAAGTGGCGCACCTCGGAGACCTACGAGAAGAAAGGCGTCGGCAGCAAGACGTGGCCCATCGACCCCGCCGGGAATTTCTACAAAGGCGCGCACTTCAAGGATTACTTCGAATTGCGCGATCAGCTCGCCTCGAAGCCCGAGAAATTCGCCCGCGGCTTCAGCGAAGCCCTCGTCGAATACGGCATGGGACGTCCGTTCGGCTTCCTCGACGAACCCCTCGCCGTGGAGATGATCACCCAGGCTCGCGGACAGGATTACCAGATGGCAGCGTTCATCCGCGCCCTCGTCCTCTCCGAAACTTTCCAAACCAAATAACCATGAGCTCCTCCCACCTCAGTCGAAGGCACTTCCTCCGGGCCGCCGGCACGCTGATCGCCCTGCCCGCGCTCACCTCGATGGGCTTCAAGGCGTTCGCGGCCGAGAAAGCCGTCACTCACCCTAAGCGCATGGTCTTCCTCGGGTTCGGCTACGGCGTCACCAACGAGACCTGGTTCCCAAAACTCACCGACACCGGCGCAAGCTACGCGTTGCCGGAAGGCCTCGCACCGCTGGCCGAGCACAAGAAGGACTTCACCCTCGTGCAGGGCCTCTCGAACAAGTTCAGCGACGAAGCACACTGGGGCAGCACGTTCTGGTTGACGGGCGCCAACCGCTATTCCGAGCCGGGTCAGAGTTTCCATAATGGTATCTCTGCGGATCAAGTCGCGGCCGCGAAACTCGGTATGGACACCCGTTACGGGTCCATCCGCCTCGACTGCGCCAACGCGGTCGACTCCGGCCACGGCCCGGGCTCGATGGCTTGGGATGCGCGCGGCAAACCGCTGACCGGGCACGAAAACCCGGTCGCGGCCTACCACCGCCTCTTCTCCGACGAGACCATGCCGCTCGCCCAGCGCCAGGCCTTGCTCGCCCAGCAGCGCAGCGTGCTCGATGCCGTGCTCGAAGACGCCGCCCGCGTGCGCCGCGGACTCTCGCGTAGTGACGTCGATAAGCTCGATGAATATTTCCAGAGCGTGCGCGACATCGAACTCCGCCTGTCCAAGGATGAGCAGTGGCTCGATCGCCCCAAGGCCCGCGCCCCCTTCCCCGAGCCCAAGCCAGGGCTTGCCGGTAAAGATGAGATCAAGGTGATGTATGACCTCATCGTCGCCGCGCTCCAGACCGACAGCACCCGCTTCCTAACCTACCGCCAGCCCGTCAGCGCCTTGCTGGCCAGCCTCAATATCAAAGTGGCTTCGCACGACATGAGCCACTACTCCCCGGGTGAGCGCATGGAAGCGGCACAGAAGCGCGACCTCGAGCAAAGCAAGTTACTCGCCGGCCTGCTCACCAAACTCAAAGCCACCAAGGAAGCCGACGGCAGCAGCCTCTTCGACCATACCACGGTCGCGTACGGCAGCAACATCCGCACCGTTCACTATCTGGACAACTGCCCGACGTTGATCGCCGGCGGCGGCTCCGGCATCCGCCTCGGCCAGCACCTCGCGCTCCAGGGCAAGAGCACCCCGTTGTGCAACCTGTGGCTGACGCTCCTGCAAGGTAGCGGCGCCAAGGTGGATAGCCACGGCGATAGCAACGGCATCATCAAGGAACTGACGGCCTAATGGCCTGGAGGCAGAATAATGGGGTCTGACCCCATTTTCTACCTTTGCACCGCTCGGCCTTTGGTCTGTATCTTGGCCCTGCCCCCATGCGCCCGCTCTTCGCCCTGCTTTTCGCCACGTTCACGGCCTTCGCCGCGACCCCGCCGAACGTGGTGCTCATCCTCGCCGATGACCTCGGCTATTCCGACCTCGGTTGCTACGGCAGCGAGATCGCCACGCCAAACCTGGACGGCCTCGCGAATAACGGCGTGCGCTTCACGCAGTTCTATAACACGGCCCGTTGCTGGCCTTCACGCGCCGCCCTACTCACGGGCTACTACGCCCAGGAAGTACACCGCGACGGCATGACCGGCATCGGCGGGGGCGGCCAAGGCGTCCGTCAATCCTGGGCCCGCCTGCTCCCCGATTTCCTGAAGCCAGCGGGCTACCGGACTTATCATAGCGGCAAGTGGCACATCGATGGCAAGGTGCTCGCGGCTGGTTTCGATCGCTCACTCAACCTGGAGAACCAGGGCAATTACTTCACCGCCAAGGGTAACTTGATCGACGACGTCCCGGTCAAGGTGCCGGCCGATGAGAAAGGCTACTACGCGAGTATCGCCGTGGCCGACCACGCGATTGAGTGCCTCAAGGACCACGCGGCCAACTACAAGGGAAAGCCCTTCTTCCACTACATCCCCTTCATCTCTCCACACTTCCCTCTCCACGCCCTGCCACAGGACATCGCCAAATACCACGACAAGTATCTCGCTGGCTGGGAGGCCCTGCGCGCCTCGCGCTTCGAACGCCAGAAGGCCATGGGCATCACGAACACCACACTGTCCGCCCTTGAGCGCGATGTCGGCCCGCCCTACGATTTCCCTGATGCGATGAAGAAACTCGGCTCCGGCGAAGTGAACCGCCCGCTGCCCTGGGCGGAACTCACCGACGAACAGCGCCGCTTCCAAGCCACGAAGATGGCCATCCACGCCGCGATGGTCGACCGCATGGACCAGGAGATTGGCCGCATCATCGCTCAGCTCAAGGCCATGGGCGCCTACGAGAACACGCTCATCCTCTTCGCCTCCGACAACGGCGCCAGCGCCGAGATTATGGTGCGCAACGGCGGCCATGACCCCCAGGCTGAGATGGGCAGCGCCGCGACCTACCTCTGCCTCGGGCCCGGCTTCTCCAGCGCGGCCAACACGCCACACCGTCGACATAAGACCTGGGTGCACGAAGGCGGTATCAGCACGCCCCTCATCGCTCATTGGCCAGCCGGCATCGCGGCCCAAGGCGAACTCCGCCACACGCCGGGACACTTCGTCGACATCGTGCCGACCATCCTTGACCTCGCCGGCGTGCAGAAACCGACCGATTGGAAGGGGCAACCCATCCCACCTGCGCCAGGCATGAGCCTCGTCGCCGCCCTGAAAAGCGATATCACGATCGAGCGCCCGAGCCTCTGGTGGCTCCATGAAGAGAACAAGGCCATCCGCGTCGGCGACTACAAGATCGTCGCCGCCAAGGGCGACGCCTGGGAACTCTACGACCTGAAAACCGATCGCGCCGAACAGAATAACCTCGCCACCAAGATGCCCGATAAGGTCAAAGAACTCGCTGCCCTCTGGCAGAAGCAAGCCGACGAGATTGCCGCCGTCGCCAAGCTCACCCTGAACGAACAGCCTAAAGGCAAAGCCAAGAAGAACGCCCACTAAGCCAGCTTGCCCCTACCCCTATCCCTAATCTCATGCGCTCCCTCCTCGCCCTCCTGCTGCTAGCCCCGCTGGCCGTACTGAATGCCGCCGACGCCCCGAAGGCCCCTGCTCAAAAGAAGCAGGACCGACCGACGCCGCCCACGCGCGCCTTTGACGCCCCGGGTGCACCGAAGTTCATTCCGCTTAACGGCAAGCAGACCCTCGAAGACGGCGACTACCTCGTCGGACCCGACTACGTCGCGGTCCCTGAATCCAAGGCCAACCCCGCCGTACCTCAGGGTAAGGTCCAGCAGTTCCAGATCGATTCGAAGACCACGCAGCGCTTCAACCCCGGTATCGCCCGCGACACCTTCGGCACGCCCGACCCAAAGAACCCGAAGACCCTCATCGTTGATATTCATAATATCGACTACAAGCGCACGATCACGGTCTACGTACCGGCGCAATACGTCCCCGGTACCGCCGCCCCGCTCCTCGTGACGCACGATGGGCCCGGCCTCGGCAAGCCGGACATGAATACGGCGCACATCCTCGACAACCTCATCGCCGCGAAGCGCATCCCAGCCCTCATCATGGTCCAGATCGCCAACGGTGGCGGCGACGCCCAGGGCCACGAACGCGGCAAGGAATACGACACGATGTCCGGCCTCTATGCCGAATACATCCAGCACGAGGTGCTGCCGCTCGTAGAGAAGAACTACGGCGTAAAGTTCACGTCTGACCCCGAAGGCCGCGCCACGATGGGCACGAGCTCCGGCGGTTCCGCCGCGCTGATCATGGCCTGGTATCACCCCGAATGGTTCCGCCGCGTGCTCACCCTCTCCGGCACGTTCGTGAACCAGCAGTGGCCTTTCGACCCCAAGACCCCGGGCGGCGCCTGGGATTTCCACGACACCCTCATCCCCCAGAGCGAGCGCAAGCCCATCCGCCTCTACATGGCCGTCGGCGACCGCGACAACTACAACCCCAACGTCATGCGCGACGGCATGCATGACTGGGTCGAAGCCAACCACCGCATGGCCAAGGTCCTCAAAGACAAGGGCTATCATTACCAGTACCTCTTCTGCCAGAACTCCGGCCACGGCGTCGGCAATGCCCGCGGTCAGATCCTCCCCGGCGCCCTCGAGTGGCTCTGGCAGGGATACCAGGCCCGCTGAGCTGGCTGACACGTCAGTTATACGAAAGATAATGAAGTGAGGCATCCGCCTCACTTCTCCCATGGGTTTGTTGTAGAAAGCGCTGGGCGGCTGGGCTAGTAAAACCCACCCCAATGCGCCTTCTCTTGGCATACCTTTGCGTCCTTCAGTTGGGCGCCACCGAACTTTTCGTCGCGCCCGACGGCAAGGACACGAACGTAGGCTCAAAGTCCGCACCCTTCGCGACGTTGGAACGCGCCCGGGATGAAGTCCGCACACTCAAGACCACTGGTCGCTATCCGGCCGACGGCATCACGGTCCGCATTGCGGGAGGCAGCTACCTGCGCGATCACTCCTTCGACCTGAATGAAAAAGACTCGGGCACCGCGGAAGCACCCGTCATCTATGCTGCCGTATCGGGCGAGCACCCGCGTCTGATCGGCGGCAAGGTCATCCCCCGCTCCGCTTTCCATCCGGTAACCGACGAGGCTTTCCTGAATCGTATCGTTTCCCACGCCGCTCGCCGGCACCTGCTGCAGGTCGACCTGAAAGCGCTCGGCATCACGGACTACGGCACGCTTCAGCCGATGCATGCGTTAGATTTCGGCTCGCGCACACACTACCTCCCCGCCCCACTGGAGCTCTTCATCGACGGCCATCCGGCCACACTCGCCCGCTGGCCCAATCGCAATGAAGCCCATCCGGTGCTCGGTATGATCGAGAACGCCGTCCAAGAGATGGAGCGCGACGCCAAGGGCGGAGCGGTGCAGTACTCGACCCTCACACTGAAGAACGTCCCGGCCAATTCCTGGGGCAGCGGCAAGGATGGCGACGCCCCGGCAATCTTCCCGCAACAGGCCCTCAGCCATATGGCCGAATGGGGTAAGCTCGACGATGCCTATGTCGTCGGCGGACTCATCCGCGCCTATGCCAGCACCAGCCGACGCGTCGAGACGTTTGACGCCAAGCAAGGCACGGTGCGCTTCAGCACGCCCGTGAAGGTCTGGCCCACCTACAAGGATGAGGCCAAATGGTTCTACTTCTCTAATCTGCCCGAAGAGATCGATGTGCCTGGCGAATATTACCTGGATCGCAAGACCGGCATCCTGACACTCTACCCTCCCACCGACTTCGGCCCGAAGTCCGAAATCGTGGTATCGATGCTCAATGACGTCCTCGTGGCGATGGAAGGCTGCTCCCACATCCATCTCCGCGGCCTGACACTCGAGGCCAGCCGCACCAGCGGCGTCTATATCGAACGCGGTGAAGATAATGTGCTCGATGGCTGCCTCATCCGGAACACTGGCATCGTCGGCGCGCAGATTGGCTTCGGATGGGATACAGGAGTCGCGGGCGAATGGGAAGACGCCCATCGCGGCGAAAGTAACGTGCCGGCGGAAATTAAATCTGCAGGCGCCGGCAAGCCTCTGCCTCGCCTCCCTGGAGCCTTCCGACACCTGCTCTGCACCGGGTTGGAGCGCCTACCCGTGCGCCTGCCAGGGGCGACGGCCATGGATCGTCAAGGCGGTAAGAATAACGGCCTGAAGAACTGCGTCATCCGCGACACTGGCCTCGGCGGCGTGATCCTCGGCGGCGGAGACCGCAAGACCCTCACCCCGGCGGGTAATTTCGTGCGCGATTGCGACATCCACCATAACGACCGGCGCCTGCACATGTACGCCGAAGCCGTGATGATCGACGGCTGTGGCAATATCGCCGAAGGCAATTACCTGCACCACAATCAGGGCGGACTCCTCTACTTCCTGGGCAACGACCACCGGATGGAATTCAACGAGATCGCCTACGGCTTGACCGGCTCAAAGGACGGGGGCGTCGTCGAAACCCGCCAGAACCCCGGCATGCTCGGTAACCGGCTCCGCCATAATTACCTCCACGACAACGAGCGCGGCAGCCTCGACCATAACGCCCAGAACTGCACCCTCTACCTCGATAACAGCACGCACGGCGTCGAAGTCTTCGGCAACGTCTTCCGCCGTAACATCGGGCGAACCTTTAAGCCCTTCTCACGCTCAGCCATCGGCGTCACCGAAGGCCATCTGCACGCCATCTCCAATAACCTGTTCATCGATAACCCAGGAGTGAAGACCAATGACGGCGCGGACTTCACCAAGACCGCCGCCACTTTCAAATCTAATCAAGGCATGCTGACCCACGACGTAGACATCACCAAGCCTCCCTACTCGGTGAAGTATCCCGAGTTCGCCCAGCTCTACACTGATATCGTCACCAAGAAAGACGCCACCACCCCGCTCTTCAACCGAGTGTTCAACAATGCCCTCATCGGAGACGACGAAGGCGTCGGCCCCTCGCGCTACCCCGACAAGGACTACCGCCACCACAACGTGTCCATCGACACCAACCCTGGCTTCGTCGACGAAGCCGCGGGCGACTTCACGCTCCGCCCTGATTCTCGTATCTTCAAGGAAATCCCCGGCTTCGAGCCGATCCCCTTCGAAAAGATGCAGCGCGCCAAGGCCCTCAAGAATCTCAACCCCTAAGCCCGACTCCATGCGCGTAGTTCACTCCATCCTGTCGTCCTTACTAGTCGTCACCGCCTCCACCCTGATAGCGGCCGAGGCAGCCAAGCCCGTCAATCCGAACACCTGGATCAAGGCATCGACGGATCACCCCGACGCCCAATATAGAATCGGTGAAAAGGTCATCTTTAGCATAAGCTTGGCCGACAAAGCACCAAGCACTCCGACCGAGCTCGAGTGGAAACTGACCCTCGATGGCGCAAAGGTTTTGAAGGAAGGCACCCTCACGCTCGTCGACGGCAAAGCGACCGTGGAAGGAACGCTCGAGCAGCCTGGCATCCTGCAGTTCAAGGTCTCTCCGAACAAGGACGCAGCTACGCTCGGCGTCGGTCTGGCCGGCGCGGCGATTGATCCTTACAAGATAGAGCCCACGGCGAAGCTTCCTAAAGACTTCAAGGAATTCTGGGGTGCGCAGACCTCTGGTCTATCCAGCATCCCCCTAGACCCCAAGATTTCCCCGGTCGACCAGCCCAACGCCAATATCGAACTCTACGAGGTCAGCTTCGCCAATATCGACGGCCGTCGCTCCCATGGCTACCTCGCAAAGCCGAAAGGGGCGACCTCCCTGCCCATCATGATTTCTCAGCCGGGCATGGGCGTGCACCCCAACGGCATCAGGGAATCCCGCTGGGTTATCGCCAACGCCGCTCTGGGCTTCCTCGCCCTAGACATGAGCGCCCATGACATGCCGCTGGAACGCACCGCCGAAGATGAAGCCAAGTGGAAGCAGTACATGGGTTATCCTTATATCGGAAGCGATGACCGCATGACGTATTACTACCGTCATGTCTTCACCGGCATGATCCGCGGTATCGATTACATGACCTCACGGCCTGACTGGAATCACAAGGCCATCATCAGCGTCGGCGCCAGCCAGGGGGGCGGACTCGCCCTCATCGCCGCCGCCCTTGATCCACGCATCACCGCCGTGGTAAGCATCGTGCCTGCCCTTGGTGAGCACACCGGCCCGCTCTACGGACGTCCCGACGCCGCTCCAGGCAACCTGATCATGGGCCGCGACAAGAAGACACCGGACCCCAAGATCATCGCCGCCACCGCCTACTACGACACGGTCAATTTCGCCCGCTTCGTGAAAGTTCCCGTGCTCATGAGCGGCGGCTTGATCGACCCCGCGTGCCCGCCCACGACCGTGCTCTCGATCTACAACTCGCTCTCCTGCCCCAAGCAACTCGACCTCGCACCGCTCATCGGTCACAACCAAGGCCCGCGCCTCGCCGAGTTGCGGAACGCCTTCCTCGTGAAACATGCCGGCATCGCCAACCCCGCAGGCAAGGCCAGCCCCTCCGCCAATCTCGGCGCACCGATAGAGAAGAAATGAAAACTATCCTCCTCACAGCCCAAATGAAATCCATCCTCCTCACCGCCCTCTTGCTGGCACCGCTGGCGACACTGCAATCTTCAGAACCGAGGCTGAAGCCCGGACTTCCCGCTCCGCTTTTGAAAATAAGCGGGTGGACCGAGCCTCGGCTTAAGCCTGGCTACCTCGCTCCAAAGTTGATCGCAACGGAATGGACACAAGGCGGGCCGGTCACGGCGTTTGACAAAGATAAAGTCTACCTCGTCGAGTTCTTCGCCACTCCTTTGTGGACATGTGACGACAACATTCCTCATTTCAACGCGCTCTACCAGAAATTCAAGGACAAGGGGCTCGTAGTCATCGGAGTGAACGTCAATGCCAAGCTGGCGTTAGACGATTCCACGGACATCAAATCGCTTGTCGGGAAGAAGGCCAACACGAGGATCTATCCTGTCGCCGTGGATCGCGTAAACAAACCGCAGGGCACGATGATGGATACCTGGATGGGCGCTGCGGGTCAGACCTGCCTCCCCTGCGCCTTCCTCGTCGGCAAGGATGGCAAGATCGCCTGGATCGGCAATCCTGCGGAATTGACTGAAGCCAAAATCGCCTATCCGGCTTGGCTTGATGAGAGGATCGAGGAGCTGCTTGCAGGCAATTTCGAGGTGTCGAAGGCCGCTTCCGAATTCATGGCGGAACAGAAATTTGAACGAAAGCAGCATCTGAGAGATGTGGCCGAAGGCCTGCTTCAGGATGAGTCGCTTTCCGGTCAAGCGCTCGACGACGCCTATGAAATGGCCGTGAAGGCGAATGAAGGCCATCTCCGCAATGACGCACAACGGGCGAGCCATCTCGCAGTTCTCGCGCGTGCAACGTTCATGAAAGGCGAGAAAGCAAAGGCCGTCGAATTGCAAGAGAAGGTGATCGCCCTGATGGCAGATACCAAGCCGGACGATTTCGATGCGGAATTCTTAGCCGAACAGAAATCGATCCTGGCAAACTACAAGGCAGGACATCTCCCGGCCATGCCCTCCCTGGCGGCGGTGATCACACTCAAGAGGGGCGACGCTGCCCCGAAGCTGAACTGCGGAGAGTGGATTCAAGGAAAACCAGTCTCGGAGTTCGCCAAAGACAAAGCCTATCTAATCGAGTTCTGGGCGACTTGGTGTGTTCCTTGCGTGGCTGAGATTCCCCATCTCAATGCCCTCCATCTCAAGTTCAAGGAAAAGGGGTTGGTGGTCATCGGGCAGAACGTCGAAGGAAAAGACCAGAGCCCCGTAAAGGCCTTTGTCAAAAAGATGGGAGACAGGATGACTTACCCTGTCGCCTTGGATCAAATGAGTGGCTCCGGGCAAAGCTCGATGGCTAAGATGTGGCTCGAAGCTGCAGGATTGAATAGTATCCCGTCCGCCTTCCTAGTCGGCAAAGACGGTAGGCTAGTTTGGATGGGCCACCCCAACGAACTGAAAGAGACGATGATTGAAGAGGCTCTGGCGGACAAAGCTGATAGGTCGAAAACTCCCATCGCCGACCCAACCAGCGCCGGAACCACTACCGAGAAGAAATGAAAGGCTACGCAGCACTCATCACCACCTTGCTACTTGCAACGACGGCCGCGTTGCACGCCGCCGAGGGTGGTTCCGCTCAGAGCGCCGGGGCGATAAGCATCGCGAAGTTCAAGGGTGACCGCGTGGCAGGGGTCTCGATGACGCTTGATGACGGCCTACGCAACCAAGACGAGTATGCGGTACCTCTGCTGAACAAATATGGCATCAAGGCGACGTTCTACGTTATCCCAGGGCTGACGCCAGAGACCAACGAAGAGGCGGCCAAGAAGAAGCCTGGTGACCACGGCGGCATGAGCTGGCTTCGCCTGAAGGAATTGGCAGCTCAAGGCCATGAGATCGCCAATCATACCTGGACGCACATCCCGCTCACTAAAATTAAGGACGGCCAACGCATCGACATGGAATCGGCGAAGCTGGATGCCCAGATCGGCCAGGCCTATGAGGCTATCAAGGAACGTATCGGCGTCGCCCCCTTCACCTTCGCCACGCCGGGCAACGGCATCAGCGATGTCGTGCGGGCCGCCGGACATAAATACCACCCCGTCATCCGCGAACATTGCGAACGCTTCGGCGCCTGGCCGCCCACGAGCAAGGATTTCACGGCAAAGCAGGCCAACGCGATGGTCGACCGGTACCTCAAGAAAGGCGACGCGCTTGTCTGGATGATGCACGCCGTCACTGAAGGCTATAACGCCTTCTCCGGACCCGACGTCCTGGAAGACCACCTGAAATACCTTCGCTCCAAGGAAGACGTACTCTGGATTGACACCTTCGCCCACGTATCGCGTTACACGATGGAACGTGATGCTGCCAAACTCACCGGCATAGTTTCCGCTGATCACGCCGAGTTCACCCTAGCCTGCCCGCTCGATGCCGCCCTCTTCCACGACCCGCTGACGGTCGTGATACCGGCCAATCAAGCCACCAAGGTCGAAGCCCGCTACAAGAAGAGCGGCGAAAAGCTCCCCTGCGAGGTCCGCGCTGACAAGATTCTCGTCCAAGTCGCCCCCTCCGACCAAACGGTCGAGATCACCTGGCATCACGCTCAGAAATAATCCATGAAAACCGCCACCTCTCTCCTCGCCCTCATCCTGGCTCCGCTGGCCTTCGCCGCGGACGCCGGCGACCCGTTCGCCAAGGTCCTCGATGGCAAGGCACCGGCCATCACGAAGGAGTTCATCGCCCCGCCATCGGGCATTACGGTGCGCCGCGTGCTCTTCCGGATTCGCGACAAGAACGAGGCCTACGCGGTCATCGCGATTCCGAACACCCCTGGCAAGCACCCCGGCATCCTCGTGCTACACGGCTCCGGCGGCAATGCCGAGGAAGAGAAGGCCATGGCCTGGGCCCAGCGCGGCTACGTCGCCGTCGCCCCCGATATGCCCGGCCTCTACAGCCCGCTGACGCGCGGCGACCTCCCGATGTCCAAAGGCTATGCCGACGGGCGTTACTCCATGCAGCCCGACACCACGAAGAGCGTGATCTTTGATGGTATGCTCGCGGCGATGAAAGCCCTCGACCTCCTGCGCTCGCTCCCTGAGACCGACACCGCCAATGTCGGGGTCGTCGGCGTCTCCTGGGGCGGCACGATGACCACGATGGTCTGCGGGCTCGCCGGCGACAAGGTGAAGGCAGGTTTCGCGATCTGGGGTAGCGGCTACTTCGACCTCGGCAACTGGCGGGGCGGCAAGCCCTCCCCCACCGCCAAACCCGGCGCCCTCGCCGCCAACATGACGGCCGAGGAGCGGGCCCGCTGGCTGCGCGACCTCGACCCCGGCCGACGTGCCCCGAACATGAAGGCGGCCTTCTTCCTCGCCGGAGCGGCGAATGACTTCTTCGGCTGGCCCGAAGCCGTGCAGGCCACGCTCGACGCCATTCCCGGCGAGAAGAACCACTTCTACGCGCCCAACAGCAATCACAAGGCGCTCATCCCGGGCGGCACTGGCTTCGAAGGCGTCAAATATGACCCGAAGCACCCGCAACTCATCGGGGCCCGGGCCAACTGGCTCGCGATGGAAGTGCCGTATTTCGAATATCACCTCAAGGGCATCGGCAAACCTCTCCCCAAGGTGAAGCTCGCGAAGAGCGACGACGCGCGCCTCGCCCGCTTCACGGTCGAGGCCCCGCACCCGATCCTCAAGGCCGAGCTCTACTGGGCCGCGCCGTTCGCCGCCGAGACGCTCAAGGACCCCTCGCTGCTCGCCAAGGCCGTCGTAGACCGCAAGTGGAGCGCCGTCCCGGCGACCAAGAACGGCGACACCTACGAGGCAGCCATCCCCGCCGAAGCCGCCCAGTGGTTCATCCTCGTCTCGGATGACCGCCCCATGTCCGTCTCCAGCGACATGATCACCGTCGGGGCCAAATAGCCCTTCGTCGGCGGTTGCCCGCCGTCAGGTTTTCCTGATGCTAACGAGACCGCCACCCCTGGCGGTCTCTTGCGTATGGGAGACTCCCCCACCCCCTCCGACCACACCCTGCAGGTGCAGCGACTCTTCGTCCAGCACCAGCAGGTGGTGCTATATTACGTCCTGACGATCGAACCGAATCTGGGCGACGCCCAGGACATCGTCCAAGAAGCGTTCCTGACCGTGAGCCGCAAGGCGGAGACTTACGCCCTTGGCACCAACTTCCCGGCGTGGGCGTGCGTGGTCGCACGCTATCAGGCCCTGCAGTTCCAACGCAGCCGCGCCCGCGCGGCCGCCCGGCTAGACGACGACGTGATGGAAATGCTCTACGGTGAAGACGGACCGACGCCTGAGATGCTCGAGCCGCGCACCCAAGCGCTCAAAGGTTGCCTCGGCAAACTCGCCCCGAAGGCGGCCGACCTCATTCGCCGCCGCTACCACCTCGGGCAGATGCCGGAAGACATCGCCCCCGCCGTCGGCTGGACGCCCAACTCCGTGCGCGTCGCCCTCACCCGCGCCCGCCAAACCCTCCGCGCCTGCGTTGATCGCTCGCTCGGCACCTCTGAACTTTCATGAACGACGAACGTTACCAAGTCCTCTTCGACGCCTGGTCGGAGTCCCGCCTGACTCCGGCCGAAGCGACCGAGCTCAGCACGCTCCTTCGCGCCGACCCCGAAGCCCGCGTGCGCTTCCGCGAAGCCGCGACCTTCCACGGTCAACTTCACGCCGCGCTCGACGCCTTGAATCTCGATCAAGCCTCCGCCCTGGAGAAAACCATCACCTTCCCCTTGCGCGGACGGGCCATGAGCCTCGCTGCCTCGCTACTAGCCTTCGGAATGGTCGTAACCTCGCTCGGATGGCTATTCGCCGCCAAGGCCAATACTTCGGAAATCCACGCCGTCGAAATCGCGGATGGTAGCTTTGAACTGTCGCGGGGCGCCATCCCTCACGGTTTCCCGAAGAATGTCTTCTCCTGGGGCGGAGATCGCAGCGAGGTCCTGACCCACGACGGACAACACCGCCAATCGCTCCGTTTCATCGAAGCCGAAGGCGAACCCAATATTCCGAACAGCCCGCGCCAGTCGTGCGATGTCTTCCAGATCATCGACCTCAAGTCCGTGCGGACGGAACTCCTAACCTCCAGCGAAGCCTTCGTGGAACTGCAGGCCAGCCTCCTCGACGCCCGCCCGACGAAAGCCGAGCCTGTCCGCTTCATCGCCAAGGTCTACGTCTTCGAAGGCAGCCCTGAGTCGATCGTCGGTAACTGGCCGCCGTCCGCCGACCAAGTCCTCGCCAGTGGCTCGCAGTGCCACATCAGCCCCGGAGGTAAGCCAGGCGAATGGAAAACACTTACGGCACGTTGCGTCCTGCCTCCCACCGCCGGTTTCCTCGTCGTCCACATCGGCGCCGGCAGCGCCGGCCAACCCGGTCAGGCTTCGCCCAAGCTCGGGGAGCAATTCGCGGACGACATCCGCCTGTCCCTCCACACGCGCCCAAATAAGGCCGAAGTGGCCGCACGCTGAATGCACGTGCCACCTACCAAGATGACCGAGCCTCACATCGCCGGTCGCGAAATCTGGCAGATGCGGATTCCGCCCGCCGAGAATCCCTTCAAACGCGGCCTCGTCATGGTCGTCAAGATCTACGCGCATCTTGCGACCATCCTGGTTTTCGTGTCGATGGGCCTGCAGTATTGGTCAGGCTTACCGATCACCTTGATCGGCGCTCAAGTCTTCTGCCTGGGACAGCTGGACCTAATCAATGAAATGGCCAAACCTCACGATCAGCATCGCGGCCTGCGCCTGATACCCTCGGCGCTCCTCATGCTCCTTGGCGGAGCCCTCCAAGCCTACCAGACCTTCTGCCCCCTCCCATGAACCTACGCCTCACCCTGGCCGCCCTGCTGCTGTGTTCAGCCCTACCCGCCCTCGAATACGCCCACAAGCCGGCCGACCCTCAGCCGACGGGCTGGCCGCTCACGGCCGAAGAAAAAGCCTTCATCGGTAAGCCTGAATACGACCGCCGACCAGGCCGCGAAAACAGCCAACACCTGCCGCAGCTCTGGCCCGCCGTGCCTTCCGCCGGCTCCTGGGGCGGCACTTCCTGGGTCGATACGCACGCGAAGCTGGTCACCTACGTCCAGGCGAATCCAGGCCCTTGCGACGTCCTGCTCGTCGGTGACTCGATCACCCAGCAGTGGGGCAGCCCGCTCGACAAAGGCGTGCTCAATGATGCGTGGCTGAAAGCCTTCCCGAACGCCAAGACCATCAACATCGGTATCGGCGGCGACAAAGCCCAGAACGTCCTCTGGCGTCTCGACCACGGCGGCGTCGACGGAATCAAGCCGCGCGCAATCGTGCTGATGATCGGGAACAACAACATGTTCTTCACCCCTGAGACCGGCGTGGCCGCCGTCGCCCAAGGCGTGAAGGCGTGCCTCGCCAACCTGCGCGAAAAATTCCCGGAAGCTGACGTGGTCGTCGCGAAGGTCCTGCCCTGCCACGCGCCAAAGGTCCGCTTCTACGAGGACATCCTCCTGACCAACGCCGAAATCGATAAACTGAACCTCGGCGCCGACCCGAAGGTCAAGGTGCTCGACCTCACCAAGGACTTCCTCAACGCCGACGGCACGATCAAGCAGGCGCTCTTCAAGCCGGACAACATCCACCTGTCGCTCGAAGGCTACACCGTTTACGCCGCCCGCCTGAAGCCGCTGCTGGATGCGACGCTCGGCGGCAAAGGTTTGGGTTCTACGGTAGTCTTACCGAAGAAGGAGACCGCAGCCAAGCAAAGTTCGGCAACCGATGCCAAATCGGCTACACCCGGAGCGAAACCAACGTCTCCCAGCGGCCCGACGACCAAAACCGCCGACGGTAAATCGCTCGTCTACGCCTACGCACCCTACAACGAAGGCAAACTCGACCCTCAGCTGACGGGTTGGCCGCTGACCGAAGCCGAACTGGCCTGGGCCAATAAGGGCGAATACACCCGGAAGCCCGGCCATGAAGCCAACAAGCACTTACCAGAAATGTGGTTCGTGACTCCGACTGCCGGACACTGGAGCGGCAAGGATGCGACCTACGGCAACGCCTGGCTCGCCCACCACGCGACCAACATCGCACACGTGAAGGCCGCCGGCGCCATCGATGTCGCGCTGATTGGCGACAGTATCACCCAAGGCTGGGGTGGAGGCTTCGACGGCACGCCCTTCAACGCCGCCTGGCAGAAGCAGTTTAGCGGACTCAAGGCCGTAAACCTGGGCATCGGTGGAGACCGCATGGAACACATCCTCTGGCGCCTTGACCACGGGGCGCTCGAAGGAGCCTCCCCCAAGGTGATTGTACTCAAAATCGGTGTAAATAATGCCCCCTTGATCAAAGCCAACGGCGTCCCGGTCGAAACCGCCGCCAAGGGCATCCAGCTCTGCGTCGAGAACCTCCGCCTCCGCTGCCCGCAATCCCAGATCATCGTCGTGAAAATCCTGCCGGCCTTCGACCCGAGCAAAGAGGTCGGCGCCACGGTCCGCGAAGTGAACGTCGCCCTCGACACACTGAAGCTCGAGGCCGACCCACAGGTCCACGTCATCGATGTCGCGGCCGACTTCACCCACGCCGACGGCTCGCTGAAGAGCGAGTTATATTCCGATAAATACCTGCATCTGAATCTCGCCGGCTACGAGGTCTTCGCCGCCAAGTTGAAGGTCGCTGTCGACGCCGCCTTGAAACGTTAAGATGTCCCTGCGATTCGCCATCCTGACTTTGCTCTCCGCCCTCGCCGCTGCCGCGGAGCCGCGGGCATTCCTCGAGAAGCACTGCTACGAGTGCCATGACAAGGAGACGAAGAAAGGCGGACTAGACCTGGAATCGCTCGGCTCGGAAAAGCAGCAACTCGAACGGTGGATCAAGATCCATGACGCCGTGGCCGACGGCGAGATGCCTCCGGCCAAAAAGAAGACGCGTCCACCCGAAGCCGATAAAACCGCCTTCGTCGCCGAACTCGACACCCGGCTGACCGCGGCCTCCATCGCCGCCCGTCCGGTACGCACGCAGCTCCGTCGCCTGACGCGTCAGGAGTTCGAGAACTCGCTCAAGGACCTGCTGTCCCTGCCACGCCTGGACATCACTGGCCTGCTCCCGGCCGACGGACGCGTGTCGGGCTACGATAAGATCGGCAGCGGCCTTGACCTCTCGCCTGGCCACCTCGCCGCCTACCAAGAAGCCATCGAGAAGGCGCTCGATGTCGCGATCGCCACACAGAGCACCGCCCCGCGGGTGTATCAGAAACGCATCTACCCGGCGGGCCTGTTCAAGTTCGGCGCCAACCTCTCCCACGGTCAATACGTGCTCCTCAAGGACAAACAGCCCGACCCCGCCCTGCCCGTCCGCGGCGGCTTCGAAGATAAGAATGGGCATGTCGGCCACGAAGGTCCCGACCTCAAGGACCGCGGCGCCTTGGTCAAGAGCCCGGCCGTAGCCCAGAGCCAGAGTGCGGTCGGCCTCCTCAACCCGAATCTCGCCGGCTACGAGGCCGCGATGAACGTCTCACCGATTTACGCCGGCACTTATCGCCTCCGCCTGTCGATCTGGGGTTTCCGCTGGGCAAATGGTAAGCCGAATCCGTGCGACGTACCCCAAGCCGCGGTCCTGCGCGCCCACGAAGAAGGCAAACAGCAGGAAGGCGGCCGACTTCTCTCCGCCTTCACCGCTCCGTCCATGGAATCAAAGGAAGGCGAGATCGTCACCTGGCTTGACGCCCATGAGTCGATCGTCTTCGACCCGGTGTCGGTGCCGTGGAACGGATTGCGCATCGGACAGGTCGCCGGACGCGCCGCCAAACATATCGGCCCCGGCGTCGCCCTCGACTGGTTCGAAATCGAAGGCCCGCTCAACCCGGTCTGGCCGCCGGTCAGCCACACGCGCCTCTTAGGGCAGCTCCCGATCAAGCCCTTCGTCGCCGGGGGCGACATCGTACCGCCTCGGCGCGAAAAGATCCGAAGCTTCGGCGGATACCTGCCAAGCTTGTACCTCGACCTCACTCCGGCCGAACGTGAACCGAAGCTCGAAACGGTCAGCTCCGAACAGCCCATTGAAGACGCCCGTAAACTCCTTTCCGACTTTCTACCCCGCGCCTTCCGCCGCGACGTGACCGCATCGGAGATCGAACCCTACCTGAAACTCCTGCAGACACGGCTCGACGCCAAGGATTGCTTCGAGGACGCCATGCGCCGCGTCTACGTGGCCGTCCTGACCTCGCCGGAATTCCTCTTCCTCCCCGCTCCATCCGACGATGCGGCCCTCGCCGCTCGCCTCGCCTATTGGCTTTGGAACGGCCCGCCGGATGAAGCGCTCCTCGCCGCGGCCCGCGACCGCACGCTCCATCGTCCAGAAATCCTCCGCGCCCAGATCGACCGCTTGCTCGCTGATCCGCGCTCCGAACGCTTCACCCAGGACTTCGCGCGCCAGTGGCTCGAGCTAGGCCGGCTCGACGAGACCAATCCCGACCCCCTGCTCTACCCGGAATATCGTTTCCTCCTTGGCCAGGGTGTCGCCAACGAAACCCCCGCCTTCCTTCGTGAGCTGATCACTAAGGATCTCCCGGCTCGCTCGTTGCTGCAACCCGGCTTCGCGATGCTGACTCAACGTCTCGCCGAACATTATGGCATCAAGGGAGTCCAAGGCGTCGAACAACGTAAGGTCACCCTCCCGACCGACAGCTTGCGCGGTGGCCTGCTCGGCCAAGCCGCGATCCATAAGCTGACCGCCAATGGTACGACCACCTCGCCGGTCAAACGCGGCGTCTGGGTCTCCGACCGACTGCTCGACGCACCAGCGCCTCCGCCCCCGCCGGGCATCTCGGCGGTCGACCCTGACACACGTGGCACGACGACGATTCGCGAACAGCTGACCAAGCACCGCTCCGACCCCAGCTGTGCCGCCTGCCACGCGAAGATTGACGCGCCGGGCTTCGCCCTCGAAGCGTTCGATCCTATCGGGGGCCTGCGCTCGCGCTATCGTTCCAACGGCCAAGGCGACCTACCGGCCGAAAAGGGCCACACCGACTGGAAGGTGGAATATAAACTCGGCCCCTCCGTAGACGCCTCCGGCGCACTCCGCGACGGCCGCGCTTTCCGCGACACGGCCACCTTCGTCGACCTGTTGGCATCCGATGACGAGAAACTCGCCCGCGCGTTCGTGGCGCACCTCGCTCGCTACGCCACCGGCACGGAAATCAGCTACGCCGACCGGGCCAAGATCCGCCGCATCGTCGCGCAGACCAAGGCAAACGGCTACGGCCTGCGCTCGCTGCTCCACGCGCTCGCCCAGAGCCCTCTCTTCATTCCCAGTTCCCGCTGACCATGAACCGACGTGACTTCCTCTTCGCTGCCGGCGCCTGTCTGGCGCTGCCGGCCCTCGCCAAGGCCGCCGAAAAGGCCCCGCCCAAGCGCCTGGTCGCCATCCACGTGCCCTTGGGGATGATGCCTGCGTTCTTCTTCCCTAAGGCCGGCGAGACCTCGAGCCCCTACCTCGACCTGCTGGCGAAACAGCGCGACCAGTTCACGACCTTCGCGGGACTCTCCCACCCCGGCGTCGACGGCAATCACCACGCCGGCCAATGCTTCCTCTCTGGTGCGCCGCATCCGGGTCAGCCGACTTTCCGCAACAGCCTCTCGCTCGACCAACTCGTCGCCGAGAAGATCGGCGAAGACACCCGTTTCGCCTCGCTCGCCGTGGCCGTCCGCCAAGGCGAACATTATGCCGACTCGGTCGCCGTCTCCCGCTCCGGCGTCATCCTGCCGTCCGAGGCCAGCGCTGAACGACTCTACCGGAAGCTCTTCGTCGCCGGCACGCCCGAAGAGAAAGCCGCCACGATGCGTCGTATCCAGGCCGGCGGCAGCGTGCTCGACCTGATCCTCGACAAGGCCAAGCGACTCGAAAAAAGCTCTGACCCGCAGGACCGAGCCCGCCTCGACCAATACTTCCAGAGCGTACGCGAACTCGAAGGGCGCCTCGAACGCAGCATCGCTTGGGAGAACCGACCCAAGCCGAACGTCGATTATCCGATGCCGAAAGATATCGCTGACGCCAACGAGGTCGTGGCCCGCTCGCGCCTGATGTTCGACCTCGTCCGCCTCGCCTTGCAGACCGACAGTACCCGCGTCGTCACGCTCTCGCTCAGCACCTTCTCCGTCGTACCGCACGTCCCCGGCGTGAAGAACGAGACCCACGGTCTCACCCACCACGGCAACGAGCCCGACAAGATCGCCGAGCTCCGCAAGATCGAGGAAGCCCAGCTGGCCGTCTTCGGAGAGATGCTCTCGGCCTTCCGAGATACCCGCGAGACCGGCGGTAACCTCCTCGACCGTACGCAGATCCTCTACGGCAGTTGCCTCGGCAACGCCAACTCGCACAGCAACCAGAATCTGCCGCTGATTCTCGCCGGTGGCGGCTTCCGCCACGGCCAGCACCTCGCCTTCGACACCGTCAACAACACCCCGCTGGCCAATCTCTACGTGAGCATGCTCCAGAACCTCGGGGTCGAGGCCGACAAGTTCGCCACCAGCACCGGAACCCTGCGCGGACTGCGGGGCTGACGAACGGGGTTGCAGGGTCGCCGAGACCTGCTGACATCGGCGCACCCCCATGCGCACCCTGCTGCTCGCCCTGCTCGGCCTCTCCGTCGCCCTCCCCGCCCAGGATATCGTCATCTACGGCGGCACCTCCGGCGGCATCACCGCGGCCATCCAGGCGGCCCGCGAAGGCCGCACGGCGGTGCTCATCGAGCCGACCAAGTTCCTCGGTGGCCTGACCACAGGTGGCCTCGGCGCCACCGACATCGGCAACAAGAAGGCCATCGGCGGGATCTCCCGCGAATTCTACACGGCCGTCGCGAAATACTACGCCGACGACCAGAAGTGGGTCCACCAGACCCGCGAGGCCTATTTCTCCAAGCGCCCCCACGGCAACGCGGCCGACGAAGGTACGATGTGGACCTTTGAGCCGCACGTGGCCACCGCGGTCTACGACCAGATGCTCAAGGCCGCCGGCGACAAGGTGACGGTCGTCTTCGGCGAACGCCTCGACCTCAAGAAGGGCGTGATCAAGGACGGCACGCGTATCGTAAAGATCGTCATGGAGAGCGGCCGCGAATTTTCGGGTAAGATGTTCATCGACGCCACCTACGAAGGCGACCTGATGGCCAAGGCCGGCGTCAGCTATCACGTGGGCCGCGAGGCCAACGCCACCTACGGCGAGACCATCAATGGCATCCAGGTCGGCGGTGCGAAATCTCACCAGTTCAAGGTCGAGGTCGACCCCTACGTGAAGAAGGGCGACCCCTCGAGCGGCCTGCTCCCCGGCATCGAGAAGGAAATCCCCGGCCCCGATGGCGCCGGCGACCGCAAGGTTCAGGCCTATAACTTCCGCATGTGCACGACCGACGTCCCGGAAAACCGCCGCGACTGGGAAAAGCCGGCCAATTACGACGAACACTGGTATGAACTCGCCCTCCGCAACGTCGAGGCCGGCGAGGACCGTAATTCCTGGGCCCCTACGCCGATGCCGAATCGCAAGACGGACACGAACAACAACTTCGCGATCAGCACCGACTTCATCGGCCAGAACTGGGACTACGCCGAGGCCGACTACGCCACCCGCGCCAAGATTTGGCAGGCCCACGAGGACTGGCAGAAAGGCCTGATGTGGACCTACGCTTATCACCCGCGCGTGCCGGAAAAGATGCGCCTCGCCTTCCAGAAGCTCGGCCTCGCGAAGGATGAGTTCAACGACCACGGCAACTGGCCCCGCCAACTCTACGTCCGCGAAGCCCGGCGCATGATCGCCGACTACGTGATGTCCGAGAAGAACTGCCGCCGCGTCGAAGTGGTCGAAGACTCCGTCGGCATGGGCGCCTACAACATGGACTCGCATCATATCCAGCGTTTCGTGACCAAGGAAGGCTTCGTCCGCAACGAGGGTGACGTCCAGATCGGCACCAAGCCCTACCCGGTCAGCTACCGCAGCCTCCGTCCCAAGGCCGCAGAATGCACCAACCTCCTCGTACCTGTCTGCATGAGCGCCAGCCACATCGCCTACGGCTCGATCCGCATGGAGCCCGTCTTCATGGTGCTCGGTCAGTCCGCCGCCACCGCTGCTGGGCTCGCCATCGAAAGCGGCACCTCCGTGCAGGCCATCGATTACGGCGCCCTGAAGGAGCGCCTCCTCGCCAATGGCCAGATGCTCGACTTCGTGACAACCGCCGCAGCGGGCGGTGGCCACGGCGTCGATAAATCCAAGCTCGCTGGTATCGTGGTGGACGACAGCGAAGCCGCCCTCAAGGGCTTCGAGCAGACCGGGCATGTCTCGGGTAACTACGTCGGGGACGGCTACCGCCACGACGGCAACGCCGAGAAAGGCGCGATGACCGCCCGCTTCGCCCCCGCCCTGCCCGCCGCGGGTTCGTACCGCGTCGCGGTCTCCTACAGCATCAACGGCAACCGTGCCACGAATGTCCCGATCACCATCCATCATGCGAAAGGCGAGACCAAGGTCCTCGTGAATCAGAGGCTCAAGCCGAGCGACGGCCTCTTCCACATCGTCGGCACCTTTGAGTTCGCCGCCGGCAAGGACGGCTGGGTCGAGATCTCCAACGCCGGCACCGACGGGCATGTGATCATCGACGCCGTGCAGTGGCTGCCCGTGAAGCGTTGAGCGCCTACTTGGCGGCCTTGGCCTGCTCGCGGGCGAGTTCGTCGAGATATGTGAAGTCAGGACGAGGCATGCCCATCTTCCGTGCGAGCCAGAGATAGGCGGACTTCAATGAATCCCACGATGGCTGGTGCCCGGTGTGATGATCGAACATCTCGATGGAGTCTTCCTTGCCGTAGAGCCGGTGCACCTTGCGTGCCTCGGCGAGATACGGCCAGCTGGCGGCCTGGCTATCGTATTGTCCGGCGATGAGGAAGAACTCCGTCGGCGCGGCGCAGGCGAGCAGCTGTTCATGCGAAAGGCCAGCAGCCTGCATCGTCTTCAGCTTACTCCCGAAATACCAATCGTCACCCCAGTTGGTGGAATCCCACGCGATACCGAAATCGCTCGCGACGACCGCCTTGAAACGGTGATCAAGGCAGCCCGCATAGAAGGCCATCTTGCCACCGAGCGAATGGCCCATCACCGCAATACGAGTCGGGTCGACACCTTCGAAGCCACGCAAGGCATCGGCCGCGAGACGCGTATCATAAGTCAGCTTACCCATGCCCGTCCACTGCGGGTGCTGTTTCGCGAGCTTCGCCGCCGCGTCACGCCAGACACCCATACCGCCCTTGCTCGCTGCCTGCTCGGCCGGAGTGAGCACGTTGAACGGATAGGCTTCGATCGCGGCGACGACGTAGCCTTGCTGCACAAGGTGCAGGCCGAAGAAGGCTGTATTCCGCTCAGGGCCAAGCTTCGCCTTGGTCTTGAGATTGTAGCCGCACATCCGGTCGGGATCGTAGAATGGCACCACCACGCCCGCCGTCTTACCTTTGAGATGAAGCGGGACCATGAGCAGGATGCGCTGCCACGAATCCGGTCCCGTCCGCTGACGAAGGAGCACGCCCTTGAACTCGGGCGTGAAGAAAATCTCCAACGGTTCGGCCTGATAGGAACTGAGCACATTCGGGTCTGTCCGCCCAGGCGACCCCAACGCCTGCTCCCATCGTGCCACCAACCCTTCCCGCTTAGCCTCCCATTCGCCCAACCCCTCCCCGGGAGCTAACAAGGACTTCGGAGCCTCCGCGGCCAAGGCGTAGGCCAGCACGACAAGGAAGAAGATGAGCGGGCGGAGCAGCATCTGTCACGAATCTGGCCCAGAGCGACGGCGGCACAACGCCAATCCCCGACTTTACCGTTGCCCGTGAGAAGGCCAAGGGCTTCTGGTTACGACTGCTACCCGCGATATGAAACTTAAGACCTCCGCCCGCCTCCTGCTCGCGCTCGCCATCGGCCTACCGACCTTCGCCGCCGATACTCCCGTAGAAAGCAAAGGAAGCTTCCTCGTCGATCCGGTGCCGGTCGCGAAGACGCCGAAATACCTCGGGGTCTGCCTCGAGGTCGCGGAGGACGCCGACCGCAGCAACCTCTGGGACTGGCTGGCGGACTCCGGTGCCAAGATGGCCCGCGTCATCCACCCCGACAACGATTTGCGCAGCCCAGCCGGCAAGCTCGAGAGCTTCAAGCAGATCACGGACAAGGCCGGCTTCGAAGCCTACCGCGCCAACCTCTTGGCGGACCCGGAGAAGAACCTCCCGTGGAATCATTATCTTTTCGACCAGCGAATCCAGTGGCTCGGGGTGCCCGACGACGAGATCCGCAAGGTCACCGAATGTGGCGTGGAGCCCATCGTATCGATGGCCTACTCACCCCGATACTACCCGCGGAGCCTGCTGAAGACCTTCAAGCCTTCGCTCAAACCGGCGGACGAAGCCATCAACTGGGATGCCGCAGCTTCGGCTTACGAATATTACTTCGCAAACATCCATCGTTACGCCACGCGCAGCGGCACGACGCATTTCATGATGCTTAATGAGCCCGACGATCGCGACGTGCGAATCGTCCAGCAGACCGGCGTGCTCGCCCGCATGGCGCGACTAGCGATGGAAGACGTGCGCGCCAAGCTGACGAACCCTCAGGTCGCCAAGGGTCTCCGCCTTTCCGCCCCGGCCTGTCACTTCGCCTGGGAAAGCTATTGGCCTTACGTCGAACCCTACTGCGACACGGTCGACTTCCATTTCTACAGCCCGGATTCCGACATGTTCAAGCGCGAGCACGCCCGTCTGGCGATCCGCGCCCGCGCGGCCGGCAAGAAGACCGCGGTCACGGAATTCAACCGCATCGGCGGCCCGCTGCAGCCCGATCAGGCGCTGTTCTCAGTGAAGCCCTCTCTCCAGTTTGCCGGACTGGTGATGTCCATCCTCTCAGCCAATAAGCCACAGGATCCCGGCTGCGAGATGGCCCTCGCTTACGAATTCCAGTTTCCCGCCACGCATCGCAGCGGCAAGAGCCTCGCTTACGGAGACATGAACCGCGTCGACTGGACCGGCCAGGACAAGGCGTTGAACGGGCTACCGGCCGAGGCCTACCCGACCTTCGAGCAGTTCCAGCTCCGCATGGCGACGCCGGCCTACCATATGTACCGCATGCTGGCACGTTGCACGCCGGGTGCCGGCGATACCGACGCTTACGAAGTGCTTGGCCTCGGCGAAAGCACCAAGGGACTCAACGAGGTCTTCGACCAAGTCAACAAGGCCAATAACTACCGACCCCTCAACGGCGAGAAATACTATGCCCTCGGCGGCGCCGGACCAGACTTGCGCACGCTCGCGGTCCGTACGGCCGACAAGCTTTACATCACGATCCTCAATCCGGGACCCGCCGCGGTGAAACGCGTCGGCTTCAATATCGAACTCCTCGGCGAGAAATACGCCACCGCCGTCGTGCGCGAGACTTCGCACTGGAACCGCGACAAGGCCCTCCGCCAGTCCGCCCTCAAAGGCTCCGAATTCATGGTCGACCTGCCGGCCGAATCCCTGACCCAGATCATCTTTACGAAGGCTGACCTCTCGCAGGTCACGGAACTGAAGCTGGAAGAGAAGACCTACACGCCCGGGAAGACCAGCTCGCTGGGCTTGCTCGAGACCACTCGCCTTCGCGCCTTGGGCAAACTGGGCGACGAGTGGGTCGACCTGAGCGACCTCAACGTGGAATGGACCAGCACCGAGCCTGCCCTGGTTGAGATCTACCAAGGCGGACTGGTGCAAAGGCTCCATGCGTCGACCAAGGAAATCACCCTGACCGCCAAGACGCTCGCAGGCGTCGCGGCATCGGGGGTAATCATTCCAGCCAGCCCGAACAAATAGGCCAAAGGCGGCAAGGCCGACATAGCCCTGAGCGACAAGGGTCTGCCTGATATTTTCTCGCAACCTTCAGAGAGTTTCGCTGTTTGAAAGGTATGCGTTCCCCCCGCTTCCTGACCGTCCTGCTGGCCGTCCTGGCCGGCTGCTCCAGCCTGTTCGCCGCCGCCGGCTTTCGCCTAGGCTCTCCGATTTCCGACCACATGGTCCTGCAGCGCGAGAAGCCTGTGGCCGTGTGGGGCTGGGCTGATGCGGGCGAATCCGTGACCGTCGCCTTCGCCGGCCAGTCCAAAAGCGCGGTCGCCGGTGCCGACGGCAAATGGACGCTCAAGCTCGACGCCCTTGTCGCTTCCGCCGAATCGCGCACGCTGACCGTCACCGGCAAGGACAGCCACAAGCTAGAAGTGAAGGACGTGCTCGTTGGCGAGGTCTGGCTCGGCTCCGGCCAGTCGAACATGTCGTTCACCGTCCAGTCGGCCAACCACTTTGACGCCGAGAAAGCCGCCGCCAATTACCCGCTCATCCGCGAATACCACGAGGCCTCCAACCCGACCCCGACGCCGCAGGCCGAAGGCAAGGGCAAATGGTCCGCCTGCACGCCCGCCACCGTCGGCGGCTACTCCGCGGTGCTCTACTTCTTCGGCCGCGAGATCCATAAGGAAGTCGGCGTCCCAGTCGGCCTGATCAACACCTCCGTCGGCGGCACGCCGATCGAAGCCTGGACGGCCGCCGAGGTACAACTGGCCGACCCCGCCACCAAGGAACGCTACGAGGTCGCCCTCAAGAACTTCAACGCCTTCGACCCCGCCAAGGCTACCGCCGCCTACGAAAAGCAGCTCGTCACTTGGAAGGTCGCCGCAGACAAGGCGAAGGCCGAAGGCAAGGAGATCCCCCGCAAGCCCTATGAGCCGATCTCATTCCGCGCCTTCCATGGCGGCCCGTCCGGCCTCTACAACGCCAAGGTCGTGAACCTCGCCCCTTACACCCTGCGCGGCATGCTCTGGTATCAAGGCGAAGGCAATGCGGGCGCCCCCGAACTCTACCACACGCAGCTCACCGCCCTGGTGACCAGCTGGCGCAAGCTCTGGCAGGATGAAGTCCCGTTCGCCTGGGTGCAGCTGCCCAACTACCGCGACTCCGACTCCGAGAGCTGGCCGCGCATCCGCGAGTCGATGATGAAGACGCTCGCGCTGCCGAATACCGGCATGGCCATCACGCTCGGCCTCGGCGACCCGAAGGACATCCATCCCAAGAACAAGCAGGACGTCGGCCTCCGCCTTTCCTACTGGGCGCTCGGCTCCGTCTACGGACGTAAAGTTCCCGCGCTGAGCGGACCGCTTCCCGCCGGCAGCAAGGTCGAGGGCGCCTCCATCCGCGTCTCCCTCAAGCACGCCGAAGGACTCAAGACCAGCGATGGCGCCGCCCCCCGCGGCCTGCTGATCGCCGGCGCCGACAAGGCCTGGAAGAAAGCCAGCGGCCGCATCGAAGGGTCCGAAGTGGTCGTCAGCAGCCCCGAAGTCACCTCCCCCGTGGCCGTCCGTTATGCTTGGGCTGAGAACCCGGACTGCAACCTGGTCAACGGCGCCGGCCTCCCGGCCACCAGCTTCCGCACCGACGACTGGCCCCTGCCGGCAGCCAAGAAGTAAGCTGAGCAGACCTCAAAATGGGGTAAAATCAGGGGGTTCGCCTTGCAACCCCCTGAGGTTTGGGCTGTCTTGAAAACCAGCATGAAGACCCCGCTTCTCGCCCTGGCCCTTGCCCTCGGCGTCACCCCCAGTTTCGCCCTAAACAAAGGCAACGCCGGCCCCGCCGAAGTGCAACTGAAGTTCAACCTCCCACCGCCCGCGCCGCTTTCCCCAGAAGAGGAACTGAAGACCTTCCGACTCGAGCCGGGCTTCCGAATCGAACTCGTGGCCAGCGAGCCGATGATCGAATCCCCGGTGGCCATCAGCTTCGACGACCAGGGCCGGATGTTCGTCGTCGAGATGCGCAGCTACATGCGCGACCTCGAAGGCACCACGGAAAAGGACCCGACCAGCCGCATCTCACTGCTGACCGACACCGACGGTGACGGGCGGATGGATAAGGCCACTCCCTTTGCCGACGGCTTGGTGATGCCCCGCGGCGTCATGGCCGTCAAAGGTGGCGCCTTCGTGGCTGAACCGCCGAACCTATTCTTCCTCCGCGACACGAAGGGCACAGGAGTGGCCGACGAGAAGATCCTGATCTCGGCGGACTTCGGCACCTTCGGTGGGCAGCCCGAGCACATGGCCAACACGCCCACGTGGACGATGGATAACCGTATCTACGCCGCCAACTACGGAGCGAGCTTCCGACTCAACAACGGCGCCTGGCAAAAAGGCCCCGGACTCGGGCGCGGCCAGTGGGGCCTCAGCCAGGACGACACGGGGCGCTTGTTCTACAACTATAACTCTGACCTACTCCGCGCCGACTTACTGCCCGCTGCCGCCTACGCGCGCAATCCGTTGCTCCGCGACGCCAAGGCCATCAATAGCCAGGTGATGAAAAGCCAGGCGGTCTACCCGTCGCACCCGACCCCGGGCGTGAACCGCGGTTATGACGCCAAGTCCCTGCGCGAAGACGGTACGCTCGCCGCCGCCACCTCCACCTGCGGCGCCGCCATCTACCGTGGCGATGCTTTCCCCATTGAATACCGCGGCAACGCCTTCATCCCCGAGCCCTCCTCGAACTTGGTGAAGCGCGTGACAATCAGCGAAAAAGACGGCGTGCTGACCGGTGCCGACGCCTGCGTCGGTAAGGAATTCCTGACCTCGACCGACGAGCGCTTCCGCCCGGTGATGATGGCCAATGGCCCCGACGGTGCGCTCTACGTCGTCGACCTGTATCGCGGCATGCTCCAACACCCGGCCTTCCTCACGCACTACCTGATCGCCAACATCAAAGCGCGTCACCTCGAGCTCCCCGTCACCGGCGGACGCATCTGGCGCATCGTGCGCGACGACAAGACCTCCCCCCGTGCCACAAAGATCCCGACCGAGACCGTCGCCCGTATCAAACTCCTCACCCACGCCAACGGCTGGGTACGCGATACGGCCCAGCGCGTCTTGGTCGAATCAGCTGATGCCGCCGCCGCTGCCCCGCTGCGCGCTCTGCTGGCCGACAATAACGCCCCCGCCGTCGCCCGCCTGCACGCACTCTGGACGCTCGATGGCCTCGCCGCGGCTCTTCCGGCCGACGTACGCGTCGCCCTGAAAGATACCGATCTGCAAGTCCGCGCCGCTGCCGTGCGTATCGCCCCCGCCGAAATGCTGCCAGAACTCTGCGCCCTGAAGGACGAGAAAGAAACCGTCGTGCTCGCCCACCTCGCGATCCGCCTCTCCGCCGCGAATCTCCCGACCACCGACAAGGCGCTGGCTGAGCTCCTTATCACGCACGGCGAGAATGCGCTCATCCGCGAAGGTGCACTGACCGGTGCCCGTGGCCGAGAGGTCTTGCTCGCCCAGGCGGTCGCCGCCCTCGGTAACAACGACAATCGCATCCAGTCCGGCCCAGCGCTCGAAGCCTTCGCCACGCTCGTCTCCC
Organism: uncultured Opitutia bacterium; assembly: GCA_903855995.1. GTDB lineage: Bacteria > Verrucomicrobiota > Verrucomicrobiia > Opitutales > UBA953 > UBA953. The sequence continues at coordinate 51,767 of CAIOAN010000002.1, forward strand.
AAGCCGGCAAGGCCGGACCGTTCGAAGAAATGCTCACGCTGGCCGCCAGCCTGAGCGACCGCCCCGCCCTCCGCGCCGCCATCATCCACGGACTCGACCAGACCGCCCGCGATCCCAAGTCGAAGAAACCCACCCCGCTTAAGACCGTCTGGCTCAACAGCGAACCCGTCGCTCTGACCAAATTGAAAAAGGCCGTCACCGACGCCGGCGGCGTCAAGAGCATGGAAAACATCGCCTCCCGCCTCGCCTGGGTCGGCAAACCTGGCGCCCCCTCGCCGCCGAAGATCGTCGCGCTCACCAAAACTCAGCAGGCGCTCTTCGACAAAGGCAAGGCGACCTTCACCACCCTCTGCGCCGCCTGCCACCAGCCGCACGGCTACGGCCTCGACGGACTCGCCCCTCCGCTCGTCGACAGCGATTGGGTGCTCGGCAAGCCCGACGTGACCGCACGCATCGTCCTCAACGGCCTCGGCGGCCCGGTCAAAGTCGGTGCCCGCACCTGGGATCTCACGATGCCGCCCATGGGTGTCCTCAGCGACGAAGACGTCGCTGGCGTACTCACCTACATCCGCCGCGAGTGGGAACACAACGGATCGCCAGTCGACGCGAAGTTCGTCCAAGGTATCCGCAAGCAGTTCGCGGATCACCCGAACTCCTGGACTGCGGAAGAACTCCGCCCGCCGGCCAAGAAGACCGGCAAGGGCGCGAAGGAAGATTCTAAATAACCTCCCATAAAGATGCTCCGCCTATTCCTCGCCATCCTTGCGATCTGTGCCGGAGCGTCCGCCGCCACCAAACCCAACATCCTCGTCATCCTGGTCGATGACATGGGTTTCTCAGATGTCGGGTGCTACGGCAGCGAAATCCCCACGCCGAACCTCGACGCCCTGGCGAAGAACGGCCTGCGCTTCACGCAGTTCTATAACACCGGTCGCTGCTGCCCCACCCGCGCCGCGCTCCTCACGGGCGTCTACTCCCACCAGGCCGGCGTCGGCCACATGGTCAATAACCAGAAGGCCCCGGGCTATGTCGGCCACCTCAACGACTCCTGCGTGACCATGGCCGAAGTGCTGCGACCCGCGGGTTATTTCACCGCGATGAGCGGCAAGTGGCACGTCGGCTTCGAACAGGGGGTAACGCCGAAGACCCGCGGTTTCGATCGCAGCCTATGCGCCGCGGCCGGCGGCTTTTACTACGCCGAATCGGCCCGCGCCCAGCTCTTCCTGGATGGCGAGAAGATCGCGAGCGACGACGCCCGCCTGCCTAAAAACTGGTATACTACGGATCTCTGGACCACCTTCGGTCTCAAATTCATCGACGAGGCCGTCGCCGCAAAGAAGCCCTTCTACCTCCACCTCTGCCACAACGCACCGCACTTCCCGCTCCAAGCGCCGAAGGAGGATATCGAGAAATTCCTCGGCAAATATAAACTGGGATGGGAAGAAGTCCGCGCCCGCCGCTACGCCCGCCAGCTGGAGTCCGGCCTGATCGACAAACAGTGGGCCAGTTCCCCGCTCCCGGCCTCCATCAAGGCATGGCAAGACGTGCCCACCGAAGAGCAGGCCCGCTTTGATCACCTGATGGCCGTCTACGCCGCGGTGGTGAATCATATGGACAAGGCGATCGGAGACCTCGTGGCTGGCCTCAAGCAACGCGGCGTCCTGGACAACACGCTCATCCTGTTCATGAGCGACAACGGGGGCAACGCCGAGAGCGGCGCCCACGGACGCACCGAAGGCGACCCCACGAAAGGTCCTTCGCAATGGTATTGTGGCGAAAGCTGGGCCTACGCTGAGAACACGCCCTTCCGCCTCTACAAGCATTTCAACCACGAAGGCGGCATCGCCACCCCTCTCATCGCCCATTGGCCCGCAGGCATCGCCGCCAAGAATGAATTCCGCCGCCAACCCGGACATCTGATTGATGTGATGGCGACGGTAGTCGATGTCGCCGGCGCGAACTACCCCAAAGAATTCAACGGCAAGGCCATCCTTCCGATGGAAGGCCGCAGCCTCGTACCCGCCTTCACGGACAAGCCTATCGAACGCGAAGCGATCTTCTGGGAACATGAAGGCAACGCCGCCGTGCGCGTCGGCGACCTGAAACTCGTCCGACAATCCCGCAACGGCGCCTGGGAGCTCTACGACATGAAGGCCGACCGGACCGAATTACACAACCTGGCCACCGCGCAACCCGCCAAGGCCAAGGAACTGGCGGCCCTCTGGGACGCCTGGGCGGAGCGTGCCCACGTGAAGCCTTACCCCGCCGCCGAAGGCAAGGGGAAGAAGAATAAAAACAAAGGCGAGTAAAGCCAGCCGACCCGCATGCGCCGAACCATCTGCGGACTCTCCGCCGCGCTCTCACTCCAGGGAGCCGAGCTAAAAATCAGCGAGCCCGGCGACTATCAGATCTTCCAGCGCTCGGACCGCGCGCACGGCACCATTCACATCGATGCGACTTGCCGCGACGCCACGGGGACCGAATTCGCCTATCGTGTCATCGACACCCAGGGGAAAGGCGACTGGTCCAAGCCCGTTACCGCGACGGAATCAATCCGCAGCAGCATTCTCGCCCCTGCCGGCGGATGGTATCGAGTCGAAGCGCGGCTGACCAAAGGCGACCAAACCGTCGCCGAGAAGTCGGTCGAACATGTCGGCGTGGGCGAAATCTTCCTCGTCGCCGGGCAATCCAACTCTGCAAATTACGGTGAGGAAAAACAGTCGGTGAAATCTGGCAAAGTCGCCTCTTTTGACGGCGCGACCTGGCGCCTCGCCCACGACCCGCAGCGCGGCGCCGGCGGCAACGGTGGCAGTTTTATGCCCCCGCTCGGCGATACCTTAGCCGCGAAGTTCGGCGTTCCCATCGGCTTCATTCCGATTGGCATCGGGGCCACGAGCGTCCGCGAATGGCTCCCCGCCGGAGTGCCCTTCCCGCAGCCGCCGACGATCATCGGGCGGGTGACGAAACGCCCTGATGGCACTTGGGAATCTAAAGGGGCGGCATACGCCACCCTCCTCGCTCGCGAAAAGCAGTTCGGCCCGCACGGCTTCCGCGCCGTGCTGTGGCATCAAGGCGAGAGTGATGCCAATCAGAAGGACCCGACCCGCACGCTACCCGGCAATCTTTATCAGGAATATCTCACCAAGATTATCCACGATTCGAACCAGACGGCCGGGTGGCCGATTCCCTGGTTCGTCGCGCAGGTCAGCTATCACGTGCCCGGCGATGAAGCCTCGGCCGATATCCGCGACGCCCAGGCCACGCTGTGGAAGAACGGCCTCGCCCTGCCCGGCCCGGACAGCGACGCCCTGAAATCGGAATGGCGCCAGAACGGAGGCAAAGGCGTCCATTTCAGCGGACCCGGCCTGCGCGAACACGCCGCCCGCTGGGCCGAACGGATTACGCCTTGGCTCGAGCAGCAACTCAGCCAGAAGTAATCCCATGTTCGGCGGCAAATGTCCCTTCGGCCACAAGCCCACTGACCCCTTCAAGGCCAAACGCGAAGCCGCGCCTGTCGCCCGTTACGAATTCCAAGGCGAACAGATTCCGATGATCCTGCGTCACGCCGACGTGCGCCAAGCGGCGAAGGATTGGCAGACCTATAGCTCCGACGCCCCTTGCCGCGTGCCGATTCCCTCCGAGGAATCCGTCCGCTCTGTCCGCCAGCTACCACTCGAAATCGATCCGCCTGCTCACGCCGACTACCGGGCCATCGCGGAGCCGTTCTTTCTGCGTCCGAAGTCCGCCGCAATGATCGCCCAGGTCGAAGCCCTCACGGAGGAGCTCCTGCGCGACGCTTTTAACCGCGCGGGAATCGAAATCGTCCATGACTTCGCCCTGCCTCTGCAATCTCGAGCGCTCACTTACCTGCTCAACGTACCCGAGCAAGAAGCCGACCTCTGGATCGGCTGGGGCACCCACGTTTTCCGTAAGGCCGACGGCCTGAGCAAGAGTTCCGGACTCGATGAATATATTGAAGCAAAGTTCACCGCCACCGCCGCCCAGCCAGGAGATGATTTCTTCTCCGCCCTGCACCAGGCCACCTTCCAGGGTCGCCCGCTGACGCATCAGGAAAAACTCGGGTACGCGAACATCGCCTTCGCCGGCGGACGCGACACAATCATCCACACCGTTGCCTGTACGCTCGGCCACCTCGCGGCGAACCTGGAGCTACTCGCCTATTTGCGCGAAGACCCAAAGCGCATCACCCATGCGAGCGAAGAATTCTTCCGCTACTTCATGCCCTTGACGCATATCGGACGTGTCTGCCCCGTGGCGACCAATGTGCACGGCGAACAAGTCCCCGCCGGCGGACGCGTCGCCCTCGGTTGGGCTTCCGCGAACCGCGATGAATCCGTCTTCGCCCAGGCCGACACATTCAAGATCGACCGTAAACCCAATCCCCATCTTTCGTTCGGCTTCGGTGAACACCTGTGTCTCGGCGCAGCTCATGCCCGCCTGATTCTTCGCACCCTGCTGCAGAAGTGCGTCGAGCACGTGGGCTCATTGCAAGTCGTGTCCGCCGTCGAGAGGGTGGAGAAAGAGCACTCCTACGAGCGCAAACTAGGCTACGAATCGCTGGTCCTGCAGGTCCGCCCGCGGGGTTGATGAGGATTGCCAGCGGCGGGAGGCGGACCTAGGCCTTCTTTGCCCCAACCTTCGCATTTTCGCGGGGTTCCTATCACATACCCCTCATGTTCGCCTTCAGCCTGACCATCTTCTGGGGAGCCTGCCTGCTCTTCCTCGTCCAACCGCTGATCGCGCGCTTCATCCTGCCCTGGTTCGGCGGCGGTCCCGCCATCTGGACGACCTGCATGCTATTCTTCCAGGTGCTCTTGCTCGGCGGCTACGCCTACGCCCACTTCAGCATCAGCCGACTCAAGCCCCGCCAGCAGGTGATCCTGCACCTGAGTCTCCTGGCTCTCGCCGTAATCCTCCTGCCCATCACGCCCGGTGACCACTGGAAACCTACCGACGGCGCGCAGCCGGCTGGTCATATTTTATTACTCCTACTCGGATGCCTCGGCCTACCCTACCTGGTGCTCTCCGCGACCGGCCCGCTGCTGCAAGCGTGGTTCAGCGAATCCCATCCCGGCGTCTCCCCTTACCGCCTTTACGCCCTTTCCAACGTCGGTTCGCTCCTCGCGCTGGTCGCGTACCCTTTCGTCGTCGAACCGAATCTCTCCCGCCAACTTCAGGCCAACTGCTGGTCGATTGGCCTGGCCCTCTACGCCGCCCTCGCCAGCTGGTGCGGCGTGATCGTCTGGAAGCGCACCCAGCTCACCGAAGTCACCCCAGCAGCGGCGACGACGACGGAGCCCGCGCCGGCGACCGCGGGGTCGCAGGCTTTCCTCTGGTTCGCACTACCCGCGTGCGGCGTGATGCTGCTGCTCTCGGTGACGAACAAACTTTGCCAAGACATCGCCGTCGTGCCCTTCCTGTGGGTCCTCCCGCTCGGGCTTTACCTGCTGTCCTTCATCATCAGCTTCGACAGCCCGCGCTGGTATCGTCGCTGGTTTTGGATGCCGTTGCTCGCGGCCCTGCTCGGCGGAGTACTCTGGAAACTATATCATGCGGAGTCGCATCCCGAGATTACCGGGGAGGCCACACTCTACCTGAGCATGCTCTTCGTCGCCTGCATGGTCTGCCACGGCGAGGTCTATCGCCTACGCCCAGGAGCCAAACGACTCACCGGCTACTACCTTTCCATCTCCGCCGGCGGTGCCTTCGGTGGCTTGTTCGTGGCCATCGGGGCTCCGTTCATCTTTCCCGATTATTTCGAACTGCACCTCGCGCTCTATCTCACCGCGGCCTTAATTCTATTGGTGCTGCGCCTCGACCAAGATTCCCCGCTCCAGCGCGGCCATGGTCGCTGGGGCTGGGCGGTCTTGCTGATCGGCCTGCTGAGCCTGGGCGCGACCCTCTGGCAGATCGCCCGGAGCTCGCTCAAGGGCTCCTCGCTCGTCACGCGCGGCTTCTACGGCGTGCTCCGCGTCAATGCCGTGAACGAAGGTGATCCCGCCTTCAAGCACCTCACCCTACAGCACGGGGCCACGATCCATGGTTTGCAGTTCACCGGGGAATTAAAGCGCAAGATGGCCACGACTTATTATAGCGAAACGAGCGGCGTCGGCCGACTGCTGCGCGCCTACCACCCGAATCACCCGCGCCGCATCGGGGCGGTCGGCCTCGGCGCGGGCACCCTCGCAGCCTGGAGTCAGCAAGGTGACACATTCCGCTTCTATGAAATCAACGACGACGTGGCGAAACTTTCCGACCATACTTTCAGCTACCTCAACGACGCCCGCGAGGGAGGCGCCACTGTCGAACTCGTCATGGGCGACGCACGCCTATCGATGGAACGCGAAAAGGACCAGCAGTACGACGTGATCATCCTCGACGCTTTCAGCAGCGACGCGATTCCAGTCCATCTGCTCACCCTGGAAGCGTTCAAGACCTATCAGCGCCAGCTGCGTCCCGACGGCGTGATCGCCGTACATGTCTCGAATCGCTACCTCGACCTGCGTCCCATCGTCTACCGCGCCGCCGAGCGCATGAAATTCCGCGCCGCCAACATCGATGACAACGAAGCTAATTCGGATGACGACGGCGTCTACCCTTCCGACTGGATCTTGGTGACACGTAACGAGGTCCTCCTCAGCCAGAAGCTCATCGCCAGCGCGACTACCGAACACGACAGCCCGCCGGATAACATCCAAGCCTGGACCGACGAGCGCAGCGACCTAATGCACATCCTGATTGCCGAGGAAGGCACTTTCCTGAACTGGCTGCAGGGAAGATAAGGTAAAAAGCCCGCGCCCTCCTGCCAGTGGGTTGCCTTTTGCCGGGGTAAGCCTACTAAAAGGAGACAGCCCCATGAAAGTACGTCTGCTGATTTTATCTATTCTGGCCGCGGCGGTCGTCTCACTCGCCGCTGACAAGCCCAAGACCACCCGCAAAGCCAATGCCCAGCCGTGGGGCCCCTGGGTCGAGGCTGATTACCCCTTCTTCTCCTCTGTGCTGGATGCGCGCCGCGAAGGACTGGGTAAAAACAACCTCACCCCGCGCGGGATCGTCCTTAAACTCCCCCACGATTGCTGGGCCTGCTTCGACACCGACATGCTCCGCGTCTCCGCCGTCTGGCAAGGCAAGGGCGTGACCGACAAGGCGCTCGCCCCGGGCTCCTATCAAGACCCGAGCCGCAAGACCCCGGGCGGTCAGTTTCCCACCCCGCAGCCGGATGGGAAATTCTGGCTCGGCAACGCATTGATCCCCGGCTGGCAGGCCGGCGAAAAAATCAGCGAAACGGATCCGCGCTCCCCCGCTCCCAGCCCCGAGGAAGTCGGCCGCGGCCCGCTCCCCGAATCGATGGGTCGGTTCAGCGCCCTCCGTCTGAGCGGCGAAGAAGTCGTGCTCGAATATCAAGTCGCCGCCGCCACGGTCCGTGAATGGTGGACCGCCTCGGCGCATGGCGAACATACCGTCGTCGAACGCCACGTGACCGTCAGCCCCGCCCAACAAGATCTCTGGCTCGTGGTGGGCAATCGCATGAACGGCCCGGCCCAGGAGATCGAGACCGGCGTCAGCGTAACCTCGCCGGCCGGCAAGGATTACGCCCAGCTCACGCCCAACGAGGACCTCTGGCTCGTCAAAGTGCCCGCCCACGCGGACGAAATCACCTTCTGCGTCGCCCTCTGCGACGAACATACCGCCCCGGCCATCACCCCCAAACCTCTCCCCGTCGGCGCCACCAAGCAGCGTTGGAAGCAATTCGTAGACACCAAGGTGCGCCCCTCCGAAAGCAAAGAAGCCTACGTCGTCGACCATGTCGACCTGCCGGTCCCCAATCCTTGGAAACGCGCGGTGCGCTGCGGCGACATCCAATTCAAGAAAGACGGCACCGCGGTAGTCGTCACGCTCGATGGCGACGTCTGGACCGCGACAGGCTTCCAACAGACGAAGGGCCCGGTGCGGTGGCATCGCTTCGCCTCCGGCCTGCATGAGCCGATGACGTGCGCCCTCCGTGACGACGAGATTTACGTCTTCGACCGCAATGGCATCTGGCATCTGCGCGATACCAATGGCGACGGCGAGGCTGACGTCCATGAACTGTTCGCGAACTGCTTCGCCCAGACGGCCGACATGCGCGAATTCCCCAGCACGCTGCGACTCGCCCCCAAGGGCGAATTCGTCATCGCCAAGGGCGGACAGGAAGCCACCACCCTCGGCAAGCACAACGGTAGCATCCTCCGCATCTCCGCCGATGGCCGCAGCTCGACCGTGCTCGGTTACGGTTTCCGCCAACCCAATCTGGCGGTCAACATTCGCACGGGCCTCGTCACCGCGAGCGACCAAGAAGGCCAGTACATCCCCAGCACGCCGCTGCACATCGTCCGCGATCATCAGTTCTACGGCTTCCTCGGCGATAAATACCCACGAGAGAAATACCCAGCCCCGATCGCAGACCCGCTCACCTGGATGCCGCACTCGATCAACGCCTCGGCCCTCTCCCAGGTCTGGCTCTTCGACGCCAAGATGGGGCCGCTGAACGATTCGCTCCTGCAGATCTGCTTCAACAAGCCCGACCTGCTGCGCGTCGTGTTTAATGACCGCGGCTCCCGCCCGCAGGCTAGCATGATCAGCGTCACGACCGAGTTCGATTTCCCTCCGCTCAACGGCGCGATGAATCCCGCGGATGGCCAGCTGTATATCGCCGGCTTCCAAGTCATCGGCTGGGGTAACATCCTGGACACCCTCAGCGGCATTGGTCGCGTGCGCTACACCGGCCGCCCTTCCCTGACGCCAAAGAACATTGTTCCGATGACCAATGGCGTCCTGCTCAGTTTCGACGTCGCGCTCGACCCCGCCAAGGCGAAGGACCCCGCAAACTTCTCACTGGCGACCTGGCATTACCTCCGCCGCTACACTTACGGCTCCGCCCAATACAAGGCCGACGGCACACCGGGCAACGACTGGCTTACGCCGAGCAGCGTCTACCTCAGCAAAGACGGGCACAGCGTCTTCATCGGCGTCCCGGGCATGAAACACGTCGAGCAACTCCGTATCGGCTGGTCCATCGCCAGCAGCGACGGGGCTGAGATGCATCAGAACGCCTACACCACGCCTTACGACCTGACGACCTTCAACCCGAAGGCCGAAGGCTTCGAGAAACTCACCGTCGATCTCACACCGCGCCTCGCGGCCGCCGGTAAGGCCGAGACAGTTTCCGCCGAAGAAGGTCGACGTCTCGCCACGATGTTCGGCTGCGTCGCCTGCCACTCCGTCCTGGATATCGACCAACCGCACGTCGGGCCGAAATGGAAAGGCCTGTATGGAGCAAAGCGTGATTATGTAACCGATAAGGGAAAAAAAGGCACCTGCGTTGCCGATGATGCCTATATCCGTGAGTCTATCCTCGATCCCAACGCCAAGAAGGCCCCCGCCTACGCCAAGGGCGAATATGCCATGCCCAGCTTCGCCGGCATCCTGAGCGATGCCCAGATCACATCCCTGACTCTTTACATTAAATCCCTGAAATAAGATGTCCACCGCCCTCGACCTGACCCGCGCGCCCGCCACCGATCCGCTCGGCATCTACCGTTTCCGCGACGGGCTCTACGCGGTCGACCTGATCGCCGCCGCAATCACGGAGTTCGATCTCTTCACGAAGCTCTCCGCGAAACCTTCCGACCTCGCCACGGTCTGCGCCGACCTCGGCACCCATCGCCGCCCTACCGACGTGATGCTGACGCTCTTCGCCGCCAACGGCTTCCTGTCGCTCAAGGACGGCGTCTATTCCGTGACGCCGCTCGGCCAAGAACACCTCGTCAGCACTTCCCCTATCTTCCTGGGCGCCTACTACGCCTCGCTCAAGGACCGACCAGTGGTGAAGGACTTCATCATCATCTTGAAGACCGACAAGCCTGCCAACTGGGGCAGCTACAAGGACGAGAAACCCTGGAGCGAAGCCATGCTCACCGACGCGTTCGCCACGAGCTTCACCGCGGCCATGGATTCGCGCGGCTTCACACTCGGCCCGGCGATGGCCAAATCCTCGCCGATCGGCACGCGCACCCGCCTCCTCGACATCGCCGGTGGCTCGGGCATCTACGCCTGTGCCCTCGTCGCCAACCACGCCCAACTGACCGCTACGGTCTTCGAACGCGCCCCGGTCGACGGTATCACGCGCAAGATGATCGCCAAGCGCGGATTCCAAGACCGCGTCGACGTCAAGGCCGGTGATATGTTCACCGAGGCTCTACCGACGGGCTACGACGTCCACCTGTTCTCCAACGTCCTCCATGACTGGGACACCGATAAGGTCCGCTTCCTGCTCGCCGCTTCCGCCAAGGCCTTGCCCAAGGGCGGCCTACTCATCGTCCACGACGCCCACCTCAACGACGCCAAGACCGGGCCCGCCCCCGTCGCCGCCTACTCTGCCCTGCTGATGAGTGTCACCGAAGGCCGTTGCTATGGCACTGGCGAGATGCGCGAGCTCCTGACCGAAGCCGGCTTCAACGACATCCGCCATCAGGACACTGCCTGCGATCGTAGTATTGTCACAGCCGTCCGGAATTAACGGATGAAAGTCCCGTCCTTGATCCTGTGGCTATCTGCAGGGATCTTCGCCCACGCCGAGACTCAGCCGTATGAGTTCTGGAAGTCGCGCGAGGTGGCCTTTAATGAGCTCATCTTTTCACGCACACCCGGGACCCACCTCCCCTTGGCCGCGAGCCTCGAGCCCAACGCTTTCAAGCTCCCATCCTATGCGGGGGGCGCACCCAGCGGAGAAGGCATCTGCGTCCTGGGCTTCCTCCTGTCGGCAGACCTCAGCGGCGATGCGCGCGTCAAACCCTTGCTTGCCTCCGCCTTACGGTGGAGCTCACCCGAAGGCATCCCCAGCAATAACATCGGCGGCAAAGCGACCACCAGTTATTGGTATGAACTCCTTCCCGCCGTCCTACTCACCCAGCTCGCCATGCGGCATCCAGAGTCGACCGAGATGGACGCCAACCTCACCCGCATGGCCGACCGCTATGCGGTAATCATCCGCGAACTCGGAGGCCCTCGGGCAGAATTCAATCAAACGAGCTACATCACTCACGGGCCGAAAAAGGGCCCGGTGATCAACGGACGATGGACCGAGCCCGATGCCGCCGCCGCTATGGCCTACGTGTGCTACGCTGCCTGGCTTCGGCATCAGCAGCCTGCGCACCTAGAGGCGGCCCGCTGGGCCATGGATGCGCTTGAGCGGCGCACCCTTACCGACGGAAATCCGCTCTACGAGTTTAGCCTATACTGCGCCCCCGCCCTCGCCGCCCGCATGAACCGTGAACAAGGCACGCACTATGATGTTCGTAAATTACTGGACTGGTGCCTGAGCAAGAACGACGGATCGAATAGCACCCGACGCTGGTGGGGCCGCATCGACCATGACTTCAATGGGCTCGCGGCCACAGGACTCTGCGGCTCGACGCGAGACGGCGACGCCTACGCTTTCGCGATGAACACTTTTATCGCAGCCTCGATGATCGCGCCGCTGGCCGCCGAAGACCCAAGCTTCGCACCGGAAATCGGCCGCTGGCTCAGCCAAGTCACCCGCAGCGCCCGTAACTTCTTCCCCGATGAAGTATCTGCCACCCAACAATCGGGCCCAGAGCATCGCGGCACACGCTTGGCGGCCATTCCCTACGAAGGCCTGCGTGAAAAAAAGCGCCTGAACACCGCTGTCAGCGAAATCTCCGCCGGCCACTGGCGCGCCGAACTGCCCTCCGGGGCCGGCGACTTCCAATGGCGGGCGGAAATCAAACCTGCGGAGGGCCAAAGCCTTCGCGTGCGTGTATTGAACAGCGGTGACCAGCAAATCTATCTGGGGAACTATCGCCTCAAAGCCGGACAGACCACCCTGGGCGGGCTGCTTCGTGCCACCCAGACTCCGCTCCGACTTGAATTCACGATGGAAGCTAAACCTGTCAGCCTGACTAAGCTCCGCGTTGAAAATCACCCCGGCACCGGCCCTTGGCTCACGGGTGATCCAGTTTTCTATAGCTGGGGTCCGACGACAGATTTGGCAATTTACGGCGGTGCCTACATTGGAAGCTTCACCTCCCTGCTGGCCCCCTCCAAGAACCCGAACCTCCAAGTCTTCGACGTAGGCATTACCGACCATCTCGGACATGACTCTCGCCCGAAGCTGCTATTCGTGAATAACAGTGAAAGTGAAATCACCCACGAAGGCCTGAAAATCCCGGCTCACGCGACGCTCCTCCGCTGATTCCACTCGCCTCCCCTCCGCACGCCTCTCTTTTAAAACCATGCGCACCCTGCTCCTCGCCCTGCTCGCCGTCATCACCTGCTCGGCGGCCGACAACCCTGAACTCGCCCACATCACCGCCGCTGACGACGCCCGCGTCGCCGCGATGAAGACCCGCGACGGCGCCAAGCTCTCCGCTTATCTCTCCGACGACCTTCACTACGCCCACTCGAACGCGCTGGTGGACACGAAAGCCTCGTTCCTCGATCTGATTGTCAGCGGCAAGGCCAAGTACCAAAAACTCGACTACGTGAAGCGGGAATTCACGTTCCCAGCTCCGGGCATGGCCACCATGACCGGCTTCTTCGACGTGAAGGCCGTTATCAACGAGGCCACCACCGAGGCGCAGATCTGCTTCCTCGGTGTCTGGCGCCAGGAGAAGGGCGAATGGAAGCTCCTCGCTTGGCAGACCTGCAAGGTCCCGCCCACGATTCCAGCCAAGTAAGGTTTTACTCGCAACCGCAGGCGGTTCTGGCTGTCTCAAAGGCAGCATGAACCCCCTGCTCGCTTCCGTCGTCGCCCTTGCCTTGGGCGCCGCTTCCCTGCTCGCCGCCGACACCCCGGCCAAGCCCAAAGCCGAGACGCCGAAGGCACCCGTTCGCTTCCAGAACGACGGCAACCCGGAACATCTCAAGTCGCCGCTGGCAATCCAACCCGACGAGAACGTCGCCTACGGCCCGCACCGCATGCAGGTGATGTATTTCTGGCGCGCGAAGTCCGATAAGCCCACCCCGCTGCTCTTCTACATCCACGGTGGCGGCTGGACCAATGGCGACCGCTCGTCCGTCAACGGTATGCTTAAGGAAGCCCTCGCGGCCGGCATCTCCGTCGTCTCCGTCGAATACCGTTATATCAAGGATGCGACCGAAGACAAAGTCGTCCCCCCGGTGAAAGGACCGATGTTGGATTGCGCCCGTGCGCTGCAGTTCTGCCGCAGCAAGGCCAAGGAGTGGAATCTCGATAAGACCAAGGTCGGCGCGGCCGGTGGTTCCGCCGGCGCGTGCACGAGCCTCTGGCTCGCCTTCCATGACGACCTGGCCGACCCGAAGAGCGAAGATCCCATCGCCCGCGAGTCCACCCGACTGACCTGCGCCGCCGTCCAGGTTCCGCAGACTTCCCTCGATCCGCACCAGATGCGCGAATGGACGCCGAACAGCAGCTATGGCGCCCACGCTTTCGGCATCACTGGCGATGCCAAGAAGAAGATCTCCACCTTCCAGGCCTTCTACGACGCTCGCGAAAAGATCATGCCTTGGATCAAGGAATACTCGCCTTACGAACTCGTCACCCGCGACGACCCGCCCGTAGGTCTGTTCTTCGGCACGGTCCCGAATCTCGGCAAGGATGAGAAGGACGCCACCCACACGGCGAATTTCGGCGTGAAGCTCAAGGAGCACTGCGATGAGCTCAAGGCCCCGTGCGAACTCATCTACCCCGGCGCACCCAACGTCGTGCACGCCAACCCGAACGATTTCATCAAGGCTTACCTCCTGCCCTCCGCCAAATGAAGCCCGTCGTCTGCCTGCTCTCTTGTGTGACGCTCGTCGCGGCTGAACCCGCGAAGCGACCCACCGCGGGCGAGATGAAGGCAGCGGCGCTCAAGATGGCGGTCGACGTGACCAGCACCAAGGACGGCACCCCGCAGAAAGTCGTCTACTACCAGCCGGACGCGGCGGCTAGGAATCTCCCGGGACCGGCCGTGCCTCTGCTGGTCTTTCTGCACAGCTGGAGCGGAAGCATCGAACAAGGTCCGATCCTCGTCGGACTGGCCAAGCAAAGGGGCTGGGTCTTCGCCGCCCCCGATTTCCGCGGCATCAACAACCACCCCGAAGCCTGCGCCTCCGACCTCGCCTCTCAGGATATCGTCGACGCGGTGGAATATGCCAAGAGCCACGCCCGCATCGACCCCGACCGCATCTATCTCGTCGGCGGTTCCGGCGGCGGCCACATGTCTCTCGTCATGGCGGAGCGCACCCCGCAGCTCTGGGCCGGCGTGAGCGCCTGGGTGCCGATTTCCGACCTGACCGCATGGCACGCCGAAAGCACGACTCGTAAGAACAATTACGCCAAGATGATGGAGCAGTGCTGCGGCGGAAAACCAGGCCCAGCGACCGAAGCCGAGTATCGTCACCGCTCCCCTCTCTTTCACCTTGCCGCCGCCAAAGGCCTGCCGCTCGACATCAACACCGGCATCCACGACGGACACACGGGCTCCGTGCCCGTCAGCCAATCGCTCCACGCCTTCAATGTCGTGGCCGCCGCGAACGGACTACCGGAGCGCCAGCTCGCCGAAGCCGACATCGACATCATCACGCGCGATCAAAAAATCCCCGCGTCCCTCGCCGCGGAGAAACAGGACGACCCCGAGCGACACAAAGCCGTGCTCTTCCGCCGTATCGCCGGCTCCGTCCGCGTGACAGTCTTCGAAGGCGGCCACGATTCCGAACCGTCGGCGGCGCTCGACTGGCTCGCCCGCCAGCACAAGGGACAGCCGGCCGACTTCAGCCTGGGCCAGCCGCCCAAGGATGCGCCCAGCTCGTTCCCGCTGTCGAAGTAATCCGCGGGGCGTCGGGACGGCCCGTCGCCTCCTGACGCAATCCCCCTACGGCCCGTCGCAATCACCCGCTGAGCGCGGCCCGGCTGGGTTTGTCTGATTGATAATATAAACCGGCGTGGAAGAATGCCCATTCCCCCATGCGTTTCCTTGCCTCCCTGATCCTGGCCTGCTTCGCGCTCTGCGCGAGCGCCGCCGAGCCGGCGACATTCTCGAAAGAGAACTTCACGATTTTCGAGGAAGCCGGCCGCTACGGTGGCTGGCCCGCCAATCACGGCCTCTGGCAGTGGGGCGACGAACTGGTCGCAGGCTTCGAAGTGGCCTGGTATAAACACCCGATCAACGACCACGCCGTCGACCGGTCCAAACCGTTCGAAAACCGGCAGGCCCGCAGCCTCGACGGCGGCAAGACCTGGAAAATGGAACACGACCTACCCTTCACCTGGCCCGGCAAGGAGAAGCCTGTTCAGCCGCTCACGACGGCACTCGATTTCACCGCGCCAGATTTTGCGCTCATGTTTCGGTTCGGCGGACTGCATCTCGGACCCTCCTGGTTCTACACCACGAACGACCGCTGCAAGACCTGGCAGGGGCCTTATCAGTTCAACGTCAAAGGTATCGAAAAAATCTGCACGCGCACCGACCTCATCGTGCTCGGTCCGCACGACTGCCTCATGTTCGGCAGCGCCGCGAAATCCGACGACAAGGAAGGCCGCGTCTTCTGCGCCCGCACAACCGACGGAGGCCTCACCTGGAAACTCGTCTCGTTGGTCGGCCCCGAGCCGAAGGAAGGCTACGCCATCATGCCCTCCACCGTGCGTCTCCCGACTGGCGCCCTGATTACGACCATCCGCCAGGGCGGTGCCAAACTCAACAGCATCGCCGTCTGGCGCAGCGATGACCTCGGCCAGCATTGGAATTACCTCGGCGAAGCCACCGGTGATATTGGCGGCAACCCACCCGCCCTCGTCCGCCTGCAGGACGGGCGCCTCTGCCTCAGCTACGGCTACCGCCGCAAGCCCTTCGGCGCCCGGGCGCGCGTCAGCGCCGACGATGGCCGCACCTGGGGGCCGGAGATGATTCTCCGCGACGACGGCCTCACCGGCGACCTCGGCTACCCGCGTAGCATCGTGCGCCCCGACGGCAAGGTCCTCACAATTTATTATTTCAACGGACCGCGCGACGAAGACCGCGCGATTAAAGCGACCCTCTTCACCCCTTACGCCCCAGAGACCCCCGTCAAACCGAGCGCACCCGCCACGCCCGTGAAGGCCGCCGCCAAGCCCGCACCAGCACCCACTGGCCCTAAGTTTGTCTGGCCGACCATCGTCGACCGCGTCCGCTTCCTCCCAGCGCCTGATCGCGAGCAAGCCATGGTCGGCGGCAAGTTCACCGGCTCCAACGTCTCACCATTTGAAGGCTACGTGACGTTCGCGGAAATCAAAGAAAAGCCCGCCAAAGGTCAGTGGGGTGAACTCAAATTCGCCAACACCAAGCCCTACCGCTGGGTGCGCTACGAAGCGCCGGCTGGCTCGCACGGCAACATTGCCGAACTCGAATTCTACGCCGGGGACAATAAAATCAAAGCCGGCGGCTTCGGTTCGCCAGGCTTCCTCCGCCCCGGCATCCATTGGAAAGGTGCGTTCGACGGCAAGCCCGAGACGTGGTTCAATTCCAACAACGCCGACGGCCAGTTCGTCGGCCTCGACCTCGGCAGCCTCGCCTCCGCCTGGCAACCCGA
The DNA here is from genome assembly GCA_903855995.1 of uncultured Opitutia bacterium. Classification (GTDB taxonomy): domain Bacteria; phylum Verrucomicrobiota; class Verrucomicrobiia; order Opitutales; family UBA953; genus UBA953. Next base: position 68,375 of record CAIOAN010000002.1, read on the forward strand.
CATCTCCCCAAACGGCGGCAGCTCAGACATGCCCGTCGAAGTGAAGATGACGAGCCGCACCCCGGGCGCCCAAATCCGTTACACCCTCGACGGGACGACGCCGGGACCGAACGACGGCCTCGCCTACACCGTTCCATTCACCCTCACAAAGAACGCCACACTCGTCGCCGTCGCCTTCAAGGACGACCTCGCACCCAGCCCCCCCACCACGACCATCATCTGGATCGGCCCACCGGCGCAGCCACCCTCCCACTCCTTCCACGTGGGCAACAGCCTGACGGGCAATGCCAGCCGCTACACGAGCTTCATTCGCACCGCCGGCGGCGAAGATAAATTCCCCGCCTACCTCATCGGCGGCTCCCTCACCGTGAAGCTGTGGAACGAATCGCAAGGCTCCGACAAGAAGCGCTGGGATGAAACCTATGCGAAGGCTGAGCACCCGCTTGACAGCTTTACGATGCAGCCGCGCGATTTCAACGTCGACCAGGAAACCGAATACGCAACCCGCTTCATCAAGCTGATCCGCGAGAAGTCCCCCGACGTCCAACCGTGGCTCTACGCCGAATGGGTCGAAATGGAACGCGCCCGCCCGACAGATAAAGGTGAAGTTCCGAGCTATCAGATGAAGAAGACCTTCCCTGCCCTCAGCTGGCAGGAATCCATGGGTGCCATGGTGCTCTACAACGAAGAAGTGCAGCACCGCATCCTCGCCGGTTACCATGAAGGCAAGCCGGTGCGCATCATCCCCACCGCGGTGGCGCTCGGCTGGGCGCGCACGCTGGTCGACACAGGCAAGTTTCCCGACGTCGCCCCGGGCGAAGCCAACTTCTACGCCACGTTCTTCGAAGACCACGTGCACGTGAACGCCGCCGGCTGCTACCTCGTGGCCTGCACGTGGTACGCCGCGCTCCATCGCGAATCACCCGAAGGCAAGATACTCCCCGTGGGCACCGGCCTGAACGCCGCACAAGCCCGCGTGATCCAACGGCTGGCCTGGGAGGTCGTGTGCAACTACCCCGACTGCGGCCTATTTGCGGCCGGCACCGAGCCCTGCGCCCAGCCCGTCATCTCCCGCGACGGCCAGCACCTCACCCTGAGCTCGGCGACCCCTGACGCCTTTTTCCGCTATACACTCGACGGCACCCCCCCGACGCGCTCGTCCGGTTATATTTATAACGGCCTTATCAGCGTCCAACCGGGCATCCAGCTCAAGGCCGTGGCCTACCGCAGCGGCCACGCCGACAGCGCCATCACCACGGCGGCCCGCTAGGCCCTGACGAACCGAAGCCCCTCAGAGGGGCTTTTGCTTCGTTTTCCTCTGGTCGGGCTGGTGAGATTCGAACTCACGACCTCTTGCACCCCATGCAAGCGCGCTACCAGACTACGCTACAGCCCGAGAGAGGAAAGATTGGGTTAAGCCCCAGCCCGGCAGGGTTGTCAATCCGACAAAGCCAGCCCCTTGGTTTCTGGACTTATCCTAAGCTTAACCCTAGTAAATGCAGATGAGCCGACACCCCTGGATGCTGCTATGCCTGCTTTATTCCGGACTCTTCGCCGAGTCCCGTCCGAACATCGTCTTCATCCTCGCCGACGACCTTGGCTACGGTGAAGTCGGCTACAACGGCCAGAAGATCATCCGCACGCCGAACGTCGATCGCCTCGCCCGCGAAGGCATGATCCTCACCCGACACTATTGCGGCAATGCGGTCTGCTCCCCTTCGCGCACGGTACTGATGACCGGACGCAACCCCGGCCACGCCACGACCCGCGACAACATCGACGTCGGCAACCAAGAACAGTTCCCCCTGCCCGCCGGCATCACGACGCTTCCTGCGACACTCAAGTCAGCCGGCTATGCGACCGGGGCCTTCGGTAAATGGGGCATGGGTAGTTTCGAATCGACGGGAAGTCCGCTCAAGCAGGGCTTCGACCACTTCCTCGGCATCACGAGCCAGTGGGTCGCGCACAGCCACTACCCGCCTTTCATCCAGGACGACGGAAAGAAGATCCCGCTCGATAACGGTCCGAACGGCACACCCGGCCATGCGAACTTCCCGGCCGACGCCGACCCGAAAGATCCGAAAGCCTTCGCCCCTTATATCGGTAAGGACTTCTCGAGCGACCGCACCATTGCCGGCGCCGAAGCCTTCATCGCCGAGAACAAAGGAAGGCCGTTCTTCCTCTACTACGCCTCGCCCCTGCCCCACGTCTCCCTCCAGGTGCCAGCCGAAGAGCTGAAGCAATACGAAGGCGTGATCACCGAAGCTGCCCCCTATATCCCGACCAAGGGAGGCTACGTGCCCAACCGCACGCCACGGGCGACCTACGCTGCGATGATCTCGCGCCTCGACAAGGAAGTCGGTCGCATCCTCGCCGCGCTCGAGAAGGCCGGCATTGCCGATAACACGATCATCGTCTTCTCCGGCGACAACGGCGCCACGCACGACGCCGGTGGCGTCGACACGAAGTACTTTGATTCCGCCGGCGGTCTCAAGGGCCTCAAGGGCTCGCTCCATGAAGGCGGCGTGCGCGAACCCACCGTGGTCCGCTGGCCTGCCGGCATCAAGGCTGGCACGCGCTCGAACCGTATCTCCGGTTTCGAGGATTGGCTGCTGACCTTCTCCGAACTCGCCGGCGTCAAGCTCGAGCGCACCGCCGATATCGCCAGCGAGAGCCTCGTACCCGCGCTCAAGGGCACCGATGCACCCCGCGCCGCCCCGCTCTATCGCGAATTCCCGGGCTACGGTTCGCAACAAGCCATCTGGGACGGCAAGTGGAAGGCCATCCGCACCGACATGACCAAGAAGGTCCAAGCCAAGGCGCCCATCGTCACCCAGCTCTACGACCTCGACGCCGACCCGAACGAGACGACCGACCTCGCCGCGAAATATCCCGAGATCGTCAAGGAACTCGAAGCGAAGATGACCGCCGCGCGCGTCCCGAATCCGGATTTCCCGCTGATTGGCGTGGATCCGACTCCGGCCAACGCCGGCAAGGGCAAGAAGAAGGCCGCGGCGAAGAAGTAAACGTCAGAGATTCAAAGTTACGGGTGGCAGGTGGCGGCCCCAGGTGGCCGGTGGCGGGATTGTGATACGCACAAAGGGTAACCGGAGACCGGCGTGGGCCCTGAGGTAGGGGCGCGACTGCGTCGCGTCCGTCGGCCGGAGTCGCTGAGAATAGTTAAGTGGCACTAATTCGCACGTCACGACGCGAACGGACGCCACGCAGTGGCGCCCCTACCTTTTACAATTCTTCGATACCCTCGCGCAGCTCCGCCGCCTTTTTGCGCACGGCGGCTTGTTCGGCGGGTGACATATTGGCGGCCTGCCGCACGGCCATGCCGATGCGTGGGTTGTTCAGGAAGCGGTCCTGATGCCTCAGCCAGAAATCCCAGTAGAGCGCATTGAGCGGGCACGCCAATGGACCCGTGCGATCCTTGGGCTCGTACGGGCAGCCTCCGCAGTAGTTCGACATCTTGGAGACGTAGCTCGCGGCGCAGCAATACGGCTTGCTGGCCAGGAAGCCTCCATCCGCATGCTGACTCATGCCGATCACGTTCGGGAGTTCGACCCACTGGAAGGCGTCGATGTAGACGCCGAGATACCAACGCTCGACCTCAGCCGGGTCCACGCCGGCGGTCAGGCAGAACGAGCCGATGACCATGAGGCGCTGAATATGGTGCGCATACGCCGTGTCGAGCGACTGTCCGACGGAGTGGCGCATGCAGTTCATCTTCACCTTACCGGTCCAGAACCAGGATGGCAGCGTGAGCGTGTGGCCGAGGCCGTTGGCGGTCTCATACCCGGGCATCTTGGCCCAGTACACCCCGCGGACGTATTCACGCCAGCCGATGATCTGCCGGACAAATCCCTCGGTCGCGGCCAGCGGATAACGCTGAGGGTCCCGCGCATGGGCGTCGGCCGCGGCCTGCGCGACTTCCATCGGCGAAAGTAGCTTCACGTTCAGCGCGAAAGAGAGCCGCGAGTGGAATAGCCGGTCCGACGACGTGTGCATCGCGTCTTCGTAATCGCCGAAATCCGGCAGGCCGCGCTCGATGAAGGCGTCCAGTTGGTCCAAGGCCTCCTTGCGGTCGACCGGCCAGGGGAAGTCTTTCTCCGACGGCTTCCCCATCGTCTTCACGCCGGCGGCCTGGATCTCCGCCCAGATGTCCGAATGGTCATGGGACACATCCCACGACTTCGGCGGCGGCGGTGTCCCCTTCCATGGCTTCCGGTTCTCTTTGTCGTAATTCCATTCGCCGCCGAGGGGCGAACCGTCCTCCTCGAGGAGCAGACGCGTACGGATGCGCATCTTGCGATAATACGACTCCATCAGCCAGCGCTTGGCGTCCTTCTGGAAATGCGCCGCCACACCGCCACGGCCATCGAGGAAGTGCTCGGAGCTCACGCAGGCCGTGACTAGCCCGCAACCCGCGGCGAAAGTGCGCAAGTCCTGGTCGAGTCGCCATTCGTCAGGCTCCTGATATTCGAACCGCGCGGCCTTCGTTTCTGCGAAGACCGTGCGAAGATTATCCGCGAAGGACTGGTGGTTATCCTTGTCGCCCAAACGGAAGTAACGGACCTGATGGCCTTTCCTCCCCAGTTGCTCCGCCATCCGGCGCATCCCGGCGAAGATCGCGATGACCTTCTGCGCATGATGCACGACGTAGTCCGTCTCGGAACGGACTTCCATGAAGACATACGTCACCGATGCATCTTTCTTCCCGAACCAGGAATGCTCCGGGTTCAGCTGATCGCCAAGGACGAGACGGACGGCAGAGGACACGCCTCTAAGGGAGGGATTCGCTGCTGAATGGCAAACGTAGCATTCAGGTAGGGTTGAGCGGCCCGCTCAACCGGACGGCTGACCTGTCCGGCCAGCCCTACCCGATGCAGGTACAAAAAAGCCCGGGGTCGCCGGGCTGATTTTCTGAGCCTCTACTGGTTTTACTTAGGTCCGCCTTGGCGACGGGTGCCTGGGCGGCCGAAGGGGCGGTAGTTACCTTGGGCGGCACGGTATCCGCCATTGCGACCACCCTGCGGGCGGTTGTCGCGCTCGCTGTGGTGAGCGCCGGCGCGCGGATCGCGATCGCGGACAAAGTCATCCGGCGTGCGGGGCGGGGCCTGCTGAGTGTAATCAAAGCCCTGCAGCTTGCCGCAATGGAGGTGCTTACCGACAATCTTCTCGAGGCGACGGAGTTCGCCGAGATCCTCGCGCGTCACAAAGGTGATGGCGGTGCCGGTCGCAAGCGCGCGGCCGGTGCGGCCGATGCGGTGGACGTAATCTTCCAACTGGTCAGGGAAGTCGAAATTGAAGACGTGCGAGATGCCGTCGACGTCGATACCGCGCGAGGCGATATCGGTCGCGACGAGGACCCGAACTTCGCCGTTCTTGAAGGCCTGCAAGGCGCGCTGACGCTGGCTCTGCGAGCGATTGGCGTGAATGGCGGCGCAACTGATGCCAGCGGCGTCAAGCTTGCGGCAGACGCGGTCGGCGCCGTGCTTGGTGCGCGCGAAGACGAGCACGCACTTGAGGGCTTCATCCTTCAGGAGATGGAGCAGCATGACCTGCTTGAGCGCGCCGGGGCACTCATAGAGGAGCTGGGTGACCGTCTCGGCTGGAGAAGTGCGGCGGCCGACCTCGATGAGCTTCGGCGAGCGCTGATATTGCTTCGTGAGGGTTTCGATCTCGCGGGAGAGCGTGGCCGAGAACATCAGGGTCTGACGTTCCGGAGGGAGGGCTCGGACGATGGTATTGATCGCGGGCAGAAAGCCCATGTCGAGCATACGGTCAGCTTCGTCGAGCACGAGGTACTCAACGGCAGAGAAGTCGCCATGGCCTTGACCACCGAGATCGAGCAGACGGCCTGGAGTGGCGATCAGGAAGTCACAGCCGCGGCGAAGAGCGGCGATCTGGGGGCGCTCGGAGACGCCGCCGTAACAGGTGGCGACGGTCACGCCGGCATAACGGGAATAAGCGGCGACGTTCTCGGCAATCTGCACAACAAGTTCGCGGGTCGGGGCCAGGATCAGGCAGCGGACGCGGCCCTGGTGGGCGCCGTTCTTCGTGCGAATCAGACGGGTGAGCAAAGGAAGCGTGAACGCGGCGGTCTTGCCGGTACCCGTCTGGGCCACGCCGATGACATCCGTGCCCTCGATAATGACCGGAATGGATGCCTTCTGAATCGGCGTCGGTTCGGTGTAGCCCTGGTCGGCCACGGCTTTGAGGATGGAGGCGTCGAGGCCTAAGGATGCAAACGGCATTAGCGCAAAGTGAGTAGGGGAAATGGAAAGGGCGAGAACATTAGGGAATGACTCAAAGTAGGGTAAAAGGCACGTTTCGGGTGGCAGGTGGCAGCCCCAGGTGGCGGGTCGCAGGAAAATCAGAACACTGAAGCGTACTAAAATCCTCCAGCCTCCCGCCACTTGAAGCTGCCTTACATCACCTGCTGAAGACTCAAATCCTACCCCTGACCCGACCCCTACCCCGCTGCCCCCATCCTCAACGATTGCACTCCCGTGCTTCCTCCCTAAGAAACTGACCATGAGCCTGTTCGCCCGTAAAAGCATCGCAGCCCTCCAAAACGAAGCCGCCTCGACCGGCGAAGGGACACTCAAGCGCTCCCTCTCCGCCACGAACCTGGTGATGATCGGCATCGGTGGCATCATCGGCGCCGGTATCTTCGTGCTGACGGGGCATGCCGCCGCCTCGCACGCCGGCCCGGCAGTCGTCCTTTCCTTCGTCATCAGCGCCATCACCTGCGCCCTCGCCGGCCTCTGCTACTCCGAGATGGCCGCCGCGGTGCCTGTCGCCGGCAGCGCCTACACCTACTCCTACGCGACGCTCGGCGAACTGATGGCCTGGATCATCGGCTGGGACCTCGTCCTCGAATACGGCGTCGGCGCCGTGACGGTCGCCGTCGGCTGGGCGGGCTATCTCAAAGGATTCCTCGAAGGCTTCGGCGTCAAGATTTCCGAGGCTTACGCCTCCGCGCCATTCGACTGGGTCACAGACCCGACGACGCACGTCGAACATTTCGTCCGCACGGGTGCGGTCGTGAATCTTCCCGCAATGCTCATCATCGCGCTTGTCACCGCCCTGCTCGTCATCGGCATCGAGGCTTCTGCCAAGGTCAACGCGGCCTTCGTGGTCCTTAAAGTCTCCATCGTCGTGCTCTTCATCGCGGTCGGCCTCGGCCACGTGCTGCACGCCAACTGGGTCACCGCCGCCAATCCGCAAGGCCTGTTCATCCCGCCGAACCTCGGCGTGGGTCAGTTCGGCTGGGATGGCATCATCCGCGCCTCAGGCGTGGTCTTCTTCGCCTATATTGGCTTCGACGCCGTCTCGACTGCCGCGCAGGAATCCAAGAACCCGCAGCGCGATATGCCGATCGGGATGCTCGGTTCGCTCGGCATCTGCACCGTGCTCTACATCCTCGTAGCCTACGTGCTCACGGGCGTCGTCCCCTACGACCAGCTCAACGTCGCCCAGCCAATCGCCAAAGGCATCGACGCCATGGGCCTCCCCTGGCTCGCCCCGTTCATCAAGTTCGGCGCCATCCTCGGCCTAAGCTCGGTGATTTTAGTGCTCATGCTTGGCCAGACGCGCGTGTTCTTCTCGATGTCCAAAGACGGCCTCCTGCCAGTCGCCTTCGGCAAGGTCCACCCGACGTTCCGCACGCCTGTTCGCATCACGCTCGTCACGGGCATGGCCATCATGGTCGCCGCGGGCCTCGCGCCCATCGGCCTCGTCGGCGAACTCTGCAGCATCGGCACCCTCTTCGCCTTCGCGCTCGTGTGCCTCGGCGTGATGGCCCTGCGCATCATCGACCCAAAGCTACACCGTCCGTTCCGCACGCCGTTCATCTGGGTCGTCGGCCCAGCCGGCGCCCTCGCCAGCTTCTACCTGATGCTCGCCCTCCCCGCCGACACCTGGATCCGCCTCATCGTCTGGATGGCCATCGGTCTCGTGGTTTATTTCGCCTTCGGCCAACGCAACGCCGCTCGCGTCCGCGCCGAGCGTTCATAAGGTAGGGTCAGCACTGCGTGCTGACCGTTCGCCACGCAACATTCGTGTCACCGGACACGCCTTGAACGTATGACATCCGTCCTCCGACGGACGCGACGCAGTCGCGCCCCTACCTCTACATCCTCAAACCTCGCTGCAACTTCCACGTGCCCTCCCGTCCTCCGGTCCTCCCGTCCACGCTCTACTTCGCCAGCTCCTGTCGCGTGGCGATGGGGACGTAGCCGATCTCGAGCCCCTTGGGCGGGGTCAGGACCTGCGCCGGATCGAGCGCGGCCAGCTTGCCGACGGTCGGAGGCGCGAGGTAGTCCCGATCCTTGGTCCAAGAGCGATGCAGCTTCTCGACCTTGACCTGAAGGGCTTCGCGTTCGGCCGACGTCAGATCGGCGTTGAGCATCGCGGGCTGGTCGGCGAAGCGATACCAATAGTAAGTGACGACGCTACCGTCGCCGAGGAAGGCCTGGAACGGGCCGGCCTTCGGACCGGGCACCTTCCAGCTCGTCTGCGCGCCGGCGGGAGTGGTGCGAGGATCCTGCGGCTTCTCCTTCGGGCGATCAAAGGTCATTTCCTTCAGCCCGGTCGCAGCGGGTACTTCGGCCGACTTCACCACGACCCACTGCTTGTTCTTGGGACCTTCGTTGAGGCGGAAATATTGCGGCAGCGTCACGAGACCGGGCGTACTGCGCGAGACGAGTTCATCGCTCCACTTGAAGCCGTAGGTCATCGGGTCCGGCGAATGCGGCGTCGCGAAAGACTTCCAGGCTAGCGGGATCTTCTGGTCGCGCGGCGTGCCTTCGGGATAGATGCGCCAGGTCGACCCGCCATCCTTCTTGAAATTCTGGATAAACGCGCCAGCGGGGTTGATCGCGCCGCTGACCGCCGGGCCGCCTTCGAACCAGGCCTTCACGCCGTCGTACAGCGCGCGGCGATCATACGACGTCAGTCGATGCAACACGACCGTAGTGCCGTCGGGCCCGACCGGGAAAGACGTCGGCGCGACGCGCGCATAGGTGTCGCCCTTGGCATCCTTGGCCTGCACGGCCGGCACATACTGGGTCTCCATCTGGAAATGCTTGTTCGGATCCGAGCCACGGGAATCGAGCATCAGGCCGGCGACGGCGGGATTGCGGAGGGCCGCGCGCGACCAGAAGTTGGGCGTGAAGAAACAGACCGGCCCCTTGAAGTTCGATGAGTTCAGGAAGAGCGTCCAGCAGTTGTCGCCGGTGGGGACGTCCTTGCCTTCGGTCTTCGCCTTGGGCTGAGCGAAAGGCATCGGGAGATAACCGTAGCCGAAGAGCTCGCCGTTGACGCCCTGCTTGAGGTTAAGGCCGTCAGGCGGGAAGAGCAGCCAAGGGGTGAGCTGCGCGACGCCGTAGAGCCCGCGCGGATCCTCCCAGCTGCCGCGTCCGTAAGCCGGCCCGTTGGCGATGTCGTAGAAATTCACGCCGACACCGCCCATGATAAACTTCGGCGTCTCGGTCGGGAAATGCGTGTCGCGCCACCAGCCGAGCCCGCCTTCGATGTCGTTATAAAGGTCCTTGGGCTTCTCACCCAGATACTGCGGGTGCATCCACGTGCCGAACAGTCCGGTCTGGAAGCGATGGCCGGGGTACTGCTTCAGCAACGGCCAGGCGGCGGCGTAGATCGAGAAACCGGCGTTGTAGATGTCGGGCACGCTTTCAGTCGGGACGATCAGGTAGCCGGCCATCTCGACCTTCGGAGGGACGGCGAGAGGCGTCGCTGCCTTCTCGACCTTCGGGGGTTCGGCGGCGGGAAGCGTCGCGGCCAGCAGGCAGGCGACCAGGAGTGCGGGGGTGCGCATGGGTGGGAGATAAACCCATTTCCCCAGCCAGCACACTCGAATTATCCGCCCCAGAGCCCTCCCCACCCCGCAGGCCCGCCGACCCCGCCCAATTGGGCTTTGACTAGGGTTTTCCCCGTCCGTTAACCATACCCCTCGATTCCGTCCGTCCACGCCCCCATGAAACGCACCCATACCTGCAACGCCCTCCGCCCCGCCGACGCCGGCCAGACCGTAACCCTCGTGGGTTGGGTCGACACCAAGCGCGACCTCGGAGGCGTGACCTTCGTCGACCTTCGCGACCGCGAAGGGATGACCCAGGTGGTCTTCAATCCGGGCGCCGACGGCATCCAGGAAATCGCCCAGCGCCTGAAGACGGAATCCGTCATCGAGATCACCGGCAAGGTCCGCGCCCGCTCGGCCGAGACCATCAACGCCAAGCTCGCCACGGGTAGCATCGAAATCGCCGCCGAGACCCTCGTGGTCCACAACATCTGCGCCGACCTGCCGTTCCCGATGGACGACGATAAGGCCGACAAGGTGAACGAAGACCTCCGCCTCGAATATCGCTTCCTCGACCTCCGTCGCCCGCGCAATATCGGCCTCCTGAAGCTCCGCGCCAAGGCCGCCCGCGCCATCCGCGCTGAACTCGACGGACAGGACTTCCTCGAGATCGAGACCCCGACTCTCTTCAAGAGCACGCCCGAAGGCGCCCGCGAGTTCCTCGTGCCGAGCCGCACCAACCCCGGCGAATTCTACGCCCTCACGCAGTCCCCGCAGCAGTACAAGCAGATGCTCATGGTGGCCGGCGTCGAACGCTACTACCAGATGGCCCGTTGCTACCGCGACGAAGACCTGCGCGCCGACCGCCAGCCTGAGTTCACGCAGGTCGACTTGGAAATGTCCTTCATCGACCGCGAGGACATGTACAAGCTGATCGAAGGCATCCTCAAGCGCACCTGGAAGGAAACCCTCGGCATCGACATCCCGACGCCCTTCCCGCGCATGGCCTACCAGGAAGCGATGGACCGCTTCGGCATCGACAAGCCGGACACCCGCTTCGGCATGGAGATCCAGGACCTGACGGCCCTGTTCAAGAACTCCTCCTTCAAGGTCTTCAACGGCGCCGCCAACACCCCGGGCTCCGTGGTCCGCGCGATCAACGCCAAGGGCCTCGCCGACATCACCCAGGGCGAGCTCACCAACTTCGAAACCATCGCCAAGAGCCAAGGCGCCAAGGGCCTCGCGTTCATCAAGTGCGAAGCGGGCGAATGGAAGTCCCCGATCGTGAAGTTCTTCTCCGACGAAGAGAAGGCCGCACTGAAGCAGCAGCTCAACATCGAGGACGGCGACATCGTCTTCTTCGCGGCCGCTCCCTGGTCGCAGGCTTCGACCATCCTCGGTCGTATCCGCCTCGAGTCCTCCTTCCTCCTCAAGGCCCGCGGTCGCATGAACCTCCCGGCCAACCAGTACAACTTCCTCTGGGTCATCGAATTCCCGCTGATGCTCTGGGACGAAGAAGAGAAGCGCTACCTTTCCGCCCACCACCCGTTCACCGCCCCGGTCGTCGAAGACGAGCCTCTGCTCGCCACCGATCCCGCCAAGGTACGCGGCCAGCACTACGACATCGTCCTTAACGGCGTCGAACTCGGTGGCGGCTCAATCCGCATCCATAACCCGGCCGTCCAGAAGCGCGTCTTCGAGGATATCCTCAAGATCCCGCAGGACCTCGTGGACAGCCGCTTCGGTTACATGCTCAAGGCCTTCTCGTACGGTGCCCCGCCCCACGGCGGCATCGCTCTCGGCTTCGACCGCGTGGTCGCCATGCTCGCCGGCCGCTCCTCGATCCGCGACATCCTCGCCTTCCCAAAGAACCAGAACGGCCGCGACCTGATGGCCGACTGTCCGAGCCCCGTCGCCCCGAAGCAGCTACGCGACCTGCGCATCCGCCTCGTGGAAGACGAGCCTAAGCCGAAGGCCTAAGGCCCCCGGACTCCCCACGAAAGGCACGCGCAAGCGTGCCTTTTTCGTTTACCGGGATTTAGCCTTCCCCCTCGCGGAGGGGATGCCTATCCCTATCGCATGTCTGACGCTTCGCCTTCTCCTGCTCCCCACGTCGTGGGCGAGAGCTACGAGTTCAACGAGGTCCGGACCTTCCTCGGCGGCGACCCGAAGCCCCCGAACTTCGTCATCCATAAGAGCGGCGAAGTCATCGGCGTCTGCCTCGGCCTCGGCTGGAATCCGCGCGCCGACAGCGACCCATGCGAAGTCTGGGTCGGCCGCAAGGACGACCAGGCCAAATGGGGCATCAAACTCGCCGAGACCCGCGGCCCTCTGCCGGTCTACGTCCGCCGCACCGAAGGCGGTAAGTGGTTCTACAACGGCCTCTACCATGTGACGAGCCATACCACCGACCCGGCGCTCATCCGCCCACGCCTGCTGCCGCCGAAGATCGTCGCGATCGCCCAGTTGATTTTCCTCAAACGCAACGTTGCCTGAACGCCGTGACCGAAGAACGCCCCCATCCCCGTGACCCGCTGCACGGCCTGACCCTGCAGAAACTCCTCGAAGCGATGGTGAAAAAACACGGCTGGAACGAGATGGCCCACCGCATCCCGATCCGCTGCTTCATGTTCGACCCGTCGATCAAATCGGCGCTCACCTTCCTGCGCAAGAACCCCTGGGCCCGCGAGAAACTCGAGAACTGGTACGTCGGCGAGATCCGCAAGTCGCAGGGCTTGGGACTCTGAGGTTCGCCGCAGGGCGAACCAAGGCAGGGGCACGCTTCGCCGCGCCCCCTACCCTCGGCCGCCCTGCGGCGGCGTGACATCCCCTATACTCGATACTCCAAACTCGATACTCTATTTAACTATCTTCCACTTCGCTTGGCGGAGCACAGCTTTCCCGAGGTCTTTCATATTCTCATACCAGACGGTGAGCAGCGTGCCGTCGGCGAGCTCCACGGTCGATGGATAGCCGAGGTCGCCCGCCGCACCGTCGCCGGAGATAATCATGGGCTCGCTCCAGGTGCGTCCCTGATCCGTGCTCACGCGGGCCTGATTCCCGAAGGGCTTGCGACGATGGCCGTAAGTCATGAGCAGTCGGCCATCACGCAGTTTCAACAGCTGGGAAGGAATCCCAAAAGTGAGCGGACGCGGAATCGTCCAGGTCTTACCACCGTCGGCGGATTCCGTCTGCAGCGTCCAGTTCGTGTCGACCTTCCCTTCGTGGCGAATCTGCGCGACGATGCGCCCGCCGGCGGTTTCGACGGCATGAAGTTCATGATAATTGCGAGCGGTATCATCGCCGGGTCGACCCGGAATCTCGCTCAGCCAAGTCCAGGTGAGACCGTCATCCGTGGATTCGGCGGCGCCGATTCGGTGTTCCTTGGTCCAGAGCTGCTTGCCGACATAGAGCAGCCGGCCGTCTTGCAGTTGAATCGGACCGTGCGGACTGTTGACGATGGTGGGGATGCGCGCGGAAAAATTCAGGCCGCCATCGGTTGAACGAATCGCCCACTCGCCAAGTTCCGCCTGACGCTCCTCTGCCGTTAGGCGATTCTGTGCGGCCTGCCAGCGGGCAATGCGCTCCGGCGACATGGATTGCATCGAGGACCCCTTGCCGTCCGGCAGATAGATCATGGATTTGGCCAGATGCGCCTCGTACGCCAGTGAGGTGAAAGTGGTGACGAGCAACGTCCCCCTGGCGGTCACCAAGGCCCCTGAGTCGCGATCATCGATCGGGCTGTCGAGCAAGACGCGCGGATACGTCCAAGTCGCCCCGTCATCGCGGGAAGTCATCGCCCGCACCTGCCCCATCGGACAGACATGGCCGTCGCGTCCGCCAGACCAGACCGTCCAGAGTTCGCCGTTGGCGCGTCGGGCCACCGTGGGCCAACCGCCGTAAGGCTCTTCGGGCGGCGTGATGGTCTTCATTTCGAGCATCTGGGCCGTCTGGGCGCACAAAGCGACCGCAGCAAACAGAGGCCAAATACGGCGTAGGCACGCACCCGGGGCAGGATTCATAATAATCTTCTAGGTCCGGGCCGCAGAGACCGCAACGACCGCTTTCAAGCGATACCACGGGTTGAATCCGGCAGGCGAGACGCGAGGATGACCGCACCCCCATGAACACCCGTCGTGATTTCCTCCTCCAAAGCACGTTGCTCGGCGCCACCGTGGCGACGGCGATGCTGTTCGGCCAAACCGGCTTCACGACCCCGGCCCGCAAGGTCCGCGTGGCGATCGTCGGGGGCCGCTTCGGCCTCGGCTTCCAATTCCACGAACATCCGGACTGCATTGTCGAAGCCGTCGCCGAACTCCGTCCCGAGCGCCTCGCGGCCCTGCAGAAGGTCTACAAGTGCGCCAAGGGCTACCCTTCGCTCGAAGCGATGCTCAAAGACCCCAAGGTCGAAGCGGTCTTCCTCGCCACGCCGGCACCGGACCACGTCCGCCATACCCTGCTCTGCCTGGCCGCCGGCAAGCACGTGCTCAGTGCCGTGCCCGCCGCGATGACGCTCGAGGAGTGCGGCCAGCTCGCCGGCGCGGTGAAGCAGTCCGGCCTCACCTACATGATGGGCGAGACCAGCTGCTGGCAACAGCTCACGATCTCGGCCCGCAAGTTCCACGCCGAGGGACGCTTCGGCCACCTGTATTACACCGAATCGGAATATCATCATCCGGGACTCGAATCGCTCTACTTTGAGAACGGTAAACGCACGTGGCGCCACGGCCTCCCGCCGATGCATTACCCCACGCACTGCACCTCGCACCTGCTCAGCATCACCGGCGAACGGCTCACGGAAGTCAGCTGTCACGGCTGGGGCGACGATCATCCGATCGTGAAGGATAACGCCTACCACAACCCTTTCTGGAACGAGACGGCCCTCTTCCGCACCGACCGCGGCAACAGCATGCGCGTGGCCATCTGGTGGCGCGGCGCCCAGAAAGGCGGCGAGCGCGCCCGCTATTTCGGCGATAAGATGAGTTTTTATTTCACGGACTCCACCGGGACCGGCGGCCCGGCCATCGTGCGGTCGCAGGCGATTCCCACGCAGGAGAAAGACAGCGGCGGCTTCGAGCGCAGCGCTCAGGTACTCGAGAAATACGACGAGGTCAAATGGTGGAAGACCGACCTGCTCCCGGAACCGCTGCGCCACGACAGCGGTCACGAAGGCTCGCACGGCTTCATCACGCATGAGTTCATCGATTCACTCGCGAAAGGCCGCAAGCCGTTCGTGGACATCAACGCCGCGCTGGCGTTTACGGTCCCCGGCATGATCGCCCACCAGTCGGCCCTCCGCGGCGGTGAATCGATGAAAATCCCGTCGATCACGGCCTGAAGATCGACTTTCTTGACTGGAACCAGGGCCGCCACTCTTTTAAAAAATCCCCATGCGTCCGTTCCCCCGACGAGCCTTTCTCTCCTTGGCCCTGCTGCTGTGCGTCGCCGCCGGCGCCGCGGATGAACCCGCGAATGAAAAAGCCGCGGTCCGCAAGAAAGGCTATGGCCTCCCCGAGCGCCACGGGCAGGACGCCCATCAGCTCGACCTGCTCAAGGTCGGCTGGTTTTACAACTGGGGTTCACAGACCAAAATCTCCGGCCGGATCGCGTTTGTGCCGATGATGTTCTCCCTCAAGACCGTCGCCCCCAAGAACAGCAGCAACGATTTCATCCTGGGCTACAACGAGCCCGACAACTCGAAGCAATCCGACATCTCCGTCAAAGACGCCCTCAAAAACTGGAATGAGGTGACGGCGAAAGGAAAGAATATCGTCAGCCCGGCGATGGCGGGCAACCCGCTCACGAAAGACTGGCTCAAGGATTTCCTGAAAGAAAAACCCAAGGTCGACTGCATCGCGGTACACTGGTACAAGGGCGTGGAGGCCGCGAAGTTCATCAAGGACCTCGAAGAGCTCCACACCCACTTCAAGAAGCCGCTCTGGGTCACGGAATTCGCCCCGCAGACCGCGGCCAGTTCCGAGGAGAAGCCCGACAAGTTCACCCAAGCCCAGGTGAATGCGTTCATCGCGGCCACCACGGACTTCATGGAGAAGACTTCCTGGGTGCAGCGCTACGCCTGGCATGACTCACACGTCGGCACCTCCGCCCTGTTCACCGCCAAAGGTGAACTGACGGAAACAGGTAAAGCCTACGCGGGCGCGGGCAAGTAAAGGCCTACCAGTAGACGGCGTAGAGTGCGGCGAGGGCGCCAACGAAGAGCACGAAGCCGATCATGAACGCCGGGCCTGGTCGGAAATCGCCCGGCGAAAGCTCCATCGCCTTGGCCTCATCCTCGGGGCGATGCGTCACGAGGCTCACGATAATCATGAGGGCAGCCAGAATCAGGAAGACGTAGCCCATCCGATCGAGGAACGGCATGAGCGGCGTCCAGAATTTGAAAGCCGCGGAAAGCGGAATCGTGAGTAGCGCGACCGTCAGGGCACCGGCGTTATTCGCCCGCTTCCAGAAGAAGCCGAGCAGGAAGATCGCGCACACGCCTGGGCTGATGAAACCGGTATATTCCTGAATATACTGCACGGCCTGATCGAGTCGGCTGAGTTGCGGCGCCATCACGACGGCGACCCCCAACGCGCCGAGAATCGCCCAACGGCCGACGCGGATGAGCTTGGCCTCCGAGGCAAGGGGGTCGACATATCGCTTGTAGAGGTCGAGCGAGAAGATGGTGCCGATACTGTTGGCCTTACCAGCGAGCGAAGCCACCACGGCCGCCGTCAACGCCGCAAAAGAGAGGCCCTTCAAGCCGTCGGGAAGGAGCTGAATCAAGGCCGAGTAACTCTTGTCGGGCTTCACTTCTCCCGCGGCGTTCAGCATCTCCTGCTGAAAAAGGCCGTCTTGGTGCAGAACGTAAACGGCGATGCCGGGGATGACCACGATGAGCGGCATGATCAGCTTCAATCCGCCGGCGAAAAGCATGCCCGCCCGGGCGGTCTCCAACTTCGCGCCGAGCGCGCGTTGGGTGATGTACTGATTGCAACCCCAGTAGTTGATATTGGCGACCCACATGCCACCCAGCAGGATGCCCAGCCCGGGCAGATCACCGTAACTCGGGTGGTTCTTCGGGAAGATCATGTGGAAGTGCGACGCGGCCTTGGCCTGCAGGAGACCGAAGCCCGCCCCCACCCCGCTCTGTCCGAAATGCGTCGCGACCAGATCCAAGGCCAGCCAGGTCGTCACCAGCCCGCCGATGACCAGTACGACCACCTGGACCACGTCGGTGTAGCCGATGACTTTCATGCCGCCGAGGGTGATGATCAGCGCGAAGACCGCGAGGAAGAGCACGCACGTGAAGAAGCCGCAGCCCGACATGCTCTGCACGGTCAGGGCCCCGAGATACAGGATGCTGGTGAGATTGACGAAGACATACACCAGCAACCAGAACACGGCCATGATCGTCGCCACGAGTGGCCCGAAGCGCTGCGTGAGGAACTGCGGCATGGTATGGATCTTATTCTTGATATACCCGGGCAGGAGGAACAGCGCGACGAGCAGCAGAGCCAGACCGCCCAGCCACTCGTAACTGGCGATCGCAAGGCCCAACTTGAACCCCGAACCACTCATGCCGATGAACTGCTCGGCG
Source organism: uncultured Opitutia bacterium (assembly GCA_903855995.1). Classification (GTDB taxonomy): domain Bacteria; phylum Verrucomicrobiota; class Verrucomicrobiia; order Opitutales; family UBA953; genus UBA953. The sequence goes on from CAIOAN010000002.1 coordinate 85,801, forward strand.
GAGATATTGGAGGCGATGACGGACGCGCCGATGGCCCACCACGTCAGCGAGCCTTCCGCGAGGAAGAAGTCGGCGGAGGAAGCCTCCCCGGTGCGCCGGCGGCGGTAGATCCACAGGCCGTAGGCCGAGACGAGGACGAAGTAGGCAAGGAAGACGAGGGCGTCCAGGGTGCGCATAGGGGTAGGGGTAAGTTAAACCAAAGGGGTCACCTTCGCGCCAGGGGCGGCGCGGGTCAGGAACGACACTGGGGCTAGGCCGCTGGCCTGGCGATAACGCAGTAGGAGCTCGGCCCGGGCGGTCTCCGCATTCGCGACTTCCACCAAGGCCACCACGCACCCACCGAAGCCACCCCCAGTCAGGCGGCAGCCATGGATGCCGGGAATATGACTGGCGAGTTCGACGAGGAGATCGAGTTCGGGACACGAGACCTCGTAGTCATCGCGCAGCGAGGCGTGGCTGGCACCCATCGCGACCCCGGCGGCCGGCCAGTCGCGGGCCTCAAGGGCGGCGACGAACGCCTGCACGCGCGCGTTCTCGGTGATGACGTGCCGGGCCCGGCGGAATTCGAGATTGGGCAATGCGTTCGGATTCAAATCACCCAGGCTCACCTCCCGGAGCGACCGCACCCCGAGCATCCGGCAGGCGCTGACGCACTGCTTTCGCCGGAGCGCATATTCACCATCGACGAGGGCGTGCTTCACGCCGCTATGCACGACGAGGACAGCGATCTGTGGCGACGTGAGGTCGACCTGGCGGATCGCACGCGAACGGCAATCCAACAACAGCGCGCGGCCTTCCTGGCAGAGCGTCACGGCGAATTGATCCATGATGCCGCACGGCACGCCGGCGAATTCATGCTCAGCCCGCTGACAGAGTAGCGCCTTATCCACCGGCGAAAGGGCACGATCGCAGAGTTTTTCGATCGCCGTGGCGACGGCCACCTCAAGGGCCGCGCTGCTGCTCAGGCCGGCCCCCTCGGGCAAGGTCGCCGATAAGGTGGCGGTAAATCCGGGAATCTGCCAACCAAGTCGCTGATAGCCGGCGACGACTCCCGCCACATAACGACCCCAGTCCTGACGTCCGGCCTCAATGGGCTGAGCCAAGTCGATAACCACCTCGCCCTCCACCTGGGCGCTCCGCAAAACGATCCGTCGGTCAGCCGTAGGCCGCACCTCTATGACCACCGAGCGCTCGATGGCCATCGGGAGCACGAAGCCGTCGTTATAATCCGTATGCTCGCCGATCAGGTTAACTCGCCCGGGGGCGGTGATGCGGAAGGCTTCAGACGACATGCCGTTACTTGGCCAGCTGAGTGACGTCCGGATACACCAGGGCGGCGACGCGGCCTTCGAGGACATCGATCGAGTGCAGCAAGATATGAGTCGGCGCATACTTGCCGCCTTCAAGCTTAGCCGAGGCCTCACCAGCGAAGACGCGCTTCATGACGGGCAGCGAAGGACGCGCCAGCTCGCCGAGACGGTCGATGACATTGGCCGCGATCATGACCGTACCATCGGCGTCCTTCATTTGAATCAGTCGCTCCAAGGCCCGCAGGGCATCGGCGGGTTTACCGAGGCGGGCCAGCGCCTCCGCAGCGGCGGCCGCGACGGCGCCCGACTTATCATCCAAGGCGGCCCGCAGGGCGGCTTCGGCACCCGCGGCCTTCGGCCCGAGAATTGTGCAGCCTTGGGCGCCCCACCAGCGCATCGGCTCACTCGGATCAACCAAGGCAGCAATGAACTTGGGGAGATTAGCCGGATCGCGATCCGAGGCCAGACAGGCCAGCGCATAGACTTTTTCGACATCCCAGGCGCCGGCCGCCCGCGAAGCGTCATACCCTTCCAACGGAGAACCTTCGGGCAAGAGCCCGTTGTCCTTCACGCGGAGCGTCTGCCCGTGGAGCGCGGTGCGCATCTTTTCCAGGGTCGCGCGATGTTCAGGCGCGGCGGCGAGATTATGCACGCTATCCGGGTCGCTTTCCATGTCATAGAGTTCCTCCGAAGGCTTGGCACCCCAGAACTGCGCCGTGGCGGCGGTCAGGTGGCCGGCGGCGGCCTCGCGCGCCCAGGACTGATAGCCGCGGGCTTGGAACATGTATTCCAGGCGCTGCACATAGGGCAGGTCGGGACGGAAATTGCGGATGTAGAGGAAACGCGAGCCGGCGACGCCGCGCATCATGTCGTAGCAGGAATCCATGCGATCACGCGTCGTGAACACGAACTCATTGGGCGCCGCCCTGGCCGGTCCGGCCATCGCCCTGCCCTGCATGTATTCCGGAATCTTTACGCCCGCAAGCGAGAGCATCGTCGGGGCGAAGTCGACGAAATGGACGGGGTCCTTGATGCGCGACCCCGGCGCGGCGGGCGCGAGATGCCGCCACTTCGGCGGGTAATAGACGATCAACGGCACATGCACGCCGCTCTCCTGCAGGAAGCGTTTGCTACGGGGCAGCACGCCGCCGTTATCACCGTAATAAAACACAATCGTGTTATCCGCGAGGCCGTCCTTCTCGAGGTCGCGCAGCTTGGCCGCAATCTGTCCGTCCATCACGAGCATATGATTATAATAGCGGGCCCAGTCGGCCCGGATCTCTGGGGTGTCCGGCTGATACGGAGGGATGCGCACCTCAGAGGGCTTCAGCGGAACGAAATCAAACGCCAGCTCCCTGACCGGGAAGAGGCAGCTCTCGTGGGTCACTTCATGATTGAAGACGCTGAAGAACGGTTTGGATTTATCCGGATTATCGCGCCAGTGGGCTCTCTTGCCCTGATCGTTCCAAGCATCCTTGATGCTGATCGGGGAATTATAATCCGTCTTCGCGTTGTTCGAGGTGAAGTAGCCCGCCTCGCGGAGATAGGCCGGGAAACCGCGCAGCCAGGCGGGGATGTTGCCTTGGGCGCGCATATGTTCCGCTGGGCCGCAGGTGACGGGGCTCATGCCCGAGATAATATTAAACCGGGACGGCGCGCAGACCGGGCAAGTGAAGCAGCGTTCATAGACCACCCCTTCGCGGGCGAGCTTGTCGAGCGTCGGCGTACGGGCGAGCTTGTCGCCGAAGGAACCCAGGAAGGTATCATTGTCCTCACTGACCAGGCAGAGGATATTGGGCCGATCCGGCTGGGCGGCGCCGAGGGACATGCCGCTAAAAACGAGCAGCAGACAAAACAGGGTGCGGAGACTCATGGGGTGGCAGTTTTATGAACAGGATTAGCAGGCGTGGAAAGACGCAAAAAGGGGCCTTAACCCTTGCCAAAATAGTTCCCGCCGGGACGATGCCACCATGTCTGGGAAACTGAAAAATAGTGTGGTTTGGGCCGCCTTACTAAGCGCGTACTCCGCGTCGGCCTGCTCCACCTGCGGCTGCTCCTTTTGCTCGGACTGGGAAACCCAGGGCCTCGCCACCGGTGCCGGCCTCCGCTACGACCTACGCTTCGACACCTTCACGCAGAATCAGATGCGCTCGGGCACGGATATCGCCAACCCTTGGCCAGCAGCTGGCCATGAGCAGGAACTCTACACGCGCAATCATTACACCACGGTGGGACTCGACTATAGCCCATCGGCGAATTGGGGCCTTAACTTGCAGGTGCCGTATATCGAACGCACGCACGCCACCAACGGCGTGACTGGCCTCGGCACCGATGATGGCACCTCGAGCGCCAGCGGCTTAGGCGACCTCCGCCTGACCGTCCGCTACCAAGGCTTCAACCCCGGTCATGACGTTGGCGTCCAGCTCGGCCTAAAACTACCCACGGGTGGATTTCATCAAACCTTCAACGGCGGTTCGCTCGCAGGCGACGCGCTTGATCGCGGGCTGCAGTTGGGCACGGGCACGACGGACCTCTTGGTCGGCGTCTTCCGCTTCGGTCAGCTCGGCACGCAGTTCGATTACTTCGCACAGGCGCTGGCACAGGTGCCGCTGAAAAGCCGGGAAGACTATCGTCCGGGCAAGTCGCTGAATCTTAATCTCGGCTTCCGCTACCTTGGCTTCGGTAACATCATCCCCCAGCTACAACTCAACGGCAAGGTTTCTGGCCGCGACTCCGGGGCGAATGCTTCGCCCGATGACACCGGTGGCCGCACGCTCAACGTGAGCCCTGGCGTGACATTTCCGGTCACCGCAACCTTACGCGGCTACGCGTTCTGGCAGCTGCCGGTTTATCAAAACCTCAACGGCTACCAACTCGCCCCGAAATCTATCCTGACAATCGGTGCCCGCTTCGAATACTGAGGCGGAACCGACCAAGGACGAACCAAGGCCGCCCACCCGGGGCGGCCTTTTTATTGCCGCTTACTTGCCGACGTACTGGCCGCAGGTCTTGGTGACCCACCCTTCCTGGGCGAGGAAGGCGGCGATCTTGGTGAAGTCGGCGAAGGACTTGTCATCCCACATGCCGCAGTGGCCCTGGAGCAACATCATGGCCGGCTGTGACTTGGCCTGGTAGGCCTTCATGAAGGCATCGTAACTCACTTTACCCGTCGCGATCTCCATGTTAATCGAACGCGGCAGGATCGTACGCTGCTTGTCTTCCTTGGGACCGTACATCCAGATGGAAAGCGCCGGCACGGCGTTCATCGCCGCCGGGGTATGCACATCAATCTGATTATAAGGAGAACCAAAGACATGGAAAATGAGCCCGGTGGTCTTGGTGAAAAGTTCGCAGGAATCCGTGAGATGCTTGGTCTGATGCTCGACCGGAGTACCTTTGAACTCGGAAATCTTCACGCCCTTCTCCTCCCAGGATTTATGGTCCCAGCCATGCAACCAGAACTCGACACGCCCACCGTTCTCGATGGCATGCTTCTTAATCCAAGCGATGTCGTCGGCATTGGGCTTCGAAAGGCTTTCGCAGATGACCCCCAGGGTGATCACGGTCTTCTTCTCGTCAGCCCAATCCGCCACGCGCTTGAATCCCGGGACGACCCGACGTTTCTCGCCGGCCGTCAGGTCGTCGAGTTTCCAGATGACGACCTTAGCCGGCACGTCGGCCGCTGAAAGCATGACAGTAAGGACAGCCAGGCCGAGGCCAGTCAGGAGGCATTTGCAGGGGAAGCGCATGGGACAAACCCAAGGGTGTGAGTTATGAGAATGCAAATCTTTGCCGAGTTTCATCACTAAAACGGCTTTTGATCAAGAAATCGCCCCGACTAATCGCCCCGAAATCTCCGAGTAGATTTGCGGAGAACCATTATTTACCAAAAATGGAGGGAGTAATGTCACCCCGCCCTAAGCATCCGCGCCGAAGCATCGGCCAAGCCCTGATCGCCTGGATAATCTTGGGTGCAGGGATGACCCAGGCCTGCGAACTCTGCCGCAAGGCCTATTACGATGCGATGGAAGCGGCCCCGAAGGCTTCCGCCCTGCACCCCCAAGCGCACGTCGTTGAATATAAGCTCACCATTGCGGAGCAAACGCTCAGCCCCGCCGGCAAGCCCGTTCAGGTGCTGACCATCAATGGCACTTCACCCGGGCCGGTGCTTCACTTCCGCGAAGGGGACGTCGCCCGCATCACGGTCACGAACGGGCTCACCGACGACACCACCTCGTTGCACTGGCACGGCGTGCTCGTGCCCAACCTCGAAGACGGCGTGCCGGTGGTGACCACCCCAATCATCGCTCCCGGAAAATCGCGCACCTTCGAATTCCTCGTCCGCCAACACGGCACCTATTGGTATCACAGCCACACGGGGCACCAGGAACAACGCGGCATCCAAGGGGCCATCGTCATCGAACCGAAAGCAAAGACCACGGAGACCACGCATGACCAAGTCATCGTGCTCGGCGACTGGACCAATGAACACCCCGCCGAAGTCCAGCGCACGCTCCTACGTGGCAGCGATTGGTACTCTTTCCGCAAGGGCACATCCCAGTCTCTCTTCGGGGCCTACCAAGCTGGCAAACTCGGCGAATACCTTGGCCGCGAGAAAGCACTCGTGCCGCCAATGGATCTTTCCGATGTGGCCTACGATGCGTTCCTGATGAACGGGCAGCGCCGCTTAAAACTTCCCGGCAAACCTGGGGATACCCTTCGCCTGCGCCTCATCAACGCCGGGGCGGCCAGCTATTTTTATATCGATGCAGCTGCCGGCAGCGTGCGCATTGTGTCGGCCGACGGACAAGACGTCGTCCCGTTTGACCAGAAACGCCTGCTCATGGGCCCCGCCGAAACCTACGACCTAGTGGCGACCGTCCCCGTCTCTGGCTCCTGGGAACTGCGTGCCACCGCCCAAGACGGCAGTGGCTTCGTCTCCGCCTGGATGGGAGAAGGCGAAGCGCACCCCGCCACCCCGCCGCCCACGCCGGAACGCTACGGCATGAACAGCTACCTAACTTCGATCCTCGATCAGCTCGACCCCGAACCAGGCGCCAAGGAATCCGACCGTCCGCTATCCCCATACGCTAAACTGCGCGCCGCGACTCCGCATGCAGTCGCATCCTCGCACCGCGAGCTGACGCTCAAGCTGACGGGCGATATGATCCGTTACGAATGGAGCTTCGACGGGCTCGATCCGCATGAGGCCGAGGCGATTAAGGTCAAGGAGGGCGAGACGCTCCGCCTGCGCTTGGTGAACAACACCATGATGCATCACCCGATTCACTTCCACGGGCATTTCTTCCGACTCATCGAGGCGAACGACAAAGACCCAGCGACTTCTCCACTGAAGCACACGGTCGACGTGCCGCCGATGAGCGTGCGCACGATTGAGTTCACGGCGAATGAAGGCCAAGGCGACTGGCTCATCCATTGCCACCTGCTCTATCACCATATCACCGGCATGGTGCGCACCATCCGCGTGACAACCGCCGACGGCGGCGAACCGCCCCACCCCGCCGCCACCCATTCAATGGCGACGACTTATACCTGGGGCGAAGCCAGTTTCACTACCGCCAAGGCCGCCGGTTTCGTGACACTGCAAGATGGGCGCGACAACCTTAACCTACGCTGGGAAGAAGGCATGCACCGCCTTGATGGCCACGAACGCGAACTCAGTTACGCCCGCTACGTCGACACGCGCCTCTCCCTCATCGCCGGCTACCGCTTCAATACGATGGACGGCGGGCGAGACGGGCTCTTCGCCGGTGCCTCTTTCCGTCTCCCGTACTTTATCGACCTCGGCCTCACCCAACAATCCGCAGGTGAAAGCCGAGCAATGCTGGCCAAGAGCCTCCAACTCACCGACCGTCTTTCCCTTGATCTTGGCTATCGCTATGGTCGCCAGACTGGCACCTCTACCTCCGCCGATTTCCGCTTCCTACTCACCAAGCAGTTCTCACTTACCGCGGGATATAGCTCAGACTTCGGTGCAGGGATTGGTCTACTCACGCGTTTTTAACTTTATATCAATGAAATCAATCCTCCTCACCACCCTGATGGCTTTTCTCGCCACCGTTCCGACATTTGGTGCCGAAAAATCCGTCAAACCCTACCCGCTCGATAAGTGCATCGTGTCGGACGAAAAACTCGGCGTCGAAGGTAAGCCCACCGTCTTCGTCTACGAAGGCCAAGAGATTAAACTCTGCTGTGCCGATTGTCGCAAAGAATTCGATGCCAACCCAGCCAAGTTCCTCGCCAAGCTGCCCAAGGCCGATGCCGCCCCCAAGATCGACAAGGCGGCACCCGCCAAGCCGGCCGAGCCCACCAAGGACGCGCCCGCCAAGCCCTACCCACTGAAGACCTGCATCGTCTCCGACAACGACCTGGATTCGATGGGCGAACAGGCCTCGTTCGTCTACCAAGGCCTGACGATCAAGGTCTGCTGCAAGGCTTGCATCGCCAAGTTCGAGAAGAACCCGGCGAAATACCTGAAGAAAATCGAGGGTAAATAAGCCCCCCGAAGCCCCGCAGAAGCGGGGCTTCTGTTTGGGCAAGAGATAGTCGACGCCTCGCCAAGCCGCTCCCTTCGAGCATCCTTTCATCATGATGTCCACGCCAACCAGAGACCATCGGGATCCGGTCTGCGGCATGATGGTCAACGACACTGCGAAACTGCACTTCACCCACGAGGGCACGACCTATTACTTCTGCAACACGAGTTGCCTGCAGAAATTCCAGGCTGAGCCACGGAAATACCTGGTCGCATCTCCCGCCACCGATGGCGGTAACTCGTGCTGTACGGTCGAACCGACAGATGGGCTGACCTATTCCTGCCCGATGCACCCGGAGGTGACGCAGGCTGGTCCGGGCACCTGCCCGAAATGCGGCATGGCCCTCGAGGCGATCATCCCCGACGCCACCCGACCTGACCCGGAGCTCGCAGACTTCCGTCGCCGTTTCTGGTTCACGCTCCCGTTCACGCTCATCCTCGCGGTAGCAGAGATGTTCGGCCACTCCCTCCACGCCATCCCACACAACGCCTGGCCTTGGATTGAACTATCACTCGCGTTGCCCGTCGTGATCTGGGGAGGGAGCACGCTGTTTAGCCGCTTCGCCGCCTCACTTGCGCACCGCAACTTCAACATGTGGACACTCATCGGCCTCGGCGCTGGCGCGGCCTTCGGTTACAGCCTGGCAGCCACCTTCTTGCCAGACTGGTTCCCGACCTCGTTCCGCGACATGGGCCGGCTCGCGGTCTACTACGAAGCCGCCGCCGAGATCGTCAGCCTAACCCTGCTCGGACAGATACTCGAACTCCGCGCCCGCGCCAGCACCTCCGGCGCGCTCGCCGCCCTGCTGGGCTTGGCCCCTAAGACCGCCCGACGCATTACCGCTGGCGGACTGGAGGAGACCATCCCCCTCGGCCACATTCGCGTCGGCGACCACCTGCGGGTAAGACCAGGAGAGAAGGTGCCCGTCGATGGCGTGATTAGCATCGGCGGGAGTGCGGTCGATGAATCGATGCTCACCGGCGAACCTTTCCCCGTGGCTAAACATGCGGGCGATAAAGTCACGGGGGCCACGCTCAACATCGACGGCAGTTTCGTCCTGCGGGCCGAAAAAGTCGGCGCCGATACGATGTTATCGCAAATCGTCCAGATGGTCGTCGAAGCCCGCCGCTCGAAGGCCCCGATGCAAAAGATGGCCGATATTATCGCGGGCTATTTCGTGGTGGTGGTCGTGGCCATCGCGCTCCTGACATTTTTTGCCTGGGGCTTCTCGGGAGCCGAACGGGGATGGGTCTTCGGCTTAATCTGCTCCGTCTCGGTCCTCATCATTGCCTGCCCTTGCGTCCTCGGTCTGGCCACTCCGATGTCCATCCTGATTGCGACTGGTCGGGGCGCGACGCAAGGCATCCTCTTCCGCGACGCGACGGCAATCGAGACGCTTGAGAAAGTCGACACGCTGGTCATCGACAAGACCGGCACGCTGACCGAGGGGAAACCACGGCTCACGCTGATCCTCCCCTGCGAAGGCTTCACGTCCGACGAAGTCCTGCGGCTCGCAGCCTCGCTCGAACAGGGCAGCGAACACCCCCTGGCCTCGGCGATAGTCAAGGCAGCCAAAGATCGAAGCCTCGCATTACAGGAGAGCACCGACTTCCGGGCCATCACCGGTCAAGGCATCCGTGGACGGCTCGATGGACACGCGTTAGTTCTCGGGAACGCCACCCTGCTCCGTTCCGTTGGCGCAAACCCCGACGCCTTGGTCGCCATGGCGGAATCCCATCGTCGCTCCGGCGCCAGCGTCCTCTTCCTCGCCGTCGACGGACATGCCGCCGGCGCCTTGGTCGCCGCCGACAACCTCAAGCCCACGACCGTGCAGGCCCTGCGAGAAATCCGCGCCGCTGGGCTGCGGATTATCATGGCGACGGGCGACGCCGAAGCGACCGCCCAGGCCATCGGTCGTGAACTCGGACTCGACGAGATCCATGGCGACGCCACCCCAGCTCACAAGTTGCGCCTCGTCGAACGGCTCCGCAGTGAAGGCCGCATCGTCGCCATGGCGGGCGATGGCATCAACGATGCCCCGGCGCTTGCGCAAGCCCACGTGGGCATCGCGATGGGCGATGGCACCGACGTCGCCATCCGCAACGCGCAGGTAACCTTAGTCAAAGGTGACCTGCGCGGGATCGCACACGCCGTCACCCTCTCCCGGGAAACCGTCGCCAACATGCGCCAGAACCTCGGCTTCGCCCTCGGCTACAACGCCCTCGGGATCCCCTTGGCCGCTGGCGTATTCTATCCCCTGACCGGCTGGACGCTTTCGCCCATGATCGCCGCCGCCGCCATGAGCCTCAGCTGCGTCTCGCTCATCGCCAACGCCCTGCGCCTGCGGAATCGGAAGGCCTGAGCCGACTCAGTAATGATAGCGGGCTTGGAGGACGTAAATGATGCCCTTCTCAACCCGATAGACCAAGCGATGCTCGAGGGTGATGCGCCGAGACCACCAGCCCGAGAGGTCACCTTTTAATGGCTCAGGCTTACCGATACCTTTGCAGGGCGTCTTGGCGATGTCAGCCAAGAGCCTCTCGATCCTTTCATAGGTGCGCCGCTCCTCATGCTGCCAGTGCGCCCGGTCTTCCAGGGCGGCCGACGACCAGCGCACGTCAGCCACGGGGAGCCTTCTTGAATTTGCCGGCCTTGAAGTCGGCCAGGCCCTTGCGGAGGCGATCGGCGTTACGCGGCGAGGACAGTAGATGGAATGTTTCCGCCATCGCCGCGTATTCGGCGGCGTCGACGAGCACGACAGAAGCGGCGCCATTGCGGGTGATGGCCACGGGCTCGCGATCCGCGTTGGCAGCCTCCATGAGGCTGGCGAGCTGATTGCGTGCGTCGGTATAGGAAACGGTCTTCATGCCACCACTGTGTAACCTGTACAGAATTCTGTCAAGTTGGCCGATGGACGATTGAAGGGAGAATTCGGATCGCATGCCCCATCTTACCATCTGAGCAGGCCGTAAAAAATGGGCCTAAACCATCAGGCCTGAGCCGATAATTCCCCCCGGCTTGCATCTCGGGTGAATCCGCCTAACGGTGGGGACTTCCTTTCCATGACTACTCCTGCTCAGGCCTACGGCAATACTTCTGCGACCGCCCCCCTCGCCCCGCTGCACATCGCGCGTCGTGAACCGGGTCCGACCGATGTCCAGATGGAGATCCTTTTCTGCGGCGTCTGCCACTCCGACGTCCATACGGCCCGCGGCGAATGGCCGGGCACAAACTACGCCTGCGTGCCAGGCCATGAAATCGTCGGCCGCGTGACCGCCGTCGGCGCCAAGGTCACGAAGCTCAAGGTCGGCGACATCGGTGCGACGGGTTGCATGGTGGACTCCTGCCGCACCTGCCCGAGCTGCCAGAAGGGACTGGAACAGTTCTGCCTCACCGGGGCGACCTTCACCTACAACAGCCCCGACAAGCATATCGGCGGCCACACTTTAGGTGGTTACTCGTCCAGCATTGTCGTCGACGAAGCCTTCACCCTCCGCGTCCCGCAGGGCATGGACCTCGCTGCGACCGCCCCGCTTCTCTGCGCCGGCATCACGACCTATTCCCCTCTCCGCCATTGGAAGGTCGGCCCCGGCCAGAAGGTCGGCATCGTCGGCCTCGGCGGCCTCGGCCACATGGGCGTGAAGCTCGCCCGCGCCTTCGGCGCCCACGTCGTGCTCTTCACGACCTCCCCCTCCAAGGTTGCGGATGGCCTTCGCCTCGGTGCCCATGAAGTCGTCGTGTCCACCGATGCTGCCGCGATGGCCAAGCATGCGTCGTCGCTCGACTTCATCCTAGACTGCGTCTCCGCCAAGCACGACCTTAACGCCTACCTCTCTCTCCTGCGCGTCGACGGCACCCTCTGCATCGTCGGCGTACCCGAGCAGCCGCTCGCCGTCCATGCCTTCAGCGTGATTATGCCGCGCCGCAACTTCAGCGGCTCTTGTATCGGCGGCATCGCCGAGACCCAGGAGATGCTGGATTTCTGCGCGAAGCACGGCATCGTCTCGGATATCGAGCTCATCCCCATTCAGAAGATCAACGAAGCCTGGGAACGCATGATCAAGCAAGACGTCCGCTACCGCTTTGTCATCGACATGGCGTCGATTAGGCAGGCCTGAGCGAGTTACTTCGCTTCAGTCTTGGATGCGGCCGATGCGGCATCCGCAGGAGTCCTCGCCAACATTTGGTAAAGCGGGCTGGATGCTGGAATAGTGAGCTCTTGGCGGATATTGCGGAAGAACTCCTGAAGCCGATTGGTCTTGGCTAGGAGGATCGGGTCCGTCGCCAGTCGGCCGTAAAAGACTTGGTCGGCGACCATCATGCGCGCGTACATCGTCGCGCGGTCATCGGTGGCGATGTTCATACCATAGGCTTCGGCGAAGCCCTTCCGGCTCGCATTGTCCTTGGAATAAGTAGGTTGCCCTTCGGCACCGACGGAGTTCGGACCAATCCGATATTTGAAACCGGGTTCGTTCAGCGTATCCCAACTCGCGCCGAACAGCGGGCCACCCGCGGTCGTGAACTGGCGTTCCATCGCGTGAAACACCTCATGGTGCGTGGTGCGGCTGAAGAAGGCCCGGGAGTTGGCATCCTCGGGCTTGAACGAATTCAAGCCGTAGGCGACGGCGGGCTTGGGCAACCAGCTGAAGCTCTGCCCGGCCAGCTTCACGTCGCGGAAGACAAACTCGTCCAAGATGTAGATATTACCGAAGCCCAAGCGGGTGACGATCGCTTCCGGATAGATGTCGAGCTCCTCGCGCAGCATGCGCACGAAGGCCTTAAATTGGGCGATTTTCTTGTCGGTGAAATAGGAATAGACTAAGCGCACCTTCGCGGGCATCGGCGGGGCCGGCGAGCCGGGAGCCCAGAGCACCGTGATCCCCCACTTCTGCTCGATGCGACGCAAGTCGGCCTGGATCTCGGGGTCTTTCTTGATCTGGTCGACGCTTGTCAGGTCACTGAGGTCGTTGGTGCAAATGGTACGCTGGGACTCTGGGATGACCGCAAGCTGATCGAAGAACGCCTGATCGAAGCCAGCATCGAGGCGGGCGAGGGCTGTCTTTATCACGGCCAGCTTCCTGGCAAGGGCGGCGTCGCCTTGGGCCGCCGCGTTCAAATCGACAAGATCAAACGGGTCCCAGAATAAGCCGAAGAGTACGCTACGTGAATCGAGGCCGCCCAATCGCCGGCCGATGGCCGTGGTCGGTACCCCCGGGGACGTCGGCAACTTCTTCCAAGCAACGAGCGAAATCGGGTCCTCGGGGGCCTTGTGAGCCTCGAGGAGGAAAGACGCCAATGCCTGATGGATGTGCCGTGCCTTCGAATACTCCTGCACCGCAGTAAGGAAATCGGGCACGGCCACCGCGACGGCGTCACCCGCCTTGAAGGCAAAGGAAGAAACCGGCGAGGACTTCGTGAAGGCGGCTTGACGCTTATCGGTAAAGCCGCTCGCCAGAAGTAGGTTGCGCGGGCCATGGTGCTTCAGGAAGCCGGCGGGATATCTTTTCAGTTCGTCCTCGACCCAGCCCAGAACCTTGAGGGTGTTCGCGAGATTCTCCGGCGAGACCGGCTTCACCTCATAAGCAGCGGCGAGCGCCTTGTCGGTCGGCTGGGCGAGCTGGATTGTGAGACCATAGTCCGCCTGCAACCTGCCCGCCAGAGCGGCCAGTGGCGGGCTCGGCGGAAGGGATTCCGCCGCAATCAACAACCCCAGCCCGAATCCAAAAAATGAGAGCAGCGTGCGGAGTGCGGGGTACATCGGCGGGGTCATCCTAATCTGAGCCAACCCTCCCCAATGACCACCCTAAGTTTCGAACCGTGCGAGTCCCTCTAGGGCAATCGACCAATCGCGATGCCTTGGGTAGGGCGGGTTGTCCCCAACCCGCCGTTGACCGAGGAGAGGTAATTAGGACAGCACGTGGTGCTGTCCCTACCTTAAAAATAAAAGGGCCGCCCAAATAGGCGGCCCTTTTTACATCTATTACGCAGGTTTACTTGAGCAGCTCCTTGACCTTCGCTTCCATGGCGTCGGTCCAGATTTGGTAACCCTTTTCGTTCGGGTGCAGAAGGTCGGGCATGATGGTCTTGGACAGCGTGCCATCGGCCTCGAGGAACTTGGCGCCAATATCGAGGAAGAAGACCTTCTTGTCGTCAGCGAAGCCCTTCACGATGGCGTTAGTGGCTTCGTTCTGCTGGCGGAACTTGTCGTCCTTGTTCGCGCCGCGGGGGAAGATGGCGAGGATCAGGATCTTGGCGTCAGGGCACTTCTTCTGGAGGCTGGCGATGATCGCCTTGATACCTTCGGCGGTCTGTTCAGCGGTGCACTGGTAGACGGCTCCGTTGAGCTCCTTCTGGGCGCGTCCCTGGTGGCCGGTATTATTGGTGCCGATCATCAGAACAATCTCCTTCGGCTTCAGGCCGTCGAAATTCCCGTGCTCGAGACGCCAGAGGACGTGCTCGGTGCGGTCGCCGCCGATGCCAAAGTTAGCGGCCTTGAGCGGGGCCCAGTTCTTTTCCCAGACGGCCTTGCCCTTGCCGTCCCAACCGTGGGTGATCGAGTCGCCGAGGAAGACGAGCTGCGCTTCGCCCTGCTTCGAGATCACGTTGAAGGATTCATGGCGCTTTTCCGTGCCAGGGTGGAGCACCGGCTGGATGGCGTAGTTCGTGTCAGCCGAAGCGGCGACGAGGGACGCCACGAGGGCGACGAGGGACGTGAGGCGGGTCTTCATAAGGGTAGACGCACTCTGCCCTCACCATGGCGGCTGGCAAGCCCCAGTCAGGCAGGGAAATCAAGGTATAGGCATTGAAAGCGTATTAAATTTGCCTTTCGTACCTTGGTAGCGCCCTGCCACCACCCCTTACCCCGATTCATTTCCCTATGAGCAAATCTCTCAAAATTTTTCTCGCCGTCGCCTTCCTACTCTCCGCCACTCTGGGTGCCATCCTGCTTCGGAAAGAATCCAAACCGACATGGGACGGAACGGCCATGCTGGCGCGCGCCGAGGCATCGCTCGAGGGCTTACCCGCGAAGGAGGCTGGTGAAATCCGCGCCCTGCTCGTGTCTTCAGGTCCGCAACGCTACGACGACCGCGCCAGCGCCTGGATCAAGATTTCCACCAAGGATGAGCTTAAGCCGGCAGCGGATTACGCCACGGCGAGCCTACGCGCGATGGCCGAGACCGGCGACACCGAGGCGATGTGGCATCTTTACTTCGTCCTGACGATGCGCATCGCCACGGCCGATGAAGGCTTCAAGTGGCTGCACAAGGCGGCCCAGCTGGGACACCCTCGCTCGAAATTCGACGTGGAAAAGCGCGCCCTCAGCGATCGCCCGGAAAAACTCCTCGAAGCAATGACCGCTTGGGCTAAGCAAGAAAACATGGGCGGCTACCAGGCCTTGCATTGGTTTGCACATGAATATGAAATCGGGGGAATCCTGCCTAAGGATCCGACGAAGAGTGCGGAATACCGTAACCGCGCCATGGCGTTGGGCGAGAAACTCTCCCCGTTGGCGGCCAAGAAGTAAGCCGACTCCAAGCGGGAATTCGGGCAGGCCGCTGACTTACTTCATCAATTCCAGCATTTTGGGCAAGATCGCGTCAGCCCACACCTGATAACCGTTGCCGCTCAGTCGCTCACTGTCAGGCAGCAGCTTGAGGTTGACGGCTCCGGCGGGCGTCAGGAATTTCGGGCTGAGATCCATATAGTAAACCCGGCGATTGTCTTCGTAGTTACGGATGATCGAATTCGTGGCGCGGATCTGGAGCCGAATTTTATCATCCTTGGGGCCCATCGGGAAGATGCCCAGCAGGACAATCTTTGAGGTGGGGCATTTCTTCTGCAGCCGATCGATGATCGCCTTCACGCCCTCGGCGGTTTCCTTCGGCGTGCAATGGTAGATCACCCCGGGCAGCTCGGGCACCGTCCGGCCCTGGGCGACGATATTATTCTTGCCGATCAGCAGCACAATCACCTTGGGCTTGAGGCCGTCCATCATGCCCTGATCGATGCGCCAGAGCACGTTTTCCGTGCGATCGCCGCCGAGTCCGAAGTTCGCCGCCCGGAGCGGCTCCCACACCTTCTCCCACACCTTGAAACCGGTCAGCGGAGAATCGACGTCGGGCGTATTCTCGTCCCAGAGATTGGTGAGCTCATCCCCGATGAAGACGATGTCGGCCCCGCCGTGGCTGGCGGTTTCCTTCATCTGGGCCAGACTGGCCTCGGTGTCCGGATGAACAATCGGCTGAATCGCCAGGTTCGCCGGCTTGGCCGGCGAGCCGGTGGCGGCGAGGGCGGCGGCGGTGAGGGCGGCGGCGGTGAGAAGGAAGTCCAAAATCCGGCAGAGGGTTTTCATGGCGGGTGGGTTTATATAAATAATAAGCCAAGCCCGGCCCCGCACAAGACCGATGAACTCCGGTCGGCTATTTAAGCGGTGGCAGAGCGTAATACGCACACTCGGCGAAGAAGAATTCCGCCATATTGATCCGCGCATAGTCATAAGACCCTACGGCCTTGAGGATTGACGCGCGGCCAGACTCGTCACCCGCCAAGGCGACAATCGCCGCGGCGGCGAGCGGGTTGCGCATCCAGGTCGATTCGTAGTGCTTGCGCGTTCCCCGCTTCTTCATGTCGCCCGTCTCGGAGAGGCGCTGAGCGTCGGCCTGCGTGACCTGCGGGAACCAGGTCGTGTAGACGGCCCGCCAATCGGCGCTACCGAAAATCTTCTGGTCGGCGTTGTCGAACTGGGCATGCGTCGCGACGGCCGGCAAAGCAAACTGTGCGTTGACCTCGAGACCCTTGAGATACACGGCCTTCACGACTGGGTCCGTTTCGGCGGCGGCGAGTTTCGCGAGGCCGGCCTGGCTGCCGACATAGATCCAGAGCTGCCCTTTCTCGATGTGCGGGATAAACTCGAGGTCACGGGGGCATCCCAGCGCACAGATTTCCTGACGCGTCTCGGCGGATTTTGCCGGCTTCTCGGTGAGGGCCTTCCGGTAACGCTCCAGCCAGACGCCGTCGCCGGTCATTTCATGCGTGGCCCGGAGCAGATACAGGTAACGCACGACATCCCGGAAGTGCTCCCCTTTGAAGCCGCCGCGGAAATCACCCTTGAACGCGCCATCGCACGGGACCTTCCAGCCGTAACCCTCCAGCGACTCGGCGACCTCGCGAACCTTGGCCACGAGCACATTCCGCTCCTCGGTGCTCGGGATGTCGCTCAGGAGGTACGCGTGCATGCCGAGGAACCACGGGTGCATCTGGTCGTCGGAGCTCAGCGGATAGTGGCACTTGCCGTCGGAACCGACGCCACGGGCAACGAAGCCAGGGACGTCCGATACGGAAGCGCACTTGAGGAGGCCCCGCGAAAGCTTGCGGGCCTGCTCCTTGTCCGCGGCCGCACCGGAGCGGCGGGCGCGTTCGACCATGGCGTTCAGGTACATTCCGGTGAACATCGGCCCATTCTCGATCGGGCTCCACCAGCCGATGGCGTTGGGCTTACCCAGACGGCAGTCCTCTGGGGTAGGCAACTCGCCCACGTAATCACGGACGATACCATGCTCGTCGACAAAACGCTTCCAGATCTCGGCATGGGCCTTCTCGATGGCCTGGGCCGGCTCAGCCTTGACTACGAGTTCCTTGACCACGGCATCGTAGGCCGGCTTGGGCTTGCCCTGCCGATCGAAGAGCAGCGGGTGGTTCACGCGCTTCCACGGGAAATCGTTAAGCCAGCTCTGGCCGTCGTGGAGATTCCAAAATGAAACGCGGTCGATGACATCGCCATACTTGCGGAAGAGGCGGAACAGCTGGGCGTATTGCTCCGCCTGCCGGGCGAGGACCTCGGGCGGGCAGCCGTCCACGTATGGGTTGATCTTCGCCATCTCGGCGCGGTGCTTGTTGCCGTCGGCCCACCAGCGGCCGCGCGGGATGACGTCGATATCGAGCTCGCTGACCACGACCTTCATACCGATGCCCCGCAGGGCGATCAGCGTCTTCTCGAGCGCCTCATAGGGCACGCGATCGAGCTCGTAGTGCCCTTGGAGACCGACGGCATGGAGCGGGGTATTGCGCGCCTTCAGCCTGGCGAGCAGGCCCAGCATCTTCTCCCGCTTGCCGTCGAGTTCGTTGTTATAGTCGTTGTAGATGAGCATGGCCGAGGGATCGGCGGCATGGGCATATTCGAAGGCCAACGCGATGAAGTCCTCGCCGGCGGCCCGGGTCCAACCCGACTCACGCAACTCGGCCTTGCCGTCATCGAGCGCCTCGTTGACCACGTCCCAAGACGAGATCTTGCCCTTGTAGCGGCCTACGACGGTATCGATGTACGACTTCATTCGGGCCAGCAGGACCTCCTTCGTGGCCGGCGCGGCGCCATCCTGATAGAACCAAGCCGGAGTGCGGTCGTCCTTGGCCCAGACCAGGCAATGCCCGACTACTTTGAGATCCTTGGAGTTCGCAAAGGAGACGAACTTATCCGCCTGCTCGAAATTCCAAGCCTTGTCCGTCTGACGCAGCGCTGCGGGCTTCATGCAGTTCTCAGGAGTGACGTGGCTGAACTGAGCCGTCAGCAACGACCAGTCTGCCGGCCGATCGGGAATCCGGTCAGCTAGGCCTACCCCGGACGCCCAAGGCGAAGCCTGCCGGAGCGTCTGGGCCATGCCCAGGCACGAACACCATAAGACGGCAAGCAGAAGCGACAGGCGGGGCATGAGCCAAACAAAACTCAATTAGTGGCTGGTGTAAACATCGCTCCAACTCGCCGTCATGCAAAGCTCTTAGCGTTATTGGACATTTTTACGAAACTGACTATCCATGGACCTATGCAAATCGCACTTATCACGGGCGGCAGTCGCGGCCTCGGCAAAGACATGGCACACCGTTGATCGGGTCACGCTAAATGGGGCCAGTTGAAATGTTACTCGGGGGGTTGCCCAACCACCAAACCACCCCCACAAACCGTCCCCGATCAATAGCCCTCCGGGGGGCCAGTCGCACTCTTTTAAAAGAACGGAGGCCCGGAACCACTGATCACCTGAGCCATCGGGGCAGGCATCCCCATCGTTGACATAAGAAATCTCCAAAACTAACTTCGGAGTCAGCAACCCAACCACGCCCCTGGTTGATCTCACCAATCGCCCCGCCCCACCGCCCGGCGACTATCCGTTGGCATTACCCACGCTCAATTTATGGACACCAAAAATACCGACCGCAATCCCGCCACCTCCTCGGACGGCTCCGATAAGCATCACTTCCGTTTCCACCTTCCCCATCTGCACCTCGCCAATGTCTTCGGTGGCGATTGGTTCGCGTTGAAAGCGGAAGCCTTCGCCCGCTTCTTCGGCACCCCGGTTTTCCTCATCGCCCAAACGGTCATCGTGGCGGTCTGGATCGGGCTGAATGTCTTTGGTTTCACCTCTTTCGACATCTACCCCTTCGTCTTCCTGAACCTCGCGTTCAGTCTTCAGGCCGCCTATGCCGCACCGCTCATCCTGCTGGCACAAACCCGGCAGGCTGATCGCGACAAAGTGCACGCGGAGGCCGACGCCCAGCACCGGGAAGACCTCGCCAAGGCCAGCGAAGAAAGACAGATCCTCGCCGCCAAGGAAAACGCCGTGCTGGCCGAGCTGCTGAAACAGAACACCCAGCTCACCGAAATCACCCGGAAACTCACCGAGCGCATTGAAGCCCTCACCGAAGAGATGCACCGCAAAGTCATCGAAGGTGGCAAGTGAGCGTTGGCCTGTAACGCTGACACGACTGCAGGCATACCTGCAAATACAGTATGGGGTCAGGCCTGCGTTAGGGGCGAACACGGGGTCAGGCCGTACCCTGGTTCAGGGTGTAACTAAAAACGCCTGAAATGCTCGAATCTAGTTACGCCTACGTTAGGGGTACGGCCTGACCCCATGGGCCTGACCGCATAACATGTCGATTTAATCATCTTAAGTCGACATATCGACTTTGACATGTCGATTGGCAGTGGATTGCCTAAGTCATGGCCAACAAGCCCGTGAAAGGATGGAAACCTGATGCGCCCTACAACGAGCTCCCTCCCCTACCCCCGTTGATGCCGCTGCAGACTCCAACCGTCCTCAAGGCGACGATTCGGGCCCGCGTGGCTTTAGCCGAGCTGAATCGCCTAGCCGGCAAGCTACCCAATCCGGGAATCCTGGTGCGGACCCTCCCTCTGATGGAGGCGCGATGCTCCTCTGAGATCGAGAACATCGTGACGACGGACGACATGCTCTTCCAGCGCGCCGACCTGCCAAGCGAGTCCACGCCACCCATCGTGCGCGAGGCTAGCCGTCACGCCGAGGCATTGCTCGAAGCCTACCACGGGCTGAAGAAACTCCCGGTCTGCTCAAGGCTCGCGCAGCAGGTCTGCTCGCGGATCAAGGGACACCCCATGCCCATTCGCAAACTGCCCGGCACCGTCATCGCGAGCCGCAAGCAGGTCATGTACACTCCGCCGGTCGGCGAGTCCGTAATCCGCGGGCTCCTGGCCAATTGGGAGACCTACCTTCACTCCGACGACGACACGGATCCGCTCATCCGCATGGCTGTCGCGCATTATCAGTTCGAGGCCATCCACCCGTTCACGGACGGCAACGGTCGCACCGGCCGCATCCTCAACAGCCTTTACCTCACGGAAGCAGGCCTCTTGGAGCAACCGATTCTCTACCTCAGCCGCTACATCCTCGCCCATCGATCAGATTATTACCGACTACTGAACGCCGTCACAAGCCACGAGGCCTGGGAAGAGTGGGTGCTCTATATCCTTAATGGTGTCGTCGAAGTCGCCACCTGGACCGCAGGCAAGGTGCGGGAAATCCACACCCTCTTGGAATCAACGCAGAAGCAAATCGTCAAGAAGTGCCCCGACCTACCCTTGGACGAGATCATGCGGGCCATCTTCGAGCAGCCCTACTGCCGGATTCGCCACCTCGTGGACGCCGGCATCGCGAAGCGTGAAACCGCGTCGCTCTATCTCGTCCAGCTGACCAAGGCGGGCGTGCTCACCGAAATCAAGCAGGGGCGCGATAAACTCTTCCTTAATCACCGTCTCCTCCACCTACTGACCAACCCCGAAGGCTGACGATCGTAGACGTTTTGAAATGGTCATAGTTCTTGGTCATACCCGGACCGGCCCACTCGATCTTTGGTAGAGTTTTTGTTAACATCAGGCCAATCAGACTCAGCCGAAGCCCCCTTTCAGGCCCGCTCCTGATACGTAAAGCACGCAAACTCCGTCAGTTCGGATTTTGCGGAACAAAGTGGCGGAGAGGATGGGATTCGAAGTCCTTTCCTCATAGCAGAAACCTTAATGTTTATTGGTATTTGGCGTTTCGTTGGACAAATCATTGGACAACTTAACGACTAAATCAGCCTAATCCTGCAGAACGTGCAAACAAGTGAAATCTTTCCGGCATATGAACCATGAGGTCAGGCCGTACTCAGACGATGCCTAAACCAGCGTTCGGCCCCCAAGTAACATTTCAATCGGCCCCACAAACCGTCCCCAATCAGGTTATTCCAAACTGCGACAAACATCCGTTGACATGCCGCCCTGCCGACTCAGGGTGGCCCTCGCAGTCGTAGTGCATCTCGCAAGACGGTAGGTGAGAGAACGACCGCATAGTCCATTCAACGGAAAAGCTTTTTTTAAAAAACGGGCAATCCACCCGTTTTTAGTCAAAAATTCACTCCAACTTCCGCCCTTCGGGCATCAGCGAAATAAATCGAAGGGGAACTCCGAGCGGACGACTGGTCGACTTCGAAGGGCGGGCTTCGCTCTATCCGTTAGTTTGGCTCTCTGCACCTTTAAGCTACAGGCTGCCAACTACATCTTCCAGGGCGACGCGAGCATCCCGGCTGGCATCTCCGGGGATGTCTACACGGTATCTGGCCTACTCACCGCCGACGTCTCCGGGGGCACGATCTACGCAGGCTCACTCGCCGCTTCTGCCGTCTCTGGCGGCGATATGCATGTGGTCGGTGAAGCCAGCGTCACCACGATGACCGCGGGCGTGATTGAAGCAGCATCACTCACTTCGGCAACAGTCTCCGGCGGCACGATTCGCACCTCCGGTGATGCGACTATCGCAACATTCAGCAACACAAGCCTAGTCGCGGGCGGCATGGTTACGGTCACGACGATGACCTCAGGGAGCATCAGCGCCGGCTCGCTGTACGCGACAACGGTGACCGGTGGCTCAATCCATACGACCGGCGATGCACATATCACCACCCTGAGCGGTGCCTCCATGGTCGTCGATGGCGCCGCCTTCTTCACGACGATTGCTTCCGGCACACTTACCGTCAACGGACCAGTTACGATCACCACGATCTCGTCTGGCTCCTTCACGCTGAACGGCAACGTCGTCCTCACCACCTTCTCGGCCGGCTCTCTCAGCCTCAACGGCATGACTACGAGTATCCTCACGCTAAGCGGAGGCACCATCGACCTCGGGGCGACGAACCTGACACTTTCCAGCGGCATCTTCGCTGGTACATTCACGGGGGGCACGGGCACCATCACCAAGGAGGGAGCCGGGACCCTCACGTTCGCTCAAACCAACGCCTTCGGCGGTTCGCTTCTGATTACCGGCGGCATCCTGGCCGCCACGGTGCCCGGCGCCCTCAGCGGCGTCACGGCCATCAGCGTGCAGGGCGCCAGCTTGCTCGCCGTGGATTATAACACCGCAGCAACCTTACGCCTGGATGCCACAGCCACCGCGGCCATCTCGGGCTCGAACCTCACTCTCGGGGCGGTGATCAATGAGAATTCTTCGACGGCGCAAGCGTTGGATTTCACCGGTATCGCTGGCACCATCACCCTGCTCTCCCTCACGGGCTCTGGCATCAGCAGCTTCGATAGCCAGGCCACGATTCTCGGCGGCATCCCGAGCGGCACGGTCATCGTGACTGGCCTCCTAACCGCTAACATCACCGGCGGCACCGTCACCGCTGCCGCGCTGACCGGCAATATCTCTGGCGGCAACGTCGCCGTCACCGGCCTCCTCACAGGTAACGTGAGTGCGGGTGCTGGGATGGTTTCAGCCGGATCCATGACAGGAGACGCCGGTAGCTCCGTCAGCGTAACGGGCCTGCTGACCGGCAACATCACCGGCGGAACCAACGCCTTTGGTTCGGTCTCCGCGATCACGGTCTCAGGCGGCACCAACAGCGTGGGTGGCGCGGCCACGATTGGCTCGGTCTCGGGCGGGACTACCACCGTGAGTGGCGTCGCCGCCCTGACGACCGTCTCCGACGGCACGCTCCATCTCAACGGCGCCACCGCGACCATCACCCACCTCAACGGTGGTACCATTGCCTTGGGCTCGACCATCCTGACTGTCGACGACGGCACCTCTGCCGGCGTCATCGCCGGCGCGACCGGTTCGCTGATCAAGAACTCCGCCGGCACCCTCATCCTCTCCGGCGCCAACACCTACGGCGGCACCACGACAATCACGGCCGGCATATTGCAGGTCGGCAATGGCGGTGCGGCGGGTACGCTCGGGGTCGGCGACATCACGAATAACGCCGCCTTTGTCCATAAACGGAGCGATGATCTAACTTTCGGTAAAACAATTACCGGCACCGGTAGCTTCACCCAGGCTGGCACGGGCAACCTGACCCTTTCCGGCGCCAATACCTACTCTGGCGCCACCACGGTCTCCGCGGGGACGCTCACGGTCACTGCCCTGGGCGACGGTACTCACGCCAGCCCCATGGGCATCACCGCTTTGACCGATCCCACGAAGCTGATCGTGGGCTTGGGAGCCGTGCTGAACATCGAAGCCAGCTCTACCCAGACCACCGACCGAAGCATGACTATGGCCGCAGGCGCCGTGCTCGCCTCCTCGGGGGCCGGGGCGGTGAAATTTAGCAGCAACGCCCAAGTCGCCCTCGCAGGTGCTAGTCCAACGCTCAGCCTCAGTGGAAGCGGCTTGGGTGAAAACACGTTCGGCGCGTCGCTAGCCGATGGATCCAGTCCGATCGGCGTGGTTATCAAAGATGGGGTCGGCACCTGGGTGCTCTCGGGCGCCCCGAATCGCTTCAGGGGCGACATCCGGCTGGAAGTGTCGGGCGGCACTATCGGCCTAGGTAACGACGCCCTACCGTCGACCGTCACGATTGCGGTTTCTAATGCCGCTCCGGTGACCGTGCGCTGGGAGTCGGGTAACACAATGGACATTTCCGCGAATCTCAATCTCGCCGCCGGCGCGAAAGTGACGCTTAACATGTCCGGCAACGTTACCCTTGCCAACCCGATCACCTTCCCAAGCGGGGCGGCCGTCGACCTGACCAAAGCCGGCGCCGGTACGATGACCCTAGGTGCCGGTAATTCCGGCTTCACGGGAACGTTTACGCAGGCCTCCGGCGCCACCAATGTTACCCACTCCGCGGCGCTCGGCTCGGCGGCGGTGAACGTCAGCGGCGGGCACCTCGCGATTAATGCAGCAATCACGAATACCGTGACCGTTGGCCCGGGCGGTACTCTGGATGGATCTGGCTCAACCGGCGCGGTCATCGTCTATGCAGGCGGCATCCTTAGTCCCGGCAATTCGCCAGGCACGCACACCGAGTCTTCGACCACAATGGCGGGTGGCTCAACCTTCGAGTGGCAAGTGCAGGATGCGACCGATCTAGGTAAGTATGATCATCTGAACGTCAGCGGCACGCTCGACCTCAGCGGGGCTTCGATCGCCAATCCGATTCACTTCAAGATTGTGGCGCTGGATGGCACCGTCGGCGGCTCTACGCCCGGTGCGCCGGATAATTTCTCTTCGCACACGATTCGAACCTTTAACGTCTTTACAGTGGGCTCGGTAAATCTTGGTTCAAATTCCAACATCAGCGACGTCTTCAGTTTTGATGTGAGTCAGTTCCAGTACACTGAGAGCACGGCTTCGAACGCTGGACTTTGGTCACTGGATTACAACGCGACCAATGGGGTTGTCACGCTGACCGCTATACCCGAGCCATCGACTTATGGACTAAGCATCGGTGCTCTCGCCTTAGCCTTGGCCGCTACCAAAAGACGTCGGCCCAAGCTTCATCCAGACGCCTGACTGACCAGGTCAATCTAAGCGAGGCCAGCTGAAATTTAGCCGATATAGCGAAATCCGATTTTACCTCAGCAAAGAGAGCGTGGGTTTCATTGGACAACCATTGGACAAGATATGATCTAATTTGCATAAAAGCCTGACAAAAAAACCGCGTTGTGCGCGGTTTTTAAGTCGGATTTGAGCGAAAGTGGCGGAGAGGATGGGATTCGAAGTCAGACTTTGCGTCTGTATGTCGTTGACCTTCAACGACCGAGCTTTTTTGCGGACAGTTTGCGGACAAATTAACTGCCAACTCTGCTAATTTACCCGACTGATTTTAGCGCGCAAGCCTGAACCTTTTAGGCGCTCCCAAGCCTTCCACTACTTCGGCGCCTTCTCGGCGTTCAGTTTGTTGAGCATCTCGGTCCTCTCGTTGAGCAGGCGCACGACTTCATTGCGGTCGTCGACGACCTTCTTGAAGGCCTCATTCTGCCGCCGGATCGCATCGTTCTGTTCGGCAATGACGGCGTTCTGCTTACGGATGGAATCATTCTGCCTAGCGATGGCATCATGGGCCGCGCCGAGATCCGCCTTGGCCTGCAGCAAACCAGCCTCGGCCTTGCGCAGTGAGGTCGTGGTCTTCAGTGCCTCAGATTTGAGCAGGGCTTCAGATTTCTTCAGTTCCGTCACGCGCGATTCCAGCGTACGAATCTCCGCCGCATAGGTGTCGGCAAGCTTCGCCGCATCGAAAGCCTTCTTCTCCGTAACCGCTACCTGTCCGCCGACCTCGGTGAGCTCGGCGCGGAGCAAAGCCTCCCGTCGCCACTGCGCGACGCAGAAGCACGCCAAAGCCACGGAAAGCGCCGCAAAAACAATGGTCCAGCGCGAAGGGGTGCTCATTTGGATTCAGCGGACTTGACGGTGAAGGCGACTTTCTGGACGCCGGCACCACGCACGAAGTCGAGGACGGAGATCATCTTGCCGTGCGGCGTATCGCGATCGCCAGCAATATAGACCGTGACGGCGGCGTTATCCTTCACGCGCTTGAGCAGCAAGGCGCGCAGGTCGGGCAGAGTGACGAGGTCCTTTTCGACGAAAACCTTACCATCACGGTCGATGGACAGCGTCACGGCGTCGGGCTTGAAATCGGTCTTTGCGTTCGAGGCACCTTCAAGGTTCACCGGCATGCTGCGATTCTTGTGCATGGTGAGACTGACCATCATAAAGGCGGCCAGTAGGAAGAACATGATGTCAATCAGTGGGATGATTTCCAACCGCGGCCGGCGATGGCCGATGGGCGAGGCGATTTTCATCGGCGGGCCTGCTTTTGGGCGGCTACCTGCAGGGTAGTCGCCGCGGACTCGATGTCGGCCTGCAGGCCGGCGAGACGGGTTGTCAGGATGTTCAGCGGAATCAACGTCGTGATGGCGATGCCCAGGCCCGCCGCGGTCGCGATGAGCGCCTCGCCGATGCCGCCCGTGACCTTGGAGACCGCCAGCTCATCGGTGCCGATAGAATTAAAGGAGGCCATGATACCCGTGACCGTACCCAGCAGGCCGAGCAATGGTGCGAGGGTCACCAGGGTGTCAAGAGTCGGAATGAAACGGCCGGCCTCCCGGAGTTCACGGGAAGCAGCCACTTGAATCGCACCCTCCATTGAGGTCTCGCGATGCTCAAGCCCTGCGGCCAGGACCTTGGCCACGGGATCCTGCGAGGATTCGGCGAGTTTGGCGGCTTCTTCCCAGCGACCATGCTCGGCCGACTCCAGCACCTTGGCGACGAGGGTGGTATCGCGACGGGCAGTCTGCCGGAACCACCAAAGCAGGCGTTCGCCGGCTACGGCGACCGCGACGACCGCCGCGATGAGCAGCGGATACATGATGGGGCCGCCCTTGATGAAAAGGTCGACCACGACGTTAGCGAGGATGGGTTGCATGAGTGATTATTGGAGTTCGAAGATGAAAGGAATCAGGTAAAGGCGACGAGCGCCGGGAGCCCAAGACCAGTTGGCCTTGACCCAATCGAGCACATGACGGTCGAGCAGGTCATGCCCGGAGGTCTCGCGTAACTTAAGGTCGGTGATGCTACCCGAAGGTGAGATCTCGACGAGCAGCTGCAGTTTACCCTGCATCCCCTGCTGCCTCGCCCACCGCGGATAAGGCGGATTCGGGAAAACGCCGGCGGAATTTGGCGTGAAAGCAATCGGTGCGGCCAGCGAGCGCGGCGCCGAAGAATCGAAAGGCTTGAGGGAAGATAATCCAGGCATCACTGGCGCGACCAAAGGTGCCACCGCTTCGGCGACGGGTACGACAGTAGGAATCGCGGGCGCGGCCGCCGGCGTCGCGACTTCTGGAGCAACTTCCGACGGAACCGCAACTGGCGCGGGGGCCTGCGGGGGCGGTACGAAGACCTCGGCAGCCAAATCATCGGAACGGGTCTTCTTATCAAAATGCGCGATAACCACTGGCCGGGCGAAGAAACCGACCGCGCAAATGACCACGACTGATGCGACCAAGGCTGCTAGCCAGGCCAGGGTGCGGTCCGTGCGATGATCTTCAGCGGCGGAGAGCATAATCAGAAGACGAGTTTCACGCTGGCCTCGATACCCCGCCCAGGCATCGGCAACGTGTCCTTCAGAAACGACGAAGCGTCGCGACCAAGGCTGTTAAACATATTGGTTAGGCGAAGATTGAAATCCCCCTCCCCCCCTTCGATTTTGAAACCATGTGAGAACGATGCGCCAGCCAGCGCGTAACCAGCAGTGGGAGTCTCGTTAGCCGAGACCTCATGCTGGCCTAGGTGATAAGTAAAATCGACGCGCCAGTTCCAGCCGGCGTCTAATCCATCCAGCGCCACCCCAAACCGACCTGGCGAAAGTCGCGGAATGGCCTCACCCGTATCGTGATTTCGTCCGCGGACATAGTCGCCGAAGAATTCCAATTTACTCTTAGGCGAGCCGAGCTCGAAGGCCGTCTTGGCCTCCAGCCCGTAGAAATCCGCGGCGATCTGAGTGTAATCATATCTGGGCACGGCGGAGTAATCCGCGCCGCCGACGCCCGTCAGATTCGGACCGAAGCCATTGCGTTGCTGTGATACGTAGGAACTGAAACGATTATAGTAACCAGAGATACTCCCAGAGACCTTCCCCTTGGTCTTGGCCAGTTCCAACTCAAGCCCGACGGCCTTCTCGGTTTCAAGCGAACGCGAGCCGACCTCATAGGCATTGGTGCCGAGGTGAGGTCCGTCGGCGTAGAGTTCCTGCATATTCGGCGCCCGTTCCGTCCGCGAAAGCGTCACGCTCGTCTCCCAGTGGTCAGCGAGTTCCTTGACCAGACCCAGCGACAGGGCCAGCGGCGTGAAATCGCGCGCGGCGGCTGGGTGAGAGGCCTGGATACCATCATGAGTCCAGGCCTGCGCGGTGACCTTGTCGGATTCCAGACGGAAGCCCGAGCGCAGCTTCCAGGAGGAGTCGGCCAATCGGTTCGTGAATGAACCGAAGCAGGCCTCGTTGGTCGAGCGCGTGACGGGGAGAAAAGCTTCGTCGCCCGCCACGGTGAAATCGGAAATGCCACCAGCGACGCCGACCACGCCCTCGAAACCCTTCTTGTTATCGAGGGCTACGTCGACGCGCCCATCCCAGCCCTTGTTCGAAAAAGTGGTTCCGACGATGCCGTTGTCATACTCCGAATGATGATAATCGGAGATGCCTAGTTTATAGTCGATGCTCTTGACGTTATCGAAAGGATGTTCGGTAGCCCCGGAGAAATCCCAACGACGTTGGTGCAGGCCGATGAGCACCCCAGGGTCGGAAACACCGTAGCTGCTATCCAAGCCGGAATAAGCGAAACCAAAGTGACTTGTTTTTCCGATATAGGCAAACCCTACCCCGGCACCATCGGAGACGCTGGCCGTATCGGAAATCACGCCAACGGGCGTGGAGAGATTGTCCGTCGTCTTATGAAAACCGTCGACGTGATAGGCCCAGTTGCCGGCGGAACCTTCGGCAAGCAGCGAAGTCGCACGGAGGCCGTCGACCGAACCGATGCGCCCTAGCAGCGTGACCTGGTTGGGCTGCAGTTCGAACGGCACGCGATTATCGATGAGATTGATCACCCCGCCGAGGATGCTCGTGGAATAAAGCAAACCCGCTGGGCCGCGAAGCACTTCGATTTGGCGAATAGTCAGAGGGTCGGCGCTGATTGCATGGTCAGGGCTGACGCTGGAGGCGTCCAAGGTCGCGGTCCCGTTCTGCGTGATCTTCACGCGATCGCCTTCGAGTCCGCGCACGATGGGCCGACCGGCGTTGGGGCCGAAATAACTTGAACTGACACCCGGAACCTCCGCGAGCAGGTCGCCCACGTTGCCTTGGGACATCGTCTCGATCTTCAGGGTGCTCAAAACCACCGCAGGGGTGGCTGAATCCTGGTCGGGCCCCTCGGCCGAAGCCTTGACCACGACAGGCGCGAGGACCTGTGTGGCGGGCGCCGGGTCGGCGGCGAAACCTGGGACAGCTAATATGCACGCTGAGATGAGGAATAGCTGGGAAAGATTTGTTTTCATGGGATGCCTGATACGGTTGAATTGCCTCGAGAAACCCGTGTGGCTAAACGGGCCCTGAAGAGGCGAGACGCGCAGCGGGAGACGCGCGCAAGGGATGAAGCCACGGTCGGACCCTAGGTCCGGAGACCGACTCAGACCGAGGCTTCGGGGGGCGGCACCGGCACTTCGCAGATCAGCTCCGGACAATCCGCCGAGATGACGACCTCACGAAAAGTTTTGCCCGCAGTCAGTGCAATGGACGGCAGACGCACCGACCAGACGGCGCCATCGGCCTTGACCTTAATCTTGGCGACTTCGTGCTTCACCGGCGCGGCATGGTCGGAAGCATCACGAGCGGCATCGACAGCCAAGCATGGCCCGCAGTGGTCCTTCGCCGTCACCGCGACGCCCTTGGCCACGTGATCGGCGTAGGCGAATACCTGCAATAAGTCGGCAGACACTCCGGATGCCACCAGCCAGGCGACCAAGGCCGCCCAGGCTAAAGTGACTTGGAGGAACTTCCGCACGCATACCTCCTACATCCTTCTGACCCACGGAGACAAACGCAAAAGCCTTGGCGCGTTGCGGGCAGTTTGCGGACAAGCTTTTGCCCAACTGCGCTAAAATCGCCTAAATCTGCTAATGACTCACCCCTAAATTCAGGGGTTTTAGCCATATAACAAAATGAAAGTGGCGGAGAGGATGGGATTCGAACCCACGATACGTTCAGGGTGTCAAAAATCGCTGTTTTTATTGGTTTTTCCTAGGTTTAGACCCCCTCAGACGACCTTGATTTGCTAGAGTTTTTGCTAGAGCGTAAGAGCACGAAATCCGATGGGCTCACTCCTCAGACAACTAGACCGCTCGAAGAACTGGCTGGCACGATACAAAGGTCCGCTTGGAAAATGGCTCCAGCGCAGCACCGGCACACCCGACAAGAGATTGGCCGAACAGATCATGCAGCAGTATGAGCGCGACGCTCGCACGGCCGAGATGGACGGTGGCTTGATTACGAAAAAGGTAATCGCCAACGCCATCGAGATGGAACGTCTCGCGACGGGACGTGAGCTGCGCTTCCCTTCCCTGCGCTCCTTTCTCAAGGACTTCCTGGAGGCCAAGACGATCAACAAGAAGACGGCCACCATCGCCTCCTATCGCAAGACGGTTAACCTGTTCCTGGAGCACATGGGTGAGGAAGCCGACAAGGCCGTCAACCGGGTGCGCTCTTCAGACGTCCAGGCATTCATCCAGGCGCGGATGGACCAAGGCGCCGCGCCGGCGACGGTCCGCCAGGGCATCGTCGTCCTACGGATGATGTTCAAGCGGGCGGTCGATGAAGGAATCTGCGCCATCAACCCCGTCGCCACGGTCGAGGTGCCGGAGGGGGAAAGCAGCGCCAAGCTCCCCTTCACGGACGCGGAGGTCGAGGCGATCCTGAAGGCCTGCCCGGACGACGAGTGGCGCACCCTGGTCTACTTCGGCTACTACACAGGAGCCCGCATGAGCGACTGCGTTAGTTTCACCTGGGACTCCTTTGACCTGGGCGACACCCCCAAGCTCACCTACCGCCAAAAGAAGACCGGCAAGGGATCTAAAGGCTGGGTGACCATAGCGGTCCACCCTTCCCTCAAGAAACGGCTCCTGGAGTGGCGCAAGAACTCTAAAGGCCCCAAGGAGGGGCACGTCCTACCCGGGCTGGCCGGGAAGCCCCTAGGGGGCAACAAAGGCCCTAGCACCCTCTTCATGCACATCGTCAAGGCGGCCGGCATCGACCCCTGTCATTCCGTGACCGGCCGGAGCAAGCAGCCGCGTAAGTGTTTCCACAGCTTCCGGACCACCCTCGTCAGCCGGCTCCAGAGCCTGGAGGTCCCCCTCGAGACCCGCATGGATATCGTCGGCCACGCCAGCGCCGACGTCCATAAGGGCTACAGCCAGGGCCAATGGAACTCCGTCAAGTCAGCCATCAACAAGCTGCCCGACCTCACCGAGCGGGCCTGAAATCAACAGACTCTCAGAGTAGCTGACCGTCATCACCCCACGAGACCGCCCAACCTAATCTAAAACAGTTGGAGCAAATAGGCATCTCGCTATGCCAACTCACCTGACGTTTCCCCGCGCGCTATCTCAATGATTTCACCGAGAGCCTTACGATGAACAGACAGCTGCTCATCGTAATACTCATAAACGGAAACTTCCCCCGAGGTTGGATCTTTTATTTCACCCTTCCGTAAACGATCTAGTACAGCCATGACATTTGCCGGGAAATAAAAGGCGCCGATATCGGTAGCTTTTCTTATTTTCCTAAGTCCTTCGCGATACTTGGCCCGAAAAACTAGTTCATCGGGATGATTCGCCTCACGCTGGGACTCAGTGATTTCCAGCCAAATTTGAAGCGGGTCGATTACATCATGAAATGCCTCAATAAGCTCTATGTATGCCTTCTCTTTCCTCTCAAGCAGACGAGACTCGTACAGATACTTGATGGCACGCCTTGCTGAGACATACGTAGCCAAAACTGCGGCTAGTACACCAAACGTACCACTGACAATAAGCGCAGGGATTGATTCCATTTTCTCTAGCATATTCATCATCAAAAACATTGGGTCGTTCAAGCGGATAGCATATGAACCTGAAGCGCTTTCCGCCTACTGTGTCAGCACTTGGGAAACGGAAGGCGAGCATCGTCGCATCGACCTAGCAGCATTTGAGACCTCCAGACGTCAATCAGAGGGCATGTAAACGTCTCAATAGAAGGAGCCGGCCGACCCTGCGCTCCAGACCCATCGCCAAGATCTAGGCAAGACAAGGGTGCTCATCCTGGAATACTTCCATTATAAAGCAGGGGCAGATCAACCGTCTGGAATTAGGTAGCCCTTAAAATGCTCCCGAATGCCACCACCTGGGCACCAAGAGAACGACTTAGGGCAAATTGTAACTGTTTTGTCCACCAAGGGATTGCCACCACCAGCAGCAAAGATATCCCTCTAGAGCTGCCCCTCAGGGCCTACCCCCTTCACAGATGCCGATCAAGAAGTCCGACCTCTACTCTTCCCTCTGGACCGCCTGCGACTCCCTCCGGGGAGGCATGGACGCCAGCCAGTACAAGGACTACGTCCTGACCCTCCTGTTCATCAAGTACGTCAGCGACAAGTATGCCAACAGCAAGGACCTACGCCCGGCGGTCATCATCCCTAAGGGTGCAAGCTTCGCCGACATGGTGGCGCTCAAGGGCAAGAACGACATCGGGGATAAGATAAACAAGCAGATCATCGGCCCCCTTACCGAGAAGAACGAGCGACTGGCCCGCAGCGACTTCCCGGACTTCAACGACCCCAACAAGTTGGGCGAAGGCAAGGCGATGGTCGATCGCCTGACCGAACTGATAAGCATCTTCCAGAAGCCCGAACTAGACTTCTCCGGCAACCGCGCCGATCACGACGACATCCTGGGCGACGCCTACGAGTACCTGATGCGCCACTTCGCATCGGAAAGCGGCAAGAGCAAGGGTCAGTTCTACACCCCGTCGGAGGTCAGCCGCATCATCGCGCACGTGATCGGCATCTCTCCCAAGAACGCCAAGGCGTCCACGACCGTATATGACCCTACGAGCGGCTCGGGCTCGCTGCTCCTCAAGGTAGCTACCCAATCTGGCGTGCGAATCACGATCGAAGGCCAGGAGATGGACGTGACCACCGCCGGCTTGGCCCGCATGAACATGATCCTTCACGACTTCCCGACGGCCACCATCGCCAGCGGGAACACCCTGTCTGACCCCAAGTTCAAGGACGGCAATAAGCTCCGGACCTACGACTACGTCGTAGCCAATCCGCCCTTCTCGGTGAAGACCTGGAC
This sequence comes from uncultured Opitutia bacterium, assembly GCA_903855995.1. Classification (GTDB taxonomy): domain Bacteria; phylum Verrucomicrobiota; class Verrucomicrobiia; order Opitutales; family UBA953; genus UBA953. The sequence continues at coordinate 119,110 of CAIOAN010000002.1, forward strand.
GACCGGCCTCACCCCGGAGAACGACCCTTATGAGCGGTTCGCCTGGGGAGTTCCTCCCACCAAGCAAGGCGACTATGCTTTCCTGCTCCACATCCTACGTTCGATGAAGAGTACCGGGAAGGCCGCCTGCATTCTCCCCCACGGCGTCCTGTTCCGTGGCGGCGCCGAAGGCGTCATCAGATCGCAGCTTGTCCGTTCCGGCTACCTCAAGGGTATCATCGGCCTTCCTGCCAATCTGTTCTACGGCACCGGCATCCCTGCCTGCATCCTTGTCCTGGACAAGGAGAACGCCACCGCCCGCAAGGGCATCTTCATGATGGATGCCTCCAAGGGCTTCATGAAGGACGGCAACAAGAACCGCCTCCGGGAGCGAGATATCCACCGCATCGTGGACACCTTCACCAAGCAGTCGGATGAGGCCAAGTTCGCGCGCATGGTCCCCGTGGCCGAGATCGCCGACCCCAAGAATGACTTCAACCTCAACCTACCGCGCTACATCGATACCACGGAACCGGAAGACCTCCAGGACATCGACGGACACTTACGCGGAGGCATCCCTGAGCGCGACCTGACCGGAGAAGACAGCCTAATCGCTCCTTACTGGAAGGTCCTACCCACGGTCTACAAGGACTTGTTCGAGTCAGCGGGCCGCCCGGGCTATGTCCGACTCAAAGTACCGCAATCGGATGTCAAAGCGGCCATTCTTAGCCACCCGGAGTTCGTCGCCTTCCAGAAGAAAGCCGCCAAAGGCTTCACGGAATGGCGCCAAGCGACCACGCCACACCTCACCGGTTTCGGGAAGGGCGGGCACCCTAAGGCTGTGATCGCCGAAATAGCTGAGTCCCTCCTCCAGGCCTATGGCAAGACCCCGTTGATTGATGCCTATGACGTCTACCAGCACCTGATGGACTACTGGGCTGAGGTCATGCAGGATGACTGCTACCTTATCGCTGCTGAAGGATGGGTCGCCAAGACCTACCGGATACAGGAGACCGACAAAAAGGGTAAGACCAAGGACAAGGGCTGGGCTTGTGACTTGGTGCCCAAGGATCTCATCTTAGCTCGATACTTCGCTAAGGAACAGACCGCCCTCGAGACCAAGCGAGCCGAACTCGATGCCGCGACTTCCGCCCTCGCCGAACTGGAGGAGGAGCACGGAGGTGATGAAGGGGTCTTCGTTGCGCTGGAAAAAATCGCCAAGGCCGAAATCAACGCCCGCCTAAAGGAGATCAAAGGTGACAGAGATGCCAAGGATGAGACCGACATTCTCAAGCAGTGGCTAGACCTGGCCGATCGAGAGACCGAGCTCAAGCGCGAGGCAAAGGAACAAGACGCTGCGCTAGACGAGCTCGCATACGCCAAGCACCCCAAGCTCAGCTCGGCCGACATCAAGACACTGGTGCTAGAAGATAAATGGATGAAAAGCATCTCGAACGCCGTGCAGGGCGAGCTCGACCGCGTCTCGCAGACTATCACCGGGCGCATCCGTGAGCTCAACGAAAGATACGCCACATCCCTACCGAAACTCAGCGAAGAGGTGAATAGGCTTACGACCCTTGTTGATGCTAGCCTTAAGAAGATGGTGAGGGATTCAAAATGACGCCCGCGTTCAAACAAACCGAAATTGGAGCAATCCCAGAAGACTGGGCTGTAACGACTTTAGGAACGCTGCTTGCGTTCACCAATGGGCTCAACGCAGACAAGGCTGCTTACGGAAAGGGCATGCCATTTATTAATGTGATGGAACCGATCACTCGCTCGCACATTTACGGCCCTGAGATTCCTGGCCGCATTCAAATCCCAAGCGAGGCAGCTCTGGCTTACTTGGTTAAGCCTAACGACATAGTCTTCAATCGTACATCCGAGACAGATTCAGAACTTGGACTCGCTGCTGTCTATCTTGGAGATGAGAGGGTGGTTTTTGGAGGCTTCGTTATTCGCGGCAGGCCAATTAGCGATGCGCTAGATCCGAAGTACTCTGGCTATGCACTTCGCGCAAAAACAATTCGTTCACAAATTATTTCGATGGGGCAAGGCGCCATTCGGGCGAACATCGGACAACAGAACCTGCAGCGAGTATTAGTCGCAGTTCCTCCAAAATGCGAACAACGCGCCATCGCTCAGGCGCTCAGCGACATCGACGCCCTGATCACAGCCTTGGATTGCCTCATCGCCAAGAAGCGCGACATCAAGCAGGCGATGATGCAGCAGCTACTGACCGGCAAGACCCGTCTGCCTGGATTCAGCGGCAAGTGGGAGGTGAAGACATTCGGGCAAGCAGTAGTTCCCCGGCGTGAAAGAATCGACCCGAGGAGAAATGGTGTTCACGCCTTCTGTATCGAACTGGAGCACATCGAATCTGCAAGCGGGCAGATTCTAGGAAACACTAGCACGGGAAATCATTCATCTCTGAAGTCTGTGTTCTATAACGGTGACATTCTTTTCGGAAAACTTCGCGCTTACCTCCGCAAGTATTGGCGAGCAACCCGCCATGGAGTCTGTTCAACAGAAATCTGGGTTCTCGTTCCACGAGCTGAGACCATCACGTCTGAGTTTCTTTTCCAGATCATCCAGACCGACGAATTCATCGATGCCGCCAGTAATTCATACGGAACTCACATGCCTCGCTCGGACTGGAATATAGTGAAAAACTACGAATTTAAGCTGCCCACAGTACCCGAACAGGTCGCCATCGCTGCCGTCCTCTCTGATATGGACGCGGAGCTGACGGCCCTTGAGGCCCGCCGCGACAAGACCCGCGCCATCAAGCAGGGCATGATGCAGGAGCTGCTCACCGGGAAGACCCGACTTATTTAACCAAGACACCCATGGCCGAGACACCCCGATCAGAGCGCAAAACGCAGAACCGCGTCATCGACCTCTTCACTGCCCCCAAGGGCCTTGGCTACCGCTACCTTGGCGAGTGGCACAAGCGCGACAACAACCGCTGCGTCGAAGTCGAACTACTTCACGCCAATCTAGCCACCCGGGGCTATGCACCCGCTCAGATCGCTGCCGCCATCAAGAAGCTCGAGGACGCGGCCGACACGACCGGCATCAACCTGTATCAGGCGAACCTCCGGACCTACCAGCTCCTCCGCTACGGCGTCTCGGTCCAAACGGCAGTGGGTAGGCCACATGACACCGTCAAGTTGATCGACTGGGATAACCCTGAGAAGAACGACTTCGCCTTGGCTGAGGAGGTCACCCTCAAGGGCGGCTACGAACGCCGGCCCGACATCGTCCTCTACGTCAACGGTATTGCCGTGGCCGTGATCGAGCTTAAGCGCGGTTCCGTCGAGATCGCCAACGGGGTTCGCCAGCTGATCACCAACCAGGAGCCCATCTTCAACATGGGCTTCTTCAGCACCGTCCAGCTCGTCCTGGCCGGAAACGACACCCAGGGCCTGCGCTACGGTACGGCCGGCACCAAGGAAGAGTTCTTCGTTACCTGGAAGGGTGAAGGCGAAGTCGAGGCGTCTGACACCACCCCGGGGGCCCATCTGGATCGCCCGCTGTCCCAGATGTGCAACAAGACCAGGCTGTTGGACCTGATCCGGAACTTCATCATCTTCGACGCCGGCGTTAAGAAGGTCCCTCGCCCCCACCAATACTTCGGGGTCAAGTCAGCCCAAGAGCGCATCGCCAAGCGCGAAGGCGGCGTTATCTGGCACACCCAGGGTAGCGGCAAGAGCATCCTGATGGTTCTGATCGCCAAGTGGCTCATGGAGCACGACCCGGAGGCCCGCATACTCATCATCACCGACCGTGACGAGCTGGATAAGCAGATCGAGGGGGTGATGATGAACGCCGACGTCATCCCCAAGACTTCCAAGTCTCCCCGCATCAGCTCGCGGGCTGAGCTTATCGAGAAACTCGGGGCCACCTCCCCTCGCCTACTCTGCGCGCTGATCCACAAGTTCGACACCGCAGACCTCAAGGGCGAGCCGCCCAAGATCTCAGGCCGCTTCTACGTCTTCGTCGACGAGTGCCACCGCACCCAGGGCGGAGACATGAACCGGCAGATGAAGCGCTGGATGCAGGACGCCATCTTCATCGGCTTCACGGGCACCCCACTGCTCCGCAAGGACAAGCAGCTCACCCGGGACATCTTCGGCACCTACATCCACACCTACAAGTTCCACCAAGCCGTCGCTGACAAGGTCGTCCTCGACCTCAAGTACGAGGCCAGGAACGTGCCGCAGCAGCTCACCAACCGCGACTCCATCGATAAGTGGTTCGAGCAGAAGACCAAGGGTCTGAACGACTACCAGAAGGCCGTCCTCCGCAATAAGTGGGCGACCATGGAATCCCTCCTTAGCGCCGGCGAACGCAAGCAGCGCATCATCGCTGACATCATCGAGGACTTCGGCCTGAAGCCCCGTCTCAATAGCGATCGCGGCACCGCGATCCTAGTCGCCGACGAGATCTACGACGCCTGTCATTACTTCAAGCTGTTCCAGAACACTGAGTTCGGCAGCCACGTGGGCATCGTGACCTCATACGAGCCTAACCCGACCGCAATCTCATGCGAGCCACCCGGCAGCACTGAGCGCTACAAGTTCGACGTCTACACGAACTTGGTCCTGAAGGATAAGGGGAAGACCACCAAGCAGTACGAGGATGATTTGAAGAAACGCTTCAAGGAAGAGCCGGCCAACATGAAGCTGCTCATCGTAGTCAGCAAGCTGCTGACCGGCTTCGACGCCCCGAGCTGCACCTACATCTACCTAGATCACCGGCTCCGGGATCATACCCTCTTCCAGGCCATCTGCCGAACCAATCGCTTGGACGGCGAAGACAAGGACTACGGCTACATCGTCGACTACAAGGAGATGCTGGGCAACGTCCAGGAGGCTCTCGCCGTCTACAACTCCGACGAGCTCGACACCGACCTGGGCGGTGGCGGCACCAATGACGTGAACATCAAGAACTGGCTGCAGGAAGGAAAGAAGCAGCTCGATGACTCACTCGAGGCCCTGCGCCACCTTTGCGAGCCCGTCGCCCACCCTCGCGAGATCGAACAGTACCTACGCTACTTCTGCGGAGACGCAGCCGATGCCGAGGCCCTGGGCCAGACCGGCCCGATGCGCGACTCGTTCTACAAGTCTGTCGCAGGCTTCGTACGAGCCTATGCAGCCATTTCGGCCGACATGACCGAGGCGGGCTATTCAGAGGCCCAGGCCACAGCCATCCAGAAGGAGGTCGAGCTCTACAGCGAAATCCGCTCAGCCATCAAGAAGCACTCGGGCGAGGAGCTGGACACCAAGCCCTACGAGGCCGACATGCGCCACCTGCTAAACACCTACGTCCAGGCCGATTCGGTCAGGGATCTGGGCAACCTGGGTAACCTCACCCTCACTGAGCTCATCATCAAGACCGGCATGCACGATGCCATCGCCCAGAAGCTTAACGCCAAGGGTAAGCTGTCCAAGAACGCCGTCGCTGAGAGCATCATCAACAACATCCGCATCACCCTGAAGCGCGACCAGCTCACCGACCCCCAGTTCTACGAGCAGATGTCCAAGCTTCTGGATGACCTGATCGCCAAGCGCCGCGATGACTCCGCTGACTACGAGGCCTTCCTGAAGGACGCCGAAGCCTTGGTGAAGAAGATCTCCACCAAGCACTACAGCGCCGGCGTACCCCAGGCCCTCCAAGGCAGGCCCCTGGCGACCGTGGTCTACAACAACCTGCCTCGAATCCTGACGGCAGCGGCCCCTGACGCCACGGCTGACCAGAGCGCTGAATACGGCGAACGGCTAGTAAACCTAGCCCTATCCATCGATCAGGTGATGCGCGAAAGCGCGCCTGCCGGATGGAAGGGGGATTCGGCTCGCGAGGCCCAGGTACTGAACGCCCTCTTCCCGGTCATGAACTACGACCGTGCCGCGACTGAGGCGCTCTTTGAGCTACTCATGAATCAACCCGGCAACTGATGTCTGAAACCATCAAGTTCGGGGACCTCGAGATCCCTGTCGCCCGGAAGTCGGTTAAGAACGTCCACCTATCCGTATACCCCCCTCACGGGAAGGTGACCCTGGTCGCGCCTAACGGGACACGGCTTGAGGTCGTACGCGCCTACGTGGCAACGAAGCTCGCCTGGATCAAGGCCCAGCAGCGCAGGATGAAGGAACAGGCCAGAGAGACGCCCCGGATCTTCGTGGAACGGGAAAGCCATCACATCTGGGGGCGCCGCAGGCTCCTCAGCGTGGTCGAGAAGGACGAGAAGCCATCGGTCCGGATGGATCACCGCCGGCTCATCCTCACGGTCAGACCCAAAACCCCCACCCCCAAGCGCAACGACATCATGCAGGAGTGGCATCGCTCCCTGCTGCATGAGGCCATCCCTCCCCTGATCGCCAAGTGGGAGCGGAAGCTACGCGTCAAGACATCGGCCTACTTCCTTCAGCGCATGAAGACCCGCTGGGGTGGCTGCAACCCCAAGGCCAAGACGCTCCGGTTCAATACCGAGCTGATCAAGAAGCCCAAGGACCTGCTGGAGTACGTCGTCGTCCACGAGATGATCCACCTCCTGGAGCCAAGGCACAGCGAACGGTTCATGGCCCTCATGACCGAACACTACCCTTCCTGGCAGGAAGCCAGGGCCGAACTCAACGCCCTGCCCCTCGCCTCGGAGATCTGGCGCGAATGAAAGGCAACGAAGCATTCGGCGCCGATCTCCGACCAAAATCAGGGGCACACTATATTTCCATACTCGAGACCGGCTGCCAGGAACTCGAAGCGCTCGTGAAGCTCATCGCGGTGCACCACAACGCTTCAATTAGCATAGTTGAACCAAAATCGAGGGCACTCGCAAGGGCCAGCGAGGAAGCAATCTCCCAGTTGGCATGCATTAAGGCCTGCTCGTTGCTCTTTGACGAGAGAAGGGACGTCGCCTCACTGCAGAACTTCCTCGCCAAGAATCCGATTGAGAGCAGCAGCGACGACCTGCTTAAGTCAATTAATGAGACGATATCCATCACGCCTGACCTAACCAAGGAGAATCACTTTATCGCAATACCTCTAAGCATCGACGAAGTGGCAGAAGACAAGGGTCTCAAGGAGATGAACATCGAAGGCACAAAGGAAATTCTTAGCAGGCATAAAAGGATTTGCTCGGTATTCGAACGGCTCAAAAAACGCTCACAAAAGGTGAAGCTCAAAGAGGCTCGAGACCTATGGCTCGCACACGCATCTCTTGCGTCTAAGGAAATGCGGTTCGTAGAACACTCTAATCAAATGATATACCACTTTCTGAAGCAGTGCTCGATGGTTCTACGTGTCTCTGTCGAGACCTACAAGCCTGCCGTGTTCGAAAGAAACGGTCGACACACATGGCATGCAGTGAACACGCTAATTCCCACCTTCAGCTCCTGTCAAAAAGAGCCCAATTCTGAAGAATCAGCTACTGGAGGCTAAGCATAAGCTTAACCTTTTGCCTTCCAATTAAAGGGCCCCGACGCCGACCTAGCCAAGATCGCGCTAGCCGCGGCCGACCAGGAACTAAAGAGGTAGTCTTGCTTGAATACAAAGGCACCGCCATCAGGACTCAGCACCCCCTCCTTGACTAGATACTGCCGAAGGTTGCGAATACGTTCAGGGATGGCCGGGGTATCCTCTGTGACGGCAAAGCTACCGGCCTTGACCAGGAAGCCGTTGGGCATCTCCTGCCCCTGGGCTTTCACGCCCTTGGCAGACATCACGAGAAGGTTGCTGGCGGCCGTGGACTTGGCGGCCGAGCGGGTGAACATGCCGAGGCCGAGCGCCGGGAAGCAAAGAAGCATCTCGGTCAGGAAAGTTTCCGCGTCGGCCATATCGGACTCGGACATTGACGGTTGATCCGGCTTGTTACCGTTCTCAAGGACGCAGCGCTTCGCATGCCCAGCCAGCTCCACAAGCCTGGACTCGATGTATTGGATATGCGCCTTGTTGAGGCTCTCATCCTTGCTCGTGAACGAGACGCACATTGTCCAGAAGTCCTTCTTCACGAAATGACTCTCCAGGCGACCAAGGACGGGGTCGCCCTCGCCGATGTAGACATGAGGCAAAGCGCTGTCCTCATCCTGCCCCACCAGAACATAGATGCCGGTCCGCTTCAGCTCCTTACGCTTCTTGGCTTCAGAGAGCAGAGCCCGCGGGAATACCAGCCCATGCCCGGTCCAGTTCGACTTCTCGATAGTACGGACGCCATCGGGGTCACCTTCAGGGAGAAAGATCTTAAGGCTATACGGGGATGCCATCCGGCAAAGAAACCACCCTGCCGGAATCATGGCAAGCGTCGGGCCGGAGCACCTGAAGGGCAACCCTGCCTTAGGCACGTCGTTGTCCGTACAGTCCATTTCTTTGCTATTGCCTGGTTTTCGGAGGCCGGAATCCGCCATAGGAATCCCTCCTCGGGAAAATAATATTCCGACCAGGCGCCCTCAGTCGCTGGTATATAAACCTCTATTAGGTAAGCCATTACGACCCAACCATCGTTCGCCGGAATTGTCTGTGGATAGGTTGTGGGCACCGATTGATTAACTCCCACGCGGGGCCGTGACACTGTGACAGTGTGACGACCAACCCCCGCAAACCCGGCCATACACACCCTATGAAGTCCAAGCGCAAGACCCCCTCCCCCTCCATTCATCTCCAGGCCAAGCTGAAGCCCAAAGCCCTGTCCGCGTCGAGACTCACGACCAACGCATCCGCCACGACGCCGGCGACGAGTGCGAAGACGGCGGCGGGGACGGTGGCGGAGACGGCGGCAACATCTGCCGCGTCGTCAACGACATCAACATCGATATCGGCATCGACGTCGACATCCTCGCAACCGACAACATCTGATCAGAAACCGAAGCCCACCCGCGAAAACATTAGCGGCACCGGCTCGAGCCTCAGCCAGATGCTCTCGAACTTCCCCGAGATCGTCGGCCACGATGAGTACGATTTCCGCGGACTGGCGGACCAGAATGAGATGGCGGTCGCCAATAACTATGAAATTTGCCGCGAAGCGATTCGGCAGTCCTTGCTGCGCATACCGGCCCTGTACTCCCAGGCGCTCGCTGACACCTTGGCCGAGGTGCTCCGCTCGGAGCCAGCTCTCATCGTATTGCCGGCCGAGCACGGCGACATGCACTACTTCAGTTCGATGTCTGAAGCCTTGTGCATCTGGCAGGCCTGCGCCCCCGGCACCCCCTTGCCACCGCCTTTTCCGAGCATCATCGACAAGGTCCGTGAATACCGCAGCAAAGAACACTATGAGCCCGCGGTTGGCGTCGAACTCATGCAAGGACCGGTCTACGTCAAATCCGAGGCCAGCCAGCGAATCTCCAAGACCTTCCTGGTCCACGTGCCCATCGTCGGAGACATGGCTAGGCTGAATGACGCGTCCAGACAGATCGAGAAAGCCATCCAGGCCTCCGGACTACTTAACAACAACGGGGGCGGCCGAGAACCTACGCATGTCCTTGCAATGGGCTACTACCGGCTAAGTCAGGGCAACAAGCACACGAAGGCGCGGCTTTGGTACAAGGACAAGCTCCGCAAGGACGACGAGGGGGTCACCCCCTTCGGGAGGAAAATCTATGAGGTGGCGATCGACGGCAAAGAAGAGTCTCCTTCGGAGCCGGCATGGTCGGATGGCGTCAGCCGCATCGAGGAATTGGTGATGCCGCTCGCGAATCGGCTCATGCAGCTTGTCGCCTACGGACTGATCAAACCTACGCCCAAGGAAGACGATATGGCTGATGGGGCTTAATTTCGGATAACCCCATAGGGGGGTTATCCGAAGGCCGAAAAATGGATGCGGGAGGACTTTCGTGAACACTTGCGGACGAGAATCCCTCCCATGTCCAACACTGACAAAGCCGGCGCCGTCCCGGCCAACAAAGACGGCACCACCCAGTCCCAGAACATCCGCCCCGAGTGGCTGCGCCTCCCCAAGCCGGGGCAGCGCTGCCCGGCCTCGGGCCTGTGCCGCTCGTACCTCCACACCCTGGTGCGCGACGGCAAGGTCAAGACGTCGAGCATCCGCGAGCGCGGCCGCAAGACGGGCATCCGGCTGATCAGCTACGACAGCCTGATGGCCTTCATCGAGAAGGGCGCCCAGCCCGCCGTGGAGCCCAAACCCGAGCCGGCCGAGCAGCCCAAGCCGGCACCCGTCGAGCAGGCCCATCAGGAAGGGGGTGCCCAGTGATCGCCAACCCCCTGCTCCGCCGGGCGACCTTCTCGGAGCTCTTCGGGCTCCTGGGCTTGCCGCCCATCAAGGGCACCAGCTGCCCCTGCCCGTTCCACGAAGACAAGAACCCTTCGTGCTCGGTGTTCATCGGGGCCAACGGCCACGAGATCGCCAAGTGCTTCAAGGGCTGCTTCTGCGGGGACGTCTACGACATGTACGCCCGCGCCTTCCGCTGTGATCGCAAGACGGCCCTCATGGAGCTCAACCATAAGCTCGGCATCGCGATTGCGACTTTCCAGCTGGACCGCCCCCTCCATGAACGCTTCCAGCCGGCCCCTAAGTCGACTCAGCGCGACGAGCGCCTTCGCCCCTCCCTTTCCCTGGGCCTGGGCGACAATCGGATGGTAGTAGACCTGTCGACCCTACGACGCATCCACGAGGGCGGCGTCCGGCTGGCCCTGGAGCGCGGCTTGCTGGGCTTCGGCGATTACATGGGCCGACCGGCCTGGGTCATGAAGGACAGGTCCGGAATGCTGATGCAGGCTAGGCGGCTGGACGGCAGGACCTGGTTTCGGGACACCAAGGCCATCACCCTGAAGGGATCCGACGCCAATCACCTGCTCGGGGTGCAAGAGGCCGCCGAGGCCGACCTGCTCTTCGTCTGCGAGGGCGGGCCCGACATGCTGGCCGCCCATGCCCTGGTGCACGAGATGGCCCTACTGAAGGCCGCCGATCCGTTAAGAATCGCCGTGACCGGTCTGATGGGGGCGTCCATGCGTCCCCGCCGGGCGACCCTGGCCGGCCTGAAGGCCAAGCGGGTGGTCATCTGGTCCCATGCCGACGAGGCGGGCCGTGACGGTGCCAAGGAGTGGAAGCGCTGCTTCTGGTCCAAGGACCGGACGGTCGATATCATCGCGGCCGACGAAATCCTCGCCGGCCTGAAGGACCTGAACGACGTGGTGTCGGCGGAGGGCGGCCTGGCCGCGATCATCAAGAAGCTCATGGAGGTGCGCCATGGCTGAGGAGTTCGAACATCAACCCTTCCCCACGCACCTGTTGCCCCCGAAGGTCCGGGCGATGGCCGAGGCCGTGGAGGCCTACACGACCACCGGGCACGACATGCCCGGCGCCATCGCGGCTTCCGCCCTCAACTGCACCATCGGCGGCGGGGTCTACGTGAAGGCCAAGGGCGACCCCCAGGTCACCCCGACGACCACCTTCACCGTCGTCGTGGGGGTGAGCGGCGGCGGCAAGAGCATGGTCGGCAAGCTGCTGCTGGAAGCGATCGAGGTCGAACAGCAGCGCCTGCAGGAAGAATTCCGGAAGAGCACCCTGCCGGTCATGAGGGCCCGGTTGATGGAGATCGAAGACGAGCTCAAGCGTCTGGAACGGGAAGGCAGCCGGCCCCGCAAGGGCCAGGCCGACGATCCCGATGCCAGGCGCAACCGACGCACCGAGCTCCTCGGGCTCAAAGACCAGCTCGAGTTCGCCTTGGATTGCCCGCAGATGATCAGCGAGGACCTGACCGTCCAGGTCTTGGTCCGCATCCTCAACGCCAACAAGTCGCGGCTCATCCTGCTTTCGACCGACGCGCGGGAGACCATCAACAACATCATGGGCCGCTACAACAACGGCAAGCCGGACGACAGCCTGCTGCTCAAGGCCTTCTCGGGGGAGTCCTACAACTTCTCCCGCCGGGGCCAGGGCAAGCTGATCGAGACCCTCAACGTCCAGAAGATGGCCGTCTCGAGCCTGCTGATGCTGCAGCCGGATATCGCCGAGGAGATGGTCGAGAGCGAGGGCCTGCAGGGCAGCGGCTACCTGCAGCGCACGCTCTTCGCCTGGACCGACAACCATCCTGGACGCGCCACCCTCAGCAAGCCCATCCCGGGCGAGGTCAAGGAGGCCTACGACCAGCTTATCACCACGCTCCTGCGGACCTACTACTGGTCCGACCCCAGGGTGCACTTCACCCTGTCGACGGAGGCCGACGAGGCGATCAAGGCCTACAAGCTGGCCAAGCAGATCGCGGGCGGGGACGGCTCCCACCCCATGTGGACGTTCCAGACCCGCGACGCCGAGCTCGTGATCCGTATCTCGGCCGGGTTGCACGCCGGCCTCCACGAGGACAAGTCCCACGAGGTCGAGATCTCCCTGGAGACAGTCCAGGCCGCCATGCAGATCATGGACTGGTACAGCCGGTTCCGGATGATGATCGCCGACAAGATGGCGGACAAGAGCGGCGACAAGGTCATGACCAAGCTCCGGGACCTCGCCACGCTGTTCCCGAACGGCTTCAGCTGCCGGGAAGCCCAGCGCAAGCGCATCGCCGGCATGCACAAGGGCAAGGACGCCGTGCAGGCCATCCTGGACCAGAAGGTGAAGGACGGCGTGCTGCAGCCGACCGAAGACGACCCGCCAAGGTACAAGTTCGCCCTCCGCTAGGCACAGGCCCGGAAGACCTAGGTTTTCCGGGCCTTTTCGCGTCCAACGTCGTCCGACCCGTCACACTGTCACAGCGTCACGCCCGCCCGTGGCGAAAACGCACCAGGTGGACGGAATCAGCGGACGACTACATACCACCCATGCCTGACTCACTTCAGGACATCAGGATGGAAACGGTCAATCTCACCGACGATGAATTCCGCGAATCCGATGCCCTGCAAACCATAGGGATTGGAACGTGGTTGCCGGGCGAGATTGGCCTTCAAGTTGCGAAGGCTACTCTCTGAGACGAAGCCGGGAGGAATCGACCCTTTCTGGTATCCCTTGATGATCTTCCGGGCCCACTCCAAGCACGCTTCGGAACGACACGGGGACTCGAAATGGCCTGCACTGCCGAAGCGCAGCCACGACTGAAAATCCTCCTCGTCCAGGTGCAACGCGAGAAAATCCTCGAAGTTATGGAACGAGAAATAGAAATCAGGGAGACTTTGTCCCTTGTTGATGTAGAGCCTGGAACAGCCATCGACGTCCCGATGATAAAGATCGAAGTCCGCCCATATGCTGATCTTGGTGTTCCTATTCTCCTTCTTGGCCTTAAGGAAATGTTTCTCGAGCTGTACGTAATGCCCATTGCCGGCCACGTACTCATCCTTGGTGAAGAACTTAAGCGGCACGCTCCAAACATCAGGGGCTGCCGGAAGCTTATCGAGGAAGGCCTGCAGGCCTTGGATATAGGCCCGCTCCGAGTACCCCTCGCAGACGATGACATGTCGGACAGTTGGCACGGATTTCAGAGCGCCGGATGGGGAATCCCGGAGTAGAGTCCGTCCAGGTATTGTTTGCGGAAGTTGGTGACGTTGCGGATGTCCTCGCCCTCGTCGCGGATGTCAACCAGCCGGCGGGTGATCGTGCCATTGGCCATGGTCTTGCGTACCAGCGAGACCTCTGAAAGCCGCAGGACGGAATCATCCAGGATGTCCGTGTTATGGGTGCTGAACACGAGCTGCGCCCCCTTCGGGTTCCGGCTCCGCTTCTTGAAGAGCATGACGATTTCACGCATCAGCAAGGGATGAAGGGAGCACTCCAGCTCATCGATGATCAGAAGGCCGCCAACATTGAGGGAATGGAGAACCAAACCCATCAACCCGACCAACCGCTGGGTTCCGGCAGATTCATGCTTCGCAAACTCGAATGAGATAACGTTGCCATCCACATCCTTGTGCTTGCTGATGGTATGAAATGCATGACGGGTCCCAGCCTGCGCATTAATTTGCATGAAAGTCCCGGAACGAAACGGCTCATTCTGCCCCACCTCCTTCTTCAGGATCTCTAGACCGTGGATATCGATGTCGAGCCTACGGACCACATCAACGATTTCCTGAAGTGCCGCATTGCCGTCGCCACCGAGGGACGAAGCCAGGATGTTCACTGCGATGACCGGATGTATCCCGGGCTGGTTGCTATCGAAAGAATTAAGCCGGCTGATGTAGCCGAAGGCCACCTTCAGGTCCGCGCTCAATCCAGAATAGGCGACCCCGATCCGATTCAGGACGGGACGCGTCTGCCTCCCTTCCCCGTCGGAACACTCAACGCGGATGACTTCGGCAAGCTTCTCAAAGGAATAAGTATCAGAAAGGATAGCTGGCGAAAATTCCGGATTCATCTGATGGATGCGGAAAACATCCTCACCGTCCTTGCTCAATGCCTCTTCCTTGATCGTTGAAGAATCGAAAACCAAGCGGTAGATGAAACTGCTCTGACCATTCACGAAAGTGAGTTCGAAAGTCGTGTCCTGGAACTTACGGTTCAGCATATTCGGGTCGAAGTGCTCGAGGAGATTAGCTTCTCCCCTGACCAGTGCTCCAAGCGTATTGAACGCCTTCAGGATGTTGGTCTTGCCTGAGGCGTTGGCACCGAAGAATGCCATGCACGGGACTAGGCGCTGCTTTCCGGGGCCATCCAGGAAAGGCATGACTTCCTGCTCCTTGTAACGGTTGGGAGCCTTACCCTCCCCAAAAGTGAAGTCTAAGCGCAGCTCCAAGATGGATCGGAAATTCCTGATTAAGAATGAAGACAACATGGAATAAGCCCTTGATTGTGAGTTTTTGGCAGCACCAAGCCGGCCGTCAACATCATATGAGCAAAAAAACTGTTTATATCAAAAGGCCCTCGATTCCTTCCTCAATTCTCGGAATTGAAGGCGTCGGCACCAATCAGGAGTCGACTGATAAAGTATATCACTTCGTTAAGCTTCTCGGGCGTAGCTCGCCTGGACAGCCGGCCGACGATCTGAAAGCTGCCCTGGGTGCGATACTGGTGGGTAAACCAAGGCCAGACTTACCGCGAGGAGCGGGAGGGTGGTTACCTATGGTCGCCGAAACGCAAGCGCGGCCGGGATGGCGAAGCCACCGTCCGGAACCCTTTCTATGAGTACATGCGGGATGTCGCCCCCGGGGACATGGTCTTCTCCTACCGGGACGGCCATGTGGTCTCCTGCGGCCTGATCACCTCCTACGGCTACGATAGCCCGAAGCCTTCGGAATTCGGCAAGAACGGGAAGAACTGGTCGCAGTTCGGCTGGAGGGTCAACGTCACCTACTTCGACGCCAGCCCATTCCGGCCCAAGGACCGGCTGCAGCGCATCGCCCCCTTCCTCGAGGAGGAACACGCCCCCCTGAAGGCGGACGGCGGAGGCAAGGAGCTCTACTTGACGAAAATCTCACCCGAGTTCGCAGGGGTCATCATCGACGCCCTAGGCGCCCCGGCCCGGACCTGCCGCGACGCGGCCCGCCACCTCAGCATGCACGACACCACCGAGGACTTCGCGGACACGCTCGCCGAGCAGGCCGGCGAGTACCTGGTCGACGCGGTGAAGCAGGACATCCAGATCCCCGAGACCACCCGGCTCGCGATCGTGAAGGCCCGCATCGGCCAGGGCCTCTTCCGGGAAGAGGTCGCCAAGGTGGAACGCCATTGCCGCCTGACAGGCGTCGAGGACCGCGACCATCTCGTCGCCAGCCACATCAAGCCCTGGAAGGACTCTGATAACCGGGAGCGCCTCAGCGGCCACAACGGCCTGATGCTCACCCCCACCCCAGACCATCTGTTCGACAAGGGCTTCATCTCCTTCGCGGACGACGGCCGCCTCCTCTACGCCACCCGCGTCAACCGGGCCGCCCTGGCCAAGATGAAGATCCCGGAAGAAGGCTTCAGCGCCGGACGGTTCTCGCCCGACCAAGTCGACTTCCTGAAATACCACCGGGATTACGTGTTCAAGAAGGCCATCAAGGCGGCCTGAGCCCTCTCCTGCCTAGTTTACGTTTCTCATTATTTGCTCAATGTGGTTGAGTAAATGAGCCATAATTCAAACTTTACATTGTTTGAGTTTCCGTCAGATTACTCAATGTGGTTAAGCAAATAGAGGAAAAGTTAAACAACCTAGAGCTCCTGCTCGAGGGAGGTCTGCTCGTGGACTCACAGCTACTCAGGGACAAAGGATACTCCACCAGCCTGGTCAGTCACTACGTCTCCACGGGGCGCATCGAGCAGGTCACTCGGGGCGTCTACCGGCGTAAGCTTGGTCAGGCCGAGTGGCAGCAGGAGATCGGCAAGCTCACCTGGCAGCAGGCCGTGGTCTCGCTTCAGACCGTGCTGTTGCGCGACCCGCTCTACGTCGGAGGACTCAGCGCCCTCGAACTGCAAGGCTTCGCCCACTTCGTGCAGCAAGGCCCTTCCACCGTCCACCTCTACGGTCCGAAGCCCCCGCCCTCCTGGATCCACAAGCTCCCGCTCGAGGCTAAGTTCAAGTACCACAACGACCGCACCCTGTTCGGCAACGAACCGATCCACCACGGCCTGACCAACCAGTCATGGAAAGACGACCGGAACAAGGGGTTCATCAAGGTCGACGAGGATCACCACTTCAGGAGCCCGGCGGGTCCGCGCGGATGGCCCCTCACACTCTCCACGCCTGAACGCGCCGTTCTCGAGCTCCTCGACGAGATCCCCGAGGACGAGAGTTTCCATCACGTGGACAAGATCTTCGAGGGGCTATCCACGCTCGTCCCCCGGCGCGTCGACAAACTCCTCAAGGACTGCACGAGCATCAAGGTGAAGCGCCTGTTCCTCTTCTTCGCCTCAAAGCACCAGCACGCCTGGGCCAAGCAGCTCAAGACCCAGGACTACGAACTGGGCGCCGGAAACCGGGTGATCGCCAAGGGCGGACGGCTGGACAAGCAGTTCAAGATCACCGTACCCTCCGACCTCTGATGGCCATGAACGAGCAATACAGACGTCAGGTAGCCTTGCTGGTCAGGACGCTGCCCGTCGTGGCCCAGGAACGGTGTTTCGCCCTCAAGGGCGGCACGGCTATCAACCTCTTCGTCCGGGACATGCCTCGACTGTCGGTCGACATCGACCTGACCTACATCCCCCTGAGCACCTGGGCCGAGAGCACCGCGGACATAAACCGGGCCATGGCGAAGATAGCCGGCGAGATCTCGCGCAGGATTCCCGGCGCAGTCTGCACCCTGCCGCCCGACAAGGACGGACTGTTGACCAAGATCTTGGTCCGCGCCGACGGCGTTCAGATCATGGTCGAGGTGACCCCGGTGCTCCGTGGCTGCGTCTACGAACCGGAACTCCGCTCGACGTCCGCCAAGGTCCAGAGGGACTTCGGCTTCGCCGAGACCCAGGTGGTGTCCTGGGCTGACCTCTACGCCGGCAAGGTCATGGCCGCGCTGGACCGTCAGCACCCCAGAGACCTCTTCGACGTGAAGGACCTACTGTCGAAGGAAGGAGTGACCGCACAGCTTCGCGCAGCGTTCGTCGTCTACCTGCTCAGCCACCACAGGGCCATGCACGAGGTCCTCAATCCGACCCGCAAGGACATCTCAGGTGAATTCGTCCAGAGCTTCGCAGGCATGACCACTGAGCCGGTGCAACTAGATGAGTTGCTCGAAGCACGGGAAAAGCTGGTGGACGAGATCGTGGGCCGGATGCCGACCAGCCATCGCGAGTTCCTGCTCTCCTTCGAGAAGGGCGAACCGGACTGGGGCAAGCTGGAGATCGCCCATGCCAAGGACCTGCCAGCCGTCAGGCACCGCATGCTTAACCTCGCGAAGGTGACGGAGGCCAAGCGCACCGAGCTTGTGAGCAAGCTGGAGCGCATCCTAAAGGCCTAAGATCATGTGGAGATTAGCAGGCCCTAATCTCCGCAAATCCTACGTAAATAACCGTCTGACTAATAAGTTGGGGTTAATTGGTGCCCCCTTCAACTTAATGCAAATTAATTGCAATAAGGAGACAGGGCAGACTCCCCCTATCCGATTGCAACGATGCACGCAGAGAGCGCTCCCGTGATGCTATCTCTCAATCGCAAGGAGTGATTCAATCTTCCGGTATATTTCGGTGTATTTCACCCAACCCCGGAAACCAGAGTTATCGAACAGCGCCCTCATCTCAACAGGCGAACCTGTGAAGTAGTTCTTGAGGCGCCCCTTAAGTGCCTCGTTGGCATCCGAAGAAGATAAATTGAATCCGTGTGCAAGGAGCGAGAACCGATGCGGCACCAAATCACCGTGACGATAACGCTCCAATCGAGACAACCGTGCAATGATCTCATCAAGCCCCTCAAAGGAGTGCGCGGATAAGCCAAATTTCCTGTAATCTGAAGGAGACACAACCTTCAGGAACGACATGAGGAAAAGTCTCACGTCGTTGATGTAATCAATGCGCTCAGGAGGCACACCCGGCCTAAAACGAGCATGTGCCATAACACGCATTACTTCCTGAAACCCACGAAGAGGCACCTCGTAGACAGAGAGAAAATCCTCAACCATCTCAATCAGCGCCCTTGCATCACTGGATCCAACCGGAATGCGGAGATACTTACGAAAATAGTTTTCAACAAATGCAGTGCGCTCATGTGTGCGCAATTGCAGCAAAGAGGGCAAAGATACGCTTCGATGCACGAATTTCCGAAAGTACTCATTGAAGTTTAATCCTGCCCCAAAAACGGACTTCGCAGCCGACTCAAGCTGCCCCACGTCCACCGCCAGGACAAACACGACTCCCTTGATATCGAACAGGTGCTTGATTACCTCAAGGTAAGCTATTGCGAAATCAGGACGACAACGATCGAGTTCGTCTACGAAGATGTAAGTGCGGACACCCTCGCCCCCACAGGCTAAACGCAAGCAATCCTTCACCTCAGCCATACACTTCTTCCGCTCGACCAGCTCCGTGAGGACTGAATTGCTAGGTGCCGATTCGGACGCGGCTCCAGCAGCCGCAGAAAGGTCGAAGCCGCCAATCGCAAGGGCTACATACTTGTTCACAACGCCCCTAAACCCTCCGGCCAGGAAGCGGGCAGCCTTCTCAAAACTTTTGGCAATCCTGTCGGCCGCATCATCATTCTTCCCCCTTAGGGATTCGACCACCGAAAGGGTTATTACCGCCAAAGGATCGGAATGATAATCGGACTCCCAAGCATTAATGCATACAACCAAAGGAGGCCTTGAACCTACCCCATCACCAGGACCAGCGCCGCGATTCGCAAGCTCACGCTTCCACATCTCAATAAAGGTTGTTTTCCCAGCGCCAAACGGAGCCCCGAGGCCAATAACCAAACTTCCATCTACAATGCTCTGCTCAGCCGCGACATAACCCTCCAGGTCCGAGAGAAAGGCCTTCCGGTTAAGCAAATCTGGCTGGACTGAAACAGAGGCAGTTTGGGCTTTGTTATCCATCGTTCATGGATACTGCCCACATCCTTGATTGGCGTCAACGCAGGCAAAGCCCTGACGTCGGATTAAATCGCTTACTACTTAGACTAACAAAGCAAGGGCATCATCAATCCCGGAAGTTTCTAGGCCTTCCGGACCAACCGGAAATCCATCCTCCGACTCCATCGCAGTAACGATAGCCCTGACAGTTGCCAGAGCCTCGGACATGGCCATGCGGGCCTGTGAGACAGAGAGCACACAGGAAAAGGCCCCACCCTTCGGCAGGGAGCCAACCAAAGTCACCTGATCCTCTGAGATCCGCGACCGGACACCCTCGAAGATTCCCGCGCATCCAGCGTCACCGCATCCGCAGGTGAAGATGAAGTGCTCCCCTTCCCTCGTCAGGGCCTCCGTCAGCCGGCGGATGTCCACGACGTACCCTTCGCCGAGGCGGATGCCATCGACGCGGAGATTCCCGATCAGGTGGGCCGGCGACTTGTCGGTCGCGGCCACCTGCCGGAAGAAGAGAGTTAGGGAGTTGGTTTTCATTTTCGTGTCAGGCCTTGAGAGCCTTCGGGATGAAGAGTTGGGCGTCGTCGATGAGCATAGGCCCGATGATGACTGCGGAGACCGCTGGATCGATGGGCGGCAAATCCTTCAGGTGCTCGGCGTGCATAAGGTGGACCCTGCCCGACTTCAGCCGGACAGCTACGATCCCAGCATTCGCAGGAACTTCAGCAGGAGAAACCTCCGGCCCCCAGTCATCGATAAAGCCCAGCTGAGCGAGCCAGCCAGGTGATGGATTAATGTCATATGTCATGTGTTGTGTGTTGGAAACGCGTGCGCACGGCTCCTTTCGGAACCTTCAGCTTTCAGCTCTGGTGAGTATAGTCACCCAGGGCGGAGTCCTTATTTGCGCGGAGGGTGCCCCCCCTCATTTCAGAAAAGGTTGCACCGCTCAGACGCCGAATCAAGCACCCGAATGACTTGGCATAATTACTGCGCCTTCCTCATGCCGAGAGCGGCGCGTCCTGAGCGAGCGCCCTCTCGATATCAAGCAAGTAATCAATCACCTCCTTAGCTGATTCAGCAAACTCCGTCTTTGCCAAATCCGGATTACCCTTAGCCCAATCCAGCACCTCCAAGATCAACTTACGCTTTGAGCCATTAATCTCTGGGAATTCCTTCATAAGAACTTCAGCGGCAGATGTCTGGAACCTTTCCGGCAAGTATTTCTCAAACTGAGCCTGCTGTAAGCAGGAAACATTATCGCGATACTTCTCATAGCGAGGCGCACCCCAAAAGGCACTCCTGACACGCTGACCTGCCTCATCGCCATCTAAAAGAACCCAGCAACGATGAGCGTACATCTCGGATAAATGCGTAAAAACAAACAAGTTTTTGAAGTTATCCAGGAGTACAGTGCAACGATCGACTCCCATCGCAGAGACAGTTCGCAACTTGCCAGCCAGACCAGGAACAAAAAAAGGAATTAAAATGCCATTTATAATCGATTCTGCGGATGACTCTTCGAGTATTAAAAAGGCGTGATACAGACCGAAATCAGAAAAGTCATAGCCGAGTTCCTGAAGAAGATTGTGCCGCCCTTGGCTATCATCCCCGACCTCAATTATCTCGCTCGTAGGCACATCGAAAGGCTTTGCTTGATGAACTTTAAATATCTTCGAACCTACCTCGGCGCCCAACCGAAGAGTAACTATGTTGGAATGCGTTGAGATGAAAAACTGGTTATCTTTACTGCACTCCGCAATAACCTCCAAGAGGGCTTTCAAAGCAGCTGGATGAATGTCGTTCTCCAGCTCCTCAATGAGGAAAATTTTGCCGCGCGCACCAATCAATCCGACAAGTAAACCGAGTATCTGGGCGGTTCCCTCGCCCATTTCAGACAATGGGATCTTTGCGGAATCCAAAGCAGTCAGCCCAGCAGTAACCCCACGCGTGGATGAGAACGTCTCAATATTATGACCCAGTATCTTCAAGCAAGCATCCGAGAAGGCCTGCTTTAGCCTCTTCGAGTTAGCCACCTCATTTA
This sequence comes from uncultured Opitutia bacterium, assembly GCA_903855995.1. Lineage (GTDB taxonomy): Bacteria > Verrucomicrobiota > Verrucomicrobiia > Opitutales > UBA953 > UBA953. The sequence continues at coordinate 140,498 of CAIOAN010000002.1, forward strand.
TCTTAGCATATAGGTTCTCATTCGTGACCCGGATTGAGGCAACCTTCTCTTGATTCACCTCATCCGAGTACATGTGCGGCTTGCGCGATGCCAAGTAAGGATAAAACAGATAGCCAGGCTCAGTTGAGGCAAAGCGCGCCTGATTCACGATCTGCCAACCATTGCCGCTTACAACGCCAACATACGTTTTATCCTGCTTATGAAACTCATTCTTAATTGCAGGGCGAAAGCTCGCAGGGGGAGCGTTGATCTTAAATGGGGAAGCACATTCATCTAACTCATCGAATTCTAACAAGATCTCGCCATGCGCTACTCCAATTCGCCGAACATCTATGCCAGACGCAAGGCCTTGATTAAAGCCAATACACCTAAGAATAGTGGATTTTCCACTACTATTTTGTCCCACAAACAAATTTATCCCCCTTGAGATGACCAGCGTATTAACTCCGGAAAAGCATCGAATATTCTCTAGGGTGATTCTGGTAATTTTCATGTTCTGACGATCGACGTTAGTCTTTCTTTTTGCGAATTGATACGCAGGATTCCAAAAAGTGACACTGCTCCTAGAGAGTTTTAGTGTCAAGAACAGCCCCGAGGCCGTGAAGCGGCTTCGTCGGAGCATGAGCTAATCTCACTAAGAATTTCAACTTGCACATCTCAGCGTGACCTGCCCACTGAGCACATCTGGATGAAGAACGCGGGACCATAGCCCAACTTGTCGAGCTCGCGCAGAGTCCACACCAGGGTGATCGTAAGGACTATGACGACGAGGAGCAGGACGAGGAAGAAGAAGCTGAGCGCGATGAGCAACCGGCACCATGCTTCGAGCTTAGCCGGCGTGAAGGCGGCCAGGTCCTTGAGCAACCGATGACTCATGCGGCTACCGAGGAACTGGTAAGGCTCTGCCCCTTACGCTGGGAGGGGAAAAATGATAGGTGCCGCATTCTACCTTTGGCCAAGTGTCAACCTGCCCCCTCCCTAGACCCCGACAGACACCCCAAAAAGCGAGTCGCCCGGCGGGTCGTTTTTAGGGTAAAAATCACCCCTCAGACGGCTACAGATTCGGACAGCCTTTTGCTAGAGTATTTGCTAGAGTACTGCCCTTTTTAGACCCCCTAAAAAACATTAAACCCCTTATAATAATGGGTTAATGAAAGTGGCGGAGAGGATGGGATTCGAACCCACGATACCCTTTTGGGGTATACCCATTTAGCAAACGGGCGCTTTCGGCCACTCAGCCACCTCTCCAGGTCCCTCGTTAATTCGAAGGAAGGTCAGTAATGGGGAGCATGGGGCGATGGTCAAGCCAAGGCCAAGGCCCGCGCAAGCCGGCAGGCCGGCGGCGGGAAAACCCCTTATTAAACCAGCCAGATTCCCTGCTTTGATAAGCCAGCATGGGTTCGGTCAATCGGGATCATGCATCTGCTCTACGTCGATGAAAGCGGCGATACTGGCCGCCAAGGCTCACAAACACGGACGTTCACCCTGAGCGGACTATTGGTACATCATGCAGAGTGGCACGAAACTCAGGCTTCGATCGCGAGGATGAGACGCCGGATCCACGAGAAGTACGGCTACCCGCCTCAGGCCGAGCTGCATGCTAGCGAAATGCTTGGTCGTAGCCAAGAACATCACGGGACTAAAAGAAGCCAGCGCGTGCAATCAGTCCTGCATGCGGTCGAAATGATCCGGAGAGAGAAACGACTGACGCCCCTACGGGTAGTCGTCGAGAAGCACCCTTGCCCGCAAGATGTGATACGTGCTGCCTGGCTTGCCTTGCTCGGCGCAGCCTCGAGGCATATCGCTTCAAGCGATGGACACCCCCTCTGTTCCGCCCCGGGGCTCGCCGTCATCTGCGACGACCATCGCACAGCGCCTTCAGCCGCTTGGCTGTGTGAAATCAACTCGCAGCTAGAACTCGATAGCCTGCTCATAGACGAACCCTTCGGCCGTGACTCCAAGCAAAGCCCGCTTCTCCAACTTTGCGACCTCTTGGCTTACCTAACCAAACAGACCGTGGAACCCAACGCGCTATTCAAGCAGACGCATGCTCATAACATGCTCAAACGCTGCGAAGCGCTCTTCACGGAACGAGGCGTCACGATCACCATCAAAGAAGAAGGGGGCGCTTTTGCGCCCCCCTAAGAGGAATCTCGGCGGGTCTTAGCCGCTTACACACCTGAGATTGAAAATGGATAAGCGGATACCGGCCGCAAGTCGGAAGTGATGGGGGATATAATGGGGCACGCGAAAGGTGTCAGCGGTTGGGAACACAAAGAGACAGGAGGGCGCGGCGGAGCCACGCCCCACCCGTCGGCCGCACTGCGGCGGTCAGCATGAGGTAGGGGCGCGACTGCGTCGCGTCCGTTGACCAACGGCAGTCGAGGATAGCTAAGAAGTAAGTAACGACAGCGTGGCCATACGAACGGACGCCACGCAGTGGCGCCCCTACCAATAAAAAGGGCGGCCCGAAGGCCGCCCTAGTTAGGCGATGGACCGACGACTCAGAGCGACAGGACGAAGTCGGTGAGGAGCTTCTGCTGCGCCTTGTTGAGCTTGAGGTAGCGATCCTTGACGACCTTGCCTTCACCTTCATGCGCCTTGATGGCTTCGTCAATCGTCAGCGCGCGTCCGTCGTGCAGGTAAGGAGCGCTCTGGCTGATGCCCCACAGAGGAGGCGTGCGGAACTCGCGGCCGGTGGCGGTCTCCTGAACGATGCCGTCGCCGAGCGAGCCCATGTCATGGAGCAGGAGATCGGAGAAGAGACGGACATCCTTGTTATTCAAGGCAGCAACCGGGCTGTAGCCGGTGCGCATCACGGGCGTGTGGCAGAGGGCGCAACCGAGGGTTGTGAAGATTTGCTGGCCGGCGGCGGTGGTGGGCGTGGGCTTATTGACGGGAGGAGCCGCGAGGAACTTCATGAAGTTCGCGACCTTCTCGAAGTCAGCGATGCTCGTGGCCGTAGCCTGATCTTCGGGGTCCTGCACGAGGTCATACTTCTTCAGGAGCTCTTGATTGCCGTTAGGCGCGTTCTCCGTGGGGAAATACTTATTCGTGACACCCATCTCGTTGCGGTAGGCGTCGGCGGCGAAAGCCGTGACGGTAGCCTGCTGGGCCTTCCAGCCGAAGCGGCCGGCCATGCGCTTGCCGCTGACGATATCCGTGACCCAACCCACGCGGCCGTGGATCTGCTCATTGCCATACTGACGGGCGTTGCGGACGATTTCCGCATCAGGGATGGCTTCCATCAGACCGAGGCCGAAGAGCGGCGTGGAGTTGCGGTGGATGACCACGTTGGCGATCGAGGGTACGAACTCCTGAGCCTCCGGCACGATGGAGTTCTCCTGGAGCAACGAGCCGCCCAGGGAGTCGAGCGGATCGAACTTTCCGTGGACCGTCATGCCGAAGCGCGGGACGTTGACCGAGCTGCCGCCACCGGTGACGGGCGACGAGTGACACGAGACGCACGAGTCGCGGTTGAAGATCGGACCAAGGCCACCCTCGACCGTTTCGGCCTTCTCGAAGTCGTCCTTGCCATCGAGGAACAGATTGACCTGTTCGGCGGTGAGGCCGTTGAGGTGATCACCGAACTGCGTGATTGCAGGCCAGGTGAAGGGACGGTTGTCGCCGACGTGACCAGGCTTATGGGCGCGGACCGCGGGAGCCTTGCCGGGCTGTCCGGTGGCGGAGGGCGAATCGTTCGCAACGGCCTGTTCGGCCGCGGCGAGCACCGCGAGAAGAGCGATGATGCGTGGGTTGATCATGGTTTTTTGGTTTTGGTTACGGAGCCCTGTGCGCTTCCGTAGAGACAATTAAACCATGTGCTCCGCCGATGGGAAGATATGTAGAGTTACTTTTGGATGAAGGCTAAATGAAGAGAGTATCGAGTATGGGGTGACGCCAAGGCCGCCGCAGGGCGGTCGTAGTTAGGGGCGTGGCTTCGCCGCGCCCTTCTGCCTCGCTATGTTCCCAACCGCTAGCCGCCAATACCTGTTACGGAGTGCACGATGAATCGTGCCCCTACCTTGGTTCGCCCTGCGGCGAACACTCAGACAAAGACCCCCGCGCCCGGCAGGGGCGCTGTATCGTGCATTTACCAATCGATTAAAGGGGTGGTCACGCATGAAGGAGTCATTAAAAAGACCTAATGCCCCTGAAGCGTTTCTTTACGTACCTGCTCACCCTCCCCTGCCTGGCGTTGTCGGCCAACGAGGTCGGGCTGGAATCCACCAACCCCAGTCGCTTCGGCGCTAAGTTCGTTGAAGCCAGCGGCAAGTTCGCCGCGGAGTTCAACGGCGAGCATGGCATATTCTCCTTCGTGAGTTTTGCCGAGAAGGGCGAATGGTCCGTCGAGGCACAGGTCTCGATGCCCAAGGGCAAGAGCGCCACGCTGACCGGCAAGATCGCTGGCAAGGCTTTCACGGCGGACGGCAAAGTCGAAGGCTCGGGCAAACCTGAATGGGTCGTGCTCGGAACGTTCAACACGCTCGCGGACACCCCGACCTTTCTGCAACTTGAAGCCAAGGACCGCAAAGGCAACGTGACGTTGCACGGTTATCGCTTCACCTGCACGGCGAACAAGCAGGCCAAAGCCAGTGCCACCCCGCTGTTGCATCTCAAGACCGCGTATACGGAGTCGCCGGAAATTTCCATCGGCGACCGCGGCGGCGTCGGGGCGGCCACCATTCAAAAAGCCGGTGGTCGTCTGCTCATCCCCGTCGTGGTGGAGAAACCCGGTGCGAAGAAACTCGCCGTCCGCTTCACCGCCAGCAACAGCGCCAAGGCCACGCTCAATGTTCACACCATCAATAATCTCAAAGTCGATGCGCTCGCCAAGACCACCCGGATCACCGTGCAACTCGACGGCACGGGCAAGCCCGCGACCTCGAAAGAATTCGCCCTCACCTTCCCCGCCGCGGGCACTTATTTAATCGCCCTCGATGCCCAACAGGCAGTGGGAACCGTGACACTCAACGGCCTGCTGCTGGTCGGCGCGGCCAACCCCGAGCTCTGGGCGCTCCCGAACGGCAATGCGCAGTCGGTGCACTTCGGCTACGCCCTACCCAAGGGAGAGACCGCCCTCTGGGCCTATGCGGAGGCCAAGTCCCTGCCTGGGCCGCCCACAACCTACAATTGTGTACTCGGCTTCGGCCATGGCTACTTCGGTTTCCAGCGTAAGACGCCCGGCACCGAGGCGAAAGACCGCGTGTTCATCTACTCGCTCTGGGATAACGGGTACGTAAAGAACGACGCCAAGAAGGTCAGCGCTGAAGAATTGCGCGACCTCGTCGTCACGACTGTCGCCAAAGGCGAAGGCGTCAACGCATCGGCCTTCGACCACGAGGGATCCGGCGGCCACAGCGACCTTCCGTACGCCTGGAAGGACAACGCGACGTATTCTTTCCTACTCGGCGTGAAGCCGGACGGCGATGCCGCGGTGTATTCCGCCTGGGTCAAGTTCGCCGAGACGGGCCAGTGGCGCTTTCTCACCGCCTTCCGCCGCCCCAAGACCGAGGCCAAGATCGACGGCCTGTATTCGTTCGTCGAAGACTGGTCGGGCTCCTTCGGTCAGGCCGAGCGCAAATGCCTCTACTCCAATCTGTGGATTCGGAACACCGCCGGCAAATGGGTGCCCATCAAGGAAGCCAAGAGTAGCGCCACCGCCGAACTCGGCCGCAAAGACTTCGCGCACACCATCGAAGGCAATGCCGTCGCGCTCACCACCGGCGGCTACTCCAGTAACGATGGCAAGCGCGGGGTGGTCCTCGCCATCCCTACGGGCAAAGAACCCGTGGTGGAGGTGGAGAAGTTGCCTGCGAAGTAAGCTGTGCTTACTTCGCGTGGGAACGGCTGGTAGGCTGGCATGCTGCGGACGCGCGTGAGTTGTCTTGGGTAGGGCGGGTTGTCCCCAACCCGCCGTTGACCGAGAGAGGACATTAAGTCGAAGGAGGTGCGCATCTCTATCCGCGAACGGACGGCTGGGGACAGCCGTCCCTACCCGAGACAGAGGCAGGCACTAGGCGTAGCACGCGGTGCTGCACCTACCCAGTGCGACGGAGTCTTGCGGGGACACGGGGACAGGGTGAACGGCTGCCCCCTTGCCCGACAGCAACACTATCGGGCAATATCATTCCGCCCGAGGACGGTGATGCCGTGGCTAGAGAGGACGGAGGCGGCGAGTTCCTGGGCTTCGGTGCGGACGACTAGGCCGTAGCGACCGTTCGGGCGAAAGAGGAAGGGGTAGACGTAATGGATGTTGATCTCGGCGCGCAGCAGCACGCCCGTGACATCCTTCAACTGGGCTTCGGATTGAAGTTCGATGGCGACGACCGGAACGTCGTCGTGCGCGAAGTGATGCTCGTCGAGAATCTGTTCCGCGCGCTCGGGATAATCGACCACGATGCGGATGATGGTGGAATCCGTCGTGTCGACCAGGCAAAGCGCCATGATATGAACATCGGCGCCGGCCAGCGATTCGACCAACTCGTGGAGTCGGCCGACCTTGTTCTCGACAAAGATGGAGAACTGGCGGACAGGTCCGAGGTCAGGTTGCTGGGAGATATCTGCGGCCATCGGAAAGACATGATGACAATCCCGCCGATTTTCTCCAGCCCCTTTTAGATTGAGGGGGAGAAACAATGCTGAATTGTCCCGAAGTGCTGCCCTTGTTCGCATTCTTCCTCGCCCAGACCCCCACCCGCCTGCCCGAGACGGTCGTGGTGGAAACTCGGCAGGCCGCCCCGCTGGCAGAGGCCTCGCCTTCGGTTTCGCGCCTAGATGCGGGTACTGCCAGCGAACAAGGTATCTCCACCCTGACAGGTCTCCTCGGCTCGGCACCCGGAGTCTACGCCACCGAACAATCCGGCGAAGGCTCGGTCGGCTCTCTCCTCATTCGTGGCACCAATTCGTCACAGACCGCGGTGCTACTCGATGGCCGCCGCCTGCCGCAGGGCTTCTCCAATAGCTACGAAATCGGGCGCTACCGGATCTTCGGATTATCGTCGGTCGAGATCATGCGCGGCCCGTCGTCGACCCTCTACGGCGCCAACGCTCTCGGCGGGGTCGTGGACCTGCGCCTACCCGACCCGTTGACCGACAAGAGCGGCGGCACCCTCAATCTGGAGGCCGGCGCCTACGGACGTACCTCGCTAGGTTTCAGTTATCTCACCAATAACGCGGATGGGAAATCTGCGGCCACGCAGGGCACCGCCTTCGCGCTGACCACGTCGCACGACGACGGCTGGCGCGTGAACGGCGCAAGGGAAGCCTCGACCGGGCTGCTCAAATCGGAATGGCGCCTATCCGCGAATCTCGTCTTCGACCTGATCGGCTCCGTCGATCGCGGCAACGCCGGTCTCCCCGGGCAAGCCACGAACAGCATCCCTGCGAGCGGCGACCCCAACGACTGGCAGAAAGACCGCGGCTGGATGCTTTCGCCCGGCCTCCGTTACGACACCGACACCTTGAGCGCCGTCGCTTTCTGGTCACATGGCGGCTCGACCGTCACCAGCTACGTCGACGGCACCGACCCTTTCTACGGGCCTTATCTTTATTATCAGAAATTCAACCTCGACCGCGACGAGCTCACCGCGTTCGCCGACTGGAAGGTGCGGCGCAACCTCACCCTGGGACTCGGCCTGAGTTATGAGAACTCGCGCTACGACCAGCAGGCCCTTGCCGCTGGCTCCACCCATTGGGAGGACACCATGGAAAGTTTCGGCGTGTGGACGCGCGCGGATTGGCGGGCGACCGAGGCGGATCGTTTCCGCGCCGCGGTGCGTCGCGATTCCTTCAGTGATTTCGCCGGCAAGACCACCGGCGAGTTCTCCTATGCGCGCACCCTGAGCAAGGAGCTCACCCTGCACGCCAAGGCCGCCACCGCAGACCGCGCCCCGTCGGCCAACGACCTCGCTTACGGCACGTCGGGCGGCCTGCCGCTACGCCCCGAAGCGAACACCGGCTACGAAGTCGGCTTGCGGCACGAGGACGCCGTCCCCAACGCACTCAACTGGACGCTCGTTGCCTTCCAGAACAACCTCACCGACCTGATCGACTACAACCCCGTCGACTACAAGACCTTCAACATCGCCAAAGCCCGCACCCAGGGCATCGAACTGGGCGCGGAGGCCCGGCCCGCCAAAGGCTTGCGCGTGTTCGGGGCAGCCACCTACCTCGATAGCAAAGCCCTGACCGATTACGCCGGCGTCGTGACTGCCGGCCAGCCCTTGCTCCGCCGGCCGCACTTCGTCCTTTCGCTCGGCACGGAAATCACCCCAAACGAAAACTGGACCTTCGGCGCCGCCCTCAATGTGCAGCACGGGCGCGTCGACTATGACTGGAACAGTTATGCGCGGATTAACCTACCCGACGCGACGTTCTGCCGCCTGTGGGTGCGCTATGCCTGGAACGATCAGACCGAACTCTCCCTACGCATTGAAAACCTTTTCGGTGAAACCGCCCCACCCACCGCCCTTGGCTACGGAGCCCAGCCGCGGTCGGCGTATGTGGGGCTGACGCGTAAATTCTGAAGAATTTGCGAAGGGGCGCCTAGTTTGGTGAACGGCTGCGGCGCCGGCGCGAGGGGGGACTGCTGGCAGGCTGCGAAGCAAAGCCTTAACCCGAATCTGCAAGTTATTAACAGCCAGCCGCACGGACGTTGGGCGGCGATTCCTGAAATATCTTCGCCGCCGTTCACCAAGCCAGCCGACCCCCGCCCTTGGTTGCATGATTGCATCTCCGGCCGAGATGGGCAAAGTTCGGCTCCCTCCGCATGAGCCGGTATTACTTCGCCTACGCTTCCAATCTGGATTCCGCCCAGATGGAACGCCGTTGCCCTGGCTCCAGCTACCGCGGCAAGGCCTTTCTACCCAAGCACCGCATGGCTTTCACGCATCCCAGCACCACGTGGGGTGGCGGCGCGGCGGATATTCTGGAAGACCAAGACACCCCAGGCGTCTGGGGAGCAATCTACGAGATGAGTGCCGACGACTGGAAGCGCATGGATGAGGCGGAAGGCACGCCCTACAAGCGCATCCCACTCACCGTTCTCGAAGCCGGTTTGGAAGACTGCCCGCTCGATTGCCAGGCCTATAAAGTCGTCGACCCGACCGGCCCGCACCTGCCTTCGAAGCTCTATCACGAGAAGATCGTCCGCGGCGCCCTGGCCCGCGGCCTGCCCGCCGGATGGATTGCCTGGCTGCGCGGCCTGTCGACCAAATCCTAAGGTGGCCAAGCCGAAGCCACGTTGCTTCTGGTGCGGAGAGGATCCGCTTTATGTGGCGTATCACGACGACGAATGGGGCGTGCCCGTGCACGATGATCGCCTGCTCTTCGAACAACTCATCCTCGAAGGCGCGCAAGCCGGCCTCTCGTGGATCACCGTGCTGAAGAAGCGTGAACATTACCGTAAAGCCTTCGCGAACTTCGACGTCCGCAAGGTCGCACGCTTCGACGCCAAGAAGGTCGACACGCTCATGGATAATCCCGGCTTGATTCGTCATCGCGGCAAACTCGAATCCGTCGCCCTCAACGCGCGCGCCTTCGTTGCGATGCAGGACGAGTTCGGCAGCTTTTCGAAATGGCTCTGGGCGCACGTCGACGGCAAGCCGATCGTCCGACGCTCGCGCACCCATCAGCCGACTTCGCCCTTGGCCGAACAGATTTCCAAAGAACTTAAGCAGCGCGGCATGAAATTCGTCGGCCCGACCATCATCCAAGCCACCCTGCAGGCCGTGGGCGTGCTCGACGAACACCTCCCGGGGTGCTGGAAGGCGTAAGCACAAAGAGGACCGGAGGCCCAGAGGCTCGGAGGGCCAGAAAATTGATTAATCGCCCCTACCCTCGGCCGCCCTGCGGCGGCCTTTATCGTCCATCCGCCATCTTTCATCTTCGGGAGGAACTTCCCGCCCGCATATCACTCCAATACGGTGGACAGCGGGGGGCGGTTTAATCAATCCTGCCCCCTGCCCCCACCCAACCCCATTTCCAATCACATGAAATCCCTGACCCGCACCAGCCTGTTGCTCGCCCTCGTGGCCGGCACAGTCTTCGCCGCCGACGAGGCCAAGAAACCGCTCCCCAAGTGGGAAGCGATGGACTACGGCCGCTTCCTCTCCGCCTCGATTGACAACACCCAGGGCAAGAGCCCCTTCGAGCAGAAAGGCTGCGCGGCGAACAAGGCCGTGCTCGTGAATCTCGGCAATAAGGATGCGGGCTATGCTTTCGACACCGAAACCCTCCGTGGCGCGGGCGCCTGGATCGGCGGATGGATGCAGACCAAAGGTGTCGCCTTCGACGGCAAGCACGGCCCAAACCCCGGACCCGCCGTCGGTGCCAAGGTCTACTTCGAAACCAATCCCGGACCCGGCTGGAGCTTCAACGGCACCTTCGCCGAGACGCGCGCCCTGCCGGTCGGCCCCAACGCCGCCACGATTCCGCTCGGCCCGCTGCCCCGCGAGCACGCCAAGTACCAGGGACTCTACCTCCATGGCGACCGCGTCGTCTTCGCTTACACCGTCGGCACCGCCGAAGTCCTTGAATCCGCCGAAATCGAAACCATCGGCACCAACATCGTGCTCAGCCGCTCCTTCACGGTCGTCAAAGGTGAACTCGATTCTTCCGTCAAACTCATGGACCTGCCGTATGGCGGCAAGGTCGACCTCGCCGACGGCGCCAACGCCATCGTGCGCATGGAACTCCCGATGCCCGCCACGCCAGCCGCCAAGAAAGTCGACCCCAAGGGCAAGCCCGTGAAAGTCGCCAAGGATGCGCCCGCCATCGTCAAGCCGGCCGACGAGCTCACCACGGTAACCGTCAACGCCCTGCCTGCCGGTTCGATCTTGAACGCCAAGGGCAACGTGCTCTCGCTCAAACTTTCTAAAGTCACGGCCGGCACCTCTTTCAAGGTGTCGTTCGCCCACGGCAGCATCAACGCCGGCGACGTGCTCCGCAAAATCACCTCGAAGACCGCCGCGCCAGCTGACCTGCGCACCTTCACCACCGGCGGCCCCGCCCACTGGGCTCAGGACGTCGTGACCGAAGGCGTGCTCGGCGAAATCGACCAGACGAAGAAAATCGAGGACCTCCAAGCCAAGATCGCGAGCGAACAGGACGCCGCGCAGAAACAAACGATGAAGGACCAGCTCGGCGAACTCCTCGCCGCGCCTTACGTCGTCGACAATGTCTCCGTCCCCTCCGACAACCCGTACAACGCCTGGATTCGCGTCGGCGCTTTCGACTTCTTCAAAGACGGCCGCATCGCCTTCGCCACCTGGAGCGGCGACGTCTGGGTCGGTAAGTTCGCTGACGAAAAACTCAGCAAGATCACCTGGCACCGCTACGCCACTGGCATCTTCCACGGCCTCGGCCTGAAAATCGTCAACGACCAGATTTATGTCCTCGGCCGCGACCAGATCACCCTGCTCCACGATCTCAACAACGACGGCGAAGCGGACTTCTACGAAAACTTCAACAACGACGTCCAGGTCACCTCGAACTTCCACGAGTTCACCTTCGACCTGCAGACCGACTCGCAGGGCAACTTCTACTTCCTCAAGGGCGGACCCGTGAATCCGGGAGGCCGCGGCTGGGGCCCCCTCAGCAACCACCACGGTTGCATCTTCAAGGTCTCCCCGGATGGCAAGAAGTTCGAAGTCTACGCCACGGGCATCCGTGCGCCCAACGGCATGTGCGTCGGGCCTAACAATGAAATCTCCAACGGCGACAACCAGGGAACCTGGGTTCCGGTCGACTACATCCACTTCTCGAAGCCGGGTGAGTTCATCGAAGTCCCTGACCTCTCGCACCTCAGCCCGCCGCCCACAAATTACAGCACGCACCTCTGCTGGGTACCGTACGACGTCGATAATTCCAACGGCACCCAGATCTGGGTGCCCGCGAACAAGGGCAAGTGGGGCCCCTTCGAAGGCCGCATGCTTTACCTCTCCTACGGCAAATCCTCGCTCTTCGCAGTGCTCCAAGAACGCGTCGGTGAAATCCCGCAGGGCGGCGTGGTCAAGTTCCCCCTCAAATTCACCACGGGCCTGATGCGAGCGCGCTTCAGCCCCATCGATGGTCAGCTGTATGTCGGTGGCCTCAAAGGCTGGCAGACCAATGGCGTGAAGGACGGCGCCATCCACCGCGTCCGCTACACCGGCAAATCCGTGACCATGCAGGAATCGCTCCACGTCTCCAAGCACGGCATCACCATCGGCTTCACTGGCGCCCTCGACAAGAAGACCGCCAGCGACATCCAGAACTGGGCCGTCACGCAGTACAACTACCGCTGGACGAGTTCCTACGGCTCGGACGAATACAAGGTCAGCAAGCCGGAAGAAAAGGGCAACGACACCCTGCAGATCGAATCCGTCAAGCTCTCCGAAGACGGCAAGAGCGTCTTCCTGGAGATCCACGGACTCGTGCCCGTGATGCAGATGCGCATCAAGATGAACGTGAAGGCCGTCGATGGTTCTCGCGTGCCGGATGACATCGGCAGCACGATCAACGTGGTGCCGGAGAAAGAAGGCCAGGACTACCGCAGCTTCGCCAAGTAAGTAAGGCGAAAGCCTCAGGATAAAAGGCCCGGTTCACGCCGGGCCTTTTTGTTGGGGGCTTGCCTGACACGCGGATTATCGCCCCAATGCAGGCAGCCCGCTGCCATGTCGCTCCGCCTCTTCAGCCTTTTCGCCACGCTCCTCGCCCACACCCTCTGCGCACAGGATACGCCAGGACTCGCGGTCTCATTCTCCGCTGCCGGCAAGACCGACAGCCGCGTCGATCGCCTCCTCTCGCTCTACGTCCCCGGCGGCCAGGCGCCGACCCCGTTCCTCGCCGCCGGTGCTTTCACCGCCAAATGGGAAGGCGACATCCAGTCACCACTGCGGGGGATCTTCAAACTCGGCGTCGAGACTTCCGGTAAATTTAAACTGAGCCTCAACGGCCAACCGCTCCTCGACGGCGTCGGACTTAAAACCGTCCAGCTCAACAAAGGCGCTAATCACCTCGTCGCGGAAATCACCAGCGCGGAAAAAGGCGACACGTTCGTGCGACTTAACTGGGCCTCGAAAGATTTCCCGCTCGAGCCCGTCCCGCCGACGATTCTCACGCACGCGGTCAAACCAGAGCTCACCGCCGCATCGCAGTTACGCGAAGGTCGCCTGCTCTTCGCACAACTGAACTGCGCCGCCTGCCACGCCGACGCCGCGCTGCTGCCCGCCAAAGGCATCGGCATGCCCGAGTTTGGCCAGAACGCCCCGTTGCTGGCGGACTTAGGCGCGAAATACAAACCGGCCTTCCTCGCTGACTGGATCGCCGACCCGCACGCGATCCGTCCGCACACGCTGATGCCGAAGCTTTTCGCCGGAGCTGACACCGCTCAGAAAGCCGCCGACCTCGCCGCGATGCTCACGCAGGGCGCGGCACCTGCGACCGAGAAACCGCTCGATCCGAAACTCGCGTCCGCCGGCGGCGGCCTCTTCGCCAACCTCGGTTGCATCGCCTGCCACCAACGACCTGACGCCACGGGGGCTGATGCCCATGACCGTATCCCGCTGGGGCATGTCCGCGACAAGTGGCAGGCCGCAGCATTGATCGAATTCCTCAAAGACCCCGCCAAGAATTACCCCGCGACGCGCATGCCGCATTTCCGCCTGAGCGACGAGGAATCCGCACAGATCGCCACTTATCTTTTGATCAACGGCATGCAGATTAAGCGCCAGGCCATCGCCGGTGATGCCGCCCGCGGGGCCACCCTACTCGTCAGCGCTGGTTGTCTCAATTGCCATGCCGGCATGCCGGCCACGACCCAGCCTGCCTTGGCCAAGATCATCAAGGCGGGCGAAAAAGGCTGCCTCGGCGCCGATGACAAGACGCGCGCAGCCGCGCCTGACTTCGCCCTGTCCGCCCCGCAGCGCGCTTCGCTCAAAGCCTTCCTCACCACCGACCTCGCTTCGCTCAAGCAGGACACCGCGGCTGAATTCGCTGAACGCCAGATCAAGAACCTCAACTGCATCGCCTGCCACGCGCGCGACGGCAACGTCAGCACATGGACCAAGGTCGACGGCGAAGCCAAGAAGCTGCGCGACGCCCTGCCCGCGAAGGAACATGTCGAAGGCGAAGCTGTGCCCGACGCGCCGATTCCTCCGCTCACCTGGCTCGGGGAAAAACTCCAGCACGAGTGGATGAGCAAATTCATCGCCGGGAAGATTGAGTATAAACCGCGCACCTGGCTCATCGGCCGCATGCCCGGCTTCCCGGCGCACCTCGCCAGCGGCATCGCTCTCGGCCTCAACCATCAGCACGGCCTGCCCCAGAAGGAAGCCGATGAACCCGCACCCAACGCTGAGAAGATCGCTCTCGGCGAAAAACTCCTCGGCGCGGACGGTGGCTTCAACTGCATCACCTGCCACGCCGTGGGCGAACAAGCCGCCACCGCCGTCTTCGAAGCACCAGCCATCAATTTCGTCCAGACGGTGGAACGCGTCCGCAAGGGCTACTTCCAACGCTGGGTCATGGCGCCCATCCGGATCGACCCTGATACCAAGATGCCGAAATACGCCGACCCCGAAGGCCTAACCCAACTGACCGACCCGTTTGACGGCAAAGGGGCCCAGCAGTTCGAGGCTATCCGGGAATATCTCCGGACGGTTAAATAGGACCTGATTAGGATTAGGGGCGGGGGTAGGGATAGGGGTGGGTAATATTTAATTACGCCTAAGTAATTAATGAATAAGTTCTTAGGAAAATAATCCTGCCCCTACCCCTGCCCCGACCCCTTCTTCTCGGATACTTTTTACCGTTATTCGGTTAGGTCGCGCCTAGGAACAATCTCGACTAAGGCGGTATCTTATTATGCTCCGTCTCTACCCCCAGTCCTATCTATGTCCCAACTACATCGTCGTACGTTCATCAAGAACTCTGCCTTGGCTGCCGCCGTGGCGGGCCTCAGCGCCCAGACCTACGCCCAGTCCGCTGGCGCCAACGGTGACCTCCGCGTCGCCGTTGTCGGCTTCCGCAGCCGTGGTCAGGAGCACATCAAGGAGCTCCAGAAGATCAAAGGCGTCCGCATCGTCGCGCTATGCGATCCAGACTCGAAGGTCCTCGCCAAGAGCATGAAGGCCATTCCTGGCGCCAAGGGATATGCCGACATCCGCAAGATGCTCGAAGACAAGGATATCGACGCCGTCTCCATCGCCTCCCCGAACCACCAGCACTCCATCCAGGGTATCTGGTCCCTCCAGGCCGGCAAGCACCTCTACGTCGAGAAGCCCCTCTCGCATAATATCTTCGAAGGCCAGCAGCTCGTCGCCGCCTCGCAGCACTTCTCCAAGCAGATCGTCCAGGCTGGCACGCAGAGCCGCTCGGGCGCTGGTATCCGCGCCGCCATTAAGGACGTCCACGCCGGCAAGTACGGCAAGGTGAAGCTCGCCCGCGCCATCTGCTACAAGCGCCGCAAGTCCATCGGCGCCGCCAAGAAGAGCGAAATCCCTTCCGAAATCGATTACGACCTCTGGAACGGCCCGGCCGACATCCAAGAATCCGTCCGCGGCCATGAGTCCGACAAGGTCAACGAGGCAGCGAACAATGGCCCGGTGCACTATGATTGGCACTGGTTCTGGAACTACGGCGGCGGCGACCTTTGCAACCAGGCGATCCACGAGATCGACATCGCCCGCTGGTTCCTCGGGACCCATGAAGTCGCCCCTGAGGTCGTCTCCGTCGGCGGTCGCTTCGGCTACGTCGATTGCGCCGAGACCCCGAACACCTTCGTCTCCATCCACAACTACGCCGCCGCCCCGCTCATCACCGAAGTCTACGGCCTCACCGCCGACGGCAAGATGAACGGCCCGTCGAACAAGTTCGGCCAGTTCAAGGAGAGCAACTCCGGCGAGAAGTCCGCCAAGTCCCCTGAGATCGGCATCATCGTCGAGTGCGAGAACGCCACCATCGTCGTGCCTGACTACAACTCCGCCCAGGTCTATGACAAGGACGGTAAGTTCGTGAAGTCCTACGGTAAGACCGTCGACGCCGTCGACCTCACCGGCGGAGCCTCCGGCCACCACGCCAACTGGGTCGAATGTATTCGCAAGGGTTCCGCTGCGAACATCCACGCCCCGGTGCGCGAATGTTTCCTCTCCACCGCCCTCGTCCACTCCGCCAACATCTCCTACCGCGTCGGCGCGAAGAAGAGCGCCGGCGAGATCAAGGAAGCCATCAAGGCAAGTTCCGGTCTCTCCGAGGCCTTCGGTCGCATGGCCGAGCACCTCGGCCGTAACGGCGTCAACCTCGACGAAGCCAAGGCCACCCTTGGCGCTCCGCTTACCGTGGACACCAAGACCGAGCTCTTCACCGGCGCCAACGCCGAGGTCGCCAACCGCGACCTCGTGGCCAAGCGCACCGGCCGCAAGGGCTTCGAGATCCCAACCACGTTCTAAGCTCCTCCGATTAAGCGGAGCGGTCGCAAGGCCGCTCCGCTTTTTCATTTCTAAACCAAATCACACACACCATGAAAAAGACCCCGCTCACCCTGAGCCTTACCACGGCCGCCGCCCTCTTCATCGCGGGCTGCGCCAGCAATGACAAGAACACTACCCAGCCCGGCGCCACGAAGACCGCCGCCGCGGCCACCAACCCCGCTCCGGCCACCCCCGGCGCACCAAAGGCCAACCCGAACAAGGTCGAGATCTTCAACGGCAAGGACCTCGCTGGTCTCGTCGCCAAGGGCGGCGCGGCCAAATATTCCGTCAGCCCCGAGGGCTACCTCGTCGGCACGGCCGTCGCCAACACGCCGAACTCGTTCCTCGCGACCGATAAGAACTACGCGAACTTCGTCCTGGAATATGAATTCCTCGACGATCCGCGCCTGAACTCCGGCGTGCAGATTCGCAGCCACGCCGAGGCCAAGGACGTCAACTACAAGGACTACGCCACCGGCAAGATGATCAAGATCCCCGCCGGCCGTGTCCACGGCTACCAGGCCGAGATCGACACCAACCCGAAGAACATGAACAAGGCCGACGGCGCCGCCCGCCAGTGGACTGCTGGACTTTATGAAGAAGGCCGCCGCGGCTGGCTCTCGCCTCGTATCGAGACCCCCGAAGCCCTCGCCTTTTCTGTGCAAGGCCGCAAGCTGACCAAGGTCAACGAGTGGAACAAGGTGAAGATCGAAGCCAACGGCCCCCACATCCGCATGTGGCTCAACGGCGAACCGCGCGTCGATCTCCGCGACGACGGCTATGCGACCGGTTTCATTGCCTTCCAGGTGCATGGCATCGGCAAGGACACCGCGATGGAAGGCGCCGAAGTCAAGTTCCGCAACATCGCCCTCACGAAGATCAATGACAACAGCCTGACCGACTCCGAGAAGGCCGACGGCTGGAAGCTCCTCTTCGACGGTCGTAGCAACAAGGGCTGGCGCTCCGCCAAGGGCCCGGACTTCCCCAAGGAAGGCTGGACCATCGAACGGGGCCAATTCCATACCGCCGCTTCGGGCGGCAAGGAATCCGCCGCCGCCGGCGACATCATCACCATCGCCCGCTTCAAGCAGTTCGAAGTCTCCGTCGACTTCAAGCTCACCAAGGGTGCGAACAGCGGCCTGAAATATTACGTGCAGCCCGACCTCAACCAGGGCGCCGGTTCGGCCTTCGGTCTGGAATTCCAGATGCTCGACGACGCCGTCCACCCGGACGCCAAGCTCGGCCGCGACGGCAACCGCACCGTGGGTTCGTTGTACGACCTGATCACCGCGCAAAACAAGCGCCCCAACCCGATTGGCCAGTGGAACAACGCCTACGTGATTACCAAGGGCAGCAAGGTCGAACACTGGCTCAACGGCCGCCTCATCGTCTCCTACGATCGAAACACCGATGACTTCCGCGCCCTCGTGGCGAAGTCGAAATATGCCGACCCCAAGTATGGCAAGAACTTCGGCGAGTGGGCCGACGGTCACATCCTCCTCCAGGAGCACGGGGACGAAGTCTGGTTCAAGAACGTGAAGCTCCGCGACCTCGCCCCCAAGCCGGCCGCCAAGGGTGCGAAGAAGGCTCCGGCCAAGAAGGCCGACGCCCCTGCTCAGAAGTAAGCCTCGACTGAGGCTCCCGCGAAGGCCGGACGACGCAAGTCGCCCGGCCTTTTCTTTGGTCCAGCAGGTGAGGCGTTGCATGGGCCAAGCAACCGGCTTTATTAGCCCTCACCCCGAGCCATGCGCCCCTCTCTGCTCCTTGCCGCCCTCTTCGCCGCCTTC
Organism: uncultured Opitutia bacterium; assembly: GCA_903855995.1. Classification (GTDB taxonomy): domain Bacteria; phylum Verrucomicrobiota; class Verrucomicrobiia; order Opitutales; family UBA953; genus UBA953. Next base: position 158,736 of record CAIOAN010000002.1, read on the forward strand.
ACGGCGCTCGGCGCCGCCGAGACGAAGCGTACCAATATCCTCTTCATCATCGCCGACGACTGGGGCCACGGCCATGCCGGAGCCTATGGCTGCCCCTGGGTCAAGACCCCGAACTTCGATCGAGTGGCCAAAGAAGGCCTGCTCTTCCTCAACGCCTACACGCCGACCGCCAAGTGCACGCCCTCGCGCTCTTCAATCCTGACCGGCCGCCACCCTTGGCTGCTCGGCGCCGGCGCCAATCACCAGTGCATCTTCCCGCCGGAACATGAGACCTTCCCCGACGTCCTGGAACGCAACGGCTACACCTACGCCAGCTGCGGAAAAGTCTGGGCCCCCGGACTCTCGCTCAAAGCTGACGGCTCCAAACGCAGTATGGCCGGGAAGCTTTTCAACAAACGCTGGGCGACGCCGCCCGCCACAGGCATCGCCCAGACCGATTACGCCGCTAACTTCCACGACTTCCTCCAACAAACCAAAGTCGATCAACCTTGGTTCTTCTGGCTGGGCTTCCATGAACCGCACCGCGATTACGAAGAAGGCAGCGGCCTACGTCTCGGCAAGAAACTGACCGACGTCGATCATGTCCCCGCCTACTGGCCCGACAACGCCGTCATCCGCGGCGACATGCTCGATTACGCAATCGAAGTGGAGCACTGTGACCGCCATCTCGGCTTGATTCTCGATGACCTCGAGAAGCGCGGTGAACTGGACCGCACGCTCATCATCGTCACCAGCGACAACGGCATGCCTTTCCCCCGCGTGAAAGGCAGCACCTACGAGGACGCCAATCATCTCCCGATGGCGGCCCGCTGGCCGGCGGGCATCAAGAACCCCGGCCGCAAGGTCACCGATTACATCAGCTTCACTGATTTCGCCCCGACCTTCCTCGAGGTCGCCGGCGTGGCCTGGCCTGATCACGGGCTCGCACCCACCTCCGGACGCAGCTTGACCGATACGTTCCGCAGCGGCGTCGACGGCCGCAGCAACCCCGCCCGCGACCACGTGCTCATCGGTCGCGAGCGTAATGACCTAGGCCGACCCGGCGACGTCGGCTATCCGATTCGCGGCATCGTCAAAGACGGACTCGCCTATCTTGAGAACTGCGAACCCTCCCGCTGGCCGGCCTGCAACCCCGAGACAGGCTACCTAGATACGGACGCCAGCCCGACCAAGTCTTTCATTCTCCATGCGCGCCGCGAGAAAGGCAGCGACCCCTTCTGGAACCTTTGCTTCGGTATGCGCCCCGGGCGGGAATTCTACGATCTCGCCGCGGACCGCGACTGCGTGGAGAACCTGGCCGCGGCGCGCGCCGCGGACGTCGAGAAACTACGCGCGCAAATGTGGTCCGAGCTCAAGGCCGCCGGCGATCTCCGCGCGATCGGTCGCGGCGCCGAATACGAAGCCCATCCTTCCGCCGACGTGAAGAAACTCCGTTTCTACGAACGTTATATGGGCGGGGAACTCCTTGAGGCCAACTGGGTCAAACGTGACGACTTCGAGAAAGAACCCCTTAAATGAAAACCGTTCTCTTGCTGCTGGCCTTGGCCGCCGCTTCGCTTTCCGCCGCGGAGACGACCGAGCGCCCTAATATCGTCTTCTGCTTCGCCGATGACTGGGGTCGCTATGCGGGCTTCCTGGATAAGGTCGACGGCGGCCGCCCGAGCCTCAATCAAATCATCAAGACGCCCAACATCGACCGCATGGCCGGCGAAGGCGCCGTCTTCCGCAACGCCTTCGTGACCGCCCCGAGCTGCACCCCGTGCCGCAGTTCCCTGCTCTCCGGGCAATACTTCTTCCGCACGCACATGGGGGCGATCCTCAGCGGCGCACGCTGGGATAGCGCCATCCCGACCTACCCGCTTATGCTGCAAGACGCCGGTTATCATATCGGCAAAATGTATAAAGTCTGGAGCCCTGGTACGCCAGCCGACGCCCCCTACGGCGGACAGAAAAATGCCTTCGAAAAAGCCGGTCGCGCCTACAACCGCTTCTCCTCCAACGCCACGCTGATGGTCAAGGACGGCAGCACGTTCGAAGCCGCCAAGGCGAAGCTCCTCGGCCAAGTCCGCACAAACTTCCAATCCTTCCTCGACGCCAACAAAGCGGGGAAGCCTTTCTGCTTCTGGTTCGGGCCCACGCTCACCCACCGCAGTTTTGAGAAACATTCAGGCGTCAACCTCTGGAAGATCAATCCCGACGACCTCAAAGGGAAACTGCCCTCCTTCCTCCCTGATGTTCCCGAAATCCGGGATGACGTGGCCGACTACATGGGCGAAATCCAGGCCTGGGATGCCGGCGTCGGTGAAATCATCGCCGAGCTCAAGGCCCGCGGACAATTTGACAACACCATCTTGGTCATCAGCGGCGATCACGGCATGCCCGGTGTCCCGGCCGGCAAGTGCAACCTCTACGACCACGGCACCAACGTCGCGCTCATCGTGCGCGGACCCGGCGTGAAGCCCGGGCGGATCATCGATGACTTCGTGAACCTGATGGACTTAGCTCCCACGTTTCTCGATATCGGCCACGTCGCGACCCCTGCCGTCATGACTGGACGCAGCATCCTGCCGCTCCTGAAGTCGGAACAAGCCGGCCAGGTCGATCCCACCCGCACCTGGGTCGTGACCGGACGCGAACGCCATGTCGGTATCGCCCGCGAAGGCAACCTGCCCTACCCGCACCGGGCACTACGCACTAAGGATTTTCTCTATATCCGTAATTTCGCACCCGAACGCTGGCCCATGGGTTCACCCAATTTCACCGGGCGCACGGACATGCCCTCGCTCGAAGAAATTGAGAAGACCACTTTTGTGACCTTCGCCGACATGGACGCCAGCCCCACCAAGGCTTGGGTCGTGAATCAGTTCGATAATCCCCAGTTCAAATGGAGCTTCGACCACGCCTTTGCCAAGCGCCCGGCCGACGAACTCTACGACCTGGCCAAAGATCGCGATCAGATGAAGAACGTGGCCGAGGATCCAGCCTACGCAGATACCCTCAAGCGCATGCGCAGCCAACTTATGACGACGCTCGTCAAAGCCGAAGACCCGCGCGTCACCGGCGACGGCTCCACGTTCGATAAACCGCCCTTCACGGTCCAGGCGAAGTAAGCGGAAATGAGAGTATAGAGTTTGGAGTATTGAGTATCGGGGCTAACAGGTAGGGACAGCACCACGTGCTGTCCTTAGTCCGAACCTACAGCCTAGGTCAGCACGCAGTGCTGACCCTACCCGCAACTTTCGGCGGTCGCTCACTTCTTTCCGAGCTCTTCGCCGCGCTGCTTGGCGGCGATGAGGGCGGAGGCGACGATCGCGCGGAACTTACCGGCTTCCATGGCATCGAGGCCGGCCTTGGTTGTGCCGCCCGGCGAGGTCACCTGGATGCGCAGGTTCACGGGACTCTCGCCGGTGGCGGCGAGGAGCGCGAGCGAACCGGAGAAAGTCTGACGGACAAGGAGCTTGGCCTGCTCAGGGGTGAAGCCGAGGGCGACGGTGGCTTCTTCGTAAGCGGCGACGTATTCGAAGAAGAAACCAGGGCCGCTGCCCGAGACGGCGGTGACGGCGTCGAACATGGATTCAGGGAGTTCGATCACGGGACCGAGTCCGGAGAGGATTGAGTCGACGATCTTGGCATCGGCGGCGACCAGCGGGAGCGCGGAACAACGCGCGCTGATACCATGCCCGACCGCTCCAGGCGTATTCGGCATGGCGCGAGCGACATTACGGGCAGAAGAGAAGAAGTCACCAATCGTTGCCAGACGCGTACCCGCGAGAATGGAGAGCACGAGCTTACCCTGTGCGAGCGAGGCGTAGGACTTGTCGAGATCGGCGAACTGCTGCGGCTTGCAGGCGAGCACGACTGCATCGGCGTCGGCTAGGAGTTCGGCCGGGGTCACGGCCACGCGGACACCAGTGGCCTTCGACAGGTCGACGGCAGTGGAGTCATTGCCACCGATGACGGTGATATCAGCCGGGGCGCAGGCGCCCGAACGGAGAAGGCCCTGCACCATGGCACCTGCCATGCGTCCGGAACCGATGAAAGCGAGTTTAGGCATAATCAGAGGGCGCGCACGGCGGCGTTGAGGACTTCGCAGGCCTTGTCGATGTCCGCTCCTTCGTGGGCAGTTGACAGGAACGCGGTCTCGTAAGGCGAAGGCGCGAGGTACACGCCCTTGTCGAGCGCGGTGCGGAAGACCTTGCGATACAGGTCGCCGTTGGAGGCGATAGCCTGGTCGTAGTTACGGACTTTCTGGGTATTGAAGTAGAGCGAGAACATCGAGCCGACCTGCGGCACCTGCAGCGGGATGCCCTTGGCCTGCGCGGCGGCGAGCAGCGTGTCACGGACGCGACGGCCGAGGACGTCGAGTCGCGCGTACGGATTCTGCGCCTTCAGTTTGCGGACCGCGGCGAGGCCGGCGGCCATGGCGAGCGGGTTACCCGAGAGCGTGCCAGCCTGGTAGACCGGGCCGAGCGGGGCGAGCTTGTCCATAATCTCGGCCTTACCGCCGAAAGCGCCGACCGGGAGGCCGCCACCGATAATTTTGCCCAAGCAGACCAAATCAGGGACGACGTCGTGCAGGCCCTGCGTGCCCGCGAGGGAAAGACGGAAGCCCGTCATCACTTCATCGAAGATGAGCACCGTGCCATGCTTCGTACACAGTTCGCGGAGACCGGCGAGGAAGCCGGCGTCGGGCAGGATTAGGCCGACGTTGGCCGGGAACGGCTCGACGATGAGACCGGCGATCTGGCCGGCGTTGGCGTCGAAGAGCGCGGAGAGCGCCGGGAGATTATTATATTCGGCGACGAGCGTGTCGGCGGCGGTGCCGGGCGTGACGCCGGCAGAATCGGGATTGCCCTGCGTGAGCGCGCCGGAGCCGGCCTTCACGAGGAGCGAATCGACGTGGCCGTGGTAGCAGCCCGAGAACTTGATGATCTTATTACGGCCGGTGTAACCGCGCGCGAGGCGGATGGCGGACATGGTGGCTTCGGTGCCACTGTTGGTCATGCGAACCTTCTTCACCGCCGGGACGCAGGAAAGGATTAGCTCCGCCATCTCGACCTCGAGGGGGTTCGGGGTACCGAAGCTCGTACCACGGTCGAGGGCCTCGCGGATCGCCGCGCGGATGTCTGGGTCGTTGTGGCCGTGGATGGCCGGACCCCAGGTCAGGACGAAGTCCACCAGCTCCTGGCCGTCGGCCGTCGTCAGACGGGCGCCATTGGCCGACTTCGTGAAGAAAGGGGTGCCACCGACCGAGCGGAAAGCCCGGACCGGGGAATTGACGCCGCCCGGGATCATCGTGAGGGCGCGTTGGAAAAGCTGCTCCGAGGTATTCACACCACCAGACCTAGGGAGTCGGCCGTGAGGGGCAAGACGTCATGCGACAAAAAGGGCCGGCGTCTCGCGACTCCGGCCCGTCTTCGGCGCAACCTAGGGCTGCTTACTTCTTGCCGTCGTCGACGACCTCGAAGTCACCGTCGACCACTTTGCCGTCCTTGGACTTCTTCTTCTCTTCGGGAGCGGGGCCGGCCTCGGCATTCGCCTGAGGCTGTTCGCCCGTGGCGGGCGGCACGGACTGGGCGGCGGCCTGCAGGGCGGCCTGGAGAGCGGTGGCAGACTTTTCGAAATCCTCGACCGTCGCATCGGCCTTCTTGAGCAGCTCCTGGGCCTCCTTGAGGGAGGTTTCGGCGGCGGCCTTCGCTTCGGCGGCGATCTTCTCACCATTCTCGGCGATGAACTTCTCGGAAGCGAAGACGCTGGCGTCGAGTCGATTGCGAGCCTCGGCGAGTTCGCGGACCTTCTTGTCATCCTCGGCATGAAGTTCGGCTTCCTTGCGAAGCTTCTCGACTTCTTCCTTGGAGAGACCCGAGGAGCCCGTGATGGAGATCTTCTGTTCCTTGCCGGTACCCTTATCCGTCGCGGAGACGTGCAGGATGCCGTTGGCGTCGATGTCGAAGGTGACTTCGATCTGCGGTTCGCCGCGACGCGAAGGCTTGATACCGTCGAGCTTGAACGTACCGAGCTGCTTATTGTCCTTCGCCATCGGGCGTTCGCCCTGGACGATGACGATGTCAACGGCGGCCTGGTTATCGGCGGCGGTGGAGAAGACCTGTGACTTCTTGGTGGGGATCGTCGTGTTGCGATCAATCATCGCCGTGGCGACGCTGCCCATGGTCTCGATGGAGAGCGTGAGCGGGGTGACGTCGAGAAGGAGAACGTCTTTCACGTCGCCCTTCAGCACGCCGGCCTGAATAGCGGCACCGATGGCGACGACTTCATCCGGATTAACACCCTTGTGGGGCTCCTTGCCGGCGAGCAGACGGGCGATTTCGATGATCTTAGGCATGCGAGTCATGCCGCCGACGAGAACGAGCTCGTCGACCTGGGCCATCTTGAGAGCGGCGTCCTTGAGGCAGGATTCGAACGGCTTGCGGGTACGCTCGGAAAGGTCGTCGCAGACCTTTTCCATCTGGGCACGCGTGAGCGTGACATTGAGGTGCTTCGGACCAGAGGCGTCGGCCGTGATGAAGGGCAGATTAATGTCGACCGAGTTCGAGGATGAGAGGGCGATCTTGGCCTTCTCGGCTTCTTCCTTCAGGCGCTGGCGAGCCATCGCATCCTTCGAGAGATCGATGCCGGACTCGGCCTTGAAGCCGTCGATGAGCCACTGAATGATGCGCTCATCCCAGTTGTCGCCGCCGAGTTCGGTGTCGCCGTTGGTCGCCTTCACTTCGAAGACGCCGCCTCCGATTTCGAGAACCGAGACGTCGAACGTGCCGCCACCCAAGTCATAGACGGCGATCTTTTCGTCGCCCTTCTTATCGAGGCCGTAGGCGAGGGAAGCCGCGGTGGGTTCGTTGACGATGCGGAGCACCTCGAGGCCCGCGATCGTGCCGGCGTCCTTGGTGGCCTGGCGCTGCGAGTCGTTGAAGTAAGCGGGGACGGTGATCACGGCCTGCGTGACCTTCTCGCCGAGGTAGGCTTCGGCGTCGGCCTTGAGCTTGGCGAGGACCTTAGCGGCGATTTCTTCCGGCGCGAACACACGAGGCTTGCCGTCGACTTCGCATTCGATGGCGGCGTCGCCGTTCTTACCTTCGACGACCTTATAAGGAAGTTTCGAGGCGATCGCCTTCACTTCGGAGAACTTGCGGCCGATGAGGCGCTTCGCGGAGAAGATCGTGTTCTTCGGGTTGGTGACGGCCTGGCGCTTGGCGGCCTGACCGACGAGGATGTCGCCGTTCTTGGTGAACGCGACGATGGAGGGCGTCGTGCGGGCGCCTTCCGAATTGGAGATGACGACCGATTCGCCTGCTTCCAGGACAGCCATGCAGGAGTTAGTGGTGCCGAGGTCGATGCCGATGATTTTACTCATATGTTTGTTTTGGTAGATGGGTTATGCCGTCTTATTGGCAGGGCTTGTGCCAAGGGAATAACCGCGTTTTTATATGATTTTCAAAGGTCTGGCAGATGCCTGTCCCTGTCCCAATGGGGTCAGGATGACAAAGTGTCCCACCCCAAAGCGTCCCACCTGGGCAGGCTTCGCCGTTGCCCTGCCCCAGAGGTCCGCCAATCTCCACCCTCCGATGTCGGCCTCCCTCGATCAATCCGTCCGCCTCCGCCGCCTCCGGGCTTCGGCCGGCATCCGTGCCATGCTCGGCGAGACGGTCGTCGAACCCCGCCACCTCATCCAGCCCCTCTTCGTGACCGAAGGCGAAGTCGCCGAGCCGGTTGGCTCGTTGCCCGGCGTCAGCCGGATCCCGCTCGCCCAGCTCGGCGCCAAGTGCGCCGAACTCCTCGCCCTCGGTATCCATGGCGTGGCCCTCTTCCCGAAGGTCGACGCCGCCCGTAAGACCGCCGAAGGCGCCGAAGCCCTCAACCCGTCGAACCTCGCCTTACGCGCCATCCGCGAAATCAAGGCGAAGTCTCCCGGCACAGTGATTTTCGCCGACATCGCCCTCGACCCTTACACCACGCACGGCCACGACGGCATCCTGAACGCCGCTGGTACCGACGTGGATAATGACCGCACCGTCGAAGCGCTCGTGAAGATGTCGCTCTTCACCGCCCAGGCCGGCGCCGATTTCGTCGCCCCCTCCGACATGATGGACGGACGCGTAAAGGCTATCCGCAAGGCCCTCGATACTTCCGGCCACACCGGCACCGGCATCCTCGCCTACTCCGCCAAATTCGCCTCGGCCTTCTACGGCCCTTTCCGCGACGCCATCGGCAGTGCCCGCAAGGCCGGCGAAGCCCCCATCTCCAAGGCCACCTACCAGATGAACCCGGCCAATCGCCGCGAGGCCGCCCGCGAGGCGATTCTCGACGCGGAAGAGGGCGCCGACCTCCTGATGGTGAAGCCAGCGGGCGCCTATCTCGACATCATCCGCGACCTGCGCGAGTCGACGAATCTCCCGATCGCCGCCTACCAGGTCTCGGGCGAATACGCCCAGCTGCACGCCGCCGCCGAAAAAGGCTGGCTCGACCTCCGCGCCACGCGCGACGAATCCCTTCTCGCCATCCGGCGCGCCGGCGCCGACGTAATCCTCAGCTACTTCGCTGAGGCTTACGCCCGCGACTTCGCGGCGAGAAAATAAGCAGGTGAACGTGCGGCGGCTCACTTACGGCCTAGCCGTCGTCTTCGGGCTCATCGGCCCAATCGTTCTAGGCAGTGGCATGCACGACAAAGATAGTCTCAAACCAGTAGAGATTGGGGTTTATTACATGTGGTTAGTAATGAACGCTTGGATGCTCGCACCATGCGCCATCTTGGCGGTGGTAGCCTGGAAAGCAAAGTCCCCTATCGTAGTCGTCGGCAATCTGGTCCTGACCCTCATCGTCGGCCTCTTGGGTGCTTGGATGTATTTGATGCCCAAAGAAGCGGGCATGATCGTAGGCAGCGAGGGCAATTGGAGTGTCATATTTGTACCACCGCTTCAGTGCGGTATGATTCTCGTGGGCGAAATCTGTCTTCACGCCTTTAGCGACTACTGGATTGGTAGGAAAAAATAAGGCGCGGATCGCTCCGCGCCTTCATGGACCTCTCGCCGCTTCCGCTTACGGGAAGAGCGGCTTGAGGTGGCGGATGTTGGCGTTGTAGAGCGGGTTCTTCTAAGTTAGACCCAAGCCACGATTGAGGGCTAACCCTTGGGTATATTTTGAAGTGGCGAACCTAGCGCACGGCAACTAACACCTGCATACCCCATGAAAATACCATTCATCTGCTGCCTTGTGTTTCTGGGCGCCGTTAGTTTCGCCGCGGACGCCAAGCCGGCCGCCCCGACACCGGCCGCGCCCGCGAAGCCGAAAATCGGCAAGGTGCCGGAAGTCCCCGCGACACCTCCCCGCCTGACTGTCGAAGGCACCCCGGGAGCAGCCTACGCCATCGCCTTCTACGAGAATCAGCAAATCAAGGTCACCCCTGATAAACTCACGGTACTCAACGCCTCCATCACGGAGGTCGCCACGGCGAACCTGATCACACTGCACAGCGCCCTGCGGTCGTCTTACAGTATCGCCAATCAGACCGCCAAGGACGCTACCTTGGTCACCAAGGACAACGATCGCGACCAGGAGCGCGTCGATCGCTGTCAAAAAGCGTACGATGCCGATAAGACCAATGTCACCAAGGGCAAGCAGCTCGCTTTCGCCAAGAAAGACATCGGCCTCTCGACCACCTTGCGCCGGAAACGCGAAGAGCAGGCAGCCGCCGCACTCGAGACCTACACCAAAGCGCTGGAGGCCTACAATCAGGCCTTCGCAGGAATCACCCCGGCGATCGATCGTTTCGTCAGCACCGCCGGCTTCCCCAAGGACCGGGTCGGCAAGTAAGCCGACCAGGCCTTAGTCCGCTCAAAGGAAGAGCGGCTTGATGTGGCGGTCGAAGAGGTTGCCGGTCACATTACGTGCGCAATCAGCCCGATAAGTCTTTAGGGCGTTCAGGTAGCGCGGCCCCATCTTGGCCGCGACCTTGAAGCCGACGTGAATCAACTGACGGATGTTGGCGTTGTAGAGGGGGTTCTTCTGATCGTGGCGCAGGGCACCGACATATTGGGCGCTCGTCCAGCCATTCACTTCTGACACGGAGGGCAGTTTGGAACGGTCGATATCGATGACCGTCGCGTAAGGCAGGCAGAGTTCGTCCATATGGGCATAGGCTTCGGCGTAGATTTCCTTCGCGATGACGAGCCCTTCGCCACCGGCTTCAGCCAGGCCGATGCATTCTTCGAGCCAATTGGTCCCCGCAGTCTTCACATGGACGCCGGCGCCGTGCTTGGCGAGGGCGCGGCGGATGGCCGGGTAGATGGAGAACTTGTCGCTGCCGCTGTGCACGGAGAGCTTCAAGTTGGCCGGGAGACCGTACTGCTTCACCGCATGAGCGATGACGCAAAGGTCGTCATTGAATTCGCGTTCGAACTGGATGACGTCGCCGACGTAATCGACGCCCTTGTTGAAACGACCGGTGAACTTCGGGGCGATGGTCTGGATCGGCACCCCTTCGTCGGCAATCGCTGCTAGAATGATGAGCAGCTCAGGCGGGGTCTGCGGGCTATCGGTCTCGTCCATCGAGATCTCAGGGACGAAGCGACCCACGCCCTTCACCGAGACGATGTGGCGGTAGACCTTGCCGGCTTCCTGGACGGCCAGAAGGAACTTGGCGGCGGTGCGCTCGACGTCGGCGCGCGTGGTCGTAAACGGACGGTCGATGCCGGCGAGGGTGATCGTGCCGACGAGCTCAGGATGGCGATCGACGAAGGCCTTGACCGCGGCGGGATCGGCCGGCTGGGCGATGAAGTCGGCGACATCGATCGTGAAGAAATCGGAGACACCTACGAATCGGTCGACCGTTTTCAGGCCGATGTGGTCGGCATCGAGGAAGTAAGGGGCGGTCCAGCCGAGGGTCTTCACGGCGGCGTCGGCCGCGGCGCGGGTGCTGGTCGGTTCGGAGCCGATGATATTGTGCTCGCGGTTGGACTTATTCCAGACCGGGACAATCTCGACGCCGAGTTTCTGGGCCGCAATGCAGGCGGCCAGCTGGGCTTCGGCTTCGTGGGCGAAGCGGTCGCCCATGCCGAGGGAGAATTTACCGATGACGAGAGGTTGGGAGGACATGTTGAGAGAAGTAAGCAGGCCAGAGTAGAGGCCTGATTCCGACGTTGGCAACCACCCGGAGGTATGAAATTCGGCATCCCTTATCCTCGCTTCTCCTTGCCCTCCGCGCCGCCGTTCATCTTTACTCCCCTCCCTCTCCTATGCACCTGAAGATTGCTGTCCTGCCTGGCGATTACATCGGCCCTGAAGTCATGGTCGCCGCCCTGCCCGTCCTCGAGGCCGTCCTGAAGAAGTCAGGCCACACCCTCGAGCACTCCACCCACGACGTGGGCGGCGCGGGCATCGACAACCATGGCAAGGCCCTGCCGGACTCGACCCTCGAGGCCTGCCGCGCCGCGGACGCCATCCTCTTCGGTTCCGTCGGCGGCCCAAAGTGGGAAAAGCTCCCTCCGGCCGAACAGCCTGAACGCGCCTCCCTCCTGCCCCTCCGCAAGCACTTCACCCTCTACGCCAACGTCCGCCCGGGCCTCCTACTGAAGAACCTCATCGACACCTCGCCGATTCGTCCGGACCGCATCCCGAACGGCGTGGACATGGTCTGCATCCGCGAACTCACCGGCGGCCTCTACTTCGGACCGAAATCCACCACGACCCTCGCCGACGGCGACATCGAAGCCATCGACACCATGGTCTACCGCAAGTCGGAGATCGAACGCATCACTGACGTCGCCATCGCCACCGCGCGCGCCCGTCGCAAGCACATCACCCTCGTCGACAAGGCTAACGTCCTGCAGACCTCCGTCCTCTGGCGCAAGGTCGTCGCCGACCGCCTCAAGGCCACCGCGCCGGACATCACCCTCGCGGTGATGTACATCGACAACGCCGCGATGCAGCTCGTCCTGAAGCCATCGCAGTTCGACGTGCTCCTCACCGAAAACATGTTCGGCGACATCCTTTCCGACGAGATGGCCGTCATCTGCGGCTCCCTCGGCATGATGGCCTCCGCCTCCTTGGGCGCGAACCGCAACCAGCACGGCTACGGCTACGGCCTGTACGAGCCCTCCGGAGGCACCGCCCCTGACATCGCCGGCCAGGACAAGGCCAACCCTTGCGCCCAGATCCTCTCCGTCGCCCTGATGCTCCGCCACTCCTTCGGCCTCGAAGCCGAAGCCAAGGCCATCGAACTCGCGGTCGAGAAGACCATCGCCGAAGGTATCCGCACCGCGGACATCGCTGCTGGCGGCAAGGCCGTGGGCACCAAGGCCATGGGCGCGGCCATCCTCGCCCGCCTCTGATCGTGGACGAAGCCGAACGACAGCGCGCGGCCGAACGACGTCGGGAGGCCGTGTGCAGTCCGTTCATGCGCATCTCACGCTTCCCCGTGGAAGTCGCACGCGACCTGCTTGATGCCGGCTACTACCGGGTCGACCAGCTCGCTGGCCGCTCGCCCGAGACCCTGCTCTCGGAAATCAAAGCCCGCTCTAAAGAAAAGCCCGGCCTGCACTATTTGCCCGCCCTGAAGATGGCCGTCTACTTCGCCGAGTCCGACAGCCCGGACCCGAAGAAGCTCTTCCTGGATCAGTGGCAGTGACCACGGCGGGCGATAGAGTGCTGCATCGATGACAGAGGGCTGAGTCGATTTCGGAAAGCAGAATGATCCCGTCTTCGATTCAGTCCTCTGTCATCGACTCAGTCATCTGTCATCCATTCCGCTATTTCTTCAGCAACTCGCGCCAATCCTGGTGATCTTCCTTGTAGTGCTGGAAAGCTTCGTATTCGGAAAGGTCAAGGAAGCCGTCTCCATTGAGGTCGATCTTCGGGAAGAGCCAATCCCAGCCGGGCTTATGCGTCTCCCATTCCTGAAGTGAGATCTTACCGTCATGATCATCGTCCGCCACCTTCATGAAAGCCTGCGCGACGGAACGGGTGTCGGTCTTGGTCGGGATGCGTAGAGATTCGTCCCAGGCAATCAGCATGCCTGACGCCAGCAAGGCCTTGCGGTAGGCCGCCGGGTCGATGCGCTGCACAGAGACCTCCGCCTCGATGGCCTGGCTCGCGGCGATACCAGCAGCCTCGCCACACATCATGAACGTGGGCTCCATACGCGCGGAAGCATAGCCGAGGAACGAAGCTGAGAAGCAGACCGAGACGAGCAGGTTCGGCGCATCGGCCTCCTGCGGCGTGAGCGATCGATAAGGAATCGGGTAAGGTGTCTTAGTCGGTCCATGAGCCCCGCCGACAAACATCCAGCCCTCGAGACCGACATAAGTCCGGCCGTCCTTCTCGACGACGACCCGACGGGAAGGATAGGTATCAATGCCGTATTGGGCGAGGGCCACAGGGTCGGCGACCTTCGTGCGATTATAGACGTCGGCCGCGGTGATCACATAACGACCCTGCAGGCGACGCGTCAGTCGAACATACAACTGGCCCGGCCAGCCGGCGGTGTCGGGGTGACGCGGCAAGTCGAGCCCGAGTTCGGCGGTCTCCTGGCGGAAATCTGCCGGCACGCGCGGATCGGTGCTCATAAAATGGTGCAGCCCGCGGAGGTAATCCTGGTGCGCCTTCCAGACCTTCGCCTTCGTCACGTAATCCCCATCGGCGTAAAGATAACTGATGCCGACCGGGGCCATCGTGATGAGCGAGTTGCGGTGGTAGTTGTATTCGCCGGCGTTCATCCAGCCGGGGAAGATGCGCGCGAGGCTCTTCTTCAGTTCTTTCGGGTCGGTGATGCTGGCCTTGAGAAATTCCACGTAGCGACCGACGAGTTCGAAGTCCTTGGCGTCATAGCCAGCCGGAGGCGTGAGGGGCGCACGACGGGCCGGATCGGACGTCACATAATAACGGTAGTTATAAGCCTGGATACGAGGGTCTGCTGAACCGATGGTTTCGGTGAAGCGACCGGTGATACCGGGAAGCAGGCCGCTGGCGGCATCGCCGGCCTTCACATAAGGATCAATCGGCGTGAGCTCCACCGGCTCGCGTACGCCGGCGGCTTCTTCGCCGTATTCCTGCGTCGATTCGCGGGCCACATGATACGGTACGCCGGCGCGGGACATCAGGTCGCCTTCGTAGCCGGCATCGATGAACACCTTGGCCTTCACGCGTAGGCGGCCGACTTCGGTGGCGGCCGCCGGCGGGCTGCCCAAGGCGTCGAAAGGCGCGTAGTCGAAAGAAGCCGAGAGGATCTTACCGCCGGACTTCTCGACCGAGCCCACGCGCAGTTCGCGGACGACTTCGATGCCTTGGTCGGCGAGGAGCTTCTCGAAGGAGGCCCGAATGATCTCGGGCGAATTACCCAGCGTGTTCAGCAACGGCTTGGTCATGCCGCCCGTCGCGGCGGGGTTCGGGCAGTCCTCCAAAGGCTTGATGCCCGCGCCCAGAATGCCACCGACCCAGCGAGACGGCTCGACGATCACCACCGTGCGCCCGGCACGCTTCACCGCCGACGCGGCCATGATCCCGGAAGGCGTAGCGCCATAGACGCAGACATCGACCTCCTTGACCGTGCCCGCCACGAGGGCGAACGGCAGTAACGCGGACCAGACAAGCAGCTTCATGCGCCTATCCTGCGCCCATCCCCTACGCCATCAAAGCAATTAGGTGTTCTCCGCCTGACCATGGCTCTCGAACCAGCCTCTTTCGTAAGGCCTATTTGATCCTACGCACGGCGCGTTCCAGGAGGAGCGCGCAGGCTTCGGGCCCGGCGGAGGACTTGCGCCGCATGACACCATCAGCGACATGACGCTCCAGGACATCCAGCGCCTCGGTGATATCGCATGGGCCTAATTCTTCCCGAATCGCCGCGGGCAAATTCTCCACGGCGACCAGCGCCTCGATACTGCTATCGATATTCATGATGCCTTTGGAAGTGAACTCGGGGTTCCGTGCCCGGAGCGCGAGCCGCAGGCAAGCAAGCAACGCGGGGCGCTCGGCATCGTCCTTGGGTACGACTGCGACCAGCGAAGCAAGGGCTCGGACCATGATGTAGTGGTAGGCCGGCCGGGCGTTGTGCGCGTCTGCCCAGCGTCCCGCCCGATGTCCATCGACCAGCTGCCCAGGTTGGACGCCGATGAGGAACTTCCTCCGCGCAGCGAGGAGGTAACCTTCTTCGTGCGTTGCCTGATAAGCCTGAGCCAGCAGCTGCAGGCTGAAAGAGTTGTAATTCCAATTAGGAACCACCGGGGCGGACGCCGCCCAGTCGGCGGCTTTCCGGGCGCCGTCGAGATAGCGCTGATCCTTGGTCGCGACGAACAGTTCGAGCAAAGCGCAGCCTCCTAGTCCGTTGTCGAACTGCAGACCGCCATCCTCCATCGGGTCGGCGCTCACCCAACCCTTACGCACGACGGACGTCAGCTGGCCGGACTTCTCCAAGCCGGCTAGGAAGCGTTCGCTCACTTCGAAAGAACGACCAGAGCCGCTGCGCAATGCGGGAAAAGGAATGACGCCCGTACCCGCTTCGGACTGCGCCCAGAGCATGAAGTCGCCGCACTCACGCGCGATCGGCAACAACCGAGCCGCGAGCTTGGGCTCGGCGCGAGCGACGGCAATGCAGGCGCGGGTGACCGTGGCGGTCTCGCGGAGCGCGTGGTTGAGCTTCGCTGGATCAAGGCCAGCCTTCCACCAACGGATCTTCTCGATATGGTCCGCATAGGGACCGAAGGCCTCCGCGACGCGGTCGGCCGAGAACAACGGGGCTCCGACGACAGGCGGGCGATAGACATCCTTCACTTCGGGCAGTCCGGCCTGGTCGCCCAAGATCCGCAGAGACTCCGCCACGACGGCGCGAACCGCCGCAGGGTCATTCCCACGCTGCGCCAAGACCAGCTTCGGCTTGAGTTCCCCCAATGCCTTCCGCTGCACCGAGTTCAGTTCCTGCACCTGAGCCTGAAGCGCCCCGGCAAACAGGAGCACGGCAAGGAACAGACGCATGGCGAGAGGCTGGAAGCCAGGCCGGACGCGTCAAGGCATGAGCGTCAGGCGGGTAAGCCGCAGAGGCGGGTTGACCCCTGTCGGCATAAGATAATAAAAGAGGCCATGCGCCCCCTCGCTCTGCTCTGTCTCGTCTTCATAGGCCTCGTCGCCCGCGCGGCGGACGCCCCGCTCACCTACGTCGGCACCGACGGAGCCGGCAAGGGCAAGAAGGTCGTCCTCATCGCCAACGACCACGAATACAAATCCGAAGAAGCGCTCCCAGAGCTCGCCCGCATCCTAGCCAAGCACCATGGCTTCAGCTGCACGGTGCTCTTCGGCATCGACCCCAAAACCGGCAACATCGCGCAGGGCAACCCGAGCGACATCCCCGGCACCGGTGCGCTGAAGGACGCGGACCTGATGGTGATCTTCACGCGTTTCCAATCGATCCCGGTCGAGCAGATGCAGCCGATCCTGGATTACCTCAATCGTGGCGGCGCGGTCATTGGCCTGCGTACCTCCACGCACGGCTTCCGTTACCCGAAGGATAGCCCGCTCTACAAATACTCCTTCGACTACAAAGGCGAAGACTACAAGGGCGGCTTCGGTCGTCAGATCCTCGGCGAAACCTGGGTCGGCCACTACGGCCCTAATCACAAGTCCAGCACGCGCCTCGACCTCGTCGCCGAGCAATCCGGCCATCCCGTGCTCCGCGGCGTGAAGGACGCTTGGGCCGAGATCGGTGCCTATAACGCCGCCCCCATCGAAGGCAGCACCATCCTCGCCATGGCCCAGCCGCTCACCGGTATGACGCCTGATTCGCCCGCCGACGCGGCCAAGAAGCCCATGCCGGGCGCCTGGGTACGCACTTATAAATCCGCCTCGGGCAAAGAAGGTCGCGTCTTCGCTTCCACTTACGGCGCCTCGGGCGACCTCGCGAATGACGGCTTCCGCCGCATGCTCGTGAATGCCTGCTTCTGGACCACCGGCCTCGAAGCCGCCATTAAGCCTAATCTGGAAATCAGCCTCGTTGGCCCGTTCAATCCGACCTGGCTCGGCACCTTCAAGCGAGCAGGCGCCGCGAAGCCTGCGGATCTCGCCAGCTACGATAGCCCGATCTTCCCGGTCGTCGCCAATAAGCCGAAGTCGAAGTAAGCCTAACTGGCCGCCTCGCTTGCGGCGGGGAAGTTTTTACACAGACTGGACGCCATGGTTCCCACCGTCGTCGTTCCCGTCATGACCTTGGGCAACTGCGTCTTCTTGCCGCAGCAACTCTTGCCGCTGCGCATCTTCGAGCCCCGCTACCGTAAGATGCTCAAGGAGACCCTCGCCGGCAGCCGCATGTTCGCGATCTCACAACTGGATGAGGACAGCCTGACGCCGGACAACGAAGAACCGCCCTGCCCCTTCACGTGTGTCGGACGTATCGTCGGCCACGTCGAACTCGAGGACGGAACCTCGCACATCATCCTCGAAGGCCTGCGGCGCGCGAAGGTCATCAAGGTGAAGCGCAAGACGCCGTATCCGCAGCTCGAGATCGCCCCGGTCGTCGACGAAGCCTCGAAAGACCTTCTCGGCAGCACGCGCGACATCGCCCGCGTGCTCGCCTTCGCCGAGAACATCGTCAGCGAGCTCGGTGAGGATGCTGCGCCGATGATGCAGCGCCTGCGCGGCTTGGCCAATCAGCCTGGTGCCCTAGCGGACGCCGCCGCCGGACACCTTGTCGCCGACGCCGCTACACGCCGCGCCCTTCTCGAGTGCCTTTCCCAGGATCAGCGCATCAAGGCCGTGGCCGACGAACTCACCCGCCTCGACGCCCAGCGGAAGCTGGACGAACAAGGCGGCGGCGAAGAAGTCCGCGGACTTAATTAGACCCCGCGAAGCGGAGGGAGTAGACGTCCGCGTCCTTCAGCACGAAGCGTAGGCGGATCACGCGGCCTGCAAGGTCGGAAAGATCCGCGCCTTTCTTCCAGCGAAAGTCATGCTCCAGTCGATTACCCGCAAAGTCCTGCGAGTCGGCCAGCGTGTGCCCTGGCAAAGGCTTAGCGTCAGCGTCTAGGATTTCGACGCGCACCGAACCAGCGGCCGAAGTCGCGAGATTAAGTCGTAAGGCACGTCCGGAGAAACGGAGAGGCTTCGTGGTGAACTCGCCCCCGGCGTAAGACGCAGACATCGAGGCGATGCCGTCCAGTCGCCACGAATAGCGCCGGATATGGGACGACGGCTGCGCGTAATCCTGATTCGTATAAAGAGACATCTCAGCCGCCCCGGTCTGCACGAGATTCAGGACCGGGTAACCCGTGCGCGAGACCCACTGGCTGAGGTCGAGCCCGGGCCGGATCAGAGACTGGGGAAAATTCTGCTCGAGCGTCACGCCGTCGCGCGAAGTCATGAAGACGCAGTCGGAGGCGTCCTTGGCGGACTTGTAATACGCCGGATCAACCTTCAGGGTAGCAGCCTCGTCATCGGTCAGCGGACGGCGACCCGGCACCCAACGGGCCGCAGTGGAGATGAGCAAGTGGGGGGCGCGGAAGTAAGGCTGTGCCTGCGACGTATAGAAGTGGTGCTCTTGGGCGGGCGTAAAGGCCATCGCCATAGGTTCGCTCCAATGCAGGAAGTCAGGCGAAGTCGCCCGGGAGACCGTGCGGAGGCCTGATGGTCGCCAAACGCCGCCGGTCGTGGTCCCGCCCGTGAACGTCCGGAAATACGCGACATAGCAGCCCTCCTTCTCGGACCAGAACGCGACGTTCTGCGAATCAAAGGCACCCTTCGTGAGGACTGGGGCCGTCTGCAACTTACGCCAGTGCACGCCATCCGCGGAAGTCAGGGCGAAAAGACCCGAGGGACCATCCTTGCTCATGATGCCGCCCAGCGCCTTGAAGCGCTCATCGGCCGGCACGCCCGGACGTACGTCGAGCATCGGGCTGAAGTTATGCGTCACGCCGGCTTCATCGAGGATCACATTGCTGCCTTCAGGCGCTCCCGGCAGATTTGTCGCCGGCTTCGTCCAGCTCAGCCCGTCGCGACTTTCCGCGTGGCAGGTCACTTCGCCCGTACCGTCCGCGCCGCCCGCCTTCTTGCCCCGATAATAAAGATGCAGACGGTCGCCATCGCGGAGGATTGTGCAGTAACCGGAAAAGGCACCTTCCCAGGGGCGATCGAACTTCATGACGACGCCCTCGTCCCTCGGTTCATGGAGGCGCAGGTCAGCCCCCTTGGACTCCGCGATGAGGGCCCGATCGAAGAAGGGCTCAAGCCGACCCCCGAGCTCGATGACCTGCCCCGGGAGCACGGCGGCCCAAAGTAGACCGGGCAGGAGCAGTAGGCGCATAGGGATACCCCCAAGACCACTTGCTCAGTCCTAAGTTCCGACTTTAAGCCCTCCCCCACCCCTATCCCGACCCCTACCCCTTCTTTTCAGCCCTTTCTTATTGCGGATTAGACTCATTCTAACTGATTAAACGGTTAGAATGATTCAAAGTCTCACTGATTCGGATAGAGAGCATCTTCAAGAAGCCCTCAATAGAAGCGGCCAGAAGGTCACCGCCCAGCGCGAGACCGTGTTCTCCGTCCTCCTCGCCGAGCGAGACCACCCCACGGTCGATGAAGTCTTCAACCGCGCCCGCGAGGCCATGCCGGGCCTCTCGCTGGCCACGGTCTATAACTGCCTGGAGACTTTCGTGAGCTGCGGCCTCGTCCGCCAGGTCAACCACGAGCGTGAATCGACCCGCTACTGCCCCAACCTGGCCCCGCACGCCCACTTCCGCGACAAGGAGACCGGCCGGGTCCACGACATCGAGCTCCCGCCCGAAGTCATCAAGAGCCTCCGCTCCATCCTCCCCCCGGGCTTCGACTCCGAAGTCATCGAGATCAGCTTCCTCGGCCGCGCCCAGGGCACAGATAAAAACTCCAACTAATTTCAACCATGTCCGACTCTCTCGTCATCAAGAACCTCAACGCCTCGATCGGCGAACGACAGATCCTCAAGGATTTCTCGCTCACCGTGCCTAAGGGCGAAGTGCACGCCATCATGGGCCCGAACGGCACTGGTAAAAGCACGCTCTCCAAGGTCCTCGCCGGCCATCCTGACTACTCCGTACAATCCGGTGAAGCCTTCCTCGACGGCGAACAGCTCCTCGGCCTCGAGCCGGATGTCATCGCCCGTGCGGGCCTCTTCCTCGCGTTCCAATACCCGAGCGAAATCCCTGGCGTGACCATCGCCAACTTCATCCGCGCCGCCATTGTCGCCCGCCAAGCCAAGGGCGCGCCCTTCGACGCCAAGGCCTACTACACCGAGCTCTACGCGAAGATGGACGCCCTTAAGATGGACCGAAAGTTCACCGCTCGCTTCGTCAATGAAGGCTTCTCTGGCGGCGAGAAGAAGCGCTGCGAAATCCTCCAGCTGATGATGCTCAAGCCAAAGTACGCCGTGCTCGACGAAACCGACTCCGGCCTCGATATCGACGCCCTCCGCATCGTCTCCGAAGGCGTCAACCGCATGCGCGGCCCCGACACGGGCTTCCTTGTCATCACCCACTACCAGCGCCTGCTCGAGTACATCGTCCCCGACCGCGTCCACATCATGTGGGACGGAAGGATCGTGCACAGCGGCGGCAAGGAACTCGCCCTTGAACTCGAAGCCAAGGGCTACGACTGGGTGAAGACCGAACTCGCCTCCGCCTAAATCCCATGGCTGAAATTGACGAATCCCAGGCGCAGCGCGAAGCGATCGAAGTCGATCGTTCCAAGGGCGATTTCAAATACGAGGAGAACTATGCCTTCGACGCCGGCATCGGCCTCACGCCCGCGACCGTCGACTACATCTCGAAGGTCAAAGGTGAGGAGGAATGGATCCGCGAGTTCCGCCAGAAGTCGCTGAAGATCTTCGAAGACCAGCCTATGCCGACGCATTGGGCGACCGAAGACCTCGCGAACATTAAGTTCGAGGCTATCCGCTACTACCTTTCGAAAGGCCAGAAACCCGTCCGCACCTGGGAAGAAGTCCCGGACGACGTGAAAAAGACCTTCGAGCGCCTCGGCATCCCGGAGTCGGAACGCAAGTTCCTCGCCGGCGTCGAAGCGCAGTTCGACTCCGAAGCGGTCTACTCCCGCATGAAAGAAGAACTCGAGAAGCTCGGGGTCATCTTCTGCGGCCCGACCGAGGGCCTGCGCGACCATCCGGAGATTTTCCGTAAATATTTCGGCAAAGTCATCCCCGCCGGCGACAATAAGTTCGCCGCGCTGAACTCCGCGGTCTTCTCGGGCGGCTCCTTCATCTACATCCCCAAGGGCGTGAAAGTGGCCCAGCCTCTACAGGCCTACTTCCGTATCAATGCCGAGAACTTCGGCCAGTTCGAACGCACGCTGATCATCGCCGACGAAGGCTCCGAGGTCACTTACATGGAAGGCTGCACGGCCCCTAAGTTCGAGACCGCCACACTCCACTCCGCCGTCGTCGAACTCGTCGCCCTCAAAGGCGCCAAGATCCAATACATCACGGTCCAGAACTGGTCGGCCAACGTCTTCAATCTGGTGACAAAGCGCGGCATGGCCGAAGAAGACGCCGAAGTCCGCTGGATCGATTGCAACATCGGCTCCCGCCTCACGATGAAGTACCCCGGCGTGGTCCTGCGCGGCAAGCGTGCCCGCGGCGAGGTGCTCTCGATCGCCCTGGCCAACGATGGTCAGCACCAAGACACGGGGGCGAAGATGATTCACGCGGCGGACGACACGACTTCTAACATCATCGCGAAATCGATCTCTGTCGGCTCGGGCCGCTCGACTTACCGCGGCCTGGTCCACATCCCGAAGACGCTGAAGAACTGCCGTAACAACACGGAGTGCGACGCGTTGCTGATCAACGAGCACAGCCGCACCGACACCTACCCGGCCATCTCCGTCCGCGGCCAGAAAAACTCCGTCCAGCATGAGGCGAGCGTCTCGAAGGTCTCGGCGGAACAGATTTTCTACATGATGCAGCGGGGCCTCAGCGAAGGCGAGGCGATGTCCCTCGCGGTGAACGGCTTCGTCAACGACCTAGTGAAGGAATTCCCGATGGAATATTCCGTCGAACTGAAGCGCCTCATCGAACTGCAGATGGAAGGGTCCGTCGGATGAACGCCGTCGCCCCCGTCGGCACGGGCGTCCTCGACGTCGCCCTGCAATCCGCAGAAACGGGACGCTTCCGCGCCCAAGACTGGTTCGCCGTCCTCCGTCAACAGGGCTGGCATACCTTCCAGTCTCTGCCGATGCCCAAGCTTGCCCACGAGAAGTGGCGCTTCTCGGACACGCGCACGCTTTCACTCGAAGGCTACGCCCCGGCACCGGAGCCGTCCGCAGCCCAGGCCGCCGAGCTAATCGCCCGCTCCCACCTCATCTCGGACGCTGCCGGCCTGATCGTCCACATCGACGGGCATTGCGTGCTCAAGCCGTCGCTCTCGCCGGAACTAATCGCCCAAGGCGTGATCTTCGAATCCCTCGAAGACGCCATCAAGCACCACCCCGCCCTGCTGAAGGAACATCTCCTCAAACACCCCGTGCTGCTCGGCGGCGATAAGTTCGCCGCCCTTCACCGCGCGTGGCTCCGCGCCGGCTACATCCTTCACGTCCCCACAGGCGTGGAAGTTTCGCAGCCGTTCGTTTCCATCACTTGGACGCTCACCGATGGCGTCGCGGTCTTCCCGCATGCGCTCATCATCGCCGGCAAACACGCCAAGGCCGACATCCACGACTTCCATCTCAGCGCGAAGCCCGACCAGAAGGCCCTCGCGATCTCGGCCGCCGACATCCACGCCGACACCGGCTCGCAGGTGCGCCGCCTCGCCGTCCAAGCCTGGGGCACGGGCACGCAATCCTTCCAGGTCGATAACACCTGCGGCGGTCGTGACTCCCTTATCAGTTCCGTCAACGCTGCCGTCGGCTCCCGCCGTGCGCGTCTCGAGAACACCGTGCGTATCGACGGCGCCGGCGCCGACGTCCGCCTCTACGGTATCTCTGTCGCCTCGGGCATACAGGAATTCGATCAACGGACGCTGCAGATCCACGCCGCCGGTCATGCGAAGTCCGATCTGCTCTTCAAGAACGCCCTGCTCGGCAAGGCTCGGACGATTTTCTCTGGCCTGATCAAAGTCGAGCCCGACGCCCAGCGCACCGACGCCTTCCAGACGAACCGCAACCTGCTCCTCTCCCCGGAAGCCGAAGCAGATTCGCTGCCTGGACTCGAGATCGAAGCCAATGACGTCAAGTGCTCGCACGGGGCCACCACCGGCCAGATCGACCCTGCCGAACTCTTCTACCTACAGGCCCGCGGCATTCCGCTGGCCACCGCCCAGGAACTGCTCGCCCAAGGCTTCCTCGAGGAAGTTCTGGCCAAAGTCGGCCACGAAGAAGCCGCCGCCGCCGTACGCGAGATGCTCCGCGAAAAATTCCACCAAGCCTGAACATGAGCGACGACACCACCGGCCAGCGCCACACGCCCAGCCCTCACGATCGCACGCTCACGCGCGACGTCCAGGCCACGGTCATTCCCGCGGGCGACCCCGCCGTGCTGCCCGCCGGCACCAAGGTCACCATCACGCATCGCCTCGGCGGCAACTTCACCGTTGTCTGCGATAACGGCATGTTCCGCATCAAGGGGAGCGACGCCGACAGCCTCAGCGAAACGATTCCCTCCGACGCGACGGAGAACGAAGGCAAGACCGACGCCTATGGTTCTGTCGGCACCGCCGAACACCCCGGCCACACCGGCAAGCCTTCCGATGAAGCCGTCTGGGAGAGCCTCAAGAAGGTCTTTGATCCGGAAATCCCCGTGAACATTGTCGACCTCGGCCTGGTGTATTCACTCAAGGTCGACCCGTTGGAAAATTCGCCTGACCGCCATAGCGTCGTCGTCGCCATGACGCTCACCGCTCCGGGGTGCGGCATGGGGCCGGTGATTGCTGAAGACGCGCGTAATCGCGTGCTCGGCGTGCCGGGGATCAATCAGGCCCGCGTCGACATCGTCTGGGACCCGCCGTGGACCCAGACCATGATCTCCGAGGACGGCAAGATGCAGCTCGGGTTGATCTGACCGCTTACGCGCCGTTGATCAGTTGAACCGTTGGTCAGTTGGCCAGAGGAGAGGCATGCACCCCAAAGGAGACCCGGGACCGGAATGTGAGATGGGGCACTGACCAAGAGAACGGGCACGCCGTAGCCGCGCCCCTACCCGCGGCCGCCATTCGGCGGCCGTTCCCGCCCCTATAAATCGATACTCCGAGCGTAGCGCCCTCCCCGCTTGCGCTCCCGCATCTTTCCCTAACCCTGCGGGAACCCCCTCCATCCCCCAAGGTCACCCTCCCATGGCTTCACATCCCCTCCGCCTCCTCTCACTTCTTGCCGCCGGCCTGCTGGCGGCCACCACGGCTATCCGTGCCGCCGAAGCCGCGCCGGAAGATATTCGCTTCAAGGTCGATAAGCTGCTCGGCAATCTGCCGCAGCCGATGCACCTCGAGATCGCGCCTGATGGCCGCATCTGGCTCAACGAATATGGCGGTGCCCTCAAAATCTACGACCCGAAGAGCCGGCGCGTCTCGCTCGTCGCGGAGATGGAAGTCTTTAAATCGCAGGAAAATGGCTTCCTCGCGTTCGCGCTCGACCCGAAGTTCGCCCAGAACGGCTGGATTTATATCCTCTATTCACCGGTCGGCTTCGAAGGCCAATACCTGTCCCGCTTCGATGTCAAAGACGACAAACTTGTCGCTGGTAGCGAGAAGATGATCCTGAAGTATGACGAACAGCGGCTCCAGTGCTGCCACCACGGAGGCACGGTGAAGTTCGGCCCAGACGGTTGCCTGTATTTCACGGCCGGCGACAACACCAGCCCCTTCGGCGACAGCGAAGGCTACGCCCCGCTTGATCAGCGCGTCGGCAAGGAGCCCTGGGACGGGCAGCGGACTTCGGCGAACACGAATAATCTGGTCGGCAAGGTCAGCCGTATCCGCGTCAACGCCGACGCCACCTACAGCATCCCGGAGGGCAACCTCTTCCCTCCCGGCACTCCGAAGACACGTCCGGAGATTTTCGCGATGGGTTGCCGCAACCCCTGGCGCATGAACATCGACCAAAAAACCGGTTATGTCTACTGGGGTGAAGTCGGACCGGATTCACGTAACGACGGACCGCGGGGTTCGCGCGGTTATGATGAAATCAACCAAGCCAAGCATGCGGGGAATTTTGGTTACCCATTGTTTGTGGGCAATAATTCGCCCTACGCCGCTTACGACTACGAGACCAAGAAGGCCGGGGCGATGTTCGACCCCATCCACCCGCGCAACACCAGCCGCAACAATACCGGCCTCACGGATCTGCCGCCCGCGGTACCGGCCTTCATCTACTGGCCCTACGCCGTCTCGGAAAAATGGCCTGAGCTCGGCGAAGGAGGCCGCACGGCCTGCGCCGGACCGGTGTTCTACTGGCAGGAATCGTTTGATAAGACCAATGGCTTCCCCAAGCACTTTGACCGCTCGTTACTGTTCTGGGATTGGCAGCGACCCTTCATCAAGTGGGCCCGCCTCGATAAGAATTCCGACCTCACCGGCATCGAATCTTTCACCAACGGCGCGGTCGTGCTCGGCAACACTGACGATCAGCTGAAGAAACAACAGGCGCTCATCGATGCCGGCGGCTACGTGATCAAACGCCCGGTCGACGCGACCTTCGGCCCCGACGGCTGCCTCTACATGCTCGACTACGGCGAGACCTGGGGTGCCAACGCCGATGCCGCGCTGATCAAGATTTCCTACGTGCGCGGCAACCTGCCGCCCATCGCCAAGGCCAGCGCCTCGGCGACCTCCGGCCCGGCGCCGCTGAAGACGAAACTCTCCGCCAAGGGTTCGCGCGACCCCGATGGGGGCAAACTCAGCTACACCTGGAAACTACAGCCGAGCGGCAAAACCCTCGGCACGGGCGAGGAGCTCGAGACCTCCCTCGCTCAAGCGGGTAACTTCTCCGTCGAACTCATCGTCAACGACGGTCAGGGTGGCGAATCGTCCTTCACCGTCCCGGTCGTCGTCGGTAATTCCGCGCCCGTCGTGGCCTTCACCTCTCCCCAGAACGGCGACTTCTTCAAACCCGGCGCCAAGATCGCCTATGCCGTGAACGTGGCGGACAATGAAGATGGCGTCTCCAAGGGCAGGGAAGCCGAGTTTGGCATGCGCACCGTGGTGACATCATCCTTCATGCCCGCCGACGGCAAAGGTGCCGCCGTCGACGCAGGCCTAGCCCTAATGCGCCAGAGCGACTGCTTTAATTGCCACGCCATCGAAACGCCGCTCGTGGGGCCGGCGCTCGTCGCCATCGCCGACAAATATCGAAAGCAGGGAGGCGCGGATGAACTTCTGAATAAGAAAGTTCGCCTCGGCGGCAGCGGCGTCTGGGGCCAGATTCCGATGCTCGCGCACCCGCAGCACACCGAGGACGAAGTCGCCATCATGCTCCACTGGGTACTCTCCCTCGAGAAAGGCAAAGGCGGCCCGACGCTCACGCGCGGCCTAAGCGGCGAAGTCATCGCGCCCAAAGACGGCAAGCCGGGCAGCCTCGTCATCGAAGCGCTCTACACCGATCTCGGGGCTGCGCCCGCCAACGCCCTCACCGGCAAAGCCACCGTCTCCCTGCGCTACCCGCGCATCGAAGCCCGGAGCGGCGATGTCACCGGCGCCAAGAAGAACAGCAAGAACGTCGGCTCGACCAACCATGGTGCGACCATTCGTTTCGCCGACCTGAATCTCGGCGCGACCAGCGGAGTCAACATCCACGCCTCGGCTGGCGGGATCAAAGGCAGTAAAGTCGAGGTCCGTCTCGATTCGCCCACGGGACCGCTCGTGGCCACCGTGGATATCAAGCATACCGGCGACTGGAATAAGTTCATGGATAACAAAGGCCCCCTGACCGCCACGCCCGGCCGACATGACGTGTTCCTCGTCCTCGTCAATCCCGGCAAAGGCGGCCTGATGAACATCGACTGGGTGGAATTCGGCCAATAAGCAAACCAGAGCGGGCAAGCGGGCCTGTTGACCAGTTGGCCAGATAACAGACCAAGCGGCGGGGAAACCCGCCGCTTTCTTTTTGAGTCACGTCCACCATACGGTGGCCTAGGCCGCACTCTGCTCTCGCCTGCCCCACCCTAGAGGGCAAAATTCACCTTCCCCCTTTTTCCTTCCGCCCACGTGTCTGACTCCGAAGATAAACCGCTCGACCCTTTCGACCCTGAGGTCATCGCCCGCTCTAATCGGGCGATTCTGGTCGGGCTCCAACGCTCCGAAGATACGGAAGCCGAAGCCCAAACACTCCTCGACGAACTCCATGAGCTCGTCAGCAACGTCGGGGTCGAAATCCGCGGCTCTGTCCTCGCTAAAATCCGCGAAGTGAGCCCGCGCCACCTCGTCGGCTCCGGCAAGATGGAAGAGATCGCCCAGCTGGCCCGCGACAAGGAATGCGGGCTGATTATCTTCGACGACGAACTCACCCCCGCCCAGCAGCGCAACTGGGAACGCGACGCCAAACTCCGGGCCATCGACCGCCAGGAAATCATCCTGGATATCTTCATCACCCGAGCGAAGACGCGCGAGGCGGTGTTGCAGGTCGAGCTCGCACAGCTCCAGCAGATGCTGCCCCGCCTGAAGCGCCTCTGGTCGCACTTGGACCGCCAGCGCGGCGGGGGCACGATGCAGCGCGACGCCGGCGAAACGCAGCTGGAGATGGACCAGCGCAAGATCCGTGACAAGATCGCCAAAGTGCGTCGCGACCTCGCGGAAGTCGTCGCCCAGCGCGCGACCCAGCGCAAGCAGCGCAAACGCGTCCCGCTCCCGACCTTCTCGATCGTCGGCTACACCAACGCCGGGAAATCCTCGCTCCTCAACAAGTTGACCGGTGCCGAGGTGCTTGCGGCGAATAAACTTTTCGCGACACTAGACCCGACCACCCGCCGACTCGCCCTGCCCTCCGGCCGCGCACTGCTTCTGACCGACACCGTCGGCTTCGTGCGTCGACTCCCGCACCGTCTCGTCGAAGCTTTCAAAGCCACGCTCGAAGAAGCCGTGCAGGCCGACTTCCTGATCCATGTCATCGACCTAGGATCACCCGAACGCGAAAAGCACGCCGAGACGACCCTGCAGGTTCTGACCGAAATCGGGGCCGGCGACCGCCCGATCATCACCGTCCTCAACAAGGCCGACCTCTGCGACGAGGTCCAGCGGGCCGAGGCCTTAGCCGCCCACCCCGACGCCAGGCTCATCAGCACCCGGACGGGCGAAGGCCTCCCGGCCTTGCTGGAACGCCTCGAAGAATGCGCCTCTAGCCGAGATGAGCACATGACCCTGCTCATCCCCCATGATCAGTATGCCATGCTCTCCAGACTGCACGCAGGGGCCACGATCCTCAATTCCAAGGCCTTGCCAGAGGGCACCCGGGTCGAGGCCTACATTCCAACCCGCCTGCAGGAGGCCTGCCGGACCTGGACCGTCAAGGAATAGCCATTTTTTACTACCCAAGGCTGGAACTTTCCACATACCTTGGGGTTTCCCTAATACATACCTCCTATGCGTATCCTCGCCCTCGTCTCCCTCCTCACCGCCTCTTCGGCCTTTGCCGCCGTCGACCACGACGCCGCCTTCAAGGCTGACATCGCTCCGATCCTCCAGAAGAGCTGCGTCGGCTGCCACCAGGCCAAGGAAGGCAAGAAGCCCAAGGGCGGCTTCGACGCCACCTCCCTCGCCAACGTTGTCAAGGGCGGCAAGGAAGCCGGCGCAGGCATCACTTGGGGCGACATCTCCAAGAGCTCCCTCTACAAGAGCTGCGAACTCGGCATCAGCAATCCTGATGACGACGCCGCCATGCCTCCTAAGAAGAAGAAGGACCGTGTTGCCCTCACCAAGGAGCAGCTCGCCAAGCTCAAGGCCTTCATCGAAGCCAAGTAAGCCCCACCGCTTACCCTCAAAAAGCCCGCGGCAACCCGCGGGCTTTTTTGTGTCTAATTACTAGCCGCCAACGATGTCGGCTTCCGTTTGACGAACCCCTCCGATAGATTACTTCCCAGACACCCCCTCCTCCGATGCGCCACCGCCTCAAAGCCTTCTTCCAGTCCGTCCAGCACCATGTGCCGCTGACCGCCGCGATCGGCCTAAACCTAATCCTCATCCTTTGCGCTTTCGCGCTGAAGGCCGATGGCGACATGCGGAGCTCGGCGCTCCTCTCCGTGGCCGGCAACTTCCACATCCTCGCCCTGCACCTGCCAGCCGCACTGCTGCTGATCGTGCCGCTCCTGGAGTTCTGGGAGAAACACGAAGTGGCCACCGTGTCGATCCGCCGCCTGTCGCTGATTTGTGCTGGCGGCACTTGGATCGCTGCCCTGCTCGGCGTCTTTCACGCCCACTTCAACGGATATAGTGGTGATGCCGTCCAACTGCACCTCTGGGGCGGCGTCGCGGCCTCCGTCTTCGCCTCCGCCGCCTGGCTGGCGCTGGACCAGAGCCGGATCAAGCGGCTCGCCACACAGGCCCTGGCGGTCGGCGTCATGAGTTTCGCCGCACACATCGGCGGCGAACTCGTACACGAAGAAGGCTTCCCCTTCCGCCCGAATAAGATCG
The DNA here is from genome assembly GCA_903855995.1 of uncultured Opitutia bacterium. Taxonomy (GTDB): domain Bacteria; phylum Verrucomicrobiota; class Verrucomicrobiia; order Opitutales; family UBA953; genus UBA953. The sequence continues at coordinate 188,318 of CAIOAN010000002.1, forward strand.
CTGCGAATCACGCCGGAAAACCCGGCGCTAAAGCTACGTACAAAAACACCGGAAATACGTATGCCGATATCATCGCCCCGATCTTGGAAGCCCGCTGCGTCTCGTGCCACGGCGCGAAAAAAGTTAAAGGTAAACTCCGCATGGACTCGCTGGAGGCCCTGAAGAAAGGCGGCGGCTCCGACGACCCCGTCTACACGCCCGGCGATCTGAAAAAGAGCGGTATGTTCACGCGCATCAATCTCGACCCCAAGGATGACGATTTCATGCCGCCCAAAGACGAGAAGCCCCTCACAAAATCACAGGTGAAGTCCATCGGGCTTTGGATCGAAGGTAAAACCATCCCCGACGACGTGGCCAAGGCCGCCTTCGAGGAAGCCCAGGGCGGCAAGTAAGCCGATGCGACTGCTCCCTCTTTTTCTGACTTCACTCGCGGTCGCCGCACCGATCGCTCCGAAGAAAGCAGAGCCGCAGAAGCCGCTCACGGCGGCCCAGAAGGCGGACTTCACCAAGGTAATCCAGCCGATCTTCGACGCCCACTGCATCTCGTGCCACGGGCCCAAAAAGGAGAAAGGCAAACTGCGCCTGGATACCCTTGAAGCCACGCTCAAAGGCGGCAAGAACCCGACCTTTGTGATGGGCAAGGCCGACAGCAGCATGCTCCTGGCACGGGTCTTCCTCGAACGCACGGCTGGCGACGTCATGCCCCCAAAGGCCGAGAAACCCATGACTGAGAAGGAAAAAGAGGCGATTTACGCCTTTGTCGAAGGACAGCCTATCCCTGACGAGCTATCGAAAGCTGCGCTCACCGACACTAAAACGGCCGTGGCCGAAGCTAAGAACGCCCCTAAGCCCAAGAAGTAAGTTTTCTTTTGCCCACCACCGTCCCCACTCCCTTTATCCCAGACACCCCATGAAACTACGCTCACTCCTCGCGCTGGCACTCCTCGCCGGCCTGACCTCCACGCTCTCCGCCGAGCAGAAGCCCCTCCGCGTCCTCGTCGTCGCCGGCGGTTGCTGCCACGACTACGGCGCCCAGAAGGACATCCTCAAGCAGGGCATCGAAGCTCGCCTCAACGCCACCGTCGAAATCGCCTACGTCGACATCAAGGCCAAGGACTTCAAGGGCAAGGCCACCCAGCCGATCTTCGAGATCTATAAGAACGCCGATTGGGCCAAGAACTTCGACGTAGTCGTCCACGACGAATGCGCCGCCGACGTCACCGACCAAGCCTACGTCGCTAATATCGTCAACGCCCACCGCAACGGCCTCCCGGCCGTGAACCTGCACTGCGCCATGCATAGCTACCGCTGGGGCAAGTTCCAGGAGCCCGTGAAAGTCGGCGCCGATAACGCCAGCTGGTACGAAATGCTAGGCCTCCAGTCCACTGGCCACGGCCCGCAACAGCCCATCGCCATCGCCTTCACCGACAAAGAAAACCCGATCGTGAAAGGCTTCGCCGATTGGACCACCGTCAACGAAGAGCTCTACAACAACGTGCAGGTGCTCACCGGCCACGGTCTCGCCAGCGGCACCCAGAAGATCCCAGAGAAGAAGGACAAGGCCGGCAAGATCACCCCGGCCAAGGAAGTGACGACCATCGTCGCCTGGACCAATGAGTTCGGCCCGAAGAAGACCCGCATCTTCAGCACCACCATCGGCCACAATAACTCCACCGTCGAAGACGCCCGCTACCTCGACCTCGTCACCCGCGGCCTGCTCTGGTCCGTCGGCAAACTCGAAGCCGACGGCAAGGCCACCGCTGGTTTCGGCAAGTAAGCCTTTGGGCTACGCCACGAAAGCCCCGGACCTCCGGGGCTTTTTTGCGCCCGCCCAGCCGCCGCATGGTGGCTGCAGGTAGGGGCACGGCTACGACGTGCCCTAAGCCTCCCGAAGCGGGCGTGACGTAGTCCCGCCCCTACCCCACGTCCGCCATGCGGCGGACGCTCACTTCAGCGGACAACCGGCCAGGAGTTCGCCGGGGGCGTCTTTCCAGGCAAGTCTGACGAAAGGCACGCGGCCGAGTTTTGCGATGGTGGTCGAAATCTCCGTCAGTGAGTCGGCATTGTAACCAGGGTAGGCTTTGGCGATTTTGCCGCCGGGGGCGACGACGGTGACGTAGACGCTACGCTTAGCACCATAAGCGTCGATGACGGCGAAGTGCGGATCAGCGACAACCGGGAAGCCTGGCTTCACCGCGGCCGCCCACTCCTTGGCGCCGGCTTCGTCGGTATTGATCACGCCGACCACGGAACAGCTGGCTCCGTAGGCGGCCTGAAGCTGCGAAAGATACGGCGCAGCGTCACGCGAGCACGGACATTCCTTCTCGATAAAGAACAGGACGACAGGTCTGGTCTTCGCGAGGTCGGCGAGCACGAGCTGGTTACCGGCGCCGTCAATCTTGACGAAGTCTACCGCGGGCCTCGAAGCCTGCGAGGCCGTGGCGACGATCTCTGCGGCGGGCAATGGGTGCTTCGTCTGCGCGCGGAAGTTGATCATACCCTTGGCGTCCTTCTTCACCGCGGCGGGATCCTTTGAGACGATGAACTGCCCCATCATGCCGCCGTCCTCGTGGTTCGACATATGGCAGTGGAACATGAACGGGTCGGTGTCGCTGGCATAATCATCGAACTTGGCGACGAACGTGACCGCCGCGCCCCGTGGCAGGTAGAAGGTGTCCTTCCAGCCTTTCTCATATTCGGCGATCTCCCGATCGGTCCGTGAAAGCAGCCGGAACTGCACGTCGTGCAGGTGGAACGAGTGTCCGAAGATATTATTGTTGCGGATGGTCCAGACCTCCGTGGCGCCGAGCTTCACGACCATGTTCGTGGAGTGCATGTCGAACGGCTTGCCATCGAAGGCGAAGTGCGGACGGCCGTCGGTCACGCTGAGCGTGCGCTTGGTCGTGGCCTCCTTCTCGCTGACGAACACGTTGCGCGTCAGAATCTCAGGCACCTTGGTGATGGCTTTGGCCGTCGGAGCGATGACATTGATATGCAGCAGGCGGTAATCGTAATTATTAAGGAAGCTGCCGTTGGCTCCGCCGGTGTCGGGCTCGCCGCCGGGGAAGCCGAACGTCTGATTAGAATTATAAGCCATCAGGTCGACCGTGCCACCGACCTTATCCGCACCGAGGTCGACGAGGATCTCGGTACGCTCGCCGACCATGAGCGTCAGGCGCTTGAGCGGGACCGGCTTGTCGACCAGCCCGCCGTCGGTGGCGATCTGGTAGAAGACGCGGTTATCACTGAAGCCTAGGACGTAGCCACGCTCGATTTCCGCATTGAGAATGCGCAGGCGAACCAGCTGACGGGGGAGCTTCGTCTGGGCGTCGAGCGTACCATTGGTCAGCTGGTAATCGCCGTATTTATCATCATCCCCCGCATAGGTGAATTGATTGTCTTTAAAGCGCCGGCTCGTGAGCACGATCGGCAGGTCGTCGACGCCGTAGGTGCGCGGCAAGGCTAGCTTTGCTTCAACCGGATCGCGGATGATGATCAGGCCGCCCGCCCCCAGCGCCAACTGCTTCTGGGTGAACTCGTGCAGGTGCGGGTGATACCAATAAGTGCCCGCATTATTCCTCACCACGAAGGATGGTGACCAAGTCTTGCCCGCCGCGACGATCTGATGCGGACCGCCATCGGTGGCCGCCGGCAGGTGCAAGCCGTGCCAATGAACCGTCGTGGCCTCCTTCAGTTCATTCTTCACGTTCATCGTGACCGTCTCGCCTTGATTGAGAATCAAAGTAGGTCCCCAAAAATTCTGCTGGTTGTATCCGTACGTATGGGTGGTGCCTTCGAGGAATTTCTTGGTGTTCTGACCAAGTGTGAGATTGAATGTCTTACCTTCGAGTACGGGCGGAATCCAAAGTTCCTGCAGCGGACGATTATTGACCGGACGGGCTTTGTTGCCTCCGCCACCAGGCCCCTTCCCCTTGCCCTTGCCACTGGGGCGATCGCCCGGAGGGCCGTCGGGGCGGGGCGGACGATCACCGCCTGGACCTTCGCCGTCACGACGGGGCGGACGTTCATCCGGCTGATCGGACTTCGGAGCGCCTTGAGCAAAGAGCGCAGCGGCCATGAGGGACGAAGCGACTAACAGGAGGAGGTGACGGAACCAGGACATGGGTGAAGTGTAACAGATAAGGTCTTAAGGCGGGATTAAGACCCAAGCACCCCCAATCACCCTTTCCAAGCCCTGTACATCCGTTAAACCCAGCCTATCCCCCACCCCATGCGTTCCCTTGCTTTCCTGCTTTTGCTCGGCGTCTCCCACCTAGGCGCCGAATCCGCCCCCATCGCCTTACCCTTGTGGAATGGCGACGCACCCGAAGGAGACGGCAAATTCTCCGAGTCTTCCAAGGCCAAGCTCACCGTCCATCTACCTGAAATACTCACCACCGGCGCCGCCATCGTCATCTGCCCCGGAGGCGGCTACGGCGGCCTGGTGACCAAAGGCGAAGGCCACGGCATCGCGACGTGGCTGAATGCCCACGGCATCGCTGGCATCGTCCTTGAATACCGCCTTCCTGCCGGGCGGCCCTACGTACCGCTGCTCGATGCTCAGCAGGCAATCCGCACCGTGCGCGCAAATGCGAAACATTGGAAGATTGACCCGAAGAAAGTCGGCATCATCGGCTTCTCTGCCGGCGGGCACCTCGCATCGACCGCCACCGTACACTTCGACACCGTCGAGACACGCGCCCCCAACGCCGTCACTGGCCAGAGTAGCCGACCCGACTTCTCGATTCTCATCTACCCCGTCATCAGCATGGAAGAAGGCGTCCACCGTGGCTCTAAAAAGAATCTCATGGGTGAGAACCCTGCGGCAGGCCTCTCGGATTATTTCTCGTCACAGAAGCACGTGCAGGACAACACCCCGCCGGCGTTCCTCGCCCATGCGCTCGACGACAAGGTCGTGCCGATCGAGAACAGCCGCATGTTCTACGAGGCAGAGAAGGCGCACAATCTACCGACCCGCCTCCTCGAGCTGCCCAACGGCGGTCACGGCCTCAACGGCTACAAGGGCCCATCCTGGGACAAATGGCAGGCCGAATCGCTCCTTTGGCTCAAGGAAATCAAGGTCCTCCCTTGACCTCGATTAAGGACTTCAAATCGCATTATTAATCCGATCCCCATGAAGTCCCTGCTCCTCGCCCTACTCACCACGGCCGTCGCCGCCGAAGGTATTCCTCCTTCGCAACCCCTATGGAAGGGCGACGCACCCGAAGGTGACGGTAAGTTTTCCGACTCAAGCAAAGCAAAACTCACCGTGTACCTGGCAGAAAAGCCTAACGGCGCCGCGGCCGTCATCTGCCCCGGTGGCGGCTACGGCGGCTTGAACATCGGCGGCGAAGGCCACGGGGTCGCGACCTGGCTGAATGCCCACGGCATCACCGGTATCGTCCTAGAGTACCGACTGCCCAAAGGCCGCCCTTACGTCCCCCTCCTCGACGCGCAACAAGCCATCCGCACGGCTCGCGCCAACGCTACAGCTTGGAAAATCGATTCGAAGAAAGTCGGTATCATCGGTTTTTCCTGTGGCGGCCACCTCGCCTCGACCGCCACGGTCCACTTCGACACCATCGAGACCCGTGCCCCCAGCGCCATCACCGGACAGAGCAGCCGACCTGATTTCTCCATCATGATCTACCCGGTCATCACCATGGACGAAGGCGTGCAGCACGTCGGGTCAAAGAAGAACCTGATGGGTGAAAACCCCACTGCCGAACTCATCGCATATTTTTGCAGCCCCAAACAGGTCAAAGACGACACCCCGCCCGCCTTCCTCGCCCATGCGCTCGATGACAAGTCCGTATCCATCGAGAACAGCCGCATGTTCTACGCGGCCCAGCAGAAAGCTGGCCTGCCCACCCGCCTCATCGAGCTCCCTAATGGCGGCCACGGCCTCAACGGCTATAAGGGTCCGTCCTGGGACAAGTGGCAGGCCGAAGCCCTCCTTTGGCTGAAGGAAATCAAGGTCCTGCCCTGAGCACCGATTACGGACTTCAAATCCAGCCCTGAACCTCCCATATAAGACCTCCCCTCATGAAATCCCTGCTCCTCGCCCTGCTCGCCACCGGCTCTCTCTATGCCGGTGAAAAAGTCACCCTCACCCTGGCCGACTTCACCGATGGCAACGGCAACCCACCACCCGCCGGTTGGACCACCGAAGAAGGTGGCGTCATCCACCTCACCCCGCAGAAGGGCACCGGCTTCCTCCTCTCCAAGAAGGAATATGCCAGCTTCGAGATGGAGTGGGATTGGAAACTGGCCGACGCCGGTAACAACGGCATCAAATATTGGGTCACCAACATCAAGGATGCCAAGGGCAAGGGAGACTGGCTCGGCATCGAGTACCAGATGATCGATGACTTTAAGAACTCCGATGGCAAACGCGGCGGTAGCCACAACACTGGCTCAATCTACGATCTCGTCGACTCCGCTAAGGACAAAATCCTCAAGCCCATCGGCGAATGGAACCACAGCCGGGTCCTGATTAAGGACGGGAAGATTGAACACTTTCTCAACGGTAAGCTCTGCTCGTCCGTCGACACGAAGAGCGACGACTGGAAGGCCGATGTCGCCAAGAGCAAATTCAAGACGAAGAAGGATTTCGCCCCCGGTCATGGAAAGATGATGCTCACCGAGCACGGCGACCCATGCTGGTTCAAGAATCTCACCGTCACCGAGCTCTAAGTTTAACTCCGAGCTAAATTAAAAGGGCGCCCGCTGGGCGCCCTTTTTCGTGCGTGCTTATTCGCCGAGCTTGATCCGCAGGCCGTCGTAGCACAGGCCGACCTTCGGGTGCTGCTTCTGCAGCTGAGCGGTATAAGTATCGAAGTTGATCTGATACGTCATGTGCGTAATCAATGCACGCTTGGCCTTCAAATCATGCGCGGCTTGGCAGGCCTCATCGATCGTCATGTGCGTCGGGTGAGGATTCGGACGCAGGCCGTCGAGAATGGCAAGGTCGGCGCCTTCGCCTAATTCCAGCGAGCGCTCTGTCATGCCCTTGCAGTCGGTGTAATAGGCGAACCGCATGCCCGTCGACGGCTCTTCGAAGACCAGACCGAGCGTGGATTCGTGGCCGTGCGGCAAAAGCGTCGAATACACGATACCGCCGCCCGGCAGGACCAATCGGGGCGGCATCAGATTGAGGTCTAAGGAAACGTAACCCGAGGCCTGCGGCTTACCCACGGCGTAAGGGAAGATAGCCTTGATACGCTGCAGCCCGATCTCCGTCGAATACACCGGGATGGCCGCGCCACCCTTATTTGTGCAGAACTGGCGGAGATCGTCCATGCCGAGGACGTGGTCAGCATGCCCATGGGTCAGGATGAACGTGTCGACCTCGCGCACATCGTACTTGAGGCACTGCGTCCGGAATTCGGGCGCGGCATCGACCTGCACATGATGGCCCTCGATGACGACGTGCACGCTGGTCCGGGCGCGCCAGTTGCGCGGATCCTTTAGGTCGAGGCCTGGATTGTCATGGGCGGGCAAGGGACAGCCCTGCGACGTGCCGCAACCCATGATGAGGATTTCCATGCGGCCCAACGTGGACGGACCGGAGGAAAAGACAAGCGGTCAACCCAGCAACGTCTTCATCAGGCGGGCCCGGTGCGGACCGTTGACGGTGTCGTGTAAGGTATGTCGGTCGAGCACAGCGTAAAATTCCCGGAGCGCCTGACCAACGATACCCTTCAGCTGACAACTCCCGTTGATCGGGCAGGTATTGGTCGCTGGGTCGAAGCATTCGAGGATCGCGGGTTGCTCCTCCGTTTCACGGACTAAGCGGCCGATGCGGATTTCTTGGGGTGTCCGGGCTAGCGTGATACCGCCATTCCGACCACGCCGGGTCTCAAGGTACCCCAATTGAGCCAGACGCTGTACCACTTTGGCCAGGTGATGCCGGGAAATCCCGTAGGCCTTCGTCACTTCATCTAGCTGGAAAGACTCCCCCTTGAGCGCCCCATACATGAGCACCCGAAGGGAGTAATCACTGAAAAGGCTCAGCTTCATCAGGCCGCCCCAGCCTGCCCCCTCCGAAAGCCGAGTCAAGGGCCCCATTAGACCCTTGCCTTAAACAAGTATTTATAATACTTGTTTATGTCTACCCATCCCATGCGTTCTCCCTCCCTCCTCCTCGCCCTCTTCGCGGTGCTGTTCCTGACCGGCTGCGGCCAGAAAGCCTCCGTCACGTATGTCTACGAAGACGTCACTTACTCCTTCGCGGATGAGCCTGCTCGCGCCCAGTTCCAAGCCGAACGTGAAAAGAGTCTCTATTACCGACTGGGTGGCAAGGCGGCCGTCGAGGCAGCGGTGGATAAATTCTACGTCAAGGTCTTGGCCGATAAGCGTATCAATCACTTCTTCGAAGACGTTAATATGACGACCCAGCACCGTAAACAGAAAGCCTTCCTCTCCGCCGCTTTCGGCAGCCCAGTCGTCTGGAAGGGTAAGGACATGCGTCGTGCCCATGAAGATCTCAAACTGACGGAGGCCCACTTCAACGCGGTCGCCGAAGACCTGCAGAAGACGCTCGAGGAAATGAAAGTACCGCAGCCTCTCATCGGCGAAGTAATGACCATCGCGGCCAGCACCAAAGACGCCGTCCTTAACCGTAAGCCAGCGGGCAAGTAAGCGAGCCAGCACTGGGAAAGCCGCGATGCCCTTGGGTTCGCGGCTTTTTTGTGCCTTCAAGCCCTTCCCACCCCTACCCATGGCCCGAATGGCCGTTCCTCACTCTTGCCACCCGCCGTCCCGTCCGTTCTCCTTCCCCTCCCGTGTTCGCCAACCTCACCGACAAACTCACCAAGGCCCTTCGTGACCTCCGAGGGCTCTCCAAGCTCTCCGAGGAGAACATCGCCCCGGCGCTCACCGAGGTGCGATCGGCGCTGATGTCCGCCGACGTCAATTTCAAGGTCGCCAAGGATTTCACCGAACGCGTCAAGGCCGCCTGCCTGGGCCAGGCGGTCATCGAGTCCGTCAACCCAGGCCAGATGGCCGTCAAAATCGTGTCCGACGAGCTCACGAAGCTCCTTGGCGAAGGCGAACGTCCAATCGACCCTCGCCGCCCACTGCGCGTGTTGCTCGTCGGCCTCCAGGGTTCCGGCAAGACCACCAGTGCCGCCAAGCTCGCCAAGCACCTCGTGAAGAAGGAAGGCGTCCGTAAGCCCTCCCTCGTCGCCGCGGACTTACGCCGTCCGGCCGCCATCGACCAGCTCGAGACCCTCGCCAAGATCGAAGGCTTCGATTTCCGCGCCGACCGCGCCGCGACCGACGTCGCCGCCATGGTGGGCCGTCTGGTCAAGGAAGCCGAAGCCGCCGCCGCGGACCTTGTCATCGTCGACACCGCCGGCCGCCTGCAGATTGACGGCGACCTGATGGAGGAAGTCCGCCGCGTGCGTGACGCCTTCCAGCCGCACGAGGTCTTCCTCGTCGCCGACGCCGCCCTCGGCCAACAGGCCGTCGACGTGGCCGCCAAGTTTCACGAATCCACGCCTCTCACGGGTATCATCCTGACCAAGCTGGACGGCGATGCCCGCGGCGGTGCGGCGTTGTCGATGAAGTCCGTCACGGGCGTCCCAATCCGCTACATGGGCACGGGCGAGAAGTCCTCGGACTTCGACACCTTCCACCCGGACCGCATGGCCCAGCGTATCCTGGGCATGGGCGACGTCGTCTCCCTCGTCGAGAAGGCTCAGGAGGTCGTCGACCACAAGGAAGCCGAACGCCTGGCCGAGAAGATGAAGAAGGCAGACTTCGACCTCGAAGACTTCCTCTCGCAGATGCAGCAGATGAAGAAGATGGGGCCGCTCGGCGACATCATGAAAATGATGCCCGGCATGGGTAACATCCAGGTCGGTGCCAAGGAGGAGAAACAGCTTTCAAAAACCGAGGCCATCGTGCTCTCGATGACTAAGAAGGAGCGTCGCAATCCCGACATCCTCAACGGCTCCCGCCGCCTGCGCATCGCCAAGGGCTCCGGCACCCAGGTCAGCGACGTCAACGCGCTGATCAAGCAATTCTCCCAAATGCGCGAGATGATGCGCATGATGAAGGGCGGCAAGGGTAAGGAACTCATGCGTCGCATGGGCCAGATGGGCGGCGGCCGCGGCGGCATGCCTGGTGGCGGCGGCTTTTCCGGCGGCGGTTTCCCAGGAATGCGCTGAACAACATGTCCCAGATGATTCCCTTCGACCCGGCCCTGCTCTCCCGTCCAGGCTGGATTTTCGACTGCGACGGCACCCTCGCGGCCTCCATGTGGATCCACCACCGCAGTTGGACGCACATCGTAGGTAAGCAGCTTGGGCGCCCGTTCGACTTCCCCTGGCCTCTCTTCTGCTCGATGGGCGGCATGTCCGCCGTCGACACCTGCAAGCGCCTCAAGGCTGACTACGGCTTCGACCTGAACGTCGAGCAGCTGCTTGCCGACGGCCATGAATTCCTCGAGGAGCACCTCGCCAAGGACGTCACCGCCCGCGAAGAGGTCGTCGCCGTCGTTCACCACGTCCGAGGTCTCGGCCACAAGACCGCCGTCGCGTCCGCCGGCCGCCGCGACCACGTCTACACTACGCTAAAGCAGATTGATATCACGCACCTCTTCGACGCCATCATCACCGCCGAAGACGCCGTGCGCTCCAAGCCGCACCCTGACCTCTTTCTCGCCGCGGCGGACCGCCTCGGACTGAAGCCCGCCGACTGCGTCGTCATCGAAGATAGCCCGCGCGGCAAGGAAGCCGCCGACGCCGCCGGGATGCCGTGCATCTTGGTGGAGCCGGCTTAATGATAGGGGACACGTGGGCCTGCTTGATTAGGCCGCCGCATGGTGGCCTGAGGTAGGGGCACGGCTACGACGTGCCCGGGCGTGGCGTAGCCCCGCCCCTACCCATGCGTCCACCATTCGGCGGACGAGGCACAAAAAAGGACGGCACCCAGTGCCGTCCTTTTGTTTAGGCGAGATCGCCTAAGGCGATCACTTCTTGAGTTTAGAACAGAAACGGGCGAGGCGCTCGAGGCCCTGGGCAATCACCTGGTCGGAGGTCGCGTAGCTGAGGCGGATATAACCTTCGGAGCCGAACGCGGAACCGGGGACGACGGCCATCAGTTCTTCTTCGAGGAGGCGATCGGCGAACTGAGAGGAGGTCAGGCCGAAGGACTTGATGTTCGGGAAGAGGTAGAAGGCGCCCTGCGAACGGTAGCAGGTCAGGCCAGGGATGGCGTTGAGGCCGGCGAGGAGGTTGAGGCGGCGCTTGTCGAAGACGGCGCCCATCTCGGCGAGGGAGGCCTTGGCCTTATCGGGGTGCTGATGCACTGCGAGGGCGCCGAACTGCGCGAAGGTGGTGGCGTTGGACGAAATCTGACTCTGGAGGTCGGCCACCGCGGCGACGAGGGACTTGTCGGAGGCGACGAGGGTGCCGAGGCGCCAGCCGGTCATGGAGTAGCTCTTGGCGTAGCCGGAGACGGTGATGGTCAGGCGGGCGGCTTCAGGCGAGAAGGTCGCTGGGCTGCAGGTGGTCTGGCCGTCATAGACGAGGTTCTCGTAGATCTCGTCGGACATAATCCAGACGTTGGCTTTTACGCAGATGGCGATGAGGGCTTCGAGCTCGGCGCGGGAGTAGACGGCGCCGGTCGGGTTGGACGGGCTGTTGATGATGACCATGCGCGTCTTCGGGGTGAGCGCGGCGGTCAGCTGGGCCGGGGTGATCTTGAAGCCGGTGACGTCCTCGGCGTTGACGACGACGGGCGTACCGCCGGCGAGCTTCACCATCTCAGGGTAGCTCACCCAATACGGGGCCGGGATGATGACTTCGTCGCCGGCGCTGATGGTGGCGAGGATGGCGAGGTAGCAGGACATCTTGCCACCCGGGGAGACGACGACGTTGGCGTCGGCGATGCCGGTGAAGCCGCGACGGGTGTAGTCCTCGGCGATGGCCTTGCGGAGAGCGGGGATGCCCGGCGTGGGCGCATACTTCGTCTGCCCGTCGGCTAGAGCCTTGGCACAGGCATCCTTGATGAACTGAGGGGTATCGAAGTCGGGCTCGCCGACACCGAAGCCGACAACGTCCTTGCCGGCGGCCTTGAGGGCCTTCGCCTTGGCATCGACGGCGAGGGTCGGGGACGGGGCAACGTTACGGGCCCAGGAGGAGAGAGCGGGATTCGACATGGCGTAGAGTCCCCACGCAAAGGACTCTCGGCGGATTGGCAAGACTGAGTAAAATGGGGACACGAGGTCACGAGGACCGGAGGACCAGAGAATCCAATAGATGCGGGCGGCGGGTGGCGGGTAATCAATCCTGCCACCCGGGGCCGCCACCTGCCACCTGAAACGACTGCCTTTCTCGCCTCAGATATCGATCGCGTCTTCCTTGGCCTTCTGGGCATTGGCCTTGGCCTCGTTGGCCCGGCGCAGCGGCTTAAGCTGGTCGATGCCGACGGCGGAGGAAATCATCCAGGAAGTGATGGAAATCGTGAGGGTCGCCATGGCCCAGTTCGTAAGGTGCAAGTCCGGCACGAGTTCTTTCGTCAAATAGAGGATAGCACCGTTGGTCGCAAACAGCACCAAATAGGCCCCGAGCCCAAGGGTCAGAATAAGGATGGGAATCGAGACAATCATGAAGATCGCCAGCAGGAACGGACGCAGGAAGGAGTTGAACAACCCGAGCACGACGGCAACCACGGCGAGGGTAACCGAATCACCGTAGGTCAGGAAATGGAAGCGACCGGCCAAGAACACCCCAAGGGCGATTGACGTCCATTCGAGGACCAAGACTCCGAGACGACGTGCGACTTCCATCCCCGCATCATACCACAGGAAAGCCCCTCGACAAGGGGGGACTTTCCCGACGGCAGTTAGCGGGCGTGGCGGATGTCTTCGCCCGAAAGCAGGAAGATGACCTGCTCGGCGATATTCTTGGAGTGATCACCGATACGCTCCAGGGCCTTGGAGATGAAGATTAGCTCGACGTGCGAGGCGGACACCTTGGTGGCGTCGCCCGACTTACCAAAGAGCTCCTCGTAGTTCTTGCGATTGAGGGCATCGATCTCGGCGTCACGGGCAATCACGAGGCGGGCCTTGGCGATATCGCCTTCAATGAAGCTATCGATTGCCAGCCGCAGGACTTCGCAGGCAATGATGCCTTCGGTCGGCACGTGCAGGAAGTTTTTCAGGGGCCCGCGTTCAGAAATCACCATCGCGCGCTTGGCGATGACTGAGGCTTCGTCGGCAATACGCTCAAGGTCATGACCGATATCCCGGGCGGCCAGCAGCAAGCGGACATCGCTACCCATCGGGCCGAAGAGCGTCAGGTAGCGCATGATTTCACGGTCGACGCGCTTCTCAAGCTCGTCGACGCGATCATCCATACCACGCACCTGCAAGGCCAGGGAGTCGTCGCCGTTCTCGACGGCGCGGAGCACGAGGCGGGTCATGTCGAGGGAGCGCTCCCCCATTAGGATCAGGTCGTCCCGGAGTTGGCGGAGTTCGTCGTGGAAGAAACGTTGCATGGTGGTGTTTATTTGGAAATCAGCCGAAGCGACCCGAGATGTAGGCCTCGGTCTGGGCCTGCGACGGGTTCATGAAGATCTTCTCGGTGGTATCGTATTCGATTTGCTTGCCGAGATAGAAAAAGGCTGTGCGGTCCGACACGCGAGCGGCCTGTTGCATCGAGTGCGTGACGATGACGATGGTGAATTGGTCCTTCAGCTCGTGGATGAGCTCCTCGATCTTACCCGTGGCGATGGGGTCAAGGGCCGAGCAAGGCTCGTCCATCAACAGAATCTCGGGGCGATTGGCGATGGCACGAGCGATACAGAGACGCTGCATCTGACCACCAGACAGGCCCAAGGCACTATCATTAAGACGGTCTTTCACCTCGTCCCATAGGGCGGCCTTACGGAGCGAGGTCTCACATGCTTCTTCGAGCACGGCGCGGTCACGCACGCCCACCACGCGGAGCGCATAAACGACATTCTCGAAGATCGACTTCGGAAAAGGGTTAGACTTCTGGAAGACCATGCCGACGCGGCGACGCAGGGAGATAACCTCCAGGCCAGGGTCATAGATCGAACGCCCATTAATGGTGATCTCGCCCTCGTGGCGGACGCCATCGACGAGATCGTTCATGCGATTGAGATTACGCAGCAACGTGGATTTACCGCAGCCGGAAGGTCCGATGAAAGCGACCACCTGGCGTTCCGGGATATCGAGGGAGATCGCGTCGAGGGCCTTCTTCTCGCCATACCAGAAGCCGTAATCGCGGATGCTAATGTAGTCCTTGCGACCTTCGCGTTCAGCGGCAGGGCGGACCTTGATGCGAGAGGATGAAGGAGGGTTCATGAGTGGGGGCATGAGTGGGATATTATTAGAAGGATGCACCCTTGAAGCGGGCGCGGAGGCGATTGCGGATCCAGATCGCACCAATATTAAGGCAGACGACTAGGAAAATCAGCAGGAGCGTCGTAGCGAAGACCATCGGGCGAGCTGCGTCCGAGTCGGGAGACTGAAACCCGAGGTCATACACGTGGAAGCCTAGGTGCATGAACTTGCGATCCATGTGCAAGAAAGGGGCAGCACCATCGAGCGGCAACGTCGGAGCGAGTTTCACCACGCCCACGAGCATCAGCGGAGCAACCTCCCCTGCTCCACGGGCCATGGCGAGGATGACGCCAGTCAGGATGCCCGGAGCCGAGGCGGGCAGGAGGATATCGCGAATCGTCTGCCACTTCGAGGCGCCCGTTGCCAAGGAGGCCTCGCGCATGCCGCGCGGGACGGCGGCCAAGGCTTCCTCGGTCGCAACAATGACTACCGGCAGCGTCATCAGGGCGAGCGTCAGGGAACACCAGAGCAGGCCACCCGTACCGAAGACCGGCGTATTGTTGTTATACTTCAGCTGGTCGGCAAAGAAGAGCTGGTCGATCGAGCCGCCGAGCACGTAGACGAAGAAACCCAGGCCGAAGACGCCGAAGACGATGGAGGGCACGCCGGCGAGGTTGTTGACGCTGATACGGACGATGCGCAGGACGGGCCCCTGCTGCGCGTATTCGCGGAGGTAGATGGCGGTGATGACGCCGAAGGGAGTGACCATCAGGCTCATGAAGACAGTCATCACGAGAGTGCCGAAGATCGCCGGCATCAGGCCGCCTTCGGTGTTGGCCTCACGGGGCTCGTCGAAGACGAACTCACCGAGGCGGGAGAAGAAGAGTTTCACACGACCCCACGTATCGAGGCGATTGGGGAACCAGGCGCGGATGACCTGGGTGAGCGGGACGACGACTTCGCGGTTCGACGCGTCCTTGGAAACAAGCGAAGCGACCGCGCCGCCCTCGACGACCTTCTTGGCCTCGGCCTGCAAGGTAGCGAAACGTTCTTCGAGACCGGCGATCTGGCGACGGCGGGCTTCGACTTCGTCCGCCAGCTTCAGGTCTTCGGCCCGGCGCAGGGCCACGCGGGCCTTGTCCATCTCGCCGTTCACGTCACCGATGCGATGACGGGTGATCTCAATCAGCTTTTCGCGGACCACCGCGGCGGCGGCGACTTCGGCCTGGAAGGCGTCTTCGAAGGCCGCATCCGTGGCGGCAATGACCTTACCGTCGGACTTGCGCAGGGATTGCGGACGGACGAAGGCCGGGCCGTTCTCGACGCGCTCCAGACCGAGGACATCGGCCGGGAAGCTCTCGGATTTGATCTTGGCTTCGTCGACCCAGAGGTAGGAATTGCCGTTCAGTTCGCGCAGGCCCACCTGATACTGAAGTTCGTAGCGGGGCTCACTGGCAAGCGAACCCGCCCGGATTCGCCGCTGGGCCAATTGACCAATGATCGTGCGTCCATCGTCCACCTTGGCGACGGGTACCTGCGGCGCCCAGAAAACCGTGATGCCATTGAGGATAACTAATGAAAGTAAACCGACGACCATCCCTAGGCCGATGATTAAACCGAGACCGCTAAACCAGACCCAAGCTTCCCCGCGGGGAGTACTGCTATCGGAAGATGAGGCCATGTTCAGACGACTTTATAGCGCTCACGCAGGCGCTGGCGGAGGACTTCCGCCAAGGTGTTAATGACGAACGTGAGCAGGAAAAGACAACAGGCGCCAAGGAAGAGCGCCCGGTAATGCGTGTGCCCCGAAGCCGCCTCCGGAAGCTCCACCGCAATATTCGCGGACAGCGTCCGCATCCCGCTGAAAGGATTAGACTCCATCACCGCGGTATTACCCGTGGCCATCACGACGATCATCGTCTCACCAATCGCGCGGCCAAAGCCAATCATGACACCCGAGACGATACCCGAGATAGCGGTCGGAACCACCACGCTCCAAACCGTCTGCCACCGACTTGCCCCGAGGGCCAGCGATCCCGAGACGAGTGAGTTTGGCACGTTGGACAGCGCGTCTTCGGCAATGGTAAAGACGATTGGGATAACCGCGAAGCCCATCACGAATCCGACCACCAGAGAATTACGCGAGTCGTAGGTTGCTCCGGTCGTCTGGCGCCACCATTCACGGAAATCAGCGATGGGCAGGCCGCTCGAGGCATCCTTAACCGTGAAGAAGGCGGCCTCAACGGCCGGGCCTGATTTCCAAGCGACAATAGCACAGAGTGCAAGGAACGGCAACAGCCAGAGGAACTCCATACCTGGCTTGACCTGACGACGAATAGGCTGAGGAAGCACCGACCAGAGGAAGCCGGCGGCAAGTGCGGCGGGGGCGAGGATACCGACTGCACAGAAGATGGAGATCAAACGCGGATCAACCAACGGGGCCAGCCAAAGACCAGCCAAGAAGCCCAGCACCACGGAAGGCAGAGAGGCCATGATCTCCATGACCGGCTTCACGACATTACGGTATTCTGGACGGAGGAACTGCGAGACGTAGATAGCGGCGGTTAGCGCAATCGGCAGAGCGAAGAGCAGCGCGTAGAACGTCCCCTTCACCGTGCCGTAGAAGAGCGGCACCAGTGAATACTTCGCCTCGAACTCGTCGGAGCCTGCGCTCGACTGCCAAGTGTAAGCGGGGCCAGAAGCACCTTCATACCAAATCTTGCCGAAGAACGCACCCCATGACGATTCTGGATGATGGTCAACAATAGCCCATCGGTGGAGCTTTCCGTCCGCCGAGAGTGCAGTGAACCGATCATAGTTTCCGGCGAAAGCCAGCTGACGAATCGTGCCGCCTGGAGCATCGCCTTCCCAGCGGAGCGACCCGGTCGTCATATTGCGGAGCTGAAGCTTGCCACCAGCCACAGCGAGGTAGCATTTGTTACCTTCGGCGGCATAGACGCCTTCGCCGGGTCCAGCGAGTGATTCGCCATCATGGATCTTACCCCAGCGACGCAGGCTCTTGCCGTCGGGCTGAAGCTGCGGATACATTGACCAAACCTGCTGCGCGCCCGTGCGACCCACGAAGACCACTGAGACGTTACCGAAGATCATGCCCGCCGAGGTGACCCCAGCATCGGTCGATTCCTTAAACGGAGTAAACGACTGGAGGAACGAGAAGGTCGTGCCATCATCGGCATAGGTGCGCACTTCACCGGATTTACTGACGACAATGAGCGATTCTGCCGTGGAAGGAAGGAGCACCTTATCGACCGAAGCCGCATCGGCGGCGACCACGAAAGGGGCGCTGACGGTGACCTTCGCTTTGCCGCCCAGGCCTTTACGTTCCGTCAGGCGGATCGCGGTGAGCAGGGGTTTGCCGACTTCATCCTGACGCACGAGCATCAGCCGTGACTGCGTACCCTTGGCGTTCCAGATATCCACGCAAGGCAGGCCAGGCTTGCCGACCTGCAGCGGCTCTAAAGCTGTCACAATCGGCTCAATCGTACGCTTACCAGCGGAGTCGAAGCTCGAGCGGTAGATGATTCGCAGTTCCTGAACTGAGCCATCGGATAGACCCAGAAAGACCAAGCCAGAGCGGGGATAGCTCCGGACGGTGGATACGTGGCGATTCGCCAGCGCAGGCGACCACTCAAGCACTTTCGAACCATCCTTGGACCGCTGAAAAATCACCCTGCCATCGGCAAGAACGACATAGGGTAAATCGCCGTATTCATCCTCACCGAAGGCAATTGCATTGGCCGGCACGGATAAGGCATCGCCAGCTGCAACCTTGGCTCCCGTGAAGAGCGGGAAGACTTGAAAAATCAGGAAGGCCAACATCCCAAAGACCGCGAGCACGACCCCCACCCCGCCGAAGCGAATGAGACGCCCCATCCACCGGTCAGCAGCGAGGGTCATGGGACTTACCGTAAAACGCGACTCTGGCGCAGGCGCCGCAGAGGGGTTTTTGTCGGAAGTTTCCATCGCGTTACGGTTAGGTGTCGTTAATTCTAATAAAGGGTAAGGCGGGGAGACCCCGCCTTAGGAGGACCCGAGACCGTATCGCCGCGCTTTTTAGACCGACCCCGAAGGGCGTGGTGGCGACGATACGATTTCGAGACCAAGATTATTCGGCGCTGTAGAACTTGAGCGCGAGGCGACCTTCGGCAGCAACGTCGGCTGGCAGCGGGAAGTATCCGTCCTTGATCGTTATTTCTTGGCCCTGCTTCGAGAGCACGAAGGTGATGAACTCGCTCGTAAGCTTATCCATTTCCTTCGAAGGAGCCTTGTTCACGTAGACATACAAATAGCGGGCGAGCGGGTAGCTACCATTGAGGGCGTTGGCGTAATTAGGCTCAATAAGAGCAGAACCATCAGCGACCGAGAGCGCAAGGGCGCGGACGCCGGAGGTCTTGTAGCCGATGCCGGAGTACCCAATCGCACCGAGGTCGGAAGCGACCCCTTGGACGACAGAGGAAGAACCGGGCTGCTCCTTAACGCTGCCCTTATAGTCGCCATTCTTCAAGGCGTTGTCCTTGAAGAAGCCATAGGTTCCGGAAGCCGAATTACGACCGAAGGCGGAGATGGTCTTACCAGCAAAAGCACCGGTCAGCTTGGCGTCACCCCAGGTGTTGATGTCCTGACCACCGCGCTTACGGGTCGAGGAGAAGATGGCGTCGACCTGAGTGAGAGAGAGACCCTTAATCGGGTTATCCTTATGGACGAAGACGGCGAGAGCATCAATGGCCACCGGTATCTTGGTGGGCTTGTGGCCGAACTTAGCAGCGAAGCCAGCGACTTCGGAAGTCTTCATCTCACGGCTCATTGGACCAACCTGAGCGGCACCAGAGATCAGGGCGACCGGAGCTGTGCCCGATCCCTTACCTTCAACTTGGATGTTCACGTTAGGATACTTGGCCTTGAAGCCTTCGCTCCAGAAAGTCATCAGGTTGTTAAGGGTATCGGAACCGACGGAGTTCAAGTTACCCGATACGCCGGAAGCGACAGCGTAGTCAGGTAGCTTGGCATCGACGGTGACGACCTCGGCAGCCGCGGGGGCGGCCGACTGAGCGGAAGCGATTGTCACCGTGAAGGCGAGTAGCGCGAGGGACTTGAGGGAGGTGTGCATGTGGTTGGAAGCAGACCCATCATCCCATACAATTGTTACAACCCCGTGTCGGAACGGTGTTTCTTGGGCAATAGCACCCCGCCCTCCGAGGCCCTAAACCCCCTTATTTCTTGAGAAACTGGGTAACTAGGGCGGCCGACCGACTTTCCGCCTCCGCCAGGGGCAGGCCTCCGGCAACCCCTGGGCGCTTGTGACCGGTCTGCTTAAGCCAGGCATCCCGCAGCATCGTCGAGCTCTGCTTGAGCACTTTCAATTTCGGACCTTCGGCAAATGCTGTATCGAGTTTCCATTTCATCATCGGCGCGAGGCCCTCCCAGGCGGCACGCGCCATGAAGACGTGCCCCTCCTCTCCGGGATGAAGATTATCTTTCGCGTAGATGAACTTCGGGTCGGCCTGCTTCGCCGCCGCTACGGCCTGATGAAGCTTCGGGTGGATATCGACGACCAGCCAGCCGGCCGGGCGTTGCTCGACGAGCCAGGCGCCGTAAGCCTCCATCACTCCGTCGTAGTTGATCGCATCCTTCGGGCGGTTGTCCGGAGCATAAAGCGGCGGCGTGAGCAGCACCACTTTCGCACCGGCCTTGATGCACGCCTGCCGGAAACGGATCATGCCGTTCTCGTAAGCAAGCTTGCGCGCGGAATCGAGCGGCTGATAGATGCCGTCGTTGATACCGTAGCAGGCGACGACCAGCGTGGGCTTGAATTGTTCGAGCACGCGGCCGAGACGCTCATGCACGTCGGGGCGCGGAAAACTGCCGCCGGCATGACCGGGTTCGGAAAGACCCGAGGTGGTTTCGCTCGAGAGACCCATGTTCACGATTGTCGCGCGTTCCATACCCTTCTGGGCGCGGATCGCAGACTCGACGAGAATCGTCCAGCTGCCTCCGTACGTGATGCTATCCCCGAGAAAAAGCACCCGCGGTTCCATCGTATCAGCGAAGATCTGGGCGGTGAACAGGCTCAGCAGGCAGAGAAAGAGGCGAGGCATCCGGGCAAACTTACACTTTGGCCGAGGGGGTAAAAGCGGATTTGTATCCGACTTATTAACGGTGGACCGACCACTTCCGCCTTCTCCCTTGGTCCGGACGAGCTATCGTCCGCTGTCCTGAACCCGCCCATCCACATCAAGGGAGCCCGCACCCACAACCTTAAGGACGTGGAACTGACTATCCCGCGCTATCAGCTGACCGTCATCACTGGGGTCAGCGGGTCCGGCAAGTCATCCCTGGCGTTCGACACCCTCCACGCCGAAGGAAGCCGCCAATACCTTGAATCCCTTTCAGCGAAGGCCCGGGGGATGCTCGACTCCGCCCCGCGCCCCGACGTCGACTTCATCCGGGGCCTCTCCCCCGTCATCGCTATCGCCCAGCGCACCGGAGGCAACACGAACCCCCGCTCGACCGTCGCCACGTTGACCGAAATCGCCGACCACGCCCGCCCGCTGTGGATCCTGGCCGGCGATCGCCGCTGCCTCAAGGACGGCCACCCCGTTCGCCGCCGGTCGCTCGACGACAATCTCCAATCACTGGAGGAAATTCCGGCTGGCACCCGACTCATGGTCGTCGCCCCGATCGCCAGGGACAAATCATCAGTCCTGATGGAAACCGCGGCCGACCTTGGTCGTCGGGGGTTCTCACGCGTCCGCGTCGATGGCGTCGTCGCCACGCTCGAAGAAGCCTCGGGCCTGCTCACCGGGCGCGAAGCCAAACAACTGGATGTCGTCGTGGATCGCATCGTCGCCGGGCCCGATCAACGCAGCCGTCTCGCCGACTCGCTTGAACTCGCCTTCCGCGAAGGTCGCAACCGGGCACTCGTCCTCGCGGAAATCAGCGGTCAGTGGCAGGAGTTTCCACTCTCCCTGCACCTCTCCTGCGAGCATTGCGGAGAAACCTACGAAACCGTCAGTCCACGCTCCCTTTCCCATAACCACCCCGATGGCGCTTGTCCGGATTGCGGCGGACTGGGACGACAACTCCGCTTCCAGGAAGGCCTCTCCATTCGCGACGACTCGCTCTCACTCAACGACGGCGTCGTGAAGCCCTGGAAGTGCGCGACTCGCAAGACGCTGATTCGCCGCAACGCCATCACCCGCGCGCTCGCCGAACAAGTGCCCTTCGACCTGAAGACCCCTTGGCGAGACCTGCCCAAAGCGACTCGCGAATTATTGCTCCACGGCGACAAGAAACGGGTCTTCCTGCTGCCGCCCCCCAAAGGCCGCAAGCCCGTCGAGACCGTCTGGACGGGCATGTTCGCCGAACTCGAGCACGCCTATCGCACCACCACCGGCGAATCCCTCCGCCAGCGCCTACTGCAATTCCAATCAGGCTCCGTCTGCGCGGGCTGCCAAGGCCAGCGTCTCTCCCCCGCGGCGCTATCGATCCTTTTGGCTGAGAAAAATATGGCCGAGTTCCTCGCCTTGCCGATTCCAGCGGCACTCGCTTTCACGCGCCAGCTGGCGGCGCATCCGCGCGTGATGCCAGCGGAAGAAGCGCGGCGCGGACTAGAGCAACGCCTCGCCTTCCTAAACGACGCGGGCCTGAACTACCTCACCCTCGATCGCGAATGCAGTTCGCTTTCCGGCGGCGAAGCGCAGCGCGTCCGCCTCGCGACCCAACTCGGCCTCGGCTTGGTTGGCGTGACCTACGTCCTCGATGAGCCCAGCATCGGACTGCACCCGAGCGACCATCAACGCCTCATCGGCTCGATCCGCGGGCTGCGCGACCTCGGCAATACCATCGTGGTCGTGGAGCATGACCGCGACATGATGCTCGCCGCCGATCATCTCGTCGAAATGGGACCAGGGGCCGGAGTGGCGGGCGGTCACGTCATCTTCGAAGGTACGCCCGCGGCCTGCGCAGCGCACACGAGCTCGCGCACCGGGGCGTATCTTTCCGGGCGAGCATCGCTCGCGGGCGTAATCCCCCGCAAGGCCCCAGGCAAGGCGTTGCTTACGGTCAAAGACGCTACCGAACATAACCTTAAAAACGTCACCGCCTCTTTCCCCATCGGTAATCTCACCGTCGTCTGCGGAGTCTCTGGTTCGGGCAAGAGCACGCTTGCGATCGATATTCTTTCCGCGGCCGCGGCACGCAAAATCAATGGAGCTAAGATGGTCCCAGGCCGTCACGGCGGCATCGAAGGCCTGGAAAAAATGGTCGCCTTCACCGCAGTCGACCAAGAGCCCATCGGCCGCTCCCCACGTTCCAACCCCGCGACGTTCACGGGCATCATGGACCTCCTGCGCGACCTCTGGTCCTCGCTGCCACTTGCGAAGGCCCGTGGCTACGGTCCTGGTCGCTTCAGTTTCAACGTCCGGGGCGGACGCTGCGAGACTTGCGCCGGCGAAGGTTCCGTGGCGCTCGACATGCAATTCCTCGGCGAGACGTTCGTCGACTGCCCCAGTTGTGCTGGCCGACGCTTCAACCGCGAGACGCTGGAAGTACGTTTCAAAGGCCTCAGCATATCCGAAGCACTGGATCTCGCCGTCACCGAAGCCGCCGAAGTTTTCAAGGCCCAGCCGCGGTTGGCCGAAAAATTGCGCACCCTTTCGGAGGTCGGGCTCGGCTATATCAAGCTCGGACAGGCCGCGAACACCCTCTCGGGCGGCGAAGCCCAGCGCCTGAAACTTGCCTCCGAACTCGCGCGCCGCGATCACTCCGGCCGCCTGTATGTGCTCGATGAACCCACGACCGGCCTGCACTGGGATGACATCGCCAAGCTGCTGGCGTTGCTCGGACGACTCCGCGATGCGGGCGCCACGCTCATCGTGATCGAACATCACGCGGACGTGATCATGGCCGCAGATTGGGTCATGGAGCTCGGTCCCGAAGGTGGCGCCAAAGGCGGCGAACTCGTCTATGCCGGCACGCCCGACGGCTTACTCAAGCTGAAGAGTTCGCCGACAGGACGAGCCCTAGCGGGCGAAGCGCAGCGTTCTTAGTTCGTTGTTCTTAGTTCTTCGCCAGAACCTAAGCAGACATCCTACAGCCTTGCGGAGATCAAGGCCGCGACGGAATGCAGGTCCGCGACCTCACTGTCATTGAATTCATAGGGCTGCATCTTACCGATGCCAAGCACGCCGATGACCTTACCGTCGGCACCGCACACGGGGACAGCGAGCGCGCCTTGGACGTTCGTCTTGCGGGCGTCCGGCTTCGCGACGCCGCCGAGATCTTCCTGCAGATTGCAAAGCTGGACGGCCTCTTTGCGCTGAGCGGCACAGCCAGCGATGCCTTTGCCGAAAGGAATATTATCAATCTTGGGCAACAGCATCGCCTGGGCCTGCGGCGGGATTCCCGCATGGGCGACCAGGGAAAGCAGTCCCGTCGCTGGATCGGTCCGGTGAATTGTTCCCGTGACACATTCGAAATTATCCAGCGTGCGGGCGAGCACGTCGTTCCAATCGGGGGCGCCGATGAGCAGGGCCGATAGACCTAGGGTGCGTTGGGACATGATGGTTAATTAGACAGCCTCCCGGGACATCCGTTCCTTAAGCCAGACGAGACCCGAGGCTTCATCGCTGAATACACCATCCAGCTGGGCTTCAAAAGCCTCTTCCAAGATGCGCGAGAACCAGCCGGCGGGCTTGTGACCCAGGGCGATCAGATGACGTCCGAGGACGATTTTCTTCGGGGCGGAGTCAGCCAGATGGAGGGCGGCGGCGCGTTCGGCCAGCCAGATACCCTGCGGCGAGGCTTCCGTGCGGCACTTGTATGTTTCCGGGTTGAGATCGTTCACGCGGGCCTTGCGATCCGCCGAGTCGACGCGGATCAGGCGATCGATGCGGACCACCTTGTTCGCCAGTCGACGGACGGCGGCGTCGCCGGCCTTCGCCTTATAAAGCTCCCAGGGCTGAGCATGCCAGCGAACCAAGGGGAGCACTGCTTCGATGATCTTCGCTTCGCGCGTGATGCGAGCGAGGAAATCAGGGGTCAGGCCATGGCTCACCTCTTCATGACCATAGGCATGCCAGCGTTCATCTTTCTCCTTCTTAGTCGTCGTGGCCTTACCGATGTCATGCAAGAGGACGGCGAGGCCGACGATCAGGTCTTCATCTCGCTCGCCCACACGTTCGGTTGCAAAGATATCCATCGCCTGGAGCGTATGCACCCAGACGTCGCCTTCGGGATGCCATTCCGGATCCTGCTGAATGCCAATCATCGCATGGAGCTCGGGGTAGAATTTCGTCCAGCCACAGGCCTTGAGAAACCCCAACCCCACCGAGGGCTTCCGGCCGCGCAAGATAAGCTTTGTCCATTCTTCCAACAGGCGCTCCGGGGGCAGGTCGTTCTGTGACAGCGAGGCGCAAAGCGCGACGGTCTCGGGCGCCACCGTGAACTCGAAGCGGGCGGCGAACTGCATGGCGCGCAAAACGCGCAACGGATCTTCTGAGAACTTTTCCGAGACATGGCGCAGCACGCCCGCCTGTAGGTCGGCCACGCCGCCCCACGGGTCGACAATCTCACCCGTGAAAGGGTCCCACATCACCGCATTGAGCGTGAAGTCGCGACGTTCCGCGGCGTCCTTCGGCGTCATCGTTGGGTCGGCCTGCACATCGAAATCCGTATGCTTGGCACCCGTGCGGTTCTCGCGACGAGGCACCGAGACGTCGACCGGGAAGTCCTTGAGTTTCGTCACGCCGAAAGCGGCACCGACGGTGATGATGCCGAATTCCTTGCGCAGGGCGGATTCG
Organism: uncultured Opitutia bacterium; assembly: GCA_903855995.1. Classification (GTDB taxonomy): domain Bacteria; phylum Verrucomicrobiota; class Verrucomicrobiia; order Opitutales; family UBA953; genus UBA953. The sequence continues at coordinate 213,458 of CAIOAN010000002.1, forward strand.
ATTTCGCGCGTCCCCAGCCCGTAGACCTCGATGTCCACGTCGACGACCTTAGCCCCCAGCAGCGCATCGCGCACGCAGCCGCCAACCATGTAAGGGCGGCCGCCCGCCGCGCGGAGCAATTCGACGACCCGGCGGACCGGCGCGCGATCGCCGTCGAGACGAATCAGATCTGGCTGCAAGTCTGGCACGAAGAAGACATACCTCGGCGGGGATGCCGAGGCGAGTGGTTTTACGGGTTCAAAGGTTGGTCGTGAAACCTTCCTTCAACAACCAGGCCTTGGCCGTCTCACGACGATCGCCTTGCAGCACGATTTCGCGACCTTCGAGGGCGCCGCCCGTACCGAGGGCGCGCTTCATCTCCTTGAGCAAGGCTTCGCGCATGCGCATTTCCTGCGACTCAATCCAAAGACCCTTCAAGATCGTCACCTCCTTGCCACCGCGGCCGGAACGCTCATATTGCAGGATGACCTTGCCGAGCTTCGGCTTGGACTTCGCCACGGGCGCGACGGCCTTGGGTGGCGGGCCGGGCGGCAACGACTGACCGTCCAGCTTATCGAAAGGATTGCCACTCATGCGCCGCGACCACAGGTCCCTGCACCCGGCGTGCCACCCTGCAGGAAGAGCAAAGCCTTTTCATAGGAGCGGCGGCGGAGGTAATGATCGAGGTCGCCCGGTAGGCCCGAGTCCGCCGAGGCTACTTCCGCATCCAGCGAGCTAATGCAGTCCAAAAGCCCCTGCTGGCCGAGACCCGGGCGGGCCAGGGTGCGGAGGGCCTCAAGGATGCGTTGTTCGCGGGCGGAGTCCATTGGCCCGCAGATTGCGGGCCAAACGGCCCCGGAGCAAGCCCGCGGGGCGGTTTTCATAGTGGACAAAAGGCGGGGGCCTTCCCTATACCAACCCTTCCTCTGGATGGATAGCTCAGTTGGTTAGAGCGTCTGCTTTACACGCAGAATGTCGTGGGTTCGAGTCCCTCTCCGTCCACCCCTTCCCTCCCTTAACACCGCCGCCATGACGCCCCTCAAGAAGAAGCACACGCTCTCCGCCCTCGTCGAAAACAAGTTTGGCGTCCTGGCTCGCGTCGCCGGCATGCTCTCCGGCCGCGGTTTCAACATCGAGACCCTCAACGTCGGACCGACCCACGATCCGGCCTACTCACGCATCACCGCGACCGTCGTCGCCGACGACGCCGCCCTCGACCGCTGCGTCAAGGCCCTCGATAAGCTGATCAATGTCATCACCGTGAACGACTTCTCTCGCGAGGAAGTCGACCACGTCGCCCGCGAGCTCATCCTCGTCAAGGTGAAGTCCGACAAGAAGACCCGCACCGAGATCCTCGAAATCGCCGGCCTCTTCCGCGCCAAGGTCGTCGACGTCTCGCACGACTCCCTGCTCATCGAGTTCACGGGCAACGTGACCAAGATTTCCGCCTTCCTCGATCTCATCGAACATTTCGGCATCATCGAAACCGCCCGTACCGGCGCCGTCGCGCTCAAGCGCGGCCGCAAGAAGGCCTCGGCCGAATAATCCCCCACCTCTTTCCACCAAACACCAATGCCTGCCAAAGTGTACACCGACAAGGACGCCGATCTCGGCTTCCTGAAGAACAAGACCCTCGCCGTTCTCGGCTTCGGTTCCCAGGGACATTCCCACGCGATGAACCTCCGCGACAGCGGACTGAACGTCATCGTGGGCCTGTACAAGGGTTCCAAGTCCGCCGCCGCTGCGAAGAAAAAGGGTTTCAAGGTCTATGAGACCGCCGAAGCCGTTCGCCGTGCCGACGTCATGCTCGTGGGCATCCCCGACATGAAGCAGGCCGACGTCTGGGAAAAGGACATCGCGCCTAACCTCGGCAAGGGAGGCAAGACCGTCCTCTTCATCCACGGCCTCTCGATCCACTACAAGTTGATCAAACCTGCCAAGAACGTCGACATCGCCATGGTCGCCCCCAAGGGCCCCGGCCACGTCGTCCGCGCTCAGTACGTCGAAGGCAAGGGCGTCCCCGCCCTCATCGCCATCCAGCAAGACGTCTCCGGCAAGGCCACCAAGACCGCCCTCGCTTGGGCTAAGGGCATCGGCTCCACCCGCGCCGGCGTCATCAAGACCTCCTTCAAGGAAGAAGCTGAGACCGATCTCTTCGGCGAACAGGCCGTCCTTTGCGGTGGTGCCTCCGAGCTCGTCAAGGTGGGCTACGAAACCCTCGTCGAAGCCGGTTACCAGCCCGAGATGGCCTACTTCGAGTGTCTCCACGAATTGAAACTCATCGTCGACCTGATGGTCGAAGCCGGCATCTCCGGCATGCGCTTCTCGATCTCCGAGACCGCCAAGTATGGCGACATCACCCGCGGTGCTCGCGTGATCAACAGCTCGTCCCGCAAGGCGATGCGCGAGATCCTCAAGGAAATCCAGTCCGGCAAGTTCACCGCCCAGTGGGTCAAGGAATACAAGGGCGGCCTCAAGAACTACAATAAGCTGCTCAAGCAGGGCGAAAACCACCCGATCGAAAAGACCGGCCAGCGTCTCCGCGCCCTCATGCCCTGGGTCCAGAAGCGCAACATCCGCGGCGCCCAGGCCGAGTACACGACCAAGTAAGCGGTCGGCTGACCGCCACGAAAGGGCCGACGCGAGTCGGCCCTTTTTTATGCCCAAAAACCAGCCACTCCGGGACGCAGCATCCAAGGGGTTGCCAAGCGAAGGCAAAAGGCTTGGCTGTCCCCACACCCCATGAGCGAGCCCACCTCCCCCACCCCGGTCGACATCCATTCGGATGCGTTCTTGGCGCGCATGATGCGCGACCAGCTGAAACTCTCCATCGCCTGCGCCTTGTGCTTCGTCGTGGCGCTCGTTGCCCTGCCGCTGCTGAACTACTTCCAGCCGGCGTTCATGGCCCAGCGCGTCTTCGGCTTCACGCTGACGTGGTTGATCCTCGGCGTGCTCTTCTTCCCCTTCGTATGGGTCATCTCCTACGTCTTCATCAAGCGCTCGATCGCGCTGGAGAACGCCGAAGCCCAAGCCGCCCAGGACGGCCAGACCAAATAATATGAACGCTCTCCTTCTCGCTGTGGAGGCCTCCAAGGGCATCGATCCGTGGATCGCCATCTGTTCCCTCGCCACCGTCGCCATCACGGTCGGCATGGGTTTCTGGACCGCGGGCAAATCCAAAAGCGCTGGTGACTTCTTCGTCGCCGGACGCTCGGTTTCCGTCGGCTGGAATGCTTCTGCCATCTCGGGCGAATACCTCTCCGCGGCCTCCTTCATGGGCGTCGCCGGCATGGTGATGGCCACGGGTTACGACGCGCTCTGGTATCCGGTCTGCTACGCGTGCGGCTACCTGTTCCTACTGCTCTTCATCGCCGGCCCGCTGCGCCGCTTCGGTGCTTACACCATTCCGGACTTCGCGGAAGGTCGCTATGATTCACCGGTGTTCCGGAAAATCGCGGTCTGCTTCGTGCTCTTCATCGGTTTCTTCTACACCATGCCCCAAATGAAGGGCGCCGGCACGACGCTCGCCTATATCTTTCCGGGCCTACCCTATTGGGCCGGCGTGGTCGTCGTCGGCGCGGTCATCACCCTCAACGTGTCGCTCGGCGGCATGAAGGGTATCACGCTCGTCCAGGCCTTCCAATATTGGCTGAAGGTCTTCGCCATCACCGTGCCGATCTTCGTGTTGGCCTCGCTTGTCGGCCACTATCAACAGCACCTCGCCGCCAACAAAACGAGCCAGGAAGCCGTCGCTAGCGCCCCCGCGGGCATCGAGCGGAAGGCCCTGCCCGCGAAGGCGCCCAAGGATGAGGCTTGGATCGCCCCGTTCGGCAAACTCACCACCAAAGCCCTGGACGCCTCGATCATCGCTGCCAAAACGCCCGAGGCGAAAGCCGAACTCGAGGCGAACAAGAAGCCCTATTCGCTCCTCTACACCTATTCACTGATTATTGCACTGGTCTGCGGTACCGCCGGCCTGCCGCACATCCTGGTCCGCTTCTACACGAATCCGGACGGCGTCGCCGCAAAACGCACGACGATGTGGGTGATGATTCTCATCGGCGTATTCTACGTCTTCCCGCCCGTCTACGGCGTCATCGGACGTTCGCTGACCCCCGAGCTCTATGACGCCGTCGGCGCCAAGGGCACGGATAAGGTGGTACTCGAACTCCCTACGCTCCTCGCGGGCCGCGATCATCCGCTCCTCGGATCAATTCTTTCGGGCATCACCTGCGCCGGCGCCTTCGCCGCATTCATGTCCACCTTCTCCGGCCTGCTCGTCTCGATGTCCAGCGCCCTCGCGCACGACATCTACGGCCGGATGCTGAAGCCCGACGCCTCACCGGAACAGCGCCTGAAGGCCTTTAAATGGTCGGCCCTTATCGTCGGCCTCGTCGCCGTCGGCCTCGGCTCACAGGTCGAAGCGCTGGAAATCAACTTCATGGTCGGCCAGGCTTTCGCTATCGCGGCGGCCAGCTACTTCCCGTTGCTCTTCATGAGCGTCTGGTGGCGCGGTATGACCATGCGGGGCGCGGCCACGGGTATGCTTGTCGGCGGACTCAGCGCCCTAGCCTCCATCACCTTGACGTCGGTTTCCGATGTTGCCGTCGCCAAGGCGAAGAAGATTACCGATGCTGCGGAACTCTCGGCTTACTGGGCCGACCACCCTTTAGCCAAGACTATCGCGGATGGCTGGGTCGCACATCCGCTCGCCCGCATCCTGTGCGAACAGCCCGCCATCTGGGCCGTGCCGCTCTCGATCCTCCTGATGATTTTCGTTTCCAAGGCGACGGCTTCGACCGTGCCGGCGGACGTCCGCATGAAGATGCTCGTCCTCCATGCGCCCGAAGCCTTGGGCCTGAAGCAGGAATACATCAAGGAGCACGAAGGCCTCGGCGGCCACTGAGGCTGGTCTCCCGGGGCGGAATAATCCCGCCGCGGGAAACTTGAAACTTGGAAGTCCGGCTAGGGGTGTCTTTGCTGACGGTGTGCCCACCGAACTCAGCGAAGACGACTCACGCGCCTATGGCGTCGTGCAGGCGTTCTCGCTGCTCCTGGCCGGCGGGGCGCTTTACGCCGCCTACCTGATGACCCGCCAAGCCGCTCCGGTCTTTCTGGGGCAGGTCGCGGATCCTTATGACCGCGTGGTATGGGTCGGCGTGGGCGTCGGCATTCCGACTGCGCTCTGCGGTGCCGTGATTGCCATGATGGCTGCCCAGCAACGCCGCTGGGATTTCCTTCGCATCGCCGCCGCCACCCTGCTCATCGGCAATCTCGGCATCCCCCTGACCTGGGGCGTACTCTGGCTGATGCGCAACGGCTACCTCCATCTCTGATATGTCCGGTCCCATCGTCATCGTCACCCGTGGCAGCCCGCTGGCCCTCCAGCAGGCCCATGACGCCGCCGCGCGACTCAGCCAAGCCCTCGACCGAACCACCGAAGTCCGTATCCTGACCACGACCGGCGATCGCCAGGCGAGCTGGTCTCTCGAAAAACAAGGCGGTAAAGGACTGTTCACCGCCGAACTCGAGCAAGCCCTCCTACGCGGCGAAGCCGATGTAGCCATCCATAGTTCAAAGGACCTTCCCACCGAGATGCCCGCCGGTCTCGCCATCGCCGCCTGCCTGCCTCGTCAGGATGCCCGCGACGTACTCGTGCGCCGCACCGAAATCATCCGACCAAAAAGCATCGCCACCGGCAGCCCGCGCCGCCGCGCCCAAGGCGCCCTCACCTTCCCGGACGCACAGTGGACCGAACTACGCGGCAACGTAGACACGCGGCTCAAGAAGCTGGCCAACGGCGACGCCGACGCCTCGTACCTCGCCGCCTCGGGCCTCAACCGACTGGGTATCAAAACCTGGCCGGGACTCTCCCTCGAGCCGGTCGACCTCGCGCACATGGTGCCCGCCGCCGGTCAAGGCGCTGTCGCGATTCAATCGCGCGCCGCCGACGTCGCGCTGTATGCCACCGCTGGCTGTGCCACCACGACCTACTCCGTGACTGTCGAACGCCTGTTCCTGACCAAACTCGGCGAAGGTTGCCACACCGCGTTCGCCTGCCACCACGCCGCGGGCCGGGTGCACCTCTTCCGCGCCGACTTCGGTCGATGTGATTTCGAGTTCCCGGTCACCGACCTCGCCGCGGCCTCCGTGCTGGCTGACACCCTCCTCCGCCAGATCCTGCCCCGCTGAACATGAGTAAACTCCCCCTGCGCGACCGACACATCGTCCTCACCCGCCCCGAAGGGCGCGGGGCCGACTGGAAAGCCGCGCTCACCGCCGTTGGCGCGGCCGTCTCCGAACTGCCGTTGCTCGAGATCAAATTCGAGCCCGATGATACCGTACTCAGCGAGGTCCTCGACGCCATGGGGGAATATGACTGGGTCGTCTTCACCAGCCCCAACGGCGTGCGGGGCTTCTTCGACCGCTTCTTCGAGCGCTTCACCGACATCCGTTCCGTCGGGGGCGTGCGCTTCGCATGCGTGGGCCCCGCGACCGAGAAAGCCCTGCGCCAATACCATCTGGATTCCGACCTCACCGCCACGCAGAACGACGCGCTGAGCCTCGGCCGCGAACTGATGGCGAAACATGATATTGAAAATCAGAAAATCCTGCTCGTCACCGGCAACCTGAACTCGCCCGAACTTTCCCGCCTCCTGATGGACGGCGCCATGGCCATCGTCGACCTGCTCAAGGTCTACGCCACGGAAGAGAAGCATGTCGCCGAATCGCCAGAAGCCGCGGAGTTCCGCCGCCGCGGCGCGGATATCATCGTCTTCGCGAGCCCCTCGGCAGTGGAATCTTTCCTGCACCAGGCCGCGGCCCTGCGCCCGGACGCCGGGGCGCGCCAGCCCAAGGTTGTGGCCATTGGCGATACGACCGCCGATGCATTGCGCAAAGCCGGCATCCCCCTTGCGGGCACCGCCGCCGCCCCGACCGCCGTCGCGATCCGCAACGCGGTGATCGATGCCCTCGCATGATCGGACTAGCCCGCATTAAAGTCTGCGGCATCACGCGGGCCGCCGACGCCGCCTTCGCACTGGGCTTCGGTGCGGACTACCTCGGCGTAAACTGCTGGAGCGGCTCCGGGCGCTTCGTCGCCCCCGCCCAACGGGATGCATTGCTCCGGGAAATCCCGGCGAACAAGCGCGTGGCCGTCACCGTGAATCCTTCCGTCGCCGAAGCCACCGAGCTGATCGCGGAAGGCTTCGCGATCGTGCAGGTGCATTTCGACCCGCTCAAAAAAGAGTGTGATCCGGCGGCCCTCTCAGCCCGACTGGGCCCGGCCAGACTTTGGCTCGCCCCCAAGCTCGCCGATGGCGCTGAATGGCCCGCTGCGCTCATTCCCCTGGCCTCTGGGTTCGTGCATGACGCCCACGCCAAGGATGCCTTCGGCGGCACCGGCCAGAAGTCGGATTGGCATCGCTTCCAGCAACTCCTGTTGAAATACCCTCAGTCCCAGTGGATCTTGGCTGGCGGCCTGGGGCCGGAAACCATTGCCGAGGCCCGCCAGTCCGGTGCCAGCTTTTTTGACCTAAATAGTGGGGTGGAACTGTCTCCTGGGTTAAAATCTGTCGAAAAATTGTCGAACGTGTCGGATGTACTGCTTAAAATTAGCCAATCGTAAGTCCCTTCCCCTGTTCTGAGGTCTTGGCACGGGGGGTGCATAAGTGGACTTGCTCAACCGAACGCCTAACCCAACCTAACACACCACCATGAAGCTCGTCGTCGCCATCATCAAACCCTTCAAACTTGAAGAAGTTAAGGACGCCCTCGCCGAAATCGGCATCGAGGGTATGACCGTAACTGAAGTCAAGGGCTTCGGCCGCCAGAAGGGCCACACGGAGATCTACCGCGGTTCCGAATACACCGTCGATTTCCTCCCCAAGGTGAAGATCGAGGCCGCCGTCGCTGACGAGCAGGTCGAGAAGGCTATCGCCACGATTTCCAAGGCCGCCCAGACCGGCAAAATCGGGGACGGTAAGATCTTCGTCCTCGGACTCACCGACGTCATTCGCATTCGCACCGGCGAACGCGGCCCTGCCGCCATCTAAGCACCCCCAGTTCGGAGCAAGCAGAAGGGCATCCACCAGGGTGCCCTTTTTCTTTGGCTTATTTCGCGGCGGCCTTAGCCGCGGCCTTGGCGGCCTCGCGCTGCGCCAGCATGCCGGGCGAATTCCACTTGATGACGTGGTAGGTCGCCTGACCCTCGCCGACATTGCGGATGGCATGCTCGATATTGGCTGCCTGGAAGATAACGGAACCGGGGCCGAGTTTGATCCATTCACCGGCGACCAGCGCCTCGACGGTGCCTTCCTTGACGATGAGTAGTTCTTCGTCGGCATGCTGATGAGCCGGATGTGGCATCTGCCCTTTGTTCAAGGACGTCACATGCATCTCGAGTTCATCCAAGGTCGCGGTGGGCGCGCGGCAGATAGTCCGGGATTCGCCGACCTTGGTCTTCTTTACGACCAGTTTCTCCCAGTCGAAGGCCGCAGAACCCATGATGGACTTCGGAGTGGCCACCGCGGCGGCGAGATGATCCGACCCAATGAAGCCGAAGAGCCCCAGGCAGACGGAAGCGGTCAGTGCGGCGACGGCGAGATCGCGACGAGTGGGGGTAATCATGACAATGTCCTAGGAAAATCGCCGAGCGGAGTAAAGAGCCCATCCAGACGCCTTGCCCTCGGGTCGACCTCAGGCCTAATCTACGCCATGCCTTGCCCCCGCCCCCTCTGGACGACCGTCCTGCTCGCCTTGTCGGCGTTGCTGGCGGGTTGCGGCGACGGCAAGACGACCGCCGAGAAGAAGGCGGCCGAGGGCTACCTGATCATCAATAATATGGCTGAGCCTTCCGGGCTCGATCCGCAGACCATCACGGGACTAAGCGAGAGCCATATCATTGGAGCGCTCTTCGAAGGGCTCGTGAACTACGACGCCAAAGACCTGCACCCCATCCCGGGCGTCGCCGAGAGCTGGGCGATGTCGAAGGATGGCAAGACCTGGACGTTCCACCTGCGAGCCACCGCCCGCTGGTCCAACGGCGACCCGGTGACCTCGGCCGACTTTCTCTTCAGTTACGAACGCATGCTCACGCCGAGTTTCGGCGCCGAGTACGCCTCGATGCTGCATAGTATCCGTGGCGCCAAGGATTTCAACACAGGCAAGAGCAAGGCTTTCCAATCCGTCGGCGTTCGCGCCCCGGACGCCCGCACGCTCGTGATCGAACTCGCGGAACCGGTTCCCTATTTCCTGCAACTTCTCTGCCACCACAGCTGGATTCCCGTGCATCCGGCGACCATCTTAAAGTATGGTCAAATGGATGCGATGAACACGCCTTGGACCCGGCCGGGCGCGATGGTGAGCAACGGCGCCTTCACCCTGGAAACATGGGAAGTCGCCCGCCGCGTCGTCGTGCGGCGGAATCCGCTCTACTGGAACGCTAAGGAAGTCTCACTCAACGCCGTCGAGTTTCGCGCCATCTCCGACCTCTTCGCCGAGGAGCGCGCCTTCCGCGGAGGCGAACTTCACATCACCGGCTCGGTACCGCCCTACAAGGTCGCCAAACTGCGCGAACAGAAAGCCCCGCAGTTGCGACTCGACCCGTTCTTTTCGACCTCCTTCGTCTGGGTCAACTGCAACATCCAGGGGGTGAAGGATGCCGATGTCGCCGCCCGCAAGGCCCTATCGGACCCACGGGTGCGCCAGGCCCTCGGCATGGCAATCGACCGAAATCTCATCGCGGAGAAAATTCTGCGGGCCGGCGAGTCCCCCGCACTGCACTTCACCCCGCCCGGCACCGGCGGATTCCAGCCAGCCGCACACTGGCGACAAGATACGAATGAAGCGCGCCGCCTGCTCGCGGAAGCGGGCTATCCGGACGGCAAGGGCCTCCCGAAGTTCGATTACCTTTACAATACATCGGAGGGCTCGCAACTGGTGGCCCAGGCCTACCAGGAGATGTGGCGACGCGAGCTCCATGTCGAAATCTCGCTGCGGAACCTTGAGTGGAAAGTCTACCTGCAAGCGATGCACAAAGGAGAGTTCCAACTCTGCCGCGGCGCCTGGGTTGGGGATTATAACGACCCGAACACCTTTCTCGAAATGCTCATCAGCGGAAACGAGTTGAATTTCTCGCAGTGGAGCGACCCCGAATACGACCGCCTCCTCGGATTGGCCGCGCAGGAGACCAACGCGTCGCGCAGATTCGGTTATTTCCAGCAAGCGGAAGCACGCCTTATCAGCCAGGCGCCGGTCCTTCCCGTCGTCTTCAATAAGAACAAATTCCTCATCCGTCCGGAAGTCCAAGGCTGGTATCCGACCCTGCTCGACCAGCATCCTTTCACGGCGGTTAAGCTCATCCCCGCGAAAGGGGATTGAAGCGCCACCGCCACCGCCTACACTGTCCGCTTTCCCATGCGCCTACTCGCCCTCTCCCTCCTGGCCTGCCTCGCCGCCGTCAATGCTTCCGCCCAGGCCGACCCGCTCGCACCGGCCCGCGGCACCGGCGACGACAAGGCCTTTGCGAAACTCCGCGGCGTGAGCTTCTTCTTCATCGACGTCACGACTTCCGACACCCGCCCCGAAGACGCCGACCTGCGCGCCGATATCCGCGACATGCTCGAACTTGAGCTCCGCCGCGCCAACATCACCCCGAAGGATTTCAGCGGGGCCACCCCCGAGACCGCCACCCCGCTGCTGACGATCGACGTCCGCCTCGATCGCGGACTCGGTCGCTATAACGCCGATGTCGTCCTTTCCGTCCGCGACAACGCTGTCATCTCCCGCAACAAGGAGGCCGTACTGGCTCAATCTTACGCCTCCTCAAAGCGCGCCATGGGCACTTCGGACAACACCCTTGGACGCGAAGTCAAAACCCGCAGCCGCGAACTTATCCTGGAAATCATCGAAGGCCTGAAGCGCGTCAAATAAGACGCCGCCTGGATGGAACTCATCAAGAAAATGCGGGGCGATGGCGGCAGCCCGCCGCCCCGCTCCTCGCTGGGCGTGATCTTCGCCACCGCGCTGGCCGCGACCTTCGTGGTAGCCGCACTTTCGCTACTATCCCAGAAACTTGAGGTCATGATGCTGCTGGGCTCTTTCGCAGCCAGTTCGCTGATCGTCTTTGCGTACCCCGACTCCCCTTTCTCACAGCCGCGCAATGTCGTCATAGGACATCTCATCGGCGCCCTCGCCGGCCTGATTTTCCTTAAGTTCTGCGGGGCCTCCTGGTGGTGCGACGCCTTGGCCGTCGGCTCCGCGATCGGCCTGATGAAACTGACCCGCACGGTGCACCCCCCCGCCTGCTCCAACCCGCTGATTGTCTTCGCGCTCAAGCCCGGCTGGTCGTTCCTGCTCTTCCCCACCCTGACCGGCGCCGTGCTCATCATCGCCGTCGCGCTGGTTTATCACAACTTGCGCCGCGAAGCCCGCTGGCCCAAATACTGGTACTGATTTCCATGCCCACCATCGAAGCCCGCCTTACCGAACTTGGCCTCACGCTACCGACGCCTCCCGCCGCCGCCGGCGCTTATGTCCCGGCCGTCCGCACCGGCAATCTGCTCTACCTCGCCGGCACCCTCCCGATGAAAGACGGCAAGGTGATTTCGCATGGCAAGGTCGGCCGCGAGGTCGATCTCGCCCAGGCCGCCGAGGCTGCCAAACTTTGCACACTCAACGCCCTGGCCAACGCCAAGGCCGCCTTAGGCTCATTGGATCGCATCAGTCGCGTGGTGATGGTCAATGGCTTCGTCAATGGTATCGATGACTTTAGCGACAGCCCCAAGGTGCTCAACGGTGCCTCGGAATTCCTGCTCCAGGTCTTCGGCGACACCGGCAAGCACGCGCGCGCCGCCGTCTCCGTCAACGGTCTGCCGTTCGGCGTCTCCGTCGAAGTTCAGATCGTGCTCGAAATCCGCGACTGAGCCCGTTCAGCCTTCGGACACGCCAACCTTCGGGAAATCGATCTTGAACGTTTTCCCGGACGGCGGCTTGCCGCAATTTCCGATCTGAGAACAGGCGCGACGCACTAAGTCGACCATGTGCGTATCCTTGGGGCGATTGAGCCACCCCGAGAAACTCACATTCCCCGCCGCATCGACGGAGAGCGTGACTCCACAGCTGCCGGCACTCGCGATCGTCCCGCCTTCCGCCGCGATAATATCCGTCCATGCCGAGCGAAAACGCGCGAGCACCTCGCCGGCATAAAGCTGCTGCTCGGAGGCCGAACCCCCATCGCCGCCATTATCACCCGTGCCATAATTGCGGCCCTGCTTGACCCCGACACCAACGATGCCGCCGATCTTACCCGAGCCCGACTTGCCGCCCTTGGAATTCAGGAAATCGTTCAACGAAGCTTTCCCTGTGGCACCGCTGGAGCCGGGCTTCGTCGGCGCCTTACTCATCGGCTTGGCAGCCGGCTCGCTGTGCGCGGCTTGGTCCGCCTTCTCGCGCTCTTGCTCGATCTTAGCGACGTCGAGTTTCTTGATATGAACCAAAGGCACGCCGAGTTTGGAGCCATCCTCCTGTCCTTTGGAGACGCCTTCGGTCTTACCGACCTGGCCCGCCCGCTTGCCCGGAATACCGTTCAAGTCGACCAGCAGAGGGTCTACCGCTTCGGTCGGCGTGCCCGCATGACGCGAAGCATACCACGAGAAGCCCACGATCGCACCAAGGATGCCGATGTGCACCGCGATGGATCCGATAACCCCTTTGCCCTGGCCTGCCATGGTCTCAGCGAATTTCGGTATCGAGGCCGACTTTAACGAGCCCCTTGGATTTCGCCGTAGACATCACGTCGATCACCTTTTGATAAGGCAGCGTCGAGTCGGCGCGGATGCGCACGACGGGCTGCTCGGCTTCTGGCAGCGCTGCGATGCCCGCGAATTCGGACTCCAGCTGGGCCAACGTCACGGTGCGATTACCGATCGCATACGAACCGTCACGGGCGATGCTGACGAAACGATACTGCACCTTGGCGTCGGCACTCTTGCCCGCACCCTTCTCCGCCTTGGGTAGGTTGACAGCCGTCGTCTGCTCGAGCACCGGCGTGGCGATCATGAAGATAATCAGAAGCACGAAGCACAAATCGAGCATCGGCGTGACGTTCAGCTCACTGATCACGTGGAGCCGATTGGGTCTGGAAAAAGAGCGGGTCATACGCGCTTACTGAGCATCCTCCCAGCCGGGCAGCGCGGCCGGGGGCAGCACGGCGGCTTCCGTGACAGCGGCCGGCGGAGCAGCGCTCGCGGCGGCGGCCGCACGCAGCAGACGCTCGCGTTCCTGAGCGGCTTCAAAGTTGCGGCGAGCCTCGCCTTCGAGTTCAAGCTCGACGCGGTCGGCCAGCGAGCTCGCATAATTCTCGAGCTCGGTCGTCATGATCTTCACCTGCGTGAGCAGATAATTGTAACCAAAGGTGGCAGGAATCGCGACCAGTAGACCAAGCGTGGTGGTGACGAGCGCACCGCAGACGCCGGGAGCGAGCTGCGCGATGCTGGCCTTCTCGGTGAGCGCACCGAAAGTGACCATCACGCCCCAGACCGTGCCGAGCAAGCCAAGGAACGGACCGCCGGACACCAGCGAGCTCAGGATCACCATCTTTTCTTCGTACTTCACCATCGTGCGCGCGATGCCGCGCTGGATCGCATTCTCGACGTGACCCATGCAAAGCGTGACGTCAGAAGGACGGACCATGCGTCCCTTGTGTCGCTGCACGGCCGAGACCGCTTCAGCGACAAGGAATTCATACGGCCCGAGGTTGGAACCACGGGGAAAATTCAGGGCGACCACCGATGGCTCGTCGCGCAAGCGTCGCTCGAAGGCGTGATTGCGGCGGCGAAGTTCGTGCACGTCGGTCCACTTCTGGATCATGGCACCCCAGCCGATGAAAGAGCAGACGAGCAGCACCCCGGCGACAGCGAGACCCGCGGAGTCCATCTGCTGAAAATACCAGAAGGCGCCCTTTCCGGTGTCGGCCAGCACCAGCATGAGAACAGGAGAAAGCATCGCTTTCATAGGCAATCCGCCTGCGGGTCGGCTTCAACCTGAAAAGGTTCGCTGTCGCACTTGAACCCGTGGCGTTTCGCGTGCATGGTGGCAGGCGATGATTCTCCGTCCATCATCCTGCCAAGGCTGCTCCAAGGCCGCCGCCGTGTTCGTCACCCTCGTCGCCGGGGGCAAGGCGGAGACCCATGCCTGCTGCCAGGACTGCCCGGCCGTCCAGACGGGCTCCTCCGAGGCTATCCTGCCCTCCGTGTCGCTCGGCCTCAAAATGACTGTCCCCGCCCCGCAGGGCCGTGGGAAGTGCCCCACCTGCGGCTTCCGCTGGACCGATTTCGAACGTGTCCATCGGATGGGCTGCCCCACCTGCTACGAAACCCACGAGGCGCAGGCCCTGGCGACGATTGCCCGCATTCAACCCGGATTGGAACATCAAGGACGCCGCCCGCACGACGCCAAGGCCGATCGGTTCGCCCTCCTGACCAAAGCCAAGAACCTCCTGAAAGCCGCCCTCAAGGAAGAAGACTACGAAACCGCGGCCGCCCTGCGCGATCAGATCATGGAGCTAGAGAGCGGCCAGGTCGAGGGGCAGAAATAATCCCGTGAAGAAGCCCACCGCCCTGTTGACCAACGACGACGGCATCAACGCCGCGTTCCTGCACGCTTTGGTCGCCGCTTGCACCGCCCAAGGCTTTCATGTGCTCGTCGCCGCCCCCTCGGGCGAACGCAGTTGGATCGGCCGAGCCTTCAGTCGCCATCGGGAAGTAACCGTGGCCGAATACCCCAACTTAGGCGACCGTGCCTGGTCCATCGACGGCACCCCTTCGGACTGCGTCAACATCGCCCTGGGCCACCTGCTCCCGGTCAAGCCCGACGTAGTCCTCTCCGGGCTGAATATCGGCTTCAATGCCACCATGCCACTATGCCTGAGCTCGGGCACCCTCGCGGGCGCGACCGAAGGCACCGCCTGGGGCTATCCCGCCGTGGCCTGTTCGCTGGACCTTGAACAGTCGATCTTCGAACGCGTCCACCGAGCCTCGAACCTCTGCCCGCCCGAGCTTCGCCCGCATCTCGAAGCCGCCTGCCGACACGCCGCGCGCTTTGCCCACGGGCTCATCGGCCAGGCCGCCCCCGGACTCCAGGTCCACAGCCTCAACTACCCTTCCGACGTCAACGACCACACGGGTATGGAACGTAGTGTGCCTGCACTGGTCCGTCATGGCTCGTTATTCAAACGCAATGCCACCGGCTTCCAGTTCAACTGGAACGACGGGGTTAACTTCAGCACCGACCAACAAACAGACCTCGCCGTTTTGGAGCGAGGCCTGATCAGTCACACCATCTTCGACTTCGGACGCACCGCGTCACTCTGACGCCCGGCTCAGTGAGCGTGCTCGTCGTGCTCGCCGTGGCCTTCTCCGGAAAGGAGCGCCGGCAGCAACAGGACGAGACCCGCGATGAACAGAGGCGCCCAGGATCTACGGAGATCATTGGCCGCCAGAAAGGGGTAGAAAGCAACGTAGCCGGCGAGCAAGACGGCGCCGAGGTGATTGGTGAACAGCCAGAGACCCAGCAAACCGGCGTCATTGGCGCGGCGCTGGACAAAGACTCCAAGGAAGCCCGCGAAGAACATGGCCGAAAGAATCAGGAGGAAGATGGCGAAGGGGGCCCAACCTGAGACCGCATGGTGGTGGATCTCTTCGGCCTGTTTGGCGACTTCGGCTTCGGCCGCGTGTTCCGCCTGCTCGGTGGCAGCCTTGACGTCGTAGGCCTTGCCCTTCGCCGCCGACTTAGCCTTGGCAAGAGACTTCTCCACGAGGCCGGCCTTCACTTCGGCTTCCTTCTGGTGGGCGCCAGATTCCGGGAGGGTGTGGCTCATGTACTTGAACGAGGCCACGGAGATGCCGTAGAAAATAACGGCTAGGATGAGGGCGTTGATAGCCAGACCGAGGCGGCTGAGGGGCTTGGTAAGATCCAGGGAGAAGCTCATGGTGCGAAACCGCACCGTAGGACCGCCCACCTTTCCTTCAATTCCAAACTTGGAAACCCGCCAACAGCCCGCCTGATTAGGAACCGACATGGCCCAACCCCTTCCCGAAACCGTCCTTTTCGACCTCGACGGCACATTAGTCGACAACTTCGAGGCCATCCACCGGTGCTACGACGACGTCATGAGCATGATGGGTCTGCCGAGCGTCACCCTCGAACAAATCCGCCGCGCTGTGGGCGGGTCCGTCAATGTAACGGTGGTCAAACTAGCTGGAGAAGCCAATGCCCCCACCGCCACCCGGCTCTTCCGCGAGCACTTCCCCTCCGTGATGTACCACGGTCTGCGCGTCTACCCAGGCTGCCACGAGATCCTCACCGACCTGCGCGCCAAGGGCGTGAAGATAGCGGTCTACACCAACAAGGATGACGCCAATTCGAAGAAGATCATGGAGCACCTCGGCCTCGACGGGCTGCTGGACGGTATCTACGGCACCAATGTCCACCCTTGGCGCAAACCCCAGCCGGAGTTCACCCAATTCGTACTCTCGTCGCTGAAGGCCGACCCGGCGCGCACGGTCATGGTCGGCGATTCCCCCTTCGACATCGCCACCGCCCGCAACGGCAGGCTCGCCGCGATCCACTGCGTGACGACCGGCAGCCATACCGCCGAGGAACTGGCTCCGCATTCGCCTGACACGGTGCACGCTGGGCTGGCCGAACTGGCCCGCGACGCCTTCCGGCTGGGCTGATTTTGTTTTCGCCCCCGCCGAGGCGGGATGATTGGCTGACAGCATGTCGCCGCCCCGGGAACAACCGCGCGGACCCGAAACCACTCTTTCGGGCGTGGTCGAGCGCATCCTGTGGCTCGACGAGGAGACCCATTTTACGATTGCCGAGCTCGCCCCCGAAGCCGGCGAGAAAGTGATCATTCTAGGCAACATGACCGGCTTGCAGTGCGGCGAGACGGTCGATGTCAGCGGCCACTGGGAACGCCATCATTCCCACGGCCCGCAACTGCGCGTGCGGACTTTCAGTTCCCGCCTGCCCTCCTCGGTGCACGGCATTCGCAAATACCTCGGCAGTGGCCTGATCAAGGGTATCGGCAAGACTTACGCCGACAAGATCGTCGCCAAGTTCGGCGTCCGCACGTTCGACATCATCTCCAATCAATCCGGCCGCCTGCGCGAAGTTGATGGGATCGGCCCGGGGCGCGCCAAATCCATCAAGGCAGCCTGGGAGGATCAAAAAGCGCTCCGCGAGGTGATGGTCTTCCTACAGACCTACGGCGTCACCAACGCGCTATGCGTCCGCATCGTCAAAGCCTACGGACAGGATGCGAAAAAAGTCCTGACCACCGAGCCGTATCGTGTCTGCCGCGAAGTCGAAGGCGTCGGCTTCAAGACCGCCGATAAGATCGCCCGCAATCTGGGCCTGCCCACCGCCGGCCCGCAACGCGTCGATGCCGGCATCCTGCACACCTTAGAAGAACTCGAAGGCGAAGGCCACAGCGCATTCCCAGACGAAGGCGTCCTGGAGAAAGCCACCGAACTCCTCGAGGTGGATCGGGCCATCGTCCAAGACCGCCTGCGCCGCCTGCAGGATGAGAATGCCATCGGGGTGCTCGACGCGCGGGGCGTGCGACTGCTCCAACTGCGACCGCAGGAGAATGCCGAGAAATCGATTGCGGCCTCTATCCGTCGGCTCATCGCCACGCCCTCGGGGCTACCAACCATCGTCGCCGATAAAGCCGTGGAATGGGCCCAATCTCGAGCTGGCTTCGCTTTCTCCGAAGCCCAATCCGCCGGCGTGCTCATGGCGTTGCAGCATAAAGTCTCCGTCCTGACCGGCGGACCAGGTACGGGTAAAACGACCATCCTCAAGGCGCTCTGCGATATCCTTTCCGCCAAACGCACCCGCATGGCGCTCGGCGCACCGACGGGGCGCGCGGCGAAGCGCATGACGGAGGCCACGCGCGTGCCTGCGTCGACTATTCACCGACTATTGAAGTTCGATCCTGCCGCCGGCGGCTTCACCGCTAATGCGGAGAGCCCCCTCGCGGTGGATTTCGTCATCATCGATGAATCAAGCATGCTCGATACCAAGTTGGCGGCAGCCCTGCTGCGAGCCGTCCCCGGCACCGCCCACCTGCTCCTCGTCGGGGACGTCAACCAGCTCCCCTCCGTCGGCGCCGGTAACGTCCTCGGCGATCTCATCGAGTCAGGTGCGGCCGCCGTGACGCGCCTCGATACGGTGTTTCGCCAAGGTGCCCGCAGCGGCATCGTCACCGTCGCCCACGGCATTCTCCACGCCGACACGAGCCCGCCGACCCCGGTTGAGGATCCGACCAAACTTGATTTCACCCAGGATATTCACTTCGTACGCGTCGATGATCCGGAAGCCTGCGTGGCGATGGTTACCAAACTCTGCTGTGACATCCTGCCGAAGGCGCTGCGCTTCGATCCACTACGCGACATCCAAGTCCTCGCGCCGATGCATAAGGGGACTGGCGGCATCCAGGCCTTCAACCAAGCGCTCCAAGTCCGCCTCCGCGGGCCCGACGCGCGGCCCGGCCGCATTCAGACGGGCGACAAAGTCATCCAGACACGCAATAACTACGATAAACTCGTCTTCAACGGCGATTTCGGCGTGGTGCTCGGGCAAAACGAAGAGGGCACCCTGCTCATTGACTTCGACGGCACCCGCATTGAGTTGGAACGCGGCGAACAAGGCGACCTCCACCTCGCCTACGCCGTGAGTATCCATAAATCGCAAGGCTCCGAATTCCCGGCGGTCGTGGTGCCCCTCCTCCGCCAGCACAGTATCATGCTCGCGCGCAACCTCGTCTATACCGCTGTCACCCGCGGCCGTAAGCAGGTCATCCTCGTCGGCGACCCCACCGCCTACGCGATGGCCGTGCGCAACGCGTCAGATTCACGGCGGATCACCGGCCTGCTCCCGCGCCTACGGACGGAGGCGTGATTAGACCCGCACGCGCATCGTCCCGCGCGTGACGCCGAGCTGATTCAACACCTTCAAGTCATTCCACAGCGCGGTGCCGTCGAGATCCCCCTTCAGCAGGGCCTGATATTTCTCCAACGTACGCGCGACCGTGGCGGCATCCTCATCGACGAATTCCACGCGGAAGCGGCGGACGCCGAGGGCGAGCAGTTGCGTAGCGTATTCGGCGCCGGTCTGGGCCCGGGAATTATAGAGCGTATTGCGGCAACCCGCGTCGGCCTTGAGAATATGCTCCGCACCCACGCGATCCCGCAGCTTGACGCGGTGCTTCTCGCAGGGACGACCGCAGTCGCGGTAGTCCTTACCCTTCGAAAGGAATGCGCAGAACACGCAATGCTCCATATGGAACATCGGCATATGCTGATGGATCGTGACTTCAAACCACTCCGGCGGAGCAGACTGGAACAGCGCCGTCACTTGCTCGGAATTAAGGTCGTAAGAAACCGTCAGGCCTTCGAGCGCATGCTCGCTCATCAACCATTCGGCGGTGAGGCCGTTGGCGACATTCAGGGAGAAGTCACCCCGGAGTCGCTTGCCCTTGAAGGCGCGGAGATTCTCGTGATTGCGGACGAGATAGCCGTCGGCCTCGCAGGACAGGACGATCTCGCTGATCCGTTCCTCGCCCTGCTTATGGATGCGCGGACCCATCGCCCAGAACTCGACCTTACGGCTGGCTTCCTGCTCATAGGCGCGGACTCGGGTGACGGCGGCGCGGAATTTCTTGGGATCTTCAAACTCGGCGTAGATGACGCGCCCCCCGCTCGCGAGGGCAGGCTCCAGCTGTTCGGGTTCGCGAATGACCACGACGATTTCGGCCTCACCCGGGCGGGCCGGCTCATAGGCCGCCACCTTGGTCGCAGATTCCTCGTAAGGCAGCAGCGTCCAATGCAGCGGCTGGCTGCGCAACTTCGCGACTTGGTCGGCGAGATCACGGCGCAAGCGGTTGAGTTCGCTGACCGGAATGATGAGCGCACCCTCGAGGTCGGCTTGCAATTCACCCAGCTCAAAGCCCGTATCACCGAGGCGTCCAAGCTGGTCGCGTAACGTGGTGATATCCATCGGACGCTTCTCGGCCGCGGCGCAAGGCATGGTGGTCTCGCCGGCCACGACATGGCCCTCGCCATCGTTAAATTCAACGCGCAGCGGGTGGCCGAGTCGGCCAATCACCTTGGCATGCAGCGGTCGGCGGTAGTTTGCCTTTTCGCGGTCCCAGGAATCATGGAGACGCTTGTCGAGGTCCTGATCCTTGGTCTTCCAGAGAATCGCTCCCGGCAACACCTGCGACCAATCCACGTCCTCGCGGCCGAAGCGGATGAAAGTCAAGCCGCCGCGGGCGGGCTCGAGACCGTGGACGAAGCCGCCCTGTTCGCGTTCGGCGGGCTTGCCTTGATCGAAGACCACGCCATCGCCGGGCTTGAGCGGGCCTTCGAGACGCATCGTGACGCCGTTCGTGCCAACGTCGACAACTCTGCCTAGGTAGGCTCCGCGCTTCTTACCAAAGCGGGCGTGGACGAGCTGCTGATTATCGATACCCCGCAACCAGCCGGAGTGGAGGCCGCGCGAGAAAGTCATCTGCATCGCGTAGTCCTCTTCCTGACGAATCTGCAGAGCGGCCCGATCGGCATCCCCACCCCTACCGAAGGCATCCCAGGCGGCATCTACCGCCCGACGATAGGCCTTCGTGATGGCGGCGACGTATTCCGGCGACTTCAAGCGACCTTCGATCTTCAACGAACGGATGCCCGCGCGGATTAGGTCGGGGACGACCTCGATACCCGCGAGATCCTGCGGGGAAAGTAAATAGGCCTTGTCGCCGAGATCGCGGACCACGCCGTCGACCACAAGTTCATAAGGCAAGCGGCAGGCCTGAGCGCATTCGCCGCGGTTGGCCGAACGGCCGCCGAGAGACTCGCTCGTCAGACACTGGCCAGAATAAGCGACGCACAGAGCGCCGTGAACGAAGACCTCGAGATCGAGCGATGCGCCCTTGGCAGACTGCTCCGACTGTAATTTCTGCATCTCCGGAAGGGAGACTTCCCGGCCGAGCACCGCGAGCGAAGCACCTAGGCCGCGGGCATAATCGACACCGGCGCCGCTCGTGACCGTCATCTGCGTCGAAGCATGGATCGGGAAGTCGGGCGAGATACGACGGATCAGGCGGCAGATGCCGGGGTCCTGGACGATCGCGGCGTCGACCCCGGATGCGATGATCGTGCGGAGCGTGCGGGCGGCTTCGGCCAGCTCGTCAGGGAAAATCAGCGTGTTGAAGGTCACGTAGCCCTTCACACCGCGGCCATGCAGATAGGCCATCAGCTCGGGCAGGTCGGCCTCCTCGAAATTCTTGGCCCGGACGCGGGCGTTGAAGCGGCCTACGCCGAAGAAGACCGCGTCGGCCCCGTTCTCGACCGCCGCACGGACGCAGTCCCATTCGCCGGCGGGGGCGAGGACTTCGGGCTTGCGAAGGGGAGCGATGAGGCTGGTGGCGGACACGAGGACAGGAAGGCACAGTCCGCGCTTCCCTGCAAAGAGCAATTAATCCCGCCGAAGGGGTCGGCGGCGCTTCCGGGATTGCCCCGGAGCGGGCTTCCCACCCTAATTGAAGCCATGTCCGACAAGCTCGAAGAAATCTTCCAAATGCAGCAGGCGCTCAATAAGCGCATCGGCGTCGAAACCGCCGGCATGACCGAGGAAGAAAAGATTAAATGGGTCCTCAACTACCTCCGCGCCATGCAGCAGGAGATGGCCGAGCTGACCGACTCCGTGCCCTGGAAGTGGTGGGCCAAGTATCAGAAATTCGACGAGCAGAACGCCCGGGTCGAAGTCATCGACCTCTTCCACTTCCTCATCTCCATCGCCCAGGTGCTTGGCATGTCCGCGGACGACGTCTACCAGGCCTACCTGAAGAAGAACGCCGTCAACCACCAGCGCCAGGACTCCGGGTACGTGAAGAAGGACGAGAACGACTCCCGCCACATCTGAGCCCCTCCCATGCGCCACCCTATCGCACGCCGCTCCGGCTTCACCCTCATCGAGTTACTGATTGTCATCACGATTATCGGTATTCTCGCCGGCATCACCTTCGGCCTCTTCAAGTCGGCGAATAACGGTCGCAACAAAGCCAAGGCCAAGGGCGACATCCAAGCCATCTCCATGGCCTGCCAGAGCTACCGAAAAGCCTATGGCGACTTCCCCGGTTGCGCCAGCGGCGCCGACGACAGTTACCGCAAGGACCTGCTGGACCAGTTGCTCGGACGCCGCCTCATCCGCGCCGCCACCCCAGGTGCCGTGCCGACCCTCCTCCCCTTCGATGACAGCAGCCTGCCAGGCGGCAGCACCCGCAAACAACGCGGCTTCCTCAACTACGAAGAAATCACCACCAACGATAACACCAAAATCAGCACCGACGATTGGCGCGGCGGCAATCCCAGCTGCTTCGAATTCCGCGACCCTTGGGATAATGCCTACGACTATCGCTACCGCGTCCTAACCGCCGCCAAATATACCGATTGGAAATCCCCCAACTTCCTCTGTGTGTCGTGCGGTATCAATTTCGCCGAATCCGCTGGCCCCGGCATCATGCCCGACACGCTCGAGTATTGGGATCCCGCCACCTCCGGAGGCTCTACGATGACCAAGTCGGGTATCGTCCCGGGCACTTATTTCGACCAAGGCACCGGT
This sequence comes from uncultured Opitutia bacterium, assembly GCA_903855995.1. Taxonomy (GTDB): domain Bacteria; phylum Verrucomicrobiota; class Verrucomicrobiia; order Opitutales; family UBA953; genus UBA953. The sequence continues at coordinate 236,120 of CAIOAN010000002.1, forward strand.
TCGACAGGCCCATTCCGCGCGGATAATATCGTCAACTGGACGAACTAAGCCTGCGGGGCTCCGGGTTTGATCCAGCGGGCGAGACCCGCGCACATGAGCCATGCCAGTGCGGCCGTCGCTAGGGTGTGCGATAAGAAATGCTCACCGCGGGCGACTTGGTACAGCCCCATCCAGGAACCTATCCCGAGACCAATCGCCAAGCCCAGATTACGGCGCACGGGCGGCAAGGCCCAATAAAGCCCCAGCAAGGCGAAGCCGCCGCTGGCGTGACCGGCGGGGAATGCATGACTGGGATAGTTGACCGGCTTGGACTGAAAGAGAAGCAAATGGTCCCACACGCCGCCGTAGAGTTTAAGGTCGATTGGCGTGGCCATGTGCGTGACCGTCCGAAGTTGCGTGCAGACGACGGAGACCATCGCGAAACAGGCTAGTAGATAAAGGGAACGGCGGCGTCCGAACGAAGCCGGTACGCGTGCCGGGAAAATCGCCGAGAACAGCAGATAGACAGCGAAGAGAATAACCAGACCCTTAGGACCGTCATATGCGAGCCACTTACCCAGAGGGGCTTCATGGGGAATCCACCAATCCTTACCATTCCAGAAGAGCGATTGAAACACGTGATCCAGACGGTCGCCCCCTGTCCCTGGAAAACCAAAGAAGACCGCCACGGCCGCGACGGCAAGGGCCGGCCAGAGCAGCGAAGGCCGCTCAGCGGAGGGGGTTGGCAAGGCCTCCATGATTAAAGAGTTCATCCGTGCCTTGGTAATGAATCACCGCCTCGTCCACCGCGGCGGTATCAGGCGCAGTCAGCGGCGTCAGCGCACCGGTCGCGAGATCAGCCCGATATTGGGCGGCCTGGCGCACCGGTTTCAACACCGTGAGCAGGCCGTCTTCATGCAACACGGCAATCTTCTGGTAGTTACTGATGAAGGCGCGGGGGTGATAGCCCGTCCGCAGGACATCGGCGCCGACGAAGCGAGATAGGTAAGACGCATTAAGCAAACCCAGCACGGTCGGCGTGGTGTCGATCTGGCTCATCATCGGCTGCACCTGGTGAGCGGGGATATTGCCGGGCGACCAGATGAATAATGGGATCTCATATTTACGGATTTCCAGTTCGCGCTTGCCGGCGACCGAGGCGCAGTGGTCGGCGACGATGACGAAGATCGTATCCTTGCACCAAGGCTTGGCCTGCGCGGCCTTGAGGAAGGCCCCAATCGCAAAATCGGTGTAGGCGACGCCACCGTCGCGATCGACGAGCTTGGGGTCGATCTTGCCGGCCGGCCAGGTATAAGGCCGGTGATTTGATGTCGTCATCACGAAGTGATGGAAAGGCTTACCGGCGGCGAAGGCCTTGTCGGCCTCGTCCAGCGACCAGGAGAAGGCATCCTCGTCGCAGGCGCCCCAGGCGTTGCCGAAGGTCATCTTCTTGCCGGCGGCTTCTTGGCGCGGCAGGTCGATGATTCGGTAGCCGTTGGCTCCGAAGAAGTAATTCATATTATCGAAGAACCCATCGCCGCCGTAGATGAAGGCTGTGTCGTAGCCTTGCGCCTTCAGCACCGACCCGAGCGTGGTCAGATTTTCGCAGCCGGCGCGGCGGAGCACCGATTGACCAGGAATCGGGGGGATTGAAAGCGTCAAACCCTCCATACCGCGGACCGTGCGGGTGCCGCTCGCATAGCAATGGCGAAACCACAGCGACTCGCGGGCGATGCGGTCGAGGTTCGGGGTGAGGTTCTTATCTTTATATTCCGGAGCACCGTAGCAGCCCAGAAACTCGGCGCTTAGGCTCTCCACCGTGATTTGGATGACGTTTAGACGGCGGGCCGGACCGGTCGGCGAGACCTGCCGCGTGATATCATTGTGATCAGCACCGACCGCGGCACCTCCCTGCTTGAGCAAAAGCTCGCGGAGTTGCGCCACCGCGTCGGGACGCGAAGGATAGAAGCGCTTCCATTCGAGCTGATTGGCCCAGAAGGCCGCGAGGAAGGCGTATTCGCCGTTCTTGGCGAGCTCGGTGTCGTAGCTGTTCGCCCAGCCTGGCTGCGGGTCACCCATGTGACGCAGGCCGGCCACGATGCGCTCGCCCGCGCCGGCATGCGTCTGGTCCGCAAGCCGCAGGTCGCGCTGTCCCAGGAAGAAGGCATAAGTCAGCACCAACGCCAGCGGAGCGAGCAGTATGACAATGGCGCGCCAGCGAGGCGACGCATCGGCGGACGCCCCCTCCTCCCAGCGGCGCACGCAGCCCAGTCGACGCCAGAGCAGGAAAAGCCCCCCCGCCAAGGCGAGTACGACCACGAAGATCAGCGGGAGATTATAGGACTCCTTGATATTCTTCACCACTTCCTGCGTGTAGACGAGATAGTCGACCGCGATGAAGTTAAAGCGGACGCCGAACTCCTCCCAGAAAAGGATTTCGGCAATCTTCCAGAAGGAGAAGAGAAACGCACCGAAGACCCAAGCCGCCCGCAAAGGTAGCCGGAGCCAACGGTCGCTGTACCAACCTGAAGGCCAGATCGAGCTCAGCAGCCCCATCGGCAAGGTAAGGAACCAAGCCATCAGCAAATCGAAGAGCAGTCCGACCACGAGGGCGCCGAGCGTGGGCAGGCCCCAAGAGACTCCGGAGGCGGAAGCAATCAAGAGGCCCAGTCGCAACAAAGTGCCCAAGATGACATAACTCGCGGCGAGCAACAGCGTGCCGCCCTGACGGGAACCCAGGACCTTTGAACACAGATTCTTCACGTTGCTGATTACCCGAAATAGACGTGCTGACGGCGAGTTTATTTATATATACGAGACCACCTGACCATCACTCCGTCGGCACCTCATCGACACCCGAGCCACCCCAGGGATGACACCGACAAATACGACGGAAGCCCAGCCAGCCGCCGCGAAACAGGCCGAAGCGCGTCAAAGCCGTCGCCGCATAACAGGAACACGTAGGGTGAAAACGACACCCTGTCCCGGGCATGGCATGGAGGGGCCGAGAGAGGAAACGCTGATAGAAACGAATCAACCCGAGCACCGGGCGGGCCAGCCAGGGTGGATGCGGTGCGCTCACGACTTGGCGACGGCGGCCACGACCCTCATTGCGGCCAAGGCAAAGACCTTGCGCAGTTCCGCCAGCGAGCGGCGCAGCATCCCAGAGCGGATGACGAGAACGATCTCCCAGCCCGCGGGGAACGCGGCTGCATCCGTCCGAAAAAGCTCCCGCGCCAGCCGCTTGGCCCGATTCCGATCCACCGCCAGCGGCAACGATTTCTTGGCAGCGATCACGGCGAAGCGCGCAGGCCCCTTCGCCTCAGTCGGGCGGTAATTCAAAAGAAAAGGCCCGCAATCGAGTCGCGAGCCTTCTTGGCGGAGGCGGTTGAAATCGGCCGAGGCGCGAATTCGACGCTCCCGCGGGAGACGCATAGGGCTTAGGAGGCGCCGAGGCGCTTACGACCAACGCTGCGGCGGTTGGCCAGCACCTTGCGGCCGCCAGGGGTCTTGGAACGGGCGCGGAAACCGCACTTGCGGGCGCGGCTGATCTTGGACGGACGGTAGGTGGGATGCATGGGCTTTAAAGGGGACAGCCAAGAGAGCCCCACCGAGGGTGTCAAGCCCCACGCTTCCCGGCTTGGCAGGACCGTCTTACGGGGAAAGGATGAGGAATGAGCCCCGAAAAAGGCAAACTTAGGCCCACCCCGCCCCGGGCCTACCAAAATCAGGAGTTCATGCTGAGCCCCCAGGCCCGGACGATTCGGGTGATGGCCGAGATGATGGAGCCCCATCTACGCTTTAAGAAATACGGCGTCCGCAACACGGTGGTGATGTTCGGTTCTGCGCGGACCCTGCCGCCCGAGGTCGCCCAGAAACAGTTGGCGGAAGCAAAAGCCCTGGCTACCGCCGGACAGTGCGATGGCGCCGAATGCGCGCTCCGCCTCCGCCTCGCGGAAATCAACCTTCGCAGCTCCGCCTACTACGAAGCATGCCGTGCGCTTTCCTTCGAGATGACGAAGTGGTCAATGTCCCTCCCTGAATGGCAGCGCTTCCTCGTCTGCTCCGGAGGCGGACCTGGCATCATGGAGGCGGCGAATCTCGGCGCCCACCAAGCTGGTGGCCGCTCAGTCGGGCTTGGCATCGCCCTGCCCTTCGAGCAGGAACATAATCCCTACATCACACCCGAGCTGGACCTGGAATTCCACTACTTCTTCGTCCGTAAATACTGGTTCCTCTATCTCGCCAAAGCGCTCGTGGCCTTCCCGGGCGGTTTTGGCACATTTGATGAACTGTTCGAAATGTTGACCCTAATCCAGACCGGCAAGACTAAGAAACACTTTCCGGTGCTGCTGTTCGGTTCGGCCTTCTGGAAGAACGCCGTCAACTTTGAGACCTTCCACGAATGGGGCATGGTATCACCCTCCGACCGTGATTTCTACATCCACGTCGACTCCGTCGAAGAAGCGCGCGACCACCTGATCAACATCATCACCGAGCGCTACCTAAAACCCGACAGCGAAGCGAATGACTGAAGCCATCGGCATCGCCTGGACCACCCTGCCCTCCCGCGAGGAAGCAGATCGCCTCGCCGAAGGCGCGGTCGCCGCCGGGCTCGCAGCCTGCGGCCAGGTCGACGGGCCGGTGCGTTCGCATTACACCTGGGAAGGCCAGGTGCAGTGCGAAGATGAGTTTCGCGTGACATTCAAATTCGCGGCCCCCAAAGGCAAGGACCTGGAGAGCTGGGTGCACTCGCACCATCCGTACAAGGTTCCGCAGTGGCTTGCCATCGAAGCCACGCACGCCTCTTCCAGCTATCTGGCCTGGGTACTTGGCGTGCGCTGAACCCATGGACCTCACCGCCAGCAAAGCCCTGCTCTACTGCGCCCTCGGCCTGTTCGTGCTCCTCGCCTGGGCTCGCGAACGGCGTAAGCGCCGCGCCAACGGCGGACCCGAAGGCTTCTGGCCGGGGACGACCTACGCGCCCCGGGCCGCGTACTTTGCCGCCGCCGCCGGGGCGCTGCTAATCACCGTCGCCGAGGCGGCCGTCGAAAAACGCGCCGGCCTCACCGACCAGCAGAGCGTACTACCGGCAATCTTCATCTTCCAACTCATCGGTGCCTCGTTCGTCGAGGAGGCGCTTTTTCGCGGCTTCGTCGCCCCCGGCGAAATGGTGGGTCGCAAGCTACTCGCGATCATCATCGTGGGCTCGCTGGTGTTCACACTCATCCACAACTTTGATCTCAGCGAGCCCGAGGGCCGAGTCAGCGCGCTGTTCGCGTTGATCACTTCGCTCTGGCTCTACGTCGCTCGCTTCAATCCGCTAAATCCGGACCGCTCGCTGCTACCGTGTTTTATGGCTCATACCGTGCGTAATCTGGCGGTCTTCGGGATTAAATGGGCCCAAGGCTTCATAAGCTAAATAATAGACATGGGGCGGGGCAAATCCGTTGCAACCATGCCATAGGTTCGCTGTCTTGAAGTCACCCCTCAAACCCCATGAGTCACCCCGAGAACTCCCGTCGCGATTTTCTGAAGCTCGGCACCCTCGCAGGTCTCGGACTCGGCATCAACGCCATCCCCTCCGCCGAAGCCAAGCCGGACCCGTCTCAACTGAAGCATCGCGCCGCCGCGGACATCGGTGCGCCTCGCCCGCGCCCCGCTGGCAATAAGCCCGTTTGGGACCTGACGACGAAGCCCATCGCGAAAGTCCGCGTCGGCATCATCGGCCTGAACCGCGGCTCCTCTCACGTGGCGTCGGTTGCCTCTACGCCTTTCGCCGAAGTCGTCGCGGTCTGCGACATCCTCGATGATCGCGCCAAGGCGCAGGCGGAAGTCGTTCGTAAGAAGACCGGCAAGACGCCCATCATCTATAGCGGTGATGAGAACGTCTGGGAGAAGATGGTCGCGCGCGACGACATCGACGTCGTCTACGTCGCCACGCCCTGGGAATGGCATAAGCCGATGGCGATCCGCTCCATGGAGCTCGGCAAGCACGCCTTCATCGAAGTGAACTGCGGCCTGACGGTCGACGAATGCTGGGACATCGTCGACGCCTCGGAAAAATATCAGCGCCACTGCCCGATCCTCGAGAACTGCTGCTACGGCGAGGAAGAGCTCTTCGTCCTGAACCTCGCCCGCCAAGGCTTCTTCGGCGACCTTAAGCACGGTGAATGCGGCTACATCCACGACCAGCGCTTCAGCGGCTCGGGCCCCAAGGGCTTCACCTTCCTGGATGCCCAGCGCGAATGGCGCCGCAACTACTCCACCCTACTCCAGGGCAATGTCTACCCCACGCACGGCCTCGGCACGATTTCCCAGTACATGGGCATCGGCCGCGGCGACGCTTTCAAATACGCCGTGTCCGTCTCGTCCCCCGAATTCGGCCTGTCCCAGCTGCGCGAACGCGTGAAGCCGGACCGCGACCGCACCAAGGATCAGAAGTTCATCTGCGGCGACATGAACACCTCGATTGTGAAGACCGAGCTCGGCCGCACCATCGTCATCCAACACGACAACACCAGCCCGCGCCCCTACACCCGCGGCAATCTACTAAGCGGCTCCCTCGCCACCTTCGCCGGTTATCCGAACCGCCTGGCAATCGACACTGACAACGCGAGCCCGCTGCTCGACCCGAAGGAAAAGCGGAATAGCCACTCCTGGACCTACGAAGGCGACAAACTGAAGAAGTTCATGGCCGCGAACATGCACCCCTTGCTCAAGAAGTTGATGGTCGAAGCCAAGAAGGTCGGCGGCCACGGCGGCATGGACCACGTGATGAGCTACCGCTTCCTCGACTGCATCCGCCAAGGCATCACACCTGACCTCACCGTCTACGATGCCGCCTCCTGGTCAGCCTTAGTCGACCTGTCTGACCGTTCCGTCCGCGATGGCAGCATCCCGGTCGCCTACCCCGATTTCACCCGCGGCGGCTGGAAGACCCTCAAGCCCCTCCCCATTATCTCCTAACCCTATCCCGATACGACCACGGCATTATTTCCTCATGCCATCAGGCCCTCCGGCCCACGTGTCCTCGACTTCCCCTACCGCCAACCGCTAACCGCCCACCGCTAAATCCTACCCCTCCATGCCCCTCCCCGAAAACGCCAATCGTCGCGGCTTCCTTAAACTCGGCGCCCTCGCCGGCCTTGGCCTCGGCCTCAACGCCATCCCTTCGGCCGACGCCAAGCCTGATCCCCGCGACCTCAAACTCCTCGACGCGCGCGACATCTCCGCGACTCGTCCTCGCCCGGCCGGCAACAAGCCCGTCTGGGACCTGACGACCAAGCCCATCGAGAAAGTCCGGGTTGCCGTCATCGGCCTCCGACGAGGCCGCTCCCACGTCAACTCGGCTGCCAACATCCCGTTCGCGGAGGTCGTCGCCGTCTGCGACATCGTCGAAGCCCGCGCCAAGAGCGCCGCCGCGAGCGTGAAGAAAATCACCGGCAAGGAGCCGGCGATGTATTTCGGCGACGAGAACGCCTGGGAGAAGATGCTCGAGCGCGACGACATCGACGTCGTCTTCGTCGCTACCCCCTGGGAATGGCACGTGCCGATGGCCCTCAAGGCCATGGAAAAGGGCAAGCATGCCTTCATCGAAGTCTCCCCCGCCGTTACGGTTGACCAGTGCTGGCAGCTCGTGGACATGGCCGAGAAGACGCAGCGCCATTGTTCCATCATTGAGAACTGTTGCTACGGCGACGAGGAGCTCTTCGTTCTGAACCTCGCCCGCCAGGGCTTCTTCGGCGACCTCAAGCACGCCGAGTGCGCCTACATCCATAACCTCGGCGGCGGCGTTCTTTGGAGCCTCGGCAGCGAAGGCGATTGGCGCCGCGACTACCATCGTTTCATGGACGGCAACCTCTACCCCACGCACGGCCTCGGCCCGGTGGCGCAGTACCTGAACATCGGCCGCGGCGACGCGTTCAAGTTCGTGGTGTCCGTCTCCTCCCCGGAGTTCAACCTCACCCAGTTCCGCGATAAGCACCAGCCGAACGAAGGAAGGCATAAGGACGAGAAGTTCGTCTGTGGCGACATGAACACCTCGATCATCAAGACGCAGCTCGGCCGCACGATCATGATTCAGCACGACGTGGTGAGCCCTCGTCCCTATTCGCGTATCAACGCCCTCTGCGGCACCCAGGCGACGTTCTTTGGCTACCCCGGCCGCCTCGCGGTCGACGCCGACAACAAGCACCCGATTCTCGACCCGAAGGAGAAGCGCAGCAGCCATGAGTGGACTTACGAGAAGGAAAAACTCGCCAAGTTCATGAAGGAAAATCAGCACCCCCTCATCAAGAAGATCGGTGAACTCGGCAAGAAGGTCGGCGGCCACGGCGGCATGGATTTCGTCATGGCTTTCCGCATGCTCGACTGCGTGCGCCAAGGCATCACGCCTGATATGACCGTCTATGATGCGGCCGACTGGTCGAGCATCCTCGAGATCTCGGCCCGCTCCGTGAAGGAAGGCAGCATGCCCATCCAGTGCCCCGACTTCACCCGCGGCGGGTGGAAGACGATCCCGCCCCTCGGCATCGTTTCATAAGCGACACGCCAGTCCTCCTCCCAGACCCGGCCCCTCGGCCGGGTCTTTTGTTTGCGGGTTGCCTGATGATAGGCCGCGACAAAGACTGCGGCCATGGGCTCGCCCGACGCACTCGCGACTTGGACCGCCGGTCTCACCACCCGTTCAGGGGAAGAGACCGAACGGGCTGCCGCGGCCTTTGCCGCCCTCCTGCCGCCCGACACCCTGCTGGCGCTCTCCGGCGACCTTGGCGCGGGCAAGACGACCTTCGTGCGCGGCCTAGTCCGGGGCCTCGGCGTCCAGGGCGACATCACCAGCCCTTCCTTCGCATTGCTCAACGTCTACGCGGGCTCACGTCAGATTCTGCACGTCGACGCCTATCGCCTGACGAAACCTGAATCCTTTGACGACCTGCTGATCTGGGACCTGGCGAAGTCGCCCTGGAACGTGCTCGTGGAATGGCCGGAGAAAGTCGCCTCGCGACTGCCCCAGGGTCACTGGCAAATGAAAACCGCCATCCTGGCGGATGGCGGTCATCGGTTTCAACTGACCCTCGCGGGCTAGGTTACTTGTCGAAGCGCTTGCGCTCGTTTTCCGTGAGGTAACGCTTGCGCATGCGGATGAAGTTCGGGGTGATCTCGACCATCTCGTCGGACTCGATGTATTCGAGGCAGGCCTCGAGGGACATCTGGCGCATCGGCTTGATCTTGGCCGCGTCATCGGAACCGGAAGCACGCACGTTCGAGAGCTTCTTGTTGATGACGAGGTTGATCTCGAGGTCGTTATCCTTGCAATGCTCGCCGACAATCTGACCCATGTAGATCTCGTCGGTCGGCTTCACGAAGAAGTCGCCTCGGTCGTACAGACGGTCGAGGGAGTAGGCCGTGACGGCGCCTCCTTCTCCGCCGATCATCACGCCAGCGGCGCGGTGAGGGGCTTCGCCGCGAACCGGCTCATAACCGAGAAGATTGTGGTACATGACGGCTTCGCCACGCGTGGTGGTGAGCATCAGGGTGCGCAGACCGAAGAGGGCGCGGGAAGGAACCTTGAACTCCATGTGAATCCAGCCGCTGGTGCCGGCCTTGGCGTCCATCGAACGGAGTTCTCCACGACGGCCCAGGACGAGGGACATCACGTCGCTCTGGGAGGCCTCAGGGCAATCGACAGCCAAGGTTTCGACAGGCTCACACTCGACACCGTCGATCTGCTTCATGATCACGGTGGGCTTACCCACGGAAAGTTCATAACCTTCGCGGCGCATCGTCTCGATGAGGACGCCGAGGTGCATCAGGCCGCGGCCCGAGACCTTCCAGGAGTCATCGCCTGGAACGCGATCGACGCGGAGGGCCACGTTCTTTTCGAGTTCCTTGATGAGGCGCTCGCCAACCTGGCGGCCGGTGACGAACTTGCCGTCGCGACCAGCGAAGGGCGAATCGTTGACGCGGAAGGCCATAGTCACGGTGGGCTCGTCGACACTGACGGGGGGCATGGGACGGGGGTCCTCCTGGTCCGTGATGGTCGCACCGATTTCGACGTGGTCGAGACCGATGACGGCGCAGATGTCGCCGGCGGAGACTTCTTCAGCCTTCACCCGGCCGAGGGCTTCAAAGACTTCGACTTCAAGGACGCGCTGCTTGAATTGTTCACCATTACGTGTGACCATCATGACAGGCATGCCAGGGGCGATCTTACCAGCGGTCACGCGACCGACGGCGATACGACCGACGTAGTCGGAGTAAAGCATGGCCGTCACCATGATCTGGAGGGGGTTGGCGAGGGCCTCGGCACGGGACTTAAAGCCAGCGGCGGCACCACGCGAGGAACCTTCGGCGTAGGGCTCAGGGATCTTGTCGACGATGGTGTAGAAGAGGTCCATCAGGTCCTTCGGGCGCTGGCCTTCCACGGTCTTGGCGCGATCGAGGGTGCCCCAGCCTTCGCGGCCGGAAGCGTAGATGATCGGGAAGTCGAGGGCGGACTCCGGAGCGTCGAGAGCGACGAGCAAGTCGAAGACTTCGTCGACGACGGCGTCAGGGCGAGCGGAGGATTTGTCGATCTTGTTGATGACGACGATGGGCTTGAGGCCGAGGGCGAGAGCCTTTGAAAGCACGAAGCGAGTCTGAGGCATCGGACCTTCAAAAGAGTCGACGACGAGCAGACAGCCGTCGGCCATATTGAGCACGCGTTCGACTTCGCCGCCGAAGTCGGCGTGGCCCGGGGTGTCGATCAGGTTGATCTTATATTCCTTCTGATCGCGAGGGTCGGTCCACTTGATTGCGCAGTTCTTGGCGGTGATCGTGATACCACGTTCGCGCTCGAGGTCCCCCGAGTCCATGATGAGTCCGTGCTGGCCACCGGCGAGCTTGTCGAGGTCCTCGGCCCGGAACATGCCGGACTGGTAGAGGAGGCGGTCGGTCAGGGTCGTTTTGCCATGGTCAACGTGAGCAATGACTGCGATGTTGCGTAGATTCATCTGTAAAGGCCTTACGCATAGGAAAATCCCCCCTTGTGCAAGGGGAATAAGGCATCGGACCCCACTTAATGCAGGTTTTAAGGCATCCCGCGGCCCGGGAGAGGCTCAGGCCAGTCCATCCCGGACCAACAGGGCCTCGGGATCGAGGTCCCGGCCCATGAAATCACGGAAAAGTTCCTCGGCTGGCTTGGAATTGCCCTTTGAGAGGACTTTGACCCGGAGCTCCCGACCGACAAGGGGGTTGAGTACCCCCTCCTTCAGGAAACGGGTGAAGGCGTCGGCCTCCAGGGCTTCCGCCCATTTATAAGAATAATAGCCCGCCGCGTACCCCGTGGCGTCCGAGAACAGGTGGTTGAACCGACGGGCCATAGCCGGGCCGCGGCGGGTAGTCCGGGACTGCCATTCGGCGAAGTCCTCGTTCCAATGGGAGTCGAGATCCCGCCCCTTCAGTTCCTCGGCCCGGATATGCAAGTCGAGGTCGAGTTTGGAGAAGGCCAGCTGGCGCATGCACGTCGAGGCGGAACGGAAATTGGCCGAGGCATCGAGCTTGGCGAGAAGCTCGCCCGGCAGCGGCGCTCCCGTCTCGTGATGGCGGGCGAAGAGCGCGAGCGACTCCTCCTCCCAGCACCAGTTTTCCAGGATCTGCGAGGGCAGTTCGACGAAGTCCCAGGCGACCCGCACCCCGGAGAGAGATTCGACCTCCACTTCGCTGAGGAGATGATGCAGCAGATGGCCGAACTCATGGAAGACGGTCGTGACCTCATCGTGATTAAGCAGCGCCTGCTTGCCCGCGACGGGCGGGGTGAAATTGCCGCACATCAGGCCGAGGTGCGGAGTGAAGGAGCCGTCGGGCCGTGGGCCGCCGGTGCGGAAGAAATTCATCCACGCCCCGCCCCGCTTGGATTCACGCGGAAACCAATCGGTATAAAACGAGCCCAGCAGACGATCACCGTCGCGCACCTCATAGAAGCGCACCTGCGGATGCCAGACATCGACCGGAGCACCTTCCACCCGCGGAGCCGCGGCGCGCACCAAGGTCTTTTCTCCGCTGACCTGGTCCACGAAGATCGTGTCGCGCGCGACGACTTGGATACCGAAAAGGCCGCCGAAAAGATTGAACATACCCGCAATGACGCCGTCGACCGGGAACCACGGGCGCAGGGCTTCGTCGTCGAAGCCGTGCTGCTCACGGCGCATCTTCTCGGAATAGTATCCAAATTCCCAAGGATGCAACGAACGCAGCTTGTCGCCCACTTTGGCGGCTCGATACTGCTCCAGCTCGACGCCTTCGGCCTGGAATTTCGGGCGAATCCGTCGGCCGATGTCTTCGATGAATTTCAAGGCGGTCTCGCCGTTGCGGGCCATGCGCCGGGCGGTGGTGAAATCAGCGAAGTGCTGCTTGCCGAGCAGGCGGGCCTTCTCGTGACGCAGGGCGAGAATCTCGCCGACGAGCGCGGTGTTATCCCATGCACCCTTCAGGCCGACCTCGCCGAGGCCTTCCCAGCAGAGGCGACGCAGGTCCTCGTCGTCCGCATACTGCAACACAGGGAAGACCGAGGGTGAATGCAGCGTGAAGCGCCAGGCTTCCGGGCGGCCTTTGGCGGTTGCGGCCTGCTTGGCGGCGGCGAGCGCACTGGCGGGAAGCCCCGCGAGTCGATTCTCCTCGTCGATGAAAAGCTCCCAGGCATTCGTCGAATCGAGGACGTTCTCGGAATACTTCTGCGTCTTGGCGGCGAGTGCGGCATTGAGCACGGCGAGGCGCTCCTTGCCGGCGGGCGGAAGATCGGCGCCGTTCTCCTCGAAATCAGCGAGGGTCTCCTGCAAGAAGCGACGCCGGACGCCGCTGAGCGCCTCCGCATCCGGGGTGCCCGCATAAGCCTTGAAGACGGCCCAGAGTTCGGGGTCGAGCGTGAGCGAGGTGAAGAATGCCGTGACCTCCGGCATCATCGCGTTGTAGGCCTTGCGCAGTTCAGGCGAGTTCAACACGGCGTCTAGATGCGAGACCAGACCCCATGCACGGGAGAGTTCCTTGGTCGTCGCTTCAAATCCCAGCAGCACCTGCGCATAGGTCAGGTCGGCGCCCTTCGTCAGCTTAAACGCATCGACGTTGGCGCGCGCGCGGTGCAGGGCCTCGCGGATGTCAGGCTCGACGGCTTCGGCCTTAAGGCTGCTCCAGTCGAAAAGAAACTCGTCGGCGAGGAAAGGGTGCACACCCTCAAGGTGCGACTTGGACGGCTGATTTCAAGGCAACCCTGTGTAAAAGCCCGTCGGGATGCACCGTGGGCTTGCGAAACGGGCCTGGGCGACACACTTTGCGGCATGAGCAAGTTGGAGGCAGTACCCGTCACCGGCATCGAAGTCGTCCCCACCAAGGGAGGTACGGCGGTATTCCTCGTGACCGAGCACAAGACCATGGTCATCCAGGTCGACCCCTCCGTCGGCGAATCCCTGCAAGGCGCCCTGGCCGGCAAGACGCCGGACCGCCCCCAGTCGCATGACCTGATGCTCCACCTTTTGCTGGGCCTGGACGCCGCGGTCATCCATATCGTAATCGTTGATGTCAAAGACGGCGTCTTCTTCGCCCGGATCCTGCTCGGTCAGGACGGTCCGGTGGCCCGCAAGATCGCCGAAGTTGACGCCCGCCCCAGCGACGCGCTCGTTCTCGCCGTGAAAGCCAAGCGACCAGTGTTCATCGCGAAATCCGTCCTGGAGTCGTGCGATGACATGGCGGAAATGCTCGCGCGCCTGCGCAAGCAGGCGTGAGCGGACCGCTGCCAGTCCCGGCCATCGCCGGCACGCACCCATCGGTACTCGCGCCGATGCAGGACGTGACCACGACCGGCTTCATGCGCGTCATCGGACGCCGCGGCGCTCCAGATTGGTTCGTGACGGAATATTTCCGGGTGCACGAAACCTCGACCCTCGAGAAGCATATCGTCGATTCGGTCGTGAACCATGGCACCGGCCGGCCGGTCTTCGCTCAATTAATCGGCGAGGACACGCCGCACATGCTGCGCACCATCCGCGAACTGCGTCAGCTCCCCGTGGCGGGCGTCGACCTCAACATGGGTTGCCCCGCACCGAAAGTGTACCGCAAGAACGTCGGCGGCGGCCTGCTCCGCGATCCTTCGAAAATCGACGAACTGATCGGGGCGATGCGCCAGGAGATCCCGGGCCTCTTCACGGTTAAAATGCGAATCGGCTTCGACGGACAAGAGCGCTTCGAGGAAATCCTCGCAATCCTCGCCAAGCATCAGGTCGACCTCCTCACCGTGCACGGCCGCACCGTCAAAGGACTCTATTGGTCCGAAGTCGATTACGTCGCGATCGCCAAGGCCGTACAATCCGTGCCCTGCCCCGTCATCGCCAACGGCGACGTCACCTCCGCCGCCAAGGCTCAGCGCCTCGCATCCGAGACCAAGGCACACGGCATGATGATGGGCCGCCACGCCATCCGGAATCCATGGATCTTTCGCCAGTGGCGCGAAGTCCAGCAGGGACAGACGCCCTTCGTGCCCACGCTGGCGGACGTGCGGACCTATATCCAGGAGCTCGCCGACGAATGCTGCGACGCCGCCAAGGCCACCGACAAGCAGGCCGGACGCCTCAAGAAATTCCTTAACTTCGTCGGCCTCGCCGTGGATACCGAAGGCAGGTTCCTGCATGACATGCGCCGGACCGACAACCTGGCGGACCTCTTGAAGTGCTGTGACGCGCACCTACTGGGAACGCGCGCGAGCGAAGCCTATCCCGACGAGCCATACCGCGGCCTGATTGCCAGGCCGACGCGCGAAACGCAGCAAACCTGCGAGCTCTGAGACTCAGCCTTCGCGCACACCGGCACGGATACGACGGTCACGAGCGAGCACGAAGAGCAGCGGACCACCGATCACCAGCAGCGACCAGAGTCCCAGCACCAGGGCCCAGAACGTGCCCAGGCTGCAGATGCAGGACTGCTTACGACGCAGCACGAAATACCAAGGCAGACAGAGCGCCAGTCCCACCGCGGAGCCCGCGATGTTCTTGCCTACGAAGCGCTCGACCGCGTCGGCTTGACCGCGGGAACGGTGCAGGAGGATTGGCGTCCAGATCAACCACGACAGCACCCAGACGGCGAGGACACCGATCACATACGGCACAGGGTTGAAACCCTTCGGGTCAGCCTTGGCCGAAAGAAAATCGATCGAAGCGAAGAGCGGGATCGCGATGAAGAGTCCTCCCAAGAAAGCGGCGGCGATGATGCGTGGGCCCAGCGGGGCTTTGCCGCCTGTCGAAGGTGCGACCGGCATCGGGAGGAGCAACAGGCAGGCCTGCAGGAGAGCGAATCCCCAGAGCAGCAGGACCCAGAACCAATCCTTCCCGGAGGCCTCGAAGACACCCGCTCCGAGCAAATCTTTCAGGGTCAACGTGTCGGCATTCCAAGCTACCAAGGCGACGACCACCATCATCACGAAATTAAACGCGAAGGCGAGCAGCACAGAGAGGGCCAGAATGCGAACAAGGATGCGGGGCATGGCGGGGTACCCGAACCCTATCCTGCCTGCCCGATTAGCCAAGGAAAAGCCCCGGACGGCGGCCGCCCCTTGACTCCCGCCGTTTGCCCCTAAACTTAAAGGCATGATCAACCTCACCGAAGCCGCCGCCCAGCAGATCCAGGTGCTCCAGAAAGCCCAGGCCAACCCTGAGTCCGTCCTCCGCGTGCTCGTGGAGACCGGGGGTTGCTCCGGCTTCGAATACGGCATGGCGTTCGACGTGCGCAAGGACGGCGATCTCGAGTTCGAAAGCCAAGGCATGAAGATCCTCATCGACCCGACCAGCCACGCCTACCTCGACGGCTCCACCGTGCATTTCGATGATGGCCTGCACGGTAAAGGCTTCGAAGTCCGCAACCCCAACGCAGCCAGCACCTGCGGCTGCGGAAAATCTTTCAATTAAACCTATGAAGACCTTCGCCCTCCTCACCCTGCTCATCACAGCTGCGCTCAGCGCCGCGGTCACTAAGTCCGACACCCCTTCCAAGCCCATGAAAGATCCTGCCGCCAAATCCGACACCCCCAAAGTCCTCGTCACACCCGACGACGGCAAAGGCGGCGTCGGCAAACCCGTGCTGGTCGATAAGGTCATCAAGAGCGATGACGCCTGGGCCGCCCAGCTCACCCCCGAGCAATACCGCATCACGCGCGGCAAAGGCACCGAACGCCCCTTCTGCGGGACCTTGCTAGATAATCATAAAGACGGGACCTATCACTGCGTCTGCTGCGATCTGCCGCTCTTCTCCTCCACCGCCAAATTCAACTCCGGCACCGGCTGGCCCAGCTTTTTCCAAGGCGTGTCTAAGGAGAACGTGGCCACCCATGAGGACAATGCCTACGGCATGAAGCGCACGGAGATTCTTTGCGCGCGTTGTGACTGCCATCTCGGACACGTCTTTGAAGACGGTCCGGCCCCGACCGGCCTCCGCTATTGCCTAAACTCCGAGTCGTTGAAGTTCAAGGAACTGAAGAAGTAAGCCCGCTTAGGCCATCTCCAGTCCGCGGAGGGTGCTCTTGGATAAGGCGAATTCACCCGTCTCGATGCCCATGCGCTGCAGCATCGTGACATACAGATTGCTGAGCGGGTAGTTGTTCACGGTGTCGAAGGCCAAGTGCTGGCCGTGGCGATAACCACCCCCGGCAAGCAAGACCGGGAGATTCACATTCGAGTGGGAATTAGCGCTCCCCATCGGCGTGCCATAGAGGACCTGGGTGCGATCCAGGAGCGACTGGCCCTCTTCCTTGGTGCCGTCCAAAGCCGTCAGGAAATCATTCAAGGCTCCGAACTGGGCTTCCTCCTTGGCGCGCAGCTCGGCCACCGCGTCGGGGCGGTTGCCGTGGTGGGTGATATTATGAATGACGCTGGTGTCGACGAACAGCGTGATGATGCGCGTGGAGTCTGTCTCGAGCGCCAGCTTCATGACGTCGAACATGAGCCTGGTCTTCGCGACGAACTCACGCGCATCGTCGATATCGTTCGGGGCCGCGGCCTTGACGACCGGCTTGGGGCGATACTCCCATTCCTCAGAACTGTGCAGGCGCTTTTCCAGCTCACGCACAGTGGTATAATATTCATCCATCCGGTGCTGGTCAGCATGCGAAAGACTCCGGCTCAGTCGGCGGGACTGTTCGCCCACGAAATCGAGCATGCTGCGCCCTTGGCGAAGCGCCTCGACGTTCGCCTCGATCTCACTGGCCTTGCCTTGCATGAATAGTTTCTGAAACAGCCGACGTGGGCTCTTCTCGGCCGGGATCGGGGCACCGCTGCGGGTATAGCTCAGGGTCGGGGAGCCATCGCTGACCATCGCCAGCGGAAGCGAAGGATAGCGCGTGGCCGAGCCAATGTGCTCGGCGGCGAGCTGATCCAGCGAAACCCAGTTACGGAAGCCGCCGCGATCGGGATGCGGCGTGCCCGTCAAGAAGCACTTCTCGGCGGCGTGCCCGCCAGTGACGCCTGGCAAACTGACTCCGGAGAAGACAGTCATCTTCTCGCGATGTGTGGAAAGTTTCTGGAGGTAAGCGGGCAGCGCGAAATCCCGACCGGACTTCTCCGGGAAGAAGAACGGTGCCATGATCCCCATGTTCGTCTCAATGCAGACCATGCGCCGAGGAATCTTCCGGGCACCCTCCTCCTTCGCGAAGGCGGGCATCATGGCATCCAACAAAGGCAGTGCGATACCGGCGCCGGCGGCGCGGAGAAATGTCCGGCGAGAAAGAGAACGGCGGAGGCCGAGGTGGAGACTATTCATAAAGTGAGGCTGGCTTATTGGGCGGGGATTTCTAGCCCCTTCACTTTCTTGAGGGCCGCCAGCAGGGCTTTTTGGTCAAGCTTGGCGGGGTCGATGCGCGCGATCAGACGTCCGTCAGTCGTGACCGTCGCGCTTTCCAAGCCATCGAGTCTGGAAACGCCATTGTACACGGCATAGCGGCAGCCCCGGCAGTCGAGGAGACCCGTCTTGACCTCGACGACTACCGCTGGCACAGCGGATGCAGACGCAAGGGGCTTGAGCGAGAAGGTGCGATTGGAAGCCGAGGCGAGTTGTTCGTCTAGGCGGCGGGCCAGCTGCTCGTCGGAAGGCGGGTGCTTGGCATTATAAGACCCCATCAACTGGGCCGGGTCCACGCGCAGCACGACGACCGTCGAAGCGAAATCCAGGCTGACCCATTCGACCCCAGGAAGGGTCGGCACCACGGCACGTAGATCATCCACGCGGGAAGGCTCGAACAACCCGCTGACCCGTCGCGATACCTCGACCGTGGGAGCCGCCTGCAGAATCGTGACCAGACCGACGATCAGCAACCCCACCCATGCTAGTTTCAAAAGATGACGCATGGGTTCAGCGAGTCTGGAAAAGCGGGCTGCGCACGAGTTCATGGAAGAGCGTCCGGATGCCGCCGCCCGCGGCCTCGGTGCGTTCGATAATCTGAGCCAGGGCGGCGCGGTCGCCAAAGGCGATGGCTCGACCCGTAGAATAAACCATCAACTGCTCGGCCAGATTACGCAGCAGTTGGCGGCGTTCGGCGACCAGCAATCCTTGGAGCTCGCCGATGTCCGCGAACTTCCGGCCGTCGGGCAGACTGCCACTGGCGTCCACCTTCGGTCCCAGTTTGAAGTCAATTTTAATGAGGGGATCAATGCTGCCGCGGACGGCCGGCTCCCCTTCCCCGATGCTGCGGTAGCGTGATCTTTCACCGCCGATGACATCGAAAGCCTCCAGCGCGAAGCCGGCGGGGTCAATCTTGGCGTGACAGGAGGCGCAGCTCGCATCGGCGCGGTGCTTCGCCAACTGTTCGCGGATAGTCGTCGCACCCTGCACGTCGGGTTCGACCGCAGGCACGTTGGCGGGCGGCGGCTCGGGCGGACGTCCCAGCAATCTCGACATCACGAAGGCACCGCGCACCACCGGAGAAGTCGTGGTGCCGTTGGCGGTGACTTTCAAGATCGCCGCCTGGGTGAGGAAACCGCCGCGGACGCAGCCGGCTGGCAGGGTCACCCGTCGGATTTCCGGACCGCTGACGCCCTTGATACCATAATGCACGGCGAGCTTTTCGTTGAGCATCGCGAAGTCGGAGCGTACCAGAAAACCTGCATCGAGATTCCGTTCAAGCAACTCACGGAAATAAGCCCGAGTCTCGGCGACCATGGAGTCCTGGAGGTAAGGACTGAATTCCGGGTAAAGTTTCTTATCCGGATCATTGACGCCGATGGAACGCAGTTTCAACCACTGCCCCAGGAATTCTTCCACGAAGCGCCCGAACTTCGGGTCTTTCAGCATGCGTTCGACCTGTTGGTCGAGGACCTCCGGATCACGCAGGTGACCCGCCGGAATCAAGGCGGCGAGAACTTCGTCGGGCTGAGAGTTCCAGAGGAAATAGGAGAGCCGGGAAGCCAGCGCATGATCATCTAGCCGACCCGGGACTTCGACATGGTAGAGGAAATCAGGTGAACAGAGCGCCGCCCGGTAAACCCAGCGCATCGCGGTCTCGAAACAGTCTCCTGCCCTCAGGCGCTCCTCGAAACGAGCCAGGTATTGCGCACGCACCTCTGCATCGACGGGGCGGCGGAAGGCCTTCGGTAGAAACGCAGCCAGCAGGCGGTCCGCATCTTCCCGCGGATGGGCGCTGGCGACCGTCCAGACGCCTTTTTCCGGTTCGGGTTTATTGCGGCAGCCAATCACTTCCTGTCGGAGCGGAACGCGCACGGGCGCGCGCGCCCCTGCCTGCTCGGCGGCTTTGAATTCGGACACCGGAAGCGAACCGAAGAGAAGTTGATGGCTGCGAGGCGGCCAGACGTCATGCAAAGGGCCTTCGATATCAAGCCAGTCGCTGACAATACACGGCCCCGTGAAGCCCATGATGCGGCCCTTCGGACCGTAGTTGCCCACCCGGTATAATTTCACAGGGGCGAGCGAAGCCGTGTTAAAGCCGATGGTTTCCTTGCTATTGAACCAGACATCCAGCTCGTGTACGCGGGACTCCAGGGAAGGTGCCGCATAATAGCCGAGTACGTAGCTCGGATGCTGACCGCCGCGGCCGTTCTCATTGAACTGTACCACCGAAAGACGGGCGGCTTCAGTACCACGGGAGGGTCGGACCTCACCCTTATCCCAGAGCAGACTCCAGAAAGAAGCCCTGATGCGATACTTTCCCGGATAGAGCGCGGAGAAATGCCGGAAGTATGCGTTCCAAGATTCATCCTCATGACGGAAGACCCCAACGCTGCTCATCCGATCAAAGATGCCGAGCTGCTCATGCGGACCTTGATCGACATGTGCGAATTCACCGGCCGGCGGAAAGATCGGGTCGGGCTTCTTGTCGCGGAACAGCATGGCGTCGCCCTGCATCAGCATGATGTCGGGCTCGTAGTTGCGGGCCAGCGACAGCCGCACCACCGCGGAAGGCGGGGCGGTCGGCCGGGTGGCGATCGCCATGTCCAGCACCGCGTCGGCGGCTTCGATATACTTGGCCAGATTAACATGGGAAATATCGAGCGCGTCGCTGTTGTTATCGAAACCATGTGCGGACCCGTCGGCAGGCAACCCGGCGCGAACGGCGATACCTGGCAGGGCGAAAAGATCACGGACCGTGTTCTCGTATTCGGAGCGGGTCAGCCGATGTAGCGTCGTTCGCCCGTCGCCGCCCAGCCAGGTCGCCTCCGTCCGGACCAGTGAGCTGGCCAGTGCGGATTGCACCACGGCCAGCGACGCTGCCGCGGGACGTGCCTTCTTCTTCGGGGGCATCTCGCCGGACTCCATCCGATCATGGATCTTAACCCATCGGTTGAAATTTTCGGAATCCTCTAAATGCAGTTTCAAAGCCGTCAGATCGAGATTCCCCTTCTTCGTGTCGGCGTCATGGCACTCCGTACAATGTTTTTCGAAGAAAGGCAGGACGACGGGCGGCAAGGAATCGCTGGTCGGACCGGCGGCAAGAACGTAGCCCAATGCCATTCCCAGTAAAACTGCTAATCGGAAAACTGGGCGAAGGGGCGACATGGGATGCGTTGCGCTTTCTCGTCCGGAGCAGACAAGGAAGGCCAGACAGGGGCGATGCACCTAATGTGCGTTCCCTTGCCTGATTGCCAAACCTATACCCCGCCGGAAAGACTATCGGCGACGGTTCTTTGACGCTTTGACCCTAACGACCGTCGCCTTCTTTTTCTTCAGCGGGGCGATCTTCTTCTTAGCCACCGCTTTACCGGGCGACTTCTTCTTTGCGGCTGGCTTGGACTTCTTCGGGAGAGGCTTCTTGGCGACGACCTTGGCCTTTTGGGCCGGAACTGGCTTGGCCTTGGCTTTGACGGCATCCTTCTTCGCCGGCTTCGCCTTCTCCTTGGCCTTCGGAGCGACCACCTTCGCCACGTGTACCTTGGCGAGACGCTTGGCCACCGCTGGCTCAACGTAGGGGGCCGGGGCCTTCGGACGCTGATCGACCGGACCTTTGACGGCGGCCCAAAGTTTATCGCGGAATTCCTGGATGCCGGCTTGGGAGTAACAAGAAATCGGGATGACGATATCCTTCACGCGTTCCTGGAACAGCTTCAGTTTCGCCGCGGCTTCAGGGAGGTCCATCTTGTTGGCCACGATGATGCGCGGCTTCGCGGCGAGAATCGGCGAGTAGAGGCGAAGTTCGCGCTCAAGGATGCGGTGGTCGTCCCACGGATTACGGTTCTCGCTGCCGGCCATATCGATGATGAACACCAGCAACGAACAGCGTTCGACGTGGCGAAGGAACTGGTGACCGAGGCCGCGGTTTTCGTGGGCGCCTTCGATGAGACCAGGAATATCGGCCATCACGATGCGGTCGAAACGATCTTCGTAATCGATCACGCCCACGTTGACGTGCAAGGTCGTGAACGGATACGGCGCCATCTTCGGACGGGCGGCCGTGAGGAGATTCGTAAGCGTCGACTTGCCGGCGTTCGGGTAGCCCACGAGGCCGATGTCGGCGATGGTCTTCAGCACGATGCGGAAGGTCCCTTCTTCTCCGGGGTAACCCGGGGTCGTGCGACGCGGAGCCTGATTGACCGAGCTCTTGAAATTCATGTTGCCCATGCCGCCTTTGCCACCGGCGAGAAGGATGACGCGTTCACCGTGCTCGGTGAGTTCAGCCACGAGACGGTTGGAGCCCTCTTCGAGCACCTGCGTGCCCGGAGGCACTGGCAGAATCAAATCGCCACCATCAGGCCCAGCGCACTGGCGACCCATCCCAGGGGCACCATTACGAGCGCGGCGGTGAGGCTGCCAGCGGTAGTGCTGTAGGTCGCCTTCGTTACGATCGCAGACCAGTACGACGTCGCCACCCTTGCCACCGTTACCGCCGTCGGGGCCGCCCTTTGGAATAAATTTCTCACGGCGGAAGCTGACGCAGCCGTGGCCGCCGTCTCCGGACTTCAATACAACCTTGGCTTCGTCGATAAACATTTGCCCCTTAAGTAGGCCTCCCCTGCCCCGAGGGCGAGGAGGAAAGGCGATGGTTTAGCGCTCCAGCCCGCGCGAACGACGCAACCAGCGCTCAATCGGCGAGAAGAAGATGAGGTTGGCCAGCAAGCCGACCAGCATCACCACCGCCATCACGCCCATGACCTGATCCATGCGGAGCAACTCACGGCCTGCATTAAGGAGCGAGCCAAGGCCGAAGCCCGTGACAATCACCACGAAGATTTCCGCCGCCATCAAAGAGCGCCAAGCAAAGGCCCACCCCTGCTTCATCCCACTGAGCACGCCCGGAAGCGCGGCGGGGAAAATCACGCGATACCAAAGATGCCAGCCCTTGGATCCCATAGTCTGGGCTGCCCGCAAGTAGAGCGGCTCAACATTCAGGACGGACTCCTGGACGGCAATGACGACGGCCCAGACCGTACCCATCACGACGACGAAGAGCACGGCTTCCTCCCGGATGCCGAACCAGAGTAACGCTAGGGGCACCCAGCAAACAGAAGGTAAGGTCTGCAGGCCGAGGGCAAGGACGCCCAGCGTATCACGAATCCAGCGGACGCGAGCGCAGAGGGCACCCAGCGGCACGCCCAGCGCGGCACCGATAGCGAATCCGATGATGAGTCGGCGCATCGTCACCCAGGTTGCTGAAAGGAGCTCGCCACTGAGGAGGGCCTCCCAGAACCACTGTAGAATATGCGAAGGGGCCGGCACCAGCACCTCGTTGACGTGGCCCGTGCGCACGAACCACTCCCAACCGCCGAGGAAGAGAACGGCGATGAGGGTCGGAATGACCGGACGTGGAAGCTTCGAAGCCATGATCACTTAGCGAGATGGGCGGACAGGGCTTCAGTCACCTCGGAGGCGAGCGTGGCGAGGGAGGGATCGTTCATGCGGCGCGGGCGGGGCAGATTCACATCAAAGACCTGTTGGACGCGGCCAGGATTGGGCGAAAACAGTACGACCCGGTCACCGAGGCAGACCGCTTCACGAATATTATGCGTCACGAGCACGATGGTCTTCTTCCGCTTCGTGAAGATCTCCTGGATATCGCCATAGAGCTGCTCACGCGTAAGCGCATCGAGGGCGGAGAACGGCTCGTCCATCAGTAACACCCTCGGATTCGGGGCAAGTGAACGGGCCAGCGCAACGCGCTGACGCATCCCACCGGAAAGTTCATGCGGACGGGCCTTCTCCTTATCGCCGAGGCCAACAAGGTTCAGGTAATAGCGAGCCGACTCCAGGCGTTCGGCTTCGGTGAGGTCAGGCTTGAGGCGAAGACCGAACATCACGTTCTCCAGCGCATTGAGCCAAGGAAACAGTGCATCCTGTTGGAACATCACCAAGCGATCGCGGCCGGGGGCCACGACTTCCTGATCACCAAGCCGGATTTGGCCTTCGTTCGTATGCTCCAGCCCGGCCAGTAAGCTGAGCAGGGTCGATTTACCGCAACCGGAGGGGCCGACGACCGCCAGAAACTCCCCTTCCCTCACGTCTAAGGTGATATCCTCTAACGCCGTAACCTTGCCAGCTGCCCCTTCAAAACGTTTGGTGACGTTACGAAGGGTTAACGCCGGAAGATTGGCGGCCTTATCGCTGGGGGAACTCATGGAACGAACCGAGGGTATAACTTGGGGCTCTGGGCTGAATATGTCAAGATTAGTTAAGTTATCAGGATTAAGACGATTCCCCTAGTAATCAAAGCCTATACCGCAACTCCTACCTCGTTCACGGGGCCCATAGCTTTGAACTAATTGGCCCTTACTTGGCCAATGGCGCTGGATCGGCGACCAAGGACTCGAGCAGCGGTTCGATGGGGGCGTCGCCCCTGAGAAGACCTGAATCCTTTGAATCCTTCAACGCTTGGGTAAAAGCGGCGGTCAGTCGCACCTTCCTGGCAGCATCGTCTTCGCGAGCATCGAAGATCACGCGGCCAAGTGCCGGACCGATGAGGGAGGCCTTGGGCGGGGTCGAACGGGTTTCGGAACCGATGCCAGCGATGACCAATTTCTCGTGCCACGACTGCTCAGCGAGCAACTTATCGCGGAGAGCATAATGAGAGCGAACAAAGGCCTCGATGCCCTTGCCGTTCTTAGCGAGCGCGGTCTTCGAGGAAGTCAGCACCGTGATGATTGCGTCCTTCTTCTCGACGAGGACTTCGCCGCCGAATTCGCTCGTGAGACGGGTGACCCAGGGCTCAACCGTCCAGGCTGCATCGATATCGCCGCGAGAGAATAGTAGCACCATCTCGGCGTTCTGCGCTGGAATGACCTGGGCGTCGCCACCGCTGATGGTGACTTTAAGCCCGCCATCGCGAAGCCAGACGCGAGCGTCGATGTCCTGCGTGTTACCGAGCTGCGGGGTGGAAAGACGACGGCCGATGAAATCCTTCGGGGTCTTCAGCCCGAGTCCTTTGCGGACGACGAGGGCGTTGCCGCCGTGAGCAACAGAAGCCAGCACGCGGATTTCATTACCTTTCGTGCGGACGTGAGCGTTGATGACGGGCGACGGACCGATGTAGGTCAAATCGACCGCACCAGCAAGGAGGGCTTCAATCGCGGAAGGGCCCGCGTTAAACGCCCGCCATTCAATCTTCGAACCTTTCGGTAGATGCGCGAGATGCCAGTCCGTACCTTCGCGTTCGAGCTGGCGAGCCGCGAGGGCCGGGGAGTGGGTGAGGTTCGGGAAGAATCCAACCCGCAGCGTCACCGGTTCCTCGGCCGCGCTGACAAGGGAGGCGAAAATCAAAAAGGGGAGAGAGAAAACTCGCATACGTGAGAATCAGGTGAAGAAATTACTCAGAAGCTAAACTGATAGCGAGTCAGCAAAGCACGCTCAGGATGGCTGGTGACGGAACTCGCGGAGGGAACGGCACCGGAGAAGAGACCAAACCGCGTGTATTCGAAGTCGACCGAGAAACGATAAAACCGATTCAGGTACCAATTTATGCCGATGCCTAACGTCTCCGCCGAGCGGGCGGACTTCGTCGGATCAGCGAACCCCGTCGAACCCCCATTGACGAAGGATTTATCGTCGAAGCGAATGGAGGCAATACGCGCCACCAGTTCAACCGCGCCCAAAGTTCCCGTAGCGCGATCAAAGTCATGGGCGGGGATGACGCCGCTGTAACTCGATTTCTCACCCGTAAGCACATACCCACCTTCAATCTGCCAGGCGCTATGACGCAAATTACCGATTGCTGCACCGCGCTTCACATCAGCGGACGAAGCAGCGTATTCGGCAAATAATCCGAAGGCACCGTTGTAATAGGAAAGCTGCGGAGAAAGCCGCCGGATCTTGCCGTTGGCGAAGGTATTGGCATTATAAGTAAAAATCGTCTGCTGGCCGTCGGATTTATACCCTGGCGTCAATGAGCCAGAGGCATCCTGCAGTCCGTAAGTGCTACCGAGGCCGATCGACAGGCCTTGCAAGACGGACGCGGAATCCTTCACCCACGGAGAGAACATGACGCGCGCGGCAAGATCCTTCCCGTCATTGGAGTCCGACTGCGTAAGATTATTCCCCCCGTCAAACGTGCCATTAAACACTCCCACCGCATAGGTAATTCGACCATCAGCAAGAACTCCGCCCAGTTGGGCGCCAATATCACGATTGGGTAATAGCTGAGACACCAAAGACCGCTCAGTGAAAAATAGGGTAGAGGAATCTCCCTGTAACTGTTCCAACCCGATGGGCGTCTTAAAGCGACCGAGCTTTAATTGAAGTTCAGGCGAATACGTCACCGTGACATTGGCATCCAGTAAACTTGCCGAACTGGAAGCGAACTCACCGATCAGCTGGTATTCCGTCGTGTTGGCAAATTTTCCTTCGAGCCCGAGTCGAGCACGCCGAATCAGAAAGGCGTCGTTATCGATGGCCTTATCAAAAAACCAGCGGGAATCGACTTGGAGCAGACCGCGAAGACGTAAGGACGTGGATGTATCGGGCGAAACGAGGGCGAAGCCTTTGTCACCGGCCGTAGTCTCGGCGCGCTGAAGGGGGCGCACCTTGGCGTCGAGCTCGGCGATACGAGCCTTCAAGGCATCGATCTGTTCCTGGACGGTCGGCTCCGCGGCCAAGGCCACCGAAGCGAAGGCCAGGAGAGCGGCGAGCGGGAGGATGGTGTTACGTTGGGTGGTTTTCATGGCTTGGCTTGGTTGGCGGAAGTGACCTTTTATTAAGGTGACATCATTAGTTATGATAAAATGATTAGGGTCAATATAAGACTACTATTTTGGTATGTTTTTATTAACATACCCATCAATGACTTACATAATTATCCCAGAAAACGTGGCCGATAAACACCCCAAGCCAGTATGTTTAATGAGCGACTCACACCCCTTCCCTGCCCTTCTGCAGATCAGATGAAGTAATCAGGCAGCAGATTGGAGATCAAACCGTCCGTCAGCCTTCCCTTGCCGGCATTCTCAAATGATTCGTCTCCGCCGATGAAAGCGGGCCGACGTCCGGAACTGACGAACTTCTTATGCGCGACCTGCACGACCGAACTCAGCGTATGGCGATCCAGGATGTCGGAGATGGCATTGCGTACGTCGAGCATGAGCATGCGCAGGCCGCAGTTTGCTTCGTCGGGACATGAACACCGCTCATAGGCCGTGTGCGAAGCGCAAGCGACGGGAGCGAGCGGTCCTTCGATATGGCGGATGATCTGGCCGAGCGAGATCTGTTCAGCCGGACGCGAGAGACGATAGCCGCCGTTGCGTCCTCGCTGGCCCTCCACGAAGCCTCCGTCTCGCAGGTCGTTCATGATCTGTTCGAGGAATTTTTCCGGGATGTTGTCGGACGAGGAAATCTCGGCGACGCGTAGCTGCTTGCGACCGAAAGCCTCGCCGAGTCCCAGGCAAATCAGGGCTCGGAGCGCGTATTCGCCTTTGCGTGACAGCTTCATTCTTCACCTTGATAAGACGAGGCGAAGAGGGGTCTCACAATTAAATAATCAGAAGGCACTCACGACGAACCAGAGGCTGGCACCGACCACGACCGCCGTCGCGAACCATCCCAGTAGGCTCAGCCAGCGCGGGGCGACGAAAGCCCCCATCCGGCCGGCATCGGCCGTAATGCGCACCAAGGGCCAGCAGGCGAAGCCCAGCTGGAGGCTTAAAATCACCTGACTCCAGACGAGTAGCGACTCCACCTTACCCTCGCCTGTCAGGCCGATGACGAGCAAGGCTGGCACGAGCGCGGCGATACGCGTGGCCGCTCGCACGACCCAACCGGTGCTTTTAATCTTCAAGAAACCCTCGAGCACAATCTGGCCGGCCATGGTGCCGGTGATCGTCGCGTTCTGGCCAGAGGCGAGTAAGGCCAGCGCGAAGAGTGTACCGGCGATGGTGGAGCCGAGTGCACCGTCTAAAAGGCGATGTGCTTCACGGATATCCGTCACGGCGACTTGGCCGGTTTTGTGAAAGACCGCGGCACTTAGCACGAGCAAGCCCGCGTTAACAAAAAAGGCGAAGGTGAGTGCAATGGTGGAGTCGTAAGTCGCGAAACGCATCGCCTCGCGGCGTTCCGCCTCCGTCGAGCCTTGGGCCCGGGTGCCGACGATGGAGGAATGCAGATAGAGGTTATGCGGCATCACGGTCGCACCGATGATGCCCAGTGCCACGAAAAGCATCCCTGGGCGCGTGATTACATCCGTCGAAGGAATGAAGCCGTGAAGCAAGGCTGCGACGGAAGGCTGGGCGAGTAGCAGCTCTACTCCTACGCAGGAGGCGATGGTGAGTACCAATACGGCGACCAGTGATTCGAGCCAGCGATAGCCGAGACGATTCAACGCCAAAAGAACCAGCACATCCAGGGCGGTAATCATGGCTCCGAAGAGCAGTGGGATGTGGAAAAGAATCTGCAGGGCTATCGCCGAACCGAGCAGCTCGGCAAGGTCCATGGCCACGATGCCAATCTGCGCCGAAACCCACAGAAACTTGGTCACCCCGATGGAATAACGCTCACGACAGGCTTGGGCGAGGTCGAGGCCGGTGGCGACGTTGAGGCGAACGCAAAGGTGCTGGAAAAGAATGGCCATCAGGTTCGACAGCAGAATGACCCAGAGTAGCGAATAGCCGAAACGCGAACCACCCTCTAGGTCGGTGGCCCAGTTGCCGGGATCCATGTAGCCGACCGAGACGAGAAAGCCTGGGCCCACAAATGCGAGGAAACGACGGAAAGCACCGAGGCGCGAGGCCTCGAGGGCTTGGGTCGGTTCGCCTGTTCGCATCAGGGTTAAGCGTTTAGGCTGAGGCTCAAAGTGTCAATCCGCCTAACCTTTTTCACCTTTGCACCGCCTGCCCACCCGCTAAGGTTCGCCTATGCCCCGCCGCTTCCTCGGTCTCCTCACCGCGTTCCTCCTCGGCCTCGCTCCACTCCACAGCGAAGAGACTCCGCCCAACATCGTCATTCTCCTCGCCGACGACCTCGGCATCAACGACCTCGGCTGCTACGGCCGCAAGGATCAGCACACCCCCCATCTTGATAAACTCGCCGCGGAAGGAGTGCGCTTCACTTCGGCCTACGCGGCGGCCTCGGTATGCTCCGCCTCCCGCGCAGCGCTGCTCACCGGCCAAAGCCCGGCCCGACTTAATATCACCACCTTCCTACCAGGACGGCCGGATCGTGCCTCACATCGCTTACTTTCACCGACCATCAACCAACACCTGCCGGCAGGCGTCCAGACCATCGCTGAACTCCTGAAGGCCAAAGGCTATGTCACCGGCGCCATCGGCAAATGGCACCTCGGCGGTAAAGGCCACCAGCCGACCGATCACGGCTTCGACGAGTATTTCGCCGGCAAGGCGAACCCCGGCGCGGAATCGCCCTTGGGTGGCAAAGGCGAACTGGGGCACGCCGACCAAGCGGTGAAGTTCATCGAGCGCAACAAAGCCAAACCTTTCTTCCTCTACCTCGCCTTCGACAACCCACACATCCCGCTGGCCGCACCGGCCAAAGGCATCGAAGCCAACGCCAAGGCCTTTCACCCAACCTACGCCGCACTAGTCGAGTCCCTGGACATGGCCTGCGGGCGTGTCCTCCAGAAACTCGAAGAGGCCGGCCTAACCAAGAACACCGTGGTCATCTTCGCTTCTGATAACGGGGGCGTACACGTCTCGGAGCTCAAAGAAAGCCCGCCCACCTTCAATGCCCCCAGTCGCGCGGGCAAAGGCTATCTTTACGAAGGAGGCATCCGCGTCCCGCTCATCATTCGTTACCCCGGCCGCCTAGCCGTGAAGGAAATCGCCGAGCCAGCCGTGCTCGGCGACCTCTGCCCCACCCTTTGCGCCTTAGCGAAAATCCCGGCCCCGAAGGTGCAGGATTTCCAAGACCTATCCGGGACAATGTTCAATAGCCTGCCTACTGCGGCGGCACCGCGCGCCCTAACCTGGCATCAACCGCATTACATGAATCAAGGCAGCCAACCCGGGGGCATCATCCGCGAAGGCGACTGGAAGCTCATCGAGTTCTACGAAACTGGCCGCATGGAACTATTCAATCTAGCCAAAGATCCGAGCGAAACCACGGACGTAGCCGCCGCCGAGCCGAACCGAATTGCGGCGATGCGCGGTAAACTCGAAGCCTGGCGCCGGAGCGTCGGGGCCAAACCGATGACCGCCAATCCGCAGTTTAGCCGCTCCCTTTGGGAGGAATGCTTCGTCAAACTCGACCCTACTCAAATCAAGGCCACCGCGAGCTCCGAAGCCATGCGCCCGCAACTAGCTGCTTGGCGCAAGGCCATGGACGACGCCCGCACTGAGGGTGCGAACTGCCTCATTCATCTCGAAGCCCGCGACGCTCAAGTGCAGGCCAAAAAGATGCACTACGAAGATCCACCCCAGAAAGATACGCTCGGATTCTGGGTGAACGTCGAAGACACCGCCTCATGGAAATTCACCGCCCCTCTCGCCGGCAAATACCGCCTCACGGTCCTGCAAGGCTGCGGCAAGGGCAACGGCGGCTCGACCGTCGCCGTCGAAGTCGGCACAAACAAATGCCAGTTCACCGTCGAGGAAACCGGCCACTTCCAGCGCTTCGTGCCCCGCGAAATCGGGCAGATCGAACTCGCGGCCGGCGACAATACGCTGACCATTCGTCCGCTCACGAAAGCGAAAGCCGCGGTGATGGATCTCCGCCGCGTCATCCTCGAACGTATGGATCAGGCTGGCCCGATGCGCAGCGCCTTCATGGATATGCCGGCGACCAAAGCGATTAGCCTCACCGCATTCCTGCCCTACCCGGAGACGGAGTAAGGCCTCAGAGCAACGCCAGTAAGGTGTGCAGCTCTTCTTCAGGCTCTTCGTGTCCCTGCGCCACGGCGAGCGCGAGCGCATCGGCGAAGGCCGTCTTAGCGGCAGATTTGTCGCCGACGGCCAGCAGACACTTTCCGAGGAGGATCCGTGGCATCATCCAATCGGTCTTGGAATCAGCCGCAAACTGCAGGTGTTCGATCGCGCCCCCGG
Organism: uncultured Opitutia bacterium; assembly: GCA_903855995.1. Classification (GTDB taxonomy): domain Bacteria; phylum Verrucomicrobiota; class Verrucomicrobiia; order Opitutales; family UBA953; genus UBA953. The sequence goes on from CAIOAN010000002.1 coordinate 267,028, forward strand.
GATCTCCTCCCGTCCAGAGCGCCTGTCCCAACGAGAAACGAAATAACGTGTTCGCGGGATCGGCGGCCACATGGCGGCGGAAAATTTCGGCTCGAGACATCGTTCAGCGTTTCGATTTCACCGCAGGTTTCGCCGCAGAGGACTGACGAAAGACCAACAGGGAAAGACCCGGCAGGCGGACTTGAATCGAGTAGGGCTTGCCCTGGCAGGGAATCGAGTCGGCCAGCACGCCGCCGAGATTACCAAGTCCCTGGCCGGCATAATGCTTGGAATCGGTGTTCAACGCCTCCTCCCACTTTCCAGCGGTCGGCACACCCAGTCGATAGGTTCGCTCGACCGGCGTGAAGTTACCCGCGACGACCCAGGCGCAATCGCGACCGCGACGTTCGAAGGCCACGACGCTCTGCGCACCATCATCCGCGGCCAGCCAGCCAAAGCATTCGGGCTGCAGCTCGTTCTCTGCCATCGCCGCGTCACCGACATAGAGCGCGTTCAAGTCCGCGACCAAGTGCTGCAATCCGGCATGCAGCGGGTATTCCAAAAGATGCCAGTCGAGGGAGCTGTCGTATTTCCACTCGGCGAACTGACCGAATTCACAGCCCATGAAGAGGGTTTTCTTACCCGGCCAGGTCCACTGCAGCGCCAGCAGACAACGCAGATTCGCGGCCTTGGAGGCATCGTCGCCCGCGCCCATCTTATTGATCAGCGAACCTTTACCGTGCACGACCTCGTCATGGGAGAACGCCTGCATAAAGGCTTCGGTCCAATGGTAGAGCATCCCGAACGTCAGCTTGTCGTGGGAATATTTCCGGTACAGAGGGTCCTTTCGGAAAAAATCGAGCGTATCGTGCATCCAACCCATGTTCCATTTGAAGTCGAAACCCAGACCGCCTTCGGCGACCGCCTTCGTCACGCCGGGGAAAGAGGTGGACTCCTCCGCGATGACGACGACGCCAGGCTGGTAGAGATGGATGAGCGAGTTGACGTGACGCAGGAATTCAATCGCCTCGATATTCTCGCGGCCACCATGGCGATTCGGAATCCATTCGCCCGCCTTACGGGAATAATCGAGGTAGAGCATCGAGGCCACCGCATCGACCCGCAGGCCGTCGATATGGAAGCGCTCAAGCCAGGATAGGGCCGAGGAGGTCAGGAAGCCGCGGACCTCATGCCGTCCGTAATTAAAGATCAGCGTACCCCAATCCTGATGCTCGCCGAGCCGCGGGTCCGCGTGCTCGTAGAGATGCGTGCCGTCGAAACGGGCGAGGGCGAAGAAATCGCGAGGAAAGTGGGCAGGCACCCAATCAACAATCACCCCGACGCCGGCGCGATGGAGCGTATCCACCATCGTCATGAAATCGAGGGGTGAGCCGAAACGGTGCGTAGGGGCGAAGAAACCGGTCACCTGATAACCCCACGAACCGTCGAACGGATGCTCCGAGGGCGGCATCAGTTCCACGTGCGTAAAGCCCATGCGGGTGCAATATTCGGCGAGTTGCTCGCCGAGCTCTCGGTAGTTCAGGACACGCCCGCCCTCTTCCGGCACGCGACGCCAAGAAGCGAGATGCACCTCGTAGACCGACATTGGGCGCCGGCGGAGATCGCCACGACGGCGCTGCTCAAGCCACGCTTCATCGTGCCAGACGAAGCCCGAGAGATCGCAGACAATCGCTGCATGGTTAGGTGAGGGCTCGAAGTGCAGACCGTACGGGTCGGTCTTGAGGAAAGGCGTCGGATCGTGTGGGCCGACAATTTCATATTTATAACGAGCGCCGGCGGCCAGACCGGGAATGAAAAGTTCCCAGATACCCGAAGCCCCCAGCATGCGCATCGGGTGCGCCCGGCCGTTCCAGAGATTATGGTCGCCGACGACCGCCACCCGCCTGGCGGACGGCGCCCAGACGAGGAAAGACACCCCCGCGATACCATCGAGGGTGCGGACGTGGGAGCCGAACTTATGGTGGCAACCATGGTCGTCGCCCTTGCCGACCAGGAAGAGATCTGCCTCCGAAATCGTCGGCAGGAAGCGGTACGGATCATCGACCGTGCGGACCGAGCCGTCGGCATAAACCACTTCGAAAGAATAGCGGAAATCCGGGCTACTGGTCAGCTCGAGTTCGAAGACGCCGCAGGCATGCAGGCGGGCCATCGGGAGGGACGAACTGGCCTGGGCCTTCCGCAGTCCGCACGAAACGGCCCCGGGGAAGAGGGAACGGACCACGCAACCGCCTCCAGCCATCCCGTGGAGACCCAGAAAACGGTGCGGGGAGGTCTCCGTGACGTCCACCAGGGCGGTCAACTCTGCTGGACTGAGGCGCATGGCAGAACACTCCACTCCCGGGGATAAGTCGGCAAGCGCTCATTGCCCGAAAATACTTGAGGGAAACCCCTGAGCGACAACTCTGGGAAGGATGCCCGGACGACGTTTTTGGATTCTTGCAGCAAGCCTCGGGCTGGCCCTCACCGCCTACGCCGCGGACTCCGTCGCACCCGCCCCGAAGGGATTCACGATGCCCAACATCGAGGCGGATGCCTTCTCGAATGAGGAAGGCGGCCAAGTCGTCGTGGCCACCAACGCGCGACTGGAAACCAAAGACTCCAGCATCAGCGCGAAGAAAATTCGTTACGATACCCGTACCGGGGTGATCACCGCCGAAGGGGATGTCGTCTACGCCACCCGCTCGCTGCGCATCATGGGCGCCAAGGTACGGGTCGACCCGCAGGCTGACACCATCGACGCCACCGCGGTACGCTTCGGTCGCAGCCCCGTCTACTTCACCGCCGAAGAACTGCACGTCGTCAAAGGGGACAAGACCATGAAGGGCGTCCGGATGTGGAACAGCGAACCTGATCCGCTCGGCATGAATCTCAGCATCAACGAAGCTCACTACGCGGAGAAAGAAGATTGGCTGACCTTGCGCGGCACTTCGCCACACCTCGCCGGCGTGCCGTTCTTCTACCTGCCCTACTACGGCCAGGAAGGGTATCGGGATATTCCCTACGACCTCTACCTGAACATGAGCTCGCAGGATGCCCAGGGGCACTACCTGCGCTCGACCTTCCTCATGCGCACCTCGCCCTCCCTCTGGGTCGGCGGCCTGCTTGATTATTACTCCAAGTCGGGACTCCTGATCGGCCCGGCGTTGCGCTTCGACAACTGGAACAAACCGGAAGAAGGGACGATCTGGAAAGGTAAATTCCAGGCCGGTTATATCAATGACCACGGCGACCTGCTCGTGGATGACTTCGGCCGCACGCCAGGACGCAGCCGGAGTTTCGCACTGGGCGAAATCAACGGCCGCACCGCCCAAGGCCTCGAAGTCGCGGGCTCGATCTTCGCGGAATCCGACCCCGGATTCATCCGCGACTTCCGCCCCAATCTGCTCAGCCAGACCGGCATTCCGCAGGCCAACCTCGAAGTCTCCTCGCCTTACGCCGGCGGCTATCTTTCGGCCAGCATCACCGCCAAGGCCGACAACTTCCAGGACGTCGTCCAGAAACTCCCGGAAGTGCGCTTCGACCTCCCGCAGACCGCACTGGGCACAGGCGGATGGATGCAACGCAGCTTCGCCAGCCTGAGCTATCTCTCAGAAAGGCCCTCGGCCGCCCTACCCCTCCCGGCCTTTCAGACGGCGACGCTTTCAGCCGACGCTTGGTCCACCGCGCGCCTCGACGCCTACTATGGAATCAGCCGACCGATCATCATCAGCGATTGGCTCACCTTCAAGCCCGTCGCAGGTGTGCGCACGACCGACTGGACCTCTGGCATCAACAATAACGGGAACGCCGCCAAAGTCATCGGACAGGTCGGCTTCGACCTCGAAGGACTAGCCACCGGATCCTGGGACCTCGTCGCAGACAAATGGAGTATCGATGGCATGCGCCACTCCGTTCGCCCCATCTTACAATACCGCGCCATGCCCGGTGCGGACCGTCAAATCGGTGTCGTCCCGATGTCCGAACGCGCCGTGTCCTCATCCGTCCTCGAAGAAGTGGATCTCGCCGACCGCCTCGACGCCGCCTCAACGACCGACACCCAAGTCGCCCGTTTCGGCATCCGTAATACCCTGGAAACACGCGATGCCAAGTATGGCACCCGCGAGCTGCTCAGTTTCGACATCTATACGGATTGGCGCAAAGGAGCGACGGACGCTCAGACCGGCCGCAGCGATTTGCTCTGGGCGCTCAAGCTCAACCCGGCCCCTTGGGTCTCACTCGGCTCGAGCATGAGCCTGCCCAACGGCGGCGGTGCGCCTAAAGAATCCATCCAAAGCCTAGGCTTCCACTCCGGTGATTTCTGGAAAACCACCATCAGCTGGGTGGAACTCCGTGACATCACCGTGGCCCGCCAGTTGATGTGGAACAGCCGGGTGACCCTCAACTCCGTCTACTCCCTCGTTGCTAACTTCAATTACGACGCCCTGGCCCACCAAATGTCGTACGAAGAAATCGGTATCGTCCAGCGTATCGGCAACTCCTGGGAGCTAGAATATGCCGTTGAGCAGCGGGCCGACCCGCTCAGCGGAAGCGGCCACTCATTGGGCTTCCACCTGCGGGCCACTTTGTTCAAGTTCTGACCGTGACGGACTCACCTCCAGACTCCCCCGGCGTCCCCGCGGACGGCATCCTGCCGCCGTCAGACCTGCCCATTCGCCTCGATGTCTTCGAAGGCCCGCTGGACCTTCTGCTGTTCCTAATCCGCAAAAACGAAATCGATATCTACGATATCCCAATCGAGAAGGTCACCCGCCAGTATCTCGAAATCCTCCGGACCCAGGAAAAAGATAACCTCGAGCTTGCTGGTGATTTTTTCGTGATGGCCGCGACCCTGATGTACATCAAGAGCCGCATGCTTCTGCCGGTCGAAAGCCGCCCCGAAGAAGAAGTCGCCGCCGCCGAAGAAGGGCAGGACCCTCGCTGGGCGCTCGTCCAACAGCTCATCCAATATAAGCGGGTCAAAGAGACCGCCGCGATTATCCGCGGGCTCGTCGACGACCGCCAAGGACTGCTCAGCCGCGTTGTGATCCAACCGCAGGGAGACGACGCCGTCATCCGCCCCGTCGCCCCGGCCGACCGCATCGAACTTTGGAACACTTTCAATCTCGTCCTGCGCCGCCTCGCTGAGCGCATCCAGCCGGGCAGCATCACGACCGAGAACGTGACCGTCTCGGACCGCATGGAGACGATTCTCGCCCGTCTGCAGACCGAGGAAAAATTCACCTTCACCAGCCTGCTCCCCGACCGCCCCACCATCGGGCTCCTGGTCGCCACCTTCCTCGCCTGCCTAGAACTTGCTCGACTCGGAAAACTTCGACTCGAACAAGACGCCTCCTTCGCCGACATCAACTGCTCCAAGGCGGAAGCTACGACCGTTCCGCACGCCGGAGAAGCCACCGAGGGACTTTCGGAGTTCGATACGCCGGCCGAAGGCACGAACTGAGCCGCAGGCTTGAATCCGCGGTAAAACCGGCCAGTCTTTCCGCATGGCTAGCGCGAAGCGCCCCCTTAACCAACTTCTTGGCATCGGCCTGGACGCACAGGATAAACATAAACGCATGACGCGAGGGGAGGGCTTCAACCTCGTGGGCGGCTCGGAGGAAACCCACGAGCGCATGACCGAGACGGTCATCAAGACCACGGAGGATCTGGGTCGAAAAGGACGCACCATCGGGGACGCCCACCCGGAGGAACTCGCCGACTTGCTGCGCAAGCATGACCGCAGTCGCGACTAGTCCAAAAAGCGTTACAGACTGATTGACTCACCTCTTTTGCAGGATTTGACTGTCTCTCCCCAAATGAGCAACGAGCTGCCCCCTCCCCCGCCCCCTCCTCCTTCTGAAGGAGAGAACTCCGCACCGCAGGCACCGAAACTGAAACTGGCCAAGCCCGCTGGCTTCGTCCCGCCTCCTCCGCCCGCCGCCGCAGCCGGCATCCCGACCCCTCCACCAGTCGCCGGCATTCCGGCCGCTCCCGCCCAGCGCCAACTCGTCCCGTCGAACCGTACGGTCGGAAATGCCGCCGCCGCATTTGACGTGGTCGCCCTTGTCGCTTCTCTAGCTGGTGCCGTCCTGCTCTTCCTCGAGCTGTTCGTAAAATCCAAGGGTTAAGTCTTAAGTCTCTTCCATGGCCTCCGATCTCATCTTAAATCTCGATAACGCAACCTTCGACTCGACCATCAAGTCGGCGACGGTCCCCGTCCTGGTGGACTTCTGGGCCACCTGGTGCGGCCCATGCAAGCAGATCGGCCCCGTGCTCGATCAGCTCGCCACCGAGATGAACGGCACCGTGCAGATCGCCAAGGTCGATGTGGATACCAATCAGGCTCTGGCTCAGCAGCTGGGCGTGAACTCCATCCCTGCCCTCTTCCTCTTCAAGAACGGCGTGGTGGTGGATAAAATCGTCGGCGCCCGCCCGAAGGGCGACATCGCCGCCTTCATCCGGAAACATACGGACGCCAAGGCCTAAACGGACCGCAAGTCCGACAACAAAAAGGCCCGGGATTAACTCCCGGGCCTTTTAATTTCTAAGACCTCTAAGGCTTACTTAGCTTCGAGAGGGTGCTCCTTGGCCAGCTCAGCCGGGCTATACGGTGCGTGACCGGCGAGGGCCTTGCGGACCTCAGCCACCTTAGTGTCCATGACGGGCTCGGCGTTGTTACCCCAGGCCGAGCGGACGTAAGTGGCGATGTTGGCGATCTGGGCGTCCTTCAGGCCGGCGCCGATATTCGGCATGATGCCGACATACTTGACGCCCTTGACCTCAATCTCGCCAGCAAGGCCAGCGAGGATGGCCTTGATCATCCTCTCATCGGTGCCGGCCACCCAGGGCGAGCCTGCGAGCGGAGGGAAGACGCCGGTAAGGCCGAGGCCCGTCGGCTGGTGGCAGACCGCACAATTCGTTAGGAAGAGTTTCTCGCCCTTGGCTGCATCGGGCTCGAACACCTTGGAGGCGCCCTCGGCGACGGCCTTGGGAGCATCGAGATCGAACGCACTGGCAGAGAACTGACCGGAATTACGCGTCAGGTAGAGGCCGGCCCAGAAGCCGAATCCGCAGAACAGGAAGACAATCAGGATCGGCGTCAGGGAGAAACCCTCCTGAGGCTCCTCCTTGTCGCGGGCGATCTGCGAGTGAACCTCCACTAGGCGTCCGTCGGAAAGGCCGTCGGAGCCAGCACCGGAGGGGCCCCGGCGGTGACGGTTATTATCAGGATGACGATTACGGTCGTTCATGGGTTCACTGCTTCAGTTTGGCTTCCGGCGAGGAGTAATCCTGACGGAGAGATTGGAGATAGGCGGCCAGGCTGGCGGCACGTTCCGAAGGGATTTCCCCCTTGGCGCCCGATTCATAAAGGAACGCGAACGCTTTGCCGTGATGGATGGCGACATGCACATCAGCGATGGACTTGGCGCGGACACCGTAGTTAGCGAGGTCCGGACCGATGCGACGGTCGCCCAAGAGGACGTCTGGCTGCAAGACGTAGTCGCGGGCGACAGAAGGACGTTCGCCATAACCGCGAGCGATATCGCTACCCTGCCCGGCCGGACGCACCTGCTGGGTGTGGCAACTGACACAACCGAGAGAGACGTAGACCGCCCGGCCTTGGACGGCGAGACCCGGCGTGCGCGGAGGGAAGAGCGGTCCACCTTCTTCGGCGGGAGCCCGCCCGAGCGAGCCAAGCTGAGCCTGCGAGCTGAGGAGCAAGGCCCCGAAGGGCAAAGCGACCGTCAGAAAGACGCCAGCGATGAGGAGTTTGGTATTCTTCATGGCGGGGGCGATTAGTCGTGGCGGCTTTCAGCAGCCGGGGCGGAGGATTTAAGGATCATGCCGAAAGCGTTCAACGCGAAGGCCACATGGCCGACGAGGAAGAGGATCGCGAAGAGGACACTGGCGGTCGCGAGGCCCGAAGAGGCGGCGAGGACCTTGGCATAAGGCACGGAGGCATCGGCGAGCTGTTTGCCCGATTGCCAGCCGACCGTAAGGGCGGCGGCGATCGACCCAACCGCAGCCAGAGCGGTCGCCCAGAAATGCAGATGCACCAGTTTCGCGGACGGCCAAAGCGAGCCCGTCAGACGCGGAAGAATGAAGTACGCGGCGCCGAAGATCACCATAGAGGCGAAGGCGTAAGTCAGGAGCTGCTCCTGACCGGCGCCGAAGGAAGTAAAGCGCACCACGGCGTTGTAGCCACGGAAAGAGAAGAAAGCATTCAGGAAACCGGCAATCGTGAAGGCGACGGCCCCGAAGGAGACAAAGCGGAGCGTCGTGCTGTTCCAGGCGCGCGACCAGCCGCCGTCCACCGAAAGCGTACCATGGAAATTGATCGCCGTGATGATGATTGGCACGAGCAACATGGCCGCGCCGACGACCCCGACGGACTGCACCCAAAGCGGAATCGGGCTACCGAGCAGGCTGGCCGAGCCCGTCCATCCGGCGAACAGGAAGAAAGTCCAGAAAGCCACGGATGCCAGATAGTAACCCGTGATATTCCGTCCCAGCACCTTGGGCAAAAAATAATACACCGAGGCCAACGCGGAGCCACCGAGCCAAAGCAGGAGCAGGTTCTGGATGAACCAGCTATGCGCGAGTGCCTGCACGACGCCCGAAGCGGGATTCCAGAGCACCAGCAACTGCGTGAGCAGATAAGTCAGCGGGAAGACGAAGGATGCCCCGACGATGAACCACTGCGAGGCGAAGGAATGTCCCGTCGGGCGGCGCGCGTAAGCCACAATCGGCCAGAAAGCGGCCAGCAGGAAAGCCACCGCCAGCACTGGGCCAACGCCACGAGGCATTTCCAGCAGGCTGAAACTATTCATATCGCCCGCGAAGATACGGAGCACGCCATAGGTGAGCGTCAGATTCCAGACAACCGCACCCAGCGTTACCAGCCAGGCGTTGCGCAGCTCAAAACGCCCGAGCTGAGAGGTCAGCCAAAGGTTGACGGCGAAGAACGCATTGAAACCCCATCCGTAGATGAAGAGATTATGCTGCGCCGCGGACACGCGGCCGTAGGTGAAGATCTCGCAGTCAAGGACGCCGGCGGCGGCCTGAAGTTTGAAGGCGGAGATTAGGGCAAGCACCGAAGAGGCGAGCAGCCAGATCAAGGCGGAGACGAAGAAGAAGAGAAAGGGACTGCGCAGCTGGGCTTCGACGCGGGAGAGACGCGAATCTCCTTCGGGAGGGCGGCCCTGCGGGCGGGCGGAATGATTATCCTGTGACATCTTGGGGAAAGGTTCGGGGGTTATTTGAGGCCGAGTTCAGCGGTATTCCACATAGCAGTGCGGGCAGCGTTAGCGGCACGGACGGCCTTGACTTGGTCGACGGAGACCGGGTTGCCCTTGTTGCCGAAACTCTGGCGAACGTAGGTGAGAACATCGGCGATATCCTGCTCGGTCACGCCGGCGACCGGAGGCATCATGCTGTTAAAGGTCGTGCCCGCAACGGTGATGGGTCCCATGAGTCCGTTGGTGATGAACTTGATCGGCAGCTCAGGATTACCGACGACGATGGGCGTCTCGGCGATCGAGGGGAAGACGGGCGGCAGGCCCTTCCCTGTCGGCTGGTGGCAGGCGATGCAGGTGCGGGCGTAGACGGCGGCACCCCGCTTCATCTGCTCGGCATCGGCCGCAACGAACGGACCAGGAAGATAAGCCGCTGCAGTTGAAGAGCCGGCGGGAGCGGCGGACACGGCGGGAGTTCCGGCGGCTTGAATCTTGGCGATGACCTTGGGGTCAGCGGCGATGAGCGCGCGAGCAACGTTTAACGGGATGCGGTAAGTGCCGTCGGCATTGCGCGCGGGCTGGGTGATGAGCTCCAGCGCCTGTTTGTTGTTGTCGACCCGCAGGGCCTTCTCTTCCTGACGGCGCTGTGCATCGGCGCTGGGAGCCCGTCGGACAAGCGTGTAGGCGGTACCCGTCGCGATTAAAGCGGCGGCGGCGGCGGCGACAACGCCGAGCCAGGAGGAAATCTGGCCGGGAATCAGCGGGCGGCTCCCGGAAGAGGGATGGTCACTCATGGTAATTGATAGACTCGAGGATGCGGGGGTCGTGCACTGGGATTGCCTCGTTCCTCGAGGCACTGCGTAGGAAAATAGCGATCACCACGGCGCCGAAGCCGATAATCGCGAGTAAATCAAGGAAGAGCGCTGAGGTCAGGAACGGCGCCACGCTGAACCCTTCGGGGTAATTCGTAAGGTCGGTTTGCGTCATCTGACGAGGCAGCGCGTTGAACCACAGGTCCGCCAAAGCACCGGCGACAATGATCCATGCCACCGTCAGCAGACGGCCCGGCACGATCTTAGTGCGATACGGAAGCAAGGACAGGAACGGCAGGAAGAAGAAGCCGAAGATCATGTACATCGACACCCCCCACCACTGGCTCTTAAACCCCGTCGCGGCGTCGATTTCACGGATGTTATACCAGAAGGTTTCTTCCGGGATGTTCGCCGTGTAGATCAGGAAGTACTGGGAGAAACTGATGTAAGCCCAGAAGACGGTGAAAGCCAGCATCAGGCAGCCAAGGACGTGGCGGTGGGCCTGATTAAGTAGACCGTCGAGCCAGCCCCCGTTGGAGAGTTTGTAGGTAAGGATGACCGTGACCGCCAACGCGAGACGGATGGAGAGCGCGAAGAACCACACGCCGTACATAGTCGAGAACCAGTGGTACGACAGGGCCATCAGGCAGTCGAAAGCCAGCATGGTCAGCGTGATGGCACCGAGCGGGATCCCCACTGCGGACACGGCGTGCAGGCGGTGCGTATGGCCGGCAGTACGATCAGTGTCCTGGGCGAAGGACCAGCGACGCAGCAGCACGGCGAGCGTGCCGAAAATCGCGACGTAAAGGGCGATGCGTGCGAGGAAGAAATTCTCGTTCAGGAACCAGCTCTTGGCCTGGAGAATCGGGTCAGCGCCGACCGCATGGCCGCTCGGCAGCATGTGGGTGGCGTCGGTCCATTCCCAGAGAAGATGGCGGAACGTCGAATTAAAGGCGAGCGGAGCGACGCCGATGATGAGCAGAATCGGTAACGCGATGATGAGATGCTCCCAGTTGCGACGGATGAGCGGAGCCCAGCCGGCGTCAAAGACGCGGGTGATCATGGTCAGCATCAGCATGCCGATCAGGATGGAGATCCAGAAGAGTGACCCGACGAGGACAGAGAGACCCTGGCGGTAGTCATGGTTGCCGGCGCCCTTGCAAGCGAAGAACCAGACGATGGCGAGGGCGACGACGCCGACGGCCAGGAATTTCTTCCAATGGGCGGTCAGGGCGTGTGGCGAAGAATTGCTCATATGCGAATTACTTGATTTGGGCCTTCACGGCGGCGGGCACGAGGTCGGCGGGGCAGTTCTGCGAGAGCTGCAGCGCACGTACATAGGCGACGACCGCCCAGCGCTCCTCGGGGGAAAGTTTGTCGCCATAACCCATCATCGTGTTCTTGCCATTGGTGATGACATCAAAGATTTGGCCGTTCGGATAGCCACGGATGATCGGGGCCTGCAGATTGGCGATGGTCACGATCGCCACATCGCCTTCGATTTTGGAGCGGGTCTTCATGATGCCGTTGCCGTCGGCGGCGAGGCCGTGACAGACCGCGCAATAGATCTGGAATTTACCACGACCCACTTCGAGGACGCGGTCGTTGATTGCGTAGTCCTGCAACTCACCCTTGGCCGTCGCGAGGGACTTAGCTGGGAAGCCAACCAAGAAAGCACCCTTGGCGTCCTTACCCGTGACAAAGGAAGGGTTGAGGGATTCGGTGCGGCGATAGTTCGGCGAGAAAACCTTGCTAGGCTCAAGCGCGTTGCCGCGGGCGACCGTGCCGGCCACCGGAGGGCGGGCGTCGCGGCCATCGGCGAAGAAAGTGTTCTCCCCCTGGGCCTTGTACTTGTTCTGGTAGTCCATGTCGTCGAAGACATAGACGGGCGTGTCCTTGGACTTCTTGCCCTGGAACCCGAGGAAGCTGACCATGGCGATGACAGCGACGGCGAGAAATGCGAGATAGCGGCTCATGGTTGCGGATTAGGCGCGGATGACGGTGATTTCCTGACCGCCGAGCGACAGGAGGAAGTTGCGGGAATCATCCAGATGGAAGCGCGGGTCGCGGGCCTCGAGCACAATCATGAACGTGTCATCGGAGACCCGACTGAACTGCGGGAGATCGAACAACGGATGGTGGTGGTGCGGCAGGCGGTTGAAGATAAACTGCCCAAAGAACGTCCCAAAGGCGGCGAAAAGAATCGTGCACTCGTAGATGACCGGGAACGGGAAGATGACACTCCAGTAAGGCTTGCCGCCGACGATGAGCGGGTAGTCGTAGGAGTTCATATACCAGGTGAGCAGACAGCCGGTGATGAAGCCGGTGATGCCGCCCAAAAGGGTCAGGCGCGGGACCGGCGAGCGGGGCAAGCCCATGGCTTGGTCCATGCCGTGGATTGGGAAAGGCGTATGCACGTCCCAGTTCTTCCAGCCGGCGTCGCGCACTTTCTCGGCGGCGTGAAACACGTCGGAGACATTGCGGAAGGTGCAGGCTACGCCGTGGATGCGTTCGTTGCGTTCGTTCATGGTCGGATCGGCGGCGGAAATCAGTGGGCGTGGGGGTCGGCCTGCGGCGTGACCATCTTCACCTCAGCCATGGGCAGCAGAGGGAGGAAGCGCACGAACAGGAGGAAGAGGACGGAGAAGAAGCCGAAGGTGCCGAAGAAGGTGAAGATATCCACGATCGTCGGGCTGTAATAACCCCAGCTGGACGGCAGGTAGTCGTTCGCGAGGGACGTGATGGTGATCACGAAGCGCTCGAACCACATGCCGACGTTGACGAAGAGGCAGATGATCCAGACGAGCGAGTGATTCTCGCGGACCTTCTTGAACCAGAAGAGCTGCGGAGTGATGACATTGCAGGACACCATGATCCAGTAAGCCCAGGCGTACTGACCGAAGGCGCGATTCACGAAGGCGAACTTCTCGAACGAATTACCGGAGTAAGCGGCGATGAAGAATTCTGTCGCGTAGGCGTAGCCGACCATCGTGCCAGTGGCCAAGATGATCTTACACATGTTGTCGATGTGGTACTGATTAATGACGTCGTGCAGGCGATAGATCGCACGCAACGGGAGCATCAGGGTCAGCACCATCGCGAAGCCGGAGAAAATGGCCCCAGCGACGAAGTACGGCGGAAAGATGGTGGTGTGCCAGCCAGGGACGTTCGAGACCGCGAAGTCAAACGAGACGATGGTGTGCACCGAGAGCACGAGCGGCGTCGAAAGGCCGGCGAGCAACAGGTAGGCCATTTCGAAGTTGGACCACTGGCGGTTACCGCCGCGCCAGCCCATGGCCAAGAGGCTGTAGAAGGCCTTGCGCCACCAGGTCGTCGCACGGTCGCGAATCGCACCGAGGTCGGGAATCATGCCCATGTACCAGAAGAGCGTGGAGACGGTGAAGTAAGTCGAGACCGCGAAGACGTCCCACTCGAGCGGTGAACGGAACTGTGGCCAGATACCGTTCTGATTCGGAATCGGGAAGAGCCACCAGGCGAACCAGACGCGGCCGACGTGAAAGAGCGGGAACAGTCCGGCGCACATGACCGCGAAGATGGTCATGGCCTCGGCGGCGCGATTAATGGAGGTGCGCCACTTCTGACGGAGAAGGCAAAGAATCGCCGAGATCAGAGTTCCGGCGTGGCCGATACCGACCCAGAACACAAAGTTGACGATCGCCCAACCCCAACCCACCGGGGAGCGCAAACCCCACGTACCCGTGCCGGTGGAGACAAGGTAACCGAGGCCGATGAACGTGAACGAAGCGACGAAGAGAGCCGCGACGAACATGACCTTCCACCAAAGCGGGGTCGGTTCTTCGACGATACCGCAGACCTTGTCGGTGATCCAGTGGAAGCCGCGATTGTTGAGGATCAGCGGCGAGCGCGGAAGCTCGGCTGGTCGAACCCTGTCGAGGATTGCGGGGCGCTCCTGGGAGCTGTCGTGGGCGTGAGCCATGGGACGGTAATTCGGTTAAGGGTTATTGGGCGTGCTTCTCAGCGCCGTGTTCGGGCTGCGCATGGGCTTCGCCGTGGGCGGGAGCACCATGCACCGTGCCGTGAGGCGCGGCCGAGTGACCTTCGCGACCGGCCATCTCCTTACGGGAGAGCGGCGTGAGGAGCGCACCAGGCATGCGCAGGTTGAGGTTACGCAGCTTGGCCTGATAAGTCGTGCGCGGACGGGTGTTGAGGTAGGTCAACGCACCGTAAGAACGGTTCGAAGCCTTGGCCTTGGAGACGCGCGACTCCGGATCGGTGATATCGCCGAACTCGATCGCGCCGGCGGGACAAGCCTGCTGGCAAGCGACCTGGATGGCGCCGTCCTGAATATTGATTTTGGCCGAATTGCGGGCGCGGACCTTGGCGTGAATCTTGGCCTCCTGGATGCGCTGCACGCAATAGGTGCACTTTTCCATGACGCCTCGCATGCGGACAGAGACGTCAGGATTCTTCTGAAGCTGAGGCAGGTCAGCCGGATCCTTCGGCAACTTCTCCGGCCCGAGAGGACCTTCGTAGTAGTGGCCGTCGACGCGCTTGTTGAAATCAAGGAAGTTGAAGCGGCGAACCTTATATGGGCAGTTGTTCGCGCAATAGCGGGTACCGATACAACGGTTGTACGCCATGGTGTTGAGACCTTGGTCGTCATGGACGGTGGCGTTGGCGGGGCAGACGGTCTCGCAAGGGGCGGTTTCGCAATGCTGGCAGGCGACACCCATAAACGTGACCTGCGGGTCTTCCGGGATGGCGTTGCCGGCCTTCTCGCGGCCGTCGAAGAAGTAGCGGTCCAGGCGGATCCAATGCATGTTACGTCCCTTCAGCACCTGATGGCGGCCGACGACCGGAATATTATTCTCGGACTGACAGGCGGTCACGCAAGCGTTGCAACCCGTGCAGGTATTGAGATCGATCGACATCCCCCATTGCTGGAGCTGCAATTCGGTTTCATGCCCCTTCCAGACCGCTACGTTCGGCGCGGCCCCATGATTAGGATGTTCGTAGGCCGAATTACCGCGCGGGGTGGTGCGGGCTTTGTCGGCCGGCGACATCGCACCGTCCTTGCCGTAAACGGCGGGTGCGTGTCCGTCGATGCCCAGCTTGGCGAAGGTCTCGTTTTTCTTCATGTCCTCGACACTGCCCTCACGGACGATGTCGCGGCCTTCCATCGACCAGTGATCCTGCATATTGCAGACCGCGACAGTGCGCTCGGTAATTTCGATCTTAGCCCCCGTGCGGAAGGCGGACGCCGTGCTGCTGACAAAACCATAGACGTCGAAACCATTGCCAGTTCGGACGCGACCGGCGAGACGTTCATCGACGCGCGTGGCGACGCGGCCGGCGACCGTGCGACCGAAGCCGAGCTGCACACCGATCGTATTATCGGCGAGGCCCGGCATGATGAAGACCGGACCCTGAACGGTATAGCCGTCGACGGTAAGTTTGGCGACGTGGCAGATCAGGCGACCGGCGTCGAGTTGGTTGATATTACGGTTAAGCGCACCGATCTTGTTGATGACCATCTCCGTTGGCTCGACCGCGAGTTTAGCGGCCAACTTCGGGCTGATGAGAATGACATTCTCCCAGCAGGTCTTAGACATCGGATCCGGGGCCTCGGCGAGCCAGCCGTTATTGGCATAGGAGCCATCGCCGGCGTGCACGCTCGGCAGGATGCGTACTTCCAACGAATCAAGCGAGAGAGCCGGGGCGGCGAGAGACTTGATCTGCTCGGCGCTGACGGCCGGCTTGGCGGCGGCGAATTCGGAATGGGCGAGCACGCCCTCGGCGAGCCAGGCGGCGAAGGCTTCGTCGGAGGCACTCTTCGAGAGCGAGTTGAACGTCTCGCGGACGAGCGCGTGGGCGTCTTTATCGGTACCGGCGAAAGGCGCGAGAACGTCGAGTTCGGTGACCGTCGCGAAAAGCGGGTCAATCATCGGCTGGACGGGCACGTAGGTGCCGTTGATGGTACGGCCATCCGACCAGCTTTCGAGGTAATGCGAGGAGGCGAGGACGGTTCCACCGGCAGCCTTAACCAGCGAAGAGGTCTCGTCGAACGCGGCACCGAAGTAACCGAGGCGAACGACCTTTTTCGCGGCCTTCACAGCTTCGACGAATTTCGCGTCGGACGGTCCGTCGTAGGCGGGGTTGCCACCAAGAATGATCAGCGTGTCGGCCGGCTTGGCGGAAAGCGCAGAGATCGCCAGCGAGGAAGCAGCAGGGGCGGCGACATACTTGACCGCGGCACCAAGGGCTTGGTTCGCGAGGAAGACCGCGCGATGAGCGTCCGCCGTGAGGTGATCGCCAGCGACGATGAGAGCGGACCCTTTCGCCTGCACGAGATCGGCGACGCATTCCTTGACCCAATGTTCGTCGACGGAGACGCCGGAGACTTTGGCCTTCAGCGCGGCACCCGACGAGTTGTTACCCGTCTGGGCGAGAACTTCGGCGGCAAAAAGCGCGGCGAGCGCGGAAATATGGGAGGTCGAAGCACGGAGACGGTGATCGGCGGCGGCGCCGGTCAGCGTGAAGGTCGATTCGACGACGTAGAGTCGGGTCATCTTCTCAGCCTGTTCAGCGCTGTCGGCGCGTCGGGCGGAGGAGTAGGCGCGGGTGTCTTCGACAGTCGTGTCGTGCATGCCCAAGAAATCACGGTCAAGGCTCAGGACGCGGCGAGCTTTCGCATAATCAGGCAACACGCGCGCACCGAGGATGGCTTCCGCGCGATTTTGGGCGACGGGAGTGTATTCAACCCAGCGGGCCTTCGGATAGACGGACTTAAGACCAGCCACAAGGCGGGCGCGGGTCGGCGACGTCGAAGGACGGGCCAGGAAAGCAAGACCAGCGCCGGCATCGGCTTTAGAGGCAGTGGCTAAGCTGGCAAGGAGGGTGCGGACTTCGGCGACGGAAAGAGCAACCCCGTTGGCACCGTAAGACGACTGCGCACGATCTGGATCGTACATGTCGAGCACGCTAGCCTGGGCGTACTTCGATGAGGCACCACCATTGGCATGATGACTCGGATTGCCTTCGATCTTGGTCGGGCGGTGCTGATGCGTCTCGACGAGAATGGGCTGATTGGCGAACTCGCCCGGGAAGGAGGAAGCGTAGAAAGTCGGGACGCCCGGAATCGTGTTTTCCGGCTGCTTCGAGTAAGGCAGGGTGTGGTTGCGGGGCTCGCGGCAACCGGCGAGGCCGAGGCCAGCCAGACCGAAGGAGGCACCCATGAGCATCAGGAACTCACGACGCTCGACGGAAGTGATGGCGGCGGCGCCGTCGACGAACTCGCGTTCGGCGCGCGTGCGGAACTCGGGCGTCTTGTTGCGCTCATCCAAGCTGCGCCAATAGGAGGGACCGACAGGTTCGCCGGGCTGGGCGACGGGGTGTTCGAAAACTTTCTTGCTCATCGAGGAAAAGGTAGGGGATTAGCGGTGGCAGCCCGAGCAGCTCTGGGGCGGGTTGACCTTCCAGTCGTGGACGAACTTCGTCCCCTGCTCGATCTGCTTGGCAGGCGATTCGGCCTTCCAAGCAAGGTCGGTGATTTTGTCGACCGGGCGCAGGGCGTTCTCCGGATTGCGGTGGCAATCGAGGCAGAACGACATGTTAAGAGCCTTCTGCTGGCCGACAACGGCCTGCTGGTCAATGCGACCGTGACACTCCACGCAGCTCACGCCGCGGTTCACGTGCACCGAGTGATTGAAGTAAACATAATCAGGCAACTTGTGCACCTTCACCCAGCGAATCGCGTCGCCCGTCTCCATGCTCTTCTTGACGAGTGCCAGCGCCGGGCTGTCGGGCTTCACCTGGCTGTGACAGTTCCAGCACGTATTCGTGGTGGGCACATTGGAATGACCCGACTTCTCGACGAAGTTGTGGCAGTAGCGGCAATCGAGACCTAGGACGGAATCCGGACCAGCGTGGAAGGAGTGATCGAAGGCCACCGGCTGATCAGGCGTGTATCCGACGTTCAGATACTTGTTCGTGGCGTACTCGTTGACCGCAGCCGTGACGACGACACCGGTGATCAACAGGCAGACGAGGATCTGGAAGGGGGCGGCATTGACGCCCCGGGAGAAGAAGTTCCCACGGGGGGCTGGGCGGTTGAGATAATCGAGGAGCTTGCGCATCGCGTTCGGACGAAGGGATTGACGGTTTTTTGACCGAAGAAGCACGAAAGGCGGACCCCCTTCGCAACCCAAAATTAAGGGGTTTTAGTCGCTTTTCAGGGGTTGCCTGTGAATCAGCACACGAAATCGCTGTGATTTAACTGTCTATAAGTATCTTAAACTGCTGTTCAATAATTACTTACAAACTTTTGAAGTATTCCAGTCATTTGGGCATGTCTAAAAGCCGCCAATGGCCGCTTCCGAACTATTAGACCAGCAACGGGAAAACCCCAGTTGGGCTTATCCCGTTACTGGATTTAAGTTAGGGCTCAATCAGTGGGTCAAGGACTTCGCCGCGCTCTTCACGAGATCGACAAAGCTCTTGGCCTCAAGGGCGGCGCCACCAATCAGGCCGCCATCGATGTCGTGTTCAGCCAGCAACGCGTCCGCATTGTCGGGCTTCATCGATCCACCGTAAAGAATCCGCATGCGGCCAGCGCCCTCGGCGCCGAACTGGGCAACCAGCAGCGAACGGATGAAAGCATGCACTTCCTGCGCCATGGCCGGGGTGGCGGTCTTGCCGGTACCAATCGCCCAGACGGGCTCATAAGCGATAATGACCTCTGCGGCCTTCCCGGCGGGGACACCCGCCAGACCGAGCTCAACCTGGCGCTTCACTACGGCGTTCGTGGTGCCAGCTTCGCGTTCCGAGAGCAATTCACCAACGCAGAGAATCGGTTTCAGCGAGGCCGCCAGCGCGGCGTTGACCTTGCGGTTGATGAAAGCGTCGTCTTCGCCGAAGATACTCCGGCGCTCGCTGTGTCCGAGAATCACGTGCGTGACGTGCAAGTCGCGCAGCATGGCGGCGGAAATCTCGCCCGTGAAAGCGCCGCTGGGCTTGTCATGCATGTTCTGCGCGCCCACGGCGAGGTGCGTGCCTTCGGCGGCGGCGCTCACTGCGGAAAGCGCGGTGAAGGGCGGGCAAAGGACCATCTGGACGGCGGATTCAGTGCCGACCGCGGCCGCGATGGCCTTGACGAGTTCGGTGCCTTCGGTGGCCGTCTTGTTCATCTTCCAGTTACCGGCGATGAGGGGAGTGCGTTTGGACATGGTGATTATAAATCTGAGGGTTGTACGAAATGAGGGTGCGCAAATCAGGCGGAGAGAGCCGCGACGCCGGGCAGGATCTTGCCTTCGAGGTATTCGAGCGAAGCCCCGCCGCCCGTGGAGCAATGCGTCACCTTGGTATCAACGCCAAACTTCTTGGCCGCCGTGGCCGTGTCGCCGCCGCCGACGATGGTGATTGCACCGCGTTCCGTGGCCTTGGCCACTGCGGCCGCCATGGCCTTGGAGCCGACGGCGAACTTCTCGAATTCGAAGACGCCACAAGGACCGTTCCAGACCACCGTGCCGGCGCGGCCGATGGCGGCGTCGTACAGCTTGATGGATTCCGGACCGCAATCCATGCCTTCCCAGCCGGCCGGAATACCAGACTGCATCGTGGCGGGCTGGGTGTTAGAATCAGGGGAGAATTTGTCGCCGCAGAGGAAGTCGACCGGGAGGGTGACTTTCACGCCACGGGCCTTGGCCTTGTCGAGCAGCTCCTGGACAATCTTGGCGCCTTCCGCATCGTAGAGCGAATTGCCGATTTCCATGCCGTCGCAGACCTTACGGAAAGTATAGGCCATGCCGCCGCCGATGATGATCTCGTCGGCCTTCTCGATGAGATTACGAATCAGCGGGATCTTATCGGCGATCTTCGCGCCGCCCAGGATGGCGAGGAGCGGGCGTTTCGGGCTGTTCAGCACGGTGTCGAAGGCCTTGAGCTCGGCTTCAAGGAGGAAGCCCGCGGCCTTGCGCGAGAGGTTCACGCCGACCATCGAGGAGTGGGCGCGGTGCGCGGTGCCGAAGGCATCGTTGACGTAAACATCGCCCAGACGTGAGAGAGAAGCCCTGAATTCAGCCACTTTAGTAGGGTCGGCCTTCTGGCTCGTGCCGTCCTCGAGCTTCACTTTGCCTTCTTCTTCAATGTGGAAACGGAGGTTTTCCAGCAGCAGGACTTCGCCCGGCTGGAGGGATTGAGCAGCGGCTTCCGCTTCGGGCCCGACGCAGGCGGCGACGAACTTCACCGGCTTGCCGAGAAGTTTCTCGAGCTCGACGGCGATGGGGCGGAGGGAGAACTTCTCGACGACCTTACCGTCCGGACGGCCAAGATGCGACATCAGCACCAGGGAGGCGCCGCCTTCGAGCAGGAACTTGATCGTCGGCAGGGCCGCCGCGATACGCTGGGTATTCGTGATGGCGCCGGTCTTCTTGTCCTGGGGGACGTTAAAGTCGACACGGACGAGGACACGCTGGCCCTTGACGGAGCCGAGTTCGCGGAGGGTAGGAGCAGGCATGGTGGTGAAAGAGAGCACAGAAAGGCGTAAGGCCAAGGGTGGGAAGAACAAACCGCCCAAGCCCTCGCAAACCCTCGTTACCACCCTCCCCTCCCACCAAAGCCTAAAACAAGACAGGCGGCCCACTTGGGCCGCCTGTCGCGGAGGATTCTAAGCGAGGCTTAGAGCTTAGCCGTAACCTTGCCCAGAAGCTCGACGACGCGATTGGAGTAACCCCACTCGTTGTCGTACCAGCTGATGAGCTTGAAGAAGTTCTTGTTCAGCTCAATCGAGGAGCCGGCGTCGAAGATCGACGAGCTCTTATCGTGGATGAAGTCGGAGGAGACCACTTCTTCGTCGGTGTAGGCCAGGATGCCCTTCATGTAGGTCTCGGACGCCTTCTTGAGGGCGGCCTTGATCTCGGCGAGGGAGGTTTCCTTGACGGTCTTGACGGTGAGATCGACGACCGAGACGGTCGGGGTCGGCACACGGAAAGCCATGCCCGTCAACTTTCCCTTCACTTCCGGCAGCACGAGAGCGACCGCACGAGCGGCGCCCGTGGCGGACGGAATGATGTTGATGGCGGCAGAACGGCCACCCTTCCAATCCTTCTTCGAAGGACCGTCGACCGTCTTCTGGGTGGCAGTGTAAGCGTGGACCGTGGTCATCAGGCCTTCGGCGACGCCGAAACCTTCCTTCAGCAGCACATGGACGAGCGGCGCGAGGCAGTTCGTGGTGCAGGAGGCATTGGAGATGATGTGGTGATTGGCGGCGTCGTACTTGTCGTCATTAACCCCAATAACGACGGTGATATCCTCATCCTTGGCCGGGGCGGAGATGATGACCTTCTTGGCGCCAGCTTCGAGGTGACCCTTGGCCTTGGCGGCTTCGGTGAAGAGACCGGTGGATTCGATGACGACCTGAACGCCGAGGGCCTTCCAGGGGAGTTCAGCCGGGGTGCGGGCGGAAACCACGAGGATTTCCTTACCGTTCACGACGAGAACATCGTCCTCGAGCTTATCCGGCGAGGACTTCTTGGAGGAGACGGTGCCGTTGAAGCGACCCTGCGTGGAGTCATACTTCAGGAGGTAGGCAAGGTTGTCCGCCGGGACGATATCGCCGACAGCGACGACGTCAAAAGTCGTGCCGAGGTGACCCTGTTCGACGAGGGCGCGGAAGACGAGACGGCCGATGCGGCCGAATCCGTTGATAGCTACTTTGGTGGCCATGGTGTGTGTGAGAAGAGTGGGATTCCCTGAGAGCGGGAAAGGGATGAAAAAGGGAGCCCCGCCCCGCATTGGCAAGCGAGAATGCGAATTAGGCCTCAGCCGACCAAACTCCGCAGCCCAACGGCGGCAGAATCACCCTGTCTCCAGCCAGGCCCGGAACAGGCCCAGGAGCGTGCGGACAGGAAGGGAAAGGCGAAAGGACCACGGGGACCCAGGCACCCGTCCGGGGCATGACCAACTCCACCGGTGCGTCCTGGGGATTACAGGCGATCAGGATCCGCGAAGGACCCAACAAGCCATCGGCGTTCAAGACAGCGACAAAAGCCTCCCCGCCCTGCTGATGCGTGACTTCCATCCATCCAGGTGAGACCGCTTGACGCGGCCGCAACGGGGCGCCGGCCGGAGAAAGACGGAACTGAATCAAACGGGCCACAAACTCATGGTCGCCGCGGAATCGCTCCCAGCGAACCGGGTCGAGCCGGTTGAGGTCGCCGCGGCGCCAGGTGTTGCTCACGCCGCGCTTGGTCATCAGGAAATCCTGCCCGGCGCAGAGCATCGGCACTCCCGCCGAGCATAGCAGAATCAAATGCATCATCCGCGTGCGCAGGACATCGGCGGGGGCGGGATCCAAAGCATCGCTGTTCGCTCGCTCGGTGATGCGATCGAGCCACGCCATGTCGTCGTGCGACTGCGCGTAGCGCAGGCGAGCCGAAGGGCGGACGGCGCACGCGGCGATGTGATGCAGCAAGTCCGAGGCCTTCGCGTGCCCGCGCACATACGACGGCAGGAATTCGCGGAAGGCGTCGTCCCAGCTAGTCCATGTAGAATCATCGAGGTCGCGGGCGATGTGACCGCGGAAACTCCAGGGTTCGGCGATGAGAATCTTGTGCGGGTTGCGCAGACGGAAATCGGCCTCGATCTCGCGGAGCAAAGGCGCACCTAAAAGTTCCGCCAAGTCGAGCCGCACGCCATCGACACCCAGCGTCTCGGTCCAGTGGCGCAGCGAAGCCAGCACGAGTCGCTTGAACATCGGTGCCTCGGCGCGGACATCGTTGCCGCACCCGCTCCAGTTGGTCAGCACGCCCTGCGGATCGACGCGATAATAATACGGCGCATCGATCGCCGCGAGCGCGTTGGGCGAACCGAAATGATTCAGGACGACGTCCATAATGACCGCGACTCCGCACTCGTGGCAGGCACGGACGAGATCACGAAACTCCTCGATGGCGACAGCACCGGGTGCCGAGGCATAGGGGTTAGCGACGCCGAAGGCGCTGACGGGCATGTAGCCCCAGTGATATTCGTCCGGGGCGGTATGCTCGAATTCCGCACAGGGGAGAAGCTCCAAAGCATTCACGCCCAGCGAACGCAGGTAGCTGCCTTTCGTGCGGACATAGCGGGCGAGCTCGCGATATCCGCCAACCCCCGCCGACCCCGACAATCCGAGTAGATCACGGAGATGCGCTTCGAGAATCACGAGATCCTCCACGACGGGCGGGCGGTAATCATCAGCGAAGGGCTTCAGTGATTCCGGGCCGAGAATAATACCCGCAGCCTGCTCCGGACCCACGACGGCACGGGCCCAAGGGTCGACGATCTGCGTCTCGCTGAAACGATCATCCGCTTCGCTGTCCTTATCAATCAGCGTGATCCAATAAGAAGCGCCGCTGAGATTATCCTCCACCGTGGCCGTCCAGGCGCCCTGCCCTTCTGGCTTGAGCGAAATCAGATGATGCTGACCGCCGGCCGCCCACTGCCAGCTGACCTCCACCGCTCGGGCACGCGGCGCAAAGACGCGAAATTGCGTCGAGCGCGGGCCGACCAACGCACCGAAATTACCAGGCGGCTCGAGGACATCGAGCGGGTCAGAGGCAAGGATATCGCCGAGTTCGAGCAAATCCGGCGTCTCAAAAATCATCCTCACGGGGGCGGCGGACGGATCGGCGTCGGCCGCGTGGAAGCGAAACACATGCCGATTCGTACAAAGGCTAGAGACGACGAGATTGCGGTGATAACCGGCGTCGCGCCTGATATTGTCTGCGTCGTGCGGCGGTTCGATCCAGCGGCCGCCGTCGCGCAGGAACTTAAACTCGGTGTCAATCTCGCCGCGCAGCACCTCCGCGAGCGGCACGCTGAGCTCAAAGCCTTCCGCCCCATCCACGCACACGGGCCGAAGCAGCCAGCGTTCCATGTCGAGGGCGCGCCCCCAATCATTGAAGGCGCCGACGACACTCACCGTTCCCGCGGCGACTTCTGGACAAAGCACTTTCCAGAAAAAGAAGTGCACATCGCCTGCTTCGATCCAGTGCCCCGAGCGCAGAGACCAGGCCCGGACATCGGCGGGCTCCAAGGAAACCATGCGGGCGGGCGGATTGAGCGACAGCGGAGGCAGGCCCGGCCCCGGCCAATCCCTGGAGAGCACGACCAGCCCGGAGACCTTGGTCTCCCACCGTGCGCTGGCCAGGTCTCGCATCATTCTTCCGCAATGAGGATGCAGGAAAAACATTTGGCGAGCAAAAGCGGGCTTCCCTCCGTGCCGCTGCTTCCCCACGATGCCGCCGTGGAAATAAGCGTACTAGTGAGCGACTGGGAAGGTCACCGCCTCCTGGATTCCGGCGACGGGTTCAAACTCGAGGAGATCGGCGGCGTCCGCATGATCCGCAGCGAGCCTAAGGCTTGGTGGAGCAAGTCCCTGCCTGCCACCGAATGGGCCCGCGCCGTCGCCGAGCACGAA
Organism: uncultured Opitutia bacterium; assembly: GCA_903855995.1. Classification (GTDB taxonomy): domain Bacteria; phylum Verrucomicrobiota; class Verrucomicrobiia; order Opitutales; family UBA953; genus UBA953. The sequence goes on from CAIOAN010000002.1 coordinate 291,492, forward strand.
GAAGGCGGTCGCGAAGGCCACTGGAAACTCAAAGGCAACTGCCCGAAAGAATGGGAAACCCAGCTCGGTAAGCTTCGCTTCCAATTGCGGTTCATGGACAACTCTAAGCAGTTCGGCGTCTTCGCCGAACAATCGCCTCATTGGAAATGGGTGTCCGCCCGCCCCCAGAAGAGCGAACCCCGCCCGCGCCTGCTCAATCTCTTCGGCTATACCGGCGCCGCCTCGCTCGGTGCCGCCCAAGCGGGCTGGCATGTCACGCACGTCGACGCGTCCAAGCCCGCCGTGGCGTGGGGCCGCCGCAACCAGGAGCTTTCGGGCATGGCCCAGGAACCCATCCGCTGGATCATCGAAGACGCGATGACCTTCGTGAAGCGCGAAGTGAAGCGCGGCAACAAGTACGAGGCCATCATGCTCGACCCGCCCGCCTTCGGCCGCGGCCCGACCGGCGAATTCTGGAAAGTAGAACGGGATCTCGCCCCCTTACTCCGCGCCTGCCGCGAACTCCTCTCCCCACAAGCCCAGTTCATCCTGCTCACCGTCTACACGATCGATGCCTCGTCGATCCTCTGTCATAACCTGCTCGAGGAGAACACCCGCGGCTTGGGTGGTAAGATTGATATTGGGGAATTAGCGCTCAAGCAGGAAGGCACCGGCCGGCTGCTACCGCTCTCGCTGTGGGGCCGCTGGACCGCACCGGACAAGGCATAAGCCCTAGCATTGGGCCGCATTAGGCCTGAAGGCGGTTTAAATAGTTTCCAACCGGGGGCCGATGTCTTCTAAATGAACGGCGTGAGCCTTGTACCAGATCAAGCTACCTTCCGCCAACTGGCACTGAAGAACGATCTTATCCCGGTGTGCCTCGATCTGATGGCCGACCTCGAGACACCCGTATCGGTCTACGCCCGCCTGCGTACCCTGGGCTCCCCTTTCCTTTTTGAATCCGTCACCGGGGGCGATAAGCTCGGTCGTTACAGCTTCTGCGGCGCCGCGCCGGCGATGACCCTCACGGCGTGGGAAGATCGCACGGAAATCACACGCCGCGATGGATCGAAGGAAACCATCCCGACTCCGGCCGACCCGCTCACGCTGGTTAAGAAGGAACTTTCCGGCCTGCGCGTAGCCAAAGTGCCAGGGCTCCCCCCTTTCGTCGGCGGCATGGTCGGCATGGTGAGCTACGAATACGTTCACCGCGTCGAGCCGACTGTACCGAAGCCCGCGAAGGATCCGGCAGGCACCCCGATTCTCCATTTCATGCTGGTCGACCGCGTCGTCGCCTTCGACAACGCCCGCCAGACCCTGCGCCTCATCGTCAACGCCCGCGTGAAGTCGCCGGCCGAAGCGGATGCCGCCTGGGAAGCCGCTCGCAAGGAGCTGGAATCCCTCCGCGCGGTCGTCACCGGCCCCCGCGCCGCCGTCGCCGCCGAACTCCCCGCCAGCGTTGAATTCGCCACCGGTAAGGCCAACGTGAATCAGGCTGATTTCGAAGCGGCCATTCTCAAGACGCAGGAATACATCCGGGCCGGAGATTGCGTGCAGGTGGTGCTCTCCCGTCGGACGGATGTCGCCTTCAAGGGAGACCCGCTCGACCTCTATCGCGTGCTCCGCCACGTGAATCCTTCGCCTTACATGTTCGTGATGGAGACCGGCCGGGGCTTCGACGTCGTGGGCGCCTCGCCCGAGGTCAACGTCCGCCTTACGGGCCAGCTCTGCGAAATCCGCCCGATCGCCGGCACCCGCCCCCGTGGCGCCGATGAGGCCGCTGACCGTCGACTCGAAGCCGAACTGCTTGCAGATCCTAAGGAACGCTCAGAGCACCTGATGCTGGTCGACCTCGCCCGTAACGACCTTGGGCGCGTCTGCGTCCCAGGCTCCGTCAAGGTGCCCGACTACGCGATCGTCGAACGCTATTCGCATGTGATGCACATCGTCTCGCAGGTCGAAGGCCAGCTCTCTCCGGAGAGGGACGCCTTCGACCTCTTCCGTGCGACCTTCCCGGCGGGCACTCTTTCCGGAGCGCCCAAGGTGCGCGCCATGCAAGTCATCTCGGAACTCGAAGGCGAACGACGCGGCGTCTACGGCGGCGCGGTCGGCTACTTCGGCTTCGATGGCGGACACGATTCCTGTATCGTGATCCGCACCGCCTCGCTGCGTAACGGCGTCGCCAGCATCCAAGCAGGCGCGGGCATCGTCGCTGATTCGGTGCCGACGTCCGAGTTCGAGGAAACCATCAACAAGTCCAAGAGTGTCCTCCGCGCGCTGGGACTTGCCGCCGGCCTTCGCTCCTAGCCGAACCCTCGTGCCCAAGTCGAAGCCACAGAAGAGCGCCAAAGGAAAGGCGGCAGATGCGTCGACCCCCGAGAGACCCCTGAGCCCCCCCCTCGGCTTGCCGCGCACGAACCTACCCGCGGAAACGGACCCCACGGAGCCGGGCCTACCTTGGGAAGCATTATCCTCGGAGGAGCGTTCTCCGATCCGCTATTACCTGGATCAGATTGGCAAGACGCCACTGCTGACGCTGGAGCAAGAAACCGCCCTTGCCCGGCGCGTGCTCAAAGGCGACGAGGCCGCCCGGCTGAAGATGATTCAGTCTAACCTCCGACTGGTCGTACGCATCGCCAAGGACTACGATGATTTCGGACTTTCGCTGATGGATCTCATCAGCGAGGGCAACTTCGGCCTCATTAAGGCGGTGGAACGCTTCGATCCCGACAAGGGCGGCAAGCTCAGCACCTATGCCTCGTGGTGGATCAAGCAGGCTATCAAGCGCGCGCTGGCTTCCAACGGGAAGACCATTCGCCTACCGGTGCACATGGTCGATCGCATTGCCCACATGCGCCGCACCGTCAATCGCCTGACGACCGAGCTCGGCCGCGAACCTCATAACGACGAAATCGCCCAGGCGATGGAAATCCCGTTGTCCAAGGTCGTGCACATGAAGTCGGTGGCCAATCGCGCCGCCTCCCTGGATCAACCCGTCGGCGAAGAAGGCGACGCCACGCTGGGCGATCTGGTCAAAGACGAATCAGAACGCACCCCTTTCGAGACCCTACGTGGCAAGTCCGATAATGCCGAAATCGGCGAGATGCTCGCCGCACTGGACCCGCGTGAAGCGGAAGTGCTGACCCTTCGTTTTGGACTCAATGGCGAAAGCCCCCTGACACTCGAGGAAGTGGGAGAGATGTTTAAACTTACCCGTGAACGCGTGCGCCAACTCCAGCAGTCGGCTCTGATGCAATTGCGCCGCATCATGACGGAGCGCCAAAAACTCCTGACGCCCGAAGACGTCCAGAAAAACAAGATGGCTGAGGCCCGTTCCGAAGTCTTGAGCGAGTTTTTCCGATCCAAGGGAGGCGCCGCTGGCGCGAAGGCCGCGCGGACGCGCGAGGGGCTCTGAAGCCTTTGCTTATTATTGGCCCTGACTTGCTTAAGTTCAGTCGGGCCTGGCGGTGATTTTAACCATTAGCCTCCCTCTCAGGGAATGGCAGGGCCTGTGCTTACAAATAGGCATGATCCTGACTGACTACAGGGGCGCCAATCTTTTCGACGAGCTGGTCGACTCTACGGGCAAGATTCGCCCTTACTACCGGAATGTCGCGGACAAACTTTCCGGCCTCGGCAACGAGGAGCTAAGCCAGAAGCTGCGCAGCCTCGAACTTCTCTTCCTCAAGCAGGGCATCACCTTCACCGTCTACGGCGACGACAAAGGCACCGAACGCGTCTTCCCCTTCGACCCATTTCCCCGCGTCATCCCAGCGGCTGAGTGGGAGCAGATCGAAGCCGGCTTAGTCCAGCGCATCACGGCGTTGAATCTATTCCTCTACGACGTCTATCACGAGCAGCGCATCATCAAGGACGGCATCATTCCGCCAGAAGTGGTCTTCGGCGCCTCTCATTATCGCCCAGAATTCGTCGGTGTCTCCGTGCCTAAGGACGCGTACATCCATGTTTGCGGTACCGACTTGATCCGTGATCAAGACGGTCGCTACCTCGTCCTGGAAGATAATGGTCGCTGCCCTTCTGGCGTCTCCTACGTCCTTGAAAACCGCGCCGCGATGAAGCGGGTTTTTCCCCAGCTCTTCAGCGCCAGCGGTGTCCGCCCGGTCGACACCTATCCGGCCGACCTCTTGGCGACGCTCCGCCACGTCGCCCCGCGCGAGAACCCCAATCCTAACGTCGTCCTGCTCACCCCGGGCGTCCACAATAGCGCCTATTTCGAGCACTCTTTCCTCGCCCGCCAGATGAGCATCGAAATCGTGGAAGGGCGCGACCTCATCGCCCTCGATGGGTTCGTCTACATGCGCACCACGCGCGGCCTACGCCAAGTCGATGTGATCTACCGACGCATCGACGATGACTTCCTGGACCCACAGGTCTTCCGCAAAGATTCCTGCCTGGGCGTACCGGGACTCGTGGACGCCGTCCGCCGCGGCAACGTGGCGCTCGCCAACGCCATCGGCACGGGCGTGGCCGACGACAAGGTCACTTACGCCTTCGTGCCCGACATGATTCGCTATTACCTGTGCCAGGAGCCGATCCTCGATCAGGTGCCCACCTACCTCGCGTGGCGCGACAGCGATAAGAAATATATCTTGGAGAACCTGCCGAAGCTCGTCGTCAAGGCCGCCAACGAAAGCGGCGGCTACGGCATGCTCATCGGTCCGGCGGCCACCGCCGCACAGATCGAGGAGTTCCGTCAGAAAGTCACGGCCCACCCACGCAACTACATCGCCCAGCCGGTCGTGAATTTCTCCCAACACCCGACCCTCGTCGACGGAGGGCTGGAAGGTCGCCACGTAGACCTCCGGCCCTTTGTGTTGTGGGGTGATTCCATCAAGGTGCTCCCCGGCGGCCTGACGCGCGTCGCCCTCAAACGCGGCTCCCTCGTCGTGAACTCCTCCCAGGGCGGCGGCAGCAAAGACACCTGGGTCCTCGCGGCCTGATTCCCACGGCCATGATGCTATCTAGAGTCGCCGACCATCAGTATTGGATGGCCCGTCAGATGGAACGAGCCGAGAACCTCGCCCGCCTCGTCCGCGTCTCAGAAGAGATGCTGCTCGACGATGAAACCCTCGGCCGCGGCACCGCCCAGGAGTATTGGACGCCGGTGCTAGGAGCTACGGCCATGGAAGCCCCATTCCGCACGCTCTACCCTGAGCCGAAGTGCGGCGATGCGGCCCGCTTCCTGACCCTCGACCTTCGGAATCCGGATTCGATTCTCGCCTGCATCCGCCAAGCCCGCGAAAACGCGCGCTCGGTGCGAGATAAGATCTCCGACGAAATGTGGGCGGAAATCAACGCCCTCAACATGTTCGTGACCTCCGCCGAAGGACTCGAGCTGCTCGAACGCTTTCCGCAGGCCTATTACGAGAAAATCATCTCCTCTTCGATGCTGTTCGACGGCATCACCGACGCCACCCTCACGCGCGATGAGGGATGGAACTTCCTCCAGCTGGGCCGTTTGCTGGAACGCGCGGACATGACCAGCCGCTTCCTTGATATCCGCTCGCAGACCCAGCCGATCGCCGGCGAGTCAGCCTTGGAATCCCTCCAGTGGGGCGCTGTCCTGCGCGCGTGCAGCGCCCACGCGGGCTATCGACGCGTCCACGGCGGCGAAATCAGCGTCGAAGGCGTCGTGGATTTGCTCCTCTTCTCCAACGAATTTCCCCGTTCCGTCCGCCACTGCATCCGCCGGGCGGACGAAGTTCTGCACGACATCTCCGGTACCCCCACCGGCCGATATTCGAATACCTGCGAGAAAATCACTGGAGCCCTGCTCGCCAAACTGAGTTTCGCTGGCCCGCCTGAAGTCATGGCCCGCGGCTTACACGCCTACATCGATGAATTGCAGTTACAGCTAAACTCGGCCGGGCAGGCCGTCTTCGAGAGTTACGTGCTATTACCCGGCGAGATTGATCGTCATTTCCCGCGCGGCACCCGGCCCGACTCCCTTTCCGACTGGCATCGCGAACAGCAGCAACAACAGCAGCAATAAGGCCGAACTGCCGACATGAAGCTCCGCATTCTGCACCGGACTGAATACCGCTACGCCCTACCGGTCAGGAATAACACCAATGAGCTGAGGGTGACCCCGCTCACCACCCATCGCCAGAAACTCGGTCTCCATGTGGTGCGCGTGGTCCCCGCCGTCCGGATGCGACGCTACCCGGACCTGTATCGCAACAGCGTGCACCTCTTTGAAGTCGAGGAGCCCCACAAAGATCTGGTCATCGATGTCTCCAGCATGGTCGAGACCCTGGCCACGCCGATTTCGGCGATCCCTACTGACGTCTCCCTTTCGCGGGTCCGCAGCGAAGAGATTATCGAGACCTTCCAGACCTTCCTGCAGCCTGACGGACCCATTCGCATCACCCCCGACATCTGGCGGGCCGCGGTAGACGTAGAAAAAGACCGGGGCGACGTTTTCTCGGTGATCTTGGGACTAATGGAACTCATCCATACCACCTGTCGCTACGTCCCTGGTGCCACGCACATCGGCACCACCACTGAGGAGTTCTTCACCAAGCCCCAAGGCGTCTGCCAAGACTACGCCCACCTGCTCCTCGCCCTGTGTCGGGCAATTGGCATCCCCGCGCGTTATGTTTGCGGCTACGTCTATGACGCCAAGCGTGGCGACGTCATCGGTAGCCATGCTTCCCACGCCTGGTGTGAGATTTGGATTCCTGACTACGGATGGCTCGGCGTAGATCCGACGAATAAGAAAGTCATCCATGAAGCCTATGTGGCCTCGGCGGTCGGTCGTGACTATCGTGACGCCACACCGGTGAGCGGGAGCTACTGGGGCGGAGGCGACCGCGAGATGCGCGTGACCGTGCACGTCGAAGCCAAGTAGGGGCGACCTGTTTTCTAGTATCGCACCACCGGCCTTCGGAGGTAAGGTGCACGTGTTCCGCCTGCCCGCTCTTCATGAATATCACCCTCCCCTCGCAGGCCCCCACCAACCCGTTCGGTTCGTTTGCCTGTGCCTGGCGGCTCACTCGCCAGATTCATGAAGGCCGTAGCCGACGGGACATTCTCACCAAGTGTTTGGGACGAGCCTTTACCGCTATGGTCGGGCACCGGACTTTCGCCGCCTGGGTCGGCTTTCTCCTGCAACCGGAAAACCGCCCATTTGTCGAAGCGAACCCCCTGCTCATCCACCGCACCCTGCTGGGCTACCTTTCCATCCGCTGGAACGGCGACCGCAAGCTACGCGTCCTGCAGGATTCCTATCGATTTGCCCACGCCCACCCGGGTCCAATCCAGCAGGCACTTTTAGTCCCAAAGAAAGGCGAAGTAACCTTCGCCGAAGTACCCCTCGGCGAAGAAACGGGCAATATCCGCTATGCGCTCGCGTGGGACGATCGCTTCCGGCGCGAGGGCGAATGGACCCTGCGCGTCTATTGCGATAAAATCGGCGGCGAACTCTGCTCGATCGCCTTCGCCGTGGAGGAAGTAAACGGCCAATGGGTCGCGTATGCAGGTGCGATTCAAGGTGGCAGCGGAGCCAACGAAGAAACCATCAAGGCCTCCGCCAAGGCGATGCACGGCGTCCGCGCCAAAGCCATGGCCATCTTTGCCCTGCAGGAAGTCGTCAGTTCCCTGGGCATCACCCGCCTGCTCGGCGCCGGTAATTCGATCCAGATGAGCAACGGCAAGCACATGATCCATGTGCCCTGGAATAAGATCTCCTTTAATTACGACGGAATGTGGGCCGAAGCCGACGGCAAGCCTGCCGCTGAAGGCTGGTTTGAACTCCCGCTCCGCGAAGAACGCCGCACCCGCGAGGAAATTAAGGCCAATAAGCGGCCGCTCTACGCCCGCCGGTATGCCCTATTTGATCAGTTACAGGCTGCGGTGGCCCAAGGCCTGAAATCCGCCTAATCGGACAACAAAAAGGGCCCCGTTGCCGGGGCCCTTCGTCAGCTTCTAATCCGAAGATTAGAAGTTGTAGCGAACCGACAGGGTGGTCGCGGAGGTACCAGCAGACTCGTGCTGGTAGCCGGCAGCGAGCTGGGTCTGCTTGCTCAGGTTGTAAGCGAGTTCGACGCCGTAGCTATTGGCACCCGAAACGCGGGTGTAGTTGGCAGCAGCTTCGAAACCAGCACCGAGTTCGCGGCGCAGATTGAGGCTGTAGAGCTCGTTGGAACCGATCGAGACGGTGGCGTCGGTGCTGTAAGCGACATTCTTGAAGACGTAACCGACGGCAACCCGGTCAGCGCCATTGGTGGTGTCATTGTGACCGATGGTGGTTTGGGCCTGCAGGAGGTAGTTCGAGCTACCGATGAAGGCAGACGCTTCGAGGCCGAAGCCCTGGGTGTGGCAGTCATAGCTGACGCCCACGCGGTTGTAGGAGAGACCGGAAGCGGACTGGGCGGAAGCCGCAGCAGCGAGGGTCGTGAGGGTGAGGATCGGGAGGATGTGCTTCATATGCATGGGTGGTTTTAGGCTTAGTTGCCTTGAAAACAACACCAAATGACAAAAATGACACACTTACGCCATATTCGTCACCTGTCTAATAACCTGGATAAACAAAAAGGGCCCCGTTGCCGGGGCCCTTGTAATCAGCCTCTAATCCTAAGATTAGAAGTTGTAGCGAACCGAGACGGAAGTCGTGGACGAGCTCGAGGTCGCAGACTTCGAAGCGTAGCCGACAGCAACCTGGTACTGCTTGGTCAGGTTGTAAGCGAGTTCAGCGCCCCAGGCGTTGACATTATTGCTGGAGGCATCCTTGACGCGGTTGTAGGAGACGGCGCCTTCGATGTTCGAGCCGAGATCCTTACGGATGTTGAGGCCGTAGGCTTCGTTCGAGCCAACCGAGAGGGTGGCGTCAGCACCGAGAGCAACGTTCTTGAAAACGTAGCCAACGGAGACGGCGTCAGCACCGTTACCGGAGCTGTTGCCACCGATGGAGGTCGAACCGGCCAGGAGAACGTTAGAACCACCGATCAGGGCCGAAGCCGAGAGGGAGTAGCCCTTGACGTTGTTGGTGGCGTAGTTCAGGCCAACGCGGTTGTAGGAGAGACCGGACGAAGCAACAGCGCTCTGGGCAGAGGCAGCGGCAGCGAGGGTCGTGATGGTGAGGATCGGGAGGATATGCTTCATAGCGGTGCCACTATTGCTACAGCCCCGGTTCGAAATCAAGCACCTTTTGCATTATTTTAAGCCACCCCCCAAAACTATTCACATTATACACCTTAATTCACACACCCCTGTGAATAAAGCTGGGGATTATTGATAGTCAGGCCCTTTATAAAAGAAGACCCCCCATCACTCCCAAACAAAAATGGCCTACTTACAGAGCGTACCCACCTATGATTCTGCTTCAATATATCTAAAACGCCCTAAAATAGACTAAAAACGAACTAATTACCTCAAAAACCCCCTATTTTATAATAAAACGGCCCCATACAGAAAAGTGCGGGCGTCAATACCCTCCAGCCCGCGCTATATCCTTAGATTTACCCTCCCTACCCTCATTGCGTAAACTACCCCTCCCTACCCCCCTGGATCCCGGGCAACAAAAAACCCGCTAGGCGAACCATGCGGGTTTGGAGTCGGCCTCGGGGGAGGCTTACTTGCGGCGGAACTTCGAGTTGAACTTCTCGACGCGGCCGGCGGAGTCCACAAAGCGCTTCTCGCCGGTGTAGGCGGGGTGCGAATCCATGGTGACTTCACGGCGGACGACAAAGAACTCCACTCCGTCGATGACCTTGGTCTCTTTGGACTTCATGGTCGAACGGGCAGGGAACTCGCGGTTCGTGGAGACATCCACGAAGACGACGTTGTTATATTCAGGATGGCCTTCCTTCTTCATAAAATCAGGGGGGTTGCTAGGGGTTAGCCCTGACGCGCCTTGTAGCGAGGGTGCGTCTTGTTGATCACGTAGATACGGCCCTTGCGGCGAACTACTTGGCAATTGGGGTGGCGCTTCTTCAGCGACTTGAGGGAGGAGGAGACTTTCATGGTCGGGAGAGCCGTTTTAGTAACGGCAGGTCGGCCAACAAAGGTATCCCCTGCCCGCCTGTCAACGGGATTTCCAAGGCTGGACGCAGTTCTCTGCACCGCCTATCTTTGACCCTATGGAAACGCGCCTGCGCCCCGCCACCTTGGCCGACATCCGGGCGATTAACGCTATTTATAACCACTACGTGGGGAGCAGCACCTGCACCTGGCACCTGGCCGAGGAAACCGATGAGGGCCGGGCGGCCTGGCTGAAGTCTCGCGGGCCCGCTCACCCGGCCATTGTGATCGAATCGGGAGGGGAAGTCCTGGGCTGGGGCTCCCTTTCCAGCTATAACAGCCGCCAAGGCTGGTCCGGCACGGTCGAAGACTCGATTTTCATCCACCACGCCCACCACGGCAAAGGCCTAGGCAAAAAGGTACTCCATGAGCTACTGCGTCTGGCCGACAGCCTCGGGCATCATTCGGTGATCGCCCGTATTTCAGGGGAACAGGCGGCCAGCAGAAGCCTCCATGCCGCCCTGGGCTTTGAAGAAAGCGGCGTCCTGCGCGGCGTCGGACGCAAATTCGGGCAGAAACTCGATTGCGTCTACATGCTCCGCTCCCGACCCCAGCCCTAACCTTGACAGGGGGGAGGCGAACCCTTTGCTCACCTATCCGCTTTAATGCTCAGGTGGTGGAATGGCAGACACGCTGGATTCAGGTTCCAGTGCCCCTAAAGCGTAAGGGTTCAAGTCCCTTCCTGAGCACCAAAAGCAAGACACGACCCCGGCGACCCCGGGGTCGTCCGTTGCGGAGCATCCGAACATTGTATCCACTTAACAGATACACTATTCCCACCCCACCCGCTCCCAGCCCTAACCCCGGTGACTTCCCCCTTCATTAGAGCCTTTCCCTCACGATAAGGATGATTGTGCCCGGGGGCTGGCCGCCTCATGCTGAAAGCCGCTTCCCGATGGCGGACTTATCGACATTACCCGACGTACTGCCCTGGCCCTTCCTGGTCTGCAGCCGCAAGGGCGAGGTCATCTTCGCCAACCCGCTCATCGAGCGCGCGGCCGGACGTAAGGTCGAGCCAGGTCTCTCGATCGACCAGATCTTCCTGGAGCTGGAAAATGGCCTGCCAGCCTCCTCGCTCCTCCACTCCGCTGCCCGCTGGTCCGCCTGGAGCGGTATGCTCGAGCTCCGCAACAACCGCCCAGGCGAACCGATCCGTGCCTCCAAGATCATCCTTCAACCCGACCCGAAGCTCGACCGCCAAGTCTGGGTCATCTTCGCCGACGACCCGCTCGTCAACGGCGCCCCACTACTCACGCCGCGTTCGGGCATGAGCCTCGCCCGCACGCTGATCGAGAACTCGCCCGACTTCATCATCCTGCGCGACCTCCAAGGCCGCATCCTCCACACGAGCCGCAGCTTGGACGAATTCCTCGCACTACCCTACCGGGGCTACGTCGCCGATCTGACGCTGACCGACATTCTCTCAGGCCGGACGGCCGAACAGTTCAAACAGTTCGACGAGGAAGTGATCCGCACCGGCCAACGCGTGCTCCATGCCGTGATGCACTTTGAATCCCAGGACGGCCGCTCGCGCCTCGTGCGCGTAGTGCACGAACGCATCAAGGGCGGCAACGGCCTGCCGAACGGACTCCTGACTTTTGCGGTCAACATCACGGAATCGGTCGACGAACATAATCGCCTGCGCATCGCCCTGGAAAAGGCCGAAGAAGTCGCCGCCGCGAAGTGGCAGTTCGTGGCTAACGTCACCCACGAGATCCGTAATCCAATCAACGCCATCCAGGGGCTCTGCGAAACCAATCTTGAAGGAGCCTCCGCGCCCTTCCCAGACATCCTCCGCAAGATTCAGTCCTGCGCCTCCGAGCTGGAGGACACCGTGCGCGACGTGCTCGACTTCTCCCGCCTCGACCGCGGCAACGTCACGATTGAAAGCATCCCCTTCAACCCGGTGCGCGCCCTCGAGGAAGTCACCGCCCAGTTCCAGCATCAAGCCGGACGCAAGGGCGTCGAACTCGCCGCTCTCTGCCGCGCCGACTCGCCGCAATCCGTCCTCGGCGATCCGATCAAGTTCCGTCGCATCATCGCCAATCTCGTCGGCAACGCGGTGAAGTTCACCGAAAGCGGCCACGTCCACGCGCTGCTAGAATTCGAGGAACGCAACGGCCGCCTCCGCGCCCAGTTAATCGTCCGCGATTCGGGCATCGGCATCCCCGCGGACAGCCTGGAGAGTATCTTCGAACCCTTCACCCAAGCCGATGCGACCACCACGCGCCGCTTCGGCGGCACGGGCCTCGGCCTCACGATCGTCCGCAGCCTGACCCAAGCGATGGATGGCTATATGAAAGTGACGAGTGAAGTCGGCTTCGGGAGCGTCTTCACCGCCACGGTGATGGTTGAGCCTAATCCAAATTTCGTCGCGCCGCCCAAACCCGACCTCCGCGCCCAACGCCTCCTCTTGGTGGCCGGTAACCCGGCCATCCGAGAATGGTTCGTGGACTGCCTCACGCGCTGGGGCGCGGAATGCGTGCAGTGCGAATCCTACGATGAAGCCGATATCGCCTGGCGCCACGCGGCGGAAGCCGGCCGACCCTTCGCCCGCGCGGTCATTGATCTCCCCGACGACGTCAGCCCGCGCCTGCCCGCCATCCCGCGCGAACAAAGCCTGCTGATCACTTCCTCTGACCTCGCGTTCCGCAGCCAAGCCCAACTCTTCCGTCCGGTGACCTTGACCGCACTGTGGGCCCGCTTCAGCACCGAGATCTCTCCCGAAGGCGAGATCACCCCATCACCCGGTCGCCCCCACGCCACGCGCCGTCTCCGCATCCTGCTCGCCGAAGATAATGAAGTGAACCGGGAAGTCGCCAGCGCCCGCCTCCGCCGGGCCGGCCACGAAGTCAGCGCGACGGTCGACGGCTCCGCCGCGCTCGAACTCTGGCGCGCCAAGGAATTCGACGTGGGCATCCTCGACATCCAGATGCCGATCATCGACGGACTGGGGGTTGCCACCGCGATTCGCGCCGAAGAAAAAACCAGCGGCCGACGCCGCACCGCCCTGCTCGCCCTCACGGCGATGACCCAGGAGCTCGACCGAGCGCGTTGCGAGGCCGCCGGCTTCGACGCCTACCTGGCTAAACCTGTGCGCGGGGCCGAACTCCTCGAGAAACTCGCCCTGCTTTCGGCCAATCAAGACACCGCCGGCGAGCCCGTCCGGAGCGATGAGTTTGCCGCCCAACTGGCCGCCGCCGAAGCCGAAGAAGCGGAGGACCTCCGCTGCGCCGCCCGTGCCTTCCTCCGACATGCCGATCAGATCATCCATCGGCTTACCGTAGCCCGGGATGACGCCTCGCCGGAAACCCTGAGCCGCGAAGCCCACGGCGCCAAGGGGATGCTTTCGCTCATGGCCTGCAGCGGACTCGCCCGACTCGCCAATACGGTCGAACGCCAGCCCGCCGACCCTGGCAGCCGGGCCCGCACGGATGAGCTCATCGACGGCTTGCGGAAGCTCCGTGAGTCGCTACTCTCTCGGGCAGACCTGAGCCCCGATGGCCAAGCCGAAACTCAAACCCGAAATCAAGACTGAGACCCTGGTCTCGGCGGCACCGAAATGGAACGTTGTCGTGCTCAATGATCCGATCAATTACACGGGATATGTCGTCGTGGCGTTCATGAGTGTCTTGCGCATCAACGCGACCGAAGCAAAAAAGCTGATGCAGGCCGTGCATGTGGATGGACGTGCCACGGTCTGGACCGGCGACCGCGAACGCGCCGAGATGCTCGCCCTCGAACTCCAGCAGTGGCATCTGAATGCCCTGCTCGAAAAAGATGCCTGAGCTTCGCCTCAGCATGACCGCGGAAGCACGCACGGTGCTGACCGACCTTCTTCGCCTGATCGCGCCAGCCGCCGCACGTGTCGCCGTCAACCGCGCCAACATCCCCGACAACGATGCCGAAGTCGCTGGCTTCTGGACCGAGACACTCTCCGCCCAAGCCTCCGAAGAAGCCCGCCTGCTCGCCGCGGCCTTCTCTAACGCGAAGGGCGATCCAGCCGTCGTCATACTCAAGAACGACGCCCAAGCCCACGCCTTTCTCCGCGCCCTCTCCGCGGTGCGGCTGGCCCTCCGCGACCTGGTCTTCGCCGATATCACGGATGCGCAACTAGAGAGCAATGATGACCTTGACGACGAGTCCCTGCCGACCGAGAAACGCCACGCCCTGGCCTGCTACACCTGCTTCGGGCTCCTCCAGCAGTCGCTGATCACGCAGCTCTGCCCTGAGGCCTTCGATTGAGCGACGAAATCGATTGAACGCCGGGGCTGGCTCCGCAACAAGGAGAGCGTGCTCAGCGGTCTCCTAGGATTTCTCTCCACGCTCCGTTCCTTCGGTCGCCAGCTGATCGCGTTGCCGCGCCCCCGCCTCTTCCCCATCGGTGGCGTACTGCGCACGATGAACAGCAGCATCTTCAAGGCCGACACCATCGCTGGGCTCAACGTCGCCCTGCTCGCCTTCCCGATGTCGATGGCCTTTGCCATGAAGGCCGGCCTGCCGATTTGGTGCGGCCTTGTCGGTTGCGGCGTCGCCGCGCTCATCGCACCGCTCTTCAGCGGGTCCGCAAATCTCTCGGCCGGGCCGACCAACGCCTCCGCCGCGCTGCTGCTGGGATCCTTCGCCACTCTCGGCGCCATCTCCCCCGACCTCCGGGCGTCCGCCTTGCCAACCTTAGTCCTGATGGCTGGCTTCTTCCTGCTGCTGACTTCCTGGCTCCGACTGAGCGGCTTCGCTGACTTTGTCCCGCGGACGGTTATCTCCGCATACATCGCCGCGGCCGCGTTGCGCGTCATCGCCCTACAGCTCCCCACGGCCGTCGGCATGGTCGGCGACCACGGGCCCGATAGCCTGCCGGAAGCGCTCTGGCATATCGCGCAGATGGGCCGAGCACTGATCAATCCGGACCTCGGCCTCGCCGTCATCACGGGTATCGCGTATTTCCTGCTTCGGCCGAAATACGGAGCCGGCAAGGCAATCCTTGGCTCCGTCGCGCTTGCGACGTTCGGCGCGATGCTCGCCCAGAACGTCGCCCTCAGCCAAGGCTCGCACGGCGAGTTGGTTCACTACGTCGGCGATGCGGCCAAGGCCGGCGCAGTGCTGCACCTGCCGGATTTCTCCACCCGCACGCTCTCGACGCTCTTCTCGCCGGCGCTGGCGCTCGCGGTGCTCATCGTCATTGAAGGCACCGCCAATGCCCGCGCCTCGGCGCTCAAGACCGGACGCCCGTCGGACCTGCACCAGGAAGTCTTCGGCCTCGGCATGGCCAACGTCGCCTGCGCTTTCACCGGCGGCATGGCCGCTTCCGGCTCGATCAGCCGCTCCGCGCTGAATGTCGCCAGCGGCGCCCGCACCGCGATGGCCTCGGTGCTCTGCGGGGCTTTCATCCTCATTGCACTCTTCATCGCCCGCCCCGCCGTGGCCGCCGTGCCGCTCTCGACCTTGGCAATCCTTGTCATCCTCGCGGAGATCGAGCTCGCCAACTTCTCGGCGATCAAACTGATCCTGAAGTCAAGCCCCCAGGATCGCACGGTCTTCCTCGCGACCTTCGCGACCGCCCTCCTCGCCCCGCTCGACGTGGCGATCTTCTTCGGCACCGCGGTGGCCGTGGCTTTCTATCTGCGCCAGACCTCGCAACCCGAAGTCGTGGAATACGATTTCTCTGAAACCGGCGAACTCCGCGAACGCCCGAAGGGGCAAGCCTCGACAGGTATCTCGATCCTGCACGTCGAAGGCAGTCTGCACTTTGGCGCGACCCAAGCCTTCCACGAACACCTTCGCCGGGCCTCGGCTGACCCAAACCTCAAGGTGCTCGTGCTCAAGTTCCGCGAAGCGCACCACCTCGACGCCAACGGCGTGCTCCTCCTGCGCGACTTGGCCGACACCTTGAAATCAGACGGTCGTCACCTGATCCTCTGCGAAGCCAAGCCGATCACGATGACAATCATCGTCAACGCCGGGCTCGATAAAGCCGTGGGCACTGAGAACGTGATTCCGTGGGATGACAGCAACCCCACGGCGGCCCTCGCTAAAGCCGTGCGTCGGGCCCGCGAACTGGCCGGCGGCGGCCAGGCGGTCCTCCGCATCGTGACGGCCCCTCACCCCGACCTACCTAAGCCCGCTTCGGCCTCGGGAGAAGATTGGCAGATTTAGTCATCTGTCGCCGTTTTTCGGACATGCGGCGACGCCCGTTGGGGCTTTTACGGCGGTTTTTGAATTATGGCTTGAAGCCCGCACCGGGACTCGCCCTTTTGGGGTGGTCTGTTCATCTGAAAGACACCCACCTTCCCAGCACCATGAGCCACTACAGCGAAATCCAAAAGCACCTCGGCACTGAAGCCGAAAACCTCCTCGGGTTCAACAACCCGAAGATCAAGAAGGACCAGATCCACTCCCCTCGCGCGGATTGGGTCGACCACGCCTTCTCCGCCTCGGATCGCAACAACCGCGTTCTGGCCAACCTGCAGCGCCTCTACGGCTCGGGCCGCCTGGCCAACACGGGCTACGTCTCGATCCTCCCGGTCGACCAGGGCATCGAACACTCCGCCGGCGCCTCCTTCGCCAAGAACCCGATCTACTTCGACGGTGAGAACATCGTGAAGCTCGCCATCGAAGGCGGCTGCAACGCGGTCTGCTCAACCTTCGGCGTCCTCAGCAGCGTCTCCCGCCGCTACGCCCACAAGATTCCGTTCATGGTGAAGATCAACCATAACCAGTTGCTCACCTACCCTAACGTCGGTGACCAGGTGATGTACGGCACCCTGAAGCAGGCTGCCGACATGGGCTGCGCCGCCGTCGGTGCGACGATTTACTTCGGTTCCGCCGAGACCAACCGCCAGATCATCGAAGTCTCCTCCGCCTTCCAGCAGGCTCACGAGCTCGGCATGGCCACCGTCCTCTGGTGCTACACCCGCAACAGCGCCTTCAAGACGAAGGAGAAGGATTTCCACGTGTCCGCCGACCTTACTGGTCAGGCCAACCACCTCGGCGTCACCATCTGCGCCGATATCATCAAGCAGAAGCTCCCCGAGAACAACGGCGGCTACCTCGCGATTCAGGCCACCGAGTCCTCGTACGGCAAGATCGACAAGCGCATGTACACCGACCTCTCGTCCGATCACCCGATCGACCTCACCCGCTACCAGGTTGCCAATTGCTACATGGGTCGCATCGGCCTCATCAACTCCGGCGGCCCTTCGGGCAACAACGACTTCGCCGAAGCCGTCAAGACCGCCGTCATCAACAAGCGCGCGGGTGGCCAGGGTCTCATCTCGGGTCGTAAGGCCTTCCAGCGTCCGATCGAAGAAGGCGCGAAGCTCCTGCACACCATTCAGGACGTCTACCTCACGAAGGAAGTCACGATCGCCTAAGGCGACCGTCATCTCCCGACCAAAGCCCCGGCATCCGCCGGGGCTTTTTGTTGGGTGACGACGCGAGGTAGGGACAGCACCACGTGCTGTCCTCTTTCGCCGCAAGGCGAACGCCCTAGCAAACACATTGAGACACGCTCAAAGGGAAACCGGAGACCGGATGATTGGCTAGGGCAGCATAATATCCGCAGCATCCTTCCCGGTTTCCGGTCTCCATTTACTGCCTGCACTATCCGCCAACCGCTATCCGCTATCCGCTTACACCCATCCTTCTCCCTCGCCCCCAGCCACCCTACCCCTCATCCTGCCACCATGCCCCTCCCCCAAGGCTTACGTGAATGGCTGGCGAAGGAATCCCAGCTCTGGCAAGAAGAAGGCGTCCTGCAGCCCGGCCAACGGGAGCAAATTCTCGCCCGCTATCCAGAGGAAGAAAGCGGCACGGGCCGCATGGCCTTCGTGCTGCGCACCTTTGGCGTGCTGCTCCTCGGCGCGGCGCTCCTCCTCGTCATCGGCCACAACTGGGATGACCTATCCCGCACCGGCCGCCTGCTCACGGTCATCGGCGGCCTCTGCGGCCTGCATGGCGTCGGCCTCTGGTATCTCCATCGCGTCTCTCGCCAAGGCTCGGTGCTCGGTGCATTGGCCGGCTGCATCATGTTCGGCGCGGCGATCGCCCTGACGGGCCAAATCTACCACCTTGACGCGCATCAGCCTGACGCCTTCCTGGCCTGGTGCGTCGGCTCCCTGCCCTTTGCCATCCTGCTCGATTCAAGCCTACTCTACGTGGGCGGCCTGCTCCTCGCGGGCTGTTGGCTCGGTGCGGAGACCGCCCATGGCTTCGGGAATTCCTGGCGTGACTTCGCCTCCGACCCACGCCCGCTGTTCTTCCTGCTGATCGCACCGGCCGCCCTCGCGGCCTACCGTCGCTACCGACCGCTTCTCGCCGGGGCCGTCGCTTGGTCGCTGGTCGTCGCTTGGATTTGGCGTTGGGACTTCAGCGCGCAATACATGATGCTACCGCTCATCATCGCCTCCTTGCACGCGATCGGAGATGCCCGCGCCCGCGGCTGGCGATTCATCGGCGGCGTCGGTGCCACGATTGCCACGATCGCGATCGGCCAGATCCGCGACCCGATGACGAGCCACCTCTTCCGCACTGACAGCCTCGCCTGCTGGCTCATCCTCGGTGGCGCGGCCGTGGCGCTCGGCTTGGCCATCCGCTCCCGCCAATTCCTCCGCATCTGGCCCGCCGGTATCGCGCTGACGATCTTACTGATCGGCCTCGGCTATGAGCTGGCCGGCAAAGGTCATGACGTCTTCCAGGTGTTGATGATCGCCACGGGCAATATCGCCACGCTCATCCTTTCGGTCTGGCTCATTCGCCTCGGACTCACCGAGGGTCGCCTGCGCCCCTACGTCTACGGCTCGCTGGTCTTCCTGACCTGGCTGATTGTCCGCTACGTCGACATCAGTAAGGACCTCGGGATGCTCACGATGGCGGGTTTCTTCGCCCTGCTCGGCGTCATCCTCTTCGTGCTGGCCCGCGTCTGGAAGACGCAACGCGAAGCGCATCAGCCCGAAGTGAGCCCGGACTACCGCCCGGCTTGGCTCGAATCGGCCATCGCTTTCGTCACCCCTCACCGACGCTCCCTGCTCTGGATCGCGGTCGTGCTGCAGGTCGCGACCATCGGCTGGATGGTCTGGCATCATCAGCAGCCAGGCGAGTCCGGCGTACGGGTCGTGCTGCGCTGCCGCCCGGTCGATCCGCGCGACCTGCTGAAAGGCGAATACGTCATCCTAAGTTACGACTTCAGCAACGCCACCGAGGCGCAACATCGGACGTTGTTGGCGGAATTCAAGTCGCTCCATCCCGTCCCCAAGGATTCTGGCTCAGGCGAAGCGCAGTTATGGAATCTTCCGGCGGATAGCGCCGTTTTCGTTCCTCTTACGCGCACGACGGATGGTACGGTCACAGCTGGCGATCCGACGCTCATCCGGCCGAGCCAAGGACTCTACCTCCAGGGCCTTACCCGCTACACCGAGCTTCGCTTCGGCATCGAGGCCTACTATGTGAAGGAAGGTGACGGCAAGAAATGGGAAGACCTGGCCCGCAAAGGCGAACTCGCGGCCGAGATCGGCGTGCTACCCGACGGGCGAGCCGGACTTGTCTCCCTCAAGGCCATGCCGAAGGTCGCACTGACGACGGTAGATTTCCGGACGCTTGAGCGCTTCTCCCTCGCCGGTAACCGGGCTCAGTCCAAGTCGGTTAAGCTCGCCAGCAACCGCACCCAGTCACTGGTAATCAGCGACGCCAAGGCTTTTGCGCAGGACTTCCAACCCGCACCGCTCAACGGGCAGAATGCCATCCCTCCTGACTTCACGAAGGAACTCGTGCTGTCCTATGCGGTCACCGAGAAGTTCAACGTGATGGGGGTGAACTTCGTGGCAGTGAATCGCGCCGGCCCGCTCCTGATCGCGACGGTGAAAACGCACTACGACAAACCGAAGACCCTAGGCAGCATCCCGCAGGCCGCCATCATCGTCCGCCGTGAAGGCATCGAAACGGTAGAATTCCGCGAGCCGAACGGCCAACTGGTCCATCGTAAAGAGGTGAAGTGATCAGCGGAAGTCCCTGCAACAAAAAGGCCCGGTCCTCTCACGAAGACCGGGCCTTGGTTTTAATCCGGGCCGCTTACTTGGCCGGGACGAGATCGGCTTCGGTCAGCACGGGCTTGCCGACTTCACCGCGCAGGGCCTTGACCTGCTCGGGCGTGACGGCCGGAGCGGAATTGCCGAAGCTATTGCGGACGTAGCTCAGCACGGCCGCGATCTGCTCGTCGGTCTGCTGCGCCTGCGCCGGCATGGGCACGGGTGTCGTGTAAGCCTTGCCTGAAACCTGGATCGTGCCCTGCAACCCGCGCAGCTGGATGCGGATTAGGTTCTCGATCGGACCATTGACCCAATTGGACTTGGCGAGCGGAGGTGCGATCACAGTGCCCTCGGCGTTCGGACCGTGGCAGGCCATGCACAACATGAAGCCCTGCTTGCCCGCAGCCATGACAGCGACGTCCACACCGGCGACCGCCGCCGCCGGCTTGATCGTCGAGATATCGAGCATCTTAGGCTCCGCCAGCACCGCCGGCTTGGCCGCCTTGCCACCTTTCGCCGCCTTGGGCACCTTGTCCAAGGTCGACAGCCAGGCGACGAGGTCGCGGACTTCGTTGAGCGAAAGCAGTGCATCCAGCGCCGGCATCCCGGAGACCGGCGCGGTCATGGACTTGATATCCTTGCGGGCGATTCGCCAGGCGTTGCCGGCGACATCCACGTCGACATGCTCCGGTGCATCCTTGATGAGGGCGCCGACCAAGGCGCCACCGTTGGCGAGTTCGATGTTCACCGAGCCGTAGCCCGAGACGACGACGGCGTTGGAATAGACAATGGATTCGAGCAGGTAACGTCGGTCGCCGCGCTTGGCCACACCCGAGAGATTAGGCCCCGCTTCCCCGCCCGCCGCATGCGAATCATCGGACGCTCGGTGACAACGGAGACACTGTCCGGCCGGCAGGGCTTGGAAGAGCGCGAAGCCGTTCTTAGCGTCGCCCCCTTCGAGTGCCGGCATCCATTTGGAGAGTTTGTCTTCGCCGCCGGCCAGAGATTTCTGAACCGATGCCAGCGCGGCCTTCACGCCGGGCTCCGCACGGGCCGCCGCTGCTTCGAGCAATTCAATCGCGGCAGGCGAGACGCCCTTGGTCTTCTCTAAGGTTTGCAGATTCGTGACGAACACGGCTTCGACACCGGTCGCCGGCAACTTAGCGAGAGCCTTCCAAGCGCCCTGACGGCGGGCCGCGGAACCTGCCTGCACTGACTTAGAAAGTTCGAGGAGACCCTGGGCCGGATTCAGATGGGCCAACGCCCCGATGGCGACCATGGCTACTTCATCCTGCTTGTCCTTCGAATATTGATCGGCGACGGCGGCCAAATCGGCTGGCTTACGCTCCAGCCAAAGCTCCAGAGCCTTGGCTCGGGCCGCGCCGCTTAGCTTCTGGTTGGAGACGACACCAGCCAGTAACTCATTCGAGAGCGAAGCGACCTCGAGCCTATACTGCTCCACGAGTTCGAGGGCGGACCGAAGGGTTTCTGAATCCCCTTTCAGCAACGCGGGCAACGCAGCACTGAGGCTCGGAGCCAGCTCCTTCAGGTCGCGGGCAGGCAGCGGCGACCAATGGGCCGTGGATTGATCGACCGGATAAGGATTGGTCCACTGCGCCAGCAGACGCAGGGCTTCGGCACGGGCCTCGGCCGGCAGCTTGGCATTGGTCGCGATACCAACCACGCGGGCGGCGTTCTTCTCGCCGCCGAGACGAAAGGCACTATGAGTAAGGCGTCGCAGCATGAAGGTGGTCCACTCACGCGAACCAAGGTCATCGATGAGCGCAGCTACCGCCGGCCGGCCGGCTTCGAGGCCGAGATCATGCACGGCCCGGATGGCTTCGTCAGCTACGGTGGTCGACTTGTCCTTCACGAATCGCGCGGCCGTCGGATCCAGGCGGCGGCGGAGCGCGATCACGGCAGCCAGACGCACGGAGGCATTGTCATCCTTGGCGACAGCGTCGAACGACTCCGCGGTCCTGCAAAGATGATCGATGGCGAAGGAACCGGCGTGACGCAGGACGGGGTCCTTGTCGGCGTTCTCTCTCACCATGGCAAGAACCTCGGGGAGATACTTGTCGGCGCCGAGGCGGGCCGCGGCGATGGCGGCAAAGGAACGGACGCGAAGCGACGGATCGAGGATCAGCTTACCCAGCGGCAGATCATTGCCCTTCAGCGGGGCTTCCTCGAGGACGCGCACAGCCTGGGCGCGGACTTCGGCGTCGCCATGAGAGAGCAGCGGTACGAGGCGGGCCGAGGCGGCGATACGCTCCGCCAGCGGAGCGACCAGCGTATGCTTGCCGCTGAAAGCCTCGCCCGGGGCGATGGCGGCTCCACGGCGAGCCAGGATGCCAAGACCCCAGACGCCGTGCAGGCGCTCAAGGGCGTTCTCCGATTTCGTGGCGGCCTCGAAACGGTCCGCGGCGTCCGGACGGCGGGTCAGTTCGATCTGGGCGCGCAGACGGACCCGCTGGTCACCATGGGCGAGCAGCTTGGCGAGTTCGGCGGAAGAAGACTTGGTGAAGCCGCCCTTAATCAGGTCGGCAACCGTCGCGGCCACCTCTGGCTTCATCATCTTCTCAGCCTCAAGCGTGATGATGCGGCCGGCATCATGCGATTCCCAGCCGGTGATGAAATCAGAAATCACCAAGCGACCCTTCCAGTCATATTCGATATCCGTCGCGGCCACACCCCATAGGAGCTGGTGCGACTCGGTCATCCTCATCCCAGCTCCCGCGGGCTCCATCTTGAACGACCAGATACCGGAAGCACCAGCAGATCCGCGGTAATCGCAAATATGGAAATGCTGAGCCTCGGCCTCGACGAAACCCGCCCCAGGGTTGTAAGTCAGGCCGCAAGGCCCGGAGGTGATGTAAGCGGAGGGCGGGATGATAAAGGCTGGCTGGACCGGGTTCTGCAGCTCCCAGGTCTTCTCCGTCATCCAGCGGGACAGCGGACGTTGTTCGAGGCCGATTTCACGGTGGAAGGTGTGCATCGCCTGATGCTCCATCTCCCAACCCGAATCAGCGCCCTCAACCACGTAGACGACGCGGGCGGCATCGCCCATGTCGGCATTATTGTCGACGGAGAAGCCGTTGCCGAACTCGTCGAACGCGATCTCCTTCGGATTGCGCAGACCGAAGTGAACGACTTCGAAGTTGGTGCCATCGGGCTCGAAGCGAAAGATTGCGCCACGGTTATGGGAGTCATATTTCCGACCTTCCTTGGTGGTGAAATTGAAGCCACGGTCACCGATAGTGCCCCAGACCCGACCGTCGGGGCCGATGGCGAAGCCGTTCATATCGTGACCCGAAAGAGAGACGCGCACGCCGAAGTCATCCTGGATCACCTTGCGCTGGGCCTCGGTACCGTCGTTCTTCGCGTCCTGCAGCATCCAGAGCTTAGGAATACAAGCGAAGTAGATATTATCATCCCAGGCGAGAACACCGCCGGAGGTACCATCAAGGACGTCATTGAACTTCTCGGCGAAGACTTTGTTCTGCTTGAAGCTGCCGTCCGCCTGATCCACGCCGAGATAGCGGATGACTTCGGACTTGGCGGTCATCCATTCGATGGACTTCTTGGCCTTCCACTTCTCGTGCATCGCGCGCCGATCGGCGGTCGTGGTCGAAGCAAGGTCGTCGTGATACCAGAAGAGGTTGTTACGGTCATCCTCGACGCCGAAACGGAAGCGATGGGTCTCGGCGACATAAAGACTGCCGTCATTACCGAAAGAAATCGCCGTCGGGGAATAGACACCGGTGACCGCATGGTCTCCGGTGATCTTGAAGGTCGCCCCGGGGATCAAGGCTGCGGTTCCCTCGCCGGCGACGCGCACGAGATTATTGGCGGCCTTGGGCTTGGGGCGGCCGCCTTTGTCGAAGGCCGGCTTAGGGTCGGTGGAGAAAACAAACTGATCGGCGGCGATGATGCCCCAAGGGCCGGTCTCGTTATCGACGATACGGATGGTGCCTTTCTTGCCCTTGAACTCGGAGATATCCCAGACGACCTCGGCAAGGGTCAAACTGTTCTTACCGACGGCTTCGCGGACGATCTTGCCGTCAACGAGCAACTGCACCGCAGTCTTGCCGGGATGATTACCCCCGGCGACGAGAAAGCCCAGGTAGGCGTGGGTGAGCTTGAGCTCGGGCGAAGTCAGCGTGCCCGTGGCAGCATCGCCGCCGTGGCCGGAGCAGACGAGCGCGTTGCCGCCGTAATTGCGGAACTCGCCGTTCACGCCGTCGACCTTGCCGGCAATCGGGGCCAACCCGAAACCCGTGCCGGTGGTCTGCCAGCTATCGAAGCCGTCGCCTTCGAAGGCCTGGATGACCTTGGTCTCCGCCTGCAGGGCGATGGCTCCAAGGCAAAGGGTGAACGAAGCAAACAGGGATGACTTCATGGCGAAACTAGGGGTACCCCCCAGAAAAGGGGTTGTTCCCGCGAGGTCGAGCGTGGCTTCCAGAAACTTCCTTTTAACCGCGAAGTCCGTACAAGACTTGGAACTTCGCCCCGAAATGAGCCGGGTGCGTCAAGGCCCGCAGGCGGCCCGTGGCCTCGTGGTCACCCGAAGTCGCGATCCGCTCCATCTCCGCGGCCGCGTGCTTGACGAAAAAGGCTTCCTGACGGTCTAAGCGGACGCCTCTGAACCCCGCCGCGATGAGAACGGGCTCAATCCGGTCCCAGAGGACGTGGCACGTGAGGTCTTGCGAACCAAGGTGGTCCAAGATGGCTCCCGAAAGCTGGTGGCTGCGATACGCCCGTGCCGTGCCAGCCGGCGAAGACTCGAGGCACTGTGCGACGGTCTTGCCATAGTCGAGCAGGACGACGGCTCCCGCCCATGCACCCGACAATAATTTCGAGAGTAATTCCTCCGCCGCCAAGGGTGCATCGATGATCCAACCTTCTTCGGCGTCGGGCAGCGAGCGCGCAAACTCCGCGGCGAGCGGCGTGGAATAGTCGCTCAACGGTTCGACGGTCAGCTCAGTGCCGTCGACCCGCACGCCGAGTTCACGCCACGCGCCGCCTTGGCGGACAAACCGATGAAAAGGCTGTGCGTCGAGGAGTTCGTTCGCGACGAGCACGCTGCGGGCTGGAAAATCAGGCGTCGATCCGAATCGGAACGTGCGCAGCTCGGCAAACTGCGCAGCGACGGCGGCGTAATGCGCCTGACCCGGCTCGGCGCCGACTTCGACGAGCGCATACGACTTCAAGTCGCCGACGAGTGAATTGGCCGAGGCAGCGATCAACTGACCGAACATCGGCCCGAGCGCCGCGGCAGTGGTGAAATCGGTCCCGGCGGCCTGGCCGACGCGCACGCGATCCGAGGAATAATAACCGAGCCCCGGAGCGTAGAGCGCCGCCTCGACCAGCCGGGCAAACGAGACCACGCCGCCGCGGGCCGCGCGACGAAGCAAGGCGACGATGGCGTCATGTCGGTCCGCGGGCTCCACGGGAGAAGCGTTATGCGGTCTTTTCCGCTCCGCCAGACGAATCGGGATTGAGCCGACCCCCGAATTGGCCTGACTTCAGTCAGATGATCCTCGCGATCGAAAGTTCCTGCGATGAATCGGCCCTGGCGCTCTTCGACCCGGCCCGAGGACTCGTGCGCGAACTAGTCAGCTCGCAGGCGGCGGAACATGAGAAATACGGCGGCGTGGTACCGGAGCTAGCCAGCCGCATGCACCTCTCCGCCCTTCCGCTGCTGTTGGAAGACTTCCGACACCAACTCCCACAGGTCACGCAACTCGCGGTCACCCTCGGCCCCGGCCTGCTGCCGTGTCTCTCCATGGGCGTCACGCTCGCACGCTCCCTTTCGCTCGCCCTGCACCTCCCGCTCGTCGGCGTGAATCACCTGCGTGCACACGTCCACTCGTCGTTCATCGCCGTGCACGCCAAGGATCCGGCCGGGTTCGCCGCCGCCCGCGCCGCGCTGCTCCCGCACCTCGGCATCGTGATCTCGGGTGGCAACACGCTACTGGTGAAGCTCGACGAGCAGCTCCGCATCACGATCGTCGCCCGCACGGTCGATGACGCCGCCGGCGAAGCTTTTGATAAAGGCGCGAAGCTCCTCGGCCTGCCCTACCCCGGCGGTGCACTGATTGAGCAGCACGCCCAGCGGGGCGACGTAAAGAAGTACCCCTTCCCGCGAGGCATCCCTGAAAAAGCAGATCTCCGCATGAGCTTCTCGGGCCTGAAAACCGCCCTACGCTACCAGCTCGAAAAGATGTCCGACGCCGAACTCGCGGTAGCCCTGCCCGACCTCTGCGCGAGTTACCAGGAAGCCATCATCAGCCAGCTCGCCGCCAAGACGGCCGCGGCGCTGGACTTATCTTCTTATAAATCGGTGGGGCTCTCCGGCGGCGTGGCCAATAACCGCACGCTGCGCACCCGCCTGACCGCCGTCGCCCAGCCCCGCGGCCTGCCGATGCTCATCGCCGAACCGAAGCACTGCGGCGACAACGCGGGCATGATTGCCTTCGCGGCGTGGGCGGAGGCCGGACTGCCGACCGGCGCGGCGGCCGTGCCAGCGGCGAGCCTGACGGTCGATCAGGCCTAAGCGGCCTGCTTGACCAGTGCGGTATAAGCGCGAAACTGAGGATGGGCGGCGTCGCCGAGCATGGCATAGAAGACCGTCTCGGTTGGCAGGATATGGACGCCGGCCGCCCGGAGAGCTTCGAAACAGGTACAGGAATCTTCCGGCCGGCGAGCCTCCACGGCGTCGGCCAAAATCGTGATACCCATGCCTTCGCGGAGGCCATCCATGGCGGTCTGGTAGACGCAGACGGGCACCTCCAAGCCGCAGACAAGCAATTGGCTGACTTGCATCTTGCCGAGCGCCTCGACCAGCCCGGGAGCCCCGAACGCGGAGAAAGCCGTCTTACCGAACACCGCCCGCCCTGCCCCCGCGGCGTGCAACAAATCCGGGTGAGTAGGGCCGAGCTTATCCGGGACTTGCTCGGTGAAGAACACCGGCACCCCTAGCAACTGGGCGGCCGACACGGCCAAGCGGCAACGGCGCAGGCATCCCCCTCCGTCCTGCATGGCCTTCAGGAAGGTCGGCTGGACGTCGACCACGAGCAAAGCAACGCCGACAGCAGGGATTTCGGGCATGCCCGGGAGACTGCCCGGGACAGCCAATAAGTCAGTCGCAAACCATCTTGAATGGGGTTGCCCGCCCCGCCCCGCCCGACTTCTCTTATCGGTCATGGACTGGCAGGTTAAACCCATCGCGCGCATCTGCGCCGCATCCGGCAAGGAACTCCGCGTCGGTGATATCGTGACGTGCGTCGTCTACAAGCCCCTCGGCGGCAACATCGAGCGCTGCGACGTGCTCAAGGAACACGCGGCGACCTTCAAGCCCGACGGCATCCTGCTCGGCCGCTGGACCCGCGAGGTCAAGGAACGCGGCGAAGAAGAACAGGCCCAGCGCGCCCAGCTGCTCGCCTCTCGTGAAGAATTCTTCCTGTCTCTCTACGACGATAATGACGACCCGTCCGGCGACAAAGGCGTGCTCAAGCACATCCTCGCCATGCTCCTCGAACGCAAGCGCATCATCAAAGCCGTCGGGCCGGCCGAGAAAGGCCTGATTACCTACGTGCACGCTTCGAGCAAGCAGACCTATCAGGTGCCGGCGCTTGACCTGCAGCCCTCGCACATCCTCCAGGTCGGCGCGACCCTCGACCTTCTGGTCGGTTAATCTTTCATGTCCCCTGCTCGCCTCCTCGCCGGCTTCGCCGCACTACTCCTCGCCGGCTGTAATTCGCCAGATATTCCTAGCGAGATCGCCTCGATCTTCGTGGAAGCCAGCCCGTCGGCGAGCAGCTCGATGCGGCAGGACGTCAAACTTCCTGTCAGCGAAATCGTCATCCCCGTCATGGGTCGCCCCTTGGTGCCCGCTGAGCAGATCTTGGGCACCCAGCCGATCACCAGCGGCGATGCCGACCTGCGCCAGGATTTCCTGCTCGTGCAGCTCGACCGCAAGGCGGCGATCGATGTCATGAACTACAGCAAGGAAGCCATCGGCCGTCATTTCGTGCTCATCGTCAACGATACCGCCGTGGGCCTCATGCCGATCGACCAGCAGATCACCGACGGAAACCTGATCTTCCACGTGGAGAAGAAAGGCCTCTCCAACTCTGAAGCGGTCATGGACCTGAGCCGGCGGCTGAACATCTCCGCACTCAAGTTGCGCAAGATTCAGGAAGCCGAACGTCGGTGAGCCCGCGGACGCTGCCCAGCCTTCTTCTGCTCGGCTGCCTCGCGGTCGGCGACCTGTCGGCGACCGAAATCACCTGGCCGACCTCGCTAGATCGCTCGACGATCCGTTCACCGGAAGACTACCTCCAGCCCACCATCTCCGGCAAAACGGAATCCGCCACCTTTGGCATGGTGCGCGAGGACGGCCAGCGCTTCCATGAGGGCGTCGACATCAAACCAGTAGGCCGTAATGCCGCCGGCGAGCCGCTCGACTTGATCTTCTCCGCGATGGACGGGCAAGTCGCCTACCTGAATCCGAACGCCAACGGGCCTTACGGCAAGTATGTCGTACTTTATCACCCTCGCGCGGAAATCCCCGCCTATACGCTCTACGCGCACCTCGCCAAACTAGACCCCGGCCTCAAAGTCAACGACCCCATCGCCCGCGGCAAAGTCATCGGCCTGATGGGTCACACCTCCGCCGGCGTGGACGCCATCACCAAGGACCGATCCCATCTGCATTTCGAAGTCGGCGTAATCCTGTCCAAAAACTTCAACACCTGGTATGCCGCCCAAGCCGAGAACCGCGGATCACCCAATCTTCACGGCCTCTGGAATGGCCAAAACCTGATGGGCATGGACCCGATGCCCGTCCTCCAGCACACGCAGGCCAACCTGCTCGAGGTCTTACGTAGCCAGAAGACCGCGCTCACGGTAACGATGCGCACTTCCCAGAAACCCTACTTCGTCGAACTCTACCCGATGCTTGTCCAAGGCGACGCCGCCCACGCCGCCGGCTGGTATGTTGAATTCTCCTGGCAAGGCATGCCGATACGCTGGACGGCCCTGGACGCATCGAGCCCCAAGCTTCCCGGCAATCGCTGGCGTCTCTTCGAGGTCGATCAAAGCCTGCGAAAAATCCTCGTCCAGCGTAAGATGCTGGCGGCCGACACGAAACGACCCGGCGAGCTGCTCACGCAGAACGTCGAGGTGCTCCTCTCCGGCGTGCGTTAATTCAGGCCGGGGTTTTCCGGCGAGTCCGCCTCGAGCCGTAAGTCCGGCCGATGCCGCTCCAACAGCTTCTTCCAAAGCTCGATGCCCTCGAAGGCAGCGAACTCTCGTTCAAAGGGACATAGCACCCAGGCGTTCTGGCTGAGCTCACCTTCCAACTGGCCGGGCGACCAGCCCGCATAGCCGATGAAGCCGAAAAGCTGAAATCCTCCCGCCGTGACCAGCGCCACCGCATGCTCCTGGTCGAGGCCGTAGCGCAGTTCCGCCGGCCCGGCGGCCGGAAAGGACCAGCCCCCGAAAGCCAGGCGATCCGACCCCACCGGGCCGCCTTGATGCAAGGCAATCGAGGCCAAGGGCGAATCACTAAACTCTGACTGTGTCTGCCCCAATAATCGGCCCAACGGACGGTTCAGCACGACCCCCATCGCCCCTTCGGACGCCAGATGGCTGTGCAACAGAATCACCGTCTCGCAGAAATTCTCGTCCCGCAGCTGCGGATGCGAGACCAGCAACTGCCCCGCGAGCGATTGCGGAGCGCGCGGCATCAGCGTTCGAGGCGGGTCACCTTGACCCCGGCCTGCGTGAAGAGTTCGGCCACGAGCGGCTCGTTCTTATAATCGTGGCGGTAGCGGACCTCAGTGATGCCAGCGGCCGCGAGGATCTTCGCGCAGTTGACGCACGGGAAATGGGTGACGTAACAAATCGTGCCTTGGAGCGAAACCCCGCGTTTGGCGGCGTCGGCTACGGCATTCTGTTCGGCATGCACAGTGGCGAGCTCATGGCCGTCGCGGATATGCGAATCATGTGGCGCGCCTGGCAGGAAGCCATTGTAGCCCGCGGCGACGAGCCGGTTCGGATGCTTGCCGGTCGAGACGATGATGCAGCCGACATGCAGGCGCTCGCAGCTGGAGCGCGAGCTCACCAGCACGGCCGTGGCCATGAAGTATTCATCCCAGGACGGACGGCCACTCGCCGAGACCATTGCCTCGAGTTGCTCAGCAAGTGATTTGGGCTGACTCATCGCGTCCACAGGGTGCCAGCCGGGGCCCGCCCAAGGCAAGTGGCAGTTACGCACAGAATTCCCGCTAAGAGCAATAAAATCGCCGATTGCCCCAAGAAAGGCACGAATTCAGCCGGCTGACGGGCGCGCCGAAAAGCCCGATGCTGCCGGATGGCCAATGGCAGCAAGAGCATCGGCGACCAACCGAAGACCGCCGTTAGCGCCCCTAAGCCAACGAGGCAGTTGAAGGCATGCAGCCGGCAAGCGAACCCGCGGCCGAAGCGTACGACCGTAGTCCGCTTGCCGGCCGCCTGATCGGTTTCCAAGTCCCGGGCGTTGTTCGCGAGTAAAATGTTATCAGCCAAGAGGCCGAGGCCCAGCCCGGCCAGTAAGGCAGCGGACCAAGGCATAGCCGTGCTCGTGCTCACCGAGAGCGCATAGACGGTCAGCGCCGTGGCCTGCACTCCGAAGCAACCCACCACAAAGACATCGCCCAGCCCGAGATAGGCGAGCGGCCAGGGCCCGAGCGTATAGCCCAATGCAAGCACGAGCGCGAGAATGCCTGCGGCGAACAAGACTGGATCACTGAGCCCGACAGGCAGGCCGGCCAGAAAAGCCGCGAGAACTGCGGCGGCCACGGCGAAACCCATCGCGCGGACGGAGATCAAGCCGTTGGCCACGGAGCGGCGTGGCCCCACCCGCTCCGGCGTGTCGGCCCCGCGCAGCGAATCTCCGAGGTCGTTGGCGAAATTACTGACGATCTGCGCCAGCAACGCGAACCCAAGGCAAGAGAGCACGACTGGGTAAATTGCGGCGACGTGTAAGGAGCCACCCACCTTCCCGAAAACCGCGGTGCCGACGGCCACGGGAACGACCGCCGCCACCAAGGTCTTGGGCCGGCAGGCGTCGATCCATGTGCGCATCGTCGTCATGCGGGCTCACACTTGCCGACCCAGCGGACGACGGAAACAAAAAAGCCCCGGCGTACCGGGGCTTTAAACAGACCAGCCGTAAGGCTTACTGCTGGGGAAGATTGATGGCGCCGGTCGGGACGGACTTGCTCTGCGTCCAGTCAGCGGTCGTGGTGCCGTCGGTCTTCGTGAAATAGTTCTTTCCCGTGGTGGTGGTGTCGGTGATCCAAAGGACGTGACCGTCGCCGAACACAATGTGACCGCCTTCCGTACCCCAGACCGAACCGGTGACCGTACCATCCGCGGCCGGCCACGCACCCGCGGTGTTCAGACCGCGGGTCCAGGCGAGCGGAACAGCCACAGAACCGACGAGGCCCGAGGAGGTGCCGGCGTAGACGGCCCAAGAAGTGCCCGTTCCGGCCGTGATGGCGGCGGTGAAAGCGGGATCGATGATGTTGGTCGCGCCGCTGACCTTAATCACGTTCTTCGGCATGCTGGGGATGGAATTCTTTTCGAGCATCGCATCACCATCGACGAACCAGATTTCACCGGAGTCGAGGGAGGCACCAACCGCAAGATTGGCTGCGTATTCAGAGACCTTGGTGGCAACCGTGC
>CAIOAN010000003.1 GCA_903855995.1 uncultured Opitutia bacterium
AGCGGACGCCACCTATACCTACCTCTCACGCTACAGCCTGACAGGCACTTTGACCAGCAGTGGCTTCTCTGGAACACAAGCCGTATCCTTTAGCACGCCTACCACCTTGATTCGCCGTGGCACAGACAATTACCCATACACGGGCGTGTTGCTCATCAGTGGTGCAAAAGTGCAAATCGGCCTGCGGCCTGTGCAAAGGTGCAAAAGTGAGAGGCCGTTGCGGGTAGGGTTGAGCGGCCCGCTCAACCGCAGCTGACCGGGCCGGTCAGCCCTACCTCGAGACAAAGGTTTCCACTCAAAGGGAAACCGGAGACCGGATGATTGGCTGGGGGGATGCTTTTTCAGGTCTCGGGTCTCGGCCGTCGGGTATCAGGTTCGGGTGTTCGGGTTCAGGTGCAGGTCCCGGGTGCGAACTCGGAATTCATCGACGATGAATCATTGAATCATCCGCCACCCGCCACCTGGGGCTGCCACCTGCCACCCGGGAATGGTTAGGGTCCAGCCCTAGCCCAAGCCCTGGATCCAGCCCTGCTTGCTCTCTGTTGTCTTTGGAGTTAGGCATCTGGCCATGGCCTTCCCCCCTCTGCCTGCGAATCTCCGTGCCCGTCGTGATTTCCTTCGTCAGGTGGCCTTGGGTGCCGCGTTGTTTTCGATCCCCGGCGCGTTCGCCGAAGCGCTCACGCGCACGCCGAAGCAGACCGAGGGGCCATTTTATCCGGACCATCTGCCGGTCGATACCGACAACGACCTGATCATCGTGAACAACGGCGTCACCCCAGCGGTCGGCGAGATCGCCTGGCTATCTGGGCGCATCCTTGATGAGCACGGCGAGCCGGTGCGTAATGCTTTGGTGGAGATTTGGCAGGCCGATAATAATGGCGCGTACATTCATTCCAAGACGGGCAATGCCGCGAAGCGCGATGGGAATTTCCAAGGCTTTGGTCGATTCCTCACTGGCGCCAACGGCGAATATGTTTTCCGGACGATCAAGCCCGTGCCGTACAAGCCGCGCGCGCCACACATTCACCTCGCCGTAAAAATCAAAGGCAAGAAGGAGCTCATCACCCAGTGCTACATCAAGGGCCATGAGCAGAATGCGAAGGATGGTATTTATATGGGCATCAAGGATGTCGCCCAGCGCGAGAGCGTCACGCTGGCGTTTGATCCGCTCAAGGGTTCTAAGGCCGGCGAACTCGCCGCGCGCTGGGACGTCGTCCTCGGGTTTACGCCGGAGGGGTGAAAACCGTTTCAGGTGGCGGGTGGCGGCCCCGGGTGGCAGGTGACAGGAAGGGTGGCTGGGGTAGGGACGTGATTGCCATCACGTCCGTTCGCGACGGCGTCATCTTTTCTCAACCGGCCTAAGCTAAGATCCGACGACCTCACGTATTCGGCTTCGAACGGATGCGACGGCAATCACGTCCCTACCTGAGGAGCCCGCCACCCGCCACCTGGGGCTGCCACCCGCCACCCGAGAATGATAGGGACCTGCCGCTGCCCCTATCCCTACCCCTGTCTCCACTTTTGCACTTTTGTACCTCCACACTTTTGCATACATGTCTCCCCATGTCCTCCGCTACCCCGCGCCGTGAATTCCTGAAACACTCCGCCTGGCTCTCGCTCGCCGCGCTCGGTCTGAGCGCCAAAGCCGCCGAGCCTACGTCGACCGGCAAGATCTCGCGCCTGCGCACTTCGCTCAACGCGTACTCTTTCTACGTCGAGCTGAACCTCGGCCTGAAGGAGCCGCACAACCCGAAGGGCATGAATATGCATCAGCTGCTGAATTTCGCGGCCGAAGCGGGTTTCGACGCCATCGACGTTACGGGCTATTTCTTTGCCAGCTACCCGAAGGTTCCGACCGACGCCGAGATCTTCGCGGTCAAGCATGAGGCCTTCCGTCTCGGGCTTGAGATCAGCGGCAGCGGCGTGAAGAACGATTTCACCACCGCCGATAAGGCCATCCGCGCCGAAGGCGTCCAGCGGGTGAAGGACTGGGTGGAGGTCTGCGTGAAACTCGGCGCCCCCGTGTTGCGCGTCTTCGCCGACACCAATATCCCCGGCAAGAAGTGGGCCGACGTCGCCGGTGGCGCCACCCGCGATCAGGTCGAAGCCTGGATGGCTGATGATTATCGCGAGTGCTCCGAATTCGCCGCCAAGCACGGCATCTTCATTGGTGTGCAGAATCACGGCGACTTCCTGACCACCGGCGCTGAACACGTCAGCCTACTCAAGCGCGTGAATCACCCGAACTGCCGCGCCATCGTCGACACCGGCAAATACCTGACCGAGGACCCGTACATCGATATCGCCCTCTCCGCGCCGTATGCGGTGAACTGGCAGGTCAAGGAGACCCCGTTCGGCAAGCCGAATAAACCCCTCACCGACATGCGCAAAATCGTGAAGATCGCCCGCGAGGCTGGTTATAATGGTTACCTTCCGATCGAATCGTTGCCCATGGGCCGTAAAAATTACGATACTCCTGGCGAGCTGAAGCGCATGCTCAAGGAATTGAAGGCCGCGATCGCGGAGTGAGCGGGCGTTTTCCCGTAAGTGCAAAAGTGCAAATCGGCCTACGGCCTGTGCAAAGGTGCAAAAGTGAAAGTCAGCTGGTGCGGGTAGGGTTGAGCGGCCCGCTCAACCGCGGCTGACCGGGCCGGTCAGCCCTACCTCGTGACAAAGGTTTAAACTCAAAGGGAAACCGGAGACCGGATGTTTAGCTGGGAGTGTATTTTCAGGCGACGGGTGAAAGCCACCTGAAGCGTTGTGGCGCCGCAGCATCCTTTCTGGTTTCCGGTCTCCCTTTGATTGGTGATGCCTTTGCTTCGCAGCTGTTCACCATGCCAGCGGATCCCCACGCGCGCTTCGCGTGCACGCACAAAAAAGCCCCCGGAAAACCGGGGGCTTGATGAACGCTCGGTAAGCGCGGCTTACTTCGCGTGGGCCTTGACGAAATCGATGTCGGCCTTGACCTGGGGAACGCTGTTCTCCCAGTCGGCTTCGTGTTCGACGGAGATATGTCCGTCGAACTTCTGGCGCTTCAGCTCGTTGAGGCAGCCATCGACGTCCACGACGCCCTTGCCGGCGACGACGACCGTGCCCTTGTGGCCGAACTCGGACTTATCCTTGAGGTGAGCGCTGATGATGCGGCCTTCGAGGACCTTGAGGCACCAGACGGAATTCAGGCCGGAAGTAGCCCAGTGGCCGATGTCAGCGCAGGCGCCGACGCGGTGGTCGCGGCTTTCGACGACGCCGAGGACGTAGAGCGGATCCCAGACCTTGTACTTCGTGTCGATCTTGCCGTCCTTGCCGTTGCGGCTGCCGTGCTCATGGATGGCGACCTTCATGTCGAACTCGATCGCGGCGGCTTCCCAGGCAGCGATCTGTTCAGTGGATTCGGTGCAGACGGAGTAGAGGCCCATCTTCTTGGCGAACTTCATGATGGCGAAGACTTCGTCCTTATCCTTGGCACCGACGACGCCGTAGTTGACGGCGCGGACGCCTTGGCGGTCGAGCTCGGCCTTGATTTCGGCCATGGTGGCGTCGGACATCGAGTGGTGGGTCTTTTCCTTCGAACCCGGCTTCACGGCCTGTCCGGGGAAGAGTTCGATGACGTTGCCACCGGCTTCCTTGGTCTTGGCGATGGCTTCGAAGAAGGAGAACGACTTGAAGGTGTAGGCTTGGGAGCCGACGAACCATCCGTTCTGGCGGAAGGATTCGGGGATCGGATCGGCGCTGACGCTGGCGGCGACGGCGAGGGCGAGGAGGGTGAGGAGACGCATGGGTGTGGGGTGTAAGGACAGAGTAAAGGCCCCCAAGGTTCCCTAGGTCAAGAACCCCTCGTGCGTACTATGGTCGAAATGCCCTGCTTTGTTCATCTAAGCACATGTTTTGGCGAGATATCTGGGCGGTCATCGTCGGGTGGTGCCGTTCGGCCCCGTCGCGGGATAATCTCGGGGCGATGGGAGAGCGCCTCGCCGAGCAGCATTATCGCCAGCAAGGCGGACGTTGCCTGGCAGCCAATTGGCGGCACGGGCGCGATGAGCTGGACTTGGTCATCCTCGAGGGTGAGGTGCTCGTCTTCGTTGAAGTTAAGACACGCACGGCGGAAATCGCCGGGGAAGGGTATTGGGCCGTGAATCGAAGGAAAAAGCGGGCTTTGCGGCGGGCGGCGGCCGGTTGGATCCGCCAAATCAGCGGTCCGTGTCATACACGCTTCGACGTCGTGGAAGTTCTGGTTTGCAAGAAAGGCACCGTCCGCCTCCTTCAACACCGTGGCGAAGTCCTCTTTGGACGCCGCCGCTTCTAGCTTCCGATGTCCGACACCGACCGTCATCCGTTCCTCTCCGGCCTGAGCAAGCACCGCGGCGCCCAGCCGACCTGCGTGGTCATCTTCGGCGCCTCCGGCGACCTGGCCGCCCGTAAGTTGCTGCCGGCCTTGTATAACCTGGCCGTCGACAGCCTGCTGCCCGCCGACTTCCACCTGATCGGCTTCGGCCGCAAGCCCATCCCCGATGCAGAGTTTCGTACCCAGGCCGCGGCGGATCTCGCGAAATTCTCCCGTCGCGAGTTCCGCCCCGACATCTGGAAGCGCATTGAGGAAAATACCACCTACCAGGCGGGTGGTTATGATGAGCCGGCCGCCTACGCCGCGCTAAAGGAACAGATCGCCGCCGCCGAGAAGCGCGCCGGCCGCCCGCTGCAACTCGTCTTCTACGTCTCGACGCCTCCGACCGTCTTCGAGCCGATTCTGGAGAACCTCGGTCAGTCCGGCCTGGCCGGTCGTGGCTTGGGGACGGACTTGGAAAGCAAGGTCATCATCGAGAAGCCATTCGGCAAGGACCTCGCTTCCGCGGTACACCTCAACGCTGTCGCCGCCCGCAACTTCCGCGAGTCGCAGATTTTCCGCATCGATCACTATCTCGGCAAGGAGACCGTCCAGGACTTACTCGTGCTCCGCTTCGCCAACCCGATCCTCGAGCCGCTCTGGAACCGTCGCCACGTCGACCATGTCCAGATTACCGTCGCCGAGGAACTCGGCGTCGGCACCCGCGGTGGTTATTACGACGGCAGCGGTGCCACGCGCGACATGCTCCAGAATCACACCATGCAGCTCCTCGCGCTCGTGGCGATGGATCAGCCCCGCTCGCTTTCGGCCGAACACATTCGCGATGAGAAGGTGAAACTCCTCGAGTCGATCCAGCCCCTGCGCATCGGCGCCAATGGCGACGCCGTCCGCGCCCAATATGTCGAAGGCCTCTCGGGCGGCGAGCGCGTGCCGGGTTATCTCACCGAGAAGGATATTCCCAAGGATTCCTCCACGGAGACTTTCTGCGCGCTGCGGCTTTCAATCGAGAACAGCCGCTGGTCCGGCGTGCCGTTCTACATGCGCTCGGGCAAACGCCTCGCCCGTCGCGTGTCCGAGATCGCGATCCAGTTCAAGCAGCCTGAGTCCGGTCTATTCGCGGGAGACGCCCGTTACGACCTCGCCCCGAACCGCCT
This sequence comes from uncultured Opitutia bacterium, assembly GCA_903855995.1. Taxonomy (GTDB): domain Bacteria; phylum Verrucomicrobiota; class Verrucomicrobiia; order Opitutales; family UBA953; genus UBA953. Next base: position 5,497 of record CAIOAN010000003.1, read on the forward strand.
CGTCATCCAGATCCAGCCTGACGAAGGCACGACGCTCGTCCTGAATTCCAAGGTGCCCGGCCTCGAGCCGCGCACGCAGCCGGTCCGCCTGAGTTTCCGCTACGCCACGACCTACGGCTCCAACACGCCCGAGGCCTACGAACGCCTGATCCTCGACGCCGTCGTCGGCGACCGCACGCTCTTCATCCGCGGCGATGAGACCGAGGCCTCCTGGCGCCTCTTCACGCCGCTCCTGCAGAGTTGGCAACAGCAGGGGCGCAATGGCGTCGAAACCTATTCTTCCGGTTCCTGGGGTCCCGCCGCTGCCGATGCGCTGCTGGCCGCCCACGGTCACGCCTGGCGCAACGCCGGCCGCTGAGCATGGCCCATCCGCTGATCGACGCCTTGCCGGGTTTCCCGGTCAAAATCTCCGCCGCCCTCGCTTCGCTGGACAAGGCTTGGTCCGAGGAAGGTGAAGAAGCCGCGCGCGCTTCGCAGATGAACCTCGTGCTGATGTTCGGTGCGGGCGTCTCGCCCGCCGATGCGCAGGCGCGTTTCGACGAAGCGATCCTGTTCGCGCAGCGCTATCCCTGCCGGCTGGTCGTGCTCGCCGCCCGTCCGGCCACGGAGGCCGCCGCCGCCCTCGAAGCAAAGGTGAACGTGCTTTGCTTCTTTGATCCCTCGCGGCGCGGTAAGCGTTGCTGTGAAGCCCTGATGCTCGCGCACGGTGAGCCGACCAATGAACTCGAGTCGCTCGTCTCCACTTGGCTCGAAGGCGATCTGCCCACCAATGTCTGGGCGCACGGCGTGACCGTCGCCGAGATGACCCCGTGGCTTGCGTGGACCGCGCGCTGCCGCCGCGTCGTTGCCGACCGCTCACTCGTGGGCGATGATTTCTTCAAGCTCGCGTTCCCGAATCCTAAGTCCGTCCGCGACCTCGCTGTCGCCCGCTGCCTGCCGGTGCGTCAGGCGCTCGGGCAGTATCTCGCCGCCCATGCCCCTGCCGAACTCGTTCGCGGCCTCCGCACGGTCACCGTCAATTACGGCATCGGTCTCCGCGGGGAAGGCGCCGGCCTGCTGGAATGGATGCGCGGCTGTCTGACGCATTGTGCCGGCCTTTCGCGTTCGCACCTTGATGTGCAGTTCGTGACTACGCCGCAGCCGCCGCCCGGCGATAATCTCGACGCTGAGTGGGTTTTCGCCGACGGCGCCCGTTTCTCGTGGGAGCATGCCGACAAAGGCACGCGCGCGATCATCACCTTCACGCGTAGCCGTCAGCCCGCCCCCGTCACGCAGCGCGTCGCCTTCATGGCCCCCGCCGAGGCGTTGTCCGAAGCGGTGTTCTTTTAACGGGTAGGGGCGCGACTGCGTCGCGTCCGTTCGCAACTTAGGATAGGTTGAGCCGGGTGTGTCTCCGTCCTCACGACATTCGTCCGCCCACGGACGCCACGCAGTGGCGCCCCTACCTCATTGCCCTTACGCTACCCCATTCTCCCTCATCCAGGCGGCCATCAACTGGAAGGCCTTGGCGCGGTGGCTGATCGCATCTTTCTTGGCGGGGCTGAGTTCGCCGAAGGTGCGCGTCTCATTGCCCGGCACGAAGAGCGAGTCATAACCAAAGCCTTCGGTGCCGACTTCGGCTTCGAGGATTTTGCCCCAGCACTGGCCGACGAATTTCGCCTGCTCGTGGTTCGGACCAATGATGAGCAGGTGGCATTCGAAGCGGGCTCCGCGCTTGTGCAGCGGCGCCTTCTTCATTGCTTCGAGCAGCTTCGCGCGGTTCTGCGCATCCGTCGCCCCGACGCCGGCGTAGGTCGCGGAATCGACGCCCGGCCCGCCTTGGAGCGCATCGCAGCACAGGCCGCTGTCGTCGGCGAGCACCCAGGCTTTCTGCGGGGCGATTTCGCGGAGAGCTTCGGCCTTCAGGCGGCAGTTCCCATTGAAAGTGCCGGTGATTTCCTCGACGTAAGGCATGCCGCCGAGTTCTTTGGCCGAGCGGACTTTGACGTCGAGGCGGGCCTTCGTGAACATGCGGCCGAATTCCTCGGCCTTGTGTGCATTGCCCGTCGCCAGAAAGATTTCCATGGCGGGAATGTGAGTGGGACTAACAAATAAAGCAAGGGGTAGGGGTGGGGGTTGGGGTAGGGGCAGCACCGCGTGCTGCCCTAAGTGCTATTTTGAGAGTATTGAGTATGGACTATCGAGTATAGGGAGAGGCAGGCGCTTCAGGTGGCGGGTGGCAGCCCCGGGTGGCAGGTGGCGGGCGTACTTATCACTCAAAGGGAAACTGGAGACCTCATGGTTAGTTGGGGATGCATTTTCGGGTCTCAGGTCTCGGCCGTCGGGTCTCAGGTTCGAGCCTTCAGGTTAAGGTGCGGGTGCAGGGATTATTTCCTGCCACCCGCCACCTGGGGCCGCCACCCGCCACCCGAGAATGATTGTTCTCTCCGCCTTTCCTACCCCTGCCCCCAACCCTATCCCTATCCCTTCGCTATTGTTTCCGCCCCCATCCTCCGCCAAGGTAACCCCATTGGCATCCATCGGCCTTCATCGGTCATCTGCCCTCTGTCCTCCGTCATCTTTTCCACTCCCTTGTCCCTCCGCTGCCTCATCACCGCAGGCCCCACGCGCGAGTTCTTCGATCCGGTTCGCTTCATCAGCAACCCTTCGACGGGCAAGATGGGCTTTGCCCTGGCGGCGGCCGCCCAAGAGGCGGGCTGGTCGGTCGATCTTGTCGCCGGGCCGGTGTCCTTGCCTGAACCTGCCGGAGTGATGGTTTACCCCGTCGTCACCGCGGCCGAGATGCTCCGTCAGACGGATGCCCTGTTTGAGCCGTGCGATATCTTGATTATGACCGCGGCGGTCAGTGACTGGCGCCCGAAGGTCACCCATGCGCAAAAGCTGAAGAAGAACGGCGAGGGTCTTACGGTCGAGATGGAGCCCGTGCCAGATATCTTAACCACGCTCGCCGAGAATCGCCGTACCGACCAGTTCATCGTGGCCTTCGCCGCCGAGACCGAAAACATCGAAGCCAATGCGCTTGATAAACTCGAGCGCAAGGGAGCCGACCTCATCGCCGCTAATTCCGTCGTGGGGCCCGAGGGTGCCTTCGGCTCCGATGAGAATAAACTCATCCTGCTCGGCCGAAATGGTTTCCGCGAAGTCCTCGGCCCCGGACCGAAGTCCGCGGTCGCCCGTCAGCTCATCGAACATATCGCTCGCCAAATCAAGGCGCGCGCCGTCTGACATGGCCCGCCGCCGCTCCAGTCCGCTTGATCGTATCCTGGGCCGGATCGACGACCTCGACGCGCAGAATCTGGCGATCCTGGCCCGTCGGCTTGAGCGCGAGCGCGACCTGATGGAGACCGTGCTCGATACGCTCCGCGAGGGTGTCATCGTGCTCTCCCACGACGGTTCCATCGAGTATGCCAACGCCTCGGCGGTTCGTCTGCTGGGAGTCAGCGCCGAAGATGTCAACGGCACCGACCTACGCCGTCTCCTGCCCGATATCGCCCAGGCGCTGGAGCTTCCCGAAATGATCGGAGCACTCACCCGCGAAATCGAGGTGCGTTATCCCGAGCCGCGCTTGTTGAGCCTGCACCTGGCCCGCGTCGGCGATAATCAAGGTGCTGAACGCAGCCGCCGCGTCGCCGTGCTTAGCGATGTCACCAAGGAGCGCGTCCAGACCGAGGACCGCGTCGAAAGCGAACGCATCGATTCCATCGTCTCGCTCGCCGCCGGCGTCGCGCACGAAGTGGGCAATCCTCTCAACGCCATTGGCATTCATCTTCAGTTGTTACAGCGCGAGGCATCCAAGCTCGGCGATTCGCCCGCCGCCGTGAAAGTCCGCAAAGCCGCCGAAGTTTGCCAGAGCGAGATTACCCGGCTCGATGGCATCGTTCGCGATTTCCTCGGCGCCGTGCGCCAGACGCCGCCGAACCTCGCCGACACCGACCTTGTGACGGTCATCGCCGAAGCGACCACGTTGCTCCGCGATCAGATGGAACAGCTGGGCGTCCGCGTCTCGCTCGATGTCCCGAGTGAAATCCCGCCCATCCTCGGCGATCGCAACCAGATCAAGCAGGCGCTCTTCAATGTGATGAAGAACGCCCTCGAGGCCATGGACCGCGGTGGCGATATCCATGTCAGCCTGACGTCTGACGACGAGTGGATCATCCTCTCGATCCGGGACACCGGGGTTGGCATCCCGGCCGATAAGATGACGCGCGTCTTCGACGCCTATTACACCACCAAGGCATCCGGCGGGGGCATCGGTATGCTTATCCTTCTGAGGATTATGCGGGCCCATGGCGGCACCGTCGATATCCAGAGCACCCCGGACGTCGGAACCAACGTCATCCTGCGTTTCCCCCTTAAGCATCGCCGGGTCCGGACGCTTGAAGCTCCGAAGTCTTGAAACCTGCCCGAACTTTCCTTGTCCTAATCTCGCACCTCTCATGAAACGCCTCGCCCTCTGCCTTCTAGTCCTCCCGCTCGGCCTCTTCGCCGAAGACAAGGAGCTCCCCCTCGTCCTGCCGAAATCCGTCGCGCAAGGTACGCCGCGCCCGATGAAGATCAACAACCTCGAGCCCGTCTCCAAGACCCCGCGGGCGTTGCCCAAGGTGCCCGCCGAGGCCGTCAATCTCGCCAAGGGGTGCAATGTGACCTCCAGCGCCCGTGAAGCCGCCGCCGGCGACTTCTCTTACCTTACCGACGGTGATAAGGGTGGTGAAGAAGGCTTCGAGGTCGAGCTTCCGCGCGGCGCCCATTGGGTGCAGATCGACCTGGCCAAGCAGGGTGAGATCAGCGCCATCGCCCTCTGGCATTTCCACCGCGAACGCCGCGTGTACTTCGACGTCGTCGTCCAGATCTCCAACGACCCCGCCTTCAAGAAGGATGTCACCACGGTCTACAACAATGACTCCGAGAACGAGCTCGGTCTCGGCAAGGGGAAGGACTACTGTTACTACGAATCCAACGAAGGTCGCGTGATGGCCGTCAGCCCCGCCGTCAAGGCCCGCTACGTCCGCTTCTACTCCAAGGGTAACTCCGCCGGGCCTTCGAATGACTACATCGAAGCCGAAGTCTGGGGCGTCCCGGCCAAGTAAGGCGGGACTTTGCTTGAATCGGGCGGGCTTGCCCGCACCTTGAAGCCGTGAAGGTCATCCGAGCCAAGTCCGCGGGGTTCTGCTGGGGCGTCGAACGCGCCATCGATATCGCCCGTGAATACGCGCAGAAGGGTCGCCATCCTGTCTACACCGATGGACCGCTGATCCATAACCGCCAGATGATGGAGGTCCTCACGGAAGAGGGCATCCGCGAAGTCGGCGATTACCGCAGTGAGACGAAGCTCGACGTTTCGAAGGCGACCGACGCCGGCGCCGTCATGGTCGTCCGTGCCCACGGCATCTCCCCCGAGCGCCGCGATTACCTGAAGTCACTCGGCATGGAATTCCGCGACGCCACCTGCCCCGATGTCGGTATCATCGCCGGCAAGGTGCGCATGCACGCACGTAAAGGCTACGCCACCGTCATCTTCGGCGACCCCAAGCATCCCGAGGTCATCGGCCTGCTTGGTTACGCCGAAGGTAAGGGACATGTGATTACCTCGGAAGCCGAGATCGATGCGTTGCCGGACCTCGGCGCACAGGTATGCATGGTCTCCCAGTCGACGATGTTCACTGATGAGTTCGAACGGCTCGCCGCGCGCCTGAAGGCGCGATTCGCACCGACGCTCGTCTTTGATACCATCTGTGGCGCCACCAAGGATCGCCAAGCGGACATCTTGGAGCTCCAGAAGCAGGGTTGCCAGGCCATCGTTGTCATCGGTGGCCGCCATTCCGCGAACACCGTCAAGCTCGCCAAACTCGTCGAAATCCAGGGCCTGCCTTGTTTTCATGTCGAAACCGCCGCCGAACTCGATTTCGCCGCGCTGGCTCGCTTCGGCACCGTCGGCGTGACCGCCGGCGCCTCGACGCCCGCCTTTCTGATCGACGAAGTCTGCGCCCGATTGGCAAAAGCCGCCTAATCGTCCTTGGTACGGGGTTGGGCGTTCCAATTCGGACATTAAATTATCATAAGGATGGCCCGTCCCGCCTTGCAGGTGCGGGGCGGCTGGGTAAATTGCATGTCATCATGTTACCCGCCATCGGCATCTTCCTGCTCGTTATCGTCGTCATCGCTGTCATCGCCGCCATCTGGGGCGTCGGCATCTACAACAGCCTCGTCGCCCTGCGGAACGCCTGCAAGAACGCCTTCGCCCAAGTGGACGTGCAGCTTAAGCGTCGCTACGACCTGATCCCCAATCTCGTCGAAACCGCCAAGGGCTACATGGCCCACGAACGCGGCACGCTCGAGGCGGTGATCGAAGCCCGCGCGAAGGCCACCCAGGCTAACGTTCGCTTCGCCGGCAACCCGAATGACCCCGCCGCCATGCGCGACCTCAGCCAGGCCGAGTCCGGGCTCAGCGGCGCCCTCGGCAAGCTCATGGTCGTCAGCGAGCAGTATCCGCAGCTCAAGGCCGACGCCACCATGCGCGCGCTGATGGAAGAACTCACCTCGACCGAGAACCGCATCGCCTTCTCCCGTCAGGCTTTCAACGACGCCGTCCTCTTCTTCAATAATGCCCGCGAGGTTTTCCCGGCGGTCTTCATCGCCAACTCCTTTGGCTTCGCCGCTGCCGAGTTCTTTAAGGCCGAAGAAGCCGATAAGGTTGCCCCGACGGTGAAGTTCTAAGCGCTCGCCGCTAACGGCCCATGGCCGCCACAATGAATTTCTTCCGGGCCCAGGATGAGGCCCGCGGACGCACGACCAAGCTGGTCGTGCTGCTGGTGTTGGCGGTCATCATCCTGACCGGGTCGCTCTACGTCCTCGCGGTGATGGGGCATGGCAAGATTTTCCTCCGCGGACGGGTCGATTGGATTCAGCCCAAGCTGTTCTTCGCGACCACGGGCACGGCCTTGGTTGTCATTCTGGGCGGCAGCCTATTTCGTATCGCCGAACTAGCCAAGGGCGGCGGGGCCATCGCGGAGCGCCTGGGTGGACGTTTGGTTGGTGCCAGCACGATCGACCTCGCCGAACGCCGCTACCTCAACGTCGTGCAGGAGATGGCCCTCGCGGCTGGCCTGCCGGTGCCCCTGTGCTACGTCATCGATAATGATAATACCATCAACGCGTTCGCCGCCGGTAACGACGCGCAGGATGCCGCCATCGGCGTGACGCGCGGGGCGCTCGCTCATCTCACGCGCGACGAGCTGCAGGGCGTGATCGCCCACGAATTCAGCCACATCGGTAACGGCGATATGACGCTCAGTATCCGTATTATCGGAGCAGTGGCCGGCCTGACCGCGCTCGCTCAGCTCGGCTATATCTTCATGCGCATCGGTGCGCAGTCTTCGGACGGTGATAAAGACACGGTTCCTTTCACCATCGCGATGGTCCTGATGGGGCTCGTCGTGCTACTCATCGGCTCGGGCGGCATCTTCTTCGCCAAGGTCATCCAGGCCTCGGTTTCGCGGCAGCGCGAATACCTTGCCGATGCGTCTTCGGTGCAGTTCACCCGCAATCCGCTCGGATTAGCTTCCGCGCTGAAGAAGGTGGGTGGAATGTCGGGCGCCAAGCGCACCGGCTCGAATGCCGACCTCGAGTCGCAGCATCTCTTTTTCGCGTCATCCGGCGGCTTCATGGAGTTCCTGTTCTCCACGCACCCGCCCATCGGTGATCGGATCAAGCGCATCGACCCGACCTTCGACGGCATTATCCCCGATGTCGTCCCGGTGCAGGTTGTTGCGGACGAGCCCACGGCCGGATTTGCCCCCGGGGTCAGGGCCGTGCCGCCGCCTTTGCCCGGCGCGACACGCTCGCTGCCGACCGACACGCAGATTCAGGATTCGGTCGGCTTCCGCGGGACGATTCCGGCCGAACTACGTTCCGCCTCGGATGATCCGGTCAGCGCGATGGGACTCGTGCTTGGCATGATTCTGCGTCGCGATCCCGCGCTTCGCGCCGCCCAGCTTGAGCAGGCCCGCGGCCTCGCCGGCGGCGAAGTCGCCCGCGAGGCGGCTGGTTTCGAGCCCCACCTGCGCGAGTTGCCCCCTGGCTGTCGGGTGCCGCTCCTTGATCTTTCTATGCCTGCGTTGCGCCAGCTTTCGACAGCACAGGTCGCTCAGTTCAAACAGGCCATCGATCAGGTCGGCTATCAGGCCGAAGATGGTCTCGTGGTGCTGTTAATTCAGGCGTCGATGCGCCGCTATCTTTCCACGTCGAAAAATCCCGAGAGCCGCCCCGGCGACCTCGCAGCTGCTTATGCCTTGGTGCTCTCCGCGGTCGTGCAGACCTCGAGCGAAGTCCCGGCGGCGCAGGCTGCCGCCTATCAACTCGGTGCGGGTGTGCTGGGCTTACCCGGCCTGAGTTCGACGATTATTTCCGCCGAGCAGGTAGATTTGCAAAAAGTCGACGACGCCTTGGCCGTCATCGCCGGACAGGGCGTCTACGACCGACGTAAGTTCGTCCGCGCGTGCGGCGTCGCGATGCTCAACGATGGTAAGGCCGAACCCGCCGAAATCGAAATCGTCCGCGCCGTGGGAGATTCGCTCGGCATCAGTTTCGCGACAGGCGTCGGCAGGTAGGGACAGCACCACGTGCTGTCCAGTGAAGTCGTTTCAGGTGGCGGGTGGCGGGGAGGTGCCAAAAGAAAACCTCCGAACCTAAGTCCGGAGGTTTTTAGCCTGCCACCCGTCACCTAGGGCTGCCACCTGCAACCCGAAGTGTGTTGGTGGTTACCCCGCGATCAGCGACTCGCCGGTCATTTCGGCCGGCTTCGGCAGGCCCATGAGGGCGAGCAGGGTCGGGGCGACGTCGGCGAGGCGACCCGTCGGGCGGGTCTTGAGAGCCTTGCAGCCTTCGCCGTAGAGGACGACCTCGACGGGGCTGAGCGTGTGGCGCGTATGGGCGCAGTTTTCTTCCGGCTCCCACATCTGGTCTGCATTGCCGTGGTCGGCCGTGACGAGGGCCTTGCCGCCGACCTGGTCGATGGCGGCGAGGAGGACGCCGAGGCCAGCGTCGACGGCTTCACAGGCCTTGCAGACCGCGGCGAGGTCGCCGGTGTGGCCGACCATGTCCGGATTGGCGTAGTTGACGACGATGAGGCCGAACTTGCCGGAGAGGATCGCGGCCTTGGCCATCTCGGTGACATGCGAAGCCGACATCTCGGGCTTCTGGTTATAGGTGGAGACTTCCTTCGGGCTCTGCGCCATGCCGCGCTCTTCGCCGGGGAAGGCTTCTTCGCGGTAGTCGTTAAAGAAGAAAGTCACGTGCGGGAATTTCTCGGTCTCGGCCGTGCGGAACTGGGCGATGCCTTGCTTGGCGACCCACTCGCCGAGGATGTTGACCATCTTGGCGGGCTTATCGAAGACGACGTTCGGGCAGAGGCCCTTCTCGTAGTTGGTGAGGGTGGCGTAGAAGATCTTGAGCAGCTTCGCACGGGGGAAACCCTTGAACTCCGGGTCGATGAAGGCGCGGGTGATTTCGCGCGGGCGGTCGCCGCGGAAGTTGAAGAACAGCACCGAGTCGCCGTCCTGGATGAACGCCGTGCCCTTGATGCGAGTGGCCGGGACGAATTCATCGCCAGTGGTATTGGAGTCGGTCGGCTTGTCGTAATAGGCCTGCACGGCTTCGGCGGCCGAAGCGGCTTCGGGCGCAGGGGAGCCCGTGAGGGCGTCGTAAGCGGTCTTCACACGTTCCCAGCGGTTGTCGCGGTCCATGGCCCAGAAGCGGCCGGCGACGCTGGCGACCTTGCCGAGGCCGATCTTCACCAGCTCGGCTTCGAGCTGCTTGAGGTAGCCGAGGCCGGAGGTGGGCGGGCTGTCGCGTCCATCCATGAAGGCGTGCACGTAGACCTTGGTGAGGCCTTCTTCCTTCAGTAGGCGGAGCAGGGCGTAGAGGTGGGGGAGCGTGGAGTGGACGCCGGCTTCGGAGCAGAGGCCCATCAGGTGGACCGCGCCGCCGGTGGCCTTGACGTTTTCGACGAGGCCACGGAAGGCCTTGATCTGGCGCATGGCGGCCGGATCGGTGAGGCCCTTGTCGATGCGGACGATTTCCTGGTCCACGATACGACCAGCGCCGATGTTCTGGTGGCCGACTTCGGAATTACCCATGATGCCGACCGGCAGGCCGACATCGAGGCCGTGGGCCATGATCTCGGTGCGAGGCCAGTCCTTGGTCAGGCCGCGCGAGACCGGGATGTTCGCCAGCTTCACGGCGTTGAACTTGTCGTGCTTAGGGTTGTGGTTTTCGCCCCAACCGTCGCGGATTACCAGAAGTACGGGTTTCATAAAAGGATAGGAGGTAGAGATAGGGCGGACTTGCCCCTGCTGGCAAGAAGCAGGTGGGGAAGCCAATCGTTTCGGGTGTCAGGTGGCGGCCTCAGGTGGCGGGTGGCAGGGGCTTTCCCCGAAACCTGCCACCCGGGGCTGCCACCCGCCACCATCGGATGAAACGGATGTCTTTGCACTTCCTCGCCTTTGCACTTACGGATTGGCCATGCCCCGTATTCTCCTCGCTCTGCTCGGAATGGCGTTTTGCGCCGTCGCTTCGGCCGCCACGGTCGAAAAACTGACCATCGACGGTAAGGCCGTGACCGTGAAGGTCCCGGATCAAGCCGCTCCCGGTAAGCCCTGGCTTTGGGTCGGCGAGTTCGGTGGCCACCTGAAGACGCTCGAGGATGGCCTCGTCGAGAAAGGCTGGCACGTCGTCTACGTCGGCGTGAGCAACCAGTTCGGTTCCGCCCGCTCGATGGCGACTTGGGAAAAGGCCTACGAAGAATTCCACGGCAAGCGCGGCTTCTCAGCCAAGCCGGCGCTCATCGGTATCTCGCGCGGCGGGCTTTACGTGAACGCCTGGACGCGCCTGCACCCGGATCGTGTTAGCGTGCTCTATCTCGACAACGGCGTGTGCGACATTCGATCTTGGCCGGGCGGCGTCGCCCTCACGCACCAGAGCAAGGGCAGCGCCCGCGACTGGGCGTTGTACAAGACCGAGTTCGGTTATGCGACTGACGACGAAGCCAAGGCCAAGTCGCTGCAGCCGGCCGAAGGCTTGCTGCCCGCCATCAAGGCCGGCGTGTTCCTGATTTCTTGTCACGGCACTGCCGACAAGACTGTGCCGTTCGAGGACAACGCCGCGCACGTCATCAAACTCTGGCAGGACAATGGCGGCCGCGTGAAGCTCTTCCCTAAGGAAGGCGGCGACCACCATCCCCACGGCCTGCTGGATCCCAAGCCCCTCATCGAAGTCCTGACAGCGGAGGTGAAGTGAAGGTAGGGGCAGCACCGCGTGCTGCCTTAGTTTGTTTTATCCGTTCGCCGCAGGGCGAACCCAGGTAGGGGCACGATTCATCGTGCACTCCTTTGCGGAGGGCGCGGCGTAGCCACGCCCCTACCACCGGCCGCCCTGCGGCGGCCAGGTAGGGCTGACCACCCTTGGTCAGCCGCGGTTGAGCGAGGGCGCTCAACCCTACCGAAGGCAACTAGGACAGCACGTGGTGCTGTCCCTACCTTAAGACCACCCAACAAAAAGGCCGCCCGGGTGGGCGGCCTTTGTTTGGGATGATCTGCTGGCTTAGAACTTCACGCTGAACACCACGTTCGCGCTGAGGTCGGCGTTGCCACCGGACAGGCGCACATAGTCGCCGGAGGCGCTGAACGTGTAGCGACCGCGATTCACTTCGAAGCCCAGACCGCCGACGAAGCCGGTGGTATTGGTCTGGCCCGGGGTGGCGAAGGACAACGGAGTGCCGAGGAGGGTACCGTTCTGCGCACCGCCGCTGTTCTGCTGACCGATGCCGCCGATGCTCGCATTGAGCTTCAGGCCGTAGTCACTGAACGCCTTGGTGGTGTAGCTGAACTTCAGTTCGGCACGTTCTTCGACGGTGGTCGAGCAAGAGCTGCCCATGGTCAGGTTCGAGGTTGCACCGGTTTCGGTGTAGCCGTCCTGGCTGGCGTAGACGTAGCGGGCGGAGAGCACGGGGGTCACGGAGACTTCACCGCCGAGGTACTGGCCGAGGGCGTAGACGCGACCGACGCTGACTTCAGGGCTCACGTACCAGCTCTTGTAATCGGATTTAGCTACTTCAGGAGTAACGGCGGCGATGTTGCGTGTGCCCGTGTTGCTGCCACGTCCGCCGGTGAGGCCGACCTTGGCGAAGGTCGTTCCCCAGGTCTTGGTGGCGTAGGTGCCCGCGAAGAGCAAGTTGGTGTCGGTCCCGCCGAGGCCGCCGCCGAGGCTATTCTTCATGGTGCCGGCACCGATGAAGACGCCGCCGCGGACATCTTCTGACCAATCACGATCGACGCCGACTGCACCACCCGAGTAGGTGTTGATGTAGTTGGCCGTAGAAGCCGAGGCGTCGACGTTGTTGCGCCCCGTGAAGCCGCGCACCCAGAAGTCGGAGTTACCAACCTGAGCGGGTGCCACTGCCCCATCGGCGCAGAGATCCGAGGTCAGCATGTAAGGCGAGTTCGCGTGCTTCGTGGCCTTGGCACCGATAGAGTCGATCAGGCCGTTCGTGTTGGCGAGGAGCGCGACCGAGTTCGAAACCTGGCGGATAGCATTGGTATTCGCACCGAAGGCGGAGGTGTCGACGGAGAAGCTGCGGTTATTGTCGAGAGACGTTCCACTTACCGAGTGAGAACTTACTGGGAGGCCAAACATATGCTTTTCCAGAGGCGAGACGCCGGTGAAGTTAGGAAAGAGGATGTCGTAATTGGTCGATGTGAGGCCTGTGATGTTTACATTAAGTACACGAATAGTTCCGGTGGAAACGATTGAGCCGGGTAGCGACCAGCCGGTCGTGAGATTCACCGTGTTGATAGTGCCCGTGTTGTTGACGGTGCCAATGCTGCCGGAAACATTGGCAATGTCCATGGTTCCGGAATTCGTGAAGCTGCCGATGGCACCGCTATTGGTGAACGTGCCGATGGTGCCGGTATTGGTGAACGTGCCGATGGTGCCGGAGTTGGTCAGCGTCGTGATGGTCCCCGCGTTGGACAGGGTGCTGAGGGTGATCGCGTTGGTGAAGGTCCCGACCGTCGTGCCGTCCGGATTGGTAAAATCTAAAGCCATCGCCTGGGTGCCGAGCGAACCGCTGAGGCCTCCGGCGACAATCGCGATCGTGGCGGCGGCCTGGAAAAAGGCGCGGCTACGGGAGTGGGCGGGGCGATTGGGGCAGCAGGTTGCGGGGGTTTGCACGCTGTATTTACTAAGATTTTCAGCGGCTTTCAATATCAATCATCAATCTGACCAACCTTAATGCATATTCGTAACAATAATATGAATAGTTGCCGTCTGGTTATCTGGGACAGGCATCTGGGGTAGGGACGGCTCTCCGAGCCGTCCGATCGCGGGCAGAGTTACGGATATCGATCGGCTCAACGGCGGGCTCGGAGAGCCCGCCCTACCCGAGGCAAAAGAGGACAGCGGATGCGATGTCATCGCATCCCTACCAACTCGTGCTCAGAACGCGCGGCGGATGCTGATGGCGCCGGAGACATCCGGGGCTTCGCCGACGCCGGTGAAGTGTACCGAGACATTCAGGAGGGTGTCGGCCGAGAGCTTGTGATCGATGTCGAAGCCGAAGCGGGCTTGGTCGCGGGTAATCGCCGCACCGGCCACGGAGAAGGGCAGGGCGCCGTGATCGATGTCGGTACCGGAGAACCCGGACTGGGTCTTGTCGAAGCGGTGAATCCACTCCGCGGTCGCCAGGAGGGTGGTGTTCGTACCCAGCACATACTTGGTAGTCAGGCCGAGGCGCCCTTCCTGAGAGTTATGCGTCTGCTTATCGAACTGGGCATCAAAGGATCCGCCGGTCTCGGAGTAGGCGTCGGCTGAAGTGTGAGCCCAGGTGAAGGAGGCAAAGGGCGTGAACGCCGGTACGACCCCGAACTTCATAGCCGGTCCATCGAGGCGCAGGCGGACACTGGCGGACTTCATATCCGTGGCGCCATGGGAATAATCCGTGCCTGCTCCGGTGGCGTAGCCGCGGAGGGTGTCCGACTTCCAGGTGCCGACGATCGCTGTGAGCGAGAGGATGCTTTCCTTGTCGGCGAGGCGGGTGTCGGCTTCGCCGAGAAGGTATTGCCCCGTGACGTTGCTCGAGCCGCCGAAGAGCAGGTCGTTGTTCTGGGCGCCGTAACCGACGGCAACGCCGGCGACGACATCACCAAAAGTGCCGCTCACGCCGGCTTCGCCGGTCGTGGTGGCGCTATCGGACTTGCGTGAGCTGCTCCCGAAGTCTCCCGTGACCCAGGATTGGCTCGTCTTGCCCATGGCATCGTAGGACATCAACGGGCGGTGGTGGGCCCCTTCGAGCGGCATACTCGAGAGAGAATTGACGATCGGAAGAATGCCAGCCGGGCCGCTGATCGAGGCCATCCATTCGACGACATCCAGCATCACAGAGTTGGCATAGATGAATGCATGAGTCGTCGTGCCGGTATCGCTCTGCCCGACGATGACGGAGCCATCCGCCGAAACCCCAGTAGCGTAGGAAGAGCGCGAGGCCGCGGTGAGGGGGTCGCCGAGGGCCCCGAGGTCGGTCATGGTGGTGCCGACGAATTTGAAGGCATGATACGTCGTACCGGTATCGCTCTGCCCGACGATGACGGAGCCATCCGCCGAAACCCCAGTAGCGCTGGAAGAGCGCGAGGCCGCGGTGAGGGGGTCGCCGAGGGCCCCGAGGTCGGTCATGGTGGTGCCGACGAATTTGAAGGCATGAGTCGTCGTGCCGGAATAGCCATACCCGACGATGACGGAGCCATCCGCCGAAACCCCAGTAGCGCTGGAAGAGCGCGAGGCCGCGGTGAGGGGGTCGCCGAGGGCCCCGAGGTCGATGATATTAGCGGCTCTCGACGTGGCCGGCAGGATGAAGCCTCCAGCGAGGAGCGCGGCCGCTTTCAGAAAGGCCAGGTTACCGAAGTGGGGAAGGCGAACGCGGCAGCAGGCTTGATGATGGCTCATCCACAGGTTGTGACGCACGACCCCGAAACTACCATGCTATTTGTTTTAAATACTAAAACAGTTATAGCCGGCCTTTTCATCTGCTTTGAGGTGATTTGATTCCTGGTTTGTTAATGTGTCCTCTGGTAGGGACGGCTCTCCGAGCCGTCCGTTCGCGGACGGAGCTGCGGAGGGAGAGTGGGGAGGTCGGCGGGCTCGGAGAGCCCGCCCTACCAATGCAGCTAGGGCAGCACGCGGTGCTGCCCTTACCTCGTTACGCTTCGACCCAGCGGCCCTTTTCCTTGATGAGGTCGACGAGGCGTTCGACGGCTTCTTCCTGGGGGACGTTGAACTTGATCGGGGTCTTGCCGACGTAGAGGTTGATCTTCCCGGGGGCGCCGCCGACGTAGCCGAAGTCGGCGTCGGCCATCTCGCCGGGTCCGTTCACGATGCAGCCCATGACGGCGATGGTGACCGACTTGAGGTGACCGGTGCGTTCCTTGATTTTGAGGGTCGTCGATTGGATGTCGAAGAGGGTGCGACCACAGCTCGGGCAGGCGACATACTCGGTCTTGGTCTGGCGCATGCGCGCACCCTGCAGAATATCGTAGGCAAGCGTCAGCGACTTCGCCGAGGTGGTCAGGGTCTCGCAGGACAGGAAGTCGCCATAGCCGTCGACGAGTAGGCCGCCGGCGAAGATCGAGGCTTCGATGAGGCGCGACTGGAAGCCGGGGTCGAGGCGTACGGCATTCGCGACCGTGGCGCGGATCCAGAGGGGGGCTTCGAGCTGGGCGATGGCCGCGCAGCGCACGAGTTCGCGGACCGTGCCCGTGGCGTGCAGGCCATCCTGCGGCTGCGAGGACGTGAGGATGAGCCGACCAGCGGGAATGGCCGCGAGTTCCTTGGCGAGTGTGGTGAGCGTCGGGCCATCGAGGTCGACGGCGAGAATGGCGTCATGCTTAACGACGGCTTCACCCCAAGCTTTTACCGCGGTCCCATCGGTGTCGGCGAAAGCCTTGACGACCACCAAGCGGCTGCCGGAGCCATCGAAGGGGAATTCGGAGGGCGATAGACTTGTCTCGACGAAAAGAGCCGGCACGGCCTGTCCGAGGGCCTTGCGCAGCGAGCGTAGGCCAGCGGCATGAGCGGGGTCATCGAGCCGCACCAAGAGCCCTTCGGCGCGGACCTCGCGCTGGGCCGCATGGGCGTCGAGGATCTCCTTCGCCGCCGCCTGCCAATCAGCGAGACCGGCGAGGCTGCGGACGATCACGCGCGGGAGTTCACCCGAACCCGCGAGGCAATTTGATGAAAGTGCGATGAGTTCGGTCTCGCGACGGACGAACGAGAACGGATCAGCCGGGTCGGCCGGAAGTTTGACCGTCGAAGCGGCGCCGAGGGCGGCGAAGCCTTCGGCGCGGCTGACGATCTCCTTGCAGACCGGGATCTCGTGCCACGGGTCTTCCGTGAGCGAGACGCGGACCGTGTCGCCCAGGCCATCGGCGAGGAGCGAGCCGATGCCGATGGCGGACTTGATGCGGGCGTCTTCGCCTTCGCCGGCCTCGGTCACGCCGAGGTGCAATGGGTAGTCCATGCCGAGGTCCGTCATGCGGGCGGCCGCGAGGCGGTAGGCCTCGACCATCACCTTCGGGTTCGAGGACTTCATCGACAGGATCATGTCCTTGAAGCCGTGGGATTCGGCGATGCGGATGAATTCGAGGGCCGACTCCACCATCCCGTTCGGCGAGTCGCCGAAGCGGTTCATGATGCGGTCCGAGAGCGAACCGTGGTTGGTGCCGATGCGGAGCGAGCGGCCGAGGGCCTTGGCGCGCAGCACCAGCGGCGTGAAGGCCTCGTGCAGGCGCTCCAGCTCCTCGGCGTAGGCTTTGTCGGTGTATTCCAGCACCGCGAACTTCTTCTTGTCGGCGTAGTTGCCCGGATTCACCCGGACCTTCTCCACGTGTTCGACCGCTTCCATCGCCGCGACCGGCAGAAAGTGGATGTCGGCGACCAATGGCTGGTTGAAGCCCGCTGCGCGGAACTGCCGGTGGATATCCTTCAGCGCGATCGCCGCGGCCTTGTTCGGGGCCGTGATGCGGATGATTTCGCAGCCCGCTTCCGCCAGGCGGATCGCCTGGGCGACCGTGGCCGCGACGTCCTCCGTGTCGGAGGTCGTCATCGACTGCAGGCGAATCGGATTCTTCCCGCCCACGGCTACGCTACCCACGTTCACGACGCGGGTGAGGCGGCGGACCGTGCGGTGGCGGGAGGGACAGTAGTCCGAGGACATGGGGGTATCTCAACCCCTTTGCCCTCAGCCGTCAACGAGCGTCAGAAATCCCAGCGATGGGCCGACGGAATCCACTGGTAGCCCTTACGGCCGTTCGGGACGACCACGCCGATACCCGGCCAAGGGAGGTGGAAGCCGTAGGCGCGCTCCTTCGTGACCGCGATTTCGGCGAAGACCTTCTTGCGGGTCGCGATGGCCGCGGCCGGATCGTGGTCGAAGTCGATGAACCAGTTCGGGTCTTCGAGCATCAGCACGTGGTTGTGGGCGAGATCGGAGACGTGGAGGAGGGACTGCCCTTCGGACTTGATGCGGAAGATCGCATGGCCGTCGGTGTGGCCCGGGGCGGAGATGATCGTGATCGCACCGTCGAGGATTTGGTCGCCGTCCTTATGGATAACCAGGTTTGGCTGGAGCGTGTCGAATGAGCCGCGGACGTTTTTGATCATGCCCTTGATGTCGTCGGTGCGGTGCGACTTCGAGAAGTCGGGCTCCTTGCCGCGCCAGAAGTCGACTTCTTCCTTGAGGACGTGGACGGCCGCGTTGGGGAAGAGGATCTTGCCGCCGCTGGCGAGGCCGCCGATGTGGTCGATGTGCGAGTGGCTGAGCAGGGCGTGGGTGACGTCCTTGAAATCGATGCCGATGGTTTCCATCGCATCGGCCAGCCAGCCCCAGTTTTGATTCTTGTGCGGGCCGAAGCCCGCGTCGACGAGGATGACTTCCTTGTCCTTACGCAGGAGCAGGATGTTGACGTAGAGCGTCATGTCGTCCGGGCGTTCGCCGAGAGCCACGAGGGCCTTCGTCATCTCCGCGCGATCGGCGGGCGGCCACATCTTCTTCGTCACGCCCTGTTTGAAGGTGCCGTAGCCGTCGCTGATGGACCAGGCCTCGAACTTGCCGATGGCGAACTTGTAGACGTAAGGATTGGAGATCGTCTTCTTCGCGATCGGATTACCGGCGGCGTCGGTCGCGGCCTGGGCGGCGGCGAGGGAGGCCGGAATGCTTAGGGCGGCGAAGGCGGCGCCGAGGCTGCCAAGATTGCCGAGGAACTGGCGGCGGGAGTTTTCCGGGAGGGGCTTTTCCATGGGGGTATGAGGGGAGATAAGGTGCAAACGCGCGAAAGTGCAAACGTGCAAAAGTGACGTAAGGGGGAGGGGTGGGGTGGGGGTAAGAACAAAAGGTGTTCCTAGCCCTGCTGAGCCTGTGGCTCAGCTCACTTCTTGGCGCCGAAGTCCTGCTGTTTGAACACGTGACGTTCGAGTAGCTGCTGTTTCAGGTGTAATTCGCTATCCCCGGAGCAGCGCCGGACGTCATGCAGGATGATGTAGGCCATCAGCGAGAGCAGCAGGCCCATGAAGGTGTATTGCAGGATGATGACCGCCTTGTTGTTCAGCACGCCCTTGGTGAAGCGCTGGATGGTGGCGATGAGCATGTGGCCGCCGTCGAGCACGGGAATCGGCAGAAGGTTGAGCACCGCCAGGTTGAGGTTGATCAACACCGTGAACCAGAGCACGCGGCGGATGTCTTCGGAAAGGTTGTAATAGGTCTTCGTTATCGAGATCACCGAAGCCAGCTGCTTCACCTGGATGTCGGAGCCGCGGTCGAAGAGCCGGCCAAGCGTGGTGAAGGTCGACTTCACGATGCCCGCGCAGGTCTCCCAGGGGTTGCGGTAGGCGAGTTCGGGCTTCGTGATGAAGAAGGTCCCGATCTGCGCATGCTCGACGGGCTTGCCGCGGCGGACCTGGGCTTTGCGCAGGGTCACGTTACCGGCGTCGCCGTTGGCGCGCTTCCAGTAGATTGTAAGGTCGCGCTTATCGCCCGCCCCGGCCTTCTCGAGGTCTTCGAGCGAGCGCACGGCCATGATCTGTTCGCGTCCGTCGACTTTATCGATGATCGTGCCCACGCGCAGGATGTCGGCGAGCGCCGGATCTTCGGGCGAGATGCCGAGCACCATGAGCTGGTCGCGGACGGCCGCGGGATCTTTCGTGAGCAGGTCACGCGTGACGGGCAGCACGATGAGTGAATGGGGCGTCTTATCGCCGTAGGCGATGATGCTGACCGGATTGACGGTCGTGTTCAGTTGGGGTGTGATGGAGACCTTGGCGGTGACGCCGGCTTCGCGTTCGACGAGGAGGATGCGGGGTTTGGCTCCGCCTTTGCGGAGGATTTCCCGGAATTCGATGGTGTTATTGAGCGGCGTGCCGTCGATCGACAGGATGCGGTCGCCGGCGTGCAGGCCGGCTTTTGATGCGGGCGAATCCTTCGTGGGCTCGCCGATGATGACATCGGTATGGGGCTGGAGGCCGGCGACGCGCACGCGATCGCCTGAGTGGGAGTTGAGTTCGACGCGGGCAGGTTGGACGACGATCTCGAGGGTCTTACCGTCGCGTTCGACCTGGAAGGTCGCGGTCGGGTTGCCCTGTGAATCCTTGCGATTGCCGAGCATGACCGCCTCGCTGATCTGATTGAAGTTCGTGACGGTGTTGTCATCGACCGCCAGGACTTTGTCGCCCGAGCGCAAGCCGGCTTTGAAGCCCGGGCCGGGGACCGTCTGTCCCAGGCCGAGTTCGGCGAGGTGGCCGGCGCTGGTGACGACCTGTTCGGGCACGTAACCGATGACGGTGCTGGAGCTTCCTTCCGCGACCGGCATGCCGCTGACCCAGAGGATGCAGGCGAGGCCAAAGGCGAAGATGACGTTGAAGACCGCGCCCATGACCGAGACGATCATCTTGTCGGTGTAGGAAATCTTCGGAAGTTTCTCGGCTTCTTCACTGCTCGCGCCTTCGATGCCTTCCATTTCGGCCAGCTGAGGCAGCGCGACGTAACCGCCGAGCGGGATGATCGACACGCGGTAATCGACGCCGTCCTTGCCCGTCCAGCCGAAGAGGCGCGGGCCGAAGCCGATGGAGAAGCGTTCGATCTTCAGGCCGCGCTTGCGGGCGGCGAGGAAGTGGCCGAGCTCGTGGACAAAGATCGAGCCGCCGAAGAAGATGGCCACGAGCGCGATGCCCTTGAGGGAGCTGAGCAGGTCGCCGAAAGAGAGATTATCCATGAGGGAGGGGAAGAGGGGAAAGGGTTTATCTCAACGGTCGAGCGCCAGGGCGAGCCTGGACGCAGCCGTGCGGGCCTCGGCGTCGGCCGAGAGCACGTCTTCCAGCGAACTTGGTTCGCGGGCGGCGCAGCCCGCGAGGGTCTGGCCGACGAGTTCGGCGATGCCGGTGAAGGCTAGTTGGCCTTTGACGAAGGCGGCCACAGCGACCTCGTTGGCAGCGTTGAAAATCGCGGGGGCGGTCCCGCCGGTCGTGGCGGCGGCCCGGGCCAGGCCTAGGCAGGGGTAGCGGGCGGGGTCGGGCGGCGACATCGTCAGTGCGAGGGTCTGGGCGAGATCGAGGCGCGGTGCGGGGCAGGGCAGACGGCGCGGGAAGAGCAGGCAATCCTGGATCGGATAGGCCATCGAAGGTGGCGAAAGCAGGGCCTGCAAGCTGCCGTCGGCCAGCATCACCATCGAGTGGATGATGCTCTGCGGGTGGATGACGACATCGATGCGATCGGTCGGCAGGTCGAAGAGCCAGCGGGCCTCGATGACTTCGAGTCCTTTGTTGGCCATCGTCGCTGAATCAATGGTCACCTTCGGGCCCATGTCCCAGTTCGGGTGCTTGAGGGCCTGGGCGAGTGAGACGTTCTTAAGTTCGGCCAGAGGCGTATCGCGGAAGGCGCCGCCGGAAGCGGTGAGCACCAGGCGGGTGATGTCCGCGGCCGGCTTGTCGCGCAACAGCTGATGAATCGCATTGTGCTCGCTGTCGACCGGTAGAAGGCGGGCGCCAGATTGACGGGCAGCGGCTGTGACGAATTTGCCGGCGAGCACCAGGAGTTCCTTGCTGGCGAGGGCGACGTCCTTCTTCGCCTTGAGCGCGGCGAGCGTCGGCGCGAGGCCGGCGGTGCCGACGACGGCGGAGACGACCATCGAGACTTCGGGGAGGCAGGCGACTTCGGTCAGGCCGGCGGTGCCTTCGAGGATGCGGGTGCCGGCGGGGAAGGCGCCGGAAGCCCGGGCTTCGGCGGCGGCCACGGGGTCGGCGAGCGCGATGGTGCCGACGTTGAATTCTTTGACGGGTCCGACCAGTTCACGCCAGCGTGAGTGAGCCGCCAGCCCGGTGATGCGCAGCAGGGACGGATGAGCCCTGACGACATTAAGGGTGGTCGTGCCGATGGAGCCGGTGGCTCCGAGGATGGCGATAGCCCTGGCTTCCATGCACGCGTGGGTGCATTGGAGGCAACCGCGGGACTGCCCTGAGGCAAGCAGGTTTCAGGGAGGGAAAGACCCCTTGAGCGGTTCAACGCTTGTCTCTTTCGGCGGGAATGGTTGCCTGTCCGCATGGCCACTCAGCCTCAGGACCTCAGCGGGCTCTCCCACCTCGGGAACACCCAGAACAAGCCCCAGCAGACGCTGGAGACCTTTCCGAACCGCAATGCGGGCCGGAACTACACCGTCGAGCTCTCGACCGAGGAGTTCACCTGCCTCTGCCCAGCGACGGGTCAGCCCGATTTTGCCAAGATCACGATTCGCTACGTGCCCGGTCCGCGCATCGTCGAATCGAAGTCGCTCAAGCTTTATTTCTGGAGCTACCGCCAGCAGGGGATGTTCCACGAGCACCTGACGAACAAGATCCTTGATGATCTTGTGGCGGCGCTCGATCCGATCTGGTGCGAAGTCACCGGCGCCTTCGGCGTCCGCGGCGGCATCGGCATCACGGTGCGCGCCGAGCACGGCCAGAAGCCCCAGCTGTGAGGCGTCGCCCCGTCCAGGAAGAAGACGGGGAGCCGACGGATTGGCCGGGTTCGGCCGTGGTGTCTGAATTCCTGACGCGGCAGCTGGCCAGCCGCCGATTAGCTGCGCGTTCGTGCCTGACGTACGGGCGTTCACTGAAAGGCTTCGCGCTGTGGATGAAATCCAACGGCGGTTGGGACGGTGATTGGTCCAAGCTCACCGCGCGCCATCTCCGCGATTTCGTGATCGAACGTCAGGGCACGCATCACCGCCGCTCGGTGCATAACCAGGTCTCGGCGTTGCGTGCGTTCCTCGCCGATCTGCGCGAGCGTGGTGGCATCACCACCACTCCAGCCGCGGGGCTCGTGCTGCCGAAGCTACCGAAATCATTACCGAAGTTTCTGACCGAAGCGCAGACAGATACGCTCATGGACGCCGCGGAGGCGGCGGACGATGTGGCCCCGCAGACGGTCGCCCGCGATGTCGCGATCCTCGAACTTCTTTACGGCGGCGGCCTGCGTGTCTCGGAACTTTGTGGCCTCATGGGCGGCGATCTGGATCTGGGCTCGGGACTCGTCCGCCTCATGGGCAAGGGCTCGAAGGAGCGTGTCGTGCCCGTGGGAGATAGCGCGGTGGCGGCCGTGAAAACGTATCTTGCTCTCCGCGGTGCACCGGCCCGCGGCGCGCCTTTATTGCTCGCCGCCCGCGGCGGACCGCTGCACCCGCGGGCCGTGCAGCTGATGTTGAAGCAGAAGCTCCTGGCTGCCGGCTTACCCGCCGATCTGACGCCGCACAAGCTCCGCCACGCCTGCGCGACGCATCTGCTTTCCAATGGCGCGGACCTGCGCCTCGTGCAGGAACAGCTCGGCCACGCTTCGCTTTCCACCACGCAAATCTACACGCACCTCAGTGTCGCGAAACTGCGCGAGGTGCACCGCAAGTCGCACCCGCGGGCCTGAACGACGCTGATTCGCCTCGCCACCGCCCGCCCGTCGAATCATCGTCCGGGGGTGCTTGTCGAAGCCGCTCATGCGAAGCTGAATCTCTCGCTGGCCGTCACCGGTCGGCGGGCGGATGGTTTTCACGAGCTCGTGAGCCTCGTCGCCAGCATCTCGCTGGCGGATCATCTCGCGCTGCATCTCGGCCAGCCATTGGGGCTGTCATGCGATGATCCATCCTTGCTGGTGGACGGCACGAATCTCGTGCTCAAGGCCGCCGAGGTTTACCTGCGTCGACGGCCCGGCGCCACGGTCGGGCGCTTCCATCTGACGAAAAAAATTCCACAGGGTGCCGGTCTGGGCGGCGGGAGTTCCGATGCGGCGGCGGCCTTGCGGCTACTGGATCGCGCTTCGGCAGAGCCACTGGGTCTTTCGGAACTGGAATGCCTCGCGGCGGAGGTCGGATCCGATTGTCCTTATTTCGTGCGCAGTCAGGCTGCGATCATGCGGGGCCGGGGAGAGCGATTGGAGATGCTCCCGGCGCCGGCGCGTGCGGCCTTGGTCGGGCGTCGCGCCATCCTTATTAAGCCGCCGTTTGGCATCCCCACGCCCGAGGCGTATGGCTTGCTCGCCCGGCAGGGTGCCTATCAAGAGGCGGCGGCGGCCGAGGCGAAACTTGCCGGCTGGCTGGCCCGCCCGGCCGGGGACCCCTCTCAGTTGGGTAATGATCTCGAAGCGCCTGTGTTTGCGAAGCATGTCGCCTTGCCTGTCGCCTTGCGCCACGCGGGTTTAAGTTTCCGGATGACGGGGAGCGGTAGCGCCTGTTTTGCCTTTGTCTCGGAGGGTTTCGAGCCAGCCGGCTTGCGTTCGGCCCTCGTGGCGGCCTGGGGTCCCGGGCTGTGGCTGGCCGACGTTGTTATTTCGGGTTAGTTTCGGCTTTACTGTCCCGCAAGGGGTCGCCTAGATGCGAGTCACTATCACCCATGGGAAGCCTCAAGAAGAAGCGTCGTCTGAAGATGAACAAGCACAAGCGTCGCAAGCGCTCGAAGGAAAATCGCCATAAGAAGCGTCTCTGGGGCTGATTAACCCTAACTTCGGCACGATCCGGGCGGCTAAAAGCCGCCCGGCTCTTTTATGGCTTGCCCCGCCTGATGCCGTTCCCAAACCTCAACCTTCCAACCGACTAAAACCATGGCCCGCGAAATCGTTATCATCGAATGCACTGAAGCCCGCAAGGAGGGCAAGCGCCCCTCCCGTTACATGACCACCCGTAACAAGAAGCTTTCTCAGGAGAAAGTGGAGAAGAAGAAGTATAACCCCTCCCTGCGCCGCCACACGCTGCACAAGGAGATCAAGGGCTAAGCCTTTTCTCCCCTAAAGCCAGAAGGGCCGGCCGCAGTGATGCGTCCGGCCCTTCTGCTTTGGCGGGGAATGCTCAGGCCGCCTTCGTGCTGCGGCGCAGCAAACGCCAGCGGGCCCGGTGGTGGCGCGTCCAGTCAATCAGCGCACGCTCGAAGCCGATGTCGCACCCGACCTTCTCGGACTCAATCCACTTGTGACGGAGGATCTCCTCACGTTCGGCCAGGAACTCGGCGTAAAGAGACGAACGGGAAGCCAGATCAGCCTCGGTCTTTGTCTCCTGATGCACGTCGTTCATTCGTGGGGATGAAGTTGGATGATTTTTAACAATCTTGCAAGTCGTAGGCGACAAATCGGTCACACTCCGGCTTCCAGCCCGCGGAGCACCGTTAGGGCCACCGAGCGAAAAACACGGGCCGGATTGCCGTCCGGATGGCTGATGACCACGGGAATACCGTGGTCACCCCCCTGGCGGATGGTCTGATCCAACGGGACCTCGCCTAAAAGAATCGAATTCAAGGCCGTGGCGACCTTGAGGCCGCCCCCTTGGCCGAAGAGGTATTGGCGGGAGCCGTCGGGGCCCTCGAAATAACTCATATTTTCGGCCACGCCCAGGATCGGCACGCTTACCTTGGAAAACATCGCCGCACCGCGCAGGGCGACGGAGACGGCGGCGGTCTGCGGGGTCGTGACGATGATCGCCCCGCTGAGGGCCATCGATTGTGCGACCGAGAGCTGGGCGTCGCCCGTGCCCGGCGGTAGGTCGATCAGCAGTACGTCGAGTTCGCCCCAGCGCACGTTGGTCGCGAACTGGGAAATGGTCTTCATGATCATCGGGCCGCGCCAGACTACGGGGGCGTCGGCGTCGATGAGTAGGCCCATCGACATCACTTTGACGCCGAAATTTTCGAGCGGGATCAGGGTGTCGCCATCCAGCTCCGGGCGGGCGTTCACGCCGATCATCAAGGGAACGGATGGACCGTAGATATCGCAATCCATCAGGCCGACCCGTCCGGGTCGGCCTTGGTCGGAGAGCGAACGGGCGAGGGCACAGGCGAGATTGACGGAAAAGGTGGATTTGCCGACGCCGCCTTTGCCGCTGGCGACCGCGATAATGTGTTTCACCCCTCCCACGCCGGCGTTCGCCGGTAGCTTGGTGGTCGCCGCCGGAGCGCCGGCCGCGGCGGGGGCGCCCTTGGGCACGGTTACGGTGATCGCGATCTCCGGATTGACGGCTCCCACGGCTTTCAGGGCGGCTTCGACCTCGGCGTAAAGCTGTTTGGGAACGGCTGGGTCCGCACTCGTGACGGCCAGCCCCACGGTGACCTTGCCGTCGAGGGTGACCTCGATGCCCTTGAGGAGCCCGAAGGAGACGATGTCCCGGCTGTAGCCAGGGTAGCGGACCTGACCCAGAGCGCGCTGAATGGTTTCCTTATCGAGTGGCATTAGCGGGATTGAACTCCCCGCCCTAGTCAGGTCAAACTGCTATCGCCCTTATTACCTCCCGCCCGCCTTTACCGATGCGCCTCTTCGCCCTGCTCGCCGCCTTCTTTGTCCTCCCGCTCTTCGCCGAGTCCACCATCGTCATCAACGAGGGCGTCGAAGCCGAACTGCAGAAGGGCATCATCCCGGTCGCGATCGTCTCCGATGACCCCACGCTCGGCGCTCTCGTCCAGTTCGCCCTTTCGACGCATGGAGCCATCCGGATTTCGCCTGGTTCTTCCGTCAAGGTGAAGATCGGGCGCAACGCGCTCTCCGCCGTCGTCGCCTGCGACAACGCCCGTTGTGCGTTTGAGACGAACGTCGAAGGCCGCGACGAGGATCAGCTGGCGCTCCGCGTCGCCGATGCTGCTTTGGTGGGGCTCGGCCGCCGCTGGCAGTTGAAGCCGATGTTCGCCGACACCAAGGTCGCCTTCGTCTCCAAGTTCACCGGGCACTCCGAGATCTACACTACGAATCTCGCGCGCTCCAAGACGATGCGCATCACCAGCTATCGTAGCACCACGTACGGACCGCGCTGGTCGGCGGACGGCAGCCGGATCTTCTTCATCTCTTCGATGCGCGTCGGTTTTCCGGAGATTTTCTCCACCAATGGGATCGGCGCCGCCAGTAACGTGATCGTCGGCGTCAGCGGTGCGCTCGGCGCCGCCAGCAGCGGACCCGACGGTCGCCTCGCGTTCGCCTCCTCTAATCAAGGTACGATGGATATTTTTGTCGCCGGCCCTTCGGGTCAGGGCGCTTCGCGCGTCATCATCGCCCCGAACAAAGACGTCGTGAATACCGATCCTTGTTGGTCGCCCGACGGATCGCGTTTCGCCCTGACGAGCGGCCCTTCTGGTCATCCGGGTATCTATGTGGCCAGCAGCGCGGGCGGGGGCCTCACCCGCATTTCCACCGGTCATAGTTACTGCACCGAGCCTCGGTGGAATCCGGCCAACGCCCAGCAGATTATTTTCACTTACAGCGAGGCCGCCGTGCTGCATCTGGGATTGATTGATTTCGCCAAGAGTACGGTTTCTTCGATTGAGACCGCCAGCCCGATCCCGCTTTCCCATGCCTCCTGGTGTGCGGACGGTCGTCATGTGGTGGCCACGCAAGGCACGGGTATCGCCGTCGTCGACACCGTCACCGGCAAGACCACGCGCCTTTCGACGTCGCAGCTCGGTGAGTGCTACCAGCCGGATTGCTGGGTGCGCCGCGCCAATTAATCCGCGCGCCGGCGGAGGCGGTCGACCAGCACCGCGAGGACGATGATCGCGCCTGTGATGATACGGGTCGTGCTCTCGTTGATGCCGTTGAGTGTGCAGCCGGTGCGGATGACGGTCATCACCAGCGCCCCGATGAGCGAGCCAAAGACCGAGCCCACGCCGCCGCTCAGACTCGCGCCGCCGATGACGACGGATGCGATGATATCCAGCTCGTAGCCCGTGGCTCCGGTCGGATCCCCTTGTCCTTGATAAGCGACGAGCATCAGGCCGGAGAGCGCCGCGAAGGCGCCGCCAATCATATAGACCAAGAGTTTGACGCGGTGCACGGCGACTCCGCAGAGGTGCGCGGTCTGTTCATTCGAGCCGACGGCAAAAACGTGGCGTCCGAAGACCGTGAAGCGCAGCACCGCCGTCGCGCCGGCCGCGAGGGCGATCATCAGCCAGCCGCCGGGAGGAATCATCAGCCAGCGCAGATTGTCAGGCAGGCTGTTGAGCCAGAAGCGCAGCCAGCCGACTTCCTGGGCGTTGATCGCCTGCGAGTCGGCCAGCCCTAGCGCGAGCCCGCGCAGGATCAAAAGCGTGCCCAGCGTGGTGATGAAGGGGATGAGCCGCACGTAGACGACGAGCAGGCCGATGGCTAGTCCGGCGACCATGCCGGCGAGCAGCGTGACGGGTAGCACCGTCATAGGGCCGCAGCCGCCCACGGCAAGTTTGGCGGCCACGACGGAGCAGAGCGCGATGGCGGAGCCGACGGAGAGGTCGATGCCCGCCGAGACAATGATAAACGTCATGCCGATCGCCGCGATGCCGATCACGACGGTCTGCTGCACGATGGATTCGAGGCCCTCGGCCGACCCGATGGCGTGATTGCCGAAGAGGAAGAAGAGGCCCCAGACGACGATGAGCGCCAGTAACGGTCCGAAGGTGGAGAGGATTTTACCGAAGCGGGCGCCCGGGGCGGAAGAAGTCATGGGGATGTCAGGAAAGGGTGGCCTCGCGCATGAGCGCTTCGGAGGAGATATCCGCGACGGCGCGGAGCGGGCCCAGCTGGCCGCGGCGGACGACGGCGATGCGATCACAGACGCCCAAGAGCTCGGGCAGATAGCTGCTGACCATCAGCACGGCGCGCGGCCGGACCGGATCGGTGACCAGGCGGTCGATGACTTGGTAGATCTTGGCCTTCGCGGCGATGTCGATGCCGCGGGTCGGCTCATCGAGGAGCAGGAGGTCACAATCGGCCTCGAGCAGGCGGGCGAAGGCGGCTTTCTGTTGATTGCCGCCAGAGAGCCGGCCGATGGGTTGATCGGGGTCCTGACAGCGGATGCCGAGATCCTCGATCCATCGCGTGGTGTGCGCGGAACGCTGGGCAGGCGAGATGAAGCCACCGCGGCCGAGTTGACGGAGTGAAGGCAGGCAGACGTTGTCCGCAATGCCGAGCGCCAATGCTAGGCCTTCTTCTTTGCGATTCTCGCTGACCATGCCGACGTGGCGGAGCCAGCGGACGCGGGTGCCGGCGGGAAGGGTGAACGCGCCGACGCGCACGCTGGCCGCAGTCCGGTCGAGCCCGAAGAGTGCTCGCAGGAATTCTGTGCGACCGGCGCCGACCAAGCCGCAGAGCCCGACGACCTCGCCGCGACGCACGGTCAGCGCGCCGCGTCCGGGGATTTCCGCGGCGAGTAAAGCCTCTCCGGGTCGGTGCGGCGTGCGGGGGTAGAGTTCGGCCACGGAGCGGCCGACCATCTCCGTCACGATCTGCGCATCGGTCACCTCGGTCGTGCGGTGCGTGGCCACGGAACGGCCGTCGCGGAGCACGGTGAGCCGGGAGGACAGGCGCCGCACCTCCTCGAGGAAGTGGGATATGTAGATGATCGCCAGCCCACGTGCCGCCAGACTGTCGATGAGTTTGAATAACTGGGCCACGTCTTCCTGCGCGAGCGAGCTGGTCGGTTCGTCGAACACGATGACCCGGCAGCCCATCGCAAGCGAGCGGGCGATCTCGACAATCTGCTGCTGGCTAATGGAGAGCGTCCCCGCAGCGGCGTCGACATCGATGCCCGCATGGCCGAGCCCGCGCAGTGTGTCGGCCGCCCGCGCGCGCAGCGCAGCGCAATCGAGCAGCAGCCCGCGGCGGGGCTCTAGGCCGAGGAAGATGTTTTCCGCGACCGTGAGGTGCGGGGCGATGGAGAGTTCCTGATAGATCATTCCCACGCCGCGGCGGCGGGCTTCATGGGGATCCGCCGGAGCGTAGGGACGTCCGTCGAGCGTCATTTCACCGCCGTCGGGCTGGTGCGCCCCCGAAAGCACCTTCATCAAAGTGCTCTTGCCCGCGCCGTTCTCACCGACCAAGGCGTGGACTTCACCCGGGGCGACGGAAAGCGAGACGCCGTCGAGGGCCGCCTGCGCGCCGAAGGATTTGCGGATCGCCCGCATCTCCAGACGTTGCTCGGATGACAGGCCCGCGACCATCGGATCAGTTGCCGAGCTGGGGTTTGATGACGGCTTGGATTTCGTCCGTGTCGACGTTCTGGGCCGTCACGTAGGCGGCACCCGTGTCGGTAATCGCTGGGACGGTCTTGCCCGCGGCCTTGTCGGCGGCGGCCTTCACGAGGAGGTAGCCCATCTTGAAGGGGTCCTGCGAGACGATGCCGGCGAGCTCACCCTTGCGGAGGGAATCGACCAGCGCGGCCGTCGGATCAAAGCCGACGAAAGTCACCTTGCCCGCCAGTTTCTTCTGTTGGAGGGCCTGGAGCATGCCGTAGGTCGTGCTCTGGTTCGGGCAGAAGATGCCGTCCGGGGCGTTGTCTCCGGAGAAGCGGAGCAGCAGGCCCTTTGATTTATCGAGGGCGCTGGCGACCGTGGCGCCGCCGAACTGTTCGGAGCTCACGACCTTGATGTCGGGGAATGGTTTCACGCCGTCGAGAAAGCCGCGTTCACGTTCTTCGGTCGAGGCCGAGCCGGGGGCGTAGCGCAGCATGATCACGCGGCCCTTGCCGTGCAGGGCTTTAGCCAGGCCTTCGCCGCCGACTTTACCGGCGCGATAGTTGTCGGTGCCGACATAGCCGATGCTCGCGCCCTCGGGGCGGGTGAGCGGGGAGTCGAAGATGAGCACGGGGATGCCGGCCTTCGTGGCCTTTTCGGCTTTTTCGCGGAGCGCCGTGGCGTCGAGCGGAGCGAGGCAGAGGATGTCGACCTTGCGCAGGACGAGGGCGTCAACCATGCCCATCTGCTGGCGGCGATCATCCTCGCGCTCGGGCGGCGACCAGATCACCTGCACGCCGGTTTCGAGGGCGGCTTTCTGGGCACCGGCTTCGACGGATTTCCAGTAGACATGGGTGGCGCCCTTGGGAATCAGCGCGACGACAGGTTTCTTGGCCTCCTGGGCCAGCAGGCCCGCGCTGAGGAAGGCGAGGGTGAGAGCGAGGGTCTTGGTCATGGGGTTATTCGGGAAGGGTGAGCGGGTCGGGCACGGTGGAGCCGACCGCACGCGGGAAGGTCTCGAGCTTGGCGAGGACCTCGATGGGAATCATCTTCCCGACGGGATAGGCCGCCTGGGTTTTTTCGTCTACGAGCACCACGACGGCATCGGTGTCGCCGGCGCGGGCGATGGTGACGAAGCGCCAGATCGGCGCCGTGCGTTCGATGACGTAAGTATGTCCGGCGCCTGGATGGCGGGCGACCAGACGTTCCCCGCCGGCATCAATCTTGGCCACGACCTTATATTGCTCGCGGGCGATGAAGTACGAACGGGGCAGTGTCGTGCATTCGAGCGCTCCGCATTTGAGATAAGCCGAATTCCAAGGCAGGAAGATTTTCTCTTGGTTGAGGCTGACTGCCACGATGACCTGGTGGGTCATGGTGGCATCGATATTGGCCGCGCCCTCGAAGGTGAAAGTATGGTTTGCGCCCACGCGCGTGACGGGGGCGTGGGAATCCTTCAGCCAGGCCCCGAATTCGGCGCCCGGCCCGGCGGTGAGCTCGTTCCAGCGCTGTCGGCGACCGTCGGGGGCGTTCAGGATGAGAATTTTCCGCTGCAGTTCATTGACCCGTCCCGCGAAGACGCGCAGGTCGGCGGCCCATTTTTTCTGGGGTGCGATGCCTTCGGCGGCGGTGGCGGCGGAATTGACGCGATCGGCGAAAACCTTGAGTGAACTGATGCGCGTGCCTTTGGCGGAAGCGAGGAGGCGGGCGGATTCGGGGAATTCATTCCGCGTCGGATAGGCGGCGAGGGTGTCGGCAAAAAGTTTTTCGAATCCCGCATCGTCGAGCGCGGGGGAGGTGATGTCGTCCAGAGCGGCGAGCTCGGCCTTAAGGACTGCCTCCATTTTGGCCGGCAAAGCGGCGGGCAGAATCGTGACTTCGAGACTCTCGCCCGGGCGGATGCCCCATTGGGCGAAGCGGGCGGCCAAGGGCTCGGTCGTCACCTGTCCCGACAGGAGATAGGCCTGGGCTGGGTCGAGTTTAAGCCGGTTATCGAGCGTCGTGAGCAGCGGCGTGCCGCCAAAAGGCCGGTCAAAGGTGACGGTGGCGACTCTCTCCCGGAGCCCGGCCAGCATCTGGAAGTCGCGGATGGCGGTGAGGGCTCTCACTTTGGCGTCCCCATCTTCTTTTATGAAAGTGCGGGCGACGTGATCCAGCGCGGTGCCGGCGAAAGTATCGGCTAGGCCGAGGCCCAGCCCGACCAGGATCATGATACCGCCAACGGTAAACCGGACGGTGTGATAGGTGAGGGCGCGGGCGCGTAGTTCTTCTTCGCGGATGGCGATGGCTTCGTCAGCCTGGATTTGGGTGAACCGGTCGAGGCTGGCCGAGTCGGCGAGGCCATAGTTCATCAGCTTCTTGCGGGTGCCGGGCGTAAGGCGGGTGGCCGCGGCGGCTTGTTCGGCTTGCCGGCTTTCCGTGTTAGTTCGCTTGAGCTTGAGCGTGCTTCCGAAACTAAAGTGATTGGAGAGCGGGACCCATTCCGTAGTGCCCACGGGGGCGCAGCGCGTCTCCGCATGAATTTCCCCTGATTTGATGAGTGCGTTGATTTCCTCCTCGGTCAGCGGCCCGCGGATCGCGTTATCAATCAATAGTGAGAAGTGACGCATAGGGGCGTGGTCAACCCTCGTCAGGTCGGTTTAAAGGTTGGCCTGATCAGCGGTCTTAGCAAGCCGATTGGCTTCACTATACCCTTTGCAAACAAGCCTGAAATCCTCTTGGCTGGAGGCCGCTCAATGGCCAACCAAGGTATCAATCAGTCGCAGAAGCAGGTGCAGGGGCTCGTCCTCACGCCTCAGCTTCGCCAGTCGCTGCGCATCCTCCAGGTGCCGGCGGCCGAGCTGCTCCGGGAGATTTCCGCGGAGATGGCCGCGAATCCTTTGTTGGAGGAAGTTGAGCCGGTCTCGACCGAACCCGCGGACAACCCCCCGGCTCCCGAAGAGGCGGAAGAGGATGGACCGCGCGAACTTTCGCTGGGCGATGATGATTTCGATGCCTTGCGCCGCATGAAGGAAGATTGGGATGAGAGTTATTATGAAGAGGTACGCTCCCAGGGCTACACCCAGGACGACGAGGAACGCCGCCGACACATGATGGAGTCCGTCACGGGCGAGGCTTCTCTTTCCGAGCATCTCGCCGATCAGTCGCGCGTCGCCACCGATGATCCGGCCGTGCAGGAAGCCCTCAAACTACTGATCGCCTCGCTCGATGAGCGCGGTTTCTTGGAAGAGGATCTCTCGACCATCGCCCTGCGTTCCGGCCAGCCCTATGAAGCCGTCATGGCGGCCCACACGCTGCTCATGGCGTTTGATCCGCCGGGCATCGGCGCCCGCGACCTCCGGGAATGTTTCCTCGCCCAGCTCCGGCTGCGCGGTCGCGGTCTTTCCACCGCCGCGCGGCTGGTGAACGATTGCTGGGAACCCATGATGGGCCGCCGGTTGGAAGAATGCGCCCGCATCCTCGACGTGGAGCTCGACGGCGTGCGCGAAGGCCTCTCCGAACTGGCCAAGCTCGAGACCGTGCCTGGCCGCCGCTTCACGCGCGATGACAACCGGGTCGTCACCCCTGACGCCACGGTAGAGATGGGTGAAGACGGCAAGTGGAAGGTCGTGATGGATGACCGCCACGTCCCCAAACTGCGCCTCGCCCCGGCTTATAAGGACATGCTGGCGGGCACGGCCTTGGGCGAGAAGGAGCGCACTTATATTTTAGAGCGGATGCGGCAGGGTAAATTCCTCATCGGAGCCATCGAGGAACGCCAGCGCACCATCGAGCGCCTCGCCCATATCATCGTCGAGCGGCAGACGGATTTCTTCGAGCACGGCCCCTCGAAGCTCAAGCCGCTCACCATGACGGATGTCGCCAAGGAGATGGACGTCCATGAGACCACGGTTGGCCGCGCCGCGGCCAATAAATGGATGCTGACGCCCCACGGGCTGCGTGAGTTCCGCTGGTTCTTTACTTCCGGGGTTTCCACTTCGGATGGCGGCACGGTCGCCCAGGAAGGCGTGCAGGAGATGATCGCTGATATCCTCGCCCGCGAGAATCCGGCTGAGCCGCTTGCGGACGAAGCGATCACCTTGGAGTTGCGAAAACGCGGGGTGCAGATCGCCCGTCGTACGGTGGCTAAATATCGCGAGGGGCTCGGCCAGCCGGCCGCGCATATGCGCCGTCAGCGGCTCTGAGTTCCGGCCAATCGCGCGAGCAGTAGATCCCACCCGAAGTTCGCCATGTCGGGGAAGAGGAACTGCACGCCTGCCGTCAGCCCGTTGGGCAGGCGCGCGGGAGCGGCCACCGCGGGCAGACCGGCGAGAGCGGCCGGCGTGTTCAAGGCGAGCAGTCGGCGGCGATGCGTGTCATCGGATTCATGCTTGGAGACGGCGCCGCCGAAGGTGGCGGGCATGGCGATGAAGTGGTGACGGCGGAAGACCACTTGGAACGCATCGATGACCCGGGTGCGCACTGCCTCGGCGGTGCGGAGTTCCTCGTGCGTGCGGCGCCGGCCGGCATCCAGGCGTGCCCAGACGACGGGATCATAATCGCTGCGTCGACGTTCCAGCCACGCGGCGTGCACCCGGGCTGCGGCATGTCCGCCGAGCACCGGATAGGCCTGCGCGGCCTCGGCGAGGGCGAGGCGTAGCAATGTGGCAGCGGGGATGTCTTCCTGCGCACCCGCGCGGAGGGCGACATCGCGCATGGCGGCGAGATCCGCGGGCGGGATGCCCAATCCCAGATCACCGACCCAGAGGCCGGCCCCGGCGGGCGGCGCCTCGCCAAGCACGGCCGCGGAGACCTGACGAAGATCGGCCGCGGTGCGTGCGATCCAGCCTTGGGTGTCGTAACCAGGCGAGAGGGGAAAAATATCTCCCACCGGGGCGATGTCGGGAGAGAGGCGCAATCCCCAGACGCCGCAATAGCCGGAGGGGACGCGGATAGAGCCCGCGGTATCCGTGGCGAGCGCGAACGGCACGAGCCCGCGCGCGACAGCGAAAGCTGAACCAGAACTCGAACCGCCGGCAAGTAGGCCAGGGTGTTCGGGGTGCGGGCAGTCGCCGTAGTGCGGACTTTCGCCCGTCAGGCCGAAGGCAAATTCATTGAGCTGGGTGCGGCCGCATTCAATCGCTCCGGCATCGCGCTCGAACGCGGCGGGTAGGGTGGAAGTGGTGCGAGTTTCTCCGAGTTCCGCGGGGAGGAAGGTGGAACCCGCGAAGGTCGGCTGACCGGCGCGGAAATAAAGATCCTTCGTGAGGAAGGGCACGCCGCCCAGGGCGGATTCGCGCAGCGGCCAGGCGTCTTCGAAGCGGCGGGTCAGGGTGCGCGCATCGGGCAGACCACAGAGGGCGGCCCGTTGCTCTTCGCCGGAAAGCCCGCCGAGCTTGATCAGAAAAGCTTCCGCCGCCATGCGAGGACCACGCGTGAGGGTGAACTCACGCCAGTCTTCGACGGACTGCGGCAGGTGGCTCACAGTTCGATCGGCACGCCCGGTTCCGGGTCGTGGACGCGCGTTCCCGGCATCGCGCTGGCGAGGGTTTCCTTCATCCAGGCACGGGCGGGTGGGTCGCCGTGCGTGAGCACGATATCTTTCGGCGAGACGGATTTCGCGAAGTCGATGAGCTCCTCGCGGTCCGCATGGCCGCTGAGGTGGAAGCGGTCGACCTTGGCGCGCAGGGTGGAGATGTGATCCAGGGACTTGAATTTGAATTCGCCGCCCGGGGCCATGCCGATGAGTTCGCCGCCCGGGGTTTCCGGATCGCAGTAGCCGACGAAGAACACGGCGTTCTCAGCGTGGTCGAGCATGTTGGCTGCCACGCGCCAGGCAGGGGTTTTCTCGACGAGCATGCCGCTGGAGAGAAGGTAGATGCCACGTTCGGGCATGTTCTTGCCGGGCTGCGTGTACTTGCGGGAGAGCGGCTGGATGCCGAGGTCGCGCAAAACCTGACGGCTGAATTTCACCTGCTTCGTCTTCTTGCTGGCGGCGTCGAGGTAGTCGCAGAGATCCATGCCGAGGCCCGAGCAGAAAATCGGCACGTCGGCGAGGTTGCCCGCATCGGCGGCCTCTTGGAGGAGCATCAGGATTTCCTGCATACGGCCAAAGGCAAAGGCTGGGAGCAGCACGGAGCCGCCTTCATCGCAGATCTCATTGATGGCTTTGATGAGGCGGCGCTCCTCGCCGGCGCGATTGATCGAAGGCACCGTGGTCGTCGCACCGCGCGTGCATTCCATGACGAGGGTGTCGACCGGCTGGCGCGGGAAATTAGCACCGGCGACGGTGCGTTGGGCCTGGAAATGCACGTCGCCCGTGAAGAAGTGGCGTTGGCGGCGATGTTCGATTAGGCAGCCAACCGCACCCGCCACGTGCCCGGCGAGGTGGAAGGAGAGGGCGACTTCTTCGCCGCCGCGGCCAATGACGCGGGGGTTGGCGATGGGTACCGCCGCGAGGGCATGCTCGACGCGCTCGACGTCGGTCTCGACATACAGCGGGTAGTCGGCGTTGCCGGTTTCCTCACGCTGACGTTTCATCACCTGAATGGAGTTGCTGAGCAGGCGGCGGACAAAGAGCGTGGTGGCCGCCGAGGCGTAGACGCGCGAAGAGGGGTGCTGCTTGAGGAGCAACGGCAGCGAGCCCAGGTGGTCCAGATGGCAGTGTGTGAGAATCACGCCATCGACAGAGCCTTGGATCTTGTCGATCTGCGGGAGCGCCTTGCGGCCGTCGAGTTTGGGGTGGAGGCCGCAGTCGATCACCAGTCGTAGACCGCCGAATTCGGCGAGCATGCAGTTGGCGCCGATTTCGCGGCCGGAGTTCAGGTCAGTAAGTCGCATCAGGAAGGGGAGGTCGGTGGGGTCATCGCGAATGCCGGGATGCGCACGAAGACGCGATCGCCGGATTGGGTGGTGCCATGGAAGGCTCCCTCGGCGGTCAGCGGGCCGCCGGCGAGGTGGTAGCTATTATAAGAGAAGCTTTCTCCTGGCGGGATGGTCGGGGTCTCGCCCACGATACCGTCGCCTTCGACGATTTCCATGGTGCCGTCGGGGGCGCGGATGATCCACTTGCGACCGAGGAGCTTCACCGTCTCCTGGGAGAGGTTGCTGATGGTCAGGAAGTAGACGAAAGCGTGCGGGGTTTCGGCGGGGAAGTTCGCATCCCGATGGTGGACCACCTTGTCGACGGTGACCCTGAGGCCGAGGAGTTCCTTTCCAGTGGATTGCACGTAACCCAAGACAAGAGGGGTTGCCCCTGCTACGGAAGCCATAAATCGGGCAATCTGGCGGTATTTCCCTTCCCGTCTTGCCCCCGTCGGTCGGCCACCTTTGATGAAAGGGGAATGCCTACCTCCTTCGAGCGCAAGCGTACCTTGGGGCGCGTCCCTGGGAAATGGTGGCTCGTGCTGGGGTATCTGGTGGTGCTGGCTATTTCGGCCTCCTTTCCGTTTTTTAGTGCCATCGAGACGATTGCCGATGGTGAGCCAATCCATGTGCCGGCTTTCGACTTCAGCGGGGACAAGGTCAAGCAGCTGAATTACTCCATCCCAGT
Organism: uncultured Opitutia bacterium; assembly: GCA_903855995.1. Classification (GTDB taxonomy): domain Bacteria; phylum Verrucomicrobiota; class Verrucomicrobiia; order Opitutales; family UBA953; genus UBA953. The sequence continues at coordinate 42,533 of CAIOAN010000003.1, forward strand.
CCGGGCCCATCTCCATGGGGTTCTCGGGGCGGAGGAGGCCCAGGAGTATGTCCAGCCGAAGTTCCGTAACACGGTCATCGTCTACCTTCATCGCATTCCTTGGGATGATAAAGGCTCCCAGCTCTGCGAAGAACTGGCCCGCAATCCCGAGGTGTCGGTCGTCGAGCCCTTCATGCCAGGGTTTAAGACCAGCCCGGGGAAGATTCCCAGCCACTCCATGGAGGCGAACGCCGAAGTGGTCGCGTCTTTGATGGAGCATTATGGAGTGAAGCATTACCATGTCATCGGCCAGGGGTATGGGGGTGTCGCGGCCCTGGAGCTCGCCTCCGCGCATCCGCGTCGCGTGCAGTCGCTGACCTTGATCTCTTCTCCGGGCGCGGAGGAGTTCGAACTGCTCGGCAACCCACTCGTCAATAAGATCGTCTACGGATTTCAGGGGGCGCTTTTCTGGGGCGTCTCTCGGCTGACTCCGAATTTCGGGGCGGCGGATCTGCTGCCTTGGGATCGCGATTACGCCCGCACGGTCTTCGACACGGATCTCTCGGACTCCAAGAATATCCTCCACAAATGGACGAAACCATTGCTCGTGGTGCACGGCGAGCACGACTGGCTGACGCCCATCGATACCGCGCGCTATACGACCAAGCTCGCCCCGCAGGCCCGGCTCGAAGTCCTCCCCGGTGGTCGCGATGCCGCCTTTGCGGACGTGCCCGCCGTGACGGCCAAAATCCAAGGTTTTATCACGGACGTCGACAGGGCCTCGCCCCCGGCGGTGCTGCCGCCGGAAAATCTCCCGCCCATCCCCGAGGCCACGGGGTCGCGCTTCTGGATCCTGCTCCTGATTATCGTCATTTGTACCTTCGTCGCGGAGGATCCCACCTGTCTCGCCTCCGGCCTGATGGTCTCCGTGGGGATCATTGATTTCTGGTCCGCCACCGCCGCGTGTACCGCGGGTATCTTCATCGGCGACGTCACGCTCTATTCCATCGGTCGCTTTCTCGGCCGCAAGGCCATCCGCCGGGCGCCCTTGAAATGGTTCATCAAGGAACATAAGGTGAACCAGTGGGCGGGGTGGTTCTCGACGCCGCAGGGCATGCTCGTCGTGGTGAGCTCGCGTTTCGTGCCCGCGAGCCGCGTGCCGACGTTCATCACCGCAGGCATCATGCGCTTGAATATCTTCCGGCTGGGCATGCTCCTGTTGGTCGCGGCGTTGATCTGGACGCCGCTGCTGATGTGGGTGGGTTATAAGTTCGGCGCCAGCGCGATGCTGAAGCTCACGCATTTCAAGAGCTATGCCGTCTGGATTATCTTGGGTTTCCTATTCGCCCTGCACGTCGTCACCCACTGGATGATTCCCGCGCTCACCTGGCGCGGTCGCCGGCAGATCGTGATGAAAGTTCGTGGCCTGCTGCAGCCTTCGCTTTGGCCGGGCTGGGCGCTCTACATGCCTGTCCGCCTAGGTATCGCGGCACTCTGCCTGCGTTACCGTAGACTGACGGCTTTTGCTTCCGCGAACCCCGCGTTCGGTCGCATCGGCGGCTTCATCGGCGATTCCAAGTCGCTCCTGCTGCGCCCCTTCCAGCGCGACTCGCGCTGCTGCCCGATGCTGGCGCTTTCTCTGGAAGACTCCGTCGATGATCGCGTCAAGGAGGCCACGGCGTTCGCCGTCTGCCATGGCCTTCCGGTGGTCTTCAAGCCAGAGGTGGCCGAGGATGGCGCCGGCTTGCGCTTCGTGCGCACGATGGAACAGCTCGAACAGCTCGTCCGCGGGGCGGCGGAGGATTTCCTGCTGCAGAAATATATTTCTGGTTTCGAATTTGAGGTCGTCTGGCGCCGCAACCCGGGCAAGGACGACGGTCGCATCATGGCGCTGGTGCAGAAGCGCGACGTGACCGTGCGCGGCGACGGCGAGCAGACGCTCGAAGAACTCATCTGGCTCGACGAAGTGGCGGTCTCGCGCGGCGAGCTTTTCATCCAGTGCCACGCTCGTGATCTCAACCGCGTGATTCCGGCCGGTCAGAAGGTCACCTTGAATCTCACGGGCAGCTATGGCCACGGCGCCCGCTGCCTGCAACGCGGCGATTTGATCACCGTCGAGCTAGATACGGCGATGACGGCTTTCGCCAAGCGCTTCCCTGGCCTCCATTTTGCCCGCTTTGATTTACGTGCGGTCTCGGTCGATGAATTGAAAGCCGGCCGCTTCATCGTCACTGAAGTGGGCGGCTGCTGTCATGTCTCCAGCCTGCTGCGCGATGAGTCTTTGCGTTTCTCGCGCTCCTACGGGGCGATTTGGGGGCAATTGAAAGCCTGCCTTGAGGCGGGCGATTACAATCTTAGCCAGAAAGTTCGTCCTGTGCCACTGGATGAATTGATGGCCCGCTGGAGTCAGGCTCAGGGCCGCCACGACGAATTCGCCGTCAGCGAGGAGAACTGATCAACCGCGCGCCGTGTAGGCGTGGCAGAGGGCCGCCGCCGCCGCATCCGATTCATCGAGCGGCAGGTCCGCCGGCAGGCTCAGGACGTTGCGTACCATGCGGCCAACCTGTTCCTTGCTGGCCGCACCGTGTCCCGTGACCGCCATCTTGATGCGCTTCGGCGCGTATTCGCCGACCGTGACGCCGAGTCGCGCGAGCACACTCAGCGCGGCCCCGCGTGATGCGCCCATCGCCTGGGCGGTGCGGAAGTTTTGAACGTAGATGGTCTCTTCGATCGAGGCCTCTGTCACGCCGTGCTGGCGGGCGAGTTTTTCGACGGCGTCGGCGATCTTCCCCAGGCATTCGTAGGCTTCAAGTTTAGGCGCGAGTTTCACCGTGACGCTCGCGAGCAGGCGCATGGGTTCGCGGCGGGCGTCGATGACGGCCAGACCTGTGCCGCGGAGCGAAGGGTCGATGCCGAGGATGATTGCCTTGCAGCCGCGCGGGGGGCTGACCGTCGAGGCGGGGCTCTTGGCCGGGCGGGTGCGTCCCGGGGCGGGCAGGGGTTGGCCGGTGAGCTTGGCGGTCCAGAGCGAACGCGACGATTTACGGGCCATGCCGGAAGCATGGGCGGCGTGGCTTTGATTTCGACAGCAAAGTCGGCGTGGTGGATTGCCAAGCGGATAGGGCGGGCTAGGTTTCCGATATGCGGGTCGTCCCCCTTCTTGCCGGTCTCCTCGCCGCGGTCACTTCGGGTGCCGATCTGGATGTGGTGCGGCGTGCGCTGCCGGAGATGCCTTCGGTGCCGCTGCGTTCTGCGGGCAAGTTAGACATGGGGTTGATACCCGAATGCTCCGCGCTCTGGGCCAGCCCTTCCATGCCGGGCGTCTTCTGGACTTTATCCGACTCGGGCAACAAGCCGATGATCGTGCCGATCCATGCGGATGGAAGTCTCGTCCTGACGCCCAAGGGCTATTGGAAGGGCGTCACGCTCAAGGGCGCGGTCAACGTCGATTGGGAGGCCATGACCGGCGACAAAGATGGCAATATGATTGTGGGTGATGTCGGGAATAACGTTTCTCGCCGCAAACAGCTGGCGTTCTATCTCTTCAAAGAGCCCGCGGGCGGTGTCGCGGAAATCACGGAATTCCGAAAGATCACTTTCGCCTGGCCCGACCAGACGGCGTTCCCGGACCCGGAACTCGCGCACGATTGTGAGTCGATGTTCTTGGTCCGAGGGAAACTCTATCTACTGACCAAGCATCGACGTGACACGCTCACCGACCTCTGGCGGGCTGATCTTCCCGCCACGGGCGATCGCGCCACGCTGACGAAGTTGGCACGCTTCGACGCCGGTGGCATGGTCACCGACGCGTGCCTTTCACCGAATCAGGAACGCCTCGCGGTACTCACTTACCGCAACATCTGGGTTTTTGACCTGCCGGCGGCGGGGGAAGATTTTTTCCACGGCCGGGCTTTGTATGCGCCGCTTTCGCCCCCGATGCTTTCTTGGCAGATTGAAGGGTGTTCCTGGGTCGACCCGGAGCACCTGCTGCTTGGCTCCGAGCAGGGTGATCTCTATCGGGTGCACTTGACCGATCTCCGGGAAGCCAAGTAGGCACAAAAAAGACCGTCTGCCGGAGCGGACGGTCCTGGGTTGAGGCGACTAATCAACTCAGAGCGCTTTGGCGGCGGCGACCACGGCTTCCTTCGTGATGCCGAGTTCCTTCATGACCACTTCGCCCGGGGCGGAGAGACCGAAGGTGTCGGTGCCGATGGCCTTGCCGACGGTGCCGACGTAGCGGCCCCAGGCGATGGTCACGCCAGCCTCGATGCTGACGCGCTTGGCGCAGGAGGCGGGCAGGACTTCTTCCTGATAGGCCTTGGGCTGGCGGGCGAAGATTTCCATCGAGGGCATCGAGACGACGCGGACGCCCGCGCCGAGTTCTTCGCCGGCGGCGAGGGCGAGCGAGAGTTCGCTGCCCGTGCCGATGAGGATGTGGGTGAGGGCAGCGGTTTCCTTGCGGAGGACGTAGGCACCCTTCAGCACACCTTGACGGCGCGTGGCGACCGGGACGCTGTCGAGGGAGGGAACGTTCTGGCGGGAGAGGATGAGGGCGACCGGGCCGTCCTTGCGAGCGACGGCGTACGCGAAGGCCGCAGCGGTCTCTTCGGCGTCGCCCGGGCGGACCACGTCGAGGTTCGGTATGCAGCGCAAGGCGCTCACGGTCTCGACCGGCTGGTGGGTCGGGCCGTCTTCGCCGACGCCCACGGAGTCATGTGTGAAGATGTAGAAGACCTGCAGTTTGGCGAGCGCCGCGACGCGGATCGACGGGCGGAGATAGTCGGAGAACGTCAGGAACGTCGCGCCGGAGCCCTTGAAGATACCGTGGTAGGCGATGCCGTTGAGGATGGCGCCCATGCCGTGTTCACGGATGCCGAAGTAGAGATTGCGGCCGGCCGGAGTCGCGACGTCGAAATCGCCCACGTCCTTGATGTAATTCTTGGTCGAGCCATGAAGGTCGGCCGAGCCGGAGAGCACGAGCGGCGAAGCCTTCGCGACGGCGTTGATGCAGGTTTCGCCCGAGACGCGGGTGGCGAGGGAGTTCTTTCCGAATTCCGGAATCGCGTTGAGGAGGGACTGGACGTCGCCGTGGTCGCCTTTCTGAGCCTTGGCGAGGAGCGCCGCTTTTTCAGGGTTGGCCTTGGACCAGGCGGCGAAGGTCTGCTGCCATTCGGCGTGTGCGGCGGCTTGCTGGGCCTTGCGGGCGGCGAAGTAGGCGCGGGTCTCGGCGGAGACGAAGAATTTTTCATCGGGGAGGCCGAGGGCCTTGCGGGAGGCGTCAACGAACTTCACGCCGGCTTCGCCGTGGCCCTTGGAGGTGCCTTGGACTTCGGCGATGCCCTTGCCGATGACGGTCTTGCAGATGATCAGCTTCGGCTTGCCGTTCTTGCTAGCGCGAGCCTTGTCGAGGGCCTCCGCAATCGGGGCGAGCTGGTTGCCTTCCTTGACCGTGAAGACTTCCCAGTTGGCGGCTTCGTAGCGCTTGGCGGTGTCTTCGTTCTGGGTCTTCGAGGCCATGGCGTCGAGGGTGACGTCATTGGAGTCGTAGAGCATGATCAGGTTATCGAGGCCAAAGCGGCCGGCGAACGAGGCGGCTTCCTGGGAGATGCCTTCCTGTAGGCAGCCGTCGCCGGCGAGCCCGACGACGATGTGGTCGAAGATCTTGTGTTCGGCGGTGTTGAAGTGCGCGGCGGCCATCTTGGCGGCCACGGCCATACCGACGATATTGCCCGTGCCCTGGCCAAGCGGACCGGTGGTGGCTTCCACGCCGACAGTTTCACCGAACTCCGGGTGCCCGGGGGTCTTGGAGTGCAGCTTGCGGAAGTTCTTCACTTCCTGGAGCGGCAGGTCGAACCCGGCGAGGTGCACCCACGAATAGACGAACATCGAACCGTGGCCGGCGGAAAGGACGAAGCGGTCGCGGTTGATCCACTGAGGTGCGGCGGGGTCATGGCGGAGGAAGTTGCCATAGAGCACGGCGCCGATTTCGGCTGCACCCAGGGGCAGGCCGAGGTGGCCAGAATGACAGGCGGCGACGGCATCCATGGCCAGGCCGCGGGCTTCGGTGGCGGCGCGGGAAAGGTCGGCGGAATTATTGAGCGACATAGGGTGTATCCGTAAGGGATAAATGGGTTGGGATTCCAGCCTTGAATGAGCCCTGCAACCCATGCCAAATGGACACATGTCCGACAAAGAACTCGAAGAGGGCCTGGCCCTGCGCCTCGACTTCGGAAAACTGCGAAAAATCGCCGCCGGGCAGGCCGATGTCATTCCGGCCGTGGCCCAGGACGCCCAGACCGGCGAGGTGCTGATTCTTGGCTACGTCAACGAGCTGGCCCTGCAGACGGCTCTGCGTGAAAAGAAAGCCACTTTCTGGAGCACCTCCCGCAATGAACTATGGATCAAAGGTCTCACCTCGGGTGATTTCCTCGAACTCATCGAGGTGCGTGTGAACTGCGAACAGAACTCGATTCTCTACAAGGTGCGTCCTGCTGGCCAGGGCGCCTGCCATACGAAGGAAAACGGCAGGGCGCGCTCGGGTTGCTATTATCGCCGCCTGCGCGCCGACGGTACGCTCGAGAAGGCCTGAGCGTCAGCGATTGCGCAGCGCCCGCAGCACGACGTCCGTTTCCATGTCGAAACGGATGACGAGCAGCTTGGTCTGGCGCGTGATGCGATCGGCACCTGGACGGGCGGCGAAGCCGAGCGCCTCGAAGTCGCCCTGTTTCTGCATCAATTCCTGAAAGGCGGCTTCGGCTTCTTCGCCGGTACGATAGTCGAAGGCTAGGGTCGCGACGAGGTGGGTGCCATCGTCGGTTTCGCCTACGGCGATGGTGGCGGTGGTGGCCGTGCGGGCGGCGGCGATCAACCCAGACGAGAGCCAGCGCTTCCGACTGGCGACGCGGAGCAAGTCTTGCGCGGGGGCGGCGTGAACGAGCAGATAGCCGTGCGGCACTGCGCGCAGTTGCAGGCGCGCGCGGCCGGGGATGACCCAGGCCGGCGTGTCGGTAGCCGCGGTCGGCGAAGAAGGCACGAAGCCCACTTCGACGCGATCTTCCCGGGCCACGAGCCCTTGTTCGAGCTGGGTGCGCAGCTGGTCGCGCCGCTCGGGCTCGGTGAGTTCCGCCAGGCTGGCGACCACGACTGCCGCACAGCGCCGGCCGGTCGCTTCCCGCGGGTAGAGCAACGCGCTTTCGCGGCTACGCCGATCGATGGACAGCCGCAGGTCGGGTGGATTGAGCCAGAGCCAAGCGGGCACGGCCGCGATCGCCAGGATCGCGATCAGCAGAAGCGGACGACGCATCCCTTTACTTGCTGGCCGGCGCCGGGGCGGATTGCTTGGCCTTTTCAATGGCCTTCACGATCGCCGGCGCGGCCTTGGCGGCGGCGTAGTCGAGATCGAGCGTCACGGTGCGGCCGTCGCCGCCGATGCGGAGCTTCTGCACCAGCTCCGAGAGCAGTTTCATATTTTCCTTTTCGTCGGGGCTCTTCCCTTCGTCGTTCATCAGTCCGATCGAGGCGAAGGCCTTGAGCCCGTGGAGCTGCTTGCGGATGATCGCGGCTTTTTCCGTGGTGACGAAATTCGCGGACAAGGCGAGTTGGAGGTCGGCCGGGCTTTCGCCGAGTGAGAGTGTGAAATCGGTGGCGCCGTTGGTGTCGGCGGTTTTTATTTTCGTCGCATCGCCGTAGATGAAGAGCCAGCCCTTCGGCACCGCGGCGAACTGGCGAGCGGTGACCGCGGGGAGCAGGGGGTTCTTCTCGTTGGCCTCCAGCGAGGCGAGGGCGGTGGCCAGGAAGTCTGGGCTGGCGACAAGCACGAGCTCGGAGGAGTAAGCGATGAGGTAGGCCTCGCTGGTCTGGTCTTTGGGTTTCTCACCGAAGAGTTTTTCCGCGAGTGCACCTGCTTCCCATGCCTGATGTTTGCCGACGGTTTTCGCAGGGACTTGGTTGTCCTTGCCGAAAGTATTGATGCGGCTGGGGTCGAATTTGCCGCGCAGCAAGATGGCGGCGGTGGGGTTCTTCGCCGCGACCTTGCCGTCGGCGCCAGGGTAGACGGCCACGTCGATTTCGCGGAGGTCCTTGTTGCCGTCGAAGTTCAGCTTTTCCACCATTGGTTTGTTCAGTGGGTTGTTGCCGGTGTTCAGGCTGGCTGACTGCTCCACGGCCTTGCCGAGCTGGGAGCTGCGGAAGGCTACGAAATCCACGACGACGACGGCGGCAGCGCCGGCGGGCAGACCGTCGGTATTCAGGCCCGCCAGGACCCCGAGGGGGCTGAGGGCGAGGAGCAGGAAGACGGCGAGGCGAGTCATGGCAGTCGGCCGATTAAGGGTGGGGGGCGGCAGGGGACAAGCCGATTGGGCTGCAGGTCGTGGGCTTCTACAGAATAAAGGCCTAATTTCGGCCCATTTAGGCACAAAAAAGGGCGCCGTAAGGCGCCCTTGGTAGGAGGTGTTAATCCGAGGATTAGTAGCCGCCACGGTCGCCGCCGCCGAAGCCGCCGGAGCGACGTTCGCCGCCGCCGAAGCCGCCGCGAGAGCCGCCGCCGCCGAAGCCGCCGCGAGAGCCGCCTCCGCCGCCGCCGAAGCCACCACGATCTCCGCCGCCGAAGCCGCCGGAGCGGGGACGGTCGCCACCGAAGCCGCCGGAGCGGGGACGGTCACCACCGAAGGACGGGCGTTCTTCGCGAGGACGGGCAACATTGACCTTCAGGGGGCGACCCATGAAATCGATGTTTTCAGTCTTAGCGATCGCATCCTGAGCGGCCTGAGCATTGGCCATGGTCACGAAGGCGAAGCCACGAGGACGACCCGTGAACTTGTCCATCATAACTTCCACGGAGACCACTTCGCCGCCTTGGGAGAAGTGAGCGCGGATGTCGGATTCAGTAGCGGCCCAGGGCAGATTGCCCACGAACAGTTTGTTTTCCATATTATCTTTTGTTTTGCTTGTTTTACCTACACCGCATTGCCCGTTTCCGACCTTCGGATTTCGATTTGCCGTCTTAACGACCGTCAACTCACCGGATTATTGCGGGGCTTGTCTCTTACTTTGGTTATTTTCCGAGACAAACCTGACCGCTGTTAAGTCAGTTTTGAGAGCCTTCGGCAAGTTTATTCACAATGGGGGTATTCTCCCAGCCCTGCGTTGACACCGATAAAGGGGATAAAGAAGATATTTTCCATGCGCCAACCCTTGGAGCCTTTTCAGATCCAGGAAGCTTTAGCCGGTCTGGAGGGATGGATGTTAGACGATGGTAAGTTGTTGAAGACCTATGTATTTATGGATTTCAAGGCGTCCCTTGTTTTCATCAACCGAGTGGGGGAAGTCTCCGAAAAGATCAACCATCACCCGGAAATACTCAATATTTGGAATAAAGTGACCCTGAGGCTAAGTACCCATGACGCCGGCAACCGGGTTACCGAGAAAGATTTGACGCTCGCCCGTGCCATCCAATCCCTTGCCGTGTCGTGATTGATCCCGTCGAAGCCCTAGATGCCCTCTTGGAGGAACTGAAGCGCCAGAAGGCGGCGGGGGTCCGTCGGGTCAGTGTGAGCGATGACTCCTTGGCATCCTTGAAGCGCCTCTCGGGGGCCCCGGCCCCGGTGGCCGCTTCTGCGTCTCTCGCCCGGGCTGCTGCGCCGGCGCCTTCGGCCCCGTCTAGCCAGGTTCGCCCGGTCGCCGTGCCGGCAGTCGTCAAGGTTTCAGTCGCCCCCGTCATCCCGATCGCAGACCCTCCCGTCTTCACTTTGGCCGCCGGCACGAAGGAGCAACGTCTGGAGGCCCTCGCCCTTTTGGTGAACGCCTGCGTCGAGACCAAGAAGCACCTGGTCGACAAGCAGCGTCCGTTGCTCGGCCAGGGTTCCGTGGGCGCCAAGATTGTCTTCGTCGGCGAAGCCCCGTCGTTGGAAGAGATCGAGGCCGGCCGGCCCTTCGCCGGTCCGGCGGGCGAGATCCTGCAGAAAATCCTAACGGCGGCGGCACTGGCGCCCTCCGATATTTATCTTATGCCGGCGATGGTCTGGCGCCCCGAGCCGCCGACGCCTTATGGTAAGCGTATCCCGACCGCCCGGGAACTGGCTTTCAATCTTCCTTACCTGCGCGCGCAGATCGATATCGTGCAACCGAAAGTCGTCGTGGCCCTCGGGGCGATCGCCTTCCAGGCTTTGCACGGTCCGGGGCCCCTCATCACGCAGGCACGTGGTCAATGGTATGATCTGGCCGGCCTACCGCTGATGGCCACGTATCATCCGAACTACCTGCTGCATAACTCCAGCACTACCACGAAGCGGGCCTTCTGGGAGGATTTCCTGCTCGTCTTGGAAAAAGCCGGCCTGCCCATCACCGAGAAGCAGCGGGGTTTCTTCACCGCGAAGTAAATCAGCGCACCGAATCGCTCAGGCGGCTCAAGGAGAAGGCGAGCACCTGCGAATGACGGCCGCTCTTCTTGAGCTCCTGTCGCCGCTCGGCGGGTAGGTCGGCCGCCGTGGCGACCGTGAAGCCGCAGGCGGATTGGAAGAACCCTTGGGTCTGGGTCGTCAGCGCGATAAGTTTCTTAGCGCCGAGCTGCTTAGCCCGACGTTTTGCGAACTCGACGAGTTTCCGGCCGACGCCGCGGCCATGATAGAAAGGCTGCACGTAGACGGCGCCGAGCTCCATCATCTTGCCGCCAGGATAGGCCCGCAGCGCGGCGCAGCCGATGATGCTGTCGTCGATCTCGTAGACGTAGAAATCGGCATAGGACTGCTCGATCTGCTGGCGGGTGCGCGAGACGAGCGCATCGGTCTTGGCGCCATGCTTGGCGAGATTGTAGAGAGCCTGGGCGTCTTTCTTCTTTGCCTGGCGGATGCGGTCATAGTCGTTGGCGTGCACCATCGTGCCCAGGCCGACCTTGTCGAAAATCTCGGTCAGGAGACCGCCGAAGACGCGGCCATCCAGGATGTGCGCGCGCGGAACATCCTCGTCGAGGGCCTTCGCGGCCTGCACGGCTTTGCTGCGGATGCGGGGGTCGAGTTTCGCCGACTTGTCGGCGAGGAGCCGCTTAAGTTCGTCTTCCGGTAGATTGAGTTTCACGACGCCGTCGACCTGCAGGCCGCTGAACGGCGTAAGGTAGATGAGCTTCGAGGCGCCGAGCGCCACGGCCAGTTCCATGGCGAGGTGATCGCTGTTGACGCGCAGGGACTGGCCTTCGCGGTCGCACACGATCGGCGTGACGAGCGGTAGGATGTCCTGCGCGAGCATCGACTTGAGAATCGCGGCGTCCACTTTCTCCACTTTGCCGGTATAGAGATGATCCCGTCCTTTAATGCGGCCGATCTTGGTCGAACGCACGGCGTTGGTGATCGCGCAGCGGAGACCTGCCTGCGAAAGATTTTCCAGGACGGACTGCGACACGAGCGCGGAGGCTTCGCGGGCGAGCGACATGGTCGCCGCATCCGTCGGGCCTTCGCCTTGGATATCAGACAGAGCAATATTGTGTTCGCCGGCGAGGCCGACGAGCTGCTGGCCGATGCCGTGTACAAGGACGACCTTGATCGAGAGGCTGCGCAACACCGCGATATCGGTCACGATATTCGGGAAGTTCTCGTGGCTGATGATCGAACCATCGACCGCGATGACGAAAACGTGGTCACGGAACATCGGGACGTAGCGGAGGATTCCCCGCAGGTCGGTCGGTTTCATGGCGCGCTCTCGCTGGCTGGACATGCTCAATCCTTATGGACTCCTCGGGCGTCGGGGCAATACTGATGACGCATGTCCCCGAAGCCCCGAGCCCGTCGCGACGAGGTGCCGCCCGACCTGCAGGAGGCGGTCGACGCCTTTCTGGCCTATCTCTCCTTGGAGCGTGGCTCCGCGAAGCTCACGACCTCTGCCTACGAGTCTGACCTTCTGCGCTTCGCCGCCCATTGCGGCCGGGCAGGTCGCACGAGCTGGACGGAAATCGGTCTGGCCGAGGTCGACTCCTGGGTATGTGCACTGGATCGCAAAGGACACGCGGCGGCCTCGCTGGCCCGCCGGCTCTCGGCCGTCCGTTCCTTCTCGGCGTACCTCGTCCGCTCCGGCCTGCGGCGCGATGACTTCACTGAGCTCGCGCACGGCCCCAAGCTTCGCCGCAAACTTCCCGGCATGATCAGTCCGGCCGAAGCCGCCAAGGTCGTGTCCGCACCTGACACCTCGACACCCCAAGGCCTGCGCGATCGGGCGATGCTGGAGATGATGTACGGCTCCGGCCTCCGCATCTCCGAGTTGTGCGGGCTCGAGATTCAAGCCGTTGACGCCGACTCCGCACTGGTACGTGTCACGGGCAAGGGCTCCAAGGATCGCATCGTCCCGGTCGGCGAGACGGCGTTGGTCGCCCTGCAGGCCTATCTCTCGCACGGACGTCCCAAACTCGTCCGGCCTAAGACGGGGAGTGCTTTATTCCTCAGCGCCCGCGGGGTGGCGATTTCCCGGAAAACTTTCTGGCTCGGCGTGAAACAGGCCGCGCAGCGGGCCGGCGTGAGTGTCCCCGTGAAGCCGCATCTGCTTCGTCATGCCTTCGCGACGCACCTGCTCGAGGGCGGTGCTGATCTACGCTCCATTCAGGAGATGCTCGGTCACGCCGACATCGCCACGACGCAGATTTACACATCCGTCGACCGGACGGCGCTTTCCGATGCGCACCGGCGCCATCACCCGCGCGGCCGCGGGAAAGGGCGTTAGGCGAGGATCAACAGGCCGCCCAGCAGGGCAGCCGTAGCCAAGGCGCCAATCAGGAAGCGGGCGCTGAAAGAAATCTCGAGTGGAGCTAAATCTTCACTGTCATCGCTCGGGCGGACGACGGCTTCCCGCAGGATCGAGAAATAGTAATGAATGCTGACGGCCACGCTGATGAGGGCGGCCCCGAGGACCCACCAGAGCTTGGCCTTCACGAGCAAGCCGAGCACGAGGAGCTTGGCGATAAAGCCGACTGTGGGTGGCACGCCCGCGAGCGAGCCGATGCCGAAGCCGAGCGAGGCGGCGAGCATCGGGGAGCGACGAAGTAGGCCGCGCAGCGCAAGCTGCGGGCGGCGATGGTCTTCGGCGGCGGGGAGTGAGACCAGGGCTTGCGAGGTGAGGAAGGTGCCGGCGAGGTAGGCCAGAAGATAGAAGACGACAATCTGCTCGGCGTTGTAATCGTAGGCCGTGATCCCTGGGACGACCACGGTCGCGGTGACGGCGGCGAGGATGAAGCCCGCATGCGAGACGCCGGAGAGCGCCAGGGTGCGCTTGATATCCGTCGCGGCGAGGGCGCCGAGATTGCCGACCAGCAAGGTCAGCACGGTGGCGATGGCGAGTAGCGGGCCCACCTTGACGGCGAGCGGGGCGAACGGTCCGGTTGCGAGCAGTACGAGCGTGAAGGCGCCCGCCGCTTTGGAGGCGGTGCCGAGGAATGCCGTGGTCGGCGTCGGTGCGCCTTGATAGACGTCCGGAATCCACGCGTGGAAGGGGAAGGCGCCGAGCTTGAACGCCACGCCGCCAAGGATGAGGGCGACGCCGGCGAGCGTCAGCGGAGAGAGCGTGTGCGCGGCGGTCTGCAGCGCGAGGATTTTGCCGATCTGTGTGAAGTTGAGCGAGTCCGCCACGCCCACGGCGCCCAAGGAGCCATAGACGAGCACAATGCCCATCAGCAGGAGCGCGGAGCTGAGTCCCCCGGCCACGAGGTATTTCACGCCCGCTTCGAGTGAGGCGTCGCTGCGGCGAAGATAGCCGACGAGCACGTAGAGGCCCACGGCAGCGGTTTCCAGCGAGACGAAGAACGTCACGAAGTGGTTCGACTGGGCGAGCAACATGAAGGCCGCGGTCACGACCAATAGAACGTGGTGATAGTCCGCGACGGCGGCCTTGCGGTCGCGCAGGAAGCCCGCGGCGAGGAAACTGGTGAGTAGTGCGGAGAACAGGAAGACCGCGCGCACGCCGGCGAAGGGTAGGTTCTGGCGGAGCAGGCCGGAGAATGATTCGAGATCGCTGGACGGGGCCCAGGGAGCAGGCGTGATGAGTGACATCACGATGACCAGGCAGAGGCCGACGCGGGCGGTGGCGGGAATCAGGTAGCGCAGGGCCTTGGGCAGGAGCATCGCCTGCACGAGGCAGAACAGGGCGAGGCCGGCCACGGCAATCTCAGGAAGGATCGACTGCCAGTCCGTCGCGCGTGGTGCGAGGGTTTTGAAGGCGAGGTCGATGTTGGCGATAAAGGCGGTCATCGGGCGAAGGGGGTCAGCGTTGGACGGGCTCGGCAGCCGGGGCTTTCGCGGCGTGCTGAGCGTGGACGGTGATTTCGGCGGTCAGGGGGTTCGTCGACCGGGTGATCAAAGAAGGCATGAAGCCGATCAGGAGCGAAGCGCCGAGCAAGACGGCGGCCGCAGCGCGTTCATTCCAGCTCACATCGCCGAAAGGCGCGGAGGCGAAACGCTTATCCAAGGCTTCGCTACTGGGGCCAAAGAATGTCGCCGCCACGGCGCGCAGGGCGTAGATGGCGGAAATGACCACGGTGGAGGCGATGATGCCCTGGAGCCAGAGCGGCTGGGCGCGGAGCGCGAGGAAGATGCCGATCTCGCCCCAGAAGTTGCCGAAGCCAGGCAGGCCAATCGAGGCCATGGTGGCTGCGATGAACAAGGCGGCCAGGATCGGCGCGCGCGTGGCGAGTCCTCCGAGTTCGTCGAGGCGGTAGGTGCCGGCGCGCGTGCGCACGGCGTTGGCCAGCAGGAAGAGCGCGGCGCAGGAAAGGCCGTGTGCGACCATCAGGAAGACCGCGGCATCGAGGCCCTCCGCTTTGCCCGAAGTTCCGCAGACCCAGAGGCCGAGGAAGATTGGACCCATGTGCGCCACGGAGCTCCAGGAGAGCAGCTGCTTGAGGTCGCGTTGTACGAGGCAGATCAGGCCGACGATAAAGACATTGGCGACGGCCAGCCAGAGGAACCACTGGCCGAGTCGGCCGCCGGTGATGTCGAGGCTGCTGAGGCCGATGATGATGATGCCGTACAGACCGAACTTCTTCAGCGCGCCCGCGTGGATCATCGAGACGGGCGTGGGGGCGGCGGTGTAACCAGGCGCGGCCCAGGAATGGAACGGGAAGAGCGAGGCCAGCGTGCCGAGGCCAAAGAGCACCAGCGCACCAGTCGCGGCGGGCAGATGTTCGACGCGGGCGAGAGCTTCGACAAGATTCGCGAAGGTGGCGTTATCGAAAGACAGGCCCGAGGCGTCGAGGGCGATGAGGATACCGGCGAGCGAAGCCATGGCCCCAGCCGTCAGGTAGATCGCCATCTGCATGGCCGCCGGTCGACGTCCTTCGCCACCCCAGAAGAGCGTGAGAATGAAGGTCGGGATGAGTGCGAATTCGTGGAAGAAATAAAAGCCGACGATATGGTTGGTGGCGAAGACGCCGAGCGTGCCTCCCAGCATGAAGAGGATCAGGCCAAGGTAGGTGTTCCGCGCTTCGACTTCCTGGGTGAGGGCCTTGATGCCGGCGGCGAAGCCGACGAGGGCGGTCATGGCCAACAGGGGGGCGCTGATACCGTTGAGCGCGAAACCGAAGCCCCAGGGGCCAGCGGATTGGAACTGCGCCGGGGCGGTGGGCGTGCACCAGAGTAGCAAGAGCCAAGGACCGAGCATAGCCGGGATGGCGAAGCCGCCGAAGGCGAAACCTGAGGCGAAGCTCCGGGGTAGGTTGCGTCCAGTAATCAGAATCAGGCCAATCAGGATCGGCGCCGTGACGGCAATCTGCAGAAGGGTGGCGGGAAAAGTATCCATGGATTAGCGGGCGATGAGGAACCAGGCGAGGAAGAGAGTTCCCAGCACGATCCAGAAAGCGTAGGCGCGGACCTGGCCGCGGTGGAAGGTGCGACCGGTGAGGTAGCCGAGTACCGCCGGGACGCCTCCGCCGATCCAGCGCACGGCGACGCCGTTGATGAACAGAAGGTCTAGGAAGGCTACGAACTCAGCGATGCGGCGCTGCACGGAGTCGATATACCAGCGGTATAGGCCGTCCATCCAGCGATGCTCGAGCAGGTGGTAGGTGCGCGGGGAGAGAACTTGCAGCGCATCGGCGCCGCGGACGGCGCCGTAGAATTTCAAAGCCCCGCCGAAACCGATGAGGAGCGAGAGCAGGCCGACGATGGTCGAGGGTGCCGTCAAGTGGAAGGAGGCTTCCTTTAGTGCCTCCCCTATCGGCTGGAGCGAGCTGGCGGGGATGATGGAGTGGGCGAGGAAGCCGCCGGCGACGGAGTAGACGAGACCAAGTACGATGAGCGGTAGGGTCATCAGCCAAGGCGACTCATGCGCGTGCTTGGCTTCTTCGGAGTTGGCTTCGCCAAGGAAGACGAGGCGGATCATGCGGCCGCTGTAGAGGCAGGTCGCGAGCGCCGCCAGGGAGAGGAAGGCGAAGATGGCGATATGTTCGCCGTGGAAGGCGGCCTCAATGATGGCATCCTTTGAATACCAGCCGGCGAGGAAAGGAACGGCGCAATTGGAGAGCGTCGCGGCGATGAACGTCGCCGCGGTGAGGGGCATCTTTTTCAGCAGGCCGCCCATCTTGAGCATATCCTGTTCGTGGTGGCAGCCGTGGATGACGGAGCCGGCGCCGAGGAACAGCGTAGCCTTGAAGAACGCGTGCATCGCCATGTGCATGAGCGCGAGCTCCGGGTGGCCGAGGCCGATCGCGCAACCCATGATGCCGAGGTGGGCGAGGGTGGAGTAGGCCAGCGATTTCTTAATGTCGGTCTGAGCCAAGGCACAGAGGCCGGCGAGCGCGGCCATGCCGGCGCCGGAGATTGCGATGAAATGCAGGACATCTGGGGCGAGCAGGAAACTCACGCGAGCCATGAAGTAGACGCCCGCGGCCACCATCGTCGCGGCGTGGATGAGGGCGGAGACCGGTGTCGGACCAGCCATGGCGTCAGTGAGCCAGACGTGCAATGGGAACTGCGCAGACTTGCCGAGGAAGCCGCACATGAGCAGTGCACCCACGGCGACGGGGATAGTTTTGGCGGCGGCCGCATGGTCCTTGAGCGCGGCGAAGTCGACCGTGCCGTAGAGGGAAAGGCACATCGCGATACCGAGGATGAAGCCGAGGTCGCCGATGCGATTGGTGATGAAGGCTTTCTTCGAGGCGGCGGCGGCGAAATCTTTGTCGAAGTAATGCGCAATCAGCATGTACGAACTGAAGCCGACGAGCTCCCAGAAGATGAACGTCATGAGCAGGTTGTCGGCGACGACGATGCCCAGGATGGAGAACATGAAGATTGAGAGACCAGCGAAGAAACGGCCGCGGGCCGAATCATCCTTCATGTAACCGACGGAGAAGAGGTGGATCCACGCGGCGACGAACGACACCACGAAAAGCATCAGGCGCGCGTTGGCGTCGATGAGATAACCAAAGCCGAGCGAGAGGTCGCCGAACTTAGCGAGTTCGACGTGCCAAGTGACGTTGCCTTCATGCCGCAGCAGGTTGAAGGAGATCGCGGCGATGGCGAAGGCCGTGGCGGTGGAAAGCCAAGCGGCGAGGGTACCTTGTTTGCGGAGGAGCAACGCGGAGAGCGCGGCGGCTCCCAGTGGCAGGAAGAGGATCCAGTGAACCAAACACGAATAGTCGGAAGGCATCGGAAAAGCTTAGTCGCGAAGGGTGGTGAGGGCGTCGGATTGCACGGTGCCGCGCTGGCGGAAGAGGGCGACGATCAGCGCGAGGCCGACGGCGACTTCCGCGGCGGCGACGGTGATGACGAAGAAGACGAGCACCGCGCCATCCATGGTGCGGTTGAAGCGGGAGAATGCGACGAGCGCGAGCGTCGCGGCGGCGAGCATCAACTCGAGGCACATGTAGACGACGAGCAGGTTGCGGCGAACGAGGACGCCGGTCAGGCCGAGGGCGAACAGCAAGCCCGCCAGGATCAGGTGGTGGGCGAGAGAAGTGTGTTCCATGTCGGAAAAATCAGGCGGTCTCTTCGGTGGACGCTTTGCTCAACGACACGACGCCGACGAGGGCGACGAGGAGCAGGAAGCCGGCGATCTCCAGCGGAAGGAGATACTTGGTGTAAAGCAGGCGCCCAAAGGATTTGGCGGCGGTGGTGAACTCAATCGGGTTGACGGAGAGTTCGGGAGGGGTCGCGCCAGCGGCGGCGGTTGGGACGGCGCCCGACCAATGAAAGAGCCAGAGCACACCGGCACCGAGTAGGAAGAAAGTGGCCAGTCCGAGCGCTGCGGTTTTCCACGGGTACGCGCCTTGGGGGTCCTCGGTGTCCAGCAGCATGATGATGAACAGAAACAGGACCATCACGGCGCCGGCGTAGACCAAGACTTGGAGCACGCCCAAGAAGTAGGCATCTAGGAGAAAGAAGTCAGCGGCCACCCCGACCAAGGCTAGGATCATCCCCATGGCGGAGGTCACCGCGTTGCGGCTGAGGACCAAGAGAAGGGCAGCTCCGAGAGTCAGTGCTGCGAAGAAAGTAAACAGGCCGTCCGGCATGGGTCGGACGGTAGGGCGGGGGGAGGTATTGGAAAGGAGAAAACGCCCCTAAACGCCCTTTTTGGCCACTTTATGGGGGTCATTAGCCCCCTGCCACCCCAGACTATCCTATTATGACTGAAATCAATCAATACCTCAAAGCGGCCGGTGGCGCCGCATCACACAGGTGGGGTGCTGGGCGATGATTTCGCCGGCATCAAACCGACCGGTCCAATCCGGGAAAAAGGCATCAGCCTCCGGCTCCATGTCTACATGGGTGAGAATCAGCTCAGAGCACCACGGCAGCGCTTCGGCGTAGAGGGCGGCGCCGCCGGCCAGAAAAAGGGTCTTCGTGGGTTCGACCCTGGCGGCTTCCTGCCAATCGCGGGCTACGATGATGCCGGGAGCGGTGAAGCCCGAGCGACTAAGCACGACGGTGGTGCGCCCCGGCAGCGGGCGACCGATGGATTCGTAAGTCTTGCGACCCATGAGCAGCACCTGGCCCATCGTCGTGGTTTTGAAGAACGCGAAGTCCTCTGGGATCCGCCACGGCAGCTTGTTGTTCAAGCCGATGCCGCGGTTGCGGGCGACGGCGGCGATCGCGATGAGCGGGCGTCCGAGATTCACGGAATTAGATGGCCACCGGCGCCTTGATGGTCGGATGCGGATCGTAACCTTCAATGACGATGTCCTCGAACTTGAAGTCGAAAAGATCCTTCACGTCGGGGTTGAGCACGAGGCGGGGCAGGGCGCGCGTCTCGCGGGAAAGTTGCAATTCGACCTGCTCGGCGTGGTTAGAATAGATGTGTGCGTCGCCGAAGGTGTGCACGAAATGGCCTGGTTTCAGGCCCGTGACCTGTGCGATCATGTGCGTGAGCATCGCATAGCTGGCGATGTTGAACGGCACGCCCAGGAATAAGTCGGCGCTACGCTGGTAGAGCTGGCAGCTGAGCCGGCCGTCGGTCGAGACGTGGAACTGAAAGAGGGTGTGGCAGGGCGGCAGCGCGACTTGGTCGGCTTCCTGTGGGTTCCAACCGGTGACGATGAGGCGTCGGCTGGAAGGGTTGCGCTTGATTTCTTCGACGACGCGGCGGACCTGATCGACGCCGTTGTTCGCGTAGGTACCATCGGGCAGTTTCGTCGCGCCGAAGCGGCGCCATTGGTGTCCGTAGACAGGACCGAGATCTCCTTCGGCGCGGCCAAACTTGGCGCACTGTTCGGCGGTGGCCCATTCGTTCCAGATGGAAATGCCCCGCGCGGTGAGCCACGCGTTCTGCGTGCTGCCGGAAAGGAACCACAGCAACTCGTGCGTGATGGACTTCATGTGGACCTTCTTGGTCGTCAGCAGCGGGAAGCCTTCGGCCAGGTCGAAGCGAAGCTGGGCGCCGAAGATGCCGATCGTCCCCGTGCCGGTACGGTCGCTCCGGATTTCTCCGTGCTGCCGGACATGGCGAAGCAGGTCGAGATACGCCTTCATGGGGTTCGGTTATTCGCCGTAAAGGTCCCGCCGCAACACGGAAAGCCGAACCTTTCGCCCTTGCCACCCCGCCTGCTCGGAGGCACCCATTTCGGGGTAGCCCCTATGAGCGAAAAGCCCGACCTCAATGCCATCTCTCACGACCTCTTTGCGGTCCGAAATGAGAAACTCAGCCAGCTCCGTGCGGCCGGTGAAGACCCCTTCCGCGCCAACTGGAACCAGTCCCACGTCTCGACGGAATGCCCAGCGCTCCTCCCCGAGGGGGTCGAGGAAGGGCCCGAGGTCTCCGTCGCCGGCCGCATCGTCGCTCTCCGCGTGATGGGTAAGGCCAGTTTCGTCAAGATTCTCGACCGCGGCGGCATCATCCAGACCTACTTCACCCGCGATGCCCTCGGCGAGGCCTACGACACGCATTTCAAGAAGATGCTCGATACCGGTGATTTTGTCGGCGTCCGCGGCAAGCTTTTCCGCACCAAGACGGGCGAGGTCACCGTGCGCACCGCAGAGTATCGCCTGGTCTCCAAGGCCCTGCGTCCCTTGCCCGAGAAATGGGCCGGCCTGACCGACGCCGAGAAAATCTACCGTCAGCGCTACCTCGACCTTGTCGTCAACGAGGAGTCCCGCCGCCGCCTGTTCATCCGCAGTCGCGTTGTCGAATCGATCCGCCGCTTCCTCTGGAGCCGCGATTTCACCGAAGTCGAGACGCCCGCCCTCCACTCAATCGCCGGCGGGGCCGCCGCCCGTCCCTTCGAGACGCATTCCAACGCGCTCGATTGTGATTTCTATCTCCGCATTGCACTCGAACTCCACCTTAAGCGTTGCCTCGTCGGCGGGATGGATCGCGTCTTCGAAATCGGCCGCGTCTTCCGCAACGAAGGTGTGTCGGTCAAGCACAGCCCCGAATTCACGATGCTCGAGGCCTACCAGGCTTATACGGACTACCGCGGTATGATGGAACTCGTCCGCTCGCTGGTGCAGAAAGTCTGCGCCGAGGTGCTGGGGACGACCACGGTCGTGCGGCCAGACGGCGTGACCATCGAACTTGGCGGCGAATGGCGCGAGGCGAAATACAAGGATCTCATCATCGAGCGTACGGGCGACGCACAGTGGTTCTCCCGCCCGAAGGAAGAGAAGATCGCCGCGTGCAAGGCCCTCGGCCTGCATGAGCCCCGCCCCGATTGGGAGGACTTCGAAGTCACCAATGAGGTCTTCGGTAAACTCATCGAGCCCGGCCTCATCCAGCCGACCTTCGTCACGCATATTCCGAAGGAGCTCTGCCCGCTCGCCAAGGTCACCATCGGCGACGACACGACGATCGACGTCTTCGAACTTTGCATCAACGGCCAGGAAATCGCCCCGGCGTATTCCGAACAGAACGATCCCGGCGTACAGCGCCAGATGCTCCAGCTTCAGGCCGGCGCAGAGACCCAGAAGATCGACGAAGATTTCCTGCTGGCGCTCGAACACGGCATGCCGCCCGCCGGCGGCCTGGGCATCGGCATCGACCGCTTGGTCATTCTGCTGACGGGCGCGGCCAACATCCGCGACGTCATCCTGTTCCCGACCCTCGCACCTGAAGCCCAGGCCTGATCTTTCCCTTTGCCCTGGTTTCTCCATCTCGCGCTCCGTCAGCTCTTTCCTCCCGGTAAGCGCTTCCCGGCGTTCGCGACGGTGTCGATCCTCGGCGTCGGGCTGGGCGTGGCTTCGTTGCTCGTCGTGCAGACGGTGATGAACGGCTTCGGTGAGGAACATCGCCTCCGCATCCGGGAATCTTTCGGCGACTGCGTCATCGTGGGCTCCGCGCCGATCGCCCGGCCGGATGCGCTGGTGACGGAACTGCGTAAGAACAAGGAGGTCGAGGCGGCGACGGCTTTCGCCGAAGGACCGGGCTTGCTCCGACAGGGTGATTTCAGCGGTGTGGCAGCGGTGCGCGGCATCGATCCCGCGGATGCCCGCCAGCCGGCGCGCCAATATGTGATGGCGGGAAATTTCGACGACCTGGATGACGGCCGGGTGGTGCTCGGCGCGGGCCTCGCACGGAATCTGCGCGTGAATGTGGGCGACCACATCGAACTTTGGTCGCCGGCGATGGCCGAGCGCGCCGAAAAAGGGAAAGCCCCGCTGCCGGCGGACCTCGTGGTCTGCGCCATCGTGCGCACGGGCTTCACGGAAGTCGATGATCGCGCGGCATTGATCCCGCTCCGCCGTTTCCGCGAAATCTGGAACCTCGGTCCGCGCGCCCATGGCGTAATCCTGCGTCTGAAGCATCCTGCCGACGCACCGGCAGTCGCCGGCCGCCTCGGCGTCGGTCACCCCGACCTTCGTTTCGTGCCTTGGCAGGACATCAAAAAGAACTTCCTCGAGGCGATCCGCTTCGAGAAGACGATGCTCTTCTTCCTGATGTTCATCATCACGCTGGTCGCTTCGTTCTCGATCGGCAGCACGCTTTTCTCCGCGGTGATCCGACGTTCACGCGAGATCGGCGTCTTGGTTTCCTTGGGTTCCGGGCGCTGGCAGTTGGTGGGTCTCTTCGGAGTCCAAGGGTTGCTGATCGGCGCCCTCGGCACGGCGCTGGGCTTCCTGCTCACCTGGGTAATGCTCTTCTTCCGGGAAAATATCCTCGGCGGCATCAACGCCGTTTTCGGCGACGGTGACATGGTCGCGAATGTCTACCAGTTCTCGAAAGTCCCGCTGCATTACGACATTTCGGATTTCATCATCGCGGCTTTCTTCACGCTCGTGACCACGACCGTGGCGGGGCTCGTGCCGGCACTCTGGGCGGCCGGCCGCAAACCTTCGGAGGCCATGCGCGATGCCTGACCTCGTGCTCCAAGCCCGCGGCGTGGCGAAGGCCTTCGCGGCCCCTTCGGGCCTTCTGGCGGTGTTGACCGATGTCTCTCTGGAGGTTTTCTCCGGCGAGTCTGTTTCCATCCGTGGTTCCTCGGGCTCCGGTAAGACGACGCTATTGCAACTGCTCGGCGGTCTCGATGAGCCGGATGTCGGTGAGGTGCGCGTGCTGGCGCCGGGGCTCGGTCTCGTGCGACCTCGCTCCTCCTTGGGTCGCGGCGTTGGTTTTGTCTTCCAGAATTACCAGCTGATGCCCGAGCTCTCGGCATTGGAGAATGTTTCCTTGGCGGCCCGCATCGCCGGTGTCGCGGCCGGCCCGGCCGAGTCTGCCGCTCGTGAACTGCTGGCGCAGGTCGGTCTGGCAAATCGCCTCGAGCATCTGCCCGCGCGCCTTTCCGGCGGCGAATGCCAGCGGGTCGCCATCGCCCGCGCCTTGGTCAATCGCCCTTCGATTATTTTGGCCGATGAGCCCACGGGTAATCTCGATGAGCGCACAGGCGTGGAAATCATGGATCTGCTGCTGGGGGTCGTCGCTGAGCGCGGGGCCGCCCTCATCCTGGTGACACACAGCCGTGAATTCGCGGAACGGGCCGGGCGTCGTTTTGTGTTGTCCGGTGGCGTGCTTTCACCCGCCTGATTTGACAACGGGCTCGGTCGGGGTTGGCTGATGGGACCATGAACGCCGCCCTGACTCCTTCCCAGCTCCTTGCTTCGCTTGAGTGGCGCTACGCCACCAAACTCTTCGACACCCGCAAACTGCCGGACGCCACCTGGGCCGCCCTCGAGGAATCCCTGCGCCTGACGCCTTCCTCCTACGGCCTCCAGCCTTGGAAGTTCTTCATCATTTCCGACCCGGCAATCCGCGCCAAACTCCGCCCGGTCTCTTGGAACCAGACGCAGGTCACGGATGCCTCGCATCTCGTCGTCTTCGCCCGTCGCACGGAGATCACCGAGCAGGACGTGAATGATTTCTTCAACCAGATGGTCTCCGAGCGCGGCGCAGATGCCACCAAACTCGAGCCTTACCGCCAGATGATGATTGGTGGCGTGGTGAACGGCAAAGATGCCGCCGGCCAGAAGGAATGGGCCGCACGTCAGCTTTATATCGCCCTTGGTCAGCTGATGGGTGCGGCCGCGGCGCTCGCCGTCGACACGTGCGCCCTCGAAGGCATCGATCCCGCGGCCTATACCGAAATCCTCGGCCTCAAGGGTTCGGGCTTCGAAGTCGTGGTCGCTTGCGCCGTCGGTTACCGCTCGGCTGAAGACAAGTACGCCGCGTTCAAGAAGATCCGCTTCCCGGCCAGCCGCGTCCTCGGCCGCGTCTGATCAGCTGCGGGCGGACCAGCGCACGAACGCTTCGTCATCCGCGAGGACTTCGGGGTCGCCGTATTCCGTCGAAAGTAGGCTGCGGTAGGCTTCGTCCGCGAAGCGCCGGCAATGTAGGAGCACTCGCGCCGAGTGGCCAGGTGAGCGTACGAGACGCCCGAGCGCCTGGTTTACCTTGCGCATGCCGGGCCGCACATAGGCAAGGGCGAAGGCGTCTTCGGCACCGTCATTGACGAACATTTTCCGTCGCGCTTCCTGGAGGGCGTTGACCTCTGGCAGGGCGGGTCCGATGACGACCGCTGAACGGATGCGGCCGCCGAGCATGTCGACGCCTTCGCCGAGCGAACCGCCGAGGATCAGGCAGAGAATCGTGAAACGGCCCAACGAATCCTCGACGAAGCGCGCCGTGCCGTCGGGGCCGAGGCCGCGCGGCTGCAGGGCGACGTCGGCCTTGGGGTCGAGGTCCTTCACCTCGCGGCCCACGGCTTCGGCATATTTATATGAGGGGAAGAAGGCCGCGACGGCCCCTTCCTGCGAAAGGCGGAGCAGGGCCGCGGCGGTCTTGGCCATGTGGCCCTCGCGCGTTTTCAGGCGCGTGTCGACGCGTCCGTCAATCGCGACGGTGTACGCTCCCTGTCGCCAAGGGGCGAGGGCGTTGACGATGACGAGGTTATCCGGATCAAGCCCGCAATCCGCGGCGAGCGAACCGCGCGGTCCGGGCGTGGCGGTCATCAGTATGGCATGTCCGAAGGCGCGCAGGCGTTCGCCGGTGGCCTTGGCGGCGGAGAGGCAGTCGAGGCTCAGGAGGCCGGGGCGCTGCGACCAAAGCAACCAGCCGAGGTCGACACTTTCGAGACGTTCCGACCACGTGGCGGCGTTCCATACGGCTTGTTTGGCGCTGTCCGGAAGATCGTCGGTATTGAAGGGATGCTCGGCGGCGAGGACGGACATGCGTTCGGCGATCGACATGGCTTCCATGCGGTCATCGGGCGAAATCGCATCCGCCTTGGGCAGACGAAGCAGGAAATCGGCCCAGGCTTGGGAGGTCTGGCACCAAGCCTCCGGCGCGCGGAAGCGGGTCAGCGTGAACGCGAAGTCGGCCGCAGCC
Organism: uncultured Opitutia bacterium; assembly: GCA_903855995.1. Taxonomy (GTDB): domain Bacteria; phylum Verrucomicrobiota; class Verrucomicrobiia; order Opitutales; family UBA953; genus UBA953. Next base: position 67,724 of record CAIOAN010000003.1, read on the forward strand.
TGAGCTTCGTCGCGCTGGGAGAGGCATTCCGCCGCGCGTTCTGGTAGGTTGTGCGCTTCGTCGACGATTAGCACGGTGTCGGCGATGTCCCAGCCGGGCACGGTCTCGAGGGCGGCGCGGTTACGCGGTGAGAAGACGTAGTTGTAATCGCAGATGACCACGTCGGCGTGGCCGAGCATCGCTTTGGTGATATCCCATGGCGGCACGCCTGCGATACGGCCGATTTCGCGGATACGGCGGAGATCCGCGGCGTCTTCGAGGAGGGATTGCGGATTGATCTTGGCGTTGGCCCAGTTGCGCCGGATCTGTTCGGGGTCGTCGGTGATACCATCGACCTCGTGTTCGGCGCGCGGTCGGAGGAGCAGGGCGCGAAGTTCGCCGGGTTTCGCCAGGCGGCGCAGTTCGGCGAGCACTTGCAGCTGTCCGGTGCCTTTGCCGGTGAGGTAAAGCAGCCGGCCCGCCCGCCCGCCTCGCAGCAACGCGAGGCCGTGTCGCAACGCCGCGGAGGTTTTGCCAAAGCCCGTCGGGGCCACGAGCAGGCGCGTGGGCGAGTCGAGCCCGGCGGCATCGAGATCGGCGCAGCATTGCAACCATTCCGGGCGTGGTTCCTTGAAGGGCAGGCGATCCGGGAGATTTAGCAGCCGGGCGTGGCTGGCCCGGCGATTCTCGGCGTGGGCCGCGACGGTCTCCGCCTGCGTGAGGAGATCGGCTTCGGCGGAAGTCGGCAGCGGCACGGGCTGCCGGGTGCCGTCGTTAGGATCGATGAAGATGACTTCGCCCTTCACCTCGCTGGCACCAGAGCTCAGGCGGGCGGCGTGGCAGTAGGCGGCGAGCTGCAGGAAGTGCTGCGGGTAGCGGCCGATCAGGAATTCCGGTTTGCGCGGGAGCTTGAGGCTGATCGTCTTGATTTCTCGGATGTGGATGGCGCCGGCGGTTTCCAGCCATTGATCCGAGCGGCCGGTGATCGCGATTTTCCAACCGAGCGCTCCGATTTCGCATTCCATGCTCCGTTCGAATTCCCAGGCGGGGTTCTCGGCCGTGGCCACCTTGCGCATGGTCTCGTGCCATTGACGGCCGGCTTCGGCCCGCCAGGGCGCCCCGCCCGCGCCGGCACCCGGGCCGGGGCGAAACGTGGCGAACTCCTGAGCGCTGAGTTCGACGCGCCGTGCCTTGATGTCGATGCGCATCAGGGCAGGATGAAATGGGCTTCCCCGGCGGCCCAGCGCTCGAGGTCGGTGGCCAAAGAAGCGACGGTTTCTTCGTCGGTCGTCTGAGCGTCGAGAGGCTGGGTGAGGATGGCGGCGGCGTAGCCTTGGCGGGCGCCGAGCCGGGTATACCACTGTTCATGCACCCCCCAGCCACCATCCTTGAGCATCAGCCAGAGGCTTTTGAAATAGGCGCAATCGGCGCGCGGGCGGCTCGCCATCGCATCAAAGGTTTCGAGCGCGATGCGGTAGCAGACTTCGGCGGATTCCGGCGGCGGCGGATTCTTGCGCAGCATCGAGGCGAGCCGGCAGGCGCGTTCAAGCGTGCGATGATCGCGGGCGACGCCTGCGCGGCGCGTCAGGAGCCGGTAGTCGCGGGCGAAGCGGGTGCCGCCGTCCTTGGGGCGTTCGAGCGTGACCTCGCCTTCGTCAAAGAGGTCGGGCAGGGTGGAGCCCTTGCCGCGATTCGTACGAATGAGGCAGCGGAGGATGCCTTCGGCAGGCTCGAGTAGCGTGAGCAAGGAATGCGATTCCCCTGAAGGGTCGCGGCCCAGCACCAGGCAACGGAGGCACGAGTTGGACATTCCCGCCTACTCCTTCGCTTCGGACTTGGGCATCACCGCGCCGAAACTGACCAGCAGGCCGATGGCCTCGGAAACCGTGAGCTTGGTCTCGCGGATCTCGTCGGGCGGAACCTGCAGGACGAAGCCCGAGGTCGGCGTCGGCGAGGTCGGCACGAACACATTCACGACCTCGCGGCCGAGCGCGTCGGAAAAGGCTTCCGGTTTCTCGTGCGTGAGGAACGCGATGCTCCAGCAGCCGGCGCGCGGGTATTCGACGAGCACCACGCGGCGGAACATCTCCTTGTTGCGCCCGCTGAGGGCGTCGACCATCTGGCGGATCGAGCTGTAGAGCGAGCCGAAGCCTGGGGTGCGTTCGACGATTTGGCCGAACCAGCGGTGGAGCAGCTTGCCGAAGAGCCGCTTGGAAAGGTAGCCGACCACGATGAGGATCGGGACCGTGAGCAGCGCGGAAATCACAACCAGACCCTGCTTCGGCAGGCCTTCCGTGAAATTGATCTCTTTCCAGTAAAGTTTCAGGCCGATCTCGACCAAGGGTTGGGCGTATTTGCCCATCAGGTCGAGCAGGACGGATAGGACGTAGAGCGTCAGGCCGATCGGCAGCAGCAGGAACAATCCGGTAAGAAAATTATGACCGAGACGGGACCCGAAGGTGTTTTTCTCGGATGACTCGTGCGGGCTCATGCCATCAGCAAAATAGGGACCGCCCTCGCTGGCAAGGGTGGTCGGTGTTTTCCGAGATTGGCGGGCCGTGGAAGAGCGTTATCTTGGGGGGATGAAGAAACTGGCCTGCCTTACCCTCGCTTTGGCCCTGGTTCCTGGCATACTTCAGGCCGTGTCTGAAGCCTATCCCCGCACCGCCCCCGGCGACCTTGAGCTCAAGACGTTGCCGGCCGCACGCTGGATGCGCACGGAATCGGCGAACGATTATTTCGCCGCGGACAACGGGCTGTTCATGAAGTTGTTCCGTTACATCGACTCGAATAAGATTCCGATGACCGCGCCCGTCGAGGCGGGTATCAAGCCGGGCACGATGGTCTTCTATATGGACGAGGCCTCGGCCAAGCGTGCCGACCTCGCCGAGACGCCGCTGGTGAAACTCTCGTCGGTGCCCGAGCGTCGCGTGGCCGCCATGGGCATTCGTGGTTCGTACAGCCGTGAGAATTATGAGGAAGCCCTGGCCGAGCTGCGGGCATGGCTCGCCAAGCGGACGGATGTGAAGCCGGCCGGCGAACCGTATGCGGTTTACTGGAATAGTCCGTTTGTGCCGTTCTTCCTTAAGCAGTCCGAAGTGCACATCCTCGTCGCCCCGACGAAGTGAGCGTTTCGTCGTCTGCCTAGCCGACGAACTTTCCGTAAAGGAAGACGGCACCGCAGGTTGTCCCGATGGCTACAAATATGGCCGCGAAGACAAGCCGCGTCACCCGGCTGAGGGATGGAGCGCCAAGCATCATCGCGGCCGTGATTGCCGGCCAAAAGGTCGTTTGCATTATCGCGATGGCTACAAATATGGCCGCGAAGAAAAGCCGCGTCACCCGGTTGAAGGATGGAGCGCCTAGCATCATCGCGGCCGTGATAGACGCCCAAAAGATCGTTTGCTGGAGGAGGTTGTCCATGGCTGATCAGATCCAGGCGCGCTGACGCCAGGCGAGGCCTTCGTTGATTTCCCGCGCAAGTTCTGGGCCGCGGAAAACCAGGCCCGAGTAGACCTGTACGAGGCACGCACCTTCGTCCATAAAACGACCGGCGTCTTTGGCGCACACGATACCCCCGCAACCGATGACCGGGATGCGTCCGGCGGCTTCTTTGACGAGAAAGCGGACGGTCTGCAGCGAGCGTTCCAGCAGCGGGGCGCCGCTGAGGCCGCCCTTGGTGGCGCACGCCTCGGTGCCCGGCGGGCGTGTAATTGTCGTATTGGTTGCGATGATGCCCGCGAAGCCGCATTCACCGACGACGTTGACGATGTCGATGAGTTGGTTCGGATTCAGGTCAGGAGAAACTTTCAGCAGCAACGGCACGGGGCCGCCGGCGACGGATTTATTTTCCTGCGCGAGAGTGGAGAGCAGCGTGACGAGCGGGGCGCGGTCCTGCAGGGCGCGGAGTCCCGGGGTATTTGGGCTGCTGATGTTGACCACGAGATAATCCGCGAAAGGGGCGAGCAACTTGAAGGAAGAAAGGTAGTCTTCGTGCGCCTTCTCGTTGGCGGTGTCTTTGTTCTTCCCGATGTTGATGCCGAGCGGGCAGACGCGCTGACCGCGCCCAGGCTCGAGGCGCAGGCGATCGCGGAGAGCGGTGGCGCCGGCGTTGGGGAAGCCGTAGGAATTCACGACGGCCTTGAGGGCGGGGTAGCGAAAGACGCGCGGGCGTTCATTACCGGGCTGAGCCTTCGGGGTGACGGTACCGACTTCCACGTGGCCGAAGCCGAGGGCGGCCGCGCCGCGCCAGCCAAGGCCGTCTTTGTCGAAGCCAGCGGCGAGGCCGACATGGTTCGGGAATTTCAAGCCGAAGGCCTCGACGGGTCGGCCGCCTTTCGGGGTGAGCCCGCGCTCCAATAGTGCCCGAATGGGGCCAAGTCGGCCGAGGATACCCATGCCACGCAGGCCCACCTGGTGGGCGGTTTCCGGGTCCAAGGCATAGAGGCCCTTGGTGACCACTTGCTCATACAGGAAAGACATGTCGGTGAGTTAAGGGAGGAATGGGCGGAAGGAAAGCGGAGAAGCCCCCTTTCGGCGGACTTGCCGACCCCTCTTGACTCCCGCCCAGACTTGGCCAAACCACCCTCCCATGGCTGTGACTACCTCTAAACTCCTTTGGTGCACCATCCGCTTCAAAGAGAAGGAAGGAAACTGGTGGGTGAAGGAAAACTCCGACCCCAAGCATTATGAGCCCGACGGGCTCGGCATCCTCGATCCCTTCCAGTTCCCCTGGGTGTTGGACATGATGGACCCGCTGCGCGAATACGGCCTCTCCAATGAAATCCTCGAAGCGGCCTTCGTGCCCTTCCAAGCGCAGGATATCGAGAAGGACAAGGATCAGACCGTCCGCCTCGTCCGCGTCGCCGAACATATCCTCGATTGCGAGGAGCAGCTTTTCGCCCTGCCCAACGTGAAGGACGGCGACAAGGGTGCCTACGCCGACTTCCTGGAGCATATCATGCGCCTGCGCGTGAAGCTCATCAACGATACGATCAAGCTCGAGCAGAAGCTCACCGTCGAAGACGTGGATGAACAGCTGAGCGAATTGCGCAACCAGGCCATGATCGAAGGTCGCGACATCCATCCTTTCGAAGAAATCACCGACATCCTGGAATTCGTCCCGCAGGGCCATGAGGTCCCCGGCGATGATGACGATGATGACAAGCCCGCCCGTCCGCAGGGTGCAGCCGAAGACATCGCCGACCTGCCCGACGTCGAAGAAGTCGACAAGGACATGGAGAAGAATCTCCGCTGGGATGACGAAGAAGAGCCGACCGAAGAAGGGGGTGCCGAAGGCGGCCCCGAAGGCGGTAAGCCCCCTGGCAAGTCCTCGGGTCGTCGCCGCTAAGCGAGGCTACTTCACCGTCTCTCCCTGGGTCTTCGGCGCAACTTGCGATTCGAAGAGCCAGAGGCGGCGCGTAGCCATGTCCACCGCGATCGGGTGGGCGCGCAGAAAGTCGTCGCCCAGCAGGTTGTGCTCCTGGTCGCGGATAAATTCGACGTTCGTGAGCGGGGCTCCGCCGATACGCAGGGACTTGATCTGGCAGACCTCTACTTTGGTGAGGCTCGTGCTGCGCACGGTGGCCACCGGCAGGTAGCCGCGGAACTCGGTGGTGCCGCGGAACTTCATCGAGCTCATGTATGATTTCGAGGCACCGGAATCGACGATCATCGGCACCTTGGCGCCGTCGACCTCGATGTTGACGCCGCAATGCCCGCCGCGGCTGTAGCAAGGGACTTCGTGGGCGGCCGAGGTGTCGGGGATCTTGCCCAGAATCATGATCTTGTTGGTGAGATCCATGTAGAATGGCCGGGCGAAAAGAATATCCGCACCCAGCAGGCCGTCGATCTGCATGCCGTCGAGCGGCATGATGGCGACGTGGAAGTCTTTCCAGGACGCCTCACCGGCATCGAGCTTCTCGACGAGTCCGTAGGTGGATTCACTTTTGCCGGAATTGCCCATGCTCGGGACGGTGAAGGCCGCCTCGACGCCGCAGCGGGCCGCGGCTTGCGGCGTGATGACGGCGCTGCCCTGGCAGCCGGTGTCGACGCCCATGAGCGCATCGACGCCGTTGATCTTCACGCGGATCGTCGGGATCGATTTGATACGCAGGCGAAAGGTCGCCATGCCGTCCTTCGGAAACTCATCCTTCGGCTTATTGACCTCCTGGGCGGCCAGGACGACGGCGAGGCAGAGGCTGAGGCTGGTGAACAGGATTCTCATGGCTGGCCTGGGTGAGCGTGGGAGGGGAATGGTTTCAATCATTCCGGGGTGCGTCTACCTTGGCGGCAAACCGAGGGAGGTCGACAAGGACTTGCGGGTTTTTCAGACGCCGGCCGAGCTCTTCCGCCGCCGCCACACGTAGGCGAGCGCACAGAAGACCCCGCCGAGGCCCACAGCCCAATCGCCATGGCGTACCCAGAAAGTCTGGCGGGCTCCGGGCACGACCTGGACGGCCGCGGCGGTCTTGCCCCCGCGGAAGTAGATGCTGCCTTGCTCGGTGAGCGGGGTGGCGCGTCCGAAGGGATCGATGGTGCCACTCCAGCCGGCATTGCCGCAACGCAGCATCGGGAGATGCGTCGAAGCGGCGGCGAGGATGGAATGTGCGACGTGCTGGTAGGCGCCGGCCTCGCGCCCGTACCACGCGTCGTTCGTGATGACGATCAGGAGGTTGGCGCCGGCGAGGGCATGCTCGCGGGCCAGTTCCGGAAACACGTCCTCATAGCAGATCAACGCGCCGGCCATGAAGGTATCCCCGCGTCGCGTGGTGAGAGGGAGTAATGAGGCGGAGGTCCCGGCGATGCAGTCTTCGTCGATCGGGACGACTTTGCGGAGCGGCAGGAAATCAGCAAAGGGCACGTATTCGCCGAACGGCACGAGGTGGCGCTTGGCGTAAACGGGCTTCTGCAGTCCCTCGGTGGTGATAATCGCCACGCCGTTGGCGTAGCCGGCTCCACGGTGATCGATGGCGCCGATGACCAGCGGGGTGTCGACGGCTTTCGCTAGGCTGGTGAGGCGCTGCAGGTAGCCTTCGCTCTCGAGCGAGAGCGGCAACGCCGCTTCGGGCCACAGGATGAAATCTGGTTTCTGGCTCGCTGCCGCGAAGGTGAGCCGGCCGATGGTTTCGATATGATCCTGCAACCGGGCGGAGTCCCATTTGGCGTTGGGATTAAAGTCGGTCTGGACGATGCCCGCGCGCACGTCCTTGGTTCCGAATGGCTTTGTGTCTGCATTGAGCAGCACGGCGAGGAACGCGAGCGCCACGGGCAGTAGGCCGAGATATAGCTCGGGGGTGAGGCGATGCAGCCACGCGGTCGGGCCCACGGGGCCCCGCATGTTTTCTTCGCGATAAAACGCGATCAGCCGCACGATCCAGCGGGCAAACCCGAGGTTAAAAAGCACGAGGACGATGGATAACCCGATCGGGCCGACCCACGCACACAGGCTGAGCATCACGGGGTTGCCGACTTGGGACGCGGAAAATGGCAGCCATCCGAAACCTGTGGCGAAGGTCGAGCGTGTCCACTCCAGCAGGCCCCATGCGCCGGCAAGTCCGAGCAGCGCGAGGAGTCGGGCGGGCAGGCCGGCGTCGTTGCACGCCGGGAAGAGCCAGCGCAAGGCGAGCAGCCACAGGAAGTGGTAGAGCGCGCAGTATGCCGTGAGCAGGACGAGCCCGATCCAGCCCAGCGGCGGATAGACGTGGCGGAGCCAGATCAGCAGGCCGATCCAAAGAACCCAGCCCGTGACCCAGCCGGCGCGACGCCAGGTTTTCCAGTCAGGATTACGGGCCGCGACGAGCGCTGCCGGTACGAGTGCGATGAAAGCGCAGAACGGATGGCCGACGGGACCGAAAGAAAAGAAAAGCAACAGCGCGGTCAGCGAGGTTCCCGCCCAGACCAGCCAGGCGTCGGAACGTTCGCCGCTCGTCGCCGGTACGGTCATTCCGAGAGAGTCTCGATGACTTCCCAGCCTTCGTCGCGGACGAGTGCCTCGGCTTTCTTCCACTTTAGGTCCTGGGTCTCAGGACCTTTGCGGATGCGGACGACGGCGTTGCGCCCGATCTTCGGGGTGAGTCGTCGGAAGGGTTCCTGCTTCTGGACCATCGGGTTCTCGGCCGGCCCCTTCTCATACTGCTTGAATTCATCGCCCACTCCCTGTTCAGCCGGACCGATGATCTTTGTCTGGCCTTGAGCGCGGCGCATGAGCGCTTCGAGGGATTCCATCGAGGAGGCGGTGCGGAAGAGGCCCGAGCAGGTGTCGCCCCGCAGTTGCTGCATGAGGCGTTCGAAGGCCTTGAAGGCTTCGGCTTTATATTCGTTGAGGGGATCCTTTTGGGCGTAACTGCGGAGGCCCACGCCGCGGCGGAGGTCTTCCATCTCGGTCAGGTGGTTCTGCCAGTTGCGGTCCAGGGCGCGCAGAAGTACGTTGCGTTCGAGGTATTGGAGGAGCTCCGGCGATTCGTGTTCTTCGCGGCTCACCTGCAGGGCGCGGACGCGGTCCGTGGCCATCAGGAGCACCTGCGACTTCGTGCGGGCCTGGATCTCGGCGATGTCGAAGCGCATGTGGAACGCCGTGATGAACCAATAAGAAAAGGCTTCGGCGCCGCGCTTGTCGGCGGAACCCTGCGGGTCGGGGAAGACCGTCGCCAGGCGCTCCTCGATTTCTTCCTCGACGATGTTGAGAATCGTGGCGCGGGAATCTTCTGACTTCAGGGCGCGATTGCGCAGTCCGTAGATGATGTGGCGCTGCTGGTTCAGGACGTCGTCGTACTGGAGCAGGCGCTTGCGCATGGAGTAGTTCTGGCCTTCGACACGCTTCTGGGCGGTGCCGATGGAACGATTAAGCAGAGGGTGCTCGAGGGGTTCGCCTTCCTTGAAGGACTTCTCGAGGAGCGAGGAGATGATGCCCGCGTTGGCGAACAGGCGCATCAGGTCGTCTTCGAGCGAGATGAGGAAGCGAGAGCGCCCCGGGTCGCCTTGGCGGGAGCAACGGCCGCGGAGCTGTCGGTCGACGCGGCGCGATTCATGACGCTCGGTGCCCAACACGTAGAGGCCGCCCAGTTCGCGCACGCCATCGCCCAGACGGATGTCGGTGCCGCGGCCAGCCATGTTGGTGGCGATAGTCACCGCGCCGCGCTGGCCGGCGAGGCTGATGATGTCGGCCTCGTTTTCGTGGTGCTTGGCGTTGAGGATCTTGTGCGGGACCTTGGCCATCGCGAGCATGCGGCCGAGGGTTTCGGAGGATTCGACGGAGGCGGTGCCGACGAGCACCGGCTGGCCGCGCTTGTGGGCTTCGGCGATCTCCTTGATGGCGAACTGATATTTTTCCTTACGCGTCTTGAAGACGATGTCGTTATCGTCGGCGCGGATGCACGGGCGGTGCGTCGGGATGGCGACGACCGTCAGGCGGTAGATATCGTGGAACTCGGAAGCTTCGGTCTCGGCGGTGCCAGTCATGCCCGCGAGCTTCTGGTACATGCGGAAGTAATTTTGGATCGTGACGGTCGCATAGGTCTTATTTTCCTTTTCGAGCGCGACGCCTTCTTTGGCCTCGACGGCCTGATGCAGGCCGTCGGACCAGCGGCGGCCTTCCATGATGCGACCGGTGTTCTCGTCGACGATCTTCACCTTGCCCTCATGGACGACGTATTGCTTGTCCTTTTCGTAAAGCGTGAAGGCCTTGAGGAGCTGGCCGATGGCGTGGATATCCTCGGAGACGCGGGCGTAGACGACTTCGGCTTCGGTGCGCAGTTCCGCGCGGCGCTCGGGCGTGAGGGATTCGTCGCGGTCGAGTTCGACGTAGCGCGTCGGCAGATCGGGTAGCACGAAGGCGTCCGGCTCACCGGGGCGCAGGGTGTCGCGGCCGAGCTGGGTGAGGTCGGATTCGTGATTGCGTTCGCTGACGGCGAAATAGAGGCGTTCTTTGAGGTGGTAGCGGCGGTCTTTCTCGACCTCGGAGGCGAGCACGCCTTCGTGCTTCTCGAGTAATTTGCGCCAGCGGCCGTTCTCCATCAGGCGGAGGAAGAGGCGATTGCGCGGCATGCCGTTGGAGGCCAGCCAAAGCTTGTCCAGCGAGTCCTGGGAGGGCTCTTTGTCGTCGGCAATTTTCTCCAGTTCCTCGCGGGCTTCGTTCATCAGGCGGGTGACGAGGCGGATCTGCAGTTCGACCAAGGCCGCAACGGGCTCGCGCAGGCGCGGGAAGGCGGGTTCGCGCTCCTCGGCGACCGGGCCGGAGATGATGAGCGGCGTGCGGGCTTCATCGACGAGGATGGAGTCGATTTCATCGACGATGCAGAAGTAGTGATCGCGCTGGACTTGTTCTTCGGGCGAGAGGGCCATGCCGTTGTCGCGCAGGTAGTCGAAGCCGAACTCGGAAGCGGTGCCGTAGGTGATGTCGCAGGCGTAGGCTTCCTTGCGTTCGTCGCCCGGCATCTGGTTCTGGATGCAGCCGACCGTCAGGCCGAGCCAGCGGTAGAGGTGACCCATCCACTCGCTGTCGCGGCGGGCGAGGTAGTCGTTGACGGTCACCAGCTGGCAGTTCCGGCCGGTGAGGGCGTTGAGGTAGAGGGGCAGGGTGGCGACGAGAGTCTTGCCTTCGCCGGTCGCCATTTCCGCAATCTTGTTCTGGTGAAGGGTGATGCCGCCAATCAGCTGCACGTCGAAATGTACCATCTCCCAGGTGAGCTCATGGTCGCAGACGATCGCCTGGGTGCCGCACAGGCGACGGGCGGCGTTTTTGACGACGGCGAAGGCCTCGGGCAGCAAGGCGTCCAAAGATTCACCGGCGGCGTGGCGGGCCTTGAACTCGGCGGTTTTGGCCCGGAGCTGGTCGTCGGTCAGTTTTTGATACTCCGATTCGAGCAGATTGATCTGCTTAACGACGGGGACGCACTTGCGGTGGTGGCGACGGTGGTGGTTGCCGGCGAAGAGCTTGAGGATGCTGAGAAACATGGGTCCGGGCGCGAGAGGTAGCAAACCCCGACCCGACCCCCCGGGGCAAGCCTTGACTCGGGTTGTTCACAGTGGGTTTTCCGCCTTGCGGCTGGCTTCCAGCCCTCAAGATGGGTTGCACGCCCATGGCAGAAAACGTCCTTATCCTCGGAACCGGTTGCGCCGGCCTCACCGCCGCCATTTACGCCGCCCGTGCCGGCCTCGCCCCTTTGGTGCTGGAGGGCGGCCAGCCCGGCGGCCAGCTGACCACGACCTCCGAGGTCGAGAACTTCCCTGGCTTCGTCCATGGCGTCGATGGCAACGAGTTGATCACGAACATGAAGGGCCAGGCGGAACGCTTCGGTGCCAAGTTCGCCTGGGATCGCATCGACTCGGTCGATTTCTCCGGCCCGATCAAGAAGCTCAAGGGCGGCGAAGCCACCTATGAAGCCAAGGCGGTAATCATCGCCACGGGGGCCTCGCCGCGCCTGCTGGGCATTCCCGGCGAGAAACAATATTACGGCGGCAATGGCGTCACGACCTGTGCGACCTGCGACGGCGCTTTCTATCGCAACGTCCCGGTCGCCGTCGTCGGCGGCGGTGACTCCGCCTGCGAAGAAGCCCTCTTCCTGACCCGCTTCGCTTCGAAGGTCTACCTCGTGCATCGTCGCGATAGTTTCCGTGCCTCGGAAATCATGGTCCAGCGCGTCAAGGCCCACGAAAAAATCGAGCTGGTGCTGAATGTCAGCCCGACCGAAGTCCTTGGCGACACCAAGGTTCACACGCTGCGTGTAATCGAGAAGTCCGGCGCCGCGCGCGATCTCGCCGTGAAGTGCGTCTTCGTCGCCATCGGTCACGTGCCCAATTCCCAGGCCTTTACGCCGGCTCTCGAAGTCGACGAAGGCGGTTATTTCATTGCTGGAGCCAACACGGTCAGCACCAAGGTCCCCGGGGTTTTTGTCGCGGGAGATTGCTCGGATCACGTGTATCGCCAGGCCATCACTGCCGCTGGCATGGGTTGTCGCGCCGCGATCGAAGCCGAGCGCTGGTTGGCGGGGCACTGAGCGTCGCGGCGGAGTCGCAAGGCCTAGGTATCAGCGGTTGGCGGTTAGCGGTTGGGAAAATGCATCGAGGTAGGGATGTGATGACATCGCATCCGTTCGAGACCGCAGGTGAGACTTCGTCGAATCTCATCCGCTGGCTCCCGATGCCGATAGCCGTTGGCTGAAATGCCGTCTCCCGTATGGCCGATGCCCCGGTGGCCGTCACCCGTCACCTGAAAATAAATCCCCAGCCAATCATCCGGTTTCCGGTCTCCCCTTGAGCTTTTAATTACGCCGATCTTTCGGGTATCAGGCCCGGGACCTGCACCTGAACCTGAATACCCGCACCAGGCACCCGATGGCCGAGACCCGGGACCCGAAATTGTATCTACCCGCCACCCGCCACCTGAGGCTGCCACCCGCCACCCGAAACGAATCCTGTCCCGAGGGTAGGGGCGTGGCTTCGCCGCGCCCTCCGCAAAGGAGTGCACGATGAATCGTGCCCCTACCATGGTTCGCCCTGCGGCGAAATCGATGCAGCTATGTCGTGACGCGGTCCCGACCCTGCCCGATGCCGACTCCCGATACCCGATGGCTGAAATGCCGTCTCCCGAACGGCCGATGCCCCGGTGGCCGACACCCGTCACCTTTGTCTGAATATGCGGATGCGATGTCATCGCATCCCTACCCGATGTATCTCCCGCCACCCGCCACCTGAGGCTGCCACCCGCCACCCGAAACGAATGCAATCATCCGGTTTCCGGTCTCCTTTGGGTTTGGTTCTCTGTCGCGAGGTAGGGGCGCCACTGCGTGGCGTCCGTGCGAGGCCGAGGGTGCGGGCATGTTCAGGCCAACCAAACATTCGGGAGGTCGTTTTAATGGTTTTATTGTATAGTTAATGGAGATATCGAAGGCTAAGTTGGATTCGATCGTCCGATGCCATATAGACCTCGCTATGGGCTTCGCTGGCGATAGGTCTTTAGGTGTGCCCCCATTAGAAAACCTAGTGCAAGCTGCCCTGGTTCTCCCGTTATCCTGGGCGGCGCTAAAGGTTGCCCTGAATTTTAAACGGAAGCAGCGCTTGCTCGACGATACGCCGAAATCCAAGGCGCTCGGGGTCTTCATTGGCGAGGTCGAGGTCGAGGGCGTTTGCGTCAGCGAAGATCCAAAACGACCTCCCTTTATCAGTTATCTAGCCATGTCCTCTTGTGTGTACTGCCGCTGGGAGGTCGTCGAGCATTTCGGCCACGGAACAGGCGTCGGCGTGGAAGTTGTCGCTTCCGGCTGCCAGGCGGGAGGATTCCATCTTAAGGATGAAACGGGATATATCTTGGTAAACCCAGCGGGGGCCCAAATCGAAGCCTGTGAAATTTTTAACAGAACGGTGTCTAAAAGTGATCCACTTTATTACGCCAAAGGCCCGCGGAGGGCAGTCGAGGGCTCCACGGATAAGCGTACGTTCACCGAGCATGCGTTGACCGTGGGCATGAAAGTTTTTATCCGTGGACGAGCGAGCGAGCGCCCCGACGTGGTGGCGGCCCAGATTGCCTGGGAAAAACAAGCAGACATATTCAGTATCTCGTACCGAGGAGAAGGGTCCATCAGAGAAGCGATGTCTTGGAAGGCAATGCGTTGGGATTTCACGGGGTGGTTCGTTTCTTTTAATGCCGTACTGGTCGCGTGCGTTGGGCTGGGACCTGTCTTTAAGGTATACCTCGGTTTTTTAATCACGCTTGCTGATAAACATGACCACACCGCGGAAATGCTCATTGAAGGGTGGGCGGTAGTGTCTCCCTACCTTCCACATGGAATCATCATTGGGGTGAGCCTCTATCTGCTGGCGCGGGTCGTGGGCTGGGTCTGGATGGCCTTTAATAGCATCATCGGCCTCCGCAATCGCGTGGCGCAGGCATACTCGCTCATCGATGTGCAGTTAAAGCGTCGCACGGACCTGATTGGGCGCTTCGTGGCCTGTGTGGAGGGCTTCCGTGAACATGAGGCCTCAGTGCAGACGTTGGTGACCGCAATGCGGGCACAGGCCGGCGGTGGTGCGGTGAAGGCGCTCGCCCCCAGCATCCTCGCCGTCATCGAAAGCTACCCGGAGATCCGCGCACTGGCGTTGTTTAATGACCTGAGCAAGCAGCTCATTGAGACCGAAGACCGCATCGCCTTGGCTCGTGGTTATCACAACAACATCGCGACGTTCTATAACACTCGTCTCGAGCGTGTCCCGGATCGCTACATGGCGGGCTTGGTCAAGATGAAGCCCGAGGCATTGTTTGAAGCCGAGGGTTTCACCTACCACCCGGCAACGGTGGCGTTCTGATGAGGCCAGCCATTCCTCCGGTTCCCGGTCCTCCTTTGGTTGCTGTCGTTAGGTAGGGACGGCTCTCTGAGCCGTCCGTTCGCCGCGCGAGGTCTGGGTGTCGTTCGGGTTAACGGCGGGCTCGGAGAGCCCGCCCTACCTCTTGAATCCATGCAAAAATAAAGGGCGCTTACGCGCCCCTGTTTATTCTCCCCTTGCCCACGTGCCCCCTCGAAATAATCCCTGCAGGATTATTTCGTCAAAATCTCCATCGCCGACTTCTTCTGCGGGATGAAGGGCAGTACGTGCTCGGTGTAGGGCACGATGACGTCGAGGAGGTAAGGTCCGTCGTGATCCAGCATCTCGCGCATGGCGGCGCGGAGGTCTTCGCGCTTCATGACCTGTCGGGCCTTGATGCCGAAGCCGTTGGCGATTTTGACGAAGTCAGGGTAGAGGCCACCCGGGTTGTCAGGAGAGCCGATATTGTTGGCGTCGCCGAGGATGGTGTGGCCGCGCGTACCAGCGTAGAAGCGGTCTTCCCACTGCACGACCATGCCGAGGTGCTGGTTGTTGAGGATAAGAATCTTCGCGTTGATCTTTTCGATCTTCATGCACGCCAGTTCCTGGATGTTCATCAGGAACGAGCCGTCGCCGTCGATGTCGATGACCTGAGTATTCGGGTTGGCGACCTTGGCGCCGATGGCGGCCGGGAGGCCGAAGCCCATCGTACCAGCACCGAGCGAGCTAATGAAGCGACGCGGTTCGCTGAAGTGGTAATACTGCGGAGCCCACATCTGGTGCTGGCCGACGCCGGTGGCGATGATGGCCTTACCCTTGGTTTCTTCGAAGAGGACTTCGATGGCTTCCTGCGGGAGGATGTGCTTGGTCTTGCGCTCGTAGCTGAACGGATACGGGTGCTCCTTCTTCCAGCCGTTGATGGTCTCGTACCACTTCTTCAGGTCAGGCTTCTTGAAGCCCTTCTTGGCGAGCGTGACCATGCGGCCGAGTGCGTGCTTGATTTCAGAATGAATCGGGTAGTCCGCGAACTTGTTCTTCTGGTGCTCCGAACGGTCGATGTCGATGTGGACGATCGTGGCGTCAGGGGCGAACTTCTCGATGGCGCCGGTGATGCGGTCGTCGAAGCGCGCACCCATGGTGATGAGGAGGTCGCTCTTACAGACGGCCCAGTTGCCGGCGACGGTGCCGTGCATGCCGTACCAGTAGAGTGATTGCGGATGGTCGCAGGGGAAGGCGCCGAGGCCCATCAGCGTGGACGCGACGGGGATACCGGTGGCTTCGGCGAAGGCGCGGAGTTCCTTGTGGGCGTCGCCAGAAAGGATGCCGCCGCCGATGTAGAGCGCGGGCTGCTTGGACTTCTCGATGAGGCGTAAAACCTGCTCTAACTCGCTGTCCGGAGCCTTCGGAGGCACGGGCAATCCGGGGATGGAAACGTCGTCGGGATTCTTCGGGAAGACCGGGACCCACTCGTGCTGCTGGATGTCCTTCGGGATATCGATCACCACGGGGCCGGGACGGCCGGTGGTGGCAATCTTGAAGGCCTTGTACATGATGCTCGGCAGCTCGTTGTAATCGAGGACGAGGAAGGAGTGCTTCACGATCGGCAGCGTCATGCCGTAGAAGTCGGTTTCCTGGAAGGCCGCGCGGCCGATGAACTGCTGGTAGACCTGACCGGTGATGCAGATCAGCGGGATGCTGTCCATGTGCGCATCGGCGATCGCGGTGACGAGATTCGTGGCGCCCGGGCCGGAGGTGGCCATACACACGCCGGGCTTGCCGGTCGAACGCGCGTAACCGTGGGCCATGAAGGCGCCGCCCTGTTCGTGACGGGGCAGGATGGTGCGGATTTTCTTGGAGCGAGTGAGGCCCTGGTGGAGCTCCATCGAGGCGCCACCGGGGTAAGCAAAAATCGTGTCGACGCCGAGGTTCTCGAGGCAGCGGACCATGACATCACATCCGCGCATCTTGACACCGGTCTTGGCCGAGACGGCCGAGGGAGCGGAGGCGGTGGAGTGTTTGGCGGCGTTCTTTTTGGGCATGGTCTTGGGGGCAGGTCGGGCCTGCAGGGAATGGGTTAGAAAAGGTGGGACGCTTGCGGGGGCAAGTGTGAATAAGTGGTTGAAAATAGGGGTAGGGGTTCTGAAATCCAGAGGGGTAGGGGTAGGGGTAGGGGCAGGGGTTGGAAAAGAAAGGAAAGAGGTCTAAAATGCTTTAATTTAGGCAAAATAGGCCTAACCCTACCCCTACCCCTAACCCTACCCCTGGCATCAAAGATGCCTAATACAATTCAACCCCGCGACCTGGATCGGGCCATGGATCGCTCCCTGGAGGTAGGCGTGGGCGATGGTGACGGCTTCCGAGAGGCTCTTGCCCTTGGCGAGCTGGGCGGTGATGGCCGCCGAAAGGGTGCAGCCGCTGCCATGGGTGTCCACGTGGGGGGCGCGGCGGGCCTGGAAGACCTTGGTCTCGCCGGTGGGCTGGGCGAGGACGTCCGTGAGTTCATCGCCCACGGCGTGGCCGCCTTTGAGCAGAAAGGGCACACCGAAAGTCTTGGCGAGCTCGAGCGCTTCGGCGGCACCGCCCAGCGATTTGCGTCCAAGCAGGATCGTGGCCTCGTCGAGGTTTGGCGTGACGAGGGCGGCGAGCGGGATGAGTCGCGTCCGCACGGCCTCGATGGCTTCAGGCGAAAGCAGCGTCGCGCCGCTCGAGGCGACCATGACCGGATCGATGACGGCGGGGATGCCGGAAGATTGGATGAAGCCAGCGACGGCGTGCACAATCTCGATGTTGAGCAGCATGCCAGTCTTCAGCGCCTTCGGATGGAAGTGGGCCGCGACCTGCGTGCACTGTTCGACGACGAAAGCCGCGGGGCTGGCGTGGATGCCGGAGACGCCGTGCGGATTCTGCGCGGTGAGGCACGTAATCGCGGTCGTTCCGAAGACGCCTTGCGAAGCGAACGTGAGCAGGTCCGCCTGGATGCCCGCGCCGGCGCCGCTGTCCGAACCGGCGATGCTGAGGGCGACGGGAAGTTCTCGGCTGGTGGCGGGGTGGGTCATGGGATGAAAAGCACAGCGGGGCCAATGTTTTTTGGCTTATTATATGATGGAGTAATCCAAATATCGACTTGTCGCAAGGCCTTACCGGGGTGTTAAATGCGATTCAGAAATTTTCTAAGTGAGCGCTTCCGAATCCATTTCCGACTCCGCCCATCCTTCGCCCGACGCCATGCTGGCGCTCGAGAGACTCATCGTCGGCCGCGAGTGCAACGGCTTCGACCGTCTGCTGCCGAAGCGTAAAGCGTTGGCGTACGCCGAACTGATTCAGCTCGGGCTGGCCTACGGCAAGGTCGATGAAGTCGCCGGCCGGGACTACCCTGAGGTCGCCGTGCAGCGCGTCAGCTCGCGCGGTCGCCGCCTACGCCGCACTTCTGGTCGTCGCCGCGGCAGCCGTCCCGAAGGTAAGCGCAACCAAGTGCTCTGGGCGTTCGTCGCGATCGGTGTGCTGCTTTTTATCTGCCTGTTCATCATGATGCGTTACGCTGGCGGCTAAGCTCGCGGCGTTTTTAATCAGGCGCAAAAAAGGGGCGCACCTTGCGGTGCGCCCCTTTGCTTGGCCGTGTCGGCCGGCTTACTTCTTAGCAGCGCGCTTCTCTTCGATCGCGGCCTGAGCCGCGGCGAGGCGAGCGACCGGCACGCGGTAAGGCGAGCAGGAGACGTAGTTCAAGCCCACGCGGTGGCAGAACTTGACGGACTCGGGTTCGCCGCCGTGTTCGCCGCAGATGCCGAGCTTGATGTCGGGGCGGGTTTTGCGACCTTTCTCGATAGCCATCTGGATGAGCTGGCCGACGCCGGTCTGGTCGAGCGTGGCGAACGGGTTCTTCTTGAAGATCTCGTTCTCGGTGTAGGCGTTGAGGAAGTTACCCATGTCGTCACGGGAAACGCCGAGCGCAGTCTGGGTGAGGTCGTTCGTACCGAAGCTGAAGAACTCGGCAGTGTGCGCGATTTCGTCAGCGGTGAGGGCGCCGCGAGGGACTTCGATCATCGTGCCCACGGAGTAGGCGATCTTGACCTTCTGTTCCTTCTGCACTTCGGCGGCGACGCGGTGGATGACTTCGACCTGGAGGTCGAGCTCACGCTTGAAGCCGACGAGGGGCACCATGACTTCGGGCTTCACCTTGATACCCTTCTTCTGGACCGCGGCAGCGGCTTCGAAGATGGCGCGAGCCTGGGTCTCGGTGATTTCCGGGTAAGCAATACCGAGGCGGCAACCGCGGTGACCGAGCATCGGGTTGAACTCGTGCAGGGCGGCGACGCGGGCGATGACTTTCTCCGTCTTGATGCCGAGCTTCTTCGCGAGGGCGGCCTGGGACTTTTCGTCGTGCGGCACGAACTCGTGGAGGGGCGGGTCGAGGAGGCGGATCGTGGCGGGCAGGCCGTTGAGGGCCTTGAAGATGCCGGTGAAGTCCGCGCGCTGGTAAGGCAGGATCTTCGCGAGGGCCTTCTTGCGGCCTTCGACGGTGTCAGCGAGAATCATCTCACGGACGGCGTCAATGCGGTCGCCTTCGAAGAACATGTGCTCGGTGCGGGTGAGGCCGATGCCCTGGGCGCCGAACGCGAGGGCCTGCGCAGTCTGCTCAGGATTATCAGCGTTGGTGCGGACCTGCAGGCGGGTGGCCTGCGAGCACCACTTCATCAGCTGGACGTAATTCTTGTACTTCTCGGTCTTCTGCGCGGCCTTGTCGTTGTTGATCAGGCCGGCGACGATTTCCGAAGGAGCGGTCTTGATCTGACCGGCGTAGACCGTGCCAGCCGTACCGTCGATGGAGAGGAAGTCGCCTTCCTTGAAGGTGTGACCAGCGATGGTCGTCGTCTTCTTATCGTAGTCGATCGAGACGGCGGCGGCACCACAGACGCAGACCTTGCCCATCTGGCGGGCGACGAGCGCAGCGTGCGAGGACACACCACCGCGAGCGGTGAGGATGCCTTCGGCGGCGATCATGCCACGGAGATCTTCCGGGGAGGTTTCGATGCGGACGAGGAGAACTTTCTCACCCTTCTCGGCAGCGATGACGGCGCGCTCGGCGTTGAAGTAGATCTTACCGGTGGCGGCGCCAGGGCCGGCCGGGAGACCGGTGGCGATGGCCTTGGCCTTCTTGACTTCAGCGAGGTCGAAGATCGGGGCGAGCAGCTGTTCGAGCTGGTCGGCTGGGTTGCGCATGATGGCGGTTTCCCAGTCGATGAGCTTTTCCTTCACCATGTCGGCGGCGAACTTCAGCGCGGCGGCGGCGGTGCGCTTGCCGTTACGCGTCTGGAGCATGTAGAGCTTACCTTCTTGGACGGTGAACTCGATGTCCTGGACGTCCTTGAAGTGCTTCTCGAGGGTCTGACGGACCTTCATGAGCTGGGCGAAGCTCTGGGGCATCACGGCCTTGAGCTTGCTGACCGGCTCAGGGGTGCGGACGCCGGCGACGACGTCTTCGCCCTGGGCGTTGATGAGGAATTCGCCGTAGAACTCGTCCACGCCGTTGGCGGGGTTACGGGTGAAGGCGACGCCGGAGCCGGACTTGTCGCCGGTGTTACCGAACACCATGGCCTGCACGTTGACGGCGGTGCCCCATTCGGCGGGGATGTTGTACTTGCGGCGATAGACGATCGCGCGGTCGTTCATCCAGGAGGAGAAGACGGCACCGGCGGCGCCGTTCAGCTGGTCCCACGGATTGTTCGGGAAGACCTTGCCGGTGCGTTCCTTAACGAGGGCCTTGAAGCGCTTGACGAGCTCCTGCTGGTCGGCGGCGGTGAGGGCGGAGTCTTCGACGTCTCCGTCGTACTTCTCGTGCTTGAATTCTTCGATGACCGTCTCGAACGGCTCATGGTCTTCGCCTTCGCGCTTCTGCACGCCGAGGACGACGTCGCCGTACATCTGGATGAAGCGGCGGTAGCAATCCCAAGCGAAGCGGGCGTTGTTCGTGGCCTTCTCGAGGGCGACGACGGACTGGTCGTTGAGGCCGAGGTTAAGGATGGTGTCCATCATGCCCGGCATCGAGTCGCGGGCGCCCGAGCGGACGGCGACGAGGAGGGGCATGCCGGAGGTGGCGCCGAACTGGGTGCCCATGATCTTCTCCATGTTCTTCACGCCGGCTTCCATCTGAGCCTGGAGGGAAACGGGGTAGGTACGCTTGTTGGCGTAGTAGTAGGTGCAGACTTCGGTCGTGACCGTGAAGCCGGGAGGCACCGGGAGACCGATGCGGGTCATTTCGGCGAGGTTAGCGCCCTTGCCGCCGAGCAGCGCCTTCATGGAGCCGTTGCCGTCAGCTTTGCCGTCGCCCCAGGTGTAAACGACCTTGGTAGACTTAGTGGTTTTGGAGTGGTTTTGGGATTTTTTAGCCATGGTAAAAGTACTGGGTGGGGGTGAGACGTGAAGGGCAAAAGAAGGGGAATGGGGTGGGGGGTGTCAATGTCGGACGGACCCCCGCCCCGGCGGTGAGCGGTTGGCGGTTAGCGGTTGGGGAGGGTTATCCGTTCCGGGTGGCAGGTGGCAGCCCCGGGATCCAGGTGGCAGGACCGTACCCGAACCCTATACCCCCGCCCCGTCGCCCGCCCGCCACCCGCCACCCGAGGCTGCCACCCGCCACCCGAAACAACCCTGAATGGGATGCCCTCCTCTGAGCCTCCGAGCCTCTGGTCAACCGGTCAACTAATGGCGTCGGCCCGCCACCCGCCACCTGGGGCTGCCACCCGCCACCCGAGAGTGAATCTTGTCTCTAATCAGGGTTACGACCTTGAATTGGTTCCCGAGCCGCAACAAGGTTGGGCTGACTTCATGAAGCGCCTTTTCGTCGAGAAGAAACCCGATTTCCGGTCCGAAGCCGACCATCTCCTGCATGACCTGCGGGACTCGCTCCGCCTCCCGGGCCTGAAAAGCCTCCGCATCCTCCAGCGTTACGACGTCGAGGGCGCCTCCGAGGTCGCCATCCGCCAGGCGATCCCGACGGTCTTCGCCGAACCGCCCGTCGACGACGTGACGGAGGAATGTTTCCCGCTCGCCGCCCATGAGACGGCCTTCGCGGTCGAGTTCCTGCCGGGCCAGTTCGACCAGCGCGCCGATTCGGCCGCGCAGTGCCTCCAGATCGTCTCGGGCGGCGAACGCCCGGTCGTCGCCGCGGCCCGCACCTTCGTCGTCAGCGGCGCCTCGCCCGAAGACCTGAAGCGCATTAAGGCCTACCTGATCAATCCGGTCGACTCCCGCGAAGCCGACCTCGCCAAGCCGGCCTCGCTCCGTCGCGCCGCGCCCTCGCCGGCCGCGGTCGCTTCGCTCCCGGGCTTCCTCACGAAGGACGTCGCCGCCCTCGCCGCCCTCCGCAAGGAGCTCGGCCTCGCGATGTCCGACGCCGACCTGCAGTTCTGCCAGGCGCACTTCCGCGATCAGGCCCGCCGCGAGCCGACGATCACGGAGATCAAGCTGCTCGACACGTATTGGTCCGACCACTGCCGCCACACGACCTTCCTCGCCGAACTGAAGTCGGTGGAGTTCGCGGATTCGCCTTTGCTGGCGCCCTTCAAGGCCTCGTGGGAACGCTACCAGGCGGTACGCCTCGGCCTCAACCGCCAGGGCAAGCCGGTCTGCCTGATGGACATCGCGACCATCGCCGGCCGCGAACTGAAGCGCACGGGCAAGCTCGACGACATGGAAGACTCCGAAGAGGTGAACGCCGCTTCGATCGTCGTCCCGGTCGAGATCGACGGCCGCGTCCAGGAGTG
This sequence comes from uncultured Opitutia bacterium, assembly GCA_903855995.1. Taxonomy (GTDB): domain Bacteria; phylum Verrucomicrobiota; class Verrucomicrobiia; order Opitutales; family UBA953; genus UBA953. The sequence goes on from CAIOAN010000003.1 coordinate 89,758, forward strand.
GCTGGTGATGTTCAAGAACGAGACGCATAACCACCCGACGGAGATCGAGCCCTTCGGCGGCGCGGCCACCTGTCTCGGCGGCGCGATCCGCGACCCTCTTTCCGGCCGCTCCTATGTGTATCAGGCGATGCGCGTGACGGGCGCCGGCGATCCGCTCACGCCTTACGAGCAGACGCTCCCGGGCAAGCTCCCGCAGCGCAAGATCACCACCGGCGCGGCCGCCGGCTACTCTTCTTACGGCAATCAGATCGGTCTCGCGACCGGCCTGGTCTCCGAACACTACCACCCGGGCTACGTGGCCAAGCGTATGGAGATCGGCGCGGTCGTCGCCGCGGGTCCCCGTGATTGCGTGCGCCGCGAGGTGCCTACCCCGGGCGACGTCATCGTGCTCGTCGGCGGCCGCACCGGCCGCGACGGCGTGGGTGGCGCGACGGGTTCCTCGAAGGAGCACACCGAGACGGCTCTCCAGAATTCCGCCGAGGTCCAGAAGGGCGACGCCCCGACCGAGCGCAAGCTGCAGCGTCTCTTCCGCGATCCGGCCGTCAGCCGCCTGATCAAGCGTTGCAATGACTTCGGCGCCGGCGGCGTCTCCGTCGCCATCGGCGAGCTCGCTCCTTCGCTTCACGTCCACCTCGACCGCGTGCCGCTCAAGTATGATGGTCTCGATGGTTCCGAGATCGCCCTTTCCGAATCGCAGGAACGCATGGCCGTCGTCCTCGAGCCCAAGGACGTGCCCGCCTTCCTCGCCGCCGCCCGCCGCGAGAACCTCGAAGCGGTGCAGGTCGCCGACGTCACCGACTCCGGCCGCCTGATCATGGAATGGCGCGGCCAGCGCGTCGTCGACATCGCCCGCGACTTCCTCGACACCAACGGCGTGACGCAGACCGCGTCCGCGAAGGTGCTCGCGCCCGACGCTTCGAAGAATCCCTTCCAGTCCGGCTCCGCGCCGGCGGCTGACGATCTCCTGAAGTCGGTCTCTTCTCTCCCTAATGCCGCCCAGCGCGGCTTGGTCGAACGCTTCGACGCCTCGATCGGCGCCAACACGGTGCTGCATCCTTTCGGTGGCGCGACGCAGTCGACCCCGCAGGAAGCGATGGCCGCCAAGCTGCCGGTCCTCGGCGGCGAGACGGACGTCTGCACGATCATGGCCTACGGTTTCAATCCCGTGGTCGCCCAGTGGTCGCCCGGCCACGGCGCGGTCTGCGCGGTGGTGGAATCGCTCGCCCGCCTCACCGCCGCCGGCGGCGATCCGGCCCGCGCCCGCCTGACGCTCCAGGAATATTTCGAAAAGCTCGGCCAGGATTCTTCCCGCTGGGGCAAGCCGCTCGTGGCGCTCCTCGGCGCGCTCGAAGCGCAGCTCGAGTTCGGTACGGCCGCCATCGGCGGCAAGGACAGCATGTCGGGTTCCTTCAAGGACCTCGACGTCCCGCCCACGCTCGTCTCCTTCGCCATCGTCCCCGGCAAGGCCAGCCACGTCATCTCCGCCGAGTTCAAGCAGGCCGGCTCCACGGTCGTGGTCGTCGACGTGCCCCGCACGTCCGCGCTGCTGCCTGACCTGCAGGTCGCCCGCGAGCGTCTCTCCGCCATCCACGCCCTCGTCAAGGCCGGCAAGGTCCGCGCCGCCGCCGCGGTCCGCCAGGGCGGCATCGGCCACGCGCTGACCCGCATGTCCTTCGGCAACCGCCTCGGCGTCACGCTCGCCGCCGCGCCCGCCGCCGACTTCCTGATTCCGGCCTACGGTTCCGTCGTGCTCGAAGTCGCTGGAGCCGCCGACCTCGGCGCGCTCCCGCATCGCGTCCTCGGCCAGACCAACGCCGAAGCCCAGATCGCCTGGCCCGGTGCGTCCGTCTCCGTCGCCGACCTCCTCGCCGCGCATGAAGGCGTGCTCGAGTCCGTCTTCCCGACCAAGGCCAGCGAGCCGCAGGGCACGCCTGCGCCGATCAGCTTCACCGTCCGCTCCGGCCTCAAGCCCAAGGTCCGCGTCGCCAAGCCGCGCGTGATCATCCCGGTCTTCCCCGGCAGCAATTGCGAATACGACACCGCCCGCGCGTTCCGTCTCGCCGGCGCCGAGCCCGAGATCCTCGTGCTGCGTAACCTCGACGCCGCCGGTCTCGGCGAATCGCTCAAGGCCCTCGCCGACGCCATCTCTCGCTCGCAGATCCTCATGATCCCCGGCGGCTTCTCCGCCGGTGACGAACCGGACGGCTCCGGCAAGTTCATCGCCGCCGTCATCAAGGCCCCCATCGTGCGTGACGCCGTCATGGAGCTGCTCAAGAACCGCGACGGCCTCGCCCTCGGCATCTGCAACGGCTTCCAGGCCCTCATCAAGACAGGCCTTGTTCCTTATGGTGAGATCCGCGACGTCGATGCCTCCGCCCCGACGCTGTTCCACAACCGTATCGCCCGTCACATCTCGCGCTACGCCCATACCCGTGTCGCCTCGGTCAAGTCGCCGTGGCTCGCGCGCATGGACGTCGGCCAGGTGCACACCATCCCGCTCTCGCACGGCGAAGGTCGCTTCACCGCGCCTGCGTCCGTCATCGCCGACCTCGTCAAGAACGGCCAGGTCGCCTTCCAGTATTGTGATGCCGCCGGCGCGCCCTCGAACCGTATCGAGTTCAATCCCAACGGATCGCTCGAAGCCGTCGAAGGCATCACCAGCCCGTGCGGACGTGTCCTCGGCAAGATGGGCCACACCGAACGTGCCGGCGCCAACGTTGCCAAGAACATCCCCGGCAACAAGCACCAGCCCCTCTTCCAGGGAGGCGTAGACTACTTCGCTTAAGCGCTAACCGGTAGGGATGCGATGACATCGCATCCGCTGTATCTAAGGCTAGGTCGGCACTGCGTGCCGACCTAGCCCATTGGTAGGGCGGTCTCTCCGCGCCCGCCGCCTGCCTTCGCCCGGTATGGTCGGGACCGCGTCACGACATAGCAGTCTTTTCCTATTATAGGTATTTCCTCTCAGCTAACGGGGTCAGGCCGCTTCTCGTTTAGCGTGAGACTAAATTCGGCAAGAACACGCGATTTAAGTCACACTACCAAGGAGGGAGCGGCCTGACCCCGTGTTCGGCCTCGTGTTCGGCCTGCCACTTCCGCGTGGAGCTCGATGGCAAGTTCGCCGTGCGCAAGCAGGGCAGATGGATCTCGCCAGCTGTTAGTTCAGCGGGCTGAGCTCCGGCACGCCGGATGACTGGAGCCCGCGCTTGCTGAGATTCAGTCCGTGCAGCTGGTCCTTCATCTTGATCAGAGCGTCTTCGGTCGCGCGCCGCCCGGCGATGCCGTGGTCGAAGATCCGCTCTCCGTCCGCGGCATTACCATGGCCGACGACGCGCGGGCTTGCGATGATCTCGCCGGACGGCCGACGTATCGTGAGGGTGAGGTCCACCGTGAAGTTCGAAGGCGGCCAGGTAAAGAGGCCGTCGCTGCCAGAATTGGTGACGATGACTGGTACGATGACGTAGTCCGTGCCAGTCGCCGCTCGCTGGGCGTCGCTGCTGCGCGAGACGTGCGTGAAGACGGTGCCGAGCATCTGCTCAAGCCCCGCGTCCATGTCACGGTAGGCGAAGTAGCGCACAGCATCGCCGCCGCCGCCCGGCGTGGTGACTTCCAAAGATAGGTCAGAGTCGGAAACTTGGTAGGCTGCCTTGGCTTCGATGCGTTGCTTGGGGTCCTGGCCGATGGCGAGCCGTGTGGTGTCCGGGGTGATGCTGATCGGATGAGCGCATCCGACGAGGAGAGCGGCTGCGACGGCTGAGATGGCCTTGGCTATGCGAATCATGGCCGCCATTCAAGGTGGGCCCCGACGCCACGCAACCCAGATTGGTCTAATGAGTGCTGATGACCTGCACGGAGAATGCGCTCACATGGTCAACCGGGCTCCCGGTCACCTTAAGGTCATCGGGTATGTCGACCCCCGAGTTAGCCGCCAGGATGCGCAGGTAGTCTGACTTCACCGCAAAGTTCACGTTTTGTGGTAGGCTGCCCGACTCCTTCAGGGTGAGTCGATAATTGAGCGTCGCGACGACGATTCCGACAATACGTCCATCGGTTAGCGCAAGTGGGCCGCCGCTGTTGCCTGGCTGGATAGGGGCGGAGATCTGGATGACGCGTTTGTCATCTCCTACGCCGGAGAGGGAGCTTACGTCTCCGGAGGTATATTTCGCATCCGTGCTGAGGGCGCCAGGAAGAGGGAAGCCGATCGCGAAGACCTTGTCGCCGACCTTCGCCTTCGTGGAGCTGGCGATCGGCGGCGGTAAGGCAGGGGAGTGTTTTTCCGCCTTCCAGCCTTCGACCTGCAAGATGGCCAAGTCATTGGCCGCATCGCTGACGACTAGCTTGGCCGGCATTTTTTTCTTCAGCGTGGGGATGTAGACCTCGAAGGATGTTCCGTCCTCGATCACATGGTGGTTGGTGAAGACGTGACCTTCGGGGGTGAAGACCAGCCCTGAGCCCAAGGAGACGCGCCCCTTGCGGCCTTCCTTAGGCCCGGCGCCCGAACCACCCTTGCCCACCATCTCGGAATTCCAACCTTCCTGGAGTTCTTCGATCTCACGATGGGCATCTAGCGACTGCATGATCGAACGGGCGATGGCGGAAGCTTTCGAATAGGAGAAGCTCGGGGTTTCCATCGGCTGGGTGTTGGCGATGTTCTTCTTCGCGATCTCGTCGCCCTTCGCAGCCGCGACCATATAAAGCGCAGCCGCCAGAGTCCGGTCTGCAAGCACTCCCGAACCTGGCATCAGGCAGGCTGCCGCATAATTATTCATGCTGCCGATATGCCCTGCTGCTGCGCTCATGCGCAGGTATTTGGCCACCTGGGCCGGAGACTTTTCTACCCCCAGCCCTTCCTGGTAGAGGTGGGCAAGGAGGGCGGCGCCATAAGGGGATCCATCGGAGTCGCTCTCCACGACGGCCTCGGCCAAGGCCTTGGCCTTCTCGTACGACTGGTCGACACCTTCTCCCCGGGTGTAGGCCGCCGCGAGCTGCATCATGGCTCCGGTGTGGCCTTGAGCCACTGCTTTCTGCCAGCACTGGGCGGCTTGCTCGAGATCTTTAGATGTTCCTTTGCCGCGTGCATACGCTTCGCCTAGTCTGCTGAGGCCGAGGCGGGTTCCCTTGTCGGCCGACAGTTTGAAGAGCCTGAACGCTGCGTCTTCGTCCTTGGGGGTGCCGATTCCCCTGCCGTAAAGCGAACCTAAGACAGCTTCGGCGTACCCATCCTTTGACTTGGCTGCTTCGCTCGCCAGGCGGAAAGCTTCGGTCCCGGAGATTTTGGTGCCCGTTCCTACGGAGTAGAACTGCCCGAGCAGGGCCTTGCCCTTTGGATTGCCCTTGTCGCTGGACTTCTTCGCCCATGAGAAGGCCTGCTCCGCGTCCTTGGCCGTTCCCTTGCCGCTTTCAAAGGAGATGGCCAAATAGAACATGCCAAGGGCGTCGCCGTTATCCGCTGCCTTGGAGAATAGCTTGAATGCGTCGTCGTAATTGCGGTCCCGTCCGATGCCTTCCCGTGCGCAGATGCCTGCGTTGATGGTTCCAGAGATATCGCCGGCTTCGGCCAATTTCTTGATGGCGAGATATTCTTCCGCCGTAGGCATGGCGTCCTGACTTTTGGCGAAGGTGGTAGCGCCTAGGATCAGGAGGCCAAGCAATGCGACGATACGAAGCGGGAGTTTCATCGGGATGGAGTCAGTCTGCCTCTGTCTCGGGACTTGGCTAGGGGGAAGTAGGCCTAATGCCAGCCGCTGACCCCATCATGCGTAATCCGAAGCCGGCGGGCCGATCGGGCCGAACACGGGGTCAGGCCGTACCCTGACGGTGCCTGAACCGAAAACTAAACATTTAATGCGTCTTTTGGTTCAGCTTATCAAAGGTACGGCCTGACCCTTTGGGATGACCCCGGCTAATCCGTGTTCGGCCCCGATCTCGCCTCGGCTCCGCATCCGGCTCTGAGGCCGTCGCGCTGTCGGTTTCAATCAAGCTACGAAATCAGGACGAAGGTGGCCCCAACTTTCTACCCTTTGTCGGGGTTATGAAGGTAACCTTTTCCGCCTTGCTCATGAGAAACGCTTTTCTGTCCTGCTTCTTCTATTGCTTCGCGGGCACGCTCGCCGCGGCCGAAGCCCCTCTGGCTGGCGTCGAGAAGCGCCCGGTGTCGATTTACTGCGACGGTGTGCGGATGGCCGCGGATCTCTTTTCTCCGAAAGGGCTCAAGCCTGACCAGAAGTTGCCGGCCCTCGTTCTCTGCAATGGCACCGGTGGCACGAAGGCGAAGGTCGGCAACCGGACCGCACCAGCCTTCGCCCGTGCCGGTTTCGTCGTCCTTTCCTTTGATTACCGAGGATGGGGTGAGAGCGACAGTAAGCTGATCACGCTCGAAGCCCAGCCCAGGCCCGATGCTAATGGCAACGTCAAGGTCGAGGCGCGCGCCGTGCGCTGGCAGATGAATTATGCGGACCAGACCGAGGATATTCGCGCCGCGATCAGTTTCCTGTCCGGAGAGAAAACGGTCGACGCCAAGCAGATCGGGCTCTGGGGTTCGAGCTATGGCGGCGGTCTCGTCACGTGGGTCGCCGGTAACGACGCCCGTGTCCGTTTCGCCATCGCGCAGGTTTCAGGTATGTCCGCCCGCGGTCCCATCGCCGAGAAGGCCGCCCAAGAACTCTCCACGAAACAGGCGCGCGGCGAATCTGAACCAGTACCTTTCGAAACGGGTAAGCTCGGCGGAAAATTGGCTACCTATGAGATGATGCGAGCCAACCCGGCGCGCAGTGTCGGATTCAATTCGATCGAGGCCGCGGCCAAGATCAAGGTGCCGATGTTGCTCGTCGACGCCGAGAAGGATGAACTGGTCGACATCCGGCAGCACGGCGGCAAGGTCGCGGGTATCCTCAAGGCTAACGGTGTGCCGGTCGAATACCGCGTCATCCCCGACATCACCCATTACGGCGTGTACAAAGAGAAGTTCGCCGAGGTGACCGCAATCGAGGTCGAATGGCTGCGGACGGCCCTGAAATCATCGGGTAACTGAGCTTCCGGGCCCGTCGGGTTGGGGCTAGCACGACATTTCTTGGATAAGCCGGAGAGGGTGAGCTATTCACATCGACGGGTCCAGCGCCCATCCTAGTCAAAGGGCGTTTGCACCCCGTCGGAACCAGTCCTAATTATCGGGCTTCCGACCCTCCCCGTGTCGGCACCCCATGAACCCCCTGTCCGCCGCCCTCCTGGTGCTGCTGCTCTCCGCTTTGGCGGAGGGCCTGCATGCCCGTCGGGTACGCGTCGCCGCTCGGTTGGCCTTTGGCCCCGAGGCAGCCTCCCGCGGGTGGACCATGCTGGCTCCTTTCCTACGCTGCCGGGCCGAACACGGGGTCAGGCCGTTACTCGAGCTAGGCTGATACTAAACACGAAGGATCAGGGCGCTTTTGGTATCAGGAAACTTTGGTAACGGCCTGACCCCGTAGATTGAATCCCCGTGTCAACTTGCCCGCATGCCAGCTTGCCCCCTCGAAGGCTCCGCCTTCGCGCCCACATAGGCTTACAATCCCAGGGGTTTATTCCCATCCGCCGCGCCGGGCAGGGTGGGGTGATGCTAGAACGACAATAGTTACCCGCGGCTGGCGGTTAGCGGTTGGCGGTTAGGCCACGCTCACTTCCCGGCCTTCTTCGCCGCTATCTTCGCTTCGATCTCTTTCTGGAGCTCCATCGCACGTTTCTGGCCACGCAGCACGTCATCCTGGGACATTCTCTTCTCCAGCATGCCGCGTTTATTTCGGGCATCCTCGTCCGTGCTGCTAGCCAGGTTGAAATAAGCATAGGCTTCGACGTAATCTTTCTCCACCCCTAAGCCTTTAAAGTAACAAACTGCCAGATTGGATTGGGCCTGGGCATCGCCTTGATCAGCGGCCTTGCGCCACCACTTCACTGCTTCGACGTAATCCTTCGTCACGCCTATGCCGTCGAAGTAGGAATTGCCCACATTGAATTGGGCAGAGGCATCGCCTTGGTCAGCGACCTTACGAAACCACTTCACCGCCTCGACCATGTCCTGCGCCACGCCACGTCCGATGGAGTAGGAATCGCCTAAGTTGGATTGGGCAGAGGGGTCTCCTTGATCAGCGGCCTTGCGCCACCACTTCACCGCTTCGACGTAATCCTTCGTCACGCCTATGCCGTTGAAGTAGGAATTGCCCACATTGAATTGGGCAGAGGCATCGCCTTGGTCAGCGGCCTTGCGATACCACTTCACAGCCTCGGGCAGCTCCTTGCCCACGCCCGTGCCGTTGGCGTAGCATTTACCAAGGTTGGATTGGGCAGTCGCATGGCCTTGTTCAGCTGCCTTGCGCCACCACGCGAACGCTTGAGGCAAGTCCTTGGCCACTCCAACTCCGCTGTTATAACAGATGCCAAGGACATACTGTGCCTCCGCCCAGCCTTGCTCAGCTGACTTGAGAATCCAACCTAATGCTTGAGGCACATCCTTAGCTACGCCTTGGCCGTGGAATAACATATTACCCAAGTTGTATGCGCCCTCCGGACTGCCGAGTTCAGCGGCCTTACGAAAACACTGCACGGCCTCGGCCTCATCCTTCGGCACCCCGTTACCATTCAAATAGAAACGCCCAAGATTACAGTGGGCCTCGACATCCCCTCGGTCAGCGGCCTTGCGCGTCCACTTCACGGCCTCGACCTCATCCTTCGCCACACCTTCGCCGGTGGCGTAGCAATAGCCCAGATTCCTTTGTGCTTCCGGATCTCCTTGTTTGGCAGCTTTCAGTAGCCAGCTGACACCTTGTACGGGATCTATGGGGATGCCCCAGCCCTTGATGTAACAAGCACCGAGCATACCCTGACCGCGGCTGTCGCCTTGGTCGGCCGCTTTGCGAAACCAGACCACTGCCTGTGCCGCGCCTTTCGGCAGGCTTAGATCATCCATCTTGAAAAACTTTCCGACGATGGCGGGATTCTGCTCCAACAACAAATCCATGCCGAGATTTACTTGGGCCTTAGCCAAGCCCTGCTCGGCGGCCTTGCGAGTCCACTTCGCACCTTCAGTCATATCTTGAGGCACGCCGAGCCCCATCGTATAATGCACCCCGAGAGCGTTCTGGGCCAAAGCATTGCCTTGTAAGGCGGACCGCCGGCACCAGCCCGCAGCTTGGACGAAATCAGCCGAGACTCCTTTGCCTTCACGGAAACAAATCGACAGGTCCAACTGAGCGACCGCATCCCCCGTCTCCGCCTTTGCCTTATAGCCCTCAAACACCTTCACCTCCTCCGGGGTCATCCCGGCGAAGGCCTGCATCGGCAGCAGCGCCAGCAGGCCGACGGTTGCGACGATCAACCAAAAGCCCGGGGTACGCGGTTTCATAAGAGACAACTATAACACGATTCCCGTGGCAGCGAGCATCGTTAATCCTGATGCGGGGTATCGGGGGGCTGCCCTCGTTAGTTCAATGGGACAAGCCTGGCGGGTCTACTTCCCTCTCTTGGACGAAGCCCACACAGTGCAGATCACGAGCCCGACGGGGTAAAATATGACGGAAAAAAAGAGGCAACCAATCCCCCAGCCGCCGGCGTTCCCTTGTTCCGGGGAGAGAAAAAGGGACAGAACTTTGATCACAGCCGACGTAGCAATTACCGCCAAGAAAGCATAACACACGGTGTATGTGGCGAGCATACTGAGGATACCCAGACAGGATGACCCCTCCGCTTTTTCCGCTGCGTTGTCGGCTTGTTTTTGTTGCTTTGTAGATTCCTCGTCGAGCGATTCTTCGTCCCTTAATAATTGCCACTCGGGCGACCCTTCATGCCCAGAGTAGAGTTGGTCAGTCGGGAGGATTTTTCCATCCGCCCAGAGCTTGCTTACCTCTTGGGTGGTATAAACTCCGACTTCTTTCCCGTCGCGGCAGATTTTAATGAGCGGAGTACTATCCATCGCATAGGACTATAACACGTTTCCCGTGCGAGCGAGCATCGTTAATCCTGATGTGGGGGGGCCGAACACGGGGTCAGGCCGTTACTCGAGCTAGGCTGATACTAAACACGAAGGTTCAGGGGGCCGAACACGGGGTCAGGCCGTACCCTGGCTGTGCCTGAACCGAAAACTAAACATTTAATGCTTCTTTTGGTTCAGCTCCTCAAAGGTACGGCCTGACCCCGTGCTTAGGGCGTGCTTTCCTGCCTTCAAATCCGGATGAAGACCTTCCGCTTCCAGAGCCACCAGCAGAAGGTCCAGAGGACGGCGAGGACGAGGAGGCTTTGCATGAGGGGGCCGTACGTGCCTTCGAAGAGGCCGTTGCCGAGCCAGGTCTTGCCGATGCTTCGAATCCAGCCGGCGGTGAGCTGGTAGGCGAGGTAGATGGCGATGGAGTTCATGCCGACGACGACGAGCGGGAAGGTCCACGCTTTGTGGCCCTTGATGTCGATGAACCAGTAGAAGAGCGCGAAGACCCAGAGGACGACGGCGCCGCTGTAAAAGGCCCACGAAGGGGTCCAGAGCTTCTTGATGACGGGGCAGATCGTGGTGCCGGTAACGAGCGCGAGGATGAGGCAGAGCGCGCCTGCAATCAGAAGCCAGTTCAGTTTAGCCCCGGAGGTCTTTTCGGAGCGCAGGTTCTCGCCGGCCATGAGCCCGAGAATCATGGTGATGAGCGAGGGCACGAAGTTGAGGGTCTGGTAGCCGCCTTTGTCGAAGACGAAAGGGGTCTCGCGCAGGAAGAGGTTCAGGAACCATTGGTCGCAGGTGGCCGCGAAGTTGGCGTTCATGTTCCAGTGCCCCCAGAAGCCGCTGAGGACCTGGCCGGGGTCGGTCACGCCGAGGGCTTTGTAATCGGTGGCTGGCCCGGCGATGGGGGTGAGCGCGAACGCGGCCCAGGTGGCGACGGCGATGACGCCGATGGCGCCGAGCTGTACCTTCCAGCCCCGCCCGACGAGCAGGGTGAGGAAGACGTACCCGAGCCCGATCTGGGCGAGGACGTTGTGGAAGCCGAAGACGGGCTGCTTGCCGGTACCGGTGGTCAGGAAGACGCCGAGGGCGACGAGCACAAACGCACGCCAGAAGGTGTGCAGAAAAAGCTTCCGCTGGTCCTGGCCTTCGGCGGAGCGGCGCGACGACGAGAACGGCAACGCCATGCCGACCATGAACATGAACGAGGGCTGGATCATATCCCACGCCCCGCCGCCGATCCACGCGGCATGCGAGGTGTTGTAACGCAGCAGCTCCCAGAAGCCCGAATCCGGATGCGCCTTCGCGATCTGCGCGATGCCGAAGCCCGACGACGCCATGAACAGCATCGTGAGGCCGCGGAAGGCATCCAGTGAGACCAAGCGTTCGGGTAGGGTCGTGGAGCCAGAGGGGGTGCTCATGGCGGCGAGAATCGCCGCTAGGGGGCAAGTTGGCAAGGGAACACGGTGACACGGGGTACTAGCGGTTAGCGGTTGGGGAGATGCAAGAGGCAAGGGGAGGCCGGAATGTTTGCTTGGACATTGGGTAGGGCGGGCTCTCCGAGCCCGCCGTTGAACCAGAGGAGGTTCGGATTTCCTGCGGCGAACGGACGGCTCAGAGAGCCGTCCCTACCTGCTGCGTTCCCTCAGGAACTCCCCTGGGGTTCGGATGGACAGGCCGTAGACAGATGAACCGAGGAGGTCGTGGAAGTCATCGCGGTCGAGGGTCAGGAGGACGTCGGACTTTAGGCTTAAAGCGGTAATGATGACGGGCCGATCTTTCACGGCTCGATAGATGAGTGGTCGGTCCAAGACCAGATGGGTCCCGACTATGGTCAGCCTAGGCTTGATGAGTCGGTGCCAGTCGACTGCGCCTTTCGGGCTGAGCTTCGGAAGGTTATGCTCGGCTTCACGCACGCAGTAGGCCGATGTCAGCAGGATCCAACCTCCGCGCTTTGCCGACATAATCAGCAGACGCGATGCACCTGACGTAGAACCGGCTGCGGCCAGTAATACGCTCGAATCTAAGAACAGCCTCACTTCTTCCGGCGGAAGGCTTTGAGCTCTTTGGCGTCGGCCTCGTCGTTGAGTACCCACTGACGAATGGTCGCCTTAGGGATGTCGCGGATGGGCATGGCCACTGCCGACTGTAGGAAGAGTCCGCCATCGCGTTCTTCGATGATGACCAGTGGCGAGGCGACCTGATCGAGTTTCAACCTGCGGCGAAGCTCCGGAGGTAGGGTCAGCGTGCCGCGCTTGCTGATGGGCAGGGTGTAAGTCATGCCGTAATGCTGTATTGCCGTAATACGGTATCAAGAGGGAAGAGACCTCAGGCGAATAAGGGGCCTTCGCGGGGGGGGCACGGTGACAAGTGGGCAAGTGGGCACGGGGAAGGGCTCAAGGGCTAGACTGGACAACCGGATAGGATGCTGCGGTGTATTGGGTAGGGCGGGCTCTCCGAGCCCGCCGTTGAACCAGAGGAGGTTCGGATTTCCTGCGGCGAACGGACGGCTCAGAGAGCCGTCCCTACCTAAAGAACCCCCCCACCAATTATCCGGTCTCCGGTTTCCCTTTGAGAATTTGGCTATGTGTGTTTCCTGCCACCCGCCACCCGGGGCTGCCACCTGCCACCCGAGAATGGAAACTCTATGTCGGCACGCAGTGCCGACCCTACCTGTTGTCTCTTCTAGTCAACTGAGCCTCCGGGCCTCTTCATGCGCCCCTTGTCACCGTGTCAACTTGCCCACGTGTCACCACTCAAGGCCGTAAGGCCTTAAGCGCCTTCAACGCTCGATCACGGCCCTCAGTCAGTCCAATCAGCGGCACGGGATAATCCTTGCCGAGTTTGATGCCGGCTTCGGCGAGCACATGCATAGGTGCTTCCCAGGGCTTGTGAATCCATTCGGCGGGGAGCTTGGCGAGTTCAGGCACCCAGCGGCGCACGTAGTCGCCATCGGGGTCGAACTTCTCACCTTGGAGGACGGGATTGAAGACGCGGAAATACGGAGCGGCGTCGGCACCACAACCGCCGGCCCACTGCCAGCCCATGGTATTCGCACCGAGGTCGGCGTCGACGAGCGTATCCCAATACCACTTGGCGCCTTCGTTCCACGGTTGGAGGAGATGCTTCACGAGCACGGAGGCGGCGATCATACGCACGCGGTTATGCTGCCAGCCAGTCTGCCAGAGCTGACGCATCCCGGCGTCGACGATCGGGTAGCCGGTCCGACCGACCTGCCACGCGCGCAGGAGCTTCTTGTCCGGCGCCCAGGGGAATTTTTCGAACTCCCTGCGCAGCGGACGATCCGGGGTCTCGGGGAAGTGATGGATGAGGTGCTGGGAGAATTCACGCCAGCCGACTTCGGCTACGTATTTGTCGCCACCCTTCACGCCGAGGTGTCCGGCGGTGCGCACGGCGTCGACGATCTCGAGCGGTGAAATCTGACCGAAGTGTAGGTAGGGCGAAAGGCGCGAGGTGCCGTCGAGCTTGGGGATGTCGCGGTTGGTCGGATAATCTTTCACCGGGGCGGCCACGAAATCCTTCAGGCGCTTCTCAGCGCCTTTACGCGTCGGGTCCCAGGCGGCCGGGAACTCGCTGTCCCATTTGATCTTCGGGAGGAGGCCGAGCTTCGCGACCGCGACGGACTTCAGGGGCTTTTCAAGAGGCGTGAGTTTCTTCGGGGCCTTGAGGGGGATGCCAAACTTAAGGTTCGCGAGGCAGTTCTTCCAGAAGGGCGTGAAGACCTGGAAGGGATTGCCGGCTAGGGTCTTTACGGTGTGCGGCTCGTGGAGGAGGTTGCCGTTGAACGACTCGGCTTTGAGACCCGCGTTGCGCAGCGAGGTCTTCACCTGCGTATCGCGCTCAATGATCAGGGGCTCATGGCGACGATTCCAGGTGACGAGTCCGGCGCCGGTCTCTTTCACGAGCTGTTTGAGTTCCGCGAGCGAGTCGCCGGTGCGGATGACGAGCGGGGAGCCGACTTTTTCAAACTGCTCGGCGAGATCTTCGAGTGCGTAGTGCAGCCACCAGTTCGAAGCGCCGCCGGGCTGCCAATGTCCTTCGGCCTCGGGGTCGTGGATGAAGACCGGGATGACCGGGCCACCATGCTTCACCGCCGCTTCGAGCGACGGGTTGTCAGCGAGTCGAAGGTCCAGGCGAAGCCAGACGATGGCAGGGGTGGGCATGGCGTGAACCTAACAGCAGAGAGGAAGAGTGCAAATGTGAGAACCGAATAGGGGTGGGGGTGGGGGTAGGGGTAGTGAGCAGCCGTGCAAAAGTGCAAATCGGAGTGATGCTCCTGTGCAAAGGTGCAAAAGTGAGAGACTCGTTTCAGGTGGCGGGTGGCAGCCCCGGGTGGCAGGTGGCAGGCCCCCGGACCTGTACCTCAAGACCTGAGACCTGAGAGTGTATTCCTGCCACCTGCCACCCGAGAATGGGTGCTCTATGTCGTGACGCAGTCGTGCCCCTACCCGAGGCAGCGCTGCGTTTTCTGAGCCTCCGAGCCTCTGGTCAACTGAGCCTCTTGGATTCCCCCATGTCCACGTGTCACCTTGCCCACGTGCCCCCTCTCGCTTGGTAAGCGTCGCGCTTACCAAGCGTAGCTCTGCTTCTTCTTCACGCGGCAGGCGAACTCGACGAGGAGCTGGACGGACTGCTCCACGACGGCGAGGTCGACGACTTCGCCGGGGGTGTGCATGTAGCGGAGAGGGATGGAGAGCAGGCCGCAGGCGACGCCGCCGTTGGCCATCTGGATGGCGCGGGCGTCGGTGCCCGTCGGACGCGATTCGGCGCCAATCTGGTAAGGGATGCCAAGCGATTCAGCGGCTTCCACCATCTGGTCGTAGACGACGGGGTTGATGTTCGGTCCGCGGGCGATGATGGGTCCGCCGGAAAGGGTGAAGCGACCGAACTTGCGGTTATCCGCATCCGGGTGGTCGGTGGCGTGACCGACGTCGACCGCGATGGAGACATCGGGGCTGATGCCCTGGGCCGCGACCTGCGCACCGCGCGTACCGATTTCTTCCTGGGTGGTGGCCACGGAGACCACGCGGGCGGCGAGATTCTTTTCTTTCGAGAGGCGACGGAATGCTTCCATGCACACGTAGGCGCCAGCTTTGTCGTCGAACGCGCGGGCCACGCCGATGCTACCGCGGAGGATTTCCGGACCGTCGGTGTAGACGGCGGGGTCGCCGATGCGGACGATGGACAGGGCTTCGGTGCGATTGGTCACGCCGATATCAATCCACATATCATGGCGCTCCGGGACGCGCTTACGGTCCTCGGGGGAGAGTAGGTGGACCGCGCGCTTGCCGGTGATGCCGAGCACGGGGCCGTTGCGGGTCAGGATGTGGATACGTCGGCCGGAAGGAATCACTTGGTCGTGGCCGCCGAGGAATTCGAAGTACAAGTAGCCCTTGTCGTCGACGTGTGAGATGATCAGACCGATCTCGTCGATGTGGCCAGCGAACATCAGCGTCGGGCCGCCATTGCCCTTGAGTTCCGCGATGCGGTTGCCGAGGGCGTCCTTGGAATATTTGTCCGCCGACTTCTCCACATAATCATCGACCACCTTTTGGGCCGCGAACTCGTGGCCCGTCGGGGACTTCGCCTCGAGCAGTTCCTTCAGGAATTCAGGGTAGCTGGTGTGCTTGGCGGAGGACTTTTTAGACATAAGAGAGTTCTACCTGTCCGGGACGGAAAGTCGAGCGAAGGCAAAGCCTTCGCCGGGGGGCATGTAAGCGGGGTGTGTAAGTGCAAAAGCGCAAATCGGAGCCTTGCTCCTGTGCAAAGGTGCAAAGGTGAGAGACTCGTTTCAGGTGGCGGGTGGCGGCCCCGGGTGGCAGGTGGCGGGAGATGCCCTGCGCCTGATTCCTGATGCACGATGCCTGCCACCCGAGAATGTCTTTCCTGCCACCTGCCACCTGGGGCTGCCACCTGCCACCCGGAGCGACTGTACTAGGACAGCACTTGGTGCTGCCCCTACCTTCACTTATTCCACGGCGCCCGGGCGATCAGTAATCCCATGCCGCACCAATCGGTGACGCCGGCGAAGACGAGGCCGGCGCCCACGAAGGCGCTGAGGCCGTAGAAGCCGGGATGTACATTGGCGCCGAGCAGGACGCCGCCGAAGACCAGTGTGCCCGCCGCGATACGGACCTGGCGTTCAATGGAAATGACGCCGCCGGCATCCTTGTCTATGGGCAGGCCGGCCTGCTGGCAGGAGTTGGTGCCGCCCTGGACGACGAGGGTCTTGAGCCCGCTGGCCGCGAGCTTCTTGGCTGCAGTACGAGCCCGGCCGCCGGAAGCGCAGAGGAGTACCACGGTCTTCTGGTCGTTGCCGACGAGGAGGGCACGCACCGATTCGGCGGTGACGTTTTCAAGCGGCAGGTTGACTGCACCTTGGACGCGGCCGGAGCGGAACTCGGCCGGCGAACGGACATCGAGCAATAGTGCCCCGGCGCTGGCTTCGGCCATAACGTTCATCGGGTGCAGTTCATCATGACTATCTGGAGCCAGTGTGCCCGGGCCCCCGCACGCCTTCACCGAGCCGCAGGCCGTCGCAGAGGATTCGATGACCTGGGTTGGGCGATTGAGTGCGAGGTCACGCACGTAAGTCGCCCCGCTGACATTAAAGGCAATAAAACCATGCTCGCGGAGCAGGCGCGTGCCGATGTGGGCACGCAGGCCGCTATGGCAGACGACGGCAGTGGGCTTAGTCTTATCGAGTTCGCCCAAGCTTTCGCGGAGCGTGTTGAGCGGGATATTATGAGCGTGGTCGGCGCCGATGAGTTTCAGCTCTGCGCGTTCGTCAGCCTCCCGAAGGTCGACCACCTGATAGGTAGAAAAATCCACGTCGGGCTGAAGAATGGGCGCCAGGCCATCGAGGTCGTTCATCGCGGCGAAGGCGGCCATGTGCAGCGGATCCTTGGCCGAACCGAAGGGTGGGGCGTAGGCGAGGTCGACCTGCGCGAGGTCGCGCACGGTGCCGCCGAAGTGTAAGAACGATGCGATCACGTCGAGGCGTTTATCGATGCCGGCGCCGCCGACCGCCTGAGCTCCGAGGATACGCCCCGTGCCAGCTTGGTAGACGAGCTTCAGTGTGAAAGATTTCGCACCTGGGTAATAGCTCGCGTGATGGTTCGCCGTAATATGAACCGCACGGGCGTTAAGCCCGCGTTTCAGGGCAGACTTCAGGGAGTCGCCGGCGATGCCCGCGCCGAGGCCGAAGACTTTGATGATCGCGGTGCCCCAGGCGGCGGGCGCCCGGGCGGACTTGCCCGTAGCGGCATGTTCGCCCACGAGACGGCCGGTGCGATTGGCAATGCCTGCGAGCGGGATGCGTCCGCGTAGTCCCGTGGTGCCGAGGCGGTATTCCGCGGCGTCGCCGACTGCATAGATATCGAGATCCGCCGTGCGCTGATATTCGTCGGTCAGGATGCCGCCCGTCGGGCCGACGCCGAGTCCGGCCGCGAGCGCGAGCTGGTTGGAGGGACGCACGCCGAGTCCAAGGATGACCAGATCGGCTTCAACGACCGAGCCATTATCCAGCACCACGCCCGTAGCGGTGCCGTTATTTTCACGAATCGCGGAGAAGCCAGAGCCAGAGATAAGCTTGATGCCATGGCGGAGGAGTTCGCGGCGGAGAGGCTCGGCCATCTCGGTGTCGAGCGGAGGTAGCACTTGCCCGATTTTTTCGACCAAGGTCACATCAAGTCCGCGTTCCTTGAGCTGTTCAGCGACTTCAAGCCCGATGAAGCCTGCGCCGACGACCGCGACCTTCTTGACCGAAGGCAGCTGGGCGAGGATACGATCCATGTCCTCGATATTACGGAGCGAATGCACGCCTTGGGCGCGGACGCCCAGGACATCGGGGATGAGCGGGGCCGCGCCGGGGGCGAGGATCAGCTTGTCGTAGGATTCGTCGTATTCCGTACCCGCGACGTGGTCGCGGATGCGCACGGTCTTCTTGGCGCGATCGATCGACAGGGCCTCATGGCGCACGCGGACCTCGATGTTGAAGCGCTTCTTAAACATCTCGGGCTTCGCCACGAGCAGCTTGGCGCGGTCCTGGATGACTCCGCCCAGGTGGTAGGGGAGTCCGCAGTTGGCGAAGGACACGTAGGCGTCCTTTTCCAGCATGATGATGCGGGCCTGTTCGTTCATGCGACGGGCGCGCGTGGCGGCCGAGGCGCCGCCGGCGACGCCGCCGACGATAAGAATCTTGGGGGAGGAGTTCATGAGATTATTTGGCGAAATGGGAACGGATGCAGCCGAGGATTGTCAGGCAGCCTGCGTGGGCCACGCGGTAGCGGGCGACACGGCCTTCGCGTTCGGCGGCGACCAGACCATGGGCGCGGAGGCGCATGAGGTGCTGGCTGACTGTCGCCTGTGGGCGGCGGAGGCGCGTGGTCAGCTCCGTGACTTCCAGCGGGCCTTGCTCCAGCGCTTCGACGATGCGGAGGCGATCCGGGTGGGAAAGGGTGCGGAGGGCTCCGGCGCACTGGCGGAGGACTTTCGGGTTAAGTGGCCGAGTTTTCAACATATTCAAAAGTTTGAATGTATTTTCGGGAAAGTCAAATAGCGATGAGAGTATGGAGTATTGAGTATCGAGTATGGGGGTGGG
This sequence comes from uncultured Opitutia bacterium, assembly GCA_903855995.1. Classification (GTDB taxonomy): domain Bacteria; phylum Verrucomicrobiota; class Verrucomicrobiia; order Opitutales; family UBA953; genus UBA953. Next base: position 108,324 of record CAIOAN010000003.1, read on the forward strand.
AGGCCCATTTCAGGTGGCGGGTGGCAGGGCCCGTCAGCCCTACCAGGCCGCCGCAGGGCGGCCGAAGGTAGGGGCGTGGCTACGCCGCGCCCTCCGTGGCGGAGTGCACGATGAATCGTGCCCCTACCATCGTTCGCCCTGCGGCGAACTCGATGCACGGCTATGTCGTGACGCGGTCCCGACCCTACCTGCTTCATCGATTCAGTCCTCGATTCAGCGCTCTATGCAGTCATCGACCCGGTCATCGATTCTGCTCGGGTTTTACCCGAGCCTATTAGCCGCGCTGACGAGGGCCTTGAGGCCGGCGAGTTCGATATTCGCGTCGACGCCGCAACCCCAGACGGTGCGGCCGTCCTTGGACTGCAGGGAAACGTAGGCGGCGGCGGAAGATTCCGAGCCGGCGGTCAGCGCATGCGAGCGGTAATCCTTGAGGGAGAAGTTCGCCCAGCCCTTCGATTCGAGGGCGTGCACGAGCGCGCTGATCGGTCCGTTACCTTCGCCGGTGAGGGTGAGGATCTTGCCGGCGTGACGGATCTCGGCCTCACAGCGCACGGTCTGCTTGTTGACGGGCGCGGAGCTGAACGAGACGAGCTCGAGAGGGGTGGAGACGTTGACGAAGTTCTGGCGGAAGCAGTCGTGGATCTCGGCGGGAGAGAGTTCCTTGCTGAGCTTGTCGGCGTGCTTGCCGATGAGGTTGCCGACTTCCGGATGCATGAGCTTCGGTAGGTCGAAGCCGAACTCGCGGTCGAGCACGTAGGCGACGCCGCCTTTGCCGCTCTGGGAGTTGATGCGGATGATGGCCTCGTAGGAACGACCGATGTCCATCGGGTCGATGGTGAGGTAGGGGACGTCCCAGAGCGCGTCGTGGCCGATCTTACCGCGGCGATCCATGCCTTTCTTGATGGCGTCCTGGTGCGAGCCCGAAAAGGCCGTGAAGACGAGGTCGCCGCCGTACGGATGGCGGTCATGCACGCTCATGCGGGTCACGCGCTCGTAGACCTCGCGGATCGCGCCGAGGTTGCGGAAGTCGAGGTGCGGGTCGATGCCGTGCGAGAACATGTTCAGCGCGACGGTGACGATGTCGAGGTTGCCCGTGCGCTCGCCGTTGCCGAAGAGCGTGCCTTCCACGCGGTCCGCTCCAGCCATCAGGCCGAGCTCGGTGGCGGCGACGCCGGTGCCGCGGTCGTTGTGCGTGTGCAGGGAGACGATGGCCATCTCGCGGTTACTGAGATGGCGGCAGAACCACTCGATCTGGTCGGCATGCGTGTTCGGCGTGCCGGCTTCGACGGTGAGCGGCAGGTTGAGGATGATCTTGCGCTGGGCGCTAGCGCCCCAGGCCTTCGCGACCGCTTCGCAGACCTCGAGGGAGTAGTCGGGCTCGGTGAGCACGAATGTCTCCGGGCTGAACTCCAGCTGCCACTGCGTATCGGGCAGGGCGTCGGTGAGCTCGCGGATGAGCTTCGTGCCGGCGACGGCCATCTCGAGGACTTGCGCCTTCGAGAGGTTGAAGACGATCTCACGCTGGGCCGGGTTGGTCGGCGTGTAGAGGTGGACGATCGCGCGACGGGCGCCCTTGAGGGAATCGACCGTGCGGCGGATGAGGTGTTCGCGGGCCTGGACGAGGACCTGCACCGAGACGTCCTCGGGGATGAGCTTCTGTTCGATGAGCTCGCGGGTGAAGGCGAACTCCGTGTCCGAGGCGGACGGGAAGCCAATCTCGATTTCCTTGAAGCCGATGCGACAGAGGGTCTGGAAGAGCTCGTGCTTCTCCGGCACGTTCATCGGGATCGCCAGGGCCTGGTTGCCGTCGCGGAGGTCGACCGAGCACCAGCGGGGGGCCTGCTCGATGCGTGCGTCCGGCCAGCGGCGGTCGGTGAGGCGGACGGTCTCGAAGGGGCGGTATTTCTGCCGGGGGGATTCCATGGCGGGCGAAGTTCGGATGGTGGGAAAGGAGGGAAGGGCTGGCGAGCGTGGGTTTGGGCTCCTAAAAGCAAAAAACCCACCCGGAAGTCCGGGTGGGTTTTTTCGCAAAGGAGCGAGACCCGGACTTAGGCGTCAGGCTTGGTCTTCGGAAGCTTGGTCACGCGCTTGATGTCCTTGATCGTGCCGCGCTTCTTGAGCAGTTCCACGCGCTCGAAGCGCTTGAGGACGTTACGCTTCGCTCCGGAGGAGGAGGCGCTGGACTTGAAACTGTTGTGCTGGGTCATGGCCGTAAGGTGGGTGGAAGTTTGGAGAAAAGGGGTCGAAGGGGCGGGAGCAAGGGGAAAAGCGGTCAAAATACCGACTTTGCCCCTTTCCCTGCCTCTTTCCTTGTTCAGGTGTGCTTCAGCATGCCCTTGGCCACGTGGCCTTCGACGTCGGTCAGGCGGAACTGGCGCCCCTGGTATCGGAAGAGCAAGCCCTCGTGATTGATCCCGAAGAGGTGCATCAGGGTGGCCTGCATGTCGTGGACATGGACCCGGTCCTTGATGACGTTCCAACCGAACTCGTCGGTCGCGCCGTGCACGTGGCCAGGCTTGATGCCGCCGCCCGCGAGCCACCAGGAATAGGCGCGGCCGAAATGGTCACGGCCCTGAGGTTTACCGTCTTTAACGTTTTGGCCGAAGGGGGTCCGGCCGAATTCGCCACCGAAGCAGACGAGAGTGTCATCGAGCAGCCCGCGCTGCTTGAGGTCCTTGACGAGGGCCGCGCTGGGCTGGTCGGTGTCGAGGCACTGCTGGGCGAGCTGGCCGGTGAAGAGATTGCCGTGCTGATCCCAGCCGGAATGCATCAGCTGCGTGAAGCGTACACCGCGCTCGGCGAGGCGGCGGGCGATGAGGCAGTTATTGGCGAAGGTGCCGGGCTTGAGGACATCGGGTCCGTACATCTCGAGCACCGACTTCGGCTCGTTTTTAAAATCGAGCAGGTCGGGTACCGACGCCTGCATGCGAAACGCCATTTCATATTGGGAGATGCGCGTATCAATTTCAGGGTCGCCGACCTGGCCGAAGTGCTCGCGGTTCAGTGCCTGCATGTCGTCGAGCATCGTGCGACGCGCGTCGCGGCTGACACCAGCCGGGTTGCCCACGTAGGGAACCGGGTCGCCGACGCCGCGGAAGCGCACGCCCTGATGCTTGCCGGGGAGGAAGCCGTTGGACCAGTAGTGTTCGAAGAAGAGCTGACCGCAGGTCTTGGCGGAGTCGGAAGAGGTCATCACGACATACGAAGGCAGATCCTCGTTCATCGTGCCGAGGCCGTAGGAAAGCCAGGCACCCATCGACGGGCGGCCGGGAATCTGCGAGCCGGTCATGAAGAAGGTCACACCAGGCGCGTGGTTCACCGCTTCGGTGTTCATCGAACGGACGACGCAGATCTCATCGGCGATGGAACCTAGGTGCGGGAGCATCTCGCTCAGCTCCGTGCCGCTGGCACCCCATTTCTTAAATGGCTTGAGCGCCGGGGTCGCGATGTACTTAGCATAGCCGCTCGACATCGTGGAGAGGCGGGTGTCGCCGCGGACGCTGGCGGGGATTTCCTCTCCGGCCATCTTGAGGAGGGTCGGCTTAGGGTCGAAGAGGTCGACGTGCGAAGGGCCGCCACCCTGCCAGAGGCAGATCATGCGCTTGGCCTTGGGGGCGAAGTGCGGGAGTCCGGGCAGGCCGCCGATCGGGTTATTCGCGGCCTTGAGGTCGCGGGCGAGGAGGGAGCCGAGGGCGACGGCGCCGATACCTTGGACGCCGGCGCTAAGGAAGCTGCGGCGCGTGAGGCGCTCGCGCCATTCGGAGGGAGAGAGTTCGAAGTCCATGGGTTCAGTCGCGGGTGATGGCGGCGTCGAGGTTATAGAGGGCAAGGCAGGTGGCAGTGAGCGCCGCGTGTTCGGCAGCGGGAATTGTCGCGTCGCGTTTGCTCTCGCCGAGTGCGAGCAGGGCTTCCGCAGCCTTGGTGTCGGCGGCGTAGATTGCCCGCTGGTTGGCGAGCATCTTGGTGAGCAGGGCGGGTTCCTTGCCGGCAGGGGCACGGCCGAGCACGAGGGCAAAGGCGCGGGCGAGGCGGGTGTCGTCGGTCGATTGTTCTTTCGTCACGCGCTGGGCGAGGGAGCGCGAGGCTTCGACCCAGGTCGGGTCGTTGAGCATCGTGAGCGCGTGCAGCGGCGAGGACGTCACCGCGGTACGCACGCGGCAGGTCTGACGTGCCGAGCTATCAAACATGTTCACCGGCGCGATGGTGCGGCGCCAGAACGTGTAGAGTGAACGACGATAGAGGTCGGGCCCCTTCGACTGCGGGTAGGTGAAGTCGCGCTCCTTGGTGATGGCGAGGCTCTCCCACGGGCTGTCAGGGAGATAAGGGTAGACCGGCGCGCCGCCGAGCTGGGCGTTGAGCAGGCCGCTCGTGCTCAGGGCGACGTCGCGGAGCACCATCGAGGGCAGGCGCAGGCGCGGGGCGTGCGAGAGGAGTTTGTTCTCCGGATCCTTCTGCAGCTGTTCCTTGGTGACGTGGCTGGACTGACGGTAGGTCTTGCTGGTGAGGATGATTTTCTGAAGAGCCTTGGTCTTCCAGCCGGATTCGCGGAACTCAACGGAAAGCCAGTCGAGTAATTCTGGGTGCGTCGGGCGCTCGCTCTGGACGCCGAGATCTTCCGAGGTGCGCACGATGCCCTTGCCGAAGAGCTGCTGCCACTGGCGGTTGACCTGCACGCGAGCGGCTAAGGGATGCTCGGGGCTGAAAAGCCACTGCGCGAGGCCGAGGCGATTCTTCGGGGCGTCCTTCGGCAGCGGCGGCAGGAAGCTGGGCGCGTCGAAGGTGACCTTCTCCTTCTTCGAGAGGTAGGCGCCGCGGTCGAGGATGTTGGTTTCGCGCACCATGCCGTCGCTCATCACCATCACCCGCGGGATCTTATCATTACGATAGCCATCGATCTGGAGCTTGGCGTTGTCGATGGCGATGACCGCGGGAATCTTCTTCCGCTCTTCGACGAAGACGACCTTGTCATAATGGGCCCGCAGCTGCTTGTCTTCGGCGGCGGTGCGCTTTTTGTCGGGCGCCAGCAGCGCGTCAATCGGCTTAGGCAGCATGCCCTTATCCTTGGTCGGTTTGGCGAGCCAGGTTTCGTAGGCCTTCTTTTGGTGGACGAAGATATCCTTATTTAGCTTATCGAACGCGGCCTGACGATTGGCCAGTTCGGCCGTCTGTTCTGCGGTGGGTACTTCGACGACGGTGGTGTCGAGGCGGAAGCGGGTGGTGACCCCCTTCACGAGGGAGACGCCGCCGCCGGGCACGCCGCGTTCGTTGACGTGATTAAACGCGTCCATCCACTGGTAATAGTCCTTCTGCTTCACCGGATCGTATTTGTGATCGTGGCACTGTGCGCAGGCGACCGTCATGCCGAGCCAGGTGGTCGTCGTGCTCTCCACGCGATCGAAGAGGCTGACGTAGCGCTGTTCCTCGGCGATGTTGCCGCCTTCTCCGTTGAGGATGTGGTTACGGTTAAAGGCCGTGGCGATCTTCTGGTCGAGCGTCGCGTTGGGCAATAGATCGCCGGCGAGCATCTCGGTACTGAGTTGGTCAAACGGCTTATCGGCGTTGAGGTTTGTCACCAGCCAATCGCGCCAGACCCACTGGAAGGTGTCGCCGTCCTGCTGGAAGCCGTTGCTGTCCGCGTAACGCGAGGCGTCGAGCCACGGAAGTGCCATGCGTTCGCCGTAGTGCGGCGAAGCCATCAGGCGGTCGACCTGCTTTCCGTAGGCATCTGGACTCGCATCGGCGAGGAACGCGTTGGTCTCTTCGGGCGTGGGCGGCAGGCCGGTGAGATCGAGCGAGAGGCGGCGGAGCAGCGTGGCCTTGGGGGCTTCAGCCGAAAGCGTGAGGCCGGCCTTGGTGAGTTTCTCGACCACGAAGGCATCGACGGGGTTCTGCTCGCCGTTGGCGGGTAGGGCGGGGCGGACCGGTGCGACGAACGCCCAGTGCGGTTTATATTCGGCGCCCTCCGCAATCCAGCGCTTCAGGATTTCGCGCTGGGCCGGAGTCACGGTGCGATGCGAATCGGGTGGTGGCATCACTTCCTCAGAGTCCTTGGAGAAGAGCCGCTTCACCAGGTCGCTCGCGGCGGGATCGCCGGGTACGAAGGCTTTTTTCTGCAACGCGTCCTCACGGACATCGAGACGGAGCTTGGCCTTGCGCTTATTGCCGTCGGGGCCGTGGCAGTAGAAGCAGTTCTCCGAAAGGATCGGGCGCACATCTTCGTTATAGTCGAGCTTCGCGGCGAAGGCGGGCAGGGCGACGGCGAGTGCGGCGAGGATGGGGCTGATCCGGGGCATGGGGTGATTTTAGCAGAAGGTGCCCGACGGAGGAATGGTCGGGGGCGGAGGGCGGGTTGTAGAATACGACCACCGCTGGGTCTGGAGTTAGCATCTTTGAGACAGCCTCCGTGACGGGTGGTTTCAATCTCCGATTGGGCGACCATTCCGCCACGGCGGAATAATTCACTTAATCGGCGGAAACGGGGACTCGGGCTTGGTTTGGGGTTGCTGGAAGGCTGACCCTTGTTGTCATTCCGGGCAGTGCGACTCCTTGACCGCTATATCCTCGCCGAATGGGCCAAGGTCTTCGCCTTGTGCATGGCCAGTTTCATGGGATTGCTGCTGCTCTCCGAGGGGTATAATTGGATTCCGGAGTTTCTCGGCTGGGGGGCGTCCACGGGGACCATTATCGGGTATCTTTTGCTCAGCGTGGTGAAGAATGTCTCCCTGCTGATTCCGATTTCCCTGCTGATTTCGGTCATCTTCGTGTTGGGTAGCATGAATCGCAACCAGGAGATCGCCGCCGCCCGCGCCGCCGGCATCGGGATGTGGCGGCTCGCTGCTCCGCTGTGGGCGGTCGGCATTCTGCTCGCCGGCCTGCTGGCCTTGCTCAACGCGGTCCTAGTGCCCGATGCCCTCGAGGCTCAGAACGGTCTCGTGGAGCAGGCGCAGTTCACGGCCTTGAAGGCCAAGGGCGGCACGGCCATCCCGAAGGGGCAGGCCTACTCGGTCTCTTTTGAAAACACCAAGGATCACCGGCTCTGGCTGATTTCCAGCCTTGGTCTGGCCACGGGTCAGGCGTTTGAGGTCATCGTACATTCCTTCGATGAGCATGGCCGCGAGATTCGCACTATCGCGGCGCGCTTCGCGGAGTTCCGAAAAATCGACGGACGCTGGCATTGGACTTTCCGGGAAGGCCGCGACCTGCGTTTTGATCCGGCCACGGGCTCGCTGATGGCCCAACCACGCTTCAAGGAACTCGCCCTGCCGGAGTATGCGGACGACCCCGAGGTGATGCTCTATTCGACGCGCGAGCCTGACACGCTGTCGCTGCGCGAGGTTTCCCGTTTCGTCGAACAGACCGGTTCCAATCCTGGCGGCCCCAACGCAGCCTACGTCATGCGCTACCATGCGATTATGTCCGCCCCGGCCATCTGCCTGGTCGTCATCGCGGTCGCGATTCCGTTCTCCGTCACGGGCGGCCGCACCAGCCCGATGGTGGGCGTCGCCAAGACTTTCGGTCTCTTTCTGGTCTTCTACTTCGTCTCATCCTTCTGCTCCGCCTTTGGCGAGAGCGGCGCGCTGCCGCCAATCCTGGCCGCGTGGATTCCGGCCGTGCTCACGGCGGTCTGGGTGATCCCGAAGTTGCGCGCCGTCAATTAACACATGCTTAGAGCTATTCGCATTCGCCCCGGACGTCCCGTGCGCGCACTCCGGGGTCATCCCTGGGCTTTCCTCGGTGAAGTCGAGTTCGTCGGCGAGCCGCCGACCGACGGTGATTGCGTCGAGTTGACCGACCTCAAGGGCCGCTGCCTCGGCGCGGGCCTCTGGAACGGCAAATCGCAGATCGCTTGGCGTCGGTATTCGCGCCGGCCTGTCTCCCTCGACAGCCCGCTGCTCGAGGAGCTCGTGACGGCTTCCGTCAACCGCCGTGCCGGCAAGCCGGTGTGCCGCCTGATTTGGTCGGAAGCTGACAGTCTCCCGGGTCTCGTAGTCGATCGTTATAACGACTTGATCACGATTCAGGCGCTGACGTGTGGCATCGACCGCCGCCTTGCCACCATCATCGACATTTTACAGCGCCTGCTGAAGCCGCGCGAAATCGTCCTCCGCAACGACGCGGCCACGCGTAAGCTCGAAGGCCTGCGTCAGGAAATCCGCACGGTCTCCAATAAGTCGCTGGAACCCTGCTGGATGGAAGTCGGCGGGGTGCAGGTGCTCATCGACCTCATGGGCGGACAGAAGACTGGCACCTATCTCGATCAGCTCGATCAGCATCAGAACGTCGCGAAGCTCGCCAAGGGCCGCAGGGTACTCGATGCGTTCTGCAATCAGGGCGGCTTCGGTCTGGCCGCCGCGAAGGCCGGCGCCACCAGCGTGCTCGGACTCGACCAGTCGGAAGATGCCATCACCGCCGCCCGCTCGGCCGCCGAACGCAACGGCCTGAACGCCACTTTCGAAGTCGCCAATGTCTTCGACTGGTTCACGGAACACCGCGAAGCTTCCTTCGATCTCATCGTCCTGGATCCGCCGCCTTTCGCCCGCAGCAAGGACGCCGTGGATGGCGCCCTCCGCGGCTACAAGGAATTGAATCTCCGCGCGCTCCGCTTGCTAGCCCCAGGTGGCATCCTGGCGACCTACTCGTGTTCGCACCGTGTCTCGGAAGAGATGTACCTCGAGGTCATCGAGGACGCCGCTTCGGATGCCCGACGTGAAGCCGTCATCTTGGAGCGCACTTCGCAGCCCGCAGATCACCCGGTGCTGCTGAATTTCCCTGAGAGCCGCTACCTCAAGGGTTTCATCATCGAGATTCGGGCTTAACTCCCGGACGGTTTCCGCTTTCATCGCTCCATGATCGTCTCCCTCCGCGGCAAACTCATCGAAGCCGGCGTCCTGCGCGTCGTCATCGAGTCGTCGGGCGTGGGTTACGAGGTCAACGTGCCCGTCACGACCGCCGAGCGCCTGCCAAAACTCGGCGCCGAAGTCTTCCTGCTGATCCACCATGTCTTCCGCGAAGACGGTCAGGCCCTCTACGGCTTCGCCGTCGCCGAGGAACGTGAGTTCTTCAAACTACTCGTCGAGAAGGTCTCGGGCGTTGGCCCTAAGATGGCGCTCAATATTTTGAGCCGTCTGGCGCTGCCGATTCTGCGCGATGCGATTCTGCGTGGCGACGTTGCGTTGCTTTCCCAGTGTCCTGGCATCGGTAAGAAGACCGCCGAACGTCTCGTCATGGAATTGAAGGATAAAGTCGGCCTCGAAGGTGCGAGTGCGACGGTGGTCTCGACCTTGCCGGCGGCTTCTGCCATTGCGCCGACGCCTGCTTCCGATGCCATGGCCGCGCTCATTGCGCTCGGCTTTAAGCCCGTCGACGCCGAGAAGGGCGTGCGCACTGCGCTCATCAAGCTCGGTGCCGGTGTCAGTGCTGATCAGTTGGTGAAGGCGGCGCTCGGGCGCTGAAGCCCGCATGAGAGGCCCGGAGGCCCAGAGGCTCAGTTGACCAGAGGGAATTAAGGTAGGGACGTGATTGCCATCACGTCCGTTCGCGCCGGAGTATGGGTAATACGTCCGGTCTTGGCTAAGACCCGATGACTTTCGGCTTCGGTCTCAAACGGACGCGACGCAGTCGCGCCCCTACCCGATCCATACGGTCTTTCTGGGCCTCCGGGCCTCTGGTCAACAGGGCCTCTTATTTCAGCCCGAGCACGTCTTCCATGCCGTACAGGCCAGCGGGTTGGCTCGCCAGCCAGCGGGCGGCGCGGACGGCACCACGCGCGAAGATCTCGCGGTTGGAGGCCTTGTGCGTGAGCTCGAGGCGTTCGCCTTCGGCTGCAAAGAGCACCGTGTGGTCGCCCACGACGTCGCCGCCGCGGATGGCGTGCACGCCGATTTCGTTAAGCGGGCGTTCGCCGACGAGTCCGTCTCGGCCGTGCTTCAACGCGTCCTTGGTGAGCTGACGTTCTTCGAGGAGAATCTTTAGGAGCGTCTCGGCGGTGCCGGAGGGTGCGTCCTTCTTGAGGCGGTGGTGCATCTCGAGCACTTCGACGTCCCAGCGGCCCGCGTCGGCGAGCGAGCGTGCGGCCTGGCGGACGAGCGCGTTGAGAAGTGTGACGCCCACAGAGTAGTTGCCGGCCCAGACGACCGGCAGGCCCTTGATGGCGGCGTTGATGGCCGCCTTCTCTTCGGCGGTGTGGCCGGTGGTGCCGATCACGAGCGGCTTATTGTGCAGAGCACAGAGCTGCGCGACGGCGAGGGTTGCGGAGTGGAAGGAGAAGTCGATGACCACGTCGGCGGCGCCGATGTGCGCGGCGAGGTTATCCCCCTGGTCGACGCCAGCGGCGATGACGGCCTTCTCGGAGACAGTCACGTTGGCGATGGCGAGGCCCATGCGGCCCTTGGCACCATTGAGGAGAATGCGGATAGGCTGGCTCATCGGAGGGAGGCGAGGGTGGCGTCGGCGACCTTCTCGACGAGAAGGCGGTTGGCTTCAGACATCTCGCAAAGGGGCAGGCGAACTTCGTCCGAGCGGATAATCCCGGCGCGCATCATGCAATGCTTCACGGGTACCGGGTTCGGTTCGACGAACAGGGTCTTGAAAATCTCCGCGAGCTTATCGTGTAGCACCTTCGCTTCGGCGAACTGCTTCGTGCGGGCGAGCTTGGCGAGCCGGGCGACCGGGCCGGGGATAAGATTGGAGGCGACGGAGATGATGCCTTGCCCGCCGACTTCGGCGAAGGGCAGGGTCAGGGAGTCGTCGCCGCTGAGGACGATGAACTCCGGATCCGCTTCGCGCACGAGGCGGGCGGCCTTGTCGACCTGACCGCCGGCTTCCTTGATGCCGATAATGTTCGGGTATTTCTTCCGGAGGCGCAGGGTTGTCTCGACGGTGATCTCGATGCCGCAGCGTCCTGGGATGGAATAGAGGATAATCGGCTTCGCGGTGGATTCAGCGAGCAGAGCGAAGTGGCGGAACAGGCCTTCCTGGCTGGGCTTATTATAATACGGGGCGACGAGCAGAAACGCATCGGCACCGGCTTCGTCGGCGCGCTGGGTGAGGTCGAGGGCTTCGGTCGTGGCGTTGGAGCCCGTGCCGGCCATGACCGGGACGCGGCCGGCGGAGAATTCGACCGTCTTGCGGATCACGTCGATATGTTCGTCGTAATCGAGGGTGGGCGATTCGCCGGTGGTGCCCACGGCGACCAGGCCGTCGATGCCTTCGGTGATCTGGAATTCGACGAGCTTCTTCAGGTCATCCCACGCCACCGCTCCGTTGAGGAAGGGGGTGACCAAGGCCGTATGGGCTCCCACGAAAGCGCGGGGGCCGAAAGGACGGCGAGAAGAGATGGAACCGGTCGTGGACATTGCGGCTGGATTGGACCCCAGAAACAACCTCCCCCTGCTAAAAGAGACAAACCCAAAAACCCCGCCAAGCGGGTTGAGCCCTGCTTATGGGGCCGGACCGATGAGGATTCGGTTGTTTTCCGTATCCGTGACGTAGAGGCGGCCATCCGGTCCGATGCGGGCCCCGTGAGGGCGATTGAGCTGCGTGCCGGCCCAGTCGGAGCCGACGGTGGCGCCCTTCTTGCCGTTGCCGACAATGGTGCGAATCGTCTGCTTGAGGGGGTCGAAGAGGCGGAGGCAATGGTTCTCTGTGTCGAGGATCAGCACGTCGCCCTTGGCGTCCATGGTCACGTATTTTGGTCCGTTCATGTGCGCTTCAGCCGCGGGTCCGTCGGTCGCCGGTCCAGGCTTGCCGGCTTTATTCACCACGACGTTGACCTTGCCGTCCTTGATCGCGACCAGCGCGTGGCCACCGCGGAGGAGCGCGAAGACCGTACCGTCTTTCGCCGTGCAGGCCGCCCGGACGTCGCCCATCGACGTGTTCAGCGCATCGTCACCATCCTTCGGGAGGCCCTTCTTGCCGTTGCCGGCGATGGTCGTGATGACCTTTGTGGCGAGGTCAATGCGGCGCACGCGGTTGTTGCCGATATCGGCGATGACCATGAATTTCCCGGAGGGGTCGATCACGCCGCACATCGGGATGTTGAACTGCGCCTTTTCCGACGGGCCGCCGTCGCCGGCAAAGCCGGACTTGCCGGTGCCGGCGAAGACCGTCGTGGCGTGCGTCTTGGGGTCGAGGCGGATGATGCGGTGCTGGAAACTGTCGGAGGCGTAGATGGAGCCGTCGGGCGCGATGGAGATATCATGCATACCGTTGTAGACGGCCGGCGAAAGATCCAAGAGCTTGGCGGGGGCGGGGAGCTTCGGGGCTTTGCCCATGCTGTTCCATTTTACGCCGGAGATATATTCGATTTTCCCGTCATGGATTTTAAAAATCTGGTTCGCGGGCTGAAACTCCACGCCGTAAGCGTCGCCCTTGGCGTCGAAGGCGATGCTGAAGGGCTCATGCAGGTCTTCGGCGCCGGGGAGTTTGACGACTTCGATGGCGGCGAACGCCGAAGCGGCGCAGGCGAGCAGGGGGAGCAGGCGGGTAAGCATAGGTCGTTTGTAGGCCGAGGCTGGAGTTGTTCAAGTCCCGTGCGGTAAAATGGTTCGACCTCGGGCCAGCCGCCACCACCTTGATCATTCTCCCGTGCCTGCTTCGCTTCCATTGATCATCCGCGAGCTCGGCGGCACCGGCGCCCCGCTGGTCGTGCTGCATGGCCTGCTCGGTTCATCGCGCAACTGGCAGTCCGCTGGCGTGGCGCTCGCGGAGCGCGGTCACCGCGTGCTGGCGCCGGATTTGCGTAATCATGGCTCGTCGCCTTGGGCAGACGACTGCTCCTATGCGGCCCTGGCCCGTGATGTCGTCGCGATGCTCGACCGCCTCGCCCTCGGCCCCGTGCACCTCGTTGGACATAGCATGGGCGGCAAGGCCGCGATGCGCGTCGTCATGGACCGCCCTGATCTCGTCGCTCGCCTGACGGTCGTGGACATCGCCCCGCGCGCCTATTCCGACCGCGTACGCGTCGAGTTCGCCGCCATGAACGCCCTCGACCTCTCCGCGGTGAAATCGCGTAAAGATGCGGAGGAGAAACTTGCCGCGCAGGTGCCCGAGTGGGGCATGCGCCAGTTCATCCTCACTAATCTGAGTCAAGACGTCGACGGCCGCTGGCGCTGGACTGTTAATCGCGAGGCGCTGACGCACTCGTTGCCCGAGATCCTCGGCAATCCGCTGGCTGTTGGCGAAGTCTGGAGCGGCTCGACGCGTTTCCTGCGTGGCGGGAAATCGAATTACATCCGCGATGAAGATGTCGCCTTGATTCGCGTGCATTTCCCCCAGGCCGATGTCGTCACGCTACCTGATAGTGGGCACAACCCGCATTTCGAGGCGCGGGCGGGCTTCGTCGAGGCGGCGTTGGCTTAACGCTTAGGCTTTCGGTCTAACCATTCGCCGAAGCGGTTCAAGCCGAGGGCGATCCAGACCAGGATCATGCCCGCCGCCGCTGCGCCCGTGATGAAGATGAATTTTGCGGACTCTTTGCTGAGCCACCACGGGGCATCCCGGCTGGCGGGCGCGGCCGTCACGATCAGCGGCGATTCGTCTTCCGCGACCATCATGATCCAGCGAGGCTTCGCGGCCGGTTTCGTTTCATCCACCAGCCAGAGAATGAACGTGTGCGGGCTCATCTCTGGAACGCGCAGGACGAATTTAGGATTCTCCGGGGTCCAGGTCCATTCGGCAACCTCGAGCTTGTAGGACTTCGCGAGTTCTTCCGGCGTATGGCCGAGCGGGGCGGTCGGGTCTAATTGCTGCTCGGAGGTGAAGGCGGGCTCGCCTGCCGCCTTCACCAGGGGGACGGTGTCGTTCCCCGAGGATAGTAGGAAGAAGTTGTTCGCGGCCTCCGTCAGTTGGGTGCGGTTTTGAATCGTGAAGTTGGCCTCGATGTCGGCCGTCACGCGCAGCACGCACGAGCCGTCCGCCCGCAAGGTGAGTTTGGCGAGGAGTAGCTCGCCGTTATGGGCGCAAACGAGCAAGGGGAGCAGTAACGCTCCCCCTGTCAGGACCAGCTTTTTCAGGGTGCGAATCACTTACGATCCCAGCGTAGCACGCGGCCGAAAGTATTCCACTCCGTTTCGAGGATATTGCCCTGGCCGTCGAAGGTGATGCCGTGGGGCGAGGTCACGACGCCTTCGCGCCAGGCGGCGGGCTTTACGCCAGGGGTGTTAGTTTCCTTCTTCGTGCCGTTCGCGCCCGTGTTGTCGTTGACCCCCATCGAGGCGACCATCGCGCCTTCCTTATTCCAGACCGACACGCGGCCGGCGATTTCAGCGACGCACATCAGGTCGCCGTGGAAAGAGGCTGAGGAGGGGTAGCGCAGGCCGGTGTTGGCGATCATCTGTGGGTTGCCGCCGTCGAGGTCGAGGTGGAACATGCGGTTGTTGCCGCGGTCGAGGCAGAGCAGGCGGACCGGCGAGAAACGGGTGTCGATGAAGATCTTATGGGTGTTGGCGAAGGCTTTGCCGTCCACCATCTGGGTGGGGCCGCCAAAGACCTTCTTGAAGGCGCCCGTCTTATCGAAGACGAAGATCCAGCTCTTGCCGTAGCCGTCGACGATATAGATGTCGCCGTTGGGAGCCACGTCGCAGTTGGTGAGTTTGAGGGCGTTCACGTCGTTGCCCTTCTTGTCCTTGGCCTTGCCTTTGTCCGCCGGGAAGGCGTCGGGCTTGATTTCCATGACGATCGTACCGTCGAGCTTGGCCTTGATGAAGCGCTGCTCGCCGAGGACGGCGCCGAAAATGAATTCACCTTCTGAGGTCGGGCGGATGACGAAACCGTGGAGCGACATCGGCAGGGGGAGGGTCTTCACGTATTTGCCGTCCTTGCCGTAGACCTGGAGGCCGGCGTCCTTTTCCTGGACGCTGACGTAGATGAGGCCGGCGGAGTCGACGGCGATCTCGCCGTGGCCGTTGCCGATCTGTTCCTTGCCGGGAGGCGTACCGAGGAAGTTGGGCACAAAGTCATATTTAACTTCGGCGGCTTGGGCGAGGGAGCACACGGCGAGGAGGGCGAGGAGGCGGAGGGAGGACATCAGTGGGATTGGGGTTGGGTTAGGGGTAGGGACAGGTTTAGCAGGTGGCAAACGGATTTCGGCAAGGTTTCTAAGGATTTCGGCATCTCTCTGGGGTTGTGTCCTTCGGGCACCGTCCCTAGCCCTGTCTCCACCCCCACCATCGCTCCCATGAAATCCCTCCGTCTGCTCGCGGCTTTCGCCGCCCTCATCGTCTCGGCCTCCGCCGCCGATATCAAAATGGAGTCCGCCTTCAACGGCAAGGACCTCACCGGTTGGCAGAACGCCCAGAACAACGAGTTCTGGAAGGTCGTCGACGGCGTGCTCGTCGGCGAGAACAACGCCGCCAAGAAAGGCAACATGCTCTACACCGAAAAGGCCTACGCCGATGCCGTCATCGAGTGCGAGGTCCGCTTCTCGGGGAACATTGATAGCGGCATTATGATGCGCAAGGACGCCAAGGGTAAGAAAGATATCCAGATGCAGATCGGCGTTTCTCGCTCTCTCAAGAAGGACATGACCTGCTCGATCTACGCCCCCGTGGGCAAGATTGGGTATCCCGAGTCCGGTCAGTGCAAGAAGCTCGAGCAGCTTTGGAAGAAGGATGCTTGGAATAAGGTCCGTTATCAGGCCAAGGGCGACACCTACACCGTCTGGCTCAACGGCGAGCAGGTCGTGGAATATGTCGATGCGAGTTGCCCCGCCGCCTACGCCATCGGTCTGCAAATCCACCCGGGCGTGGAAATGAAGGTCGAATACCGCAACATCACCATCGGCGAGATCAAGTAAGTCCGCCGTCCATCATCGCATACAGGCGCGGCTTCGGCTGCGCCTTTTTTGCGCCTCGTCACTTCTTCGCAGGTTCCGCGGGGGCCTCGATGGTCGTTTCGACCTTCTCGAGGACGCCGGTCTTCTCGTTCAGCACGTAGCGGCTGATGACCGTGGCGCGGAGTTTCGCTTGTTCCTTTTCACGGATCACGGGGGCCTCGGTCAGTTTGGCGAGGTGCTTGTCGCGCCAGGCTTGGTGGGCCTTCTCGTCCGAAATCCATTCGCTTAGGCGGAAGGCGAGCGGCGGCTTGGCCACGGCGGGCGTCTTAGCGTCAGGAATGGCAGGCAGGCTGGCGGTAAGATTGCCGGAAGGAGGAGTCGGTTGGCTGTTGCCGTTGAGGCCTTTGATCACGCCAGGGGCGGCATCGGCGTCGGCGAACTTCGTCTCCTTGAGAGACTGTGCGAGTCGGCCGCGGGCGGCTTCGACGGCGGCGTGAAGTTTATTCCGCTCTGTGATCTCCGCGGGCGTGAGCAGGCCTTGCAGATCTTTGCCGGCTGCGATTCCGAGGCGCTGGCGCAGGGCTTGGTCGAAACTTTTTTCGGCTGCGACGGCCCGGGTGAGCGCCGCCTGAGGGTTTGAGACTTGCGGGCGAAGCGTTGTTTGGGCGGCGGGCTTCTCATCCGCTTTGGTCGGTTTTGCGGACTTGGTCGTAGCCTGCTTGGCGGGGGGGATTTTCTCAGCGGCAGCGGGTGCGGCCGAAGGTTGATAGGAAGGGCCGCCGGGAGAACTGAGCGTGCGGGAAACTTTTTCACGGCCGGCGTCGACGGCGTCGCGCAGCTGCCGGGCCTTCGCGCTGTCGGCTTCGTCGAGCGGACCATCGTGTTTCTTCTGGAAGGCTTTCTCTGCTTCAACCGCCACGGCCAGCGCGGTCATGTCGGCCTCGAGGCGTTGTGCCGAGTATGGTACGACCGGTTCGTAAACGGCGGTCTTCTTCGAAGAGCTCTTCTTGCCCTCGCTGCTATTCTTGCCACCGGCAGGGGTGCTGTCCGTGGCGGACTTCGGGGGGCTTTCTTCTTTGCTCGAAAACGGATTCAGCGAGGACCACGAAGGCATCCAGGTGAACCAACCCGACGACTCTTTCTTCGTGGCGGCGGGGCTGGGGCTGTCTTCCGCGGCGGTGCCGGTGGATTCGGCGGACTTGCAGCCGACGAGCATAATCATCCCCGCGGCGAGGAGCCAGACGGGGAGGATGCCTCGGGCTTTCATCGGCGAGACCGGGTTACTGCGAAAGGATGGACATTGCCGCCATCACCGGCGGGCCGGCCTTGGGGTCGAAGCGGGCGTTCATCGTGAACTTGGCGTCGCGGGCCGAAGGGATGGATTTCTCCACGAGCACCTGCTGGGCGCCGGGAGACTTGTCGTCGCTGAGGGCGCCGCGCATGCGTTCCACCATCGCGTCGTAGTCGAGCGTATCGACGCAACGGTTGATGAGCTTCCAGCCTAGGTCGGCGTCTTTGGGCGGGGTGATCTTGGCGATGACCGCGAGCGGATCGCGGGGCGAACCTTCGGTGAAGCGATCGAACTGATAGAGGTATTTACCCCCAAGTACCAAGGAGTCATTGCCGGCGGTGCGGAGGGAGAGCAGCATCTCGAAATCGAGCGACGGCTGCAGCTGTTCGTAACGTTGGCGGGTCGTGTCGCTCATCGGCAGCCGACGGAAAAAGCGGTTGGCATCGAGCCAGAGGGTCAGTGCACCGGGTTGGTTATTGGCGTAGGCTGGGAGGCGGTCGCGCAGTTTTTCGCCAGGGCGTAGCGGGCGCTGTTCCGGGCGCAGTAGGCACTGGCGGATTTCCTGTTCCACACAAGGGGCGTGAGGATTGCCTTCGAACTCAACTAAGATGATGGCGGTCCGGTTCGTCAGACCAAAGGTAAAAAACCCGCCTTCAGGGTCCATGTAACGGCCCTCCCCATGTTTGATCATCGAGCGACTTCGGGTGAGGTTCGATGGCGGTCGCCCGGTCTCGCCGCGGAGGGCGTTATTCATCTGGTCGGCGATGCGTGAGAGCGCGGCTTCGGCGATGGAAGGGTCGGTCACGCGAATGACCGCGCCGCAGAGCATCGCCGGGTGCTCCGTGCTGGCCGAGGCGCCGATGGTGCTGGGAAACTTGGCGAACGCGTAGATTTCAGAATGGGCGTCGAGGCCGTTCTTCAGGAGTTCCGCGAAGGCGGCGGACATGCCCTTACCGCCGGTGCGTTCGAGCCATTCTGGAAAAGCCTTGGTGCTTTTCTGGCGAAGATCGTCGGGCCGAAAGGTGACCACGGCGAAACTGTCTCCTGGGATAACGCTCGCGGTGCCGACGTTCGAGTGCGCGTTCTGCGTGTTACGTTCGGTGACCCAGACCCAGGCGAGGATGAGGGCGAGCACCGAAGTCAGGATTGCGACGACGGTGATCTCCCAGGCGGCCCAGGGGCGGGCGGTGCGCGCGGCGCCCGCGGCGGAGGAAGAGGCGGAGCCCCTTTCGTTGCGGCTTTTCTTGCGGCCTTGGACGGCCATGTTGAAGGCGACGACGAGCGTGACGGCGAGCGGATCGAAGACAGCGACGAGCGCCAGCATCAGCCATTTTACGACGTCGTCGGCTTCGGCGTCAAAGGCGCGGGCCACGAAGCGGTAGGAGCCGATGTCGGAGGCGGCGATCTGGTCGCGCAGGTCATGGATTTGCTTGTTGCGATCGGCGACGGTCGTGTGGAGCTTCGCGATTTCGGCGTCGCTCATGGTGACCTTGCCCTGGCCCTGTTCCTGCAGGTTCGCGAGCTGCTTCTCGAGGTCGGCGATGGTGGCGGCCCCGGTCTTGCGGAGGTCCTTCTCTTCGGCGTCCACGCGTGCGAGTTCGTCGGCGAACTGTTGGCGGAGGGCGGAGACTTCCTTGCCGCTGTCGGTGTTGAGGCGGGATTGTTCGGTGCGGAGGGCGGAGATGCGGGAGTTCGAATCGTTGCGGACGCGTTCGATGCGGGCGCCGGAATCGGCCAGCTTGGCTGTGATGGCGTCGCGCTCGGGCTTCTGCTGTTCGCGCAGTTCCTGACCCTTCTTCACGTTATCCTTGTCGAAGAAGATATACTGGCTGGTGGTGCCCTGAGCGGTGTAGGCCGTCACGGCCTGGTCGAGGACCTTGATGCGTTCATTGAGGCCGGCGATGGTGGCTTCTTCGGAGGCGAGGGATTTACCGGCGGAGGCCTCTTCGGCGGCGATGGATTTGGCGATCGTGGCGGATTGCTCGCTGGCGCGCTGCGTCGGGGCGGAGAGATCGGCGGAGCGGCGGTCATTGATCGCTTTACGCTGTTCCTGCAGGCGGGTGAGGGAGGCGTTGAGGGACTCGTTGGCCTGCGTCAGGCGGGTCTGGGCCTTAGCGAGGTCTTCGCGGCTGGCGGTGCTGATGCGGGAATTCTTGCCGCGGGAGTCATCGATCTGGTGCTGGACTTCGACGATCTCTTTTTCGATGGCCGCGATTTCTAGTTCATTGCGTTGAATCTGGGTTGTCGTCTTCTCGTAGGCGCGGGCGAGGTAGCCGTAGTTACCGAGCGAGGTGATCGCGATCAGCACCAGCACCGCGAGGGTGAGGTAGAAGCGGAGCACGCCGTTGACCAGGTCCCAGTAGCGGTAGAGGAACGAGGCGGCGACGAGCTTGCCGACTTCTAGGGAGGCGGCCATCACCATGACCGGTACTTCGGAGCCGACAAAGAGCAGGCCGAGTCCGCGGACGGAGAAGAAGGCCGAGCAACCGGCGATGTAGAGCGCCGAGGCGATCAGGATGAGCCGGAAGCCCCAGGTCAGGCTCTTTGGTTCCTCGGCGGCGGAGGCATCTTGTGTGGTCATGGGGAAGGAAGCGGGGTGTACGGCCCTTTCTACTATAACCCCGTAGGGCTGTCAAAAGGTAGATTGGACAAAAACAGTCATATAAATTAATATAAGAGCGATTTCCGTCTTATAAGCATGGCGCTCCCCTATTAACTACATTTGAGCATTTTATTCGCAACCCCCCGGCCATCCTCCTGTCTTAAACGCAACCCCGACCGAACTATGAAGCTCCATCGTAACTGTGAAGGCAATCACCCCGACGTTCTCTCTGCGCTGAGTCGCCGCGAGTTCATGCAAATTGGCATGATTGGCTCCCTTGGCCTCAGCCTCCCCAGCATGCTTCGCCTCCAGGCGGCCGAGATGCCAAAGGTCGAGTCGTTCAACGCGATGGCCGACTCCATCATTCATATTTATCTGCCGGGCGGCATGGCGCAGCACGAGTCGTGGGATCCGAAGCCTTTCGCCTCCCCTGACTACCGCGGCCCGTACACGCCGATCAAGACCTCGGTCCCCGGCGAATATGTCGGCGAAAAGTTCGTCAACATCGCGAAAATCATGAACAAGCTCACCGTCGTCCGCTCGATGACGCACGGTGAAGCCGCCCACGAGCGTGGCACGCATAACATGTTCACGGGCTACCGTCCGAGCCCTGCGATCAAGTTCCCCAGCTTTGGTTCCATCATCTCGCACGAGCAGGGCAGCCGCAACAATCTGCCTCCTTACGTCGTCGTCCCGAGCCAGAGCATCCCGGAGCAGGGCACCGGCTACATGAGCAGCGCCTTCGGTCCTTTCGCGCTCGGCAGCGACCCGGCCGACAAGGGTTTCGCCGTTCGCGATTTGCTCGCGCCGAAGGATGTCACCACCCAGCGCTTCGACCGCCGCCGCAACATGCTGGCCGCCGTGGACGAACATTTCCGCGCCTCCGAAAAATCCGACGCCATCGGTGCGATGGACAGCTTCCAGCAGGCCGCCTACGGCCTCGTCAGCAGCGCCAAGGCCCGCGAGGCCTTCGACCTCAGCAAGGAATCCGACAAGCTGCGCGATGAGTACGGCCGCAATACCGCCGGTCAGCGTTTCCTCCTCGCCCGCCGCCTTGTCGAGGCTGGCGTCCGCATGGTCTCCGTGACTTACGGCGGCTGGGACCACCACTCGAACATCAAGGGAGCTTTCGATCAGAACGCCCCCAGTTTCGACCAGGCTTTCGCCCGCCTCATCACCGATCTCGCCGACCGCGGTATGCTCAAGCGCACGCTCGTCATGGTCAGCTCCGAGTTTGGCCGCACGCCGAAGATCAACGGCACCAACGGCCGCGACCACTGGCCGCGCGTCTTCTCGGTCGCCATGGCCGGCGGGGGCATGAAGGAAGGTTACATTCACGGCGCCTCCGACGCTCTCGGTGGTGAGCCCGACCGCGATGCCGTCGGCCCGGCCGACCTCGCCAAGACCATGTACCGCGTCCTCGGCATTAACTCCGACAAGCGCATCGTGTCCGAAGGCGGACGCCCCATCGACATCGTCAACGGCGGCCGTATGATGAACGAGTGGCTTGCCTGATCACGCGCTGTTTCCGTTCCGCCCGCCTGCCCGGCGCGGTGGACGGGCCGCGACCCGCTTAACCGCCATGTCCCTCCGTCTCCTTTTTGCCCTCCTGCTGGTTCCGCTGGTCGCGCGGGCGGCCTATCCTGATTTCATCGCCACCAAGCCCAATGGCGGCCAGCTCGGCACCGAGCTCAAGCTGACCCTCACCGGATCGCGCCTGACGGACTTCGAGGACCTGATGTTCTATCAGCCGGGCTTCACGGTGAAGAGCGTTGAGAGCCGCGCCGCCGGCAAAGTCGAGCTCACGCTCGCCATCGACAAGGCCGTCGAGCCCGGCAACTACCTCGTGCGCATCCGCACGAAGTCCGGACTCTCCCATGCCCGCCAGTTCTTCGTGAGCCCTTTCCCGAACGTCGAGGAGAAGGAGCCGAACTCCGATTTCGCGACGGCCCAGCCGATTCAGCTCAATCAGACGATCGAAGGCGTCATCCAGAACGAAGACGTCGATTACTTTAAACTTGAGGTCAAGAAGGGTCAGCGCATCAGCCTCGAGGTGGATGGGCTACGCTTAGGTTACGGCATCTTCGATCCGTACATCGCGATCATCGACAAGGACAAGTTCGAGAAGGCCTTCTCGGATGACACGATTCTGCACCGCCAGGATGGCTACTGCTCTTTCACGGCGGAATATGATGGTACCTACTATGTGATGGTCCGTGAATCTTCCTACCGCGGCTCGGGCAACTCCTTCTACCGCCTGCACGTCGGTAGCTTCCCCCGTCCGGATGCGATCTACCCGGCCGGCGGCAAGCTCGGTTCCAAACTCACCGTGCGCTTCGTCGACTCCAAGGAAGCCGTGACCGAAGAGGTCCAGCTGCCTTCGACGCCCAATCCGAGTTTCATGCTTTACCCGAAGTCGCAGCCCCCGGCACCTTCCGGTAACACCTTCCGCCTCTCAACTTTCGACAACACCTTGGAAGTCGAGCCGAACGACACCATGGATAAGGCCACGGTCGCCCTGCCTGCCGATGCCTACGCGCTCAACGGTATCATCGAGAAGCCGGGCGACGTCGATTATTTCAAGGTGCCGCTCAAGAAGGGCCAGGTCTTCGATTGCCACTGCTACGCCCAGGCTCTGGGCTCGCCGCTCGATCCGACGGTGCAGGTCTTCACGCCCAAGGGCAGCTCGCTCTCCTTCAATGACGACGGCGGCGGCATGCACCGTCTGGATTCGCGGTTCAAGTTCACGGCTTCCGTGGACGGACTCTACACCATCAAGATCACGGATCACTTGGAACGCGGCGGACCTAACTTCGTCTACCGTCTGGAGATGATTGCGGCGCAGCCGAGCCTGACGTTCGCCTCGCCAGACTACACGGTCAACGACACGAACTACCGACAGTTCCTCGCCGTACCTCGTGGCGGCCGCATGGCGCTCCTGGAGAACTTTACCCGCAATGGCATCGGCGGTGATTATCGTTTCGACATCAAGAATCTGCCCCCGGGTCTGCGTCTGCTGAACGATGCCGCGCCTGGCGATATGGGTGGCATGCCTCTCGTGCTCGAAGCCACGGCTGACGCCCCGATTGGCGGGGCGATCGTCACGCCGCAGTTGCTGCCGCTTGACCCGAAGAACACCATCGTCGGCACGCAGCGCCAGGTCTACGACATTGTCCGTTCCGGCAATACCATCTACTATCAGGGTATCGACGACAAGCTGGCGGTGGCGGTCGTCGACGAGGCGCCTTATTCCCTCGAGATCGAGAATCCGCAGGTGCCGCTTGTTCGCAACGGCGTCTATAATCTAAAGGTCGTGGCCAAGCGCAAAGAGAGCTTCAAGGGTGCGATTCGCGTCTTCATGGTCTGGACGCCTCCCGGCGTTTCCTCGCTCGGTGAGCAGACCATCGCCGCCGAATCCAACGAGACCTCCTTCCAGTTGAACGCCGGGGCCGGGGTCGATACCAAGACCTGGAAGTTTGTCGTCATGGGCGAAGCCGAGGCCGGCAACGGCCGCGTATACAATGCTTCACCGCTCGCGGATCTCGCGACCGAGGCCCCTTATGTCGCGGCGAATACGATTCCGCTGACGGCGCTGGAAATCGGCACGCCCGGCCTGATGGTCACGAACTTCGAAGTGCAGCGTCCGTTTGAAGGCGAAGCGGTCGCGACGCTCGTCGGCGTCCCGGACACGATTTCCATCGCGCCTATCAAGGTCACCAAGGATACGAAGGAACTTCGCTTCACCGTCGTGACCAATGACAAGTCGCCCATCGGCAAGAAGGATAATCTCTTCGTGCAGGTCGACATCCCCACGGGCAAGGGCACGACCACCCACCGCGTGGCGATCGGCTCGATTCTCCGCCTCGATGCGCCGCGCAAGGCCGCTCCTGCGCCGGTCGCCAAGGCCGGTGCTCCAGTCGCGAACAAAGCCGCCGCCCCGGCTGCCGCCTCGCCGGTCGTCCTTTCCCGCCTCGAACAACTTCGCCAGAAAAACGACTCCCCTAAGAACTGATCAGCCCATGTTTCCTCGCCCGCGTCTGATTCTCCCGCTGCTCGCTCTCGCCTGGTCGGCCCTCGCCGCCGCCGAGCCAGTCTCGTTCGAGCAGGTGCGTGCCGTGTTCGAAGGCAAGTGCCTCGAGTGCCATAATCCGGAGAAGACCAAGGGCAAGCTGCTGATGACCAGCCGCGAGGCCTTCCTTAAGGGCGGTGAAAGCGGCACGACGTTGGTGGCTGGCGACGCTTCGAAGAGCGAGCTGGTCCGTCGCCTGACGCTGCCGAAGGGCCATGATGACATCATGCCGCCCAAGGATGGCCCTTTGCCCGCTGCGGAGATTGAATTGGTGCGCCGCTGGGTGGCGGAAGGCGCTGTCTGGACCGCCGGCGTCGTGCTGTCCGCCAAGAGCAAGGAAATCGAAGCCGCCCGCGCGGACCTGAAATTGAAGCTGCCCACGCTCGAAAAACTCCAGATCTTCCCGGAGAAGATCGGCCTCGAGACCAAGCGGGATTTCCATCGCATCGTCGTCTTCGCCACCTTCGCGGATGCGACCACGCGCGACGTCACGGCTTTCGCTAATCTTCATGTCGCGGACGCCAAGATCGCGCAGTTCGACGGCTACTCCGTGCACGCTACGGCCGATGCCGGTCAGACTGAAGTCGTCGCCGATCTGGGCGGGCTCACCGCCCGCGCCCCAGTCGCCGTCAAGGATGGTCAGAAAGACCGGGCCATCTCCTTTCGCCTCGACGTCATGCCGGTCTTCATGCGTGCCACCTGCAACAGCGGCGGCTGCCACGGCGCCGCCCGCGGCAAGGACGGCTTCCGCCTTTCACTGTTCGGAATGGATCCGGACGGCGATTACCTTCGCCTGACCCGCGAACTCGTCGGCCGCCGCATCAACCTCGCCATCCCTGAGGAAAGCACGCTGGTCGAGAAGTGTGTGGGGAAGGTGCCGCACTCCGGCAACAAACTCTACGACGAGGATTCCATCTATAATAAGAACATCCTCGAATGGATCACCAACGGCGCCAAGGACGACCCCGCCGATGTCGCGAAGGTGACCGGCATCGAAGTCTTCCCGAAGCAGATCGTGCTTGAGGGCAAGGACGCCACCCAGCAAATCACCGTTCGCGCGACCTACTCGGACGGCACGGACCGCGACGTGACCAACTTCGCCCTGTTCATGTCGAACAACGACCCGGTCGCCGCCATCACCAAGGACGGCGTGGTCAAGTCCGGCGAACGCGGCGCGGCCTTCATGCTGGCCCGCTTCAATGTCTTCAGCGTCACCGCCCAGGTCATCGTCATCCCCAAGGGCCTCGTCTACGAGCGACCCAAGGCCGCGGAGGTCAACTACATCGACAAGGCCGTCAACGAGCGCCTGCACCGTCTGCGCGTGATTCCTTCCGGCACCTGCACGGACGAGGAGTATGTCCGTCGTGTCTTCATCGACGTCGTGGGTCTCTACCCTAAGCCGGAGGAACTCAAGGCGTTCATCGACGACAAGGCTGCCGACAAGCGCGCCAAGTTGGTCGAAGGGCTGCTGCAGCGCAAGGAGTTCACCGAGCTCTGGGTCATGAAGTGGGCCGAGCTGCTCCAGATCCGTTCCGGAATCGCCGGCAACAACAACATCCCCCCGTTTTATAAGAACGCCCTCCTGTATTACAACTGGCTCGGCGATCTGATCGGGAAGAACGTGCCGATCGACAAGATCGTCGTCGACCTGCTTTCCGCCACCGGCGGCACGGTCTCGGTGCCTGCGGTCAATTACTACCAGAGCGAACTCGATCGCCTGAAGCTCAGTGAGAACGTCGCCCAAGTGTTCATGGGCATGCGCATCCAGTGCGCCCAGTGCCATAACCATCCGTTCGACCGCTGGACGATGAACGACTATTACGGCTTCAACGCCTTCTTCGCCCAGATCGGCCGCAAGAATACCGACGACCCCCAGGAAGTCATCATCTACAACAGCAAGGGCGGCGAGACCCAGCACTTCCTCACCAAGAAGAACGTGAAGCCGAAGTTTCTCGGGGGTGAGGAGCCGGACCTCAAGCCTGGCGACGACCGCCGCCGCGTGATGGCGGAGTGGCTCGCCTCGCCGCGTAACCCGTACTTCGCCCGTAATATTGCGAACATCATCTGGGCGCACTTCCTCGGCGTCGGCGTGGTGGATCCGGTGGATGACGTCCGCGTCTCCAATCCTCCCTCCAACCCCGAACTCCTCGACGAGCTCGCCAAGCGCCTGACGGAATATAAATACGATGTGCGTCAGCTTGTGCGCGACATCACCGCCTCGGCGGCCTACCAGCGTAGTTCGAAGACGAACGAGAGCAACGCCGCCGACAAGCTGAACTTCGCGCGCGCCCAGGTGCGCCGCGTGCGCGCCGAGGTGCTGCTCGACGGTATCTCCCAAGTCACCGAGACCCCGAATAAATTCCAAGGCCTCCCGGTCGGCGCCCGCGCGGTCCAGATTGCCGACGGCGCGGTCAGTAACTACTTCCTGACAACCTTCGGCCGCTCGAAGCGCGAGTCTGTCGCCTCGACCGAGGTGAAGACCGACCCGAACCTGTCCCAGGCCCTGCATCTGATGAACGGTGACGCGGTCAATGACCGCATCGCGCGCGGCGGGGTGGTCGAGAAGATGATCAACGGCGGCAAATCCAACGACGAGATCATCCGCGAACTCTTCCTGCGCACCTTCGGGCGCGCCCCGGCCCCCGTGGAGATCAAGTCCGTCACCGATGCGATCGCCGCCGAGCCGGCCAGCCGCAAGGTCATCCTCGAAGATGCCTTCTGGGCGCTGATGAACTCGAAGGAGTTCTACTTCAACCACTGATCCAGTCTGCGCCATGTCGTCCGCCTTCTCGTCCAGCCGTTGGCTTCCCCGCCGTTTTCTGATTCTTGCCGCCGCGACGTTGTCGGTGGGCGCACTGTCGGCGCAGGAAGAAAAGGTGACTTACGACGACCACGTCCGTCCGCTTCTGGAGAACAAATGTTTCTCCTGCCATAATCCTGATAAGAAAAAGGGCGGCCTGGAACTGACCAGCTACGCCGGACTGCTTAACGGCGGGAGCGGTGGCGCGGTGGTCGACGCGGGTAATCCGACGGCGAGCCGGCTCTGGACCTGCAGTTCCAAGAAGCAGGAGCCTTATATGCCGCCGGAAGGCGCGCCATTGGAGGCCAAGGATCTGGCGCTCCTGTCGAAGTGGATCGCCGGCGGCGTGCTGCAGGCCAAGGGCAGCGTCGCCCAGAAATCCAGCCGCCCCAAGGTCGACCTCACTTTCGCCGGCGGTGCCGGCAAGCCCACGGGCGCCGTGGCCCGCCCTCATGACGTCTTGCTAGAGCCCGTCCTGGTGACTGCGCATACTTCCGCCATTACGGCGATGGCCGCCAGCCCCTGGACGTCGTTGCTTGCGGTCGCCGGTCAGCACCAGATTTTGCTCTACGACACGGAGTCAAAGGATCTCGCCGGCATCCTGCCTTACACCGAAGGCTACGCCCGTTCTTTGAAGTTCAGCGCCAACGGTTCGCTGCTCATCCTAGGCGGCGGCCGCGGTGGCAAGTTCGGCCACGCGGTGGTCTGGGATGTGGCCACCGGTCGCCGGGTCGCCGAAATCGGCAAAGAATTCGACCAGGTGATGTCCGCGGACATCACACCGGACCACCGCAAGGTGGCCCTCGCGACCAACGGCAAGAAGGTGAAAAGCTACGATGTCGCCACGGGCGAACTACTCTACACGATCGCCAAGCACACCGAGTGGGTCACGGGTGTCTCGTTCAGCCCCGACGGCATCCTGCTCGCGAGCTCCGACCGCAACGGCAACGTGATGGTTTGGGAGGCCGAGAGCGGCGGCGAATTCTATAACCTCGGGCAGCACACGGCTTCCGTCACCGGCCTCGCCTGGCGCGCCGACTCCAATATTTTGGCCAGCTGTTCCGTCGACGGAACCGTCTCCACCTGGGAGATGAAGACCGGGAAGCGCGTGGCTAACTGGTCCAGCCACGGTAATGTCCAGTCGGTCGCCTTCACCCCCGACGGCAAGGTTCTCACCTGCGGCGCAGACGGAAATACGGCGCTGTGGGATATCAATGGCTCGCGGATTCAGCAGGCCCAGTCGGTCCACCAGGACGATGTCGTCTCCAAGGTGGTCGCGCTTTACGACTCTAAGGTCTTTGTCACCGGTAACTGGCTCGGTGAAGTCCGCATGTTCGACGTCGCCACGGGCCGTGATCTGACGCGCATTTCCAGCAACCCTCCGAAGATCGCCGACCGACTCGTCGAGACCGAGAAGCGTTTGGCCGAAATCGAACCTACGCTCGCGCCCGCTGAGGCCGCCGTGAAGGCCGCCGAGGCTCGTCTCCCCGCCGCTGAGGCCGCCTTGGCCAAGGTGAAGGGCGACGAACCCTCCTCCAAGAAGCTCGCGGAACACGAAGCCAAGAATGCTGAGGTCGTCAAGGGCCTGGCCTATTGGCAGGGCATGTCGGCTAAGGCCAAGACTGCCGCGGAAAAAGCGACCGCCGCCAAGGGTGTCGCCGATAACCGCGGCGGCCTGACCTATCTCGGGCAGGAAATTACCAAGCTGAAGCCAGCCGCTTCCGCTTTCCGTGCCGCCGAAGCCGAACTCGCCAAGGCCAAGGCCGATCTCACCGCGGCCCAGGCCAAGGCCCGCGACGTCGTTGCCGAAGTCGCTGCCCACCGCGAACGCATCGTCTTCCTGAAGGCTGCCCAGTTCAACGTCGGCGTACTCACCGAGCAGGACAAGCTTACTAAGCTCGAGCAGGACATCGCCGACCTCATCGCCGCCAAGGCGGACAATGAGGCCGCCAAGGTAACCGCCGCGGCGCGTATCGCCTCTTCCAAGAAGACCATCGAGCAGAATGAAGAGCAGGTCCCGAAGCAGGTGACCACGCTCGAAGCGCTCAAGGCCGAATTCGCTGCTTTGGATAAGACGCTTTCGCCGCTCCGCCTGAGTGAAGCCGAGGCCCTCGGCAAGATCGAGGCCCAGCAGAAGCTCATCGACGCCCAGTCCGAGGCCATCGTGCGCCTGGGGCAGGATCGCGACGCCGTCGTCGCGGTCGCTGCCGCCGCCGTCGCCGCCTATCGCGAGAAATATACGACCCCTCTCCGCGCTCGCCTCACCGAGGCCACCGTCAAGGTCGACGAATTGAAGAAGGTCTCCGACGCCGCTAAGGCGACCGCCGCCAAGGCGAAGGCCACGATGGCGGAAAGTGCCGCTAAATCCAAGGTGATCGCGCTCGCTGCCGTCAAGGCTGCCGATGCGGCGAAGCAGGCTGCCGTCAATCTCACCGCCGCCGAGCGGGCTTACGGTGAAGCCCGGACGTTTGGCGCGGTATTCTCGTTCAGCTATTTCTCCCGCAAGAAGCAGACCGAACAGCAGGTCGCTGAAGCCAAGAGCGTGCTCGCGAAGGCCCAGGCAGGGCAGGGCGAAGCCGAGAAGGTGCTCGTCGCCGCCAAGACGGTTGAGCAGACCGCCCTCGCCGCACAGGCCGCCGCCGATGCCGCGGTCGTCGCGGCCGACAAGGCCCTCGGTCCAGCCGGAGCCGTCGTCGCCGCGATCACGAAGGAGCGTTCCCTGCATCTGATCGAACGCGAGAAGCTCGCCGCCCCCGGCGTCGCCGCCGAGAAGGACTACGCCGCCAAGCTGCCCGCCCTCCAGGCTTCCCTGCAGAAGGCCAAGGATGGCCTGCCGGTGCTCGAGAAGGCGTTGGTCGCCGTCCGCGCCCAGCTGACCGAAGCCGGCAAGCCCGTCGAGGCCAAGCGTCTCCTCGTGGAAGCCGCCGCCAAGACCCTCGAGCTCACTAAGAGCGAGAAGGCTAACGCCGAGAAGGCGCTCGCCGCTGCCCAGAAGGATATCCCGCAGCGCGACAAGAACCTTGAGGAGATCGCCAAGTCTTACGCCGAACTCACGCCCCAAGTTGAACCGATGAAGGCCAAGGTGAAGGCTGCGCAGGAACAGTATTTCGCGATGCTGCCGAAGGCTGCGGTGGCGAAGAAGAATTAATGATTCTAATTAAATAGGTGTCTGCGGCTGGCGGTTGGGGCTCAGAGGGAAACCGGAGACCGGATGATTGGCTGGGGCATTTCTAGGTAGGGCTGACCGGCCCGGTCAGCCGCGGTTGAGCGGGCCGCTCAACCCTATCAGATATACCGCAGTACTCTTTCCAGTCTCCCTTGGCTGTTCGATGTCTTTCCCGCAGGGAAGGGTGATTTGACTCACCCCGACCCTAGCCCTACCCCTGTCTCTAGCCCCTAAAACCATGCTCTCCCGTCGCCGTTTCTTGGAATCCGCCTTCGGGGTCGCCATGGCTGCTTCGCTCGGCGCCGCGGAGGGTATGCGCGCCCCGCGGATCGTGCTGCGTTCGTCGTGGCAGACGGTGAACATCGGCGACATCGCGCACACGCCGGGCGTGCTGGCCTTGCTGGAGAAATATTTCCCGGAGGCCGTGATCACCCTCTGGCCGAGCAACGTCGACAACGGCGTGAAGGAGATGCTGCAGGCCCGCTTTCCGAAACTGCTGTTCGTCGCCCCCCGGACCGACGTCGCCAAGCTCTATGCCGAGAACGATTTCCTGCTCCATGGCTCCGGTCCTTCGCTCGTCGGTGAGAAGCAGATCGCGCGGTGGCGCCAGCTAGGCCCGAAGCCCTACGGCGTGCTCGGTATCACCCAGGGCAAGCCTTCCGCCGAGACGGTCGAGGTCCTCAGTGGCGCCGCTTTTGTCTATTTCCGTGATTCCGTCTCGCTCGAGACCGCCAAGGCGGCCGGCGTGAAATGTCCTGTGATGGAGTTCGGTCCCGACGGCGCCTTCGCGACCGACCTCCGCAACGAGGAGCGCGCCGAGGCCTTCCTGCATGGCTGGGGGCTCGAACGCGGTAAGTTCCTCTGTTGTATCCCCCGTTATCGGAACACGCCCTATTGGACTATTCATCAGGAGCGCGCCATCGACCCCGTGAAGCAGAAGCGCAACGATGAGATGAAGGAGCATGACCATGCCCAGCTCCGCGCCGCAATGATCGCGATCGTGAAGCAGACCGACCTTAAAATCCTTATCTGCCCCGAGGACCGTACCCAGATGGCCTTGGGTAAAGAGATCCTCTTCGACAAGCTCCCTGATGAGGTGAAAGAACGCGTCGTGTGGCGTCAGGACTACTGGCTGACCGACGAGGCGCTCAGTGTCTACGTCCGCAGCGCTGGCCTCTTCGGCAACGAGATGCATTCCCCTATCATGTGCGTCGGCAATGGCATCCCGGCCATTGTCTGCCGCTGGGCCGAACAGACCTCGAAGGGGAACATGTGGAAAGATATCGGTTTATCGGAGTGGCTATTTGATCTGGATGACGAGGCGCAGCTTGCTGGCATCGTTCCCGCGGTCCTGGCGATGGCCAAGGATCCGGTCGCCGCGAAAGCCAAGGTGGCCAAGGCTCAGACCCTCTTGCGGGCTCGTCAGCAGGCGGCCGTCGGGCGGGTGCGGACGGCTGTCAGGGCTTAGGACCATTAAGCCAATATTAAGGTTATTTTGACCGCGCCGCCGTGGTCATGCTTTGACAGAAGTGCGGGCTCCACGCAGTTTAAGCCACCCTGACTTTGACTGGAACCTACCCGGTCGCCGGGGGCTCTATCATTACTTTCACTGCCATGTCCCGCCGCCTCTCTTTTTTCTTCCGCTCCCTGTGTTTGCTGGCCTGGGCGGTCGCCAGTTTCGCCCAGACAGCTGAGCCCTCCAAGCCAACGGGAGCGCCTCCAGGCGGCGCCAAGGGTGGGAAGGGCGGGCGCCTGATTCTCCCGACTTCCATCAGTACCGCGACCGTGGCGGCGGGTGACATGGAGATCCGGGTTTCCGCCCTCGGTTCGGTCAAGGCCTTGAATAACGTCACTGTCCGGCCCCGCGTGGAAGGCCAGTTGATGAAAGTCCTCTTTACGGAAGGCCAGACGGTCAAGGCGGGTGATCCGCTGGCCGAAATCGATACGCGGCCGTTTGAGGTGCAGCTGATGCAATCGGAGGGTCAGCTCGCCCGTGACCGCGCTGCACTCGCCAATGCCAAGCTTGATTTGAAACGCTACCAGGATGCGGCCGAGGCTGTGACCCGGCAGCAGCTGGATTCCGCCGCCGCGCTGGTGGCTCAGCTCGAGGGCACGGTGAAGGCGGACGAAGGCTCGGCCAACAATGCCCGCCTGCAGTTGCAGTATTGCCATGTGACGGCGCCCATCAGCGGGACGGTCGGACTGCGTCCGGTCGACGCTGGCAACATCGTTTCACAGAACGACCCGGCCGGCCTCGCGGTCATCACCCAGCTTCAACCGATCTCGGTCATCTTCGGAGTGCCTGAAGGTGATATCCCCGCCGTGCAGTATGCCGTCAGCCGCGGTTCGGTCCTGCGTGTCGAGGCTTTTGATCGCGACGGGAAAATCATTCTGGCCACCGGCGACCTCTCGGCCTTGGACAATCAGATCGACGCCACCACGGGTACGCTTCGGTTGCGCGCACAGTTCGCCAACATCGACCGCCGGCTCTTCCCTAATCAGTTCGTCAACGTCCGGCTGACGGTGGAGAACCGCAAGGGGATCCTGCTCGTGCCCACAGCGGCCGTGCAGATCAGCGACAAGGACCGCTTCGTCTTCATCGTGAACCCGGACGACACCGTGACGCGCCGCACCGTGCGCACCGGGGCTGTGGATGGTTTGAACACCGAGATCCTTGAAGGCGTCGCGGCCGGAGAGATCGTCGCTGCCGACAGTCTCGACCGTCTGCAGAACGGCTCCAAGGTGACCATCGCTGGCCGCCGCAAAGCCCCATCGGCCAATCCCGAAGGCAAGCAGAAGTAAGCCGGGAAATGAATATCTCCCGTCCGTTTATCGAGAGGCCGGTCGCCACCACGCTGCTGATGGTGGCGTTGATGCTCTGTGGTATCCTCGGCTATCGGGCGCTCTCGGTCGCCGCGCTTCCGGAGGTTGATTACCCGACGATTCAAGTTTCCGCGATGTACCCCGGGGCCAGCCCCGAGGTCATGATCACGTCGGTCACGGCACCGCTCGAGCGCAAGCTTGGCCAGATGCCGGGCCTGACGCAGATGACCTCCACGAGCTCCGCAGGCTCGACCTCCATCACACTGCAGTTTGATTTGGCGATCTCGTTGGACGTCGCGGAGCAGCAGGTGCAGGCCGCCATCAATGAGGCGGGCGCCTACCTTCCTCCCGGTCTGCCTTCGCCGCCGGTTTACAGCAAGGTTAACCCAGCTGATGCTCCCATCATGACGCTGGCTGTGACATCCGAGTCGCTGCCGCTCTCGAAGATCGCCGACTTGGTCGATACGCGCCTCGCCCAGAAAATCTCGCAGGTCTCCGGGGTGGGCATGGTCAGTATTTCCGGCGGACAGCGTCCGGCGGTGCGCGTGCGGGTGAATCCCACCGCGCTGGCCTCCTACGGGCTCAATCTGGAGGCGGTGCGCCTGGCGATCATCGGAGCTAATGACAACAGCGCCAAGGGAGGTTTCGACGGGTTGAAGCAGTCCTCGACCATTGATGCGAACGACCAGCTCAAGTCGCCGGCCGATTATAATAATGTCGTCCTCGCCTACCGCAACGGCTCGCCCGTGCGGCTGAGCGACGTCGCCGAGACTTCCGACGGTGCCGAGAATATTTATCTCTCGGCCTGGGCGGGTCACAATCCCGGTGGTCAGACCCCGGGTGTCATCCTGAATATCCAGCGCCAGCCTGGCGCCAATGTCATCGCCGTCGTCGACCGCATCAAGGCGATCCTTCCCCAGCTGCAGTCTACGATGCCCGGAGCGGTCAAGGTCTCGGTGCTCACCGACCGCACCATCACCATTCGTGCTTCGGTGGAAGACGTGCAGATGGAGCTGCTGCTTTCCATCTTCCTGGTCGTCGCGGTCATCTTCGTCTTTCTGCGCAACATCCCGGCCACGATCATTCCGGGCATCACGGTGCCGCTGTCCCTGGTCGGCACCTTTGCGGTGATCTACCTCTGCGATTTCTCGATTAATAATCTCACGCTCATGGCGTTGACGATCGCGACAGGTTTCGTCGTCGACGACGCCATCGTGATGATCGAGAACATCTCCCGCTATATCGAAAAGGGCGAGAGCCCCATGCAGGCGGCGCTCAAGGGCTCAGCGGACATCGGCTTCACGATCATCTCGCTGACTTTCTCGCTCATCGCGGTGCTGATTCCGCTGCTGTTCATGGCGGACGTCGTGGGACGTCTTTTTCGCGAATTCGCCATCACGCTGGCGGTCTCAATCCTGATTTCCGCGGTCATCTCCCTGACCCTGACGCCGATGATGTGCAGTCGTATGCTGCGACACGCGCCCGAAGCGGAGGAAAGTCGCCTCAGTCGCTGGCTCGGCGGATTCTTCGACGAGGTCATTCGACGTTACGGCGTGGCCCTGCGCTGGGTGCTGGCCCGCCAGCGGGCAACTCTGTTGGTTGCGATAGGCACGTTGTTCCTGACCGCGCTGCTCTATGTCTTCATCCCCAAGGGCTTCTTCCCGACGCAGGACACCGGCGTGCTCCAGGGGGTCACCGAAGCCGGACAGGATATCTCGTTTGCGGCCATGGCCGGGCAGCAGCAAAAGGTCGCCGATGTCGTGCTCGCGGATCCGGATGTCGAAAGCCTTGCGTCGTTCATCGGCGTCGACGGGACCAACGCCACGGTGAACTCAGGTCGGATTGTCATTAATCTGCGACCGCTCGACCAGCGTAAGTCGCGGGCCCCGGCGATCGCCGCGCGTATCCAGGCCAAGGTGGCCGCCCTCGAGGGGGTGACCTTATACCTTCAGCCCGTGCAGGACATGACCGTGGACACCACGATGAGCCGCACGCAGTACCAGTTCCTGCTCCAGAGTCCGCGCTCAGATGACCTGACCACCTGGGTGCCTCCGTTACTCGAGAAAATCAAGGCTCTGCCCAAGGTTAAAGATGTCGCCTCCGACCTGCAGACCAACGGCCGGCAAGTCTTCGTCGAAATTGACCGTGCGGCGGCCGGGCGCTACGGTATCAGCGTCGCCGACATCGACGCAGTGCTTTATGATGCTTTGGGGCAGCGCATCGTCTCGACCATCTTCACGCAGTCGAACCAGTATCGCGTCATTCTCGAGGTGAAACCTGAATTCCGCGAAGGCGTGAATGCGCTCGGCCGACTGTATGTCTCGACCGCCACGGGTGCCCAGGTGCCGCTCTCCAACGTGGCTAAGTTTCACGAGCAGCCGGCCCAGCTGGCCATCACCCGCGTCGGCCAGTTCCCTTGCGCCCGTATCTCCTTCAATCTGGCGGATGGTGCGGCCTTGGGCGACGCCGTGAAGGCGATTAAAAAGACCGAGAAGGACCTCGGCATGCCTGCCTCGATCAACACGACCTTCCAGGGCGCGGCCGCCGCCTTCGAGGTGGCCTTGAAGAATGAGCTTTGGCTGATTCTCGCCGCCATCGTGGTGATGTATATCGTGCTCGGTGTCCTCTACGAAAGTTTTATCCACCCCGTCACCATTCTCTCGACTTTGCCCTCGGCTGGCGTGGGGGCATTGCTGGCACTGCTGCTCTCCGGCAGCGATCTCGATGTGATTGGCATCATCGGCATCATCCTGCTCATCGGCATCGTGAAGAAGAATGCCATCATGATGGTCGACTTCGCGCTCGATGCCGAACGTAGCCAGGGCCTGTCGCCCGAGGACGCTATCTACCAGGCTTGCTTGCTGCGTTTCCGCCCGATTCTCATGACGACCATGGCGGCCTTGCTCGGGGCGTTGCCCCTGATGTTGGGTTCGGGGATGGGCTCCGAAATGCGCCAACCGCTCGGCATCACGATGGTCGGCGGCTTGATTGTCAGTCAGGTCCTCACGCTCTTCACGACCCCGGTCATCTACCTTTGGTTCGATCGTCTTAACCGTCGTCGCTCCGGGGGCGGGGCAGGGGAGGCGGCCGCCACCGTCGCGCCGTGAATATCTCGGAGTTCTTCATTCGTCGCCCGGTGGCGACCACACTGCTGACGATTGCCATCGCGCTCTCCGGACTGGCTGCTTTCCGGATCCTGCCCGTCTCGCCGCTTCCGCAGGTCGACTACCCGACGATTTCCGTCTCCGCCGCCATGCCTGGGGCAAGCCCGGAAACCATGGCCGCCACGGTGGCGACACCCTTGGAGCGCGCCTTGGGCCGCATCGCCGGTGTGACCGAAATCACCTCGTCCAGCACGCGCGGTAATACCTCGATTGTCCTCCAGTTCGACCTCTCCCGGGATATCAACGGTGCCGCCCGCGAGGTGCAGTCCGCGATCAGTGCCGCCCGTAACATGCTGCCGACGGCGCTGACGAATAATCCTTCATACCGTAAGCTCAATCCGGCTGATTCGCCGATCATGCTGATCGCGATAACGTCGGATACCTTCACACGGCCGCAGATTTATGATGTGGCGACAACGCTGCTCGCGCAAAAAATTGCGCAGATCGAGGGCGTGGGCGACGTCTCGGTTGGCGGCGGGGCCTTGCCGGCGGTCCGCGTGAACGTGAATCCTGCGCAGCTCGGTTCCTACGGTGTCTCGCTGGAGGAGGTCCGTAAGACCATCGCCACCACCAACGTTAATTCTCCCAAGGGTTTCGTGGAGTCGGCGGGCAACCGCTGGCAGGTGATTGCGAACGATCAAGCGCTGCGGGCACAGGATTACCTGCCCTTGGTCATCAGTTACCGCGGGGGCATCCCCGTGATGATCTCCGATGTCGCCACGGTCACGGACTCGGTCGAAGACGTACGCAACGCGGGCATCATGAATGGCAAGCCCGCCATCATCATCGTCGTCACCCGCCAGCCCGGGGCGAACATCATCGAGACCGTTGACCGCATCAAGGCTCAGATCCCCGCCCTGCAGGCGCAGATGCCAGAGGGGATGGTCATGGCTTCGGCCATCGACCGCTCGGTGACCATCCGCAGTTCGCTGCACGAGGTCGAGCGATCGCTAATCCTTTCCGTCGTCCTCGTCACGTTGGTCGTCTTTCTATTCCTTCGCGACATCCGGGTGACTCTCATTCCAGCGGTCGTGGTCCCGGTCTCGATCCTGGGAACGTTCAGCATCATGGCGCTGGCCGGATTCTCGGTGAACAACCTCACGCTGATGGCGCTGACGGTCGCAACGGGTTTCGTCGTCGATGATGCCATCGTGGTGTTGGAGAATATCTCGCGGCACATGGAAGCCGGCATGCCCAGGCGGGAGGCTGCGTTGCAGGGCGCCAAGGAGGTGGGGTTCACTGTCATCTCCATCAGTATCTCGCTCGTCGCGGTCTTCATCCCCATCCTGCTCATGGGCGGGCTCGTCGGGCGTTTGTTCCGCGAGTTCGCGATCACGCTCTCCGTCGCCATCGCCGTTTCGCTGGTCATTTCGCTGAGCACGACCCCGATGATGTGTTCGCGCCTGCTGCGCAAGCAGGTCGCGGACCTCAAGCCGAGCATCGTCGATCGCTTCTTCGGCTGGCTGCTCTCCGGGTATCGCCGCACGTTGCGCTGGGTGCTCGACCATAGTTTCGTCATGCTGCTGGCCTTGGCGGCAACCGTGGCCCTCAATGTGGTCCTTTACACGACGATCCCCAAGGGATTCTTCCCGCAGCAGGACACGGGGTTTCTGATGGGCAACATTGATGCCGACCAGAGCATCTCCTTCCGGCAGATGGAGGACAAGATGGTCCGCATGGCCGAGATCGTGCAGGCGGATCCCGCGGTGGCGGCGATCAGCGCCGCGATTGGTGGCGGCCGCGGCGGCCCCATCAACTCGGCACGCCTCTATGTTCTGTTAAAGCCGCTCTCGGAGCGCAGTGACTCCGCTGACCAGATCATCGCCCGGCTGCGGATCAAGACCTCTCGGGTGCCCGGCGCCCGCATGGTGCTCCAGTCCGCCCAGGATATCCGCATTGGTGGTCGTTCCAGCGCGGCGACCTACCAGTACACCGTCCAGTCGGATGACCTGGCTTTGCTCAATCTCTGGGTGCCCAAGATTCAGGCGGCGCTATCCACTTTGCCGGAGATCACGGACGTGAACACCGACTCGCAGAATCGCGGGCTGCAGACTTTTGTCACTTACGATCGCGACAAGATGGCCGCCCTTGACGTCACGGTTGATGTCGCCAATCACACTTTATATGATGCGTTCGGTCAGGAGTCCGTTTCGATTCTTTTCAAATCCCTGAACCAATATCGGGTGATCATGGAGGTGAACACCGAGCGCACCTTCAGCCCGGAATCGCTCCGGGATATCTTTGTCGTCACGACGGCAGGTAAGCGCGTGCCTTTGGCCACCTTCGCGCGGTATGAGCCGGCCAACGCACCACTGAGCGTCAACCACCAGTCGCAGTTCGTCGCCAATACGATCTCCTTCAACCTTAGCCCGGGTTATATGTTGAATGACGCCGACGGGGCGATTCGCCTGGCGTTGCGCGAGATAGGCGTGCCGACCGCGGTGCAGGGCGGCTTCCAAGGAACAGCGAAGATGTTCCAGGAGTCACTGAACAATCAGCCTTATCTGATCCTCGGGGCCATTCTCGCGATGTACGTCATCCTGGGTATCCTGTATGAGAGCTACATCCATCCGATCACGATTCTCTCCACGCTCCCTTCCGCTGGCATCGGCGCGCTGATCGCCCTGATGGTCATGGGCATGGAGTTCAGCATCATCGCCCTGATCGGCGTGCTCCTGCTCATCGGAATTGTGAAGAAGAACGCCATCATGATGATCGACTTCGCCATCGACGCCGAGCGCACCCGCGGCGTGCCGGCCGCCCAGGCCATCTACGAGGCCTGCCTGCTGCGTTTCCGTCCTATCATGATGACGACCCTCGCGGCGCTCTTCGGGGCGCTGCCCCTGGCCATCGGTTTCGGAGAGGGTTCGGAATTACGCCGCCCGCTGGGCATCGCGATTGTGGGCGGCCTGCTGGTCAGTCAGGCGCTCACGCTTTACACCACGCCCGTGGTCTACCTCTATTTCGACCGCCTCCGTGCCTGGACGCACCGCCGCCGGGCTGCGTCCATGGCTGCGTCATTGCCAACCCCCGCCCCGTGAACTTGTCTCTCTCTGCCGCCATGAAACCCCTTTCCGCCGCCACCTCTCCCCGCCTCTTGGGCGCTGCGATGCTGCTGGGTCTTTCCGCCTGTGCCGTCGGCCCCGATTATGTCCGCCCAGAGATTCCTGTGTCGGCGGCGTTTCGTGAATTGACCGGTCCTTATAAAGGTTCGCCTTCCTTGGGGGCCAACTGGTGGTCGATCTTTAAGGACGCCGAACTCGACGCGCTGGAGGCCGACGCATTGAAGGCCAACCTGGATCTGCGCGCGGCCTTTGCCCGCGTGGGGCAGGCCCGCTCCCTGAGTGATATCGCCAACTCGGGATTCTGGCCGGCCTTGAGCGCCAATCCTTCGCTCACCCGCGATCGCACTTCCGATACGGCTGGCGCAGCCAGTCGGACGCAGACTTCCTATGCCGTGCCACTCGAGTTAAGCTACGAGCTTGATGTCTGGGGCCGGGTCCGCCGCCTGAGCGAATCGGCGGATGAGGCCACGAAATTCTCCGCCAGCGAGTTCGCGGTGGTATTGCAGTCTGTCGAGGCGAACGTCGCCCTGAACTATTTCAACCTGCGCGGACTTGATACGCAGGCGGCGATGCTCACGAAGAGCCTGGAGCTTTATAAACATCAGGTCGAACTGGTTGGCAAGCAGGTCAAGGCGGGCCTCATTCCGATGACGGATCTATTGCAGGCCATGACGCAGGTCGAGGCGACCTCGGGTCAGTTGAGCGAAGTCCAGCGCCAGCGCATCAATGTCGAGCATGCTTTGGCGGTGCTGACGGGCAGGGCGCCCTCTGAGCTCGCCGTCCCGGCCAAGCCCCTGACCACGGTCGTGCCCGTCGTGCCTGCTGGCTTGCCCGCAGAACTTCTCGGTCGTCGTCCGGATGTCGCCGCCGCCGAACATCAGCTCATCGCCGCCAATGCCGATATCGGTCAGGCCAAGGCCAATTACTATCCTCGGCTGACGCTCACGGGCTCGGCCGGCTTTTCGACCATCGATGCCTCCAAGGTCGTGAGTTGGGAGAGTCGAGTTTGGTCGCTGGGGCCGAGTCTGAATCTCCCTCTCTTTCAGGGGGGGAAGCTCGATGCGTCACTCGAAGGGGCGAAGCAGCGCTATGCGGAGACGCTGGCTAATTACCGGACCGCGGTGCTCAACGCTTTCCGCGAGACGGAGGATGTCTTGAATGACCTTAGCAACCGCGTAGGCGCGGCTGAATCCCAGGCCCGGATGGTGGCCTCGGCCCGGGAGACGGCTCGTCTGGTCGAGATGCAATACCGGAGCGGGCTGACGCCTTATTACCAACTCATGGACGCCCAGCGTACGCTGCTGGCGAGCGAACTGGCGGCGGCGCAGATCCAGAATCTGCGGCTCAATTCGACGGTGACGCTCGTCAAGGCCATCGGCGGCGGTTGGAATCCGGACGAGGCGCCCCAATTGGCCGGGAAGTGACGCCGGCGCTCAGACGATCTTACAGCGAATCCAGATGTCTTCGTGGTGCTGGTAGACCGCGCAGAGACGGTGATAGCCGTCGGCGATGATGACCTTGCCGTGCTGAGGACTGCGCACGAGCAGCAGGGGCGAAAGGTGGACGCCGTTGCGGATTTTCTTTTGGTCCTTCTTGACGTGTGAATTACTGATCCCCAGCAGCGAAAGCTGGGAGGCGCGGAAGATGTCCTTGGCCTTGAATTCAGTGATCTTGGCGGCGCGTAGTTTCGTGATTAGGGCGGCGGCGTCTTTTTCGGGGAATAGCAGGGTGAGGTAAGAGCGTGCGGCCGGATAGTTTTTCTCCTCGGGCGAAGGCAGCCAGGCGATTTCTTTTTCTTTGGACATAAGTTTATTTCTTGAGGTGCTTTTCTAGCTTCTTCTCCGAGGGTACGCCTGGTTCGCCGGCGCCACGTTCTTCGCCGTCGACGAAGCGGGCGAGCGTGATCGTCGACTCCGTCGAGTTGCGGGCGCCGAGCTCGGCTTTGGCGCGAGCCTGACTTTCGGGGCTGAAGGTTCCCTTGGCGAGCACTACGACGATGTCGGCCCCCTTGGGGTTCTGGAAAGCGATCACGATCACATGGCTGGCACCCATTTTGATCAGTTGGGGGAACAGGGCGCTGATTTGCTTGGCCTTGGGCGGCGCTGCGCCCGTGCCGGGCGCCTGGCCTTCTTCGGTGAAAGCTTCCAGCAGAGCCTCATTGTAAGACTCGTTGGCATCCTTGCGCTTAAGGGCCACGATATCGATGGCGCAGTCGTTGTCCTTCGCCAGCTGATTTGCCATCTGGGCGATGCGGGCGATGGGTAGGGGCGGCAGCGTCGAGGTCAGGGGTACTTCCGCGGTATCCTTGAAGGCCAGCATGTCGAAAGAGCCTTCGGGGCCGCGGCGTCCGAGGCCGGCGGCTTCGAGTCTGCCGAGCATCGCGGGGGTGAAATTCCCGATGGCGGTCAGCCGGACGAAATCGGTCTCACCTCCGTTGTCGTGGTAAAGCGCGATCACGTGGCTGGCCCCGGCGCCTTTGATTTCATTGAGGCGTGCGATGGATTTTTCCGCCGAGGGCGGAATCTTGTTCGGGAATTTCGCGGCCTCATCGCGGAAGAAGCCTTGGAAATATTGGGTGAGAATTTTCTGGGCCGTCGGGCTGCCGATGGGGATGAGTCCGATGCAGGAGCCGCCGTCGAGGATCTCGTCCGAAGCTTTGGCCGACTCGGTGATGCCGTCGAGCAGGCCTGATTGGACGAGCGGCGAGGGCGGGTTGGCTGCCGCGGCCAGGGAGCCGGCTACCCACAGGAGCGAAAGAAGGCGCATGACAGAAGAGGTTAAGCGACGTGTCTTATATTTCCACATATTTCCACAGATTGAAGGGGGCGTGAGGTGGGGAATTATCATCGAAAGGTTGCGACTTCTTCAAGTTGCAGGTGTTTTAACCAGATGGAGTCCGCCGCCCCCTTTTTCTCTGCCAGCCGCTGGGTGCGCTGGTCGCGGGTGATGTTTCTTTTGGTGTCCGTACTCAGCGTGCCGATGCTTGTGGCACGGGAAGTGGCGGTCAAGAATGTCGCGGAACTGAAGGCCGCCGTCGCGGCGGCGGCCAGCGGTGACGTCATCCGGCTCGCCTCGGGGCAGTACGATAACGTTTCGCTCAAGGTCGCGCACAATGGGACCGAAGGCCGGCCAATCGTCATCATGGCCGCCAAGGCCGGCGAGGCGATCCTCGGGGGCTCCTCGGAGATCGACATCAGCGGCGCACATGTGGTCATCGACGGCTTGTATCTGCTCAACGGGGCGTTGGCCGGCGGCGGTGCCGAGCGCTCCGTGATCACCTTCAACTCTCATCACGGCGTCGTCCGCAACACGGCGATCGTCGATTATAACCCACCGGCGTTCAATACCTCCTACTACTGGGTCTTCTTCAACGGGAATAACAACCAGCTCGATCACTGTTATTTCAAGGGGAAGAACAACCTCGAGCCCCTGATTGGCAACGGACTGGAAGGGGCGCACCACAACTCCGTCGTCGGGTGTTATTTTAAGAATATCCCCTTCGACGTCGGGAACGGCCGGGAAGATATCCGCGTCTGGGGTTCGGGTAAGTTCGACGAGAAGACCGCCGACGGCGCCTATTTCACCATCCAGGGTAATCTTTTCGATCATGCGGACGGCGAAGGCACCGAGATCATCTCGCTCAAATCCAATTTCAACCAAGTCTTGAATAATACCGTCCGCGCCACCCGGGGTGGAATCAATATCCGCCGCGGCGCCAATAACACCGTGAAAGGTAACATCGTCTTGGGTGAGGGCGTCGCCGGCGCGCACGGGCTGCGGATGTCCGGTTCCAATCATGTGGTTCAAGGTAATTATGTTTCCGGTTGTGATTACGGCATTCGGGTTTCCGCCGGCGAGTTCACCGGGTATGCTTTGACGCCCAGCTATGCGCCGCACGAGAAGAACAATGCCAAGAGCGCGAAGAACGCCCTCGGCATTGTGACGGCCTACCCGCAGTCGAAGAAGCTCACGCTCGCCAATAATGTCATTGTCGGCTGCGACGGGGTTGATCTCGAGCTCGGGTCTGATTATAAGAAGCACTGGCCAGAGGAGCAGATGGTCCTGTTGCCCTCGGATTGCGACATCACGGGAAATCGTTTCATCAAGCTCAAGGGGGGGCTTTCGATTGAAGTGACCGCGCCCGAGGCGCAGTTCGCGTCCCTCGCGGCTAAGTCATTGGCGAATCGTTTTCGGAGCAATGTCGTTTACGGCGGCAAGATCAAGGGCTCAGGCGCCGAGGCTGGCTGCAAGCTCGAGGGCCTGCCTTCCGGCTGGACCGAGAAGCGTGAGATGGGCGATTTCAAACCGCTCAAGCCGGAGGACGTCGGTCCCCCTTGGGTGATTGCTTTGCGGGCGGCGGGCAATTTCGAGGTCGAAGACGATATGTCGTGCAGCCGTGATCCGGCGGCGGCGAAGACCAAGAAGAAAAAGAAGGTCAAGTGACCGCGCCGGCGCGTGGCCAGGCGGGGCTTACTTCTTGGCCGGTGCCTTCGGCTTGGGTTGCTCGGCGAGCATGACCGTCACGGCCGGCGTCGGGTCTTTCGCGCCACTGAAGTCGTTGTAGGCCTGCTGGAAGAGGGCGGCATCACGGACATCGCCTTCAGCGATGATCCACTTGTAGTGGAGCTTGAACGGAGCGTCGGGTGTGGCTGCGCCCTTGGGGAAGGCGCCGAAGCGGCCGTAGTCACGATAGGCTGAGAAGGCCGTGTCCTTCGGATTCGAAGGATGGTTAAGCAGGAGCGCCGTGAAGGTCTTGCCTTCGACCGTGAAGACTTCGGCCACCCAGGTCAGGTCTTTCACCTTATGGATGAGCACATCCTTGCCGGGATAGATGTAGGTCGTCTTCGAGCCATCGATTTTCTCGGACGGACGGAACTGCGCGCCGGCGTGTTCGGGGTCGCCATCGATCTTGGCTTCGCCGTGATCAGGCTTGAGCGTGCTCGACATCTCGATGCCAAAATAAAACGGAGCGGCGG
This sequence comes from uncultured Opitutia bacterium, assembly GCA_903855995.1. Lineage (GTDB taxonomy): Bacteria > Verrucomicrobiota > Verrucomicrobiia > Opitutales > UBA953 > UBA953. The sequence continues at coordinate 152,052 of CAIOAN010000003.1, forward strand.
GATGCGTGAACTTGAAGGAGCGCACCTCGGTCAGGATGGGCTTGGCGGTAGCGGATTCGCCCTGCCAGTCGATGGCGGCCGTGAAGCCGTTGGTTTCGTGGGTGATCGCGGTCACAACTTGGTCTCCACCTTTCATGTGCCAGCGGTCGTAGCTCTTGCCGTCGATGGTGATCTTCATGAATCCGACCATGATGCCGCGGTGGTGGGTGAATTCGAAGCCCGGTCCCTTGGTCAGGCGCAGGGCGCCGCTGGGATCGAAGACATGAAGGTAAGGCTTATAGGTTTCCAGGCGCTTGGCGGGGGTGCTCACGTCGTGCGCAGTCATGAACCGAGCGACCACCTGACCTTCTTGGCTGACATCGACGGTCTCGTTGGGGGTCACCTTGATCTGGGTGTCGGCGGCCAAGACGGAAGAGGCTTGGGCGAGCAGCAGGCAAAGCAAGGGGCGGAGGGCGGGGCGCATAGGGGGTCTTTTATGGTGAGCTCGCTGGGGGAGGGAATAGCAGATTACGCCTGGCTCTTTAAAACAGGCTTTTTCAATGATTATTGGCTCAATCGAAACTTTATCATTAGGCGGGGTTGGATAAGTTGACCCCACTCCCGCACCCCATGAAGCCCCTTCGTCCCCTGCTCACCCTTTTAGCGTTTCTGGCGATGACGCTGTGCGCCAGCGCGGCCGACCGCCGCCCTAACATCGTGTATATCTTGGCGGACGATCTCGGCTTCCCGGAACTCAGCTGTAACGGCGCAGATCATTTCAAGACTCCGAATATCGATTCGCTCGCCCAGGGCGGCGTGCGTTTCACGCGTTTCTTCACTGCTCCGCTCTGCGGACCTTCCCGCTCGCTCATCCTGACCGGCCGCTATGCCTTCCGCACCGGTGCGGTCAGCCAAGACACCTGCCGCAATCTCGTGCGCACAGGCGACAAGGCTGAGCAGATGATTCCGACCGTGCTGAAGAAGGCCGGTTACGCCACCGCCCTGATCGGCAAGTGGGGGCAGCTCTCGCCTTCCGGCAGCCCGGCTGAATGGGGCTTCGAGCACGACTTCCACTTCAAGGCCAGCGGCATCTATTGGAACAGCAAGACCGTCAAGAAGATGAACACCGATGGTTCCGTGCGCGGCGACCCCGATACCTATACGAAGGACGGCAAGGTGCTGCCGCTGAACGACGGCGAATACATGCCCGACCTGCTGCATAAAGATGCCGTCGCCTGGCTCGAGGCTCACAAAGACGGCCCGTTCTTCCTCTATTATTCGATGTCGCACGTGCACGGCGAAATCTTGCCCACGCCGGACAGCGCCCCGTTGCCGGCCGGCACCAGCGAGGCCGCCCGGCTCGCAGCCCATTATACCGATAATATCAACTATATGGATAAGCTCGTCGGCAAGCTGCTCGCCGAGTTGGAGCGGATGAAGCTGCGCGAGAATACGCTGATCGTCTTCATGGGCGACAACGGCACCGCGAAAGCCCACGCGCCCGTGGCGACCATCGGCGGGAAGCGAGTCGAGGGTGAGAAGGGCTCGATGAAAGAAGGCGGCGGCCTCGTGCCGTTCATCGCCAGCTGGCCGGGCGTCACGCCCGCGGGTAAAGTGAACAACAATGTCGCTGACGCGAGCGACCTGCTGGCGACTTTCGCCGATGTCGCCGGTGCACCGTTGCCCAAGGATCGCCCGCTTGACGGCAAGAGTCTCGTTTCACAGTTCAAAGGCAGCACGGAATCTCTCCGCAGCTGGGCCTATTGCCAGCTCGGCAATAATTTCTATGTCCGGGAAAACGGTTGGAAGCTCGATCAGGCCGGCGACCTGTTCGACATGAAGGATGCTCCGTTCAAGGAGGCCTTGGTGCCGGCAGACAGCAAGGATGAGGCCGCCATTGCGGCCCGTAAGCGTCTCGCGGTGGCGCTGGCTGAACTCAATCCAGGTGGGGGGATCAAAGATCCGGGCGATGGCTCGGGGCGCAGCGCCAATAAGGAAGAAAAGAAGGCCAAGAAGGCCGCCAAAAAGCCCAAGGGAGAGTGACCCCCATGCGACGCACGCTTTTCGGTCTGCTTTGTTGCTCGGTTGTGCTGATTTCCCGGGCCGCGACCGGCCCCGCCGAGATCCTCACCGATAAATCCAGTTCGTCGAAGGTCCTGGCCTTATATCAGAAAACCCTGACGGCGGCACAGAAAGATCCGCCCCCACTTGGCGGGCTCATCTGCATCGGCAGCTCGCATATGCAGCTGTGGAAGTCGGTGAAGGAGGATCTCGCGCCCCTGACCGTCACCAACTACGGTATTGGCGGCAGTCGCATGACGCAGGCGGCCGAGCTCTTCATTGATAACCTCGCTATCCCGTTCAAGCCGCGTGCGGTGATCCTCTATGAGGGCAGCAACGACATCAACGCCGGCACCAAGCCCGAGACCGTCCTCGCGAACTTCCAGAAGATCCACCGCAAGCTGCACGCCGCCTTGCCCCAGGCGCGTCTCTATGTCCTCAGCCTGGTCCCCAGTCCGGGCAAACGTTTCGAGAAGATCGGCGATCTGCGTAAGACGAACGAACTCCTCGCCAAGGAGTGCGCCACCCAGCCGTGGATGAAGTTCATCGACGTCACCGAGCCGCTCATCGGCGCCGACGGCAAGCCGAAGGAAGAACTCTTCAAGCCCGGTGACATCCACATGCTGCCCGCCGGCTACGTCGTCTGGAAATCTGTCATCGCCCCGATTATCGTCCCCGCCGAGACGCCGTTCGAGCATGTCAAATAGCCACCCTTCGGATTATAAACGCAATCTCCGTCGGGAGATCGCCGGCTACTTCATCGTCGTCCTCTGCGCCTTGCCGGTCCGCTTCTGGATCTACTCGGCCGCCAAAGAGCAGGACAGCTGGCTGGCCTTCTTGGCCAATCGGAGCTTCGCCTATTGTACGGTCGGTCTCATCGGCGCTGTCGCCGTGTCCAAGCTGCGCCTCCGCTACAAACTCGCCCTGACCTTCTTCCTGGTGGCAATTTGAGCGGGCGTCAGGACGTCTTTTCTTTGTCCAGTACGGCGTAGACGACGGGCGTCGCGACAAGGGAGAAGAGTACGGACATGCCGAGGGCACCGATGACCGCGATGGCCAGGGGCTTGAGCATGTCGGAGCCGGTGCCGATGCCATAGGCGAGGGGCAGCATGCCGAAAGCCGCGGCCATCGACGTCATGAGCACAGGTCGGAGTCGGCGACGACCTGAAGCGACCAAGGCCTCGTTGAGCGTGAGTCCCTCGGTGCGGAGAGCGGCGACACAGTCGAGCATCAGGATTCCGTTCTTGGCGACGATGCCGACGCCGATGATCGCCCCGAGAAACGAGACGACATTCAGGGTCACGCCCGTGGTCCAGAGTGCGGTGACGGTACCGAAGAGGGCGAGAATCGCGCCAGCGACGATGGCGACGGGGCCTTGGAAGGTTCGGAACTCGATAAGCAGTACGGTGAACACCAGCACGATGGCCAAGGCCAGCACGACCATCAGGCGGGCAAAAGATTCCTGCTGTTGTTGATAGAGGCCGCCGTATTCGATCATACCGGCTGGCAGTCCGGATTCCTTAGCGACCTTGGCCGTGATTTCGTTCATCGCGCTGCCCAGATCGCGCCCCTCCAGACGCGCAGTCACGGCGATGGATTGGCGGAGATCTTCGCGCCGTAGCTCCATTTGGCCAGCCTGGGTATCTAGGTCGGCGACCTGGGCGAGTTTGATAATCGCTCCGCTGACCGTGCGTAGCGGTAATTCAAGCAACGTTGCCTTGAGGCGGGTGGCTTGAGTATCTGCCTTGATGCGGATGGCCACGGTGCGGTCTCCTTCTTGGATTGCGCTGGCCGTGTCGCCGATTGTCGCCGAGCGGACGGCGGTCGCGATGTCGGTGGTGCTGAGGCCGGCCCGGCGGGCTTCGGCGGCTTTCACCCGCAGGCGGAGCGAAGGCCCTGTGTAGTTCGTCCCATCATTGGTATCGACGACGCCCGGGATGCCTTTCAGGAGTTTCTCGATGGCGGGTCCGTTGCGCTCCAGTACGGCAACGTCGGGCGAGAAGATTTTCACTTCGATGGGCTTGGGCGACCAGGTGAGGTCGCCGATCAAGTCGCCGAGGATGCCATGGAGATCCCAGTCGACGCCCGGGGCGATTTCGTGGGCCTTGGCCCGGATTTCGTTGAGGACTTCGTCTGTCGATCGTTTGCGGTCATCGCGCAGTTTCACCAAGAAATCCCCCGTATTGGGTTCCGCGATAGCAAGCGCGAGTCTTGCGCCGGTGCGGCGGGAATAGCCCTCCACTTCCGGCGTGGCCTGGAGGACTTTTTCCAGTGCGCGGAGCTGTCGGTCAGTTTCGGAAAGGCTGGTGCCCGATGGCGTGAAATAATCGACGACAAAACCGCCCTCATCCATTTCCGGGAGGAAGTCGGTCTGCAGTCGATTATATATGAACGCCGTGGCGATAAGCACGAGTCCGCAGACGGCAAGCGTCCAGCCCTTGCTGAGTAAGGCCAGGCGGACGACGCGATCGTAAAGTCGAACCAGTCGCCCGAGCAGGCCGGAGGTTTCGTCATGAGTCGCATCCGCCTTCGGTGGGCGGATGAACCAGCCCGCCAAGGCCGGGGTGAGGGTGAGTGCGAGCAACAGGGAGGTGAGTAAGGCCGAGACCATCGTCAGCGCCAGCGCGCGGAAGAAGACGCCCGTGAGGCCGTCGAGAAAAGCCAGCGGGATGAAGACGACCACGGGCGTGAGTGTCGATCCGACCAGCGGAGCGATGATGTCACCGAGGCCGTCGCGAATGGCCTGCAGGCGATCGCCGCCCTTGAGAATGCGCGCGTGGATGGATTCGACGACGACGATGGCATCATCGATGACCAAGCCGATCGCGGCGGCGATGCCGCCCAGGGTCATGAGATTGAAGCTCATTCCAAGCAGGTGCATGACGACCAGGGTCATGAGCACTGCGACAGGGATGACCGTCACGGCGGTGAGCGTAGTCCCCCAGTTGCGTAGGAAAAGAAAGATGATGACGACGGAGAGAATTAGGCCGAAGACGATGGACTCCCAGACTCCCCCGACGGACGAGCGCACCAGGACGGATTGGTCGTAGTAGAAATCGAGATGCGTGTCGGCGGGCAGGATAGCGCGTAGCTGGTTGATCTCGGTGCGCAGTCCGTCCGCGATGTCCAGCGTGCTTCCGTCGGGCTGGCTGCGCACATTGAGCAGCACGGCGTTCACGCCCTGGGCGGTCACGACGTTGTAGATGGGCTCAGGCCCGCGCGTGACATGTGCGAAATCACGAATGCGGATCGGCCGACCGCCGGGGGCGGCGACGGGGAGGTCGGCAATCTGCTCGGCGTCCTTAAGGCGTCCGTCCACGAGTGTGAGATAGAGCATGTGGTCTTCTTCATGCAGGCCGGCGGACGATACCAAGTTACCCGCATTGAGGGCCGCGGAGACATCGGCAAAGCTCAGCCCAGCGGCGGTGAGGCGAATGGGGTCGATGATGACCTGGAATTCGGGGGCGCGGCCGCCGACGATGTCCACGCGCGCCACTCCGGGAATGCGCAGGAAGCGTGGCTTGATGTCATAACGTGCGATTTCCCAGAGCGCCGTGATGTCACGGGTCGAACTGGTGAGGCTGACGCCTGTGATGGGGAAGGCTGTAAAGGTGAGTCGCCAGACATTGGTGGTGGCGGAAGTCGGCAGGGTGGCGCGGATCTGCGACAGGCGGCTATTGACGTAAAGTTCGGCTTGTTCCATCGGCGTCTTCCAATCGAAGAACACATTAATCTCGGCTGAGCCTCGACCCGTCGAGGAGCGGACCGAAACTGCCCCCGGGATATCTTTCATCGTTTCCTCGATGGGGCGCGTGATGGTCGCCATCATCTCGTCGGCCGGCATCACGCCGTTGTCGACCAGGATGACGCAGCGCGGGAAGTCGGTCTTGGGGAAGACCGACGACGGCATGTGCCGGGCCGCATACAGGCCGGCTAGGCAGAGGGCCGCCGTGATAAAGACGATGGCCAAAGCATGTCGCACGGCGAAGCGTCCGATCGCCGATCCTTCTTCTCCGGGGTAGCTACTCATGGCGGCTTAGCGGGCGAGGATGTTGACTTTGGTTTCCTTTGGCAGGCCGTAGGCACCGGTGGTCACGACGTCGGCGCCTTCGGTGATGCCTTCGCCGAAAACCTCGATGAGTCCGCGGTCGCTCAGTCCGGTCTTCACTGGTTTCTGCTTCGCGACACCGCCGACGACGACGGAGATCGTCTCCTGTTCGTCGGCCTTGATCACCGATTCCACCGGCACCGCGAGGCAGCCTTCCTTGGAGGAAGTGACGATGCGGACGAGGACCAATTGGCCGGGTCGCCCGGCTTCGGCGCCTAGGCTTACTCGGATTGTCACGCTATCGCTATCCTTGGCGATCAGCGGGGAGAGAGAGAGGACCTTGCCCTGGGAGAAGGGTTTTTCCGACTCACCGAGCTTGGCAAAGACGAAGGCCTCGACCCCGGAGCGGAGTAGGGCCGCATCAGCGGAAGCGATCTGTGCGGTGACGATGAGATCGGCCGGGTTGACGATTTCCGCGACATCCTTGCCGAGATCGAGCCATTCACCTGGACGGACCGCGAGGCGGCCGACGACACCAGCGAGTGGCGCCCGGATGCTGAGCTGGGTCTGGGCGAGTTCTGCCGTGGCGAGGTCGCCTTGCGCGAGGGCGAGCGCCGCGGCCGCTTCGAGCAGGGAGCGTTCGGAGGTGCCGCCGGCCGACTTCATGGCGAGCTGGCGGGCGTGGGCCTTCTCGGCGGCGGAGACCGAAGCGCGGGCCTTGGCTACGGCCGCGTCGGCGGCGCGCGCGTCCAGTTGGACAAGTAGGTCACCCTTAGCGACCTTGGCGCCTTCCGCGACCAGCACCTTCTGGACGAGGCCCGCCGAGGCGGCCGCGAGGCGGGCTCCTCCGGTCGGGGAGGTTTCGATTGTTCCGTAGCCGCTTGCGTAGGCATGCAGCGTCGTCTTGACGATCTTCGTCACCTGGACGGCGACATTTGTCTCAACCTTTTTTTCATCCTCCGCGTGGAGCGGCGCGAGGAGGATAGTGGCGGCAATCAGGAAGACGGACTTCATGGAGGAGTTCATTTTATGTTAGAAAGTTCGGAAGGAATGGCGGCCTGTTCGAAGTTCATCAGGCGAAGCGGGCGTTGCACGGCCATCTCCAGCGCGGCGAGGGCTTGTTCGGTGCGTTGCCGGGCGGCTTGCGCGGCGATGAGGGAGTCGGCTTGGTCGATGAGCAGGCGGGCGGACTCCAGGGCCGAGATTTCGCCGGTCTTCTTCTGGGCGGCGAGGTGCTTGGCGGAGACGGCGAGATCCGTCTCCATGCGCACAAGCGTGATCAGGTCCGCCGCGGCGGCGGTGTATCCGGCGCAGGCCTGTTCGACTTCCGCGAGCACGTGGAGTTGCAGGGATTCGAACTTGGCGGCCAGGGCGCTGCGCTTGGCTTGGGCGCCCGCGATGGCCCCGGCGTTGCGATTGAACAGCGGCAGGTTGATATCCAGGCCCAGTGACCACTTGCCTTCGCCTTGGTCGAGCTGATAGCCCGGCCCGACGGAGATATCGGGGTACTGGCGGGCGATTTCCACCTGCAGGTCCGCTTGGGCGGCGTCGTATTCCGCCAGCGCGGCGAGGACGTCGGCCCGGTGTTGGGCCGCCCAGAGCCGCGCCTGGCTGGCTTGCGGTGCGCGGGCGAAGTTCCCCAGGCCGCGGAATGAGATATTTATATTTCTTAGGGCGGACAGGGGCACACCGATGCTTTCGGCGAGCTTGGCGCGGGCGGCGAGGCGGGAGCGTTCGGCGTCGCGGGCGGAAAGTTCGGTGCGATCGAGGAGTAGGCGGGCTTGGGCGGATTCCGCGGCGGAAATCTCGCCGGCGTTGCTTTGCGCGGCGAGGGCCTGACGGGCCTCGCCGATGGTGGGCCGGAGGGTCTGCCAGATCTCGGCGGCGTTGTCAGCGGCGTGCAACTCGGCGAGGGCTAGGCGGACGGAAGCGCGGGCGTTCCAGGCGGCGGCGGTCAATCGGAACCTTGCGGCGGTTTGGCGCTTTTCAGCGCCCACGGCGCGGTGCGCTCGCTGGCCGGACACGTCGATTGGAATCGTCAAGGTGTAGCCAAGAATCCATGGAGTCTGGCCGGGGGCGGCGTCCACGTTGTAACCCGGCGAAAGGTTGATGGAGGGATTCGGCCATTCCGCGGCACTGGCGGTATCGCCCTTGGCTCCGGCAAGTTCGGCCCGGGCGACTGCAAGGTCGGGGTTGAAGAAGAGCGCGGTGAGTGTGAATCGGTCCAGGTTCCAATCATCTTGGGCTTTGAGTCCATGGGCGGAGATGAATTTCGTGAGGCCCGCATCGGCGAGACTGCGCGTCTCGAGGGTCGCAGCTGACGAGGCGGGCTGGATGTCCTTGGCCACATAGGACTCGCACCCTCCGAGCATGAAGGACAGTAGGGCACATGACAGAAGATGACGGGCTCTCCGAGCGGCGGGACTCATGGGGGGTGTCTTACCTAACGCTTTACTCTGACCGGTCGCAAATGTTCTTCGCCTCCAGGTCGCGGTCAGTTCACCGGCCCCGGGTTCTCATCCCTCCGGTGGGCTAAAACGGGCCTAACAAGCTTACCGTTAAGGCAAGTCTGTCGGCTAAGTCCTAGCTGGCGGAGAGGGAGGGATTCGAACCCTCGGTACCTTGCGGTACACTGCATTTCCAATGCAGCGCGATCGACCACTCTGCCACCTCTCCTTTGTTACCAGCTAGAAGGTGCATCAAAGGGAGGGCGGGGGGTGGGTCAAGGGAGAAGAAAATGCATAATTAGAGGGCCTGAGGCCCAGACGCTCGGAGGTACAGACAACATAAGGCCAAGGAGCTGGGAGGCTCATAGGCATGGTATGACCGCAGGCGTTCCGGCCTTTTCTGGTCAACCGAGCCTCTGGGCCTCCGAGCCTCTAACGACGGTCACTTCGCCACGGCCTTCGCCCAGGAATCCTTGAGGCCGACGGTGCGGTTGAAGACGGGCTTGCCGGGCTGGGAGTCCTTGGCGTCGGCGCAGAAGTAGCCGGTGCGTTCGAACTGCACGCGGGTGCTCGGCGCGAGGGCGAGGAGGGCGGGTTCGACGAAGCCACGGATGGTCTTGAGCGAGCCGGGATTGAGGAGGGTGCGCCAGTCGGTACCTTCGGGAATGTCGTTCAGGTCCTCGTGCGCGAAGAGGCGGTCGTAGAGGCGGACCTCGACGTCGCCGGCGTGTTTTTCGGAGACCCAATGGATGGTGCCCTTGACCTTGCGGCCGTCCGGGGCATCGCCGCCGCGGGTGGCGGGATCGTAGGTACAGGTGACTTCGGTGACGTTGCCGGCGGCGTCCTTCTTGCAGCCGGTGCAGGTCACGAAGTAGCCCCAGCGGAGGCGGACCTCCTGGCCGGGCGTGAGGCGGAAATATTTCTTCTCCGGGATCTCCATGAAATCGGCGCGCTCGATGAGCAGCGTCTTGGAGAAGGGCACTTTGCGGGTGCCGGCGGAGGGATCCTCCGGGTTGTTGACGGCGTCGAGCTCGTCGACCTGGCCTTCGGGGTAGTTCTCGATGACGAGGCGGACCGGATCCAGCACCGCCATGAAGCGGGAGGAGGACTTGTTGAGGTCGTCGCGGACGGCGTGCTCGAGCAGGGCGACGTCGGAGAGGGAATTATGCTTCGTGATGCCGATCGTCTCGCAGAACTTGCGGAGTGCGGTGGGCGTGTAGCCGCGGCGGCGCATGCCGGAGATCGTGGGCATGCGGGGGTCGTCCCAGCTCGACACGCGCTTTTCCTGCACGAGCTCGAGCAGGCGGCGCTTGGACATGACAGTGTAGGTCAGGTTGAGGCGGGCGAACTCGATCTGCTGCGGCTTGGCGGGGGTGTCGAGCGTGCGAAGGAGCCAGTCGTAAAAGGGACGGTGCACCTCAAACTCCAGCGTGCAAATCGAGTGGGTGATGCCTTCGTACGCGTCCTCGAGCGGGTGGGCGTAGTCGTACATCGGGTAGACACACCACTTATCGCCGGTGTTATGGTGATGGGCCTTGCGGATGCGGTAGATGACCGGGTCGCGCATGTGCATGTTCGGCGACGCCATGTCGATTTTGGCGCGGAGCACCGCCTTGCCTTCGTCGAACTCGCCGCGGGTCATCTTTTCAAAGGCAGCTAGGTTTTCCGCGACCGAGGCATCGCGCGTCGGGCTCGGTTTGCCGGCCGTCTTCTCGTCGCCGTGGTATTCGCGGATCTGGTCCTGCGAGAGGAAGCAGACGTAGGCCTTGCTGAGCTGGATCAGTTTGATTGCATCGGCGTGCATGCGCTCGAAGTAATTCGAAGCCTGGTAGTAGTGCTCGTTCCAGTCGAAGCCCAGCCAGCGGACGTCCTCCTTGATCGAGTCGACGTATTCGACCTCTTCCTTGGTCGGATTTGTGTCGTCCATGCGGAGGTGGCAGCGCCCCTTGAATTCCAGGGCGAGGCCGAAGTTCAGGCAGATCGACTTCGCATGGCCTACGTGCAGATAGCCGTTGGGTTCCGGCGGGAAGCGGGTCGCGATGGAGACGTGCTTACCCGAGGCGAGGTCGGCATCGATGATCTGCTGGATGAAGTGGCGGTGGGCCGCCGGCGCAGGGGTTTCGGAGGACATGGATGGATTAAGCAATGAAGGCCTTTAAGCGGGCGAGGGTGGTGTCGCGGCCGAGCACGCGGAGGACGCCGAGGAGGTGGGCACCGCCGCCCTGGCCGGAGGCAGCGAAGCGAGCCGGTGCGAAGTAGTCGGTGGGCTTGCGTTCGTTCGCAGCGCCGACGGCGGCGAAGGCGGCTTCAAGTGCCGGCTCCGTCCATGCGGCGGCTTCGAGCGCGGGCAGCAGCTCGCGGATGCGCGCGACTGGGTCGCCGCCCTTCTTGGTGAGGTTAGCCATCGCGCCTTCGTCCTTCTTGAAGTCGTCCGTGAAGAAGAAGCCCATGAACTCAGGGAGATGTTCGAGCGAAATGACCTTCTCCTGGACGATGCCCAGGACCTCAGCGAGACGTGTGTCGGAGACTGAGGCGTCGACGACTTTGGTCTCGAGTAGGATTGGTCGGGCGAGCGTGGCGAATTCGGCGGCGGGCAGGGTGCGGAGCGTCTGCGCGTTGATGTGGGACATCTTCCGCTCGTCGAAGCGGGCGTTGGACTGGTGCACGGCGGAGATCTCGAACTGCTTGATGATTTCTTCGATGGGCAGCACCTCCTTGCCGTCGGCGGGTGTCCAGCCGAGCAGGCAAAGGTAATTGCGGACGGCGGCGGGCAGGTAGCGTCGCTGCTGGTATTCCTCGATCAGGGCGCCCTTGTCGCGCTTCGACATCTTGCCCGGTCCGTCGGTCTTCAGGATGAGCGGGATGTGGCCGTACATGGGTGGTTTGGCGCCGAAAGCCTTGAAGATCTCAAGGTGTTTCGATGTGTTGGAGAGGTGGTCTTCGCCGCGGATCACGTGGGTGATCTTCATCTCGATATCGTCGACGACGTTGACGAAGTGGAACACCGGCTCGCCGTTGGAGCGGAAGATGACGAAGTCACGATCTTCGACGCGGGCGACCTGTCCGCGGACCATGTCGTGCAGCACCATCGGGGCGGCGTCGACTTTCTCGTAATCCTTCTTCAGGTGTTCGTCATAGGCGGCGGAGCGGGCGCCTTCGAGGCGCAGCCACCAGGCGCCGTCTTTTTCGTAGGCACGGCCCTTGGCGGCGAGCTCCTGGAGCTTGGCCTTATAGAGTTCCGTGCGTTGCGACTGGAAGTACGGACCGAAGTCGCCGCCGACCTCGGGGCCTTCATCCCAATCCATGCCCAGCCAGCGCATTGAGTCGAAGATCACCTTCAGGAATGCGTCCGAGTTGCGTTCCTTGTCGGTGTCTTCGATGCGGAGGATGAACTTGCCACCCGTGTGGCGGGCGTAGAGCCAGTTAAATAGGGCCGTGCGGGCGCTTCCGATGTGGAAGAAGCCGGTGGGGCTGGGAGCGAAGCGGACGCGGACCTGAGACATGGATAAAGGAGGATAAGGAGGGCCGGAGGGCCCGAAGGGAAGGCGTAAGGGGGGAGGGCGGATAGGGCAAGAAGGGAGGGTGTGGGTGAGCCTTGGAGGCACAAAAAAGGACAGGGGTTGGCCTGTCCTTCGGGTGCCCTTTGGGGTTGGGCTTACTTGGTGCCTTCGACTTCGGGCGGAGCGGTCAGATCGTGCAGGAGGCCGATGCCCGTGAAGTAGGCGTTGCGCTGAGAGACGCGCTGGGCGAAGACCCGGCTTTCTTCGACGCCCGTATTGTCCTTCGGGATTTCGGTCTTGGCCGGGCGGATGAAGACGTAGTCGCCCTTGGCGGTGCGGATGCCTGCGGTGATCCTGCCGACGCCGGCGGCTTCGATGAGCAGGCCGGTGTTCTCGTTGGTGCCCGTGAGGGCTTCCGGTACGGAGTAGACCGTAAACGCGGCGGGCGAGGAGAAGGCGAGGCCGTGGGCCTTGGCGCTGTCGCCGAAGGATTTCTTGGCGGTGATGTCATCTTGGATGGCCTTGCTGAGTTTGGTGATTTCGTCGTTCAGCAGGCGGTTGCGCACGTTGTTCTTCCAATTGTCGACGGCTTTGGCCTTCACTTCGTCGTAGGTCGGGAGGCGGTCCGGCGTGCGCTTGTTGAGGAGGACGAAGACCGCGGAGCCTTCGCTGCGGTAGACTTCGGTGCGCCATTCCTTCTCGTTTAATTCCCCGGCCACGCGCAGGGCTTCGGTGGGAATCTTGGCGATGGTCGGGGCGCTGGTGACGTCGAACTCGGGGATGGCGGTGAGCTGGGCGCCCTTTGCCTTAAGCCAGGCGGCGAGATCTTTGTTGTCGGCCTTCGTACTTTCGACCGAGAATTTTTCGGCGAGTTCGTCGGAGATCTGGCCGGCGAGGTTGGTCACGGCGCGTTCGGCGCGGACGGCCTTTTCGAGCTCAGCGCGCTTGGCGAGGGCCTGTTCCTTGACCTTGCCGGTCTCGAACTTGAATTTGTCGGCGAGGTTGTAGCCCATGTTGATGACTTCGTCATCGGAGACCGGGGCGGTGTCGGGAGCGGGTGAGGAGAAGATTGCGGCGGTCACGGCGACGCGGGCCGGAAGGCGGTAGGTCTCCTTATTGGCTTCGAAGGCCTCTTTGACCTTCGTTTCTTCGACTTTGATCTCGGGCTTGAATTTCTCGGAAGCGAAGGTGGCCACGTCGACGGTCCACTGGGTGCGTTCGCGGTCGAGGATGCGTTTGATCTGGCTGGCGGTGGCGTGGCCGGTGCCCGAGAGGGTCGTCACGGCCTTATTGATGCGCCAGGTGTCCTTGATGTAGGTCTCGAAGCGGGCGCGGGTCTCGAGGTCGGACGCGTTGAGCTGCTTAGAGGCGAAGTCGATGAACTTATTGACCGCATCGGGGGACGTCTTGCCGTCGGGGCCGGTGGTGGCCTGGCCGGCGATTTTCCGGATCTCGGCCTCGGAAGGATTAGGGATGCCCAGGGCATCGGCGAGGCTCAGCTCGGCGACGCGCTGCATGAGGCCATTGTTATCCATGCGCTGGCCGGTCATCTGCGCGAAGAAGGTCGCGTCGCGGAAGCGTGAGCGCACGGCCGGGTCATTGAGATCGACGCCTTGGTACATGTAGGAGCCGGTGCCCTTGAGGGCGCCACGGCCGGCGAAGCCGTAAAAGACGAAGGAGACGACCACGATCACCAGCAGGAAGCCGAAGATCAGACGGTGGTGCTTGCCGGTGGCGTTCTGGAGCCAGGTAATCATCCGGTCAACTTGCCTAGCCCTTTGGCGGGTGTCAATCAGTCCAGCGGCCCGCCCCGGCGCTTGCGTCCGACCGGGTTATTCACAAGCCTTTCGGCGTGGCTAAACCCCTTCAATGTATCGTCGCCGTGGCCCGCAATGGGGTCATCGGGGCGGCGGGGAAACTGCCTTGGCACATTCCGGAGGACTTGGCGTGGTTCATGGATCAGACCGCCGGGGGCGTCATGATCGAGGGACCGGCGTGTTATGCGGAGCTGGGCCGAGCCCTCCCGGGGCGCGGGACCGTGGTCGTCTCACGTGATTCGTCTAAATCCTTTCCCGGCGCCGAGCAGGCGACGTCCTTGGCGGAGGCGATTATTATCGCCGAGCGCATGGACCGGTGGGCCGGGCCGACGTGGATTGCCGGTGGAGAGCGTATCTACGCCGAAGGGCTGCCGCTCTGCGACCGGCTTTATATTACGCTTATAGACCGTGATTTCGAGGGCGACCGTTTCTTTCCGTCTGATTGGCAGTGTTATTTTAACCAGCTCGTTTCATCGAAGGAGGGGATGGTGGATGGGTTGAGGTATCGGTTTGAAATCTGGGAGCGGTAAGCGCCCCCAGATTTCAAACGGGGGAACTCCTGCGAAGCAGGGCGCGGCTGACACCGCGAGGGGACATGTGGGCACGGGTGGCTGAATTCAAGGGGAGGCCCGGAACCGGAAATGATGCTTCGGTCATGTGTCCCAAGTAATGATCCGGTCTCTGGATCCCCTTTGAGTTATGGCTCGAGGTAGGGGCGCGACGGCGTTGCGTCCGCTGATTTGTTCCGCCACCTGCCACCTGATGCTGCCACCCGCCCCCTGAAACGAATACCGCGATGTCGTGACGCGGTCCCGACCTTACCATGTCCCCGTGCCAGCGAAACCCGTGTCCCCTCGAGACTATGCGTGATTTGGCTCCCATGGGTCGCCCAATCACGCATAGTCTCCCCATGCTGCTCCCCCTGCTCCTATTGGCCGCGATTCCGCCGACGATTTCCGAGGAGGCGAAGGTGCCGCCGTACACCTTGCCTGATCCGCTCGTATGCGCGGACGGACGTAAGGTGACCGACGCCAAGATGTGGAACGAAGTTCGCCGACCGGAAGTCTTCCGCCTCGTCGAAGAGAACATGTTCGGCCGCACGCCGGATACGTCGAAGATGCAGGCCGCGGCGGTGACGGAAATCCGCGAGCAATCCAAGGATGCTTTCGGCGGCAAGGCGACACGCACCCAGTTCAAGGTGTGGCCGATTGGCAAGAAGGGCCCATCTTTCGACCTCTTGCTCTATGTGCCGAATGCCGTGAAGGGGCCGGCGCCGGTGTTCGTAGGGCTTAATTTTGGCGGCAATCACACCACCACCGAGGATCCGGCGGTCTTCGCTCCGACGACCTGGGTTTCGAAGCAATGGGCGCTGAAGGGCACCACGCACGCGGATCCGGCCTTACGCGGCGGTCAGGCACGTCGCTGGGAAATCGAGCTGTTGCTCGAGCGTGGTTACGCCACGGCCATCGCTTACTACGGCGATTTCGAGGCCGATTATCCTGAGGGTTGGAAGGAAGGTTTCCGCGCGGCGA
The DNA here is from genome assembly GCA_903855995.1 of uncultured Opitutia bacterium. Classification (GTDB taxonomy): domain Bacteria; phylum Verrucomicrobiota; class Verrucomicrobiia; order Opitutales; family UBA953; genus UBA953. Next base: position 167,436 of record CAIOAN010000003.1, read on the forward strand.
TTTCACCAGAGGGCCTGAACACGCAATGGAAAGACGGGGAATGGGCCGCCATTGGCTGCTGGGCTTGGGGGTTGTCGCGAATGCTCGACGTGCTTGAAAAAGTCCCGGCCATCGACGCCAAGCGGGCCGCGGTGCACGGACATTCCCGACTTGGCAAGGCCTCGCTCTGGGCGGGGGCGCAGGATCAGCGTTTCGCTTTGGTCATCTCCAATGATTCCGGCTGCGGCGGTGCCGCGCTCAACAAACGCATTTTTGGCGAGACGGTCGGCGTCATCACCGGGCATTACAAGGGCCGTGGTTTCCCGCATTGGTTCACCGCCCGTTTCGAAACTTTTTCCGAGCGCGAGGAATTCCTGCCGCTCGACTCCCATTACTTGCTCGCACTGGCCGCGCCGCGCCCGTTGTACGTCGCAAGCGCCAAGGAGGACAGCTGGGCCGATCCGGTCGGCGAGTTTCTCGGCGCGGTGAACGCCGATCCCGTTTACCATGTCCTCGGGCAACCCGGACTGGGCACGAAGGAATACCCGCCGCTCAGCAGGTCGGTCGGCAAGACCGTGGGCTATCACGTACGTCCCGGCGTCCACGATATCTTGGCCGAAGATTGGAAGAATTACGCCGATTTCGCCGATCGCGTGATGCCTGCGAAATAAGCCGGCGGGGGATGGTCGTCTCGGGAAGGATTGACTAACCATCAATTCGGAGGAATTTACCTGCTTCACGCTCCTGTATTTCAATGGATAGAATGCTAGCCTCCGAAGCCGGCGATTTGGGTTCGACTCCCAACGGGAGCACCACTTTGGCGCGAGCCTAGCTCGCGATTAATAGGGGTAGGGGTTGGGGTAGGCGCGCCACCGCGTGCTGCCCTAGCGGGGGTGCACGATGAAACGCACCCTTACCTCTGGTTCGTCCTCAGGCCGCTTTTCCCCGCTTGCGGCAGGCTGTCAGGCTGCCGCTTCCCGGTTCATTCCGCGCCGTCCCCATACAATGACGATGCAGCCGATGACGGCGTAGGCACAGGCGGAGCTGAAGAGCACCGGGCGGACGCCGAAGTGATCGGCAAACCATCCCATGATAAGACCCGCGAAGGGAAGGAAGCCGAAGAAACTCAGCCCGGCGATGGCCGAGACGCGTCCGCGGATTTCTTCTGGCGAGCGCTCCTGCACGATTGTGTTAGCCAGTCCGACCAGCGTCGAGACGCCGAAGGCCAGGCAGGTCAGCGTGCAGGCCGCCCAGATGAAGACGTCGGCTTTGCTCAGGCTGATCAGCGCTCCGCAGATGATTACCATCGTCATCGCGATGACTGTTTGCCGGGCCGCCCGCGGCAGGAACATGATGCCAATCGAGCCGATCACTGAACCGATACCGGAGCTAAACATGAGCAGCCCCATGTGCTGGGCATCGAGTTTGAGGACATGTTGGCCGTAGATTGGCAGTAACATGATCATCGTCGGGAAGACGAAGAGGGTGTTCGTCGCCAGCAGGGTCACCATGGCGAAGCTGGTGGGGTCGTTGCGTAGGTGTTGGAAGCCCGCGCCCATCCCGCCTTGACGTTTCTCTTCCTGCTCCTGCGTGCCTTTCGGGCGAGGCGGCAGTGTCGCCAGCGCGATCATCAGGGCGAGGAACGAGACCGCATTGATGTAGAAGGCCCATTGGGCGCCGAGTGAACCAACTAGGAAGCCAGCGATAGCGGGGCCGACGAGGCGGGTGCCGTGGAAGACGGCACGGTCGACGGCGATGGCGCGGGCGACGTGTTCTTTGCCGACGAGTTCGGGGACGATGGCGGCGGCGGCGGGCATCTCGAAGGAACTGGAGACACCCAGCAGGGTTGCGCAGACGATCACATGCCACATCTGGAGCTGGTTCTGCGCGATGAGCGTACCCATGACGATGGCGAAGGCGATCTGCGCAAGTTGGCACGCCTGCAGAATGAAACGCTTATCGTATTTATCGGCGTACATGCCACCGATACGGAAGAGGATCAACATCGGCAGGCCGCCGGCAAAATTAACCGCAGCGATGGCTAGGCTGCTGCCCGTGAGGCCGGCCATCACCCAGCCCTGTGCCATCGCCTGCATCCAAGTGCCCGTCATCGAGATCCCCTCGCCGAGCATATACCGGATAAACGGACCGTTCGGGAAACGCGCGGCCGGGGTGGCAGGAGTAGCAGCGGGTTCGATCATCGGCGATGCAAAGTTGGGGACAATGCCTCAAAGTGCAAAGGGAATGGTGTTGTTAGACCTAGGGCAGTACGCGGTGCTGCCCCTGCCTCGCTGGCGGCCTACCTTTTATACGCCGCTTCCGTCGCCTGCCAGGCGGCGTCGACCGCCGGCTTCAGCACGCTGGCGATGGCCTTGTAGCCGGCGACGTCGGGGTGCAGGTTGTCTTTCAGGTAACTGCCGGGCTTGCCTTCGCCGCTGGGCAGGTTGAGCGCGGGGTTGATGTCGACGTAGAAAAGATTCTTCCCTTCTTTGCAGATCTGCGCGAGCAGGCGGTTATATTCGTCGAGCTGGGCCCACTTGGCCTTGCGCGAAGGGGCGCGGGTGGTGGCGATGAAGACGAAGGCGCAATCAGGATTTTCCTTACGGACGCGGGCGATGTATTCGCGGATGCGGCCGATCGGGGCTTCGGGTTCGTCGCCGGCGTTCACGTCGTTTCCGCCGCACTGGTAGGCGATCACGCGCGGGTGATAGGGCAAGGTGATGCGATCCATGTAGCCGAGGACTTCGGTCGTGTAGGAGCCGCCAAAACCGCGGTTAATCACCGGGTAGGGCTTCATCTCGTCGGCGACGTTCTTCCACATGCGGAGCGTGCTGGCGCCGCTGAAGAGCAGGGCGTGCTGGGGCGGAGGGTTGGCCTTATCGGCGGCTTCGAAGGCGGCGATATCCTTGGCCATGCGCAGTGGCTGCTGGGCTAGCGGTACATGGGGCTTGGCGCCGTCGGCGGCGAAGGCGGAGACGGCGAGGAGGCAGGCGAGGAGGAGTTTCATCGGAGAGAGGGGGCAGGGGTTGGGGTAGGGGTAGGAAAGGCAAAGGACGGAGGAGGGCAAGAGGACTTGAGGACAAGTGGGCATGAGGGCCGGAGGTAAGGAGGGACAAATGCCAGCTGTATGCGGTAAGCGGTTGGGAGTGCCGCAAGCAGAGGGAGGATGGAAGTCGGACGGCTTGCTCCGGGTGTCAGGCTCGATAGCCCATCACCCGGCCCACGATTTTCTATCCGCTAACCGCCCGCCGCTATCCGCTAGGTCCTGCTTTTGGTTTTTGTCTTTCCTCTGTCATCCGGCATCGGTCATCTTTCATCTATCTTCCCTCCCATGCCTACCGTCCCCGGTCTCCTCAGCCCCTACGAAGCCGTCCGCGGCTTCGTTTACCTCCCTCGCCTCGTCTCGAAAATCCGGCTCCATGCCGCGGGTCAGCTGCATGCAGATTTCGTCAATAATCTCGGCAAGGCTTTCGATGACCGGTGCTGCCAGTATCTTGGTATCAAATATGACGAACTGCGCGTGTGGGTGCTGCAGAATCCTGCCGCGACGCCGGACGAGATCCTCGCCTGGGCCGAATCGAAGGGCCGGAAGATTTCCACGAACGACATCGAGATCTGGAATGGTTTCATGACCAAGCGCGGCTGGCGCGACGAGGCCAACGAGGTGCTCGTGCGTCGTCTAAAGGAAAACGGTCTCACGGCTGAAGCAGGCGTGGATACGATGTTTGACTACATCGAAGTCGACGAAGGTCGAACTGCGCGCCGCCAAGCGCTCTGATTAGGCGAAGTGACTGAAGCCGCGCGCTTTTAGCGGCTGACCGTCGGCGAGATCGCGGGCCACTCCGGTGCCAGTCTCGACGACGCCGATGCGAGTCAAGGGGGTCTGCGGGAATGCTTTGCGGAAGTTGGCCTCAATGAGGTCAGCCCGTTCGGCCCTCACGCCGAAAAGCAATTCGTAGTCTTCGCCGTCTTGCAGGGCGTGTTCGAGTGCGGGCTTGCCGTCGGATTTGGCGAGTGCGGTGGCCGCGTCGGCGAGGGGTAGGCTGGCGACGTTGATTCGCCCGTCGAACTTGGCTCCGAGGAGGCCGGGCAGGTCTTTGGCGAGTCCGTCCGAGAGGTCGGTGCAGGCGGTGACTTCACCTTGTCCGCACAACCATTCGCCTTCGGCGAGGCGCGGGGAGAAATCGAGATGCTTGCCGTAGAGCGAGCCGCCGAGTTGGCCGGTCACGAAGAGTACATCGCCGGCACCGCACGTCTTGCGCGTGAGGACACGGTGGGCGAAGCCTTGCACGGCGAGCGTGCCGATAAAGGTGCCGGGATTGCCGCGGCAGATATCGCCGCCGACAATGCGGAGGCCGGCTTTAGCCGCGGCGCGTCCGGCGCCGTGGGCGAAGTCATCGATCCAGGCGGCGTCGACATCGGGGCCGAGCACGAGCGAGAGCAGGGCGTCGGACGGCACCGCGCCGGCGGCCGCGAGGTCGCTGAGATTGCGGTTCACCAGTTTCGCGCCGGCGCGGATACCATCGCAGGCCGCGTCGAAATGCCGCCCCAGAATCACCGAGTCGATGGTGCTTGCACGGAAGGCCCGGCCACCTGTGACGGGCAGGTGGGCGCAATCGCCGCCGGGCCCTTCCGGGAAGGGTGGGGCGGCTTCGGCAAGCGCGAGCACCACACGGCGGATGATTTCCTCCTCGGCCAACTTGGCGACCGAGCGGACCGCGAGAGTGGTGAGGGCGCCCATGGCCTCAGAGGTTGGAGGCGTTCGGGGCGAGTTTCAACCAGACTAAGTTCCAAAGATTGAACGAGGCGTGGATGCTGATACAGGTCAGGAGTCCGTAGCGGTCGCGAATCAGGCACATGAACGCTCCGAAGGCAAAGAGGGGGATGGCGGCCGAGGCGCAAAGGTGGGCGGCGCTGAAGACCATGCCGGTGAGGATCGCGGCTAGCAGCCGGCTCCGGCCCGGGCTGAGGGGCTGGCAGAGGCGTTTGAGCGAGGGGTAGAGCATGCCCCGGAAAACCAACTCTTCCATGATGGGAGCACCGATGGCGACGGCCAGGGTAATGATGATGAACTTTATCGACCCAAGCTCGGTCCGCATGACGACTTGAACGATGTCCTGCAATTCATCCGCCGGAGGCGAGCCGACCCAGCCAGCGAGGTAGAGCTGCTGCCAGCTGAGGCAGAAAAGTTTCCAGAGAATCGTACCGAGGACGCCGAGCGCGAAGATCGCCAGGAAGGAGAGAGCCCAGCGCGGAAAACTCCAGGCCCGGACGGCTTGGCGAAATTCGCTGAGTCCAGTAAGCTGCTCTTCGGCGGGCATGAGGCTCGGCGCCCAGTGCAGCGAGCGAGGCAGGAACTTCCCGATGGCCAGGATGGCGGCAGCGGCGCTGAGTTGGCCGGCGCAGGCTCCGATGAAGAGATGTGTCTGGGATAGGCCGAAAAGACCGGCGAAACGACTCGACACCAGCTGGGTCACGACGGGGAAGATGAGCAAGAATGCCCCGATAGCCGCGAAGAACGCCGCGGTCGCTTCCGTCGCATTCGCGGTCGGCTCGGCGTCCGTGCCCGGCAGATTATGCCAGCACTTCAACGCGTAGAGGCCGGCAATGGCCGTCGTGAGGCTCAGGCCGATACAGGCCCAATCCCACGGCCCGAAAGCATCTAAGGATTGGGCGAGTTCCGAGGGCATCGCTTAAGCACCGTGAACCTGACGGGCGCCGACGAACGTTGCTTGGATGCGGCCGGTGAGAGCGTGACCGAGAAGCGGGTTATTCCCTGAGTTCGAATAGAGATCCGCAGCGACGGGCTTCCAGGCGGCTTTGGGATCGAGCAGTACCAGATCGGCGGCGGCGCCGGCGCGGAGCGTGCCAGCAGCGAGCCCGAGCGCTTTGGCGGGGCCGCAGGTGAGGCGGGCGAGGAGTAACGCGAGGTCGGCATGTCCCCCGGCGACGACGGCCGTATGGGCGGCGGCAAAGGCGGTTTCGAGCGTCGCCGCGCCGAACGGGGCGAGGTCGAACTCGCAATCCTTCTCGGTGGCCGCGCACGGCGAGTGGTCGGAGCAGATGGCGTCGATGGTGCCATCGATGAGCGCAGCGATCAGGGCGAGTCGGTCCGCTTCTTCGCGGAGGGGCGGATTCGTCTTTAGGCTGGTCGGATAATTGGCCAGGGAGGCGTCGGTCAGCAGTAGGTGCAGGGCCGAGACTTCCGAAGTGACGGCCAGCTTCTTCGCTTTGGCGCGACGGACGATTTCCGCCGAGCCTCCGGAGGAGAGGTGCTGGAGGTGGATGCGTGCCTTGGTGAGTTCGGCGAGCAGGCAGTCGCTGGAGGCGACGATTTCTTCGGCGGCGCGCGGCCAGCCGCGCACTCCGAGGCGAAGCGACCAAGCGCCTTCGTGCATCTGGGCGCCTTCGGTCATGCTGCTGTCCTGGCAGTGATCGAGGACCACGAGGTCGAACATCGCCGCGTACTCGAGCGCACGGCGCATGATCTCATTGTTCTGCACGCCCGAGGTCGTGTCAGTCACCGCGACCACGCCGGCCTTCTTCATCGAGCCGAGCGGAGCGAGCGCCTTGCCTTCGTGTCCCTTGGTGAGCGTACCGGTGGGCAGGACGCGGACGGAGGCATCGCGGGAGCAGATTTCGCGGAGGAGTTGCAGTGTGCCGACGTTGTCTGCCGCCGGGAGCGAATCGGGCATCGCGACTAAGGTGGTGAAGCCGCCAGCGGCCGCGGCCCGGGTGCCGGAGCGGACCGTTTCGCGGGCGGAGCGGCCGGGCTCGCCAAGGCGACAGTTCAGGTCGACGAAGCCCGGGGCGACGACGAGCCCTTGGCCGTCGATGATGCGGGCCTTGGCTTGGTCGGCGGCCGAGAGTTTCTCGACGATGAGGCCGTCGAGGGCGAAGACGTCGCCCTTGGCTTCATCGCGTTTCGCCGAAGGGTCGATCACGCGGGCGCCGCGGATCCAGAGGGGGGAATGATCGGCAGGGTTCATCGGGCGATGGCTCCAGTGCAGAGATTAAGGACGGCCATGCGGACGGCCACGCCGTTGCGCACTTGTTCGAGAATCACCGAGCGCGGGCCGTCGGCGACTTCGCTTTCGACTTCTACGCCGCGATTGATGGGGCCCGGGTGCATCACAATCGCTTCGGGCTTGAGCCAGGCGGCGCGTTCGGCGTTGAGGCCGAACTGCGAGGTGTATTCCCCGAGCGAGGGGAAGTGGGTGGTCGTCTGACGCTCGTGCTGGATGCGCAGGAGCATCACCGCGTCGCAGTCTTGCAGGGCTTCCTTTAGGTCATGCACGATGCGGACCTGCGGGAAGGCTTGTTTCAGCGAGGCGGGGACAAGTGTGGCGGGGCCGGCGAGGGTGACTTCGGCGCCGAGTTTCGAGAGGCAGAGGATATTGGAGCGGGCGACGCGGCTGAAGAGGATGTCACCGAGGATGGTGACCTTCAGCCCTTGCACCTTGCCGAAGCGCTGGCGGAGCGTGAAGGCATCGAGCAGCGCCTGCGTCGGGTGTTCATGGGCGCCGTCGCCGGCGTTGATGACCGAGATGTCGAGGACTGAACCCAGGTAGCGGGCGGAGCCGGCGGAGGAGTGGCGCATCACGATCGCGTCGACGCCCATCGCGCGGATGTTCATCGCCGTGTCGCGGAGTGTCTCGCCTTTGACGAGAGAGGAAGCCGTCGTGTTAATCGAGACCACCTCGGCACCGAGTTTCTTGGCTGAGATCTCGAAGGCCGTGCGCGTGCGCGTGCTCGGTTCGAGGAAGAGATTCACGACCGTGCGGCCCTTCATCAGGTCGAGGCCCTTGCCGGGCGCGAGCGCGGGCAGGAACTGGTCGGCCTGGGTGAAGAGGAATTCGATCTCGGCTCGGGATAGCTCCTCGATGCCGGTGAGGTCTTTTTTCGTCCAGGATGCTTGTTGGGCCATGCGGTTGGTTCCGGTGGCCCCAACGAAGGTTAGGACCATTGGGAAAGTGGGGAGGGACGGCCCTTGGTCAAGGGATTAGAGAAAAAGGGGGCACGTGGGCATGGGGACACGTGGATAAGGGGGCCGAGGGCCCCGTGGAAGCGAGGGTCCTCGTACCGACGTGCCCCAAGCTTTATTTAGCGAGTAGTTCGCGGACCTTCGCCCCGATGGCGGCGGCGGCTTCGCCCTTCTTGTCCTTATGGGCCGCCACGACGTTCACCAGGGCGCTGCCGACGACCACGCCGTCGGCGACCTTGGCGATGGCCTGGACGTGGGCGGCGGTGGAGACGCCGAAGCCGACGCAGATGGGCAGGGCGGTGTGCTTACGGATCTCCGCGACGGCAGAAGTCAGATTAGTGGCCAGTTCGGAGCGTTCGCCGGTGACGCCTTCGCGGGAGACATAGTAGATGAAGCCCGTGGCGTGCTTGGCGATGAGGCCGATGCGGGCCGGGGGCGTGGTCGGGGCCACGATGAAGATATTGGCCAGGCCGTGCTGCTTGCTGGCGGCGATCAGGTCGCCGGCCTCTTCGGGCGGGCAATCGAGCACCAGCAGGCCGTCGCAGCCAGCTTCGCGGACCTTGCGGCAGTAGTTCTCCACGCCGAACGAGAACAACAGGTTATAATAACAATAGAGCACCATCGGCTTATCCGTGCCGGCGCGCACGGCGCGGAGGATGTCGAGCAGGCCGTCGTAGGTCATGCCGCCTTCAAGGGCGCGCTGGGAGGCGAGTTGGTTCGTCAGGCCGTCGGCGAGCGGGTCGGAGAAGGGTACGCCGACTTCGAGGATATCGGCGCCGTTCTGGGCCAGGGATAGTAGGATGGCCTTGGACGTTGCGACATCGGGGTCGCCGGCGCAGACGTAACTGACGAAGGCCGGGCGGCTTTCGGCTTTGCAGCGGGCGAAGGTCTGAGCGAGGCGATCCATCGACTTCAAGCAAGCGGGGTTCGGGCCGAAGGGCAAGGCGAAGTCGGTCGTGTGCGTCAACTTGCCCTTGGCGATGCGGCCATCGGGCCGCATGATGTGGCCATGAACCTGCAACTCATCATCAAGTTCCTGCTCTCCGCCTCCGTCATCACCGGTGCCTCCGAACTCGCCAAGCGGAATATCTCGCTCGGGGCGCTCCTGTGTGCGTTGCCGCTGACGAGCCTGCTGGTCATGATCTGGACATATGTCGACACCGGCGACCAAGTTAAGGTCGTCGCGCTCAATTGGTCCATCTTCTCCTACACCATCCCGTCGTTCGTTTTATTTCTCGCGTTCCCCTATTTGATCAAGGCCGGGCTGAGCTTCTGGCCCTCGCTGGTGATTGCCTGCGCCGTCACCGGCGGCGTCTACAAGCTCTGCCAGCCCCTGCTCGACAAGGCCGGTGCCTGAGTTTCCCGGGTTGCCAATCGGGCCTTCGGCGGCAAATTGAGGACCGTCGGCCCAAGTGGTGGAATGGTATACACATCAGACTTAAAATCTGCCGCCGAAAGGCTTACCGGTTCGAGTCCGGTCTTGGGTACGGCGACTTCGTGGAGCGGGCGTAAAATGAAACGGGCCGCACATGTGTGCGGCCCGGTGGGAGCGACGTTCGCGCGGATTACTGTGCCCGGTGGGTCGTCTGGTAACTGGCTGCCTCTGCGGCCAGCGCTTCGGCGCGGCTCTTGGCGTCAACCAGCTGCTTCTTGCTGGTGAACTGATTGGAGATGTCGTCGCGCGGCTTCTTGGTGGAGGACATCGTGGTGCGTTCGAAAAAGAAATCCTTGGAGTTCAAGACGGCTTCGCCGCTTTTCAGTTCTTCTTCCGAGGGTGTATTGGGGTCGGCGCGGGTGGGCATCGGGGTATCGGCGGCCAGGCTGAACCAGGCATAAGCCTCGGGCAGGTTGCCCGGATCCTTGGGGTCGATCGCCAGCGCGGCGAAGGTGTTGTCGTTATTGAAGATGCCCCAGTACAGGTGCCCCATCCAACGTTGGGCCTGCTTGCAGCCGAGCAACGCAGAGCTGCGACGCCATTTAAGGGCCAGTTCCAGGTTACGATCCACCCCCAGGCCTTTTTCGTAATAAGTGCCGAGATGGAACTGGGCCATCTTGTGATTACTCTTCGCGGCTTTTTCCATCCAAGCCGCGGCTTCAAAGTTATCACGAGCCACCGGTTTGTCGGAGCTCTCGTGGGCATAGATCATCGCCACTTCATACTGCGCCTGGCGATCGCCGGCTTGGGCGCTCGCCTTGAGCGAGGCAAATTTCTGCTCCGCCGACAGGTTGAGCTTCGGTTTTTCCGCCGGGGCGGGGTCAGCGACGGCCATCGGAATGACAATTCGGGGAGCGGCGTTGACGAGCCCGCTTTCAATCAGCTCCGCGAGGGTGGGAGTCGCCGGAAGTTGTCCGGTGTAGCTGACGAGGAAGGTTTCTTTTTCGATGTGTTTACCTATTCCGCCGCAGAAATCGCACGTATATTCGCCGACTAAGTTGTTGGGTCTGATCCCAACCTTGTGACCCTTTCCGGCGCACGCGTTGCACGCGACGATTTTTTCCAGATTAAGTTCAGGTTGCTGGTCGGCGGCGAAGAGCAGGAAGAGGTTGAGCGAAAGCTTATGGGCGGGGGTCTCGGTGCGACCGTCGCGCACATACTTGCCTTTATCGTTCAGCGAATACTGCAGGCGAAACGCCTGCCAGACTTTACTGAAGACGTCCTTCTGGAGCATGGAATCTCGGTTGCGCAGATCAAAGACAACCGGCGCCTTTTGTTTGATCTTAAGTCCCCCGTAGGAGGCGGCGTTGATCAGATTGCCGCCTTGATAATAAAGCACGACGCCGTCCAGGTAGACTTTCGTCACGATGCCATCCGAATAGGTGGTCTCGTTGACCGTACTAGGAGAGGACACGTTATAGGTGACACGCTGCGTGGTGGTGGTGGCGGCCTGAGCGGTCGGCAGGAGCAGGCCGGGTAGGAGGATCAGGGTGCGGAAAAGGGCTTTCATCATGTGGGTTCTTATGGTTTCATTACTATGATAATGCTATAAGTTAAAAGGTTTAAATCGAAACAGGCCGCACGGGTGGTGCGGCCAGCGATCCGGAAATCCGGACAAATAAGTCCAGAGTCCTAGCTACGGGACTCTGGGGTCGGGTACGGAGAGTGTTATTCCTGCTTCCGTTAGTCGCCCTCGCGACTGATGCGTCCTTTATAAGGGAGGCTCTTACCTGAGTGAAATTGACTGAGGGTGTTGTGCTTGCCCCCCTGGGGCTTGTCAATGGATTCCTTGGAAACTCCTTATAATCCGCAGGGAAAGCCGATTGGAGGCCGATAAAGTGCCTCTAAGCGGGGTGCCGCCCGGTCAGCGCTTGAGGCTGAAAGGCGTGAAATCGGTGTCGGTATCGAAGGTATCCACGCCTTCAGCCTTCTTGAGTTTGGCGCAGGCCCAGTAAGTGAACGGGGTCATGAGGACCTCGACGAGCACCTTGAAGGTCCAGTTGGCGAGCATCACGGCGAAGAGCGTCTGGGCGGTCCAGATGCCCATGAAGGCGAGCGGGTAGAAGATCAGGCTGTCGACGCCCTGGCCGACGATGGTCGAGCTGATGAAGCGCAACCAGAGGTGCCTGCCTTGCGTGCGGACCTTGAGTTTGGCGAGGACGTAGGAGTTGAGGAAGTCGCCGACGCAGAACGCGATGATCGAGCCAATGGCGATGCGCCAGCCGCCGCCGAAGCAGAGCACGAGCGCGGGCTGCAGTTGCGCGCTGAAGGGCTCGCGCGGGCTCACGGGCATGGCGAGCACGACCCACGTCATGAGGGTCGCGAAAATCATCGCCCCGAAGCCAGCCCAGATCACGCGCCGTGCGAGGGCGTAGCCATAGACCTCGGTGAGGATGTCGCCGAAGAGATACGAGAGCGGAAAGAAAATATTACCTGCCCCGAAATCGGTCGGCCCCAAGAAGGGGAAATTCACCTGGACCACCTTCGCCGGCCCGATCAGGTTCGAGCAGAGCAGGACCGCGACAAAAGCCCCGAGGATGAGGTCGTAGTAGCGGAAGCTGCGCTGCATGGGAATTGACGATAAATGATTCGTGGCCGGGCGCCAGCAGGCCGGGTGGAAAATTAACGTCCGAGGGCCGCTTTGATGAACGGCTCAAAAATGTCTGCCTGCCGGTAGAAGCCGAGGTCGCTGGCGTGGGAACCGTCGGTGGCGCCGTCGTTATCGTCGCCATAGAGATGGTCGCCCGGCACATAGGAGAGACCTTTGACGCCGTCTTTCAGAAGTTGCTCATAGGCGGCTTTCAGGGCGGCGTGATTATCATCGTGGAATTTCCGGCGGGCGGCGACGAGCCAGGTGTCGGTGTTGCGGCGGTCCTCGACAAGGATGATCGGGGTGTCTGGACGGGCGGCGCGGAGCTGCTTCACGAGCGGAGCACATTTTTCGGTGACGTCTTTCGGACCCATGTTCGGGAGGCAGTCGATGACGTAGATGGAGGCGTCAATGCGGGTGAGGAAATCGCCGACGGCTTGGTCCATGCGGCCGTTGCCAGAGAAGCCGAGGTTAACGACGGGGGTATCGAAGCGTCGGCCGAGGATTGCGGTGTGCACCATGCCTGGGCGGCTGGCGCAGGCGCCGTGCGTGATGGAGGTGCCGTAGAAGACGATGGGCTTGGCGCGCGGCTTGAGGCCTGCGAACTTCTTGCCAGCGGGCACGCCGATGCTCAGGAATTCGACGCCGTTATAGAGTGGCAGGTAGACCGCGTATTCACGTTCACCTGTATCCAGTCCTTCGGCGATGCGCACCTTCATTTCTTGGGCCGTCGGGCGGACGACTTGGACCCAGCGCCATTTACCATCTTTATCGCGGGCATAGAGGTCGAGCCCGCTGACGCCCGTCGCGGGCATGTGCGGCATGCTGAGTGAAGCTTTGGTCACCTTGTAGTGGGCGTAGATGGTCGTGGCATCCGAGCGGAAACGGAACATCTGGCCGGCGCTATCGCGGCTCAGGCCCCAGACGGCGGGCGTGACCTTGCCGTCCGCCTCAGCCGGCAGGCGGTCAAAATAACTTTTTCGCTCGGCGTCGGGGAAGGCACGTCCTTCGAGATCCCATTGGCGCACATCGTTCCAGGTGATGTTCTCATCGGCGCGCACGGCGTAACGGTCGACCGGCTTGGGGGCGGCCTTCGCGGCGGGGGCTTTGGCTTCCTGGGCGAGGGTGGTCACGGCGGCGAGCAGGCAGGCGTAGAGGAGGGAGCGTAGTTTCATCGGGGGAAATTCAAAGGGCTTGGCCGAGGGACATCGCCAGGGCGCGGATTTCGGAGAAGGGCTTCTCGTGCCGGGTGAGCGCCTGCAGGTAATCATCATGCGCCTTGTCGGCCCGGGCCCGCACGGATTCGGCGGCGCCTTGGGTTTTGTCGAGCTGGCTCATCGAGCGGGCTTCCTGTTCTTCGGCGCTGGCGATCTGGGCGGCGATGTTGCGGATCTGATCTTGGAGGAAATTGATATCGCGCACATCGACGGATGAAGAGCTCCGTTTGAATGCCAGCTGGTTACGGAGCGAATCGAGGCTCCGGCGGAGGCTGTCGACGCGGGCCGTGTCGCGATTCGCGTTGCCCTGCGCCTTGGCGATCTGCGCGTCGGCCTTTGCCTTGTCCTCGAGGGCGTGCTTGTAGTCTTCGAAGAGCTGTTTGACGCGAGGGTAGTTGATTTCGGTCATCTGGCGTACGATCGTATCTTTGATCGTGTAAGGCAGCTGGTAGCGGCGATTGTCGATGCGCAGGATAAATTTCTCGCCCGGCTGGTCGTAGATGATCGGCATCGTCTGCGGCTCCTGCAATTCCGCCGCCTGTGCGCAGCCAGCGATGGCCAGAAGCAGCCAGAGCAGGGCGGGGTGGGCCTTCATGACTTCTTTTTATGCGGTCGGGCGAGAAGGGTCAACCCGCGTCCCGCGGCCAGGCGCCGGCCGGCGATGTGCTGGCTAATCATACCGGCGAATTGCTCGCGTCGGCCACTCTCGGGCGTCACCGCGAGCCAGATTTTGATCATTCCGGAGTAGAGGCAGAAGGTTTCAAGGGCTGCGAGGGCCGGATCCAGATCGGGCGAAGTCAGCTGGGCTGCTTTGGCTTCGGAGTAAAGTTTGGCCACATCCTCGATGAAGGTGCGCCCGATGGTCATCAGGTCATCGCGCACCGAGGAGAACTCGCCGACGTATTCGCACTTCCAGAGCATCACTTCGTAGGTTTGACGCGCCTTGTCCTCCTCTTCGAGGCGATGAATGGCGTCCAGTAGGGAGACTTCGAGGCGATGAAGCGGGTCGCGGCCGGGCTCGTTGCTCAAGCGCAGCAGGGTGCCGGTGTCGGTGCGCACGGCCATGAAGAGGTCCGCTTTATCGCGAAAATGCCAGTAGACCGCCCCCCGGGTCACGCCGGCCTCCTGGGCGATGCGTTCCAGGGAGGTATTCGTCACGCCCTCCTTGCTGAAAACCTCACGGGCACATTCAACGATTCGGTGACGGGTCAGTTCCGCCTCTGCTTTGGTCTTGCGAGCCATAGAGGGTTAAATAGATTTACATTCATGTCTGTATGTAAATCTGGGACTGTCGAGGTCCTTCTCTCTTTTTGCCTTTTGGGGGTGCTCGCCGGCTGTAAGCCTGCCGAGGTTCCGATGATGCCGCCGCCGGCGGTGGGTTTGCAGGTGTCCGCGCCTGAGGCGGTGCCGCAGGTGACGGAAGTCACGGCCCAAGCGGAAGGCACCCGTGAGGTGGAGGTGCGGGCTCGGGTGACGGGTATCTTGCTGGCGCAGTCCTATCAAGAAGGTGCCGCGGTCAA
>CAIOAN010000004.1 GCA_903855995.1 uncultured Opitutia bacterium
AGAACCTCGCCGTCATGCGGCCCGTCACGGTCGACGAGATTCTCGGACCCAAGGCCGTCGTCATCGGCGGGCTGACTCCCGGAGACCGGATCATCTTGGACAACCTGCAGAAGGTGCGTGCTGGACAGCCCGTCACGCCGCATCCGGTCGCCCCTTCCGCCAAGTAACACCCCGATGTCCTGGGAATTTTTTGTCCGCCGACCTATCTTCGCCACCGTCCTTTCGTTGGTGATCGTGCTCGCTGGCGCAAATGCGTTTCGTTCTTTGCCGATCGCGCAATATCCCAACATCGCTCCGCCGGTGGCGACGGTGACCGTCACCTATCTCGGTGCCTCCGCTGACACGTTGATCAAGACCGTGGCGGCCCCCATCGAGCAGCAGATTAACGGCACTCAGCATCTGCTGTACTATTCCTCGACAGCTTCCGCCTCGGGTATTCTGACAATCTTGGTGACCTTCGAGCCCGGCGCTGACCCTGATCAGTGTATCATCGATTTAAGTAATCGCGTACAGATTGCTTTGCCTCGGTTGCCGGAGGAAGTCCGCCGGACGGGTGTGGTCGTGAAGCGCCGTTCCAGCGACATCTTACTGACCATGACGTTGAGTTCCCATGATGGGAGCCGCGACTCTATTTTTCTCAGTAATTACGCCTCGGTTTACGTCTTAGAGGAGATGCAGCGACTCCCGGGCGTGGGCGACGCCAGTTTGCTGGGCGCCCGTGATTACTCGATGCGCGTGTGGCTTGAGCCCGATAAAATGGCCCGCCTCGGCGTGACCGTCGGCGATATCTCGCAGGCGATTCGCGTCACGAATAATCAGTATGCGGCCGGCCGGTTGGGCCAGGAGCCGACGCCTAAAGGACAGATGTTGTCGGTGCCGATCGTGACCGAGGGTCGCCTCAGCACCGCTGAGCAGTTCGGAGATATCGTGATCCGTTCCGGTGGCGCGCAGGGCAGCCTGCGTTTGCGCGACGTGGCCCGGCTCGAGTTGGCGGCGGAGAGTTATGAGCAGGAAGTGAAACTCAACACCAAGAACGCGGTCGCGCTGCGTGTTTACCTCGCGCCCGGGGCCAATGCCTTGGGGGTTGCCGATGCCATCAAAGCGAAACTAGCCGAGTTGTCGCAGCGCTTCCCGTCCGGAGTTAATTACGATATCCCTTTCGACACCACGGAGTTCGTGACGGCCTCCATCCGGGAGGTCACCCACACGCTTTTCGAAGCGGCGGCCCTCGTTGTCCTGGTGGTCTTCGTCTTCCTCGGCAGCTGGCGCGCCACCTTGATTCCGATGATTTCGGTACCCGTGGCGTTGATCGGATCGTTCGCTGGTCTGTGGCTCTTTGGCTTCGGGCTCAATATCGTGACCCTCTTCGCGATGGTGATCTCCATCGGCATTGTCGTGGATGACGCCATCGTGATGATTGAGAACGTCGAGCGACTGATGCACGAGAAAGGCATGTCGCCTTTTGATGCGGCCATCGCCTCCGTCCGCGAAGTCGGCGGCGCAATCGTCGCCATTGTGCTCGTGCTCGTCTCCGTTTTCCTGCCGGTCGCCTTCCTGGGCGGCATCGCGGGCGCGCTGTACCGCCAGTTCGCCGTGACTGTCGCCGTCGCGGTCGTTATCTCCGGTTTCGTCGCCTTGACGCTCACTCCGGCGCTTTGTGCGTTGATTCTCCGCCCTCGAGATGTCGATGCCATCGAAGGCAATCGTTTCCTCCGGTTGTTTGAGAGAGGTTTACGCCACGTGGCAGGCTGGCATGGTCGCACCGTCCGCTGGCTCATTGCTCATCCTAAGTCTGCCTTCGGTTTTTTTGCCGCCATCCTCGCCATCAATGCGGTACTGTTGATCGTTGTCCCGCGCGGTTTCATCCCGGCGGAGGATCAAGGTTATCTTTTCGGGATCATTTCCCTGCCCGATGGCGCCAGTGGCACGCGCACCAAGTTGTACATGGATCAGATCACCCCGGTGCTGAAAGCTACGCCGGCTGATAAGCCATTGGTGCGTGACGCCTTGGCGGTCAGCGGCTTCGACCGCATCGGGGGCGGGGAAAAGGCCAATGCTGGCACGATTTTCCTCCCGCTCATCGACTGGAAGGATCGCGCGCTCAATGCTGACGAGAGCGCGAAGCAGCTTATTGCGGCGGCGGCGAAATTCCCCGGTGGAAACTTCGTCGCCGTCAGCCCTCCGCCCATCCGTGGTATCGGTACCGCCGGCGGCTTTGAATTCTACCTGCAGGCGCGCCGGGACGACGACCCGATTAAACTCGGCAAGGAACTCGATAAACTTGTCGCTGCCTTGAAAGCCCGGAAAGAATTTTCGCGTATCAATACCTTCTTTCGGGTGACGACGCCTCAGTATGCGACCGAGATTGATGCGGCGCGGGTGTCGGCGATGGGTGTCGCCTTGAGCGATGTCTATGAGGCGTTGCAAGCCACGGTCGGGGCTTCGTATGTCAATGATTTCACTCTGAACGGCCGCCCCTATCGCGTGATGATGCAGTCCGAGCCTTCCGAGCGCATGTCGCTCAAGGATGTGGGCCGCGTGCACGTGCGCGCCCGGGATGGCACGATGGTGCCGCTGACTTCGCTCGTGCAGATTCGTGACAGCTTCGGGCCCGATCAGATTGATCGCTACCAAGGCTTCGTCTCCGCCTTGGTCTTGGGTGATCCTGTTTCCGGGGTGAGTTCCGGTCAGGCGATTAAGATCGTCGACGAGGTGGCGGCGCAGGTTCTCTCCGACGGTTATGAACTCAGCTGGACGGCTCAAGCGTTGCAGGAGAAGCGATCCGCGACCTCGGCGGTGCCGGCTTTCTCGATGGCGCTGCTGATGGTATTCCTGATTTTGGCGGCGCTGTACGAGAAGTGGTCGCTCCCGGTGGGCGTCATTCTGACGGTGCCGTTTGCGCTC
>CAIOAN010000005.1 GCA_903855995.1 uncultured Opitutia bacterium
AGAACCTCGCCGTCATGCGGCCCGTCACGGTCGACGAGATTCTCGGACCCAAGGCCGTCGTCATCGGCGGGCTGACTCCCGGAGACCGGATCATCTTGGACAACCTGCAGAAGGTGCGTGCTGGACAGCCCGTCACGCCGCGTCCGGTCGCCCCTTCCGCCAAGTAACACCCCGATGTCCTGGGAATTTTTTGTCCGCCGACCTATCTTTGCGTCGGTCTTATCATTGATCATTTTGCTGGCGGGTGCGCTTGCCTTTAAGGTCTTGCCCGTCGCGCAGTATCCGCAGATTGCGCCGCCAGTGGCGACCATCACCGTATCTTACCTCGGTGCCTCCGCTGACACGTTGATCAAGACCGTGGCGGCCCCCATCGAGGATGAAATCAACGGTACGGATTACCTGCTGTATTATTCTTCGACAGCTTCCGCGACGGGTCTCCTGACCATTACGGTCACTTTCGAACCGGGAGCTGATCCGGATCTTTGCGTCATTAATCTCACGAACCGCGTGAAGATTGCCGAGCCCCGGATTCCGGAGGACGCCCGTCGCCTCGGGGTCATTGTTAAAAAGCGCTCGAACGACATTTTGCTGGCGCTGTCCGTCACTTCGGACGACGGCACGCGTGACTCGATTTTCCTCAGTAACTATGCCTCCATCAATTTAGTGGATGAGATCAAGCGCGTGCCCGGGGTCGGTGACGCCGGGGTGTTCGGTGCCCGCGATTACTCGATGCGCGTGTGGCTCGAGCCTGACAAAATGGCCCAGCTTGGCGTAACCACGGGCGATATTACTCAGGCGATCCGCGTCACGAATAATCAGTATGCCGCTGGCCGGCTGGGCCAGGAGCCGACGCCTGATGGGCAGTCTCTTTCGGTGCCGATCATCACCCCCTCTCGTCTGGCGACTCCGGAGGAGTTTGGTAATATCATCCTGCGCTCCAACGGCGCCGCCGGCACGCTGCGGCTCAAGGATGTTGCCCGTCTGGAATTAGGCGCGCAGAGTTATGAACAGCAGGCGACACTCAACGGCAAGACCGCCGTGGGGGTGCGTGTCTTTCTGGCGCCCGGCGCCAACGCCCTTGACGTCGCCGACGCCGTCAAGGCGAAGGTGGCCAAGCTGGCCAAGCGCTTTCCTGCCGGAGTTAACTACGACATCCCCTTTGATACGACGCGTTTTGTCACCGCCTCAATTCGCGAGGTCGAACACACGCTCTTCGAGGCAGGTATCCTGGTGGTGTTGGTGGTCTTTCTCTTTCTGGGTAGCTGGCGTGCCACGCTCATTCCTATGTTGGCCGTCCCTGTGTCGCTCATCGGCACGTTCGCTGGTCTGTGGCTCTTCGGTTTCGGGATCAACACGCTCACGCTCTTCGCCATGGTCATCGCCATCGGGATTGTCGTGGATGATGCGATCGTGATGCTCGAGAACGTCGAGCGACTGATGCATGAGAAGGGCATGTCGCCTTTTGATGCCGCCCTCGCTTCGGTGCGTGAGGTGGGTGGTGCCATTATCGCCATCGTGCTCGTGTTGGTCTCGGTTTTCGTCCCCGTCGCCTTCCTGGGCGGCATCGCGGGCGCGCTGTACCGTCAATTCGCCGTGACCGTTGCCGTCGCTGTCGTCATCTCTGGCTTTGTCGCCCTGACGCTCACTCCAGCGCTTTGTGCGTTGATTCTCCGCCCTCGAGATGTCGATGCCATCGAAGGCAATCGTTTCCTCCGGTTGTTTGAGAGAGGTTTCCGCCACGTGGCCGCCTGGCATGGTCGCACCGTCCGCTGGCTCATTAACCATCCCAAGTTAGCCCTGGGTTTCTTCCTGATGATTCTCGCGGCGAACGCCGTGTTGCTCCGCGTGATCCCGCACGGGTTTTTGCCGGCCGAGGATCAAGGCTACGTAGTCGGCATGGTCTCTTTACCCGATGGGGCCAGTGTTTCCCGCACCCGTTCTTACATGGCGGAGATTGTCCCGAAGCTCTTGAATACGCCGCCGGAAAAGCCCGCGGTCATGCACGCCTTTGCCATTAGCGGTTTCGATTTAATCGGGGGTGGGGAAAAAACCAACGCCGGCACCATCTTTTTACCCCTGAAGGATTGGGATAAGCGCAATAACTCAGCCGAACAGCTCCCAGGTATGCTCATGGGCTCGGTCGGACGCGTTCCACAGGGCTTCACCTTTGTCGCTAATCCTCCGCCCATCCGCGGCATTGGTTCGGCGGGTGGCTTCGAGTTCTATCTCCAGGCCCGCGAGGATGATGATCCGGCTAAACTGGGGCTGGTGCTTAATAAGCTTCTTGCGGCACTCCGCAGTCGCCCGGAATTGACGGGTATCATTTCGTTCTTCAACCCCGCGACGCCACAGTACTCCGCCGATGTCGATCAGGTCCGCGCGGCCGCCCTCGGCATCCCTTTGCCCGAGATTTACGATGCATTGCAGACCACCATCGGATCGGTTTACGTCAACGACTTCACCCGCAATGGCCGCCCTTATCGCGTGCTGATGCAATCCGAGCCCTCCGAGCGCATGTCGCTCAAGGATGTGGGCCGCGTCCACGTGCGTGCCCGGGATGGTACGATGGTGCCCCTAACTTCGCTCGTGAAGGTTAGCGCGATTTCGGGCCCCGATCAGATTGACCGCTATCAAGGCTTCGTTTCGGCACGCGTCATTGGGAATGGTCTGCCGCAGATTAGTTCGGGTGACGCCCTGCGCATTGTCGAGGAAGTCGCCGCGCAGACTTTGCCTGCCGGCTATGAACTCGATTGGACGTCGACGGCGTTGCAGGAGAAGCGATCCGCGACCTCGGCGGTGCCGGCTTTCTCGATGGCGCTGCTGATGGTATTCCTGATTTTGGCGGCGCTGTACGAGAAGTGGTCGCTCCCGGTGGGCGTCATTCTGACGGTGCCGTTTGCGCTC
>CAIOAN010000006.1 GCA_903855995.1 uncultured Opitutia bacterium
CCTTCCGTATCGAACCCGATGGATTTCATACCCACCTTTATCCTCCGCAAACGTCCATGTCGGAATCCCCCCGCGATCAAATCCTCAAGCTTCGGGCGCTCATCCAGCGCTACGAGGACAAGTATCGCAAAGAGCACGCGCCGGAGATCTCGGACTTCGAATTCGATAAGCTGGTCGACCAACTGGCCGACCTAGAACGCAAGTATCCGGAACTCGCCGGACCCGATCTGGGCATCGGCGACGACAAGTCCGAGGGCTTCCAGCAGGCCGACCATAAGGCCCCGATGCTGTCCCTCGACAACACCTACGACGAAGCCGACTTCCGCGCCTTCGGCGACCGCCTCTACAAAGCCCTCGGCGGCACGGGCCTCGAGTTCATCGTCGAACCAAAGGTCGACGGCGTGGCGGTCTCACTCACTTTCGAAAAAGGCCAGTTCGTCCGCGCGGTCACCCGCGGCAACGGCGCCCGGGGCGATGACGTCACGGCTAACGTCAGCCTCATCCGCGAGATCCCCCGCACGCTCAAGGGCGCGCCCGACCTCCTCGAGGTTCGTGGCGAAATCTACATGGCGCTCGCCGAGTTCCAGCGTCTCAACCAACTCCGCGAAGCCGAAGGCGAACCCCTTTACGCCAATCCCCGCAACCTCGCCGCCGGCACGGTGAAGCTCCTCGACAGCGAAGAAGCGCGAAAGCGTAGACTTAGCATCGTCTGCTACGGCCTCGGCGCCTGCGAGCCAGCTTCCGCTTTCGCTTCGCTCAAGGATTTCAAACAGAGCCTCCGCAACTGGGGCTTCCCCATCCGGGACGACATCGATGTCCAGCAAGGCGTCGACGCCGCCTGGAAGGCCATCCAGCAGCTCGACGTCCTTCGCCGCGACCTTCCCTTTCCCACCGACGGCGCCGTGGTGAAGGTCAATCGCCTCGAAGACCAGCGCCGCGCCGGCACGACGAGCAAGTTTCCACACTGGGCCGTGGCGTTCAAGTTCCCGCCCGACCAGGCTACGACCATCCTCCGCAAGATCAGCATGCAGGTGGGCCGCACCGGCGCCATCACGCCCGTCGCCGAACTCGACCCGGTGCTGTTGGCAGGCTCGACCGTCGCCCGCGCGACGTTGCACAATGCCGACGAGATTGCCCGCAAAGATATCCGCGAAGGCGACACCGTGCGCATCCAGAAGGCTGGCGAGATCATCCCGCAAGTCCTCGGTGTCGTGCTCGAGAAACGTCCCGTCGAGGCCCAGCCGTTCGACTTTGAAGCCCGCCTCAAGGAGCTCGGCCTCGACGCCGCCCGCGACGGCGAAGAAGCCGCCTACAAGCTCCGCGCACCGTCGCGCGACATGAAGATTCGTCGACTCGTCCATTTCGCCAGCAAGCAGTGCCTCGATATCGATGGCCTCGGGGATGCCGTCGCCGAACAACTTGTAGACCTCGGATTGGTCGACGCACCGGTCGAGTCACTCGCGATCACTCCCGAGCAATGGCGCATGCTCGAAGGCTTCAAGGATAAGTCCGTCGACAACATGATGGCCGGCCTCGAGCAAGCGAAGCAGCGTGAACTCTGGCGCGCGATCCATGCGCTCGGCATCCCGAACGTCGGCATGCAGACTGCCAAGGATCTCTCCCGTCACTTCAAGTCCATGGATAAGCTCGAGTCCGCCCAGCCCGGCGAACTCCTCCTGACCAAGGTCGGCAAGAAAGGCGGCGTCTCGTATGAGTCCGTTATCTCCGGCGTCGGCATCGAAGTCTCCGAATCCATTCTCTCTTTCTTCAGCGACCCCAATCATCGCGACTGGGTGAAGGCCATGCGCCAAGCCGGATTAAACCTTACCGAAGCCGCCGCGGCGGGTTCCGTCGAAGGCGTGTCCGGCAAGACCTTCGTCCTCACCGGCACCCTGCCCACGCTCGGTCGTGACGAAGCCCGTGACCTGATCGAAAAAGCCGGCGGCAAAGTTTCGGGCAGCGTCAGCAAGAACACGCATTACGTCGTGGCTGGCGAAGAAGCTGGCTCCAAGCTCACCAAGGCCCAGGAACTCGGCGTCGCCATCCTCGACGAAGCCGGCCTGCGCGCGCTGCTCGGCAGCTAATGCCATGATTGCGCTGACCTTCCCCTGGGAGATGTCTGACTTCAGGAAGACGGCGACCTTCATCTCGCTTAACGACCTCACGCACTACGTCTTCTTCGCCGGGACCGCCTGGCTGCTCGGCTACGTGCTCTTCCGCGGCTGGTGGCACAATCGCAAGATCATCCAGGAGATGCCCAGCGGCGCGGACATGCGACGCGAGGCCATGTGGTCGGCCTTGACGGTCGTCATCTACGGGCTCGTCGGCAGCAGCACCCTCGCCCTCTCTGAGTTCGGCTGGACGCATCTTTACTGGAAGGTTTCGGACTACGGCTGGGGTTGGTTCTGGGGCAGCATCGTCGTTGTGATCTTCGTGCACGACGCGTACTTCTACTGGACGCACCGGCTGATCCATCACCCCAGGCTCTTCCGCTTCTTCCACGGCGTACACCACGAGAGCCATAATCCAAGCCCTTGGGCCGCGTATTGCTTCAGTCCTGGCGAGGCGGTCATCCAGGCCGGCATCTTCCCGCTCGTCGCCCTGACGATGCCGATCCATCCCGGCGCGTTCGGGATCTTCATGCTCTGGCAGATCACCTTTAACGTCGCCGGCCACACCGGCTACGAGTTCCACGCCCGGTGGCTCATGGATTCCTGGCTCGGCAAGTTCCTGAACACCCCCACGAACCACATTCAGCACCACGATAGTTTCAGAGGTAACTTCGGGTTGTATTTCAACTACTGGGACCGCTGGATGGGCACCAACCACCCCGACTACGAGAAGCGCTTCCGCGAAGTGACGTCGCGATGAATGCCACGGACCTTCTCCCCGACGCGGCCGCGGACCTCGCCCGTAAAGGCGATGCCGCTGGCTTGGATGCCTTGCTGAAGGGCGGACTGGCGATCGACGCACGCGACGCCAAGGGCAACACGCTGCTGATGCTGGCCGGTTATCATGGCCGGACCGAGGTCGTGAAGCTGCTGCTGAAGTCGGGCGCGACGGTCGACCTACGGAACGACAAGGGCCAGACGCCCCTGGGTGGCGTGGCCTTCAAGGGCTACGTCGAGATCGCCACCCTGCTCCTCGACGCCGGCGCCGACCCGGTAGCGGACCAAGGCGGTTCGACGCCCGCTGATTTCGCGACACTCGCCGGCAAGACCGAGATCCTCGCCCTCCTGCAATCGCGTCGCGCCAACGCCGCCAAGCCCACCCGCTGGTTCAGTAAGTTGATTGGGTGGTTCCGGAGGTAGGGCTGACCGCCTCGGTCAGCCGCGGTTGAGCGAGGGCGCTCAACCCTACCCGTTGCAGGCTATGTCGTGACGCGGTCCCGACCCTACCTGGATACATAAACAAAAAAGGACAGCACGTGGTGCTGTCCCTACCCTGATACCCTGACCACGGCGGTGATGATTGGTTTTGTCATTCGACAGAGGCCGGCGACTGCTCAGCGTAGGCTCACCCCATGAGATTTCCTCTGCTCTGCCTGACGGCCTTGCTGGCCACGTTGACGCACCTCGGCGCCGAGACGCTGCCAGCCTTGAAAGACGGCAAAGTGCCGCAGAACCTCGATGAGCTCTGGGGCGATTTTGACCCGCGCAAGGAACCCCTTGAGGTCGAGGTCACCAAAGAGTGGGAGCAGGATGGCATTGTCTGTCGCGTCATCCGCTATCGCATCGGGACTTTCAAAGGTAAGCCTGCGACGATGGCGGCGTTCTACGCCTTCCCCAAAGGCGCCAAGCACCTGCCGGCCATCCTGCAGATCCACGGCGGCGGCCAATCAGCCAGCCTCGCATCGGTAACAACCAACGCCAAACTCGGCTATGCGGGCATCTCGCTCAATTGGGGCGGCAACAAGATGACCTTCGCCGATGGCAAGATTTACGGTGGGCCGAATACCGACTGGGGCTCGCTCGACGCCACCCACCCGCCGCAGCGCAATAAGACCAACCACTTCGCCGGCGGCACGACGCCCGACGATTTCACGCTCGATGCCATCGATTCACCTCGCAACGACAACTGGTTCCTCGTCGCCCTAGGTGCGCGTCGCGCCCTGACCTTCCTCGAGCAACAGCCCGAAGTAGACCCGACCAAACTCGGCGTCACCGGCCACTCGATGGGAGGACGACTCACCACCATGGTCACGGGCATCGACGCACGTGTGAAAGCAGCCGTGCCTTCCTGTGGCGGCTCGGGCGACTTTACGGGCGACCCCGCGCTCGCGCCCGGTGCCCAGCCGTCCAAACGATCCGCCCTCGATTTGGCGACCATCTCTGAAAATAAATACATCGAGCGACTCAAAGTACCCACCCTGTGGTTCTCGCCGACCAATGACTTTCACGCACACATCGATAACTTTGCCTACACTTGGCGCGATGTGCCCGACCGCATCCTCGGCCTAGCCATCTCGCCACACTTCAATCACCGGCACTCCGACGACCTCAGCCTCACGGCCACGCTCTGGTTCGAGCATTACCTGAAGGGGACGTTCACCTTGCCGCCGTCACCCGGACTCCAACTCACCACCCCGACCGCCAAAGGCGAGGCCACGCTCACCGTGACGCCCGACGAATCTCGTGCGGTTAAATCGGTGCACGTCTACGTTTCCGCGGACCCGCATGCATTAACGCGCTTCTGGCGCACCGTACCTGCCGTCAAGTCTGGCGCAAAGTGGATCGCGACTGTCACGACGCTTGAGGCGCAAGATCCGCTCTTCGCTTTCGCCAACGTCAGTTACGAGACGCCGACAGAATATCGCAAAATCCCCAACCTGCCAGGCGTGGGATCTAGCGAGGTCTTCACCCTAAGTTCGCGCATGATTGTAACCACCGGAGCAAAACTCGCGGCCCTCGGCGTGCGCCCGACCGCCCAACGCGATCGTATGATTGATGCGGGCGCGAATGGCTGGCAGGACTGGTTCCGCCTTAACGGGGGCAACCCTGATCACTGGCTGGCTACCACCCGCAAAGTGAAAGATCCGCTCTGGCGCGGCCCGCAGGGAGCACGCCTCGCTTTTGAAATCAACCCAGTGAATGACGCCACCCTCTACGTGACCGTCACGCGCAACGCTTGGGGTGCCTTCGGATCGGGCACCGGCGAATACGTGGCCGCGAAGCCGATTAAAGCGAGTGGCGGATGGATGACACTCACCTTCAGCCTGGAAGACTTCCAGCCCGTGGACGCCAAGGGCGCCCAGCCCTTAAAAGATTGGTCGACCCTGACCGACCTGAGCATCAGCGGCCATGCGACTGTCGTGAAAGATGGCGTCAAAGTCGCCCTCCCGAGTAGTTCCTGGAAGAACGCGGATAGCCTCCGCGTACGCCAGCTGCGCTGGGTCGGCGGAGAATACCAGGGCTCGGCACCTGCTGCCGCGGAAATGACGGACGCCGAGCGCACCAAAGCCTTTAACGATTCCATCAAGGCCTCCCTCGAGCAGGAGAAGAAAGACCGGTAGTAATGAGGTAGGGACAGCACCACGTGCTGCCCTCGGTGCATCTAGGTAGGGCGGGCTGTCCTCGGTGCATCTAGGTAGGGCGGGCTGTCCCTAGCCCGCCGTTAACCAGCAGGAGTTACGGATCTCGCATGGCGAACGGACCGCTGAGGACAGCGGTCCCTACCCATTACAGGTGTCAGCGGTTAGCGGTTAGCGGCTGGGAACGGCAGAGACGTAACAAGGACAGCAGATCCCCGCGCACGCTTAGCGTGTGCTTACTTACAGCAACCTGGCTTGCCGGCGACGAGGTCGGCGGAGCGGGCGAGGAGGTCCTTCTTCGTGGCTTCATCGGTCGCGGAAGCGGCGAGGAGCTCGAGGGCCTTGAGATTGTTCGATTTCACCGAAGCGTGATGCGAAGCCGAGAAACGACGACGAGCCAGGCAGATGAAAGCGAGCTGTAGCGAGAGCAGCGCAACGAACCCGGTGAGGTGGCCGACAATACGTTCGGCGCTGCCGACATTACCCGTGGTGGAGTCATGAATGAATGCGGCACCGGCCTTAGCCAAGATGATCGTGACAATCACCGCGGCGACCAGGGCGCCACGAGCTGCCCAGCGGGTGCACTTGGCGGCGCGGCAGAAGACTTGGGAAGCGGAGGCAGGAGGGGTGCAGGCCATAGTAGGAGTGACAGTGAGCAGCCTTGCCCCGCTGGCAATCCTGCATTGGCAGGGTCAGTGAGGCCAATGGAGGATGGAGTCGATGACTGCATCGAGGGCTGAATCGATGAGAACAAACAACCCTGCCACCTGCCACCCGGGGCTGCCACCCGCCACCCGAAACGAATCCCTAACCAGCATGCCTCTCGTTTAACAACGCCAGCAAGCGTCCGCCCCCATACTCGATACTCCATACTCTCACGCACCGCCCTTTCTTGACCTTATCCGCTGCGCCCTTTCTAGTCCCACGTGCTCAATAAGCTCCTGCTCTTCGACTGCGACTCGACGCTCTCGTCCATCGAGGGGATCGATGAGTTGGGCCGCCTGCGCGGACCGAAGGTCTTCAAGGCCGTCGAGGACATGACGAATGCGGCGATGAACGGCGGCACGCCGATGGAGGATATTTTCGCCAAGCGCCTGGACATGATTAAGCCCACCCTCGCGGAACTTGAAGCGATTGGGGCCAAGTACATCGCGACCGTCGAGCCGACCGCGGTCGAGGCCATTGCCCAGCTCCGGGCGGCGGGCTGGCATATCGCGATCGTCAGCGGCGGCTTCACCCAGGCCATTAAACCGCTCGCCCAATTCCTCGGCATCGCCCGCGTCGAAGCGGTGGTCCTTAAATTCAATGAAGACGGCTCGTACGCCGGCTTCGACGAGACCTGCCCGACCGCTCGCTCCAAGGGCAAGAACATGATTGTCCGCCGCCTGCGTGCCGACTTCAAGGCCCAGATGGTCGTCATGGTCGGCGACGGCGCGAGCGATTTGGAAGTCAAAGGCGATGCCGATAAGATGATCGGTTTCGGCCGCTACGTCGTGCGCCCCAAGGTGAAAGCTGGGGCCGATGCGTTTGTGATGTCGCTGGCGGAGTTGATTGGAGTGGTGTAAGTCAGTAGAACAATTTCGTTTCGGGTGGCAGGTGGCGGGAAGGCATAACTCAAAGGGAAACCGGAGATCGGATGATTGGCTCGGGATGCATTTTCAGGTGCCGGATGACGGCCAATGGTGCCGGGAGTTCAAGCGCCAGCCGCTCAGGAATCGGCCGCAGGAACCAGGAGCCGATGGCCGATGGCTGAAAAGCCGACTCCTGAATCGCCGATGCCCCGGTGGCTGTCACCCGACACCTAAAGCAATCAGGCACCGCAGCATTCTTTCCGGTTTTCCGGTCTCCTTTGGCTTTCCTATCCGCCAAGCGCTAACCGCCCATACCAGCCTCACTCCTTGCCATCCTTAGCCCATTCTCCTACCTATTAAACATGCGTTGCCTCCTCCCCCTGCTCGCCGTTGCCGCTGTCTTCGCGGCAGACACCCCTGCTCCCGCCACCCCCCCTGCGCCGCTGCGCGTCTTCATCCGCTCCGGACCGAAGACGCACGGCCCCGGCGATCATGATCATCCCTCCTTCCTCCGCGACTGGGTGCCCTTCCTCACCGCCGCCGGCATGAAGGTCGCCGGTAGCAATGACACCTTTCCCACCGCCGAACAACTGGCGGCGACGGACGTTGTGATCATCCACCGCCAGACCGGGGGAGACTTCAAACCGGCCGAAAAAGAAATCGTCGATGCCTACGCCAAGCGCGGCGGTGGGTTCGTCGTGATCCACGCCGCGACAGTCGCAGGTGGCGACGCCTCGGTGATCTACTACAAAGACCTCATCGGCGGATCGTGGCGCCAGAAAGTCACCAAATGGAAAGAAGGCCCGATGGAGCTGCGCTTCGTGCGCGACGCCGCCGGCGCCACCCACGACCCCATCACGCACGGCGTGGCTGATTTCACGATGAAAGATGAGATCTATTACGACATGGACCTGCGCGACGACATCCATGCGATCGCGGTGGCCACGACGCCGAAGAAAGGCGAGAAGCCTGACATACAGACGCAAATCTGGACGTATGAGAAGAGCGGCGCCCAGCGAGCCGTCGGCTTCATCCCCGGCCACACCTACGCCAACTTCAACCGACCCGACATGAAACTCCTGCTCCTGCGCAGCATCGCCTGGGCCGGCCGGCGCGACGTCAACACCTTCGACAAGCAGGCGCAACTCGAGATCTGCCCGGTGTTCGATCCGGCGAAAGCCGCGGCCGAAGCACCTAAGTCGAAGTAAGCGCGACTAGCAGCCAAGGATCTCCCGGATCTTCGCGCGACGATAGCGGAAGATCCGTTCAACCTTCGTCTTCACGAATGGGTAGGCGACTTCTCCGACCGGCCAGAGCGGTAGCTTATACAGCACCTCGTCGTCCATGCGGGTGCGACCGCCTTCATCGGCGAACGTGTGCGTATGGAACCAGACGGCATACGGACCCTTCAACTGTTCATCCGCGAAGGCATAGGGCGGCTCCCAATGGGTGATGCGCGTACGCCAGCCAAAAGGAATTCCGTTCAATTTCAGACTGTAGTCGATCAAAGTTCCCTGCCCCATGACTACCGGGCGGGGCGTCTTGATGACGAATTGGAGCTCCGGCGGGGTGATCGCCTCGAGATTATCAATCTTAGAGAAGAACTCGAACACCTGCTCGATCGGCAGCGGCAAGAGCGTGCTTTCGAAATACCGATGGACCCCGCTGGGAAGAGCGTTCGGTTTCGCGAGATGGTCGCGGCGGTAGGCGCGGATGACTTCGCTGTAATCGGACACGGTGGCAGGGGACTGCAGGCAGGCTGGCGGCACTCAGGCGGGGTGTCAAGGGACGCCCAAGGGAAAGGGCTTGCCGAGGGGGCGGGTCGGGTTTCCCTTACAGACCCACCCTTTCCCAATGGCCTCTCCCCATTCCCGCCGCAGGACCACCGGCGCTTTCGGCAACAACAAGCCCCGCGAAATCCTCCGCGACTGGTCTAAGCCGGAGCCAGCCCCGGTCGACACGACTCCCCGCGAACTCAACCTTGCGGATAAGTTCAGCCTCTACGCTGACATCATCATGCAGGATGCAACAAGGGACGGACATCTCACCCAAAAAGGGGCGATCAAAAAGGCCATGGAAGGTGCACTTAAAATTTCCCAAGCCTGCTGGAATGCCGCAGTCGAAGGTCCGGAAGGCGTCAAGAAGACAAAAGAGCACCTCTTTAATCAATTGGGTAAGACGATCTCAAAGGAGCAACTCGAGGCCCTCGTTGATGAAATGGTGAAACGAAAAAACGAGATGTACCCCGAAGAAAAGCTGCTCATCACTAATGTGCTGCCTGACTTCAAGTACAAGGGGCCCATGCGTTTCCGCATCCAAGCAGTGAATATCAATCCAGAGGGGGTCAGTAAAGCTGACCTCTCGGACCTAATCGGAGGAAAATAAGGGATTATTCCCGTTTGCGGTGGCCGTGGTTTCGGGCTGAATGAGCCTGCCCATGTCCACCCTCGTCCTCCGCAACGCCGAGATCATCAACGAAGGCGTCCGCCTCCGCGCCGACGTCCTCATTCGCGCCGGCCGCATCGAGCGCATCGGCACGATCCCCGCCGGCACGAAGGCCGACCAAGAGTACGACCTGACGGGCAAGCTCCTGCTGCCGGGCCTCATCGACGACCAGGTGCATTTCCGTGAACCCGGCCTGACGCATAAGGCCTGCATCGCCAGTGAAGCCCGCGCGGCCGTGGCCGGCGGCGTCACGTCGTTCATGGAGATGCCGAACACGAATCCTCCGGCGACCACGCACGAGGAGCTCGAGAAGAAATACGCCATCGGCGCGGCCACCTCCGTCGCCAACTACTCCTTCTTCTTCGGCGCGACCAACACCAATCTCGACGCCGTCAAGGCGACCGACCCGCACAAAGTCTGCGGCGTGAAGGTCTTCATGGGATCCTCGACCGGCGACATGCTCGTCGATGCAGCCGCCACGCTCGAAGGCATCTTCCGCCACTCCCCCACCCTGATCGCGACCCACTGCGAGGACACCCCGCGCATCAAGATTGCCGAAGCCGCCGCCAAGGCCAAGTGGGGCGAAGACGTCCCGGCTGGTGAACACCCTCACATCCGCGACGCCGAGGCCTGCTACGCTTCGTCGTCGATGGCCGCCGAACTGGCCAAGCGCCACGACGCCCGCCTGCACATCCTGCACATCACGACCGCCAAGGAACTTTCGCTCTTCAGCGCCGCACCCCTGAAGGGCAAGCGACTGACCGCCGAAGCCTGCGTGCATCATCTCTGGTTCGCCGAAGAAGATTACGCGCGACTGGGGCATCAGATCAAATGCAACCCCGCCATCAAGTCGTCCGCTGATCGCGCTGCCGTGCGCGCCGCCGTGGCCGCTGGCCTCATCGACGTCATCGCGACCGACCACGCCCCGCACACACGCGAAGAGAAAGCCCAGACCTACTTCAAGGCGCCTTCAGGTCTGCCGCTCGTGCAACACTCCCTCCAGGTGCTGCTCGACCTCGTCCAACAGGGCGTCTTCACGCTCGAGACCGCGGTGGAACGCGCCTGCCACGCCCCGGCGATTCTCTTCGGCATCGAACAGCGCGGCTTTATCCGCGAAGGGTACTGGGCCGACCTCGTGGTCGTGGACCCAAAGAAATCATACACGGTGAAGGCAGAGAATATCCTCTATCAGTGCGGCTGGTCGCCGCTCGCCGGTCACACCTTCGGCAGCAGCATCGAACGCACGTTCATCAACGGCGTCTGCGTCTTCGAGAACGGCCAGATTCGCGCCGACGCCCCGAAGGGAATGAGGCTGAGTTTCAACGGCAATAGCCGTTGAAGAGCAAAACGGATGGCGGAGTCGATGGCGGATGACAGATGACAGAGAGAATCAACGGGTTAATCAGTAGTAGGCTTAGAAACAGGCCACCACCTCAACCCGTCCGCCCTCCATCATCTGTCATCGATTCAGTCATCTGCACTCGATTCAGTCATCGACTCCTTCCCCTTGCCACCCTCCCGACCTGCCCCCTACTTTTCCGACCGTGTTCACCCTGCTTAAAACCGATACGACGACGGCGGCCCGCCTCGGCGTCCTAAAGACCCCTCACGGGGAAGTCCGCACGCCAGTCTTCATGCCGGTGGGCACCCAGGCCACAGTGAAGGGCCTCTCGCCTCAGCAGGTCGCCGAGACGGGCGCCCAGATTCTACTCAGCAACACCTACCACCTGAACCTCCGCCCGGGCCGCGAGATCGTGCGCGCCGCCGGCGGTCTCCATAAGTTCATGCACTGGGACAAGCCGATTCTGACCGATAGCGGAGGCTTCCAAGTCTTCTCGCTGGCGAAGCTCCGCACCATCACCGACGAGGGCATCCATTTCAGTTCCCACCTCGACGGCAACAAGCTGTTCCTCGACGTAAAAGACTGCTTCGACATCCAGGATGCGCTGGGCTCGGACATCGCCATGGTGCTCGACGAGTGTCCGCCCTACCCCTGCGAGCGCGCCGCATGCGAAGTCGCCGTCAACCGCTCCATCCGCTGGGCCAAGGAGATGCTCCAGCTGGCCAAGGACAGCGGCTTCCTCGCGTCGGGCCGTCACCTCTTCTGCATCAACCAAGGCTCGGTCTACGACGACCTCCGCATCCGCTGCGCCGAGGAGCTCGGCGGACTTGATTTCCCCGGCCACGCCATCGGCGGCGTCAGCGTCGGCGAACCCGAAGAGCACATGCTCCATCAGGTCGGCCTCGTCGCGCCGCTGCTGCCAAAGAACAAGCCCCGCTACGTCATGGGCGTCGGCACCCCGCCCCAACTCCTCCGCATGGTCGCGCTGGGCGCCGATATGTTCGACTGCACGATGCCGACCCGCATCGGTCGCCACGGTGGCGCGTTCACGCCCGATGGCCCAATCAGCGTCAAGCACCTGCGCTATCGCGATGATCACCGTCCGCTCGTGGAAGGCATGGATAATTACACTTGCCGTCATTTCTCCCGGGCTTACCTGCGACACCTGCATCACGCGGGCGAACAGCTCGGCGGCACGTTGCTCGCGCTGCACAATATCCACTTCCTGCAAGACCTCATGGCCCAGGCCCATGTGCATATCGCCGCAGGCGACTTCGCTTCCTGGTCCCAAGCTTGGTGCGAACGTTACGAAGCCGGCGCGAAGGACGAGATTCCCGCGGACTGAAGGCAGTCACTCCCAAGCAAGGGGAGACCGGAAGCCGGGAGGTTTGCTGCGGGCATTTAATAACCCAGCCAATCATCCGGTCTCTGGTCTCCCCTTGAGTTTGGATTCCTGCATCGAGGTAGGGTTGAGCGCCTCGCTCAACCGCGGCTGACCAAGGGTGGTCAGCCCTACCCAACGCACACGATGTCGTGACGCGGTCCCGACCCTACCTCGAGACAAGCACGAGACGCCTTGCCCACATGCCAGCGTGTCAACTTGCCCCCTCGCGAAGGTTTAGCCTTCGCGCTAAAGCGAGAAACTCTCCCCGCAGGAGCAGCTGGCCTTGGCGTTGGGATTCGAGAATTTGAAGCCGCCCCCGATCATCTTATCGGAATAATCCAGGTGGGTGCCGCGGAGGTAGAGGGCCGATTTCGGATCAACGATAACCTCGACCCCTTCGGTGCGGACCAGGATATCGGCCGGTTTGGCCTCACCCGTAAAACGCATTTTATAAGAAAGCCCGTTGCAGCCCCCGCCCGAGATTGCCACGCGCAGGAAGTTACCCTGCGCCTCCCGTATTGCCAGGGCGCGCACCTTGACACCCGCCGGCGCCGTGAGGCGGATCAGGCGCTCATCGGCCACGCGAGGGCCGGAGGGCGAGGGGGCGATTTCCATCCGGTCACAATCAGCGGACCGGGAGGAAAGACAAGTAACCTTGGCTTAATCCGCCTAAGTCCCGCCCAAATCAGGCTTGCCCGCCCCCGTCGGCAAAGCCATTTACATAGCCCCGGGATACGGTCGCGTAGCTCAGTTGGTTAGAGCGCAGCATTCACATTGCTGAAGTCACAGGTTCAAGTCCTGTCGCGACCACCATCCCGGGATTCCTCGCCGTGGCCACCGCTGGAACGGTCTTTTATTAGTATATAATATTACAGCCTGAATTGTAATTAGATGTTCACAGCGAACTGTCGCCTAAATAGAAAAGTGCCCTTGGCTACTTGCCGGTACCTGCGGCTTGAGCAGCCCCTCCCCTTTCACCCGATCCTTTCTGCCCCATGTCCGAGCCAACGCCCGCGAAACTCCCTGAAGAACTCTGCGCCCTGATCGAGCACCTCCGCCTGCTCCAAGAAAAACGCGGCAACTGCCCGATGAACGCGCGGGCCGCGCTCTGGCTTCGGCTCGGGGGCGACAGCCTGGACATCAGCCCTTCCAATTTCCACGCGGCCCTGGCCGAGGCACTCACGAACGCTGGTCTGGTTTCAAAGGATAAGACCGAGAACGTGACCGCCTTGCTCTACTGCCTCGGCGTGACCAATTCGAATAACCTCTTTCAGAAGGTCCATCAGGGGAAACTCATCCCGTACGGCATCGGCAAGAACGGCCGCCGCAACGCCAAGGGTAAGAAGTGAGCGAGGCGCTCTAGGCGCAGTCCTGAGCGTCGACGTCGATCACGTCGATGACCTCGTCATCGCCGAGAATCTTCGCCCGCAGGGGGAGTAACACCGCGAGAAGCGACTTCACGCCGGTGACGAGATACCAGATATGCACGCGGTGCTGGTCCTGCACTTTTTCGAAGGGACACGGGGCCGGGCCGCGGATTTCGCAAAGGCCGGGGTGCAGGCGTTCCAGTTCCTTGACCCAGGCGTCGGCGACGAAGTTGACTTTCTCGACGTTGCGGCCGCGGAAGACGTGGCGGATCAGATGGCGCTCCGGCGGATAACCGAACTCGGCACGCTTCGCCAACTCGGCCGCGGCGAAGCCATGGAAGTCGAGTCGCTTGGCGAATTGAATCGGATCCGAGGCCGGCTGAAAGCTCTGCACCACGACCACGCCCTCGAGCTCACCGCGGCCCGCGCGGCCGGCGACTTGGGTGAGCAATTGGAACGTACGTTCGGCGGCACGAAAGTCTGGCAACTGCAGGGAAAGGTCGGCGTCGATGATGCCGACCAGCGTCACGCGCGGGAAGTCGAGGCCCTTGGCAATCATCTGCGTGCCGAGGAGCATATCATATTTACCCGCCCTAAAATCCGAGAGGACCTTTCGGAAGAGGTCCTTCTTGCCCATGGTGTCCGCGTCGATACGCGCCACGCGGGCGCGCGGGAAGAGTTGGGCGATGGTCTCCTCGACCTTCTGGGTGCCGTAGCCCTTCCAGCGGACCTTGGGAGAGCGGCAGCTCGGGCAGAGCACCGGGGCGCGCTCCTGGTGGTTGCACAGGTGGCAACGGGCGGTATCGTCGGTCCGGTGCAACGTGAGTGAGACGCTGCACCGCTTGCACTGCACGGCCTCGCCGCAATCCGGACAGACCAGCGAGCGCGAATGCCCGCGGCGATTCAGGAATAAAATGGACTGCTCGCGGCGATTCAGCCGCTCCCGAATACCATCGGTCAATTCCCGTGAGAGGATATGCTGGCCCTTCGAGTGCAGGATTTCGCGCCGCATGTCCACGATGCGGAAGGCTGGCATCGGGCGGTCATCCACGCGCTTCGCCATCACATCGAGCACATAGCGGCCCGAGGTCGCGTTCTTCCAGGTCTCCAGCGACGGCGTCGCTGAACCCAGCACGCAGGCCGCGCCGAGGATGGAGGCGCGCATCACGGCCACATCGCGACCGTGATACATCGGGGTCTCCCCCTGCTTGAAGGAAGGCTCATGCTCCTCGTCGACCACGATGAGGCGCAGATTCGGCAGCGGAGCGAAGACCGCCGAACGGGCGCCGACCACCACCCTCGCCTGCCCCAAGGACATCGCCATCCAGGCGTCGAAACGCTCGCCAGCGGAAAGATGACTATGCCAGACGACCACCTTGGCGCCCAGGTCGGCGAGGCGGGAACGGAGACGTCCGACCGTCTGCGGAGTGAGCGCGACTTCCGGCACCAGAAAAATTGCTGAGCCGCCTTCGGCCACGACCTTGCGGATCAGCGCGACATAGACCTCGGTCTTGCCCGAGCCGGTGACACCGTGCAGCAGGTGCGCGCGGAAAGCCTTCGCGTCCAAGGTCTGCGTGACGGACGTCACCGCGGCCACCTGCTCAGGGTTCAGCACATGCCCCGCCGCGGCGACCGTCTCGCCTTCGGCGTAGGGATCATTGTAGGCCACGCGCCAGAGCACGCTGGCATCCTCCTTGACCGCCCCCGACTTGATGAGGGCGTCGACGGCCTGCTGGGCGACGCCGAGGCCCTCGACCATCTTGGCGCGATCAGCGGGCTCCTTCTGTCCGGCGAGATAATCGATGACCTGCGCCTGGCGCGGGGCTTTTTTGCGGAGTTTCTCCAGGGCCTCGGCGGCGGGCGGTGCGACTAAAGTGAGCAGCCGGCGAAGCACCGGGCGCACACCCTTGCGCACGGCGGCCGGCAGCACCGTCTCCAGCACGGAATTCAATCCGCAACCGTAGTAACTAGCCATCCATTCGGCGAGTTTGCAGCAATCCGGCGTCATCACCGGCTGTTCGTGTTCCAGCGTGATAATACTGCGGAGCTTGGCGGCGGGCGGCGCCTCGGCCGGGTATTTCCAAACCACGCCGATGCTCGTGCGGCCGCCGAGCGGCACGCGGACCAACTGCCCGACCTGCAGGATTTCCTTCAGGGCCGCCGGCACAGAATACGAGTAGGCCCGGGCCCCGCCGTCGAACGGGACCACCTCGGCGACGCCGGGTTCAATTTCACCGAAGAGATCGGGCACAGGACAGAGGTTCGCCTAACGCGGACAGGGTTTCAAGCGAGGGATGCCGGCAGGGGGAGAAATCCCGCTCAAGCATGCACATCCGACACCGGGACACCCGAATGGGCGGCGATCCGGGCGCACATGAGCGCCCAGAAGCAGCCGATGCAGTTGGCCACGACCAACTGCAGGTCCGTGGGCATGCTGTAAAAAATAAGAGTCCCCGGGAACCAGACGAAGTAGTTCGTCAGCAAGTTCGGCAGTACCAGTCGGCGATACCAACCCGGACCCATCGCCGCACGCAGGCGAGCCGTATCCCAGCCGCAGTCCTTCCAGAGATGCGAGATGGCATTAAACGGCGCGCCGATGAAGACTGTGAAACCGGCCATGTCGACGAACACCTTCAGTAGCACGGTGGAGAGATGGGCTTCACTGCCGAACCAATCTGCCTGGAGGTGATAGAAGCAAGTAATCAGCATGCCCATCGAACCCCACCAGACCATGCTGTGGAGGAGGTCGCCGAGCGGGTGCGCCGGACGCAGGCCCGGGAATACCATGCGGAAAATCCACGGGATGAGTCCCGAGGTGATCGCCGTGCAGATCGCAGCGAAGGCAAGCGGGTGGGCCTTGTTGACGACACCGATACGATTCAGCACCGTGGCGACGGCAGGAACGTTGTAATAGGCGACGACCAGTCCGGCGGCGGCCAGCATGATGATGGCCAGCGGGAGGGCATTATCGCGGGCGGCCTTGATGCCGGCGGCCAGCGGCGAGGCGGAGGAATCTCTCATCCGAGGAACTTGCGGAGCAGCTGGTCGATGAGGACCGGGTTGGCCTTGCCCTGCGTGCGCTTCATGATCGGTCCCTTGAGCGCGTTGATGGCCTTCTCGTTGCCCGCGCGGTATTCGGCGATGGATTTCGCCACAGCCGGATCGGCGATGACCTCCTGGACAATCTTCTCGAGCTCACCCGTGTCGCTATTCTGGCGGAGGCCCTTGGCGTCGACAATCGCGGCGGCATCCTGCCCCGACTTGAACATCTCGGCAAAAACCTCCTTGGCCTGCTGCTTAGAGATCACACCGTCGTCGGTCAATTTCACGAGACCAGCGAGCTGCGCGGGCTTGATCAGGCAGGACGAAAGCGAGACCTGAGCGGGTGCAGCCTCGTCGAAGGAGCCCGCGGCACCCGCCGAAGCGGCGAGGTCGCGCAGAAGGTCGTTGGCGACGAGGTTGGCGATGCCCGACGGATTGGTCGGGTGGGCCGCGACGGCGAGTTCGAACCATTCGGCGAGAGCGCGGTCGTTCACGAGCACCGAGGCGGCGGTGTAAGGCAGAGCAAGCTTCTCGACGTAACGACGCTGACGGTCGTAAAGGTTTTCGGGGACCAGTTTGGTGAGGCGCGCGACGGTCTCGCGGGAGATCTTCAGGGTCGGAATATCCGGATCCGGGAAGTAGCGGTAATCGTGGGCGTCTTCCTTGTCGCGAAGCACGTAACCCCGAGCGAGTTCGGCGTTCCAGCCGCGGGTCTCCTGCGTGATCGAGCGACCGGCTTCGAGCTCACGGATCTGACGGGCGGTCTCGTAGATGACGGTGTCGCGAACGCTCGAGATGGAGTTGAGGTTCTTGGTCTCGGTACGGGTGCCGAGCTTTTCGACGCCACGGCGACGGACGGAGACGTTGCAGTCGCAACGCAGCTGGCCCTTTTCCATGTCGCAATCGGCCACGCCGGCCTGGGTGAGCATCGCGACAAGCGAGCGCAGGAAGGCTTCGGCTTCGGCGGAGGAACGGAGGTCCGGCTCGGTGACAATCTCGAGGAGAGGCACGCCGGCGCGGTTGTAGTCGACGAGGGAACCGCTGCCTGCGTGGCTGAGCTTACCCACGTCTTCTTCGAGGTGCGCGTGGTGGATACGGATGAACTTGTGCTCGCCCATCACGTTGCGCGAGGCACCCGGGAGTTCGATCTCGACCTGGCCGCCGACGACGACTGGGAAATCCTTCTGGGTGAGCTGGTAGTTCTTTGGGTTATCCGGGTAGAAATAATTCTTACGATCCCAGGAGCAGTGCTCCGGAACCGACGCTCCGACAACTAGGCCGAAGAGGATGGATTTCTCAACCGCTTCGCGGTTCACCACCGGCAGCGTGCCGGGGAGACCGAGCACGACTGGGTCGACCTGCTCGTTAGGTTCCTTGCCGAAACCCCAAGGGGACGAAGCGAAGACCTTGGCGCGGGTGTGCAACTGCACGTGGACTTCGAGGCCGATGACGACTTCCCAATCAGAAGGAGAGGTGCTCATAGGGCGGCTTGCTGGTGGGCGTAACCATGGGCGGCCTCGAAGAGGCGGCCCGCGGCGAGGAGTTTGGCTTCGGAGAGCGGCGCTCCGACCAGATGAAAACCCACCGGCAGGTGGCCAGACTTACCGCAAGGCACCGAGATCGCCGGGAGCCCGGCGAGATTGGCAGGAATCGTGAAGATATCTTCGAGGTAGAGCTGCAGCGGATCCGAAGCCTTCTCACCCACCTTGAAGGCGGGCGTCGGAACCGTCGGGGTGAGCAGCACATCGACACCGGCAAGGGCGGCGAGGTATTCGGCGCGGATCTTCGCGCGGGCCCGGAGGGCGCGGACGTAATAGGCGTCGGCGTAACCGGCGCTGAGCACGAACGTACCGAGCAGGATACGGCGCTTCACTTCCGGACCGAAGCCTTCGGAGCGGCTCGCCGTCATCATCTCGACCGGCGTACCGGCGGTGGCGGAGCGATGGCCGTAGCGGACGCCGTCATAGCGGCCGAGGTTAGAGGAGGCCTCGGCGGTCGCCACGACGTAGTACGTCGGCACGGCGAGGTCGGCGGAGGGCAACTCGACCTCGGAGATTGCACAACCCTGGGAGCGGTAGAATTCGATGGCCGCGTTGACGGCGGCGGCGACTTCGGGTGCGACGCCCTTCCCGAGGAAACCCTTCGGGATGCCGATGCGGAGCTTCTTGGCGTCACCGGCCGGCGTGAGGGCGCGGTCGGACGGACCAAAGCAGGTCATGTCACGGGCGTCGGCCGAGGCCAGCGCGTTGAGGAGCAGTTCGCAATCTTCGATGCTGCGGGCCATCGGGCCGATCTGGTCGAGCGACGAGGCGAAGGCCACGAGGCCGAAGCGGGAGATCAGTCCGTAGGTGGGCTTCAGGCCGACCACGCCGCAATGCGAGGCAGGCTGTCGAATCGAGCCACCGGTATCAGAACCGAGCGAGAGCGGCACCAGGCCGGCCGCGAGGGCCGCAGCGCTGCCACCGGAAGAACCGCCCGGGATGCGGGCGAGGTCCCAAGGATTAAAGGTCTTACGGATTGCAGAGTTCTCCGTGGAGGAGCCCATCGCGAACTCGTCCATATTCAGACGACCGTAGAGAATCGCGCCGGCGGCACGGAGGCGTTCGGCGACGTGGGAGTCGTAAGGCGAGATCAGTGAAGCGAGCATCTTGCTCGAGCAGGTGAGCGGCTGGCCCTTCACCGCGATGTTGTCCTTGATCGCGACCGGGATGCCTTCGAGCGGGCCCCTGCCCTGCCCGGCCTTGCGGCGGGCATCGGAGGCGTCGGCCTGCGCGAGCACGTCGGCTTCGTCTAGATGGGTGAAGGCACCGACCTTGTCATTGATCGTCTTATAGCGGACGATGAACGCTTCGCAGAGGGCGCGGGACGTAAGCGTGCCGGCCGCGATGCGGCGGCCGAGCTCGGCGGCGGAAAGCGTATGGAGCGCGTCGGCCATGGCTTACGATTCGTCGTCCACGACGCGCGGGACGGAGATCTGCCCGTCGCGCGAGGCGGGGGCGATGCGGGTGACGGCTTCGGCGCCGAGGACCGGACCCGGCTCATCGGAGCGCAGGGCGGCTTCGTTGACGATGCGGGCGTCGTCGATCGTCGAGGGCAGGTCGGCTTCCGCGAGCGCCTGAAAGTGACCCAGGATTTGATTGAGCTGCGACGAGTAGAGCGCCTTCTCCGCGGCCGTGAGGCTGAGGCGGGCGAGCTTCGCGAGATGATCGATGTCGAAACCTTCGGCCATGGGAATCAGCGGCGGACGGTCCAGCCGGCGCCCTTCTCAAGCGTCGCGATGACCACGCCAAGAGCTTGGTTGGTTTCTTCGTCGGTGAGCGTTCGGGCCGCGTGGCGCCAGCGGATTTCGAAGGCGAGGCTGCGGTGGCCTTCGGGCAGCCCAGGACCTGTGAAGACGTCGAAGCAGTTGACGGACTCCAGCACAAACTCCTTGCCGGCAGCCTTCGAGGCGCCTTGGCGGACGCGGCTTTCGACCTCGGCGGCGGCGACGCCGACCGGAACGATGACCGCGACGTCCTTAGTGACGGGCGGGAAGGAAGAGAACGCTTCGAAGCGAGGAATCTTGCGGGCCTCGACGAAGGCCGTGCGCGGGAAGCAGACTTCGCCGGCGATGACGGAGCTCTTGAGGCCGAGCGAACGCGTCCAGCGGAGATCGAGGACGCCGCAGGCGCCTTCCGCGGCGCGGCCGCGGTCGACGAGGGCGGCGGCGTGGTCAGCCTGCCAGAGACCGCCCGTGGCAGTAGCAAACGAAAGGCGAACCGCGGTGACGCCGGCGAGTGCGGCGACGTCCTGCAGGAGGCGCTTGGCGCGGAGTGCATCGAACGCCTCGCGAGACTTCCAAGAGCGTGTCACCGGTTCGGCGACGACAGCAAAGGCTACCGAGATGAATTCGCGCACCGTGCCATCGGCCTGGGGACGGAAAACCGTGCCGACTTCAAAGAGCCCACGCGGGTCGGCGTGGACCGAAAGGTTGAGCGCCAGCGCGCCGGCGAGACCCGGGACGAGCGAAGCACGCAGGTGCGTCTGTTCGGCCGTCAGCGGATTATCCATCGCGACCAGGGCGGCCTTGTCGGCGCCGAGGGTGCGTTCGAGTTCCGCGGCGTCGCGGAGCGAGTAGTGGCAGCACTCCGTGAAACCGGCACCGACGAGACGGGCCGAGACTTCGCGGGTGAAGACTGAAGTCAGCGCATCATCATCCCCTGGGAGTGGGGCGATCGGGCGACCCGCCGGCACCTTATCGGTGCCGTGGATACGAATGAATTCTTCGACGAGGTCGATCGGACGCGACACGTCGGAGCGGAATGAAGGCACCAACACTGAGAAACCCGTGGCGGAAGGCTTTACCGTGAAACCCAGACGAGCGAAGGCCGCGTTGACATCGGCATCGGCGATCGGCGTACCGAGTTTGGCAGCCACGTAGCCGGCAGGCAGTTCAATCGTCACATCGGCACGCGGAGGCTTGCCCACCGCGATGGCGGGACCAGCGACCTGAGCGCCCGCGTGTTCGATAAGGAGGTCCGTCGCGAGGCGCGAGGCCAGCTCGACGCCGGCCGGATCCACGTCACGGGCGAAGCGATGGGAAGAATCAGTCGACACGCCGATTCGGCGGGCGACGCGGCGAATCTCGCCGGGGCGGAACCAAGCGGCTTCGAGGAGAATCTCGGTCGTCGAGTCGGTCACGCCGGAATCGACGCCACCCATCACACCCGCGACGACGAGCGGGCGCTGGGCGTCGGCGATGACGCAGACACCCGTTTCAAGTTTCACCTTCTTGCCATCGAGCAGGACGATTTCTTCGCCTTCGCGGGCCGGGCGAGCTTCGATACCTTGGGAAACTTTCTTCGCGTCGAACGCATGGAGCGGCTGGCCGAGTTCAAGCAGCACCCAGTTCGTGATATCGACCACATTATTGATCGGACGAAGACCAGCGGCCTCGAGGTCGCGACGGAGCCATTCCGGACTCGGGCCAACCTTCACGTTTTTTAACGTGCGCAGAGTGTAGTAAGGGCAGAACTCGGAGGACGAGCGGACGAACTTCACCGCATCGGAGGCGGAAGGCGTAGTGGCGAGGCCGGCAGCCGTCTTCACCGTGAGCGGCTTGAGCGCGAGACCCAGCGCGGCGGCGAGGTCGCGAGCGACGCCGCGGATGCCGAGGCAATCGCCGCGATTAGGTGTGACTGAAATTTCGAGCACCGTATCCGGCGCACCGAAGAGGGCATTGAGCGGAGTGCCGAGTGCCGGCTGACGGGGAGTCAGGATGAGCAGGCCGTCCTCGCCCTTGCCGAGGCCGAGTTCTTCGGAGGAGCACATCATGCCCGCCGAATCGACATCGCGGAGCTTCGAGACCGAAATCGCGAAACCACCCGGCATCACCGTACCCGGAAGTGCGACCGGCACGCGGTCGCCCGCCTTGAAATTCTTGGCGCCGCAGACGATCTGGCGGATTGCGCCGTCGCCGACGTCGACCTGGCAGACGCTCAGACGATCGGCCTTCGGGTGTTTCTCGAAAGACTTGATCTCGCCGACCACTACGAGCGGCAGAGGTGCGAGTCCGAAGGTCGTGACCGACTCCACCTCAAGGCCGAGCATCGGGAGGACTTCTGCGACGCGCTCAGCGGTGACGCCGGCGAGGTCGAGGTGACGGGAGAGGGCTTGGAAAGAGACTTTCATGGCTTAGGCGAACTGGCGCAGGAAGCGCGTGTCGTTGTTGTAGAAGTGGCGGATGTCGTCGATACCGTGGACCAGCATCGCGATACGTTCGAGTCCGAGGCCGAAGGCCAGGCCTGACCATTCGTTCGGGTCGAGGCCGCAGAGCTCGAGGACCTTCGGGTCGACCAGACCGCAGCCCATGATTTCCAGCCAGCGGTTGGAGAGGCGCCCGAGGTTAGGCGAACGCAGGTCCATTTCGAAAGAAGGTTCCGTGAACGGGAAGAACGACGGACGCAGGCGGATTTCGGCGTCGGCGCCGAAGGTTTCCTTCACGAAGAAATCGAGCACGCCGCGGAGATCGGCCAGCGTCACATCGCGATCGATCCAGAGACCTTCGACTTGGTGAAAGTTAGCGGAGTGCGTCGCGTCGACCGCATCGCGGCGGAAGCAGCGGCCCGGAGCGACGATACGGAACGGCGGCTTAC
The DNA here is from genome assembly GCA_903855995.1 of uncultured Opitutia bacterium. GTDB lineage: Bacteria > Verrucomicrobiota > Verrucomicrobiia > Opitutales > UBA953 > UBA953. Next base: position 22,816 of record CAIOAN010000006.1, read on the forward strand.
GCGAGAGCATCGTGCGGACCTGCACGCTGGAAGTGTGCGTGCGGAGGAGGATCGCCTCTTCGCCCTTTCGCGGAGCGTCGGCGGAGCGGAACGCCTTCGGCATGTAGAGCGTGTCCTGCATGTCGCGGGCCGGGTGATCGGCGGGCGTATTGAGGGCGTCGAAGCAATGCCACTCCGTCTCGACCTCGGGTCCGTCGGCGACAACGAAGCCCAATTTACGGAAGGAAGCCAGGATGCGTTCGCGCGTGCGACTGAGGGGGTGAAGGGAGCCCACCGGAGCATCGGGGCTCGGCAGGGTCGGGTCGACAGGAGCGCCGAGCGCGGCGGCGATTTCGGAGTTCTCGACCTTGACCAGAAGCGAGGAGATCAGTTCTTCGACGGCCTTCTTCGCCTCGTTGATCAGCTTACCCACGACCGGGCGTTCTTCCTTTGAAAGGGTCGCCATCCCCTTCATCACTTGGGTTAGGGAGCCATTGGGTCCGACCACGCGCGCCTTGAAGGCCTCGAGCTCGGCACGGGTGGCGACGGCGGCGGCTTCCTGGGTGGCGGCGGCGACGAGTTGGGCGAGCTGCTGCTGCATAGATTGATTTGTGCGTTGGAGGGGAAAGTCGGCAAGCGAAAGCACCGTAAAACAAAGAAGCCCCGGAGGGCCGGGGCTTCGTGGGAGGACGGTGAAGTCGTCTTAGACGAGCGCGGCCTGGGCCTTCTTGACGATCGCTTCAAAAGCGGGGGCGTCATGGATGGCCAGTTCGCTCAGATTCTTACGATCCATCGTGATGTTAGCCTTCTTCAGGCCAGCGATCAGACGGCTGTAGGAAATACCGAGGGGGCGGCAGGCGGCATTAAGACGCACAATCCAAAGCTGACGGAACGTCGACTTGTTCTTGCGGCGGTCGCGATAAGCGAACTTCTGCGCGCGCTGAACGGCCTCGAGGGCGTAGACGTACAGACGTGATTTGTTTCCGAAGTAGCCCTTAGCGGCTTTGATCGCGCGCTTTTTACGGGCCTTGGTGGCCGGGCCGTTGGTTGCTCTAGGCATGTTGGTATGGTATGTTTGGTTTGGTTAGATGGCCTCGGGGTCGCCTTAATGAACACCCGTTCGGCCAAAAATAGGATCTTCGATTTAGGCGAAGGGCATCGAGGCCAGCATCTTCTTCTCGAAGCCGGAGTCGACACGCTTGGACTTATTGGCGCGGCGGCGCTGCTTGCGGGACTTGGAGCTCAGCAAGTGGCGGGTGTTGGCGGAACGGCGCATCACTTTGCCGGTACCGGTCACCTTGAAGCGCTTGGAGATGGACTTGCGGGTCTTTTGCATGGCGGAAAGGGTCGGAACAAAGGCTCTCCCGAGGGACTTGTAAAGGGGAAAGGGCCGCCCGCCCCTTACTTGCCTTGGAATAATCGGCAGAGAGCCAGACCAAGAAGCCGCAGGGTCGTTTGACAATTCCCCCGGACCCGACTCCCCTGCCCCACCTACCCATTCCATAAAACCATGATTTCCTTAGGAAAAAAGCCGAAACTCACCTTTAAGATCAACGCCTTAGTAGACGGAAAGACCGTCCACGGGCCCTTTGCCGACCTCCTGGACGGCCCGACCATCGTCTCCGTCTATATGCGCAACAACACCTCGGCCTGCGATAAACAGGCCGCCGCCATGGATAAAAATATGAAAGTCGTTGTTAAACAGGGATTTAAGATTGTCGCCATCTCCCGTGATACTATCGCCTCCCACCTTAAGTATGCCGCCAAGCATGGGTACAAGTTTACCCTCGTGTCGGACCCCGAGGATCAGTTCTCCCAAGCCATGGATGCCATCGTCGAGAAATCCATGTACGGCAAAAAGTATCTCGGGCCGCTCCGGGCAGCCTACCTCTTCGACGCCTCCGGCAAACTCATCGGAGTCATCCCGAAGGTCGAAGCCGCCGAGCACGGCCAGCAGTTGCTCGTCGCCATTGCTGCGACGAAGTAAGCCGCGCCGGCGGGCAAACTTACGAATCGGTGCTTGAATCAAAGCCCCGAAACGGGGAGTTTAGCGAAGAGACAACTCCGCAGTTACCTAATGCCTTCACCCTATCGTCCTAAGAGTCCCCGGCCTAAGAATAATAATTCGGCCCAACAACGCGGCATGTTCCGCAAAGAGGATAAGGGACCCAAGCGCAACGACCGCATCCGGGCCACCGAAGTGCGCGTCATTTCTCCGAAGGGTGAAATGATGGGCATCATGCCCACGCAGCAGGCGCTTGATCTCGCCCGTGAATTCGGCGTCGACCTGATCGAAATCGCCGCCGCTGCCGTGCCGCCCGTCTGCAAGCTGCAGGAATACGGAAAGTACCTCTACGAAGAAGCTAAGAAGCACAAGCACCAGAAGACCGCGACGAAGGTGAAGGAGATCAAACTCCGCCCGCGGATCGACGTGCATGACCTCTTCATCAAAGTGCGCCGCGCCGAGAACTTCCTGTTCCACGGACACAAGATTAAGTTGTTGCTCCAGTATCGCTACCGCGAACTCGAGCACCCCGAGATCGGTATCGCCACGATCACCAAGGCCATCGAAGCCCTGGCGCACATCAGCACGCGCGACAACGAACCCAAGCGCAGCGGCCGCGCGATCGTTGTCGGCCTCACGCCCGTCCAGCAGAACAAGCGTAAGCTCGTGCACAACGAGACGCCCGGAGAAGAAGACGGCGAGGATGACTCCGAGGTGGACAACGGCGAGAACGACGCGGAATAAGAGCGTGCGTCGGTTCGCGGCCAGCCTCCTTCTCCTGACCATGACGGTTCAGGCTTGGGCGGCGTCCACGGGATACTACCTCGGCGACTCCCTGCGCCAGCTCGGCCTGCGCGAGCTCGAGCATCAGCGCGGCGACGCCGCCGATTCCGAGCGGCACGGCGTCAAGGGCGGTATTGTCGTATACGCCGAACGCAGCAAGGACTTCGTGCTCGTCGATGGCGTCAAGGTCGTGCTCGAAGACGCGGTGGGCTCACTCCGGGGACACCTGACCATCTCGCGCACCGACTACGAAAAAGTCTTCGTGCCCCTGCTCTGGGGCCCGCCCCGCGCCGCCACGGCCGTGCGTCGCATCGTCCTCGACCCAGGCCACGGCGGCAAGGACCCCGGCAAGATCAACGCTGCCCTCGGCTATGCCGAGAAGGCCGCCACCCTCGACACCGCCGCCCGCCTCAAAATCGCCCTCGAAAAGCGCGGCTTCGAAGTCGTGTTTACACGCACCAAGGACGAGTTTATCGAACTGAGCGACCGACCTGATTTCGCCGCCCGCACCAAGGCCGACCTTTTCGTCAGCCTCCACTACAATGGCGGCGGGGCGGGCGACACGACGAGCTCCGGCATTGAAACCTATTGCTTGAGCCCCGAGGGACAGCGCTCCACGAACAGCGGCAAGGCCAAGGCCACCACCACCGCCGAGCCAGGTAATCGTTTTGACAGCGGCAACATGGCGCTCGCCTGGGGCCTGCAACGCCAGCTACTGAGCCTCACCGGTGCCGAAGACCGAGGGGTGCGCCGGGCCCGCTTCGCCGTGCTCCGCACCCTCTCTTGCCCCGGAGTGCTGGTCGAAGGCGGTTTCATCTCCAGCCGCAAGGAAGGCGCCCAAATCAAGGAAGACGCCTACCGCCAGAAGATCGCCGAGGCTGTGGCCATCGGGGTCGCCGAATACGCCGCGCGGGTGCGCCCAGCCCAGAAAACCCAGAATTAAGCCCGCCGCCGGGGTGTCCTGGGGTGGACTTAGCATCATAATCCGCTTGCCAGAGGGCGGGCGGGACAGTTCGTTAGACCTTCCTACCGGCCCACAAGCGCTTGCTTGCGGAACCTCCGGCGGGAAAAACCAAAACACAACCAAACCCTGGAAACGTCCTCCGCGACGACCAGGACAAACAGTCAAAACAACATGAGCCTAATGGAAAAACTGCTCGCCGATTCTAATTTCGGCGCGCTCAAAGCACACTCTGTCATCGCCGCCACGGTGACCGAAATCCGCGACGACAAATTCGTCGTCGTCGACATCAACGGCAAGTCCGAGGGATTCATCCCCCAGGGCGAGTTCCCCGATATGGCCGAAATCCAAGTCGGCATGCAGCTCGAAGTCTATCTCGAGAAGCTTGAGAACAAAGACGGCACCCCGACCGTCTCCTACGATCGCGCCCAGCAGATCCGTAAGTGGGAAAGCATCGAAGCCAATTGCCAGGAAGGCTCCATCGTCCAGGGACGCGTCAAGTCCATCGTCAAGGGAGGCCTCATCGTCTCCGTCGGCGTCGATGCCTTCATGCCCTCGTCGCAGATCGACATCAATCCGCCCAAGAACCTCGAACAGTTCGTGGGCCAGACCTTCGACTTCAAGATCATCAAGATCAACAAGGAGAAGAAGAACCTCGTCGTCTCCCGTCGCGAACTCATCGAAGAACAGCGCGGCGAAAGCCGTCGCAAGCTCCTCGAGGAGGTCAAGCCCGGCGTCGTCCGCCGCGGTATCGTCAAGAACATCACCGACTACGGCGCGTTCGTGGACCTCGACGGTCTCGACGGCCTGCTGCACGTGACCGACATGAGCTGGGGCCGCATCGGCCACCCGAGCGAAGTCGTCAAGGTGGGCGAAGAAATCACCGTCATGGTGGTCGAAGTCGACCGCGAGCGCGAACGCGTCTCCCTGGGCCTCAAGCAGACCCAGCCCAATCCGTGGGAAGGCATTGAGAAGCGCTACCCTGTCGGCCAGAAGGTCCATGGCAAGGTCGTCAATCTCGTCGCCTACGGTGCGTTCATCGAGATCGAAGGCGGCGTCGAAGGCCTCGTCCACGTCTCCGAGCTCTCCTGGACCAAGCGCGTCCAGAAGCCCTCTGACATCCTCAAGGTCGGCCAGGAAGTCGACGCGGTCATCCTCAACTTCAACAAGGAAGAACAGAAAATCTCGCTCGGTATCCGCCAGCTCGAAACCAATCCGTGGGAAAAGGTCCGCCACAACTACCCCGTGGGCGCTCGCGTCCGCGGCAAGGTGCGCAACCTCACCAACTACGGTGCGTTCGTCGAACTGGAAGATGGCATCGACGGCATGGTGCACGTGTCCGACATGAGCTGGACCCGCCGCATCAACAATCCGGCCGAAGTCATGAAGAAGGGCGACGACGTGGAAGCCATCGTGCTCGACGTCGACGTCGACCAGCAGCGCATCTCCCTGGGCGTCAAGCAGACCCAGACCGATCCGTGGAGCGAAATCGACCGCAAGTACCGCATCGGCGACCTCGTCAACGGCAAGGTCTCCAAGATTGCGAACTTCGGTGCCTTCATCGAACTCTCGGACGAAATCGACGGCCTCGTACACGTCTCCCAGCTCGCCGAACAGCGCGTTGAGAACGTCAAGGACGTCGTCAAGGTCGGCCAGGATGTCACGGCTCGCGTCATCAAGATCGACAAGGAAGACCGTCGCATCGGCCTCTCGATCAAGGCCGCGAACTACGACGCCGAACGGCTCCAGGCGGAAATCTCCAGCTACGACCGCATCAAGGGTCCTTCGACCGGTGGCGCTCCTGCTCCTTCGGCCGGCGGCTCCTCGTCGTCCTCGTCGGGCAGCGGAGACTTCAACAGCCTCGGCGATCTCCTCGACAAGGCCGGCAACTAAGCCGTCCTTCACTGGAACCAAACAGACCCCGGGCAACCGGGGTCTTTTTTTGTGCCCATCCGCGACGAGAGGCCGTAATATCCAAGTATGGTTCCGTTCCAGGGATACGGCCGGCTGACGCGCAGCACCTCGCTGGCGCTGCTGGCTTCCTTGGTCATCCTCGTGGCGGAGTGGCTGGGCTGGCTACCGCCCAACGTGATGCTGGCCGTCCGCATCGGCTGCCAAATTTATGTCCTGCTGCGCGTGATGCGCGCCCGCATCTCCCCGGCCTACCTGCTGCTATGGGGGCCGCTGGCCTGGCTCCTGCCGATCGGCACCGCCCTGCTGTTCTTCCTCTTCGGCGGCCGCAAGCATTCGTCCCTGGCCGACGCGAAGAAGGAAGTGAACCGCGTGGCCTGGCGCCTCAGCGAAGAACCTGACTTCGGAGGCAATCGCTTCCGCCTGCTCGGTGACCGCCACGGACGCGAGACCCTCGAAGAACTGCGCCGGCAGATCAAGCGAGCGAAACGACGCATCAGCCTCTCGACCTACGCGCTGGCCAACGATGCCGTCGGTCGCGAAATCGTCAGCCTACTGACGATGCGGGCCAAGGAAGGCCTTGAGGTCCGCCTGCTCGTCGACGCCATCGGCAGCTTCGGCATCCCGTTGCGTCTGTGCCGACCCCTCAGCCGCGCTGGCGGCAAGGTGGCCCGCTTCAACCCTGCGCTGCCCACTCAGGGTAAAGGCTCGGCCAACTGGCGCAATCACCGTAAGGTCGCGGTCTTCGACGGCACGTTCGCGATCATCGGCGGCCAGAACCTCGGCCTACTTTACATGGGCGATAAGCCCTCCTCCCGCCGCTTTCGCGACTGCTCCTTTCTGATTGAGGGCCCGACGGCCGCCGCGATTGAGCGCGTCTTCATCGCCGACTGGTGCCAGGCCACCGACGAGACCCCGATGACCTTCGCGACACTGCTACGCGAGCGCTCGCCCCACGTCGGCGATGCGCACGTCGAGGTCATCGCCTCCGGCCCCGACTGCGAAGGGGATCCGCTGTGGGAGACCTACGTGAAGCTGTTCTCCAACTGCAAGCGTTCCATCACCGTCGTCACGCCGTACTTCGTGCCCGACCGCACGCTATTCACGCTACTGGTGACGGCCGCGAACGCTGGCCGCCACGTCAAGATCATGGTACCGCGAAGGTCGGACCATCGCCTGCTTGACCTCGCCCGCCGCTGGCACCTGCGTACCCTCCGCGAGGCCGGTGCGGAAATCCTTTTCTTCAAGCCCGATGTGCTTCACTCCAAGCTCGTCATCGTCGACGACGAGCAGCTGGTCATCGGCTCAGCGAATCTCGACATGCGTTCGCTCTTCCTGAATTACGAGATCGGCGCGGTCGTGCGCGACCCAGTCGCAGTCGCCGAAGTCGGCGCCCTTATCACGGGTTGGGAAACGGAAAGCACGCGATTCACGGAAGACCTCTATCGTCGCACCCGCACATGGACGGGCCGCGCGATCGAGGCCATCGCGCAAGTAATCTCTCCGCTCCTCTGATCAGCCCAGGAAGGCGTGCAGACGGACAGCCAGGCCCGTATCCGGCAGCAGGAAGCCGTCATGTCCGGCGTCCGTGATGACCTCATGGTAAGCCGCGTTCACGCCGACCGCGGTCGCGGCGGCCAGCAGCATGCGCAGCTCACTCGTCGGATAAAGCCAGTCGCTCGAAAAACCAATCGCGAGCACATCCGGGCCATCCTGCGTGAAAAGCGACCCCGAGGAAGCACGGGCGGTCATATCAAAACGGTCGACCGCACGGGTGATGCGCAGCCAGCTGTTGGCATCAAAGCGCTTCACGAAAGATTTCCCTTGGTGCTCGAGATAACTTTCGACCTGCCAATGTACCGGGTCGCGAGGGCTCGCGCCCGGCACCTTAGCACGGCCGAACTTCTGCTCAAATGAGGCGGAGGAAAGGTAGCTGATATGCGCGATCATGCGGCCCACCGCCAAGCCGGATTCGGGCCCTTCGCCGGGCAAGTAGTGGCCGCCGCGGAAATGCGGATCACGCTCCACGCAGGCGCGGGAAACGGCGTTCAAGGCGATCGCCATCGGCGACTGGCTGAGCCCGGCGGCCATGACCGCGATGCGGCCGACCTCGGCGGGATAATCGGCACACCAGATCAGGGCCTGCATACCGCCCATCGAGCCGCCGACGACGGCATGTAGTTTGGAGATACCGAGGTGACGGACGACTAGGCGCTGAGCGCGGACGATATCTCCGAGGGTGATTTCAGGAAAAAAGCCGCCGTAGGGCTGGCCTGTCCGGGCATCGATGGTGAGCGGCCCCGTGGAGCCTTGGCAGCCGCCGATACAATTGATGCCGATGACAAAAAAACGGTCCGTGTCGATGGCCTTACCCGGCCCAACGAAGCAATCCCACCAGCCTGACTTGGCGTCCGTGGAAGCGTATTTACCGGCGACGTGGTGATCACCGCTGAGCGCGTGGGGGACCAGAATGGCGTTGGACTTATCGGGTAACAACGTGCCGTAGGTCTCGTAACGAAGCGTCAGACCGGGCAGGTCGCCACCGAGCTCGAGGGCGAAAGGCTGGGCGGAGACGAAATCCCGGAACTCAACTGGGCAGAGTTCGCGAGGGACGGAGGACTTGGCCGGGCGGTCGGACATGGACGAACCCAAGCCAAACCAGACCCGGGCGGGAGGCAAGTGGCCATTCGTTGTTGCCTCGTCATAAAGCCCATCAAACCTACGGGCCATGTCCCAAGGCCACCGCCATGAGGAGGGTTGCTGCGGCGAAGGCTCCGGCGATCGCATCGAGGCGGCCGTCGCCCGCATGAAGGAGAAGTCCCTCCGCGTGACCTCGCCCAGGATGGCCATGCTCAAGGCACTGGCCGCCGCCAAGCACCCGTTGAGCGCCGAGCAGATCCACTCCGCGGCCGGCGACACCAAACTGGACCTCGTGACGGTCTACCGAAGCCTCGGCGCCATGGAAGATGCCGGCATCGTGCAACGCCACCCCCTCGAGCGAGGCCGCAGCCTCTATGCGCTCGTCTCCCCCGGGCACCACCATCACCACGTCATCTGCCGTCAATGCGGCCGCATCGAGCGACTTCCCGGCTGCGACTCCAGCCGCATCGAAGCCGCCGCCCGTCAGCGAGGCTTCAGCGACCTCACCCATATCATGGAGGTCTATGGCGTCTGCCCGACCTGCCTCAAAAAATCTCATGTCTGATTTCCCCCGCACTGCCTTCATTCTCGGAGCCGGCCTAGGCACCCGCCTGCGCCCGCTCACCGAGCACTGCCCCAAGCCCCTGCTGCCGATCGCCGGACGACCGATGGTCCTGCAGGCCATGGAAAAACTCCGCGCCGCCGGCACGCGCCGCTTTATCATCAACACGCATCACTGCCCCGAAGTCTGGGCGCAGACCTTCCCCGAAGGTAAGTTCGGCGAAGCCGAAGTGAAGCTCGTGCATGAACCTGTCATCCTCGAAACCGGCGGCGGCCTGGCCAATATCGCGGGCCTGCTCGGCGACCAAGACACCGATCTTGTGATCTGGAACGGAGACATTCTCTCCGGCTGCGACATCGTCGCCGCCGTCGCCCATCACCGTGACAATGGTGGAGCCGCCACGCTCGTCGTGCGCGAACAAGGCCCCGTGCGCAACGTGCGCATCACCGACGACGGCCTCGTGACCGACATGCGTGATCGCCTGGGCAAGAGCGATCCTTGCTACCAATACACCGGGATCTGCGTCGTCACCAAGGCGTTCGCACAAGGCGTTCCCGCGACGATGGAATCGCTCGTCGAACATTTCCTACGACAGATCCAGGCCCAGCCTGGCAGCATTCAGGGCTACCTTGACGCCTCGACCACTTGGCACGATCTGGGCACCCTCGAAGAATACCAAGCTGTCAAAGCCCAGCAGGAGAAGCCCCTCCGTGGAGTGATCTCCCCGGCCGACGCTGCGAAAGCCCACGGCTACGAACTCACCTCCGGCGGCGAAGTGCTCAAAGGCGGTTCGGGTCGAAAGTTCCAGCGCGTACGCAATGCCGCGGGGGAATCTGCCGTCCTGTGCGTCTATGACGATTCGCGCCCGGAGAACCTCATCTACGGCAGCCTCGCCTCGGTGCTGCGCGAGAAGATTGGCGCCAACATCCCCGCGGTCATCGCGGAAGACAAAGACGCCGGCGTGCTCATTCTTGAAGACCTCGGCTCGACCGATCTCTGGACCTGCGCGCAGGCCGCCGAATTCCCGTGGGCGGCTTTCGCCTCGGCCCTGGAGCAAGCAGCGGCCATCCATCGCCACGGAGCCGAAGCCATCGCCGCCGCCGGCATCACCCTCATGGAGGCCTTTGGTCCGAATCTCTATCAATGGGAGCGTCAATATTTCCAGGACAACGTCCTCGCCGGCCGCAAGGTCGACCGCGGCGTGCTCGACGAGATGGCCGCACTCGGCAAGGATCTCGGCACCCAGTCGCCCGTCACGATCCACCGCGACTTCCAGTCGCAGAATATCATGGTCCGTGACAACCAGGCTTGGCTGATCGACTTCCAGGGCATGCGTCACGGCAGCATGTTCTACGATTTCGCCTCGCTCGCTTTCGACCCGTATCTCACGCGCACGGACATGGACCTGTGGCGCATCGAGATCGAGGACCACGCCCGTGAAGTTTCCGACTGGAAGGGCTCGAGCGATGAGTTCTCACACTACTTCCACGTCGCCGCCACGCAGCGCCTGCTACAAGCCTGCGGTGCCTACGGATTCCTGGGCAACAAGAAGGGTCGCCCGGAATACCTCGCGCACCTGCCGCAAGGCCTGCGCAACCTGACCATCGCCGCCTCCCTCTGCGGGAAGCGACGTCTGGCCAAGCTGGCGGAAGATCTCGCGGCGACCCCGCCGAAGGTCAACCGTTGACCTTGTCGTCGAGGAAGCGAACCACTTCGTCTTCCGTCATGCGCACCTGCTCAAGGGTGTCGCGGTCGCGGACCGTGACGCCAGCGCCCTTCTCGATCGTCTCGAAGTCGATGGTGATGCCGTAAGGGGTGCCGATCTCATCCTGGCGACGGTAGCGGCGGCCGATGGCGCCAGCGGCGTCATAGAAGACATTATGGCGCTTCTTCAGGCGGCGGTAAAGAGCCTCGGCGCGCTCGACGAGCTCCGGCTTGTTCTTCACCAGCGGGAAGATGGCGGCCTTGAACGGCGCGACGCGGGCGGGCAGGCGAAGCACGACGCGTTTTTCGCCTTCGACCTCATCCTCATGATAGGCGGTCGTGAGCAGGGCAAGGAAGACACGGTCGACGCCTACCGAAGGCTCGATCACATGCGGGATATAGCGGGCCTTGGCGACCTCGTCGAACCAGTCGAGCTTCTGACCGGAGACATTACTGTGCTGCGTGAGGTCGAAATCGCCTCGAGCGGCGACGCCCTGCAACTCCTGCACGCCGAAGGGGAATTCGAACATGATGTCCGTCGTACCCTTCGAATAGTGGGCCAGCTTCTCAGTCGGGTGCGGGTAGAGCGAAAGCTTGGCACGGGGAATCCCGATGGATTCGAACCAGGCCAGACAACCCTCGATCCAATCCTTGTGGGCGACAGCCCAGTCGGCCGACGGTGAGATGAAATATTCGATTTCCATCTGCTCGAACTCACGCGAGCGGAAGATGAAATTGCGGGGGTTGATTTCGTTGCGGAACGCCTTGCCGATCTGGGCGATCCCGAACGGCAGCTTCACGCGGCCCGTGTCCACGACGTTCTTGAAGTTGATGAAGATACCTTGCGCGGTCTCCGGACGAAGGTAGGCGGTCGCGGAGGCGTCCTGCATGGCTCCGACATAAGTCTGGAACATCATGTTGAACGAACGGGGCGGGGTGAGTGAACCGGGCTTGCCCGTGGCGGGCGAAGGGATGAGCGCATGCTCCTCCGGCTTGGACTCCGTGTAATCCTTGAGCACGACAGGCTCGAGTGCGCCTTGCTTGGCCAGTTTGCGCTTCATGTCATTGGCCATCTCGTCGGCCTTGGCCTGCATGCCGTCATCTTCGAGCACCGAGACATAGCCAATGGTCTCGCCGGCGACGCGCACGGGGGCGAAGAAAAGTTGGTCGGCCCGGTAGCGCATCTTCGACTCCTTGCAGTCGACGAGCGGATCGGTGAAATTATCGATGTGCCCCGAGGCCTTCCAGGTGGTCGGGTGATGGATGATCGAGGAATCGAGACCGACGATGTCATCGCGGCGGTGCACAAAATCCTGCCACCATGCCTGCTTGATGTTATTCTTCAGTTCCACGCCCAGGGGGCCGTAGTCGAAGAAACCGTTGAAGCCGCCGTAGATATCGGAGGACGGGAAGACAAACCCGCGGCGCTTGCACAGGTTGATGATGGATTCCATCTTATCGGTCGGGTCAGCCATGGCGGGTAAAGTCCCTCACCTATCCCCGCTCCGGGGGTCCGCCGCAAGCCTCTTCCCTCAGCGGGGCAACGGCTCCGTGGTCAGCCCGGCCGCTTTCTTCGTCCATTGACGGGCCTTTTCGGAAACCGCCCGAAATAAATCCGAGGCTTCGCCAGAGGCGGAATTCATACTGGCGCGCGAACCCTCCAGGGCGGCGGAAAAGGAGGCCAGGGCAGCCCCCGCATCGGCCAGCCTGACCTGCAGCAGCACCAGTGTCTCGTCATCGAGTTTTCGGTCCGCGACGGCGACGGCCTCGCGGAGACGCGTGCATGCGGAGGAAAGCCGCACACTCTGGGCGCCGAGCGTGCTTTCGTCCGTCGCCGCCACGACTGAACCCGTCCGCTCCAGGAGCATCGTGGAGAAGCGGATGGCACGGGCCGGATCTGTCGCGGGATAGAATGCGTCGAGGTCTTGTTCGAGGCTGGCGGCCAGCCCAACGAGGTCGCGATTAGAAATCATTTCCAGCTGATGCGCGACCTCTTCCATCGTGCGCTGCATCGTGCCGCCGGCGGTCGGAATCTCATTCTGCGCCAGGCCGGGCGGCGGCGTGACAGGAGACTCCCAGATCAACTCAACCTGCAGCATGCCGGAGGCCCGGTTCACCGCCATCAGGCGGGCCCGCAGGCCTAGGGCGACCTCATCGCGCAGCCGGTCGCCGCGGAGGCGATCAGCGAAGCCGCGATCCTCGAGCATCGAAGGGTCAAGGCTCAGGCTGACGACCGGTCGCAGGCGGCCATCGACATCAGCCTCCAAGCCGATGGAAGCGACCTGCCCGACCGTCACGCCCTTCACGCGCACGGGCGTGCCGGAAGAAATGCCTTCGACCGAATAAGCCGGACGCAGCACGACGGTGACCAGCGGAGCGGACCACGCCCGCCACCAGGCGAAACCAGCCCAAAGGAGCGCCGCGGCCGAGACGGCCAGCATCACGCCTCCCAAGGCGCGACGATTCATCCGGCGGACTGCGGATAACTGCCCAGCCACTTCACCACTTCGCAGCGACCCTTGAGCTCGGTGACTGCGGCCTGCACGGCCGCGGTGTCCCAGTGTCCCGGGAAATCGATAAAGAAGAGATATTCCCAGGCACGGCGATGGCTCGGGCGAGATTCGATGCGGATGAGATTGATGCCGCGGTCGGAGAAAGCGGCAAGCGCCCCTTGGAGCGCACCGGGTTCATGCTTCAGCGTGAGTACCACGCTCGTGACCTCGTCCTTGGCACCGACCGCGTTGGCCGCCGTGCCGATGACGAAGAAGCGCGTCGCGTTATCACGGCGATCCTGGATGCCTCGGGCGAGGATGGGGACGCCGCGCGATTCCGCGGCGGTGGCGGAAGCGACGGCAGCCTGACCCTTGGGGTCACGCGCGACGATTTCCACGGCGGCGGCAGTGCTGTCGGATTCGACCAGCGTCGCATGCGGCACATGGCGAGAGAGCCAGCCGCGGCACTGCGCAAGAGCGATATCCTTTGAGAGCACCTTGGTCACCTGGTCCAGCGGCCCCTGGCCGACGAGACACTGCTCGACGGAAAGCGTGACCTGAGCGACAACTTTCAGTTCGGATTCGGCGAGCAGGTCGAGCGAGTGGCTGACCACACCTTCAGTGGAATTCTCGATGGGCACGACGCCATAGGAAGCTTCGCCGGATTCGACGGCGGCGAAAATGTCGCCGATGGAACGGAGCGGCAGCGAAGGCACGCTGGAGCCAAAAGCCCGGACCTGCGCCTGCTGAGTAAAGGAGCCTTCGGGCCCGAGATAGGCGACCGGCTTGGCCATCTGGGCGCCGATCGAAAGGGAAATCACTTCGCGAAAGACTGCGCGCAGCCCCGAGGCGGGAATGCCAGGGGCGGCTTCGGCCAGGGTGCGCAGCAACTGTTCTTCGCGTTGCGGAGCATAGACTGGGGCGCCTGATTTCAACTTCGCCTCACCGATGGCCCGGGCGACCTGAAGGCGCTCACCGAGCAGCTTCAGGATTTCGCGGTCGATGCGGTCGACCTCGCGGCGATGCTCCTCCAAACTCATGCAGAAGGCTCTTCGGGAGCGGGCGGGTTCTCCGTCGCGAGCGCGATGGAGGATTGATCTTCGAGCGGCAGGCCGACCTCGGTGTCACCGATGTTCACCGGCGTGGTGGCACGCGTGATCCACTCGGAGATCTGGGCGGGCGAGAGCACGTCGGAAGCAGGGAGTTCGCCCAGGGAGCGCAGTCCCGTGAAATCGAGGAAGCGGTCCGTTGTGCCATACTGGATCGGACGGCCAGGCAGATCGGCACGTCCCGTGACGGCGACCAACTCCAGTTCCAAAAGGCGGGTGAGCGCGCTGTCGATGGAGACGCCGCGAATGGCTTCCATCTCCGAGCGAGTGACGGGCTGGCGGTAAGCGACAATCGAAAGCGTCTCCAGGGCGGCCGGACTCAGGCGCTGCGGGCGGGGCTCTCCGCGGAGCAGCCGGACCCAGTCCGAGTAGGCAGGCGAAATCACAAGACGGAATCCTTCCGGCCCCTGCAGAATCCGGCACGCGTCATTGGCTTCGCGCATCTCGGCTTCCAGAGCGTCCACGGCCTCGCGGATCTGGGTCGCGGTAAGCAAGGTCGGCACCTGGTCGATGATGTCTTGGATGATTTCCTGCACCGGAGCGGAAGAGGGCGCCGACGGAGTCACCGCTTCCCCCTGCCCCTCGAGCAGGTCGGGCTGCCTTTCGGCGGCCGCCTGGGCATGGTAGCGCTGGACGACCTTCTGGATGTCCTTGATGGACACCGCCTCGGAGGTCGAGAACAGGAGGGCCTTGATGATTTTCTTGAGGTTGAATTCCACGGGACGAGGGGTCTTAAATCGGATTGTCGGCGGCGACGGGGCGGCTCAGTGTCCGCTCCCTGCCCTCTTATTAGGGGGTGGCAACCGACTGACAACCGCAGACTTTTCACACCCATGACCGACGCCCATTCCTGCCGCCAACACTCCGCCATCGTCGTCGACGGCCCAGACCGCGCCCCCAGCCGAGCCATGCTCCGGGCGGTCGGCTTCACCGACGCCGACTTCAAGAAGCCCGTCGTGGGCATCGCCTCGACCTGGTCGATGGTCACGCCCTGCAATATGCACATCAACCGGCTGGCGGACGAAGCCGTCAAGGGCGCCGACGCCGCGGGCGGCAAGGCGGTCATCTTCTGCACCATCACCGTCTCTGACGGCATTTCCATGGGCACCCCGGGCATGCGCTACTCTCTGGTCTCCCGTGAAATTATCGCGGATTCCATCGAGGCAGTGACCGGCGCCGAAGGCTTTGACGGCCTCGTCACCATCGGAGGCTGCGATAAGAACATGCCCGGTTGTGCCATGGCCATGGCCCGGCTCAACCGCCCTTCCGTCTTCGTCTACGGCGGCACCATCGTCCCCGGCCTGCACCGGGGGCAGTCCGCCGACATCGTCACCGTCTTCGAAGCCGTCGGCAAGCATGCTGGCAAACAGATCGGCGAGAGCGAACTTCGGGAGATTGAAGTCTGTTCAATCCCGGGCGAAGGCTCGTGCGGCGGCATGTATACCGCCAACACCATGGCCTCCGCGATCGAAGCCCTCGGCCTCAGCCTCCCGGACAGTTCCGCGCAGCTGGCGAACTCCCACGCCAAACTCGCCGACTGCGAGCGGGCGGGCAAGGCCGTGCTGGAACTAATCAAGCGCAACATCCGTCCGTCGGACATCCTCTCGCTGGCCGCGTTTGAGAATGCCATCACCGTCGTGATCGCGCTGGGCGGCTCCACGAACGCCGTGCTGCACCTCATCGCGATGGCCCATTCCGCGGGCATCAAACTCACGCTCGAAGATTTCGAACGCGTCGGCCGCAAGGTACCCGTGCTCGCCGACCTCAAGCCCAGCGGAAAATATAACATGGCCCACTTCGTGCGCATCGGCGGCCTGCAGCCGCTGCTCAAGATGCTCCTCGATAAAGGCCTCCTGCACGGCCACTGCATGACCGTGACCGGCAAGACCGTCGCCGAGAATCTCGCCAACGTCGGCAGCTACGCCGCCGACCAGGACGTCGTACGCCCCTTCTCGAATCCGATCAAGCCCGACAGCCACCTGCGCATCCTCCGCGGCAATCTCGCCCCGCAGGGTTCAGTCGCCAAGATCTCCGGCAAGGAAGGCAACGCCTTCACCGGCAAAGCCATCGTCTACGAATCTGAAGAAGCCTCCCTGCGCGGCATCCTCGACGGCGAAGTGAAAGACGGTCACGTCATCGTGATCCGCAACGAAGGCCCCAAGGGCGGACCCGGCATGCGCGAGATGCTCGGACCGACGAGCGCCGTCATGGGCAAAGGCCTCGGCAAGACCGTCGCACTCATCACGGACGGACGTTTCTCCGGCGGCTCACACGGCTTCGTCGTCGGCCATATCACGCCTGAAGCTGCCGTCGGCGGCGTGCTCGCGGTCGTGCAGAACGGCGACACCATCACCATCGATGCGCAGAACAACGAGATCAACCTGGTCGTGTCGGCGGAGGAAATCACCCGCCGCCTGAAATCCTGGAAGGCCGAACCGTGCAAAGAAAAGCGCGGTACGCTGGCGAAATACGCCAAGCTGGTCTCGTCGGCTTCCGACGGCGCCATCACCGACGGAGACTAATCGCCCCGCGAGGCGGACTGAGGGGCGGTCGCCACGGGCGACTCGCCCCTTTTTATTTACCGGAGCCGCCCGAAGGCCCTTCCGATGTTGCCAAGCCCCCGGCCGGGCGGGAAATATCCACCCGTGGAAAACTCGTTCGATCATTTCCGGAAGAACCTCCTGAACTTCCCGCAACTCGGTATCGCGCTCGATTTCAGCCGCGCTCCGGCTCCGGCCGGCTTCGAGGCCAGCATGGACGATGCGATGACGCGGGCTTTCGCCGACATGGCGGCGCTGGAAAATGGCTCCGTCGCGAATCCCGATGAGAAGCGGATGGTCGGCCACTACTGGCTCCGTGCCCCTGAACTCGCCCCGAACGCCCAGATCACCGCGGAAGTTAAAGTAGCGATCGCCGCCATCCAGGATTTCGCCCAGAAAATTCACAACGGGCAGCTCAAAGGCTCGGCCGGTAAATTCACCGACCTGCTTTGCATCGGCATCGGCGGCTCGGCGCTGGGTCCGCAATTCGTGGCGGATGCGCTCGGCGGTAAGACGGATAAGCTGCGCGTCCACTTCATCGACAACACCGACCCCGACGGTATCGATCGCATCTTTGACACCTTGGGCAACCGCCTGGGCTCCACGCTGGCGATTGTGACCTCAAAATCCGGGAGCACCCCCGAGCCGCGCAACGGCCAGATCGAAGCCGCCCTCCGCTGGAAGCAGGCTGGCCTGTCCTTCGCGCAGCACGCCGTCGCCGTCACTGGCGAAGGCAGCCAACTGGATAAAGTCGCGGTCGGCGAAAAGTGGCTCGCCCGCTTTCCCATGTGGGATTGGGTCGGCGGACGCACGAGTGAGATCGGCCCCGTGGGCCTCTTGCCGGCGGCCCTGCAAGGCATCGACATCACCGGCATGCTCAACGGCGCCCGCGAGATGGATGCACTCACCCGCGTGCCGGACTCCGGCGCGAACCCCGCTGCCCGCCTGGCGCTCGCATGGCACCACCTCACGGACGGCCGCGGCTCCAAGGCCATGGTCGTGCTTCCTTACAAAGATCGCCTAATCCTCTTCTCGCGCTACCTGCAGCAACTCGTCATGGAATCCTTGGGTAAGGAACTGGACCTCCAAGGTCGTAAGGTTCTCCAAGGCCTCACCGTCTACGGCAACAAAGGCTCCACCGACCAACACGCCTATGTCCAACAGCTGCGCGACGGTGTGAATAACTTCTTCGCCCTCTTCATCGAAGTCCTCAAGGACCGCGAGGGGCCGTCGATTGAGGTCGAGCCGGGCGTTTCCTCGGGCGACTACCTCCAGTCCTTCCTCCTTGGCACCCGCGACGCCCTCTCCGGAAGCGGACGTGCCAGCATCACCCTGACCATCAATGAGGTGGACGCTCGGTCGGTCGGGATGCTCATCGCTCTCTTTGAGCGAGCGGTTGGTCTTTACGCCAGTTTACTCGGCATCAACGCCTACCATCAACCCGGCGTGGAAGCCGGAAAAAAGGCCGCTTCAGACACACTTAAAGTGCGCGCCCAAGCCATCGCCACCCTCGCCCAGAATAAGGGCAAATCCCTCAGCACCACACAGGTTTGCGAGCAAATTGGTCTTGTGGGGAAAGAGGAATTGGTGTTTAAAGTGCTCCTGCACGTTTCGTCCAACCCCGGTCCTGTTTCCCGACAGGAAAGCTCCGATCCCGGCAAGACCCTTTTTAGTCATTCCTAACCCCCCATTCCCCAATACCCCATGAACAAGAAGCTCAATGCCTTCCTCCGCATCCTGACCGTCGTCGCCGCTGTGGCCGCTGGCGTTTTCGCCTTCCTCCTCAAAGGCAAGATGGACGTTGCCCTCAAGAACACCGCCTGGGCTGTCGCGGATACCGAAGTCAAAGCCGGCAAGGATTTTGACGCCCGCATGACTTCCCTCGCCACCCTGCCCGCGCTCATCGACGGGAAGCGCAAGACCATCGTTGAACTCGAAACCTCCAAGAAGGAGCTCCAGGCCGACGTCGCCGACAAAAAGACCAAGATCGAAGGTCTCTCCGCCCAGAACACGACCCTCGAAGCCGAGCGCACTGATCTCACCCGCAAGAACGGGGAAATCTCCGCACAGTTGACCGACGCCAACAGCAAGAAGGACGGCGCCATCGCCGAGCTCGCCACCTCCAAGGAAGAACTCGTGAAGGAAAAGGAAAAGTCTGCCGCCATGTTCTCCAAGGAACAGCTCGCTGAAATCGAAGCCAAGGCCACCAAGGCTGACGAAAAGGCCTCGGCCATCCTGGGCAAATATGTCGCCCTTCACTCCAAGGTCTCTGCCGCCATGGAAAGTTCCTCCCCCTTCGGCTTCCAGCGCGACCCGTTCGGCGAAGCCCCGAAAGACGGTGGTCCCATCAATGTCGCCGTCGAAGCCAGCGGTGAAACCCTGCTGACCAAGCTCGTCGCCGTCGATTCCAAGTCCGGCATCGTCGCCTTCTCCGTCGGCGAAAGCAGCGGCATCAAAGAAAAGTCCCTCTTCGAAGTCCGTATCGACGGCAAGAAGATCGGCAAGGTTCAGATTTCTTCCGTGAAGGGTGCTCTGTCCTTCGGCCAGATTCAGCCTGACTCCGACGTCGGCGCCTTCAGCACCGGCAGCATCGTCTCGCTCGTTCCTTCGACCAAACTCGCCAGCAACTAATGAGCCTGCGTCTCCTCTCCGTTCTTGCCCTCCTGGCCTGCTTGCTTGGCTTGGCTGGTTGCGAGACCGTCGAGAAGCCCTCTGACTCGATGTTGCCTCAGTCCGCTCCTGCCAGCTGGCAGGGCGGTCTGCCCGGAGTCAACACTCCTGGCAGCGGTTTCCGCTGATGCACCCAGCCCATGATGGTCCGGTCGGTCGTCCTTCCGGGACGACAGGTCGGCTGTGGGTCGTGGCTACTCCACTCGGGAACCTCGGCGACATCACCGCACGAGCCCGCGAGGCCATCGCGCAGTGCGACGCCGTGGCCTGCGAAGACACGCGCGTCACCGGCGGACTGCTTCGTCACTTAAACATCTCCAAGCCGATGCTCGCCTACCACGAGCATAACGAAAAGGAAGTCGCCGTGCAGATCGCCGAACGAATCGCTGGCGGCGCCCAGATCGCCCTGATTACCGACGCGGGCACCCCTGGCATCAGCGACCCGGGATTCCGCGTCACCCGCGAATGCCGCCGCCGCGGCCTGACGGTGACCCCTTTGCCTGGACCCTGTGCGATCGTCGCCCTACTCTCCGCATCAGGCCTGCCGACCAACGCCTTCCGCTTTGTCGGATTCTTGCCTCCCAAATCCGCCGCTCGCCGACGGTTCCTGGAATCCATTAAGGCAGCCGATGAGACCGTCGTTTTGCATGAATCCTGCCATCGTATCAGCGACTTTCTGGACGAAATGCTCGAAGAGCTCGGTCCTCAGCGTGTCGTCTGCGTGGGGCGCGAAATGACCAAGCTGCACGAGACCATCCGCACCACCGCGCTGGTCGAATTAGTACCAGCGATGAAGGCCGGATCACTGAAAGGCGAGTTCACCGTAGCCATCGCCCCGGTCGACTTCGTGCTCTGAGTCTTATCGCGGGTTGACCATGGCGGCCCGTCCGACGCATCCTATCAGCCAATGGCGGGTTTCGACGACAGTCTGGTCCGCGAATATTTCGAGATGAACGGCTTCTTCGTGCGGCAATCCCGCAAGTACGCCGTGCAATCAAGGAGGAAGCGCGCCGACGAGGAGGGCGACCTCCTCGTGATCAATCCTTCCCCCCGGCGGGACGCCGTGGCGCCCTTCCAGCTCTTCAGTTCGGACCTACCCGCCATCGCCGCCGGCGTGGTCGCCGTGAAAGCCTGGCACACCACTAAGGCCATCACCCCGACGATGATCAAGAAAGGCGACCTCCTGGAGTTCGTCCGCAAGGAAGCCGTCGAGGCCGCCAAAGAAGCGTTCGCCGACCTGACGCCCACGGAAGGCCCGCCGCTGGCCAAAATCCTCGTGCTGCCGGGCATTCCCGCCCAGGAGCCTCAACGATCCGAGAGCATCACCCTGCTGCGGGAAAGCGGCGTCGACCACGTCCTCACCTTCCGGACGATTCTGGAGAATCTCGTGCAGGCCGTGGAATCCAATCAGAGCTACGCGAAATCTGACACCTTGCAGTTGCTTCGACTACTCCGCGTCTACGATATGGTCAAAGCCGCCCAACTGGAACTATTCGGTTCAGCCAATTCCCAGAAGTGATTCACCCCACCGCTCAGATCCATCCCTCCGCCCTCCTCGGCGAACAAGTCGAGGTGGGGCCGTATGCCGTGATCGAGGCCCGCACGAAAATCGGCCGGGGAGCCCGCATCGCCGCACATGCGATTATCAAAACGGGGACCGAACTGGGCGAAGGCGTGGCGGTCGATCATTTCGCCGTCGTCGGCGGCGACCCGCAGGACCTTTCCTTCGACCGCTCCATCGTGTCGGGCGTTCACATCGGTGCGCACACAGTGATCCGTGAGCACGTCACCATCCACCGGGCCACGAAGCCGGACGCCCAGACGCTCATCGGTGCGGACTGCCTCCTCATGGCGGGGGCGCATGTCGCACACGACTGCGTCCTCGGCGAGGCGGTCATCCTGGCCAACGGCTGCATGTTGGGCGGACACGTGCAGGTAGGTGATAAAGCCTTTATCAGCGGCGGCGTCGCCGTGCATCAATTCTGCCGAATCGGCGGCGGCTCGCTGACCTCCGGCAACGCCGTAATCACCGAAGACGTCCCCCCCAACGGCCTAGCACACGGTCGCAACCTTCTCGCGGGACTCAACCTTATCGGCTTGCGCCGACGCGCCGTCCCGGCTCCGGCGGTCGCCGAACTGAAGCGCGCCTACCATGCCGTGTATGCGACCTTCGGCGCCTGCCCCACCCTCGCGCAGAAGGCCCTCGCAGCGGGCGACTATCAGACCGCCGAAGCGCACGACTTCCTCAACTTCTTCCTCGGCGGCAAGCGTGGACGCTTCGCCTCACCCGAATGAGCCGCCTTCCCATCGCAGTAACCTGCGGCGACCCCGCAGGCGTGGGACCAGAGTTGCTGGCGGCCTGGCTGAAAGCCAATCCAGATGAAGCCGCTTCAATCGTGCCCATCGGGCCCGCCCATTGGATCACCCAGCTCGGGGTCGGCATCGCCGTCGGCCCAACCGACTTTCAGATCACGCCGGGCAAACCCAGCGCAGCCGGACAACTCATCGCCATCGAGGCCATGGAGCTCGCCGCCCGCGGCGCCACTGGCGGAAGATTCGCCGCCGTCGTCACCGGGCCCGTAAATAAAAAAGGCCTGGCCGACGTCGGCTACACTTTCCCGGGGCAGACTGAATTCTTTGCCGCGCGCTGGAGCGGCCAACCCGTGATGGCTTTCGCCGGCGGCAAGATGACCATCGGGCTCGTCACTTGGCATATCCCGCTCTCCGAAGTGGCCCGCACCGTTACGGGCGCCGACATTCGCCGCACGGTGCTCGCGCTCATCGCCCTGCGCAAGCAACTCGGCGATCGTAAACCCCGGATCGCCGTCTGCGGGCTCAACCCGCACGCCGGCGAAGGCGGCCTACTTGGCAAGGAAGACGACGCCATCATCCGCCCCGCCGTGGAACTCCTGCGCGCCGAAGGGCACGATGTCAGCGGACCCTTGCCGGGCGACACGGTCTTCCATCGACATCTCTTGGGCGAATTTGATGCCGTGGCCGCCATCTATCACGACCAAGGCCTCGCGCCCCTTAAATCCGTGGATTTCGCAACTGCGGCCAATCTCAGCCTCGGGCTTAAGCATGTGCGCACCAGCCCCGACCACGGGACCGCGTACGAAATCGCCGGCCAAGGCAAGGCGGACCGCGGCAGCTTCGATGCGGCGATGCGCCTCGCCCGAAAACTCTCGGAGTGATGCGTCTGCTGCTCGTCTGGTTTCTTTCGCTAGGCGTGCTGGAGTCGGCCGACAACCGGATCGCCAGCTTCAGCCCGGGTGCGACGCAGACCCTCCTTGATCTCGGATGCTCCGCCGAAATCGTGGCGGCCACACGGTGGTGCCCCCTGCCCAAGGAACACCCCGCCTCACGCACGTGCGACGTCTTTCAACCCGACCTCGAAAAACTCCTACTCACGAAACCGACGCTCGTGATTCTGCCGCGCATGGCCAATCCGCTCTGGGCCGACAAATGCACCAAGGCGGGACTGCGTACCATCGTGCTGCATCCGGAGTCGAAAACTTCCTGCAGCCAAGACATCCAGCTCTTGGGCGAAGCAACTGGCCGGACCGAAGCTGCGGAGAAATACTCTGCCCTCCTGAAGAGTCGCCCGGCCCAACCGGGCAAGAAGATCATCATCGTCTGGGATGGCGTGATGGCGGGGCCAGAAAGTTATCTCGCCGAACCCATGGCCGTCGCCGGATTTATTTCGGCCCTACCTCGAGGTAGTTGGGTGAAGTTTGACTGGGAGCTCCTGACCGCTGCCAGACCGGATGCCATCCTCTGGATTCAAAACAATGGAGCTAACAGCCCCATCGCGGATAGCCCCGATAAAGTCACGGAAATGGCCAAAATCCCCTCCGTCAAAGACCTGCCATGCCTAAAGGCGCGCCGAATTTACCAAGGCATGAGTGGCAATAACTGGTTGCCTGGCAGCGGGTTAACTAAAATATTGCCGGAGTTGGCACGAGTCAGAGAAATCCTCGGACCCTAGGGGGATTCACTATCCGGAACACCGCTGGGTCGATTGACAGCCACGGAATTGCGGAGAAGATGTCTTTCACCATGAACTCCAAGTTCCTCAAACTCCTCGCCCTCACCGTTGGCATCCTCGCCCTCTCGGCCGCTTTCGTCAGCGCCCAGGAAAAGAAGGACGATGGCAAGTGCCCCAACTGCCCTTGCGAAAAGGAAAAGCCTAAGGCGATCGTCGCCGAAGAACCCAAGGCGATCGTCGCCGTGGATGAGCCGGCGAAAGAAGGCAAGTGCCCCTGCGAGAAGGAAAAGCCCAAGGCCTAAGGAAGGCCTCAGGTAATCAAAGGACGAACCACCCGGTTCGTCCTTTTTGTTGGACTAGAACTTCAAGCCCAGTTCGACGCGGACAAATTCAGGGAAATCCGCATGAATAGCAAAGCCCCGCTGGGCGGCCTGCAAAAGGT
Organism: uncultured Opitutia bacterium; assembly: GCA_903855995.1. Lineage (GTDB taxonomy): Bacteria > Verrucomicrobiota > Verrucomicrobiia > Opitutales > UBA953 > UBA953. Next base: position 46,602 of record CAIOAN010000006.1, read on the forward strand.
CTTCCGGCCTTGCCGCCCCGCTGCGCATGGCGCCTGAACGGATGCCGGCATTAAAGCCAGCCTCCCAATCCGAAATACGATCACCCGTCATCCATGAGCGGGCGGGGTCGATACCGTATTGAGCGACCTTCTCCAAAATAAATAGCGGGCTGGGCTTACGATAAACCGATGGCTCATCCGGCCGCTCTGGGGCAGCTTTGATTTCCAGAATGCCTGGTGCGGGCAAATCCAGCAGCTCCAGCATGCGACGATTGCAGGCTTCATATTGCTCCCAGGTAAAGATTCCGCGGTTAATGCCGCTCTGATTCGTCAGGATGAAAAGCAGGTAGCCTTCACGCAGGCAGGCGTGCAATGCCTCCTTAACCCCGGGAATCAGTTCAATCTGGTCCTCCCGGCAGGTGTGATGGTGGTCGCGGATCAGATTGCCGTCGCGATCGAGAAATAAGGCTGGGGGGCCAGACATGGCCTTAACCAAACAAACATGCCCACAATCGCAAGGTAATGGAAAGGGGGCTTGACCGAGGGGGCTGGAGGGGTAGAACCGACCCTCATCCCAGCGTAGAACCATGGCCAACCCGAAACGCAAACAGTCCAAACGCCGCAGCCGACTCCGTCGCGGTGCCAACCAGTTCCGCGCCCCTAAGCTCGTCAAGGACGCCGAATCCGGCGCCCTCCGTCGTTCTCACCGCGTCGACCCCACCACGGGCAAATACCGTGGTCGTCAGGTTCTCGACACCGGAGCTTAAGCTCCGATCCGGGCTCAGCCCGAACTCATGAGCGAAGCCACCCTGAAGAAAGGCCACCGGATCGCCTTGGATTGCATGGGCGGCGACCTTGGCCCTTCTGAAGCGGTTGCTGCAGCGGCCCTGGCCTTCAAGGAAGGCGTCATTGGCCCCGAAGACACCCTAGTGCTCGTCGGGCACGAAGACAACCTGCGCATGCTGGCGATCGAACATCGGGTGCTCAAATCCCCTCGGGTCATTTTCAAGCACGCCGCTAGCATCGTTGGTCCGGATGACGCCGCGATGACGGTTCTTAAGTCAAAGCGCGATTCCTCCATGGTCGTTGCGCTGGAAATGCTAAAAGCCGGCGAAGTCGATGCCGTGGTTTCAACCGGGAACACCAAGGCGCTGGTCGCCGCCGGCACGATCAAGGTCCGCCCGATGGAAGGCGCCGAACGACCTGCCCTGGCAGCCATCATGCCGCGCCGCGAAGGACATTTCATCATGCTCGACGTGGGCGCCAACCCTGAGGCCACCCCAGCTCAGCTGGTGCACAACGCCGTCCTCGGTGCCATCTACGCGCAGAGCGCGCTGGGCATCGCCAACCCTCGGGTCGGCCTGCTCACGGTCGGCACGGAAGAAGGCAAAGGCGGACCGCGCATCAATCGCACCCACGCCTTGCTCAAGGCTATGGGAGATCGGATCAATTATGTCGGCCCCGTCGAAGGCTTCGATGTCTTCGGCGACGCCTGCGACGTGGTTGTCACGGACGGCTTCACGGGTAACGTGATTCTCAAGACCTTGGAAGGCCTCGTCTATATGCTGCGCGACCTCGTCGGCAGTAAGGTGAAGCGCAACCCGGTGTACCTCGCGGGCGGTATCGCGATGTTCCCCTTGCTGCGCGACCTGAAGGGCAAACTGAAACCCGAGCGTTACGGCGGAGCTCCGCTGCTCGGCCTTACCGGACTTGTCATGAAAGCCCACGGTTCCAGCAACCGCCAAGGGATCGCTAGTGCCATCCGGCTGGGACTAGAGGCCCTTGGTCACGGTGCTGGCGGACGCATGCTGACGGCCTTAGCCGAGGCGAATGCGGTGATTTCTACCACCCCCGAGGAGGCCTGAGGTTTTAGTGTTCCCTTCCCCCCTTGTCGGGGCTTACCTCACGCCATCGATGAGCAGCGCTGAGCATTCAGTCTTCATTAGAGCCATCGGAGTGCACGCTCCCGACCGCAAACTCACCAACGCCGAGCTCTCGAAGATGGTCGATACCTCCGACGAATGGATTAAGACCCGCTCGGGCATCTCCGAGCGACGGATCGCCGCCGCGAACGAGAACCCTTCCGACATGGGCGCGAAGGCCGCCGCCGTCGCCCTCGGGCGTGCGGGGCTGACCGCCGCCGACATCGACCTGCTCATCGTGGCCACGATGACGCCGGACGTCCCGTTCCCCTCGACCGCCTGCCTCCTCCAGGCCAAACTTGGCCTGCGCCGGGACATCCCTTGCTTTGATATCTCGGCCGCCTGTTCGGGCTTCGTCTACGCGCTTCAAGTCGCGACCGACATGATGCGCTCCGGCCGCTACCGCCGGGCCCTCGTCATCGGAGCGGAAAAACTTTCCAGCGTCGTCGACTGGACCGACCGCACGACCTGCGTCCTCTTTGGCGACGGTGCCGGGGCCGTCGTACTCGAGACCACTCCGACGCCGCACGTCGGCATCCTAGGCAATCTCCTCGGCGCCGACGGCAATAACGCCGAACTCCTCCACTGCGTCGCCGGCGGCTCGGCGGCCCCCGCCACGCCAGACTCCATCAGCGCAGGCAAACACTTCCTGCGCATGAACGGCAAGGAAGTCTTCCGCCACGCCGTCCGCGTGATGGCCGAATCCTGCGAACGCGTTCTCGCCCAGTGCAACGTCACCTCGGATCAGGTCGCTTGGTTCATCCCGCACCAGGCGAATATCCGCATTCTTGAGGCCGTCGCCAGCCAGTTGAATGTGGGCATGGAGCGTTTTCCCTTCAATCTAGACCGCTACGGCAACACTTCGGCCGCTTCCATCCCCCTCGCGCTTGAAGAAGCCTGGCGGGAAGGTAAGATTAAACACGGCGACCTCGTCCTGATCGTCGCCTTTGGCTCCGGTCTGACCTGGGGCGCTACCCTCCTTCGCTGGCATGAACCTTCTCGCTAAAACCTTTCTGGGAGCCCTGCTCCTGCTCAGCCCGCTCGTCCGAGCTGAATACATCCGCACCGAGGGGGTCTGGCAACTCAAGCCCGGCACCCAGTCCGACGTGACTCCGGCCGAACGCGTCTCCCACGTTCTGCTCGTCATGAATCGCGCCAGCCGCGAGGCCGAAGCAGGAGACGCCGCCGCCGCGCTCAAGGATTGGGCCGTCATCGCCGAAGCCGAACGCGGCACCGAAGCCGAAGCCGTCTCGCTGATCCAGCAGGCCCGCCTCTTCACCACGCGCGGCCAGTTTGAAAACGCCTCGGCGCTGATCAATGAACTCTACGAGCGCCACACCAGCTTTAGCGGCTTCCAACAGGCTGTGCAGGTGCAGTTTGAAATCGGCAATCACTACGCCGCCGGCGACCGCAGATATCTCGGCGGCTGGTTCCCATGGTTCCGCGACCCACTCGCCGCCATCGGCGCCTGGGAGACCGCCGTCAAACTCGCCCCACACGGACCTTTGGCCGAAGAGTGCCTCATCCTCTCCGCCCGCCTCGCGCTCGAAAAAGACAATACACCCAAGGCGAACGAGATTCTCGAACGCCTCGTGAGCGACTACGCCTTCTCCAAGCACGCGCCAGAGGCCCTGGAAATGCTGGCCACCCTTCGCGCCAAGGAATCCATGGGGCCTGACTGGGACCAGGTCACGACCATCGAAGCCACTGATCATTGGCGCACGCTCGCCGATCAATTCCCCAATCACCCCCGGGCGAAAAACGCCGCCGAGCAAATCGCCATGCTTCGCGACCGCGCCGCCCGTGCCCGCCTCAATCTCGCGAAATTCTACTGGTTGAATCGCAATAATCCAGAAGCCGCCAAACTCATGGCCAATTCCTGCCGCACCCTCTCGCCGGATTCCGCGGCCGCCAAGGAAGCCCAGGAACTTCTCGATACGATCCAGAAGGACCCCACCCCGCCGAAATCGCTCGCCGACAAACTCCTCGGAGTCTACCCCCGCCCCAAGACTGCGCTGGATGTAAAGCCGACGGCAGTCGGCGAAGATCTCGACTCACTGGGCTTCAAGAAGGAAGCGCCGAAGTCAGCCACCGACACCGAACGCCGATGAGAGCCGCCTTCGCCCTCTGTTGCGCCTTGGTTCTGACCGGCTGCGCCTCCTATCGACTCGGCGGTCCTAAGCTCGCCTTCCGCACCATCGAGGTCTCCCCGATCCGCAATTCCACGCCGCGCCCAGGCACGCACGCGGTGCTGCAGGGCAAAATCATCGAGGCACTGAGCTCCGACCCGCGCGTTAAAATCGGGCCCGGCGATGCCCGGCTCGACATCGAAGTCACGCAGTATCACCGCGACGGCTTCACGACGAAGACCGGCGACGCGTATACCTACACGAGCTATCGCTCCTCGTTCACCGTCCGCTGCACGCTCACCGCCGACAATGGACGGCGCATGCTTTTCAAGGACCGGGAGTTCTCCTCTGTCGCCACACTCCAAGCCTCCGGCGACGCCGCCGCGGAAGAACTAAGCCTTGGCCCGACGCTCTTCGCCGACATCGCCGCGCAGATCCGCGAGGCGACCACCACCGCTTGGTAATCATGCCTTCCGCCGTCGTCGCACCCTCTTTGCTCGCCGCTAATCACGGCGACTTCGCACAGGGCGTCCGCACGGTCGAAGAGGCCGGGCTGCAGTGGTTGCACCTCGACATCATGGATGGCCATTTCGTGCCCAACATCAGCTTCGGCCCCCAGGTCGTCGCAGATCTCCGCCCTTTGACAAAACTTCATTTTGACGTGCACCTGATGCTCACAAACCCCGACCGTTTCGTGGCGGCGTTCGCAAAAGCCGGCGCGGAGCGACTCACCGTCCACGTCGAAGCCGACCATGATGTCGCGCTGACCATTGCCGCCATCAAGAACGCAGGCATGTCGGCGGGCATCGCGATGAATCCGGACACGGATCCGCAGCGACTCCTTCCCTACCTTGACTCCGTGGACCTGGCATTGTGCATGACCGTCTTTCCCGGCTTCGGCGGACAGGCATTCATTCCGAGCGCCCTTAAGAGTATTCAATTCCTAGCGGACGAGCGGACGAGCCGCGGAGCCAGCTTCCGCCTCGAAGTCGACGGCGGCATCAATCTCGACACCGGTCGCCAATGTCGCGCCGCGGGTGCCGACACGTTTGTCGCCGGTACGGCCTTCTTCAAAGCCGCAGACCGTTCGTCCTTCGCGCGACAACTGACGGCCTAAGCGGCCGCTGGCGGCGTGATTCCACCCGTCGCCTTCTCCGTCTGCAAGCGCAACTGCCCGCAGGCGGCGTCGATGTCATGCCCCTTCTCGCGGCGCAAAGTCGCCGTGACCCCAAGTCCGCGGAGCTCCTTGACGAAACGATCCTGACGGGTGAGCGAAGGCCGGACCCATGACAGGCCTTCGACCTTGTTATAGGGGATGAGATTGACGTGCGCGTGCAGTTCACGGGCGATGACGGCGAGTCGCTTTGCCTGATCGAGCGAGTCGTTGATGTCCTCGATAAGGATGAACTCCAAGGTGAGCATCCGCCCATGCTTGCGGGCGAAAGCCTTCGCCGCCGGGATCAGTTCCTCGAGCGGATATTTCTTATTCACCGGCATGATCTGACTGCGGACCTCGTTGGTCGCGCCATGGAGGCTGATGGCCAGGCGAAAGCCCAGCGGCTCCTCCGCGAGCTTCAAAATTTTCGGGACCACGCCGGAAGTAGAAATCGTGACGCGACGGGCGCCGAAACCGAAACCCCAGGCGGCGTTCACGATCCGCAGGGCCGACATCAGGTTCTCGTAGTTGGCCAGCGGCTCGCCCATGCCCATCACCACGATGTTATCGAACGAGGCCAGCCCTTCGGCGGCGCGACGGGGGTCTGTCTTATCTTCGATACGACAGACCTGCATCAACTGGGAGACAATCTCCCCGACAGAGAGATCTCGCTTCCAGCCCTCGAGACCTGAGGCACAGAACTTACAGCCGTAGGCGCAGCCGACCTGGGTCGAAATACAGATCGTCCGGCGAGAGGACTCCTGCCCCACCCCCTCCATCGGGGCGCGAATGATGACCGTCTCAATCAGGGAGCCATCCCGCAGCCGTTGGAGGATCTTTTGAGTGACGTCCGATGACTCCTTGCGCTGCATCAGGCTGGTGGCCTCGAAGTCATAATTGTCGCCCAGCCAACCCCGCAGGTTGGCAGGAAGGTTGGTCATGAGCTCGGCTTTCTCGACCCGCCGGGGGTAGAGCCATTCAAAAATCTGCCCCGCCCGGTAGCGGGGGTGGCCGTCCGCGACCAGCCGCTCGCCGAGAGTCTCGGGAGTTTCGCCGTGGATTGAGGGTTTTTCGGGCTTAAAGGCCATGTGGGACGCGAGTCGGAAGGGGGCGCAGGGCGTTCACCCCAAAGCCCCCCGCCTTCCTGCTTGCAAGTAAGAATTGTTATGCCCAAAACCCCTTTTTGCAATGAGCAACAAGGCCCTCAACCCACAAGGTGGTAAAATCAACTCCCTGCAGGCCGCCATCGACCGGGTGGCGACGGGTCAGCCCGCCTTCTGCCTCCACCAGGCCTGGGGTATCGGAGTCATCCGTACCTATGACGAAGCAGCCAAGCGCTTCACCGTAGACTTCCCTGAACAGAATAAGAAGGCCCACGCCATGGATGCGGCCTTCTTCCTCGGCAAAATCGAGATCATCAATCCGAATGGACTGGTCGCCAAGGCCTACGCCGACGCCTCTAAGCAGGAAATCGCCGAGATGGTCGCCAATGACCCCGCTGGAGTGGTGAAGGCCCTGCTCGCCGAATACCCGACGGGCGAATGCTCTTCCTACGCACTCGAAGCGAATCTCGACCGCGTCTACTTCGCCTCCCTGCCCGCCGGCAAGGATCGCGCCACCTCTTTCAAGGCCTGGTGGACCAAGGGTCGCGCCGCTCTGCGCAAGGACCGCGCCATCCTCGTCCCTGAGCGTAAAGGCGGCCTGTACGCCCTGCTTGAGGCCCCCAAGGACCTCGGCGAGGACCTTTTCGCCCAATACGAAGGCGCCCCGAATTTCGAACGAAAGCTGGCCCTACTCGAAGAGCTCGCCGATAGCGCCTCCGCCGAGACCCGCTCGGCCGCCAATGAGGCCAATCTCGCCAAGGTCTCCGCCGACCTGGCCAAGGAAATCAAGAAGCTCGAGACGGCGCGCCGGCGCGACAATCTTCCGGCCATCCTCTGCGGCATCTGGAACCGTGATAAGTTCTTCCGTTCCGCCGTCGAAACCGTCGAAACCGTCAGCCCGACCGCCTCCGAAATCATCGCCCTCTGCTCCGAAAGCGATCTCGCCTTCGTGGCCCTGAACATCCCGCACACGACCGAAAAAATCCGCAGCCTGCTCGACCTCGTGCGCGCCCACCACGGCGACAATTGGGCCGAACGCGCCTTCGATCTGCTCCGCAACCGCGATATCGGTGGCACCAAGAGCGGCTCCGCCAAACTCGTCTCGGAATCCATCGCCTATCTCTGCGATCAGGAACTCGCCGCCGCCGTCGCCGCCCGCTTCGCCCAATGGCTCGAAACCCGCGAACTCCGCGCCCCGGTCATCATCTGGGTCATCAAAAATCGCGACTCGAAAAAATACTCCGAAATCGTCGCCCCGCTCATCAACCCTTCCCTACTTGGCGCCATCCTGTCGTCCATCGACACGGAGTCCCTGGAATCCAACTCCACGGCCCGCATCCCCCTCGCCAACGAACTCATCAAGGACAAGGAACTCATTTCGAGCATCCTCGCTCCGGCCACGGGCAAGAAGGCAGATAGTGAAACCATCTTCGACCTCGGCCGCACCATGATGAGCAGTCAAGGCTTCGACGAAATGACGAAGAAAGCCCTGCTTTCGCGCCTCGCCAAGATCGACCCGCACGTCCAGCGCCTCGCCAAGTCAAAGCACTCCGGCTCTGAAGCCGAAGAAAAAGAGCTCATCGTCTCCAAGCACAGCAAGGAAGAGAAAGAGCGCGAACTCATCGAAATCGTCCAGGTCCGCCTACCCGCCATCAAGGAAGCCATCCAAGTCGCCAAGGAACACGGTGACCTTCGGGAGAACTCCGAATACAAGATGGCCCGTCAGGAACACGACACCCTCTCCGCCCGCCGCGCCGAACTCGACACGATCCTCAAGAAGGCCAAGGTCGTCGACTTCAGCGAAGCCAAGACCGATTCGATCAGCGTCGGGTCGAGCATCGTCCTTCGTCGCGGATCCGACCAGGCCGACGTCGCTTTCGACATCCTCGGAGCATGGGATGGCAAGCCGGAGGAAAGCATCCTCTCCTACATCTCCCCGCTGGCGAAGCAGTTCCTCAATCAGAAGCTCGGCGAAACGTTCACGACCAACATCAACGGCAAGTCCGAGTCATGGACCGTGGTAAAGATTACTCGCTGGGTAGATAAGCGCTAAAAGCCCCGCCCATCGCCTTAAAGGAAGCCCCGGAATCGGGGCTTCCTCTTTTGACACGCCTGCGCCGCGCCCCCATTTTCAGCCCATGCCCGATCCCTGGGAATCCCTGCGCCTCCTGGCCGACCCCACCCGGGCCCGCCTGCTGACCCTGCTGCATCGCGGCGAACTGGCGGTAAACGAGTTGCAGGAAATTCTTGGCCTGCCTCAGTCGCGCATCTCCACCCATCTCGCGCTCCTGCGCAAAGCCGATTTGGTCAAGGACCGGCGCGACGGGAAAAAATCCTTCTACTCCTTGGCGCGCGATTTGCCGGCGAGCATCAGCGGCATCGTTGACGCCGCGCTGGTCGCCTGCGCGCGCGAACCGCAAGCCGCCGCCGACCAACGCTCACTTCAGCGCATCGTCGAAAAGCGACGCCAGAAGGCCGAGCAACACTTCAACTTGGTCGCAGATCGCCTCGGCCGGAACTATTGCCCCGGAAGATCCTGGGAGGCCATCGGCCAGATGCTCTTCCTGCTCACGCCGCGCGTACGCATCGCGGATTTGGGCGCGGGTGACGGCACCCTTTCCAGGCTTCTCGCCCGTCAGGCAGAGAGTGTGCACTGCGTTGACAGTTCTCCGCACATGGTGCGACTCGGCCGGCGCTTAGCCAAAAAGGAACACATCCGTAACCTGACGTACTTACTCGGGGACATTGAAAAAGTGCCCCTGCCCGATCGCAGCATCGACCTCGCCCTGCTCAGCCAAGCACTCCACCACGCCGAGCAGCCGCGACAAGCGCTCGCCGAGGCCTTTCGGATTCTCAAGCCCGGCGGCCGTCTCTTAATCCTCGATTTACGCGCCCACCGCTTCGAAAAAGCCCGTGAACTTTACGCCGACCGCTGGCTGGGGTTCAAAGAAAACGACCTCCACGACTGGATCGAGGAGGCCGGCTTCAACCAATCTGAAGTCCGGGTGGTGGCGAAGGAGGCGAAGGAGCCTGGTTTCGAGACCCTGCTGGCCTCAGGCATCAAGCCCCGCGGCTGAATTATTCACACCACGAGCGAGGGAGGGGAATTCCCGCCTCGCCATGCGCCCGGAATGGGGGCTTATTGCTTGGCATTAGCGGGCCTCACGACTATTTCAAGTCACCCCAAATGCGGAGCCAAGCGCTCCCGTCCCCCGATGCTTATCTCCGAGTCCCGCACCTACAAACTGGCGAAGGCAACCTTGCTTGCCGTCCTCATCGCCGTGACACCCGTCGTCGCCCATCTCAGGGGACAGACCAAGCCGCTCCCGACCGCGGAGAAGAAGGAAGATCCATTGGCCGTGCTCTACAAAGCCGCGGAGAAAAGCCTCGAGGAGAAAAAGTACAAAGACGCTCTCGCTCAATATGAGGACCTCGAGAAACAGGCGACCAACGTCGAAGACAAACTGAAGGCTGTGGTGTCCTTCCGCAAGGCAAGCTGCCTCTACCTGATGCGCGACTGGTCCAAGGCGGAAGCCGAGCTCACGGCCTTTCTTACGAAGTACCCGCGCGGCACCGATGACTTTTTTGACAACGATAACCGCCGCGGAGTCGCCGAACTCACCCTGATCGAAGTCCTCTCCAGTCAGGCTAAATGGGATGCCGCCCTGGCCCGACTTGAGAAGATCCGTTCAAACAACCTCGCCCGACCAGAAGATCGCGTCAACGCGTTCACCCTTTCCGCCAAAATCATCGCTGATCGCGTCAAAAATGAGCCGGACGATGTCAAAAAGGCCGCCTACGCTCAGGCGATAGCCCTGCTCAAGCAAGCCACCGCGGCGGGCATCAACACCCCAGAGCGCCGCGAAGCCGCCTACAAGCTCGTCGAACTCTACACCAAACTCGGCCTCACCAAGGAAGCCGCCCAGCTGAAAAGCGAAATCGACGCCAAGAGCAACGGCTCGCCCGCCGAGGTCGTCCGTTCGAATTTCCAGCGCCTTGAAATCGGCGACGCCCGCTTTGCCGCCGCCGAACAGGCCGCCGACGAGTCCCTCCGGGCCAACTTTTACCGCGAAGCCCTCAGCAACTACCAGGGCACGCTGCGCCGCGCCAACCTGACCCGCTCGTTTGGCAAGGCGATCGAAAGCAAGACCGCCGAATTAGAGACCCTCACGAAATCCTACCCCAAGCCTAACGCCGAGCAGGCCGCCAACATCGAGAAGGCCAAGGCCGAGGTGGAGCAGTTCAAGAAGATCGAGACTGAGTTCGCCGCCAACAAGGACTACGACGCCTTCATCTCCTATCGCATCGGCCTCTGCCTGCTGGAACTCAAGCGCCCCTGGGAGTCCTTCGTGGCCTTCAAGGACATCTTCGAGAACAGTCCGAATTTCTCCCGCATCGCCGGAACTTATTATTATTACATCCTGACGCTACGCCAGATCGGCCGCAGCACTGACGCCCAGGCCAAGTGCAAAGAGTTCCTGGACAAGTTCCCCAAGGCCGATGAAACCTCCGCCATCGGCCTGCTCCTTGGAGAGATCTCCCAGGACCGCGAAGAGTTTCCGGAAGCAATCAAGCACTTCCAATGGGTGCGCGACAACGTTAAGAACCTCACCGCTGAAACGGCCGAGGAAATCGACTTTCGTATCGCCGCCTGCATGTTCTCCCAGGTCGATTGGGCCCCGGCTCAAAAGGCCTTCGCCGAATTCCTAAAGAAATACGAGCGCTCGCCGGTGCGCCAGCAGGTAATCTACATGAACGCGCTGTGCTGGTTCTTCCAAGGGAAGTACAAGGAAACCAAGGCGGCCTTCGACCTCTACCAGACGGAATACCCGAAAGGCCAGTTCCTCCCCGACGTCCGCTATCGCCAGGCCATCGTCAAATTCGGCACCGCCCCGTCGGACATCCCCGGCACGCTCCAGCTCTGTGAACAGTGGCTGAAGGATTACGAGAAGGACCGCACCGACGAAGTCATCAATCAGACCCCGGAAGTCTTCACGCTCATCGGCGACGCCAACATCCGCCTGACCGAAGAGATCGACAAGAAGATCAAGGCCGCCGACCTCGAACTGCGCGAGCATTCCAAGTCCGCCGACAAGGCGAAGTATGTCGAAGCCAAGGCGAAGGTCGAAAAGGAGAAAGAAATCCTCACCGGCAAGGCTATCGATGCCTATGAAGCGGCCGCCAAGAGCGCCCGCACGAACCCCCAGGCTCTTGAATTCGTCCTTGGCGAACTCCGCAAGATGCTCCCGGGCCGCGGCGAACACAAACGCATGCGCGACCTCTTCAAGGAGATCTACGACTGGAACCATAGCGACCCCAAGGCGATGACGTACCTCTACGAGGTCATCCGCTCCACCGAACGCATGGGCGACATGCCGGAGTTCGGCCAGCAGGCCGAAAAGGTCCAGAAGAACTTCAGCGCTAAGCTCGCCGATGCCCGCAAGAAGGTCGACGAACTTGAGCGCCGCGATAAGGTCACGAAAGAAGAACTCGACGCCGCCAAAGCGGCGGTGGCCAAATTATCCAAGGAGCTCGCCGACGAACTCGCGAAAGTCGAGGACTCGCGCCAGCTGTCGATCAAACTCGCCAAGAGTCGCGCCCTGAAGATCCTCTCCGACTCCGTCGGCGAAACCCTCAACGACCGCACACAGGAAGGCGCCGAGAAGCTCATCGTCTTCCTCGCAGAGAAGATCTCCCGGAAGGTCAAACGCCTCAAACCCGGCGTCAAACCCGCGGCGGGCGCCTTCACCTCCGACGACGCCGCCGCCGAGATGACGAAGCTCCTGCACATTGAAGATCACCGCGATTCGGTCGTGGCCCTCGCCCGTAGCTATTTCGCGGTGGGACAAATCGGCATCTTCACGCGCGAATCCGCGCTGACCGAAGTCAATTTCGGGAAAATTGCCGCCAACTTCAAGGCCGAGGAACTCAGCCCCACGATCCTCGCAATGGTCGGCGAACACCTGCTCATAAAAGGTGACCACAAGAAGGCCGGCGAATACTTCGGCTACATCCTCGAACACGGCCGCGCCTCCGAGCTCGCCGACTACGCCTTCGCCGGCATGGCCGAAATCAGCGCCGCCTCCAAGAATTACAAAGAGGCGCTCTCCCTCTGCAACGAGGCCATCGACAATAACATCCTCATGTCGAAGGAGCTCGAGATCCGCTTCATCCGCGCCCGCTGCCTTGCTGAAACCGAGAAATACGCCGAGGCGAAGAAGGAATTCGAGGACATCGCCAAGACCAAGGAATGGCGCGGCGAGAAGACCGCGGCCTCCCTCTACTGGCTTGGCCTGATGGAAGAACGTCAAGCCGCCGGCAACAAAGAGAAGCTCGCCGCCGCCGTGGCCTACTATCGTCGCTGCTACATGACCTGGAAGAAATACGAAGCCTGGGCCGCCAAGTCCTATCTCTCCTCCGCCAAGATTTTTTCGAAATCCCCTTTTGGCGAAGCCAAGGATAAGGCCGATGCGAAGCTGATCCTTAAGGAGATGCTCGAAAAAGATCGCATCAAGGACACGCGCGAAGGCCAGGAAGCCAAAGCTCTCATTCTCAGCCTCTAATCCCCATGAACTTCGCCCGTCTTTTCACCCCGGTCGCCTGCCTGCTCGCCGCAGCCGCCGCCCACGGCCAGACCCTTGTCTTTAAGGGCGGTGAACGCTGGGAAATTAACGACCCTTTTAAAATCGATAACTCGTCGATTCCACCGAAACCTGTTTTCGACAAAGCCAAGGGCGTCATCAATGCCGTCAAGGAGACCGTTGACCGCTCCTCCAATCAGGGTGGCGTCGAAGTGGTTCTCACCCGCAAGCTTTCCGAAGTGACGGCGATCTTCTGGCCCTTGCCCGCACGCTTAGCCGAGGCGCAGAATAACGTAAACCGAGGCGAGAACCAAAAAGCGCTCGAGGGAGCCGAGGCCGTCCTGCGTCTTTTCGAGCCGGTGAAAAATATCCCCGGCTCCTGGTGGGCCAACGCAGCGATCGTCAAACTCGACGTCCTCGATCGCCTCGAGAATGACCAGGCCATCGGAACCTTCCTGGAAGCCTTTGAAAAGACCGAAGTGGCAAAGCAGCCTGACGTTGCCGTGCGTATCCAAATGGCCCGTCTCATGCAGCGCGCCCGCAAAGGGGAACACGAGGCCGTCATCAGTGAGTCCACTGCTTTGATTTCGACCGCGGACGGCGCAGAGGTCCAGGCCCGCCTCCACCTCGTAAAAGCCAGCTCCCTTTTCGCGACGAAGAAGTATGAGGCCGCGATGAACGCCTATCTGCGCGTCCCCGTCTTCTTCGGCTCAGCTGTCGAGTATGTCCCCCGGGCGCTCCTCGGGGCGGCCCGCTGTTTCCGCGGCATGGACAGCCCGGCCCTCAAGGAGCAAAAGCTCGAAGCGATTTCAAATCGTTACCTCTACGACATCATCGTGACATTCCCGACCTCCAAGGAAGCCGAGGAAGCCAAGAAGCTCCTGCCCAAGGAAGAACGCGCCCGTGCCGAAGCCGACCAGAAGAAAATCGCCGCCGGCGGCCCGCTCCCCGAGGGCGTGATCATGGCCAAGCCCAAGCTGCGGCCCGAAGAGGCCGTCGAAGGCAATAAGTGAGTCCTTGCCCCTTTCCAAATCCCAACCTAAAACCCTATCAAACACCCCGTCATCCCCATGAAGATGAATCTCCGCCTCGCCACCCTGACCTCGGCCTTCCTTGGTCTCATGACCGCCGTCGCTTCCGCCCAGGAAGCCGCCGGCCATCATGACAAGACCTTGATGGACCTCTTCAAGGACGGCGGCTGGGTGATGTATCCCATCACGCTTTGCTCCGTCGCCATGATCTGGTTCATCGTCGACGGCGTCATCCGCACAAGCGCCGGCAAACTCTACCCCGCCGATCACGTCAACAATCTCCGCGAGCTCTTCAAGCGCGGCGACTACGTCGGCGCCTACGCTTTCGCCAAGACGGCTGGCTCGCCCCTCGCCGATGTCGTCCGGGCCGGCGTCGCCTTCACCCCGGATGGCAAGACGATGACCGAAGAAGCGATCATTTCCGAAATCACCCGCATCCAGGGCGACCTCAAGGGCCGCTCGTCCTACCTCTCCGTGATCGGCGTCTGCACGCCAATGATCGGCCTCACCGGCACCGTGACAGGCATGATGAAGGCGTTCGATAAACTCGGCTCCTCCGGCGTGGGCGACCCCTCCAAACTCGCCGAAGCCATCGGCGAAGTGCTCGTGGCCACCGCCTCGGGCCTCTTCATCGCGATCCCGGCGTTCATGTCCTACTACCTTCTGGCCAACCGCATCAACAAGGGCATCCACGACATCACCGAGATCGTGACCGGCCTCTTCCGTGCCTTCCCGTACGACGAAGTTGCTGGACGCAAGGTGGGCGACGAAGAGATCTACGCCGCCAAGCCAGACTGGAACGCCTCCGCGTCCAACCAGCCTCAGGCCTAAGTCCAATCCACCCTTAACCCCAAGACACAGCCATGGCAGGCGGAGGAGGAGGCGGAGAAGGGGAACCAGAGTTCCAGGTCGCACCGATGATCGACGTGCTCCTGGTGCTGCTCATCTTCTTCATGTCGATTACCTCCTCGCAGGTGCTCAAGGTCGACAAGAACATCTCCCTGCCTGTCGCCGCCAACGGCATCAAGCGCGACGACAAGGCAGCCGCTGGCCTCATCAACATCTCTTGGGACAAGACGACCGGTCAGGCCAAATACAAACTCGACGACCGCGAGCTCGACGCGAACGACAAGGACGGCATCGCGAAGGAACTCGCCGCCCGCAAGGGAGACAATCCGAAGTACCGCCTGCTCGTGCGCGCCGACCGAGAGTGCCACGCCAAGTATATCTCCAAGGCCCTGGAATGGGGTGCCGAAGCCGGCATCGAGAACATCGCGTTCTCGGGCCTCAACCACGAAGAATAAGCCATGAAGCAACTCGAACAGACGGCGGACGCCAACCCGGGCTTCCAGATCGCACCGATGATTGACGTGGTCTTCGTGATCATGCTCTTCTTCATGGTCATGGCTGGCGCCGTCAAAGTGGAGCACGAGCTCAAGACTACGCTGCCCGGCAATGCCGAGACGGCCAAAGAAACCGAGATGCCCGACGAGGTGACCATCGGCGTCAGCGAAAGCGGAGAAATCACCTTAAATGAAGATCCGGTCGGCGCCCCGGGCGACAAACTCCTCGAGAACCTCTTCAACCAGATGAAGCAGATGGGGCAGGCCGCCGAGCAATCCAAGACCAAGCTGCTCATCACGGTGCAAGCGGAGGAGACCGCCCGCTATGAGCGCGTCATCAACGTCCTCGACTGCCTGGCGAAGGCGAACATCTCGAACGTGACGTTCGCGGTGGCTGATACGGAGTAATCGCCGCCACCACCGTGGCCTCAGGCTGCCGCCGGGCGGCCTTTTTATTTTGCGGATTTGCAAAGTCCGCCCGGCGTCCGTAGACCTGCACCATGAAGACCGTCCTAATCGCCGCCCTCGCCGTCGCCTGCCTCGCCCTCTCCGGCTGCATCATCGTATTCGAGCAGCCGCGCGATCCGAAGCCCGCCCCGGCCGCCCCGGCGAAGGCCAAGACGGCCGACAGTCAGTCGAAGTAAGCGCCCCTCAACGGAAGCCGGCTTCGGACTCCAGCACCTGGCGGACGGCCTCGAAGTCGTTGCCGATTTTGATCGGAGCAGGCGAAGGCAATTCTCCCGGAAAGATCGAGGCGTTGCTGTCGCCGAAAGCAGCCTGCAAGACATCGGGAAACTTCGCCGGGTGGGCGGTCCCGAAGATAATAACGTCGTCGAGATTCGCACCATCGCGAGCCAGCAGATCCTCGGCGGCCTTCCAACCAACCGCCGTGTGCGGGCAGAGCACATAACCACTAGCCGCGCGCACGCGGCGCATCGTGTCCAACGTCGCCCGATCATCGACCGTGACAGCCTCGACCGACGGACCGCCCTCGCGCCAAGCAAGCAAGCGGCTGAGATTATTCGGGTCGCCGATGTCCATGGCATTGGACGCGGTGGGATTCGAGCGACGCGGACGATACTGACCGGTGGCGAAAAGTTCCGGCAGAGGCGAGTTGGTGTTGGTGGCGGCGACCAGGGCGGCCACATCCAAGCCCATGCGGCGAGCCAGTTGCACGGCACCGACATTACCCAGATTGCCCGAAGGTACCACGACGCCCATGCGGCGCCCTGACGCCAGCAGGCGCTTGGAATGGAAAGCGAACGGCACCTGCGCGATGAGGCGCACGGGGTTGATGGAATTAGCCGTCAGCAAAGGACGGCGACGGCGCAGCGTCTCATCCGCCAGCGCGCGCTTCACCATCGCCTGACAATCATCGAAGGTGCCGTCGACCGACAAGGCGACCACTCCGGGCCGGGCCCGGGCGATCTGTGATTCCTGCACGCCGCTGACTCCGATTCGCGGATAAAGGACGACGGCGCGCACGCCGGGGACGCCAGCACAAGCCTCCGTGACCGCCGCACCCGTGTCGCCCGAGGTCGCGGCGAGGACGGTGAGCTGAGGAAATTCGTCACCCAGGACCCGCGCCGTGACGCGCACGAGTGTACGGACGGCGAAATCCTTGAACGCCGCCGAAGGTCCGTGAAAAAGCTCCAGCACGGCCAGACGTTCCGCGGCCGTGCCCTTGAGCCGGTCGGGCCGCACGAGCGGCACCGGGAAATTATAAGCGTCCTGACAAATCTGGTGAAGCGTCTCCGCCCCGAGGACTTGGGAAAAATAGGGCGCGATGACCGCTTCGGCCAGATCGGCATAGGAATCGTGGCGATGGCGCTCGACGAAGTCCGCTGAGAACTGCGGAATGTGCGTCGGGACCCAAAGCCCGCCCTTGGCCGGCATGGCGGATAACAGCACGTCGCGCAAGGAACCGCGACAGGTAGCGTCGGCGGTGGAGACGAATTCCAACTCAGGACTCGGAGATGACATGGACACCCTTGGGATTGATGCGCGAGACGTAAGGCGTGGCCTTGATCGGCACCGAAGAGAATACCGCGGCCACGGCGGCGGCCACCCTGCGGGCGGTCTCCTCCCCTTCGCACAGAGCAAAGACGCTCGGACCGGCGCCGGAGATTGAGAAGCCCAGCGCACCGGCGGCCATCGCGGCGGCCTTGGCACGGTAGAACTCAGGAATCAGGCGATGGCGATGTGGCTCGGCGATCAAGTCGTGCAAGGAGCGGCCGATGAGCGCATAGTCGCTCTTGAAGAAGCCGCAGAGAAGCCCGCCCAGATTGCCGCTCTGCTGCGTCGAGGTCTCGAGCTGGATCTGACGCGGCATGATTTCGCGGGCCACCTTCGTCAGCACCACGATATCCGGATGGACGACGGCGGCCCAAAGACGGTCCGGAATCGGCACATCCATGACATCAAGCTCGGCATTGGAGCGAATCAGAGTGATGCCACCGAGGAGGCAGGGGCCGACGTTATCCGCATGCCAGGCACCATCCGCGGCGGCCTCACCTGCGACGACGAAAGGCAGAAGCTGCCGACGCGACAAAGGGTCGCCGAGCAGGCGATTGACCACGAAAGCGCCACCGACAGCGCTCGCGGCGCTGGACCCCAGTCCACTGCCGAAGGGCATCTTCTTATGAATTTCCATTTCAATCCCCAGGTCGCTCTTGCCGAGGTGACGCAGGAGGGCATGGGCGGCGACGCCAGCGGTATTCTTTTTGGAGTCGAGCGGCAGACGGCCGTCGTCACCGGTGATCTTGGAGATGGTCAGTCCCGGCTTGGAGGAGAACCGGGCCACGATTTCGTCCCCGGGGGCATCGATGGCGAAGCCAAGCACGTCGAACCCACACGCGACGTTGGCCACGGTGGCGGGCGAAAAGATCCGGACTTCTTTGAGCGGCTGGGTGGACATTTGAGCCCTTAGAACAGGGAAAGGGAGACCTTTCGGGTTGCCTCCCCTTCGGTCAACGGTGAACATGACCGTTCCCAGTCATCAGATGTCCAACCGTATCCACCAGAACGGGTTTGTGACCGTGGCGGCCGCCTCGCCGGCCCTGCGTCTGGGGGACCCTGCGGCCAACGCCCACCTCATCACCCAGGCCCTGGAAAAAGCGGCGCTTGAGGGGGCTGAATTGGTGGTCCTACCCGAGCTTTGCCTCACCGGCTACAGCTGCGGCGACCTCTTTGGCCAACGCACCCTCCTAAACGGGGCACTGAAGGCCCTAGGACAGGTTTCCGAAGCGACTGCGAGGCTCGGGCTCACCGCCCTCGTCGGCCTGCCCCTAGAGGTCAATGGACGCCTCTTTAATGCGGCGGCGGTTATCTCTCGCGGCAAGATTCTCGGGGTCGTCCCGAAGACCCATCTCCCCAATACCGGGGAATTCTACGAACAGCGCTGGTTCGCCTCCGCCCGGGTGGCCGCCGTCACCGAAGTTGACCTGCTCGGTCAAAAGGTACCCTTCGGCGTCGACCTGCTTTTCCAGGCCAAGGACATGCCGGATTGCATCATCGGCGTGGAGATCTGCGAAGACCTTTGGGCAGTCGAGCCCCCCAGTGGTGCCCAAGCCCTCGCGGGCGCCACCCTGCTCTGCAATCTTTCCGCCAGCGATGAATTACTGACTAAGGCCGCCTACCGGCGCGACCTAGTGAAGTCCCAGTCTGCCCGCTGCCTCGCCGCCTATGTCTATGCCGCCGCCGGCGCCGGTGAATCGAGCACCGACATCGTTTACAGCGGCCACGGTCTCATCGCCGAAAACGGCGTGGTGCTTGGCGAGTCGGAACGTTTCCGCTTCGACCTCGCCCTGCTCGTCTCGCAAGTGGACCTCGACCGACTCGCCGCTGAACGTCGTCGCAACAGCACGTTCTTCGGCGCCCCTTCGACGCTCCGCCCCCGCATGATCAGCTTCGAGCTGGGCACGCCGGTCGGACAGACCCCAAAACTGCGCCGCCGCTTCAGCCAGCACCCATTCGTGCCGTCCGACGCCCATCGTCGCGACGAGAACTGCCAGGAAATCTTCGCCATCCAGTCGACGGGGCTGGCTCGCCGCATCCGGCACACGGGTCTCAAGCATGTCGTCATCGGCGTATCGGGCGGACTCGACTCGACGCTTGCGCTCCTCGTCACGCTCGAAGCCTTCAACCGCCTCGGGCTCGACCGCAAGGGCATCATCGGCCTCACCATGCCCGGACCCGGCACATCCGCCCGTACCCGCGTCAACGCGATGCGCCTGATGGAAATCCTCGGCATCACCGCCCGGGAGATTCCAATCAACGAAGCGGTCGAACAGCACCTAGAGGACATCCACCACCCCGCCGGCAAGCACGACGTTACTTTTGAAAACGCACAGGCTCGCGAACGCACGCAGATCCTAATGGATAGCGCCAACCAGTGCCAAGGCTTCGTCGTCGGCACCGGCGACCTTTCGGAAGCCGCGCTTGGCTGGTGCACGTTCAACGCCGACCACATGTCGATGTACCACGTGAACATCGGCGTGCCGAAGACTCTGGTGAAGCACCTCGTCGGCTGGGCCGCCCACGCCCGACACGTCGGACCAGAACGCAGCATCCTCGAGGACATTGTCGCGACCCCGGTCAGCCCGGAATTACTTCCGCCCGGCGCCGACGGCGAGATCGCCCAACAGACGGAGATGATCGTGGGACCCTACGAGCTCCACGACTTCTTCCTCTACCACGTCATCCGCAACGGTTTCCGCCCCTCGAAGGTCCTCTGGATCGCCGAGCACGCCTTCGCCGGGAAATATGACCAGACCGAGATCCGCCACTGGCTGCGCTCGTTCCTGAACCGCTTCTTCTCGCAGCAATATAAGCGTTCGGCCATGCCGGACGGCCCGAAGGTCGGCTCGCTGGCCCTATCGCCCCGCGGCGACTGGCGCATGCCCTCCGACGCCGAAGCGACGGCGTGGCTTGCCGAACTGGGCTAAGCGTGCTTGATGGGGGGCGTGAGTTCACCCGTGAAAACGCATCCCGCCGCAACCCAAGCCCTGCTGGCCAGACTCGGTCCGCAGAAAGTCCTAACCGATGAGGCGACGTGCTTCGCGGCCTCGTTCGACAACATGCGCCTGTCCTTCATGCCCGAGGCTGTCATCCGGCCCGACATCGAAGACGATATCGGCATCGTGCTGAAGCTCGCCAACGAACACCGCGTGCCGATCACCGTCCGCGGGCGTGGCACCGGGAACACCGGAGCCAGCTCCCCCATCCATGGCGGCTGGGTCATCCATCTCGACCATTGGGATAAAATCGAGATCGACCCGATCTCCTCCATGGCGACGGTCCAGCCGGGCGCCATCACGGCGCGCATCAATGAACTGGCCGCCCCGCACGGGCTCTTTTTCCCGCCGGATCCCTCCTCGCTGAAACACTGCAGCATCGGCGGCAATATCGCCACCAACGCCGGCGGCCTCCGCGCGGCAAAATATGGCGTAGTCCGCGATCACGTCTACGCGCTTGAAGGCTTCCTGCCCACGGGGGAGAAGGTCCGCTGGGGCGCCCCGCTCCGCAAATTCGTCAGCGGGATCAACATTCGCGACCTTTGGATCGGCTCTGAAGGCACGCTGGGCGTAATTACCAAGGCAACGCTGAAGCTCGTCAATAAACCAGCCGCCCGCCGCACGTTTCTGATCGCCTGCCGCACCGATGAAGGCGCCCTCGAAGCCGCCGCCGAACTGATGGGTCTGCGCGTAAATCCGGCGGTATTTGAATTCCTCGACACGCAGACCGTCGCCGCCGCTGAAAAGAAGCGCGGCAACCGGGTCTTCACGACCGCCGAACTGAAAGGCGTCGCCGACACCCACGCCATCCTGCTGGTCGAAATCGACGGACACCCGGCCGCGCTGGCCGAAGATGCCGTAAAAATCCGCGCCTGGATCGGACGCCATGCCGTCGCCTTTCGCGAGACGGATGTCGAAGCCGAAGCCGAAGCGCTCTGGGACATCCGCCGCACCTGCTCCCAAGCGATGTATTCGCTGGGTAACGCCAAACTCAACGAAGACATCGTCGTCCCCTTCCGCTCTTACGTAGAACTCATCCGCTACACCCGCGAGGTTCGCGACCGCGTGGGACTGGCGACGCCGACCTTCGGTCACGCGGCGGATGGCAATTTTCACGTGCACATCATGTACGACCGGGACAATCCGGAGCATTGCCGCAAGGCCGAGAAAGCCATCCACGAAGTCATGGCCAAGGTCGTCGAGCTCGGCGGAGCCATCACGGGCGAGCATGGCATCGGCATCGCGAAGTCTCCTTTCCTGCGCCTTCAACACACCCCCGCCGAGATTGCCGCAATGATCGCCGTGAAAAAAGCCCTCGACCCGAACGGCATCCTGGCCCCCGGTCAGATCTTCGATCCGCTCAACGTCTGGGACCATCGGCCGGTCAAGGTCACGCTCGCCTGGGACAAGCACTGAGCCATGCCTCACACTGTCGCTGTCTTTGACTGGGACGGGGTCGTCATCGACTCCTCCGTCGCCCATGAACGCTCCTGGGAAGCCCTAGCTAGGGAGGAGCAGCGCCCGTTGCCGGCCGACCACTTCAAGCGCGGCTTCGGCAAACGCAATGAACTGATCATCCCGGACATCCTCGGCTGGGCCAACGACAAGCTTGAGGTGAAGCGACTATCCGACCGGAAGGAAGAGCTCTAC
This sequence comes from uncultured Opitutia bacterium, assembly GCA_903855995.1. Taxonomy (GTDB): domain Bacteria; phylum Verrucomicrobiota; class Verrucomicrobiia; order Opitutales; family UBA953; genus UBA953. The sequence goes on from CAIOAN010000006.1 coordinate 68,511, forward strand.
CGGGACATTGCCCGGACCGGACACGTCCGACTGCTGCCCGGAGTGCGCGAGCTCTGCGGGGCGCTTCGCGGCCTGGGCATCCCCTGCGTCATCGGCACCTCGACCCACAAGGCGAACCTCGCCCTCTCGTTTGAACTCTTCGGCATCGGCGAATATTTCGCCGGCGCGGTGGCCAGCGAAGACGTCACCCGCGGTAAACCCGACCCCGAGGTCTTCCTCAAAGCTTGCGCTCTCGGCGGCGGCGATCCGGCCACGTCTTTCGTCTTCGAAGATTCCTTCTCGGGACTGCAGGCGGGGCTATCGGGAGGATTCATCACCATCGCCCTCGCGACCACGAACACACGCGAGCAGCTAGAGCCCGTCGGCGCCCACCGTATCGTGAAGGACCTTTCCGAGGTCGACCCGCAGTGGCTCGCCCGCGGTCGCCTCAGCTGAGATGGAGTTTCAGCTCAAGTCGAAGTATCAGCCCATGGGCGACCAGCCGGCGGCCATCGCCGCGCTGAATGCCTCCCTGCGCGCCGGCAACGCTCGCCAGACGCTGCTGGGAGTGACGGGGTCGGGCAAGACATTCACCATGGCAAACCTGATTGCCGGCACGCAGCGGCCTTCGCTGGTGATCTCGCATAACAAGACCCTGGCCGCTCAGCTCTATTCAGAATTTAAGAACTTCTTCCCCGAGAACGCCGTCGAATATTTCGTCAGTTACTACGACTACTACCAGCCGGAGGCTTACGTTCCTTCCACCGACACCTTTATCGAGAAGGATTCGGCGATCAACGAGGACATTGAGCGGCTGCGCATCAGCGCCAGCTCCGCGTTGCTCTCCCGCCGCGATGTGATCGTGATTGCATCCGTCTCCTGCATCTACGGCCTCGGCTCACCGGAAGATTTCATCGCGGCGATGATCTCACTCAAAGCCGGAATGACGATGCGCCGAGATGAACTGCTGGCGAAACTGGTCGCCAACCAATACACCCGCAACGACGCAATCCTGGAACGCTGCAACTTCCGAGCCCGCGGCGAGACAATCGATGTCTGGCCGGCCTACATGGAATCCGCCATCCGGCTCGAATTCTGGGGCGACACCCTCGAGGCCATCCGCGAACTCGACCCCATCAGCGTCAAACCCGGCAAGCAGCTGCAGAAGTTCGACCTCTACCCTGCCAATCAATACGTGACGGCTCCCGGCCGCGTGAAGGCCGCCACGACCGCCATCCGCGCCGAACTCGAGGAGCGGGTCGCGTTCTTCGAGAAAAACAACCGCCTCGTCGAGGCCCAGCGCATCCGCATGCGCGTCGAACACGATCTGGAGATGCTTCGCGAGACGGGTTTCTGTCCGGGGATCGAAAACTACTCGATGCACATGTCCGGCCGCCAACCGGGCGAGCGCCCGCACTGCCTGCTGGATTTCTTTCCGGACGACATGCTCGTGTTCATTGACGAGAGCCACGTCTCCGTCTCGCAGATCCGCGGCATGTATCACGGCGACCGAGCCCGCAAAGAACGCCTCGTGGAATTCGGCTTCCGCCTGCCCTCCGCCATCGAGAACCGTCCGCTGATGCCCGATGAGTTCGACGCCAAGGTAAAGCAGGCGGTATACGTCTCGGCCACACCGGCGCCGCACGAATACGCCGTCTCCTCCGTGGTCGCGGAACAAGTCATCCGCCCCACCGGCCTACTGGATCCAATCATGGAAGTCCGCCCCATCGCCGGACAGGTCGAAGATATCATTGGCGAGGCCAAGGCCGTCGCCGCCCGCGGCTTCCGCACCCTCGTGACGACGCTGACGAAACGCATGTCCGAAGATCTGGCCAACTTCATGCGAGACAGCGGCCTAAAGGTAGAATACCTGCATTCCGACATCGATGCGATCGAACGCGTGGAAATCCTGCGCCGTCTCCGGGCCGGGCAGTTCGAAGTCCTTGTGGGTGTCAATCTCCTCCGCGAAGGCCTGGACCTACCCGAGGTCGCTTTGGTCGGCATCCTCGACGCCGATAAAGAAGGCTTCCTGCGCAGCGAGACGAGCCTGATCCAGACTTCCGGCCGCGCCGCCCGCCACGTCGATGGCAAGGTCCTGCTCTACGCCGACGTGATGACCCGCTCGCTGACGCGCGCGATGACGATCTGCGCCGATCGACGCAAACGTCAGGAAGCTTATAATCTCAAGCACGGCATCACACCGAAGGGCACGATGCGACCCATCGAAGAGAGCCTCGTCGAAGCGGAGGCCGAAGACGCCCTGGCCGTCGCCGAAGGCACGGACGACCGCGACATCGCCCTCGTGCTGGCTGACATGGAAGCGGAGATGCTGACGGCCGCCGACGAGCTGCAGTTTGAACGCGCGGCGGTGCTGCGCGACCAGATTGAATCCCTGCGGACCGGCAAGCCGGCCTCGCCTACGCGCAAGCGCGGTCGCCGGTGATCAGCCGAAACGGCGCCCGAGGTCGGCGTCCGTCCATTCAACATAGGTCCGTCGACCCCGCGGACAAGTCCCGGGTTGCGCGGTGCGGAAAAGTGACTGCACGAGCTCCATCAATTCGCCGTCGGACATGGCGTCTCCTTTGCGGCGGGCTTTCTGCGTGGCAAGTTTGGCGAGCGCATCATACGCCAGCGCCGGACGACCGAAATCCCCTTCCCGACGAGCCATCTCCGCCAGCAAATCGCGAATGAAGGCTAGGGCCGCCTCGGGCTCGAGCCACGCGGGAAGCGCGGCAATTCGCCAGAAGTTACGACCATATTCTTCAAAATCGAAGCCGCCGGCCTGCAGCAGCGGCAGGCGTTCCCGCAGCACCGCGGCCGGCAAAGGCTCGAGTTCGATTGCCAGCGGCACCAACAACGCCTGACTGACCGGGTTCTGCTCCGAGAATTGCTTTAAGATGGATTCGTAGAGCACACGTTGGTGTGCGGCGCCGACATCCAGAATCGCCAACCCCGTCGGGGTTTCAAAAACCGCACGCTCTTCGCGCAGGCGCGAAAGCAATCTCCAGCCGAGTCGCACCGCGGTGGCATGTGTCACCACCGGCGGCGGACCTGACGGCGGACCTGAAGTCAGTGGAACGACGACCGGCGATGAGAGGGTTGGGCCGGCGGCAGGATTAACCGTAAACGGGGCGGCCGCCATCACCGCCGGAATCGTCTCTGCGGGCAGACCTTCGTCCGCGCGCGAACGGAGCACTGCGAGGACAGATTCAATCAGGAAGTTGCGTACGCGGGCTTCATCGCGAAAACGGACCTCACGCTTGGCCGGGTGCACATTGACATCCACCCAAGCCGGGTCCATCTCCAGAAAAACAAAGGCGAGCGGATAGCGGCCCTTCGGTATCAGCGTGTGATAACTCTCCGTCAGGGCGAAAGCCATCGTGCGGCTATCGACCGGGCGACCGTTCACCACCGTAACCAGATCCTGCCGCGTGCCGCGGCTGACGCCAGGCTTCCCCAACAAGCCACTAAGCTTCATCCCGGGGCGTTCGAAAACCGGCATGAGGGTGACCTCTTCTGCGACCTGACGACCCCAGATTTCGCGCACACGATCAAGCAAGGGAGCATGGCCGGGGGAGCGGAAGATCTCACGTCCATCCTCTCGCAAAAGGAACCCCACCTCCGGGTGGGCGATTGCATACAAGCGAACCAAACGCACAATGTGTGCCGCCTCGGTCTCATCGGACTTCAAGAATTTCAGGCGCGCCGGGACGGGATGGAAAAGATTAGCCACCTCGATGCGCGTGCCCGGGGCCATGCCATGGTCGCGGCGGTGGATGATTTTGCCGCCATTGACAGCGATTTCAGCCCCCGAGGGTGCCTCAGCCGTCCGGGTCTGCATCGTGAAACGAGCGACGCTGGCAATGGAGGGTAGGGCTTCCCCGCGGAAGCCAAAGGTGGCGATACGATCCAGATCGGAGGCGAGGCGAATCTTGCTGGTCGCGTGACGTTCAAGACTAAGCATGGCCTCATCGCCGGTCATGCCTTTGCCATCGTCCTCGATGATCATCTGCGCCTTGCCGCCGCGCGAAAAATCCACCGTCACCCGGCGAGCACCGGCATCGAGCGAATTCTCCAAAAGCTCCTTCACCACTGCGGCGGGACGCTCCACCACCTCCCCGGCGGCGATCTGGTTGGCCACCGTGGCCTCAAGGATGCGAATGGTCGCCATGGGGGCCTTCAGCGCCGAACGGCCGCCAATCGCCCGACTGGGCGACCTGGGGTGCGGCCGTGGGTTGGGCGTTTCATGCGGCCAGATTTAGGCCAAGCCCCCTGCCCTGCAAGACGAACGGCTCGGAAACGGTCTTTGTTGCACCCTTTCGGCGGATGATAACGGTGCAGGCGTGTCGAATCGCCTGGCCCAAGAAAAATCCCTCTACCTCCGCCAGCACGAGGCCAACCCAGTCCATTGGTGGCCCTGGGGCGAAGCCGCTTTTGCGGAAGCCCGGTCGAAGGATAAGCCGGTCCTGGTATCCGTGGGCTACTCTTCCTGCCACTGGTGTCATGTCATGGCCCGGGAGTCTTTTGAACAACCCTGGGTCGCCGACCTGATGAATCAGCATTTCATCTGCATCAAGGTCGACCGCGAAGAGCGCCCGGAAGTCGATAAGCTGATGATGGACGCGGTGCAGATGATCCAAGGGCACGGCGGCTGGCCGCTGAATTGCTTCTGCTTGCCAGACGGAAGGCCCTTCTTCGGCGGAACCTATTTCCCGCCCGAAGACCGCGGACAAGGCCAGGTACCATGGCCGCAGCTGCTGATGCGCGTCGCGGATTTCTACCACCGCAATAAATCTGAACTCGCCGCCAACGCCGATGCGATCGCGCAGAACCTGACCCACCTGACGCGCGCCCCGGATGCCGACGGCACCGCCCCGGCGCCCGAAGATCTGATCGCCGCCGCCCGGCGTATCTGCGAACAACATGATGATCAGCATGGCGGGTTTGGCGGGGCTCCTAAATTCCCGTCGCCGCACACCCTGAGCTTTCTCCTCGGCATCCGGGGTTCGAAAGAAGTGGCGGCCGACCGGGCGCTGACTGCGCGCATCGACGCCGTGCTCACCATCACTCTCGGGTCGATGGCCCGGAGCGGACTCTTCGACCAGATCGGCGGAGGCTTCCATCGCTACTGCGTCGACCGCGACTGGACGGTGCCACACTTCGAGAAAATGCTTTATGACAACGCCCAGCTGCTGGGCGTCTACGCCGAAGCCTGGGCCCGCTACCGCGACCCGCTCTACGCCGATGTCTGCGTAGAGATTATCGATTGGCTCCGACGCGAGATGCGCACGGAGTCCGGACTTTTCGCCGCCTCGCTCGACGCCGACACCCATCACGAGGAAGGTACCACCTATGTCTGGACGGCAGCGGAAATCGCCGCCGCGCTGGGCGAGGAAGCTTTCCCCTTTGCCCAGGCATATGGCATCTCCGATCAAGGCAATTTCGAAGGAGCGAACATCCCTAAGCTCAAAGGCGATCAAGCCGCCCGCCGTCGCTTCACGCCCGCCCGGGCGAAATTACTGAAGCTACGCGACCAACGTGCGCAGCCCTCGCGCGATGATAAGAATCTTCTCAGCTGGAATGCGCTCTTGGTGGCGGGGTTGGCCAAGGCTGGCTGGATTTTTGGCCGCAAAGACTGGCTCGCGCTCGCCGGGGAAACGGAAGCCAACCTCTGGCGGACCTTTGCGAACGAGCACAGCAGCCTGCACCTGTGTGCCGTGGCCCATGACGGCCAGGCCACCTTGACCGGTAATCTGTGCGACTATGCCTGGCTTGCGGAAGCCGAACTATCGCTTGCTGCCTACGCCGCCTGGGGTCTACCCACGCCGCCCTCATTTTACACCGCGCGGGCCCGCCGCATACTGAACACCGCGGCCGATAAATTCGCCGACCCGCACGCCGTGGGCTACTTCCTGACGCCCGCAGATCGCAGCGACCTTTCCGTCCGCCAGAAAGATTGGTTTGATAACGCCATCCCCTCGGGCAACTCCTCGCTGCTCCACGGCTTCGGGCAACTCCACGCGATAACCGGTGACGCGCGGTGGGCGCGCGAGCTCTCCGATCTCTCCGTCGCCTTCGGCGGCCTTACGCGTAACATTCCGAACGGCATCGGGCATGCGCTCGATGGAATCGCTCGCTATGCCGTCGGCTACGTGACCATCAAATCAGCGCATGATTGGCAGGATTTGCACGCCGAGCTGGCTGGGCGGGCCGACACCGCACCGCATACGCATCCGTTCCGCAGCCTGTTCCTTATGCCGGAATCATCAACTCCGGGATATCAGGTATGTATTGGCCAAACCTGCCTGCCCTCCGTGGCACAGGTCGCCGAAGTGGCCGCGATTCTCTGACCAGGAGGTCAGTCCGCTCTTGCCCGTCCGCCACCCAGAGAGAAAATGACGGCCGGACATGTCCGACTTCCCCCAGTATGTCTACGGCCAGGGCCAGAACTCACGTTCCAGCCATCGCATGTTGCTGGGCATGGTCATCGTCGAGGCCATTGGCTATAAAGAGCGGCGCTATCGGCCCGCGTGGGGACGCATCGCCTTGCTCTTCCCTTTCTTTCTGGCTGCCCTGTGGGCTGGCACCGCGGAGCTCTACTTGTTCAATCAAAAGTATATGAATGGCATCGCGACAACGCGGCGCGGCGACATGTACCTTTACTTCCCTGACACGTTCGCGAATTCGGCCAGCAACCTGTTTCGCAACGCGGATCAAATTAAGAATCGGAATCTGGCCCTCATGAGCCGCTCCGTCGAGAGCTATGGCCGCGCCGCCCACCTTCGGCGCAAAGGAGAATATTATATCCAAATCGCAAAAGCCGCCCTCGTGCGCCAGGACTACGCCGAGTTCGCCAAATACATCGGCACCGGCGCCAGCCTCTGCCCCGCCAATCTCGAGGCTCAGCGACTCTGCGCCGACCTGTTCTTCGCTTTCAATCGCCCGATGGACAGCTACCAGCTCCTCGAGGACTCCCTGCAGTTCGCCAAGGATAACCCGGAGCACTTCCGCACCTACCTGTATCGGTGCTTCATGCTCGACCAGGATGAGCGCGTGATCAAAACCGCCAAGAAGTGGCTCGAGGACAAGGAAGTGGTCGAGGAAATCAAAGCCGACCTGCGCATCGCCGCCGCCCAGGCGAATTTCCTCCGCGGTAATTACATCGAGGCGGCGCGCCTCGTGAAAATCCACCGCCTAGATTACACCGCGCAGGGATACTTGCTGAATTGCCAAATTTCCTGGGAGTCCGGCGACCGCAAAGTCGCTCTTGAACTATTGAACGCCGCGCTGGCGGCCTATCCGGGGGGCAACCAGCTCCTCGAGATGAAGGCCCGCTGGCTCAAAGACATGGGCGAATTCCGCCAAGCCCAGGATTGCCTGGCCCTGCTGACCATCAAGGATCCAAGCGACCCCATTCCCTTCATCCAGTCGCTCTACCTGATGCCAGGTGGAGCGAACCGCGGCGCCCGGGAAAAAGTCATCGAGCAGGCGCTCCAGAAGTTCGGCAACCACGAACAGGCCATGTTGGATCTCGCCCGCTTCGGTAACGACAACGCCGACACGCAGCTCACCCTCCGGCTCATGAATCACGCGGAGGAACGCCGCTTCTCCAATCGCGTCCGCTTCATCCTCGTACACGTGGAATGCCTGCTTAACGCCCAGCGCCCCCGGGAAACCATCAAGATGGTCGATGAACTTTATAAACGCGCCGAGCGCGAACAGTGGGTCCCCGAGACACGCATCGCCTTCGAAGCCCTGCGCACCATCGCCTACTTCGCCGACGGCCAGACGGAGATCGGCTCGATTAATCTCCAACGCCTCCTGCAGAACCGCAACGTGCCACCACAGGTGCTGATCTCCGCAAGCCGCAAGCTCATCGCCGCCCAGCGCTACGACGAGGCTAACGACGTGCTGATCCAAGCCCACCTACAGAACGAAAATAATCAGGCCGTGCTGATGCAAATCGTGAAACTCAAACTCGAACACGAACGCATCTCCGCCGACGTTGAGACCTACCTGCGCCGGCTGATGGCGAATCGTCGTCCGCCCAAAGAAGTGCTTCAGGCGGCCTTCCAGCGCCTGGGTTCGGACACGTACCTCTTCTCAGCCCATCGCGAGCAGCTGCTGAATGACATCGAAGCCCAGCTCAAGTAGTCGCGTCGGGCGCGGAACGGTCGGTCACCTCGAAATAAGTCATTGAACCGAGCTTCGTACCGTCCGGCAGCCAAAGCCCCCGGCTGCAACCACGGTTCACAAACTCCTCGACCTCCGCAACATTGAGGACCGCGCCAGCCATGGCCAGACCTTCGGCCTCGATGGCAGAAGTGGCGATCGCCCGCACGGGCCCGGCCAAGGCAGCCGTCTGGCCGGTCCGCGGATCGACGAGGTTGCCGCGGGCGGCTTCGAATGACTTGCTCGCCATGGCAAACCGGCAAAGTTTGATTTCTGACTGTGGTCCGACGCCGATGCGCCAGCCGGTGGAATCACCTGGAGGATCCAAGGCGAGAGTCACGCTGCCGGAGGCCATCAGCAAGGCGCGGTGAATGCCCCAGCTGCTTTCCAGCATGTCGGCCATACGATCGAGGGCGTAGCCACGCACGATGGCACCGAAATCGACGGAGGCGCCGAACTTCACACAGCTGAACTCGCAGCCCTCCAGTTTGAATTCACCGCCTCGATGGGCCTCGGTGACCTGCTGCCAGGAGGCGTCATCAGGGTTAAACGGCATGTCGCCGCGCTCACGCCAGTAGCGGAACAGCGCACCCGCCGTCACGTCAAACGCCTGAGCGGTGTCGACCCTGACATCGCGTGAAAAATTCCAAAGCGCCTGGATGTGCTCCGAGGCCGCGACCAGGGCGCCTTCCGGCATCTGGTTAATCGAAGCCACCGGGCCGCTGTCGTGCCGGAGGTCTGTCTGGAAATCAAGATCGTCGAGGTGCTGGAACAAGGCCTCCGCCGCATTGCGGGCATAGATGGCGTCTTCAGCGGCGATTCGGACCCAGAAGCGGGAACCAAAGGCCTCGTGCGAGAAGTTGTGGATTACAGGCAAGTCGTCCATGGGGTTATTTTCCGATGAAAACGCTTTCGTAGCCTTTGGCAACCAGCACCCAGTAGCGATCCCCGCCCTCACGGAGGGTCAGTTTGGAGACAGCGAAGCCAGGCACGGCGGGCTCACTATCATCCGTCAAGGGAATCAGCCGCAGGGGCGCCTCGGCGGCCCCCGGAAAGTCGCCGAAGCCAACCTCGTACGCCCGGAGATAATACGGGAGCGGCCAGTAGTGCGACCCGTCAGCCACCGCTACGTAGAAACGCTTGCCCTTGTAGGCCTCCTTGAGGCGAGCCGCACCTGCCTCGAAGGCCCGCAGGTCGGCGGTCGGCGAATGAGCCGCGAAGTCTCCGGCCGCATAGCCAGCCGAGATGAGCAGCCCAACCAAGAGAATCCCATCATGCCGCCAGCCGCCGCCCAACTGAGCGGGAACCAGCAACACCAAAGGCAAGGCCATGACGCCGTAGAGCAACCAAGGTGTCTTGTAAGGCAACAGGAGATGGAAGCAGAAAATCAGCCCGACGAAGACCAAGATGAAGTCGGTCGGGCTCGAACGTAAGGGTACTTGCCGCTCGCGCAAATACCGCTGGAGGGAGAATTCGGCGAGCCACAGCGCGGCCCAGATCCACGGCCAATAGCTGACCGCTGTCAGCGTATCCTCGGAGCGGCCGCTCGCCACTCCGAACGAGCGGGCCAGCTGGGCCCACCAAGTGGCCAAGCCATGTACATCCGTGAAGCCGACACTCTGGAACATCACCCAGCTTGCAACTAGGCCGAGGATAAACCCCGGCAGATGACGGTCGGCCCATGGCTTGCGGACGATGATGAGCGCGATAAAGAAAAAAAGCAGGTAGGCGGCGGCCGTGACCTTGCAGGCCAAAGCGAACCCGAAGGCCACGCCCGAAAGCAGCCGCCACAGAGTCGTACTCTCCGAGGCATCGGCACGCAGCCACAGCACCGCACCCCAGGCAAGGCCCGCCACGAGGAGCACCTCTTGCACGAAATAGAAACCGAACGGAGCGCCTCCGCCAATGAGGAAGCAGAACGCCGCCGCCGTGACACGAGAGGCCAGACTCGCCCCGGGGAGGGCCAAGGCCGCCAACGAAAGCAGCAGGAGATAGCATCCGGCGACGTTGCGCAGATAGGATTCGGACATGTCCGTAAACGCGGTCCCATTCAGTTTCGAAGAAACCACCAGAGACGTCGCCAAGGTCGGCCCATGGAAACGGTCTTCGTGGGTGCTATAAGGAATGCCCTCGGACAATTCTTTGGCCAGCGACCACTGCACCGCCTCATCGGCATGCAAAGGCAGCGGATGCGCAAGCGACGTGAAATGAGGCGGCTGCCGGACGCCCATCAGCGAAAAGAGCAGGAAGCAAGCGACGACGGCCGCGAACCCCACCCAGGGCTTCTTCATGTCGCCCGCTTCATACATCAGGCTTCGAAATGCTTCTGCAGCGCGGCCTTGATCTCCAGCGGCACCAGCGCGGCGGCCATCGGCCCCTGCCCTTCGCGCCAGGCATAGACGGTCGTCAAGGCACCCCGGGCGACCGCTCGGTCTCCGACCTTGGCCTCGAACGCCCAGACGATTTTCTTGTCACCCAGCTCCGCCGGGGTCAGCGCGATCATCACGAGATCCTCTCGATGAATCGGCGAAAGGAAGTCGCACTCGACGCGCACCCGGGGAAAGCCGGTCAGCTTCGTACCCTCAGCGCGGATAAACGGCAGCTTCAACTGACGGAAGAGGGCTTCCTCCGTGGCCTCGACCCAGAAGAAGATTGTCGAGAAATGGACGATGCCCGCCGCGTCGGTATCGGAGAAATTAGCACGGTATTCCGCGGTGAATGGACCCATAGGACCATCCAAGCCTTCCGTGCGAAGGGTGCAACCGTCAACGCGGCGGCCGCGCGGCCTTCTTGAGCCACGCCACCGACACCGAAGTGCCGCCGGAAGCCGCCACGCAGGCCTGCAAAAAGGCCTGTGGCTCCTGCTGCACCGTGAAGAGATATAGCCGAGGCCCCGAACCTCGACCCGCCTTAGAAAAGGCCTCCAGCCATTCGCGTTGCCAATGCGTGGGTACCTTCGGGGCCGTGCCGACGCGGTGATAAGAACTGTCGGAGTAAATCAGATGCGGAGCACCCCCTTTCTTCGCTTCGTAAAGGCGAACGCCATCCTGGAAATCAGAGAAGACCACCAGGGCGTCATAAGATTCGGACAGGAGCCGATCCATCCAGGCACCAAGCGATCCCTGCTCGCAGGCCGTCTTAATCTTGGCCTGCACCTGCCGGCCGTTGGCCGTCAAGGTCGTCAGCACCGTCTGCGAAGGACCTTGCCTGAGTTTGGGTGCGAGGCCGTGAAAACGTCGCCCGTGGACGACCATGTCGCCCAACCCGACCACCCTGGCCCCATCAAAGCGAAAAACATCTGCGGCAGGAAATTGCTTCCTGATTTCGGCCTCCACGCGCGGCAGATAAGCTTTCATCGAACCCGAACAATCCAAGTAGACGGCGACCCGGCGGGCCCGAATCATCGCCCCCATCACCGGGCGACCCACGAAGCCGGCGGACTTACCTAGGCCTGCACCCAGACCGCCGCCCGCGCCCTGCCCGATGCCTCGTCCGAAAGCCCCGCCACGGCCCATCCCGGCGCCTATGGCGGCCCCGAGCATCGACGCAGACATCGGCGGCAGTGCCAGCGTGGCGCTAGCCGATTTCGTCGCCAAGCGTGCGCGCGGTATCCTGACCTTCGGATGACTCACCGGATGCACCGAAGTGCCAGCCGACGCGGCATGACCGCCAGCGACCGCATGGGCGACAAACTCCTGCTTCCGCTGAAGGGCCGCCTGGCGGAACACAATCCAACCAGCGGCGAACACCAGCAGCAGATGCACCGCGATTGATAAAACCAAGCCGCGGAAAGAACGGCGATGAGTCCTTGGGCGCAAAGGAGATGATCCATCCATCGCACCATTCTAATGACGCACGGATAGCCTCAAGGGCCCGGGAGGACGGAATCAACCCAGTCTAGAATGAGGTGAATCACTCCAGACACCGCCCAGCCAGGAATCGCTCAGCGAACCGGCTTCGTTCCGGCCTTCGTCGTGACGCCTTTCAGCGCCGCATCGGTTCCGGCCGCCGGCGTGGGCGTTCCGGCGGCGGGCTTAGCGGCGACCGGGTCGAGGTTGCGCAGACCCGTAACCATCTTGGCCTGGCCCCCAGACGCTTCGACACACTCCACCAGCACGCCCTTCGGGGGGTATTGAATTGAGAGTAGGTAGACCCGTGGCCCTTTGTTTTCCTTGGCGGCGGCAAAAGCTTTAACCCACTCATCTTCCCACTTTCGCTCCTCGGGAGTACGCCTGTCCCCGCCGTTATTGGCAGAGATTTTTCCGCTGACATTGGCCTTCAGCGGCTTGTCCAAAGTGAAACTCACGTTGGCTTTGATTTCCGTGATCTTCGAACTCGGGGCGACGCCAGAGCCAACCACGATCATATCCACCTCTAGGCCCGTGGTATCCTTGGTCTGAATGACGGATTGCCCAGATGATCCGCCCGTGGCGATGATGTTGGCGTAGCGAGCGGCACCGGCACCGGCATCGCGACTATCGTTAAAGACCACAGGCGGGTCGGGGCGCATCCCTTTATCCGGCTTGTAACCCTTGGTGCGAACCTGACGCACACCGTCAGCAAAGTCCGAAAAGACAATGAGGGCATCATAATTACGCTCGTCCTTCATGACATCGAGCCATGCTCCGAGTGACCCGAGTTTGAATCCGGCACCATATTTCTTGAGGATAACGCGCCCGGCGCTGGTAAGTTTAGCGGGATTGGTATCCGTTTCGACGATCTCACCCTTCGCAGTCTTCTTCTTTCCGCCGCCGGTTGGACGATTCAGATAAGGCGTACCTTTGAATTTGTCGCCCCCGACGACCTCGGTGTCTTGAATGTTGATGAATACGCCGTTCCCCAGGAAGACGTCAGCATCCGGAAATTTATCGCGAATCTCTGCCTCGACCTTATCAAGATAGGGCAGCATCGAGGCCGAGGCGTCGAAGTAGACCGCCAGCCGCTGGGCGAAGATGTTCGCACCGAGCACAGGCTTCGCCACGAAGTTCTTGCCGCCGCCGGAACCCATCCCCTTACCCACGCCGATGCCACCCCCGGAGCCCCCGCCGAAGCCCTTGGAGGCACCGCCGGCCATCATGCCGGAGACCATCGTAGAAGCCGAAGCCGAGTTCGGAAGGTCCGGCAGTGCAATCGTGGCCGATGCGCTCTTGGAAGTGATGCGCGTCGTGGTCTTGGCGAGCGACTTGACGTTCTTGGGCTGGATTTTGTGCTGGGTATTCTTAACCCGTTCACCCCCCGAGCCGCCGCCGGCACCGGTCGCAAAAGTATTCGGTTCTTTCTTCGCGTTATCGGTGACCGTGGAAATCACGTAGGCCGCCGCGATGAAAACCAGCAGAACGTGAATCAAGACCGAGACAGTAAGACCGCCGCCGCCGATCCGGCGCCAAAAACCAGGCTTCACACGTTTGGAACCGATTGAGACCTCGGGGGCCGCCACGTTAGGACTCTGTTCCGCATCCTGAGGGATGTCACCAGAAGGAGGGGGCGGGGGGGGTTCTTCGCTCATCGCTTAAGGGGTTGCTCAATCTTCAACCCCCCACGGGTGGCTTCAAACCTTTTTGCCTAACAGCGGGGGCATCAGGCCATTGCAGATGTGTCAAAAAATGACTTGCGACCCAGCCCTCCGCCCTTTCTCCTGCACCTTCCCACTTATTGCAGGGTGGAGCAGCCCGGTTAGCTCGTCAGGCTCATAACCTGAAGGTCGTAGGTTCAAATCCTACCCCTGCACCCAATTTTAAAGCCCTGAGGGGCAGCAATTTACCAAAGAATGGCAGAAAATCTGGTAAATAGACTTGTGCCGGCCAGAATTAAATGCACGGTATCAGATATTAAATTTGTCCTACGGGACAATGGGGTAAGTAAGATAAAGCAGTAAAAAACAGGCGGCTTGCATAGGGGTATGCAAGCCGCCTCCTTTTTGGGAGCTCAACCTCCCGCCCCGCCAATCTTCCAATAAAAAAGCCCGGCACCTTGCGGCCCGGGCTTTCGCATGAAAACACGCGTCGGCTTAGCCGCCGCCGGTCATCTTGGTGATGAGCGCGATGAGCGGAAGGAACATCGCGAGCACGATCGTACCGACGACCACGGCGAGGAAGACGATGAGCACGGGCTCGATGATCGAAGTGAGCGCCGTCACAGCGTTGTCGACTTCTTCGTCATAGATGTCGGCGACGCGATTGAGCATCTCGGGCAGCTGGCCGGTTTCTTCGCCGACCTGGATCATCGAGGTCACCATCTGGGGGAAGACGCCGGATTGCTCCAGCGGCACGGAAAGCGGTTCACCGTCGCGCACGCGGTCATGGACGCGTGCCAAGGAATTCGCGATCACGACGTTATCCAGCGTGTCGCGCGTGATGGTGATGGATTGCAGAATGGGCACGCCCGAAGCCATCAGGGTTCCGAACGTACGGGCGAAGCGCGAGACGGAGACAATTTGCACGAAGCCTCCGACCTTGGGCATCTTGAAGAGGATACGGTCGAAGATTTCCTTGCCCTTCTCCGTCGCGAGCCAGGTCTTCAAACCGAAGTAGAGGCCGAAGAGGATCACCGGGGTCGCCCACCAATAAACCGTGAGCGCCTTGGAGATGCCGACGACGAACTGGGTCAGTGGAGGCATCGTAGTCTTCTGGCCGTCGAGAAGTTTCTGGAAGGAAGGCACGACCTTCACCATCAGGATGTACACGATGATGACGGCCACCGACATGACGACGCCCGGGTAGACCATTGCGGACTTGACCTTCTTCTGGATGCGTTCGGCCTTTTCGCGGAACTTCGCGAGACGGTCCAATACCTTATCCAGGACGCCGCCGGCCTCACCGGCACGCACCATGTTGACGAAGAGTTTGTCGAATACCTTCGGATGCGCCTGCAGGGCTTCGGAAAGATTATTACCCTGAGAAACGCTCTCGGCCACGTTGGCCAGAATCGCCTTGAACGTCGGATTGCGTTCCTGCTTCGTGATTAGTTCAAGCGCGCGGAGCAGCGGCAGGCCGGCAATGATGAGCGTCGCCAGCTGGCGGGTCATGATGGTCACGTCCGCACCGGTCACCTTGGCACCGAAGCTGAAGCCAGCCTTCTTGGGGGCGGCGACGGCGGCGGGCTTGGCGGAGCCGGCGTCATTGGCGAGGGTGGTCACCATGAGACCGCGGGCCATCAGTTTCTGACGGGCCTGTTCGTCGCTGGCGGCTTCGACCTTTCCGGAGGTCTGAGCCCCGGTGCGGTCAATGGCGGTGTACTTGTAGTCGGGCATGGGGAGTATCTGGGTTTAGAGTTAGGTGTATTTCAGGACTTCTTCGATCGTCGTCAGTCCGTCAAAGATGCAGCGCAGGCCGTCTTCCCGGAGTGGGCGCATGCCCGACTCAATGGCCTTCTGCTTGAGCACGAGCGTCGGGGCCTTCTGGGTGATGAGCGAGCGGATATTGTCGTTGATCGACATCAGCTCAAACAGGCCCTGGCGGCTCTTGTAGCCCGAGCGATTACAATCAGGGCAGCCTTTGCCGAAGTAGAACTTCTTGTTGGCAATCTCGAGCGCGTCGACGTCGAGCATATTGATGACGTCCTTGTCAGGCTCGTAGGCGGTGCGACAGGTCTTACAGATGCGGCGCAGCAGGCGCTGGGCGAGAATGCCTTCGAGTGAGGCGGAGATAAGGAACGGCTCGAGACCCATGTCGATCAGTCGGGTCACGGCGCCCGGGGCGTCGTTGGTGTGCAGCGTGGAAAGCACCACGTGGCCGGTCAGAGAGGCCTGCACGGCGATCTGGGCGGTCTCGAGATCTCGGATTTCCCCCACCATGATGGTGTCCGGATCCTGACGAAGGAAGGAGCGGAGCGCGGCGGCGAAGGTCAACCCGACCTGGTGGTTGATCGGCACCTGCATGATGCCTTCGACTTCGTATTCCACCGGATCCTCGGCGGTGAGGATCTTAACGTCTTCGGTGTTCACCTCGCGCAAAGCGGAATAAAGCGTGGTCGTCTTACCCGAGCCGGTCGGACCGGTGACGATGAAGATCCCGTTCGGGCGCCCCACCATCGCGCGGATGCCTTCCTTGATATCATCCTGCATGGACAAGGCGTCGAGGCTCAGGTTGACGACGGTCTTGTCGAGGATGCGGAGCACGACCGACTCACCGAACTGCGTCGGCAAGGTGGAAACTCGCAAGTCGATCTGTCGTCCGCTGATGGTCGTCTTAATGCGTCCGTCCTGCGGAACACGGCGTTCGGCAATGTTCAGCGACGAGAGTACCTTGACGCGGGCGATGACCGCCGAGGCCAGGTTTTTGGGCGGCGGCGCCATTTCGTAGAGCGATCCGTCGATGCGCAGACGGATACGGAATTCGTGCTCGAACGGCTCGAAGTGAATGTCGGAGGCCTTGGCTTTGACGCCTTCCTGGAGCACGAGGTCGACGAAACGGATGATCGGCGCCTGGCTGGCCTGATTGACGACATCTTCATCGGTGACCGCGGCGGCGGTGTCGACCTGGTCGAACTCACCGAGCAGATCTTCCATCGAGGAGGACGTGGCTTCGCCATAGACGCGGATGACAGCGGCCTCGACCTGCGCAGGGTCGGCAACGGCGATCTCAATGTCGCGTTGCAGGATGAAGGTGAGCTCATTGACGACGGAAGAGTTGAACGGGTCCTTGGCGAGAAGCGTCAGCTTGCCAGCCTCGTCGGCCACGGGAATCACGACATACTTATGGGCCTGCGCGGGCTTCAGGATCTTCGTCAATGCGTCGCCCGGGTCGGCGGGGACGGTGGAAAAGAACTGGGTGTGGAGATGGTCAGCGACGGCCTGCAGGATGGTCGGGCGATCGGCGAGGCCGGCGTCCACCAGGCTGTCGGAGAAAGATTTCCCGGTGGTGGCGTGCGACTCCCAGATTTCTTCCGCTTGGGCGGCGGACACGAGTCCAGCCTCCAAGGCGATGTCGCGGATTACGTCACTGTGGTCTTCGAACATGGGAATGGGTTGGGGAAAGGGGGTTATTTCAAGGATTCGACGGAGCGAGCTTCATGCGCTCGCGCATGGCTTCCGGATTTAGACAGTAATTGAAGATTTCCTCTTCCGAGACGATGCCCTGGAAGAAGAGCGAAAGGAGGTCGCCGTCCAATGAGCGCATGCCGCGCACGCCGCCGGTCTCGATATCTGACAGGAGCTGGTAGGTCTTCCCTTCCCGGATTTTAGCGGCAATCGCGTCCGTGCGCAGCATGATTTCGAAGGCCGCCACACGCTTCTCATTCGTGGTGTGCAGAAGGCACTGGGAGATGACGGCCGTCAAGGAAGTCGAGAGCTGCGCCCGGATCTGCTCGCGCGCGGTGATGGGAAACGCGTCGATGATGCGGTCAATCGTGCGCGCCGCGCCCGAGGTGTGCAGCGTGGCCAAAACCAGGTGGCCCGTCTCGGCGGCGGTGACCGCGGCCTCGATCGTCTCGAGGTCGCGCATTTCACCGATGAGGATGACATCGGGATCCTGGCGGAGGGCGGAGCGCACGCCTTCGGCGAAGCTCGGCAGATCGGCGCCGACTTCACGCTGCGTAACCATGCAGTTCTTGTGCTGGTGCGTGTACTCGATCGGATCCTCGATCGTGATGATGTGACCCTGCTCGTTCTCGTTGATCCAGTTGATCATCGAGGCAAGCGTGGTCGATTTCCCGGAGCCGGTCGGGCCGGTCACGAGAATGAGGCCGCGGGCGCGCTTGAGCATGTCCTTGACGACAGGCGGCAGGCGCAACTGCTCGAGCGTGAACATCGCCGACGGCAGCAGACGGAGCACCATACCGTAGCCGGCATGACTGCGGAAGGCATTGACGCGCAGGCGGGTGCGGGCGCTGAAAGCAAAGGCGAAATCGCAGCCGCCATTGCGGTCCAAATCTGGCAACCGGGCGGGTGGAACGACGGAAAGCACCAGCGCCTTGGCTTCGGCCGCGGTGATCTCCGGGCCGTCGATGGCGACCACATCGCCGTTGACGCGCAGACAGGGGGAGCGGCCCACGTGGATGTGCAGATCCGAAGCGCCATTCTCAATCATGGCCTCCATTAGCTGATTCATCGCGTAGGCCATGGCTTCAGATCACGTCGTCGGCGACGGTAGCCCCGAGGACTTCCTCGATCGTGGTCATGCCGGACGCAATCTTGCGCTGGCCATCTTCGCGCATCGTGCGCATGCCGGCCTCGCGGGCCTTCCGGCGTAACTCGACCAAGGTGGATCCGCCGTAAATCATTTCCTGAATCTCCTCGGTGATCACAAACATCTCGAAGACGCCGCGACGGCCCTTGTAGCCACGCTCGCCGCACTTCGGGCAGCCGGCACCCTTCATCGGGGTGGCGTTCGCCAAATCCTGCTCGGTCATGCCGATGGAGTAGAGCTCCTTGGGGGTAGGCTTGTACGGCTGGAGGCAGGACTGGCAGTTGCGGCGGACGAGGCGCTGGGCCAGCGCCCCGCGCAACGCTGCGGAGACCAGGAAGGGCTTCACGCCGATATCCACGAGGCGGGTCACGGAGCTGACCGAGTCATTGGTGTGAAGCGTCGAGAACACCATGTGGCCCGTGAGCGCCGCATTGACGGCGATTTCGGCGGTCTCGAGATCTCGGATTTCCCCGATCATCACGATGTTGGGCGCCTGACGAAGCATCGCGCGCAGTGCGGCGGCGAAAGTCATGCCGACGTCGCGCTTCACCTGGACCTGGTTGATCCCGGCCATCTGGTATTCGACAGGATCTTCGACGGTGATGATCTTTCGGTCCGGCTTGTTGATGTAGTTCAACGCCGAGTAAAGCGTGGTCGACTTACCCGAACCGGTCGGGCCGGTGACAAGGAAGACGCCATCCGAGCCGGAGATGAGATTCTGGAACTTAGTCTGGTCATCGGCGAAGAAGCCCAACTCCGGCAAGCCGAGCTTGAGGCCCTCCTTATCGAGGATTCGCATGACAATAGATTCGCCGTAAACGGTCGGCAGAATGGAGACGCGCAAATCGATGTCACGGCCGCCGGTGCGGGCCTGAATGCGACCGTCCTGAGGAATGCGCTTCTCGGCCAGGGAAGTCTCAGCCATGAGTTTGAGACGGGAGACGATCGAAGCCTGCAGACGTTTGGGCGGGCCTTTCATCTCCTGCAGGACACCGTCGATGCGGAACCGGACGCGGAAACGCTTCTCCAACGGCTCAAGATGAATATCCGAAGCCTTCCGGCGGATCGCGTCGACGATCAGCGAGTTGACGTAGCGAATGATGGGAGCATCGTCGTCCTTGACCTCGCCGCCCTGCGGCAACTCCACACTGAGTCCATCGGCGTCGCCCTTCCCCAGGATGTCCTGGTAAGAGACGTTCATCTGATTGTTGCCACCGCCGTAGCAGCGGTCGATCGCCGCCTTGAGGTCTTCCGGCGGAGCGAGCTTGGGATTCAGGGCGAGCTTCAATACTCGCGAGACGGAATCGATGGTCTCGGTGTCGAGTGGATCGGAAATAGCGACGAGCAACTCGACGCCATCCATCTGCAAGGGCAGAATATTATGGCGCTCGGCCTGCTCGCGGCTGATGAGCTTCAGGATTTCATCCGCCGGGGCGACCTGGGCGACATCGACAATTTCCATGTCGAACTCCAAGCCGAGAGCAGCGGTGATCTTCGCCCAATCAACCTTGGCCAGTTCAACCAACTTGGCCAAGGCGAGGGTGTCAGGATTCTGGCCGTCGGGAATCGCCCCAAGCGCGGAGCGCGCTTCGGCCACGTCGGCAGGTGACACGAGTCCCTTGTCCTGAATGAATTGAATGACGTAGTCGTCGGCGGTCGTCACAGTGGGGGAATCCGGAGCGGAAGATGGGGTGGGGGGATACCGCTCCCTGGAGGAAGGAACGGCGGGAAAAATACGCTAAAACAGGGAACCTCGCCCGCAACCGCAAATTAAGCGGAATAGGTCACGATTTCGCTGGTGCGAGATTACGAACGACCGCCAGTACCTGCTCCCTGAGGAATTCGAGCGATCCATCGTTCCAAATAACGACGCCTGACAACTTAAACTTCTCCATGAGAGGAAGTTGTGAATTAATACGCCTCTGAATATCTTCGACTGAAAATCCTTTGGCCAACCAGCGGGCGAGGCGCACGGAATCGGTCGATGCCACGCAGACGGTTACGTCGAACTCCGACGCCAGTTTTTTTTCAAAAAGAAGTGGTATTTCGACCACATAATTCGCGGTGACGTCCTGTGTGGCCTCTTTTCGCAGTCGGGCAATTTCCGGGTGCGTGACCGACTCCAGAAAGAGTCGCTCGGCTTCATCTGCAAATACTTTGGCGGCGATCCAAGATCGCGCAGGCAGGCCGTCGGAACCCAGGCAATCACGACCCCATCGACCGAGCAGCTTTTCGATGCAGGCTGGCGATGAGAGCACCTGGCGAGCCAGCTGATCGGTATCGACAACCCGATAGCCGGCCTGAGCGAAGAAGGCGGCGGCCGCGGACTTGCCGCAGCCTATTCCGCCGGTGAGCCCGATGACCATGCCCCACCCTAGCTAGCTGAAGGCACGGAGGGCAAACCTCAAGCGGGGCTGGGCGAGGACTGCAGGCCAGGGCCGGCGTCGGCCGCGGGGCTGGCCGCAGGCTGGGCAACTTCCGGCGCCGGCGCAGGCGCCACGGCAGAACCGACAATCGGCGTCTGAATGGAGCCGGTCTTCAAGATTTCCATCACATGGACGCCATCGAGGGTTTCATGCTCCAACAACGCTTCGGCAATCTTGCGGTGGGCGTCGGCATTATCAGCGATGAGCTTTTCCGCACGGGCGTACTGCTCCTTCACAATCGCGGAGATGGCTTCGTCGATGTGGCGAGCCGTCGAGTCGCTGTGATTCTGGGTGCGTGAGATCTCCCGACCTAAAAAGACGGTGTCGGAGTTCTCACCGAAGGCGATTGGCCCCAAGTCGCTCATACCCCAGTCGCACACCATCTGGCGGGCGAAGCGGGTGGCCTGCTTGATGTCACTAGAAGCGCCATTGGAGATTTCGCCGGAAATGACCTTCTCGCCGACGCGGCCGGCCATGGCCATGCAGATGTAGTCAAGCAGGCGCTTGCGGGAGTAGCCGAGGATTTCTTTGGTCGGCATGAGCATAGCCATACCGAGGGCGCGTCCGCGCGGGATGATGGTGACCTTATGGAGCGGGAGCGCGCCGTCATCAATCAAAGCCTGCACGACGGCGTGACCAGCCTCATGATAGGCCGTGTTCTTAAGGTCAGACTCATCCATGACCTTCTTCCGCTCACGACCATAGGCGATTTTGTCGCGCGCTTCCTCGATGTCGGACATCTCAATTTTTTCGAGATTACGGCGGCCCGCATGCAGCGCACCTTCGTTGAGGAGATTGGCGAGATCGGCGCCGGACATGCCGGTGGTGATACGGGCCACGCGCTGAAGGTCGACCGACGGCGCCAGCTGGAAGCGCTTGGCGTGGACGGCGAGGACCGCCTCGCGGCCACGCAGGTCAGGGAGGTCGACGAAGACCTGGCGGTCGAAACGACCCGGACGCAGCAAGGCAGCGTCGAGCACGTCCGAACGATTCGTCGCGCCGATCACAATCACGCCCGCCTGGCCGTCGAAGCCGTCCATCTCGACGAGCAGGGAGTTGAGAGTCTGTTCGCGCTCATCGTTACCGCCGCCGACGCCGGCGCCACGCTGGCGGCCGACCGCGTCGATTTCGTCGATGAAGATGATGCAGGGCGCGAGTTTTCGAGCCTGCTCAAAAGTATCGCGAACGCGAGCGGCACCGACGCCGACGAACATTTCGACGAAATCCGAACCGCTGATGCTGAGGAACGGAACCCCCGCCTCGCCGGCGACGGCGCGAGCAAGGAGCGTCTTGCCTGTGCCGGGAGGGCCGACCATCAGGACGCCCTTGGGAATGCTTGCACCGATCTTGGTGAAGCGCTTGGGGTCCTTGAGGAAGTCGACGATTTCCTTCACCTCCTCCTTGGCTTCATCGCAACCGGCGACGTCCTTGAAATTGGTCGTTTCTTTGTCGGTCGAATTCAGGCGAGCCCGCGACTTGGCGAACTGCATGGCACCGCGATTAGCATTCTTAAGAAAACGATACATCATGAACAGCACCACGCCCGAGACGAGCAAGGTGGGGAGCACATTGTAGAGGAACATTGTCCAGCCAGTCTGAGCGGGGATTTCCTTGAAAGAATCTGGGGGGACCGAACTGCGCAGAAGTTCGAACTCTTTCTCGGTCAGATGACCATCGGCGAAGAAGCGCGTCTTTTCCTCTTCCTTGGAACCCGTATCCTTCAGCACGCCCGTGGCATGCACCCAGCGATCGGAGCCCGCGGTGGGGTTCGGCTGAATCGTGAGACTGCTCAGCTTCGCCTCCCGGGCGTTGGCCAGGACCTGGGAAATCTTGAGCTCCTGGACGACATTGCGCGCGTCGGAGGCCGGGAGATTAAAAAGGGCGATGATGGCCGCCATCAGGAACAGCCACACGAGGACCGGCTTCGCATTCATGCGGGGTCCGTTTTTATTATCATCCGGCTGGTCGTTTTGACTCATTGGCAGAGGTTTTAAGTTAAGCAGGGGCCAAGCCAAGTCAACCGGAGAGCCCCCTTGGTCGGCCCGTCCAGACGAGCCGAAGCCGCAGGCGGAACGCCTGGCACCCAAAGGATGCTTCCGGCGGACAGAACAACGGGCAACGCTTCCCGCTGCTCCGCAGGGATTTTACGGTTGATAAGCAAATCCGAAAGCTTCGATGAACCCGTCGCACCCAAGGGGTGATAGCGATCCCCCTCCACCCGACCGCGCCACGCCAGCATCGTCGGCGGTGCGACAACATAGACTTCACGCGCGGGCGAAATGTCCCCCTGAGACAGACTTGCCCAGAGACTCGCATCAACCTCTGCGAGTTCAGCCAGCAGTCCGCATTCTTCATCAAGCACACCAACCAGCAGGTGGCGCTCGATTGGTCCAAAGACATGGGGCTCCCTCACGACAGAGAGCCGTCCGCGCTGCACGCGCACAATCAAGCCACGAATGGACGACTGGGCATCCTCGCCAGCCCCGATGGCGGCCGTTAACAACTGGAGGGACTGTCCGCTCGGGTCGACGACCCCCTGGGCGTAAAGGAATTCACGGAGGCATTCTTGAATCAGGGCAACCGGACGTCCGCGCAGCGGCGCCACGACCATCTCGCCGTCGACCATGACACAGCCCAGTTCCCGCGACCACTGCGCCAGCGCCAGCTGTGCTTCGCCAATGATGCGCGCCGAGCGGGCAAAACCTTCTTGGTAGCCCGCGCCAAGGCCCTCCTGTCCACCCGCGGCAATCCAGGAGCGAATCCGGTTACGGGCCGCGACCGGCAAGGCATTTGTCGCATCCTCCCGCCAAGGAATGCCGACGTCACGAAGGGCGGCGAGCAAGGCTGGCTTCGCGATACCGGCTTCGATGAGCGGCCGCCAGCGACGGTGTCCGTCGCGAAACTCCTGCAAGATGCGCGGGGCGGCGAGACCGGCGAGGCCGGCTCCACGAGCGAGGCGGAGCAACGCGTTCTCGACGACATCGTCGAGATGATGCGCGGTGCAGAGGCGTTCGAAGCCAATGATCAGACGCTGTTCGGCGAAGAAAGCATCGCGGGCGGTACGCAGATCCGCCTCGGAAGCAGCGCCCTGCCCTGTGCGCGCGCCTAGTACGCAAGGCACGCCGAGAGCGACACAGAGCGCAGAGACGAAGCGCGCGTCTTCCGCGGAAGCTTCACCCCGGACCCGGTGATCGAAGTGCAAGACGCGCAGGCGTGGGCGCAATGCTTCGTCCGCCCAGAGCGCGCAGAGCAAATAGACCGAATCTGCACCGCCTGAGACGGCCACGGCGAGCGGGCCAGACGAGGCGGGGGCAGACGGCAGGCGTGGCAACCGTGAGGCGGCCGTGCGCAAGGCATCGGAAGTGGGCAGGCTCATCGGCACGCGATTAGACTACGCCACGCCGAAGCCCTGCCAATCCAAAGCGGACGTCAGAACGACAGCGTTTCCTTACCGTACCAGCGACGGAGCGCTTCGGGCACGCGCACAGTACCGTCGGCCTGGAGATTGTTCTCCAGGATGGCGGCAAGGACACGCGGCAGGCCGAGCCCGGAACCGTTGAGGGTGTGGACGAACTCCGGCTTTCCATCCTTCGGGCGGAATCGTATCCCTGCGCGACGGGCCTGGAAGTCCGTGAAATTGGAGCAGCTCGAGACTTCGAGCCAGCGCTTCTGTCCGCCAGCCCAGACTTCGAGGTCGTACTGCTTGCTGTGGGAAAAACCGATGTCGCCGGCGCAGATGAGTAAAACACGATAAGGCAGATTCAATTTCTGGAGCAGGCGCTCGGCATCGCCGCGCAAGAGCTCGAGTTCCTCAAAAGATTTCTCGGGGTGCACCCATTTCACGAGCTCGACCTTATCGAATTGATGCAAGCGGTTCAGGCCGCGCACGTGCGCCCCCCAACTGCCAGCCTCGCGGCGGAAGCATGGCGTGTAACCGGCGCGCTTCACCGGCAGCGAAGCTTCGTCGAGAATCTCGTCACGGAAGAAATTTGTGACCGGTACCTCGGCCGTCGGAATCATGTAGAAATCATCCGTCTGCGCGTGGTACATCTGGCCTTCCTTGTCGGGCAGCTGGCCCGTTGCCGTGGCGGAGGCGGCATTGACGAGCAACGGCGCGTGGACCTCGGTGTAGCCGTTGGCACCAGCCTCCTCGAGAAAGTACTGGATCAGTGCGCGGACAAGGCGGGCCATGTCACCGACGTAGAAAGGAAAGCCGGCACCGGTGACTTTTACGCCTCGCTCGAAGTCGATCGCCTTATTGAACCACGAGATATCCCAGTGCGGCTTGGCGGTCGGAGAGATCATCTTGGCGTGATCGCCCCACTCGAGGACTACCTTGTTGTCGGCTTCGGTTCGGCCTTCCGGCACTGAGTCGTGTGGGATGTTTGGGACGGAAAGCGCGGCGGCCTTCATCTGCTCTTCGACTTCGGAAACCTTTTTCTCGAGTTCCTTGACCTTGGCGGAGGCGGCCTTCATCTCGGCGACCTTCGCCTGGAATTCCGGCGAGCCCTTCGGCATCGTGGCCATCTCCTTGTTCGCGGCATTCTGAGCGGATCGCGCGACCTCGAACTCCGCAACCGCATGCCGACGGGCGTCGTCGGCAGCCAGGACGGCGTCGAGGTCGACTTGGAATTTCTTCCGGGCGACGCCCTTGCGGACGAGGTCGATGTTTTCGCGGAGGAACTTGGGATCCAGCATAGGGCGACTTTGCCCAATCCCCCCGCCGGAGGGCAACGGGGAATTATCAAGGACCTCGGCCTAAAGGCCGGCGGCAAAGAAATATATTGAGCCAAGGGCCGAAAGCCTTTGCTTCCAACGACACCCATATGACCGACACCAAAAAAGACGCCCCTGCTCCTGCTCCCGATGCCTGGACCAAGTGGGTCGCCCTCTCCACCACACTCCTCGCCGTGTGCGCCGCCTTCGCGACGCTCAAGGGCGGCAGCTACTCCACCAAGACCCAGCTGGCCACCGTCAGCGCTTCGAACAAGTGGGCTTATTACCAGGCCAAGAGCCTGAAAGAAACCGCCCGCGACACGGAGAGCACGATCATCAAGGTGATCGAAGCCGCCACCCCCGCCCCAGAAGCCAAGGCCATTGCCCGCAAGGCCATCGACAAGGCCGACGAAGAAATCAAACGCTACAAAGGCGAGAAAGCCGAGATCATGAAAGACGCCCAGTATCTCGACACTGAAGCCGCCTACTGCCAGGCGCGCGGCGGTAATTTCGGCCTCGCGATCATGTTCCTGCAGATTGCCATCATGCTCTCCGCCATAGCCGCCCTGATGAAGAAGAAGTCCTTCTGGCTCGTCGGCCTCTGTGCAGGCGCTATCGGCGTCGGCTACCTCGTTTACGCTTGGCCCTTGTATGAGAAGATCAACCCCGCCCCAGTAGCCCCGGTCCACGCGGACGCACCTAAGTCCGGCAAGTAATCGTCACTTAACCAGCCCAGCAGGATAAACCCCGCAGCGCGAACTGCGGGGTTTATTTTTGGTGCTATGCTTCCCGGATCAGACTCGGCTCGCCTCGGGGGCAAAGACTTCGTCTGAACTGAAGAAACGTCGCACCTCGGCCTCCGCTGCAGCGGGGCTATCAGAGGCGTGACACACATTGCGCATCATCTCGGTGCCGAAATCGCCCCGGATGGTGCCCTTGGGGGCCACTTTGGAATTGGTCGGTCCGAGGAGTTCGCGGACGCGGGAAATGACATTCTCGCCGGTTAGGACGGCGATGATCACGGGGCGAGAGGACATAAAGGCCTCGATTTCCGGGTAGAAAGGCTTGTCGGCGACATGGGCATAATGCTCACGAAGCTGGGCGGAGGTCAGGCGGCTCAACTTGCAGGCGTGGATTTCAAAACCGGCGGACTCAAAACGAGCTAAGACGGTGCCGCAGAGACGACGCTCCATGCAGTCGGGCTTAAGGATGATAAGAGTCTTTTCCATAGGTAACCCCTTCGGACTGAAGGGTCGTTCAGTATTCGTTTTTCGCAGAGCTTTGACAAGCCCGAATCAAAATGGGCTTAAAACGACGATTTTTAGGCTCTGAAAAGCATGCAAACCGCCTGAACCGCCAGCGCCTTGCCCTGCCCGATCGAATCCATCCCCTCATTAGTCGTCGCCTTGACACCCACCTGGGAGGGGGAAATTCCCGAGATTTCCGCCACCCTGGCCTTTATCACGTCCACGTGAGCCATGACTTTTGGACGTTCGCCGATAATAACGATGTCGATATTGCCGACGAACCATTGGCCGTTCGCCTTCGCCTCCGCGACCGCTCTTTTGACAATCACGGCGGAATCGAGCCCCTTGAGGACCGGGTCCGTGTTGGGGAAATAATATCCAATATCTCGTAATCCGGCGGCTCCAAGAATCGCATCCGCGACGGCATGTAGCACCACATCCGCATCGGAATGCCCGGCCGGGCCGACGTCCGAAGGAATCTTCACCCCACCCAGAATGCAGGGGCGGCCAGCGACGAGCGGATGGATGTCGTACCCGATACCGACACGAAAGGCTGGCTGGGGCAGGTTCATGCCATGTTCTTAGGCCTTATTGCGGCCAAAGGGAAGCCCTTGCACAAAACCCTTGAAACGCCCTCCCCGAGGAGGCATTTTGTGGGCCTGTCAGTCTTCAGGCGCGGTAGCCAAGTGGTAAGGCCGGGCTCTGCAAAAGCCCCATGCGTCGGTTCAATTCCGACCCGCGCCTCCAGTTTAAACAAGAAGGGCGTCCCGATTCAGGACGCCCTTCTTCTTAACTGACCCCGCGGCCTTAGCGGACGGTCTTGCTGAGGTTGGCCACGCCGTTGACCTTCGAATTCACGCGCAGACGCAGGCCGTTGAGGCGGATGAAGCCCGTGGCGTCGTCCTGATTGTAAGCCTTGGTCGGGTCGGCCTCCATCGTGGCGATGTGCGGGTTGTAGAGCGAACGCGGGCTCTTACGGCCGGCGACATACACGCTGCCCTTGTAGAGCTTCACGCGCACGGTGCCGGAGACATTACGCTGCGACTCGGTAATCAAGGCCTGGAGGGCGAGACGCTCGGGGGCGTACCAAAAGCCATTGTAAACGAGCGTGGCGTAGCGTGGGACGAGCGAGTCACGCAGGTGCATGACTTCACGGTCCATGGTCAGCGACTCAATCTGACGGTGAGCGAAATGCAGGATGGTGCCTCCCGGGGTTTCGTAGACGCCGCGGCTCTTCATGCCGACGAAGCGATTCTCGACCATGTCGACTCGGCCGACGCCGTGACGGCCGCCGAGCTTATTAAGGGTGCGCATGACGCCGAGAGGGTCGAGTTTCTTGCCATTGACGGAGATGCAATCACCCTGACGGAACTCGAGTTCGACATACTCCGGCTTATCCGGGGCGTCTTCGGGCGCGACGGAGAGCTTGAACATCGCCTTATTGGAAGGATGGAATGCATCCATCCAGGGATCTTCAAGGATCCCGGCCTCGTAGGAGATATGCAGCAAATTACGGTCTGAAGAATAAGGCTTCTTGGCGCTGGCTTCGACCGGGATTTTATTGTCGGCGCAGTAAGCAATCATCTCGGCGCGGCCGGGGAAGTCCTTACGGAAGGCCTCATTACGCCAGGGGGCGATGATCTCGAGATCGGGGGCGAGCGCGGCGCAGGTGAGCTCGAAACGAACCTGGTCATTACCCTTGCCGGTGGCGCCGTGGGCGATGGCGGTCGCGCCTTCCTTGCGGGCGATCTCGACCATGCGCTTGGCGATCAGCGGGCGGGCGATGGAAGTGCCGAGGTAATATTGCCCCTCGTAGATGGCGCTCGCCTGCATCATCGGGAAGATGAAATCGCGAGCGAACTCGGCCTGCAAGTTGTCGACGTAAAGCTTCGAGGCGCCGGTCTTCATCGCCTTCTGCTTGAGGCCTTTAAGTTCATCCTCCTGGCCGATATCGGCGCAGAACGCGATCATCTCGGCGTTGTGCTTATCCTTAATCCAGGAAAGGAGGACGGAGGTATCGAGGCCACCGGAGTAGGCCAGGACGATTTTCTTCTTCTTGCTCATGTGTGGTGGGAAAAATCAGCCGCGGTGGGCGGCGAGGTGGGCGAGGATGGCCTTCTGCACGTGCAGGCGGTTCTCGGCTTGGTCGAAAATGATGCTCTGCTTGCTCTCGAGGACTTCGGCCGACACTTCCTCGCCGGGGTGGGCCGGCAGGCAGTGCATGAAATAGGCGGAGGGTTTGGCCAGCGCCATCAGCTTCGCATTGACCTGATAAGGCTGCATGGTGCGCAGGCGTTCGGCCTTCTCGGCCTCCATGCCCATGCTGACCCAGACGTCGGTGTAAACCATGTCGGCGCCCTTCACGGCGGCGGCGGGGTCGGTCGAGAACGTGAAGGTCTCCGGGAGCCCATCCTTCTTGAGCTGGGCGCGGATCTCCGCGCCAGGTTCGTAACCGGCGGGGCCGGCGAGCGCGATCTCGACGCCGAGGGCGGCGCCGCCGAGCACGAAAGAGTTCGCCATGTTGCAGGCGGTGTCGCCGAGGAAGGCGATCTTCTTGCCCTTCAATGAAGCCGCATACTTCGCGGGCTGGCCGGGCGCAAAGCGCTCCGCCAGCGTAAACATGTCGGTCATGAACTGACAGGGGTGCAGGAAGTCCGAAAGCGCGTTGACAATCGGCATGGAGCCGCAGCGGGCAAACTCCTCAAGCAGGCTGTGCTCATGGCAGCGAATAACCATGCCGTGCAGATAACGGGAAAGCACGCGCGCAGTATCGGCCACAGTCTCGCCACGCGAGATCTGCAGATCGTCGGCGTTCAACATTACCGGCAGGCCGCCGAGTTCGTGCACGCCGACCTGGAAAGAAACCCGTGTCCGGGTGCTCTTCTTGAAAAACATCAGGCCCCAAGACTGACGGGCCAAGGCGGCCGCATCAGACTTTCCCCGGCCAGCCTTGAGGACGGCGGCCACAGCGAAGACCTGGGCCGTTTCGGCCGCGGTCAGATCGGTCTCCTTTAGGAAATGACGCATCTCGGAAAGCGTTTGAACATAAGCCTCCCGAACCGTTTGGACAGCGGAAAATAGGGGCGAAAAACCACTCAGGCGGCTTTCCAATCGCCCAACACCTGACGCAGAATCGCCACAGACTCCGCCAGTTCCGCGGGAGAAGCATTGAGGGGAGGCAGCAGACGCACGGCCACCCCGCCCGCCGGGGCAGTCAGCATGCCGGCCGCGCGTAAAGCGGCGACGACCGGTATCGGGTCGATATTCAGGATGACACCCACCATGTAGCCTGCACCGCGGACCTCTTTCACAAGGTCAGGTCGGAGCGCGATGAGCTGACGCAGTTCGGCATGCCAGCCGACGGACCGCTCGGCCACTTTGGCGACCAGCTGTTCAGCTTCAATGATCTCAAGCACGGCCAGACCCGCGGTGGACGCGAGGGCGCCGCCACCGAAGGTGGTGCCATGCGAACCAGCCTGAAAGAGCTCGTCGTACGGCGGGGCCATCCAGATCGCGCCGATCGGGAATCCTCCACCCAGACCTTTGGCCATAGCGATGACATCGGGCTTCACGCCGGCGTGCTCATAGGCGAAGAACTTGCCAGTCCGGCCGATGCCACACTGGATTTCATCAATCATGAACAGTACGTTGCGTTCGCGGCAAAGTTTCTCGACCCCGCGCAAGAAATCAGGCGTGGCCGGGTTGACGCCGCCTTCGCCCTGAATTGACTCAATGAGGACGGCAGCCGTGGTCTTGGCATCGATGGCCTTTTCCCACGCGGCGAGGTCGTTGAGCGGTGCGGCGGTGAAGCCCGACAGCAGCGGGCGGAAGCCCTTCTGGATCTTCTCCTGCGGCGTGGCGGACATGCCGCCAAAAGTGCGCCCATGGAAGGCCCTCTCCGCCACGACGACGCCGATGCAGGCGCCCTCGGTGCCGGATTTCTTGACGCCGTGCAGGCGGGCGAGCTTCAGCAGGCCCTCGTTGGCCTCGGCGCCGCTATTACAGAAGATGACCCGGCCTGGACCGCAATAACGGCTCAGCGAGGTCGCCAGACAGCCCTGCGGCTCATTGCGGTAGAGATTGCTGACATGAACCAGCTTCGCGGCCTGCTCGCTCACCCGCTTGACCCAATGCGGGTGCGAATGGCCGACAGAAATGACGGCGATGCCTGAGGCGAAATCGAGGTAACGTTTGCCGGCGGCATCCCAGACATAGGACCCCTGCCCCTTCACGAGCGTGACGGGAGGACTGCCGTAGTTATGGGCGACGTTGGCCGCGTAGGCGGCGGCCGCGGAATCTGAAAGAGAGCCGCTCATCAACCGTGGACGATTTCGGTGCCGATGCCCTTGTCGGTGAAGACTTCGAGCAGCAAGGCATGGGGCACGCGGCCATCGATGAAGTGCACGCGGCGCACGCCCTCCTTCAAGGCCTTCACGGCGCTGTCGACCTTCGGAATCATGCCACCGGCGACAACACCCTGCCGCTTGAGTTCATCAACTTCGCTGACTTTCAGCGTGGTAATGAGCGACGTGGGATCCTTGGCGTCTGCCAGCAAACCCGGCACATCACTCATGAAAATAAGCCGGCGAGCCCGGAGAGAATTGGCAATCGCCGCAGCGGCGACGTCAGCGTTGGTGTTGTACGGTTGATCTTCCGCGTCGAGCGCGATGGGTGAGACGATCGGCAGGAACCCATCAGCGAGGGCCTTCTTGATTAGCTTCGTCTTGACGAACTTAATGTCGCCGACGAAACCGATGTCGACGGGCTCGCCCTTCTCATCCGTGCCCATGAGTTTTTCGCAGAGATTCACATGGTTGCCAGGCATGCCCAGCGGGTTAGCGCCGCGGGCCTTGAGGGATTCGCAAATCTGACCGTTGATCTCGTCGTTGAGGGTGGCCTCGACGATCTTGACCGTCGCGGCGTCGGTGACGCGCATGCCACCCCGGAACTCGGACTTGATGCCGGCTTTCTCCATCGCGCGCGTGATGGCCTTGCCGCCGCCGTGCACGACAACGACCTGGATGCCCACGGCGGCTAGGAAGGCGATATCCGTGGCCACGCGATCGCGGCCCTCCGGATTCGGATCATCCATGAAGCTGCCGCCATACTTCACCACGAAGGTGGAGCCACGGAACTTGTGGATATAGGGAAGCGCCTCGAGAAGGACCTCGGCTTTTTGCGCGGCGGGTGTGCTCATCTTTCGGGTCGGAGTGTCGGGACTACGGACGGCAGAGTAAACGGAAAACCTTACTCGCTCTTGTTGTAGTTGACGTAGCCGTCGGTGAGATCGGCGGCCAGCAGGCGGAACTTCGCGTCACCGAGGTTAAGCCGCAACCGAACGGCGAAGCGGGCGGCCTTCACGACCTGCTTCCACCGGGGCTTGTTCTCCGGCAACGGCTTGCCGCCGAGCACGGCCGGGACGTCGTCATACAAGATATCGAGCTTGTTCTCATCCAGCCCGGTCCGGGCATAGCCGGCGGCATCCGCCAGACGTCCCCAGTTCGGGTCTTCGCCATACCATGAGGACTTCACGAGCAGCGAATTGCCAATCGCCCGGGCGATTTTTTCAGCGTCGGCGCGGGTGCGAGCACCTTCGATTTCAACCGCGACGACCTTGGTGATCTTTTCGCCGTCGCCGACGATTTTCTCCGCCAAGGCGAAGCAGACCTTATCGAGCGCCTCTTGGAAAAGCTGGCGAAGGGAGGGCTCGGCGGCGGCGCCGACCACGACGCCAGAAGCCCCCGAGGCGAGCAGCAACACGGTGTCATTCGTCGACATATCGCCATCGACGCTGACGCAGTTGAAAGACTGGTCGGAAGAAGACTTGAGCGCGGCCTTCAACTCAGCGGGGGACGCGGAGGCATCCGTGCAGACGAAGGCGAGCATCGTCGCCATGTTAGGCTCAATCATGCCAGCCCCCTTGGCGATGCCGGCGACGGTGACCGTCCGGCCCTGCCATTTGAAGCGTGCAGTGACGGATTTCGGACGCGTGTCGGAAGTCAGGATGGCATTAGCGGAGCGCACGCCTTCAGCGGCGTCCCGGGAAAGGCGGGAGGCGGACACCTTAATTCCTTCGGCCACTTTTGCCATCGGCAGCAACTCGCCGATACGCCCGGTAGAGCAGACAAGGAAGCCGTCCGTTGGGGAGCCGACGGCGGCGGCGGCAAGCTTCGCCATGACGGCCGCATCGATGTCTCCCTGCTCAGAGGTGCAGGCATTGGCGTTACCGCTGTTGCCGACGATGCCGCGGATCTTGTCCGCCGAAACGGCGAGTAGCTGCTGGCAGAAGCGTACGGGCGAGGCTTTGACGTCATTAGTCGTGAAGACGCCGGCGGCGGCGCAGAGCTGATCCGCCACGACCAAAGTCAGGTCCAGACGGTCGGTAGCCTTGTTGCGGATATCGCAGGCGGCAGCCCCGACACGAAAGCCAGGGACGTCGGAAATACCCGGCGAATCATTGGTGAACTCGATGGACATGGAAAATTAACGCAGGCCTTCAGCCTCATCCCAGCCCATCATCAGGTTGAGATTCTGGACCGCCTGGCCCCCTGCGCCCTTGAGAAGATTGTCGATTACCGAGGTGATGATCAGGTTGCCCGTGCGAGCATCAGCGACCACGGAACAAGCGACCCGATTGGTGTGCGCGACGTGGGCGGTGTCAGGGAAATCGCCCGATTTGAGGAGCGTCACAAACGGACGACCTGCATAGACCTTCTGCCACACAGCCTCAACCTGAGCGGCCGTCACCCCGGGGGCGGGCACGACGATGGTCGTGGCGATACCCCGGTGCATGGGTGCGAGGTGCGGATTGAATTGGACGACGACCGGCTGGCCGGCCGCGGCGGAAAATGCCTCCTCAATCTCGGCGATGTGTCGATGGCCAGGGATGCCGTAGGCTTTGACAGAGCCGTCGCGCTCGCAGAACAGGTAGCCGACGTCGGCCTTCTTGCCCGCGCCGGAGACACCGCTGTAAGAATTAATGACGAGCCGGCCTGGTTCAGGCTTAAGCAAGCCCGCGCGCAGCAGCGGCACCAGCGGCACCTGGATACTCGTCGGATAGCAACCTGGACAGGCGATCAGCTTCGCGGACTTCCAGGTATCATCGGTCTGCAGTTCGGGGATGACATAACGGGCCTGCGCGGCGAGCGCGGGTGCGGGATGGTCGTGTCCGTAATATTTCTTATAGGTGGCGAGGTCACGCAGCCGGAAGTCAGCCGAGAGATCGAGCACGCGCTTACCGGCCGCCACGAGCGGCTGGGCGTATTCCGCGGCGACGCCGTGCGGCAGTGCCAAGAACCAGACATCCACATCGGATTTCGCGCACTCCTCAGGCGAGGAGGCGGAGAATGCCAGGGTCGGGTCGACCACGCCGCGCAGGCGCGGGATTTCCTCGCTGACCCATTTGCCGGCGAGCGTGCGGGAGCAGACGGCGGCGAGCTTGACGCGGGGATGCCGGGCGAGCACGCGGACGAGTTCCTCCCCGGTGTAGCCCGAGGCTCCGACAATGCCGACCTTGGTCAGGTTTGAGGACATGGCTTGAGTGTGTGTTTATTAGATGACGAATGGATGGAAGGACACAGAAAACTGGGCAACAAAAAGGCCCCGGGGTGCCGGGGCCTTCGAGGGTTCCTGTCTCTTCGCGGATTAACGCTTCGAGAACTGGAAACGCTTGCGGGCGCCGGGACGGCCGGGCTTCTTACGTTCGCGCATACGACCGTCGCGGGTAAGGAGACCTTCCTTCTTGAGAGGGGCGCGCAGGGTGGCGTCCATCTTCTGGATGGCGCGGGCAAGTCCGTGGGAGATGGCACCGGCCTGGCCGTTGGGGCCGCCGCCGATCACCAGAACGATTGCATCGACCTGGCCTTCGAGTCCGGCGGTGCGGATTGGCAGTGTGGCTGCTTTGACGAGGGCCTCGGTGTAAAGGTACTCCTCGGCAGGCTTGCCGTTGATGGAAATGGTGCCGGTGCCGCGGGTGAGGCGGACGCGGGCCGAAGCGGTCTTACGACGGCCGACGGCGGTGATGGCAGGGGTCTTGGCGCTCATTGCAAAGATTTCGTTCGATTAACCCTTGAAAGGAATCGGGTTGGAAGCGGCGTGATCATGCTTGTCGCCGGCGTAGACGCGCAGTTTGAGGAGCATCTCATTGGCGAGGCGGTTCTTGGGGAGCATGCCCTTGACGGCATGGGTGACCAGGAACTCAGGGCGGCGGACGCGCATGGCGGCGGCCGTGCGGCGGTAGGCGGTACCCACCCAGCCGGTGAAGAACATGTATGTCTTGTCCTCTTCCTTGGAGCCGGTGAGGCGCACCTTGTCGGCGTTGATCACGATGACATAGTCACCCGTGTCGACGTGCGGGGTGTAGGTGGGCTTGTGGCGGCCGCGGAGAATGTTGGCGATTTTGACAGCGAGGCGGCCCAGGACTTGGTCCTTGGCGTCAACGACATACCAGGTCTTGTCCTTGAGCTGCACGTTCTTGGCTAGCGTGGTCTTCATAAAGAGGGAAAGCGGGAACATGAGAAAGGACCCCCCTCCGTCAACACCCGAATACACCCCCGAGGGGGTATGGGCAAAATAAGCCAAAAACAAGGGAGGCGCGGCCTAAGCCGCGCCTCCCGAATCAGGCCTTCCTATTAAAGGGAAGGCTTAGAACTTGAAGTTGGCGAAAACGCGAACCCAAGCCGTGGAACCGGCGGTCTTGGCCTGACCGTCGGTGTTATAAGCCCAATTCACACCAGCACCAAGAACGGCACCCTGGCCGACGGCGCGGGTGAGATCCACGGAGGCGCCGAGGTATTCATAGGCGTTCTTCACGTCGTAGGAGCTGGCACCCGCATGGCTGAAACCGGCGTAGGCCTTCGAAACGATATCGAAACCGGCCAGACCGACGGCGGCACCGGAGAAGGTCTTGGAACCAGCGAGCTCCAGCGTGTACTGCTTCAGGTCGTTGCTGTAGTAGACGTAGGCGGAAGGCTTGAGAGCCACCGTGGACAGGGTCGTGCCAACGTAGATTTCATTGTTGGAGCGGATCTGGGTGAAACCATCCGAGGCGAGGGTGCGGACCGAAGGAGAGGTCAGGCGCTGGACGCCGACATCGATGATGCCATAGGCGGAATCCGTCTTGGCACCGAGGGTGTAGGTACGCTCAACGCCATCAGCGTTGAAGAAGTTCAGGTAGGTCGAGACGCCGGTGAAACCCGGGACGTTATACTCGATGGTGACGGCGGACTGAACCAGGCCGGCGGAGTCGGAGCGTTCAACGCCGCGGAAGACGTTGGCACCGCTCCACGAGACGCTGCCGCGGACGGCGAGGTCGGTGTTGGTGGCGGCGACGGGCGCCGGGGCGGTCTGGGCGGAAACGCCGGCGGCGAAGCTGGCGAGGGCGAGGGCGGTGAGGGTGTGCTTCATGGTTGGGTTGTGACCCATCGTTTTGCCCATAAA
Source organism: uncultured Opitutia bacterium (assembly GCA_903855995.1). Taxonomy (GTDB): domain Bacteria; phylum Verrucomicrobiota; class Verrucomicrobiia; order Opitutales; family UBA953; genus UBA953. Next base: position 104,613 of record CAIOAN010000006.1, read on the forward strand.
AAAGCTGTTGGCAAGCCCCAAGGACCGGGGCTGCCAACAGCTGAGCGTGTGTATATAATTTTCAGAGACTTACATCGCCGCGATGATCGCATCGCCGAACTCGGAGCACTTGATCTCCGTCGCGCCCTGCATCTGCCGGGCGAAATCATAAGTCACGCGGCCGCCGCCGATCGCGCCATTGAGTCCCTTGAGCACGAGGTCCGCCGCTTCCAGCCAACCCATGTAACGAAGCATCATCTCGCCGGAGAGCACCACGGAGCCGGGATTAACGACATCCTTGTTCGCGTATTTCGGAGCCGTGCCGTGCGTAGCCTCGAATATGGCATGACCCGTGAGATAGTTGATGTTGCCGCCGGGCGCGATGCCGATGCCACCCACCTGGGCGGCCAGTGCGTCGGACAGATAATCGCCGTTGAGATTAAGCGTCGCGATGACGTCGAAGTCGGTGGGGCGCGTCAGGATCTGCTGCAGGGTGATGTCCGCGATGGCATCCTTGATGATGAGGCCGGCGCCGGGCTTGCCCTCGGGGATCTTGCACCAGGGACCGCCGTCGATCTCCTCCGCGCCGAACTCGCTCTTGGCCAGGTCGTAACCCCACTTCATGAAAGCCCCCTCGGTGTACTTCATGATATTCCCCTTATGAACGAGGGTGAGCGATTTGCGTTTCTCGGCGATGGCGTACTCGATCGCGGAACGGATGAGGCGCTCGGATCCCGGACGGGAAACCGGCTTGATGCCGAGGCCCACGGTGGCGGGCTGCTCGGCGCCGAAACGGATCTTCTTAAATTCCTTGGGGAAGTTGGTCTTGATGAACTCGAGGGTCTTCAGTGCGATTTCCGAACCCGCTTCGAAATCGATGCCGGCGTAGATGTCCTCGGTGTTCTCGCGGAAGATCACCATGTTGACCTTGCCAGGATTCTTCACAGGTGAAGGCACGCCAGTGAACCACTGCACCGGACGGAGACAGACATAGAGGTCAAGCTGCTGGCGGAGCGCGACGTTGAGCGAGCGGATACCGCCGCCCGTGGGAGTCGTCAGCGGACCCTTGATGCCCACGAGGTAGTCACGGAACGCGGTCAGGGTTTCCTCAGGGAGCCAGTTGCCGGTTGCCTTAAAAGCCTTCTCGCCGGCGAGCACCTCGAGCCACTCGATCTTGCGCTTACCTGCGTAGGCCTTGGCGACCGCCGCATCCAGGACGCGAACGGAGGCGCGCCAGATGTCCGGCCCCGTGCCGTCACCCTCAATGAAGGGGACGACCGGATGGTCGGGAACGGTCAGCTTACCGTTGGAAATGGTGATACGGCCGGATGCGGGGGTGCTCATGGTGTCTAAGAGAGAGACAAGAAACCTTGTTCCGGGGGTCGGTTTCAAGCCAATACGCCGAACCGCCCGCCCGTCGGCGATACCGCCAAAAGAAAAGGACCCCCTTGCGAGGGTCCTTGTTATAACCGGGAGTGCCGGCGCCATCCGCCCCGAGGGACGGAAAAGACTAGGAAGAATTACTTCTTCTTAGCTTTGGTGGCCTTCTTGGCGCTCTTCTTAGCAGCAGCCTTCTTTTTAGCCATAGTAGTGTCCTTTTTTTGGATCGTTGTTGGGTTTGAGGGCAGCGCCTGAAGCGCCACCCTGACGATTCGCCCCACGCTCACCCGGGCGTTGCGCGCCTGACGGGTAATACGAGTACGGAGCTCCGACGGTACGCGGAAAGATACCTGGCGGGACCGGGTGGTCTCCAGGGAAGGACGGGAGTCATCGAAACGGTCGAGCGCGTGACGGATCACTTCACTCAAGGTGCTGAATCCGGACCGATGCTGAAAGGCGACCGCTTCAGAGTGGAGCTTCGGGGGAAGCGACACTGTGATGAGACTTTCGCTCGGGGTTTCGGTTCGGTTCGTCACGTTGCGGTTAACTCTTAGTAAGATTGATAAGCATAAGTTGCGCTTGCGCAAGAGGAAACTTTCGTGTCGCCGGAGCGCCTCCGACGACGCGTAAAAAATCCGTTCAGAAGTTGTCGCGTAAATATGAAATCGATACGCGACGCGACGGTGCGCGTGGTTGACCCGACGACATCGCCGCACAGATTGAACACATGCACGATCACTCTGGCGACGAAGAGCACGAAGCGGCGGGCGAATGGCGAAAGCTCGCGCTACTGGCCCTCCTCTGCGGCTCATTCGGCCTGCTTTCATTGATTGCAAAGCACTTCGGCGGCACGGAGAGCCCCTGGGGCCTCCTCTTGATCGGGGCCTCGTGCCTGGCCGGCGGATGGGATGCCGCGATCGATGCATGGGCCTCGCTGAAGGCGCGGCGCATCGACGTCCATCTGCTCATGCTGGTCGTCGCCGTCGGCGCCTGGATCGTCGGTGCGCGCGAAGAAGGCGCCCTGCTGCTTTTCCTGTTCTCCACCGCGGGCGCCATCGAACATTACGCGATGGACCGTACCCGCGGGGCGATTGACGCCCTCCTCGACCGGGCCCCCAAACAAGCCCGACTGCTGGGCGAAAACGACACCGAAACCGAGATTGCCGTGGCCTCGCTGCGCCCGGATGACCGCATCGTCATCCTCCCGGGTGAGCTCGTACCCGCCGATGGCATCGTCCTCTCAGGCGAGAGCGCCGTGGATGAATCCAACCTGACGGGCGAAGCCAAACCAGCGGCCAAGATGCCCGGTTCGACCGTCTCAGGCGGCACCCTGAACTCCTGGGGCCGCTTGGTCGTGCGTGTCACGAAAGCCGAAATCGACAGCGCCCTGCACCGCATCGTCCGCTTGATCCGTGAAGCCCAGGAAAGCAAGGCTCCGGCCCAGCGGACCATCGATCGCTGGGGCGATGTCTATGCTATCTTCACCCTCTCCGCCGCCGCCCTTTTCTTCATCGCCCTACTGATGACGGGCACGCCCATCACCGGCGGCGAAGGTTCGGCGTTATACCGCTCGATGACCCTGCTAGTCGTGCTGAGCCCCTGCGCCTTGGTGCTCTCCGTGCCCTCCGCCGTACTCGCGGCCATCGCGGCTGGTGCCCGTAACGGCATCCTCTTCAGAGGCGGCGCCGCCGTCGAGCGGCTCGCTGACGTGGATTGCGTCTGCTTCGACAAGACGGGGACGCTCACCGCCGGAGAGCCCGAAGTCGCCGCCCTCGAAGTCTTCCCGGCTGGAGCGGATCGCCGACGCGCCTTGGACGCCCTCCTCTCTCTTGAATCGGGCACGACCCACCCCTTCGCAGCAGGCGTCGTCCGCGCCTGCCGACGTGAAGGCGCCACCCAGCAGCCCGTGCAAGGGCTCTCTAACTCTCCCGGTCAAGGTGTGGCCGGATCCGTCGCCGGCACCCGCTGGAGCGTGGGCACTCGAGAATTCGTCGGCGGTCACGACCTGCCGCCAGCCACCGTCGAAGCCGGGGCGATCGTGAGTGAAGTCTGGGCCTCGGACGGGTCCATCGTCGTCCGTGCGACCCTCGTTGACCAAATCCGGGTAGAGAGCCGCCCCACCCTCGCCGCCCTGCATGCCCGCAAGATCAGAACCGTGATGCTGACCGGTGATCGCGAGGAGGCCGCCGCCGCTGCCGCTCACCAAGTAGGAGTGCAGTCTTACGCCGCCGCGCTCACCCCTGACGCTAAGATGGCGGCCATCCGCCGTTATTCCGCCGAGGGTCACGTGGTCGCCATGGTCGGCGACGGCGTCAACGACGCCCCAAGCCTCGCGGCAGCTGACGTGGCCATCGGCATGGGCGGCCGCGGCAGCGATGCCGCACTCGAATCGAGCGACCTCGTCCTCACCGATGACCGCATTGGCCGCTTGGTGGATGCAATTGAACTCAGCCGCACAGCCCGGGCGGCCATTCGCTTCAACGTCATCGTCTCCATCAGCGCCGCGCTCGGCATGGCCGCGTATGTGGTCTTCAATCGCGCGCCCCTCACCCTAGGCGTCGCGGTCCACGAAGGTAGCACGGTCCTCGTCTGCCTCAACGGGCTGCGCCTGCTGGGCTACCGCCCGAAGCGCTGACACGAAAAGGCCCCGCGGGTGCTACCCGAGGGGCCTTTTTACCGACTAAGCGAGAAGCTCAGCGCAGCTCCCTGCCGGCGCCGTCGAAGAGCTTGAACGCCTCGATGCTGTAGGTCTGGTCGGGCTTGGTACCGAGGCGGACCTTGCACGACTTCATAAGATCGCGGAAGAACTCGCGGTCCTCGGTGATGATGCGCTCAAGGTTCACCGGATGGAGCAGGATGTTGATCTCAATCTCCTTATCGGGCCCGACGGACTCGCGGAGACGACGAATCACACTGAGCAGTTTGCGCTGAATCTCGACCGACACGGTGCGCGGATTCTTCACGATGCCGCGCCCCTGGCAATGCGGACAGGCGGTGTACATCGACGTCGTGTTCGACTCGGTGTGACGCTGGCGGGTCATCTGCAGCACACCCAGCTGGGAGATCGGCAGAATCTGGTGCTTCGCACGATCGTCCTCCATGGCCTCGCGCAGCGTGTCGAAGACCTTCTTGCGGTCCTTCGGATTCTTCATGTCGATCGTGTCGATCATGATGAGGCCCCCGAGATTGCGGAGCTTGATCTGGCGAGCGGCCTCGGTGACCGCCTCAAGGTTGGCCTGCGTGATGAAATTACCGTCCTTGGCGCCATCCTTGCCGCGGTGACCACCGGTATTGACGTCGATGGCCGTGAGGGCTTCGGTCTCGTCGATGACGATTTCGCCGCCGCTCGGGAGCGGCACGCGCCGCTGGAAGAGCTGCTCGATCTGGCGCTCGATATTGTAACGCTCGAAGACGGGAATCGGGTCGGCGTAAAGCTCGACGCGCGAGCGGGAGCGCGGGGAGACCTCGCCGACGAGATCTTGGACGAGCTTGAAGTCCTCCGGATTGTCCACCAGAATACGGTCGACCTCCTCGGTCAGAAAGTCGCGCACGGTGCGCTCGATGAGGCCGGGCTCCTGGTAGAGTAGCACGGGTTTGCGGTCCGGGGCGTTGATCTTCTCGACAATGGACTGCCAGCGCTTGAGCAACATGTGCAGGTCGCGGACAAACCAGCGGGCCTGCTTGCCTTCGCCGGCAGTACGGATGATTACACCCATGCCCTCGGGAATGGTCAGCGAGCGGAGGATATCCTTGAGGCGCTCGCGCTCGGAGGACTCTTCGATTTTACGCGAAACGCCGCACGCGCCGCTGAAAGGCATCAGCACGAGATAGCGACCGGGCAAAGCGATGTTGGTGGTCGAACGGGGGCCCTTGGTGCCGATCTGATCCTTGACGACCTGGATGACGATATCCGATCCGGCCGGGAAGAGCTGCGGGATGTCCTTCGCCTGGTAGCGGGCCTTGCGCTGTTTCTGCTCGGCGGATTCGTTATCGCGAATGAACTCCACCTGCGAGTCATTAGCCGCCGGAAGCATGTCCCAGTAGTGCAGGAAGGCGTTCTTCGGCTGACCGATATCCACGAACGCAGCCTTGAGGCCGGATTCGAGATTCTGGACGCGGCCCTTGAAGACGGCGCCGACCATGCGGTTCTCGCCCTTGTGTTCGATTTCGAACTTATCAAGGACCCCGTTGGTGAGGAGTGCGACTCGCTTCTCCAGCGTCTCGGCGTTGATGACGAGCTCGCGGTAGACCGCGCGGTCTTTGGAGAAGTGCTTGACGATGCGCTGCAGGAGCGGGAGCTCCTTGCGTCGTTTGGCCGCCTCGTCGGCCAGCTGACGCTGGTCGATTGGGGAGGTCTGTTCGCCGCCTTCAGGCAGCTCTTCGTTAATATCTTCGGGTTCGGTATTGTCGGTCATCTCGGTCAGGCGGTTAAGCCGGTTGCCGGAGAGCCTCCGTCTTCGCCGCCACCGGACGAATGTCGGTGGACGCTCTGGACTAATCCAAGGAGCAGGAAACAGCTGAGAACAAAAGACCCACCGTAGCTAAGGAAAGGAAGGGGGACACCGGTGACGGGCATCAGATTGATATTCATGCCGATATTGACGACGACGTGTGTGCCGAGCACGACCGCGGCGCCAATGGCCAGCAAGGAACCAAAGCGATCCGCCGCCCGGGACGCCGTGCGCACGACGCGCCAGAACAGCAGGGCAAATGCGCCGATCACTAAAAGGCCGCCGGTGAAGCCGATTTCTTCGGCCATCCCGGAAAAAAGAAAGTCGTTATGCGCCGCCGCCTCCGGCAGATAGCCAAAGCGCGCCTGGGTGCCGTTGCCAACGCCCTGGCCGGCGAAACCTCCGCGACCGACGGCGATGACAGCCTGGTTTACGTTCCAGGTGACCCCGAGTCCCTTCGGGTCGATCACATGCGGCGCCACGAAGGACATGATGCGCTCGCGCTGGTAGTCCTTGAGCAGGAAGAACCAGGCCGTGGCCTCATGCTTGCCGCGCACGAATCGGGCCGGATCCCGGTCTTCCGGATGGGCGGATGAATACTGGGTCACCTTGGCCGAATATTCCTGCAAATCGAGCGCGATGACCCCGGCCAAAATCAGGGAAGCCACCCCGGCCACCACAAAGAACCTGGAAGTCAGGCCGGCGACAAAAAGCAGGATGAATGAAAGCGGCAGGTAGATGAGCGCTGAACCTAGGTCTGGCTGCACAAAAATCAAGACAAACGGGACCGCCGCCGACCCCAAAGCCAGTAATACGGTCCGCCAAGTGGCGCGGAAATTTCCGATGGGAGACCGCGCCAAGAGCGCCGCCAGAAAAATCAGGGCCCCCACCTTGGCGAACTCGGAGGGCTGCAGGGACAACGGGCCGAGGCTGATCCACCGCCGGGCACCGTTAGTAATATGAATATACGAACCGAAATCCCGCTTCAACAACGCACACAGGGCCACCGGCAGAAGTAAGCAGATGGCGGCGAGATATATTCGCCGGGCATGCACCTGAATCTGGCGGTAATCCACCGAAGCAATCGCCCAGTAGGCGATCCAACCGAGGGCGATGAAGACGATCTGCGAACGGAAGTAGGTGGATTCACGGGCGCTGCCAGCCGACTGAATCGCCACCACACCGAGCGCGCTCAGGAACAGTATAAGCACCACCTGCGTCCAGTCCGTCCGCCAAGCGAAATTGGCGAATTTATCCCACCAGACCGCGGCCGAAGACCGCTCATTGTCAAGGTGTTGGGACATGCCAGAGGCAACCCCGATTCAGCCATGCTGGCAAGGCGAACCTCCCGAAAGGGCTTGCGGATGGGACTCCAACCGCAAGGGTAGCCGCCCGGATCTCCGGAAACCGCGACGACCATGCCTGTGGCAGCCGACCAAAGCATCCTCGCCGCCGTGGCGTTCTCCTCGGGAGCCATCGTGGCCTATGCGGTGGCGAAATGGCGCGAGAACACCCTAGGAGCGATCCGGGACGCCCGCCTCCGATCCGAGGTCGAACTCGCCCGCCGCGAGGCGACCGTCGAGGCCGCCGAACTTCACGCGAAAGCCGAGGCTGAACAACGGGAGGCGGCACGGCTCAAAGCCGCGGCCGAAGCGGAAGTCCGCCAGGCTGACGAGCTTCGCCACGAGAACGAGCGGCAACGCGACTTCCTCCACCGCGAACTTCAACGTCTCGCCAAAGTCAGCCCCGAAGAAGCCCGCACGCTGCTCCTCAACGCGATGCGCGCCGAGTACGGCAACGAAGCCCAGCACCTTCGCCGCGAACTCCTCGACCAAGTCGAGCAGGACATCGACGACGAAGCGCGCCGCAAGCTGCTCTCGGCGATGCAGCGCCTCACGACGACGACCACGCAGGACGCCACCGCGCTTTCTGTTTCGCTGCCCAATGAAGACATGAAAGGTCGCCTCATCGGCCGTGAAGGTCGCAATATCCGCACCTTCGAACAGAGCACGGGCGCGACCTTGCTCATCGATGAAACCCCTGGATTAGCAATGGTTTCATGCTTCGACCCGGTCCGCCGAGAAATCGCACGTATCGCCCTCGAGCGCATCGTGAAAGACGGCCGCATCTCGCCCGGACTGATTGAAGACTCCGTGCGCTCGGCCGGAGAAGAAGTCGTCAAACACGCCCGACGCCTCGGCCGCGACGCCGTGCGAGATCTTGGCCTCCCGCCCATGGACGCCGCCGTGGAGGAACTCCTCGGACGTCTCCACTTCCGCCTCTCCGCCAATCAGAACACCCTCGCCCATTCGGTGGAAGTCGCCCAGCTCTGCGCGATGCTCGCCGCCGAAATCGGCATCGACCCGGTGCCCGCCAAGCGCGCCGGCCTGCTGCATGATTTAGGCAAAGCCATCGAAGCCGAGGCGGGCAGCAGCCATGCGCTCGCCGGTGCCGCCCTGCTTCGCCGCCTGGGCGAAGATCTCCGCGTCGTGAACGCCGTCGCCGCCCACCACCGCGAGGTTGAAGCGGAAAGTCTCTACGCACCGCTGGTGATGATCGCCGACGCCGCCTCGGGCTCTCGCCCCGGCGCCCGCTCCTCCACCCTGGAGAGCTACGCCCAGCGGGTTCGCCGCCTCGAGGAAATCGCCCTGACATTCGAGGGGGTCCGCGAAGCCTTCGCCTTCCAGTCGGGCCGCGAACTCCGGGTCATCGTCGACCCGGGTAAGGTCGATGATTTCGGAGCCACGGAACTGGCCCGCCGTATCCGCCTCAAGGTGGAAGAAAGCCTTTCTTACCAAGGAACGGTCAAAATCGTCCTGATTCGTGAACAAAGGTTCACTGAAGAGGCCCGCTGAGGGAGTTTCTTGTTGTTAAGCTAGGGTGGCGTATTTATTCACATTCTTTCCGGGAGTTCCTCCCGGAGCCGTTCGGCACCCCAAGGAGGTTCGTCCTCCGTCACCAAGGGTCCGACAAACCGCGTCGTCTCTCCACAACGGAGAAGCCCGCATCATCCGGTCGGCCATAACGAAGGCCGCCCCAACATAAGAAACATGAGCCAAGAAGAAACCCAGGGCCAGGAGCCAGTCTCCGCCCACCAACCCGCCGCGGACGCAGGCGCCAGTGAAGTCCGCACCCCCGCCCCCCGCCTCAACGAAGCCAAGCTGGAGTCCGCCCACGCGGAACTCCCTCCGCTCTCCGTAATCGGGGCCTCGTCCGAACCCGCCGCCAAGCCTGGTACCATCACGACGCCGAAGCAGTTCGGTCGCCGTGGCACGCCCCGTGGCGCCGCTCCCTCGGCCGCCAACGGTCAGGCCGCCCGCCCGACCTGTGGCGTCGTCGAAGACCCGTCTCAGCTGACCGAGAACCTCTCGGGCGATCGCGCCCAGTCGGCCGCTCCGGAACAGCGCGAGCAGCGCGAACCGCGTGAACGTCGTGAACCGCGCGCCGAAGGCGAGCCGGGTCCCCGCCGCGAACCGCGTGAACGCCGCCCCGAAGGCTTCACCGAAGAAGGCCGCCAGCCCGGCATCCCGCAGGGCGACCGCCCGCGTCGCGAACCGCGCGCCGAAGGCGAACGTGGTCCTCGTCGCGAGCCCCGCGCCGAAGGCGACCGTGGCCCCCGCCCTGAAGGCGACCGTGGTCCGCGTCGCGAAGATCGCCCGCGTCGCGAAGACCGGCCGCGCATCCAGATCGAGCCTGTCGTCATCCCTGTTCAGGCGCCGATCGGCTTCTGGGCCTCGGTGAAGCGCAAGCTCGCTACCCTCTTCGGCATTCCCACCAAAGCCGTCTTCGTTCCTTCCGAACGCAGCCAGCAGCCCCGCGGCGAACATCGCGGCGAACGCTCCGACCGCGGTCATCGCGGCGGCCGTGGTCGCGGCGACTTCCGTGGCGGTTCCCGCGATGGCTCTCGCGGCGGTGATCGCGGTGGCTCCCGTGGTGGTCGCGGAGATTCCCGCGGCGACCGCGGTCCTCGCAACGGTCCTCGCGAAGGCTGATTGAACCGGGGGCGCCAAACGGCGCCCCCGCTCTTTTTTACACGATGCTCCAGGTCGCACGCATCCGAGGAGGCCACGTGCTGCGAGGTTCCATCCGCGCGGCGGGCTCAAAGAACGCCTCGCTGCCACTGCTCGCCGCTTCGCTCCTCACGAGCGAGACGGTGACGTTGCGCAACGTGCCAGACCTGAGCGATGTCCGCTACATGGCGGAAATCCTCGGCCACCAAGGCGCCGTCGTCACCCACCCCGAGCCTGGCGTCTGGACGATTCGCGCCGAGACGATCACCCACCGCACACCCTACGACCTCGTGCGCAAGATGCGGGCATCAGTCTGCCTGCTCGGCTCCCTACTCGGTCGCCTCCGCCATGCGGAGATGGCGATCCCCGGCGGCTGCGTGATCGGACCGCGCCCCATCGACCTCCACCTGAAAGGCCTCGAGGCGATGGGCTGCATCGTGAACGTGGAGGCGGGCCTCGTGCAGGTCGACGCCACGCCCGCCCGCGGCGGCGATATCTTCATGGGCGGCCCGATGGGCAGCACGGTGCTCGGCACCGCCAATATCGTGATGGCCGCAAGCCTTACACCGGGACGCACGCGCATCGAATGCGCCGCCCGCGAGCCCGAAGTGGTCGACCTCTGCGAGATGTTGATCAAGATGGGCGCACACATCAGCGGCCACGGCACGAACCTCATCGAGGTCGAAGGCGTCGCTACCCTCCATGGCTGTGACCATACGGTCATCGCCGATCGCATCGAGGCAGGCACCTACCTGGTGGCCGGCGCCATCACTGGCGGCGATGTCACGGTGACACACTGCAATCCCGACCACCTGACGGCGTTCTTAAACAAACTGCGCGAGGCGGGCGTGAGCGTCGAAACCGGGCCCGACTTTGTCCGCGCTTTTGGTAAGCCGGCTCACGCCGTCGAGATCATCACGGAACCCTACCCAGGCTTCCCGACCGACCTTCAGGCCCAATTCATGGCCCTCCAACTGCTCGTCGATGGACGCAGTACAGTCACCGAAAAAATCTACCCTGCCCGCTTTATGCATGCGGCGGAGCTGCAACGCATGGGCGCCGAGATTGCCATCGATGGAGCCACGGCAGCCATCTACGGCGACCGGCCGCTCTCGGGCGCTCCGGTGATGGCCTCCGATCTGCGTGCTTCCGCCGCCCTCATCCTGGCGGCGCTGGTCGCCAAGGGTGAGACCTGGGTCCAGCGCCTCTACCACCTCGACCGTGGTTACGAACGCTTCGAAGAACGCCTCCGCAGCCTCGGCGCCGACATCGAACGCCTCCCCGCCTCCGCGTTGCCGAAAGGCTTCGCCGAGGACTGAGGGTTGCCAATCCCACGCGACTCCGCACCTTGCGCCCATGGCCCGTGCCAAGGATTCGCCCGATGACCCCCAGCCGCCCGCCGGCAAGGAAGCCGTGTCGCGCGTGAATCGCTCGCTCGACGCCTCGCTGCGCCCTCCGAAACTCGACGACTTCGTCGGTCAGGCCCGCACGGTCGAACGACTCCGCGTGATGATCGGCGCCGCGCGCCGCGAAGGCCGCACGCTCGACCATATCCTACTGCACGGGCCGCCCGGACTCGGCAAGACGACGCTGGCGATGATTCTCGCCGAAGAGATGGGCCGCCCCATCCGCGTCACCTCCGGACCGGTCGTCGAAAAAGCCTCCGACCTCGCAGGCCTACTCACCAGCCTGCAGGAGGGCGAGCTGCTCTTCATCGACGAAATCCACCGCATCCCGAAGACGGTCGAAGAATTCCTCTACTCAGCAATGGAGGATTTTCGCATCGATATCATGATCGACCAAGGACCGAACGCACGCTCGGTGCGACTCGATCTACCGAAGTTCACCTTGGTCGGGGCCACGACCCGCACGGGCCTGCTCACCGCCCCGCTGCGCAGCCGCTTCACGTTGCAGACGCGCCTCGATTACTACACCCGCGAACAGCTTTTGAGCATCGTGCGCCGTAACGCCGAACTACTGCAGCTCGACATCGACCAAGGCGGCTCCGATGAGATCGCGCGCCGCGCCCGCGGCACGCCGCGCATCGTCAACAATCTCCTGCGCTTCACCCGCGACTACGCCCTTGAACGTGCCGGCGGCAAAGCCGATGCCGCCGTGACGGCCGCCGCCCTCGAGCTCCTTGAAATCGACCGCCATGGACTCGACGAAATGGATCACCGCTTCCTCCGCGCGATGGCGGAGAAACATAACGGCGGCCCGGTCGGCCTTAACAGCATCGGGGCGGCCATCGGTGAAGACGCCCACACGCTCGAGGAAGTACATGAGCCGTTCCTCGTCCAAGAGGGCTACGTCCTGCGCACCCCGCAGGGACGCGTTTTGGCCCCCAAGGGCTGGCTAGCCGTGGGCCTGACGCCGCCGCCCCAGCCGGGCGGCGCACTCTGACGCTGGACATCGACGAATTCCATCGGCTAAGGTCTGCACCTTAAAGCCATGGCAAAACGTTGGGTCATCAAACTCGGTTCCGGTCTGCTCACCCGCAAGGACGGCAAGGTAGACCGCGTCCAGATCGGGCGCATCGTCGACCAAGTCGCCGCCCTCAATAAGCGGGGCATCCAAGTCGTCGTCGTCACCTCGGGTGCCGTCGCCGCCGGCATGACCGCCATGGGCCTCGACAAACGCCCGAAGGAAGCCCGCGAACTCCAGGCCTGCGCCACGGTCGGCCAGCCCGAGCTGATGTCCGAATACGGCAAACACCTGCGCCGCCATAAGCTCCTCGGTGCGCAGATGCTGCTGACCTACTGGGATCTCGACAGCCGCGCCTGCACCCGCAACGCCCGAGCGACGCTCGACCTACTCCTCGCCCGCAAGCGCTTCATCCCGATCATCAACGAGAACGACGCCATCGCTGACGAGGAAATCAAAGTCGGCGACAATGACCGCCTCTCCGCGCACGTCGCCGCCCTCGTCGGCGCCGACCTGCTCATCATTCTCTCGGGCATCCAAGGCCTGATGACGAAGTCCGACGGCACCGGCGACCTGATTCCTTCGGTCCGGAAGATTGACGACGCCGTACGCGCCCTGGCCGGAGGCGCCGGCTCCGAGCGTAACGTCGGCGGCATGGTCACGAAATTGCTCGCCGCGGAAATCGCTGCCGAAGGCGGCGTCGACACCCTCATCGCCAGCGGACGCCGTCCGAACGTACTCATCGAGCTCGCCACCGGCAAGAAGCTCGGCACTCGCTTCTCCCTGCGGAAGAAATGAGCGACCTGCTCCAGCGCGTCACGGAAATCGCCCGCACCGCCAAGAAGGCTTCGCGCGCGCTCGCCCTTGCATCGACCGCCGTGCGCGACGCGGCCCTGCGCGCCGCCGCCCAGGCACTCCGCGCCGACGAAGCCTTCATCCTCGAAGCGAACGCCAAGGACCTCGCCGCGGCCCGAGCCAAAGGCCTGACCGAGGCGATGACCGACCGGCTCCGCCTCGACCACGCCCGTCTAGAAGATATCGCCGTGGCCTGTGAAGACGTGGCTAAACTCCCGGATCCCGTCGGGGAAGTCACCGAGGATTGGACCCGCCCCAACGGCCTGCGCATCATCCGCCGCCGCGTCCCGATCGGCCTCGTCGCGATCATCTTCGAATCGCGTCCCAACGTCACCGTCGACGCCGCCGCCCTCTGTCTGAAGTCCGGCAACGGCTGCGTACTCCGCGGCGGCAGCGAAGCGATCCACACCAATCTCGCCCTCGCGAAATCCTTCGCCACCGGCCTGCGCTCGGCGGGCCTACCCGCCGAGGCCGTCACGCTCCTCCCGTTCACCGATCGCGAAGCAGTCCCCGCGCTCGGCTCCCTCCGCGGCATCATCGATATCATCGTCCCCCGCGGCGGCCCGGGGCTCATCGAAGCAGTCGTAAACTCCGCCAAGGTCCCCGTCATCAAGCACGACGCCGGCATCTGCCACGTCTACGTCCACGCGCAGGCCGACCTCGCGATGGCCGAACAGATTGTGCTCAACGCCAAGTGCCAGCGCCCGAGCGCCTGCAACGCCCTCGAGACGCTGCTTGTCGATGCCGCCGTGGCCGCGAAATTCCTCCCAGCGATGGCCGTCGCCTTGGCGGCGAAAAAGACCGAAGTCCGCGCCTGTGCGAAATCACAGCTCCTGATGCCCGGCGCGAAGGCAGCCACGGAGCAGGATTTCCGCACCGAACACCTCGGCCTGATTCTCAACGTGAAGATCGTCAGCGGCCTCGACGAGGCCGTCGCCCACATCGAAGGCTACGGCTCGCATCACTCCGACGCCATCATCACGGCCGACGAGGCGGCGGCCCGCTCCTTCCTCGCCCAGATCGACAGCGCCTGCGTCTATTGGAACGCCAGCACCCGATTCACCGACGGCGGCGAGTTCGGCTTCGGGGCCGAAGTCGGCATCTCCACGGACCGCCTGCACGCCCGCGGACCGATGGGGATTCGTGAATTGACCACCTGGAAGTTCGAAATCGTCGGCCAAGGTCAGGTTCGAGGCTAATTCGGTCGGTTTTCCGTTTGACAGACCCCCCGCCGGAAACCTTTGTTACCCTTCCTTTTGGCTACCGGGGTGGTAGCTCAGTTGGTTAGAGCGCCGCACTGTCACTGCGGAGGTCGCGAGTTCGAGTCTCGTCCATCCCGCCAGCCAAAAGGGTTACTTTCCGACCGGTCCGCCGGTCCGGTAAGGACTGCCCGGCCGCCGTCGCCTGAGCGTCACCGTGTCCTTGCGGGACTGTGCATGCTTTTTGCTTCCCCCCCTCCCCTGAGTGGACAGAAATCAGTCATCTCATGAGCAAAAAAGTCCTGATTATCGGCGCGGGTGGCGTGGGCAACGTCGTCGCCCACAAGTGCGCCATGGCAACCGAATTCTTCTCGGAAGTCATGCTCGCCTCCCGCAACGAGAACAAGTGCAAGGCCATCGCGGCCGACGTCAAAGCCGCCACGGGCCGCACGCTCCGCACCGCCACGATCGACGCCGATGACGTCAAGGCGACCGTCGCCCTGATCAAGTCCTTCGGCGCCGACCTCCTCATTAACGTCGCCCTGCCCTATCAGGACCTCCACCTGATGGACGCCTGTCTCCACGCCGGCATTCACTACGTCGACACAGCGAACTACGAGCCGCCGCACCTCGCGAAGTTCGAATACTCCTGGCAGTGGGCTTACCGCGAACGCTTCGAGAAGGCCGGCCTGATGGCGCTCCTCGGCTCGGGCTTCGACCCCGGCGTGACCAATGTCTTCTGCGCCTACGCCCAGAAGCACCTCTTCGACACGATCGAGACAATCGATATCATGGACGCCAACGCCGGCGACCATGGCTACAAGTTCGCTACGAACTTCAACCCGGAGATCAACATCCGCGAAATCACGCAGCGCGGACGCTTCTGGGAAAGGGGCGAATGGAAGGAAACCGACCCGCTCTCCGTGAAGTGGGTATACGACTACCCTGTTGTTGGCCCGAAAGACAGCTACCTGCTCTACCACGAGGAACTCGAGTCCCTGGCGATCAACATCAAGGGCCTGAAGCGCATCCGCTTCTTCATGACTTTCTCCGAAAACTACCTCACGCATCTGCGCGTGCTCGAGAACGTCGGCATGACCCGCATCGACCCGATTGATTTCCAGGGCCACCAGATCGTCCCGATTCAATTCCTCAAGGCGCTCCTGCCCGACCCGGCCTCGCTCGGCCCGCGCACCAAGGGCAAGACCTGCATCGGCTGCGAAATCACTGGCCTCAAGGACGGCAAGCCCCGCAAGGTTTTCATCTACAACGTCTGCGACCACCAGGAATGTTTCGCCGAAGTGAAATCCCAGGCCATCAGTTATACGACCGGCGTCCCCGCCGCAATCGGCGGCGCAATGGTCGCCAGCGGCCAGTGGCTCAAGCCCGGAGTCTGGAACATGGAAGAACTCAACCCCGACCCGTTCATGGATGAGCTCAACAAGCGCGGCCTCCCCTGGCACGTGAAAGAACTCCCGGTCGCCTGAACGGCCGACGCTGAAGCCCGCCGCCCGGCGGGCTTTTCGTTTGCACCGCCCGCCGGCGCTCCCAATTTCAACGCCGTGTCCGACGCCCTCACCGAAGCTTTCCGGAAGGTCGACCTGAGTCAGGTCCCCAGCCCTTGTCACGTCCTCCACCGCGGACTGCTCGAGAGCAATCTCCGCATCCTACGCTCGGTGATGGACCGCTCGGGCGCCAAGATTCTCCTCGCACTCAAGGGCTTCGCCCAGTTCAGCGAAGCGAAACTGGTCAGCAAATACCTCGCGGGCACCACGGCGAGCGGCATCCATGAAGCCCTGCTGGGCCGCGAAGAATTCGGCGGCGAAGTGCACGCCTACTCTCCGGCTTTCAAAGACGAGGAGTTCGCACACCTGCTCCGCGTGGCCGACCACATCTCCTTCAATTCGCCTTCGCAGTGGAAGCGCCACCGGGCCGCGGCCCTCGCCGCCGGCCGCAAAGTCTCCTTCGGCCTGCGCGTCAACCCGGAGCATGCCGAGGTCGACGTCGAGCTCTACAACCCCTGCGCCACCGGCTCGCGCCTCGGGACCCTACGCTCCGAAATCAAATCCCCGGCCGACCTCGACGGACTGGAAGGCCTGCACTTCCACACGATGTGCCAGCAAGGCTCCGACGTCCTGGAGCGCACCGTCGCGGCCTTCGAGGCGAAGTTCGGCGAATTCATCCCGCAGATGAAGTGGGTCAATTTCGGTGGCGGCCACCACATCACCCGCGAAGGCTACGATCTCGACCGTCTCGTCCGGATCATCAAGGGCTTCCGCCAGCGCTGGGGCGAACACATCCAGGTCTACCTCGAGCCCGGTGAAGCCATCGGTATCGGCACTGGCGTGCTGGTGGGCACGGTCCTCGACCTGGTTCACAACGGTGTCGATATCGCGGTCATCGACATCTCGGCCACCTGCCACATGCCTGACACCTTGGAGATGCCCTACCGGGCAGATATCGTCGATGCCGACCTGCCAGGCAAGCTGCCACATACGTACCGACTGGGGAGCGTCACCTGCCTCGCCGGCGACGTGATCGGCGACTACTCCTTCCCTGAGCCTCTAAAAATCGGGCAAAGAATCGTGTTTTTGGACATGTCCCATTACACCTTCGTAAAGAACACGACCTTCAACGGCGTCCCTCTCCCGGCCATCGCGAGCTACGATCCGGCCTCCGGTCAAACGCAGGTGGTCCGTCGTTTTGGCTACGCTGATTATAAGAACCGCCTGTCCTAAACCGGGGTAGGCTCTTGACCCAAGGGCGATTTCAGACAATAAATTACGCAAGCAAATCGATATGAAGCCTTCTGAAATCATCCTCATCCTGGTCGCCGCTGCCTTTGGCGGCATTGCCGTCGTCTCCTGGAGCAGCGAAGCGGACGCCAAGGCCGACGTCGCCAAGGTCCGCAACGAGACCACCGAATATCTCCGCATCAACGGCCAGAAAGTCGTCGAGGCCGAACGCAAAGTCACCGAAGCCACCGCGGCCCTCAAGGCCGCCCGCAACGCCGAAATCGCCGCCTCCGCCAAGGCCGCCGCCTCAATCGACGGCTCGAAGCAGGCTGTGACCGACCTCGCCAAGGCCAAGGAAGACCTTGCCAAGGCCGCGACCAAGGTGGCCGAACTTGAAAAGGCCCGCTCCGAAGCCGCCACCCGTGTCAACGAACTGAACGCCGAGATTGCCCACCTGCGCAGCGGCTCCGAAGTCAAGGAAGCGAACGCCAAGCAGAAGAAGGCCGAAGCCGACCTCGAAGCCGCCTCCGTCGCCCTCCGCGAAGCCAACACGAAGGCCGCCGCGGCCACGACCAAGCTCGCCGAAGTCGAAGAAGAAAATCGCCGCCTCCGCGATCAGGCTAAGGGCACCGAAGTCGCCTCGCCGAACTACCGCGCACTCTGAGCCGGCCCCACGGCCAGCCCGCCCCGCAGCCCGGCCCCCGCCGGGCTTCTTTTTTGCCCAGGCCGACAAGGCCCGGCGCAACCGCAGCAGCAGGCGCGCCCGCCGCTTGGGCCGCAGTTCATGCTCCCACAACCCCAGCACCGTCCAGCCCGCGGCCCGGAGATGGCGCGAGTCGCGCCGGTCCCGCGCCCGGTTCGCCGCGAACTTCTCCCGCCAGAACGCGCGGCGGCCCGACGGCTTGCCGCCGTGCGCCGGACAGCCGTGCCAGAAACAGCCGTCCACGAAGACCGCGAGCCGGCGCGCCCGGAAGACGAAGTCCGGCCGCGTGCGGAACGCGCCGCCCGCGCGGTCCCGCCCGCGCACGACCTGCTGGCGCCGCCAGCCCGTGATGCCCTCCGCCCGGAACACGCGCGCCAGCGCGCCCTCCGTCGTGGCGTTGCCCCGGGACCGGATCCGCGCCATCAGCGCGCTGCGCTGCGCCCGCGTGTAGATGTCCGCCATGGGCTCATAACTAAGATAGGACGAGGGCGGCGGGCAAGTCCCGGGCGGACGGGGGACTCGCCCAACGGAAAGGGGCCGACTTGCGTCGGCCCCGGTATGAAGCGTTTTCCGGCGGGCAAGGGGCCCGCGGCCCGAGTTACCAGGCGAGCTGGGCGCAGACGCGGAGTTCGCGGACGGTCGCGCTGTTGCCCGGCACGGGGGAGGTGCCGAGGACGTCCTTGAACTTGGACTGCTGGAGGCCGACCATGATCTTGGCGTTCTTGCCGGCGTATTCCTTGGAACCGGCCATCAGGCTGAAGTAGTAGTTCACGCCGAGGTAGTAGGAATCAACCGTGTTGAACGTCGAGCCGCTGATGCCGGCGCTGCCGGTGGTGGTGTCGGCGGTGGTGCCGAAGTCGCGCACGACGTCCCCGATCTGCACGCCGCGGCCGTCGGTGTTCAGCTTGTCGAAGCGGAGGACGCCCTCCCAGTTCGGCGTGAAGTAGTAGGAGGCGATGTAAGTCTGGCCCGTCGGGGTGTGGTCACCGGAATAGGCGGCGGTGTTCAGGGTGGCGTCGGCCGAACCGTTCACCTTGGTGCTCATGTACTGCGCCTGGAGGGTCAGGTTGCCGATCTTGGCCATCACGAAGGGGTTGTAACCGGTCATGCGGGCGGCGGACACCTGGAGCGCGGTGGTCGTGGTGTTGTAGTAGCTGGCGTCTCCGAAGTTCACGCCGGCCGAGACCTTGTGGTCGGAGTCGGTGCTGTAGTTGTACAGGGCGTTCAGGTAGTAGTTCAGGTTGTTGTTACCTTTGGTCGGCGCCATGATGTAGGAGGACGCACCGTTGGTGACGGCCGCGCCGTATTCGAAACCGTTCGAGGTCTTGTTGCTGTTGTAGAACAGGCCGAGGTGGTGGAAGCCGAGGCCGAGGCGGCGACCGGAGGAGCTGCCGTTGGAGCCGGAGCCGTTCTCGTTCTCCTGCCAGTAGCGGTCGGCGTTGCTGCGCTCGATGCCGTAGAGGTTGGAGGAGGAGGAGCCGTCCTTGAACATCGAGGAGATCGGCACTTCTTCGATGCCCCAGGTGACCTTCTTCCAGCCGGCGTCGATGGTGCCCCAATCCGTGGCCTTGGTCAGGATCGCGCGGTCGAGGTTGTAGGCGGTGGAGGGGAGCTGGCCCGAGATGTCGTAGGAGATGTCGGACGAGAAGCCTTCGCCGAGCTGGGCGTTCAGGGTGAGGTAGAGGCGGCGGATGATGAAGCCGCTCTGGGTGCGGTAGTTCGAGGACGAGACGCCGCCGGCGCTCTGGCTGTAGGCGAAGTTTTCGTAGAAGGCCTGGAAGTAGGCGCCGATGGTGAAGTTCTTGGTGGTGTCTTCCTTGAGGGAAACCGACTTCTGGGCGTCGACGGAGTTCTGGAAGCCCTTCTCCAGGGTCTTCGCGCGGTCCTCCGAGCTGATCAGGCCCTTGCTCACGAGGAGGTCGAGGGTGGTTTTGTCTTGGGCGTACGCAGAAACCGACGTAATGGCGGCAGCGGCGATGAGCATGGACTTGAGGGTGCTATTCATGGGTGTTGGTGCGGTTATGCGACGGGACTATCTCATTCTATTGTTACAGAATGATGTCAGAGGGGTGAAGAAAGTGCCTTAAACTCCCTACCCGCAGACAGGAAAACGGCTCAGAATAGCTGACTAAGACCCTGAAAAACGTCCGCAAACTGCGGATTCCACTCTAATTCGGCCTTAATTCTAGCCGTAGCGACAACTCGGTTGGGCTGAGTCCTGCCACCCTTGGCCACGCGCGGACCCGCGGGTGCCGCGGGATTGAATACTGGCTCAGGCTGGCCGAGGCGTTTCGCGATCCACTTAGCAAGTTCAGCTTTTGTCACGGGTTGACCGTCGCCGACGTTGTAAACGCGTGCACCCAAAGGGCCGCCGCTCATCGCGGCGAGCACCGATGTGGCGGCATCATTACGATGTAAATAATTAATAAAGTGATCCACCCGCCCACCGATGACGTTTTCACCGCGACGTAATTGGTCCACGAGATGATGACGGTCCGGTCCGTATAATCCACCGAAGCGCAACACGCGCGCACGCGCAATCCCCGAGGCGAGTACAGCTTGCTCGCCCGCAAGAATCGCATCGGCGGTCGGCGTACCGCCCACTGCAGACTCTTCGTTGACCACGCCACCATCATCCTGCCGATAAACACCCGTGGAACTGGTGAAGATGAAACTCGAAGCACCGACGGAGTGCGCCCAGGCGAGCGACCGACGTACACCGACATCGTAGGCGAGCGCATAAGCTTCGGGCCCGCCGCCGCCAGTGCTCGCGGCATAGACCACGGCGTCGAAGCGCGGCGGCAAGTCCGACCAATCCCCCGTGAAAATATCGAAGGCCTCGGCCCGCAGCCCTTCGGCTCGCAGCCGATCACGCGATGCCTCAGAACGGACAACGCCGACGACTTGATGCCCGGAGCGCTCCGCCAGACGGGCGAACTCGGCCCCGACATAGCCGCACCCCAGCACCGCGATGGCCAAAGGCTTGCTCACGCGGGCAGAAAGGAAGCGACCCATTCGGCGGGCGTCGAGCCGGAGCGCGCTGAAAGCATCCGCAACAATTCGCCGGAGTCGGCCAACGCCTGCGCCCGCGGGGCGGGGGCTTCGACACACTCACGCAGGCGGGCAGCCAATGCAGTGGGCTCGCAAGCCGCCTGGAGATACTCGGGCCACGCCTGACGCTTCAGAAGAATGTTGGCGATACCCAGATGATCGACGCGGCCAGCGATCAGGCGGCGCCCGACCACCCAAGTCACGGGATTCGCCCGGTACACGACCGCCCCAGGGATACCGGCCAAGGCGACGGTGAGCGACATGGTCCCCGAGCTCACCAGCGCGGCGCAGCCCGCGGCGGGGCCTTCCGAGACCGGGCGTAGATCAATCCCCTTGGCGGCATCTCCGTACTCGGCCAGCAGTCGGTAAAGTTCGGCATGCACCTCGCCGGCGGTGTGCAGCACCAACGCGCGCCGCTTGGGATGATGCTTTCGAAATTCGGCAAAGGCCTCAACCAGCGCGGGGAAAATTTTGCGGACGGGCTTCGGGCGGCTCCCAGGCAGCAATAATACCGGCCCCGCAGAGTCATACTTCAAACCATGCTGGTGCTCGGATTCAGCGAAGGGATGGCCGACGAAGCGGGCATCGAGTTTGGTGTCGGCATAACACTCGGGCTCAAAGGGGAAAATCGTGCCGACGCTATCAAGATCGCGCGCCATCGTAAAACGGCGCTTGGGCTTCCACGCCCAGAGCTGCGGGCTCACGTATTGGATCACCGCTGTCTCGCCGAAGCCCGCCCGGGAGAGGCCTGCCTTACGCAATTCGTTCGCGAGGCGGAGATTCAACCCGGGATAGTCGACCAGCATCACAACCTTAGGCTTCCACTTCAGCGTCCACGCAACCATGCGGGAGAAAAGACGCCGGTAGAATGGATAAGCCGCCAAGACCTCGACGATGCCGACCGCGGAGAAATCCGTCATGTCAAACAACAGCTGTGCCCCCGCGGCCCGCAAGTCAGGCCCCCCGAAGGCCGCGATGCGCAGACCCGGCCGGGCTTTTAAAAGATCGGCGACGACCTTGGCCGCGTGCTGATCGCCAGAGTGCTCCCCCGCCACCACAAGCACATCCACCTCCCCAGAGCGGGGACGATCGAAGGCCGATGGGATGGACGGGAAGGCGCTCATTTGCGCGCCATGCCTGCGCGGATTTGTTCGGTGATACGAATAGCCACTTCGAGCGCCGAGCGACCAAGCTCGCCGCTGACCTTCGGGCTCTTGCGATCACGCACGCAGGCCGTGAACGAGGCCAGCTCGATGGCGAGCGGCTCACCCTTCTCAATCGGAATCTCTTC
Source organism: uncultured Opitutia bacterium (assembly GCA_903855995.1). Lineage (GTDB taxonomy): Bacteria > Verrucomicrobiota > Verrucomicrobiia > Opitutales > UBA953 > UBA953. The sequence goes on from CAIOAN010000006.1 coordinate 126,691, forward strand.
CTTGGCGAAACCACCCTCGGCCGTCGGGTCGACACGCACGGTGTGCCCCTTTTGGCCCATGAAATCGATGGAAAGATAGCCTCCGGTCTGGAAGACACGAATCTCGCGGTTCTTCTTCAGCGAGACACGACTGGAGCTAAGATTGGCCACGCAGCCGTTCTTGAAGGCGATGCGGGCGTTGGCGATGTCCTCGGTCTTGGTCACCACCGAGACGCCGACGGCGTCGATGCGCTCGACAGGTGAATTGGCCAGTTGCAGCACGATGCCGATGTCATGGATCATGAGATCCAGGACGACCCCGACCTCGGTGCCGCGCGGCGTAAAGGGTGCCAGGCGCTCGGCGGTGATATAGCGCGCGTCCGTCACGGCCTTCTCGAGATAGGACATGACCGGGTTGTAATGCTCGATATGTCCGACCTGCACGATGCGGTCTGCCTTGGCCGCGGCGCCCAGAATTTGGGCGGCCTCATCGAGGGTGACGCAGATGGGCTTCTCAATCAGAAGATGGACGCCTTTCTCCAGCAGCGGGAGGGCGACCGCGGCATGGTGATTGGTCGGCACGACGACGCTGACGGCGTCGCAGCCGGCCGCCATCTCGTCGAGCGTGGCGAACCGGTGGCAGTTATGCTTGGCGCAAATCTCTGCCGCCCGAGCGTCATTCGGCTCAAAGATGCCGGCGAGTTCAGCCCCGGGGAGTGTGGAGTAGATGCGGGCGTGGTGCTGGCCGAGCGAACCCGTGCCGGCCACCCCGCAGCGGATGCGCGGTGCAGTCATGGGAACAGACTCCAACGGGCGTCCCGCGTCTTCAATCCGAAAACCCGCCCGCCTTGACCTCAAACGCCAGAGCGTCCTTGACCCGCTTGACGCGGACCAGGCTGCCTTCCGGGATCTCCCCGGCCAGCATGGCCTTGGCGAGCGAGGTCTCGACCTCGCGTTGCAGATAGCGACGAAGAGGACGGGCACCGTAGACGGGGTCGAAGCCGCGCTCAGCAATCAGCGCAAGGGCGGTCTTGTCGAAGTCGAGGCGGATACGCTTGGCGACCAGGCGCTCATTGAGCCCGCGGAGCATGATGCCCGCGATGGCCGCGACCTGGTCGGTGCCAAGGGGCTGGAACAGGGCGATGTCATCGATCCGATTCAGGAACTCCGGACGGAAATGGGCGCGAAGGTCGGTCATCACCGCCTCGCGCACGCTGTCGGTGAGTCCGAATCCGGCGTGCTCGGCGATATGCCGGCTGCCGATGTTCGAAGTCATGATGAAGATCGCCTGGCGGCAATCCACGGTGCGACCCTGAGAATCGGTCAGGCGGCCGTCGTCGAGCACTTGCAGCAAAATATTGAAGACTTCCGGGTGGGCCTTCTCGACCTCGTCGAGGAGCACCACCGCATAAGGATGACGGCGGAGTGCCTCGGTGAGCTGGCCGCCTTCTTCGTGACCGACGTAGCCGGGAGGCGCACCGACGAGGCGCGAGACGGCATGCTTCTCCATGTATTCCGACATATCGATGCGGATCATGGATTTCTCGTTGTCGAAGAGTTCGGTGGCGAGAGCCTTGGCGAGCTCGGTCTTGCCGACACCGGTGGGCCCGAGGAAGAGAAATGATCCGACGGGGCGACGCGGGTCCTGGACACCGGCGCGCGAGCGTTGCACGGCCTCGGCGACGACGCGCACGGCCTCATCCTGCCCCACGACGCGGGCCTTTAGGTTATCCGCAAGGCGCAGGATCTTCTGACGCTCACCCTCGAGCAGTTTGCTCACCGGCACACCCGTCCAGCGCGCGACGACTTCCGCAATTTCTTCCGGCGTGACTGTCTCGCGGAAAAGACCCGTGGCCGATTTCGCGGCACCTTCGAGCTTGGTGACTTCTTTCTCCAATTCAGGGATAGTCCCATAACGAAGTTTGGCGACCTCCTCGAGCTTGCCGGCCCGTTCAGCCTTAGTCATGTCGGACTTGGCTGTCTCAAGTTTCGCACGGACAGAGCGCACCTTGGTCACCGCCTCCTTGTCGGCCGTCCAGCGAGCGCGGAAGGCCGTCTGCTCCTCCCGGGCCGCGCCGAGTTCTTTCCGCAAGCCACCCAGGCGGGCCTTGGAGGCGTCATCTTTTTCGTTTTTAAGCGCCGACTCCTCGACCTCGAGCTGGAGCACGCGACGGTTCAGCGCATCGAGCTCCGAAGGCACGCTGTCGATTTCGGTGCGGATCTGCGCGCAGGCTTCGTCGATCAGATCGATGGCCTTGTCGGGCAGGAATCGCGCGGTGATGTAGCGGTCCGAAAGTGTGGCGGCCTCGACCAGGGCGGCGTCTTCGATGCGCACGCCATGGTGGACTTCGAAGCGTTCCTTCAGTCCGCGCAGGATGGACACCGTGTCCGGCACGCTGGGCGGGTCGACGAGCACCTGCTGGAAACGGCGTTCGAGCGCGGGATTCTTCTCCACGTGCTCGCGAAACTCCTTGAGCGTGGTGGCCCCGATGCAGTGCAGTTCGCCGCGAGCCAGCATGGGCTTGAGCAGGTTGGCCGCATCCATCGCACCATCGGCCTTTCCGGCACCGACCAACGTGTGCATCTCGTCGATGAAGAGCAAGATGCCGCCTTCCGCGGACTTGATTTCGTTCAGCACGGCCTTGAGACGTTCCTCGAATTCGCCACGATACTTCGCACCGGCGATCAGCGCGCCCATATCGAGCGAGAATAGTACCTTATCCCGGAGACTCTCCGGCACGTCGCCGTTGACGATGCGCTGTGCGAGGCCTTCGACGACGGCGGTCTTACCCACCCCCGGCTCGCCGATCAGCACAGGGTTATTCTTGGTCCGGCGCGAAAGAATGCGGATGACCCGGCGGATTTCCTCATCGCGGCCGATGACCGGATCCATCTTGCCGGTGCGGGCCCGGGCGGTGAGGTCCTGGCCATACTTGGCGAGGGCTTCGTAAGTCGCCTCAGGATTCGCAGTCGTCACGCGCTGCGAGCCACGGATGGCCTGCAGGGCGGTCAGGATCGCCTTGCGATCAAAACCGGCGGCGGCGAAAGCGGGACGCAGCGAGGAACTATCTGTCAGCGCCAGCAGTACGTGCTCCGCGGAGACGAAATCATCTTTCATGCCCGCGGCCTCCTCTTTGGCCTTGAGCAACAGCTCGTGCGTCTCCGGAGAGAACGCCGGCTGGCCCGCCGACTGGGCGAGCTTGGGCAGGCGACTGAGCTGACCGGCCACGGCTGAGGCGAAAGCGGCCTCGTCCTTGCCCGCGTGGCGGAAGAGCGAGTCGACGACACCGCCCTCCTGATCGAGGAGCGCCTGCAGGATGTGCGCGGGCTCGAGCGAAGGATTCCGGCGCTGCATCGCTAGGCTCACGGCCTGTTGCAGGGCTTCCGTGGTCTTCTCTGTAAGGTTGCCGAAGGGAGTTGTCATGAGAACTTAAGTGCAATTTCCGTTCCAATCGAACGGGGTTGATTTCCGGCCAAATTCCACGGTCTCCGCCGAGTCGAAGGGACACCGCCGCGACAACGCGTCCCGCCCGCGACTTGTTGTCGCTCCCGCCGTCAACCTATAAAAAGCCGCCCGGGCTGAGTCCCTTGTTGCCGAAGCAACCCGGCTACGGATAGAAATTACCTATGACGCACGATGCGGAGCTGGCGACCTTGGAGCGCCTCCTTGACGACCCTTCTCCGGTCGTCCGCCTAGCCGTGCTGACCAAGCTTAAGGCCGCCGGCATGCAGGGCGTTCTCTGGCTGGAAGAGATGTCGAAAGATCAGTCGCTGGCCATCCACGCCCATAATCTCCTCGTCGACCTGCGCACGCCGGAGGCGGCCGCCCAGGCCTTCCTCAACCAGGTCCGCGACGCCCACAGCGACCTCGAGGAAGCCTGCCTGCTCATGGAGCGCGTGACCAACCCGGCCCTGCGCAACGACGCCTACACACTCGAACTCGACCGACTCGCCGCACGCACCCGCGAGCTCATGGCCGAACCGCTTGATCTTCGCGCGAAATGCCGCCTGCTCTGCCGCGTAATCTTCGGCGAAGAAGGCTATCGCGGCGCCCAGGAAAGCTTCGCTGTCCCTTCCTCCTCCCTGCTCTCCCAGGTCATCCACAGCAAGCGCGGCATCCCGATATCCCTTTGCCTCGTCTACCTGCTCGTCGCTCGCCGCCTCGGCCTGCCCGTCGAACCCGTCGGCCTGCCAGGCCGCTTCATGGTGGGCATCTTCCGCGGCCGCGAGCCGCTCTACATCGATTGCTATGAAGGCGGCGCGTTCCGCACACGCGCCGAAGTCCAGTTGCTGTTGCTCGACAACCAGCTCCCGGCCGATGAAGCCTTCCTGCAGCCCGTCTCGACGCATCAGACCCTCGCACGCTGCTGCCGCAACCTTGTATCGCAGTTCGAAGCCCAGGGTGACGACAAGAGCAGCCGGCTATTCCTCGGCTTCGTCCACGCCCTCGACCGGCACGATGAGCGCGCCTGAGACATTCACGCTCGGCTCGCTCCGTGCGGCCGCGTTCAACGGACCCCAGCTCGGCGTACTCGGTGATCCGATCGCCCATTCACTGAGCCCGGCCATGCATAACGCCGCACTCGATGCCCTAGTTGGCACTCAACCGCAGCTGAGCGGCTGGCGTTACCATCGCCTGCACATCAGCGCGGCGGAACTCCCCGAAGCACTCCGCCTGCTGCACGCAAAAAATTTCCGCGGTGTGAACCTCACCGTGCCGCACAAGATCGCCGCGCTCTCCCTCGCAAACACCCTTTCGCCCACGGCCCGTCGCGCCGAATCCGTCAACACGCTCGTGCGCACGGCAGAGGGATGGGAAGGTCACACCACCGACGGTCCGGGCTTCCTAGAAGCGCTGCGGGAACGCACTGGCCACGCCACGCAGGGGCGTGAAGTCATCCTCCTCGGCGCCGGCGGAGCGGCCCGTGCCGTCGCGGCAGCCTGCCTCGACGATGGTTGCGCAGCGCTGCGCATCTACAATCGCGACGCCCATCGGGCCACGGAACTTTGCCACGCCCTGGCGGATCGGCGCGCAACGTCCGGCGGACTGGACACGATCACCGCCCCCTCGCCTGATGCGGTGATCGTCAATTGCACGGTGCTCGGCCTCAAGGCCGACGACCCATCGCCTATTACCGCAGACCTATTGCGATCCGGCCAGTTCGTCTTCGATACCACCTACGGGGCCCAACCTTCTCAGCTCCTCCGCGACGCAGCCGCCCGCGGACTCGGTCATTGCGACGGACGGACGATGTTGCGCTGGCAAGGAGCGCTCGCCTTCCGGCTCTGGACGGGCATCCTTCCTCCTGCCACCCCGATGCGCCTCGCCCTCGGCGAAGCCGCCCTCTGAATCCATGACCTTCGCCGATCTCCGGAACTTCGCCCACCTGCACCCCGGCCTCGCCGCCTTGAGCGCAGGCGCGTTCGGCGCGTGCGTCGGCAGTTTCCTCAACGTCTGCATCCACCGACTCCCCAAGGGGGAATCCATCGTGAAGCCCGGCTCTCATTGCGCATGCGGTCAGCCCATTCCTTTCTGGTTGAACATCCCGCTCTTCGGCTGGCTCTTCCTGCGAGGACGCGCGAAGTGCTGCGGCGCCACGATCTCCGTGCGATATCCGCTCGTCGAACTGGCGACCGCCCTGCTCTTTGTCGCCGCCTGGTCATTCCTGCCTCCGGCGAAAGCCGTGGCCGCTTGCGTCTTCCTGCCGCTGCTCGTGCTGCTCGCCGGATGTGACCTCGATGACATGATGGTGCCCGATGCGCCTAACTTCGCGCTGGTCGGTACCGGCATCCTCTTCGCGATGCTCATCCCCTCCATGCTCGGGGAAACCGGGCATAGCATCGAAGCCGTGAACCGCTTCCGTGCGCTGATCGACAGCCTGCTGGGCGTCGCCGTCGGCACGGCGCTCATTTGGTGGATTCGGACCCTGGGGACCATCCTCGCCGGCCGCGAGGCCATGGGAGAAGCCGATATCATCCTCTGCGCTGGGATCGGGGCATATTGCGGCTGGCAAGGGGCGGTTTTCTGCCTCTTCGGCGGGTCGGTCGTCGGAGTTGTCACCGCCCTGCCATCTTGGATCATCTCGAAGATTAAGGGGGAAGAATACGAGGGAGTGGTGCCTTTTGTCCCCAGTCTGGCCATCGCTGGGGCCGTCTGGTTCTTCCGTGGGCCGGAGTTAGTGCTGGCCTGGCGGACCTGGGCCGGTTCGTGAATCATTCTGGCTTGTCAGCCCCCTCCCCCGGCTCAATCATCATTACTCACCCCACTATGAAGCAGCTCGCCCTTGCTACCTTGATCGCATCCGCCGCCCTGGTTGGTTGCACCACCTACGACACCCCTAACCACGGTCGCAACGTCTCCCTTGAGCCCAGCCACAACTTCCTCGGCATCGTCAAGGTTGAGTCCGGCATCTATGCTCCGCAGGGCAACGCGGCTAATTCCTCTGAAATGACCCACGCCACGGTCGGTGCCAGCATGAGCGAGTTCTACGGCAACCGCACCCCCTCGGGTGACCGTATCACCCTCCTCTGGGGTGCCGTCACGCTGTTCGACTACTAGACCGCGAACTAGCCCTTGCAGAAGCCCCGAAATCGGGGCTTCTTCATTTACAGGCCATGAACGACTCCGGAAGCAACGTCGCCCGCCATCTGCGGCAAGCCGCCACGGAGCGACCTGATGACCTTGCCACGAAGTCGCCGCTTTCCGTCAGCCCGGAAGGCAAGGTCGTCCACGCCCTCTGCACCTTCCGCCAGCTCGACCGCGAGAGCGACGCGGCCGCCCGGATCTTTCACGCCGACGGCATCAGCGAAGGCTCCCGCGTGCTGCTCGCCGTCAAACCCGGACACGACCTGATCGTCGGGATGTTTGGCCTTCTCAAACTGGGCGCGGTGCCCGTCGCCATCGACCCAGGCATGGGGTGGTCGGCTTTTCTTTCATGTGTGCATCGCTCGCGCCCCGAGGCCATCGTCGGCCTCCGCCGCGCGACTATCCTCAGCCGGCTGCCACTGCCCGCCTTCGCCACACTGAAGCACCGCGTCACGGTCGGCGGATCCCGCTGGCGAGCCCTGTTGCAGCAATGTTTGGCCCACCCGCCTCGCCCGATGGTCAAACTCGCGCCCGACGCCCCGGCGGCGATTCTGTTCACATCCGGCTCCACGGGCGCACCTAAGGGCGTCAGCTACACGCACGGGATGTTCGACGCGCAGATCAATCTGATCCGCGACACCTACGGTATCCGACCCGGCGAGGTCGACATGCCGATGCTGCCTCTCTTTGCGTTGTTCAATCCGGCGCTCGGCATGACGACGGTGACGCCACTGCTCGACCCTTCCCACCCGCTGAACGCCGAAGCAGCACCACTGATCGCCGCGCTCATCGCAGAAAAGGTCACCACGTCTTTCGGCTCACCCGCGATCTGGGGGAAAATCGCCGATGCCTGCGAGGCTCGCGGGCTGCGCCTGCCAGATTTGCGGCGCCTGTTGATCGCCGGCGCGCCCGTCTCGGGCGAACTGCTCGCCAAGCTCCGCGTGATCGCGCCGAACTGTGCCACCCACACGCCCTACGGGGCGACGGAATGCCTGCCGGCGACCACCATTTCCGCGGAAGAACTCCTGGGCGAAGCCCGCCAGCAAGCCCTCCGCGGCGAAGGCACCTGCGTCGGCCGGCCCGTCTCCGGCGTCGAGGTGCGCATCATCCGGGAGACCGACAGCCCGATCGCTTCGCTCGCCACCGCCCAAGCCTGCGCCCCGGGCGAAATCGGCGAGATTATCGTGACCGGGCCGAGCGTGACGCGCACATATGACGGCCTGCCCGCCGCCACCCTATTGGCAAAAATCAGCGACGGAGGCCGTGTCTGGCATCGCATGGGCGACTTGGGTCGAATCGACGCCGAGGGCCGGCTCTTCTTCCTGGGACGACGCATCGAAAAAATCCGCACGGCCGGCGGCGATCTGCCCACGGAATCCGTCGAACCTGCGTTCCGCACCCACCCACACGTCGGCCGCTGCGCCCTCGTGGCCATCGGCGATGCCCCGAACCAGATTGCTGTCCTGGTGGTCGAGCCCCGCCCAGGACACTTCCCGCAAAACTCCGGTGAGCGCGAAACTTTCGCCACCGCGCTCCGCGACGCCGCCAAAATCAATCCGCATGCAAGCACCGTGCAGGGCATCGTCTTCCAGCGCTCCCTGCCCGTCGACGTTCGTCACAATGCGAAAATCCATCGACTGCGGCTGAGCAAAGAGTGGTCCGGCCGCCTCAACCCCAAGTCTTTCCGGCAGCCATGAGCACGCCGACGGTCCTCATCACTGGCGGCGCCGGCTTCCTCGGCCAGGCCGTCGTGCGACGCTGCCTCGCCCGCGGCTACCGCGTCCGCGTGCTGGGGCGAACGCCGATCGCCAGCGAACTCGCCAGCCAGGTGGACTTCGTCCGCGGAGACATCGCGGACCGCGCGATCGTCGAGGTCGCAGTCAAAGGCTGTGACTTCGTCTTCCATGTGGCGGCCAAGGCCGGCGTCTGGGGGTCGGGCGAAGAATACCTACGTGTCAATATCAACGGTACGAAGAACGTCGTCGAAGCCTGCAAAGCCCACGGCATCCGTGCCTTGGTGCACACGAGCACCCCGAGCGTCGTCTTCAACGGCGAGGCTTTCCGCGGCGCCGACGAATCCCTGCCCTACGGCGACAACTGGCTCTGCGCCTACGCGGAGACCAAGGCCATCGCCGAAGCGGTCGCCCTCAAGGCCGCATCCGACAAGCTCAAGGTCTGCGCCCTTCGCCCGCACCTCATCTGGGGGCCGGGCGACAACCATCTCTTCCCGCGCGTCCTCGCCCGCGCCCGCGCCGGCAAGCTACGCATCGTCGGCGACGGCCTGAACCAGGTCGACGTCACGCATGTCGACACCGCGGCCGACGCTCATCTCGGTGCGCTCGACGCACTCCTGGCTGGTCGCGCCAACGGCAAGGCCTACTTCCTCTCGCAAGGCGAACCGGTGAAGCTCTGGGAGTTCATCAACCGCCTGCTCGTCGGCGCCGGTGAAAAGCCCGTCACGCTTCGCATCAGCCAGCGATCCGCTTACTGGCTCGGCGCGCTGCTCGAAGGCGTCTGGACGCTCTTCCGCCTCAAGGGCGAGCCACCCATGACCCGCTTCGCCGCCATCGAGCTGGCTAAGGACCATTGGTTCGATGTCTCCGCCGCCCGTCGTGATCTCGGCCTCAAGCCTGCTGTCGAAACCTGGACCGAACTCGACCGTCTGGCCGCAACCCTGCGCACGAAGTAACGCCGACGCTTGCGCAGGACCGTTTTCAGCTCATCCCTTTTCCCATGCCTGCCGACGGACTCCAGCCCGACAAGACCTTCGTCGTCACGATGAAGACCTGGTTCGACCAGACCGACGGCCTCGGCATCCTGCATCATTCGCATTATGTGCTACTGATGGAGCGCGCCCAAAAGGCGATGTTCGTAGCCATCATGGGTAAGGACACCTTGGACCCGGCCGTCGCGCCCGATGTCTACGTGGTCGTCCGCGATATCGAGCTGCATTACCATGCGCCGATACGCCCGGAATGCGAAGTGAAGCTCGTCCTGAGCGTATGCAAGGTCCGTGCCGCCGGCCTGACGATCCATTTCGAATTCCGCAGCGCCGACTTCTCGGTCCTGCACGCCAAGGCCAGTCGCACCGTCTGCCGCATGGACGACACCACGCATCAGCCCGCGGAGTGGAGCGAAGACTTCCGCGCGAAGCATGAAGCGTTGGTGAAGTAAGAATCGAGGACTGAGTCGAGTTCAGATGACGGAGGTCTGAATCGATAAAGACCGACGATGCAGGCGAACGTCGTCCGCAGGCTTATATTTTCATCCCATCATCGATTCAGCCATCTGTCATCTGCCCTCCATTCAGTCCTCTACTTCTTCGCTAGCGCGGCGCAAATCCGGCACGTCTTGCCGTCGCAGCCACGGGCGGTGCAGTGTTCACGGCCGTAGAAGATGATGCGGAGGTGAAGTTTATTCCAGGCGTCCTCCGGAAAGACCTTCTTCAAATCTCGTTCCACTTGCTCGACGGATTTTCCGACGCTTAACTTCCAGCGCTTGGCCAAACGGTGGATATGCGTGTCCACCGGAAAGGCAGGCACGCCGAAGGCCTGCGCCATGACGACCGAGGCGGTCTTATGACCCACGCCCGGCAGTTCCTCGAGCTCCTCAAACGTCCGGGGTACCTGGCCCCCGTGCTTGGCCATGAGCATGTTGCCCAGCCCGACCAGGGCTTTGGATTTTTGCGGAGCCAACCCCAGCTGACGGATCAGCTGCAGCACGCGGGGCTCGGTCATCGCGGCCATCCGGGCGGCCGACCCCGCCTCGGCGAACAGCGCCGGAGTGATCTCATTGACCTTCTTGTCGGTACACTGGGCCGAAAGGACCACCGCCACCAGCAGCGTGAACGCATCCGTGTGATCCAAGGGAATCGGCGTCGCCGGATAGAGCTTCGCCAGCTCCCTTCCGATGTAGTCGGCTCGCTCCCGCTTGGTCATGGACCGACGATGGGAGGCGACCCCAAGGTTGGCAACGCACCTTGTCCCGACGACTTATTCACAGCCACCCGAATGGGTTGCCAAACCTTATGCCGAAACCGTGATTCTCTAATACCCCCACCCTCGCTTGGTGGGCGGTTGCGGGACCTCTTTCCTGCTTCAAAAACCTTTCCCATCTCCATGGCCCAACTGCCCTTCGACCCTTCCAAAATCTCGCGCGAACTCGCTCGCCACTATATCCCAGCCAGCGAGGCGGATCTTCGCACGATGTTCGCCACCATCGGAGCCAAGGATTTCCCCGAACTGTACGCGCACATCTCCGCCGACGTGAAATTCGCGGGTCCGCAGGATCTCCCCGACGAACTGGAATATCAGGCGCTCGCAGACCGCATGGACGCGCTGGCGAAAAAGAATTCAGTGAAGACCCCTTTCCTCGGCGACGGACTGCAGGTCTACCGGACCCACGAAATCGTCGGGCATGTCTGTTCGATTCGCAATCTGACGACTTCGTATACGCCCTATCAGCCCGAGCGCTCCCAGGGCACGCTCATCACCCACTGGATCTATCAATCGACCCTCGCCCAGCTCACGGGCTTCGAGGCCGTGAACTCGTCGCTCTATGACCGCGCGAGCGCCCTGTTTGAAGCCGCTGTCTGCGCGGTGCGCATGGGCGACGCCGAAGCCAACACGGTGCTCGTCGGTGCCAACCTGCTGCCCTGCGACCTAGCGGTGCTCCGCACGCACGTCGCCGACACTTCCGTCAAACTCGAGTTCCTCGCGCCCGACGAAGACACTGGCCGCCTAACCGCCGCTGGTATCGCCACCGCCGCCGCACGCCTCGGCAAGCAACTTGCCGGCGTTATCTTCCCGCAAGTCAATGCGCTCGGCCTACTGGAAGACATCGACGCCCTCACGGACGCTTGCGCTGATGCTGGCGTGAAATCCATCGCCGTCATCGACCCGATGCTCCTCGCCACGGGCGGCCTCAAGGCCCCGGCGCAGTACGGCCGCCAAGGAGCCGACATCCTTGTCGGCGAAGGCCAGCACCTTGCGATCGGCGCCAACTTTGGCGGCCCCGGCCTCGGCATCTTCGCCGTCCGCCACAACGCCGAGAAGAAGAACGAAGTCCGCGAAACTCCGGGTCGTTTCGTCGGCAAAGCGAAGGATAACGCCGGCCGCGATTGCATCGTCATGGTGATGTCCACCCGCGAACAGCACATCCGCAAGGATAAGGCTACCTCGAACATCTGCTCCAATCAGGCCTTCATCGCCACCATCGCTGGCGCAGCGATTCTCGCCCGCGGCGAAGCCGGCATGGCCGCCAGCTGCGTCACCGGACGCGATCTGGCCCATCGCGCCGCCACCAAGCTACACAACATCCAGGGCCTCAAGGTCTGCTTCGCTAACCAAGCATTCTGGAATGAGTTCAGCCTGATGCTCCCTGAGCCCGCCGCCGCGGTCATCGCCAAGGGCCGCACGGCCGGCCTGCATGTGGGCGTCGACATCACGGGCCGGACGCCCTGCAATTGCTCGCTGCTCAAGATCTCCTTCAGCGACCTGCAGTCTATAGAAGACACCGATAAGCTCGTGGCGTTCTTTGAAGGCCTCTACGGGAAGTCTGCCGGCACGAAGACCCTCGCCGAAATCCCGGCCGCCCTGCTCCGCCAAGGCGCGGTCGGCCTGCCCTCCTTCCCCCTCGCCGAACTGAAGGCCTACTACTCGAAGCTCGGCGAACTGAACGTCTCGCCCGACACCGGCTGCTTCCCGCTCGGCTCGTGCACGATGAAGTATAACCCGCACATCAATGACTGGGCGGCCGGCCTGCCGGGCTTCACGGCACTCCATCCGCAGGCCCCGATCGAGGATGCACAGGGTTCGCTCGAACTCCTCTGGCAGACGCAGGAGTGGTTCCGCAAGATCACCGGCCTCGCCGGCCTGACCACCCAGCCCGTCGCCGGCGCCCAAGGCGAACTCGTCGGTCTCAAACTCTTTCAGGCCTACCACCGCCACCACGGCCAGCACCGTGACGTCATCCTAATCCCGTCGACGGCCCACGGCACGAACTTCGCCACGGCGACCACCGCGGGCTACGCCACCAAACGCAACCCAGATGGCTCGCCCTCGGGCATCGTTATCCTGAAATCTGCCCCTGATGGGCGCGTCGATCAAACCGACTTCGCTGCGAGGATCACCGAATTCGGACCGCGAATCGCCGGCATGATGGTGACCAATCCCAATACCTCGGGCGTCTTTGAAACCGACTTCCAGAAGATGGCCGCTGAGATCCATCGGATCGGCGGCCTTGTCTACATGGACGGCGCCAACATGAATGCCATCGCCGGCTGGGTGAACCTCGGCGCCCTAGGCGTCGACGCGGTGCATAACAACCTGCACAAGACCTGGACCGTCCCGCATGGCGGCGGCGGGCCTGGCGATGGCATCGTGGCCGTCTCCGATCGTCTCGTGGATTTCCTGCCTGGATTTCAAATTACGAAACAGGGCGATGTCTACGTGCCGGTCAAACCGAAGCACAGCATCGGCTCGTTCCATCGCCACTGGGGCAACTTCGCCCACAAGGTGCGCGTCTACACATACCTACAACGCCTCGGCAAGGAAGGCGTCCGCCGCATGTCGGCCATGTCTGTGCTCTCGAGCCGCTACCTGTTCGCGACGCTCGGCAAGGCCTTCCCCTCACTTCCCGCCGCCGCCGACGGTGTACCGCGTATGCACGAGTTCATCCTCACGCTCACGGAGGAAGACTTCAAACGCATCGAGGCGTCCGGTATTCCGCGCGCGAGCATCATCGCTCGCGTCGGCAAGCTGTTCCTTGATTTCGGCTTCCACGCCCCAACGGTCGCCTTCCCGGAAGTCTTCGGGCTAATGATCGAGCCGACGGAGTCCTACACGAAGGATGAACTCGACCGCTTCACGCAGGTCGTCCTGGCCATCGGCGAACTCATTCGCGAGCACCCCGAGGTACTCAAATCGACCCCGCGCTTCACGCCCGTCGACCGCGTTGACGAAGTTGCCGCGAACCGCAATCTCGTCCTGAGCGAACACCTAAAGGCGCTACCTTTGATCAACGAGAATCGCCTCTCCCCCGTCCTGCTCAACGCGATGTCCATCGCGGAGATCAAGCAGCGCGTGCTCGCGACAATCTGATTAAACCTGCGGAAGGCGGACGGTGAAGGTCGTACCTTGGCCGACTTCACTAGCCACGGCGATCGTGCCGCCATGCGCTTCAACCGTCTGCTTGACGATGGCGAGTCCCAGCCCGGCCCCGCCGGTATGACGGGAACGCGAGGCGTCTGCCCGGTGGAAACGTTCGAAAATCTGCGCCAAGCTCTCCGGGGCAATGCCCCGGCCGTTGTCCGCCACGCGCAACTCGGGCTGACCATCGACTAAGCCCGTCGAGACGGTGACGGTCACGCCGGCTTCATTATGCAGGATGGCATTGATTGTAAGATTAAGAATGACCCGCCCGAGACGACCGGCATCACCGACCACCGGGGCGCCTTCGAGGTTGGCGACGAGGGTGGCGCCATGCTCACGGGCCACGCGATTCAATAGCGCCACGGACTCATCGGCAAGATCGGCCAAGTCGCAGGCATCCTTATTGACCGGATGACCCGCGTCGCCTTGGGCCAGTTCAAGCAAAGCGTCCGAGATAGACTTCATCCGCAAGGCAGACTGCTTGATGACCTCCAGCGTGGCACGATACTCCTCCGGAGTGCGTTCCTGCCGCAACGCCCCCTGGCTGTCGGAAAGAATCACCGTCAACGGCGTACGAAGTTCATGCGAAGCATCGGCGGTGAACTGAGCCATGTGCTCGCGGGCCGCGTTCATTTTACCGAAGGTGTCATTCAACACGGCGGCAAGTCGGCCGAGTTCGCTCTCGGTATCCTCGACGTCTATTTTGCGACCGAAGTCGCCAGACGCGATGCCTTCGGCGTCGGCGGCAATACGATCGATCGGCCTAAGCGAACGACCGGCGAGAACCCAGCCGATGCCGCAGCCGACAAAGACGACGGCGAAACCGGCCAGCGCGAGACTCCGGGCGAGGGCGGCGAGCGCGGCATCCAATTGCGCGGTGGGGCTTCCGAACATCACCAGGTTACGACCCGGCGGGCGGTGCAACAGCACCCGGTGCCCTGGCAGGGTCGCCATCAAGTCCTGCGGACGCGCAGGGCTCTCTTCCACCGGCGTGTCGAGGTCGGCTAAGGCTTGGGCGATGAGCGCCGGATCTTCGGGCGCATTCGGCGAATGGTACAGAGGCTTGCCCGCGGGGTCGACCGCTTGGACCCATACGCCGGTATCGACGATTTCAGTCAAAGCTTGGCGCGCCTTGGTTGCTCGCTGCTCCTGGCTATCACCACGCGGAACGGCCTTACCGTTCGGCCGGGCGGCAGGCGCGGGATTACGCGGGCCCGCTACGCCCGGGACAACCTCGCTAAGGGCTCCCATGCCGCGGGTCATCTCCTGACGGAGGCGCAGGTCCAGCTCTTGCAGACGGGCCTGCTTCTCATGGCGGTAGAACGCGACAAGGAGCACCGAAGCCGTTGCGGCCAGCAGGCCGAAATTCCAGGCCAGAATGCGCCAGCGGATGGAATGGAAGATCATGACTGCCCCTTTTCTTTCGGTGCAGCTTCAATGACATAGCCCAGTCCACGACGCGTCTTGATGAGGTCTGCTCCGAGTTTGCGGCGAAGATTGCAAACATGGACCTCCAGGAGGTTCGAGAGCGTATCTTCGTTCTCGTCGAACAGGTGCTCGTAAAGCTCCGCACGCGGCACGACGGCTCCGCGGCGATGGGCGAGGTATTCGAGGAGACCGTATTCGCGGCCCGTGACCGGCTCATCGTGGCCGGCCTTCGTGACGCGCCGGGCCGCCGTGTCGATAATGACATCGCCAAGGGCGATCACCGCGACGGCGGAACTGTGATTACGACGGACCAACGCGCGGAGACGGGCGAGCAATTCCTGCTGCACGTACGGTTTCGAGACATAATCATCGGCGCCGAGATCCAAGCCGGCGACGCGATCATCGACCGAGTTGCGGGCCGTGAGCATCATGACGGGCGTCCGCTTGGTGTGCCGGAGGCGGCGCAGCATTTCGCGTCCGTCCATCCCCGGCATGAGGTAATCGAGCACGATGGCGTCGTAATCCGTCTCCATCGCCTTGTGCAGCCCCTCTTCGCCGTTAGCGGCGCCATCCGCGGCATACCCTTCCTCACGGAGTAGCTTCAGCAGGCCATTCCGCAGGGGAGCTTCGTCTTCGACAATCAAGAGGCGCATCGGGGTGGCCTTATATTCTACCATTCCCGCCCTTAATCCAAGATTAAGAAGCAGGCCGGACCTACTCGGCCTTGATAAATTTCCCTCGGGAAATCGCTGAATAGGCGCCCGTGATGATCGCACACGTCCCGCAAAACCAGAAAATCTGGCCGCAGGATACGGCTTGGAGTTTATCATTAATCAAGAGCACGCCCGCTGAACCCAAAATGCCAACCCAGCTGATAAAACTGACGGCACCCTGCACTGCCCCCTTGCTTGCGGCTGGCGGGCGATGCTGAAGGACGGCAGCAATCGGAACGATGAAAAGTCCGGCGGCGAAACCCAGAGCGGCCAGACAAATCCGGAAAGTGTTGGCGGTAATTCCCTCCATGCCCATCGGAATGGTGCTGAGCGCCAGCCCCACAGCACCAATCGGGACCAATCGATATTCGATCTTTCCGCGGGAAGCATACCCAGCGACGACACTCCCGATACCGATGCCCAGCGCTAGAAAGGCGGTGAGCGCACTGTTGTCGTCATCGGCTAGCTTGAGGATCACCTTCCCATACACGGTCAGATTATTCAGCACCAGGGAAGAGACAAAGAAGAATCCAGCATTCCCCCAACAGGCACGCCACAAGTCGCGGTCTTGCCTCATGCCCGTGAGTTGCGTCCGTAAATCAGCCAACGGATTGAGCCGCAGGGCGCAATTGAGGTCTGCCGCAGGAGTCGGGGTGATATGGCGGCTAAGTAGCCACCCTCCAAAGGCAATCGCCATCAAGATAAAGCCAGCCAGCCACTCCTTACCTGGGCTCATGTGTCTGGAGAAATAACCTGCCGCCAAGACCCCCGCGATGATTCCAATGAAAGTCAGGAGTTCGAGGATACCATTGCCCCAAGAGAGTTTTTCATGCGGAAGAATCTCTGGCAAGATACCGTATTTCGAAGGTGCAAAGATTGCGCTGTGGCAGCCCATCATGAAGACAGCCGTCAGTTTCAGACCCAAGCTAAGACCTCCAGAGCCATGCACAAACAAGGCCAGCGCGGCGAACAGCATGATGCCCATTTCAGCCAACTTCACATTGATCATAATTTGCTGCTTGCTGAAACGATCCGCCAGCCAACCCCCGAACATGGAGAAAAGGATGAAGGGAGCCGAGAACGCGGCCGTCCCATATGCCATGAAGGTGGCCCCCGCCTCTTCTGTGGCACCCACCAACAGAATTAAGGAGATCAACTGCTTCAGGGCGTTGTCGCTGAAAGCGTTTTGGAACTGCGTCCCCATCAGGCACCAGAAGCCAGATTGCCAGCCAGTAACCGAAGGTGCAGGGGTGTTCGCCATGCCCCATCACACGAGCGGGCCCCGGCCTTTACAAACCTATTGATGTGAGGTCACCGCCTTAATCCCGCAACGCCGCGAAGAGTTCCACGGCCGACTCTGCTTTGTTTAGTATATATACATGATAACCGGGTGCACCGCGCGCGACCAAGCCGCGAGCCTGGCGCACGGCCCAGGAAACCCCGACCTTACGCTGGGCTTCTTCATCCGGACCGCAGGCCTCGAGTGCCCGCACCAAGGCATCGGGAATCCTGGCCTTACAGAACCCACAAAAGTTGCGCGCTTGCTTCAAGGAGAGTACGGGCATGATGCCTGGAAGAATGGGTACCGACACGCCGGCCGCCCGGGCGCGGGCGACGAAGCGAAAGTAATCGTCGTTATCCAGGAACAGCTGCGTGGTCACGAAATCGGCGCCCGCCGCGACCTTACCCGCAAGGAAACGGATGTCTGAAAGGTCGTCCGCGGCGTCCGGGTGACGCTCCGGGAAGCCCGCAACCCCTACCGCAAAACGACCAGGCCGTTCGACGTTGATCTGCCGGACGAGTTCTTGGGCGTGCGCGAAACCCTGAGGATGCGGCACAAATTCAGACTGCCCCTTGGGCGGATCGCCACGCAGGGCCAGGATGCCCGAGAATCCCGCCGCATCATATTGGGCGATGATCGCCGCCAGCTCCGCGTGCGAGTGGCCGACGCAGGTGAGGTGTCCGATGAGCGGAATGCCTAATTTCACCAACTCGGCGCCGTAGGTGATGGTAGTATCACGGGAAGTGCCGCCGGCACCGTAGGTAATCGAGGCGAAATCAATCCCGAGCGGCTTAAGCGTCGCGGCCACCTTCAGCATCCGCGCCCCACCTTCCGCATCCTTGGGCGGAAAGAACTCCACCGACACCGCAGGTCGCACGGGTCGGCGGAGGGCTTCGATGAGGTGCCGGCGTGACATTTGAAGTATCTTCTTATCCAGATATGAAGATGTATGTCAAGGCCAGCGTCAGCCTTCCTCCTCTGACCCGCCGCCATTCCCAGGCAGTTCCCCTGGCATCGCCACGTGGTAGGCCATGACCATCCAGCAGAGCATGACGGGGTAGATTAACACGATAAAGCCGAAGGATCCAAAAATCCCGAGCAACACTCCGGTCGTGACCGAAAGCACCTTGAAGACGACTAAGAAAGAGACCGGGATGATAACGAAGATGATGGCGGCAACGTAGCCAATCGAGGTCGTGCCGGAATAAAGACCGGGGGACCGGGCGAGGTCCATGCCGCAGGCGTGACAGGCTTTGTTCAAGCGGAACCAGGAGGCGAGCAGACCACGCTTCCCGCAATTGGGACAATGGCAGAGGACACCCCGGGCGATGATGTCGCCACGCGTGATCTTCAGCTCAGGTTCATCCATACTGATAGCCTCATCCAGATGAGGCGGAAGACAAGCGAAGACCCCGGCCAGCCTAAACCTTAAGGAACAGTTTCTGCCGCTTCAAGAACCAGAGCAACGTCCACTCGACCATGAAGAAGCCGATGGCGAGCAACAGGGCGGCCCACCCCGCTGGCAGGAATTTGGCTACACCGCTAAAAATAGCCTTCGCGGTGTAATCAAAGTTGAGGAACTTCCCTGCCATATAAATGAGCACGGAGTTCATGCCGACGACCGCAAAGAAGGCGCCGAAGACGCGTAGCCACCCACGCACATCAATGAACCAATAAAAGGCGCCCAGCAGGAGACTGGACCATCCACAGGTACACAGCACAAAAGAGCTCGTCCACAGGTTCTTGTTAATCGGGAAAACTAGATCCCAGACATACCCTCCGACCAACAAAGCCAAGCCGGCAACCATTAGGCCGGCAGCCTTGCGGTCACCAGAAACCTCCGTCGAAGGTCGACGCAACCATAGGCCGGCAAGAATGCCTAACAACGCATTACCAATTGCCGGCAGGACGGCGAGCAAGCCCTCGGGGTCGTGAATTTTAAGGTGCAGCCGTCCGGGCAAGATCAAGCGATCGACGTAACTGGCAAAGTTTCCCTCCATGGTCAGATCTCCCGGGGCAAAACCAGGCGCATGACCCAGCGACATGATTGCCCAATAGCCGAGCAATACGCCCGCGAACCAAACCCAGAGCCGTTTCGGCATCTCGTAATTAAAAGCGAAAATGAGCTGGGCGAACATGCCCGCCAGGCCGATGCGGCCGAGCACACTACCGAACCGCATGCCTTCAAGCCCCTTCCACTGCAGGCCGTTGTTATAGATGATACCAAGTAGGACGAGGATCAGGCCGCGCTGGATAATCTTGCGGCAGACTTCGCCGCGGGCGCCTTCCGTCAGACGACGCGTCAGCGAATAAGGCGTCGAGACACCGGCCATGAATAGAAACAGCGGGAAGATAAGGTCTTCGAAGTGGAATCCATTCCAAGCCACATGCCCTAGCTGCGCATCTACGGTCGCCAGCCAGCCCCAGCCGGTCAGAGCTAAAAGGGCCACGACAATCCCGTGGCCTCCGATAATCCAGAAGAGATCGAAGCCGCGCAGGGCGTCGAGTGAGAGTAGGCGTTCCGATTTAGGGGCAGGAGTCTCCATGGGGGTTAGGAATTTCTATCCGCAGCCCGACGGAGGTCTACCTCGAACCCTTGTCGCTCATGAGCGAACCCGTGCGATTAGGCACCGGTCGCGCTTACATTCGTTCGACCGGCTCAATGCCCAGGAGGCGCAGACCGGTTTCCATGACGGCACAGGTGCGCGCGCAGAGCATGAGACGACGCGCCTTCACGGCCGGGTCATCCACAATGACGCTATCCGTGGCGTAGAACGTACCGTAAGCGGCGGCGAGTTCGTGCAAGTAGGTGCAGAGATGATGCGGGCGAAGTTCTTCGAGTGCCTGGTCGAGCGCTGCGGTGAAAGCCAAGAGCTTACGGGCCAAGGCAATCTCGGCCGGGGTTTCCGGATCAGTCGCCCCATCCTCGCCCTGCCCCACGGCTAGTCCGCTCTTGCGGAAGATCGAACGGACGCGCACCACGGCGTACATAAGGTAAGGTGCGGTATTCCCTTCAAACGCCAGCAACTTATCCCACGAGAAAGTGTAATCCATCGTACGGTTCGACGACAGGTCGGCGTAGCGCATAGCGGCGACCCCGATGGACTTGCCAATCTCACGGCGTTCGGCTTCCGGCAGCTCTGGGCTCTTGCTCGTCACGGCGTCATAGGCGCGCTGCGTGGCCTCATCGATCAGCGCCTGGAGACGAACCGGGTCGCCCGACTTGGTTTTGATGGCTTTGCCATCTTCGCCTAAAATGGTGCCGAACCAGACGTGACGGAGGCGCGGAAGCTTTCGCCCCGAAGCCTTGAACCATTTATCGCCAGTGACAAAGAGCTGGTGAAAATGATCCTGCTGACGTCCATCGGTAACGTAGACGATCTCGTCAGCCTTGAAGTGGTCGGTGCGGTAAAGCAACGTGGCGAGGTCGGTGGAGGCGTAATTGGACGAGCCATCTTTCTTACGGACGATAAAGGGCATCTTGGTCTCGGCATCGCGCGAGAAGCGCGGCTCTTCATCATGCCAGACCACTAGGGCCCCTTCGCTTTCTTCGGCTAACTTATATTTCGCGAGCTCGGCGTAGACCTGGTCGACCTTATCGCGATAGAAGGACTCGCCGAGGATGACGTCTGTCTTGAGGCCAAACTGGTCGTAGATACGCTGACAGGCGGCATTCGAGACCTCGACAATTTCCTTCCAGAGTGCGGCGTTCTCGGCGTCGCCGGACTGCAGCTTCGCAAGCTCGGCTCGGGCGGCATCCATCAGCACCGGGTCGGCCTTGGTCGCGATACTGCCTTCTTTATAAAGTCGCTCGAGGTCCTCAAGGGCGGTCGCACTCTTAGGGTCCAACTTGAAGCCGGCCCGTCGAATCGCGAGGATGAGGATACCGAAGTTCGTCCCCCAGTCACCAATGTGGTTATCGCGCACGAGATCAGCGCCGCAAAACTCAATCAGCCGTGCGACGGCCTCGCCGATGACAATCGGACGCAGGTGGCCCACGTGCATCTGCTTGGCAGTATTGGGCGAAGGATAATCGATGACGACTTTACGGCCGCCCATCAAACGGGCCGCCCCCGCGCGCCACTTGGATTCGTCGCGATACTCACGCAACCAAGCACCCAAGGCGGCCGGGGTGAGTTTGAAATTAATGAAGCCCGGACCCGCGACCTCGATCTGGATGAGATTCGCATCCAGCCCGCCTTGCAGACGGACGGCGTCGACAAGGGCCGTGGCAAGGGCACGCGGATTGGCCTTGGCCTTCTTGGCGGCGGCGAGCACGCCGTTAGCCTGGAAGTCGGCGTGACGGGGATCTGACGGTTTTAGTTCCGGATTGAAATCGGCTTCTAAGCCGGGAACGGAGAGTGCCGCCTTGCGTAGCAGGGCGTCGATTTCGCGGGCAGGATTGAACCAGACGGACATGACTCAAGCCGTAAGCCCCTACGCCCCCTCGGCAAGCGAAGAAGGCGCGGGGGCTCGGGCGGGGCTTACTTCAGCGTCTTCAGGTAAGCGAAGAGGTCGATCACCTGCTCGTCCGTGAAGCCGTCCAGCAGGCCCTCCGGCATGATCGAGCGACGCAGATACTTGGCGGCCGACACCTCGGCCTTCGGCACGCGACGATCTGCGCCGCCGGGCTGACGGAGCACATAGGCCGTCGAGTCCTCGGAGACGTAGAACGCTTCGATGACCTCCCCGGCCTTGAGCTTGACCTGGTAGATGCGGTAGGCGGCCTCGATGGCGGCGTTCGGGTCGATGATATTGCGAATGACGCCTTCCATGCCCATCGCACCGGCACCGGAAAGATTCGGTCCGATGAGTCCACCCTGCCCGTTGATCATGTGACAGGTCTGGCAGAGCGCGACGACGACCTTGCCCTTGGCGGGATCCCCGGCCTTCTGCGCGAGCGCGAAGTAGTGGGCGGTCTTGGCCTCCAAGGCTGCGAACTGGGCGGCATTCAGCAACGGCGGAGAATCCGTCGTGCGCACAACCTTCGCACCTTTACCAAGCTTACCCCACGCGGCATCGCCCTGCGCCGAGGCGAACACCAACGACGCCGGCAACTTCTCTCCGGCGAACGTGCGGGTCATGTTTGCACGAACCTCGGCGGCAGAACGCTCGATATTCCAGATGCGATATTCGGAGAAAGCGCCCAGGGGGCCTCCTTTGGGGCCGGACCAACCGATGGTCAGGCCGGTCAGATCATGCGGAGCGGGGACCTTAGCGGTGCCCGTCAGTTCCCCGTCCTGATAGATGCGCATAATACCCGCGGCATCACGGGAGAGCGCGATATGCGTCCAGATGCCGGAAGAAACCGGTTTGGACGAAGTCACCGCATCGCGAATCGTGCCACCGAGATAGGCGCGGAACACCCCGCCGAAGAAATTAAGATCCAGCTTGTTGGGTGCACCTAGGATACTGGCCTTATTGTCAATCTTGCCGTCGAGACGGACCCAGGTCTCGACCGTGAAAGGACCCTTGAGGGAGATATTGGCATTGGCGACGGCGTCGTCGGTGCCGTCGAGCGCCAAAACGCTGCGGAAGACTCCGCCGAGCTGGGCCGAGACAATCGCAAGCTCCGGGCTATCACCCAAGGCGATGGCGAGTTTCTCCGCGACCGGCGTCTCGATGTCGGCTACGGCGACGGACTTGTCGGCCAAGCCGACGGCGATGGCCTTGGCTCCGGCCTTGGTCCCGCTGATGCCATCGAGCACAAGCTTACGATCATTCACGGCCAGCTTGGGGTAAAGCGCCATCGCCAAGGCGGAGGCCCGCGAAGAACGGGACGCAACGAGGGCGCTGAGGGCGAGGTGAGAGACATCCGCCGGAGCCGAGCCCACGAGCGCAGCGACGACCTCCGGTTTAGTCGTGCGAAGCAGCTGCAGGCCGAAAAGAGCGTCGCGGCGGGAATCCTCGCGAGCGACCATGGCGAGCAGATCGCCTTCCAATTCAAGCAGTTGGAAACCGCCGATGAGCTGAGCAGCCAAGGTGCGCTCAGCGGCGCCCTGGGCGAGCAAGGAACGGGCGGCCTCGGTGACGACAGGGCCGACTTTGGCCGGATCGAGATCTGTGCGATAGACGAGCAGGAGCTCCGCGACGCGATTACGGACGGACGCGTCAGCGAGAAGTTTGCGCAGCACGGCGACGCTCGCCGGCTGATCAAGGGACTTCGCGACGGCGAAGAGCTCCTCCGGGCCGGGAGCGCGTTTCAGTTGGCCGACGAGTTCGGCGATGAGCGGCGCGCCGACCTTCGGATCAAGCGCAAGCGCGGCGAACATACGGCCTTCGGCGGGAAGCGACTTGGCGGCGTCCGAGGCAAGGAAAGTGGCGACCGCCTCGGGCTGGCGCTCAAGATACATGCGCACGAGGAAGCGTTCGAATTCACGATCGTAGGCAGCGCCAACCTTGATCGGCTTGCCGCGGCGATCCGGAGCGGTCGGCGCATCAAGGGAAGGTCCGACGAAGCGCATCAGGGCGCCGAGCGCGACAGGCGACTTAACCGAAGCCTCGCCGAGGGTCTTGATAGCGGCGGCGCGGACTTCCGCATCCGGGTCGGAGGCAAGGGTGACGAGGGCATCGAGGTGCGGCGCCCACGCTCCGAAATAACGCAAGGCGCTCACGGACTCGCGACGAATATTGCGATTCGGGTCCGCCAGCAGGCGCATGGCCAGAGGGCCGATCTTATGGCCGTGCTCGGACAGAACCCACAGGGCTTGGATGCGGCGGGCGGCCAGGGCGGAGGCGTCTTCGGCAAGGGCAGCCAACGCACGAGACGTCGCCTCGTCGGAGTCCCGTCGATCGGCTAACGTCTGCCACGCGAGATGTGCGTCGGCGGTAACCCG
This sequence comes from uncultured Opitutia bacterium, assembly GCA_903855995.1. GTDB lineage: Bacteria > Verrucomicrobiota > Verrucomicrobiia > Opitutales > UBA953 > UBA953. The sequence continues at coordinate 150,666 of CAIOAN010000006.1, forward strand.
GGAACCGAGGCGGGCAATAAGATCAGCGGAGGAGAGTTTGGTGTAATCCGGGACCGCCTGCGGGACGAAACCCTTTGGCTTGATGCGCCAGATGCGCCCCGACTGCTTATCGCGGTCAGGGTGGTTACGGGCGACCTCATTATGGCTGATGATTTTGTTGTACCAATCGACGACATACAGGCAGCCGTCCGGACCCATCGTCATGGCGACCGGCCGGAAGAAGGGGTCTTCGCAGCTGACGAGATCGTCGAGCTTCTCCAGGCGATAGCCGGAACCTTCGCGGTGCTGGCGGATCGCGTTGACCTTGGATGTGATTGGATTGGCGACATACATGACGCCGTCGAAGCCCTTTGGCCACACGCCGACATCGGACATGGCGAGACCGCTGAGGCCGGTGCCGCCCATCTTGAAGTCAGGCGCCTGGATCGGGAATTGAGGCTGATAGGATTTTGCCAGACGGTCTGCGCAGCCAGGATAGAGGGCGTACTCGTGGAACGGCATCACCGGGTAGCCATAGTCGTTGGCCTCCTGGATGAAGCACTCGCCTTCGCCCGTCAGCACCAGGCCCCAGATATTACAGGGACCTATGGAGGTGGCCTCAAAGAAGCTGCCGTCGGGACGGAAGCGAGCCATGCGCGTGCTCGGGAAATCGATCTGGTCGCCATGAGTGGTGACCACCGTACCCTTGTTGAAGGCGCCCTGCGCGAGCCACAGCCAGCCGAACGGGGCGCGCGTGAACTGGTGAGGGAAGAGGTGCGAATCCTGCACGCCGAAGCCCGTGAGCAAGACCTCGCGCTTGTCGGCCTTGCCGGTGCCGGCGGTATCGCGCAGGAAGACGATGTCGTGTCCATGCTGGACGATCGCGCCGTCCTTGTAGGGCAACACGCCTTCCGGAATCGCGAGTCCGTCGGCGAACGCGCGCGGTTGATGCAGCCCGGAATCAAACGGCTTGTCGAAGACGATGACCTTATCGCGAGCCTTGGACTTATAGAGCGCCTCGGCGGCCGCGGGGCTTTCGTTAGCGTCGACGGGGTATTCGAACGCGGTGCTCGACCACGCCCTACCCTGCTGGTCAAAGATGAGCATGATGAACTTACCGAAGTCGGCGGACTCCTTCGCAAATAGCTCGATCTCGAAACCCTCCGGGAGCTTGAATAGTTTCTGCTGTTCTTCGGCGGGACGGCGCACGCCCTGTACGTCGTTGTAGCCAATATCACGCTTCGCTGGAGCTGCCGCGGTTTTCGTCGGCTCGGCCTTCTTTGCAGTCGGCTTCACCTTATCCCAGGTCAGCGCTCCGACCGTCGGCGGAAGTTCTTCGATGAAGACATCCTTTACCTGCACCTCGGCCTGGCCGCCGGCGTGAATCTGAATGCCAATCTTACCATCCATCGCGATATTGCCTTCGGCCTCGGTGAAATCGAGGGCGGGGACGCCGTTGATCCAGCTACGGATGCGCGGGCCTTCGGCGAGGATGCGATATTCATTCCAATCTCCTTCTTTCACTGCGGCCAATACGGCCTTTGGATCGTTGGAATCGGCAATAACTTTATTGCGGCGACTCTCGTCGTAAAGTTTTCCAAACCAGCCCGTGCCGTAGTCGACTTGGTAGCCGCTCATTTCGCTGCTGTTCGGCACCCGGACACTGCGCATCTGCACGCCGCTGTTCACAAAACCGGTGCCGGTCAGGCGAAGCTTCACGCGCAGGTCAAAGTTCTGGTAGGACTTCTCCGTCGCGAGAAAGAAATTCTTGGGTACCTTGGTCTTCAATGAGCCTCCGCGGATTTCACTACCTTCCACGCGCCACCAAGCGGTGTCACCCTCCCAGCCAGCGAGGGTCTTGCCATCAAAGAGCGAGACGGGGGCGGCCTGAGCGAACAGGCTAAAGACTAAAAGGAACGCCGTGAAGATGCGATTCATAGGATGGGGTCGCACCAACTTAGCCCGACTCCGACGGCCGACAACCCTGCACGTCATCGCATTTCGCAACCCAACTACACCCAAAAGCACATCTCTAAGCGAAAGCACCCAGCCCACGCTTGCGTCCGCGGGCCGAACCGCCTGTTTCTAGGGCATGAGCGACGCCCATAAACTTGTCCGCGACTGCGCGGCTACTCTCATTCCCGCCGGAGACATCGTGGTGCTCGAGGCGGGCACCGAAGTAACAGTCACCCAAGCGCTCGGCGGCTCGGTCACCGTGCGTACCCCGATGGGACTTTTTCGGATCGCTCCCGTGGACATCTCTGCCCTCGGCACAGAAGCCGTGGCCCAATATGGCAAGAAGGATGAAGCCGTCGCCTCTGGCCCGGTCGACCAAGATGCACTCTGGGAAGCACTCAAGGGCTGCTTCGATCCAGAGATTCCCGTCAACATCGTCGACCTCGGCCTCATCTATCATCTCGAGCTTTCGCCAGGCGAGCGTGGTGGCCAAAAAGTGACGGCCAAGATGACCTTGACCGCTCAGGGATGTGGCATGGGCCCGGTCATCGCGGCCGACGCCAAATCAAAACTGGAAGCCCTTCCCGGCGTCGAAGCCGCTGAAGTCGAGATCGTCTGGGATCCCGTCTGGAATCCGCGCATGATCTCCGAGGCAGGCCGCAAGCAGCTCGGGCTCGAGTGATGTCGTCGCCCGTCCAGCCTGGGACCGGCCTTTACCTGCACGTCCCTTTCTGCGCGTCCTCGTGCGACTTCTGTTCCTTCTACCAAGAACAACCTAAGCGCGGCGAGATCGACCGCTA
>CAIOAN010000007.1:0-292500 GCA_903855995.1 uncultured Opitutia bacterium
CCGCAATTCCGCGCAACTCGGAGTCTTCTCTGCCGAGGATATCACCGCCGGCCTGGCCTCCCAGCGCTTCCTCGCTTCCGATTTGGGCTGGCGCGAGGGCATGTCCGCCTGGACCCCGCTCGGTGATTGGGCTGAATTCCGGGCGTCGATCCCGTACGTTCCTCCTTCTGCGGCGAGCGGGCCAGGCGACGTTGCCCCCGTCTTGACCGGGACGACTTTTCCTTGGGAGATATCCAAGAGCTTTTCTTCGGCCTACGCTTCTTTCCTGGCTCTGATTCGTGATCCGGCTGCTATCCTCGCCGGCGCCAGATTGGAATTTGTCACAACGCTCCAACTCGTCTGGCTCATTCTTTTCGTCGCTTCGGTCTTCTCGGTCGTCGGCGGCATCATCCATGCGGAAGCGCTGGCGCAGGCTATGCGTACGGCCGGAGCTCAGTTGTCAGCTGGTGCGTCCAAGATTCCGGGCCCCATGGGCCAGGCTTTCGCCAAGGTGGCAGAATATTTCTCCAATACGAAAGCCAAGGAGTTTGGGGAAGTGGTGATGCAGGTCCTGCTGGTGGTGGCGGCCCAGCCGCTTTACTACTTGCTGATTGGATTGATTCAGTGGCTCGGGTTGCGCTTATTGGGTTTATTCGGGGTGAAGTCCTGCAAGACTCCTGAGTTGGGCCGAACGGCCATCGCGGGCATGCTTGGCCACGTCCTTTTAGGGGCGATTTTATGCCCAGTCGCTTTGTTGAGCCCGCAGGGCCTGATGCAACAAATGGCCTCCGTAATAATCTTCATCGTCGGGGTTGTTCTCTACTGCCGTGTCGTGGGAGGGGCCTTGCGGATCAATCCGTGGGTAGTGTTCGGTTCAGCGGTCCTCCTCTATGTTACGGTATCCTGTTGTTGTGGTTGCGGGCTGGCGGCCATCGTCGGGTCGGCGCTTTCCTTGGGCTGACCGGTGTTTAGGCTGATCCGCAGACCGGCCTATCCGGGCGAGCTCAATCACGAGCTCGTCTGGCCGGCGGCATTCGTCGGCGGGGCCGTGTTTGCTTGGGGTTGGTTCCTATCCGGCCTCCAACTGCCCCAGTGCGTTTTTATGCGGGTGACTGGGTTGCCCTGTCTCGGCTGCGGCGGTACGCGGTGCGCGCGCCATCTCGTCCATCTGGATTTCGGGCAGGCCTTTCTCTTTCACCCGGGATTCTTCCTGGTCGTCATGGTGGCGGCGCTTTGGACGATTCATTCGGCTTTGTTTTGGCTAAGTCGTGATAAGCTGCGACTGCGGCTCGCGCTCGATGACGCCCAGGCCCGCCGCTGGCGGATGGTCTTCATCGCCTTGCTTGTCATTCACTGGGCGTGGCAGTGTTACTACCTCACCCGCTGATGTTGAAGAATCTGCTTAGGTTTCTCGCATGGGTCGCCGCTCTCGTCCTGCTGGCGACGGGGGCGGTCGGGCTAGTCTACTACTGCTCCGAACGTCCGCAGAAAATGGCCATCGAGCACCGGGTGCTCGATGTGGTCGACACAATCCGCGAGGACGGCACTTCGCCCAAGAAAGTGGTCGGAGCGCTGGATCGCCTCGCTGACCAGACGGAAGTCATCAAGGGCGACATCGTTCCCGCCCCCGAGCCGGATCGTAACGCCACGGCACCTTACGGCGAGCCGGCCGATCATCTGGGGTTAAAGCGCCTGGTGAATCGCGGCTACTCTGTCGGGTACGACGAATCGTTACCCTCTCCCCGGTGGTCTTCTTACCGGGTATTCCCTTATAAGGAAGTGCACCGAGACCGTCCCTCCAGTTTCAAACCCGATCCGCGCACGGATGCCCGCGTGGTGACTTCCGAATATGTCCGCTCAGGCTATGATCGGGGCCACCTGTCGCCCAACTACGCGATTTCAGTCTGCTACGGAGAAGAGGCCCAGAAGGAAACCTTCTTGCTCAGTAATGTCGTGCCGCAATTACACGCCCTTAACGCTGGCCTTTGGAAGGATATGGAGCAGCGCGTGGTGAGGCGCTACGTCGAGCGCTATGGCATCGTCTGGGTGCAGGTCGGCCCGGTCTTCACCTCCCCGGCGGAGAAGAAGGTGGGCCGCCTGCCCGTGCCTTCGTCGTTTTGGATGGTGATCTCAGAGTATGAGGAAGCCCAGCATGGCATCCGGGCCATCGCTTATCTCGTGCCGCACGAAGAGAAGTGGCGCGACGCCGAACTGACGCGTTACGTCGTGAGCATTCGCCGGATCGAGCAGCTAACCGGCCTGGATTTTTTCCCGAAGCTACCGAAGGCGACGCAGGATCGGCTGGAATCAACGGCCGCGCCGCGCGCTTGGTGACGGCAGTTCGCGTCGCAGGTCGCCGGCATGGATCAGGCAGACGCAGTCGGCGCCATCGGCCGTCGGTAACCACATGATGGGGAGCTTCGGCCACGCCTGATGCATCGCTTTCTGGAGGCCGCCGACCTCGATGACGAGGATGCCGTGAGGCTTCAGCAGTTCGCGTGCTTGAACGAGCAGCTTGCGGATAACATCGAGCCCGTCTTTGCCTGAGACCAGTGAGCCTTTCGGTTCCTTCTTAAACTCGGCGGGCAGGCCACGGTAGATGCCTTCAGGCTCGTACGGCGGATTACTGAGGATGAGGTCAAGCTGCGGCCCCTTAAGCAGCGCGGACATCGTATCTGTCTCGTGCAGGGCGATCCGCTTGGCGAGCTTGTGGTCGGCGACATTGAGCTTCGCCACTTCCAGCGCCGGTGCGGAAAGGTCGGTCGCGTGGACGTGTGCCTTCGGGAAGCGCTTGGCCAGGAGAACCGCGAGGCAGCCCGAACCCGTGCAGATATCGGCCACGTCCGTGATTTGACCGGCCGGCGGCAGCCATTGCGGAATTGCTTCCGGGATGAGTTCGACGAAATACGACCGCGGGATGATGACGCGCTCATCGATGCGGAAGCGCAGGCCGCCCAGCCAGGCCTCGCCGACAAGATATCCCGTCGGGATGCGGTCGAAGACCCGTCGCTCTACGAGGCTTAGGAACGCCGACTTCTCCTTGGCGGTGAGCGCCCGGGTGAAACATCGGGGAAGCTTTTCCCAGGCCAGACCGGTGGCGTACCCCATGAGCGTCAGGGATTCCTCCTCGGCGTTCACGAAGCCTTGTCCGTGCGCGATGCCGGCCGACTTGAACAGCTTGTTGGCGAAGCGTAAACAATCACCGCCCGTTTTGAGGCGGGCGGTGGTGGCGGGCGTCGGGCGCGTGGGGGCGCTCATCGGCGGCGGCGGGGCCGCTTAGGTGAGCGGGGCAGCCGACCAGAGTTCCTTCGGGGTGCGTTCGAAGAAGTCCTCGAGGTACTTCGTCGTCGCGCCGCCCTGGCGGAAGGCCGGATCCTTCATGATCGCGCGGCAGACCGGGATCGTGGTGTGGATGCCGCGGATGATGTATTCGCCAAGGGCGCGGTGCATGCGGTCCAGGGCCTTCTGGCGGGTCGCGCCGACCGAGATCAGCTTGGCCACCATCGAGTCGTAAAGGGGCGGGATGACGTAGCCGGAGTAGCAGTGCGAGTCGACGCGGATGCCGTGACCGCCGGGCGTGTAATACAGGCCGATGGTGCCGGGGCTCGGTGCGAAGTTGCGGGCCGGGTCTTCGGCGTTGATGCGGCACTCGATGGCGTGGCCGGTCATCTTGATATCCTTCTGGGAGAGTTCGAGCTTCTCGCCGCACGCGATGAGGATCTGGCGGCGGACGAGGTCGATATCGGTGACTTCTTCAGTGACGCCGTGCTCCACCTGGATGCGCGTGTTCATCTCCATGAAGTAATATTTACCGTTCTTATCGACGAGGAACTCGATTGTGCCGGCGTTCTGATAACCGATTGTCTCGGCGAGGCGGACGGCGACCTTGCCCATCTCTTCGCGGAGCTTCGGGGTCAGGAACGGGGACGGGGATTCCTCGATCAGCTTCTGGTGGCGGCGCTGCACGGAGCAGTCGCGTTCACCGAGGTGGATGACTTTGCCGTGTTCGTCGCCCAGGAGCTGGAACTCAATGTGTCGGGGTTGCTCGATATACTTTTCGATGTAGACGCGGCCGTCACCGAAAGCCTTTTCGGCTTCGGCGCGGGCGCTCTCAAATTCTTTGGCGAAGGCGGCCGCATTATGGACGATGCGCATCCCTTTGCCGCCGCCACCGGCGACAGCCTTGACGATGACAGGAAAGCCGATGCGCTGGGCTTCCTTGATGGCTTCGCGCTGATTATCAACCGGACCGTCGGTGCCAGGCACGCAGGGAACCTTGGCTTTGGCCGCCGTCTGGCGGGCCATGGCTTTGTCGCCCATTAGGCCAATGGTCTCGGGGCGAGGGCCGATGAATTTGATATTAGCGGCGGCGCACTTCTCCGCGAAGCCCTTGCGCTCGGAAAGGAAGCCGTAGCCAGGGTGGATGGCGTCGACGTTGGTGATCTCAGCGGCCGAGATGATACGATCCTCGCGCAAGTAGGAGTCTTTGCTCGGGCCGGGGCCGATGCAGACGGCTTCATCCGCCAGCTGCACGTGGAGCGACTGTTCGTCGGCCTGGGAGTAGACCGCGACGGTCTTGATGCCCAGCTCACGGCAGGCACGGATGACGCGAAGGGCGATTTCGCCGCGATTGGCGATGAGGATCTTGTTCATGCTCGGCAGTCGGCGTTCAGCCGATCTTCACGCGGAAGAGAGGCTGGCCGAATTCGACCGAGGTACCATTGGCGACGAGGCACTCGACCACCGTGCCTGCAATCTCCGACTGGATTTCGTTCATCACCTTCATGGCCTCGATGATGCAGACCACGGAATCGACCTTGATGGGTGAACCGACGGCGACGAAGGGGGGATTCTCCGGGGAGGGGGTGGCGTAGTAGGTGCCGACCATAGGGGAGGTCACCAGCTTGATGCTGGGGTCCGCCGCCGCCGGAGTTGCCGGGGCTGCCGGGGCCGCCGCTACAGGGGCGGGAGCCGCTGCCACAGGGGCAAGGGCGACCGGGGCTGCTGCCGGGGCCGCACGGCCGGGGAGGTCGCGCTTGATGCGGAGCTTGAATTCTTGATCCTGGATTTCGAATTCGGAAAGGTCCGATTTCTTCATCAAATCCACGACTTGTTTAATCTTATTTAGGTCCAAGGTTATGTCCTCCGTGAGGGGGTGGACCTCTCTGATACAGGGCTCAGGGGGGGTAAATCAATCCCTCATTCCGAAATCTCGGCAGGAATTTTACCTAAGTTGCTATCAGTGTTAGACTTAATGATATCTTTTAAGGACGGAAGGGCGGTGATATCAGGCTTGGAAATAGGCCCTTTTACTTTGATTTTCGTCAAGCCAACCAGGGTTCGATTGAGGTTGATTAGGTCCAGCGGGTTGAAACCTCCCTGCCTGGGGATCGAGAAGTCGCCCACGAAATCCAGGGTGGGTCTGGCTAGGTCGACTTCCCCCTTTAAGCTCAGGCGTGATTTCGGCCCGCTCAGCAGGAGGTCTGGAAAGTATGCCCGGCCCTTCAAGCACCCGAAAGTGCCAGTGGCCTTGGTCAAATCGTAGGTGGTGGCGTCGACGCCAATAGCCTCCAGTACCGTCGAGAGAACTCCAAGCAGGCGCACTTTTTTCAGTTCCGGGTCGACGAGGGTGTAGCGCCCCCGCCCGCTCATCAGCAAGGGTTGGTCGAGGTTGAGCTGGCCCTTGAAGTTCAGGTCCAGGGTCGCCGGCGCCGCCCTCTTCGGGAGCTCGGCGGCCGCTTTGGCACCGCTGAGTTCGCTGACCAGTCGCGTGATGGCCGCGGGGTCACAACCCTTGAGCCCTAACTCAATATGTGTCTGGTGAAGCGGGTCGCCCTTCAGCCTGACCTCGGCAGTACCGCCAGCGAGCCCTAGGTCCGCCTTGATCACCATGACCCCTTCCGAGGTTTCGGTGTTCACTTTCAGGTCTTTCCCCGTGACACCCCAGGCCTTGAAGTCCCCCGCGCAGGTGATGGCGGCATGCACGGTGGGGGTCTTTCCGGCGGGCGTCACTTCGAGTTCAAATCGGTGATCGGCCGGCAGGGATAATCCTTTGAGAGCTTCGCCGAATTCCTTGCCAGCACAGCGAGCGGCAATCCACGGCTGGAGGTTCCCGGATGCTTTCACGACCGGTCCGGCGAGCGCCAAGGGCTTTGACCAATCCCAGGTCGCCGTGCCATCGACAAAGCCATCGGCCTCGGTGGTTCCTCCGGCCAGGTGATGGAGTCCGATAGAAGTGCGGGCTGGATTGGCATCGACACTTACTTCGACCCGGCGGAATGGTGCGCCCATGAAATCGAAGCGTTCTAGTAAGACCCGCCCGCCCACGATGCTCTGCTCCGAGCCCCAGCGACTTTCGACGTCAATGAAGGCGTAGGGATGTTCGCGGGACTTGAGTAGTTTCCAGAGGCCCACCCACCATTCGCCTAGCACTTGGTCCAGTGAGGCCGGAGCGAGGTCGCCGTGCAGGTGCAGGACAAAGGCGCCGCCGACGGCCACGGCGCAGTCTGCCTCACCGGTCACGGAGGCCAAGTGCAGGTCGCGAAGGTGCAAGGGATAGGGTTGGCGATGGGGCTGAAAATCGAACCGCGTCGTCAGGGGCAGGGCTTTGTCCGGTGAAATCGCCGCGGCTGAAAGACCCAGCCCGCTGAATCCCGTGCACGAGGCTTCGCCGCTCACGGCCAGCACCTGATGGCGGCTGTCGGTGGTCATGGTGAAATCGCGGAGGAGCAGGTCGCCGGTGATGTCAATCTGCGCCGCCCGCAGGATTTTTCCGACGGCGGGAAGGGCGGCGAATTCAGCGGCTACGAGCCGGGCGTGGTCGATGCGCAGGGAGGCATCGCCTAGCGGTGTCAGGCGGCAGCGCCCGTCGGCGAAAGTGCCTCCGGAGATAAGGTGGAAGTCGACGTCCGCTCCGCCGGCGGAGGACGGAGTCGCTGTCAAAGCCGCCCGGGAAATCGGCAGACCGGCTCCGATGATATGGGTGGCGGAGAGGGTGATGCGCGTCTCGGTCAGCTTCGCGGCGCCTTGGATTTTCACACGGAGATCATGCCCCGAAAATTCTCGCCACGCGGCCTCCTCGGCGGCGCCCTCGGCACTCCATTTTAAGATCTGCCCATCTCGGTTCAATTGCAGTGCCCCGCGCAGGGCGAGTGAGCGGACCTGGATGAGGCCCAGTTTTTGGTCAGCCCAGTCGTTGCCCATCAACGCATGTGCGGAAAGTTCGGCTCCGCCGACGCTGTCGCCGGCACACTGGATACCGATCGTCGCTCCGCCCGAACGTTCCGCTACCGCGAGCGTGTTCTCTATATGCCCGAGGATACTGGCGATATTCTTAACCAGCGAGGCTGGGGCGGCCTGCGGCCTGCGCGATCCGAATTGCAGCATCGCGGCGGGGATCTCACCGCTCACATTGCAGGTGAGCTTCCCGGCGCGGACCTGCACGGAACGCAGGATTAGCCAGCGGCCTTCACTGGCGATGTCGATGACGATTTCCTCCGTCAGGGCGCGGCGTTCGCCGGCGACGGAGACGGAGGCGGGGCACCACAGACGCGCGCCGCTGATGCGGAGCCGAGTCGGTTCGGCCTGCCCGACCAGCAACTGTGTGGGATTGAGCCCAAGCTCAAGATGCGAGGCGGTGAAGATTTCGCCGGTGAGTCCTTCGATGCCGACAGAGAGGTCATCGGCCGCGATGGTCAGGTCGGGCAGCACCCAGAGGTTACGGGCCTGGAGGCGCACGCCTTCTTTCGCAAGACGCTCCACGAGCATGTCCGCGACAAAGTCGGGCATTCTCATGGGCCGGTCGAGCGTCGCGACCCACCAGAGCGTCAGCTGTGCCGGTAACAGGAGGAGCAGGCACGTGTTCGTCAGCCCGCGCAGGAACCTGCGAAAGGGAGAACTGGCTGGCCGCGCTTTCATCGGCCGGCTTCGTTCAGAAGGGGAATCAGGATTTCCGCCAGGCCAGTATCGAGGATGAAGTCATCTTCATCGGCCTCGTCATGCAGCAGGAGGGAGCGGGTGTTGAAGGGTGCGGAACAAAGGTAGGTGCGGAACGTCTCGCTCGCGGCGGCTCCGCCGGTCGTGGCTTGGTCGGTGACGCGCAGCTCAAACTTCCAATCACCAGCACCGACATCGCGGCCCGGGAAGTCGGCGGCTTTTACTTCCGCCAGCCCGGCGGCCAGGCGGCGGGCGTTCACCGGATCGAGTCGTCCGTTGCCGGCCCAATTACCGTCGGGGCCGAGGCGTGCTTCGCCGAGCACCTTGCCTTCGGGGCGGGTCATCAGGCGGAGGCCGCTGACTTTCGCGCCTTGTGGAAGCTCCGCGACGGTGCGCTTGCGCCACGCCTGCGGCTCGACGTTCTGCTGGCCGCCTTTGAGCAGTGAGACATCGCAGAGAGCGGCGAGCGGCGAGCCCTTGGCGTGCACGATCCGTGTGCCGGCGTTCTTCTCCGGGTCGTCGGTGAAGGTGAGTATGATGCGTTCCGCCCCGAATTCGAGTTCGAGGGATTGCAATGAGGTCGTGCCGGGGTTCGCCAGCGCCATGACAGCGGGCACCGTGGCGCCGCTCGGTGAATCGGATTTACGGCGGGCCGCGCGGAGCTGGGATACTCCTTCAAGGAAGCGGCCGACGATGCGGGAGTCCGCTTCGCGGCGCTTGGTCGCCGTCGATCCCGGGGCGACGGGAATTTCCCAGCGAGCCTCGCCGCCGGTGCCTTCCAGTCGGTGCAGGGTGATGGAGCGTCCTGCCGACGCGATGGTGAAGCCGGTCACTAGCGCCGGGTCGAAGTCGGCCGGGCGCGTGGCGGCGAGCGCTTCGCGCGGGTGGAACCAATCTTCGAGCGCGCGGGCTTCGACCAGGAAGACGGACGCATTGTCCTCGAGTTTGGCGCACAGGAGCGCCGGCGCGCCCGGCGCAGGTTTGCCGACCAGCAAGACTTGGCGGCGAGCGTTTCCCTCGATGACGATGCGCAGTGTGGGATTGGCAAGGCCTGTGGCCGCATCTTCGAGGGCGACGAATTTATTCGCGCGCAGGTTCGTGAGCTCCGCGATGCTCTTGCTCGTCGCATCGGCGTCGGCGAGCGCGTCATAAGGCGTTTCGAAGCGCCATTCCGCCAGCAGGGTCTTATGGCCGGGGCGCGGCCGGGCTTCGGAGGTGATGGCGGTAACGGCGTCGGCCTCCTTGCTGTGTTGGCGGACCGAGAGCGCGCGGGCCTCGAAATCGGCAATCTCAAAAATCTTATCTACGCGGTAGCTCTCTGACTTTGATTCTAGCGCGGCGGCCATCGCCTCGGGCAGGGGGATGATACGCTTGCCGTCCTCGGTGAGGAGGAAGTGGTGCCGGGTCGAGGGTTGCACGCCGATCTTCACTTCGACGGACGGGCCTGCCTCCGCCGTGACCTTCAGGATCCAGCGTGGGCTCGCGAGACCATAGGCCTCCAGCCCGGCGCCATTGGTCTTGGCTTCGCTGGCCAGAAATCCGCTGTCGGCGCTGATGAAGCGAAGTTCATCGAGCAATCGCTGGACCGACCAAATGTTCGCCGGCCAGTCAAACGGCTCGGTGACGCGCCAGGCGGAATTTCGTTTCTCGAGCACGACGCGCTCAGAACCTTCGCTCAGGCTAACCTTCGCCGGGGTGGCGGGGAACAGCAGGGCCTGGTTCGCGGCGATGGGCTGGTGGCTGTACGTGGCCTTCCACAGCAGACCGAAGGCGATCAGGTTGGCGACCAGCAAGATGACGGTGGTGCGGGAAATCCGCATGAGCCCTTAACTTCTGCGTCGCCACACGGAAACCGCAAGCCCGAGTGCGAGGACGACGAGCGGAACGCAGAGAAAACGAATGGCCAGAGCCCAGAAGTCCGCGGCGGTGGCGTTGAGCTGATATTCGCCTTCGGTGCGGGCGGGCAGGGAGACGGCGCGGTCTCGGTCCGTCAGCCAGGCGGCGCACTGGGTCATGAATGAGCGGTTACCGCCGCGGTTGAGCCGCAGATTGGCGGCGATTTCGGAGGAGCCGACGACGACCAGTCTCCCGCCCGCCCCGCCTACGCCCTTGCGGATGCCGGTGGCGCGTTCCGCCGCTGCCACCAGACAGACCGGGCCGGGTTGATCGCGGGCTGGATCGAATCTGGGCGGCCGACGGCTTTGGTCGGTCTGCCCCCAGGCCTTGTCGGAGGAGAAGACCAACTGCCAGACGCCCAAGGTGCTGTCAGGCGCGCTCGCTTCGTCGAAGCGGGCGGGTCGCAGGCGTGAGGCAATCAGCGGAAGATCCTGGTCTTTCAATACCTTGGTGAGCGGATGCGGGCGCTCTTCGAGCCTGCGTAGCGCGATATCGCCGTCGGTCGTGCGGCGCGAGGCGTCGGGCTCTTGCAATTCGGCGTCGGGCGTGAAAATCGCCCATTCGGTCAGCAGGGGTTCGAGTCCGTGTTCGCGGCCAGGGTCGAGCAGCGCGAGCACGCGTCCGTTGCGCTCATAGAGGTAATTGCGCAGATGGGCATTTTCTTTGACCGAGAACGGCGTGAGCGGCCCGGCGATCAAAACCATCGCCGCATCCCGCGGAATCTCCGTGGAGGTGGCGAGGTCGAGCTGCTTGACCTCGAAGTTCCGGTTGCGAAGCTGGCGCGAGAGCAGGGACATGCCGCGGGCGGGCGAGGCGTCTTCGACCCCGAGTTCGCCATGGCCGCGGGTGACATAGCAGACGGCCGCCTTATCTTCCGTGATTTCAATGAGCGCCGAGGTGATGGCTTCCTCGCCGCGGAAACTGCCGCCGGTGGTCACGAGCTCGCGGTAGCTGATATACTTCGCGCGCGTGCCGCAGGAGAGGACCAGCGCAATGGTGGCGTCGGGTGGTCCGTGGCGTGCGGCGAGCTCCGAGAGTAGCGGGGCGTTGCGGCCGTCGCCCGCGTTGGCGACGGAGAACCAGGCGGCGCCGTCCCGGCTCGATTCCACCACGTAGGAGTCGAGCAACTTGAAGAGGCGGGCGCGGATGGCCTGGGCGGCGTCGGATTTATCGGTCGTGACAACGACGGCCTTCACCCAGCCTTTGTTGCGGCCGATACCGACGGGGCTGCGGCGGCCGGCGGCGCGCACGGTCTCCGCGGATTCCGCCGCCAGCGAATGCCGTCGATTGGCGGTGATGTCCTGGCGGACGCGGAATTCCGGCAGCGAGGCGAGGAAGTTCACGACCAGTGCGAGTGCGATCGCGAGAATCGCCTGAGTGGCACGGTTGAGGCGGCGCACGGGGCGCACGGCGCCGAAATCATCACGAAGGGGCGCCATGTTATTCCTGACCCTCCACGGCGAGTATCGCTAACCCCAGGCAGAGCAGGGTGCCGGTGCCGTATAGCACGAGCGGCCGTGAGTCCACGATGCCAGAGGTGAAGTCCTGCAGATGGGCGAAGGTGCGCAGGTGGGCGGCCGGTTCGGTCAGCCAGCCGAGCCACTCCCAGCTTTCAATCGGCAGCGAATCCAACGCGCCGCCGGCGGCGGTCAGTGCGAGGAGGCTGATGAAGGCGAGCAGCGCCGCGAGGGCTGCGGAGCGCGTGACGCAGCTGCAGAGGATGCCGATGGCCACGTGCATCAGTCCGCTGACGGCGATGAAGCAGAGTCCGCCCCAGAGCGCGGCGGGATCACTCAGGCGGGCGTCGCCAGGCGTGCCGAGTCGCTGCTGGGTCAGCAGCGGGAAGAGCGTGAACAGTAACCAGAAGACCACCCAGATGATCCATGACGAAAGGAACTTCGCCCACACCACGGCTGCGGTGCTCGCCGGGGTGGTGAGCAACGCGGAGAGCGTGCCAGAACGCCGCTCCTCGGCGAAGCTGCGCATCGTGAGCAGCGGGAGCACGCACAGTAGTGGCAGCCAGAAGAACCAGAGACTGATCTCATTCGGGGTACGGTCGCCGGCGACGCGGCTTGATTCGAGCAGCGCGAAGAAATGAATCCCGCCCATCAGCGCGAGGAACAGGCCGGCGGCGGCCCAGGTGTTCCAGGACAACAGGGCCGAGCGCAGCTCGTGGGCGAGAAGGGTGCGGAAGTGTCGCATCAGGGGCGGCGGTTCTCGCCGGGGGTGCGGCGCGTGGCGGCGAGGAAGATGTCCTCGAGGCCGAATTTCTCTTCTGCGATCTCGCGGAGCGGGATGCCCGCCGCGATGAGCCCGCCGGCTAGTACCTCGCGCGCGGCCGAGCCGGCCGGTAGGCTCACGCGGTAGGTATTCTGGCCCTCGATGGAAGCCGTGAGGCTGACGACGGCGGCGGGATCCATGCCGGCGCAGGCGGCTTGCAGGGCGGCCTGGGTGGCGCGGCTCACGATGGTGAAACTGCAACCGGGCAATAGCTCGCGCCGGAGATCTTCGGTGCGCCCTTGGGCGACGAGTCGGCCGCGGTTGATGATGACGACCTTATCGCAGACTTGCTCCACCTCATGCAGGATATGGCTGGAGATGAGTACGGCCATCTTGCCGCGGAGCGAACGGATGAGATCGCGGATGCCAAGGATTTGATGCGGGTCGAGTCCGATGGTCGGCTCGTCGAGGATGACGACCTTCGGCTCAGCGAGCAGGGCGTCGGCGATACCGACCCGCTGGCGGAAACCTTTCGAAAGCTGGCCGATCAGTCGGCCAGCCGCTCGGCGCGTCAAATCGCAGTCTTCCATGACCTTATCGACGCGTTCGCCGACGCGCTTGGGGTCCACGTCCTTCAGTCTGGCGCGGAGCGTAAGATATTCTTCCACGCGCAAATCCTCCGGGAGTGGGTTGTTCTCCGGCATGTAGGCCATGTGGTGTTTGGCACCAGAGGGGTCGAGCGCCACGGAGACGCCCCAGATGGCCGCGCGGCCGGAGGTGCCTGACATGGTGCCGGAGAGAATCCGCATCGTCGTCGACTTGCCGGCTCCGTTCGGGCCCAGGAAGCCGACGATTTCCCCGGGCGCCACGGAGAAACTCAAGTCCTCGATCGCGGTGAGCGAGCCATAGCGCTTGGTGAGCCTTTCGGCGACCACGGCGGCTTCTGGCGTCGGCGCAGCTTCGTTCATTTGAGTGGCACCAGAGGTGTGGGTTTCGGCCCCGTCAGCACGGTGCGAACGGGGTTTCAAAAGACACGCCGAACCCCCTGTATTGGCAAGGACAATAGAGCCGCGGCTGGCTCGGAACCTCTTGCGAAATGTCGGCCCGGAGTCGTTAATGGCCACACCCCTCTCCGTCATGAAAAACCTCCGCGTACTCTCGGTCGCCTGCCTGTCTGTCATTGCCGTCGGCCTCTGGGCCGAACCTAAGTCCGAACTCGCGGCACGTCGCCCGGGCGAGGATGTCGACACGGCGGCGGTTCGCCTGCGGCCGAGCCTGGCTCCCGGTGCCGATCTATTGTTTAACGGCTGGGGTGTTTCCCCTGCCGGGGCTCATGTCAGCTGCGGCGACATGGGGCTGAAGATGGTCATCGCTCCCGATAAGAAGGCGGTCCTGACGGTCTGCGCGGGTTATAACAAGCAGGGCGTGAACATTATCAGCCTGGATGAGCGACACGAGGCGGTTTTCCTGCCGCTCAAGGAGTCTTTCAACGGCCTCGTGTTCAGTCCCGATGGTACGAGGTTCTATGTCAGCGGTGGCGACACGGGTACGATCCACGTCTTTGATTATAAAGACGGGAAGGCGATGTTCGCCCGGGAGGTGAAGCCGAATCCTCAGGCCAAGCAGGTCTTTCTGGCTGGCCTGGCCGTCGATGCGGCCTCCGGCGCGATTTTTGCCTGCAACGAGGGGGGTAATGAACTCTGGCAGCTTGATCCCGCGACGTTGTTGGTCAGCAAGGTGATTGCGGTCGCGCAACATCCCCACTCGGTCGTGGTCGGCGGCGACGGCAAACATTTATATGTCTCCAACTGGGGTAGTCGCAGCGTCAGCATTATCGAATTAACTAAGTTCACGCGCGTGCGCGACATCACCGTGGGCATCCGCCCCAATGACATGGTGGTCGCCCCCGATGGCCGCCTGTTCGTCGCCTGCTCGGGTGATAACTCGGTGCACGTGATCCAGACGGGTAAGCTGGAGAAGCCAGGCGAGGCCGCAGGCCCGACCCGCCGCCTTTGGGAAGGCGCCCGCGAAGTGATCGCCACCGGCCTTTATCCGCAGTCCCCCGAGGGCAGCACGCCGTGCGGCCTAGCGCTGTCGCCCGATGGCAAGACGCTCTTCGTCGCCAATGCCGACAATAACGCGGTCATGGTGGTCGATGTCACCGGCAACCTGATGGAAGAAGCCCAGGACCGCGGCGAGATGATCGCGCTCGTCAACGGCTTCATCCCCGTCGGCTGGTATCCGACCTCCGTCGCGGTTTCACCCGATAACAAGTTCCTGTTGGTCGCTAATGGCAAGGGGCTGACGTCGCGTGCGAATTTCCCGGCCCAGAACGCTAAGCCCAACAAGTTGCACAATGGCATGACCTTTGATCATCCGGGTAAGACCTTCGAGGGCTCGGTCTCCTTCATCGCCAAACCCGATGCGAAGCAGATGGCGGCTTATACCCGCCAGGTCCGCCTCAATTCCCCATATCATCCCTCCCAGCTCCACGCCGCCTCGATTCCGAGCGACGGCGCCATCCCTGCCAAGGTCGGCGACCCTTGCCCGATCAAGCACGTGCTCTACATCATCAAGGAAAACCGCACCTATGACCAGGTGCTCGGCGACATGAAGGACGCTCAAGGCCGACCGATCGGCAATGGCGAGCCCAAGCTCACCATGTATGGCGAAAAAATCTCGCCTAACCACCATCAGCTCGCCCGCGAATTCGCCCTGCTCGACAACCTCTATTGCAACAGCGAGGTGAGCGTCGACGGCCATAGTTGGACCGATGCTGCGATGGCGACGGACTTCAATCAGCGCTCCTGGATCATGTCATATTCGGCACACGGAAAACTCTTCGGCAACGACGAGATGGAGACGCCTGCGAACGGCTATCTGTGGGATCTCTGCAGCCGCCATGGCCTCAGTTATCGTAATTATGGCGAAGGCGCTCAGCGCGTGCCTTCCGCCAATCGCGGCGTCTGGAAGCGTTCCGCCCGCAACAAGAGTTCGCGCGACATGGATCTCGCCCAGAACTGGATCGATGATCTCCACGCCGCGGAGAAGGACGACTCGCTGCCGCGCTTCACCATCATGTCGCTGGGCGAGGATCATACGGCCGGCACCACGGCCGGGAGTTTCACCCCCGAGGCCTGCGTGGGCAGTAATGATCTCGGCCTCGGTCGGATCATCGAGGCGGCTAGTCGCAGTAAGTATTGGAAGGAGATGGCGATCTTCGTCATCGAGGATGACACACAGAACGGCCCCGACCACGTCGACGCCCATCGTACGATCGGCTACGTGGTCAGCCCGTACTGCAAGCGCGGGATCGTCGACAGCACGCTCTACACCCAGGCGAGTATGATCCGTACGATCGAACTCATCCTCGGGCTTCCTCCACTGACGCAGTACGACGCCTCGGCGACGCCGATGTTTAGCCTCTTTCAGAAGGAGCCGAACCTGACGCCTTACGCGGCACTCACGCCGACCATCGATCTTAACGCGAAGAATGCCAAGAAGAGTGCGTTTTCCGAACGTTCTGGAAAGATGGATTTTGCCGAATACGACCGGGCGCCCGAGGATGAGCTCAATCGCATCCTCTGGGCGGTCGCCCACCCCGGTGAAGCATACCCGACGCCGATTCACCGCGCCCTCTTCACGCAGCCGGTGGAGAGATAAGCGCTCGCCCCGTTACCCGCCCATGAAAAAGCCCCGGTGTTTGCCGGGGCTTTTTCATGGGCGGGTAACAGGCTTACTTCGCGGCCGGCGCGAGGAGCGCGGGCTCGGACTGCACGAGCATTTCCTTGTCGCTCTTCCACACATGGCCGGCGCGCAGGCGCTTATCCATTGTGTTGAGCCATTTGGAGGCGGTCGCGGCATCGCCCTTGGCGATCGCGATGTTGGCGAGCGTGAGCATTGCGAAGCCGCGCAGGGTTTCGGGGGCGCTGACATCATCGGCGACCGCGGCGATGGCGGCGCTAGCTTTGGGGTCGCCGGTTTCCTGGAGGGAGAGGGCGGAGTAGAGGCGGGCGCGGACGCCGAGCGCGTTAACGGCCGGAGCCTTGCCCGCGAGACCGGCCAGACGGCTGGCCTCATCGTAAGCCTTGGCCGCTTCGGCGAACTTGTTGGCTTTCTTGAGGTCGTCGCCGACTTCGATCATGGCGACGGCGGCGGAGGGTTCACCTGGGTGGCGGCCGGCGAAAGCGCGGCGGGCGGATTCATCCTGGCAGGCGGTATATTCTTCGCCGATGGCATCCTTGCGGGCTTCGTTCCAGAAATAGAAGGCGAGGTAGCCGAGGATGCCGACCACGACGGCGGTGGTGGTGCGCACGATGGTGCCCTTGTTTCGCTCCCAGAAGAGCCAAAGGCGGTCTTCGGCGTCGGCATTGACGAAATCCTCATCGACAATGACCAGATTACGGTCGTCGCCGGCCGGGGGCTGATTGTTGGAACTGGCGTCAGGCATGGGGGGTAAACCCTTGCCATGTGTCGGATTGTGTCAACCCCCGCCTCCCCCTGCTCCGTGCTTGTCCCCGCCTGCGGGAGGGTAATCATCCGAAGACACATGAGCGCTTCCGCCGCTATTCTTGCCTCCCTTAAGACAGCCCAGTCTCAGGGTCGAATTTCCCCCTCCAGCCTCGCTAATGCGGGGGATTGGCTTCGTTCCGGCGCCCTGCCGGTCGAGGCGGTCGCCACCCTTCAGGATCTCTGTGCCCGGGAAGCTTGGGCTGAACTTGAAGACCGATTCTACAAGGGCATCGCCTTCGGGACCGGGGGGATGCGCGGCCGCACGGTCGGACGGGTCTCCGCCGCCAACGAACTGGATGACCAAGGCCTACCCCTCCGTGCCGCCGTCGGCTCGGCGTGTCTTAACGACATCAACGTGCTGCGCGCGGTTCTCGGCCTGTGGAAGCACGTCTCCGCCACCCAGCCCGGCGCCCGCTTGGTGGTCGCTCATGATGTCCGCCATTTCTCTCGCCACTTCGCCGAACTCATCACCTCTGCCTGGACTGAACTCGGGGGCGAGGCGTTCCTGTTCGCGGGCCCACGTTCGACCCCTCAACTGAGTTTCACGGTTCGTCATCTCGGTGCGCATGCGGGCGTCGTGATCACCGCGAGCCATAATCCTTCGCACGACAATGGCTTCAAGTGCTGCCTCGCGGACGGCGGCCAGGTGCTGCCTCCTCATGACGCCGCCATCGTCGCGGAAGTCGGCAAGTTGGGCCCGCAGGATGTCGCCCCTTTCCTGGAGAAGAATCTCGCCCGCGTGCAGACGGTCACCGCGGCCGCCGAAGATGCCTACCTCGCCCGCGTCGCCGGCGTCGTTCTCGACCCCGAAGTGATTTCGCGCCACACGCCCAAGGTCGTTTACACAAACGTCCACGGCACGGGCGATGTGATGGTCGTGCCCGCCCTGCGCCGCGTGGGTATCGATCCGCATGTGGTCGAAGAGCAGCGGGAGCACGATGGCCGCTTCCCAACCGTCGCTTCGCCCAATCCGGAAAACGCTAGCACCTTCGCCCTCGCGCTGAAGCTGGCCGAGGAAGTCGGTGCCGACTTGGTCCTCGCGACGGATCCCGATGCGGATCGCGTCGGGGTGGCTTGTCCGCTGCCCGCCGGCGGCTTCCGCCTGCTTAATGGCAATGAAGTAGCGGCCTTACTGACGGAGTTCCGTATTTCTTCGCTCAAGGACGCAGGTATCCTGCCGGCCGCTGGCTCGCCCAACGCCGCGGTGGTCAAATCGCTCGTGACCACGCCATTGGTCGCCGCCATCTGCGCCCGGCATGGCATCCGCTGTGTGGAGACGCTCGTCGGCTTCAAATGGATCGCCCGCAAGCTCGAGAAGTGGTCCCGTCGCCTGGCAGACGGCGCCGGCCTCGAGGCGCCGGCCTTGCCCCTGCGTCGCCGCGCCCCTTTGGCCCTTCGCCACTCGACGCTCTTCCTGCTCGGCGCAGAAGAGAGCTACGGCTATCTCGCGGATGACGCCGTCCGCGACAAGGATGCCAATGCGACCGTGGTCATGTTGTGCGAGTTCGCCGCGCTGCTCCGCTCACGCGGCCGCACGCTGCTCGATGCGCTCGACGTGCTCCATCTCAGCCATGGCGCGCATCACGAAGACCTGCTGAATCTTTCTTTCGAGGGCGCCGAGGGTGCCGCCTGCATCCGCCGCATCGTCGCTTCCTGGCGCTCGTCGCCGCCGACGTCGGTGGATGGCTCCAAGGTCGTCCGCCTGATCGATTACGAGCGCGACAAGGTCGAAGATGCCGAGGGTGACCGCGTACCCCCTGAGGAATTCATCCTCGCGGAACTCGCCGACGGCCGCCGTATCGCGGTCCGCGCCTCGGGCACGGAGCCTAAGGCGAAGTTTTATTCCTTCGCGAAAGCAGCGGTGGCGGACGCGGATGATCTTCCTGCGGCCCGCGAGCGCGCCCGTCAATCCGCCCTCAGTCTCCGTGCCTGGCTTGAGACCGACGCCAAGCGCCGCGCGAAATAATCTCCCATGCGTTTTATCCTGCTTCCTTCGGTTCTTCTGCTCATCGGATGCGCCACGCCGGCGAACGACCGTTCTTTCCTCACCGAGAAGACGCCCGCCGCCGCGGCCATCTCCGGCCAGCCGGCTACTGAAGGCACGCTCGAAGATCGGGTACGCTCGGCCAACGAGAAGAATGACCAGCGCCTACTCAAGGGCGATTGGCGCGCAGTGAAGCCGGCGGTCGGCCCTCAGCCCTGATCAACGAACGGCTCCGCCGGCGAGCAGCGCGCGGATCGCGGCTTCTTCCGGCACCGCATCCGAGGTGCTGGCGGAGCCTATGCCGTCTTGCAGTACGAAGCGCAGTTTGCCGCCGCGCACCTTCTTGTCGCGGCGCATCGCGGAGAGCATGGGATCCAGCGGGAGAGGGGCGCGGAGTCGGGTCGGGAGCTGATGTGCTGCGATGACGGCTTCGATCTGTTCGGCTTGGGCGGAGGTGCAATGCTTCAACTCCGCGGAAAGCCGGGCGGCCATGACGAGGCCGATGGCGACGGCTTCACCGTGTAGATAAGTGCCGTAGCCGGCGGTGGCTTCGATGGAATGTCCGAAAGTGTGCCCGAGGTTGAGCAGGGCGCGTCCGCCCTGGGCGCTGGTCTCGCGCTCATCGCCGGCCACGACGGCAGCCTTGATCTCCACGCAGCGACGGATGACGCGGGCAAGCAGTGGATGATTCCACGCCATGGGGGCGTTCTGCTCGAGCAGGCCAAAGAGGTCGGCGTCGGCCAGGAGGCCGTGCTTGATGACCTCGGCCATGCCGGCGGCGAATTCGCGCGGCGGCAGCGTGGCGAGCAAATCGGTGTCGGCCCAGACGGCGGCTGGCTGATGGAAATTGCCGACGAGATTCTTACCGGCGGCGAGATTGATGCCGGTCTTCCCGCCGACGGAGCTGTCTACCATCGCGAGGAGGGTCGTGGGAATCTGATAGAAATCCACGCCGCGCTGGTAGGAGGCCGCGGCAAAACCCGTGAGATCGCCGATGACACCGCCGCCGAGCGCGAAGACCGCGCCGTCGCGGGCGATGCCGTTGCCAGCGAGAAAATCCCAGACGCGAGCGAGTTCCGCCGCGGACTTGGCCGTCTCGCCGTCTTGCGCGGTGATGAGCACCGGCATGAACTTCGCCAGTTCCTGCGTCAGCTCCGGCAGTGCAGCCGCGACGCCCGGAGAGGTAATCGTCGCGCACTTCTGGCCGGCGGCCACCCGCGCAGCGGCGATGGCGAGCACTTCGCGGCGCAGGCCAGGGCCGATGCGCACGGGGTAGGAGCGGGCTCCTAGTTCGACGGTGACTGTCTCGGCCGGCATGAACCCACGCTGGGGTGCGCGGGTCCGGCTGGCAAGACAACCTCACTCGGCCAAGCCGAGGATGGAGTGGGCGAAGGCCTTGGCGTCAAAGGGCTGCAGGTCCGCCGGTTGTTCGCCGACGCCGATGAAACGCACGGGGACACCGAGTTCGCGGACGATGGCGACGAGCGCGCCGCCGCGAGCCGTGCCGTCGAGCTTGGTGACGATGAGGCCCGAGAGGCCCACCGCCTCATGGAAAACCTTGGCTTGTTCGATCGAGTTCGCACCGAGCGAGCCGTCGATGACGAGCCACTTCTCGTGCGGTGCGCCGGCGTGAGCCTTGGCGGTCACGCGGACGACTTTGCGCAACTCTTCGAGCAGGTGCGCCTTGGTGTGCAGTCGGCCGGCGGTATCAAGGATGACGATGTCGCAAGCGCGCGCCACGCCGGCTTTCACGGCATCGAAGGCTACCGCCGCGGGGTCGGCACCGGCCGCACCGCCGACGACTTGGACGTCGAGGCGATCGGCCCAAGCGGAGAGTTGTTCGCCCGCCGCGGCGCGGAAGGTGTCGCAGGCGCCGAGCAGGCAGGTGCGATTTTCCTGTCCCCAGCGCCAAGCGAGTTTCGCCGCCGTGGTCGTCTTGCCAGCGCCGTTGACGCCTAGGAGCATGATCACCCGAGGCTTGGCGGTGTCGACGGTGGTGGAAGGTGTCTCGCCGCCGAGCGCTTTCACGATGACGGCGGCCGCCGCTTCGGAAGGGCTGGCCTTGCGCAGGCCCGCATCGGCTTTCCAAGCGGCTTGGGCAGCGGCCACGATTTCCCCCGAGGTGGCCGGGCCGAAATCAGCTGCGATGAGGCGCTCGCGGAGTTGCTCCGCCGAGGTCGCATCCATCGGGCGCGCGAGCAGGTTGGCGACGGCTTCCGCCGTGCGGCTCAGGCCAGACTTCAGTCGTTCAAAGAAGCCGCCAGCCATCGTTCAATTCCCTTCGGCTTTGCGCGGATCGCGGCCCAGCTCTTCCTTATAGCTGTCCAGGATGCCGTTCACGAAGCGCTTGGACTCGTCGGTCGAGAATTCTTTGGCGATGTCGACGGCCTCGTTGATGCTGACGACCGGGGGGATGTCGGTGCGGCGCATCAGTTCGAAGATGGCGACGCGCAGGATCGCGAGATCGACCCGGGCGATGCGGGCGAAGGCCCAGTTCTTGGCATACTTGCCGATGACTTCGTCGATGAGGGTGACATCGCGGATCACGCCTTGGATCAGTTCCTCGGCGAAGGAAAAGTAGTCTCGGGGTTTCTCGCGTTCGGAGAAAAGATCGAACAGCGCGGTGACCATGTCCGCATGGCGCTGTACTTCCCAGGAACAGAGGAACTGCATGGCCAGGACGCGGTTGTCATGGCGGCGGTTACGCTTCGCGGGGGCGGCGGCCGGATCCGGCACGACCGGTTCGTCGGGGGCGGCGATGCTGATCTCAATGCCCGTCGGGAGGTTGATGCGGCGCATCACGTCGACGGTCTGCGCCGAGGAGTTGATAATCTCGATGTTGCGACGATGCCCCCGGACCTCGTCTTGGTCGGCTGAGCGGTAGACCTCGATTTGCGAAGGCAGCGGGAAGGGGCCGGAGATGCGTGCACCGGTGGGCGTCACGCTGGCGACGATATCCGAGGCGCATTGGTCGACCATGCGGTAATCGATGCCCTTGATACGGATGCGTATCTTAGCGCGAGCGGAAGGGGAAATGGTAGATTCGGTGTCCATCAGTTCTGGGCAAAGGGTTCGGTACCGCCGCGCTTGCGCTCCTCGTCCTCGACTTGGTCGAGGCGCTCTCCGAGCGTGATGCGGTGGCGGGCCATGGTCAGGGCGGCGTGGCCAAATTCGGTGCCGCGGTCGAGCGCCCCCTGGCAGCGTTCGATCGCCTGTGCCCGGGTGTTGGTGACGATGATGCCGTTGATCACGGCGACTTCGGCGCGCAGGGCGACGTCCTGCAGGGCCTTGGCGGTCGAGTGGGCGATGATCTCGTGGTGCGGGGTGTCGCCGGCGATGACGACGCCGAGGCCGATGACGCAATCGTAGTCGCCCGACATGGCTACCATGTAGGCAGCGTAAGGAATCTCACCCGAGCCCGGGACGTCGATCTGGCGGATATTGTCCTCCGACACGTTGGCGGCGCGGAGGGTCTTGACTAAGTTCCGACGCAGGTCCTCGACCAGTTCCCCGTTGTAGCCCGCCGCCACGATGGCGAAACGGAGTTCGGCGCCGTCGATGGCGTCAGGGATGGGCTTGTCTTGGCTCATGGCAGAAGAACGAAGGGCCGATGGAGGGGTTTCCGACCCGACCTGCAAGCGGAAAGAGCAGGACTTGCCTCAGAACGGGACCTGTTCGACGATTTCGAGCCCGTAGCCGCTGAGGCCTACCACTTTGCGCGGGTTGTTCGTGATGAGACGGATGCGGCGCAGGCCGATGTGCGAGAGGATCTGCGCCCCGATGCCGTAATCGCGCGCATCCATGGAGCCGAGGCGCACGCCATCCTGATCCGCCTGCATGCCGCCGAAAGGTTGAGTGACGTGAACGATGACGCCGCGGCCGGCCTGGGCGACCGCTTCGAAGCTGGAAGCAAGTGATTCACCGGAGCCGAAGGCGCTGCCGTGGAATAAGTCGCCGAGGAGGTTTTCCCGCTGCACTCGGACGAGGGTCGGCGATTCATCCGGTTGGCCAAGCGTGAACGCGAGGTGCTGGCGGCCATCGGGTAGAGACCGGTAGACGCGCAGCTGGAATTCTCCCCACGCTGATTTGAACGGGGTTTCGGCGATGAGTTCAACCAGACGTTCGCGGCGGTGGCGGAATTCGATGAGCTGCGCGATGGAAATCATATGCAACCCGAACTTCTTCTTAAGTTCGACGAGTTCCGGAAGGCGCGCCATCGAACCGTCTTCGTTCAGGATTTCGCAGATGACGCCGCTGGGGTGCAACCCGGCCAGCGAAGCGAGGTCGACGGCGGCTTCCGTATGCCCCGCCCGCTGGAGCACGCCACCGGGTCGGGCGAGCAGCGGGAAGATGTGGCCGGGTTGCACGAGTTCCTCCGGCTTCGCCTGCGGGTCCGCGAGGATCGCGATGGTCTTGGCGCGGTCATAGGCGGAGATGCCGGTGGAGATGCCTTCCGCGGCATCCACGGAAACAGCGAACGCGGTGCGCTGGGACTCGCGGTTCTCAGGTACCATCTGGGAGATACCCAGCCGACGCAGCTGGTGCTCGACGGTTGGCACGCAGATGAGTCCGCGCGCATGGCGGATCATCATGTTGACGGTTTCGGGCGTGGCCTTCGCGGCCGCCATCACGAGGTCACCCTCGTTCTCGCGGTTCTCGTCGTCGGTCACGATGACGAGCTTCCCGGCGGCGATATCCGCAAGGGCTTCCTCGATGGTGTCGAAGGGCTCGTTCATAAAAGAGGGAGGTTCGAACTTGGTCGTAACCTCCCTCGGTGCAAGCGGGGAGATGGGTCCCAGCCTGTAAAATCGCCCGCCGGGCGCTTATTTCGTAGCGGCGGCCTTACCTTTGGCCTTTCCCTTGGCGGCTCCGGGTGCGGCGGGAGCCGGCGCGGCTTTCATGGCTTCGGCAATCTTGACGCTCGCTTCCTTCCAGGTGGCCTTAGGTTCGGCCTTGGCGCTCCAGATACTAAAGTTACGGAAGGTCGCTGACTGACCGCCGCAGGTGAAGCCGGGGTTGGCTTTCTCAGCCTTGAATAATTCGTTGCTGCCGAAGCCGCTGATTTTGCCGTCAATCGTCGCGACCATGGTGTCGCCGACCATCTCGAGCACGACGCTGTGCCAGGAGCCGGCTTCGAACGCCTGCGCCTGATTTAGGAATACGACGGCTTTATCAGGGCCGTCATGGTCATGGTCGTCTTTCT
Source organism: uncultured Opitutia bacterium (assembly GCA_903855995.1). GTDB lineage: Bacteria > Verrucomicrobiota > Verrucomicrobiia > Opitutales > UBA953 > UBA953. The sequence continues at coordinate 23,730 of CAIOAN010000007.1, forward strand.
GGATGCGCAGGGCGGCCGGCGTGATCATCACGCGGGCGACGTGCTCCTTGGCGTCGTTGATGCTGAGGGAGATCGACTTGGCGCCGTCGAAGCGGAACTCAAAGGAGGCCACGAAATCCTGGAGCTTCATGGGCACGCGACTGGCGGCACCGTGACTATCGGCCGGCAGTTCCTCGACGTGGATACCTTCGGGGGTGCGCTCCCATTTGCCTTTCGCGATCTTCCATTCGGCGCCCTTGGTGTCCTTGGTGAGGGCATCATGTAGAATCTCCTTGTCCGGTTGCGCGAGCAGGGTGGCGGGCGCTTCGGCGGCGCAGAGCGGAGAGACCAGAGCGAGGAGGGCGAGGAGGCGAAGTGACATGAGGGTGGGGTGTTCTAATAGAACAGCGGAAAGCGCCGATGGTTGCGGATTTATTCGTAGGCCAGCTGGGCGGAGGCCTTGGTTGCGGCCGAGGAGACCGTGCGGACCCAATAGGCGTTGACCCACGCGGGGAAGGCGTGGGACAGCTTGGCTCCGGGGGGCAGCTTGAAGCTCTGGTAGGCCGCGAAGCGGCCATCGCCGGCGGCATCGAGCTCGACGGTAATGGTCGTCTCGACCTCGCCATGGTTCTCGAGCGTGAGCGTCTTGTGGTCGTAGCCGGTCATGAGGTAGGGGTCCGAGGGTTGGCCGGCGACGACGACGCTGTTCTTCCAGGGGCCACCGTGTCCGCGCGGCTTACCGAGCTTCCAGAGATCATCAATCGCACCGACCCACACCGCGGCCTGTCCATCGTCGGAGCGGATGATGTGACGGTTGTCGGACTTGGCTGCGTCATTGACGCCGGTGAGGACAAGCAGGCCGCGATACGAGCAGAAGTCGTGGGCGGCGACTGCGCTGGTGGCGATCGGCCGGATGCGCACGGCGCCGCCGGCGTTGAGCGCAGGGAGTTCGTAGAAGGTCCCGTGGGCCTGGAAGAGGTCTCGCTCGGTGACGGCCTCGCGTGCCTTGCGCAGGGTGCTCTTTGCCAGCAGTCCGTCGAAGCCCGCGAATTCCGAGCGCGGCAGGCGCCAGTGGGTCTGGCGTTCGACGTAGATGACGGAGGCATCGTCGGCGGTGACGACGCCCTTCGGAATCTCGGTGTTCTTCAGGTAAAATTCGCGCACCTTGGCGTCGGGATTCTTCACGAGTTTCATCTCGGCGTTGAGTTCATAGAAGTCTCCCGGCGTCGTTTCGCCGTCGGTCATCTTCGCGCTCAGTACGCCCAGTGTCCGGGTGTTGCCGCCGCGCGTCAGCACGAACGCCCCGAGGGAGTCCTTGTCGGCGACGGTGCTTAGGCCTTCGAAAATCGCATCCACCATCGTTCCGCGCGGGTCCGCATTCGCATACTGGAACAGGGCGGTACCTTGCGTGAGATCGCGACTGGAGGTCACCCGCACCCACGCGCCTTGCAGGGTCTCGGGGAGTTCGAGCCATGAGCCTGCGTCGCCTGCGGCGACCTTGGTGACCAGCGCCGCCGTCCAGTTGCCATCCCCGCGAGTATCGACCTCGAGGGTGAAGGTCGTTTCCTTGGCGCCGTCGTGTCCGAGGAAGACCGCGCGTTTGGAGAAGCCTGCGAGCAGGAACGCATCCGAAGGTGCGCCGGCCTTGATGGGTTCGTGCACCCAGACGCCGCCGTGACCGAGCGGCGGGCCGAGTTTATCCGGTGTGTCGAGCGAGGTGAACCAAAGGTTCGACTGCGACTGTCCGGGGGCGCTGAGCGTGCCCTTGATCGGACGTTTATTCAGGAACTCCGACTTGGCGGCGTCATCGCAGCCGAAGACGAGGCGTTCATTCCAGCGGGCGAAGTCGCCGATGATTTTCAGGTACGTTGAGCGCGGCGCGATGCCTGCGGAGTGCTTGGCGGAGAAGTCGGCCGGGAAATTCCAGAACATGCCGTGCATGGTCATGAGCATGCGCCCGGGCTCGCCAACTTCGCGAATGCGCGGCCATTCGGTGTTCCAGCCGTGGGCACCATCATAAGTGTGGCTGGCTTTCGGCAGGCGGTAGCTGGTCCACTTGCCTTCCTCCATGACCATTAGGATGAGCGAGCGGTAATCCCAGCCGATGGTCCATAGCGGGTCCTTTTCAGGATGGGGGTTGCCGCGGATCCCGCCGGGCCCGGTGACTTCGGTGAATTGGTTGCGACGGATGAGCGACCAGTTGCCTTCGCCGTTCCAGGAGCCGAGCGCACCACTGACGATCGTGGGGTCGGTGAGGGCTAGGGGGGAGCGCTCGCCATTGTTGGCCAGGACCAATTGCCCCTGCCCGGAATAAAGACCCTTGCCGTGGTAGCCGGGCAAGGTGGAGGTGATCGTCGCCGGATTCACCTCGGCGGTCTGGCCAGGCTTGGGCTTGTTCATGATTTCCTTGATCAGGCCTTTCACGAGGAGCGTGTGGACGTCGACCTCGTAGAGCCCGTCTTCCATCGTGGCGTAGTAGATCTTGTTCGCAGGGTCCGTCAGGTGGCGGGCGTTACCGGTGAGTCTTCCGGGCATCAGCTGCGGCGGGATCACCCGCACATTACGCCGGGCGTCGATGATGTAGGGCCCGATGAACAGCTGATTAGATTCTGCATGGATGAGACGGTTCGCCGGCGTGCCGCCGACGCTTTCCGGCCGCACGATCTGCTGGAGCTCTGGGGTGATTTCATAAAGTTTATCGCTCGAGCCGTAAGGCAGGTGTGGGCCGTAGGAGATGACCCAAAGCCGGTCCGCCCAAGGCACGACGGCGCCCGTGCCGCATTCGCCCTCGTTGTTGTGGGTGGCGAGATTCGGATAGATGCCGGACCACTCCTGCGGGGCGGCGCCGGCCGCGGCGGTGAGCAGGCAGAGGACGAGGCGGAGAAGACGCGAGGGCATGGGGGGACTTTTTACCACGGTCGGCCCGTGGCAATAGTAAGAAGATTATTGAAGCAGCCACGCGAAGGCCAGCCACAGGAGCAAAGCCGCGGCCGGGCCGCCGAGCAGGCGGCGGACCGACTTAGCTTCGGCCTGAAGCAGGAACACCGCCGTCATCAGCGCACCGCCTGCCGGACCCAGCCATGGCCGTGCCAAGGCGAGGTGGATGTTCATCGACGGGACGAGGGCGCAGACCTCGGCGCCCCAGGTCATCGCATGAAGGCACGCGGCCGCCGCACCGTTGAGCCAGAGGCCTGGCCAGAGCAGCCAGTCGCTCACGCTGCACGCGGTCGACGCCATGCCGAGGATGAGCGGAATTTCAGAGAGCGGCACGAGCACGAGATTGACGAAGAGCCCGCCCCAGCTCGCGCTTCCGAATAATCCGAGCGTAAGCGGGGTGCCAGCGAGCGTCGCGGCGCACGAGATGCAGAGTCCGCTGAGAAGGAACTTCCGCAGCCACCAGCGGAGGCGTTGCGCCGCCGTGCGGCTGCCGACCGGAGTCAGGCGTTCTTCTTCCGACGGCAGTGTGCAGAGCCGCGCGGCCGGCCCCCCGGCGGTGATGAGTCCGAGCACGGCAATATAACTCAATTGGAACCCGGCGTCCGTGCAGGCCTCGGGGCTGATGAGCAAGGTCGCCGCGCAGGCCAGTGCCAGGGATTGCAACGCGGGCGTCGAGCGTTCGCCGACTTGCCCGCCCCAGATGAATGCGGCCATAATCCATGCCCGGACAGAGGAAGGTGATGCGCCGGTAATCTCCACGTAAATCCAGAGCAGGCCCAAGACGGCGATACCCGCAGGGATCGCGGGGAGTCGCAAGCGCTTCGCGACCCACAAGAGCGCCGCCGTCATACCCGCGATATGTAATCCGCTGATGGCAAAAAGGTGGAGGGTACCCGTGGTCATGAACGCCGCCTTGGCCTCGGCGGGCAGAAGTGAGGTGCGCCCGAGCATGGTTGCGGCAAGCAACGCGCCGCCCTCCTCATCCTTCCACGGCAATCTCCGGAGCCATTGTTCGAGCCGCGTCTCCTGTGTCTGACACCATGTGCTGAAACGCGTGGGTGGGGCGAGTACGCCGAGGTTGCGTCCGCCACTGAGCCGTAAGGTCGCGCCTTGGCTGGCGACCCAAGCGTCAAACCCCTGCGGGTTGATCGGCAATGCTTCGATGTGTCCGGCGATCATGAGTTCCGCACCGTCCGCTGGGCAGGCTCCGTGGACGGAGAGGGCCACCCGCCGGCGAAAAAGCCCGCCGTCGCGGTCGGTGATCACGCCGAGTCCGGTCCAGCCCTCGCCGGTTTTCCGCGGCGCGGCGTGTTCGACAAGGACAGGGAGCTCTGCGAAATTGCGATGCAGCGGCGGACGGTTTTGCGGCGGCATCTTCAATTGATGCCAAGCCGCCCCGAAAAGAATTCCCGCGAGGGCGATGGCGATGAGGCAGATCCGTTCGTGGCGGGAAGTCAGCCAGGCGGCAAGTGCCGCACCCGCACCGACCAGGAGGCACGGCCCGGGGGAGACCGACCAGCCCGCGTCGAGCGAACAGCCCATCAGGAGAGGCAAGGCCAGCCAAAGCGCTGGGGTGTGCCCGAACCGGGAGGGGGTCAGTGAGGAATCTTGATCCAGGGGGTCGGGCCGTGCCATGTGCGGAGGCCTTCGCCTCCGATGGACAAGGCGCCGACTTCCCGAATGAGCGAACTCCAGGCCGGCTGACTGGCGAGGGTGGGGTCTTGAAGGAGATTCCTTAGGGGAATCACGACGAAGCCCCGGGAGGACCACCTAGGATGGGGTAGGGTGACCGTCGCGCTATCCCATTTTCCCCCTTCATAGAAGAGCAGGTCTATATCGATAGTCCGCGGGCCGTTACGGTTTTCGGTCCGCTGCCGGCCGAGCTCGCGCTCAATCTTCAAGGTTTCAGTCAATAGTTCGTCAGGTTTTAAACTGCAAACTATTGATATACAGATGTTTAAGAAGTTAGGTTGGTCACTGTAGCCAACTGGATCCGAATCAACAGCCAGCGAGATGGCTAAGACCCGGGTCGCGGGAATTTGGCCGATGAGACGGATGGCCAGGGCCAGGTTTTCCGCCCGTTGGCCGAGATTGCTCCCCAGTCCTAAAATGAACTGGTGGGCCGAGGCGTTCACGCCCGCTCGCGCCGGATTTTTACCGAAATGGCGTCGAATTCCGCAGCCACGGGGGCGAACGGCTTGGTGACCTCGACCGTGACGGCTTTAACGACCCCAAAAGTGCCCAGAATCCGCGCCGCAATCTGTTGGGCGAGGGTCTCGATCAAGTACACGGGTTTTCCAGTGAGCTGCCCTTCGACAGTGCGGATGACTTCGGCGTAATCGACGGTCAGTTTGAGGTCGTCGCCGGCCGCCGCGGGGCGGGTGTCGACCTCCATGTCGACGGAGACGGTGAAACGCTGGCCGAGGCGTTTTTCCTCGGGCAGGGCGCCGTGGTGTCCGAACGACTTGATACCGGCTATCCTGATGATGTCCACGCCCCGATGAATGCCCGCCCGCACCGCCCCTGCAAGCGCCTTCCCTTCGACCTCCCGCAATTGTTAGAAGTCCCCACTTGACCACCCTTCCAAGGGTCGCTGACAGTCCGCGGAACACTATGCCTAAGAGGACCGATATACGCTCAATCCTCATCATCGGCTCGGGACCGATCATCATCGGCCAGGCTTGCGAGTTCGATTATTCCGGCACCCAGGCGTGCAAGGCGCTTCGCGAGGAAGGGTACCGCGTGATTCTGGTGAACTCCAATCCCGCCACGATTATGACGGACCCGGAGACGGCGGATGTCACCTACGTGGAACCCCTCACGGTGGAATCAGTGGAACGTATCATTGCCAAAGAGAAGCCCGATGCACTGCTCCCGACGCTCGGCGGCCAGACGGCGCTCAATCTTTCCCTCAAGCTCGCCCGCACCGGTATCCTCAAGAAATATGGCGTCGAACTGATCGGCGCGAAGGAAGAGGCGATCGAGCGCGGCGAAGACCGCGAGATCTTCAAGAAACTGATGCTCGAGATCGGTCTCGATGTGCCGCGCTCCCGTGTCGTGAAGTCGCTCGACGGCGCCCGCGAGACGATCGCCCTCATTGGCGGCGAATTCCCGGTCATCATCCGCCCGTCCTACACGCTCGGCGGCACGGGCGGCGGCATCGCCTACAACAAAGAAGAATTCGAACGCATGGCCCAGGCCGGTCTCGACGCCTCGCCGGTCCATGAGGTCCTCATCGAGGAATGTCTCCTGGGCTGGAAGGAATATGAGATGGAAGTGATGCGCGACCATAAGGATCAGTGCGTCATCATCTGCTCAATCGAGAACTTCGACCCGATGGGCGTCCACACGGGCGATTCCATCACCGTGGCCCCCGCGCTCACGTTGACCGACAAGGAATACCAGCTGATGCGCGACGCTTCGTTCGCCGTCATTCGGGCCGTGGGCGTTGAGACGGGCGGCTCCAACATCCAGTTCTCCGTCAACCCGGCCAACGGCCGCATGATCGTCATCGAGATGAATCCGCGCGTGTCGCGCTCGTCGGCCCTCGCCTCCAAGGCCACGGGCTTCCCGATTGCGAAGATTGCCGCCAAACTCGCGGTGGGCTACTCACTCGACGAGCTGCAAAACGATATCACGAAGTCCACGCCGGCCTGCTTTGAGCCGACGATTGATTACGTCGTTACCAAGATCCCCCGCTTCACGTTCGAGAAGTTCGTCGGCGCCGACACCACGCTGACCTCCGCGATGAAGTCCGTCGGCGAAGCGATGGCCATCGGCCGCACTTTCAAGGAATCCTTCCAGAAGGCCCTGCGCTCCCTTGAAATCGGCGCCTGGGGTTTCGGTTGCGGCGGCAAGTTCGGCGATGACTCCTTCGCCGACGTCACGGAAATCCGCGCGCGGCTCGCCCGCCCGAATCCCGAGCGGCCGTTCTTCGTCCGCTACGCGATGCTCGCGGGCCTGACGGAGAAGGAAATCTTTGACCTGTCCAAGATCGATCCGTGGTTCCTGCGCCAGCTGCGCGGCATCGTCGATATCGAGCTCGCCCTCAAGACCGCCGGTAAATCTGTCGGCACCGACCTGCTCCGCCAAGCGAAGGAAGCCGGCTTCGCCGATCGTCAGATCGCCCATGCGACAGGCCTGACCCCTTCTTCGGTCTATTCCCAGCGCAACGCCGCCGGCATCAAGACGGTCTTCCGCCTAGTCGACACCTGTGCCGCGGAATTCGAATCCTTCACCCCGTATTTTTACTCGTCCTACGGCGATGAGTCCGAAGTCCGACCTTCCACGAAGAAGAAGGTGATGATCCTCGGCGGTGGCCCGAATCGCATCGGCCAGGGTATCGAGTTCGACTACTGCTGTGTGCACGCCTCCTACGCGCTGCGCGCCGCGGGTTACGAGACGGTGATGGTGAATTCCAACCCCGAGACGGTCTCGACCGACTACGACACTTCCGACCGGCTTTATTTCGAGCCGCTCACGCTCGAGGATATTCTCGAAATCTACCGCACGGAGAAGTGCGTCGGTGCGATCGTCCAGTTCGGCGGCCAGACGCCGCTTAATTTAGCGGCCGACCTTGAGGCCAACGGCGTCACCATCGTCGGCACCTCGCCCGCGAGCATCGCGCTCGCCGAGGACCGCCAGCAATTCAAAGACATCCTCATCGAACTCGGCATCCGCCAGCCGGTCAACAAGACCGCCCTCTCGGCGGAAGAAGCCTACCAGGCCGCCGAAGAAATCGGCTTCCCGGTCCTGCTCCGCCCGTCCTTTGTGCTTGGCGGACGCGGCATGTTCATCGTTTACGGCATGGACGAATTAAAGTCCGTCGTCCGCGAGGCCTTCGACGTCGCCCCCGGTAAGCCCGTGCTCCTCGACAAGTTCCTCGAGGACGCCATCGAACTCGATGTCGACGCGATCTCCGACGGTGAGACGACCGTCATCGGCGGCATGCTGGAACACGTCGAACACGCGGGCGTGCACTCCGGCGATGCCGGCATGGTGCTGCCCCCGCACACCCTTTCCCCGGCCCTCATCGATGAAGTCCGCCGCCTCACGCATTCCTTGGCAAAACGCCTTAAGGTTGTCGGGCTGATGAATATCCAGTTTGCGATCAAGGATGGCATTGTCTTCATGCTCGAAGTGAATCCGCGCGCGTCACGCACGATTCCCTTCGTGTCGAAGGCCATCGGCGTGCCGCTCGCGAAGCTGGCTTCGCTGTGCATGCTCGGCGATAAACTGAAGAATCATAATTTCACCAAGGAGATCCGCCCGCCTTATTGGTCCGTCAAAGAGTCGGTCTTCCCGTTCAGCCGCTTCCCCGGCGCACCCGTCGCGCTATCTCCCGAGATGCGCTCCACGGGCGAGGTCATGGGGGTCGACGATGATCTGGGCATGGCCTACGCCAAGGCGCAGATGGCCGCGCAGCCGGCGCTCCCGACGACAGGTAATGCCTTCCTCTCCGTGAAGGATCGCGATAAGGACGGCGCGGTCGCCGTCGCCCGCGAACTTTCCAAGCTCGGCTTCAATATCTACTCCACGAGCGGAACCGCCGCCGCCCTCGAGGCCGCCGGCGTGAAGGTCAACAAACTTGGCAAGATCTCCGAAGGCGCCCGCCCTAACGTGCTCGACCTCCTGAAGAACGGCCAGCTACAGATGATCGTGAACACCGCCGCCGGCATGCTGCCCCGCAAGGATGAGAACGCGATGCGCTCCGAGGCTGTTCTCCGCGGCGTCTATATGGCTTCCACGATGAACGCCGCCCGGGCCGCCGTGCAGGGCATCACTTCCCTCCGGAATCACCCCCTCACAGTAAGTTCTTTGCAGGAGCACGCAAAGGTGCTTCCCCCGAAGGCCTGATTCGGGTAGGAACCCCTTTCCCATGAAATACCCCGCCCTCGCTGCGCTGGCCGTCGCCGTCGCGTCCCTCCATGCCGCCGATGAGGCGAAGCCCGCCGCCGCCGCTCCCGCTGACGCCGTCCATGCCGCTCTTACCCCCGCAAAAATCGTGAAACCGCTCACCCCTGAACAGGTCAAACAGGCCTGGACCATGCTTGGCTTCTCCATCGCCAGCCAGTCCCCCATGCCGCAAGTCAACTCGCAGCTCGACCTGAGCGACGAAGAGCTCGAACTCTTCCTCGCCGGCGTCCGCCAAGCGATCCGCGGCGATAAGCCGAAGTTCAACCCTGCCGAACTGGGTGAAGGTGCCGACGCTCTCTTTGAAGAGCGCGTGAAGGCCAAGGCTGGCAAGTGGGGCAAGACAAACGAAGAATTCCTGGCCAAGGTCGATGCGGATAAGTCGGTGACGAAGACTGCCTCGGGTCTCCGCTACAAGATCCTGGCCGCCGGCTCCGCCGTGAAGCCCACCGCCGCTTCTACGGTGAAGTGCCGCTACACGGGCAAGCTCGTCGACGGTAAGGTTTTCGACTCCACCACGACCCGCAACAATGAGCCGACCGAGTTCCCCCTCAGCGGCGTGATCCCGGCTTGGACCGAGGGCGTCCAGCTCATCGGCGTCGGCGGTAAGATCGTCCTCTATTGCCCTTCGGCCATCGGCTACGGCAAGCAGGGTCAGGGTCCGATCCCGGGTGACTCCGTCCTCGAATTCGAAGTCGAGCTCGTCGAGATTTCGGCCACTGCGAAGGCCAAGTAAGTCTTCTCCCCAGGCTTATTTCACGCGGCGCACCGTTCGGTGCGCCGCTTTGCTTTACGCGGGGAACAAAGTGTGCCTAATGAGGTACTTACCCCGTTCATGCGCTGCGTTTTGACAATGGCCTTCCTGGTCTCGGCTGCCCTTTGGGCTGCCGAACCGACTCGGCCTGCGTCCGCCGTCGCGGCCTCGATTCCTCTCACGCTTTCCTCGGCGGTCGACCGAGCTTTACTCAATAATCTCGGCCTGGCCGTCACGCGGCTCTCGGCTTTCAACGCTCTCGATTCCATCGATTCCGCGCAGTCGATCTTCGACCCGACCTTCAGTTGGACGAATACGCTCTCGGGTCTCCGCACGCCGACAGAAATCGCCGCTGGCACGCTGGCCGAACGCAGCTACCTTTCCAGCGTCGGCCTCGGGCAGAAATTCAGTTGGGGCGGTACGCTCTCCGTCAGCGCGGGCGTCACGCGCGCCTGGGGTGAGTCCGGCGATCTCGGCACGCCTTCTTATTATAGTTTCGGGACGACGGTGGCCTACACGCAGCCGCTGCTCTCCGGTGGCTGGCAGGTGGCCAATTTGACGGCGCTCATCTCGGCCCGGCAGGGTGCCCTGCGCGGCCGGCTGACGTTGCGCGCCGCAACGCTGGATTTAATCCGGGATACGGAAATCTCCTACTGGTCGCTCTCCGGCGCCCGTACGCTGGTCGCCCTATGCGAGACGAGCCTCCGCTCCTCGGAGTCGTTGCTCGCCCAAGTGAAGGCGAAGCGCGCGCTCGGCGATGCGACGCTGCTTGAGGAACTGCAGGCGGCGGCAGATGTCTCGAGCCAGCGCGTAGCGGTGCTCAACGCGCATCAATCCGTCGACAGCGCCGAGATGTCGCTGCGCCGCACACTCGGGCGTGGGAATGTCGTCGATGATATCGAGAAATCCCTGGTGGTCTCCGAGCTGCCGGCAGACGTGATCGCGGCACCGGATGCTTTCCAGCCTTGGTTGCGCACGGCGGCGGCCTTCGATTTCGACACGGCCATCCAGCTGACGAATCTGGCGACGGCGGACGCGGTCGTCGATCAGGCTCGGCAGAACGACCAGCCGAGTCTCAACCTCACGGTGGGTGGCTCCAGCTACGGAGACCCCGCACTCGGATTTTCGGGCGGCTATGATGCCCTCCGGCATCAGGCTGGCTGGAGCAACTCGGCTTCCTTGGTCCTGAGCTTCCCGTTGGGCTTCCGCGGTTCGGAGGCGACGCTACGCTCTGCCACCCGCGCCCGCCGGCAGGCGGAGCTGCAATTGGCCGACGTCCGGCAGACGCTGGTCTTCAACGCGCGGGCTGCCTGGCGCGATCTGGAGGCCGCGCGGGCTCGCGTGACCGCCTCCGCCGCCACCTTGGACCTGCAGCGTAAATCTTACGAAGGCGAACGCGCGCGTTACGCCGCCGGCCAGTCAAGCATTCTGCTCGTGTTGCAATCGCAGGCGGCGCTCGATTCAGCTCAGGTCAGCTGGCTGCAGGCGCTGCTCGACGCCCGCGTCGCCTCCGCTCGCGTCGCCCGGCTGGACGGCACGATTCTGCCCCGCCATGGCTTTAAGATGGAAGCCTTGGAGCAGAAGGTCGGCGCGGGCGTCGGCCCGGCCGATCCGCTCCCGCCCCTCACCGACTCTCAATGAAGAATAAGAAACTTATCATCAGCCTACTCGTCGTGGCCCTGGGCCTCGGCGGCTGGTATGCCTGGTCCACCAAGCTGGGCCGAGGCGGACGCAAGGGCGGCGGGTCGTCGCCAGCCAGCCCGCTCGAGGCGGTCGTCGCCTTGCGCGATATCGAGGAGACGGTGGACGCCGCCGGTTTCGTCCGCCCGGTGCTTTTCAGCGACATCAAGGCCGAGGTCAGCGGCAAGATTAACAAGATTCACGTCAAGGACGGCATGCTCGTCAAAAAGGGTGCACCATTGCTCGAACTGGATCCGATTCTGGTGAAGGCCGATGAGGATGAAGCGCGCCAGAATGTGCAGCTCCAGCAGCTGAATCTTGAAAAGACGACCCGCGACTTCAAGCGCGCGGAAGCGCTGCGGGCCCAGGGCTTTGTCTCGGATCGCGAGCATCAGGATGCCCGCACGGCGTTCGAGGTCGCCAAGCTTCAGCGCGATGTCGCCCAGGCTCGGCTCGATAAGGCGGAGGAGAACACCCGCAAGACCATCATCACCGCGCCGCACGACGGTATGGTCTCCGACTCCAATGCGCTGGTGGAAGGGCAGGTCGTCATCGGCGCCCAATCCATCAACAGCGGCACGGCGCTCATGCGCGTCTCGAATGTCAGCATTCTCCGCGTCGACCTGAACTTGAATGAGTTCGCGGCGACCCGCGTACACCTCGGCACGGATGCGGTGATCTCATTCGATTCGATTCCCGGACTGACCAAGAAAGGGAAGGTTTCTTTCCTCGCCCCGTTCGGCACCCCGGACGCCAAGACGCCGGATCTCCGCGTCTTTCCCTGTCAGGTCTCCTTCTCCGCGGGCGAGGGCGCCCGCCCGGGCATCAGCGCCAACATTTCCGTGCTTATCGCAAAGGATGTGAAGTGTGTCTCCGTGCCAGTCTCGGCCATCTTCGTCGAGGGTAACGAGCGCATCGCCTATGTGAAGGACGCCGAAGGTGAATGGCAGCGCCGGGTCATCAAGCTGGGCCTGAGTGACGCGGGCTGGTCTCAGGTGAAGTCGGGTCTCTCTCCGGGTGAGACCGTCAGCCTCATCCGCCCCTCTGCGCCGCCCGTCCGCTGAATGGGCTCGCTCTTCACGATCCGTGGCCTGCGCAAGGCCTACCACATGGGGGATGAGACCGTCCATGCCTTGGATGGCGTGGATCTGGATTTTGAGCGTGGCGAGTATATCGCCATCCTGGGGCCGTCGGGCTCCGGCAAATCCACGCTGATGCATATTCTCGGGTTCATGGACCAGCCGACGGAAGGCAGCATCGTCTTCGAGGGCGAGGAGGTCTCCTCGTTGAGCGCCGACCGCCGCGCGTGGTATCGCTCCAATCGCGTGGGCTTTGTCTTTCAGTCGTTCAACTTGTTGCCGCGCCTCACGGTGCTGGAGAACGTCGCCCTGACTCTGCTCTATCGCGATGACTCCAATCGCGAGACCAATGAAGCCGCCGCCAAATTCGCCCTGGAGCGCGTGGGGATGTCGCACCGTCTCGACCATCGTCCCTCGCAGCTTTCCGGCGGCGAGCGTCAGCGTGTGGCGATCGCCCGCGCCATCGTGGGCAACCCCTCGATCGTCTTCGCCGACGAACCCACGGGCAATCTCGATGTGAAGAATGTCGACCGCATCCTTGACCTGCTCGGTTCCCTTCTCGCGGAAGGCATCACGGTCGTGCTGGTCACCCACGATCTCGGGGTCGCCGCCAAGGCCCGCCGCGTCATCTCCATGCGGGCCGGGAAGGTGCAGGAGGATCGCCAACAATGAAGATTTTCGACCGCCTCCGTCCGGCCGTCATCAACGGGCTCCGTGAACTTCAGGCCAACAAGGTGCGCTCCTTGCTGTCGATGTCAGGCATCATCCTCGGCGTGGCGTCGCTGGTCGCGATGGTCACGGTCGTCCAGGGTATGGTTGGTAATTTCCGCCAGTTCGTCGATGCGATGGGCGGCATCGAGAAAATCGCGGTTGACCGCCAGTCGCTACCGAAGGAGCAGGAACACCTGGCCGAACTTTCCGAAGGGATGACGCTGCGTGACGTCGAGCAGATCCGCGCGACAATCCCCCTCATCCGCAACATCTCCCCCGAGGTGCGCGTGGGTTACGAGAAGGTTGTCTACGAGGGCCATGAGGCCATCACGCTCATCCTGGGCTGCACGCCCGATTACCTGCCGGTCGCCAAGCGCTGGGTCGATCCGGAGCAGGGTCGCTTCATCAGCGACCTGGACATCCTGCACCGCACCGACGTGGTCGTGCTGGGCTCCTCCATCGCCGCCGAGCTTTTTCCTCCCAACGTCGATCCGCTCGGCAAGGTGATTCGCGTGAAGGGCAAGCGTTTCGTGGTAGTCGGCCTGCTCAATAACATCGAAGGCTCCGGCATGCAGGTACGTTCCGCGAATTCCAAGGGCGGGAGCGGCATGTGGCGCTGGCGTAACAGCGGGGTCTACATTCCCGTCTCCACGGCGACCGCTAAGTTCACGGGCAATGACCACCTCACCGGTCTCGGCCTGCGGATCGGTGACGCCAACGACCTGCAGAACACCGTCGATCAGCTGGAGCGCTCCTTGCTCCAGATGCATAACGGGCTGAAGGATTTCAATATCTCGACCAACGAGGAGACGCTGGAGTCCTTCAGGAAGACCGAGTCCGCCTTCAAGCTTTCGCTGGGCGGCGTGGCGGGGATTTCTCTCTTCATCGGCGGCATCGGCATCATGAACGTGATGCTAGCCTCCATCAACGAACGCATCCGGGAGATCGGCGTACGCAAAGCGGTCGGCGCGCGCGGCTCCGACCTGTTTCTGCAGTTCCTCGCCGAGGCGGCGGTGATCTCGGTGATGGGAGGTATCATCGGCCTGTCGGTCTCGATGGGCATCGTCTGGCTGATGAACTTCATCCTGATCCAGGCCATCCCGACGCAGGCCGTGGCCACCTTGGATTGGAAGATTATGGCCCAAGGTTTGGGCTTCTCGGTGATTGTCGGCCTCGTCGCCGGTGTCTATCCTGCCCTCCGCGCCGCCAAGCTCGACCCCATCGAAGCCCTCCGACACGAATGAGATTCCTCCTCCCCGCGTTGCTCGCCGCCCTCACGCTCGCGGCTGAACCCCAGCTGTCTTTTGACGTCTTCCCCGGCCAGCCGCCTGGTGAGACACTGAAGATGAAAGAAGGGCAGGACCCGCACGGGACAATCTCGCCGGGACATCGCGGCAATGTCTTCACCCCCGAACTGACGCCGTGGCCTTCGCCCCGTCCGAATGCCCCCCTCATCCTGGTCTGCCCCGGCGGCGGCTACAACGGCCTAGCCGACGGACATGAAGGCGCCGAAGTGGCGAAGCGCCTCAACGCTTTCGGATGTTCCGCCGTCATCCTTCGCTATCGCGTGCCGCGCCGCGACCCGCAGCGCCCTTGGGTCGTCCCCTTGCTCGACGCCCGCGCCGCGCTGGAGATCGTCCGTGCCCGCGCCAAGGAATGGAACGCCGATCCCAAGAAGATCGGGATTCTCGGCTTCTCCGCCGGAGGTAATCTCGCCGCGCGCGCGGCCTACTCGCCGTCCGACGTCGCCGTGCCTCGTCCGGATTTCGCGGTGTTGATCTACCCGGCCTACCTCTTCGATAAGGACCAGCCCGACGGCGTCCTGCGTGAAGGTCCCGAAGGCGTCGTGCCTCCGAAGGGACCTAAGCCCGTGCCGGCTTTCTTCGCCCACAGCGCCGATGACCGTTACCCGGCCGAAGGCTCGATGGCCCTCGCCGCCAAGCTGAAGTCCCTCGGAGGTTCCGCCGAAGTCCATGTCTGGGTCAAGGGTGGCCATGGCTGGGGCGCGACGGACCGTTGCGAAGCTGCCAAGGTCTGGACGGATACCCTCCGCGCCTGGCTCATCGACCAGAAGTTCCTCGCCCCTCTCTGAACTTTCCCATGAAGACCACGCTCCTTGCCTGCCTGCTGTTCGCCGCCCTCGGCGCCGAATCCCTGCCGCCTGCTCCCGTCTGGGATGCGGCACCGCCCGCCGAGACCCGGAAGCAGAAACCCGGCACCGACCCCAAGGGTGTCGTGAACGAGAAAGGCTTTCGTTCCGAAGTGATGATCCCCGAGTTCGTCGCCTGGCCGGCGGCCCAGCCTGGCGCGCCGATCATCATCGTCTGTCCCGGCGGCGGTTACAGCTTCCTCGCCGAGGAGCATGAGGGCGCTGAAGTCGCCCGTCGCCTCAACAAGCTCGGCGTCGCCGCCGTGGTCCTGCGTTACCGTGTCCCGCGTCGCGACAACGAGAAGCCGTGGGTCGTCCCGGTGATCGACGCCCGCCGCATGGTCCAGATTGTGCGTGAGCGAGCCAAGGAATGGAACGCGGACCCGAAGAAGGTCGGCATCCTCGGCTTCTCCGCCGGCGGCAACCTTGCCGCCCGCGTGGCTTATTCTCCCGCCGAAGCCGACGCCGCTCGCCCGGACTTCGCCGTGATGGTCTACCCCGCCTATCTTTTTGAGAAGGACAAGCCCGACAGCACCTTGCGCGACGGTCCGGACGGCGTGATCCCGACCAAGGGCACGAAGCCCGTCCCGGCGTTCTTCGCCCACAGCGCCGATGACGGTTACCCCGCCGAAGGCTCGATGGCCCTCGCCAAGGTCCTGAAGTCGATGGGCGGCTCCACCGAGGTGCACGTCTGGGCCAAGGGCAGTCACGGCTGGGGCGCGACCGACCGTTGCGAGGCCTCCCGCAAGTGGACCGACCTGCTGGGCGCGTGGATGGTCGAACAGGGCTTCCTCAAGCGCTGATCGTCCCGTTCATCAGCCAATAAAAAAGCCGCCCGGATGGGCGGCTTTTGTTTGGGCGGCAAGTCCGCTTAGAACTTGAAGCGGAGACCAGCCGAGGACTGCCAGCTGTTGACGGACTTCTTCACGCCGCCAGCGAGTTCCTGGACGTCGTAGACCTCGGCGTTGCGCTCGGTGAGGATCACGTCGACCGTGTCAGAGACGCGGAAGGACATGCCGACGAAGAGGTTCGTGGTCATGGCGTTCTTGGAGTTCATGCTGGCACCAGAGAACCAGACGTTGCCGACGCCCGCGCCGATGAAGGGGCGGATGCTGCCGTTGCCGTTGAGTTCGTAGGTGAGGTCGAGGGACGCGGCACGAGCGGTGGCGTCGACGGCACCGGTGGAGACGTACTTGCTGGAGCTGAGGTTCAGGCCCAAGTGGAACTCGTTGTTGAGCTGGGTCCCGATGCCGACGCCGACGATGGCGTTGGAATCGTAGCCCGAGGGGCTGGCGGCGCCAACGTTGACGTCGAGCGTGAGGGCGGAGGCGGCAGCAGCCATCAGAGGGAGGACTGCGAGGGAGGTCAGGGTTTTCATGGGGAAGTGTTAGATTGGAGCGGGCGGGGGTCCTGTAAAGTCAGAAGGGCGCCTTACTTGGACGATTCTCCAACTATCTCGACACTAGTGATTTCCACCCGTTCGGTGGGGGTCGAGCCTTCCATGCCCACGCAGGGGATGGTGGCGATCTTGTTGAGGACCTCCTCCCCGGCGACCAGCTTGCCGAAGGCCGTATATTTATTATTCAAGAAAGAGGCGTCGCCGTGGCAGACGAAGAACTGGCTGCCGGCGCTGTCCGGGTCGCTCGAGCGGGCCATCGAAAGGACGCCGCGTACGTGGGCGCGGTTATTGAACTCGGCTTTGACCATGTAGCCGGGGCCGCCGGTGCCGGGGACGCCGCGGGCGCCGACCTTAGAGTTAGGGCAGCCGCCCTGGATCATGAAGCCCTTGATGATGCGGTGGAACGCGGTGCCGTTATAGAACTTCTCGCGCGAGAGCTTGAGGAAATTGTCCACGGTGCGAGGCGCCACGTCGGGCCAGAACTCGACGGTCATGTCGCCGTAATTAGTGTGGATGATGGCGCGCGGGGCGTCAGGGGCTTTGGTTTCTTTCATTTGGTCTTGGTTATTGCAGGAGGAGAGGGTGAGGCCGACGACGACGGCCAGGAGGGAAAACAGGCTGAGGCGAAGGGCTTTCATGCCTGTCAGCCAAGCCTGCCCGCCCCTCGCCGCAACCCCAAACCTCCGCTTGCCACCCCGCCTTTCGGGGGGCAGGGTGGCCCCACACATGCGTGTCACCGTCAACGATGAGCCCCGGGAGACAGCCGCCCAGACGCTGGCTGACCTCCTGCGCGAGCTCGGCATCGACCAGGAGCCAGCCGTCGCCGCCGCCCTGGACGCCCAAGTGGTTCCCCGCTCCCGCTGGGCCGCCCAGCCGCTCGCCGAGGGCGCCCAGATTCTCGTGATTCGCGCCGCCCAGGGCGGCTGACCTCCTTTATATGTTCAAATTCATCAAAGGTCTCTTCGTCGGCGAGCCGGAAGCCCCGGCTCCGGCTAATCTCGTGCTGCTGACACCTAACGACGGCAACTGGGATCCGAAGATGGTCCGTCGCCTGTTCGATGCCGGCCTCTCCCGACTCCACGTCCAGATCCGCAAGGATTGGGAACGTCGCCACTACGAACAGTTCCTCCGCACGATCCCCGAGGCCTATTGGTCGCGCATCATCCTTGGCGAAGAGCCGAGCCTCGTGGAATCCCACAAACTCGGCGGCTTCCAGATGCACCCCGGTGAACGCATCCCGCGTCAATGGCCCAAGCACGCCGCGGTCAGCGCGAAGTGCCATGACTACGACGAGCTCCGCTCGACGGACAAGGGTTGCGGCTACGTCTTCCTGACGCCGATCTTCGAATCGGTTTCAAAGAAGGACCACCGCCCGCGCCGCACGCTCCGCGAATACGAGGTGATTCTCCAGCGCTGGAAGGCCGAAGGCGGCTGCCCAGTGCACGCCCTTGGCGGCGTCACGCCGAAGAACGCCGCGCAGGTCCGCGCGATGGGCTTCGACGGTATTGCTTTCATCGGCTCGGTCTGGAAGCAGCCAGACCCGGTCCGCGCCTTTATTGATCTCGAGCGCGCCTGGGCGGGTAAAGAGATGCGCAAGTTGAAGCGCAAGTACTAGGCCGTGTTTCCGCGCCTGCAGTTCCTCACGCTCGACGCGTCACCGCTCGCCCACCGGGCGCAGGCGCTGGCAGCGCTGGAAGGCGGCGTCCGCTGGATTCAGCTGCGCGCCAAACACCTTTCCGAAGATGTCTGGGTCGCGGAGGCCGCTGCGATCGCTGAACTCTGCCGCGACTACGGCGCGACGTTCATCGTCAACGATTCGCCGCAGGTGGCGCTCCGCGCCGAAGCGGATGGCGTGCATCTGGGCGGCGATGATGCCTCGCCCGCCGAAGCCCGCCGAGTGCTCGGCGATTTCGCCCTCGTGGGCGTGACGTTGAACGAACCGGCGCACCTCGCGCGAATGCAAGGCGTGCGCGTCGATTACGCGGGCGTCGGCCCTTTCCGCCACACGGCGAGTAAACAGAAGCTCGCCGCGATCCATACCGCTGAATCCCTCGCGGCCCTCATCACCGCCGCCGCCCCGCTGCCATGCTTCGCCATCGGCGGCGTGACGGCCGCGGACTGGCCGGCGCTCCGCGCCCTCGGTGCCCATGGCATCGCGGTCAGCGGCGCCATCGCCTTGGCGACCGACCCGGTTTCGGCCGCGAAATCGTTGGTCGAAGCGGTGTCCGCCTAGGTTTCGGATGCGAGGGCTGGACAAGCCCGCCTCCGTTCGGATTGTGCAAGCAACGATGTCCTCGCTCCGTATCGCTGACCGTACCTTCGCCTCGCGCCTCTTCACGGGCACGGGCAAGTACGCTTCCGCCGCGCAGCTCCGCGCGGTGCTCGACGCCTCCGGCGCCGAGGTGGTGACGATGGCGATCAAGCGGGTGCGCTTCGGCGCCAAAGATGACGGCATCCTCTCCGCGCTCGATCCGCAGAAGCATCTGATCTTGCCAAATACTTCCGGCGTACGCACGGCCAAGGAAGCGATCTTCGCCGCCGAACTCGCCCGCGAGGCGCTCGGTACTTCCTGGTTGAAACTCGAAATCCACCCGGACCCGAAGTACCTGATGCCGGATCCGATCGAGACCCTTGAGGCCTGTCGCGAACTGGTGAAGAAGGGTTTCACGGTCCTGCCCTATATCCACGCCGACCCGGTCCTCGCGAAGCGCCTCGAAGAAGTCGGTGCCGCTGCGGTCATGCCGCTGGGCGCACCGATCGGCTCGAACCGCGGCCTGCTCTCCCGTGACTTCCTGCGCATCATCATCGAACAGGCCCGTGTGCCGATCATCGTCGACGCCGGCCTAGGGGCTCCTTCGCACGCCGCGGAAGCTTTGGAGATGGGCGCGGATGCGGTGTTGGTGAACACGGCGATCGCCTCCTCGGGGGACCCCATCGCGATGGCCCGCGCCTTTCGCCTTGCGGTTGAAGCTGGTCGCACGGCCCGCGAAGCCGGCTTGGGCTCTGGCTCCGAGCAGGCCGTGCCGACATCGCCGCTCACGGGTTTCCTCGACTGATCCGATGGCCGCGAAGCCTGGCAGAATCCGCGCCGACGAACTGCTGCTGAAGCTGTCGCTGGCCCCGACGCGTTCGGTTGCGCAGGCACTCATCCTGGCGGGCAAGGTGCGCTCGGGTCCCGACGCCGTCGTCAACAAGCCCTCACAGTCCTTTCCTGAAGATGCGGTGCTGATTGTCGATCAGCCTCCGCGCTTCGTCTCGCGCGGCGGGGAGAAGCTCGAAGGTGCACTCGATCATTTTAAGATTCCCGTCGAGGGTCTCCACGGCCTCGATATCGGCGCTTCGACCGGTGGCTTCACCGATTGCCTGCTTCAGCGTGGTGTGGTGAGCATGACGTGTGTCGACGTCGGTACGGCCCAGCTCCATTCGAAGCTGCGCAATGATCCGCGCATTAAGAATCTCGAGAAGTTCAACGCGCGTGAGATCAACACCGTCGAGCTACCACACCGGACCTATGGAATCGTGGTGATGGACCTTTCGTTCATCTCTTTGAGGTTGGTGCTGCCGGCCGCCTGGGAGCGGACAGGGAAGGGCGGGCATTTGATTGCGCTCATCAAGCCGCAGTTCGAGGCGACGCGGGCTGAGGCCGACAAGGCACAGGGGATCATCAAGGACCCAGTCATCCATGCCCGCGTGGTCGATGGCCTGACCACCTCCATTCAGTCGCTTCCCGGCGCCCAGGTTCTCGGGGTGATTCCCTCTCCGATCGAAGGCCGGGACGGGAATAAAGAGTTCCTGATCGCCGTCAAAAGGGCCTGAATGTGGCCTAAAAAGGGCTATAGGTTGGGATAGGGCTAGGGTTAGGGTTTTTTAGAAAAGAGCCAAATTGGGTTTATTTCCGTCATTTCTACCCCTACCCCCATCCCTATCCCTCCCCCTGCGCCTGTGGCGCATCCCTATTTCTCCTTGCCCTCGGCCTTCCGCCTCTTACTTCAAAACCTCCCATGACCACCGAAGGTAAGCTCAAGCGCTCCCGCAACCCCCTCGACTTCGATTTCACCGAACCCGAGGCCCTGACGCGTTACGTCACCGAGACGGGTAAGATCCTGCCCCGCAAACTGACCGGCCTCACCGCCCGCCAGCAGCGTCATATTTCGAAGGCCGTTAAGCGCGCCCGGAATATGATCACGATGAAGTAAGCCGTCCACGCGACGTCTTCCCCCGGGCCGCCTTTTCAGGCGGCCTTTTTGTTGGCCGCGTAGGGGGTTGCCCCTGAAGGCTGGTCGCCGTAAATCTAACGGGACTTTTCCACCCGGCTCGCCAATCTCCGTCTTCGCCTTGTCCGCCCCGCTTCCCAGTCTGCTGACCGCCACCGAACTTCCTCGGGCCGCTGAGTTGTTGCGCCAAGGCGAGTGCGTGGCGCTCCCGACGGAGACGGTCTACGGTCTGGCGGCCGATGCGCGGAATGAAAAGGCGCTGGCCCAAGTTTTTGCGATCAAGGGCCGGCCGCTCCTCGACCCACTCATCGTGCATGTGCTCGATCTCGCGGCCTTGGCCGAAGTCGCCGAGCCGGATCCGCGCCTTGCGAAGCTCGCCCATCTCTGGCCGGGGCCGCTCACGGTGGTGCTCCGACGTAAGTCCGGCGTGCCCGACCTGGTCACGGCGGGTAAGTCGACGGTCGCCGTGCGTATCCCGGCGCACCCGCTGTTCCGCGAGGTGCTGCGTCTTGCGGGCTGTCCGCTCGCCGCCCCGAGCGCCAATCCTTTTGGCTACGTGAGCCCGACCAAGGCCGAACACGTCCGCACATCGCTAGGCGAAGGCTGCCCGTGGATCGTCGACGGCGGCGCCTGCCAGCACGGACTAGAATCGACGATTCTTGATCTTTCTGCGCCCGACCGCGCCCGCCTGCTGCGCCCTGGGCCAGTTTCGCTGGAGACCCTTCGTGAACTACTGGGCGAAGTCGAAGTAATCACGCGTGCCGCGAGCCCGCACGCAGCTCAAGATGCCCCGGGCATGCTCGAGCGCCATTACAGCCCGGCCACCCGCGTTGCGCTTTTTCCGCACGGCACCCTTCCGGTCATCGCCAACCTGCGCTCGGCAATTCTTTTCATCGGCCGACGGGCCGCTCCGCCGGCGAACGCCGATGTCTTCCTGCTTTCTGAATCAGGTTCGGTCGAAGAGGCTGCGCACAATCTTTTCGACCTTCTGCGTC
Source organism: uncultured Opitutia bacterium (assembly GCA_903855995.1). GTDB lineage: Bacteria > Verrucomicrobiota > Verrucomicrobiia > Opitutales > UBA953 > UBA953. The sequence continues at coordinate 45,540 of CAIOAN010000007.1, forward strand.
AACTCGACGCCCGCGGTTACGCGACTATCCACGCTGAACTGGCCGCTCCCGCAGGCCTCGGCGCGGCTTATAACGACCGCCTGACGCGCGCCGCCGCCCGCTGATGCAGAACTTGCTCGAGACGCTGAAGAAGGCCGCGGAATTCCTCGCCCGTAAAGGACTGGAAAAACCACGCGTCGAAGCCGAACACCTCTTCGCCGCTGGCCTGGGATTGAAGCGACTCGACCTTTATCTGCAGTTTGAACGTCTGCTTAATGAGGAGGAAGTGAAGCGCCTTCGCGACCTGACCGTCCGCCGTGGCAATCGCGAGCCCCTGCAACATATCACGGGCAAGGTGGAGTTTCGCGAACTCGTCTTGAAATCCGATAAGCGCGCGTTGATCCCGCGTCCGGAGACCGAAGAGCTGATTGATCGCGCCCTGGAACTTTTTCCGCAAGATCAGGCCGTGCGCGTCCTGGATCTCGGCACGGGTTCTGGCGCCATCGCGCTGGCACTGGCCTCGGAGCGGCCACTCTGGAAAATCGATGCGGTTGACCGTTCGGCCGAAGCCTTGACGCTGGCACGTGAGAACGCCGATCTGCTCGGTCTGGCCGTGCGCGTGAATTTCGCAGAGTCGGACTGGTTCTCCGCGGTGACGGATGCTTACGACCTTATCATCTCGAACCCGCCCTATCTCACAGAAGCCGAAGTCGCCGTCGCTGACCCAGAGGTGCGCGAGTTTGACCCGAAGTCTGCCTTGGTCGCCGCGGAAGACGGGCTCGCTGATTTAAGAAAAATCTTGGAAGGTGCCGCGAAGCATTTGCGCCCGGGTGGTTGGGTGTTCTGCGAAACGGGCATCGACCAGCACGTCGCTTTGGCGGACTTGTCCGCGAAGCTCGGTTACGTGGAAGCCTCCGGCCTGCCCGACATGAGCGGCCGACCCCGTTTCTGGAAAGCGAAGAAAGCGTAGTTCGAGGACCATCTTTTGTTTTGGGTAGGGTCGGCACTGCGTGCCGACCTAGCTAGGTCAGCACGCAGTGCTGACCCTACCTAGGGGCGAGAACCCGTCTTGCCCTTCGGCGTCCCTTGCCTCTTTAGTACCCTCATGTCCCAGCAGCCCGCCACCAAACCGAAGACCGCCATCACCCCGACCCGCCAGGAAGACTATCCCGAATGGTATCTTCAGGTGATCAAGCACGCCGACCTGGCCGAGAACAGCCCGGTCCGCGGTTGCATGGTGATTAAGCCTTGGGGCTACGCCCTCTGGGAAAATATCCACCGCGACCTCGACGAGATGTTCAAGGAGACCGGCCATGTGAACGCTTATTTCCCGCTCTTCATCCCGGTTAGCTACATTCAGAAGGAAGCCGCCCACGTCGATGGTTTTGCCAAGGAATGTGCGGTCGTCACCCACTCGCGCCTCGAGATGGGCCCCGATGGTAAGCTCGTCCCCGCCGGCGAACTCGAAGAGCCGCTCATCGTCCGCCCGACTTCCGAGACGATCATCGGCGAGACTTATTCGAAGTGGGTCCAGTCCTACCGCGATCTGCCAATCCTGATCAACCAGTGGGCCAATGTCGTCCGCTGGGAGATGCGCACGCGCCTCTTCCTTCGCACCGCCGAGTTCCTCTGGCAGGAAGGCCACACGGTGCACGCGACCGAAGCCGAGGCCGTCGAAGAGACGAATAAGATGCTCCAGGTCTACGCGGACTTCGCCGAGAACTACATGGCGATGCCGGTGATCATGGGCCGCAAGACCGAAGGCGAACGCTTTCCGGGCGCCGTCGACACGCTCTGCATCGAATCGATGATGCAGGATCGCAAGGCCCTCCAGGCGGGTACCTCGCACTACCTCGGGCAGAATTTCGCCAAGTCCTGCAATATCCAGTTCCAGGACGAGAAGGGCACCCAACAGTTTGCGCACACGACCTCATGGGGGGTGTCCACTCGCCTTATCGGGGGCATGATTATGACGCACTCCGATGATGATGGTTTCGTCGCACCCCCCCGCCTCGCCCCGCAGCACGTGGTGATCATCCCGATTTATAAGGACGACGCCACGAAGGCCGACATTCTTGCCTATTGCCAGTCGCTCCAAAAGGAACTCGCCGCCCAGCGCTTCCATGACCGCAAGATCGTCGTGACGATCGACAACCGCGACATCCGCGGCGGCGATAAGGTCTGGGGTTGGATCAAGAAGGGCGTCCCAGTCCGCGTCGAAGTGGGCCCGCGTGACATGGCCGCCAACGCGGTCTTCGCCGCCCGTCGCGATACCGGCGAGAAGGCCGGCGTCCCCCGTGCCGAATTCGTCTCCGGCATCGTCGCCCGTCTGCAATCCATCCAGGATAATCTCCTCGCCCGCGCCAAGGCCCATCGCGCCGAACATACCCGCGAAATCAATAGTTGGGATGAGCTCAAGGCGTTCTTCACGCCGAAAAATGCCGAGAAAGCCGAAATCCACGGCGGTTTCGCGCTGTGCCACTGGAACGGCTCCAAGGCCGTTGAGAAGCGCCTCAAGGACGAGCTTAAGGTCACCATCCGCTGCATCCCCCTCGACGCCAAGGACGAGCCTGGCAAGTGCGTCGTCACCGGCGAGCCCAGCGCCCGCCGCGTGGTGATGGCGAAGGCCTACTAATCCTCTGCGTCAGGTAGGGGCAGCACCGCGTGCTGCCCTCGGTGTCTCTGGGCAGGGTGGCCTTTAGCCGCCCGTCGCGCCGGCTTCGCCGTCGTTGAACTTGAGGCGGAGTTTGCGGCCGGCGGTGACGTCTTTGCTGGAGGAGATCACGGTGCCGTCGGCATCGCGGACGATGGAGTATCCGCGGGAGAGGATGGATTCGAAACCGGCTGACTGCAGGCGCTTGCCGAGTTGATTCAGCTTCTCGCGCGTGACGCCGAGGCGTGCCTTGGGTGAGAGACGGTGCAGTTCGCTGCCGAGCTCGGAAAGGGTATGACGATAGGTCGCGATGGTTTCTTGGGCGGCGCCATCGAGGCGTTCGTTCAGCAGGTCGAGATCCTGGAAGAGGGATTGGAGTTTCGCCTTTGGTGAATAACGCGCGAGCTCGGCGGCGAGCAGTTTTAGTTTTTCACGTAACTTAATCTGGCCGGAGACGATGAGCTCCGCGGCGGCGGTCGGGGTCTCGGCGCGCTTATCCGCGGCGAAATCGCACAGGGTGAAGTCCGTCTGGTGGCCGACGGCGGAGATGACGGGCGTCTTGCTCGCACGCACGGCGCGCACGAGGGCTTCGTCGTTGAAGCCCCAGAGATCTTCCATCGAGCCTCCGCCGCGGCCGACGACGATGAGGTCGATCCCCGGGATGGCGTTCGCGAGTTTCAGGCCGTGAATGATGGAGCCCGGGCAGGTCTCGCCCTGTACGCGCGCGGGCACGAGCCAGGCCGTGCCGCTCCAGCCACGCGTCTTCAGGACTTCGGTGAAGTCATGCCAGACTGCGCCGCTCTCAGAGGTGATGAAGGCGACGACTTTGGGGAAGTCGGGCAGGGTGCGCTTATTCGCTTCGTCAAACAAGCCTTCGGCTTTCAGTTTCTCCTGCAGCTCCTTGAACTTCTGGAAGAGGTCCCCTTCGCCAGCCTGCTTCATCGAGTCCACCATCAGCGAGAGTTTGCCGGAAGGGGCGTAGATATCGGCCTTGGCCTTGAGGATGACTTTCACGCCGTCGCCCATCGCAAACTTCACCCAGCGCGCCTGGTAGCTCAGGAGCACGCAGGCGAGCGTCGCTCCGCTATCCTTAATCGAGAAGTAGTGGTGCCCGGACGAATAATGTTTGTAGCCCGAGATTTCCCCGACGACTTCGACGGTCCCGATGCGATTCACCGTGCCCTTGAGGACGTCCGAAAGCTCGCTGACGGTGAGGGGCGCCGAAGACATGCTGGAAGATTCAAGGATTCGCCGTCGAAGGGCAAGCGGTCTCGGGCTGTATTGGGTAGGGCGTGGCTCTCCGTGCCCGCCGTTGGCCTGATGAGAATCTGATTTTGCTCGCGAACGGACGGCTCGGAGAGCCGTCCCTACCCAAGGCAGGCCTCACTGCCTTGGGGTTTGCCTCCCAGTTTGCCATCGGGCCTTTCCTTCCTTTCATTACTGATATGAAAATCGCATTCGTGGGCACCGGGGTGATGGGCAAGAGCATGGTCGCGAACCTGCTCAAGGCTGGCCATGAGGTCACGGTCTACACCCGCACGAAGGCTAGGGCGGAAGATCTCTTCGCGCTGGGGGCTAAGTGGGCTGCTTCGCCGGCCGAGGCCGCCCGTGGCGTCGATGCGGCGATTTCGATGGTGGGCTACCCGAACGACGTCGAAGAAGTCTGGCGTGGCCCGCAGGGCTTCATGAACACCGCTAAGCCAGGCTGCGTGCTCATTGATATGACCACCTCGAGCCCAGCGCTGGCCCGCTCGCTTGCTGCCGAGGCTTCGGCGAAAGGCTTTGGCCCGCTCGATGCACCCGTCTCGGGCGGCGATCGTGGCGCCCGCGAAGGCACGTTGACCATCATGGTCGGCGGGTCGCCGAAGGATTATGATTTCGCCCAGCCGCTCTTCGCGGCGATGGGCAAGACGATCGTCCTTCAGGGCGCGCCCGGCACCGGCCAGCTCTGCAAACTCGCGAACCAGATCGGGATCGCCTCCGGCATGATCGCTATGTCGGAGGCCCTGGCTTTCGCCCATGCGACGGGCCTCAATCTCGAGACCACGCTGCGCTCGATCTCGGGCGGCGGCGCATCGAGTTGGGCTTTGCTTAACCTCGCTCCCCGCGTGCTCAAGGGCGACTTCGCACCGGGCTTCTACGTCAAACATTTCGTGAAGGACATCGGCCTCTCGCTCGACGTCTGTCGCGAGCAAGGCATCAGGCTGCCCGGCCTCGAACTCGCCGCGAAACTCTACGGCGAAGTTGTCGCCGCCGGCGAAGGCGATTCCGGTACGCAAGCATTGGCGCGGCGGTATTTTCAGACATGAGAGACAATTTCAGGTGACGGGTGACGGGCACGGGAGCCGGGAGTTCAGGCTCCGGCCGTTCGGGAATCAGCCGCGGGAACCCGAAGCCGATGGCTGAAGGCTGAACAGCCGACTCCTGAGGGGCCGATGCCCTGGTGGCCGTCACCCGACACCTAAGAATAGATACAGCTATGTCGTGACGCGGTCCCGACCCTACCTGAGGCAGCTGCTTCGCAGCAGTTCACCATGACAGCATACCGCCCACGCCTCCCTCCTACACCCCTGGCGCTTCGATCGGCGGCACGGCGCGCAATTGCACGCTGTCGATGACGGTCGGGCCTAGAATCACGTTGGTCACGATGACGAGCACCTGACCGGGTACGCAGTGGCCTTCGTCGCGGAGGCGTTCCAGGGCGAGCGTGATGTTGTCTTCCGCCTTGGGGCGGAACTTGGTCTGAAAGGAGGCCACCCCCCAGAGGAGGCCCATCTTGCGATGGACGGTTTCCTCTTCCATGAAGGCGTAAATCGGGCAGCCGACGGCGCGGAGCGAGGAAAGCGTGCGCGGGACGTCGCCGTTGCGGGTGAAGGCGATGATGCCGGTGTTGCCGAGGTCCTGGGCGAGGCCGGCGGCGGCGCGGAGGAGTTTGATCTTCGGGGTTTCGTTGGGCTGCTCAGCGGAAAGGATGCGCGGGAGTTCGTTCTCGGTCGTGGAAGCGATGCGAGCCATCACTTCGACGCAGCGGATCGGATGCTTACCAGTGGTGGTCTCGCCCGAAAGCATGACCGAGTCGGCTTTCTCGAGCACGGCGTTGGAGACGTCGGTGACCTCGGCGCGCGTGGGCACTGGATTCTGAATCATCGACTCAAGCATGTGCGTCGCGACGATCACCGGCTTGCGGCAGGCGATGGCCATGGCGACGGCGCGGCGCTGGATGAGTGGCAAGGTCTCGTAGGGAATTTCTATGCCGAGGTCACCGCGTGCGACCATCAGGGCGTCGGTGGCTTCGAGAATCGAGCCGAGGTGTTCGATCGCGGACTGGTCCTCGATTTTGGAGATGATGTGCGCCTTGGATTCGTGCTGTGCGAGCAGGGTGCGGAGCGCATACACGTCGGCGGCTTCGCGGACGAAGGACAACGCGTAGAAGTCGACGCCGACTTCGCAGCCGACGGCCACGTCGTCACGGTCTTTGTCCGTGAGGGCAGGGAGGTCGACTTTTACGCCGGGCAGATTGATGTGGCGGCGGCTGCCGAGCGGTCCGGGCTGTTCGACTTTGCAACGCAGGCGATCCTTCAGCTGTTCCAAGACCCGAAGCTGGATGAGGCCGTTGTCGACCAAGACGACGCCCCCGACCGGTACGGCCGAGATCATCTTGGGGTAGTTGGTCGGAATCACCAAAATATCTCCCTCGGCCTTGGCTTCCTCGGATCCCGTCACGTCGACGAGCTGATCCACCGCTAGCTGGGCGGCCTCTTTACGGGCACCCGTGCGGATTTCAGGGCCTTTGATGTCCATCATCACCGAGAGCTCCTTCTTCATGCGCTTGCAGACCTTGCGGACGCGGGCGACGGTCTTGCGCACCCACTCGTGGTCGGCGTGCGCCATGTTCAGGCGGACGACGTCAGCACCGGCGGTGATGATCGCTTCCAGCTGGGCCTCGGATTCCGTGGCCGGCCCGATGGTGAAAGTGATGCGCGTGTGACGGAAGGATTTCACAGCATTTATGACAACTTATGACGTGTGGAGATGCAAGGGAAAGAACACCCCAGCAATCGGCATAAAATGGTGATTTTACGGCACTCTTTCCGCTTCAAGGTCTCGCTTGGCCTTCATGCGCTCTTCAAAGAACGTCGTTTGCTCGAACGGCCATGGATTCCCCGCCTTCAGTTTCCAGCCGCCATGCGTTTCGACATGCGTCCGCGTCCATTCGAAGTAATCCGCGTCGTCGGTCCGGAAGTGCAGGCTGGCGCCCGGCCCGGCCCGCTTGGCCAGGAGGTCCAGGCTGGATGCTTGGATGAAGCGGTTCTTGTGATGCTTCTTCTTCGGCCACGGATCGGGATAGAGGATGAAAATCTTTTCCAGAAAGATCTCCCCAGGCAGCGCTTCGAGGAATTCCATGGCCTCCGCTTTGAGGAAGATGACGTTGTCGAGCTTGCCGAGCGTCTGTTTGCGGACGGAGCGCTCGACCCGGTGAGTGATCAGATCGATGCCCACGCAGAATTCATCGGCATGGGCCGCAGCGTAGGCGGCCAGCCAGTGGCCGTGTCCGCAGCCGAGTTCAAAGGTGATGCCGGTCCGACCCGCCAAGGCCGCGGCCAAGGTGGCTCCCAGGCGGGCGACATTGGCCGACCGGCGGGCCTCCGCCCATTCCTTGCCCATGACTTTCGTGTGTTCCGGCATCGAGGGGGTTAAGAGGGAAAGGGAGGAGGGAGGCAAGAGAGCCAATGAATCGAGTATGGAGTATCGAGTATGGAGTATTGGGGGAAGATGGCGTTTCGGGTGGCGGGTCGCGCCCCTGCCAGCGGCTGACCGGGCCGGTCAGCCCTACCCAAGTCGGCACTGTCGTGAGGCGATCCCGACCCTACCCGAGGCCGGGGATGTGCTTTAGGTGCCAGGTGACAGCCCCCAGGGCATCGGCCACTCAGGGGTCGGCCTTTCAGCCATTGGCTATCGGCTTCGGGATCCCGCGGCTGACCCCCGAACGGCCGGAGCCTGAACTCCAGTGCCCTCACCTGTCATCCGATAAAGGTTCACCCCAGCCAATCATCCGGTCTCCGGCTTCCCTTTAATTGGTGCCTCTGGGCGTGCTGGGAATAACTCCGGCTTCCCTCGCTGGGGTGCTTGGAGTCTCTTGAGGGCCTATGGCCAAGGTAGACATCGAGATCGTCCAGAAAGTCCTCAAAGAGAGCGGGGTCGACGTGCGCGTCGCCGCCGCGATCTTGAACCAAATTCGCGAAGCCGCCGCCGAAGAAGTCGTCGAGCGCGAGAAGCCCGCGAAGAAGCAGATGCTCGTGCTGGTGAGCGAACCCGAAGAGGGCTTGCCGAAAGACCTCACCGGCTGGGTCGTCCAGCTGCTCGAGGACGATGACCCTGCGGAAGTCTCCGCCAAGATCGTTGATGTCGCCAAGGCTTTCAACGAATCCCCGAAGGGCCAGCGTCTGCCGGTCGATTCTTTCGGCGATGCCGTGCAGAGTATCTCCGGGAAACTTTTCAAGGAGAGTGATCTGTGGATCAAGACGCGCGAGCCGGTGCGCATCATTCCGGTGAAGAACACGATCGGCCGCCGCCGGCGCGATTGAATCTGTTCACCTGAACGTCTTTTTTGGAACAATACTTCCGCTAATAGCGAATTTAGATGCGGTTTTTGCCTCCGTAGGCAGGCGGATTGGACTCGCATCGGCGGGAGCCATTCCGCAACCTTTGCCCCTATATGAAGTTCAAAAACTTCCCAATCTATCGCATCGAGTGGGTGACCTCTGCCTTCCTCATCGGTACGGCCTTCCTTTCGTTGACGGTGGTGCCCTGGTTCCTTTGGACCCAGTTCAACCTGCCGGCCGACGCCGCCAATAAGGTCCACGGCTGGGGTTTCGTCTGGGCGTTGTTCGTCTTTTATTACTACGCCACGGGCTTTGGGATCACCCTGGGCTACCACCGCCTTTTCTCTCATATTTCCTTCAAGGCCAAGTGGCCGGTGAAACTCTTCGTGCTCCTTTTCGGCGCCGCTTCTTTCGAAAATTCTGCCCATGATTGGTGCGCCGACCACCGTGTCCACCACAAGCACGTGGATGAAGACGAAGACCCGTATGATATCTCCAAAGGCTTCTTTTACGCCCATATCGGCTGGTTACTGTTCCGCCTGAAGCCGCCGGCCCCCATTACGAACGTCAAGGATCTCGAGGCCGATCCTCTCGTGATGTGGCAGCACCGCTACGTCCAATGGATCGGCGCATTCGTGGGCTTCGTCTGCCCGGCCGCCCTCGGCTACGGTTTCGCCCTGCTCATGGGGTACACCAATCCCGGCATGACCGCCCTCGCCGCCTTCCTTATCGCGGGCCTGCTTCGCACGGTCGTCGTCCAGCAGGGCACCTTCTGCATCAACTCGCTCTGCCACATGATCGGCCGCCAGCCGTATTCCACCGATCACAGCGCCCGCGACAGCGGCCTGGTGGCGCTCCTCACCTTCGGCGAGGGCTATCATAACTATCACCATGAGTTCCAGCACGACTACCGTAACGGCGTGAAGGGCTGGCAGTTCGATCCGACGAAGTGGATCATCTGGACGCTTTCGAAGGTTGGCCTCACGGAAGACCTCCGTCGCGTGCCCGACTCCCGCATCATGGCCGCCGAACTGAAAGAGAAGAGCCGCACGCTCGGCCGTGATATCGATTCCCTCGCCGCCCGTCTGGATGAGCGCTCCCGCGAATTGAAGGCGAAGACGATCGCCGCCGCCCACGAGCTTGCGCTCGAACTCTCCCGCCGCGCCGAAGCCCTCAAGGAATCCGCCGCGACGAAGGCCGAAGTGGCCCAGGAAACGATGGCCGAACTCCGTGGTCTCCTCGATCAGGCGGCTTCGTATCTCGAAGCCCTCCGTCGCGCGAGCGCCGGTTCCGCGGCCTAAGCGCCAGCCTGGCCGGCCAGTTCTTTCATCAGTTCGAGGACCCGTGCCTCGATCTGAGGAAGGGCGTCGGTGGGGTCCGCGAAGTCGATGTCGTGCACGGTCCAGTAATCAATCCGGTCCGCCCATTCAGGGTGGGATTGCAGCATCATGGCGTAATGCTCGTCCTTCTTGAGGGCGATGGTGCGGTGCGCCCGCTCGAGATCTTCCCGGCGAAGCTGGGTCGGCTCGGTTCCGGTATGGTCCAGCGGAATGCCTAGTTCCTTGAGGCGCCTCTCGGTGTCCCGGGAGATGCGGGTGGGCTCATCTGCCACCAAGGAGGTGAGCAAGCCGCGCGAAAAAGCCCGCGCGGGGTGCCCGATCCGGCGGGTGTGCCAGTTGAACAAGGCCTCGGCATGGCGGCTTCGATAGAAGTTGCCGGTGCAGACAAACAGGAAAAGGGGGCCAGAATCTGCGCTTGTGCGTTGCGGCATGCTAGGTAGAGTCCCCGCAACCTAACCTCCTCGCCATGGTACGCAATCTGTTCATTCTCTCCCTTCTCTCCCTCGTCGTCGCCGGTTGCATGGGCCCTAAGAAGGGTCCGTCCGCTGTCACCGACGGTGGTGTCGACACGGGTCTCGTGTCCACGGGTCTGACCCCGGTCAATACGGCGCCTGCGCCGGCTTCCACCCTCGTTCCCGACGCCGACCCGGTCGCTCCGGCCAAGAAGGCCCCGGCTAAGTCGAAGGGCAAGTTGCCCATCAAGAACGCCGGCGACAAGTAAGCCTTACAGCTTACATCAATGACACTTCGGTGACGAAGGTGTCGACCTGCCCGGGCTCCGCAAAACGGAGCCCGTTCTTATGTTCAGGGCTGTTGGGCGGGCCCATCCAAGGTTCGACGCAATAGAACGGCGCCTCGGGGTCCGCGGTCCAGGTGACGACGGTCGCCCAGCTGCCCGGAATCGCTTCCTCGCCGACTTTCACGGTGATGTCCTCTTCGCCGGACTTGGGTCCGAAACTGAGCGTGGCGGATTTGAGGTTGGTAAAAATACAGTCGGAGAGATGTGCGTTGTCGAAACCGATTTCGGTCGCGCCTTTGAGTTCGGCGAAGGGCACGAGTTTTCCGTCGGCGGCGTGCCGCCACTGTTTCTTGGACGGGATCTTGATCACGTAATCGCGTCGGCTCAGACCGGCATGCCACGGGAGCGTGAAATAGAAATGATGCCCGGCGCACCACGGCAGGGGCTTGGTGTCGCGGTTCTCGAATTCAAACGTGATCCGAAGGAAGAGTTCGAGGAAATCGAAACGGATCCGGAAGTCATACGCGAAGGGATAGCAGTTCCGCCCGCGCTCATCCTGGATCATCCGCACGACGGCGTACTTGGGGCCGCTTTCGATGATTTCAAAGGCGGAATCACGGGCGAAGCCGTGCTGCGGCATGGGGCGCTTGACGCCGTCCGCAGCCTTCCAGACGAACTTCTCGCCGTCGGCATAATTGCGCCCCATGAAGGGAAAGAGAATCGGATTTCCGCCGCGCACGGGGCCGATTTTGTCGAGCTCCATGGGTGCGCCTTCGGGCCAGAAAAGGATTTCGCGATGCCCGGTGGGCACGTCGAGCTTCCAACGCAGCAACCGCGCTCCGCGCGTCAGGCAGGTCTCATAGGTGGAGGCTCCGACCTTCCATCGTTCCATGGGCACGCCGTTCTCTTCGTAGCTCTGCATGACGGGAGCAAACGCGGCCGCGGCTCGGTGGCAAACGCGGACTTCCTAGCGGCGCGGCGGACGGGGCCAGAACGCCGAGACGCGGCGCTGGTAGTCCGCATAGGCGGGCCCTTTGGAACTGAGCAGCTGCCGCTCGGTCAGGGGTACGCCGGTCACACGGGTGAGCAGGTAATACATGATGGCGACGCACGCCAGGCCCGGGATGCCGCGGTAGGTGGCGTTGTAACTCATCAGGAGGAAACCGACCCACACGAGCCACTCGCCGAAATAATTAGGATGCCGGCTCCAGGCCCACAGCCCGCGCGCGCAGACTTTTCCCTTGTTGGCGGCATCCTTCTTGAACGCCGCGAGCTGGGCGTCCGCCAGGCCCTCGATCACCAGCGCGGCGCCGACCACGCCGAGCCCGAGCCAATGGATGAGCCGGGCCGGGCTGGCGGCGCCGTACGGGCTCGACGCAAGCAACGGGAGGCAGAGCAGGGCGAGCGCGACCGCTTGGACGAAATAAAAGTAGGCCATCTGCTGCGGCATCCGCTCGCCCGCCTCGGCGCGCATCTGCACGTAGCGCCCGTCTTCCACGTCGAGATGGCCGAGCACGCGCACCGCAAGATGCGTGCCGAGCCGCAGGCTCCAGAGCACCGTCGCCCCGGCCATGAGCACCCCTTGTCCGCCGAGGGGCATGACGCCGACGTGCACGTAAAGCATCCGGAGCCCGACCAGGGCGAAGCCGTACGACCAGGCGACGTCCACAATCGACCAGTTGTTGATCCGCTTGGCGATCAGCCAGCAGCCGGCGAAGTAGGCGCAGGCCAGCGCGAGCAGCGCCAGAAAATCAAAGCCGAGATCAAACCAGGGACTCATGCGGGGTTCTTCTTCATGAAGCGGCGAAAGAGGGCCCGCAGGCCGAAGTTCAGGAGCCAGGCGGCAGCGGGTGCGATGAGCAGCCAACCGATGATGCCATGGACGTAGGCCATCCAGAACTTCTGAAAGAAAACGACCAACGAATCGTCATACTGTTTTTTGATGGCTTCGTAGGTCAGTACGATATGCCGCGAGCCGGTCACGGTCTCCCCTATCCGCATGAACGGAATCATGAGCGCCACCTGCAGGACGAAACTTCCATGGTTGACGATCTGCATCACCACATGGTTCAGACGAAAGAGTCGGCCGGCGACGACACACCCGAGGGTGGTCGTGCCGATGAGGGGGTTGACGGCGATGGCGAGGCTGACCGACACCGACGCGGCGACTCCTTCCGGCGTGGCGCCTTGCTGTAATTCCGCGACGAGCGGATCACGCACCTTGCGGCGCAGCCAATCAGAGAGGCGTCCCATTCACCGAGCCTTACGCGTGAAGAAGACCTTGCCAAGGTCGGTCTCGCCTTTCGCGCCGGACAGGCAGAGCAGGGCGTAGGCGGCGATGGCGAAATTCCCGAGGAGCATTACGGCCACGAACCAGCCGAGGCGCACCCCGATGCTCCGCTCGCGCCAAGCGACATATAGCCAGAAGGCCATGAAGCCGAAATAGGCGTCGAACATCGTGGCGAGGCCCCACGGTTCGCTGCACACGGTGACGTAACCGCCGACCACGTTGATGCCCTTGCCGTGATATTCGGGGAGCGGGCTGAGCGAAGGCGCGACGCACGCATGCCACGAGACCCAGGTCATGGCGGCCAGGACGACGATGAAATAGAGGATGAGGGCGCGACGAGAGGTCATGCCGCTAACCTATAAGATAATTCTCCAAACGCAAATCCCCACCTCTCTCAACATTCTATTCTCTCACCGCTCAACGGCGGGCTCGGAGAGCCACGCCCTACGCAAGGCCCCCCTGCGGCGGCTTGTCTCTCCCTCTACTCCATACTCTCTCCGGCCACCTCGCGGCTCCGCCGCGCCAGGGAAGGGGGACGGCTCTCCGAGCCGTCCGTTCGCGGACAGATTCCCACGCGACGCATCGCGCCGCGCTCTGGCCAACCAGCCAACTGGTCAACTTGTCAACCTGCCAGCTCGTGTCAGTCTTGCCCACCAGCCAACTAACGCTGCTTCATCTGATCAACCGAGCCTCCGTGCCTCTAGTTCATCTGCACCCTGCCTCCCTTGCCCCCCAGCCAACTGGTCAACGGATCAACTAACGCCGCGGCCTTCGCCGCCCTATCCCTTCCGATTCGGCCGCACATACACGGCCTGTACGACCCCGATATTACGGTGCTCGAAGGCGGCCTGGCAGTAGCGGAAATAGAGCCGCCACTTACGGATGAAGCGCTCGTCGAAGCCCATGCTTCGGACCTTGTCCAGGTTGGCTTCGAAAGCCCGACACCACGCATCGAGGGTGCGCGCGTAGTCGCGGCCGAACTCCTCGAGGCGGTCCAGCTGGAAGCCGCTCTCCTGGGTCATGAGGTCGCCGACGCGGTTGATCGAAAGGAGGAGCGAGCCGGGGAAGATATGCTTCTGGATGAAATCCACGCCGTCGCGGAACTGCGCGTAGCGGCTGTCGGGGCAGGTGATGTACTGGAACGCGGCGATGCCATCGGGTTGGAGCAGGCGCCCGATCGAACCGCAGAAGGCGGGCAGGTATTTATGGCCGAGGGCTTCCATCATCTCGATGGAGACGCACTTGTCGTAGATTCCCTGATGGTCGCGGAAATCCTCAAGCTTCACGGTGATGCGGTCGGCGAGGCCAGCGGCCTTGATGCGCTCGACGGCAAGGTCGTGCTGCGCCTGGGAGATGGTGAGCGAGGTGACCCGGCACCCATATTTTTTCACGGCATGCAGGGCCCAGCCGCCCCAGCCGGTACCAATCTCGATGACGTGGTCCGTGGGCTTGAGCTGTAGGAATCGGCACAGGGCTTCGTTCTTATTCGTCTGGGCCTGCTCCAATGAGTCGGTACCTTCCCAGCGCGCCGAGGAATACATCATCGAGGGATCAAGAAACAGGCGGAAAAAATCATTGGAGACATCATAGTGCTCCGAGATATTGCGCCGGACGGTTTTCTTGTCGTTGGGCCGCAGGAGGTGGCCGATACGGTCGGCAATCCGGAACAGGCCGACGCCCAGCGCCTTGCGCGCGGAGCCCGACATGCCCGGGGTCTGGTCGATGTTCTCGATGAAGAAGCCGATGAGGGCGTTGAGGTCCGGCGAATCCCATTCGCCTTCCATGTAGCCTTCGGTGAGGCCGATGTCGGCGGCGAGCATGATGCGCCGGAAGGCGTTGTCGTCGGTGATGTGCATGCTCGCGCCGCCCTGGGCCCGCGCCTCGCCGATCACGAGTTCGGTGCCCTCGGGCAGGCGCAGCGTGAGCCGGCCTTTTTTCAGTTTGGCCAGCTCGGCGAGGACGAGACGGCGGGCGAGTGAAGGATTAGTCATGTCGGCCGGTAAGTTCGGAAGTGGGATGCCGCAGGTTGCGCTGCAGCGCAATGTCGTCCCCCTTGCGGCGGAACGGAAGTCTTTTTGCCAGCCATAGCCAGGCGGCGTGCAGGTGGATGAGCACGACGACTTTCAGGATGAGCAACGGCGACTTGAGCGTCAGCCAGAGGAGCCGTCCGCCGGTGAGTGGCACCTGCCGGCCGGTCCAGGCGCTGAGGAGCGTCTTGCGGCCGCCTTCGTAATGATCGACGGTCAGCCCAAGGCGCTCCCCAGGCAGTCGCAGGGTGAATTCGAATTCAGTATCGAGGGCGGAGAAGGGCGAGACGTAGAACCGCTTCGGCGCCCGGAGTTGGAGGTACGCCTGGCCCTCGGCGTCCTGTTTGAGGCATTCGGCACCGAGGAACCAGGCCTTGCGCTCGCCGAACGTATTATGGACCTCGGCGATGCCGCTGGTCAGCGCACCATCGACGGTGATCAGGAAGAAGACGACCGGGTTGTAGGATTTTCCAAAGGCTCGCGGCATGGCGACGAGGGTGATCTGCGCGGCGGCTGGCACGGGCTGACCCTGCGCCGCGCAGAAGGCCCGCACGCGGGCGCCGAGTCGATCGCCGTGCTGGCCGAAAGAGACCTCCGTGCCTTCCGGCTGGAAAACCCTCGCCGCCGGCAGGAAATCGCCGTCGCGGAATGAATAAGGCGACCAGGCCCGGCCGAGCATCCATTGACCGGCCCGAATCTTTTCGATTTCTTCTACATCGACCGCGAAGGCGAACGCCCCATGCGTAAACTGGTGCTGCTTCGGCCAGAGCCGCGCATGCATCACGCTCGCATCATAGAGTCGGGCCATCGGCGGCACGGTTGGAAGGAATGCCGCCGGGTGCAAGCCCCTCACGCCGAAACCTTGCTAAACCGCCCGCCTTTGGCATAACTCCTCGGGTGGCCACCTCCGACGCATTCGGTGTCAGCATTTTCACCCTCGCTGCGTCGGGCGGTTTTCTGCTGTTGGCCCTGAACGCCGGTCGGAAGCGCCGCCTGCTCGACGACACGCCGGTCTCCAAGGCCCTGGGCGTCTTCGTCGGCGAAGTCGAAGTCGAAGGGCTCTGCGTGCGTCAGGATCCTTACACGAGCTACCTCGCGGAGCGGCCATGCGTGCTCTACAGTTGGTCGATCTGCGAGCACTGGCGCCGCGCCCACGAAGAGACTTATACGGACGACAAGGGCAACACCCGCACCCGCACGGTCATCGTCCATGGTTCGGATGTCATCGCCTCCGGCGGCCGTCAGGCGGGATTCTATCTGCAGGATGAGACGGGCTTCGTCTGGGTCGAGCCCGCGGGCGCGGACCTGGAGACCGTCACGATGTTCAGCGAGGATGCCGACGAGGGCGACGCACTCTACTACGGTAAGGGACCGTCGGAAGCGGTCGATGGCTCGACCGGTCAACGTACTTTCTCCGAATCCGGCCTGCCGATCGGGACCAAGCTTTTCATCCGCGGTCGGGCCAGCGAACGCCCCGATATCGTGGCGGCCCAGATCAAACGCGAGGACAAGGCGGATATGTTCATTATCACGCCGCGCGGCGAAAAAGCCGTGAGCGACGGCAAGGCGACGGCCTACGTGCTCTGGAATATCATCGGGGCGCTCTGCGCTGGTGCTTTCGCTTCGACGCTTTTCGCGAGCCATGCGGTGAGCCCCGGCCCCGGCCCGATGTCCGTCGGGGTGCTGCTCTACCTCGTCGCCCTGAGCTTCGGCTGGGTCTGGATGGTCTTCAATAGCCTCGTCGGCGTGCGCAACCGGGTGCAGCTCGCGCAGTCGCTCATCGACGTGCAGCTCAAGCGCCGTGCGGACCTCATCCCGCGTCTGGTCAACTGCCTCGCGGGCTACCGCGCCCACGAGGCCTCGGTGCTGGCGATGGTCGCCCGCCTCCGCGCTGAAGCCGCTTCCTCCGGCGTCTCCGCGGTGAGCCCGTCGCTCATCGCGATCCAGGAGCAATACCCCGACCTCAAGGCGATGGATTCTTTCAATAGCCTGAGCAGCCATCTCATCGAGACCGAGCAGCGCATCGCGCTGGCCCGTAATTATTATAACGACAGCGTGACGTTCTATAATACGCGGATTCAGCGCGTGCCAGATGCCTACGTCGCCCGGATTGTGTCCATGCAGCCAGCTGAACTCTTCCAAGCCCAGGGTTTCGAGCGCGTGGCGGTGGGCGTGAAGTTTTAGCGGCCCACTTGCGAAGGCGCCCCGGTTGGGCATATGGCTGGGATGGTCCTCTGTAGTTTAGAAGGCGAACCCCTTGGGCTGGCGGTTTTAGTTGTGCTCGTCGGCTTGGGGCTATCGCTCCGGGCTGAGCGGAAACGCCGCTTGATGGAAGATACCCCCTTGAGCAAGGCCCTCGGTGTTTTTATTGGCGAGGTAGCCCTTGAGGGGGTCTGCTATCTCGAGAAACCGCTGGTGGCCCCGCTTTCAGGCCAGCCTTGCGTGAGGTATACCTGGTCCGTCTCTGAACACTGGGAACGCGAGGAAAAGGAAACTTATACCGATGACGAAGGACGCACCAAGACGCGCATGGTCACGTGCTATGGCTCGGATGAAATTGCGAGCGGCGAGAAGGACGGCGGCTTCTACCTCCGCGACGAAACGGGAGCCGTCTGGGTTGATCCACAGGGTGCGCCGATCGAGACCACCTGCCTCTTCAGCGAAGAGGCCAGTCGCGGCGATGCCCTCTACTACTCCAAGGGAAGCCGGCGAGCGGTCGAGGGTTCGACGGGGGAGCGTACTTTTGAAGAGTACGGGCTACTCGTTGGGACCCCTCTATTCGTACGCGGCCGGGCGAGCGAACGACGCGATGTCGTCGCCGCGCAAATCAAGCCGGCGGCGAAAACGGATATTTTCATCATCACGACGCGGACGGCGAAAGCAGTGAGCGCGGAGTGGCGCGAGGCCGCCCGCTTCTGGGGTGTCGTCGGCGCACTGCCCCCGTTGGGACTCGGCGGGATGCTCGTTATGATGGCGGGCTACGGAAGTTCTCGCTGGCTGTATCCGTTGGCCGTTCTTCCCGTCGCGCTTTATCTGCTGTTATATTCGGGGGGCTGGGCCTGGATGGCCTTCAATAGTCTGATTGGGTTGCGGCAGCGGGTCTACCAGGCGTCTTCGCTTATCGATGTGCAGCTCAAGCGCCGCGCGGATCTCATCCGGCGTTTCGTCGCGTGCGTGCAGGGCTTCCGCGAACATGAGGCCTCCGTGCAGACGCTGCTGGCCGCAGCCCGGGCGCAGGTAGGCGGCGATCCGCTCAAGGCGCTCGCCCCAGGGATCCTCGCGGTCATCGAAAGCTACCCGGAGATTCGCGCCCAGGGTCTCTTCAATGATTTGAGTAAGCAACTCATCGAGACGGAAGACCGCATCGCCTTGGCCCGCGGTTATCATAATAACATCGCGACCTTTTATAATACCCGCCTTGAGCGTATTCCGGACAGCTACCTTGCGAACTTCGTTAAGATGAAGCCGGAACCTTTGTTCGAGGCCGAAGGCTTCACTTACCATCCGTCGGCCGTGGCCTTCTGATTAGGCTACCCACGCGTCGCGGCCGAGCAGCTGCGAGCACAGGCGGTGCGCCGACCAAAAGCCGTCTTCGTGGAAGCCGTAACGCTGCCATGCCCCGGTGAAATGCACCCGCGCCCCAAGCCGAGCGTTGAGCGCGGGAATCTCCGCCTGGGCCGCGACGGCTTCGAGCGAGAAGAGCGGATGCTCGACGGGGATCTGGCGGATGATCTTGGCGGGGTCGACTTGCTCGGGGTGATTGATGGTGACGACGAAGTCGCCCTGGTCCGTCAGGCCCTGCAGGGAATTCATCCAGTAGTGCGTCGAGGTGGCGAGGCCGCCGTCCTTGGCCCAGGTACGGTAATTCCACGATGAACGGGCCTGGGTCGCCTGGGGCAGGGGCGACATGTCGGTGTGCACGATGGCCACGTTCTCATTGTAGGCAAAGGCTCCGAGGAGCCGGCGTTCTTCGGCGTCGGCGTCCGTCAGCAATCGGAGGGTGATATCCGCATGGGTGGCCAGGATGACGCGGTCAAAACGCTCTTCGCCGGCGGCCGTGGTGATAATCACCTGCGCACCCTCGCGCCGTACGGCGGTGACCCCCTGGCCGAAGCGGAAGTCGGCAGGATATTTCCTGAGCAACGCGTCGACGTATGTACGCGAGCCACCTTGGAGCGTCAGCCATGCGTGCTGGGTATCGAGCCCGAGGAAGCCGTGGTTATGAAAGAAGCGCATGAGCGCCGCGGCGGGGAAGCCGAGCATCTTGTCCGCGGGGGTCGACCACACGGCCGCGGACATGGGGATGAGGTATAAGTTCAGGAAATCCTCGCCGAGGCCTTTCTGGGCGCACCAGTCGCGCAGCGAAGTGGTCTCGGCCGCGGGGGTCTGCCACTCGGTCTTGGCAAGGGTGTTGAACTTATTGATCTGCAGCAGGAGTTTCCAGAAGCGTAGGCTGAACAGGTTTTTCCGCTGGGCGAAGAGATGGTTGAGTGAGCTTCCGCACCACTCGAGGCCACTGGGGTCGTGTCGCACGGCGAACGACATGGCGGTGGGCTTAGGTCGCACGCCGAGTTCTTTAAAGAGCCGGCAGAGGTGCGGGTAGGTGACCTCGTTGAACACCATGAAGCCGGTGTCCATGGGGAGCGCGCGGCCGGTGCCGGGCTCGCTGACGTCAATGGTGTGCGCATGCCCGCCAGGCCGGCTGTCGCGATCGAAGACGGTGACGTCGTGGTGCGCCGCGAGGAAGCGCAGGCACCCTAGGCCGCCGATACCCGACCCGATGATGGCAATACGTTCACGCACGTTGCGCTTCGGCTTCGGCCTTGGTGCGCGCCGCTTCCTCGTAGACGGAATCCGGCACTCCCTTGAGTCCCCAGATCAGCCCGGTCCACGATAACACTTTGAGCCCATAATAGGTGGGATCAAATTCCCACCAATAAAACCCCTGCTTGGTCGTGGCCTGGTAGCGGTGGTGATTATTATGCCAGCCTTCACCAAGGGTGATCAGGGTAAGGATCAGGGAGTTGCGCGATTCGTCACCGGTGGTCTTGAAGCGTTTGCTGCCGAAGACGTGCGCGAGTGAGTTGATGCAGCCGGTGCCGTGGAAAAGCACGACCGTGGAGATGATCCCCCAGACGAGCATCTGCGGGCCGTTGGTGCCGTAGCCGTGCGCCCCGAGCCACGCGCCAGCGCCGTACACGCCCGCCCCGGCCAGCAAGGGGATAAGGATGTCGAAACGATTCAGGAAAACGAGCTCGGGGTATTTCGCGAGGTCCGGAATCTTGGTGTAGTCCGTCGGAAAATTCTTCTTGGCGGTGATCCAGCCGATGTGCGACCACCAGAAGCCGTCCACGACGGGGGAATGTTTGTCCTCTTCTTCGTCGGAATGTTTGTGGTGATGCCGGTGCGTGCACGCCCACCAGAGGGCACCGCGCTGCACGGCCAGGGCGGTCCACACGGCCATGACGAATTGGAAGGCGCGCGAGGTGGAGTAGGTCTTGTGCGAGAAATACCGATGCAGGAAACCGGTGATCGCGAACATCCGGAAGAAGTACAGGCCGACGGCGGTCCAGACGGCGATCGGACTTGCTCCGACCCAGATGACGGCGAAGCAGACGAGATGGAGCAGGATGAATGGAATGGAGCGCACCCAGTCGACCCGCTTGGGCTGGCCCTGTAGCTCCGCGACGCCTTCGGGGATGTAATCCGCATCAAACCAGCGGATGAGGGCGCGGAAGAAGCCGCTTTCTGGCTGGGAAGGGTGGGGGTCGGCCATCTGTCCCGCAGTTAGATAGGGAGCAGAGAGTTCGCAACTGCTTTGACGCTTTTCTCCCCCCTGCCAGTATTCAAGTCAGGTAGACAAAATCGCCCGCCCGCCCCGCTTCCATTGTAACAAACAAATGTCCGATGCCCACGCCGATCAGGATTGGCGGGCCTGGTTCGCCGAACACGGCGCCCGGCTCCGACTGATCGCGCGCCAATGGACCCGGAGCGAGGCCGATGCCGATGATGTCGTGCAGGAGGCATTTGTACGCTTTTGGAAACATCAACGTCACCTGCCGGGTAACCCGAACGCCCTCGTGGTGACCTCCATCCGTCGGGCCGCCCTCGATTTGCTGCGCCGCTCGGATCGCCGCGCCGTCCGGGAAAAAGTGGTAGGCGATGAGATGGAGACGGTCTCGTGGTTCGAGCCCGAGGCCGACCCGCGACTGCAGGCGCTCGCGGCTTCACTGCAGCTGCTGCCGACGGAACAGCGCGAAGTGGTGGTGCTCAAGGTCTGGGGCGATCTGACGTTTGATCAGATCGGCGAACAACTTTCGATTTCTCCGAACACCGCGGCTTCGCGGTGGCGCTATGCCATGGAGGCCCTGCGCAAACACATCACCGTCCGCACCCATGACTGACCCCGACCACGATCTCGAACAGGCCCTCGCCGCGCTCCGCCCGCGTCCGCCCGGACCGGCCGTACTCGCGCGCCTCGCCCGCGACCTCGACGCTCCCGCCTCCCGCCGTGGCGTCCTCATCGCCTGGTCCGCCGGACTCACCGCCCTGGCCGCCGTCTTCGCCGCGGCCTTCGCTTTCCTGAGCTTCCCGGCGGAGCCCGCCGCACCGAGCTATCAGCTGGTCCGCGCCGATCAGTCGCCCGCCGCTCTGCAGTTCTACCGCCCGGTGCAGCTCGACGACGGTTCCTTCGTGCGCCCAGTGCGCGTGCGCTGGGATAATACGACCCGCTGGGAGGACCCGCGCACGAACACCCGGCTGATCAACTACCGCCCGCACGATCAGCTGACGTTGCTAAACCTAGAGACGAATTAAACAAATCCCCCGCCCGCCGCCGCTCCCTTATAAATCATCTTATGAATACGTTCCGCCAGATTCCGCTCCATATGCTCCTGCTCGCCGGGCTCGTGGGCCCGCTCGCCGCCGAAGACAAGCCCGCCCCTTCTGCACGCGCCGCCGCTTCGGCGGAGGCTGTCGCCTACGCGGGTTTGAATGTCGCCGCCCGCCCGGGCTTGGCGGGTCAAGCCATCGCGGGCCTGCCCGATGATGTCGGTCTGCAGGTCGGCTTCCTGGATCCGGCGGGCCCGTCCGTCGGCAAGATCGAGGAAGGCGATATCCTGACGCGCCTGGATGACCAGGTGCTCTTCAACGCCGAGCAGTTCCGCGCGCTGGTGCGTATGCATAAGCCGGGCGATAAGGTGAAGGTGACGCTCGTGCGCGGCGCCGAACCGCAGGTGGTCGAACTCACGCTCGGCACGCGCAAGGTGGCGCGCGAAGCCGCGCCGGCCCGCGCCCGCGCCCGCCTCGCCGAGGCGCCGTCCGGTAGCCGCACGCTTCAAGTCGGCCCGGGTCAGGTGCTCACAATCGGGCCCGACGCGGTCTTGCCGCCGGAGATTCGCCAGCAGCTCGAGGCCCTGGGCTTGGCCGCCGGCGCGGCCGCGGCTCCCGCCCCCCGACGCTCTCAGGCTCAGGCCGCCGAAGACAGCAGCGCGCGTTCGGCGCCGCCGGTCGGCATGTCTTCTTCGCATTCCTTCTCCTTCAGCTTCGGCAGCAACCTGGGCTCGAGTTCTCATTCGATGGCCTCAGATGGCGATGGCTCGGTCTCGCTGGAAGAGAAGGACGGTAAGAAGCGCGCGATCATCAAGGATTCCAGCGGCAAGACGCTCTTCGACGGCGAAGTTACCACGCCCGAACAGTTGAAGGCGATGCCGGCAGAGCTGCGCCGCCGCTTGAAACTCGTCGAAGGCAAGGGCTTCACTATCCCAGGCTTCCCCGACCGCGGCGCGCCCGGCAACGCGGCTCCGGCCCCCGCCGAGGAACCGAAAAAATTCGATCCGAAGCAGGGCGCGTGAACGCTCTGTCTTGAGATAAATAAAAAGGCCTCCCGCTCGGGAGGCCTTTTTGTGGTCGGCTTATTTGGGCGCGCCTTCTTTGGGTGCACCTTCGGGCGGAGGGCCGTCCGGCGGCGTGCCTCCGAAGAGGCCGCCGGGGGGCGGGCCCTTCTTGCCCTTCTTGCCCCCCTTCGCGCCAGGTCCGCCCTGGCCGCCGAGGTTGGCGTGCGGATCCATGTTCTGTTTGCTGAACGAGGGATCAGGCGTGCCCTTGAATTTGCGCGGGATGAAAGGGTAATCCTCGGTGAGCACATAGTAATAAGTGCCCTTAGGGAATTCCGGCGTGAGGCCCGTGCGTCCGCCGAACGCGTCGAGGTCGCCCATCCCCGCGACATATTCGTAATCGAGACTAAAGGAGCCGTCGGGCTTACCGGTCGGGCTTACCTTGCCGTCGCCGCCGCGGTCGGCGGTCTTGAGCCGGTAGCTGCTCTTCATGACTTTGAGCGCGCTCTTGGGGTCGGCGGGATTGGTATACGCGTAGATGGCGTAGACGGGGAAGCCGTCCGCGGCCCAGCCGACGTGGGTCATCTTCTTCTCGCCGCCGGAGAGCCGCTCGACGAGTAGGGTGGGGAGTCCGTGGTAATGGTAGGCGCCGTTGGGCTGCACGTGACCGTGGTTCTGATCGAGCCCGAGGCCGGTCTTGATCCGCGGCGTGGTGCCCATCTCGGTGTTGCTCATCAGCGCCTCGTAGTGCCAGGGGTTGCTGCGCTCGCCGTCGTTATAGACTTCGGCGGTGCCGGGGTCGAAGACCACGCCGTTTAGGGCGACGCCCCAGGCGGACATCATGCGGCCGGTCGCGCCGGCTTCGAGGGGCTGGGGGTTGGCGGGGACTTCGAGGTGATACTTCTGCTCGGCGATGGCGTTGGGGTTCCCGCGGTTCGGGAACTTGGAGACTTTGTGGTCGGGGATGCCGTTCGACTCGATGACGCGCTTCTCGCCTTTGACGGTGATGGTCACCTTGTTCTGGGCGGGCGGTTGGGCGTCGGCCGGATTCAAGGCCGGGCCCTTGGCGGTTTCGGCGGCGGCGAGGCCGACGGTCAGGCAGCTGATGAGCAGGGGGATGAGGAGGCGCGCGGGGGTCATGGTTGGAGACTAATATCTTAGCATATCCCCCCTTAAGGGGAGGTTAAGTGGGGCTGGAGGTTTGCTTTTTAACCCTCCGGACCTTCTTTTAGCCCCCATGGCTTCCACCACCGAAATCCTTTCCCGCTCCGTCGCCGGCCTGAACGCCCTCGCGACGGTCTTCCTGCTGATCGGCTTCGCCAAGATTAAGTCCGGCGACCGCGTCGGCCACGGCCAGGCGATGCGCAACGCGGTGATCACCTCGGCGCTCTTCCTGGCGCTCTATCTGGCTTCGAAGGTCCACCTCGTGTTCGCCCTCCATAAGACCAACGTCGTCTACCGCCCTGAGGTGGTCGGCCTGACCTGGGATAAGCTGCTCTATTATATCATTCTCTTCCCGCACATCCTGCTGGCGATCTTGGTCACCCCCTTCGTCCTCCGGGCGGTCTGGCTGGCCAAGGCGGGTCGCCTCGAGGAGCACAAGCGGCTCGTCCGCTGGGTCTTCCCGGTCTGGCTCTACGTCTCGGTCACGGGCGTGATCGTCTGGGCGTTCATGGAGTTCAGTGGTTCGCTGGCCGCGGCGGCGAAGTAAGCAGACGATTTTCCCCTCGCCCCGTAGTTAATTTCTGCTTTCACTTCGGGCGTCGTCATGGAAAGCGAGCCCCAGTCCCGAAACCCTCAGACGGAGAAGTTGTTCCTATGGGCTTCCTTCATTCTTTTCTGCGCGGTGCTGGCTTTCACTTGGTCGACCTACGGCGATGAGACGGATCGGCTCGATGGCCTGCGCGCTAGCGAGCGGAAGAAAGAACAGGCTTTCGTCACCCTCGAACGCACGCGCGAACAGACGGGTCGATACCTCGATCGCTTCAGTCGCGATCCGGAATTCGTCCGTGATCAGGCCCGCGAACGCATGGGCGTCGCTGAGCCCGGTGAGATCGTGATCCGCGTCGACGGTGCCCGCACCATCGCGGCGCCCGCCAAGCCGGCCGCGACGGCCGCCACTCCCGCTCCCGCAGGACGCTGAGCATCCTTGCTTGCCTGCCCGTGGTTCCGCGGGCATTCCTTGCTTATGTCCGCACGGAAGAAGGCACAGGCAACTTGGGGTGGTCGGTTTTCCGCCGGCCCGGCTGAATTGATGCTCCGTTTCGGAGAATCGGTCTCTTTTGACCACCGCCTCTGGGCCCAGGATATCCGGGGCTCCCAAGCCCATGCCACGATGCTCGCTCAGGTGGGTATCCTGACGAAGCGCGAGCGCGACGCGATCCTCCGGGGTCTCGACGGCATCGCGAAGGAGATCGCCGCGGGCAAATTCAAGTGGAGCCGCGAGCTGGAGGATGTGCACATGAACATCGAGAGCGCGCTGACGAAGCGCGTCCCGGCCGCCGCCAAACTCCATACGGCCCGCTCGCGGAACGACCAGGTCGCCACCGACGTGCGCCTCTGGATCAAGGATCAGTGCGATGCCGCCGACGCGGCGCTGGTCTCGTTGCTCAAGACTTTGGTGAAACTCGCCGCGGCCAATGCCGACGTCATCCTGCCGGGCTACACGCACCTGCAGCGCGCCCAGCCCGTCTCGGTCGCCCACCACCTGCTCGCCTACGCTGAGATGTTCGGTCGCGACCGCACTCGCCTCGCCGCCGCTAAGGCCTCGGCCAATTGGTGCCCACTAGGCTCCGGCGCCATCGCCGGTACGACGCTCCCGATCCGCCGCGAACTCACGGCGAAGCTGCTCGGCTTCGTGGACGCGAAGGGCCGCCCGCAGGTGACGGCCAATTCGATGGATGCCGTCGCCGACCGCGATCCGGCCACGGAGTTCTGCTTCGCGGCCGCCCTCTGCGGCGTCCACCTCTCACGCCTGGCCGAGGACATGGTCCTCTGGTCCTCCGCGGAGTTCGGCTTCGCGCGCATGCCCGACGAGTTCTCGACGGGCTCCTCGCTGATGCCGCAGAAGCGCAACCCGGACTCGATGGAACTCCTGCGTGGCAAGGCCGCCCGCTTCCAGGCTTCGCTGACGCATCTGCTCACGCTCACGAAGGGCCTACCGCTTACGTACAACCGCGACCTGCAAGACGACAAACCGCCGCTCTTCGACGCCGCCGACCAGCTCATCCTGTCCGTCGCCGTCGCCGATGCTACGCTCGCGGGCACGAAGTTCCACAAGGCCCGCTGCCTCGCCGCCGCCTCCGATCCGGCGCTCCTCGCCACCGACCTCGCCGATTGGCTCGTCCGTAAGGGCATGCCTTTCCGTCACGCCCACCATGCGGTCGGGCGGCTCGTCGCGCTCGCTGAAAAATCCGGCGTGCCGCTCGATAAGGTTTCCGATACCGCCGCGCTGACCGCCGATCAGGCGTTCACGAAGGGCTGGCGCGAAGTCTTCAGTCTGCCGCGTGGTTTCGCCGCGCGCGAGAACACGGGCATGCCCGGCCCGAAGGCCGTGGCCCGTGAGATCGCCCGCTGGCAGAAGTCGCTCCGCTAAGCGCGGATGAACGTCGGCCTGCTCATCGCTTCCTGTCTGATCGCGAGTCTCTCGCCCGGGCCGGCGACGCTATCGACGATCGAGACGTCGCTCCGCTACGGCCAACGTCGCGCCTTCTGGCACACGCTGGGACTCGCGTTCGGCGAGACGCCGCATCTATTCCTTTCACTCTTCGGGACGCTCTGGTTGCAGGAGCATTTTCCGTCGGCCCGCTTCCTGATCGCGGCGTCGGGCATGACCTATTTCCTGTACCTCGGCGCGACGCATCTGCTGCGGCCGCGTTCGAGCTTACCCGCGGGCGCAGCGCTCGAGGCCGGCCCGTGGCGGCTTTTCTTCCGCGGCGCTTGGGTCAATTTTTCTAACCCGAAAACGATCCCTTGGATGATCATTATCATTCAGGCCGCGAACGTGCCCGCCGATGGCCTCGCTACGCGCACGACGGGTATCTTCCTGCTCTGCACGCTGGGCTCGGAATTATCAGTGATGACGTTCTATGCTTTTCTCGGCGATCGGTTGCGTGTGCACTTGAAGGACGCCGCGACGATCCGCTGGGTGGATCGCGCGACGGGCGTTCTCTGGACGGCGCTGGGCGTGGTGATGGCGAGACAGGCGTATCAATTGCTCGAAGTCCTCCGTTAACCGGGGCTCCGGGTGCTTGTAAGCTGTCAGGCGCCGATTTATAAAGAGGCATGACCCTCCCCAGTCTCGCCCGTATGGTCGCCGTCGCGTCCGTCTTTGTCTCCTCGCTCTTCGCCGAAGAAGCCCCGAAGAAAATCGGCATCATCGGCCTCGATACCTCTCACGTGGTGGCGTTCACGACGGTCTTCAACAAGGGCCCGAAGAACCCCGCCGACGCCGCGAAGTTCGCCGGCTTCCGCGTGACGGCCGCCTTCGCCCAAGGCAGCAAGGATATCCCGGAGAGCACGGTGCACGTGCCCGACTACACGGCGAAACTCGAGGCGATGGGCGTCAAGGTCTACGACTCGATCGAGCAACTCTGCGCTCAGGTCGATTTCGTGATGCTCGAATCCAACGACGGCCGCGTCCACCTAGAGCAGGTCCTGCCGGTGTTCAAGGCGGGCAAGACGGTCTTCATCGACAAGCCAATCGGTGGCTCGCTGGCCGATGTCATCCGAATCCAGGAAGCCGCGAAGAAGTCCGGCGCGACCTATTTCTGTTCTTCTTCGCTCCGCTTTGCGGCGAGCACCCAGGCGGTCGCCCAAGGTTCCGTGGGTAAGGTGAAGACGGCCTACACGACCAGCCCGGCCAGCCTCGAGCCGCACCACCCCGACCTCTACTGGTACGGCGTCCACGGCTGCGAAAGCCTTTACACGGTGATGGGCACGGGCTGCGTCTCGGTAAAGCGCGACAAGTCCGCCGAGGGCATGATCCAGGTCACGGGGAACTGGGGCGACGGCCGCGTGGGCATCTACCGCGAAGCCGACCGCAAAGCCAAGGGCGGACCCTACGGCGGCAAAGCCGTCGGTGATAAAGGCGAGGCCGCGATTGGCGCTTTCGATGGCTATGAAGTCCTGCTCGAGTCCGTCGTGAAGATGTTTCGCACGGGCAAGGCGCAGGTCTCTGCCGAAGAGACGCTCGAACTTTATACCTTCATGGAAGCCGCCGATGAGAGCAAACGCCAGGGCGGCGCCGAAGTGAAGCTCGCCGACGTCCTCGCCAAGGCCCGCGCCGAAGTCGCCGGCAAATAACAGGTAGGGATGCGATGACATCGCATTCGCCGCCTCTCTGTCGCTCCCAACCGCTTACCACTGCCACCTGTCATGGGCAAGGACAGCACCACATGCTGTCCTCGTCTGCCACCAGGGTAGGGGTGCCACTGCGTGGCGTCCGTGGGCGTACGGATGATGTAGCTCGGATGACTCGCCCGACTCTCTGACGCTCTCCTCGCGAACGGACGCGACGCCGTCGCGCCCCTACCTTCTACCTCTGCTTCGCAGCCGTTCACCACGCCAGCAGATACTAGGGTGTTTCTACTCCGCCAATTACGTTGAACTCCTGACGCCCTTCGCAAGATGGCCGCATGCGATTCGGTCCAAAAATTAGCCTCCACTTGCTGCTGGCGACCTTGGCAACCTTATCCCTCTCCGCCGAGACCGTCTGGCTTGATGACCTGAACCTGAAGCCGATCGTCCAAGGCTACGGACGGCCGATGAAAAATCGCTGCGCGGCGAAGAATCCCGAGGAGGCCAAGCCGCTCAAAATCCACGGCAAGGTGTTCGAGCGCGGCGTGGGCACGGTCGCCGAAAGCGTGTTCGTCGTTCATCTCGACGGGGCAGCGAAGACGTTCTCGGCCCAGGTCGGACTCGACGACGCCAAGCGCGGCTCCTCCCGTTCGAGCGTGGAGTTCTTTGTCATCGGTGATGGCCAGATGCTTTGGCGCAGCGGCGTGATGCGTACCGGCACAGAAGCGAAGACCTTTGCGGTGAACGTCGCCGGGGTGAAGCAGCTGCTGCTTAAGGTGGGTGACGCCGAGGATGGCGATAACGATGACTACGCGGATTGGGCGGATGCTCGTTTCGAGACGACGGGCGCCAAGACGTTCCGCACCTCGGGTGAGCCGACCCCGGCGCCAGTCGCCCCGTATATCCTGACTCCCCCAGCCCCGGCCACGCCGCGCATCAACGGCCCGGGCGTGTTCGGCGTTCGCCCGGGCTCGCCTTTCCTGTATGCCATCCCCGCCACCGGTGAGCGTCCGCTGACCTACTCCGCGCAGGGTCTGCCCGCTGGCCTGAAACTGGATCCGCAGACGGGTCGGATCTCGGGAAGCTTGTCCGCCAAGGGTGAATCCATCGTGACGCTCGGTGCCAAGAACGCCCGCGGTTCGGCCGAGAAACGCTTCCGCATCGTCTGCGGCGATACCATCGCGCTGACTCCGCCGATGGGCTGGAACAGCTGGAACTGTTTTGCCCAGACGATCTCAGCCGACAAGGTGAAGGGCGCCGCTGACGCGATGGTCAGTAGCGGGCTCGCCGACCACGGCTGGTCCTACGTCAACCTCGACGACTACTGGCAGAACCACCTTCCTACGGACGAGAAGCCTCTCCAGGACCTGGTGCGCCCGTTCCGCGACGAACGCGGCGTCATCGCTTCCAACGTCCGCTTCCCGGATATGAAGGGTCTGGCGGACTACATCCATGACCGCGGCCTCAAGGCTGGCATCTACTCCTCGCCGGGCCCGACGACCTGCGGCAAGTGCGCGGGTAGCTGGCTACATGAGGCGCAGGACGCCCGCACTTTTGCTGAATGGGGCTACGACTTCTTGAAGTACGACTGGTGCAGCTATGGTCAGGTCGTGGGCGGCGAGGTCGCCAATCCGCACGGCGTGCCGATCCGGAAGGGTTCCAAGGACGACGCTTTTATGACGTACCCCTTCAAGGTCATGGGAGACCAGCTGCGTGCCCAGAAGCGCGATATCGTCTTCAGCCTCTGCCAATATGGTAACAATGATGTCTGGAAATGGGGCTCAGCCGTCGGTGGCAGCGCCTGGCGCACCACGGGCGACGTCAACGACTCCTGGCGCAGCGTCAAAGCGATCGGGTTTTCCCAGGACCAGTCCGCCGCCTACACGAAGCCGGGCAGCTGGACCGACACGGACATGCTCATCCTCGGCTGGATCGGCTGGGGTCGCCTGCGCCCGACGTCGTTGAGCGCCGACGAGCAATATTCCCACGTCAGCCTCTGGTGTATGCTATCCTCTCCTTTGCTCATCGGTTGCGACATGACGAAACTGGATGCCTTCTCCCTGAATCTGCTGACCAATGATGAGGTCATCGCCGTGAATCAGGATGAGCTGGGCAAGCAGGCCACCTGCGTAACTCGGCTCTATGAAGTCGACGGCTTGGTCGCCGACGTCCGCGTGTACGCCAAGGACCTTGCCGATGGCAGCCGGGCGGTGGCCTTCTTCAACCTCGGCGCGGAGCCCGTGAAGCTCGACTTCAAGGACTTCGCCAAACTCGGCCTCTCGGGCCGGCAGGTCGCCCGCGATCTCTGGCGTCAGAAGGACATCATCTCACTCGACACTTCCAAGGACAGCCTCCCGCTGAGCCTCCCTGGCCACGGCGTGATGCTCACGAAGTTCTCCTCGGCCAAGTAAGTATCTGCCTCAGCCCGTGGCCGCCGGATGGTGGCCGCAAAGGCAGGGGCAGGACTACGTCATGC
This sequence comes from uncultured Opitutia bacterium, assembly GCA_903855995.1. Classification (GTDB taxonomy): domain Bacteria; phylum Verrucomicrobiota; class Verrucomicrobiia; order Opitutales; family UBA953; genus UBA953. The sequence continues at coordinate 75,780 of CAIOAN010000007.1, forward strand.
CCTATTAATCCTAAAGGCCGCGGCGTAGCCTCGCCCCTACCTTGGCGTTCACCGTTCGGCGGCTTGTCTCTCTCCATACTCCATACTCGATACTCCATACTCTCCCTCGGCGGCATTTGCTTCGCCACCGATCCCCGCGCCGCGCCCGCCCCGCTTCACTCCTCCGTAAATCCATACTCCTTCAACATCCTCGCGACCGCCTCCGATAACGCGGGGCGAATCGCGGTCGGCACGACCTTCTGCGCCTCAACGGTACAATGAATATACCCGAGCTTGCGCTCGGCGTCGGCGTCGCGTCCGGCGGCCTCGAGCCAGCGCTGCAGTACGGCGGCGGCTCGCGCCCACTCGGGCCAGTCGCTGTCGGCGCCATCCGCGGCCTCGACGAGCTTACACAAAGCGCACCCACGGAGGAATCGTTCGACTACAGCGGCATCCTCCGCGCCGACGATCGTGACAAGCTTCTCCCTTTCACGCGCTTCCATGGTCAGGTCTTGTAACCAAGCACGGGGCGCAGCCACTTCTCGGCCTGCTCAATGCTCCAGCCCTTGCGCTTGGCGTAGTCCTCGACCTGGTCGCGGCCGAGATGATCGACGTCGAAGTAGATAGACTTGGGGTTGCCGAAGTAGAGGCCCGACACTGACGCCGCCGGATTCATGGCAAACGATTCGGTCAGGGTGCAACCAAGGCGATCCGCATCGAGCAAGCGCCAGATTTCGGCTTTCTCGGTGTGCTCGGGGCACGCGGGATAGCCAGCGGCGGGACGACGGCCGGCATACTTCTCGTCGACGAGTTCTTCGACGGTGAGGGCTTCGCTCGGTGCGTAACCCCAAAGTTTCATGCGCACTTCGCGGTGCAGCCACTCGGCACAGCCTTCGGCCAAGCGATCGGCGAGGGCCTGGATGAGAATCTGGCGGAAGGGGTCGGTATGCTTGAACGAGGCGGCGTAATCTTCGATCTCTTGGCCAGCCGTGACGGCGAACGCCCCAAGGTGGTCGCCCTGGTCGCCCGATACGAGATCCGCCAGTGAGCGACAGGTGTCCACCTTCGGACGCTGACGCTGGTCGCGCAGGAAGTGGAAGCGGCCGAGTTTCTTGGTCTGGGCCGCATCACCGAAGACTTCGACGTCATCTCCGACGCGCCGCGCCGCCCACACGCCGGCGACGCCGCGCAGGCGGAAGCGTTTCTCGCGGATCAGTCCGTCGAGCTCGACCCGGGCCGCATCAAAGAGCTTGCGCGCTTCATGACCATATTTGGCCGACTTAAAGATCTGCGGGAAAGCGCCCTTGAGCGACCACGTGACGAAGAAAGGTGTCCAATCGATGAGCTCGGCGACGGCGGCCGGGTCGATGTTGTCAAACACGGTGACACCCGGCTGACGTGGCGCGGGCTGCACGGGTGCGGCGGTCAGGAGCGGACGGGTGCGCGCCTCGGCGAGCGGAATGACCACGGCTGGCTGCTGCTTGTCGTAGGCGACACGCATCTCGGCCTGGCTGGTGCGGAGTTCAGCGATAAAGCTGTCTCGCTTCGCGGGGTTGAGGAGGTCGCTGCACACGGTCGTGACGAGCGAGGCATCCCCGACATGGACCATGGGGCCATCGTAATGCTCAGCGATCTTGATGGCGGTGTGCTCCTTGGAAGTCGTGGCCCCGCCGATGAGGAGCGGGGTGTTGATGCCGACGCGCTTCAGTTCCTTGGCGACGGTCACCATCTCTTCAAGCGAAGGGGTGATCAGACCGGACAGGCCGATGAAATCGGGTTTCAGACGCTGGGCTTCGCTGACAATCTTCTGCGTGGGCGTCATGACTCCCAGGTCGGTGACGGCGTAATTATTACACGAGAGCACCACGCCGACGATATTCTTGCCGATGTCGTGGACGTCGCCGCGCACGGTCGCGATGAGGAAGTTGCCCTGGGTGGAGCCGCCGACTTTCTCGGCGGCCATGAAGGGCTCGAGGTGGGCGACGGCGGTCTTCATGACCTTGGCCGACTTGACCACCTGCGGGAGGAACATCTTCCCTTCACCAAAGAGCTGACCGACGACACGCATGCCGTCCATCAGCGGGCCTTCAATCACGAGCAATGGGCGGCCAAGGGCGACGCGCGCTTCCTCGGTGTCAGCGACGACGAAGTCATCGATGCCCCGCACCAGCGCATGGGCGAGGCGTCCCGCCACCGGCAGCGAACGCCATTCGTTCTTCTTGGAGGTATCGACTTCGGTCTTGGTGCCGGCGAACCGCGGGGCAGCCTCCATCAGGCGGTCCGTGGCATCTTCACGGCGGCACAACACGAGGTCTTCGACGAGGTCGCGCAGCTCGGGGTTGATCTCAGTGTAGACCTCGAGCATCCCGGCGTTGACGATCGCCATGTCCAATCCGGCCTTAATCGCGTGGTAGAGGAAGACGGAGTGGATGGCCTCGCGCACGGGGTTGTTGCCGGCAAAAGCGAAGGAGACGTTCGACAGGCCACCCGAGGTGCGGGCGCCCGGGCATAGGCGTTTGATTTCCGTGACGGCTTCGATGAAATCGAGCGCGTAACGGTTGTGCTCCTTCATCCCCGTGCCGACGGTCAGGATGTTCGCATCAAAGATGATGTCTTGCGGATCGACGCCCGCCTGTTCGGTGAGAATGCCGAAGGCGCGCACGCAGATGCGGACCTTATCGATGAGCGTCGCGGCCTGTCCCTTTTCATCGAATGCCATGACGATCATGGCCGCACCGTAGCGACGGCAAAGGCGCGCCCGGCGGATAAACTCCGCTTCGCCTTCCTTGAGGGAAATTGAATTCACGATGGCCTTGCCCTGCACGCAGCGCAGGCCGGCTTCGATGATGTCGAAATTCGACGAATCGATCATGAACGGCACACGCGCGATGTCCGGCTCGGTCGCCGCCATGTTCAGGAACTTCGTCATCGCGGCCGCACCGTCCAGGAGGCCCGCGTCGAAATTGATATCGATGATGCTGGCGCCAGCTTCGATCTGCTGCTTGGCCACGCGGAGGGCGGAACGATAGTCGTCCGACTCGATCATCTTCTTGAAGATCTTCGAGCCGGCCACGTTCGTACGTTCGCCGACATTTACAAAAGTGCCTGGGCCGCCGACGATGTTCAACGGCTCGAGGCCAGAGAGCTGCAACGCCGGGGCGGTGGCGACCGCCGGGCGGGGTGGGTATTTCTCGGTGCGGCGGCGGATGGCGGCGATGTGGCCGGGCGTGGTGCCGCAGCAACCGCCGACGATGTTGACGAGCCCGTCGCGGGCGAAGGTCTCGAGAATGGCCGCCGTATCTTCCGGGCCTTCGGGGAAGCCCGTCGGGGAAAGCGGATTGGGCAGGCCGGCGTTCGGGTAGCAGGAGACAAAGATATCGGCCTTCTTCGCCAGCTCGGCGATGTGCGGGCGCATTTGCTCGCCCCCGAGGGCGCAGTTCATGCCGATACTCATCGGCTGCGCGTGGCGCACGGAATTCCAAAAGGCTTCGGTGGTCTGGCCAGTCAGCGTGCGCCCGGAGGCATCGGTGATGGTGCCGGAAATCATCAACGGCAGGCGGAAGCCGCGGGCCTCGAAGGCTTCGTCGATCGCAAACAGCGCCGCCTTCAGTACGAGGGTGTCGAAGACCGTCTCGCACAGAATTAGGTCCGCCCCGGCATCGATCAGGGCGTCGACTTGTTCGCGGTAAGCATCGCGCACCTGGGTGTACGTGACATCGCGCTTGGCGGAGTCATTGACGTCACGCGACATCGAGAGGGTCTTGTTCGTCGGACCAATGGCCCCGGCGACGAACGCGTCCTTGCCCGGATTTGCGGCCTTGAAGGCATCGACGGCCTCGCGGGCGACTTTGACGGCGGCGGTGTTCAGCTCGCGGACGAGGTGGCCCATCTTATAATCCTCCATCGCGATGGAGGTGCCGTTGAAAGTGTTCGTCTCGAGGATGTCAGCCCCGGCGTCGAGGTACGCGCGGTGGATATTGCGGACGACTTCCGGCTTGGTGATGACGAGGAGGTCGTTGTTGCCCTTGAGCTCGCCGGGGTGGTCCGCGAAACGCGTGCCGCGGTAGTCCTGCTCCTGCAGCTTGAACTGCTGGATCATCGTGCCCATCGCGCCGTCGAGATAGACGATGCGTTGGCGCAGGAGGGCCTCAAGGCGCTCGCCGGCGGGGTTCAAAGGGAGTCTCTGACGGGACATCGACCCTACCGTGCGGTTTGCCGCCCAAGGGTCAAGGCACGGGGCGGACCTATTGCGTCATCCCCGGCAGATCGGGCTTCTTGCAACGCAGGAGGTCCTGGCTGCGGTAGAGCACGATCCGCTTCCCCTCGAACTTCTCGTCGTCCCAGAGGAGTGGGCGGAGTTCAAAACTGAAGACGGGGTTCAAAAAAGAAACCTCGGCCTCGACCGCGGCGTCGCCGCCCTGCCAATAGAGGATGCCGTTGGGTAGCGAATGCTTCGCGCCTTTGCACAGGAGCTGGCGCGTGTTGTGGACAAACGTGCGCAGGTCCGCCACGGCCCGGCCGGTGACGAAATCATGCTCGTGGTTCATGGTCTCAGCGCGGGCATTCTTGACGTCGACGTTCTTGAGGCCGAGGCGCGTAGCGATGTCCTGGACGACGGTGATTTTCTTGCCCACGGAGTCGACGAGGGTGAAGCGGGCCTTGGGGTACAGGACGGCCATGATGAGTCCGGGGAAGCCGCCGCCGGTGCCCACGTCCATGACGCGGCAGCCATCCATGAGCTTGAGGAATTTCACCGGGGCGATCGATGGCGCGTAGTGGTGGCGCTCGAGGTTCTCGATGTCCTTCCGCGAGACCAGGTTGATCTTCTCATTCCATTCGCGGTGGAGCGCGGCCATGGCGGTCAGCTGTTCCCACTGGGCGGGCGTGACTTCCGGGAAGAGAGGGATGAGGGACTGCATTGCGAGGCCGTCAGCGTGGGGTTCATCGGGCATGAGGCAAGGACGCCTTTGACCCGCGCACTTTGCTGTTTCCTTCCGTCGGGAGTTCTCCAAACCTACCCGCCTCATGTTTCACCACATCGTCTTCTTCTACCTTAAAAAGGATATCACCGCCGCCCAGCGCGCGGAATTCGAAACCAAGCTCCGCGGCCTGCTTGCCATCAAGTCCATCCACAGCGGCTACGTCGGCATCCCCAGCACCCACGCTGTCCGCCCGATCATCGACACCACGTATGACTTCGCTGAGTTCTTCGTCTTCAAGAGCCACGCCGACCATGATGCCTACCAGATCGACCAGATCCACCAGGACTTCATCAAGGACTGCAAGAACTACTGGGACTCCGTCAAAATCTACGACTTCGAATAAGTCATCCCTGACTCCCTTCATCAGGCGCCGCCCCCGGCGCCTTTTTTGTGTCCGCAGGGTAGGGATGCGATGACATCGCATCCGCTGTCTCTTTGCCGCTCCCAACCGCCAACCGCTAACCGCCAATACCTCGCGGCTCCGCCGCGCAGGTAGGGACAGCACCGCGTGCTGCCCTACTTGTGTCTTGCCTCCAGCCCGCCGTGCATGAAAACTGATTACGAGTCCGAGAGCGCGCCAGTCGCGTGAGTAGCACTCCCTAGGGGCCGCGAAAACGCGGCCCCTCCCTATTTATCAAGCCAACCAGCGGGCGGGTGGGGATATCTTATCTAGTTCGGCAAAAACTTCCTCCGGCCGCTTGTCCCTGAATAAAGCATTTGGATGCAGGCGTTGGCGTTGTAAGTAGGCGATCAAGTCGACGGACTGTAGAAAATAGGAATGTCGGGAATCCCGGTGGAAGGAATCCTCAATGATTAAGGCCTGCCGTGGATGACTGGAGCGAAACTCCATGATGGCCTGTTTGATGGCTGCGGCTTCACCAACGTCCGCGATGAGGAGCATTGGGCGGTCCGAAGTTGCGCTGAGATCAGCCGCTAGATGTTTCCAACAGGCCTGCATTGGCTCTGACTCGCTATGTTTCAGGCAAGCCACCGAGCAAGAACTGAGACCTTCGATTTGTCGAAGCTCTCGCAGCAACCATAGCGCTATGCGCAGGCGCTGGCGGGGTTCCAGTCCGAGAAATCGCTTTGCGCCGCCAAGGAATTCGGCTGCATGGATTTCCGCCGAGAGTTTCAGGCCTAATTGGTCGCGCATGCGTTGCCGGAACGACACCAAGCGTGCTTGAGCTTCATGCCAATGCTCAGACGGGATTTTCAGTCCGGATAAGATATATGATGCCGTCGGGGAATTGATTGCACCTGGATCCCCGCTCTCGTCGATATAGACCAATTCCATCCCCCACCTATCACCCGCACCCCTCGCCCCCTCAACCCCGGGAATTACCCAGGGCAGGGATGCGATGACATCGCCTCCGCTGCATCTCTGCCGCTCCCAACCGCTTACCGCTAACCGCCACCACCTCGCGACACCGTCGCGCCGGTAGGGACAGCACCAAGTGCTGTCCTCTGCATCTAGGGTAGGGTCGGCACTGCGTGCCGACCTAGTCTGACTCCGTTCGCCGCAGGGCGAACCCAGGTAGGGGCGAGACTACGTCGCGCCCTCCTGTCTCTCTGCCGCTCCCACCCGCCAACCGCTAACCGCCAATACCTGATGCGGAGTGCACGATAAATCGTGCCCCTACCTTCGGCCGCCCTGCGGCGGCCCCGCCACCCGCCACCCGTAACTCTGTCTCTGCTTCGCAGCATGCCAGCGTGCCAGCATATCCCCTCGCGGCTCCGCCGCGCCTGCTTCGCCACCCTACTCCTTCGGCGCACCGCAGAACTGACAGCAGGCCGTACCTTGATATTCCACGTTGGCGTTCTGAGCGCCACAGGCGCCGCACTTGAAAGAGATCGTCCGGATTCTCGGCGCATCCGACTGACGGGCCCGCTCCCAGGATTCAGGAAGGGTAGGGGGCGTATAAGTCGTCGGGCTCGGCTGAACAGGCGCAGGCTGGTTGGCGCCTAGGCGGGGGTTCGGTCCGTAGGCGTTGGCGCCCTGGTCCCCGCCGACGAAAAGCAGGACGAAGTTCACATAGGGAATCACGCTGATGATGCCATGCCACCCGGCATCCTGGGACCGTTTCCATCCCTGGGCGATAACCACCCAGAATGCGATTAGCATGATAATTACCCCGAAAAACTCGCCGTCGCCGCGCATGAAGGAGCTGGAAAGGCCTGCGGTAAAAATTAGCCCGAGCACTGTTAGCAGGTACTCCAGGCGGCCAATCCGGCCAGTAAAGGAAAAGGGGGCTTTGAACATGAAAAGGCCTAATCTGCCCCTTTTTCCTGCGATTACAATAGCAAGGCCTCATTATCATGAAGCATCTCCTGTTCAGTATTGATACCAATGGCCTTATTGAAGATTTCTCTGACACGGGTAAACTTCCTTAACCCATTAAACCCCTCCGCCCCCTCTCTAGTCCCTCGCTGACCTCAGCAAAGAATCCTTAACCCTCTTATATCATACCAACATGGCTATCGTAGACGTAATCAAGTGTCCCCCCCCTGCCGGAAGCGGCATCATGGCTCCGCCGACCGACGCGCTCGCCTGGAAGTGGCCTTCCGAAGAGCTCGGCACGTGGACCCAGATGATCGTGGCGGAGTCCCAAGAGGCCTTCCTATTTAAGGGCGGCCAGCCGGTCGGACCCTTCCTCGCCGGCCGTCACACGCTCGACACGGCTAATTACCCGATCCTCAGTGAAGTTCTCAAGATCGCCACGGGCCGCTCGCCGTTCACCGCCGAGGTCTGGTACGTCAACAAGGTCATCAGCCTCGACATCAAGTGGGGCACGCCGACCGCCATCCAGGCCCTCGACCCGCAGTACCGCATCATGCTCCCGGTGCGAGCCTACGGTCAGCTCGGCCTCCAGGTCGTCGATTCTGGCAAGTTCCTCGTGAAGCTCGTCGGCACGATGGGCTCGTTCGACCGCGAGCGCTTCAATAACTACTTCCGCGGAGTCATCGTCACCCGCGCCAAGGACGCCGTCGCCAATCTTCTTGGCGCCAAGAAGATCTCCATCCTCGAGATTTCCGCCCACCTCAACGAGATCTCCGAAGAGCTGAAGAACCAGCTCGCCCCCGAGCTCGAAGAGTTCGGCCTCGGGCTGACGAAGTTCTTCGTCAATTCGATCGACACCCCGGAAGACGATCCCGCCGTGGCGCGCCTCAAGTCCGCCCTCGCCCGTAAGGCCGAGATGGATATCGTCGGTTATAACTATCAGCAGGAGCGTACGTTCGACACACTGCAGGAAGCCGCCGGCAACACGGGCTCCCCCGGCACCGTGATGGGCGCTGGCCTCGGCCTCGGCATGGGTCTCGGTGCTGGTCCCGCTTTCGGCGGCGCGATGGCTTCGATGGGCAGCCAGCTCCAGCCGCAGAATCAGGGTGCCCCTTGCCCCAAGTGCCAGGCCTCCAATCCGGCCGGCGCGAAGTTCTGCGTCTCCTGCGGTCACGGCCTCCAGGTCGTCGCCATCGCCGGCGTCGCCTGTCCTTCTTGTAAGGTTTCTTCGCCCGCCAGTGCTGCCTTCTGCGTTTCCTGCGGCACCGCGCTCAAGGCCAAGTGCTCCAAGTGCTCCGCCCAGCTCCCGGCCGGCGCGAAGTTCTGCCTCGATTGCGGCACCCCGGTCACCAAGGCCTAACCGAGACTCCTTACCATGAACCAACAGACCTTCATCAAGATCTTCGGCCTCACGCTCCTCGTGGTCGCCGCCACGGTCGGCATCGCGTTCATCGCGGCGCCGAGCCCGATCAACGGCGGCCGCTTCTGCCTCGGCCTTCTACCGATCGTCTTCGCCGAGTTCCTGCTCGGTGGCGTCATCCTTATGACGAGCACGGACAACATCAAGTCGGCCCGCCTGCTGTTCGGCATCAGCCGTGCTTGGACAGCGTGGCTCTATCTCGGGTTCACCGTGGTCGCGGCCATGCTCGTCGCGATCGGCGCCCATGGCGCGTTCCTCGCCGTCCTGCACATCCTCGCCGCCGTCGCGCTGATCCTCTGGAACGTCCTTGGCTCCTCGCTCGCCGAACACGCCGACCAGACCGAGAACGTGCATCCGGTCGACTCCCCGCTCAGCCAGTTCAAGGCCGGCCTTAGCCGCCTCAACGCACGCCTGCAGCTCAATAACGCCTCCGAGCTCTCGGCTGCACGCACCGCACTCGCCAAGGTCGCCGACGAACTGCGCTACGTCTACATCGAGTCCACCCCGGCCTCCGCCGAGGACGACGCCGAGATCGGCGCGCTGCTGCAGTCGCTCCAGGCCGCGCTCGCCGAAGTCGAGTCCGCCGGCGCCGCCGCCGGTCAGGGCATCGCCGGCCAGGCCGCCCAGCTCTCCGCCGTCATCAAGCGCCGCTCCGCGACGCTGGCCCGCCGCCTTTGATGACAGGGGGAGTCAAATTTCTGCCTGATCGATCATGGAAGTCCTCGCTGCATTGATGATTTTTGGCGGGGTGCTCTGGCTGGCCGTATTCGTGGTTGGCAAGTTCACCGCAGACGAACGCGCCCGCGAGGATGCGCTCACTCCTCCGCCCTCCCTGCCGACCAATACTAAGCCGCTGTTCAATCTCACACGTGACGCGCGCGGTTCCTCTCCGTTGTTCGGCTTCCCGGTCATCTTCTCCTCGAAGCTCGATGCCGATAAGCATCCGAATGTCGTCACGGGACTCACGCTGAACCGCGACTACGTCGCGATTCGCCGAGGCTCCTACGGCGTGAAGGCATTCCTCCTCGACGAGTCGCTGACCTTGGGCGTCTCGCCCGGTTGCCCGCCTGGCTTCCACGAGAATTCCGACTTCATGATGGAACTGGAGTCCGAGACCGAGGTGGCGCGCTTCCCGATTTCCTTCGGCGGCTGGCTCCAGATCGTCGATGCGGCCCGCCGCGGTGGATCGACCATCGAGGTCGACGCCGACCTACCCGCGCACCTCAAGGACCTGATCGAGACCGTCCTGCCAGGCGACGAAGACATCAAGCCGGTGCGCACGAAGGCGCGCGGCTCCCAGCAAACAACGCCCCGCGAAGTGGGCCGCTGCAAGGCCTGCGGCGCTGGCATCGGACGCAAATCCAGCTGCGACTACTGCGGCGCCAGCCAGTAAGCACTGCCATGGAAGCCATCTGTTGTATCTTGGGCGGCCTTGTGATCTGGGGCATCTTACGAAGTGTCTTCTCCGGCTCTAAGGAGGAGAAGACAGTCGAAACGAGGATCGTGCGCGTCGTGGTCGAACCGCCGCCACCCCTTCCAAGGCCTGCCCCCGAGCCGAGGCAGCCTGCGCCGGAGCCCCAGCCAGAAGCCCCGCGTCCTACTAAGTGCCCCTCCTGCGGCGCCAGTCTCGGCCGTAAGCCCAGCTGCGACTACTGCGGGGATGGTCAGTAGGCGTACCTGTTGTCCCTGCCATGGACGAACTCACCTTTATCTTCTTGGTCATCGTCGCAGGTATCCTGCTGGGGATGGCCTGCAATAGCATGAGCGCATCAGATGAGGAAAAGGTCGATGCCACCCAAGCTGATCAATCGGCTAGTCAGCCTACTCCCGGTCTGTCCGAGGCTCACGCGCTAGCGCCTGCTGATTTGAATACCAAGGACTGTAAGTCTTGCGGCGGCCATTCGCAGCCCGGGCGACTCTGCTCCTTCTGCGGCCGGGCCTTATAATCCGGCGGGGCGGATTATAATCTCGGATTGGGCGAAAAGTGCCAAGAAAGCCCCACTTTCGGGCGTTCGAGGTTACATGTTTCCTTGTATAATGCATACGGCATTTCTTATGTAAACGGATGAACCCCCCGATTGCGCCCATCCCGGTCCCCCCTGAGCCCCCGAAGCCCGTCGTGCCTCCGCAGCCGATGTCCATCAAGAAGCTCGTGCTCTTCGTCGTGGTCGGCCTGCTGTTCATTGGCGGCATCACCCTCGCCGCCTGGGAAGAAGGCCGCGTCGGCCTGTTCTCCAGCTTCGGCCTAAAGGGCTACAAGCGCCGCGAAGCCGACGGCCTGATGGTCGCCTCGAAGGGCAAGAAGCCTGACTACAAGGAAGCCTTCCGCCTCTACCAGCTTGACGCCGAGAAGGGCGATGGCGTCGCCCTCCGTAAGATCGGTGAGATGTATCGCGACGGCAAAGGCGTACCGCAGAGCTACGACAAGGCGCGCGAAAGCTGGGTCAAGGCCGCCGCCCCCGGCGATGTCGGCACGCTTCTCTGGCTCGCGGATAAGTATCGCACCGGAGACGGCCGTGCCCTCCCGGTTAATCACCCCGAAGGCATCCGTCTGCTCCGTCGCGCCGCGAGCCAAGGCGATGCAGCCGCCCAGGCTAAGCTGGCCCGTCAGCTGCTGGCCTACGTCGACGATTACCAGATGAAGCTCGATTTCGACGAGGTGCTTTCGGCCCGCCAGCGCGAAGAGCTCCTGTCGCTGCCGAAGATTGCCGAGCTCCTTAAGGCCAATTCCGACGGCAGCCTCGAGAAGATGACCAGCGGTCAGCTTAACGAGAAGGTGGCGGCAGCCATTGCTGAGCTCGGTCAAACCCTCAAAGAGAAGTTCAATTGGGAGGCCTACTTCTGGCTCAGCCTTTCCGCCGCCAGCAATGATGATGCCGATCTGCGTGCCACCCGCGAAGGCGTCGGAGCGAAGTTGAAGGACAAGACCCTCGAGCGCATCCAGGGCTTGGTTGGCAAGTGGAGCCAGTCCGACGCCCCGGGTAATGCCGAGTCTCCGTTCACGCTCGACGAAGGTCCCGTCCTCGACGCCCCGGCCGTCAATAAGCAGACCCTCTCGGCGCTCCTGCAGGAGATCTCCGCCAAGGCCGCCAAGCTACCTGAGTCTCACCCTGAGCCCGCTAAGCCTGCTGCCGCTAAGCCTGCGGAATCTGCGACCTCTGCCGCCCCCGCCCCGGCCCCTGCCGCCCAGCAGAAGCCGGCCAGCGTGAGCTCGGTCATCGCCTCGATGCCGGTTCAGTCGGTCGATCCGGAGAAGACCAAGAAATACATCGATTCGATGTATGAAGCCCAGTTCGAGATGGCTGTTCGACGTAATGTTCTCGTTAACGGAAAGCACAATGCGACCTACGGAACGCTCGCGCGTTCCTATGCTTCCGCGGTCTTCGAAATCAAGCTCTGCGAGGGTAAGCTTAAGTCGCTGCGTGCTGACTCGAAGCTCGTTCATCCGGCCGTGCTCGCTTACTCCGATCGCATGGGGCAGCTGGCGGCCGGCCGAGTCGCCTATTTGACGGGTCTTCAGCAGGCGGCCACGATTGCGGATCAGGATGCGTCTCAGATTCCGGGCTTCCAGACTAAGTTCAAGGATTTCGAAGCCTGGTCCTCTCGCGAGCTCGTGGGACTGGATGCCGCCGAGGCCATGATGACAAAGCGCGTCGGAGACGAGCTCTCGATTGCCATCCCTGACCGTAACCGACGCTACGCCGAAGCGGTCCGCACGCACGAGCAGGCGGTCATTACCCAGCTCAGGGGCAAGTCGGGCAGCGACCTCTACGCAATGCTGGTCGGAGGAAAGTGGAATTATGGAGGCTGGACGTTTGAGTTCGGCGAACTGCGCGAGTCCCGCGTTGGCAGACCCGTGGTTACGGATGGAGAGGTCAGCGTCCCTCTCTCCCTGGCCGTAGTCGGCAGCCTGTCGCGCAGTAATCGAACCTTCGATCTCACGCTTTATTTCACTGTGTCGTCGAGGGGCACCCTCCGCCTCATCGGCGTCAAGTAATCGCCATTTCCCTTAGTTAGGCGGCCGAAGGCGTTGATTGACGCCTTCGGCCACTTCTTTTTAATCTGCTCGTGAGCGCACCCCGGCCCGATCTCCGATATCGTCACGAGCGCCTAGCCAAAGCGCTTTGCATCGGCATAGGTGCCTTTGTCTTAGTCCTGGCATGCTGGGGCGCTTATCTGCGTCCAGACTTCCTGAAGCTGCTCGCGCCGCTGAGCATCACGGCGATCGGTGCCGTCTACTGGCTCAACGTCCGGGCTGCCCGCGTGCGCGGCAATGCTATCCTCGTCTCCGCGGAACACTGGCCGGAACTCCATGCGCTGGTGCAGGAATGCCAGGAGCGACTGGGGCTCCATGGCCTCAAGGCCTACGTGGTGCAGGATCTCGTGCTTGAACAGGCCGGCCTGCGTCTCGGTGGCGGCGACTGCCTCATGCTTAGAGCGAGCATGGTGGATACCGCGCTCAATCGTGGAGACCTCGACATGCTGCGTTTCCACATCGGACGGAAGTGTGGGCAGATCGCCTTTGGGCACTATCGCTTCAGTTCTAACACCTTGGCCGTCCTCGGTCGGCTCATCTATCCGCTCTACGCCTGGTATCGCCGATGTCAGGAGCGCTCCGCCGATCGTGCCGGACTCTGGGCGGCCGGACATCGGCAGCTCGCGCACCATGGCCTGTCAGTTCTAGCCGCCGGCGTGCAGATCGGCGGACATCTCACGCCCGCCGCGGCGCGCACACAGTTACGGGCCACCAAGCATAGCTTCTGGGTCCGCCTCGTCGGCTGGCACACCGAGCGCGTCTTCTATCCGCAGCGCATCGTCGCCCTCGACGACGCCGCCAAGGAACTCGGCATCGCCGAATGACCCTAGGTAGGGACAGTACCACGTGCTGTCCTAGTCTGTCTTTGGGATACCCGTTTATCCCTGCAAGGGCTGCGTAGCTCGCCGGCTTCAGTTCGTTCCGATGAGGCCTAAAGAGCCGTCCTTGAAGACCGTGAATGCGGCGCGGATCTTGATGGTCTTAGGGCCGGCCGACTGTCCGACGAGATTCAATGTCAGGTCAGTCATGACGCAGTGCCCTTTGAATGACACGGAGTCCGCTTTCAGGGAGCGGAGCTCGCCGTCGAGGAAGGTCCATAGTCCGGCTTTGCTGCTGGTGCCGATGAGCAGGGAGTAGATCTGTTCCTGACTTAGGCGCCTCCAGGAGGCCTTTGCCCGGGATTCTTGCTCTTCGATGATGGAATCGACCGCATCACGAACCCTGGCCGACTTGGAGGCGAAGATGCTTTCGGCTCCAAGGGATGGGTCGATGACCCCAGCAATCTCATTCTCCGTGTCGGCGATATTCTTCATGTTGGCAATGAACGAGAATCGCTGCTCCAGATTGCCGGAGAATTGCGACTTCAATTGCTCCTCGACCCGGCGTTCGGCGACCCGCTTATCTTTTTCCGTCATGTTGATCGCGATGCTATTCGCCAGGAACATGCCAAGCTCAGAGCCAAAAGTGGATGGGGCCTTGAGTGATGCGCAATTGCCCGCCTGTTTCTCGCGGCTCAGCGCGAGCCGATAGGCCAGAAGCCTTGCCTGAGGATCCTTAAGGAGGTCGTTTTGGACGTAGAGGAAGTTGGCCGCGTGCCGGCTGGCCGCCCCCATGCGTTCGATGCATCCCATGGCCTGCTTCATCTTTGCCTCTTCATTCTTAGTATCGATGAACTCGATGGCAGCGGCTTCGGAGCGAGCCGTCACCGCCGGCCGGATCGCATAGACGACCGGGTCGTCGCTGATGGAGAGGCCGGCTTTGGCCGAAGCAGCGACAAGGCAAAGCGTTAACAGGGCAGGGAAGAGGCGGGGCATGGCCGGAATCTAACCCCGGCTTACCACGCATAAAGCATAATAAGGTTACAATACGTCCTAGAAATAGTAGTCCTGTTGCTGATTCGACTCCGCTTTCCGATGAAGCCTCCTCCCCATCTCCGCTCCCTGAAGACCGGTATGGCCGAGAAGCTGGGGTATTACGTCTACCTGTATGTCGATCCGCGGGATGGGAAGGTGTTCTACATCGGTAAAGGAAAGGATGAGCGTTGCTTGGACCATCTGTTCGAGGATGACGACCACCCGAAGGTGAAGCGCATCCGAGAGATTTTCGCCGCGGGGCTTGAGCCGCGCATCGAGATGCTGGCGCATGGGTTAAGGTCGGAGCAGGAGGCCTACAACATCGAGGCCGCGGCCATCGGCCTGCTGGGCCTGGAGAACCTGACTAATCGCGTCGTGGGCAAGGACAGCCTTCGCTTCGGCCGCAAGCGATTGTCCGAACTCGAGGGTTACTACGCCGCCAAGCCGGTGAAGATCACGGACCCAGTCATCCTGATTCGTGTGAACCAGCTTTATCGTCACAGCATGCCGGCCGAGGAGCTGTATGAAATCACCCGTGGGGTCTGGAGGCTGGTTTTTGAAAGAGCCAGTGCCATGAAGTATGCCTTCGCCGTCTATGAGGGGGTTGTCCGCGAGGTTTATGAAGTCGAGAAGTGGCGTCCCGCCCTGATTAACGGTTACACAACCCGGACCGACCTCTTGCCCGAAGACGCCAAAGGCCGCATTGAATTCGTCGGCAAGGTCGCGCCCGAAGCCATACGCCAGAAGTATCTCCTCGGAGACGTTACCGCCTATACCAAGGTCAGCCTACAGGCTCCCTGCCTTTATATCAACGAACCTGCCTAGCTCAGGAGGCAGCCAGGAACTCGTTGAGGCGAGCGGCAATCAGCTTGCGACGCGCGCTCAGGAACTCCTTGTAGTTCTCGGTCTTCAGGAGCCTTGGGTCAGTCGGGATGCACTGGGCATCGAAAGCGGACTGACCTGCCGACTCGATGAGGGCAGGGAAGTAGTCGGCGGGCGACTTATCGCTGATGTTGCGATTAGTCTTACCTCCGATGAACGAGAGATTCGCGATGTCGTCCGCCTCGCGAGAAGAATACGACTTCTTGAGCAAGGCCTTGGGGAAGATGTGATGGAACTGGAGCTTGTGCTGCACGCCGGAATGGTCGAAGGCGATGGACAGGTTGGACTTCCAGTCTTTGGCGCCAGCGGCCCTGAAGGCCAGGAACATGGTTTTGAACAGCGCGCTACGCTGGTTTCGTCCTTCGAGTTCCTCGGGCGAAACCTGCAGAAGGCCGACCTGTTGCCTTAGTTTCTCGACGAGATCCGCGACGCCGCCGCCATCGCGGATGATCGCCAGGTCCTGGTCGAGTAATGTCTCGCTCGATCCTCGGGAGTAGCGGCCCTTGGCATTGGCAAGCAGGCACCAGCGACGCAGCAGCTCGGCCTCTTCCTTGGAGAACTGGAAGTCGCGGCGATGCCCGTAATAAGCCAGCGCCACCATTAGGGACGAGGAGGACATCAGCGCAGGGCTATCGATCTTCGCGTTATTCCGAACGAAGTTCGAAGCGAACTCCATCCCCTTGACTGAATCACTCCAGCCGGACTGTAGCTTGTCGACGCCGATGGTGTTGACGGTGATGAATCGTGACTGATTGGTGATAAAAGCGACCAGGCTTCGCAGGAAGACGCCCAGCTCGAGGTCCAGGCCTTCGTCGGCACATTGGCTTTGGAACGACTGGAAGGTCTTGAGCGCACCGCGCCACTTGGCGGTAATCTGCGCCAGCGCCAGGTCAGAGCTACGCAGTTTGGCGCCCAGAGAATTCACTCGGACAAAGATTTCCGTGACCTCGTCATAGGAGAGCGTCCGCTCGAGCACGTCCATGCGGTAGACATACTTCTTGATGCCACGAAGCTGCGCCAGACGTTGGCTATATTTATGGAAACGCGGGTCGCTAACCTCCTTGATGCCGGCCCGGGTGAGAAAGATGGCGTCGGTCTGAGACTTGAAAACATCGGTTACACTCACCCACTGCGGTAGTTGCTCGAGTTTCCGGGTGGCCACCACGAAGGTCTTCTTGTCGAAGCGCTGCTGGAGTTCGTCATCGGAAGAATCCGCTTCGTCCGAGATGGCTTCGCGCTCGTTGTCTTCTTCGTCGTCATCCTGCTCGTCGTCCTCGTCGATATCAGTCGCGCCGGTAAGCTGATCTGGGTGGTCTAGGTTGAAGAGGATATCGATGGGCTTCTTCCTGCCACGCACTGAAACGGGCTCCCCGCGGATGACAGAGGAGAGGGAGGTTAGGCGTTGCTGGCCGTCAAGCAGCAGGCGGGTGCTCTTGTAGGGGTTTGCCTCCTGTTTCACGGAGAAGTCCTGCAGCGGGACATCCTCATCGGTCTCCCAAAGCAGGATGGCGCCGGACGGGTATCCGCGGTAAAGGGAGTCCAACAGGTCGCGCACCCTGGTGGAGCGCCAGACGTAGCGACGCTGCATCTCCGGCAGCCGCAGCTCGCCCCTTTCGATCATGCTGACCAGTTCTTCTACGGATGCTTCGGATTTGGCCATGGGGTTGGTCTAGGTCTAATGAACCTGCCATTGGCACAAAACCAAGCCCAATTCAGGATGTTCGGAATAGTAAAGCCGCCGGGTGTTGGGACCTATTGTTGAATGACAAAAGGACAGATGGTCGTCGGCGGGGACGTGGCTGACGAACTGCCGTGGATATAATGGGCTTACAAGTAACTCGCGGTTGCAAAGGGTAGGGTGCGGGGCATATGACGAAGGGACCCAATTTCATGCCTCCTTCGCAAGACAACCAGATACATATGGATCAAATCAAGCGAGCCGCTTGGGCCGCTTGCGACACCTTCCGAGGCGCCGTCGATGCGGGCCAGTATAAGGACTACATCTTGGTGATGTTGTTCTTGAAATACATTTCGGATACCAATCGGGCGCACAGGAAGCAGCTGGAGGTGAAATATGCCGGCGATACTGTTCGGCTCGCTCGCGAGCTTCAGCGTGAACGCTTCCAGATTCCAGCCGGCGCCTCGTTCTACGACCTCTATGCGCAGCGTGGGGCCGACAACGTCGGTGAGCTGATCAACGCCGCCCTTGAATCGATCGAAGCCGCAAACCGCACGAAGCTGGGCGGCGTTTTCAGGAACATCGATTTCAATAGCGAGTCGAACCTTGGCCGTAAAGCCGACAGAAACCGTCGCTTAAAGGCCGTATTGGAGGATTTCGGCAAGCCTGAGCTCGATCTCGATCCTTCCCGCGTAAGCGAGGACATCATCGGCGAGTGCTACATTTACCTGATTTCTCAGTTCGCCTCCGACGCGGGAAAGAAGGCCGGCGAATTCTACACGCCATCGAGCATGTCAGTGCTGCTTGCCAAACTCGCTGCGCCGAAGCCGGGCGATAAGATCTTCGACCCCTCCTGCGGTTCCGGCTCATTGCTCCTGAAGGCAGCCGCCGAGGTCGGTAGTCCGAACTTCGCGCTCTTTGGGCAGGAAGTAAACGGTGCCACGTGGGCCTTGGCTCGGATGAACATGTTCCTCCACGCCCAGGACTCGTCGGTCATCAAGTGGTGTGACACGCTGAATAGTCCTGAGCTGACCGAGAATGGCAGGCTCATGCAGTTCGACCGTGTCGTTGCCAACCCGCCGTTTTCTTTGGATAAATGGGGACATGAGGGGGCGGCCGCAGATCCTTTTGCGCGCTATTCGCGAGGCATCCCTCCGAAGTCTGCAGCGGACTATGCTTTCGTCACGCACGTCGTCGAATCTTTGAAGCCAGGCAAGGGAGTCGGCGCGATGATCGTGCCGCACGGGGTACTCTTCCGCGGAGCTGCCGAAGGGAAGATCCGCAAGGCGCTCCTCGAAGAAAACCTCATCGATGCGGTGATCGGACTGCCTGAGGGCATGTTCAGTTCCACGGGGATCCCTGTCGCGATTCTCGTCATTGATCGCAGCCGTGAGCAGGGGGGGCTAACGCCAACCGTAAGGATGTGCTGTTCATCGATGCGTCACGTGAATTCCTCGAAGGAAAGGCCCAGAACGTCCTTACGTCCGCACATATCGACAAGATCGTCGCCGTCTTCCGTGAGCGCCGAGAGGTCGAGAAGTATTCGCACTCCGCGATCCTCGACGAGATCAAGGAGAACGACTTCAACCTAAATATCCCCCGTTACGTCGACACTTTCGAAGCCGAAGCCGTGGTCGATATCGCAAAGGTCCAACAGGAGATTGTCGCCCTCGAGAAGAAACAGGCCGAACTCCGCGTGAAGATGAACCAGTATCTGAAGGAGCTGGGACTGTGATGATGAATGGTCCGCAAAAAGTATTGTTGTCCAAACTAGGCACCCTCAAGAAGGGCGGTGCCATTCTTCGCGAGAAATTGCGCCCAGAAGGGGCAGCGGTTATTCTCTATGGCGATATCTACACTAAGTACGCCGAAATTGTGACTAGGTTAGTTTCCCGGGTAGATCCCTCTGCTGTAGTCGATGGTGTGCGACTTAACTCTGGAGATATCGTTTTCGCCGGTTCGGGTGAAACTGCCGAAGAAATTGGTAAGTGCATCGCATATGTTGGGAGAGAAGAGGCGTATGCTGGCGGCGACGTCGTTATTCTAAGCAATCATGGCCAGGACGCTCGTTACCTCGGCTATGCTCTAAATGCGGAAGATGCCATTCGGCAAAAGATGCGACTCGGGCAGGGCAGTTCAGTCATGCATCTTTATAAGGATGATGTGGGTAGTATCCAAATCCCTCTCCCGCCGCTAGCCGAACAGCGCAAGATCGCAGAAATCATCCGGACCTGGGACGAGGCCATCGAGACCGCCGAAGCCGAACTCAAGGCCAAGCAGGAGCGGAAGCGATGGATGATGAAAAGAGTCTTCGAGGGGGCGTTTCAGACCATTAGCCAAGGCTGGAACAAGGTGTTGTTAGGAGACTGCTTCTTTGAGCGGTCGGAAGCTGGAAACACAGGACTTCCTCTCCTGTCTATCACTAGTGGCAATGGAGTCGTAGATAGAGAAGAAATTGGGCGAAGGGATACGTCGGCGGCCGATAAAGGCAAGTACCTGCGAATTTGCCCAGGCGACATCGGCTATAATACCATGAGAATGTGGCAAGGCGTATGCGGCCTATCCAAACACGAGGGGATTGTTAGCCCTGCCTACACCATCTTAAGGCCGCGCTCCGAAACTAACCCGGCCTTTATGTACTATCTTTTCAAGTGTCCTCCGATGGTTTCTAGGTTCCATCGTAGATCTCAAGGGCTTGTTAAGGACACCCTTAACTTGAAGTTTCCTGCTTTCGCCAAAATTAGCGTAAATATCCCCAGCCAAAAAGAGCAGACAAAGATTGTGCAAATCCTGGAGGCCGCAGACGAAGAATTGGAATGGCTTAAAAGGCACCTCGAATCCCTGCGCACTCAAAAGCGCGGGCTGATGCAAAAGCTGGTGACCGGAGAGGTCCGGGTCGCGGTATAAATTTACAAAACCAATGAGCAACAAACGCGAACTATCGGCTACCACCGAGAAACATGTATCACAGGTCCCGGCGCTAGCGCTGCTGTCAGCGCTGGGTTGGGAGATCGTCCCGCAGGCCGAGTCAGACGTGTTACGAGGCTCCAACACAAAGGTGCTTTTTCCGGAAGTCGCCGTCGATCAGCTGCTCCGCATCAACCGTTTTACGGCAAAGGGTCGTGAGCACTCTTTCGACAGATCTGATGCCGAAGAGGCGCTGCGTCAGCTCAATCCCACGTCGGACAGGAGCCTGAGGCTGGTCGACATCAATCGCCATACGCACGAGACGCTGATTCTCGGCGCAACCATCGTGAAGACGGTGGAAGGCGACAAGAAGAGCCATGGGATGCGCTACGTGGATTGGGATAACCCGGAAAACAACCGGTTCCAGGCGACAGCCGAATTCAGCGTGATGCGTAACGACGGAAAGAATACCAATCGCTGTGATATCGTGCTTTTGGTGAACGGTATCCCGTTCGGTGTGATCGAGAACAAGGCTCCTGGTGTGGAGATGAGCAAGGGTGCCTATCAGCTGATCGCGTATCAGGCTCCAGATGCTATCCCGAGCCTCTTTCACACAGCTCAGCTATTGATCGCAGCCAATAAGAATGACGCGAGCTATACCTCGGTAGGCGGAAGCCGTAAGTCTTATGCGAAATGGCGCGAACATCATGACGAAGCGGCCCTGTCTAAGCTCGTGAATCAGGCGCTGCCCTTGGAGGTCGAAAACGCGTTGTTCGCTCAGCCTCTCGCCGATGCTCGGCGCTTCTTCAAAGAACAGCGCGCCGCTGGCGAGATTTCGGTGACTGAACAAGACCGGCTTATCTATGGGCTTTGCCAGAAGGGAAGATTTCTGGAGTTCGCACGGATTTACTCCCTGTTCGATGATGGCGACGAAGGCCGGAGAAAGATCGCCCGTCATCAGCAGTATTTTGGCGTAAAGGCCGTCGTGGAGCGTATCTCGGAACTGGGCCCGGATGGCGCCCGTAGGGGTGGTGTTGTGTGGCACACCCAGGGGTCGGGCAAATCGCTGACCATGGTCATGCTAGGCGTTGCCCTGTCCTATGAGAAGAAGATCACTAATCCGCGTATCGTCATCGTGACGGACAGGACGGATCTGGATGACCAGATTTCTTCCACTTTCAAGAATTGCCGGAAAGGCGTGAAGAAGGCCGATTCAGGTGCGCAGCTCCTCAAGCTGATTCAAAGCAAGACAACGGACGTCATCACTTCGGTGATCAATAAGTTCGAATCAGCGATGGAACATGCGTCCGATTTCAGGGATGATGATCCGAACATCATCGTCCTAGTGGACGAAGGGCACCGTACTCAGCACGGAAGCCTTGCCGCGCAGATGCGGCGTCTGATGCCTAGGGCCTGCTATATTGGCTTCACCGGCACTCCTATCCTGCGCAAGGACAAGGAGACGGCCGACCGTTTCGGCGGTATCATCCATAAGTATACCATCGAAGATGCGGTGAAGGACGGCGCCATCGTGCCGCTGATCTACGAGGGCCGACTGGTCGCGATGCATTCCAAGAAAGACGACCTGGATGCGATGTTCGAGCTCATCTCTGCCGGATTGACCGACTTACAGAAGATCGACCTGAAGAAGAAGTTCACGAAGATGTCCGTCGTGGGCCGCACTGAGCCAGCCCTGTATGCGCGTGCATTTGACATCTCGGAGCACTTTTCGAAGAACTGGAAGGGAACGGGCTATAAAGGACAGGTGGTAGCCCCGACCAAGGCGGCCGCCATCCGCATGAAGGAGCTGTTCGAACAGTTTGGCCAGATCACTTCTGAAGTCATCATCTCGGGCCCTAATCAGCGCGAGGGCGATGAAGAGGTCGAAGGCGAAGGTAGCCCGGAAGATGAAGATAGCGTCAAGGTGTTCTGGAACCAGATGATGGCCAAGTACGGCGACGAGGAGAAATACAACCGACAAGTCATCAAAGCCTTCAAGGGCGAAGGAGGCCCTGACGTCATCATCGTCGTCTCCAAGCTGCTCACCGGATTCGACTGCCCTAGGAACGTCGCTATGTACATCTGCAAGCAGATGAAGGAAGAAAACCTTCTCCAGGCTATCGCCCGAGTGAACCGTAACTGTGAAATCGCACGCCCTGGACGCGAAATCGATCATGACGACGACACCTCCGCCGATGTGAAGACTAACGGCTATATCTACGACTACGAAGGCCTTCTGTGTGAGCTCAACACGGCTATGCTGAACTATCGTAACCTTCAGGGTTACGACACTAAGGATATTCAAGGCGTGGTGACGCCGATCGTCGACGAGATCCGCAAGCTCCCGGCCCTATGCGCCGCGGTCCACGACATCTTCAAGGCAGTGAAGAACAAGCTGGATCACGAGCAGCTCGAGCAGGCGCTTCGCAACGATGATACGAGAAAAGAGTTTTCAGACCGCCTTGGCAGGTTTGCCAAGACCCTTGCTAAGGCTCTTGGCTCAACGCAGGCCTACGACATCTTCAAGGCCGAAGAGATCGAGAAGTTCAAGGGCGACTGGAAGCGCTTCTCTAATCTTCGTCGATCGGCGGCACTCCGCTATCAGGATGCCGTTGATATGCGCGAGTTCGAGCCGAAGCTCCTCCAGCTCCTGAACAATAACATGGTGGCCGATCCTGCCAGGCAGATCATCAAGCCAGTGGACATGAGCAACCCGGTGAAATTCCAGGAAGCCGTTGAAGAGGCTGGCGGCAGTCAGAGCGCTAAGAACGAGGGCAGAGGTCGTGCCATGAGGCGGTATCTAGATGGTCATCTTAAGCACGAGGATCCCGCGCTATACCGCAAGTTCTCTGAGATGTTGGATGAGTCGCTCGCCAAATATGAGAGCGGACGTATCGATGCGCAGGAGCTGGCTAGACAGCTCGAGCAGCTGGCCAAGGACATTTTGGCAGGCAAACGCGAAAAGCCGCTGCCCGCCTCTATCGCCGGTAACGGCGACGCCGAGGCGTTCTATGGTATTTTGCTTCCTGAAATCCAGGAGATCTTGGGCGTCGGCGACAAGTCCGAGGAGTTCACGGCTACCGCGGCATTGGAGATTTTGGCTATCTTGAACCGATACAGGAAAGTTAACTTCTGGGCGGATGAAGACGCGCAGAAGCGCCTGGCGACCGCGCTGGATGAATACTTCTTCGAGACCCTGGCGCGAGATCGCAACGTGAAGATCGACGTCCCACGCTTGGATCAGACTTACGAGTTGCTACTGAGCACCGCCCGCCGCCGATTCGGTAAAGATGGCTGAAGCTCTGGTATTCACGCTCAAGGGTGAGTCCGTTCCGTTCACTATCAGGCGCTCGGATAGGAAGACTTATCGTGTCTCTGTGGACATCGATGGCTCTATCCGCCTGCTGGCCCCCCACCTTGCCTCTGATAAAAAGTGCGCAGCTTTTCTTCGGCAAAGCCGGCGCTGGATCGAGAGACAAAGGGCGGCGATGCTCAGACTGCCTAAGGCTCCCAAGCTGAAATATGTAGCCGGCGAATCCCACTTGTATCTAGGAAAGCCCAGGCGGCTTAAGACGCCATTAGCCTCCAAGGCATCGGTAAAGCTCGATCGTTCACAGTTGATCGTATCTTCGCGCCAAGAGCCTGAGCCATCTGCCGTAAAGGCGGCGCTTGAAAAGTGGTATAGATTACAGGCTCTGGATGTATTTCAGGTGAGGCTCATGGCATGCCTGCAAAACAGTTGTTTCAACGAAGGAGACAGGCCTTCCGCCATCAGGATCAAGAAGCTCAAATCTAGCTGGGGGTCGATGAGTCGCTCAGGCGTGCTCACGTTAAGCGCCGATCTCATTAAGGCTCCGATCGAGTGTATCGATTATGTGATCACACACGAGCTCTGCCATATCAGGATTCCGAGCCATGGGCCCGATTTTTGGAAGGCACTCACACGGGCCATGCCTGATTGGAAGGCCCGCAGGAACACTCTCGAACAAATGCTAGGCTGAGGACCCGGCCGAATGCCCGGTCAGGTCGCACCATGGACGAACACGGGGTCAGGCCGTACCTTTGGATTGCTGAACCGAAATTCGCCTAAATGACACGGTTTTTGGTTCAGGCTGCGGGTGGGTACGGCCTGACCCCATGGGCCTTTCGCGGGGTGGGGCGCGACGGCGTCGCGACCGACGGTAGGGCGTGGCTCTCCGAGCCCGCCACAGAGATATGGGGCGGACAGCTCGGAGAGCCGTCCCTACCTGGGGTGCCGCCGGCTCTTTGGCTCGCCCCGATAGTCCATACTCGATACTCCATACTCACACCACCCACCCCCATGCTTCGCTCGTTTGCCCTCCTCGTCATGGTCGTCGGCGCTTTCGCCGCGGACGCCCCGAAGGCCAAGTTCAAGGCCCCGTCGGCCGCGGAGGTTTTTGATCTGAAGACGCCGGTGATCTTCGCCGATGATTTCTCGGCGGGCATCTTTTCGAAGAAGTGGCATTTTTCCGAGAACGCCAACTACGAGGTCGTCGTCCCGAATCCGGACCTGATCCAGATCGTCGACGCGCCGGATCTGCCGGGAAAGAAGGCCGTCCGCTTTTCGGTCGTGCGGGCCCCGGATGTCTTCCGATCGGAGATTTCTTTGCCCCATGAGAACGGCTGGAACGAGCGCTGGTATGGCGAACGTGTGCTGATCCCCAAGGAGTGGGTGCGCGATCCGGCGAAGCCGGTCGACATCGTGATGCAATGGCATGGCATCCCCGGGAATTTCCGCGCCACCTATCCCAATTTGGAGATCTCGGTCAGCGACGACCGCTGGCTCATGCGCCAGAGTTTCGGCGATCCGAAGACCAAGCCGACCCGTCGGGAGACGAAGTTCGAGGACCGCGTCCAGCCGGGCGTCTGGACGGCCTGGGTCATCCACGCGAAGTGGTCGCCGAACGACGACGGCCTCATCCAGGTCTGGAAGGACGGCAAGCTGGTCGCCGACCTCAAAGGCCCGAACACGTACGGGACCATCGGGCTGGAGTATACGCCGTATATGAAGACCGGTATCTATCATCCTGAGTGGCATGTCTCTCAAGAGGGCGTGAGGCGCCGCTTTGATGCCGATAAGCCTGTCGCCACGCACAAGATCGTCTACATCACCGACCTTAAGGTCGGTGACGCGCGCGCGAAGTTCGAGGACGTGGTGCCGAAGTGAGCGCGGCCAAAGGCCGCAAGGGGGAACTTGGCGCAAAGCGCCAAGAGGGGACACGCTGGCATGGGGACACGTGGACAAGGGGGAGACACATGAGGCACAGAGGCTCGGAGGCTCAGTGGATCAGAACGATGCAGTGTTAGGTGACCGGTTGACCAGGGAGACAATGTTCGAGGACCGACAGCATCGTCCCCGTGTCACCGTTACTCGTGCCCACATGTCCCCGCGCGGCTTCGCCGCGCCCCTACCTCGACGCCGCAGGGGCCGAACACGGGGTCAGGCCGTACCCTGGTTTAGGGTGTAACAAAAAACGCCTGAAATACGCGAATCTAGTTACGCTTACTTTAGGGTACGGCCTGACCCCATTATGCATCGACCCCTCATTGCTACATAGCCTTACAATCCAGATCTAGACCATTAGGATGAGCCCGAACCCTTGTTGGGCCTCCCTCGGCCCGGAGTGATGGCGCGAGTCACTCCTGGAATGTCCGAAGGATCAGAGGGGCGAGCTCTTCGGCGACTTCCGGGGGCCAGGCTTTGAGCTCCTCGGTGAGATGTCCCAAGGCCGCAAGGATGCTGAATCGAGGAGTCGACTTTCCTTTCAGGACGAAATCCAGGTCATCGGGATTATCTGCATAATCCTTCCTCAATATCGCCTGATCGTCCGCTAAACGCTGAAATAAACCGCGGAATGATTTTAGTGGGTCTGGGTTGGTTGAGCCGGGTTGCTTGGCGAGTCGTAAGGCCCATCGCGAAATCATATCCTCTACGACCATATGCTCGGTCCGTCTATCGCGATATGCACCCGTGCCTCCGCCAACAGCACAATACTCTGCCTCAGACCAGTTGAGCTCAGTCAAAATCACGCGGAGCTTGGCGACGCGATCCCGATGTTCGCTTGGTGCCCCCTTGAGCAGATGTGCCGTGAGCAAAGCCTGTGCGTCGATGTAGCGATTCGCATAGGACTCGACCTGGTAGCCGCCAAGGTATGGTTCGCCGTAGCGCTCGTGCAGCATCACGATGGCAAGCAGATGCTCCGTAGCACTCGCGGGATAATTGGTGTCTATGCCGGACAAGAAGCGGGAGGCCTCCTGCTCCAGCCCAGGATCCCGGACCACATCAACGTAATCTATCTCAGCCAGTGGTGCGCTCTGACGGACCGGCGTCTTACCGGCGGCCCACGGCGACCATGCGTGCAACAGGAACCCGCTCGCGAACCCACCCAACACGAGCATCAGACGCCAAGGTAAAGACATTCTACAATTAAATCCACCGACCCGTGTCGGTGCAAATTTAAAAGGCCACGGCTCTCCCCATCACCTTGGGGGGCCGAGCACGGGGTCAGGCCGTACCCTGGTTTAGGGTGTAACTAAAAACGCCTTAAATACGCGAATCTAGTTATGCCCACGTTAGGGTACGGCCTGACCCTATTGTCGCGAGCGGATAGGGACGTGATCATATCGCGTCGGCGGTCGAGCAGGGCCGCTCGACCCTACCTTGCGCGGCGGAGCCGCGAGGGGGCACGTTGACACGGGGATGTAGTTAGTTGACCAGTTGATTAGTTGGCCGGTTGACAAGGGAGACACGCTAGCTGGCAGGCTGGCAAGGTGACACGTTGGCAAGGGGTGCAAACGCAGAGGCCCAGAGGCTCAGTGGACCAGAAGCGGCATCGTTTCGGGCGGCGGGCGAGAAACTTGAAGTCGCAATTTGCGACTTCAAAGGGAGAGGTAGGGCTGACCGGCCTGGTCAGCTGCGCATGACACATTCCCCTTAGGTTTGTCGCATTGAGCCGCAGGTCACGCGTGGCATCGTCGCGGCGTGCCGACTTTCCGCTTACGTGAAAAATCTTGCCGTGCGGCTTCCAGGGGCTTTCACTTTCATCTTCCTCCCTGTGGGTATGCTGGACTTAGTGCCACGCCCCCACAGCCCCCCGCGGGTTACGATCCGCGGGGTTTTTCTTTTGCGGGGCTTGCGGCATGAGTCCGCGTGTTGGTTTCTTCGTGGATGGCTTCAACTTGTACCACAGTGTCACCAAGGTCGCCCAAGAGACTTCCGATGAATCGGTCAAGTGGTTGGACCTGCAGGGCTTGGCCCTTGGTATCCTGCCGTTGATCAGCCCGACGGCTTCCTTGGCCTCAATTCACTATTTCACGGCCTTACCCGAGCATCTGTACTTAAGCGACCCGGGGAGGCTCCAGCGGCATCGGACGTACTTGCGTGCGATTACGGCCCACGGAAGCCTGCGACCTTCCATTATCCTCGGTCGGATTGCCCAGCAACAGGTGCAGGTGAGGACAGCGTCAGGCGAAATCACGGGGAGCATCTGGCGAGAGAAGGGAACAGACGTGGCCCTCGCGATGGCCTTGCTGCGAGAGGCGAGCAAAGGCGACATGGATGAAGCTGTCATTGTTTCAGGAGATGCGGACTATCTCCCGGCGGTGAAGGTATTTCGAGAGATGTATCCGGATATCGGCCTTCGCTTCGCCTTCCCGCGTGGCCGGGCGAGCAAGGAGCTGCTCCGCGAGGCGCCAAACTCGTTCACGCTGACCTCGGCTGCTTATCTGTCCCATCGATTATCTGAGCGGATCCGCCTGCCGAGCGGCAAGTTCCTGCACTGTCCGGCGGAGTGGAGACGAAAGCCCCCTATGTCGTGACGCGGTCCCGACCCTACCTACGCGGCGCGCCGAACATGGGGTCAGGCAGGCCGAACACGGGGTCAGGCCGTACCTTTTGAGTGCTGAACCAAAACTCGCGTGAAAGGAGCGAATTTCGGTGCAGGTGATTTCCAGGTATGGCCTGACCTCATTGGCGCGTGCGGGTAGGGGCGTGATGACATCGCGTCCGCGGTCGAGTTGATTAGGACAGCACGTGGTGCTGTCCCTACCTGCGCGGCGAAGCCGCGAGGGGGGCACGTGGGCACGGGGGCACGTGGGCAAGGGGGAGACATAAGAGGCACAGAGGCTCGGAGGCTCAGTGGACCAGAAGAGGCATCGTTTCAGGCGGAGGGCGGGAAACTTGAAGTCGCAATTTGCGACTTCAAGAGGGGGAGGTAGAGGCAACTAGGGCAGCACGCGGTGCTGCCCCTACCTCGAGACAACTTGACGGCAGGGATTCGATATACTCGCTACACGCATGAGCTCCTATCGCCATATCGTGATCTTTCAGTTCAAGGCCGATGCTTCGGCGGAGAAGGTCCGCGGGGTGGTCGAGGCATTTAAGGCGCTACCGGGCAAGCTGCCGGCGATCCAGGCTTTCGAGTGGGGCACAAATGTGAGCCCGGAAGGATTGGACCAGGGCTTCACCCATATCTTTACGCTGACGTTCGCCTCAAAGGAAGCGCTGGAGAAGCAGTATCTCCACGAGCCTGCGCATCAGGAGTTTGTCGCCCTCTTGCCCGACATACTCGAGAAAGTACTCGTCGTTGATTACGTCGGGCAGTGAGGGCGACGAAAGTATGGAGTATCGAGTATAGAGTATAGGGCGCGGCGGAGCCGCGTGCAAAAGTGCAAAGGTGGAGGCATCCGTTTCGGGTGGCGGGTGGCAGCCCCGGGTGGCAGGTGGCGGAACGAGTCAGCGTTAGTTGACCGGTTGACCAGCTGGCCAGTTGACAAGGGAGACACGTTTCCTGGTTGGGCGGGCGGGAAACTTGCAGTAGCAATTTGCGACTTCAAAGGAAGAGGTAGGGCTGACCGGCCCGGTCAGGCGCGCGGTCGAGCAGGGCCGCTCGACCCTACCTCAATACATGGATGCACTATTCAATCATCAAGCGGAGCAGCGGGCTTTAATCGATGCAGTCATCGATTCAGTCATCACTTCTGCACAATATATTCGCTCTTAGTTTTGAAATGCTTGGAATGACGCCACTACCCCCATGGCTACGCCTGACTCTCCTTCCCCGACCCGGTCCTGGTTTCGCACCGAAGACTTCTGGGCTATCCTGCTGGGCCTAGGGCTCGTCATCGCGGCGGCAATCTTGTTGTTCGCCGGTAGCAGCCTGAAGTGGTTGGCGGTCATGCCGGCTAAATGGTCCGATCCGAGCATTGCGATTCAAAAGCTATTCCAGGATTTACCGCGCTACCTGGTGCTCTTCGCACTCTTGGCCGTCGTGCTTGGATTCGGCGCCCGGGCGATCGGTCTCTCGCTCCAGCGTTTTCTAGGCTCCTTCGCGGTCATCTTCGCGGTCACGACGGTCATCATCTTGCTGGGTATGTGGTCCGAAGCCGGCCGCTACACCCTCGAGCCACCGCTGGTCGCCCTCGCGATCGGTTTGCTGCTCTCCAATTTCGTTCGCCTGCCTGCATGGCTCAACGAAGGCCTGCGCGTGGAATATTATGTGAAGGTGGGTATCGTGCTCCTCGGGGCGACCTTGCCACTCAACCTCTTGTTGTCGGCCGGCCCGGTCGCTATGGGCCAAGCCGCAGTTATCTCATTGGCTACCTTCGGCACGATCTTCTTCGTGGCTCGTCGACTCGGGCTGGATCAGCGCTTCGCGGCCACGCTGGGCGCCGGGGGTGCGGTCTGCGGCGTCTCGGCCTCCATTGCCGTCGCCGGCGCCGTCGGCGCGAAGAAAGAGCAGGGTCCGGTCGCCATCACGATCGTGGTGTTCTGGGCCATCGTCATGGTCTTCGCGCTGCCTCTCGTTTCCCGCTGGCTCGGCCTCTCGACCGGCGTCGCCGGCGCCTGGATCGGCACCTCCGAGTTCGCCGACGCCGCGGGCTTCGCCGCTGCGCAGACTTACGGTGGTTACGCTGGTAAGGTCGCCGGTATCACGGGTACGCCCGACGACGCCGTGAACGCCTTCACGCTGATGAAGGTGATCGGCCGCGACCTCTGGGTCGGCATCTGGGCCTTCGTGCTCTCGTTCATCGCGGTGAGCCGCTGGAGCGATACCGGCGTCGACACGCGCGTCGGGGCCGGCGAAGTCTGGCGCCGCTTCCCGAAGTTCGTCATCGGCTTCGTCCTGAGCTCCCTGATCGTCGCCTGGGTCGCTTCCGGTTATCCGGCGGCCGACTTCAAGCGCGTCCTCGATCCCGAACTCATCGGTCCGCTCAAGAACCTGCGTGTCTGGGCGTTCACCTTCTGCTTCCTGAGCATCGGGCTCTCGACGCGCTGGCGTGACTTGGCCGCGATCGGCCGCAAGCCGTTCCTCGCCTTTACGGCCGGCGTAATCGTCAATGTGATTCTGGGCTACTTCCTCTCGGTGGTGGTCTTCGGTAAGTATTGGTCGACCCTCGGCCACTAAGACGCCGATGCGCGCGTGGCTTCGTCAACTGTTTCGCTCCGGGTCATCGGAGAAGACCTGCGCTCGGTGCGTGCACTTCGATAATCGCCCACGTCAGATGGAGAAAGATTCACCGGGGCTCAGTAGCTTGAGCTCTGGTTATGGCGCGGTGCGTGGTGGCGATGGCCAGTGCGCCCGTCATCAACGGTACGTCTCGCCGGGTTCGAGCTGCGGGGAGTTTGTGGGTAGGCGCAGCTAGAGTATAGAGTATAGGGAGAGGCTAGGGGCACGGACAGGGTAGGCGCAATTTGTTGTGAGGGCGGGACGGCTGTCCTCAGCCGTCCGTTCGTCAGATGAGTTGCGGATGTCGATCGGCTCAACGGCGGGTTGGGGACAACCCGCCCTACCCGAGGCAGACGAGGGTGCAGAGCACTCCCATCAACCTACCCACCCTACACTTGCCGCTAGGTAGGGACGGCTGTCCTCAGCCGTCCGTTCGTCGAGAGGCCTGCGCACCACGTGAGAGATTCTATTCTCGATCGGCTCAACGGCGGGTTGGGGACAACCCGCCCTACCCGAGGCAGACTAGGACAGCACGTGGTGCTGTCCTAGTCTTCGATGCAGCGATACAGCGAGATAGCTTGGGATGGACGGGGGTGGGAACTAGGCTTAGGTTCTCGTGACATACCCCTTATGAACAGCAAGACCACGTCTCTCGGTGCGGCGATAGGGCTGAGTGCAGCGGCGTTGTTCGGCCAGGTGCCGGTGAGCGACGCGCCGCTGGCGGCGCTACGGTCGTTGAAGATCGACACGGCGACGAGCACGCAGGTGGAGCGCGATCCATCCGGCGGCCGCGTCATCGTGAAGCTGATTCTTCAGCCGGCAAAGGGCTCGCATATTAACGTGGAGATCTGGCTGCCCGCGGCGGCGAAATGGAACGGGCGCTTCCTGGGGCTGGGTAATGGCGGGGCGGCGGGAAAAATCAATCCGGCGGGCTTGGCGGGCGCGAGCGCCGCAGGCTTCGCGGTGGCGACGACGGACATGGGCACGGCCCCGAACGCCGACTCGGGCGTGGGCAATCCGGAGGTCTGGAAAGATTTCGGCTACCGCGCGACGCATCTGATGACGGTCACCGGTAAGCAGGTCGCGCAGGCCTATTACGGCAAGGCGCCGGAGCTTGCTTATTTCAGCGGCGGTTCGACCGGCGGCCAGCAGGCCCTGCAGGAGGCGCAGCGTTATCCCGAAGACTACGATGGCATCGCCGCCGCGGTGGCCGCGCATTGTCGCACGCCGCTCCACGCCTACTTCCTGTGGAACGACCAGATTTTGAAAAAGTGCCCGTTCACGAAGGCGCAGGATGCGAACATCATGGCCGCCGCAAACGAATTTATGGCGGCACGGGAAATCCCGGCGAGCGCCGGAAAGTTCGTGTCGGACCCGCGCTGCACGCCGCCGGATATCGAAGCGGTGATCGCGCTGGCGCGGAAGAAAGACGCGTCGCTCACCGACGATCACGCCGCGGCCCTGCGCAAACTCTTTGCCGGCCCGCGCCATGCGGTGACGGGTGAGCGGATTTTCAACGGCATCCCGCTCGGGAGTTCGCTCGAGGCTTCCCACGGCCACCTGTATCTCTTCAAGTGGGTCTTCGGGGCCGAGAAGAACCTGGACGATATTAATTTCGGGGCCGATATCGATACCTACACCGCGAAGCTCGCGCCTTACCTTAATGCGGAGAACCCCGACCTCAGTGCGTTCCAAAAGCGCGGGGGCAAGTTGGTGATGACGCTCGGTACCGCGGATTCGGTCGTGCCGTATCACGCGTCGATCGATTATTATGAACGGGTCACGGAACGTCTCGGCGGACTGGAGAAGACCCAGGCATGCTTCCGCTTCTTCCTTGTGCCCGGGCTTTCTCACGGAGGCGGCCCGGGGATCAATCAACCCCCCAATCTACTCGAGGCCGTGCGGGCTTGGCGCGAGCAGGGGACGGCGCCAGATGGTCTGCTCGGACGACACGTCGAAAACGGCCGGATGACTTTGCTGATGCCGATTTATCCCTATCCGCAGCGCACCGGATGGGATGCGAAGGCGCGGATTTTCGAGCCCATGGATGGACCTCGCGGCGGCGTGGAACGTATCGCCGAGCGATTCCGTCCGGCCGCGGCCGGGGAGTGAGGGCGGCGGCTGGAGGCGCGTGATGAGAGGCCCGGAGGCTCCGAGCTAATATCCAGATTAACTCAAAGGGAAACCGGAGGCCGGATGATTGGCGTAGGGTGATAATGCCCGCAGCACGGCCCCCTTGAGTTCCTGCATCTGATCTATCCCGCCCCCGATTCAGTCCTCTACGCAGACCGCGACTCAGGAATCGATTCCGAGGGGCGTGGATTGTAAACCTAGCGGTAGTTCGGGCTTAACAATGGACGGAATAGGGCCTAGGGATGGGGTGTGCCGACTGCCATGCCAGCCGCCTCGCCCGCCCAGGGCTCACTCGACGCCGCCGACCGGCGCTTCGGGTGGCATCCGTTTACCCAGATGCGGGAATATCAGGACAACCCCCGCCTACACCTGGTGCGCGGAGAGGGTAGCTGGTTAATTGATGGGGAAGGGAAGCGCTACCTCGATGGCAATGCGTCCGTCTGGACGAATGTGCACGGCCACAACGACCCGGATCTGAACCGTGCTTTGAAGGACCAGCTGGAGAAAGTCGCCCACGTGACGCTCCTCGGCATGAACCATCCGATCGCGACCGAGCTGGCCGAAGATCTCGCCGGGCTGACGGACGGGGCGCTTCCGCGCTGCTTCTTCACCGACAACGGCAGCAATGCGGTGGAGGTCGCCCTGAAACTTTCATTCCAGTATTGGCAGCTCGTCGGCCAGGAAGCCAAACGTGGCGTCATCTCGATGGAAGGTGCCTACCATGGTGACACCTTCGGGACGATGTCGGTGGGTGAACGCTCTGAGTTCCATCGTCGCTTCAACCCTTGGCTCTTCTCGGCGCAGGCTTTCCCCGCGCCGACTCATTCGGAATGCGCCGGCAAGGTCGCGTGCTCCGATACTTCGGCCTCGCTGACGGCGCTTAAGGCACTCCTCGAGCGCGATGCCACCACGACCGCCTGCGTGATCCTCGAGCCGCGCGTGCAGGGTGCCGCCGGGATGGTCCAGCAGCCCGCAGGCTTCGTGAAGGCGGTCGCGGCGCTCTGTCATCAGTACCGGGTGCACCTGATTTTAGACGAAGTCTTCACGGGATTTGGCCGCGTTGGTGCGCTGACGGTTTCGGAACTCGAAGGCGTCGCCCCGGATTTCCTCTGCCTCGCGAAGGGCCTCGCCGCGGGCTACCTGCCGTTGGCCGCCACGCTGACGTCCGAAAAGATTTACGAGGCCTTCCTCGGTACGTTCTCCGAAGGGAAGACCTTCTTCCATGGCCACACCTTCTCGGGCAACCCGCTTGGTTGCGCGGTCGCCCGCGAGTCGTTGCGCAAGCTGAAGCCCATGCTGTCCTCGGGGCAGGTCGCTGAGCGCGCCGCGTTGCTCGGACGCGAGATGGAAGCCGCCTTCGCCGGCCACGCCCAGGTGCGCACGTTCCGTCAGCTTGGCCTCACAGGCTCAGTCGAATTCAAGCCCGCCTCCGCTGAGCGCTGGCCGATCGATACCCGCGCCGGCTATCGCGTCGCCTTGGCCGCGCGCCGTCACGGACTCGTGATTCGTCCGTTGGGCGATTCGATCCTGTTCGTGCCGCCGATCTCCATTCAGCCCGACGAAGTGAAACACCTCGTCCGTGCCGTCCGCCTCGCCATGGACGACGTGCTGCCGAGCCTCAAAGCAGACTAGGGCAACACGCGGTGCTACCCCTACCTTTCCCCGATACTCGATACTCTAAACTCCATACTCTAAACATATGCCCCACCTCACCGAAGCCCGAGCGCTCTACGACCTGCCGCTCAACACGCTGATCTTCAAGGCTCAGCAAGTCCACCAGACCAACCAGGATCCGGCCGGCGTGCAGCTCTGTACGCTGAAGTCGATCAAGACCGGCGCGTGCCCCGAAGACTGCGCCTATTGCCCGCAGTCGGTGCACAACAACACCTTCGTCGAGGCCGAGGCCTTGATGGAGACCGAGACGATTCTCGTCGACGCCCGTCGGGCGAAGGCTGGCGGGGCGACCCGTTTCTGCATGGGTGCTGCCTGGCGCCGCGTGAATGACGGCAAGCAGTTCGACAGCGTCCTGAACACCGTCTCGGGCGTGAAGGCCCTCGGCCTCGAAGTCTGCTGTACCCTCGGCATGGTGAGCGAGCAGCAGGCGGGTCGCCTCAAGCAGGCCGGCTGCGACGTGTATAACCACAACCTCGACACCTCCCGCGAGCACTACTCCAAGATCATCACCACCCGCACATACGATGACCGTCTCCAGACGCTTTCAAACGTCCGTAAGGCTGGTCTCGAAGTCTGCTCCGGTGGCATCATCGGCATGGGCGAAACCGTCGACGATCGTCTGAAGATGCTCGTCGAGCTGGCTCAGCTTGATCCCCAGCCCGATTCCGTGCCGATCAATGCCCTCGTGGCCGTCGAAGGTACGCCCCTCGCCGGTCGGAAGTTTGTGGATAGCATCGAATTCGTCCGCACCGTCGCCGTCGCCCGCATTCTGATGCCCAAGGCCATGGTGCGCCTCTCGGCTGGTCGCGGGAATATGAACGACGAGACCCAAGCGCTCTGCTACCTCGCCGGCGCCAATTCTATCTTCCTCGGAGAGAAGCTGCTCACCACCGGCAATCCCGACATCGAAGAAGACATGAATCTTATGAAGCGTCTCGGCCTGCATCCGATGCATCCCGATGAAGCCCGCCGAATTCATCGCGGTGAAATCGCGCCAGCGAACGCTCAGCCCGCTGAATGGCCGAGCGTCGCCGAGTTTGCCGCCGCCAACGCCTCTGAAGAATCCTGCGGCCAGGGCGGTTGCGGCTGCAAATAACATGGCCCTCATTTTTGTCACCGGCAGCGACACGGGCGTGGGTAAGACCCACGTCGCTCGCCTGCTCGCCCAGCGCCTTGCGCGGGACGGCTTCACCCAGGTCATCAAGCCCGTGGAGTCGGGGGCTGGGGCGGGTCGCGCGGCCGATGCGCCGAAAGCCGCGGGCAAGTGGGCCGAAGCCCACACGCTGATGACGCTCGCGGCGCCCATTGCACCGCTCGCCGCGGCCAAGAAAGCTCGCAAGCAGCTCGACCTCGAAACGCTTCTGAAACTCTACCGAGCTGTGCCGCATGCGCCCTGTCGCGTTGTTGAAAGCGCCGGCGGTGTCGCCGTACCCATCGACCCTAAGGGTAAGGATTGGGCCGACTTCGCCGCGGCGATCAAGCCCACCGTCGCCATTGTCGTCGTCGAGGATCGCCTCGGCGCCATCAACCAGGCCCGCCTCGCCATCGCTTACCTCCGTCGTCGTTACGATGGCCCGATCGGCGTCTGGCTCAATGCGATCAAGAAGCCCTCGCCCGCGGTCGCGAAGGCGAATCGTGATGGTCTGGCCGAATCCTGGATCCCGCTGCTTGGGGAATCGGGCAAGGGTGATAAGTCGGCCCGCTTCCACTTCCTGCCGCGATGAACGCGGCCCTATTGCAGCGCTTGCAGCGATCCCTCGCCCAGCGCGAAGGGTCGTCGCTGCGCCGCAAGCTTGCCGCCCGCGCTTCGGACGACCTGCGCGTCAACCTCGCCGATAACGATTACCTCGGCCTGTCGCGCGATCCCGCGGTCATCGCTGCGGGCGTGGCCGCACTCCACGAATGGGGTGCGTCTTCCTCCGCTTCACCGCTGGTCACGGGCTACACCGTGGTGCACCAGCAACTTGAGCACGCGCTCGCCGCGTGGCAGGGTTATGAGCATGGGCTCGTGATGAATACTGGCTTCGCGGCCAACTCCGCCGTGCTTGGCGGTTTGCCCAAGAAGGGCGACCTCATCCTCGCCGACCGCTTGGTCCATGCGAGCATGCTGGAGGGCATTGCTGCCTCGGGGGCACGCCTGCGCCGCTTTGCGCATAATGATTTGGATGCCCTGGAGCTCATGTTGCACGAAGAGCCCGCGTTGGAGGGTGTCATCTTCGTGGTCACGGAAAGCGTTTACTCCATGGACGGAGATAGTCCGGATTTGAAGCGGCTTGCCTCGCTTCGTAAGCGTTTCGGGTTTTGTTGGGTACTCGATGAAGCCCATGCCACGGGTTGGTATGGTGCGACCGGTTCTGGCCTGCAGGAAGAGCAGGGTGCTTTCGCCGCGGCCGATATCGTCGTCGGGACGTTGGGCAAAGGCCTCGGTTCGCAAGGGGCGTACGTGTTGTCGCATGCACCCGAAGTGCGCGATGCCCTGATCAACTTTGCCGGCGAGTTTGTCTACTCGACGTATTTGGCGCCGTCGTGCGCTGCCGCCGCGCTCGCCGCCGTGGAGCGTGTCAAGGGCATGTCGGCCGAACGGGGCCAGCTCCATGCCCTTTCGCATGCTTGGCGTGATGGGTTGGTCGAAGCCGGCTTCGCGGTACCCTCCGGCGATTCGCCGATCATCCCGCTCATCCTCGGCGATTCCGATGTCACCCTGAAATATGCCGCCGCCCTCCGGGCTGCTGGCTTCATGGTCTCCGCGATTCGTCCGCCGACCGTGCCTGAGCGGACGGGACGGATTCGCATCTCGCTGCGTCGCGGGCTTACCCCGACGGCGTTGGCGAACTTCCTCCAAGCCTTGAAAGGTGTCCGCGAATGAAGATCGGCTGGCTAGGCGGCTGGGGCGTCTCGCTCGAGGAGATGAAGGCCATCGCCGTGGCGCATGTGCCCGACGCGGAGCATCTCATTTACCCGCCCGTGATGGGGGCGGCGGAGAACCTTGCCGGATGCGATGCCATTATCGCGTGGTCGCTTGGGGCGCACCTCGTGCTCGAAGCGGGTGCCCGTGGCGTGAAGTTCCCTGCCAAGGTGCTGCTCTTCGCTCCCTTTACCTCTTTTTGCGCTGAGCACGGCCTGGGTGGGAAGCACTCAGAGTCCCAGGTGAAGTATCTCCGCCGCTGGATGGAGACGGATGCCCCGGCGGCCTTGGCCGACTTCCGTCAGCGCGCCGGCCTGGCCCCGATGGTGGGCGACGCCTTGCCTTACGAGAAGGAATACCTTCAGGCTGGCTTGGAAATCCTCGTCCAGCCCGCGGGCATCTCGCTGATCACCTTTGGTCGCCAGGGGCTCAGCCCCGGATGGGAGGCCTATGTCGGCGACCAAGATACCTTGTTAAATCCGGAGGGCGTTTGCCAAGCCATCGTCGGCTGTCATATTGTTGAAGGGCTCGGGCACGACCTGCGCGAGTTCCTCACCCCCTGACCCCATGCGTTTCGACCAGCGAGCCGATAGCTATGAGGCGCACGCCGCGCCGCAGAAGCGCTTTGCGGAAGCCCTGGCCGCTTTCGCGCCCCTGCGTCGTGGGGCACGCGTGACGGAACTTGGTGCCGGGACCGGATTTCTCACCGCCGCGTTGTTGGCTCAGGGGGTGAATGTCGACGCCACTGATTCCTCGCCGGCGATGGTGGAAGTCGGCCGCGAATCTGTGCCGGCGGCGAACTGGTCGGTGCACAATGCCTTCGGACCCATTGAAAAAGCGAACGCCCTTGCCTCGAGCGGATTGCTGCATTGGGCGGCGGATCCGGCGGCCGTCTTGAGGCATTGGCGGGCCGCGTTGCCCGAAGGTGGCCGACTGCTGCTCGGCGTGCCGTGTGATCCTTGCCTGAACGAACTGCGTGACCTTATCGGCGAAGGCCCCGTCCGCTGGCGCGATGAGTCGCAGTGGTTGGCGCTACTCAAAGGGGCTAAGTTTGACGTCCATGCGCATGGCGTCTTGGAGTCGGAGGAAATTTATCCGAGCGCGTTGGATTTCCTGCGCTCGCTGCATCGCAGCGGCGTGACCGGCGATCCGCGGATGTCGGCCGGCGAATTGCGTTCCATGATCCGGGATTACGACCGCCTAAATGCGCGCCCCGACGGCGTCGTCGCCAC
Source organism: uncultured Opitutia bacterium (assembly GCA_903855995.1). GTDB lineage: Bacteria > Verrucomicrobiota > Verrucomicrobiia > Opitutales > UBA953 > UBA953. The sequence continues at coordinate 114,208 of CAIOAN010000007.1, forward strand.
GTGGGCGTGGTTATTGGTGGATGCGACGGCGCACGCTTAAGCGGCGCATCAGTTGATCGGTTGGCCAGTTGGCAAGGCATGCAGAAGGTAGGGATGTGATGACATCGCATCCGTTTGCGTCGAGGTAGGGCGAACGGACGTTCATTGGTCCAATAGCTTGCGCGGCTCGTCGCCGATCTCGCTGCGAACGGACGCGACGCCGTCGCGCCCCTACCCAAGGCAGAGAGACGAACTCAAAGGGAGACCGGGAACCGGGAAGGATGCTGCGGGCATATCATTACTTCAGGTGACGGGTGACGGCCACCGGGGCATCGGCCTCTCAGGGGTCGGCTTTTCAGCCTTCGGCCATCGGCTTCGGGTTCCCGCGGCTGGTTCCCGAATGGGCGGAGCCTGAACTCCTGGCTCCCGTGCCTGTCACCTGTCACCCGGAAAATGTCTTTCTCACTCGAAACTAAACTCGCCGTCCGTGGATTCGGGCGGAGGGGCGTCGCCGGCGAGGATGGTGCGGACGAAGAGGTCGCGGTGCTCGGGGCAGGAGCCATGTTTGCGCAGGGCTTCGACGTGCTCGGGGGTGCCGTAGCCTTTATGCGTCGCGAAGCCGTATTGCGGATAGCGGTCGTGCATTTCGACGAGCATCCGGTCGCGTTCGACCTTGGCGATGATCGAGGCAAGGGCGATGGCGAGGCTCTTGCCGTCGCCCCCTTTGATGGATTCGTGGGCCCAGGCGAAGGGGCGGAGCGGTAAGCCATCGACGAGCACGAGGAACGTACGGGCGTCGGAGCGGCCGAATAATTCACCCTCTGTGCCCGCGGCGGCGAAGAGCGGGGCCATCGCGCCCGTGGCGAGTTTGGCGATGCAGCGGGCCATCGCGAGGCGGGTAGCGCCGAGAATATTGTGGGCGGAGATTTCCATCACCGAGCCTGCGGCCCACGTGGTCTTCAGTTTGCCTTCGGCCTCCATCTCGGCGATGCGGGCGCGCAGTTCGGCCCGCTTCTCGGGGGTGAGTTTCTTGGAATCGTTGGCGCCCGAAAGCTTCCGCAACCAGGCGGGTTCGCCGTAGAAGCCGGCGTCGAGGAGCACCGCGGCCGCAATCACCGGGCCGCAGAGGGAGCCACGGCCCGCTTCATCCACTCCCGCGATGCCTGGACGATCGGCACCTTTTTTGCGGTCGAATGATGCCAGCGAGGCCACGGGTTACTCCGCCTTCTTGCGGCGGACGAAGGGTTTGGTGGCCGGTGGCTCGAGCCCACGGACCTCGTAGGCGGTCTTAAAATGCAGCTTGGCGAAATTCACCAGAATTGCCGGGCCCAAGCGGCCGACGAGTTCGATCCCGGCGTTCTTGGCTTCGGAGCCGGAGCCCTTGGGCAGTTCCACGCCACCATCTTGCGAGAGACGGTCCAGTTCACGAACAAAGGCTGCGCGGGCGACGATGGAAGCGGCTGCCACGACCGGATCGGATTCCGCTTTGGTGCGCATACGCAGGTCGAACTCGACGCCTTTGCGGGCGAGTTCCTTCTGCACGAGGGGCTCTTCGGAGAATTGGTCGAGCAGGCCCCACTGCGGGCGGCGCTGGTGTTGGAGTTCGAAATCCTTGAGGGCTTCCTCGCACGATGTCGCGTGCATCCAGCCCAGCAGGCGGTTGAGGTTCTTGCCGAAGCGTGAGTGCAGCTCGTTATACTTCGCCATGCGCATGAACGTCGTCTTCACCGCCACGCCAGGGGTGGAGCGGATGACGCGGTCCAGTTCGGCGATCTTCGTATCCGTGAGTTTCTTGGAATCCTTGATGCCGAGGTCGATCCACTCGCGCGTCATCTCGCCCGTGGCGATGACGCAGGCGGAGACCACGGGGCCGAAGAGGTCGCCCTTGCCGGACTCGTCGAGGCCGGCGTGTTCTTCGAACCACTCCGGATTGTTCTCGGCTTCATAGCCGAGGATCGCCTCGCCGGTGACATCGGGCTCGAGGGTGAACTTCACGAAATCTTCGGTGCCCTTGCCCGAGATGACGCACTTGCCGGATTTATAATGGACGATGTTCAGGTTATCGCCCTTGAAGGCGAAGGCCGCATGGTCGACGACGAAGGAGACCCAGCCCTTGGCGACGAGGATGGTGCGGAGCTTCGCGGCCTGGGCAGCATCGAGCTTCAGCGTATGCATCGCTACTTTCTTCGGCTCGTCGTCGGAGTCCTGCTTTGCCTTTCGTGCCATGAGTCCCATGGTCTACCCGAGTTGGCGTCCAAATCCAGCCCCATCCCATGCCTGTCCGTAAACCCGCCCTGCGCAGCGCCGCTCCCGCGATAAGACGGGCGCTTTTGGCCTGGTTTGCCCGGCACCGGCGGGCGATGCCTTGGCGGGAGGAGGTTTCGGCTTACCGGACCGTGGTGTCGGAGCTCATGTGTCAGCAGACGCAGATTGCGACCGCGATTCCGTATTTCGAACGTTGGGTGTCGCGTTGGCCCGATTTCAAATCGCTCGCGAAAGCGGATGAGGCCGCCGTGCTCAAACTTTGGGCTGGGCTCGGGTATTATTCGCGGGCGCGGAATCTCCTCAACCTCGCGAAGCAAGTCGCCGTGCTCAAGGAGCCGCCGCAGATCGCCGCCGAGTGGCAGAAGTTTAAAGGGGTCGGGCCGTATACCGCCGCCGCCATCGCCAGCATCGCTTACCGCCAGCCCGTCGCCGTCGTCGACGGCAACGTCGTGCGGGTCTTGTCGCGGCTCGATGGGTATCGTGAAAAACTTAAAGATGCCGCTTCGGCCGCGAAGCAGTTCACCGAGCTCGCCGATGCACTCGTCGACCCGAAGCAACCTGGAGATTTTAATCAGGCCATGATGGAACTCGGCGCCACCGTGTGCCGCAAGGCCGGGCCGGAGTGCGGGAAGTGTCCGTTGGCGAAGTGGTGCGACGCGCGGCAGCAGGGGGACGCCGAAAGCCTGCCGCGTTTTATCAGCAAGGTGCGCAAGACGGCGGTGGTGCAGCGTGCCTTGGTTGTGAGGGCGGGGAAGTTATTGCTGCGGCGTTATGGGCCGGGCTCGCGTCGGCTCGTCGGCATGGCCGAGATTCCGGAAGTCACCACGCTGGGCGTCGAACTGGCGGGCGAGCCCGCGCTGATCCGTCGGCGCACGATCGGGACCATCACTTACGAGGAGCGCCTGCACGTCGTGTCGGCAGCGGCGACGGAAGTACGGCGCTGGACGCGCGACGGCGAGCTTGAATGGGTCGCCACCGAGTCGCTGGAGCAGGCTGCGCTGACGGGGCCGCACCTGCGTTGGTTGCGCGAGTGGCTTAGTCCAAGCGGTCCGAAAGCGCGCGGCAGACTGCCTTGAGGGCGGCCACGCGGGCGAAGCGCTTATCATTGCCCGAGATCACGTGCCAAGGGGCATGCGGCGTATCGGTGCGGGCGATCATGTCCTCGGCCGCGCGGATATTATCATCCCACTTCCGGCGGTTACGGTAATCTTCCAGCGTCATCTTATGGCGCTTATGCGGGGAACCCTCGCGCGCCTTGAAGCGGTTGAGCTGTTCTTCCTTTGAGATGTTAATCCAGAGTTTGAGCACGACGGCGCCGGATTCCGCCAGCCGGGCCTCAAAGTCGTTGATCTCGGCGTAGGCGCGGGCCCATTCGGAATCTTTGGCGAAGCCCTCGACCCGTTCGACCATCACGCGGCCATACCAGGAGCGGTCGAAGATGGCGAGGTGGCCGGCGTGGGGCGTCTTATTCCAGAAGCGCCAGAGGTAGTGGCGGGCCTTTTCTTCCGGCGTCGGGGCGGGCGTCGGGTGCACCTGATAGTGAGCAGCGTCGAGCATGCCGCAAAGACGACGGATGGCGCCGCCTTTGCCGGCGGCATCGGGTCCTTCCAGGGCGAGCACCGTCGCGATGCCTTTCTGGGAGGCGAGGCGGCTCAGTCGGCCGAGGCGGGCCTGCAGTTTCGCGATCTGTTGACTGTAGCCTTTCTTATCAAGTGTCGGGTGGGGGGTGGCGCTTTCGAGCAGGCCGCGCGGGCGGCTGCCGGGTTTCTTGACGGAGTTGGCGGCGCGTCGGCGGGAAGCCTGGGCGAGTTGCGCGGCGATGACCTGGCCCGCGTGGAGATCGCGCTGTTTCGTCTCGGCGGCCGACACGATGACTTTCCAGGGGAGATTCTTACCGCTGCCCAGGAGGCGGAGCTCGCGGGTCTTCCGGTGCACCGAGGGTTTTGTGAGCAGCAGGTCGGAGGGTGTGACCACCCAGCCTTCCGCGTCGGTATCCTCCGCTTCGCGGAGCCGTTTACGGAGCAGTTTATCGGGCGACTCGATCCACAGCTTGACCACGGAGGTGCCATCGGCGGCGAGCATCTCTTCGAACTGGCGCAGCGACTTCAGGCGCAGGCGGAGCGCTTCGTCTGAAAGTTGGTCGGTAGCGGCCGCGACCGCCGTGTGGGTGAGCCAATCGCCTACCACAATCGTGATATGGCCTTTGGCTGGCATGTGCTGCCAGTAGGGCCAGAGGAAGGGGTGGCCCACGTTTTCCTTCGCGTGAGGCAGTGGGGCGCAGATACGGACCGAGCGCGAGTCGAACCATTCCGTCAGCTGATTGGCCAGTTCCGAGGCGGCGAAGCGGTCATTGCCGCCGATCAGGATCACCGCGGACTGTTTTTTCGTGGTCAGCCGGCGCTGCGCGGCGAGCAACCGCAGGTGCAGGGCGGAGCGGGATCGTTCAAGTGCGCTGCGGGTGGCCATCGTCGGGTGCGGACACTATGGAGCGGGCATACACCGATGGGAAGCGCGATTGAGTGACAGAACCGTGACGGCTCAGGCCAGCAGCCCGGCGATGTCGGCCACGTAGACCTGGCGGCCGCCGGCATGGGCGGAGTCGAAGCAGAACTGACGGCCGCTACGATTGGCGGACGGGTGGGTGTCGCAGCGCCATTCGCCCGTGTAGGCGGGCGGGGCGGGGAAGGAGCCGACCGGGACGCGACGATTCGTTGGGATATGATACAGGTACGGATTCTGCAGGCGGTCCTTACCCTGCGGGTAGGTGTCATTGAGCACCCACTCGCTGTTCGTGTTCGGCAGGTAGGTATTATGGCCGTTGGCCGGCATCGCGTCCTTGCCGATGACCGTGACCTCGTCGGAGAGGTCCTTGAAGAGGTAGAAGCGTTCGCCGTGCGTCGGGTGCCAGGCCCACGCGAAGATGTGCTGCGGATCGCGCCAGACAAAGTGCGACGTGCCGCCATTGGGATCCATCACGTGGACCTTGCCGCCGTTGACGTCAATGGTCAGCGCGCGCGTGCGGAAGCCCGCCTTGTCTCCCGGCGTGCGCCAGCGGTGTAGGAAGAAGAGGCGGGTGCCGTCGGTATTGCAGAGCAGGTGATTAAACCAGTGGACCGAGTCGGGCTTGAAGGCCGCGGCCGCTGGGCCGGTGAACGGGAGTTTCGCCGCGTCGGCGAGCGAGAAGAGCAGGCGCTGCTGGCCCGTGGCGACGTCCATGCGCCAGATGCCGATGTCGGTGGGCGCCTTCACGAGTTTCCACGGATCCCGTTCCGCGCCGGTGGCGTAGCCGTAGCCCGGGCGGGTGACGTCGAGTCGGGCGAAGTCGGGCGCAAAGGCCGTCTTGCCGTCCGGGCTGAACGTGTAGAACGGATGGGGCAGCGTGCGGGTGTGGCCGGATTTCACGTCGAGGATCCGGGTGACGAACTGGCCATCTTCGCGGTCATTCCAGGCCACATCGGTGGTCGAGCCCGGGACCCATTGGAGCATGCAGCCTTGCTGCCAGTTCCAGGCGCTGGAGCCGCCGAGGTCGATCCAGCGGTCGCCGTCTTGAGTATCGACCATTCCGACGCGGATGGAGTCGGCCTTCGTCGGCGATCGGCCCTCGAAGCTTGTCTCATTTGCGAGCACGAAGCGGTCGTCCGCGGAGAATAGGAACTTATCGTAGTAACCGCGCCAGTGGAATTTCGGACCGCGGGTGATCGGGCGGATGTGAGCGGTGGCCGGCTGCGAAGCGCAGCCGGCGAGTGTACCGAAGGCAGCGAGCGAGGCCGTCGCGAGAAAAGAGCGCCGATCCAGGGGGGCCATGCGGTGGTCTACTTGTCGTCGTCTTCCGCCGGTTCGGCTTTGGGGAGGACCCCTTTCTCCATCGAATCAAGGGTCTTCTGCAACAGCTTCTGCATGCGGGCGTCGGCGGCCGCGGCGGCTACGGCCTTCTTCTGTAAGGACAGGGATTCCTCCTTGCGGCCCTGCAGCCAGCGGACGCGCGCGAGCGTATCGAGCTTGTCGGGGTGGGCTTCCTTCGTGAGTTTCACCGCCTGCACCGCGAACTTTTCCGCGAGAGGCAGATTGAGGAATTTCGTGTAGGAAGGGTTCGTGATGAGTTCCCAGGCCAGTTCATTCATCGTCTCGGCGTCGTCGAAGTCTTCCTGGCCGGCCTTTTCGATCTGCGCGTAGGCCTTCGAAGGATCGCCGTTGGCGAAAGCGATCTGCGCCTCGACCATATCGATCAGATCCTTGCGTTCTTCGGGAGGAAGCACCGCGGCGGCCGCAGGCAGGGCCTTCTTCGCGGCCTCCCAATCTTTGCGGCCCATCGCTTTCGCTAGGGCATCGAGCTTTGCCTGGGCCTCGGCAATTTCCGAATCCGCCAGCGCGGGTTTCACGGCGGCCTTCTTGCCGCGGAGCGGCGTGTCGAGGGCGAGCGGATCACCGGCGAGCGGGGAGCCGGTGAGAATGTCGCCGAGCATTTCCATCGTCAGCTGGGCCGGGTGGCCGGCCCAGGCGATCTTGCCTTCCGCGACGACGAACGCGTGCGGGATGCCGTTGACGCCCGCGGCTTCGAGCCAGTCCTTGATGAAGGCCTTGCCGCCGAGGGCGATGCGGTAGGACATCTTATCGCCCTGGCTCTTTACGAAATCTTTGGCGCGCTGCGCGGAGGCTGCGTCGCGTTCGGCTTCCCAGACATTCACGCCCGTGATCACCACGCCCTTCTTGGACATCTTCTGGTGCAACTCATTGAGGTGTGGGATTGAGGCGACGCACGGACCGCACCAGCTTGCCCAGCATTCGAAGACATAGACTTCGCCCTTCTTGAATTCTTTCACCGCTTCGCCTTGGAGCATCGACTCTGGGCGAGTGGTGGGAGCTGGGTCGCCTACTTTGAGGCCGGCGGCGGAAAGGGTGGCCGTGAGCAGCAGCAGGAGCAGGGCGCGCATGGGGAAGGAATAGGGGGTGGGCTGGCGGGAGGCAAATAGGCAAATAGGTAAATAGAGTATGGAGTATAGAGTATGGAGTATTGGGGTGAGTTAGGGGAGAGGGGTTGGCTTATTAGGGTGGGGCGGCTGTCCCCGGCTGTCTGTTCGTCAGATGAGGTGCGGATGTGGATCTGCTCAACGGCGGGTTGGGGACAGCCCGCCCTATCGGCGAAGCAGAGGTGCCAGTTTGACGAGACAGAGGGAAGGGATGCGATGACATCGCATCCGGAGGTCTCTTCGCGAACGGACGCGACGCAGTCGCGCCCCTACCCAAAGACAGCTAGGGCGGCGCGCGGTGCTGCCCGTGCCTGCGAGCCAGAATCAGGCCTTGGTGGTATTGAACTTCGTGCGGATGGCTTCGACCACGGCCGGATCGGCCAGGGTGGAGACATTGCCCAATTCGCGGCCTTCGGAGATGTCGCGGAGCAGGCGGCGCATGATCTTGCCCGAGCGGGTCTTCGGGAGGTCGGGGACGAACACGATGCGTTCTGGGCGGGCGAACTTGCCAATCTTCGCGTCGACCATGCCATTAAGCTTCTTGGCGAGGGCGGCTTCGTCGATGTTCTTGGCGGCGGCAGACTTCAGGATGACGAAGGCCATCAGGCCCTGACCCTTGAGTTCGTGCTTCACGCCGATGACGGCCGATTCGGCCACGGCGGCGTCTTCGATGAAGATCGCTTCCAGCTCAGCCGTGCCGATGCGATGGCCCGAGACATTGACCACGTCGTCGACGCGGCCCGTGATCCAGAGATAGCCGTCCTTGTCGCGGATGGCGCCGTCGCCCGGGAAGTAATATTTACCGCCCCAGCGATTCCAATAGGTGTCCACGTAGCGCTGTTCGTCGCCGAAGATGCCTTGCGTGATGCCCGGCCAAGGCTTGCGGATCGCGAGGATGCCGTGGTCGGTCTCGTTACCGTTTTCGTCGAGCACCGCGGCATCGACGCCGAAGAAGGGCAACGTCGCCGAGCCCGGCTTCGTGGGGGTGCAGCCTGGGATGGGAGTGATCATGTGGCCGCCGGTTTCGGTCTGCCACCAGGTGTCGACGATCGGGCAGCGTTCCGCACCGATGTTGCGGCGATACCAGAGCCAGGCTTCCGGATTGATGGGTTCGCCGACGGAGCCCAGGAGACGCAGCGAGGAGAGGTCGTGTTTCTTCACCCACTCATCGCCCCATTTCATGAAAGCGCGGATCGCGGTCGGGGCCGTGTAGAAGACCGACACCTTGTGGTCTTGGACGATTTTCCAGAAGCGGCCGAAGTCCGGCGCATCGGGGGCGCCTTCATACATCAGCACCGAAGCGCCGTTGAGGAGCGGACCGTAGACCACGTAGGTGTGTCCCGTGACCCAGCCCACGTCGGCCGTGCACCAGAAGAGGTCGTCGGCACGCAGGTCGAAGACATATTTATTGGTCGCGTAGGCGTGGACCATGTAACCGCCGACGCTGTGCATGATGCCCTTGGGCTTGCCGGTGGAGCCGGAGGTGTAGAGCAGGAAGAGCATTTCATTGGCCTCCTGTTGGACGGCCTCGCATTGATCGGAGACCTGGGCCGCGGCTTCGTGGTACCAGATATCGCGCCCCGGCTGCATCGCGCAGGCCGCGTCGGGTTTGCCCGGGTGGCGCTGGAGCACGAGCACGTGGGCGCAGCTCGGGCAATCCTTCACCGCTTCGTCGACGGTCTGTTTCAGCGGGAGGAATTTACCGCGGCGGTAGCCACCATCCATCGTGATGACCGCCTTCGATTTCGCGTCATTGACGCGGTCGCGAATCGATTCGGCCGAGAAGCCGCCGAAGACCACCGAGTGGACGATGCCGAGGCGGGCGCAGGCGAGAACGGCCATCGCGAGTTCCGGCACCATCGGCATGTAGATTGCGACCGTGTCGCCGCGCTGGAGGCCCATGCCCTTGAGCACATTGGCGAAGCGGCTGACTTCGGAGAGTAGTTCGCGGTAGGTGATGCGGCGGACTTCGACGGCCTGGCCCTCGGCCGTGGGTTCGCCTTCGTAGACGATGGCGATCTTATCGCCGAGGCCCTTGGCGACCTGGGCGTCGAGGCAGTTATAGGCCACGTTGGTCTTGCCGTCGACGAACCAGCGGAAGAAAGGCTTCTTCGATTCATCGACGACTTTCGTCCACGGCTGGAACCAAGAGAGTTCCTTCGCTTCGTCGGCCCAGAAGCCATCGGGGTCTTGGATGGAGCGTTTATAAAGCGCATTATAACCGTCCATTCCTTTGACGCGGGCCTTGGCGACGAATTCGGCGCTCGGAGGAAAGATTTGTTCGTTGGAGCCGAAGCCTTCGGCGCTCGCCTGCATCACGTCGGCGATTTCTTCGCTGACCGGTGCCGCCGCTTTGCGCTTGGCGCGTAGGATGAGGTAGATCGCGAAGGCGACGAGGACCGCGAGCGAGAGGACGAGCCACGGGGAGTCGCTGATATCGGGGTCGAGCGCGGCGAAAGGCAGGAGGGAGGCCATGGGGGTAAGGGAGGGGAATATGAACCCGCGGAGTGGCCGGAGGGCAACAAAAACGCGGGGCTTGTGAGCAGTTTGACCCGCCCCGGCGGGCTTTGTTGCCTAAAGTTCGGCCGTCAGTTCGGCGAAGCTCTCGACCACCCGCACGCCTGCGCCCGTGAGCCGATCGCGGTGTTGGTGGCCGTGGGCGACCAGAACGCAGTCGACGCCCATGGCGGCGGCGGCCTCGGCGTCGTGAGCGGTATCCCCGATATAAATCACCTCCTCGGGGTGCACCGCGAGGTCGGCCAGGTGGCGCCGCGCGCGCTCTTCCTTACTGCCCGCGTGGATGTCGCTGCCGCCGCAGGTCTTGATGAAGTGCCGGGATAGATTGTACTGTGCGAGTGTGGTCGTGAGCAGGTTGAGCTCATAGGCCGAGAGCACCGAGTGCGTGAGGCCGGCGGCCGTGAGGCCGGCGAGGAGCGACTCCGCGTGCGGGTGGAGTTGGCACTCGTGCTTGCGGGCTTCATAGGCGGCCATGAAGCGCACGGACATCGCGCGGAAAGAGGTCTCGTCGGGGGTGAAGCCGATGGCTTGGTAGACCTTGATGACTGGGAATTGGAAGATTTGGCGATAGCGGACCGGGTCGACGAGCGGGTGGCCGTCTTCTTGCAGCAGCAAGTTCAGTGATTCACAGCAGAGCCAGGTGTCGTCGAGCAGCGTACCGTTCCAATCCCAGACCGCGTGGCGGTAGTCTTTGAGTTTCTTACGCATGGCCGGGCACTAGGGAGAAAGCCTCGATGGCGACGCCTTGGCAACAGTGGGCTAGGTCAGGCGCCCGGCCGCCGACGTCAAAGCCATCCCAGCGGAGCGGCAGGTCGCTCCAGTCTTTGGAGACGGCCTGACTCAGTTCGTAGGGGGCGTGATGGACTTGGCCGCGCAGAAGCCGTCCGCCGCGCACGCAGAAGAAATTATAGCGTTCCGCCAGATGGAACTCGAGTGAGCCCGGGGGGGCGGCCTGTGGGGCCGACGTAGCCGACCAGGCGTAGCGGGCGACCTCGGTCGCACCTTGCCGGCGGCAGGTCAGCGCAAGCCCCGGGCCGAAGGCCATCGTCGCGTGTTCGTAGGGCAGGCCGAAGAGCTTGCGGGCGATCGCCACGGCAGGAGCCCGGTCGCAGTCGAGGGAGAAGAACCATACGCCTGGCTCGCCAGCGGCGTCGCGGACGTAGGTGCGGACGTTGAGTTCTTTAAAATATGAAAGCCAGGGTAAGGCCGGCAGAAAGGCTGGGCGCACCGCGTTCATGCGAAAGCCGACGACACCGAGGTGGGCTTTACCTGCGAACGTATCGACGGTCAGACCGGCGGGGAGCCGTGCCTGCATCGCTTCCGGAGCGTATTCCCAATGCAGGAACAGCAGGTCATCCCAGCGTTGGCGCATGACTGGCGGCCGCCTCGGCCGGACGCGGGCGCGGAGGATTCTTTCAGTGGCATCGCTCACGCCATCACCCTCGCCGGAGGCTGGCGGCGGTCAAGCGGGTGGGGGGCTTATTTTCCTTTGGCGAAAGGCGGCTGCGAGAGGTCGAGCTGATAGAGCACCTGATTATATTCCCAGCGCGGGGTCGGCTGCTTGTTTGAGGAGAACATCACCGTGTACGTGCCCTCGAAGTGGATGATCGGCGAATCCTCGCGGAAGAATTCCGGATGCAGCACCGGATTGTAGAACGTGTAGTTGTCGTGCGAGAGCACCCGGCGGGCGTTGACCCAAGGGCCCGTGGGGGCGTCGGCTTCGGCGAGCCAGATTTCGCCGAGGAACGAGGACTGGCCGACCTTCTGCGTGAAGAGCGCGAGCCATTTGCGACTCCAGGGGTGCCAGGCGAGGTGGCCGCCGTGCACGGTGATATTCTCCCCTTGCGGCGTGCGGGCGACCGGGTCGGGGCTGATTGCGCGCCAGTTGGCTGGGTCTTGCCAGCCTTCGTAAGTGGCCGGCGTGCGCAGGAACGGGAATGGATTGCAGAACAGGATCCACTTGCGGCCGGCCGCATCGGTCCAGGGCACCGCGTGGCCATCGGGGACCGGGGGGGCCTTCGGTTGCTCGGCCGACTCCGTCCAGACCGTCGAGAGCGGATGGAACGTCTCTTCATGCGGATCCCATTCGACGAGATCCCAGCGGTAGGCGTGCAGGGAGCCTTTCACCTTCACCGCGGAGCCGACCAGATGCGGAGCGCCTTTGGCGTCGGGCAGCGTCGTCAGGCCCCAGATCCAGGTGGGACCTTCGCCGGGCACTTGGGCCGTGCCGCGGGGGCGTGGGTCGTCTTGGGCGGATGGGCGGCCCGCGAAATATTTATAAGGCACGCGCAGGGGCGGGCGGGCCGGCGGGCGAAAGTGATCGGTCGTCGCGCCCGACACATTGAAGATGCCCAGCGGATAGTGCGGGAGATGGGTGTCGCCCCAGAACCAGAGCTGTTGGCCGCCGAGTTCCGCCGTCACCACGCTGTCGGAGCCGAGGACGCCGCTTTCCTTCCAGTCGAGTTGTTCGCCGACCTTCTGGCTTTCGGCGAAGAGCCCCGCTCCGGTGAGGCGACCGAGTCGGCGGGCGAGGATGGTGCGGGTGACCTCGACCTTAAGACGTTTGCCCGGGGCGGGTTTGAGGCGCACGCCGCGGTAGCCGAAGCCATCGGCCTTTACGCTGTAGCCTTGGCCGATGACCTCGAACCAGACTTCCCGGCCCATCAGTTCGGGGAGGTCCAGCGCGATCACCCCCGCATTGTCGGAGACGAAGCGCACGCCGTGGATGGTGCGAAGTTCGACGCCGGGCACGGGCCAGTCGGTGCCCTGTTCGATGACTTCGACGCGGCACATCTCCGCCGCCCGGAGCGGGCCGAGGAGACTGAGCAGGCCGAGGAGCCAAGGGAGGGGCCGCATGAGCGTAGTGTCGGTAATATCGGGTCTGGTTCAAGCGTGCACGGGGCTTTTCGCTTGGAGCGGGGGCGGGGGCGGCTTACCTCTGAAGCATGCTCCCGGAAGCACGTCAGACCGAACTCAAGGCTTTCGCCGAATCGCTCGCCGACCTCGCCCGCGGCGTATTGGTCGCCGCACACGCCCGCCTCGAGACCGACGTCGAGTTCAAGTCGGACGGCACGCCCGTGACCGTCGCCGACAAGGAGGCCGAGCGGCTCATGCGTGCGGCCATCAAGAAGGCTTATCCAGAGCACGGCATCCTCGGCGAGGAATTCGGCCCCGAGAATGTCGACGCCGAATTCTGCTGGGTGCTCGACCCCATCGACGGCACCAAGTCGTTCCTTTCGCGCGTGCCGCTTTACGTCACACTCATCGGCTTGCGTTATGAAGGCCAGCCCGTGCTTGGGCTCATCGATCAGCCTATTCTCGGCGAGCGGATCATCGGAGATAACCGCACCGCTACTTTGAATGGAAGGCGCGTACGGGTCGCCGAGGCTTCGCTCAAGGATGCCGTCGTCGTCTCCACCGACCTCGATAATATTCGGCGTCGCCACCGTGATGTGCGTTGGAACCGCCTGGCTGACAGCGTCGCCCATGTGCGGACCTGGGGCGACGGCTACGGCCATCTGCTCGTGGCCTCCGGTCGCGCGCACGTCATGGCCGACCCGATCATGAATCCGTGGGACCTCGTCCCCGTGCTACCCGTATTGCGCGGGGCCGGCGCGACCGTGACTTCGTGGACCGGCGGAGATCCCGTGAAGGCCGGCAATATCATCGCCGCTGCGCCTGCGTTGCACGCCCAGGTGATGAGCACCCTGCGCGACTGAGCACCGGTCAGAGACGGAGGCGCAGCGAACGACCGTGGGCGTCGAGGCGCTCCATGCGGGCGAAAGCTTCGACCACTGCCGCCGCCTTCTTAAGCGACGCCGGGTCATACTGCACCAGGCTCGTGCGGCGGAGGAAGTCAGCCACGCGGAGACCGCTGAAGAATCGTCCCGTACCGCCGGTGGGGAGCGTGTGGCTTGGGCCTGCCGTGAAATCGCCGAGCACCGTGGGCGTGTGCGGCCCGAGCAGGATCGCACCGGCCGTGGTGACCGCGGCGGAGAGTTTTTTCAACTTCGTCTTGGCGACCATCAGCTCGAGGTGTTCGGGGGCGACGAGATTGGCGACTTCGGCGGCCTCCTCGATCTTGTCGACGAGTACCAGGCAGACCTTCGTGTCGAGGGCCAGGCGGATCTTCTCGCCGTGCGTGAGGGAATTGGACTGCGTGCGGGCGGCCGCGAGGCACTTGTCGGCGAACGCCGAGTTATCCGTGACCAGGTAGAGTTTCTCTTTGCCGCTGCCGTGTTCGGCCTGTGCGCAGAGATCGGCCGCGACCCATTCCGCCTGCGCGGTGCGGTCGGCGATGATCATGACCTCGCTCGGGCCAGGGAGGAGGTCGACGCCCACGATGCCGAAGAGCTGGCGCTTCGCCTCCGTGACGAACGCGTTGCCCGGGCCGAAGACCTTATCGACCGCGCGGATGGTGTCGGTACCGAGGGCCATCGCCGCGATCGCCTGGACGCCGCCGACCGCGTAGACCTCGCGGACTCCGCTCAGGTAGAGCGCGGCGAGGATGTCGGGATTGATTTTCCCATCCGGCTGGGGTGGCGTGCAGGCGCAGATTTCGGGGACGCCGGCGACCTTTGCAGGCAGTGCGGTCATCAGCACCGTGGAGACCAGCGGAACCTGGCCGCCGGGAATATAGAGACCGCAGCGGCGGATGGCGTGGTGGCGTTCGCCGACCGTGGCGCCGTGGGGGTTCTTCGCCGTCCAGCCCTTGGGGAGGGTGCGGGCGTGGAAATGCGTGATGCACTTCGCGGCTTCCTCGAAGGATTTGCGTTTGGCCGGGTCGAGCTTGGCGGCGGCCTTCTCCAGTTCAGCGAGCGGGACGCGAATCTGCCGGACGTTGAGTTTCGCGTGATCGAATTTCGCGGTGTGGTGCAGGACGGCGATGTCGCCGCGTGCCTTCACGTCGGCAATGATCGTCGAGACCGCGGTCCGGATGTCTTGGGCGGCTTCGCCGTTGCCGACGAACTCCCGGAGTTTGGCGCGAAAATCCTTATCGCTGGAGCGAAGGGTGGTCATGGGCTCAGAAAGTGGGGAAGTCGAAGACCTTCGGGTCGTTATCGGCATTGAAGGTCACCTTGCGATAAGTGACCTCACCGGTTTGCTTGCCGTCGATGAAGACCGCTTCCTTGGTCGGCAGCTGCACGCCGTCGGTCGCGGCCATCGACACGACTTGTTGGCGCTGGATCTTGCCGTCGGGCGTGCGTTGGTCGGAGGCGACGAGGGCGAAAGTCTGGGCGTCGAAGTGGCGCGTAACCGAGAAGCCGCTGCGATAGGCATATTGGACCATCAGGGTCGGGTGGCCGGCGACTTCGGAGGTGCCAAGAAAGGTCGCCTGACCGAATTTTGGTTCTGGGACCGCGAAGAAAGCCAGGTCGTCGCGGGCCATATCCTGTAGTTTCTTAAACTCCTCAAAGGGGATCACTTTGAGTTCGCGGCGGGAGAGGGCGTCGGGCTTGCGGGTCATCCAGCCGTCGAGGCGGCCGGCGCAGATGATGGATTCTGAATGGCGGTCATTATCGTAGCTGCGGAGCAGGCGGTACGCCGGGCTGACGAGCGTCAGTGTGATGAGCGTGGAGGGTCGGCCGCCGACCTCGGAGGCCGTGAACTCGATATACTGGCTCTTGATCGAGGCGAGTTTCGCGGGGTCGGAAGTCAGCGCCGCGCGGGCCTTCGTCACGATTTCCTGGACGGATGGACCGGCGCCGGCCGGGGTAGCATCGGCCGCGAAGACCATGGTCAGCAAGGGCAGCAGGGCGAGCCATGAACGGAGAAAGGCCATCAGGAGCGGATGTTGGGGTGGGGCCTCCGGTTGGCAAGCATCGGTAGGCCCGCGGGGCCGCGGTGCGGGGCTCAGCGACCGCGGGTGACGGCCAGCAGACCCTGCACATCGCAACGGCCTTCGTAGAGGGCCTTGCCGACGATTGCACCGACGAGATTCGGGTAGGCCTTTGACATCTGGGCGAGGCGGGCGACATCTTCAGTGCCGGCGACGCCGCCGGAAGCGATGACGCCGCAGGGACAGACCTTGAGGACTTCCTCGAGTGACTTCCAGTTCGGGCCCGTGAGCATGCCGTCGGTCGCGATGTCGGTGTAGATCACCGTCGACACGCCGAGATCGCCAGCGGCCTTGGCGAATTCCGTGGCCTTGAGCGCGGTGACTGCGGTCCAGCCCTTGACGGCGACGAGGCCGTCCTTGGCGTCGATGCCGACGGCGAGGCGTGGGCCGTGGGCCTTCGCCATCTCGTTAAGAAAGGCCGGATCCGTCGCGGCGCGCGTGCCGATCACGATGCGGCTGGCGCCGGCGGCGTAGGCCGCTTCGGCAATGGCGCGATCGCGCATGCCGCCGCCGAACTGAATTTTCGGACCCAGCGCGGCGATGCGCTGGAGCGTGGGGAGATTGAGCGGGGCGCCGCCGAAGGCGCCATCGAGGTCGACGACGTGAATCCATTCCGCTCCGGCTCCGGCGAACTGGATGGCCGGCTCGACCGGGTCCTTATAATAATCGGTGCGCGCGTCGTCGCGACCTTGGCTGAGGCGGACGCAAGTGCCGCCGCGGATATCGATGGCCGGATAGACGATCATGGGAAATCAGGAAGCCTTCTTCTTCGGCGCCGACATGGACACCGGCTTCTCGCCGCGGATAGCCTCGGCCGTCACCGTGAACTTCGAGCCCGGGGTCGCCTCGGGGAGCGAATACATCGTCTCTAGGAGTACCCCTTCGAGAACGGAGCGGAGGCCGCGGGCGCCCGTGCCGAGGGCGAGCGCCTTGTCGGCGGCGGCCTCGAGGGATTCGCGATTGAAATCCAGCGTCATGCCCGAGAGGGCGAAGAGCTTGCGATATTGTTTCGTCGCGGCGTTGCGCGGCTCGGTCAAGATGCGGATGAGCGCCTCGCGGTCGAGCGGTTCGAGCACCGAGATGACGGGCAGGCGGCCGACGAATTCCGGAATCATCCCGAAGGAGAAAAGATCTTCGGGCTGCAGGCCGGCGATAATCTGTTCCGCGGAAAGGGTCGGCTGGTCGTTCTGCGGGGCGACGAAGCCCAGGGACTTCGAGCCGGCGCGGCGGGCGATGATGCGATCGAGGCCCGCGAAGGCACCGCCGCAGATGAAGAGGATGTCGGACGTGTCGACGCGGATGCACTGCTGCTCCGGATGTTTGCGGCCGCCGGCGGGAGGCACGTTGCAGATCGTACCTTCGAGAAGTTTGAGCAGCGCCTGCTGGACGCCCTCTCCGGAGACATCGCGCGTGATCGAAGCCGAGTCTGACTTGCGGCCGATCTTATCGATCTCGTCGATGAAGACGATACCGCGCTGGGCGCGTTCGATATCCATGTCGGCCGCCTGCAGGAGGCGGAGTACGACCGTCTCGACGTCGTCACCGACATAGCCCGCTTCGGTGAGGGTCGTCGCGTCGGCAATGGCGAAGGGCACGTCGAGCATGCGCGCGAGCGAACGGGCGAGGAGCGTCTTTCCGGTGCCCGTCGGGCCGATCAGCAGCACGTTACTCTTGTCGAGTTCGACGTCGGCGAGGTCGCCGGCCTGTTCGGCGGTGGCCTTCGTCAGGCGGTCGTTGAGGCGTTTGTAGTGGTTGAAGACGGCGACCGAGAGGACTTTCTTGGCGTGGTCCTGGCCGATCACATGGGCGTCGAGTTCAACGCGCAGCTGGGTCGGGGCGATGAGTTTGACCGGGGCGAGCGGGTTTTTCTTCGGGGCTTCCTGCAGGGCCGGGCCGCCGGGGGTAGCGGTGGCGGGAGCTTTGCCGTCGCGCGACTTCTCGCGTTCCAGCAGGCGGCCGCAGGTGGAGACGCAGGCATCGCAGATGCCCACGCCGCCGGGACCAGCGATCAGTTTGCCCGCCTGTGCGGCAGGCTTGCCGCAGAAAGAGCAGCTCTCGGCGCGGTCGCCGGCCATACGCTTAGGCGCGGCCCGTCTTGGGCGCGACCACGTGGTCGACGAGGCCGTAGGCCTTGGCCTGTTCGGCCGTCATGTAGAAATCGCGGTCGGAATCACGCTGCAGGTCTTCGGGCGTCTTGCCGCTGTGCTTGGCGAGGACGTGGTTGAGCGTGTCGCGCCAGCGGAGGATTTCCTTGGCGGCGATGGAGATGTCGGACGTCTGGCCTGTGGCGCCGCCGCTGGGCTGGTGGATCATCACGCGGCAGTTCGGGAGCGCGTGGCGCTTGCCCTTCGTGCCGGCGGCGAGGAGCACCGTGGCCATGCTGGCGGAGAGGCCGATGCAATACGTGTTTACTTCACAGGTTAGGAAATTGATCGTGTCGTAGATCGCCATGCCTGCGGTGATCGAGCCACCGGGGGAGTTGATGTAGATGGAGATATCCTTCTTCGGGTCTTCCATCTGGAGGAAGAGCAGCTGGGCGATGACCGCGTTGGCGACATCATCGTAGATCGGCGCACCCAGGAAGATGATGCGATCCTTGAGCAGGCGGCTGTAGATATCCCAGGCTCGTTCGCCACGGGCGTCGCGCTCGACTACGTTCGGAATGATGTACGACATGGAAGTTGTGTGGAGGGTACTATGCCCGCTCGGCCCGAATTCTCAACCTCAGGCTGCGATTCCGCCGGCGAGGACGAGATCGAGGGCCTTGTTGAGGAGGGTGTCGCGACGGATCTCGGCGAGACGCTGGCGGTCTTTGACGAGCTTTTCGGGCGGAGTCTGGGTCGATTGGGCGGCCTGCATGATGGCGGAGCCCAATTCCTGCTGGGTGACCTGGAGTTTTTCCTCTTCGGCGATGCGGGAGAGTACGAACTGGGCGCGCACGCGGATGGCGGCGGCTTTCTTGGCTTCGGCGAGGATGTCGTCGCGCTGGGTTTCGAGCTCTTCGGGCTTCGTGCCGCTGCGCATGCGCATTTCGGCGTACTGGTAGAAGAGACCCTGAGCGACGGAGTTGATGGCGGATTCCGGCAGCGGGAAATCCAGGCCGGCGAGGAGGGCGTCGACGGCCTTTTCGCGGCGGGCGGTTTCGGCGGCCTGCTGTTTGGAGCCTTCGATGCCCTTGCGGAGCTGGTCGCGTAGTTCGGCTTCGTCCTTCACGCCGACGGACTTCAGGAAAGTCTCGTCGATCTTCGGGAGTTCCTTGCGGCGGACTTCGCTGGCGGTGATGGCGTACTGCACCGTCTTGCCACGGAGGGCTTCGCGCTCATGGGTGGCGGCGAAAGTGTGTTCAGCCTTGGCGGTGTCGCCGGCCTTGAGGCCGATGACGCCCTTGGCGATGGCCGGGACGGCGACGATATCGCCTTCCGCGCCGGCTTCTTCCCAGGTGGATTCGGCGCTGCCGTAGGACTTGGCCTCGGCGTCGATTTCGCTGACCGGCTTGCCGTCAATCGTGCCGATGTAGCCGATGCGCACGTAGTCGCCCTTGGCGGCGGCATCCTCGGTCTTCTCGTAGCGGGCGCGCTGTTCGAGAATTTTCTTCAGATGGGTTTCGATGTCGGCGTCGGCGACCGCGATGGTCTCGACGGGGATTTTGACGGACTTCCAGTCGGGGGTCTTGAATTCAGGGACCACGTCGACTTCGTAGCGGAAGACCACGTCGGTGCCGGTGGCTTCTTCTTTCTGGACGTCGGCGACGGTGTAAACCGTGAAGCTCTTCTCCTGCTGGATGCGTTCGTAGCCCTGGGAGAGGAGGCGCTGACTGACCTCGTCGGCGATCTGCTTGCCGTACTTCAGGCGCACGACGGCTTCCGGGGCCTTGCCGGGGCGGAAGCCTGGGAGGGCGGCCTCGCGGGCGAAGCCCTTGAGGACTTCCTTCTCGGCGGCAGCGACGGTCGCGGCGGGGACCGTCACGGTGACGGAGCGGCGGGTCGGGTTAGTTTCTTGGATTTTGATGTCCATGGTATGTAAAAGGCGATGTCCCCTAGGTCTTTGACCACGAAGGGGGAAGGGCCGAGCAAATAGAACTACCCCCCACGGTCAACAGCGGAGGCGGGGCCTTTTCAGCCCTTTTGGGCCAGCCTTTTGCGGAGATGGGGCAGGACGCAGCGGGGAACGAAGGCTGCGGCCTGCGATAGCTTATGGCGGGCGATGTCTTTGACGAAGCTGGAGGAGGTCACGAACTGGTCCTGACTGGGCATCAGGATGACCGTCTCGATTTCGGGGGCCATCAGTCGGTTCGCGTGGGCGAGGTCGAATTCGAACTCAAAATCGCTGAATTTACGGAGGCCGCGGATGATGGCGGCTGCGGCGTGCTTGCGGGCGAACTCCACCGTCAGGCCGTCCAACTCGAGGACTTTCACGTTGCGGATACCCTTGCAGGCCTCGCGGGCCATGCGGAGACGTTCTTCGACCGTGAACCAAGGGTGCTTCGAATCGCTGGCGGCGACAGCCACGATGACCTTATCGAACAAGCGCGAAGCCCGGCGGAGGACGTCGAGGTGGCCCAGTGTGATCGGGTCGAAGGTGCCGGGGTAGACGGCGATGCGGGTCGGGCGGGACATCGTTTTCCTGTTGCGGCACACTCTCGGGCGGGAACATCCTTCCCGCAAGCCTGCATGCGTTTTCTTCGGCATCTCCCCAACCTCCTCACCGCCGCCCGGCTGCCAGCGGTTTTCCTGATCACCCTGTGGACTTACTGGGCGGGGGTCTGGGCCAGCGCCGCCCTGGCATTATTCATCCTCGCGGCCCTGACAGACATCTTTGACGGCTGGATCGCCCGCAAGTTGAACGCCGTGACCGATTTCGGACGCCTCATGGATGCGTTGGTCGACAAGATTTTCATCCTCGGACTCCTCGTCGGCCTGGCGGCCATCAACTGCCTGCCCGTGACACGCTGGGATGATGCCGGTCAGCCCATTTCGCCAGATGGTGCGACGGTGCTCTACACTTCCTTCGGCGTGATGCTGATCATCACGCGCGAATTCCTGATCACCGGCCTGCGTCTCGTCGCGGCGGCTTCTGGCCAGGTGCTCGAGGCCGAGGGGCTCGGC
The DNA here is from genome assembly GCA_903855995.1 of uncultured Opitutia bacterium. Classification (GTDB taxonomy): domain Bacteria; phylum Verrucomicrobiota; class Verrucomicrobiia; order Opitutales; family UBA953; genus UBA953. The sequence continues at coordinate 134,880 of CAIOAN010000007.1, forward strand.
AAGATCAAGACCTTCCTCCAGATCATCGCGATCGGGCATCTCATCGGCCTGCGCGCGTATGAGACGCATTGGAAACTCTCCGCCCTCTGGCATCAGCGCTGGGAGGTCATCATTATGTCGCTCTTCTGGCTCTCCGTCGCGCTCACGGTGATTTCGGGCACGAGCTATCTCATCCGCCACCGTCGTCACCTGCCGGGGCTGGCGTCATGATCGTCCAGGTCGCGACACTCGGCCCGCTCGGCCGACTGAAAGCGCCGGGCACCTGGGGTTCGGCGGCCGGCGTTCTTTGGTGGGCGCTGGTCGTGCGGCTGGCTCATGTCAAGGGCTGGGAGCACGAGCTTGCGTTTGATGCGCTCGTCGTGATCACGGCGATCCTGCTGTGCGGCGTGGCCGCAGCGATCATCGGCAAGAAGGATCCGTCTGAAGTTATCCTCGATGAGTTCGCGGCGATGCCCTTGGTGTTCCTCTTCAATCCTTACGTCCAGCACGGCAAATCCTCGCTCCTCTTCATCCTGCTCGGGTTTCTCCTATTTCGCCTTTTCGATATTACGAAGCCGTTCGGTATCAAGGCGCTTGAGAAGCTACCCGGAGGTTTCGGCATCGTACTCGATGACGTGATGGCGGCTATCTATGCGAACCTTGTGCTGCATGGACTCGGTTCGCTTTGGGAGGTTCTCTGATGTCGCCCCGCTGCGCAACAGCTGACACCACGGTCGTCCGGGTGACGGGTGAAGACGCGGCGGCTTTCCTGCAAGGTCAGTGCACGGCGGATTTGCGTAACGTAGTGCTGACCGATGCGCTTTGGTTGAATCGCAAGGGCAGGGTGTTGGCGCATACGGTCATCGTGAAGGAAACCGACGGCTCCTTTCTGCTGCTCTGTCCGCATCTACCCGCGGCCGAGCTCATGACCATCGTCACCGCCAACGTCATCGCCGACGATGTCCTCGCGACCGATGAATCGGCGGCTTGGCAGAAGTGGATCGCCTGGGGGGTGGAGCCTTCCGTGGCGGGTGCGAAAGTCTGGGCAACGAAGCGTTATGGGGTCGCCGCTTGGGACGTGTTAACTCCGGTCGGTGTGCCGCTCCCAGGGTTGCCAGCACCTTTTGCCGAGCTGGATGCGGAGCGCGTCGCCGCCGGCGTGCCTGCCGTATCTGCTGATTGCGGTGCCAATGAATTTCCCCAGGAGTGTGGTCTCGAGGCGTGGGTCAGTTATACCAAGGGCTGCTACCTCGGCCAAGAGGTCATGGCTCGGATCCAGTCCATGGGTTCGCTACGCCGCATCCTGCGTCGCGTGACCGGGCCGGTGTCTGTCGGCCAGGAGTTAAGAACGACGGAAGGGAAGGTCGTGGGTACGGTGCGTTCCGCCGCAGGTCAGATGGGGCTGGCCTTGGTGTCGGTCGATCTCGCCGAAGGGTCGGTCGTCGGCGAGGTGCGCCTCGGTGCACCGGCGCAGATGGCCGCGCGCTGACCTGTTTCCGTTTGCGGGCGGAGAGTCGTCCCGTATTGTGACGCCGATGGCTTCTCCCTTCCATTACCAGGAACCTTTCCCGTTGGGACCCGATACGACGAAGTATCGCCTGCTGACCAAGGAGCACGTCTCCGTCGCGGAGTTCGATGGCAAGCCCGTGCTCAAGGTCGCCCCCGAGGCGCTCACGTTGCTCGCGAACCAGGCGCTGCACGACATCAACTTCTACCTCCGCACCGAACACCTTGAGCAGGTCGCCGCCATTCTCGCCGATAAGGAAGCCAGCGATAACGATCGCACCGTCGCGCTCGCGATGCTGCGTAACGCCGAGGTCGCCGCGAAGGGCGTGCTGCCGTTCTGCCAGGACACCGGTACCGCCGCCATCACCGCCAAGAAGGGCCAGCAGGTCTGGACCGGCGCCGACGACGCCGAAGCGCTCTCGCTCGGCGTGTATCAGGCCTACGCCCAGAACAACCTGCGCTACTCGCAGCTCGCGCCGCTCGATCTCTACACCGAGAAGAACACCGGCACCAATCTCCCAGCGCAGATCGACATCGCTGCGACTGGCGGCATGAAGTTCGAGTTTCTGTTCGTCGCCAAAGGTGGAGGCTCGGCCAACAAGTGCTACCTCTATCAGGAGACCAAGGCCGTCCTGAATCCCAAGTCCCTCATTAATTTCCTGACCGAGAAGATGCAGTCGCTCGGCACCGCGGCCTGCCCGCCATATCACCTTGCGTTTGTCATCGGCGGGACCTCGGCCGAGGCGACCATGAAGGCCGTCAAGCTGACCTCGACCCACTACTACGACGCGCTCCCGACGTCCGGCAACGAGCATGGCCGTGCCTTCCGTGATCTCGCGCTCGAGGCCGAGCTCCTCAAGGTCGCGCACCAGCTCGGTATCGGTGCGCAGTTCGGTGGCAAGTGGTTCGCCCTCGACGTGCGCGTCGTGCGTCTGCCGCGCCACGGCGCTTCTTGCCCGATCGGCCTCGCCGTCTCCTGTTCTGCGGATCGCAACGCCAAGGCCAAGATCGATAAGGACGGCGTTTGGATTGAGCAGCTCGAGAGCAACCCTGGTCGTTTCATTCCAGCTGATGCTCGCAAGCATGCTGACGCCGCCAAGGTCGTGAAGATCGACCTCAATCGCCCGATGGCTGAAGTGCGGGCTGAACTTTCAAAGCACCCCGTCACCACGCGCCTCGCGCTCACCGGCACGCTCGTGGTCGCCCGCGACATCGCGCACGCCAAGATTCGTGAGCGCCTTGAGAAAGGCGAAGGCCTGCCGCAATACCTCAAGGACCATCCCGTGTATTACGCTGGCCCGGCCAAGACTCCAGCCGGCATGGCTTCGGGTTCGTTCGGCCCGACCACCGCTGGTCGCATGGATAGTTACGTCGAGCTCTTCCAGAAGAACGGCGGCTCCCTCGTCATGATTGCCAAGGGTAATCGCGGGCAGGCCGTCACCGATGCGTGCAAAGCGCACGGCGGTTTTTATCTCGGCTCCATTGGTGGTCCGGCGGCGATTCTCGCGCAGGAGAACATTCGCAAGGTTGAGGTCATCGATTATCCCGAGCTCGGCATGGAAGCCGTGTGGAAGATCGACGTCGTGGATTTCCCGGCGTTCATCCTCGTTGACGATAAAGGCCACGATTTCTTCCGCGAACTCCCCGGCGGTTGCGGCATCTGCGGCCCCTGAGTATCGGACATAGGCATAAAAAGGGCGCCCGAGTGGGCGCCCTTTTTGTTTCGGTCCACGCCAGTTCAGGGCTGTTGATTGTAGGTCGACTTGTCGAAGGCCAGGGCCGTGCGGAAGTAGAAGTCTGTGATCGGGACGGCGAGGCCGAGGCCGAAGCCGATGCCCTTACCGAAGCGTTTCGCGATGCGTTGGCAGAGCCAAACCCACCAGGCGGCGAGCAAGGCGAGGCAGAGCAGCTTTGCGCCCGCGTTGTGCGCCTTGAGGAAAGGAATCACCAGCAGAAGCGGCAGCGTCCACCAAGCCGAGAGGCCGGCGATGCGCGTGAGGATCACGTGATGGTAGACCGGCACGATGGCCTTCCAGCCCTCGTGGCCGGCTTTCTCGAAGATCAGCCAGAGACCACGGATGCTGAAGGCAAGGGCGGCGACGAGCGCCACGGCGAGGAAGCACAGGACGAAGACTTGGCCTGAGGCCTTGTCATTCAGTTCTTTGGCGGCGAGGACGGAGGCGAACACAGGGGTGAGGTTCATGACGCCATTTCTAGGCTCAGTCCGAAGGGAGTCTACTGGCAATTGCAGCCCTATGGCCGAGGCGTCGCTTCTTGTGGCAATAGATATCTCTGGAAACAAAAAGGGCGCCCGAATGGGCGCCCTTTTGAGGTGATGTCGGGTGACTCAGGCCTGGGCCGGCTGCTCGCCGAGGTACTTCGAGTCGCCGAAACCGAGGATCAGCCAGAAGATCGGGCCGAGCAGGGTGAGGCCAATCGTGAAGCCAACTCCCTGACCGAAGCGGGTCGAGATGCGGTGGAGGAGCATGACTTGCAAAACTAATAATGCGAGGGCGCCGAGGAACGGGATGAATGGCAGGAATAAAGCGAAGACCCAATGCCAAGGGAGGCCGGCGACGCGGAGTAGCACGATGACGTTGTAGATGGGAATCAGCGCAGCCCAGCCCGGCTGGCCGGCCTTGGCGAAAACCTTCCATAGGCCGATAACGCAGATGATGTAGATCGCGAAGAGGATCAGGGCGAAGCCGGCAAGGACGGCGATGATGCCTGTGGCGACGGCGGCGTCGTTTCTAGATACTTGGGCGAGGGTGGTAGCGAGGAGCATGTGGTAACGCTCTAACGCATCTTGGCCTCCTTCAATCCTATTTTAATAGATGAGCCCCGCGATTGACTGAAAGCGGACTAATCGCCGCTTACTTCTCCCACTCCAGCGCGCCGCGCTTGAACTCGTAAGCGAGGCCGAGGACGAGCACGCCGAGGAAGACTGCGGTGGCGGCCGTGATGGCGATGCCGGCCGCGAGGAATTCGCGGTAGACCAGCGCCCACGGCACGAGGAAGACGACTTCGATGTCGAAGAGGATGAAGAGCATCGCCGTCACGTAGAACTTCACGGCGAATCGAGGGTGGGGTTTTCCTTCCATTGGCAGGCCGCACTCGTAGGCCTTGTCCTTGATGTAGTTGCCCTTGGCGCGCTGGCCGAAGACGTGGCTGACGATGAGGATGATCGCGGGGATGGAGAGACCCAGGACGATCTGCACGAGGGCGGGCAGGTAGGTGCTGAGGGACTGGGATTCGGCGGCGGCCATCGGTAGCAGACACAAAAAAGCCCTCGCCTCGGGAGGCAAGGGCTTTTGCGGAAGCCGGGCTTATTTCACCTTAATCTCCGGCGAAGTCACAATCGTCGGGCTGGGGCCCGGAATCTGAATCGTCGGGGCGGTCTGCCCCGCCTCGGCCTGGGCTTGTTGCGATTTCTTGAAGTCGGCGGCGGAGGCGGGGACCTGCTCGGCGAGCCAGGACTGGGCGATGAACTCGCCCTTGGCGGCGAGGCTGTTCGTCTTATGCTTCGGGTCGGAGTGCGCGACACGCACGAAGACCTTACCCTGTTCGTTGGGCGTCTTACCAGCGAGTTTGGCGAAAGTCAGCACCACGTTGCCGCCGTCAAAGAGTCCGAGCTTCACCTGCCATGATTTGGCGAAGGCGGTCTCGGTTTCTTTGTCGCCCTTGGCGACGACGTCAGCGCAGCGCACGTTGCCGATGGTGCTGCACATCTCTTCGATGGCCTGGCCTTCTTTGCCCGCGAAGGGCTGGCCCTTGGCCGGGCGGGCGTATGCCGCTTTGCCGTCGGCCCAGGTGAAGCTGACGGATTTAATTTCCTCGGGCTTCGCCGAGAAGAGCGTCAAATCGGTCCACGAAGTCGGATCGCCGTCGAGGTAGCCGGTGAAGTCGGTGCGGATCGCGTACGGCTGGCCTTGGAGGCGGGCGCTGTTGCCGAGGCCATCTTCGGTCTGCTTACCGATTTCCAGCGCGAGTGACTTGCCGTCGGTACTTGTGAGTGTGAGGGAGGAATCGGTGAGGCCGAGTTTCTCGAGGCGCTTGGCGTTCGACGTCAGCAGGCCGTAGTTATTGGCCTTCTGGAGCGAGCGGATGAGTGGTGTCAGGTGATTTTCCACGTCGGCCGGCAGCGAAAACTTCTCGCGCACGGTCCAGGAGCCATCGGCGGCCTTATCGACCGTGACCGCTTTACTGTTGGCCTTGATCGAGAGCGTTTGCAGCGAGTCGAGCAGGGCGGCCGGCACGAGCGGCTGTTTGTCGGCGGAAGTTTTCTTCGGTTCGCGGTTGAGTTGCACCGCCGCGAAGGCGAGCACGCCCAAGACGAGGGTGGCGATGAGCAGGTTCTTGTTGCGCATGGCGATTAGGAGAGCTTGCGGCGGCGGGCCAGGGTGTAGAGCAGGCCGAAGAGCAGCGCGAGGGCCGGACCAGCGAGGAGGTTGAGTACCTCCAGATGGCGGCCGAGGGAATTGACGTCTTCGCTGAGCCCGCGGCGGATGATGCGGCGCTCTTCGGAGAGCTTATCCGACTCGGCTTGGAATTTCTCGATTTCGCGCTGCATCTCAGGCGTGATCACGATGCCCTTCGTGTTGCCCGGACCGGATTGGCGGGAGAGTTCCGCAATCTTCGCATTGGCCACTTCGAGGCTTTTTTCGATCTCATCGAGCTTGGCCTGATAGCGCATCTGGGCGACGCGTTCGAGTTCTTGGACGCGCTTGAACGGGCGGATGGACGAGCCCTTGGAGCGGAGCGAGACGAGTTCATCGCTGCCGCCGAGGGTTTCGAGGGCGCTCAGCACGAAGGCCAGATTGTCGTTCACCGTCTCCATCGCGTTCTGGCGCTGGCGGACGGTGAAGGGGTCGAGGAGGAAGTCGGAATCTCCGGCGACGATGAGGCGTCCGGGCTTCTTGCTTTCCGCGAGATGGGCGGTCGCGGGCGTCTTCACGGCCAGTTTGGGCACTTCGCCCGGCTTGGTCGGTTCGACCGGCGCGGCTGGGGCACCCTTGGGGAAGGCGCTCTTAAAGGTGCCGGAGACCGAGGCGACCACCACGCGCGACTTGCCGTCGGGCTTGAAGGAAAGTGCTACCTTCTCGAAAGGCCCTGCGTTGGCGGTCATCGAAGGCACCGTGCCGACCGTGGGTCCCGCGAGGGTCACAAGCGGTTCGAACTTCAAATTCTTTTCTGCGCCGGAAATCAGCGTGATCTCGCCGGCTTCCATGAAGCCGAGCTCGTGAAGGTCGCTGGTCAGCGGGGAATCTTTGGAAAAGCTCGCCGGTCCGACCGAGAAAGCCGGCTGGTATTGCGTCGGCTCGCCGCGGGAGCCGCGGATCGTGACGGAATTAGCCGAGTCGGCGAGGACCGCCTCCATCTCGACGTTGACGCCCCAGGCGCGGAGCAGCGCGGGGTCGCTCGAAGCCGTCATCGCCATCGGGGCCATCATGAAGGGCATGTTGCCCTGCTGGAATTTCTGGATGCGGGAGAGCGGGTCGACGGCGGCGAAGACCGGGCCGCCGTTCATCAGGAACTGGTCGACCGCGTAGGTCAGCTGCTCCGTCATGTGGTGCGTGTGGATGAGTGCGACGACGGCGGTGTCTTTCGGCAGTTCGGTCGCCTGGGTGTTGATGGTGATCACCTCGAACGTCTGGCCGAGTTCCGAGACCAGGAAGTCGGCGGGTCCTGGTTGTTGCTCGCCGCCGGCGGGAGTCTGATTCGTGATGGGCAGGGAGCTGATCAGGGCGAGCTTCGGGCGATCGAGGCGCGAAGCCGAAGCGATCAACTTCGAGATGTCGAACTCCAGGAACTTTTCGCGGCTCGGGTCGAGCACCGGGATGGCTTTCACCGTCTCGGCCTGCTGGGCGGTGAGCCCCAGGTAGGCGTTGCCTTGCGCGGCGCGCATGCCGCCGAGGTTATGGCGCTGGGCGCGCTGCTCTTCCTTGGTGTCAGGACGAGGGTCGGTGACAATCAGGCGCACCTTGCCGCCGGAGGCGGCGACGTATTCACGCAGCAATGTCTCGATGCGGCGCGAGTAGCTTTCCAGGTAGGGGCGGAGTTTGACGTCGGAGCGGCTGGCGAAGAGCTCGAGCGTGACCGGCTCCTCGAGGCGGGCGACGATGCGGCGCGAGCCCGGGGAGAGCGTGAACGTGCGGTCTTCGGTCAGGTCGGCGCGGAAGCCGACGGAACTGAAGATCAGGTTGAGGAAGAACGCAGCCGCGAGGACGGCGAAGGCGGCGAGGAGGGCTTGGGAGCGATTCATGGCTTGGGTTTCCGATTAGCGGCGTTCGACGATGATGGTACTGAGCCCGAGGCCGGCGAGGGCGACGGACACAAAGTAGGAGATGGGGCGGATGTCGATCAGCCCGAGCGTGAAAGGTTCCAGATTACGCCAGAGACCGAGGCGCCGAATCTCATCGATGCTGCCCGAGCCGAGCAGGCCCGCGAGGAGCTCGTCGAAGACGCCGTAGCCGACGAGCACGAGGATGAAGCAGGCGAGGAAGCCCGTGACGAAGGCGATGACTTGGCTGCGCGTGAGGGCGGAGGCGATCGCGGCGATGCCGAGGCAGGCGCCCGCGCAGAGCAGCGAGCCGATATAGCCCGAGGCGATCACGCCCCAGTCCGGTTTACCGAGCCAGCCGACCGTGAAGGCGATGGGTAACGTCATCAGCAAGGCGCACGCGAGGAAAGCCCAGGCGGCGAGGAACTTGCCGAGGGCGGCCTGCCAGACCGTGACGGGCCACGTGAGCAGGAGTTCGATCGTGCCTTGGCGGCGTTCTTCCGCCCAGAGGCGGGCGCCCGCGGCGGGCGCGAGGAAGGCCCACAGCCACGGGTGGTAGAGGAAGAACCGGTCGAGGCTCGCGATGCCGGATTCGTAGAGTCCGCCGACGAAGAACGCCAGGGACACCGCGAAGGCGTTGAACACGGCAAGGAAGACGTAGGCGAGCGGCGTGCGGAAGTAGCCGGCGAATTCACGGCGCAGGATGGCGGTGAACGGCGCGAGGCCGACGGACGGGGATTTTTCGGAAGAAGACATCGGGAGAGGAATTAGGCGGTGAGTTGGCGGAAGACGGCGTTGAGGTCGGGGCCGCGGGCGAGGAACTTATCACGCGACTCGTCGCAGCGGACTTCGCCCTTGGCGATGACGACGACGCGCGTGCAGAGTTCGCCGACTTCTTCGAGGATGTGGGTCGAGACGATGACAGCCTTGCGGGCGGCCATTTCCTTGAGGATGCGGCGCACTTCGAATTTCTGGTTCGGGTCGAGGCCATCGGTGGGCTCATCGAGAATCAGCACCTCGGGATCATGCAGCACGGCCTGGGCGAAGCCCACGCGCATGCGGTAGCCCTTGGAGAGTGTATCGATTGTCTGGGCGGCGACTTCCTTGAGGCGGCAGAGCTCGAGCGTCTGGCGCACGCTTTCGGCGGGGTCGCTCAGCCCGCGCAGGTCAGCGGCGAAGCGGAGGAATTCGCGGACGGTCATTTCGCCGTAGGCCGGGGCGCCTTCAGGTGAGTAGCCCAGATGCTGCTTCGCGCGGACAGAGTTTTCGGCGACGTCGAAACCGGCGATCACCGCGCTACCGGCGTCGGCACGAAGGTGGCCCGTGAGCATTTTCATCGTGGTGGATTTCCCGGCGCCGTTGGGCCCGAGGAAACCGACGACTTCGCCGCGGTCGACGGAGAAGGAGACGTCGTGCACGGCGCGGATCGCGCCGTAGGATTTGCAGAGGTTTTTGGCTTCGATGAGGGGCATGGTCGGAAAGTTCAGCGGTTCTGGGGGGTACCCATGACGGCGAGGCGGATGTCTGCCTTGTGGAGGCGCTCGACGATCTGCAGGATGAGCTTCTGGTTGAAGTCGAGCTGGCGAACGGCGTTGGCCGGGTAATACCAATACATCAGGCGGATATTCACGGCCCAGTCGGCAAACTCGACGACATGGACGAGGGGAGGGTGGCTCGCGTGGTGGCCTTCGTGGTTCACGAGCAGTTCGCGGATGATCTCGACCGCTTGGGCGACTTTCTCGGCCGGGGTGTTGGTTTCGAGGTGGACGAGGTCCTGGCCCCGGATGAAGTCGCGTCGGGTGATGTTCACGATGGGACGCGTGGCGAGGTCTCCGTTCGGGATGGCGAGTTTCTGCCCATCCATCAGCACGATTACCGTGGAGCGCAGGCCGAGGGCTTCGACCTTACCTTCATGCGTGCCGGTGTTGATGATATCGCCGAGCGTGAAAGGCTGGTCGATGATGAGCATCACGGCGCCGAAGACGTTCTTGATGGTGTCTTGCGAGGCGAAGGCCAGGCCGACGACGGCGCCGGCCAGCAGGCCCAGGATCGCATCGGAGGCTTTTGGGTCGACGATCGAGATGGCCTTGAAGGAACCGACGAGCACGACCGCGATGCGGATGACCGTCGCGAACATCGGCACAAGGATGTCGTCGAGTTTGTTCTCCGTCTGGTCGGCCAGTTTCTGGGCCCAGGCGATTGGGATGGCCACCAGGTAGAAGACGGCGGTCGTGTGGGCGAGGGAGCAGAGGAAGATCGCGGCGGTCGCGGCAAACTCCAGCGAGCCGGCGTGGGCGAGGTAGGCCTTGTTATCCCGGATCAGGTAAAGAATTGTGTAGGCGGGTAGGATGGCGGGGAGGGCCTTGCCGACTGCGCCGACGGTGGCCTCGATGATCGGGCTGGCGCTGAAATTGCCAGCCATCCAACGGAGGTTTTTTTTGGCCGCCCAGCCGACGACGTAGGCCATGGCGATGTAGCCGATCGAGTGGACGATGATATTGACCCAGTCTTGCGGAGCCGAGCCGACGACGTTATGAATATCCCCGATGATGAAGGGATTGGCGGGGGGTGCCGCGGGGGCGGGGGTTGCGGACGACGCAGCTTCGGCGAGGAACATGGGTGGGACTTGGGGGCGAGGTTCTATGTAGTCAGGTCGTTTCCTTATTTCAAGCGTCACCCGCCGCCCAATCCGCTTGATGCGGGGCGGGCCCCTTGCCACGCTGGGCCCATAGGAATGAGCGAAATCAGCGAAAAAAAGGCCGCCAAGCCCGTGGTTCTGACCTGTGCCCAGCCGACGGGCCGACTGCATCTGGGTAATTACCTTGGGGCGGTCTTGAACTGGGGGCGGATGCAGGACGACTACGAGTGCTATTTCGGCATCGTGGACCAACACGCCATCACGGTCGCCCACGTCCCGGCCCAGCTTCGGGAGAATACCTACTCCTGCCTGGCACAGTATGTCGCCTGCGGGCTCGACCCGGCGCGCAGCCGTCTCTTCGTCCAGTCGCACGTCATCGGCCATACCGAACTCGCTTGGATCCTGGGCTGTCTCTGCCCGCTGGGCCAGCTCGAGCGCATGACTCAGTTCAAGGACAAGTCGCGCAAGCATGAGTCCGTTGACGCCGGGCTGCTGTTCTACCCCGTGCTCATGGCGGCGGATATTCTACTTTATAACGCCTCGCTGGTGCCGGTGGGTGACGACCAGAAGCAGCACCTCGAACTCGCCCGCGACCTCGCGGAGAAGTTCAATCACCGTTACTCCGAAACCTTCAAGGTGCCCGAGCCCTTTATTTCCAAGGTCGGTTCGCGCATCATGTCGCTGCAGGACCCGACGGCCAAGATGTCGAAGTCGGATCCTAACCATGCCGCCACCGTATTCATCACGGACCGCCCAGAGGAGGTGCGGAAGAAGATCATGTCGGCCGTCACCGACTCCTCGGCCGAGGTGCGTTCCGGGCCGGATAAACCCGGAGTCACCAATCTGCTTTCCATCATGTCGGCCTGCACGGGCCGCCCGGTGGCCATCCTGGAAGCGGAGTTCACCGGCAAGGGTTACGGCGATTTCAAGAAGGCTGTGGCGGACGCCGTCGTGGCCACGCTCGACCCGGTCCGGGTGCGTTACGATGAGCTGATCAAGGACCGCGCGGAACTCGACCGTATCTTCAAGTCCGGCGCCGAACAGGCCCAGGCCGCGGCTTTCCGGACGCTCTCGAAGGTCAATCGCAAGGTTGGCTTTGTCGAACGGCCCCGTTAGGAATTTCCCCACTCCCCTCCATGAACCGCGAACTCCAGAAACTGCTCAGAGAAAAATGGTTCCTCGTCGCCGCCGACCTTATCGCCGTCATCGCTATTCTGTGCGTGATGCCGGATAAGCGCGACGGCTTCGACACCTTCCTCGCCATCACGGCGATCCTGGCCGCCTCCCTGATCGTGGTGATTCCGGTGCTCAAGGATGGCGGCGGCAAGGCGGAGCGGCTGGCCGAGCAGGCGCGCCTGCGCGCGCAGCTCGCTGAGGAGATCGACCGACAGCGCGAGAGCGTCCGGGCCGGCGCCGATGCGCTGAACCGCCGTATCGTCGAAGTGGAGCTGTCCTCGCAGAAGGCGGCGGAGGCCGCCGCGACGGCGGTGGCGCAGCGCGCATCGACTGAAATCAACGCCCTGAAAGCGACCGTGGCCGAATTGGAGAAGAAGTTGCATCAGGTCGCGGCCGCCGCGAAATCCAATGAAGCGGTCGAAGAAATTTCCAGCAAGGTCGACGCGCTCGCCACGACCCTGCGCGGCGTGGTGGCCGACGTCGATGAAGCGACGGTCGCCGCGAATGCGGGCCGCGAAGAGGCGGCCCGGGTGCTGGAATCCGAATGGAAGACCGTGCGCGAGGAGGTCAAGAAGTCGGCCAAGCAGTCGGCCAAGGAGTTCGACAAGCTGGAGGAGGCGATCACTTCCGTGCGCGAGGAGGTGCGTCAGATCCGCGAAAACCCTTCGGTGGCCTCCGCTCCTAGCGTTCCGTCTGCGACGGCGCCCGAGACGGAGGCCGAGGTGGACGCCCCTGCGGGGACTTCCCTGCGAGGGGAAGCGCTGGACGATGATGAAGAAGAGGTCATCGCCGAAATTCAAGAAGAGGAGGCCGAGGAGGCTGCCGCCGTCGAGGCGCCCGCCGCCGCCCCTTCGACCGATGGCGCTGGAACCTCTCTGATTATCAATCTTATGATCGGCATCGGCAACAAGCCGTACGTCCGTGGTACGGGCCCTGGTCTGAGTCAGGACAAAGGCGTGCTGATGAATTTCCTCGGCATCGGCCGCTGGCAGTGGGTCTCGCCGAATCCAGAGGCGCCCGCCACGATCGAAGTCTGGAAGAACGACCAGACGCCGATGGGCGAGCCGTTGCATCTTTCCGGCGGCGAACCGGTCGAGGTGGACGAAGGTCACTTCAGCGCCTAAGCGATGGTCGGTCTTCTGGCCACGGTCGCCTGGCTGGCGGCGGCCCCTCCGGCTGCTGCTCAGACGGTGGTGGCCGGGCCGGCGCATGTGTTCACCGCGGATACCCGCGTCGCCGTGGTGGTCAGCGAAAAACTCCCCGAGGTGAGTTTTCTCGCCGCGCATTGCGAGGCGCTGCAGCGTCACCTTGAGTTTTCATTAAGCATGCCGGCCGTGCCGCCGCCGCTGGCGCGCATCGAATCGGATGACGTCAAAGGATTCGGCCCGGTGGAAAGCAGGGTCGTAGCCGGCACCGTGCTCATCGTCGTGCGGCTCGGGGATGGCCTGACCGCGCCGGAGCGTGCCTCGGCCGCCGCCGCCCAGGCCTGGTTGGCGCGGGTCGCTTTGGCGGGAGGGCAGGCCGCCTCGGCGAGCGAGCCTTGGACGCGCCAGGCGCTCGCGTGCGAGACGCTCGCGCAGCTCCGTCCAGCGATGAATGATTTCTGGTATCGGGAAGGCCGGCAGGAGGCGCCATCGACGATCGTTGATATCGTCGCGGGGCGCGCGCCGGAGCGGGAGGCATTCCTTTTCTGGCGGGCCTTGCGATCGGTGCTGGGTGCATCTTCCGAGCAAGCGAAGGCGCTGATCGCGTCGGCACAGGGTGGCTCCGTATTGAAGCTCATCGGTGGTTTCGCCAAGTCGCCCCAGGAGTGGTGGTTGATCCATCGTGCCGATTTGTTGCTCTCGCGTAGCCCCGTCAGCCTGGGCGTTCGTGAATCCGCGGAATCCCTGGATGACATTGCGCGGTTCGTTTTCGATTTCGGCAAAGGCGACGAACTTATCACGGGCGACGGCCTTCTCAAGTATCGCGCACTGCCAGCCGTAAGGACGAGTGTCGCTGCTCGCTTGTCTTCGTTGCGTCGCGAGATCCTGCGGCAGAATCCCGTCTACCATAACTCATGGAGGACGTTCGGCGCCTGGCTCGAAGGCTTTGGTTCGTCGACGCCGGAGGAATTCGCGCACCTGTGGGCTGACTACGTCGCCGAGCGGCGTTTGGCGGACGACTTGCGGAAAGACGTCGAGGCGGCCTTGGCGGCCCCGGTGACGGCGCCCACGGCCAAGTAGGCCAAAAAGAAGCCGGCTAAAGCCGGCTTCAAGGGGGAGGGCGAGAAGGCCGTTCAGAGTGCTTCCTTCGAGTCAGCGCTCTTCGGGAGCATCTGGTCGGCGAGGGTCACGCGGAAGAGGCTCAAGGCCATCCAGAAGACGCCCGACAGGCAGAGCCCGCAATAGGCGGCGCCGAGCAGCACGGCGGTGGGGCCGGCTTCAGCCCAAGGCACGTGCTTCTTGAGAATCGAGGTGATCCAGACGAAGAATACCACCGTCAGGATGAGGTCGATGATGACCCCCTGCTTGGTGACGAGCTTAGGCTTCATGTTTTCCATGGGGGTTCATTGCTGGCTTTCTCTCCCCCTCTGTCAATCCCGCCCAGAATGGGGTTGGCTCCCTATCTCCGCCCTTGCCACGCTGGCCTGGCCGTTCACCCTGCCCGCCCCGAGGGGTGACATCATCCCCGGAACCATCTAACACCCTCTTTATACATGGCCGAAGAGCTCAAGGACACCCTCAACCTACCGGTTACCGACTTCCCGATGCGTGCCGGGCTGGCCGAACGCGAGCCTGTCCGCCTCGCCCACTGGGAGCGCCAGGGGCTTTATGCTCAGATTCAGGCTCGGGCCGCCGGTAAGAAGGCCTTCGTCCTGCATGACGGCCCGCCGTTCACGAATGGCGACGTCCATATTGGTACGGCGCTCAATAAACTCCTGAAGGATTCCATCCTGCGTTATAAGTCCATGCGCGGATTCCGGACGCCCTATGTGCCGGGCTGGGATTGTCACGGTCTGCCCATCGAGCACAAGGTGATGAAGGAATTGCAGGCGAAGAAAGAGTCGCTCGACGCCCTCGGCGTGCGCAAGGCCTGCGCGGAATTTTCGGCTGCCTTCATCGAACGTCAGCGCGGGCAGTTCAAGCGCCTCGGCATTCTCGCGGATTGGAAGTCGGAGTATCGGACGATGGATCCGGCCTACGAGGCGGAGATTCTCGGCGGGTTCGCGTGCTTCGTCGAAAAGGGTTTGGTCTACCGTTCCAAGAAGCCGGTGTACTGGTCGATTCCCTGCCAGACCGCCCTCGCGGAGGCCGAGATCGAATATAAGGACAAGCGTTCGCATTCCGTGTGGGTCGCTTTCCCGGTCGCCAATCCCGGGGCGAAGCAGCTCGCGCCGGCGCATCCTCTTTCCGTCGTCATCTGGACCACCACACCTTGGACGCTGCCGGCGAACCTCGCCATCGCCGTGCACCCTGACCTCGAATACGTCGAGGTCCGTCATGGTGACCGTTCCTTCCTGGTCGCCACCGCGCTGCGCGACGCGTTCGTCGCCGCCTGCGCCCTGGAGGGGGCGACCGACGGTTTCCGTGTGAAGGGTCGCGCGCTCGAAGGCCTACTGCCTCACCACCCCTTCATCGACCGCGACGCCCCGATCGTCCTTGCGGATTATGTCACGACCGACGCCGGCACGGGCTGTGTGCATACCGCTCCGGGCCACGGTCTGGAGGATTATCAGACCGGCCTAAAGTATGGCCTGGAGCCTTACTGCCCGGTGCTTGATGACGGCACTTACGCGGACGACGGCAAGATTCCCGCCGCGCTTGTGGGCATCACCGTGCTCGAGACGGATGGCAAGAATCCGGCGAACATCGCCGTGATGGAATTACTTCGCGCCAACGGGGCGCTGCTGAAGGCACAGAGCTTTGAGCACTCCTATCCGCATTGCTGGCGCTCGAAGACGCCGGTGGTATTCCGGGCGCTCGACCAGTGGTTTGTCGGACTGGATCGGGGTGATCTCCGAAAGAAGGCCCTCGCCGCGGTCGGCGAAGTGAAGTGGATCCCCGCCTCGGGTGAGAATCGTATCCGCGCTGCGCTTGAAGGCCGTCCGGATTGGTGCATCTCACGTCAGCGCGCCTGGGGCGTGCCGATCCCGGCTTTCTATTCTCCTTCCGCCGGCGAATCTTATCTCGATGCGGGCGTCGTACGTCACGTCGCCAAACAGGTCGCCACCCGTGGCGGCGATTGGTGGTGGGCGGCTTCCGTCGAAGAAGTGCTGGCGGGTGCGCCCGTGCCGGCCTCCTGGCCGAAGGATCTCCGCAAGGGAAGCGACACGCTTGATGTCTGGATTGATTCCGGCTCCAGTCACCTCGCCGTTTGCGCCCGCCACCCCGACTTACACTGGCCGGCCGATCTCTACCTCGAAGGCTCCGACCAGCATCGCGGCTGGTTCCAGTCTTCCCTCTGGACCGCCATCGCGGTCAAAGGCTCCGCTCCTTATCGCGCGGTCCTTACGCACGGCTTCGTCGTCAACGAGAAGCGCCAGAAAATCTCCAAGTCCGACGGCAAGCCGCAGGCTGCTGACGATTACGTGAAGAAATATGGCGCCGACATCGTGCGTCTCTGGGTCGGTTCGGAGAACTACCAGAGCGATATCCCGCTTTCGGACGCGATCTTCGAGACGGTCTCCAATCAGTATCGCGGCATGCGCAACTCCCTGCGCTACCAGCTCGGCAACCTATTTGATTTCGACGCCGCGCAGCATGCCGTGCCGGTTGCCCAACTCACCCCGATCGACCGCTGGGTCCTGATCGAGACCGCCAAACTCATCCGTGAGGTCACCGATGCCTGTGAGCGTAATGAGTTCCACCGCGCCGCCGCCGCCATCGCCGGCTTCACCACCGGCACGCTTTCCGCGACCTATCATAACGTCGTGAAGGATCGTCTTTACACCACGGCGCCCAACGACCCCGTCCGTCGTTCGACGCAGACCGCGATCGACCTCGTGTTGCGCGCTTACCTTAAACTCATCGCGCCGTTCGTGCCTTTCACCGCCGATGAAGCCTGGTCGCACCTTCTCACCAAGGCCGAGTATACGGATACTTCCAGCATTCATCTGCAGGACTGGCCCGTCGTCCCCGCCGACTGGGAGGATGCCGCTGGCACCGCCGCACATACCGCGTTTGCGCGCATCCAGGCTTTGGCCGCTCAGGTTAATGTGCCGCTCGAAAAGCTCCGGCAGGAGAAAAAGATCGGCCAGTCGCTGGAAGCCGCCGTCGTTGTCTCGGGTGACCCCGCGGATGCCGATTTTGCCCTCCTCGCCGCCCATCTGGACTTGCTGACCGAGATTTGGATCGTCTCCTCGGTCCGCCTCGCCCCCCAGGCCGGTGCCGCCCTGGCCTTCGCGGTCGACAAGACGGAAGGCGTCCGTTGCCCGCGTTCCTGGAGATGGGTTCCCGCACTTGTGGACGCCGGGAGATTTGGTATGGTGTCTCCACGTTGCCGCGAAGCCCTTGTCGCCAAATATAACCAACTTTCCTAATTCTACCGATGTCCAAGAAACCTGACCCCAAGAAGGCTGCCAAGAAAGCCGCCCCCGCTACCTCGAAGGCCAAGGCCAAGCCGAATCCGTTGCCGAAGGCACCGTTGAAGCCTGCCGCCAAGGGCAAGCCGCCTGTCGCCAGTAAGACCGCCGCCAAGGCTCCCGTCGTGACGACGAAGGGCAAGAAGGACGCCCCCCTCGCCAAGGCTGCGAAGGGTGCGCCCCTTCCAGTTGTCGCCAAAGACGCCAAGGCCGCCAAAGGTGCCAAGGCCGCCAAGGGTGCCAAGGCCCAGAAGGTCGATCATGAGGCGCAGAAGAAGATTCTGGATAAGCATCGCGGCGACCACGACCAGTCGGGCGTCACGGATGTGGCACCCCGGGCGAAGCTCCAGTTCTACACCATCGCCGACCTGAAGTCGTTCCTTGAGAAGCGTAACAAGGCCAAGGTGAAGCTGAACGTCTGGGTGCCGGAGGAAGAGCGCAAGGCGCGCGAGAAGGCCGCCGCCGCCGCCCGCTCCCAGGGTAATCGTTCGAACAACGTCGCCACCGCCTCCATCGCCGACCTCCTTGGCGGTGCGAATCCTTTCCGCAAGGGCGCGGGCTTCGTCGATGAGTCGAAGCAGGTTCCGGAGAAATTCCGCCGCTACTACCGCCTCCTCGCCGACATGCGCGACGCGCTGCACAAGGGTCTCGCCTTCCACTCCGAGGAGGCGCTGAAGAAGTCCGGCAAGGACGACGCCGGTGATCTCTCCGGTTACTCCCAGCATCTTGCCGACGCCGGCACCGACACCGCCGACCGCGACTTCGCACTTTCCCTGATCTCCAATGAGCAGGAGGGTTTGAAGGAAATCGCCGACGCCATCGAGCGCATGAAGAACGGCACCTACGGCACCTGCGAAATCACCGGCAAGGTGATCCCGCCCGCCCGACTCATAGCCGTGCCTTTCACGCGCTATTCCCTTGAAGGCCAGAAGGAGCTTGAGCGCAATCGCCGCGCCCATCGCCGCCGTGGCGGTAATCCGCTCGGCGAAATCAGCGACGAAGTCGGCTTCGGCACCGGCGGCGGAGGCGGCGAAGAAGAGCCCAGCGATTCCTGAGCGCTCGCCGCCTCATGATTTCAAGGCTCCGCCCGTATCTCGCCTTCTGGGTGGTATGCCTATCCGCGATCGCGGCGGACGTCGGCACGAAGCTGCTGATCGTCCGCAAGCTGCCTTTCGGCACTTATTTCGCGAGCGATCCCGCCCGCCCGCCGGTCATATTGACCGATCGAATCTGGATTGTGCACGTCGGGAACAAGGGCGCCGCTTGGGGCCTCGGGGCAGATCACGACGTGCGTCCGTTTCTGATCTTTCTGGCGATCGCGGTGCTCGCGCTGGTGTGGCGCTGGCGCCGGCCTTTGCTACGCGAACTGCAAGGCGGCCAGATAGCCTTCGGCTTGTTCGTCGGCGGCACGCTCGGCAACGTGCGCGACCGGCTGCTCGGAGACCACGTCATCGATTTCATCGACGTCCATCTGCCGTATTACCGTTTCCCGGCCTTCAACGTCGCCGACTCCTGCATCTGCGTCGGGGTCTCGATTTATCTCATCATGTCGTATCGCCATGACCGGGTGCGGCGCGAGGCGATCATCTCGCACGCCGGCGATCCGCCCGCCTGAGCATGAGCCTGCGTTTTGACGTCGCAGCCCATCCGGGTGGTCTGGCGTACAAGCTGCTCGCCGGCCTGGTCGTGCCTCGGCCGATCGCACTCGTCACGACCGTGGATGCCGCGGGCAACGTGAACGCCGCGCCGTTCTCTTTCTTCAACGTCATGGGGACGGAGCCGCCGATGGCCGTGCTCGCCCCAGGCGATCGCGACGACGGTACGCCGAAGGACACCGCAGCTAATCTCGCGGCCAACGGCGAGTGCGTCATCCATCTTTGCGACGAGGCGGTGGCGGCCATGATGGTGGAATGCGCGCGGCCTTTACCTCCGGGCGTGAGCGAGGTGACGCGCGCTGGTTTTACCCTGCGGCCTGCCGAGCGGGTGCGGGTGCCGATCTTGACGGAATGCCCGGTGGCCTTGGAATGCCGAGTGATGGATATTCGTCGCTATGGCGAAAATCGCCTCGTCGTGGTCGAGCTTCTGCTCGCACATGTGCGGGAAGGCGTGGCCGACCCAGTGACGTGGAAAGTGGATTACGCCCAGTATGCGCCGATCGGGCGGCTCAATAGCCCGGATGGTTACGCGCGGACGCTTGATCGGTTCACGCTCCGGCTGCCGGCGGCGGACTGATCAGATTCCCTTCGAGAGCCGCTTGACCACCGTCGCAAAATCATCGGGCCGCGGCGAGTGGACTTCGAATTTCTTGCCATCCAGTTTGCCCGAGACGCGCGAGAGGCGCAGGAGCAGCCCGCGGTGCAACGGCTTGTCTTCGCCCTTGTTGAGCCGACCCTTGATGGTGGTGTCCGTCAGCGTCACGCGTCCAGTGCGGCCGTATTTCAATTCACCGGCGATACGGATGCCGCATTCGGAGGCGTGGATGCGGATCTGGTCGCGGCGAGGGAATGGGGATTGCGCCGTCCAGATGCGCCAGCGTCCGCAGGCGCGGCCTGGTGTGAAACGGGTTTCGGCGTGCTTGCCGTTACGATGGGAGACGAAGGCGCGGCCCTGGGAGTCATCCATGCCGACGGGCAGGTCGCAGAGGCCGGGATCTTCGGGTGCGTCTTCGGTGCGGGCCACGAATTCGTAATCGAAGCTGAAAGCGCCTGAGCCGAGGGCTTCGCGCCAGGCGGCCATCGTGGTGGCGCGGTCGGCGAGGATGGCGATGCCGGAAGATTCTGGCTCGGGGCCGAAGACCGCGGCCGGCTCGGCGAGGCCCAGTCGGACCATCTCCGGTTTGCCGGCTTCAAGTTGGGTGCGGAGCTGGCCGAGAATCGTCGCCGCGCCGTTCTGCCAGGGATGTTCCTCGAAGGCGATGCCGGCGGGTTTATTGATCGCCACCCAGCCTGGGCCGTGGGCCAGCACGTCCATGCGCACGGCTTCTTCGCCGAGCAAGCCGGCGGCGAAACCGATGGAGGAGGGTGGCTGGTGGTCGGACATATCCGGGGACAAAAAAACCCCGGCGCCTAGGCGACGGGGTTGAGGAGAGGCCGCGCGGGCATTACTTCTTGGCCGCAGCGAGTTTCTTAGCGAGGCGCGCCTTGATGCGGTTCGCCTTGTTGCGATGAATCACGCCGGTCTTGGCGGCCTTGTCGGCGGCGGAGGCGACGGCGGACGCGCTGGCAGCGACGTTCTCGCCGGTCAGGCTCTTCACGAGGGACTTGAGGCGGGTGCGGACGACCTTGTTGTGCTCAGCACGACGGGCGGTCTGACGGATGCTCTTTTTGTTAGCTTTGATGTTGGCCATGTGTGTCAGTAGGGAAGCCGTGGGCGGCCCTCGGAGTCAACGCGGATTTGAGGGTTTAGGCGTCCTGAGGCCCTTGAGGGGCCTTTGAACGTCCTGCTGGTGGAAGGGGTGGGATTCGAACCCACGAACAGCGAAGCTGAACGGATTTACAGTCCGCGACCTTTAGCCACTTGGATACCCTTCCGGCCAACAGGATGGGCAACTTGGCACCCCGGCGGACTCATGACAAGCGCTTTCGCTGTAGTAAAAGGCCCTTTCTGAAGTCGAGGGGGGCGATATTGCCCCTTCACAGCCGCGAGGCATCGCTTAGGCTCCGCCTATGCGGAAAACGCCTCTGGTCGTGCTGATCGACGGCACCTGCGCCCTGTGTAACGGGACGGCGGCCTGGTTGGCCCGCCGCAACGCCAGAGGCGATATGATCTTCGCGGCGAACCAGGGCGAAGTCGCCCGGATTGCCGGCGAGCCGCCGGGCGGAGACCAGGGCACTCTCGTCGTGTGGGATGGGTCTCGGCGGCTGGTGCGATCGTGCGCGGTGCTCGTCTTATTGCGGGCGCTCGGCGGGGGTTGGCGTCTGCTGGCCTGGCTGGCTTGGTGCTGCCCGGTCTCGCTGCGCGACTTCATCTACAATCAGGTCGCTCGCCGCCGCCATCGTTTCGCCGGCCCGGCCACCTGTAAGCGCTTGAGCCCCTTCGACCTTGCCGAATAGAACCATGCCGATGCCTCCCGTCGCGCGCCCTACGTTGCTCATCTTGACCCTGCTCTGCGTCGGCTGTGCCGGCATGATGGACAGTAAGCGCAACCAGAAGGAAGCCGAGGAGAAGATGCTTGATGATAACGACGAGCGAAAGGCGCGACTGCAGGCGGAAGGCAGCCTGAGTCCGGAAGCCTACCAGGCGTTGGCGCTGAAGATGGGATGGACGACGAAGGGTGCGAACGGATTACCGCCGCCGCCCACGACCGAAGAGCTCGAGAAGCGCGTGCGCGACGCGAAGTCCAAGCCCTGATGGCCTACATGCTGCGCAGGCTGCTGGAGATGATCCCAGTCCTGCTGGTGGTGGTGACGGCGACTTTCTTCCTCGCGCACGCCGTGCCGGGCGGACCTTTCGACAAAGACCGGCCCATGCCGGCCGAGGTGAAGGCGCGGCTCGAACAATATTATGGACTGGACCGCCCGCCCCATGTGCAGCTCGGCAAGTACATGCTCCATCTGGCGCAGGGGGATCTCGGACCTTCGATTAAATATCCGGGCTGGTCGGTACGTGAGATCATCGGATCGCGCATGGGGGTGTCATGCTCGCTCGGCCTGGTCGCTTTGCTCCTCGCGGTTTTGATCGGCGTGCCGGTGGGTGTGCTCGCGGCCTCCCGGCCTAACAGCTGGCTCGATCGGGTGCCGATGGGTTTCACCTTGGTGGGAATCTGCGTGCCGTCTTTCGTGCTTGGCCCGATTCTGGCCTTGGTATTTTCACTGGGTCTCGGCTGGCTGCCGCCCTGCGGCTGGGGCTCCGTGGTTCATTATGTATTGCCCGCCTGCACGCTCGGCCTGATCACCGCCGCGCCCTTGGCCCGGCTGACGCGCGGCTCGCTGATGGAAGTGCGCTCGCTCGATTATGTGCGCACCGCGCGAGCAAAGGGCGTCCCGCCGCTCCGGGTGTGGTTTGTCCATGCCCTCCGCAATGCGTTGCTCCCGGTCGTCACTTATCTCGGCCCCGCCGCCGCCGGCCTCGTCTCCGGGTCCTTCGTCGTCGAATCCCTTTTCGACGTGCCGGGCATGGGACGCCTGTTCGTGTCGGCGATCATCAATCGCGATGTGATGCTCATCCTGGGCACCACCATTATCTACGCCGTCGCGCTGCTCTTCCTTAATCTCGTCGCCGACCTCGTGAACGCGGCGCTCAACCCCAAGGTGGCCCGCGGACGATGAGTGAAGCCCCTGCCACGCCTATCGTCGCCTCCGAGAGCGGGTGGCAGCGCTTCTGGCGTGACCGGGCGGCGGTCTGGTCGGGTGGCTTCCTGATCCTTGTCGCACTGATCTGTTTCCTGTCCCCTTTGATCGCCCCTTATGATTACAAGGCGCAGGATCTCGCGCACAGCGCGATGGCGCCGTCCTCCACGCATTGGCTCGGTACGGATCTCCTCGGCCGCGACGTGCTTTCTCGGCTGATGCAGGGCGGCATGATCTCCCTTTTCGTGGGCCTTATCGCCACGACCGTGGCACTGTTGGTGGGCATCTGTTACGGCGTCCTGGCGGCGGAAGTCGGTGGGCGGGCCGAGGACTTCATGATGCGCGGGGTTGATGTTGTGAGTACGCTACCGCTCACGCTCATTGTGATCCTCTGTACGGTCGTCTTCGGGCAGAATATGCCGATGATCTTCCTGGCCGTCGGTGGCGTGTCGTGGCTGACCATGGCACGGATCATCCGCAATCAGACTCGGGAACTGCGTGGTTCTCAGTTTGTGCAGGCGGCCGAAGCGCTGGGGCAATCGCGGCTCGGTATCTTCCGGCGGCATTACCTGCCCAACCTCGCCGGGACCATCGCCGTCTGCGCGACCCTGACCGTGCCCGGAGTGATGCTTCTCGAGGCCTTTGTGAGCTTCCTGGGCCTGGGCGTGAAGGCACCCATGACTTCCTGGGGGTTGATGATCAAGGAGGGGGCCGACATCATGGAGGAGTGCCCCTGGCTGCTCATTTCGCCGTCGGTCGTGTTCGCCCTCACGCTGCTCTCCTTGAATTTCCTGGGCGATGGTTTGCGCGATGCCTTTGATCCGCGTTCCTCCCGCAAGTAACCCCATGCCTCTTCGCCGTTATATCGTAATCAAGCCCGACGGCGCCGAAGGCGGCGAGTTCGAGGTGGACCTGCCGCCCGAGGCGCCTGACTTCATCCAGCATCCCGTGACGAAGGAAGCCTGCCGCCGGGTGTTGGAGACGCCGACGCTCACCGTGAAATATGGCGAAGGTGCCATGAAGCAGTCCGTCAATGATCAGCGGCTGGCCCGGGCTGGCTTTCAGAAGTTGGAAAAGGACGGTAAGGGCGGTTGGACGAAGACCAATTGAATCGCCGAGGCCGTCCGTAAGCTTCCCAAATGAATCACCCCGCCGGGTGGCGGGGTGAAGCATCGTCAGGGTGGGCGTTTCCGCCGTGTAAATTAACTTAGGCCTTGGCCGGAGCGGCCGCTTCTTCGCGGGCGCGCTTCACGAGCGACTTCGCCGTATCGGAAGGCTGGGCGCCCAGTTTGACCCAATGGTCCACGCGCTCGACGTTGATCACCAGACCCGGGGACTTGCCACGGGCGCGGGGGTTGTAATTGCCGAGGACTTCGACAAAACGTCCGTCGCGGCGGATGGCTTGTTCGGCAACGACGAGTCGATAGGTCGGCTCGTTTTTCGTTCCGAAGCGTTGGAGGCGGATGCGTAGCATGGGGAGGAGAAGGTGGTGTGTAGGACTGTCGGGAGGTTTCCCAAAACAGGGACGTGGAAAGACGCAGGGCGGGAGGGGGGAGTCAAGCCTTCCTCGGCTGTTTGGGGGAAATATTTATGAACATCCCTAAGGCCGCGCCCTGAAACACGCAAATCAACCTACTGATTTACAGCGACTTAACATGTGTTTCTCAAATAGGACTCCAGGGGCATTTTAAATCCCGGCAGTCTGTCCATAAAAAAACCCCGCCGTAGGCAGGGTTTTTAGGAGCCTTTTAGCGAGGCTTACTTGGCAGCGGCGGCAGCGGCCTGCTGAGCGGCGTGCTCGGTCGGGTCGAATCGCTTTTCCTTAACCTTGGTGGCGGACTTGCCCTGGCGATCACGGAGGTAGAAGAGGCGGGCGCGCATGACCTGCGAAACGCGTTCGACTTCGATCTTCTCGATGTTCGGAGAGTGGACCGGGAAAGTGCGCTCAACGCCTTCGCCGAAGGAGACGCGGCGGACAGTGAAGGTCTCGTGGATGCCGCCGCCCTTGCGCTGGATGACGATGCCAGAGAAGGTCTGGGTGCGTTCCTTGTCGCCTTCGCGAACCTTGGTGGCGACCTTGACGCCGTCGCCGACCTTGAAGGCGTCGTCGCCGCGGGCGGTCTTCAGCTGGGGCTGGGTGGCAAATTGGATGAGGGGATGGTTGCTCATGGCTGGTGTTCTTGGTCTTTCATCAGGTCCGGTCTGCGGTCTTTTGTCTTCTCAATTTGCCTTTCCCGGCGCCATTTTTCGATTTCGGCGTGATTTCCTCCTAGGAGGACCGGGGGCACCTCGAGACCATCATAAACAGCGGGTCGGGTGAACTGCGGAAAGGCGAGCAACTTGCCGTTGTAGCTGTCCCCCGTCAAGGAGTTTTCCTCCCCAAGGACGCCGGGAATCTGCCGGCCGAGGCAATCGACCAGAACGCAGGCCGGCAAAGTGCCATTTGTGAGCACATAATCACCGATGGAGACCTCGCGGGTGACTTTGCGGTCCCGGAAGCGCTGGTCGATCCCCTCATAATGTCCGGAAATGAGGATAATATGGCTTTTTTGAGCCAACTCGCGGGCTAGGGCGTTGGTCAGCTGTTCGCCGTCGGGGCAAAGGTAGATGACTTCGCAATCAGGGGTGGCCAGGGCGTCCACGGCGTCAAAGAGGGGCTGGCAGGTCATGAGCATGCCTGGTCCGCCCCCATAGGGCATATCGTCGACCTTGCGGTGCTTGTCCTTGGAGTAGGCCCGGAGGTCGTGGGCCTTGAACTGGATCAGACCCTTATCCATGGCCCGGCCGATGACGGATTCCTGGAGGAACCCGTCGGCCATGCCAGGGAAGAGGGTGACTAGGTCGATGCGGATGGCCACGGGAGTATGGCTATCCAACAGCCGAAAGTCGTGCGAGGGCAAGCCGTCCGTGCACCGGATTATTTCTTCTTCTTGCTCTGCTGGTCCATCCGTACGCCTGGTTCCGGGGCGACGGGCTTGCCGACCTCGTCTACCGAGGAGGTGAAGAGATAGCGCCAGACGTCATCCTGCAGGTTATTGCCCTTGGCGTCCTTGGGAGAGCCTTTGCTTGGCGTCACGTAGCCGTGGCCGCGAGCGGCTTGTTCTTTCTCGGTGCCTTTGAGCGGCGCATCGGAAATCAGACGACGGGTGTGATCGTAGGGGGCCTTTTCTTTTTCGGCATTCACGATCGGCCCGAACTTATTCAAGCCCAACAGCAGCCAGGAGCGTTCGTAGTGGTCTTCCGTCCAGCCGCCGTCGAGGACGTGGCTGTAGCCAAAGAATCGGTTGGCGGGCGTGGCGGGCGGCAAGGCCTGCCAGTTGTCGAGGTTGTCGCGAGGGCCGCAGAACATGACGATGCGGGCGCATTTCTGGTAGATGCCGAAGCGGGCGGCAGAAGTGGAGCCGTGCGAGGAGCCGGCGACGACGACTTTCTCCCAGTCGAGGGATTTGCCGTCTTTCGTGAGGAAGAATTCCCATCGGCCCTGCGGATGCGTCTTCGCCAGATGCTTCACGAATTGGAAGGCGCGCTCCTTCATGCTGTCGGGTGCGGGGATGTCGATGTCCTTGCTGGCGTCGACGCCAGCGGTGGCTTCAAGGCGGATATTGCCGAGATGCTGCGGGTCGTTGGCGGGTTCGGTGTTCAGTTTTGCGAACCAGCCGTTGGCGTAGCTGACCTGGATGTAATGGAGGCCGTAGCTGTTCACTTTGTCGGCGAGCACCTGGTTGTGACCCATCAGCCAGACGACCAGCTGGCCGCGCGGAGCCACGTGGGTGTCGACGCTGGCGTTCTCGACGTCGGCGGGTTTGCCGCCTTTCTCGAACACGAAATCAATCTCGGGGTGCGGCTTGCAGCGCGTGTCGATTTCGCTGGCGCGGGCCTTGAGCTGGTAAGCCTGCGGCTTGGGGTCGGCGAATTTCAGCGGTGCTTCCGCGGCGAAGGTCGCGACTAAGCCGAGGAACAGGAAGGCGAGGGCGGAGCGCATGGGGTGGCATCCTTGATGCCCGCGCCGCCGACCGAAGGCAAGAGCGCTCCGTTATTTAGGCAGGTGCGAGTCGACGTAATCCAGGGCCTTCTCGATTACTTCTTTCGGAGCCCACTGGTGGCCGCCTTCGAAGTCGAAGACCTGCAGGCGATCGCCCTGCGATTCGCGCAGGCCGGCAATCTCGCCGCGGTTCGGATCCTTCTTGCCCATCGTCAGCGCCACCGCGGGAATCTGAACGCCGGTGAGTCCGCGCAGGCCGTTGTCGAGCGTGCCGGTACCGGCGCCTTGCAGGACGACCCCGCCGAAGTTTTCGCCGATGGTCACGAAGATGGAGCTCGCGCGGGAGCCGCCGGAAAAGCCGGTGCAGATTTTGCGGCCTTCGCCGATGTGCAGGCGTTTCACGGCATCTTGATGCGCGGCGAGAAAATTACCGACGCTGGGATCCCAGGGACCATTTTTTGATTCTTCCAGCATGATGGCGATGTAGCCGTGTCGCTTGATCCAATCGGCCATGTTGCCCATGGTCGCGTTGCCGCCGGGCGAGGCGATGAAGAGCGCCGGCCAGGTTTTCTTGGGGTCGGCGTTGTAGCCTTTCGGCAGCCAGACTTTATAATGATAGATGCCAGAATATTTGGAGAAGCCGCCGTTGTGGTCGCAGGCGATGCGTGTCTCGACACCCTCTTTGAGGGCGAGTTCGAGCGGCGTCGTGCGGCTGGCGGTGGGTTCGGCGGCCTGGGCGAGCACGGCGAGAAGCAGGAGGGCGGGGGTCCAGCGCATGCCTACGTGGTAGGCGGGCGGGTCGCGGAGGGCAAGTGTGCTTGCGCGGCTTTGCGACTTGGAAGCTCGCCTGCCTTGCCTCATAGCCATTGGCCGTGGCCCAAACCTGTCCCCAGTCGCCGGTGCTCGAGGTGTCGCGTCTGCGCATCGCCCGCGAAGGCAAAGTCATCTTGCGCGGGCTCGATTGGAAGATGTCGGCCGGCGAGCACTGGGTGATTCTCGGACCCAACGGCTCGGGCAAATCATCTTTGCTCGCCGCGCTCACGGGATATTTCGCGCCGACCTCCGGTTCGCTCTCCGTCCTAGGCGAGACGTTTGGTCGAAGTGATTGGCGTGAGTTGCGTCGTCGCATCGGTCTTGTGGGTCCGTCCGTGGCCTCGATGATCCAGCCGGCCGAGCCGGCGTTATCCGTCGTCGCGGGCGGCGTCGACGGGCTTATTAATCTCTGGCGCAAGCCGAAGCGCGCCGTCATCGCCCGCGCCCGCCGCTTGCTGCGGCTGCTCAAGGTCGGCGACCTGGCCGCGCGCCCGTGGGGGCATCTTTCCCAGGGTGAAAGGCAGCGCGTGCTGATCGCCCGGGCGCTGGCTTCGTCGCCGGCGCTGCTCATTCTTGACGAGTCGTGTGCCGGGCTTGATCCCGTCGCCCGTGCAGAGTTCCTCTCCTTGGTGGAGCGACTGCCGAGACTCCGGCCTGGCCTAGCTGTCATCTTCGTCACGCATCACGTGGAAGAGATTCTCCCGGTGTTCACGCATGCATTGCTCCTGCGCGCCGGCACCGCTCTCGCCTCCGGGAAGATCGGCGAAGTCCTGCAACCGGCGGCTCTGGCCAAATTATTCGGCCGCAAGGTCCGCCTTTCGCATGGCCGCACGGGCTGGTCGCTGACAGTCGCGGGAAAGTAGCCGTCCGGTCAGTTTGACCGCTTTCGACTTCCCCTTAACCCCTGCTTCGTCCTACTTCACCCTGTTCCCGCAATGCCTTCGCCGTTCGACAATCTCCTTCCGCGCTATGACGCCATCGTCATCGGCGCCGGTCTGGGCGGGATGACCGCCGCGAACAATCTCGCGAAATTCGGCCGCAAGGTGCTCCTCCTCGAGCACCATTACCAGCTCGGCGGTCTGGCCACCTTCTTCAAGCGCGCCGGCGGCCATGTCTTCGATATCTCGCTGCACGGTTTCCCCCACGGGATGATCAAGTCGACGCGCCGCTACTGGACGAAGGAAATCTCGGACCGCATTCATCAGCTTAAAGACGTCCGTTTCATCAATCCGGATTTCGACGTACGCACCACCTTCGACCGCGCGGATTTCACGCGCATCCTGATCGAGCAGTTCAAGCTTTCCGCCGAGACCGTCGAGGCTTTCTTCGCGCACCTGCGCGAGATGAACTACTACGACAACGACGCCCGCACCACGCGGCAGTTGTTCGAGCAGTTCTTTCCCGGCCGCCCGGATGTGCAGCGTCTGCTCCTCGAGCCCATCGCCTATGCGAACGGCTCGACGCTCGACGACCCCGCCATCACGTTCGGCATCGTCTTCTCCAATTTCATGTCGAAAGGCGTGTTCATCTTCCAGGGCGGCACCGACACGATGATTAATCTCATGACGGTCGAGATGAAGGCCAATGGTGTGGACATTCGCCGCAACGTGCTGGTCGAGAAAGTCCTGACGGAGAAGGATGCCGCCGGCCGCCGTCGCGTGGTCGGCGTCAAGCTTCGCGGCACCCGTCTGGGCGAGGAGGCTGAAGTCGCCTGTTCCACGGTCGTCTCGAACGCGAACATCAAGGATACGGTCCTGAAGATGGGCGGCGCAGATGCTTTCGAAGCCCCGTTTCTCGAAGAGGCCCGCAAGGTGCGCGTGAACACTTCTTCCTGTCAGGTCTACATGGGCGTACGCGAAGGCGAGAGCATCCCACATATCGGCGATCTCGTCTTCACCTCGGAGGCCAAGCCTTTCTCCAGTCATGAGTTGGTCGATTTCCACACCACCTCGCGTACTTACTCCGTTTATTATCCGGACACCCGGCCGCACACGAAGAAGCCGCGCTACGCGATCGTGACGTCGATCAACCAGAAGTGGGATGACTGGGCGAATCTCTCCGACGCGGATTATGCCGCCAATAAAGAGCGCGTCATTGAGGAGTCTTTCTGCGGTTTGGAGAAATTCATCCCCGATATCCGTTCAAAAGTGGACCACGCCGAAGCCGCCACGCCGCGCACGGTGAACCGCTATGTCCGTCACGTGGGTGGAACCTCGTTCGGCACCAAGTTCGAAGGCCTCAAGGTTTCGATGGCCTTGCCCGAGCAGGTCGGAGGTTTCTATCATGCCGGCAGCGTCGGCATCATCATGTCCGGCTGGCTGGGCACGATTAACTACGGTGTCATCGTGTCCGCGAAGGCCGACGCCTATCTGCGCGACCCTTCCGCCAATCCGCTCGGCGACGCCGCTGCGAGCGCTGGAATCTGACGTCAAGACGCCTTGGGCATCAGGTCACTGACCCAGCCCACCTGATAGCGTTCGATTTCGGCCGACCAGCCGTAGTGGATTCGAAGCCGGTTGCCTGCCGGGTTTGGCTTGGAGTCGATGGTCGCGTTGAGGCCGACCTTATGGCCGGCATGTGCCACGAGCATGGCGGCCTTCCCCGTTAGACCTTGCCGCGTCGGGTGGCGCAGGTGCGGCGGAATCTCGTCGCCCTCGCAGGCGCTGCCGATGCCGCCCTCCATGCGCACCATGCGCATGAAGTCCAGTGCGCGCATCGCCGCATGGATGTGTTCAAAGCAGTCGAAATCGCAGGCCAGTCCGGCGTCGATGGCCGACTCCAGGATGACATGGTCCGCCATGCTGGGCATGCACGACGCCCAGGCGAGGAAGTGGCCGACGTTCGGCTGGAAGCCGGCGACGGTGTGTCCCATCAGTTGTTGGCGTGGGCGGCGTACCTTGGCCTCGATGAGCTCCGGACCGAAGCACGCGACGAGCACCTGGACGACCGTCTTATCCGCGGCGCGGAAATCAATCGTGACTTCGGTGGTGTTCCCCGTGAAGGTCGCCAGCGCGGTCTGGCTGGTGGCCAGACGCACATGGATGTCGCCGTGGAGCTCGGGCCCGCTCAGGCGAACAGATTCCTTGACGGAAGGCAGGACGAAGAGCGCCGGCAGGGTGGTTTCGGTGCAGACGCGTTCCTCCAGGCGGGCACGGACGACCGCCGGCGGTAGTGCGGTGTCGAAGCGGCGGCGGAGGAGAGGGCGGGGGCGAGAGGGAGGAGAGGATCGGCGTTTCATGGTTGGGTTTTAAAAAGAAGTGAGGGAGGCCCCGCCGTGCGGTCCGTGGAAAACGGCGCGCGGCTGGTGCGAAGCGTGAATAGAATGGAGGGTCTCGAGCAGGGACGCCGGGAAAGGGCGGAGAACTGCTCGAAGCGGATATTATGCCCGGCGGGGGAGGGTTGTCCAGTGGGGCGCGGGCACTTTCTTAAAATAATATAAACCCCTGATTATGGGCAAAAAAGAAGGGCTTCCCCGTCGGGGAAGCCCTTCTGGTGCCCGGGAGGCCGGTTTATTTATTCGGACTTCCCGTCGACCGGGATACGCATGCCGTAGAAGCTGCGGTGGACGAAGAAGAGGGCGACCAAGAAGGTGACGACCCCGAGGGCGAGGCGGGGGCCGGGAGCCATCTGCACGGCGATCTCGACGGCGAGGAGACCGAAGAGCGTCGTGAACTTGATCACCGGGTTGAGTGAGACGGAGGAGGTGTCCTTGAAAGGATCGCCCACGGTGTCTCCGACGACCGTCGCGGCGTGGTGATCGGTACCCTTCGCCTTGAGGTCCACCTCGACGATTTTCTTGGCATTATCCCAGGCGCCGCCGGCGTTCGCCATGAAGATTGCCTGGAAGAGCCCGAAGAAGGCCATGCCCACGAGATAGCCGATGAAGAAGAACGCATCGAACAAGGCCAGTGACAGCGATAGGCAGAAGATGACGATGAAGATGTTGATCATGCCTTTCTGGGCGTACTGGGTGCAAATCCGCACGACTTCCTTGGAGGACTCCGTGGTCGCCGTGGTGACGTCGAGCTTCATGTTTTCCTTGATGTAGACCACGGCGCGGTAGGCGCCGGTGACGACGGCCTGCATGGACGCGCCGGTGAACCAGTAGATGACGGCGCCGCCCATGAGGAGTCCCATCAGGGCCTCGGGGTGCACGAGGGAAAGTTTTTCCAGCACGTTGAATTTCGCATCCAGGGACTGGTAGTGCTCCTGCAGCATCATGATGATGCCGAACACCATCGTGGTGGCGCCCACGACC
Source organism: uncultured Opitutia bacterium (assembly GCA_903855995.1). Classification (GTDB taxonomy): domain Bacteria; phylum Verrucomicrobiota; class Verrucomicrobiia; order Opitutales; family UBA953; genus UBA953. The sequence goes on from CAIOAN010000007.1 coordinate 166,363, forward strand.
GCCGTACCGATGAGCACCGGCTTGGCGGTGGCTTTGAAGGTGTTGCCCGCTCCGTCGCCCTTCTCGAGCTGGTGCTTGGCTGCTTCGAAGTCCGGACGGAAACCAAAATCACGTTCGAGTTCCGCAATAATGCCCGCCTGTTTCTCGATCTGCGAGAGCTCGTAGACGGACTGGGCGTTGTCGGTGACCGGGCCGAAGGAATCCACCGCAATGGTCACGGGGCCCATGCCGAGGAAGCCGAAGGCCACGAGACCGAAGGCGAAGATCGGCGCGGCGAAGGCGAACTGGGGCGGCATGATCGTCGCGACGGCGGCGTGTCCGGAAAGCAGGTAGGCCCCGAGCATGAGACCGAGGATGCACAGGCCCGTCCAGAAGGCGGAGAAGTTGCCGGCCACCAGTCCAGAGAGGATGTTCAGCGAGGCGCCGCCCTTGTCGGACGATGTGACGACTTCCTTCACGTGGTCGCTTTCGGTGGAGGTGAAGACCTTGGTGAATTCAGGAATCAGCGCGCCCGCGAGCGTGCCGAGGGAGATGATTGTGGAGAGCACCCACCAGAGGCCGGCGTGTTCGGGCAGCGGCGCGAGCAGCAGGTAGCTAGCGGCATAGGTGACGGCGATGGAGATGCCCGAGGTGATCCAGACGAGATTCGTCAGCGGCTGCTCGAGGTTGAAATCTTTGGCGTCGCCCCAGAGCGCCTGGCTGACGGCGTTGTTCACCCAGTAGCTGACCACGGAGGTTATGACCATCAGGATGCGCATGGCGAAGAGCCAGATAATGAGGGTAGCGCAGAGGGCTGGGCTGGCGGCGAGCGCCAGGGCGAGGAAGGCGATCAGCGCCACGCCGGTCACGCCGTAGGTCTCGAAGCCGTCGGCGGTCGGGCCGACCGAGTCGCCGGCGTTGTCGCCCGTGCAGTCGGCGATGACGCCAGGATTACGGGGGTCGTCTTCGGGCAGCTTGAAGGTGATCTTCATCAGGTCCGCCCCGATGTCGGCAATCTTGGTGAAGATGCCTCCACAGATCCGCAGCGCCGAGGCGCCGAGTGATTCGCCGATGGCGAAGCCGATGAAGCACGGGCCAGCGAGTTCCTTGGGCAGGAACGCCAGGATGCAGATCATGAAGAAGAGCTCGATGGCGACGAGCACCAGGCCGACGCTCATGCCTGACTTGAGGGGGATCAGTAACGTGGCGAGCGGATTGCCCTTGAGTGCGGCGAAAGCGGCGCGGGAATTGGCGACGGTGTTGATGCGGATACCGAACCAAGCGACTCCGTAGCTGCCGAGGATGCCGAGCACGGAAGTCGCGAGAATGGTGGCGATACTGCCGGCCGATTTGTGTTCGAGCGCGCCGAAGTAATAAATCATGCAGGCGGCGATGAGCACCCAGAGCGCGGCGAGGAACTTACCTTGCTGCCAGAGGTACGTCTTGCAGGTTTCCCAGATGAGCTGCGAGACCTCCGCCATGGAGCGGTGCACCGGCAGGGCGCGGGTCTGGACGTATTGCCACCAGCCGTAGGCCACGCCAAGTGCGCAGACCGCCAGGCCCAGCATCAGCACCTGATGGCCGTTGAGGGCGCCGTTCAGGAAGGAGACCGTGCCGAGGTCGGGAATCTTGATGTCAGCTTCGCCGGCATAGGCGAGGACAGGGCAGGACAGCAGCAGCGCCGCCGTGAGTTTCTTCACGCAGTTCATGGGGGTAGGGTAATGGATGGGACCGCGGGGCACGGCCGTGGTTCCAGATTTGTCCCCCGGGGCGGGATTGCGAGGGGAATTCACTTACACGCCCCGCCATTTTTAATCGTATAAGAACCCTTATTTCAACAGGTGGGCCTGGAGGAACAGCACGGTGGCCTCGAATTGGTAGTCCACGTTGCCTTTCTTGCTGAACCCGTGGCCCTCGTCGGTGGCCATGACATACCAGACGGTGCCACCCTTGGCCCGGACGGCGTCGCGCATGCGTTCGGCTTCCGTGACGGGGACTCGTGGGTCGTTCTTGCCTTGGACAATGAGCAACGGCGCGCGAATCTGGTCCGCATGGTTGGCCGGGGAGATCTCTTCGAGGAACGCGCGTACCTCGGGTTTGCGTTCGTCGCCGTATTCTACTCGCCGGGCGTTGCGGCGATAGTCGGAGGTGTCGCGGAGAAAGGTCACGAAATTGGCGATACCGACGTTGTCGACGCCGCAGCAGAAGCGGTCGGCGTAGTTCGTCAGGCAGGCCAGGCTCATGAACCCGCCGTAACTGCCGCCGTAGGCCGCGACGCGGGAGGCGTCGAGGCGTTCGGAGCGGCGCACCCAGTCCAGGATGGCCGCCACATCTTTCAGGGCGTCGCCCCGCTTGACGGAGTCATCGAGCGACATGTAGCGACGCCCGTAGCCGGTGGATCCACGGATATTTGGGTAGACCAGCGCGACCCCCAGCTCATTCAGGTAATAGTGAAAACTGCCGCGGTAGCCAGGGCGCGACTGGCCTTCGGGCCCGCCGTGGAAGATCATCAATGACGGCCGCTTGCCGGGGAATTTGCGCGCATCAGGATAGTAGACGAGTGCCGGGATGCTGAGGCCGTCGAAGCTACGGACGCGGGCAATCTGCGGATCAGGCACGGGAATTTCCTTCTTGGCCTTCCGGGTACGGTTGGTCCAGCGGGTGACGGCGCCGGTGTCGAGGTCCGCCGTCCAGGCATCGCTGGCGGATTCTTCGCTGTTCAAGGTGAAGCCCAGCTCGTGGCTGCCGGGTCGGAAGAGGATGTTAGTGAGCACGCCCGTTTTGATTTTGGGAGCAGGCAATTCCTTGCCGGAGGGGATTTCCCAGCAGTGCAGTTCGGAGAAGCCCTCGACATTGAGACTCACGGCCAGCCGCTGGCCGTCGGCTGAGACGGCGAGTTCTTCACCGTCCCACTTCGCCTGGCCGCCGATGGTGCGGATGGCGCCCGTGGTGAGGTCGATACGGATCGGCGTGAGGAAGTCCGATTCGAAGTTGGAGAGGGCGAAGACGGCGCGGCTGTTCTCGCCGAAGGCCATCTGGGCGAAGTAGTGGCGGCTGGATTTCGGAGTGATCTGCGTGCGCTTGCCGGTAGCCCATTCGAGGGTCCAGATGCGCGACTCTTCCTGCCCCATCGATTGGCGCAGCAGGAGTAGCTTGCCGTCGTCGGACCATTCGACGGGCGACCAACCGGAGGAGGTTCCGGTCAGCACGACTTTCTCGGCATGCGGCGCGGCGGTCTCGATCACCACGATGTCGCTGTCTTTGCCATTGCGCCGGTTGGTGGAGAACGCGAGTCGCTGGCCATCCTTGGACCAGCAGGCTTCGATGTTGCGCGACTTGCCGTCGGTCAGGCGCTCCGGACTTTTCTTCGCATCGGCGGTGTCGGTCAGGTAGAGCTGGAAATTTTCGCTGCCCCCCACGTCGGCGCTGTAGAGTAAGAGCGTCCCACGCGGTTGCATCCAGCCGCTCCGCACGGGCTCCGTCCCGCGGGTCAGCGGGAGCCGGTTCGCGAGCGGGGCGGACATGAGATGGAGGTGCGTGGCGTCGCCGATCCGGGTGGTCACGATGGCTTCGCGCCGCGTGGCATGCCAGCCGCGGAAGCTGGCCCCGCCGAGATCCATGTAAGGGGCGAGTTCGGAGACGAGCGCAGCCGGGACGGCGGGCACGCCTTCGACGACCATGTTGGCCGGCGGGGCCGCCGGGCAGAGGGCGGCGAGCAGGAGCAGGCAGCCGGAACGAAGGGCGGGGATACCCATGGGTTGTATCTTTATTATGAGAATAGCAGGAGTCTACGGAAAGATGCGGGCTCGCCTTCGCCGGCCGGTCGGCTACCCAGATGGCATGCCCCGCCTCGTTCTGCTGGCCTTGCTCGCTCCTCTGGCTCTCTGCGCCGCCCAGGAGAATTTCCCGGTCAGCCCGACCGTTGCCGCCGTGCCGCACCCGCCGGCCGCCGCCCCTGGTTTCGCGCCCCTCTTTAATGGCAAGGATCTGGCCGGCTGGCGGACCAAGGGCAACTGGGTCTACGACCCGGACGGCACCGTCACCCTGAAGCCTCGTGAAGGCGAGAAGGGCTGGCAGCGCTACGACGCCTATATTTTCACCGAACGTAAATACCGCGATTACGTGCTCGATCTGGAATTCAAGATCGAGCCGACGGGCAACTCCGGCGTCTTCTTCTGCGTCGCCGATCCGCTTGATCCGGTGGCCCAGGGCATCGAACTACAGATTCTGGACACCTTCGGCCTCGCGAAGCCCGGCAACCACGATTGCGGCGGCATCATCCGCGCGATGGCCCCTTCGAAGAACATGGTGAAGGCACCCGGCGAGTGGAATCGCTACACGCTTACGCTCAAGCAGCGTCACCTCACGGTGGACTTCAACGGCGAGCGCACCATCGTCCTCGACCTCGACAGTTCTCCGATGAAGAATCGTCCGGCCGACGGGCACATCGGTTTCCAGGATGAGGCTAAGCGCGTCTGGTACCGCAATGTGCGCATCCAGGAATTGAAGTAAGCCGTCTTCAGCTGCCGCGAATCTTGTCCCAGGGCGACACGCCGCTCACATCGACCATGAACGGCCCTTGGCTCGCACCGGGCGAGAGGATCGCCAGGATGGTCGCGTCGGCCTTGGACGAGTTGAAGGTCGCGTGCACGATGCCGGCCGGAATGTGCGCGGCATCGCCGGGTTTGAGGATGCGTTTCTCCCGTTCGATCCATTGCTCCACTTCTCCGGCGAGCACGTAGATCATCTCCTCGAGTTCCGGGTGGGTGTGGAAGGCATGGCCTTCGCCGGGCGGTAGCGTCGCCTCGCAGACCTGCAGGTCTTTCGCGCCCGTGAGCTCCGGTTTGGTCAGCCAATAATTGGTCCGCCCTTTGTACTCTTCCTTAATGGCCTCGGCCTTGGTCACGAAACGCAGGGGTTTGCTCATGCTGTTTCCTATGTCAGCTCGGCGAGGGTGAGCAAGCCCGCGGGGCCTGGCGTTGACAGAGGGGAACTCTGGGGCGAAATGGTTGTCCCTCAAGATACCCCCATGAAACGCACCCTATCCCTCCTCCTCGGGCTTTCCCTGTTTGCCGCGACCTCCGTCGTCGCTCAGGAAGCCAAGAAAGACGCCCCTAAGAAGGTCGCCGCTCCGGCCGTCAAGTTGCCCGCGCAGCAGGCCGATGTCGCTGCTCCCAAGTTCGACGGCAAGACCGGTGAGATCAACGTCGGCTTCGCCAAGTCCCACGAGGCCTTCGTCGCGATCGCCCAGAAGGGCGAAGCGCAGGTCGTCTTCCTCGGTGATTCAATCACCGCGGGCTGGAACGGCCAGAAGGCTCTCTTCGACAAAGAATACGCCCAGTATAAAGCCGCTAACTTCGGTATCGGTGGCGACCAGGTCCAGCATGTGCTGTGGCGCGTCGAGAATGGCGAGTTCGAAGGCATCAAGCCCAAGGCCGTCGTCCTGATGATCGGAACCAATAACGTCGGCAGCGCCGCCCATACCCCTGAGATGATCGCCAATGGTATCAAGAATATCATCGCCGCCATCCATAAGCGCTCGCCTGACACGAAGGTCCTCCTCCTCGCGATCTTCCCTCGCGGCGAGAAGGAAGACCCGAAGCTCAACCCAGCTCGTGCCAAGAATCAGGCCGTGAACGCGATCATTGCTAAACTAGATAACGGTAAGACCATCCAGTACTTCGACATCGGTCAGAAGTTCCTGCAGCCCGACGGCACTCTGACGGTTGAGATCATGAAGGACCGTCTGCACCTGACGGCCGCTGGTTATCAGATCGAAGCCGACGCGATTCGCGAGAAGCTCGCCTCGCTCGTCAAGTAAGCCGACCGCAGGTCGCCATGATCGGTCGGGCCTCTGCAAGGCCCGGCCTTTTTTGTGCCAGAATCACTTCCCCCAGTCGGCGGGCAGGTCGGGTAGGGTGGCGGTCAGAATTTCGTGAATGGCCGCGCGCTCGGCTTCGTCCAGATGCGCAAAGTTCTCGGAGGGCGGAAAAGCGCGCAAGCCTGCGGACAGCTTGCGGAGGATGAGTTCGCGCAAGGGCTTCGGCAGCGTGGCGAAACTCTGCGAATAAATCAGCGGGCTGCAGCGGTAGCGGAAAAGGCGGGTGGCTAGCTCCAGGTCGCGCAGGGAGCGATTCTGTGCGTCGGCTTTGCGGGTGCGGGCGTAGGTCTTTTCAAACACGCCGTCGCCGTGGATTCCTTGCGGGGGGAAGGCGGCCTCGTCTTTACAGAGCAGAGCTTCGATGACCTTATCGGCCTGGCTGTTGAAGACGACCAGGCACGAGCCGGAGGGAGGGGCGTTAACCGGCAGGCCGAGAATTTCGCGCATCGCCGGCCAGCGGTAGAGCGCGATCCGCGCGTCCTGACTCGCCGTCGCAAGGACGTTGTGCACGTGCACCTGGTGGTCGTGCATGAGCAGGGCGACGATGTCGCTGGTGTTCAGCGGATAACGGTGGGTGTCGACGACATCCTTGAGGGACGGGAGGGTTCGCCCGACTTTCGCGGTCGGCCCTTCAAAGTCGGCGATGCTCGCGCCGATGATATTGCCGTGGTGCTGGAGTTGGCTGCTGGCGCCTGTGACGTACCATCCACCCCAGCGTTCGGAGAGGGGGGTTGACGGTTCAATGTTGGAGCCGCCAGAGCCACTGAGGGGCTCGCCGTTGGCGTCGGGAAAGACACTGCGTGTCCGGAGTGAGGGGGTGTGCTCGTGGCGCGTGTGGCAGAGCAGGCATTCTCCGCTGCGATTGAACAGCGGCGCCGACCCTGTTTCATGTTGATCCAGCAGATAGAAAGTGGTGCCGAGTTCCGGATCGAAGACGGTGATTTCAAAGCCGCCGCCGACGGCCCAGCCGACGTAGGCTTCGTCGGAGAAGAACAGGGCGCGGGGGGTTTCGGGTGAAATCAGATTCCGTTGCAGGCTGGTTTTGCTGAAGACCAGGAGCTGGGATTCGATGGGAACGTCGAGTTGCTCGAGCAGCCAGCGCAGCCGCTTCTTGGCGGGCAGGCTCCGGATCTCGTCGGCTTGCTTTTGGAAGGTCGCGCTGAGGCGGGCGATGCGATCCCGCGGCTGGGTGGCTGTATAGTTGATGGGCGCATCCTCGAAGGGTTCCCGCTCCTGAGCGAGGGCGCGCACTCCGTCCCAGGAGAGCAGCGCGCAGGTCAAGAGCAGGCGAGGATTCACGCTCTCATGCTATCGACCGCCGCCGCTGCCGCAAGACTTCGCTCAGCTGCGGGCCGCGACGCGAAGCTTGCGCATGGCCGATTCCTCAAGCTGGCGGATGCGTTCGCGGGAAACATTCTGGCGCTGGCCGATGGCCTCGAGGGTCTGGGCTTCACAGCCCAGGCCGTTGCGGAGGCGAATAATCTCGCTTTCGCGCTCCGTGAGGAAGCCGAACAGCTTGTGCAGGAGTACTAGGTCATCGGACTGGGCCGCGGCTTCCGCGGGCGTCATCGCGCCTTCATCCGTCAGAGTGTCGCCAAGCGTCGTTTCACCTTCGTCGGCCAGCGGCGCGTCCAGTGAGCGGCCGCATTGTTGAAGGCTCTGCAGTTCGGTGAGTTTCTCCGGGGCGCAGCCGACGGCCTCGGCGAGTTCGTTGTCGGCGGGCACGCGGCCGAGCTCCAGTGTGAGCCGGCGGGTCTCTTTCCGAATCTTGGCGAATTGCTCGTGGATGTTCCGCGGCAGGCGGACCGTGCGGAACTGAAAATTAAGTTCCGACATGATGGCGGCACGAATACCCCAGTAGGCATAGGTGCTGAAGCGCAGGCCTTTGCTGGCGTCGTAGTTGCGGGCGGACTCAAGCAGAGCGACGTTGCCAGCGCTGAGCAGGGAGAGCACGAGGTCGCGGTGCACGCTGAACTGCATGATGGCGTGGTGCACGAGACGCAGGTTGGAGCAGACGAGATGATCCAGGGCCGCCTGTCCGGCACGGTCATAGTTGCCTGCGCTGTCCCGTCCGGACTGGGCGAGTCGGCCGAGGCGGAGTTCTTCCTCGGCGCTGAGGCGCGTCCAGCGTCCGGCCCGGTCGAGATAACGGGTGAGTTCATCGATCGGCTCACCCGCCAGCTCCGCGGTACTCGACGGGTCGAGGTCCGCCGTCAGCGTGTCGCCGCGGAGGTGGATTTCTCCCAGGTCGGGCATTCGGGAGCGGAGGAGGGAGGTGAGTTCGTCGGTTTTGGGGGTGGCGGGGGCGGTGTGGTTGATCATGAGAAATTGTAAGACCTCTATACTATAGGGGCAAAAAACACCCATTTCGGGGACGTGTTTTCCTAAGCCGCTGATAGTAAAAGAAATAAATATCGAAGATTTTTGGAGGGTCGGGGGTGCGGGAGCGGGGGACTGTCGTCAGCGGGTGCTCGGGCAGGGACCATTATGCACGGCCGCTGAGGTTTGTCAAAAGGCCCGCCCGCACTTTCCTTTTATACTTAATAATAAGAAAGAGCGGAACGCCGGGCCGGGCGATGGGTCTACGGGCCATGCCTCGCTGCCTTGGCCTTATTATCCTCCTCGGGCTTTTTGCGCCCGCCGGTTCGGCGGTGGAAACCCGCGCGCCGAACATCCTTGTGATCATTTCCGATGACCAAGCGTGGACCGACTACAGCTTCCTCGGTTCGACCAACGTGCGGACCCCTCATATCGACCAGCTCGCCGCCGAGAGCCGGGTCTTCCCGCGAGGCTATGACACCAATTCGCTCTGTTCGCCGAGCCTCGCTTCGATTCTGACCGGCCGGCATGTCCATCGCCATGGCGTCACGGGCAACGATCCGCCCATGACGGCGGCCGCCGGTGCCGGGAAACAGAAATCCGCGGCCTTTCTCCAGGGGCGCGAGCAACTCATCAAACTTTACGATCAGTCCCCCCAGTTGCCGCGTCTGCTCGCCGAGCGAGGTTATGTCAGCCTGCAGACGGGTAAATGGTGGATGGGGGATTACACGCACGGCGGCTTTACCGAGGGTATGACGAAGGGAGGCCGCCACGGTGACGACGGCCTGACCATCGGACGCCAGACGCTGGCGCCGCTCACGGAGTTCATCTCCCGCGCCAAGAAGGATCAGAAGCCCTTCTTCGTCTGGTATGCACCGATGATGCCGCACGACCCGCATAATCCGCCGGAGAGGATTCTGGCCAAATACCGCGGGAAGGCGCCGACGCTCTGGGCGGACCGTTATTATGCGATGTGTGAATGGTTTGATGAGACGGTGGGGGAAGTCCGCGCCCATCTCGAGAAGGAGGGGCTGACCAACGATACCATCATTGTCTATCTTTCAGATAACGGATGGATTCCAGATGCCAAGAAGCCCAAGGTCGATTTCGAACGTTCGAAACTTTCGCCGTTTGACGGCGGGGTGCGCTCGCCGCTGCTGGTTAGCTGGCCGGGCCACATCAAGCCCATCACCCTCGATTATGCGGTCAGCGCCGTCGACATCATGCCGACGCTGTTGAAATTGGCGGGCGCCCGGATCCCGGCGGATGGCGACGGCATCGACCTTATGGACGAGGAGGCCCTGCGCCGCCGCCCGTTCGTGGCTGGGCAGAACTCGACCCACGATATTATCGAAATCGGCAAGCCCGCTTCGAGCCTGCGTTACCGCTGGTTGGTGGCCGGAGACCTGAAGCTCATCGTTTCCAGCGGCCTCAACGGCGCCACGGAGCCCCCTCGGCTTTTTGACCTCCGGGCCGATGCGGCCGAACTGCATGATCTGGCCGGCGCTCGTCCCGCTGAGGTCAAGCGCCTGACGGCCTTATTGGACGGCTGGTGGGATGGCCGCTGATTTTCCTTTTTAAACGCCCCGACACCTTTACCGTCCTATCACCCCGCCAACCCCCATTATGCGTCACGCCCTCCGCCTGCTCTCCCTCATGTCTGTCATCTCCGCCGCTGGAGCCGCCGAACTCACCTATTACATCGGCACTTCAGGCGCTCAGGCCCAGGGCATTCTACGTGGCACGATCGACTCCGCGACGGGTAAGCTCACCGAGCCCACCCTGCTCGCGGCGGCCAAGGGCGCTTCCTATCTGGCGATCAGCAAGGACGGCAAAGTGATCTACTCCACCTCAGAGGTCGCCGGCGGCGGCGTCGCCGCTTACCGTATTTTGGCAGACGGCAAGGGGCAGCTGATCAATGCAGAGGACACCAAGGGCAAGGGCTGCACCCACCTCTCCATTGACCCAGCGGGGCATAATCTGCTGGCGGCCAATTATGGCTCCGGCTCCGTCGCCTGCCTGCCGATCAAGGCGGACGGATCGCTTGCGGCCGTTTCCAGCTTTGACCAGCATGTCGGCACGGGACCCGACGTGAAGCGCCAGGCCGGACCGCACGCCCACGGCATTTATCCCGATGCGGCCGGAAAATTCGTCTACGTGCCCGACCTCGGCACCGACGACGTCTTTATCTATCGCCTCAATGCCGGTAAGGGAACGTTGACCCTGAACGCGCCGCAGTCTGGCCGCGTCGCGCCGGGGAGCGGCCCTCGCCACCTTGCTTTCCATCCGCAGGGAGGTTTCGCCTATGTCTGCAACGAGATGGCGCTGACCGTCAGCACTTTCGCCGTGAATGCGGATACGGGCGCGATGAAAGAAATCCAGACCCTGCCGACGCTGCCTTCGGACGCTTACTCCGCCGGTGCCTCGACCGCGGAAATCTTCTGTCTGCCGAACGGCAAGGCGCTCTACGTCTCCAATCGTGGGAATGATTCGCTGGCAGTTTTTGCGATCGGCGCCGACGGCAAGCTGTCGCTCAGCCAGCATATGATGAACACCCCAGCGACGCCCCGCGGTTTTGGCCTCAGTAATGACGGCCGCTGGTTGGTCTGCGCCGGACAGAAGTCCGGGACGATCAACGCCTACCGCGTGAACGCTTCGACTGGTCGGCTCGACGACACATATCAGTCCGTGAAGGCGGCGGCATCTTGCTGCATCATCTTCGCCCCGTGATTTGCCCGTGGGTCGCCTGAGCGTCATGCGGGGTGTTTCGCTGGCCTGGGGCTGCGCGGCCTCGGTCGTCGCCGTGTGCGGCGCTCCGGTCGATTTCTCGCATGAGGTCGTGCCGATCCTGCGCAAGCATTGCGTCGAGTGTCACGCCGGGGATAAGAAGAAGGGGGGGCTTTCGATGAACACCCGCGCCTCGCTGCTTGAGGGTAGTGAGAACGGTGCGGTCATCACTCCCGGCCAGGGCGCGAAAGGTAAACTGGTCGAGGCGATCATCAGCACCGACCCCGATGTGCGCATGCCGCCCAAGGGCGAGCGTCTCCCGCCGGCCGAAGTCGCGATCTTGCGCGAGTGGGTCGGGCAGGGGGCCGTCTGGGATGAAGGGTTCGCGTTCAAGCGGCCGGCCTACGAGCCTCTGCTGCGTCCTCGCCAGCCTGTATTACCCGTGGCGCAGCCCGGTCGCGATCATCCCGTCGACCGGGTTCTTGATGCGTCGCTGGTGGCCCATGGTCAGCCGATTCCAGCCCGCGCCACCGATGCGGCTTTTCTGCGCCGCGTTTATCTGGACCTGATTGGCTTGCTGCCCGCCGAGGCCGAAGCCAAGTCGTTCGCAGCGGATAACCGACCTGATAAGCGCGCCTTGCTGGTGCGCGCCCTGCTGTCTCGTAATATAGATTACGCTGATCACTGGATGGTTTTCTGGAATGACCTGCTCCGCAATGATTACGCCGGCACGGGGTATATCGACGGCGGTCGCAAGCAGATCACCAGTTGGCTCTACGTCTCCCTGCTCGCCAACAAGCCATACGACCAGTTCGCACGGGAACTGATCGCTCCTTCGCCTGATAGCGAGGGTTTCGCCAAGGGCATCATCTGGCGCGGCGCCGTGAGCGCGGCGCAGGTCCCGGAGCTTCAGTTCTCCCAGAGCGTCTCGCAGACCTTCCTTGGGATTAATATGAAGTGCGCCTCGTGCCATGATAGTTTCGTCGATCGATGGAAGCTGAAGGATGCCTATGGTCTGGCCGCGATTTACTCGGATCACCCGATGGAACTCGTGCGCTGCGACATTCCGACGGGCAAGCCCGCCGCCGCCGCGTGGCCTTTCCCGGAACTCGGTCAGATTGACGCCGCGAAGCCGCGCGGTGACCGGCTGACCCAGCTGGCCGGATTGATCACGCATCCGGAGAACGGTCGATTCCAACGCACCATCGTGAACCGGCTCTGGCATCGGCTCATGGGCCGAGGGGTCGTGCACCCCGTCGATGCGATGCAGACGGAGCCCTGGAACCAGGATCTGCTCGACGTGCTCGCAAACCAACTCGTGGCTTCCAAGTATGACCTCAAGGCGGTCTTGGAATTCATCGCCACCTCCCAGGCCTACCAGTCGCAGGCCGAAGTGCTCGGCCAGGATGCCGATGCCAAGGGGTATGTTTACCGCGGCCCGCGCGGCAAGCGCCTGACCGCCGAGCAATTCGTCGACGCCCTCTGGCGCCTGACCCAGACCACGCCGGCGAAAATGGAATTACGGGTGCCGCGCATCTTGCCTTCGGCCGAGGGCAAGAAAGCCCCGGTCGTGGAGATGCTCGCAGCGCAACCCATCTGGTCGAACGATATTGCGGGCCGTTTGCCGGCGGTCGGCGAGACGCGTTCATTCCGCAAAGTGTTCAACCTCGAAGCCACGGTGGAGACGGCACTATGCGTGGCCACCTGCGACAACAGCTTTGATCTCTGGGTGAACGGCCGTAAGGTTGGCTCCGGTGATAATTGGGCCGTGCCGCAGAGTTTTGATATCGGCGATTTGCTCAACAAGGGCAGCAACCAGTTCGTCCTCGTGGGGCGCAATGGGGGAACGGTCCCGAATCTCGCGGCTGCGTGGCTCCAGGCGAGCATCGAGCTCAAGGGAGGCGTCCGCGTGAAGGTCGCCACGGATCTTTCCTGGGAATGGTCAGAAGCCCAGCCGAATGCGCGCGGGGTCATTCCGGAGCCCAAGGGAGCCAAGGCCGCCAAGACGCTCTGGAAGCCGGTGGCGCTCGTGAAGGCTGAGGTTTGGGGCAAGGCCGAGACGCGCATGTCGCAGATGCTGGCCGGAGTCAGCGGCGGCACCTCTGTTCTCGCGCGGGCCAGTTTGATGAAGTCAGATTTACTGCAGCGCTCGCTGGGGCGCCCCAACCGCGAGCAGATCGTTTCCATGCGACCGAACGAACTGAGCACGCTCGAGGCCATCGATCTCTCGAACGGCCAGGCGCTCACTAATCTGCTGGGAGCTGGTGCGACGAACCTCGCGAAACGCAAGTGGGCCTCGGCGGATCAATTCATTCAGTGGCTTTACTTGTCCGCCTTGTGTCGCGAGCCCTCCGCAGACGAGCTCAAGGTGTCGCGGGGGATCCTCGGACCCGAGTTTTCCCAGCAAGGCATCGCCGATCTTCTCTGGTCGGTGTGCATGCTCCCTGAGTTTCAGACCATCCGCTAACCCTCATGAATAACCCGTTGTCGCTTGACCCTTCGCTGCCCGAGCCGCTGGCCCGCCGTGAATTCCTGCGTATGCTCGCCGGCGCCAGCGCCGCCACCTTATCCATGGGTGCCCCGCGTCTGCTCGGCGCGGAAACCAAGTTCATCCAACCTAAGGCCAAGGCCGATGCTTGCATCCTAATCTGGCTCGCTGGCGGGATGGCCGCGCCGGAGACTTTCGACCCGAAGCGTTATGCGCCCTATGAGAAGGGCCTTTCTTATGAGCACGTGCTGAGCACGTTCCCTTCGATTCCCACCGCCGTCGACGGCATGCGCATCTGTCAGGGGATGGAGAATATCGCGACGGTGATGGATCGCGCGACGCTGATCCGTTCGGCGGTGCAGCCCGACCTCGGCAGCATCCTGCATTCGCGCCACCAGTTCCACTGGCATACCGGGTACGTGCCGCCTCAGACCGTCGCCTGCCCGCACATCGGCGCCTGGATGGCCCGCGTGCTCGGTCCGCGCAATCCAGTGATGCCCGCTTTTATTAATATTGGCCAGCGGCTCGAAGGGGTGGGGGAGAGCGAGGAGCTTAAGGCCTTCACGACCGGCGGTTTCTTCGGCGGCGAGTTCGGGCCCATGAATCTACCTTTCCCGGAAGATGCCGCCGCCGCGGTTCGCCCGCCGAAGGGGATGGACCCCGCGCGCTTCGTGAATCGCGACCGCGAATTCCGCCGCCTGGTGGACGCCAATCCGAACCGCGCCGTACTCAGTGATTATCAGCAGGAGTCGATGCTGCGCGCGATGGACAACGCCTACCGCCTGCTCAGCGCCAAGGAACGCGCCGCCTTCGATATCTCCCTTGAAGCCAAGGAAGTGCAGCAGGATTACGACACAGGCCGATTCGGACGCGGCTGTCTGCTTGCGCGGCGGCTCGTCGAGAACGGCGCCCGTTTCGTCGAAGTCACGACGGAGTACGTGCCCTTCTTTCAGTGGGATACGCACGGCAAGGGTCACGAGACGGTGGCCAAGATGCACGCCGAGATTGACCGGCCGATCGCCCGCCTGATCCGCGATCTCGAACAGCGCGGCCTCCTGGATCGCACGCTCGTCGTGATCGCGAGCGAGTTCAGCCGCGACGCGATGATCGAGGGTCGTCCGGGATCGAAGGCCGGAGACCAGGCCTTCAATAAGGGCAAGACCATGGAAAGCCCCGACCATTACGGGCTCCACCGCCACTTCACCGGCGGCACGAGCGTCGTGATGTTCGGTGGAGGTGTGAAGCGCGGCAATATTTACGGGGCGACCGCGGATGAGCGGCCGCTGGTCGCGATCAAGGATCCGGTCTCGATCTCGGACATGCACGCCACAATCTTCCACGCGATGGGCATCAGTCCCAAGACTGCTTATGATATCGAGGGCCGTCCGTTCTACGCGACGGTGGACGGAAAGGGCGTGCCCGCGCCGATCTTCAGCTAAGCTTCCCCAGTCGGCGAAATTCCGCCGCGTGTTGCGCCACGGCTTGCTCGATCAGTTCGCCGGTACGGCTCATCGCTTCTGCGAGCGGCATCGCCGCTGGCTTAATGCTGATCAACAGGTCGAAGGCCGCGCGCAGTTCGGGGGAGTCCTCGCAGGTTCCGGCCACACCGACGATTTTCTTGCCGTGCTGACGCGCCATGCGCGCCACGCCGACGGGGCCTTTGCCTTGCAGGCTTTGGGCGTCGAGTCGTCCTTCGCCGGTGATCACGATGTCAGCGGCGCCGATCCGCGCCTCGAGTCCGAGTTGTTTGGCGATGAGCTCGAAGCCACTGGTGAGTTTTCCGTTCGCGAAGGCCATTAACCCGAACCCGAGTCCGCCGGCGGCACCGGCGCCGGGAATGTTTTGCGGATCAAGACCAAGGTCTTGTCTCACCAGGTGAGCCAGATGCTCCAGTCGGGCTTCAAACCAGCCGAAGTCTTGGACGCCTTTTTGCGGACCATAGACACGGGTTGCGCCGCGCGGGCCGAGCAGCGGGTTGTCGACGTCGCAGGCCACGGTCACCTCGACGCTCCAAGGTGAGCAGGGTGGGGTGATGCGATCGGCCTCCAAGAGGGTCTCCAGGGTGGGGGTGAAACTGATTCCTTGCCGGCTAAAGCCATAGCCCATGGCGATGGCTACACCTAAGCCGCCGTCATTGGTAGCGCTGCCGCCGATACCAATGAGAATGTGTCGCGCCCCTTTGTCTCGAGCTGAAACCATGAGATTTCCAGTTCCTAAAGTGCTTGCTGATAATGGCTTAAGTTTAATATCAGCAACTTGGGTCAGGCCGCTGGCCGCGGACATTTCCATCATCGCGAGCCCCGATGGGGCGAGCCATCCATAAGTGGCCTTAAGGGGGCGATTCTGAGCATCGGTGGTGCTGATTTCGACCGTTTCGGCCCCGAGCGCCGCGGTCATCGCCGCGGTCGTGCCTTCGCCGCCGTCGGCGATCGGACAAATATCAAAATCTGCCACAATTCCGGCCGTTTCCAGGCCTTTTTTGACAGAAAAAGCGACATTTTCAGCCTCGAGCGAACCTTTGAATTTATCCATGGCGATGAGGATACGCATCAGTCTGGGGCGGCGTGGATTCTCTCGGCTAGGGTGTTTCTTATCAATCCTATAGGCCAAGTGTCGCTTGATTCTTCGCAGGCTCGGCCTACATTTGCCCAACGGTCCAAACTGCTTGGACTGTTTCCTTACCTCCGCTCCTCTCCCCCCTTTTTTTTAATGAAGACGTTCCACCGCTCGGCCATCCTGGCCACCCTGCTGGTCTCCTCCTTCGCCCTCGCCGCCGACGAGCCGACAAAGGAAGGCCTCGAGTTTTTCGAGAAGAACGTCCGCCCGATCTTGTCAGACCGATGCTTCGAGTGCCACTCCGCCGATAAGGGTTCATCCAAGGGCGGGCTGATTCTTGATTCCAAGGACGGCGCCTACAAGGGCGGCGATGAAGGGCCCTCGGTCGTTCCTGGCAATCTGGAGAAATCCCTACTCATCAAGGCGGTCCGTTATACTGATCCGGAATTCGCGATGCCGCCCAAGAAGACCGGCGGTAAGCTGCCCGACGAGAAAATCGCCATCCTGGAGGAATGGGTTAAGATGGGTGCCCCGATGCCTTCCGGCGGTGCGGCGAAACTGACCGGACTCACGGGCAAGGCGCGTCAGCACTGGGCTTTCCAGCCAATCAAGAAGGCGACCGTGCCTGTGGTGAAGGACAAGAGTTGGGCCAAGAATCCGATCGATGCCTTCGTGCTCGCGAAGCTTGAAGAGAAGGGGCTGGTGCCTAATCCGGTCGCTGATCCCGAGTCCTTCTTGCGCCGCGTCTCCTATGATCTCATCGGCCTGCCTCCGACCTCCGAGCAGGTCGAGACTTTCGTCAAGGCCTACGAGGCCGCCATCTCTGCCGACGCCATCGCCGCACGCGCTGGTAAGCCGACGAACAACATCGAAAACGTCGTCGCGACCCGGGTGGATGAGCTGCTCGCCTCGCCTCACTACGGCGAACGCTGGGCCCGCCACTGGCTCGATACCGCTCGCTACTCCGATACCCGCGGGTTGCAGGTCGACCAGGGCGACTCGCTTTTCCGTGACTATCGTTACGCCTACGCCTGGACCTATCGTGATTACGTCATCAACGCCTTCAACGACGATAAGCCCTACGACAAGTTCGTCGTCGAGCAGCTGGCGGCTGACCGTCTGCCAGACATCGCTCCGGATGACGCTCGCCTTGCGGCCCTCGGCTTCATCACCGTCGGCAAGCGCTTTGACGATCCGAACGACACCATTGATGAACGCATCGACACGGCGACCAAGGCCTTCCTTGGCCTGACCGTCGCCTGTGCCCGCTGCCACGACCATAAGTTCGACCCGATTCCGACGGCGGATTATTACTCCCTGCACGGCATCTTCGCTTCAATCGTCGAGCCGCTCCAGCATCCGACCATCGCGGCCACGGGCAAGACCGGCGCCGCCGCCCGCAATGACTTTATCAAGCGCCTTCACCAGCTGCAGGACGAGCAGGTGGCCGGCTTCTTCCGTTACATGCGCGAAACGCGCGCCCGCTATGACCACGAGATGGCCGGCCGCATGATGCTCTCCGTCGTCCGCCGCGGCTCGTCCGAGGCCGGAGACTATTCCGCGAAGTATAAGATCGACCTCCAGTCCGACGTGGATTTCGCCGCGATGCGCATCCAGAAGGATTCCCCGATCACCGGCCCTTTCGCCGCCGCCGCCGCTGTGCCGCTGGTGTATTTCGCTGAACGCGCTCCGGCCGCCATCGAGGAGTCGCTCAAGGACCCCGACCATCCGGTCAACCCAATCATTGCGGCCGCTCTGCGCAGCCTGAAGCCCAAGACCTTGGATGACGTCGCCATGGCTTACCAGCGCGTCTACAACGAGAACAAGGCCGCCATTCTCGCCCACCTCGCACTTCTCGCCAAGCCTGGCGAAGAATGGAAGAAGACCTCTCCGGCCATCGCCCAGATGACGGGTTACCCGTGGGCGATTCCCTCTTACGACGAAGTCTTCGATAACGAGGAGATGATCTCGCTCTTCAGCACGCGCAAGTTCTGCGCCGACTGGCAGAACCGTCCGATCTACGGCGGCATCGGTAACCGCGCCCCGGTCGCTTATTTCCGCCACGCCCAGATCAATGAGCTGCGTCTTTCGCACCCCGGAGTTCCCGGTGAAGCGATGGCCGTTCAGGATTCGGAAGCACCGAAGGACAGCTACGTCTTCATCCGCGGTGATAAGAATAAGAAAGGCGCCATGGTGCCTCGTCGCTTCCTGGACATCCTCACCGCCGGCGATCGCCGTCCGTATGTCGATGGCAGCGGTCGTCTCGAGTTCGCCCAGTCCATCGTCTCGAAGGATAACCCCATCACGGCGCGCGTCGCCGTGAACCGCATCTGGATGAAGCATTTCGGCGAAGGCTTCGTCAACACGCCTGACGATCTCGGCAATATGTCGGAGAAGCCGAGCCATCCTGAGCTACTGGACTATCTGGCCGCTGAACTCGTGGAGAACGGCTGGAAGCTCAAGCGCCTCCAGCGCATGATTGTGATGAGCAATGCCTACCGTCTGGATTCCAATCCTTCGGTCAATCCGCTGGTCGCCAAGAAGGCCGCGGTCGATCCGCTGAAGCTTGACGCGGGCAACCGCTTGCTCTGGCGTGCGAATCTTCGCCGTCTCGACTTCGAGGCAATCCGTGATTCGATGATCCTGCTCACCGGCAAGATGAACCCCGCCGTGGGTGGGCAGCCGGCTAACATCACGGAAGAGCCCTTTAGCTATCGCCGCAGTCTCTACGGGTATGTCGACCGTCGGCGCTTGAGTGACACGCTCTCGCAGTTCGATTACGGCGACCCCGACCAGCCCAACTCCAAGCGCAACTCGACAATCGTTCCTCAGCAGGCGCTGTTCTTTATGAATAATGCCTTGTCGGTGGAGGCCGCTCGGGCCGTGGCCTCTCGCAAGGATGTCGTGAATGCGATGTCCGAAGATCAGCGAATCGTCGCGATGTTCCGCGCGCTCTTCCAGCGACGTCCGTCCACCGCAGAGATCCGCATGGCCCAGGAGTTTGTCACCAAGCAGAAGATGCAGGCGGCTACTTCCAATCTTAAGGCCGCCACGAAATCGGTGGCGGCGGGTGCGAAGCCTAAGTCTGCCGTCGCGGCCACCAAGGCCCCTGCCGTCGGCGCCAAGGGCGGCAAGGCGGCCGGCCCCGCGATGATGGCTGAGGGTGGGGAAGAATCGATGATGGCCGCTTCGACTGGACCTGGGGCCGAAGGCATGCTCCGCAATGCAGGGGAATTGATTTCGCGTAACCCATTGACTCCTATGGAGTTGCTGGCTCAGGCGTTGATCCTCTCCAACGAGTTTGTCTACGTGAACTAAGGTTTATTTAGCATTTTTTAACAAGCCCGGCCTTTCGGCCGGGCTTGTTATTGATAGGGTAAAAGACCCTCAATCTATGGGTTGAAGTCTGTCAGAAGAAGTTGAGAATTATTATTAATAAGGAGCCCCTTGGCGCATGATGCGTCAAAACCTTACCCCCATCATTTAATCTAAAATTAAGGTATGTTACATCTCCGCTCCATTCTCCGAAGCCTGGCCGTCGTTACTTCTTTCGTCTGCGTCGGCGTTCGGGCCGCGGATGCCAAGCCCGAGGAGAAGATGGATCCCGCCGGCTTGGAGTTCTTCGAGAAGAATGTCCGCCCGATTTTCACCGAGCATTGTTACAAGTGTCACTCGACGGCTGAAGGCGTCTCCAAGGGCGGCCTTTTGATGGATACGCGTGCTGGCATGCTTTCGGGTGGCGACCAGGGGCCGGCGGCCGTGCCCGGTGACCTCAAGAAGTCCTTGCTCATCGTCGCGGTGCATCAGACCGATCCCGAGCTTTCGATGCCGCCCCGGAAGTCTGGCCCGAAGCTTTCGGACGCGAAGATCGCGACGCTCGAGAAGTGGATCATGATGGGCGCCCCGGCCCCTGCTGGTGCGGGTGCCGCCAAGCTGACCGGCCTTTCCCAGAAAGCCCGCGACCATTGGGCGTTCAAGCCCGTCGGTAGTTATCCCGTGCCGACCAAACTCAGCATGCCCGGATGGTGCCAGAACGAGGTCGATGCTTTTGTCATGGCGAAGCTTGACCAGTTCGGTCTCAAGCCGAGCCCTTCCGCCGACGGCGAAGCTCTGCTGCGCCGCCTTAATTACGATCTGATCGGCCTGCCGCCCTCTAATTCCGAAGCCGAAAGCTTCGGTCGCGAGTATGATGCCGCCGCCGCCCGTGATGCGCTTTCGCTGCGCAGCGGCCAGCCCGCCCGCGCCGCTACGGCGGTCGTTGAGCGTGCCGTGGACCGTCTGCTCGCCTCGCCTCACTACGGCGAGCGCTGGGCCCGCCACTGGCTCGATACCGCCCGTTACTCCGACACCAAGGGGCTGCGCCGCAACGGAACCATCGAGAACTTCGAAAGTTCCTGGACCTACCGCGATTACGTCATCGACGCCTTCAATGCGGACAAGCCCTACGACCAGTTCATCATCGAGCAGCTGGCGGCCGACCGCCTGCCCGACCTCGCCAAGGATGACCCACGTCTTTCCGCCCTCGGCTTCATCACCGTCGGCAAGCGTTTCCAGAATAACGATGACACCATCGACGAGCGCATCGATGCGACCACCAAGGGCTTCCTCGGTTTGACCGTGGCTTGCGCCCGTTGTCACGACCACAAGTTTGATCCAATTCCCGCCGCGGATTACTATTCGTTGCACGGCATCTTCTCCTCCATCGGCGAGCCCCTGCAGAATCCGGTGGTGCGTGATCCGTTGCTCGCCGGCAAGAACGCGCCCAGCAACGCCTACCGTGCCGACTTCGAGAAAAAGCACGCCGAACTCATCAACGACACCGCCCGCGGCTACTACAAGCACATCGCTGGCCTGATGAACAGTTTCCATAAGGAATTCGCGCCCCGCGCCATGGCTTCGATGCTCGGCGGCTACCGCAGCACCGCAGGTTACGACATCTTGAAGAAGTACGACCTGCAGGATTACCGCGAAATCGACAGTTCCTACATGGTCCGCCCGGATTCGCCCATCACGGGTCCGCTCGCTCGCTTGAAGCGCGTCAGCGACAAGAATTTCGAGAAAGAGGCCCCCGGGGTGATTGCCGACGCCCTTGCCGACAAGAAGTCCCCCGTCAACCCGCTCATCGCCGACGCCCTGCGCAACCTCAAGCCGCGCACGCTCGAGGAAGTGGCTCTGGCCTACCAGGCCGTGTTCCTTAAGAACCACGACAAGATTTTCGCCCACATCCAGCTTCGCGCCGCTCCGGGGCGCAAGGGCGACAAAGATGACCCGGCCATCGCCCAGTTGGCCTCCTATCCCTGGCCGCTGCCCAACATCGAGGACATCAGCACCGTCCCGCTCCTCGAACTACTGACCGAAGCCCGCACCTTCTGCGAAAACTGGCAGGCTGCCCCCAGTCAGACTTTCCGGAACGGGAACAAGCCTGCGAAGTATTTCAAGTTCAAGGAACTCAATGACCTGGACATCACCCACAAGGGCGGACCTGGCACCGCGATGGTCGTCACCGACAACGAGAAGCCCCGCGATAGTTACGTCTTCATCCGCGGCGATCGTAACAAGCGCGGGGCCGTCACGCCTCGCCAGTTCCTGGAAGTTCTCGCGGGCCCGGAACGTCTGCCCTTCTACGAAGGTAGCGGACGACGCGAACTTGCCTTGGCCATCGCCAGTCGCACCAATCCGCTCACCTCTCGCGTTCTAGTCAACCGTCTCTGGCTGCATCACTTTGGCGCCGGCATCGTCTCCACCCCGGACGACTTCGGTAACATGTCCGAAGCCCCCACCCACTTGGAGTTGCTCGACTGGATGGCCAATAACTTCGTCGAGAATGGTTGGTCGATCAAGAAGATGCACAAGAAGATCCTTCTCTCCGCGGCTTACCGTCAGTCCGCCAATCCGAATACCAACACACTTGTCATTCAGAAGGACAAGGCTGCTGTCGATCCTCTGAAGGTGGACTCCAGTAATAAGTATATCTGGCATGCGAACCTCCGTCGCCTCGATTTCGAGAGCATCCGTGACTCCATGCTGGTGCTGTCGGGCAAGCTCGATCGCGCCCTGGGTGGCCGTGCGGTCAATATCACCGACGAGCCTTACAGCTACCGTCGCACGATCTACGGATTCATTGACCGCGATAAGCTGAGCGAGTTGCAGTCCCAGTTCGATTTCGCCGATCCGGACATGGCGAACTCCAAGCGTGCCTCCACGATCGTGCCGCAGCAGGCCCTGTTCTTCATGAACAACCCGCTCGCAATCGAGGTTGCCCGCAACGTCACTTCCCGCCCCGAGATGCTCAAGGCTTCCTCGGATTCCGAGCGCGTCGCATTGCTCTACCGCATCATGTACCAGCGCTCTCCTACGGTGAATGAGCAGAAGGTCGCCCAGGAGTTCGTTGCCCGGATCGTCGGCTATATCGACGAGCCCACGCCAGTCTCCGCCGCCAAGGCTGACAAGCAGGCCAAGGCCAAGGAAATCAAAGCCAAGAACAAGGCTGCCGGTGCCGCCGCGATCGCGGCCTCAGGCAAACCCCTGACCCCGGCCGCCGCTCCCGATGTAAAGATGGATACAGAGATAAAAGGCGGCAAAATCGTGAATAAGACCGAAATGGTCTCCCGCAAAGAGCCTTCCAACCCCTGGGTCATGCTGGCCCAGTCGATGATTTGCTCCAATGAGTTTGTCTATTTGAACTAATCCCCCCACACTCACCCCAACAACAATCCCATCATGAAAGACACCAGCTGCGGCTATAATGTGCCGACCCCCAACTCCCGCCGCGAGTTCCTGCGCCAGACCGGTCTGGGCATGGGCACGCTCGCCTTCGGCTCCATGGTCGCCGACTACATGGTCACCGACGCTCACGCCGAGGTCATGGCCAACCTGAAGCCCCGCAAGGCGCCTCTCGCCGCCAAGGCCAAGCACGTCATCCATATCTTCGCCGGCGGTGCGCCCTCGCACCTCGATACTTTCGATCCGAAGCCGAAGATGAAGGAGCTCGCTGACATGTCCGCCTCGGGCATGAACGGCGTCCTCTTCCCGACTCCCTTCGAATTCAAGAAGTCCGGCAAGTCCGGCCTCGAGATCAGCGAAATCTTCCCGAAGCTCCAGGGCGTCGCCGATGAAATGTGCGTGATCCGTTCGCTTCACCAGGATCTGCCGGCGCACGGCCCAGCTGCGAAACTGATGCACACCGGTTCGGCCATCCTCTCGAAGCCTTCCCTCGGTGCCTGGGTGCTCTACGGTCTGGGTACGGAAAGCCAGGATCTCCCCGGCTTCGTCAGCCTCGGCGGCAGTTCCGACGCCCGCACTTCCGCGTTCCTTCCGTCGCTCTACCAGGGTGCCAACACCTCGTTCCGTCCCGGCGCTCCGGCGAACAAGATTATCGCGAATCTGCAGAGCGAATTCACCACGCAGGACGCGCAGCGCAAGCAGCTCGACCTCGTGCGCCAGCTGAATGAGCGCCACATGCAGACCGTCCAGAAGGACGAGCAGCTCGAGGCCCGCATCGAGTCCTTTGAACTCGCGTTCCGCATGCAGACCGCGGCGACCGACGCCTTTGACATCTCCAAGGAGCCTGAGAAGATTCGCGAGATGTACGGCAAGTCCGACCTCGGTGCCAAGCTCCTCTGCGCCCGTCGTCTCGTCGAGCGTGGCGTCCGCTTCGTCCAGGTCGACGCAGGTGGCTGGGATCACCACACCAACCTTAACACGGCCATCACCCGCAAGGCCGGCGAAGTCGACGGCCCTGCCGCCGCTCTCATCGCCGATCTGAAGCAGCGCGGTCTCCTCGACCAGACTCTCATCATCTGGGGCGGAGAATTCGGCCGCACCCCGACCACCGCTGGCCGCGTCAATGCGACCTCCGGGCGAGATCACCACGGCAAGGCTTTCTGTTGCTGGATGGCTGGTGGCGGCGTCAAGGGCGGCATGGCCTACGGCGAAACCGACGAAATCGGCTCCCAGGTCGCCTCCGACGGCGTCGACATCCATGACCTGCATGCGACGATTCTTCGTCTGCTCGGCTTCGATCACACCAAGCTCACCTACCGCTACAACGGCCGCGACTTCCGCCTTACCGATAACTTCGGCAAGGTCGTCGATAAGGTCATCGCGTAAGCCAAAGGGCAGTCCTCGAAAAGGGCGGCACCGTAAGGTGGTCGCCCTTTTTATTGCCCGGATGGCCGGTTGCCTCGGCGTCCGATTCGCATCTAATCCTTAGATCCCCATGATGACCCGGTTCACTCTTCTGGCGGCGATTTCACTGGGTGCGCTGGGCGTACTAATCGTCGGCTTCAGCGACGACTCTGCTCCGGTGTCGACGGATTCGCCGAGGCCATTGGCCTCGCCCGCGCCTTTGGCGGCCGCCTCTAGAGCGAGCGCGAACCTAAGTTCAGGTGCTTCCGCGCGAAAGCCGTCAGGCGGTGTGTTGATCGTGCCGTCCGCCGACATTTCAGGCGAGGCTGGCGACACTCCAAGTGCGGGCATCAAGGCCGATACGAACTCAGGCCGCTTGCCGCATTCGGCAGTTCGTTCGACCGACGGGTTGGGTCGAGCGGAGGTGAGGTATGACAACGGAGTGACGGCCACCACGACGCGCGACCCGTTGGGTGGCTCCACGACGCGATATAGTAACGGTGAGACGGCGACCACCCGGCCCGACCCGCTCGGCGGCTCGACGACCCGATTCTCCAATGGAGTCACGGCGACGACCCGCCCGGATCCGCTCGGTGGCAGCAGTACTTATTACAGCGACGGCACGCGCTCGACCACACGGAGCGATCCCTTTGGTAATCAGGTCACGACCTATTCCGATGGCCGAACGGAAACCCTGCGACCCGATCCATTCGCCCCGGCTACGGGTGGTAATGGCGGGAAGAGCGGTCGAAAATGATGTTCGGCGGCCAACCGCACGCTTGAAATCTCCCAGGGGCGATTTCAGTCTCTCGATCTACCCCATGAAGCGTCATCTCCATCTCTGGACGGCCTTGGCCGCCCTCGTCCTCGCCTTGCCGGCCGTTGCCGCCGAAGCCTTCACCTCCGGTCCTGGCTGGCTGGAATTTCCCGCTGGCAAAGGTCTTGGCGCTGGAAAGCACGTGGTCTTGCTCGCGGGCGATGAAGAGTATCGTTCTGAGGAGTCGCTGCCGATGCTGGCGCGCATTCTTTCCGAGCGCCACGGCTTCAAGTGTACGGTGCTTTTCTCCCATGACGATGGGGTGATCAATCCGAACAGCGGCGCCACCTTGGGTAAGCCCGAGGCCCTCGATTCGGCTGACGCGCTCGTCCTTGGCTTGCGTTTCCGCAAATGGAACGAAGCAGCCCTCGCGAAGTTCGACGCAGCCGTGAAGCGCGGCGTGCCGATCGTCGCCACCCGCACCAGCACCCACGCCTTCGCCGGCATTCCGAAAGACAGCGCCTTCGTTGCCTATAACTGGAATAATAACGGCGGCTTCGGCCGCAACGTCCTCGGCGAGACCTGGATCAGCCATTGGGGAAATCACAAATCCGAGGCCACCCGCACGGCCGTCGAGCCGGGCGCCGAGAAACTCGCGATTCTCAACGGCGTCGGCCAGATCTTCGGTGACACCGATGTCTACGAAGCCCATCCCCCGGCCGACGTCCAGGTCCTCCTCCGCGGCCTTGTGCTCAAGGGCATGAACCCCGAAGATCCTCTCAGCGAACGTGCCAAGCAGCGCTCCGACAAGCAGGAGCAGGGCGTTAACTCTCCCGCGATGGCCGTGGCCTGGACCCG
Source organism: uncultured Opitutia bacterium (assembly GCA_903855995.1). Classification (GTDB taxonomy): domain Bacteria; phylum Verrucomicrobiota; class Verrucomicrobiia; order Opitutales; family UBA953; genus UBA953. The sequence continues at coordinate 192,055 of CAIOAN010000007.1, forward strand.
CGAAGTCACTAATGCCGCGGGCACCAAGAACCGCGTGCTGACGACCACGATGGCCTCGGCGAGCGACCTCAAGGACGAATCACTCCGCCGCCTGCTCGTCAACGGCGTCTTCTGGGGATTGCATCTCGACGTCCCCGCCAAGGCGGATGTCACCCCGCTCGTGGAGTGGAAGCCCAGCAAATATTCGTTCAACATGTTCCACCCCGGCCTGAAGGCTGAGGATTTCGTGGGAGTGCTGCCGCCGCCCGTCACGGCCCCGCCGCCCGCCCCGAAGAAGAAAAAATAAACAGCCTCAGCGATCCAGATTACAGGCGCATCGTTCGATGCGCCTGTTTTGTTTAAGCCCGGATACCGCGGTTCACCAGCAGCTGAATCAGGCCGTCGTTATAGATGATATAGGCGCCTTCGCGGGAGGTGGCATCACGGACTTCGATGTCGTCGGTCACGACAAACCACGGGGCTTCGACGGTCTTATCTTTGGCCACAAGATCCATGATGTCGTGGTCCGCCTTGGAGCCGGCGCGACTGAAGGTAATCTTCACGCGAGGATTGGAGGTCTTCAAGGCGACCGGTTGTCCGTCGAAACTCACCCATAGGTGAAGCCCCGCCGCTTCATCGGCAAGTTTCTCCAGCAGTTGAACGACTTTTTGGCGTGCGGCGGCATCTAGGAGGAAGCGGTTTTCGCCCTGGGCGTTTTTCTTGGACCCAAGTTTAAGCCCGAGATATTCCTGGCGAAGACAGGCGAAGTTATTGGCGTCGACCGCGAGGCGGGCGGGTTCGCCGGTGGCCACGGCGCGTTCGAGGAGCGCCAGCGGGCCGGATTGCTTGTGTTCGTGGAACGCTTGGTCGGCGAGTAGGGAGCGCCGGCGATGGATGTCGCGGCGGTAAAGGTCGGCGTGACGTGAATCGACGAGGCCGGATTGCTCGGCGAGATGCAGGGCGCTCTCGATCGACTTAAGCTCCCGGGTGTCGGCCACGTTGATTTTCGCGGAGATGCGTTCAAGGAAGGGATCCGAGGGGTGGTCGCGTTTCTCCAGTTCGTAGCGGACTTTTTCGACGTGTTCGGTGATCCGTTTTTCGAGGGTGATGACTTCAGGCAACGTCTGCCCGGCGGTGCGCTGGTAGCGGCGGAGCAGTTTGAGCATGTCTTCCATCTGGGGGATGGCCTGGCGTAGCTCATGTTCTTTCGCCAGAAACGGGTCGGCGTCGCGCTGGGCTTTCCGCACTTTCTCGTAGGTCTCGGTCGTGAGCTGGCGCAGCTTGGCCACCTCGTCGGAGGCGGCTTTCAAGATGCGGGCATCGGCGAGCCAGGGGCGGATTTCTTCGGAGAGCAGTTCTTCGGCAATTTCCCGGGCTTTCTTGGCGACTTGTTCGCGGGCGCGATCAAGCTCGCCGCGGAGGCGGAGGATATCCTCTTCCGCTTTCGCGGCACGTGCGTTGGCGGCTTGCACGGATGATTCCATCGCGGCCAAGTTCTGGGCGGCTTCCTGCGCCTGCCGGGCGGCTTCCTCGCGCACTTTCCGGACGTCGGCCTCCTTGGCCTCGATTTCGTTGGTGTGCTGGCGGCGTACCTGGCGGAGTTCGTTTTCGCGGGAGGCTTTCCCCTGGGCGAGATCCTGCTGCAAGCGGCGGAGCGTGCGATCGGCGGAGTCCAGCGCGTCGGTGGAGTCCGGTCCGGCTTTTTCGCTCTGGCCGCTGAGTTTGGTCATGACCGCTTTCCAGGCCTTGGGGTCCGGCTTGCCGGATTGGGGTTTTGATTGAGCCGACAATTTGGCGAGTAGGTCAACCGGCAGGGTGGCATCTTTCAGCTCGGCCTGATTATTCCAAAGAATGCAAAGCAAGGTGGCGCGCGGGCCGCCGATGACAATGGCGAGCTCGTCGAGATGCTCCAGTAGCTTGGCTTTGTCGCACTTCAGGGTTTCGGCATACCAAGGTAAGTGATCGGAGATGGCCGACGCGTCTTGGGCCAGCCTGGAGAGCCGCTGCTTGAAGAGCCATTTCGCGTTGCGGAGGAATGGTCGGCGGTGGATGAAGCCGCCTGGAATCTGCTTGGCTAAGGAGAGCAACGGGGCGTCCGCGACATGGTTCAAGTCCAGGATGAGTTGCTCCGACAGCGTCTTGCGCAATGGGTCGATTGCGTCGGTCTTGTAGGAGAATTGTCCCATCAAGGAAGCATACTTGGCGACCCGGCCGGGGCAAGGGCGGGTCAGCTCCCCGGGCGGTTTTTTTGGTTCAGACTCGCCAGCGCGAAGGGAAGGGGGTTCGTTCGAGCCTGTTTAATGCGTTCCGCTGAATCTATCATCATTCCCCTCTGCTCGGCCGTGGGTTACACCTTCGCCGCTTTGATGCTCAAGCGGGCGATGGATGGTGGTCATCCGTGGAGGGTCCTTTTCATCGTAAATCTGATCGGGGCGCTGCTTTTCCAGAGTTGGCTGCTGCACGGCGGAGAGCCTTTCACGGCAACGAACGTCACCCACGCCATCTTGGCGGGGACGGCATTTTTCATCGGCCAGGTCTTCACCTTCATCGCCATCAGTCGGGGGGATATCTCCATCGCCACGCCGGTGCTCGGAACGAAGGTGATCTTCGTGGCCTTGCTGGTCTTCGTGACCGGCGGCGAGCACCTTGGCTGGAAGCTTTGGGTGGCAACCTTCCTGACCACGCTGGCGTTGGCCTTGCTGGGCGGGGAGTGGCATGCGAACCGTCAGCGGCTGCTCTTGAGCGTCGGCTTCGCCTTTCTCGCGTCGATCGCTTTTGCCGCGACCGACGTCATGCAGCAGCTCTGGGTGCCCGGGGTCGGCTTCGGGCATTTTGCACCCGTGATGTTTGCGACGGTTGGACTGCTCTCCTTTTCCTTGGTCCCTTTTTTTTCGGCGCCGTTGCGCGAGATGCCGCGGTCCATGGTGGTCTGGGCGTTTGGCGGCGGCTTGGTTCTCACGATTCAGGCCATGGGAATCGCCTATTGTATTGCGGTCTACCATGAGGTAACCGTCACCAACGTCCTTTATAACACCCGCGGCCTCTGGAGCGTGGCGCTGGTCTGGGTCGTCGGGCATTGGTTCTCCAACTCGGAGAAGCACGTGGGGCGGGCGATCATGACGCGCCGGCTCATCGGGGCTTTGATTCTCTTGGCCGCGGTCTACCTAAGCCTGTCCTGATCAGAGGTCGGCGTTGTCGATCAGGCGCGTCGTGCCCAGATGGCAGGCGATCGCGATGGCACATTTCCGGCCGGCGATTGATGCGACCGGTGTCATCGTCTCGAGGTCGACAATCTCACAGTACTGAAGTTTCAGCGCCGGCTGGGCTGCGAGCACGGCCTGCGCCGCATCCCGCAGGCGTGCGGCTTCGGTGGTGCCGGCTTGGGCCAGGGCTTTGGCCGTGGCCAAGGCGGCGGGAATGGCAGTAGCCTGCGCCAGCTGTTCGGCCGAAAGGTAGCGGTTGCGCGAGCTCAGCGCGACGCCGTTGGGTTCGCGCACGGTCTCATGCGCGATGAGGCGGATGGGGATGTGTAGGTCGCGCACCATGCGGCGGATGACCGCCAGTTGTTGCAGGTCCTTACGGCCGAAGACGGCGAGGTCCGCCTGCGCGGCGTTGAAGAGCATGGCGACGACGGTCGCGACGCCACGGAAATGCCCCGGGCGGAATTCGCCGCACAGCTTGGCCGAGACGCCTTCGACGTCGACCCAGGTCGAGGCGCCGGCAGGGTAGAAATCGGCGGCGGTCGGCGCGAAAATCAGGCTGGCGCCCGCAGCCTCGCAGCCGCCGCGATCTTCCTCAAGCGTTCGCGGGTATTTGGAGAAATCCTCGTTGGGGCCGAACTGGGTCGGATTGACGAAAATCGAGACCACGACGAACGTGCTTTCCAGCTTGGCCCTTTGAATCAAGGCAAGGTGTCCGGCGTGCAGGCAGCCCATCGTCGGCACGAAGCCGACGGTTTTTCCCGCTTGGCGGGCGCGGGCCACGGCGGCTCGCAGCTCAGGAATGGTGTGGACGACCTCCATGTGCTCCACCCTAGGGGGCGAGGGCCTGCCCGCAAGGAACACTTCTCCGCCGGCTTGTCGTTTCCGTCATACGCCGCCGATTCCTTCCTTGGCAGGTCCGGCCGGACGCCCAAAGTCGGAAGACTCACACCTCCCGCCATGTCACACTTCCCTACTGTCCCTAAAATCGAGTTCGAAGGATCGAAGTCCAAGAATCCGTTCGCGTTCAAGCACTACAATCCGGACGAAAAAGTCGGCGGAAAGAAGATGAAGGATCACATGCGCTTTGCCGCCGCCTATTGGCACGTGATGCGCAACAGCCTCTCCGACCCGTTCGGTGCCGGCACCGCGTTGATGCCCTGGGACGACGGCTCTGATTCCCTCGACAACGCCCTGCGCCGCGTGCCGGTATTCTTCGAATTCCTCGAGAAGTGCCAGATCGACTTCTATTGCTTCCACGACCGCGACATCGCTCCGGAAGGTAAGACCCTTACCGAGACCCACGCCAATCTCGCCCGCGTCACGAAGGAGCTGAAGGCTTTCCAGAAGGGCACGAATAAGAAGCTCCTCTGGGGCACCGCCTGTCTCTTCTCCCACCCGCGCTACGCGCAGGGCGCGGGCACCTCGCCTAACGCCGACGTGTTCGCCTATGGCGCCAGCCAGGTCCGTCACGCGCTCGAGGCCACCAAGGCCCTCGGCGGCGAAGGCTACGTCTTCTGGGGCGGCCGTGAAGGCTACGCCACGTTGATCAACACTGACATGAAGCGCGAGCTGGACCACCTCGCCGCGCTCCTGCACCTCGCTGTCGACCACGCGAAGAAAATCGGCTTCAAGGGCCAGTTCCTGATCGAGCCCAAGCCGCGCGAACCCTCGACCCACCAGTATGATTCCGATGCGGCCGCCTGCCTCAACTTCCTCCGCGAATACGGCCTGCTGAAGCACTTCAAGCTGAACCTCGAGACCAACCACGCCACGCTCGCCGGTCACACGATGGAGCATGAGATGGAAGTCGCGATGGGTTCCGACGCCCTCGGTTCCGTCGACGCCAACCGCGGCGACACGCTCCTCGGCTGGGATACCGACCAGTTCCCGACCGATCTCTACCTCACGACGAACATCATGCTTCGCATCCTCAAGATGGGCGGCTTCACCAAGGGCGGCCTCAACTTCGACGCCAAGCGTCGCCGCGAGTCCCACGAGCCGGTCGACCTCTTCCATGCCCATATCGGCGGCATGGATGCCTTCGCCCGCGGACTCAAAATCGCCCATGCGATCATCAAGGATGGTAAGATGGATCAGTTCGTCTCGAACCGCTACTCCTCCTGGGACAGCGGCATCGGCAAGAAGGTCGAGTCCGGCAAGGTCACCCTCGCCCAGCTCGACGACTATGCCCAGGGCATCAAGGCGCCGACGCTCGCGTCCGGTCGCCAGGAGATGCTCGAGAACCTGCTCAACGACTATATCCGCTAAGGCCATGGCGATCGTCCTGGGTCTTGACCTGTCCACGCAGAGCGCGACGGCGCTCGTGCTGGACACGGCGAAAGGCACGACGGTCGCCCGCGCCCGCGCGGCTTTCGGCGCCGACTTTCCCGACCGCGGCCATCCGGAAGGCTTCCTCCGCGGTGGGCAGGGCGGCGAAGTGCACGCCGATCCGCTTCTCTGGCTCGACGGTCTCGAGCTCGCGCTCGACCGCCTCGCCAAACTGACCGATCTCTCGATGGTCGATGCGGTCTCGGTCTCCGGCCAGCAGCACGGTAGCGTGTATCTCGCCGCCGGCTACGAGGCCGCGCTCGCGGATGGCAATCGTACCCTATCACTTTCCGCGAAGATCGCCCCGGTCCTCTCCCGACGCTCGTCGCCGATCTGGATGGATTCTTCCACCATCGTCGAATGTGCCGAGATTGCCGCCGCCCTAGGAGGTAATCAGGCCGTCTGTGATCTTACCGGTTCCGTCGCCACGCTGCGCTTCACCGGCCCGCAGATTCGTCGTTTCGCTAAGCTTGATCCCGCCGCCTGGGCCAAGACGAAGCGCGTCCATCTCGTCTCTTCCTTCTTCGCCTCGGTGCTCGCCGGCAAGGATGCCGCCATCGATACCGGTGATGGCGCCGGCATGAATCTGATGGATATTCGCAAGGGCGATTGGGCTCCCGCCGCGCTCTCCGCGACCGCTCCCGATCTCGCCGCGAAGCTTCCGCCGGTTCGCCCCGGCTCAACCGTGGCCGGCGGTATCTCCGCTTACTTTGTAGTGCGTCATGGTTTCTCGCCGAAGTGCCAGGTCGTCATCGGTACCGGCGACAATCCTTCCAGCCTCGTCGGCATGGGCGCATCGAAGCCCGGCAAGGTCGTCATCAGTCTTGGGACGAGCGACACGCTCTTCGCCGCGATTGAAGGTATCCGCACCGACTCCGCGGGCCTTGGTCATGCGTTCGGTAACCCGATGGGTGGCAGCATGAGTTTAGTCTGCGTGCGCAATGGTTCGCTCGCGCGTGAAGCCATCCGTCGCGAATGCGGACTCGCCGACTGGCCGGCTTTCTCGGCGGCCATCGATGAGGCTCCCGCGGCGATGGCCGCGGTGCTTCCGATGGAGGAGGCAGAGATCACGCCTCGTCGCTCGGCCGGTCGAATTGCTTTGGGCGCCGCCGCCAGCAAGGCCACGTTGCCTCGTGCCGCCGTCGAAGGTCAGGCGCTCAGTCTCCGCTATCATAGCCGATGGGTCGGCACCCCGACCACGCAGTTGCTCCTAACGGGCGGTGCCTCCGAGAATCCGTCCGTGGCCAAGATTTTCGCAGATGTTTTTGGTGCTCCGGTCCTTCGTCTGGCCGTCTCCGACTCCGCCGCCTTGGGTGCCGCCTTGCGTGCCGCCGAGGCTGCCTGTGATGCCAAGATGGCTGATTTGGAGAAGGTTTTCTGCGCCCCGGCCCCCGGAGTCGTCCAGCCGAACCCGGCCCTCCGGGCGGCTTACGATAAGCTTGAGGCCCAACTTGGCCAATCGCTGTCGTCCGGAGCATAATTTAGGGTCTGTGAGCATTGCCCACTTGAACAAAGTGGGGTGATTGGCTGACATAGGGGACTCACCCCTACGCACCATGTCACAGCGCCCTGTTACCCTCTTCACCGGCCAGTGGGCCGACCTCAAGATCGCCGACCTTCTTCCGAAGGTCAAAGCCATGGGCTATGAAGGCGTCGAGCTCGCCTGCTGGGGCGACCACTTCGATGTCGTCCGCGCCGTCAACGAGCCGGGCTACGTCGAATCCGTCTGGAAGCTCCTCGCGCAGCACGACCTCGGTTGCTGGGCGATCTCCGCGCACCTCGTCGGTCAGGCCACCTGCGATAACATCGACGAACGCCATCAGTGCATCCTCCCGGCTCATGTCTGGGGCGATGGTAATCCCGAAGGCGTCCGCCAGCGCGCGTGTGCCGAGATGGCGTTGACCGCTCAGGCCGCCCGCAAGTTCTTCGACGCCGGCAAGGCCTACATGGCCAGCAAGCCGAAGGGCTCCGGCAAGACCGTCGTCAACGGTTTCACCGGCTCCTCCATCTGGCACGCCATCTACGCCTTCCCGCCCACCAACCAGGCCTACCTGCAGAAGGGTTACGACGACTTCGCCAAGCGCTGGAAGCCCATCCTCGAGGTCTTCGAAAAGAACGACGTCTACTTCGGCCTCGAAGTGCACCCGACCGAGATCGCTTTCGACATCGCCTCCGCCCAGCGTGCGCTCGACGCCGTCGGTAACCACAAGCGCTTCGGCTTCAACTACGACCCCAGCCACCTCGGCTACCAGGGCGTCGACTACGTGAAGTTCATCCGCACCTTCGGCAAGCAGATCCATCACGCCCACATGAAAGACGTCTGGTGGGGTCACGGTGACGGCACGGTCGGCGTGTTCGGCGGCCATACCGATTTCTGTGACGCTCGTCGCGCTTGGGATTTCCGCTCTGTCGGCCGCGGCGATATCCGCTTCGAGGACGTCATCGTCGCCCTCAATGACGTCGGCTACGCCGGCCCCCTCTCGGTCGAATGGGAAGACGGCCGCATGGACCGCTTCTTTGGTGCCGCCGAATCGGCCGCCTACGTCAAGAAGCTCTCCTTCCCGACCAACAAGGTCGCCTTCGACGCCGCCTTCGACAAGTCCGCCCAGGGCAAATAATCACCCCTCTGTCGTTCTAAAATGAAGGAAATGACCAAGGGCACGTCTACCAAAGTAGGCGTCATCGGAGCAGGCGGCATGCTCCAGTACCACGCCGCCGGCTTCAAGCAGGCGGGCGCGGAGATCCTCGCCGTCGCGGACCCCGCGCCGGGCGCCGCCCAGAAGGCCGCGACCAAGTGGGGCGTCCCGCACGCCTACGAGTCCGTCGACGCCATGCTCAAGGCGCACCCGGAACTCGATGCCGTCAGTGTCATCGTCCCGAACAAGTTCCACGCTTCGCTCGCCATCCAGTGCCTCAACGCCGGCAAGCACGTGTTCTGCGAGAAGCCTCCCGCGCTCAGCGCTCCGGAAGTGCTCGAGATCATCGCCGCTTCCAAGAAGTCCGGTAAGCACGTGATGTTCAATTTTAATAACCGCGCCCGTCCCGAGTCGCAGGCGATGATCAAGTACGTCGAGCAGGGTCAGGTCGGTAAAATCAACTCCGCGCAGGCGAAGTGGATCCGCCGCACGGGTATCCCGGGCTTTGGCGGCTGGTTCACCACCAAGGAGCTCTCCGGCGGCGGACCGCTCATCGACCTGCTACACATGGTTGACCTTGCGATGTATTTCATGGGTTATCCCGAGCCGGCGCACGTCCTCGGTCAGACCTTCAACGATTTCATCCAGGACAAGTCCTTCAAGGGTCCTTGGGGTATCCCGGACCGCGTCGGCGGCGTCACCGACGTCGAGAACGCCGCGCATGGCTTCGTCACCTTCAAGACCGGCCAGGTGTTAACCCTGCAGGTCTCCTGGGCCGAGATGATCAAGCGCGAGGAAGTCTCTGTCGTCTTCCAGGGCACCAAGGCCGGCGGCAAGGTCGAGCGCCTCTTCGGCATCGACGGCCTCGACAACACCGCGATCGATACCTGCGAGCTCTACGTCCAGGAAAACGGCAACAGCGTGAACCGCTCCATCGTCACGCCGGCGTGCGAGGACATGGGCCGCATCGCCTCCGCCGCGAACTTCATCGAGGCGATCGAAGGCCGCGCAAAACCGCTGAATACGCCTGAGCAGGCCTACCGCCTCATGCAGGTCATCGACGCCATCTACGCTTCGGCGAAGTCCGGCCAGCCCGTCTCTCTCTGATCAACACACCTATGGCATCCCTTAATCGCAAACTCCGCATGGGCATGGTCGGCGGCGGTCGCGGCGCCTTCATCGGCGGCGTGCATCGCATGGCCGCTGCCCTCGACGGCAAGATCGACCTCGTCGCTGGCGCATTCTCATCGGACCCCGAGAAGTCCCGCCTCTCCGGCCAGGACTTCAACCTCGACCCCGCCCGTGTTTACGCTTCGTACGCTGAGATGGCCAAGGCTGAGGCCAAGCGCCCGTTGGGTGACCGCATCGACTTCGTGTCGATCGTCGCGCGCAATGACCTGCACTACCCCGTGGCCAAGGCTTTCCTTGAAGCCGGCATCCACGTGATCTGTGAGAAGCCGCTGGCGTTCTCCCTAGCCGAAGCGAAGAAGCTCAAGGCCGTCGTCAAGAAGAGCGGCCTGGTCTTCGCCCTGCTGCATAACTACACCGGTTACCCGATGGTCAAGGAAGCCCGCGACTTCGTGGCCGCCGGCAAACTCGGCAAGATTAACAAGATCCTCGTCGAGTACCCGCAGGGTTACGGCATCGGCGCGCTGCAGTCCGGCAAGATTCAGAAGATCGCTAACTGGCGCATGGACCCGAACTGCTCCGGTGTCTCGAATTGTGTCGGCGACATCGGCACGCACGCCGAGAACCTCGTCCAGTACGTCACCGGCCTCGAAATCAAGGAGATTGCCGCCGACCTCAGCACCTTTATCCCCGGTCGTCTGCTTGACGACGACGCCAACATGCTCGTCCGCTACAAGGGTGGTGCGAAGGGCGTCCTACACGCCTCGCAGATCTCCACCGGTGACGAGAACAATCTGAACATCCGCGTCTACGGCACTCTGGCTTCGCTCGAGTGGCACCAAGAGCATCCGAATGAATTGATCGTGAAGTATCTCGACCAGCCCCGTCAGACGCACCGCCGCGGCAACTCCTACAATGGCGCCGCCTGCAAGAAGTATAGCCGCACGCCGTTTGGTCACCCGGAAGCCTTCATCGAAGCCTTCGCGAATATCTATCGCGCGGCGTCCGAGGCCATCACCGACCGTCTCGAAGGCCGCAAGGCACCGAAGGAAGGTTACGACTTCCCGTCAATCGACGACGGCGTCACCGGCATGGCGTTCATCGAAGCCGCGGTGAAGTCTTCCAAGGGTAACGCCCGCTGGACCAAGCTCGCCGACTAAGGCGCGCGTCAGTCCGTCACGAAGGCCCCGGTTTCCGGGGCCTTCTTATTTATTGAGCCACCAGATGCTCGCGTTGAGCACAGTGGCGAAGCTGACCCAGAGCAGGTGGATGATTTGAAGCTTGGCGTGGTCGCGGTGTTGCGGCCAAAGCTGGCGAATCCAGACCACGAGTAAGGCGAGATAAGCGAGCACGTCGACCAATGCCAGATCTGGACGGTGCATCCCGAAGAAGAGCAAGGACCAGAGCGCATTCGCCGGCAGGATGATGAAGAAGGTCCGGCGGGCGGCCCGGTCGTCCCAGGCCGCGGAGGCAGCCAAAGCCGTCCAGACGTAGAGCATGAACCAGACGGGTCCGAAGATCCAGTTGGGTGGATTGAACCAGGGTTTGTTCAACCCGGCGTACCATCCTTTGATTTCGGGCATCGTGGCATCGGCGCTTAGCGCCCCGATGACAGTGCAGAGTATGGAGAGAAGGACGGCCCGTCCGATGTTCCTTGGCTGTGCCGGGGCTGATTTCATGACCCCAATATTAGCCAAGGTTTGGCTGAGGCAAGGCCTGGGGGCGGAGTCCGCTTGCCATCCGTCGTATTGCCCCTCTTTTTAGGGCCTTAACACCATGTCCGACTCCTACATCCAGCAGCTCTTCGCCGAACGCATCGGCGGCGTCAATTACGGCAAGTCGACCGCCATCTATAAGTTCGAGAAGATCAAGCGCGCCAAGGCCGCCGCTAAGAAGGCCAAGCCAGATGTCGCCCTCATCGACCTCGGCGTCGGCGAGCCCGACGAGATGGCCTTCCCGATGGTGGTGAAGGCGCTGCAGACCGAAGTCGCGAAGCCTGAGAACCGCGGCTACGCCGACAATGGTGGCGCGGACTTCAAGCAGGCCGCCGCCCGCTATATGCAGAACCTCTTCGGCGTGACCGTCGACGCTGACACCGAAGTCCTCCACTCGATCGGCTCCAAAGCTGCTCTCTCGATTCTGCCGGGCTGCCTCATTAATCCTGGCGACTACGTGCTCATGACCGTCCCGGGTTACCCCGTGTTCGGCACGCACGCTAAATATTACGGCGGCCTCGTCCATAACCTGAAGCTCACCGCCGAGAACAACTTCCTGCCGGACCTGAAGTCCATTCCCGCCGACATCCTGGCCAAGGCCAAGGTGCTTGTCCTCAACTACCCGAACAACCCGACCGGCGCCTGTGCCACGCGTAAGTTCTTCGAGGAGGTCGTCGCCTTTGCCAAGCAGCACAACCTCGTCGTCATCCAGGACGCCGCCTACGGCTCGCTCCACTTCGGCAAGGAGCAAGTCTCGATCCTGCAGGTTCCCGGTGCCAAGGATGTGGCCCTCGAGCTGCACTCTCTTTCCAAGAGCCACAATATGACCGGCTGGCGCATCGGCTTCGTCGCCGGCAATGCGCTGCTTGTCCGCGCCTACGGCGATGTGAAGGACAATTCCGATTCTGGCCAGTTCCTCGGCATTCAGAAGGCTGGCGCCGCTGGCCTCGACGAAGTCTCCATCCCGAAGGCCATCGCCGCCAAATATTCCCGCCGCATGGACAAGCTCGTCGGCGTCCTCGCCAAACTCGGTTTCCAGGTGCGTAAGCCCGGCGCCGGTTTCTTCCTCTACATGCCCGCCCCGAAGTCCGCCACCGGTCCGTCCGGCACCGTGAGCTTCGAGTCCGGCGAAGCCTTCTCGCAGTGGATGATTACCGAGCACCTCATCTCGACCGTGCCTTGGGATGATTGCGGCTCCTTTGTTCGTTTCTCCGTGACCTTCGTTTCCGATAAGGGCGAGGCCGGCGAAGGCGAAGTCATCGCCGAGGTCGAACACCGTCTGGCCCCTTGGAAATTCAGCTTCTGAAGGCCTTTTTAAGCCTCTCTTTCTTGTCGGATTGACAGGGGAGGTAGGCTTTGTCCTTCTGAACATCCAGTTAATTGGCCTGATAGCTCAGTTGGTAGAGCAGACGCCTGAAGAGCGTCGTGTCGTTGGTTCGATTCCGACTCAGGCCACCATTTAACGCCAGCCCGTTCGATTTAACCCGAACGGGCTGGTCTCTTTGGTGGTTTAGCGACCGAAGATCAGGCGCCAGACCGAAAAATCACGCCCGCGTTCAACGGTTTCTGCGGGGGGCGTTTCCCAGCCGTAGGCGAGCAAGTGGCAGGCCTTCGACTCTTCGCGGCTTTTGTCCTTCTTTGTGGTTTTTTCAATCCACTCGGCCTGCACCACCCCGAACGGACTCGTGGCGGAGCGCCAGACCGTGCCTTTGAACTCAATGGTCTGTTTCGGCACCAAGGGCGGGTCGGTGATGGTAGTAGCCAGCATTTTCAGGCGCTCACAGGCGAAGGTCTTACCAGCCACCTGCACGGCTTCTTCTTTCTGGGGGTCAGGGGAGAGTTCGCTGGTATATTTCAATTTGGCCCAGTCGGAAACCCAGGCGATATCCTCGCGCGTCATATGGTAGGCGCCTTTGACGGGATTGGAGAAGACGATCTCTTGGGAGTTTTCGATCAGCCGACTGGCACCGGCCCGATCCATGTCCTGGCGCAGCAGCAGCCGCAGGGGCGCCTGTTCGCGCGAACCCAACCAGGCGACGGGTTCGACCGTGAACCAGACGTGGGGCTTGCCAGCGGCATTCATCCCCGGGCGAATCGAGATGCGGAGTTCTGACTTGAAGACGACTTTCCCGTCCAGCTTGGACTCCATCTGGTAGCGGGCCCATGAGCCGGGCTTAGGCAGATTCTCGGCGAAAATCTGCCATTGGGCGAAGGCTGGGGCGGCGCAGGCCCAACAAAAAATAAAGGTGAACAGACTGCGCATGGGGTGATTGTTGGCCTTTTTAGGGGGTTTTGGCGAGTCTTGACCACAGGCGCGATGCCTTTGCCTTTGACTCTCCCGGGGCCGTCCCTTGGAGTCGGGGCTTCGTCATGGAATCCCTGGCACAGTCTTCGACCTCCCTCCGCGCTGCGGTTGGTCGTGCCATCATTCCGGCGATTATTACCATCATCGGGCTCTGAGCCCGCTGAACGGAACGCCCGACGGGCGACTCCCCGTTCCGCGGCGCCCGGAACGGCCCCCTCCCTTTACCTCCCTTTCTCACCTACACCACCATGGCACGCTCCATCGAAATCTATGATACCACCCTCCGCGACGGCTCGCAGGGGCAGGGCATTCATTTCACCGTCGATGACAAGCTGCGCATCGCCATCGAGCTTGAGCGCTTCGGCATGACCTACATTGAGGGTGGCTGGCCGGGCTCCAATCCTCGTGACATCGAGTTCTTCGCCCGGGCCAAGAAGATCAAGTTCAAGAACGCCAAGCTGGCGGCCTTCGGCTCGACCCGCCGCAAGGGGGTGCGTGCCTCTGAAGATGCCCAGGTTCGCGGCTTGCTCGAGGTCGATACCCCGGTGGTTACGATCTACGGCAAGACTTCGGCCCTCCATGTCCGTGAAGTCCTCCGCTGCTCGCCCGAGGAGAACCTCGAGATGATCCGTGATACGGTTGCTTTCCTGAAGTCTCATCGCCGCGAGGTCGTCTACGACTGCGAACACGCCATCGACGGCTGGAAGGAAGATCCGGCCTACGCCATCGCCTCCATGCTCGCCGCCGTCGAAGGCGGGGCTGATCGCATCGTGCTTTGCGACACCAATGGTGGTTCGTTGCCCGCTGAAGTCGCTGCGGCGACCCGCGCCGCGATGGCCGCCCTTAAAAAAGTCCCCGTCGGCATCCACACGCACGACGACGCCGGCCTCGGCCTCGCCAACGCGCTCGCCTCACTTGAAGCGGGTGCCTCGCACGTCCAGGGCACCGTCAATGGCATCGGCGAACGCACGGGTAATTGCGACCTCACGGCCGTGATTCCCTGCGCCCAGTTGAAGTTCGGTTGGAAGTGTGTGTCCTCGACCTCGCTCAAGGGCCTCGCCGGCCTGTCGCGTTTCGTCGACGGCGTCGCCAATCTCGCCCCCGATCCGCGCCGGCCGTGGGTCGGCACCGCGGCCTTCGCCCATAAGGGCGGTACGCACGTGGACGCTGTCCGGAAGTTCTCCGCGGCCTATGAGCACGTCGATCCAACCGTCGTCGGCAACGAGCGCACGGTGCTCGTCAGTGACCAATCCGGACGGAGCAATATCACGATGAAGGCCAAGTCGCTCGGCATCGACCTCGACCGCGATTCGCCCGCCACGGCCACGGCCCTCGATGAGCTTAAGAAACTTGAGCACGCCGGCTGGAGTTTTGAAGACGCCGAGGCGTCCCTGGCATTGCTCCTCCGCCGTCATATCGGTAAGAGCAAGGCCGTGCCGTTTGAAGTCGCTTCCTATCACGTCACCGCGCGCGGCGCCAAGGGCTCGGCCTACTGCGAAGCGGTGGTCCGTGTGAATATCGGCGGCGTTGAGACCTTGACGGTTGCGGAAGGTGACGGTCCTGTGCACGCCCTTGACCAGGCCTTGCGTTCCGCGCTGGTGAAGTCCTTCCCGAAACTCGCGAAGGTCAGCCTCGTGGATTACAAGGTCCGCATCCTCGGCGGTGCCGACGGCACCGCGGCCAAGACCCGCGTGGTCATCCGCTCTTCCGACGGCAAGGCTTCCTGGGGGACGGTCGGCGTCAGTGAAAACCTCGTCGAAGCCTCGCTGCAGGCGATCGTCGACGGTTACGCCCACGCCCTCGCTTGAACTCCATGAGGCTCCCTCGGTTCGTGCTGGTTGTCTGCTGTCTTTTCGGTGCCGGCCTGCTCGCGGCGGAAGAACTGCCTCCTCGCATCACGGAGCCGGGAAAAATCCTACTGGAAGAAAGTTTTTCAGGAACCGCTATTGTTAGGCCCTGGGAGCCGGGCGGCAAAGCCGGAGCCTTCAGCATCGTCGACGGCGCACTGCAAGGAGTCTGCTCGCCGGATGATCATCACGGCCCGGCGATCGGCGTACCGCTCGCCGGTCGCAACTTGACCATCAGCTTCCGCTTTAAGTATGCGAAGCCAGGGTATTTCCTCTTCCTACTCGACGGTGAAAGTCAGTTTGGTGGCGCGGCCCATCTGCTGCGCGTCTCCCTCGCCCCGACGCAGCTGGCCATCCAGCAGGACCGCGGCGAACCCGCTTCGCATATCGCCCAAGGCAAGGAGAAGCGCGAAGCCGACAAGGCTGGCTGCGTGTTGCCGGCCCCGACCAAGGAGCAGCTGGCTGATCCGAAATTCTACCGTGTCGAGAAACTGGCGGCGCAATCTGCGAAGACCGGCGATGGCCAGTGGCACCAGGTCCTGATCGAACAGAACGGCAACGACGTGCTCGTGCAGCTGGATGCACTGCCTCCGCTGGCGGCGAAGGGCACCGTACTCGATGCTCCTAAGTCGCGCATCGTGTTTCTCGTCGGTCTGGCCGGCACCGTTCTCGTGGATGACGTGAAGGTCTGGGAGAACTCCCACCTGGCCAAGGTCGCGCCCGCTGCGGCGAAGTAGCCGTCCTTCGCCCGGTGAAGGCGTTGACTGTCTCCGGCCATGGGTTAGCCATAGGGCTCCCCCTCCCTATGCGTTCCCTAATCGTTCTTTGCTGTGCGGTGACTGCTTTCGCCGCGGATACGGAAAAGCTCCGTATCCATGAACTTGCCAAGCCCGGCGAGGTCGTGGAGGTCACCAAGGTTTCGGCGTTGGCATCGGATGCCTACGCCGCTCCCCATGCGGCAGAGATGCCGACGCCAGTCTATCGTCTGAGCAATATCCCGTTCCTCGACTCGGGCCGGAAGGAGACCCTCGACCTTTATTTCCCTTCCGGTGCGGCGCGCAAGGATCGGCCGGCGGTGGTCTTCATCCATGGCGGCGGTTTTTCCGGTGGCGACAAGGCGGAGTACCGCTCCGCGAGCGTCAGCGCCGATCTTTGTCGTGCCGGCTACGTCGTAGTGAGCTGCAATTACGTCCTCGGAGCGAAGACGTCGCCGGGTATCTGGCCTCAGAATATCGCTGATTGCCGCAACGCCGTGCGCTGGGTGCGCGCGCATGCCAAAGAGCTCGGTGTGAATCCAGAAAAGATTGGCGTCGCCGGAGGTTCGGCCGGTGGCTACCTCGCGCTCATGGTCGGCCTATCCGACGACAAGACCGGCCCCGGCGGCGATGCCTCGGCGAAAATCTCCGCCAAAGTCTCTGCGGTCATTGATATGTACGGCGTCGTGAATTTCTCCAAGCACGGCAAGGGTGATGTCCCCGGGGTGCCGGCTTCCGAGCAGAACTCCTACCTGCCGGAATCACAGTGCGACGCCCAGGATCCGGCCGTGCTGATCCTGCATGGCACGGCCGATACGACGGTCGACCTCAGCCAGTCCGATGACATGGCCAAGGCTCTGCGCACGGCGAAGGTGTCGTATGAATACATCATCGTGGAGGGTGCCCCGCACACCTTCGACCTTCACCCTAAAGGTAAGGGCTGGAAGCGTTCGGGCGTCGTCGATGGCGTGGAGGTCAGCAGCGCCTCCGGCACGGCTGACCTCAAGGAAGTCACGCTGGACTTCTTGGCCCGGACAATCGGCAAGTAAGGCTTACTCCTTGAGGCGGGCCATCACCGTCGAGCCCTGCAGCTGGACGTCGAAACGCCCGGTATCCTCGAGCATGCGATAAAACTTCGCGTAGCGCGGCGCATTGGCCTCCAGTCCGGGATATTCCTGGATGAGGTATTTCTTGATCACCTCGACCTTAAGCCATTCGCCGGCGGGGGCGAGGCCGGTGGCCACGTCCGCGAGAGCTTCGATGATGTCACCGCGGGCGAGCAACTGGGCTCGGCGCTGGTCGGATTCGGCTTTACCCTGTGCTTGCTGCGCCGCCGTCAGATTAGGAGTGTCGCGATAATCCTGGCCGGCGTTCTCCGCCTGGCGGCGTGGTTCCCGCGGCTGGCGGGGTTCGCGGGCCGGACGCTGGGCGCGCGGTTCGCGTTCCTGGCGGGGCTCGCGGGCGGGTCGGGCTTCACGCGCGGGTCGGGCTTCACGCGCGGGGCGGGGGGCTTCGCCGAAACGCAGTTCGGGTAGCATCTTCTCCAGCTGCTCGAGCAGGGCGCCGACTTCCTTGTTCGTCTTGGGCGTGAGCACCCGGAGCGTCTGCGCGATGAGGCCCAAGGCGATGCGCGGATCGGACTTGGCGTTCTGCTCGTCGTCGAGACGGTCGCGCAGTTCGGAGAGATTTAGATAATGATGGGCCGTGGAGCGGAGCGCCTTGTGCGTGCGTTCACCCATCACGATGATGCGCACGCCGAGTCGCTTGGCATCCTCGACCACCGGGGTGAAGTCGCTGTCGTTCGTGACGAAGATGAGCGTCGTGGGCGGATTCGGTCCGGCCATCAGTTTCACGGCGTCAATCGTCAGGCGCATGTCCGCGGCGTTCTTGCCGGGGGTGTAGCTGCGCTGGTCGACGAGCTCGAGCTCGGGCCAATCCTGGGCGGCGGCGCGCCAGCCGCTGAGGCGTCCGTTGAAATCGCCGTAGGCACGGGCGGCGGAGGTCGCCGTTTCGCCGATGAAACGACGCAAGGTCGGCAGGTGTTGGTGCGAGACGTTGTCGGCGTCGATGAGCACACCGATGCGCTGGTTCGGCTGGGCTTTGGCGGCCTCGGGGGTGGAGGTTGAGCTGGCGTTGGCCTGCCGCGGGGCGGGCGCCTTGGAGCGACGGCTGGCCGGCTTGGCGGCGCGACTGCGCGGGGCGGGGGAGGACTTCTTGGATTTAGGACGGGCCACGGGAGTGAAAGAGGGCCTTATCCGTGCGGCTAAAGCCTCGTCCCTACAACGCGAAACGCTCCGCCGGACTACTTTGCGTGCACGGCGTCGGGTCTGGGCGGGAGGCCGGAGGGATGTGTGTCGCTATGCGGGAAGAGGGTGGAGAGGGCGAGGAGGATGCCAATCGCCGAAGCGGTCGCGGAGGCCCAGAAGAGCGCCTTGACCTTGGTCAGCGCGCAGATCGACGCTAGGGCGATACCGACTTGAATGAAGGTGATGGCCTGAGCGAGCATGTGGTGCGGGTGCATCAGGCGGCGGCTTTCCTCGATGAGTGGCCCGACTTCGGCGTCCTTGCTGTCCGCGTCGGCGTCGAGTGCCTGGGCCTTTTTAAGGATCTCGGCCTTCTCGGTTTTGTAGCGCTCGATCTCGCCGGTCAGCTTGCTGCGAGTCGCATCCGAGTTCGTCAGGCTGGCCCCGAGCTCGGCGAGATTCTGCTTCGTGCTCTTGGCTTGATAGAAGGCCCATTGATTGGCCGCCTGCGTGCGCAGCTGGTTGGCTTCATTCTTCAGCAGAATGGCATCGTTCTTCAGATTGGCCGCTTCGCTTTGGTGGCTGGCTCCCAGGAAACTGAAGACCGCCCCGAAGGTGGCGAGAATCGCCGTCATGATTGAGACGCGGATCGCGAGCTGTTCGCCATGCTGGGCCTGGTGTTCGACCGCGTGTTGATCCGGACCGTGGACATGGAAGCCGTCGTGGGACATGCCGGAGTTGTGCGGAGATTCACGCAACGAGTCAATCGACCCGAAATAAGATTAATATTATTGTTGGAACTTTCGCTTCGTGGTGCTGTTAAAAAGGTGTCAAATGCTCCGCGCTGTCGCTTTCTACCTTCTTACGCTTGCCGCCGCCGTTCAATTGTCGGCCGTCGAGCCGGTGTGGACGGCGAAGCCGGGCCCGTGGGGGCAGTTGGAGGTGCGGGCCGTCTACCTAGAGCCGCCGGACAGTCTGCTCGCCGTGATCGCGAAACCGAACTCCGTGACCCATTGGTCTTTTGATCAGATGACGGAGCAGGGGGTTCGCACCCTGCTCGAGCGCGCGGGGGTGCCGGCCAATGTCATCGAGCATTTGCTGAGTCCGGGCCGGGTGATCGTCAGCGGTAATTCCGTCAGCCTTTATCCGCAGGTCGAGGATCTGACGGCCCTCACGGCCGAGGTCCGGAGCGCCCTGTATCTCGAGCTCGCGAAATATCCGGCCAATGAATATCAGCGCGATCCGGTGTTCATCCTCGGCGGGGATATCGACGACTGGCTGGCGGAGACGGCCCTCACGGCCGCCCAGCAGGAATTGATGCGGAAGCTGCTCTGGCACCGGGGCGGCGCGCTCGTCTTCAGCGACATCCAGGCCTTGCTGTCGCTGGCGAAGGGTCCGCAGGACGTGAGCAATATCTTCCGGACGGTGACGCGGGTGCGCAGTCTCATCGTCGAGCTGCAGTTGCCACTGAAAGTCGACCGCA
This sequence comes from uncultured Opitutia bacterium, assembly GCA_903855995.1. Lineage (GTDB taxonomy): Bacteria > Verrucomicrobiota > Verrucomicrobiia > Opitutales > UBA953 > UBA953. Next base: position 211,677 of record CAIOAN010000007.1, read on the forward strand.
AGGAGTTCCTCGACTATTGGTCGGCCGGCCAGACGGACGCGCCTCGACTGACGTTTATCAACGCCATCACGCAGCGCCGGGCTCCGCAGAGTGTCGATATCACGCACTTCTTGCCCACGTTGATGCGCCAGCGGGCCTATACTTTTCCCGAGATGGAGCTCGGCCTAAAGGGGCGTTTCCCGGACTGCCACTGGACGTCGCTCAACTTCTTCAATCTGACCCCCAAGGATTTCTTCCTCGATACGCGCCTGGCCGCGGAGCACCTGCTCAATAATTACGCGACCGTCGACGCGCCCTACCATTACGGTGATGTGCTTTGCTTTCTGGATAACGGCGAGGGGCTGCATACCTGCGTATATATCGCCGACGACATCGTCCTGACGAAGAACGGCGACAGCATCCTCGCCCCCTGGGCCTTGATGCAGATCAAGGACGTGGATTCAGTTTACCGCCGTTCCGCCAACACCCGCATTCAGGGGTATCGTCTTAAGAAGTAGGCCTTGGGGCCGCGGCGCTGTCCCCGGCGGGAATCGAACCCACATCCTCGGTTTAGGAAACCAATGTTCTATCCGTTGAACTACGGGAACGCACTGTCATCTAATGACCCTCGGGGGCGGCCGGGCAAGCCTGCATAGGGGGTAGGTGGGCTTGACTCCACCGCGATAAGGCCAACCTGTGAGGGCATGACCGAATTGCCACTGGCTGCTGTCGAGACCGCCCTAGCGGTCCCAGGTTGGGCGTGGGCGGCTTTTCTCGGTTTCGTCGGCCTGATGCTCGCGCTGGATCTGGGGGTCTTCAAGCGCGGCGAGCGGGAGCCTTCGTTTCGGGAGGCAGTGGCCTGGTGTGTCGTCTGGATCTCCCTGGCGGTCGCCTTTTCTTTCCTGCTGTCCGCCTGGCAAGGCCCCGAAGACGGCGAATTGTTCGCCGCAGGTTACGTGCTCGAGCTAGCGCTCTCCGTCGATAACCTGTTTCTCTTCATCCTCATCTTCGCCCACTTCGGCATCGCGGATCGCTTGCAGCATCGGGTCCTGTTCTGGGGAATCATCGGCGCAGTGGCCATGCGCGCCGTGTTCATCGTGGGTGGTATCGCGGCGATTGATCGCTTCGCCTTCCTGCTGCCGGTCTTTGGGGTATTCCTAGTTTTCACGGGCATCAAGTTGGCCCTGGCCAAGGAGGAGAAAGGAGGGAAGGGCGTCGGGGAGAATTTCATCGTCCGTCTCGTCCGCCGTTTCCTGCCGATCACCGACCGACTCCACGGGGAGTCTTTCTGGGCAGTCGAGGGTGGGCGCCGGGTTTTCACGCGGCTGTTCCTCGTCCTGCTGGTGATCGAGGGGACCGACCTGCTGTTCGCGGTGGATTCCGTGCCGGCGGTGCTGGGCATTCTCCCGTCAGACATGCCGATCGAGGAACGCCGATTCGTCGCCTTTACCTCGAACATCTTCGCCATCATGGGGCTGCGCTCGATGTATTTCGCGATTTCCGGCTTCATGCATTTTTTCCGTTTCCTGAAGCCTGCACTGGCGTTCATCCTTGTGTTCATCGGGGTGAAGATGGCCTTGCCGTGGCTCGTGTCCGGCGGGCATGCGGACTGGGTGCCGTCCGCGTTGCTACACGATGGCAAGGTCCACGTGCCCACCGCTGCTTCACTCGCCGTCATCGGGTTCATCTTGGCGGTGGCGGTGGCCTTGTCCGTCATCTTCCCTAAGCGGAAATAGGAAAGATTTGGTGTTTCCTCCCGCGGGGCTCTTCGCCACGCTGGCGTTGTGTTCCGCGGCCGCTACAAAATCTACCTTCCCTATCTGGAGGGCAGCCGTCTCCTGCTGTTTCTCGCCCTGTCGGCCGGCTTGCTCTATGCCGCCAGCTGCGCGATCGGGCTGCCTTTCTTGATCGGCAACGTGCTGCCGGCGGCGTTCAACGACTCTTCGGTCGTGGCCCCGTTGTTCAGCTTCCCGAAATGGACCGGCTGGGGGCCGGTCTTCATGCCGAAGGGCTACGAGGTGGCTTTCGCCGTCTCGTTCCTGCCCTTGGTGTTTCTACTGCGGGGACTCGGCGAGTTCTTCGCCAACTATTTGATCAATCTGGTCGGGCTACGGGTCGTAGAAGCCGTGCGTCGCGATGTCTTCGCGAAGCTCCAGCGCTTGCATCTGGGTTTTTTCGGAAAAATCTCTACGGGGGATTTGTTGCAGCGACTGACGGGCGACGTGAACTCCGTGCGGCTGGTGCTGGTGGATATCTCGAATGACATCATCGTCCAGCCGTTGACCCTGGTCTTCTCGGTTGGCTACGTGATCTGGTTGTGCCTCAGCAAGCCACAGGGCTACTGGTTCCTGCTGTGCCTCCTGGTGGTGCCCCTCTCGGTCTTTGTCGTCCGTTATCTCGGCATGGGTATCCAGAAGCGTGCCCGCAGCAGCCTCGTGGCGGGCTCGGATCTCAATAGCATCGCCGTGGAGAACCTGCAATCCGCCCGCGAGGTCCGTGCCTATGGACTCGAGGCGCGTGAAGCCGATCGATTCAACGCGGCGAGCCGCGAGGGCCTGCGCATCCAGGGTAAGCTGGCCCGCTACGAGAAAGCCCTGTCTCCGCTGCTGGAAATCTCCGCTTCGTTCGGAATTGCGCTGGCGATCGGCGTGGGCGCAAAGGTGGGTTTCAAGTTCCAGGAGCTTCTGTCCTTGATCACCGCTTTTTACGTGGCCTATGGCCCCATCAAGCGACTGGGCTATGTCAGTTCCCGGGTGAGCATGGCCACGCCCGGTCTGGTGCGGCTGGAGGAGATTCTGCTCGCGACCAACGAGGTCGCCGATGCGCCGGACGCCCGGTCGCTGGGCCGCGTGCGCGGAGCGGTGGCTTTCGACGACGTCAGCTTCGCTTATCGGGAAGAGCCTGTGCTGCGTTCTATTAAACTCGTAATCCCAGCCGGACAGTCGGTGGCACTTGTTGGGCCCAGCGGCGCGGGCAAGAGCACCTTCGTGAATCTGGTGCCGCGTTTCTTCGATCCGCAGTCCGGGGCAATCCTGGTCGACGGCGTGGATTTACGCCAGGTACGTCAGGCTGATTTGCGGGCCAACATCGCTTTCGTTTCGCAGGAGCCGATTCTTTTCAATGAATCCATTCTGGAGAATATCCGGCTCGGCGCCGGGGGTGCCTCCGATGAGCAGGTGCGGGAAGCGGCCCGTCTGGCTGGGGCGCTCGAATTTATCGAAGCGCAGCCCGAGGGCTTCCTGACCAAGGTCGGCGAACGCGGTTCGCGTCTTTCCGGCGGCCAGCGTCAACGCGTCTCGATCGCTCGGGCTTTTCTGAAGGACGCCCCGATTCTGATTCTCGATGAAGCCACCTCGGCGCTCGATACGGATACCGAGCGCAGCATCCAGCAATCCTTGGCGGTGCTGATGAAGGGCCGGACGACCTTGATCGTGGCGCATCGCTTCAGCACGATCCGCGACGTCGACCGCGTGCTGGTATTCGACGGTGGGCTGATCGTCGCAGATGGTTCGCGCGAAGAACTTTACAAGTCATCGGAGCTTTTCCGGCGTCTTTGGGATAACCAGGCCAAGAACTTAGGCTGATGCGCCTGCTGGTCGTCAAATTTTCCGGACTGCGCGGCGCGTTGGCCGCGACGGCGGCGTTGCGTTCCATCCGCGACCGCCACCCCGGAGCTCAGGTCACGTTCGTCACCTCGGCTGGTTCGGAGCCAGCCTTGGAGGGTTGTCCGGTGGTGGTCGAGGCGGTGGGTCTTGAGCCGCAAGGCATGATGTTGCCATTGGTGGCGCATCTCCGTCGGCAGCGTTTTGAGGTCGCGATCGCCTTGGGCTCGCATCCGGCCTCCGCGCGTTTGGTCGCGATGAGCGGGGCGGCCTCGCGGGTCTGCGCCGGCCATGCCCCTTGGTTATTGAGCCCGCTGTTTCATCGTCAGGTCTTCGGTTCCGCCGTTGATCCGCATGAAGCCGCCCGTGATCACGAAGTCGTCTCCCGTGCCTTGGGTTTTCATACGGAAACTCCCGCGATGTGGTATGCCACTTCGCGCATGCAGGAGCACGGCCTGCTGGTCGAGGAAGGCCGCTTTGCGTTGATTCATCCCGGCTCGCGCCGCGCGGAACGGATTCTGGAAGTCGACAAATGGGCGGCGGTCGCCCGCGAACTGCTGGCCTCCCGGGCGGTCGAGCGCGTCGTGGTTTCCGCCGGTCCAGCTGGCGAGGAGCGCATCATGGCGGAGGCCATCTGTGGCTTGGTGGGCCCGGCGGCGATGCCGACGCGTGGTCGGCTTCGTTTCGCCCAGCTGGCCCGGCTGATCAAGGAGTCCCGGATTTTCCTCGGCTCTGATTCCTCGGTCTTACAGTTGGCCGCGGCGGTCGGCGTCCCTGTCGTCGGGGTGTTCGGTCCTTCGGATTACGCCCGGGCGCGCCCGTGGGGTACGGTCAATCGGGTCGTGCGCGTCGACACCACGCGATTTGAGGGCGAGCTGCAGACGGATTATCTCGCCCGGATGGATCGCGCGCTGGCCCGCATTTCCGCGCAACAGGTCCTGCAGGCGGCTGAAGAAGTCCTGCGGATTACTGCGCCTTGAAGGCCGTCGCTTGACCTTCGCAACGCCCCCGCGAGATTAGCCCTGTGTCCGCCCCCGCCCCGCATTACGACGCCGTCATCATCGGAGCGGGCATGTCCGGTCTGGCCGCCGCCGTGCGCCTCGGGATGTACGGTCGCCGCGTGCTCGTATTGGAGAGGCATAATGCCCCGGGAGGGCTGAATTCGTTCTACGCCCGCGGTCAGCGAAAATACGACGTAGGTCTGCACGCCCTGACCAACTGGGTGCCCGAAGGGGTCAAGGGCGCTCCGCTCGTCAAACTGATGCGGCAGTTGCGTATCCGCCGCGAGGAGCTCGATCTCTGTCCTCAGCTCGGTTCGCGCGTCGCGATGGCCGGAAGAAACCTTCGACTGAACAACTGCTTCGACGATCTGCTGGCGGACGTCGCCCAGGAGTTTCCGAAATCGGTGGATCGCTTCCGTGAGCTGGACGCTTGGATCGCCGGACTGGATGAGGCCGCCCTCGAGGCCCACGGTGGTTCGGCGCGGGCGCTATTGGACGAACGGCTCGGCGACCCACTGTTGCGAGACATGTTACTCCTGCCGACCTGCTTCTATGGCAGCGCGCTTGAGGATGATATCGAAGTCTCGCAATTCGCCGTGATGTGGAGGTCGCTTTTCCGGGAGGGATTTGCGCGGCCGTTCATCGGGGTACGCCAGGTCATCCGCCTCTTGATCGACCGGTGCCGCGAGCACGGGGTCGAGCGCCGGATGAAGTGCGGCGTCAAGCGCATGGAGGTGCGCGCCGGCCGGGTGGCCGCGCTCCAGCTCGACGACGGCACGGAAGTGACCGCTGGAGCCGTTTATTCTTCCGCCGGTGCGGTGGAGACGCTGCGCCTGCGTTCTGACGCGCTGCCGCAGGTCGGGGCCGAGTCCGTCGGTCGTCTCGGTTACGCCGAGACCATCGCCACCTACGCTCCCGCCGCCTTCGCCGGATTCGGCTGGCAGGACACCATCGTTTTTTTCTGCGATGCGGAGCGTTTCAGTTATCGTTCACCGAAGGGGCTGGTCGATCCCTCCTCTGGGGTCATCTGCATTCCGAATAACTATCAATACGGAGGGGGGCGGGCGCTCGACGAAGGTTGGCTACGGGTGACAGCGCTAGCAAATCACGATAGCTGGTGTGCCTTGCCCGAGTCGGAGTATCTGGCCCGCAAGCAAGAATGGTGCGGTCGCCTTAATCGCGTCGCGCGCGCCCACCTGCCGGCTGTCGCGGACACGACGCATGACGCCGCACTCACTTCGACCGACGTCTTCACACCCCGCACGGTGCGAAAGTTCACCGGCCATCTGAACGGTGCGATTTACGGCTCGACCGTGAAACGTCGCGACGGGCGCACGGATCTGGAGAACCTCTTCCTGATCGGGACCGACCAAGGCTTCCTGGGGGTTACCGGGGCAATGTTATCTGGCATTTCCATGGCCAATCTGCACGGTCTGAAGGCGTAACCCCGCCTACATGAGCACCCCTGATTTCTCGGTCCAGCAACGCCCGCTCTGGAAGGACCTGCTGCAGCCCGCCGTGATTGTCGGCGCGCTCGGTTACTTCGTGGATATCTACGACCTCACGCTGTTTATGACGATCCGCAAGGATAGCCTGACGAGCCTCGGCCTCGGGCACCTCATCAGCGGAGCCGCCTGGTATCAGGATTTACTGTCGTGGCAGATGATGGGCATGCTCATTGGTGGAATTCTTTTCGGTATCCTGGGCGATCGCATGGGCCGACTGACCACGCTGTTTGGGTCTATCCTGCTTTATTCCGTGGCGAATATCGCTAACGGGATGGTGCACAGTTTCGAGGCTTATGCGACGTGGCGCTTCATTGCTGGCCTTGGTTTGGCGGGCGAACTCGGCGGCTGCATTGCGCTCGTTTCGGAGACATTATCTAAAGAGCGGCGCGGTTACGGAACGGCCATGGTTGCGACGGTCGGCGTCTTTGGTGCCGTTGTCGCCGGCTACATGGCTGATCATGTGGGCGATATCGGTCGGGTGGTCGGTGGCGTCTTCGGCGCCCCCGTCGAAGGGTGGCGGATGAGTTATTTTATCGGCGGTGGACTTGGTCTGATGTTGCTCGCACTACGCGTCGGCGTCCGTGAGTCAGGCATGTATCATCAGGCCAAGGAGCATGCGGAGGTCGGTTCCGTGGCCCGTGGTAATTTCTTTGCTTTGTTTTCAAGCGGCGAACGTTTCCTGCGCTATGCGCGCTGCATTCTGATCGGCCTGCCGACCTGGTATATGATCGGCATTCTCGTGCAGCGTGCTTCGACCGTGTTCGCACCCGCCAATGGCATCACCGGCGAGCCCATTAAGGACAACTGGTCCGTCGCTGCGTTCTACCTCGGCCTCACCTTCGGCGATTTGGCGAGCGGTGTCGGCAGTCAGCTCCTGCGTTCGCGTAAGAAAGTCGTGCTCGGCTTCCTGCTGTTCAGTCTCGCCTGCGTCGGCGTGTATCTTTTCGGGACGACAGGGTGGACCTCGGCGGCATACTACCGGCTCATCTTCCTGATGGGCTTCGGCATGGGCTACTGGGCGCTTTTTGTGACCATTGCTGCCGAACAGTTCGGCACCAATCTCCGCGCCACGGTCGCGACCACGGTGCCCAACTTCGCCCGCGGGTCGTTGGTGCCGCTGACTTTCTTGTTCACCTACCTCGCCATGCCGCTCGCGTCGGCGCGGGTCGCGCCTTCTTCCGCCGGCGCAATTCTGGGCGTGATCTGCTTCGGGGCTGCTTTTATCGCCCTGTGGACGATGGAAGAGACCTTCGGCAAGGACCTGGATTATCAGGAGAAGAAGTAGATTTTACTTCTTGGTCGCCGTCTCTTCATCGCGCACGCAACGGAAGCCGGCGTGGTTGGTCGAGGTCAGCGTATCCAGTCCTTGGCGCGCGGTGGCGCGGTAGCGGAAACAATAAGCTTCGTCGCAGAGCCAGGAGCCGCCGCGGATGACGTGTTGTCCGTAACCGGTGCCTTCAGGGTCGTGGCCGGTGGCCGGTCCTGCGGGTGCATCCTTCGGGGATACTTTATAGTAGGCTGGCTGGTACCAGTCGTCACACATCTCCCAGACATTGCCGGCCATGTCATAGAGGCCATAGCCGTTGGGCGGGTAGGATTTCACGGGGGCGACGCCGGTGAAGCCATCCTCTCCCGTGTCGAGTTCCGGGAATTTCCCCTGCCAGTGATTGCACATGATTTTGCCGCCGGGACGCTCCACGTCTCCCCAGACGTAGGGTTTGTTTTTGAGACCGCCGCGCGCGGCGTATTCCCATTCGGCTTCGGTGGGCAGGCGTTTGCCGGCCCACTTTGCAAAGGTCTGGGCGTCCTTGTAGGTAAGACAGATCACCGGATGATTCATGCGATCTTTGATATCAGAGCCCGCCCCCTCGGGGTGGCGCCAGCTGGCCCCGGCGGTGAATTTCCACCATGGCAGATTGCCGACCCCGCACTGGAATGGGTTCACGCCGGAGACTTTCTTGAACAGGAGCGAGCCGCCTTTGAGGTATTCGGCGGGGGCGTTCGGGAAGTCGCGCGGGTCGAGGTCTTTCTCGGCGTCGGTGATGTAGCCAGTAGCGTCCGTGAAGGCTTTGAATTGCAGATTGGTTACTTCGGTGACGTCCATCCAGAAGCCCTTGAGCTGCACGGCATGTCCGGGGGCCTCCTCGATGTGCTTATCGTCGGCCTTGTCGGTCCCCATCGTGAATTCGCCTGCCGGGATGCGCACCATCGGAGCGATGGCCGGGTCGAGCCCTTGCTTGGCGTCGTGGTTGATTTTCCAGGCCAGCACCGCGAAAGGGATGACAATTAAAGCGGCGGCGATGGTGACGATCCACCGGCGGGCGGGCAGGGCGTCCATCTGGGCTTCGCGGGGTGCGGTCATGGGAGGGCTTTTCTAGGCCTTCCCTGGCTAAGGGCGAACCTTTTGCAGGGACCGGCGGTATATCGCCTCGCCCTGCCGGGGCGGCTTCCTTTATCGAACTGATGTCCATGAGCTCGACCCAAGAAGAAGTCCTCCAGATTTTCCGTGATTCCAAGGCCCTGTTGACCGGTCATTTTGTCCTCCGCTCCGGCCTCCATAGCGGCCATTTTTTCCAGTGCGCCCAGGTCTGCCAGCATATGGATAAGGTCACGCGTCTGATCGAGTTGCTGCGGCCGAAGCTGACCGCGCTTAACTGTGAGACCGTGCTGGCTCCGGCGATGGGCGGATTAGTCGTCGGGCAGGAGGTCGCGCGTCAGCTCGGCGTCCGTTTCGTCTTCGCAGAAAAGGAGAACGATAAACTTGTACTGCGCCGCAACTTTACGTTCCGCCCTGGAGAGCGTGTGCTTGTCGCCGAAGATGTCGTCACGCGCGGCGGCCGTGCTCAGGAATGCCTGGACATTCTGCTGAAGGCTGGCGCCTCCGCGGTGGGGGTCGCTGCGCTGGTGGACCGGTCTGCCGGCCAGACGAAATTCTCCGTTCCCTTCGTGGCTTTGCTGGAGCTTAATTTCCCGACCTACGCCGCCGATGCCGTCCCGGCTGAACTGGCCAAACTTCCCGCCACAAAGCCGGGCTCCTGAGTACGGGCGGCTCAGTCGGACGCCTGCAGGCCTTTTTCCCACGTAAAACCCCTTATTGAGAGGGGTTTCCTGCCTTGTGCCTTGCACACGGGCAGGCACTTCCCTACGCCAAACCACTCACTTTCCATGGATCGCAAGAACTTCTTCCTGGGTATGGCCTGCATCGTCGGTGCCTTTGCCCTTTTCTTCCTCACCAAGCCGACCCAGCCCCCGGCTTCGGCGACTCCTCCGGCCCAGCAGGTGGTCAAGGCGGCTGTCGCCGCCCCTAAGGCGACCGTGGCTCTGGCTGCCTCGGGCGTTGGCGGCAGTCCGGTGGCCAAGGCGGTGGCCCGACATTTCTTCATCGAGAACGATTTCGTCAAGGTGACGCTGAGCAGCCGCGGCGGCGCGGTGGAAAAAATCGAACTGAAGAAGGAGCAGGCGAATGTCGGTAAGCCCGAGCTCGTGACTTTTAATGCCGGCAATGAAGAGGCCGCCTTGGTGCTCGCGGTCAAGCCCACCACAGCTGGCGCGCTGGATCCAATCTATTCCGAGTTCACCGCGCAGAACGCCACCGCCGCTTCCATCACGTTGGTGGGGGCGCTGGCCGACGGGACTCGCCTAGAGCGCAATTACTCTTTCACCGCGCCTAAGGCGGGCGAATCGGCCGAGGCTTACTCGCTTCGTTTTTCGACGCGCGTCATCCCGCCCGCGGGCAAGCCTGCCGTCTCGGTCTGGGTTTCCACGGGTTGCTGGCAGCCCACGACGGGCGATTCGGCGAACCAGTTTCTGTCCGTGCTCGCGTATGACGGCGAGGATCTCACGCGCGTCGGCTTAGATAAGTTCACGGATTCCAGCGGCTTCTTCGGTCTCGGCGCCCATAAGGCCGCGGTGGAGCACTCGGTAGTCTCGGCTGGCAAGTCGCTGGCCTGGGTGGCTTCGGGCAATCAGTTCTTCGCGGCGATCCTGCACCCTGATGCGGCCGTTCGTGGCACGCGCGCCGAGGTCGTTGTCCTGCCGGTCGCTTTCGAGGGCGGTAAGCGCGGTCTGCATGCCTTTACTTCCTGGGAGACGCCTCCGGCCGCGGATCTCTCCCGCACGTTGGAAGGTGATTTCTTCGTCGGCCCGAAAGAATACGCCCGCCTTTCTGCCCTGCCGGACAGCCAGGTCTCCGTGCTGCAGTTCTCCAAACTTCTCGGGTTCATTTCGTTCGGCGCGATCTGCAAACTGCTCCTCGCTATTCTCGGTGGCGTACACTGGCTGCTCGAGTGGAGCGGCGTCTGGTCCTGGGGTTGGGCGGTCGTGCTCCTCACCTGCCTGATCAAACTTATCACCTGGCCGCTTACCGCGGTGCAGCAGAAGGCTGCTAAGAAGATGCAGAAGTTCGCCAAGCCGATGCAGGACATCCGCGAAAAATACAAGGACAACCCGGAGAAGCTGCAGAAGGAGCTCATGAAGCTCTACACGGAAAATAAGATCAACCCGTTCGCCGGCTGTCTCCCGATTCTCATCCAGATGCCGATCTTCTTCGGTCTCTACACCGCCTTCCAGACCACCGTCGAACTGCGCCTGCACTCGTTCCTGTGGATCCATGATCTCTCGGCACCGGACACGATCTTCTTCATCGGCGGTTTTCCGGTGAATCTGCTCCCAATCTTGATGGGGCTCTCCATGTGGCAGTCGATGCGCATGACCCCGAATCCCTCGGCGGACAGTTCGCAGAAGACCATCTTCCTGATGATGACGCTGCTGTTCCCGGTGATCTGTTACCCGATGCCCGCGGCGCTGACGCTGTACATGACGATTCAGAACCTATTGACGATTCTCCAGACCTGGCTTACCAAGGATGAAGATGTCGCGGTGATCATCCCGTCACCGACCAAGAAGGCCAAAGGCTGATTTTTAACCCCCAACACCCCCATGTCTGGTCATAGTAAATGGCACACGACCAAGCGGCATAAGGCCGTGATCGACGCCAAGCGCGGGAAAATCTTCTCCGTGCTCGCCAAGGAAATCTCGCTCGCGGCGCGTGCCGGCGGCGGAAGCCCGGAATCTAATGCCCGCCTGCGGACGCTGATGGACAAGGCTCGCGCGGCCAACATGCCTTCCGATAACATCAAACGGGCCGTCCAGAAGGGTACGGGCGAAATCCCAGGCGTGACCTACGAAGAGATTGTCTACGAGGGCTACGCCCCCGGCGGCGTCGGGCTCATCATCGAAGTGACGACGGATAATAAGAACCGCGCCGCGGCCGAAGTCCGCCAGGCTTTCAATGACAACGGCGGCAACATGGCTCAGACGGGTGCCGTCTCCCACAGCTTCCTCAAGAAGGGTCAGTTTCTGATTGGCGCCTCCCAGGTCGGCGAAGACGCCCTGATGGAGCTAGTGCTCGAAGCGGGCGCTGAAGATGTCGTCAACAACGGTGACCACTTCGAGGTGCTCTCGCCGATCTCGGCGTTCGATTCGATTTCGAAGGCGCTCCAGGAGAAATCCATCAAGCCGGAGTCGGCCGAGCTGGCCTATATCTCCAGCATTCCCGTGCCTGTCGGCGATGCCGCGGTGGCCAAGCAGGTCCTTGAGCTTATCGATGCCCTGGAATCGCTGGATGACGTGAAGGCCGTCCACGGCAATCAGGAGATCGACGAGAAGCTGATGGGCTGAGGGAACCTCCTCGCTCAATAGACTTCTCCCTTTGGCGGTTATCGTCCACACTTCGGGCGTGGCCGCTCCGTACCGTAGATCCAGCAATGATGCTTCGGGCGTGCGGACCGCCGCCCGGGCCGTCATCCTGCGGGGTGAAGAGTTGTTGGCCGTACGCATCCGCACGGAAGAAGGTGAATTCCTCGTGCTGCCCGGCGGCGGCCAGAACCACGGTGAGGCGCTCGTCCAGACCGTCGCCCGGGAAGTCTTTGAGGAGCTGGGACTGAGGGTCACGCCCAAGGCGCTGCTCTACGTCCGCGAATACGTCGGCAAGAATCATGCGATGCATCGCATCCACGGGCACTTCCATCAGGTGGAGGCGGTCTTTCATTGTGAGTGCCTCGACTTCGCTCCCATCGGGGCCGGGCAGGAGCGGGATCGCCGACAGGTGGGCTTCGAATGGCTTCCCTTGGCCCGTCTGGCTGATTACCCGCTTTCGCCCAAGGGGTTGGGGGAGGTCATCCCCAAGGCCCTGCAAAGCGGGGCTGCGACCTATCTCGGCGATATTCATTGAAGGCTTGCCAGCGGGCGGTCGGCTCCCTTTGTTCACTTTCCTCTTTATTGGGGTTATAGCTCAGTTGGTTAGAGCGCCTGATTGACATTCAGGAGGTCGATGGTTCAAGTCCATCTAACCCCACCACTTCGAAGCCCCGGCCTGGAATCTCCAGTCCGGGGCTCTTTGTTGGCGGATTTTCGACGTCGGCTGGCCTCGCCGGATGCACCTTTTTTCTCGCTCATCCCCGCCCCTTGTCCCTACCCCTATGGTCTTCATTTTCCATCATGAGCAGCACCCAAATCGTTGATATCAAAGCCCGCGAGATTCTCGACTCCCGCGGCAATCCCACCATCGAGGTCGATGTCGTCCTCGCCTCCGGCGTGATCGGCCGCGCCGCCGTCCCCTCGGGCGCCTCGACCGGCACCTACGAAGCCCACGAACTCCGCGACAGCGACGTGAGCCCGAAGTCCTTCGCCAAGGGTATCGACCCTAAGAAGCGCTACAACGGCAAGGGTGTCCTCAAGGCCGTTGAGAACGTGAATGAAGCCATCGCCTCTCTTCTCGTGGGCCAGGACGCCCAGGATCAGATCGGCATCGACACCGCGATGATCGGTCTCGATGGCACCAAGAACAAGAGCAAGCTCGGCGCCAACGCCATCCTTGGTGTTTCCATGGCCGCCGCCCATGCCTCCGCCAAGGCCGTCGGCCAGCCGCTCTACCGATACATCGGCGGCCCGAACGCCAAGGTCCTGCCGATCCCGCTCATGAACATCATGAACGGTGGCGCACACTCCGACGCCCCGGTTGACATCCAAGAATTCATGATTGTCCCGAAGGGCGCTAAGTCCTTCAGCGAAGCCCTTCGCATGGGCACCGAAATCTTCCACGCCCTCAAGAAGGTGCTGAAGGCTCAGGGTCTCTCCACCTCCGTCGGTGACGAAGGTGGTTTCGCCCCGAAGGTCGCTTCCAATGAAGCCGCCCTCGAGGCCATCGCCGCCGCCGTCAAGGCCTCCGGTTACAAACTCGGCAAGGAAGTCTTCCTGGCCCTCGACGTCGCCGCCTCCGAGTTCTTTGATGAAAAGACCGGCAAGTACACCTTCCACAAGTCCGACAAGTCTCAGCGCAACTCCGATCAGATGATCAAGTTCTATCAGGACCTGCAGAAGCGCTATCCGATCGTCTCGATCGAAGACGGCTTCTCCGAGGCTGACTGGACCGGCTGGAAGAAGGCCACCGACTCCATGGGCGCCAACACCCAGCTCGTCGGCGACGACCTCTTCGTCACCAACACCGAGTTCCTCTCCCGCGGCATCAAGACCAAGACCGCCAACTCGATCCTCGTGAAGGTGAACCAGATCGGCTCCCTCACCGAGACCTTCGACGCCGTCTCCATGGCACAGCGCGCCGGCTACTCCGCCATCATCTCGCACCGTTCGGGTGAGACCGAAGACGCGACCATCGCGGACATCGCTGTCGGCCTCAATGCCGGCCAGATTAAGACTGGCTCCCTCTGCCGCTCTGACCGCGTCGCGAAGTATAATCAGCTCCTCCGCATCGAAGGCGAGCTGGGTAACCGCGCCATCTACGCCGGCAACACCTGCACCTGGGGCGAGTAATCGGCCGGGTTGGGTAAAGCAATGGGCCGCCCGATGGGCGGCCCATTTTGTTGTCCGACACGTCGAGGCTTACTTCGACTCAAGGCCGACGGTGTTCACCGTGATAACCTCATATTTCGCGCCAGCCTGGGCGCCCTTGTCGATGAAGCGCATCTGCGCGAGCGGCTGGCTCGGGGTGTCGCCATAGCTCATGCCTTGGAAGAGTGGGCGGCCGAAGGGGCTCGCGAGCTTCTCCGGCACACGGCCGACGACTTGGCCGTCCTTCTTGATGAGGAACTGGCGGATGCCGCTTTCAAGGTCGGCGTGCGCGTCCCAGGTGACTTCGACGCCGTCCGCGGTGGTCTTGGCGGCGACATTGAAAGGTGCGGGCGGCGGCGTGGTGTCGTTCGTCGCGCCGGTCTTCACGTATTCAGTCCAGGCCTTGGCGAACGCCGCGTTAGGCAGCCAGTTGGATTCGGCCTTGTCGCCAGAAAATTCGCCGGCGGGCTTGGCTTCGTTACCGAGTAGAGGCGAGATCCACCCTTTGGATTGATCAATCTTGCGGAGCTTGTTGCCGGATTCAGGCAGGCGAAGTTCGAGGCAGGCATCAAAGAACGCGATGGAGGCGTAGCGCTGATCGCCGGCCTGGTGCGAGGTGAGCGGATCTGGTGCGAAGCCGATCGGTGCGCCTTTTGCTCGGTAGGCTTTGAACATCGCGAGGTTACCGGTCCACGCGGTGTTGAAGCGCTTGTCGCCATTCTCCTTTACGCCGGGGTTGGACATCATCGGGATTTCATAGGCCTCAGGAGGCAGGACGACTTCGGGAATCTGGCGTTCCTTGGTCTTGTCTTCGGGCTGCTGCCAATAGGAGTAGGCCGTGCCGGAGCGGAACCAGATGGCAACGATGCGCTCAGGGTACTTCGCCTGCATGATGCTCGACCAGAAGCCGCCGCCGCTGTGACCCCAGAGGCACCAGGGGGCGGTTGCGATCTCGGGGTGGCCGGTCTGCTTGGCAAGGTCGTCGAGGGCCCGCAGGTAGGTCTGGTCGGAGCCGTTGCGCGGGTCGCACCACATGCGGCAGTTGGCCTTCTCGGGTTCGCCGATGACCGGGCCGACGAGGGCGCAGTTCCATTTGCGGGCGAGGGCTTGCCAGTGCAGGTCGTCGGCGACGGTCGCCGCGCCCTTGTTCGAGCCGGTGCCGCAGCCGTGCTGATGCACGATGATACCGCGGACGGTCTTCACGCCTTCGGGTAGCCAGAGATTGTAGGTCGAGGCGAAGATGAGTTCGCCGGGTTTGTCCGACGCCGGGTAGCTGACGGAGTATTTGGCGCCGTCGGCCAGAGCGGCCAAGGGCAGGAGGAGCAGGGCGAGGAGGGGTCGCATGGGGTTCTCCTATGGACAGTTAGAAATCCCTTTGGTTCAAGTCAGCGTTGGCTTGTGATGTGAATCTTGGCCGACAGTTTCTGCGCATGGGCTCTCGCGAGGACTTTATGGCGCTCCTGAAGGCAATAAAGGCCCGGGAAGATGCTCGGGTGGACGGGTTGCTCGCCGGGTTGAAAGTCGACCGGATTGGGGGTTGGGTGGGCGGGCTGACTGAGCCTGGCGAGAAACTCCCTTCCGCTGAAGCCTTTGCCCGGGGGCATCCGAAAGTCGCCACGGAGATACTTGCGGACGGGGTTGCTTATTCCGTGCGTCAAGGGAGCTGCTTCGGATGGTTCTGGCTCATCTTCACGATGGTGCACTGTGCGTTCATGGTCTACGGTCTGAGCCGCGGGGTCGTGCGCTCCAACCACCAAGTGATCACGAATCCCACGGGGTGGCACTTCTTGTTCATGGCATTGTTTTACGCGCCTTTTTTCCTTATCGGCTTTGGGTTCACGGTCGCCCGCTGTCGCATCGAACTGACTCAGGCAGGAGTGGCGGTTCGTTGGCGTATTCTTCCGGGTATCGGTTGGACGTGGCATCTGCCGGCAGGCGAGGAGGTCCGCGTGGTCTTGGCCTATCGCGGCGTGCGCGCCAACAAGCGCCCGGTCCAGGCGATTGCGATTTCATCGCAGGGCAAGGAACTCAGCTTTGGGAGCATGCTGACGGATGACGTGAAGGAGTATCTTGCCGCGGCAATCCTTGATTATTATCAAGGTCCAGAGCAGGGTGGCGCGCCGTTCATCCCAGCCACCTGATCTTATTTCTTCGGTATCTCGACCGCCCGGAAGCGCACGATTGTATTGCTGGCCGGCTCATAGAGAACGCCGATGCGCCCGTCTTTGAGTAATGCCATGCTGCTGTAGGCGAAGGGGCCCGGGAAGATCAGTTGAGAGACAGCCCAAGTCCGGCCGTCATCGTGGGAAAGGCGTAGCGTGCCATTTTTACGACCTTTCCCGACCGGATTTAGAAAGGCGATGGTATGGTCATCCATGCGCAGGAGGCTTCCCTGGCAGATCGGGTCAGGCAGCTTAGCGTCTTCGGTGGCTTGGCTCCAGGTCTCGCCGGCGTCTTGGGACCAGGAGGTCTTGCGCAGGCCAGCGCCTTTTCTCCAGCTGCGCGAATTCAGATAAAGGCCACCGCCTACTGACTCCGCTACCTGGACTTCGTTCAATTGGATGGTTTCGGTCTGCGGGACTTTCTCGCCGCGTTTCCAGGTGGCGCCAGCGTCGTCACTGTAGGCGACCCAGTTGTAGAAGTTCTTCTTCGCGTCCTGCGAATTGAAAGGAATGACGAGTCGGCCGGCCTTGGGGCCAGATTTGAGCTGGATGCCGATACCAGGTCCGGAGGCGGTGGTGATGGCTTCGTTGGGCTTGAGGCTCGCGGAGACATCGGTTGGCTTACTCCATGTCGCGCCGTCGTCATCGGAAGAGATGTAGCAGGAGCGGTTGCCCTTGGGGTCGGCCGGGCCGACAGGGAGGCCGCCGAATTCATGTCCGCCAGCAGGAAAGGTCTGATAGAACAAGAAGATGCGGCCGGATTTTGCTTCCTGGACGAGGCACGGGTTGTTGCAGCTGTCGTCCCCTTGCTCGTAGGCGACCTTGGGCTTGGACCAAGTGGCGCCTTCGTCCTTCGAGATGGAGATCACCAGGTCGTTGCCCGCTTGGTCAGTGGGTTTGTCGCGCCCTTCGGCGAGGGCCAGCAGCGTGCCTTTCTGCGTGCGTAGCAGCGAAGGGATGCGCACGGAGGGGTGCGCTATATTCTGCTTCGCTTCGAAGATGACGACGTCGGTGCCGTCCGCGGCAAGGGAACGGGCGCAGAGCAGACTGAGGAACAGGGCGAGGCGCATGTTAGAAATTCCAGCTGAAGAAGCCGATCGCTGCGAGTTCGCCGATCATCTTCTTGGTCTCGGCGGCGTCGGGGTTGCCATTGGGCAGGCGGGCCGGGCCGAGTGGTACGCCTAGGTGATTCATCAAGGCCTTGGCCGCCCCCATGTAGCCGCGCTTGGCGAGGATATCGACGACCGGTTGGACTTTGCCTTGTTCGGCTTGGGCGGCGGCAAGGTCGCCTTTGGCATAGGCCGCGATCACACGCTGTAAAGGGCCAGGGTTGAAGTTATAGGTGCTGCCCACTCCGGCGGTGGCGCCGGCCTGTAGCGCGGAGAGGAAAAGTTCGTCGACGCCGAACGGGAGGTCGAAGTTGCCGCCGGCGAGAGCCTTCGCTTTGCGGTAGGCGGCAAGGTCCGGGTTGGAATATTTGATGCCGGCGAGATTCGGAATCCGGCTTGCAGCCTGTTCGAGGAACTGGTCCGCGGGGAAGCCGGTGATGCCCGTCATGCCGGGGATATCGTAATAATAGAAAGGAGTGCGCGGGGCCGCCTGCGCAACCATGGCGCAGCTGGCGATGAGGTCGGCCATCGTGCGCGGTTTGAAATAAGACGGTGCGATCATCGAGACAGCCTTTGCCTGGTTGCGCTCCGCGCGTGCGGCCAGCGCGGCCGCATCGGTGAGGCAGTTCGCGCCGACGTGGACGACGACGTCGATGTCGGTGTCGGGGCCGACTTGGGCCCAGCGATCACTCAGGTCGAGCCTCTCGGATACCGTCAGCGAACTACTTTCGCCGGTCGTGCCCCCGATGAAGACCGAGGTGATGCCGTGGCTCCGCAGGAATTTCGCCTGCAGCGCGACGGCGTCGAGATTAAGCGCGCCGTCCGCATGGAACGGCGTGTGGGTGGCGGTGCAGAGACCGGTGAACTTGAAGGAGGGCATGGTCAGGTTTTTGCGGGGACGGGGTTGAGGCGGATGGAAAGGGCGATGCCAATCGAGAGCAAGGCGATGGCGGCGAAGACGCCGAAAATTCCGTTGAGCGGGACGGAGCGATCGCGGAGGGCGCCAAAAATCCAGTCTGCGAAGCCCCCGCAACTGATACTGACGAAGTTCATCAGCCCGTAGCCGGCGGCGCGATTCTCCGGGCCGACGAGCTGACACAGGATGGGCATGCTATTGCAGTCGAAGAAGCCCCAGCCAAAGCCGAAGATGACCAAGAAACCTAGCGCCACCAGGAGTGAAGAGGCATTGCCGACGCCGAAGAGGGCCGGGAGGAGCAAGAGTACACCGATGGCACTTACATAAATTCGGCCACGTGGATTATGCTTTGTCCAGCGATCGGCGAACCATCCACCGATGAGCACGCCGGCAATCGCCGCCACCTGCCAGAATAGCACCGCCGAGACGCCGGCCTTGCCTTGGCCGAGGGCGAAGCGTTCGCGGAGAATATCGGGCATCCAGTCGCGCACGATCCAGGCGGCCATGGCGGGCAGTGTGAAATAGAGGATGAGTTTTAGGAATTCCCGGTTGTGCGCCAATGAGCTGAGGGCTTCCACGGGGTTCAGTCCGGCGACAGTTCCTGGGACTAGCGGGCGGTTTTTCAAAAACAGGAAAAGCGGCAAGGCGTAAAGAACGCCTGCCAGTCCGCACCAGGCGAAGGCGCCACGCCAGCCGAGGTCGGGGCTGTCGGCGGCATAGCCGGCGAAGCCGCCGATAATCACCCCGAGATAGATGCCCATCTGATGCAGGCCGATGGCGCGAGAGCGGGTGGGGCCGGCGTGATAATCGGCGATGAGTGCGAGCGCTGCCGGAATATAAAACGCCTCGCTGATGCCCATCACCGCGCGCGTCGCCAGCAGCTGATCGTAACTATGGACGTGCCCCGTCGCCCAGGTGATGACCGACCAGGTGAAAAGGCTGAAGCAGATCACGTGGCGTCGGCTCAGCCGATCGGCGAGGAATCCGCCGATTGGGCTAAAGACGGCGTAGACCCATTTGAATGAGCCAAGGATGAAGCCCCAGTTCGCGGCCGTGGCGATGTCGGGCATGTCCCGCATCATCGAAGGCTTCATCGTCGCGAGCATCTGCCGGTCGAGGTAGTTGAGTAGGGCTACGGGGAAGAGCAGGGCGACGACCAGCCAGGCCGTGCGCGTCGTGGGCGAAGTTGCGTTCATCGATATTCGGCCGGGATGGTCCAGCGGGTGATTTTTGGCGTGCGGATGCCGGGGCGTATTTCTCCGCTGATGGTAACGAGATCATCGCCGAGGCGGACGAGCGGGGCCACGGCCACCGGGTGCGGCCAGTCTCCGACGATGGTTGCTTTCAAGGTCTTCAGGTTAAGGGCGAGGATGTGACGACCCAACCCCGTGTGTGTTTCATACGGATGCCCATACTGGCTGCCGTCGTCGCCTCCGACGAAGAAGAGGTGTGTCGCGGTGGCAACGCCTGGCCCGGCGGCCCCTGCCAGCGTCTGTGGAAGTCCGTGGAAGTGATGACCCTCCGCGGAGGCCGATTTGAACGAGAGATTGTCCTGATAGGTGCGGAAAGGCTTTCCCTCTTTTGCGGAGAGCATGCAGCCCCCGCCCCATAGCATGGTCTGCGCTCCGGCGCCGCAGAGCGGAATGATGCGGGCGAAGGCGGGATCGGCTTCGCTGGTTCTCCATGTCCTGCTCGGTTCATCCAGATTGAGCGAGGTCAGCGTCGGGATTGCCGTCGTGTCATTTGGTCCGGTGATTCCGCCGATCAAGATCAGGTTGTGATTGCTCGAGGTGAAGCCGGCGTAGGCCCGCGGCTCCGGCATGTTGGGGGCGAAGCGCGTCACGCTACCGTCGAGGCGCACAACCCACACCTCTGTGCGATGCCCGTCGGCGGCGGCGCCGCCGGCGATAATCAGGCCGTCGAGTTTCGGGGTGGGGCAGAAGGCCGCGCCGACGAGTCCCGTGTGGAGATCGCCAATCTTGGTCCATGCCCAGCTGCCACGAGTCTGGGCGAGTTTGAAGACATCCTGGTGATATTTCCGCTGGCCGCCTTCCCAGAGTTTCTTGTCGGGGAAGTTCGTGCCCCCCGCTGCGATAATTACCTCGCCGCCAGCGGAGTCGTGGAGGACGGCGGCCATCATGCCCGCGCGCCCGAGTGGGTCGGGCAGATCCGGCAACGGTTCCCCTCGGGCGAAGGCGAGCGCCGCCGCGACGAGTCCGAATAATGGGCAGAGGCGGAACATGTTCGCCGGGGTGGTGCTTTTGTAGCCCGCCGCCGTCGATTCGCCAGCCCCAACGATTATTCTGGGCGCAGTAGCCAGCCTTCGGCGGAGCGCACGAACGGGCGGGCCTCGCCGTTGGTGACGGCGAAGCCGCCGGACCATTTGGTGCAACCCGTGGAGAGCACCTGAGAGGAGCCTTCGCCGGCTTCGCTCCAGGTGTCCGTGGATTTGTCGTAAGAGAGGAGCGTCTTTGGGTAGCCCGGGTGCTTCACCGCTTCGACTTTACCCGCCAGCTGACCGTCGTCGCCGCCGAGAATAAGGATATTATTATCCATCACCGGACAGGGGGAGGGGGCCGCCGCGACGGCGCGCGGCATCGGGGCCAGCCGGCGCCATTCCTTACCGAGGGTGAAGGCGTGGCAATCGGAGAGGTATTCGCGTTCGACGTTCTTCGCGCCCGGGCTGAGGGCGACCCCGCCGAACATGAAGAAGGTGTCCTTGGTGCCGGCGGACTGCGCGAGCATGCGCCCCGAGCCGGCGCAGAGTGGAAGTTCTTTCCAGCCGGCGTTGAGGTTCGCGAGGTCGATTGCGTAGGCGGCGGAAGAGGCGGCCGTGGCGTCGGGTCGTTCGGTGCCGCCGGCGACGATCACCTTGCTGCCGACGAGCGCACCGGTGGCATAGGCGAGCGGACGAGGAAGGAAGGGGAAGGGGCGGACCTTTAATTCGCCCTCTTCAATGGCGAGGGTATAGCAGTCGGCGTAATGACGGTGGGCGTCGGCGCCGCCGATCATGAGCAATCCTTGGCGGATGGAGACACTGACGCCGTAGCCGCAGGGTCGGGGTAGCTTGCCGATGCTGGCCCATTTTTTGGAGCGGGTGCTGGTCAGGGAGTAGACTTCATCGTGCCAGGCTTTGACGCCGCCCTCCCATGCCGCCTTGTCCGGGTAGTTGGAGCCACCGCCGCAAAGCAGGGTGTCGCTGGAAGTGCCGACAAAGGCACCGCCGAAGCCGGGTGCATTGGGAGTTTCAGGAAGTCGGGACCAGCGCATGGTTTTGATAGGACATGAGGAAGACAGTCCGCACAGGGGTGTCCAGAGATTAGGCGCAGTTGGGGTGAATGTCGTCGCGCAGGCCCGCCAATACGGCCTTTTATGGCCCTTCCATCGCAAATTACGGCAAAGCTGTGGTGCCTTCGGGTCGGAGGATTTGTTTGACAGAGCCGCCCTGACCTTGCCTTGATTGAACTCCTTTCGCACTGCCTGGTAGCTCAGCGGTAGAGCAGGTGACTGTTAATCACTTGGTCGTAGGTTCGATCCCTACCCAGGCAGCCAGAAAGGGTCCATTTCCTCCTCCCGGGCTTCCGGGAGAGGGTCTGCAACCTTCTCCTTGACCATCGGAGGGGTTGCGGGAGGATGACCAGACCATGGGCCAACAGACCAACAAAGTTATCAAGCGTCGTCGTCGTCGCGCCTACCTCGAGCGCAAGAAGGACCGCATCAAGGCCGCTCGCGTCGCCGCGAGCAAAAAGAAGGTCAAGAAGTGAGCGGGGCGGTGAGCCAGGCCTCTCTGTGGGCCGCGCTCGCTGCGCTGGTCTTCACGGCATGCGGAACTCCCCCTCCCTCCGCGGAGGAGGTTCCGGGTGTGGCCTATGTCAATGAGCGGCGCCGCAGTGAGGCGGACGTCGCCCGTGCATCCGAGGCTTTCTACGCCAAGGAGCATCACGGCTCGGATGTCGTCTTCCGCACGGAGGAGCATGTCCGCCCGGGATATTATTTTTACGTGAAGCTGGATATCGATCCGCCCGCAGATGGCCGCCTGGTGCTGGAGGTCATCCGGACGGAGAACACGCCACCGGAGCGCTATGATTTTGCGGTGAATCTGAAACCAAAGTTGCCCCTTGGGGAATTCGTCATCGGCCTGACGGGCAAGCAGGCCGGGACGCCGAACTGGCGTCCGATTGCGTGGCGAGTCTCGGTGGTGGACGCCAAGGGGCGCTTCCTGGCTTCGCGCCACAGTTTCCTCTGGGGGACGCCGCTCGATCTCGGTCGCCGCTAGGCCGTCATGTCGACGGACGCATGGACATCGTGGAGGCCCTTGCGGCTCGCCGCTGACGTCCCCGCGAATTCACTCCAAGAGCAACTCGATGGCGGTCAATGTTTCCGCTGG
Organism: uncultured Opitutia bacterium; assembly: GCA_903855995.1. Classification (GTDB taxonomy): domain Bacteria; phylum Verrucomicrobiota; class Verrucomicrobiia; order Opitutales; family UBA953; genus UBA953. Next base: position 234,189 of record CAIOAN010000007.1, read on the forward strand.
AGTCGTGACGCAGCTGGGGTTTGGACCGGCGTCTTTGGCGAGACGGTCGCATCACTACGTTCAGGTCCGGCCGGCTTGGAGTGGCGTGCCCCGTCTTGCAGTATGCAAGCGGAGTCAGCCCTGCGATATTATCTGGATGCCGAAGGCATGCAGGCAGTGCTGGCCGAAGCCTTGCCGTGGCGGTCGGACCCCGTCCTGCATGGGGCGATGAAGGCGTGTCCGGGGCTCCGGATTCTCCGACAAAATCCGCACGAGGCGTTGCTGGGCTTTCTGTGCAGCTCCAATAAGCGCATCCTGCAGATTCGCACGATGGTGGCTGCGATGGCCGTCAAGATGGGCGTGCCGCTCGCCGGAGGTTTTCATTCCCTGCCGACGTGGCGAGCTTTGCTGAAAGCGGATGATGCGGCGTTGCGCAGTTGCGCCCTGGGCTATCGGGCTGCGTTCATCCGGGGGACGGCGAAGAATCTTGTGGCTCGCCCGGATTGGGCGGCGGAATTCGCGGCGCTGCCCACGCCTGCGCTGATGACAGAGTTGCAGTCGCTTCCGGGCGTCGGGCCGAAGGTGGCATCCTGCGTGGCTCTTTTCGGCTTCGGCCGGCTCGAAAGTTTTCCGGTGGACACCTGGGTCGTGCAGGCGCTGGGTACGGCGTATGGACTTCGCGGGTGGAAGCCGGCGCAGTTGGAAGAATTCGGCCGCTTGCATTTCGGCGCCGGTGCCGGCCTGGCGCAGCAATTCTTATTCTCGGCGGCGCGACTGGGTCAGTTACCTGAGGCGCCGCTTCGCATCGTGCCGCCCAAAATCAAGCGCCCCAGATTGCACGGCTGATCTCCAGCGTCAGGGTCTGCTCCGGCGGTCCTGACGCGATGAGCCGGCCTTCAGAAAGCACGAGCACCGTATCGGCTGACCGGATGAAATCGATATCATGTGTCGCCACGACGCAGGCCGCCCCGGCGCGGGCGAGGTCGCGTGCGGCGTCGCGCACGGCTTGCTGGCGGACGAGATCGAGGGATGTGGTCGGCTCATCGAGTAGTACGGCGCAACCATACGCTTCATGTAGAGTGGCCAGAATCATCGCTAGATGGGCGCACTTCTGTTCGCCGCCCGATAGTTCCGAGAGAGGACGTGTCGCTAATTCCCGCCCGCCCAATCGGCTGAGCCAGGTTTCGAAGTCGGCCGGTTCTCCGCAAATCTCACCTAGTTCTTCGACACGATAATCCCAGGATGAGGTCGGCTTCTGCGGGCAGTAGATGCGGTGTCGGGCGTGGTCGGCCGGAGCGCCGCGGCGTGGGTCGGCGCCGCATATTTCCAGGATGCCGCTAGCGGCGGGGATGAGTCCGGCGAGAGCCCGCAGTAAGGTGGTCTTGCCCGAGCCGTTCGGGCCGACGATCGCCGTGACCGTGCCGCCGTTGGCCAACAGAGAGACGCCGTCGACAGCCCGACGTGAGCCGAACTCAACTCCGAGACCGATCGCCTTGATGATGATTTCACTCATAGCGCTTTCTTGCTATCCAGATGAAGAGCGGGGCGCCGAGTACGGCCGTGACGGCCGCGGCCGAAAGCGGGGCATGCGGGAAAAGGCCTCGTCCGAGTGTGTCGGCGGCGACGAGCAGGCCCGCTCCGATAAGAGCCGAGAAAGGCAGCACCCGCGCGTGTCTTGGGCCCGCGAGAGCGCGGGCGAGATGGGGGGCGAGTAGGCCGATGAAAGCCACTTGCCCGACCAAGCAGGTGGCGGCGGCGGCGGCTAAGGCGGTGAGCAGTACGGCGCGGCGGCGGACGGCATGAACATCACAGCCGAAACTAACGGCGGCATCTTCACCGAAGGCGAGAAGGTCAAATGAGCGTGCCATCGTCAATAGCAGCAGGGCGGCGGCCGTGCAGAGCAAGGCCGGCAGCCAGATGAGCTCAAGTGTGGCCATGCCGAGCCAGTCGCCGTAGGCACCGTTGGTGAGCAATTCGCGTGATTCGCCGCTACGGGTGGCGATCACAAGTGTGCCCGCAGCCGTGAAGGCGTTGAGCCCAAGACCCGTGAGGAGCAGTCGGGCGCTCGAGCCTCGGCTGCCGATCAGCACGAGGAGTGTGGAGGTGGCGAGCGCACCAGAGAAGGCGGCGCCGGGAATCAGCCAGACTTTTTGCCACGCGAGTTCTGGCGCCAAACCGAGGAGCACGGCGATGCCGAAGAGAGCTCCGCCGAAGACGCCCGTGAGGCCCGGGTCAGCCAGCGGATTACGGAAGACGCCTTGTTGGGCGGCTCCGCCGATGCCGAGCGCGAGACCGGCGGCCAAGGCGGCGAGCACGCGCGGCGCCCGCAGGAGGAGGAGTGAATTCGATGCACCCCAGCCAAATCCTTGGGGTCCGACGGCCAGGGCCAGCATCACCAGTCCGGCCAGCAGCAGGGTGGCGAAGACGAACGCGAGGCCGTGTCGCGTCATTTCCCCAGTTGCTTCAGCAGGTCGCCGAGCGGATTACGCTTCTTGGTGGCCGGCGTCTGCGGCTGGGTGGAAGGCGCGGCCTGAGCGGAGCCGGAACTGATGCGGTCGATGGCTTGTTGCAGCTGGGCGGCGAGGTCCGTCTTAATGTTATTGATGGAGCCGGTGACCTTGACGCCAGGTCCGTCGGTCAAGCCGTCGGACTTGGATGGCGCGGCGGCATAGCCCAGCGCCACAAAAAGCGATGCATAGTCGCCCGTGCCGCGCATCTGCGCGTCTATCAGAATCGGCCAATCCGTCAGCGGGGCCTTGGGATCCGCGCTGATGCTTCCCTTGGCGGTCATGTGGAGCGTCGCATTACGGATGTCGGCTTGGTCGAGTTTGAGTGTGCCGGAGGCGAGACGGGAGGCCTTAATGGCAATGGTGTCGTAGTTGAAATCGCCCAGCGCCTTCTGGAGCTTGGCCGCCGCCGCCATGGCGGTACCAATCCGCGATGCCGTGGAATTACTATTATTTCCGCCGATTAGCAGCGCACCCAGGCCGATCAGTTCGCCGACATTGCCCGCCTTGTTGGCGGCCAGCGAGGTCGCGCTGCCTTCTTTCCCGTAGGCGCGGATATGGCCGCCCTTGGAATTGAGTTCGGTGTCCACCTGCAGCTTGCTGAAAAGTTGGGCGGGAGTTCCGCACACGCTCGTGAGTGAGGCGGAGGCATCGACCTTCCCCTGGAGGAAATCCTTGATGACGGGCGCCGCCTCAGCGATAGAGCCGATCTCGAGCTGGTTGAGGTTGAGTGTCGCCGAGAGCGAGTACGGGCCGTTGCTCATCGTCGGAACGAAGGCGAGCTGGCCGCGTCCGCTGAGGGTGCCCTCGGCGACCGTGCCGCTGAGCTGGGTGAGCTTAACCGCTTTTTCGTCCGCCTCGGCCTTCAGGAGGATTTTCCGGGCGACGATGCCGTAGGCGTTAGCTGAGCCGATGGAGAGCTTAAGGCTCCCCGTCTGGTTTTCCCAGAAAGGTTTTTTGTCCGGCTTGCCGACGATCTCCGGTTTGGCTTCTTCGGTTGTCTCCGCGCTTTTCGGAACCAAGGCCAGGAAGTCATCCACGTCAACGTTATCGATGGCCACCGTGCCTTGCCAATCGGTGCGCTGCCCGAGGCTGGCTTTGGTGAGCGTGAATTTCCCCGAGCTCACGTTGGTCGCTTTCATCAAGAAAGAACCTTCGGCGGCGAGGCCATTGGCCGTCGGGGTGTATTTGCCTTTGATTTGCGCAACTTTAATGCGTCCAACGCACTGGCGCAGGCCCACGTCGTCGACGTTCACCGTGACGGCGATCTCGCCGGAGGGGGCGTAGTCGGCTGATGCGCTGTACTGGCCGCCGGAGACGATGTTGAGCGGCCCGGCGAAGGGCTGGCCGGCGAGCTCACCGAGGTCGCCGTGCAACTTCAAGGTCGTGCCGCCGAGGCCGCTGGCGTTCAGCCCGAGCGAGATGTCGCCAGCCGCGAGGGTGCGGCCGTGGCTGGTCAGCTCCGCTTTGTTGAAGCCGATGGTGATATTTTTATTATCACCGATCAAGAGGTCCAGGCTGGCGGCGAGGTCGCACTCCTTGACCCAGAGCTTGTTCTGCCAGGTCACGCTGGTGCCGATGAAGGCGAGCGGTGCACCTTCCGTGCGGACGAAGAGGCCCTCTGACTTGAAGCCTGCGACCAAGTCCGCGCGCTTGAGGTCGCCGCTGAGCTTGAGTCCCGGCACGACCGCAGCGAGGGACTCGAGCGGCAGGTCGCGAGCGGAAGCTTCGACAAGGACGCCGGTCGGCTTGGTGCCATCCAGGGCGAGGGGTTGGCGGAGCTTCAGCGAGAGCAGGTTGAGACCTTGGCGCAGGATGCCGGCTTCGGCGGAAGTGACGGACGGCGCCTTGCCGGCGGCGCGATCGACGGCCACGCGGGCGTTGATGCGGATACCTTTCAGTTTTTCGACCGGCAGTTCCTCCCAGTTTGGCTGAGAAGCAAGTTCGACGATGCCCACGTTGACGTTGGCGAGCACGGACCAGGCGCCATCGGCCCCTGGTCGTAGCGTGAGCGAGCCGCTGGCGATATCGCCGGCGGCGCAGGTGACTTTGAAGGGCCCGATGGTGACGGCGCCGTCTTCAGATTTTAACGGCACTTCCGCGTCGATGTCGCGTACCAGGATTTTGCCGGCCTGTTCGATGGTGAGTCCCTTGAAGCTGTGGGTGCGGATGTTTGCGACGGTGGCCTGGCCGTCAGCGAAGGAGACTGCGGCTTCGCCGGTCCAGTGGCCGCTGGTGGCGGTGAGTCCGGCCATGGCCAGGAAAGGGGTAAGGGCGACGAGTTCGGCGTCGTTGGCGACGATCGTTAGGGAGGCTCCCGAGGAGTCGTTGGGTAGCAGGCCGCCTTTCCAGGTGAGTGGCTGTGGCATGCTGATGCTGATGCCGTTGCCAGCGATGGCCAGATGGTTCAGGGCGCGGGTGGTATTGGAGCCGGCGGCGTCCGCCTTGATACTCCATTCCGAGGTGGAATTTTTGCGGAGCGATTTCGAGAATTTACTCAGATCGGTCCAGGAGGCTTTCAGGTCCGTGGAGACTTTCCAATTGGCGCCATCCAGTTCGGCGGAGGTTTGTCCGCTGAGATGAAGGTCGGGCAGTTCTCGGCTGAGGATGCCGAAGCGGGTCGGATCCACATCCAGCTGCGTATCTACGTTGGTGCGGCCGTGCGCAAAAGCGCCGGTGAATTGGACGGCGCCTCGATTCGCGGAATCTTTGATCAGTCCGCGGAAGCCGAGGCCGTCCTTGCTGGCTGTGGGTGCAGCGGTGAGGGAAAGGCTGATGGCGCCGGCGGCTATCGGGCTCGCGTCCTTGGCGGCCAGTTCGAGCTGCACGCTGCCGATGTCTGCGGTGAGGTCGTCGGGCGAGAGGCCGTTGCCGCCTAGAGGGCGTCGGAAATCCGCTTTCAGCACGATCTCGCCGCGCGGGTCGGTTTGTTGCGTGCCTACCATGAAGCCAGGCCAGGCGATGCCTGCGCGGAAGTCCGCCTTGCCGTTGGAATCAAACACATCGCCGCGACAGCTGAATCTCAACAGTGTGCCGTCTTCGAGTTTGATGCGACCGCTGGCGGCATAGGGCCCGAGGGAGAACGGCGGCAGGCGGGTCTTGGCAGGTGCGGCCGGAGTGGCGGCGGTCGCGGGCTTGCGGGTGGTCGCACGCGTGCCCAGGTCCAGTTCAAGTCCCTTCACTTCGAGACTGCTGAGCGCATAGGTTCCTCGGAGGATCGACCACAGCTGGGCTTCGCCTTTGATACTGGCGGCGGCGAATTGCGTGCCGTCTTCGAGTGTCAGATTGATGCCTTCGGCCGAAAAAGATCCGTCGAGCGATGCTTCGACGCGGGAGATAACGCCCTTGATTTTCGCATCGGCGAGGAGACCTTTGACGCGCAGTCCGAGAGGTTCCGGGCGGAGTTGAGATTCGATCCAGAGGAAGGTCGCTCCGATGAGGAGGGCAACGACGCCGACTGTCCAGAGAGTGATGCGAATAAAGCGAGACATGGGGACGGCTGGTCATCTTGGGCGAGGGTTCGGGCCGGGCAACAAAAAGCCCGGCGGAATCGCTTCCGTCGGGCTGGTTTCAGGCGACTGGGCCGCTTATGCCTGCGGAGGCTGGCCGCCCTGCGGGGGCTTGGGCTTCGTGGCTCGGCCGTCGGCGCGTTTCCGGCGCAGGTAGATGGCCTTCATAGCCTCTGCGGTTTCATCGAGGCTGCTGCTGTGGCAGACCATCGAGGAGTGCTTGGACTGGCTCATCATGCGGGTGCGACCGTAGCGCATTTCCTTCATCGCCATGACGGCATCCTCATCGAGGAGTTCCTTGAGGTATTCAATCTTCTGCTTGGCCCAGTCCGAAAGACCTGGGCGATTCAAGAGGGTCTCGAACTCTTTCTTGGCCTCGGCAAATTTTCCGCGTCGAGCGAGCGACTCAATGAATTCAATCTTCTCCGCAACGAGGGCTTCCCCGACCACTGCGGCGACATCGGCGTCGGCGGGCAGGGTCGAGAACACGGCGAGATCGACTTCCGGAAGCGTGATCAGTTCGGGGCCGTATTTCACGACTTCACCCTCCTTGGTCGTCGCTTCGAAGTTGATGGCGGCGAGTGCATCGGCCTTGGCGAGGGCGCCGATCTTGAGTTCGACGACCGCGACGAGCGAGGCATCCCAGGGAAGGGTGCCGAGTTTACGAGTGATTGCGGCGCCGTTCTCAAGGATTTCGCCGACCAGACGGGCTTGGACGTCGCTGCCGCCTTGTACGCTGACCTTCACCTGCCGCAGGAACGAGTTGGAGATGATGGCGAACTGTTCTTCAAAGGCCTCGTCGAGGTCGTCGGCGGTCTGGCCGAAATTCGCGACGCCTTCGCCAGCGGTGGCCATGCCGGCCATCAGCGATTCGTTGAAGCCATGGCCGAGGCCGACAGTCGAGGTCGTGATGCCCGCGCCGGCGGCTTTGCCCACTTGGGCGAAGATTTCCCGTTCATCGACCGTGCCCTGGTTGGCTTGGCCGTCGCTCAAGAGGATGACTCGGGCGATGCGGTCTTTGCGGGTAAAGGGGGCGAGTTGTTTGACGCCTTCCTCCCAGCCGCCGAAGAGGTTGGTCGAGCCACGGGCCTCAATCGCCTTGATGCGCTGGACGAGGGCTTCGCGGTCAGTGACAGCCGTGAGCGGCTGAACGACCTCGATGCGGTCGTCGAACGCCACGATAGTCACGCGGTCATCGGAGCGGAGGCCGCGCACGATGCGAACGGCGCTTTCGAGGGCAGCTTCGATCTGGCGGCCGGACATCGAACTCGAGCGGTCGATGACCAGCGCGAGGTCGAGGGGCGCACGGGGGGTGTTGCCGAGATCAGCCGGTTTGGCGGGGGCGACGATACGGACGAGAATATGCGTCGCATCAGCGGCGGTACGGAGGAAGCCCTTCTTCAGGGGGAGGATTTCAATCTTCGGTTGGTTCATGGGAGCAATCATTGGCCCCCTACTGTCACCAAGGCCTGATAAATGTCAACACCAAGGTAGTATCTTTCATAAAATTAACACCACTAGGTTACTGTCATAATTATAAATAGTTCTTCATTAAGGCGTTACTGAAATTATCCACAATTTCTAGCAGTTCCTCTCTGGTCGGTTTGGCCCGGCTATCTATATTGAAGTGAGCTTCGCACCAATGGGTGAGCCTTAATCTGGTCCACCTTTCGCGCTTTGGCTCATCGCCTCGGGAGCTCGGATTGAAGGCAATTAACTGGTTAAAGAGTTCGCGGGCCTCGGGAGAGATGTCGGGCCGTATCAACTCCTTTTTGATCATGTAGCGAAACGCTTCGGCGGGGCTTTCCGTTTCGGAGACTTGGCGTAGCTGATGTCCCAGGGTGTAGGAGCGTGGGCGTGCCGGCTGAGCGTCCTGGTCGGCGTAATCCGAGCTCAGGGAGTGGCGGAGGGCGGAGCGTTTATGAAGGACGGTACTCTCGGAGACGCTCATGCTTCGTCCCTGCGATTCAAGTCCCATCGACTCGGTGGTGCTAAGGGTTTTGAAGAAAAGCTTTTCCGCCTCGGTGGGCGTGGCTAATTCATCGATTAACTCATTCAGGCGAGAGAGAGCCGTGTTCTCTTTGAGCAGATTCCGAATGCGGTCCAGATCCCAGCCGCGTTCGGCGAGGAGGCGAGCCAGCAGCAGTTGCCGAACTTGAAGGGGGCCGAAGTTGGCCTTGCGCCGATCATCTAGTGCCCGCTCGGGCTTGGAAAGCAGGCCCTCGTAGGCGTAGAAACGGACGAGACGTTCGGTTGATCGGTGGCGATCGCCGAAGCCTAATTCGGCAAGTTTCTCGCTGACAAAGGCAGCCAGGTCTTCGGCGGTGCCGAGGAATTCGGCATCATTAAGACGTGCAGATATTTTTATCATCGGATTTAATACCGACAGCATAGTGTCAGCATTCAGGGCGTGGCAACCCTGGAGTGCCTTTGTTTCCAAGTGTTTTGCCCTAGGCTTGCGTTACTTGACCAAAGAAGAAGGCCGTCCGAAATCGGACGGCCTTCGAGCCGGCTCCCTTGGAGGGGAGATCAGGAGTTGTGGTTGTAGCCTTCTTCGCCGTGGTCCGAGATATCAAGGCCGCGAGCTTCGTCTTCTTCGCTCGGGCGGAGACCCACGATGGCCTTGACCAAGTAGGCGAGGATCAGGGTTCCGAGGAGGGAGAGCACCAAGGTGACTCCGATGGCCTTGAACTGTTCATTCACCAGGGTCTTGCCCACGATGTCCTTGAGGTTCGTCGTGAGGTTGCTGTTGGCGTCGGCCGTGGCGCAGATGCCGGTCACGATGGCACCGAGGGTGCCGCCCACTGCGTGGACCCCGAAGGTGTCGAGAGCGTCATCGTAGCCGAGCTTGGACTTCAGGTAGACCACTGCGAGGAAGGGCACTACGCCGGCGAGCACACCAATCAGGACGGCTGAGCTGGCGGACACGAAGCCCGCAGCGGGGGTGATTACGACTAGGCCGGCGACGGCACCCGAGCAGAAGCCCAAGATGCTGGCGTGCTTGCGGAGGATCCATTCAAGCGAAGCCCAGGTGAAGGCGCCGACCGCAGCGGCCAGCGTGGTGGTGGTGAAGGCCTGCGCACCCACGACGTCGGCGGCGAGCGCCGAGCCGGCGTTGAAGCCGTACCAACCCACCCAGAGCATTCCAGTGCCGACCGCGCAGAGCACCATGCTGTGAGGCGCCATGGTCTTCTTGCCGAAACCAATACGGGGTCCGAGGATCAAGCAGAGGAGCAGGGCGGACCAGCCGGAGGTCATGTGCACCACCGTGCCACCCGCGAAGTCGATCGCCTTGATAGAAGCCTTGGCGTTCCAGACACCGTTCATGTCGCCGGTAATGCCCCAGATGGCGTGGGCCATCGGGAAGTAGACGATGAACATCCAGCCGAGCATGAAGAGCATCACGGCGGAGAACTTCATACGTTCAGCGATGGCACCCACGATCAGGGCCGGGGTGATGATCGCGAACATCAGCTGGTACATCGAGAAGACGTTCTGCGAGACCCAGAAGGCGTAGTCGGTGTTCGGGGCGGAGGTGACATCCTTCAGGAAGAAGTATTCGCTGCCGCCGAAGAAGTGACCGAGGAAGGTTCCGTCGAAGCTCTTACCGAACACGAGGGAGTAGCCGACGGCCCACCAGAGCACGGTGACCAGGCCGGCAAGCCCGAAGCACTGGGCTACGACGGAGAGTACGTTCTTCGCGCGGACCAAGCCTCCGTAAAAGAGGAACAGACCGGGAAGAGTCATGAAGAGAACCAGCGCGGCGCTGATCATCATGAAGGCGTTATGGCCCGGTCCGGGGGTCTGCGCCGCAGGGGTCGTGAGGCCGGCTGGGATGGTCGCATTGCCATCCTTATCCTTGGGGCCAGTCTTCAGCGGAGCCGTAGGATCTCCGTTGGAGAGATAGGCCTCGATGCCGGCTAAGCGCTGCTCGAGGGAGGGCGCGGGCGGCGGCGGCGGAGTCTTGGCCGCCTCGACGGCGGGGGCCGCCGCAGGTGCGGCGGCGGGGGCGTTCTGCGCGGACGACAGGTAGGGCACTGCCGCCAGAGCGAGGATGGTGAGAGTTCGTAGCAGGGAGTTCATGGCGAGAGGTCATTCGCAACCCCCGTGCCAACACCCCTGATTAGAAACTAACCCTGATTTGTGCTTAAAATCAGACGCATTCAGCCCGTGCACCTGCTTTTTTTCGAGCAAGTCGCTTCTTCGGCATCACTCCGAGCCACCTTAATTATGATTATAGCCTTCTTCGCCGTGGTCAGCGATGTCCAGTCCCTGGGCCTCGCCTTCCTCCGTTACCCGGAGTCCGATTGATTTAGACACGATTTTTGCGATCAGCCAGGTCATCGCCAAGGAGAGGAGGATGCAGAGAGCCATCGCCATTAGCTGTCCTTTGAGAAGGCCTTTCGAAATCAATTCACCGCCGGCGCTATTGGCTTGGGCACTCATGAGCAGGGCGGTGGCCAGGGCGCCGATAGTGCCACCTATTCCGTGCACGCCAAAGGTGTCGAGGGCATCATCGTAACCGAACTTCGGTTTCAGCACGGAGCAGGCCCAGTAAGAAACGGAGCCGGCGAGGATGCCAATGAACACGGCCGACATTCCCGAAACAAAGCCGGCAGCATTCGTGATGGTGGCAAGCCCAGCGATCGCACCCGAGCAAAGGCCCAGCACCGAAGGCTTTCCGCGGTGGAGTTTCTCAATGGCCGCCCAGGCGAGCGTCGCCGCGGCCGCCCCGAGGGTCGTGGTCAGGAAAGCCTGGATCGCGACCCCGTCAGCCGCCAAGGCGGAGCCGGCGTTGAAGCCATACCAGCCAGCCCAGAGTAAGCCCGTGCCTGCGACGCAAAGCACCATGCTGTGCGGCGTCATCGGGCGCTTGCCGAAGCCCGCGCGCGGGCCGACGAGGATGCAGAGGAGGAGGGCGGACCAGCCAGAGGTCATGTGGACGACGATTCCTCCGGCGAAGTCCGCGGCCTTGAAGGGCGCATCCGGATTGGCGAGCCCGGCGAAGGCCCCGCTCGCGCCCCAGACGGCGTGAGCGACCGGATAATAGACAAGGACGGTCCAAAGCGCCGAGAAGAATAGCACCGCCGAGAACTTCATCCTTTCGGCGACGGCACCAATAATAAGTGCCGGGGTAATCGCCGCGAACATCGCTTGGAAGAGTCCGAAGGTTGCACCGGAGATTCGGGGTTCGTAGCTGCTTGATCCAGCACCGAGTCCGGCAAAGCCGAAATTCTCAGAGCCACCGAAGATGTGCCCGAGGCCTGAACCTTTGAAGCTGGTACCAAAGACCAGGCTGTAACCGAAGGCCCACCACATGAGAACTCCCAGCGCGGTCAGCGCCAGGCATTGGGCGGCGATGGAGAGCACGTTTTTACTGCGCACCAAGCCGCCATAGAATAGGAAGAGGCCCGGAATACACATCATGAGCACCAGTGCCGTGCTCACGAGAACCCAGGCGTTATCGCCGGCAGTGGGGGAGGGGGTGGCAAAAATAAGCATGATGCTTTTTATTAAGCAAAATCTATGCCACTTTTTAGTCAGTCCAAGCAACTCGCTTGCTATCGGGGGATTACGGTTTATTTTAAATTTAACCCTCCTAAGGTATGATTGATTTTAAGCAAATTGCTCTAGTTTGTGCATGCTATTCTTCGGCATACGCCGCAGATGCCCCCGCCGCCGCCAAGGATTGGCTGGTGATTACCGATTGGCAGTATCGGGGCGACGATTTCGTTTCCCATGCGGGCGGAGTGTCGGGCGAATATGGCCGCTCACGGAGCGGTGCGGAATTGATTTATCAGACGAATACGCAGGCGGTAGATTTGGAATGGTATCGTTACCAGAGCCGGTTCAGCGGCGCCATTGCTGGCACGGATCGTTCTTACGGCTCGGTTACCGACGTCATGCTCACGGGCTTCAAGCAGTGGGATTGGAACCAGAAATACGGCGTGGAACTCATTTACGCGCTTGAGGGAGCGGCCGAAGACGGTGTGGGCCTGGGGTCAGGGAAGCGCTGGGGCTTGGGGGGTGCCGTCCGCTGGCGTCCCGATGCGGAGACCGATGTCGCCCTCGGGATTCTGCTCGAGGACCGGCTGGAGGCTTCGGTTCTCCCCATTCCTTATGTTAAGGCGATCTGGCGCCCATGTAAGTTCGCAGAAGTCGAACTCCGGGCCACGGGTCTGCAGAATGGCCTGATCATCCGGGGCTTCGTCACCGAAGATCGCGCGACGACGGTCGATTTCACCGTCGCGTATGAGACCATGAATTTCCAGCTCACCCCGAGCACGACCTACGGCTCGCGTGCGGTTGCCATCGGCGAGGTCCCGTTTCGCCTCGGCGTCACCCAGTTTCTCGAGAAGAGCGGAACTTGGTTCGTGCGCGGAAGCGCCGAGTGGGTGCCTTTTGCACGACAGACTTTCCGCCATGAAGGCCTGAGCGAGGCCGCTTTCCAGCCGGGAGCGAGTTGGGGCTTGGCGGCTCGATTCGGGGCCCGCTTCTAGTCATCGGGCTCAGAGCTGACGCGCGGATAAGGCGTGGAATAAGAGCAGGGCGAGGACGAAGCTCATCGGTCGATCGCCGTCAGGCCGCCCCCAGCCATTCGTCGCGTCGGGCGATGGCGACTTCCAGGTCATGCGTCGACAGCGAACGCCGCACCCGGCGCTTGGTGAAGTCGGGCAGGTGTTCGGTGTAGTGCAACCACCAGGTGCCGTTGTTATTCCAGAGGTGGTGCAGACGGTTTTCCGCGCTGACTCGAATGGAAATCCGGGCGGCGTTCGGCTGGTTGTTTTCGTGGGTGTTGATCATGGCGGCGGTGAAAGAGGCGCGCATCACGATTAAACCACGGGGGTCTTTTTAGCCTTTCGGCTCTCATCTCGATTCCTTGCGGTTTCGATTACCACCGTGACCCTTGGAGGGCTCGGTTGGTGCAGATTCTGGCTTTCGCCTGAATTGCTCGTGATGCGACTAATAATGAACTGACCTCACTGTGGGTCGTGGTGGGATGTTTTCAAGTCCGCATCGCCATCAACAGTGTCATAAGCTTTAATCGCGGGTATTTCGTAACTAAACGGGCTGGGAGGTGTTGGATAAAGTATACCCGCCCATGCTTTATCCCCTCTTTATATGTCTGCTGTTGGCCGCTAAGACCACCACGACGGTCACGGGAGATAAGGCAAAGGCACCTCCCAGCAAAGAGGCGGCCGCCAAGCCGGAGACCGCTCGGGCCCCGGCCCCGGCCGCCATCCCGCCGGCTCCGCCCCGCATCGCGATCACGGTGCTGCCTGGCGCACCCTCATTCGGTATCAGGATTGATGCCCGCTCGGCGAAGGTGCCTACAGATAAACTCGATGCGACGCGCAAGGCCCTTGAAGCGGCGAAGCTGGATGCGTTGAGCACCTTGCACGGACATCTCAAGCCCCTCTATGACGCCGCTATGAAGGCGAGTACCGACGTCGATGCCGCCGAGAGAGAAGCCGCTCGGGAAAAGGCCAAATTGGATAAGGTGACCGAACAGGTCGATGCTGCGAAGGGTCAGTCAACCAGTCGCGGAAAAACCACGAGCGTCCCCACCGTTTCTCCTTCGATTAAGGCCAACGCCGATCGCGCGGCGGCCGTGGCGAAGAAGTTGACCGACGCCAGTAAGGCCGTCGGCGATGAATATGCGACGGCGCTCGAGGCTTATCAGAAGGCGCTGACGGAGGCTCAGCCTTTCATCGACACGATTCGCAGCGAGACAGGCTTGGCCGCGCAGTAGGCATCTACCTTCGCTTGCGCGTCGGCACGGGCGGCTTCACGATCTTCGCCATGGGGTTCTTCCGTTTTCGCAAAACTATCCCGCTTGGAAAATTTCTTCGCATCAACGTATCGAAGACGGGTGCCTCCGTCTCCGCCGGGCGACCTGGGGCGACCGTTAATATCCGCAAGGACCGCGTCGACGGTACGGTCGGCGTGCCGGGCAGCGGGCTTTCCTACAAGGAACGCCTTTCCAATCGCGGGTGTGTTTCGCTGCTGGCCTTCGTGCTGCTGACCGCGTCGTTGGTGGCGGGAGCGATAGCCTGCATCACTTGACGCGCACCTGCTACGCAGGTGTGTCGCGGCGAGTGTTCCGCAAGTGCCCGGGAAAGGACTCGAACCTTCATGCCTTTAAAGGGCGGCAGATTTTGAGTCTGCTGCGGCTGCCATTTCGCCACCCGGGCGGATTGCGGACATGCATTCATTCCGCGAGCGTCGAGCCCTGCAAGAAAAACCGTTCCGGATGCGTCGCGGAAAATCCGGACAACAAAAAAGGCGCTCCTTGCGGAGCGCCTTTTGGCGTGAATCTCGTGAGAGATTACTTGGCGCCGAGGATCGCGTCCTTGGCGGCCTTAGCCACGCGGAACTTCACGACCTTCTTAGCCTTGATCTGGATGGTTTCGCCGGTGGCAGGGTTGCGACCGAGGCGAGCCTTGCGATGGACGAGGACGAGCTTGCCGAGGCCGGGGAGCGTGAAGGAATTCTTCGCGTTCTTGTAGGCGAGGGCGGCGATGATCTCGAGAATCGCGACGGCCTGCTTCTTGCTGAGTTCAGCTTTTTCGGCGATGGCGCTGGCGATTTGGGACTTGGTGAGGGCTTTGGACATGTTGGTTATGGGTTGGTTGTGCAGTGATGCGGGTCTATTAAGTATCGAACCGTGCTCTGAAAACCAGCGAAAAATAAGGGCAGGGTGCAGGTTTCTTCGGACCCCCTCTCGTCGCAAAAAATCTTTTGCATGTGGTCGGCATCGGTCATAAGTCTCTGCGTAGACCTCACCCCATGCGCTCCTGTCCCATCATCGCCCTCCTCTTCTCCCTCTCGCTCGGGATATCTGCTCCGCTCCCCCAGGACGTGGTCGGACTCGAACCGGCCTTCCCCGAAATCACCTTCAGTCTCCCCGTCGCGATCGCGCCACTTCCGGGAAGCAAGGACATCGTCTTCGTCGTCGAGAAGGGTGATCCCGCTCCTTCGACGGCGCCGGACAAGTCTGCCGACGGAAAGAAGCAAAAGCCTACCGCCTTTTTCGGTGGCAAGGTGCAGATGGTGACCGGGCTGAGCTCTGGTAAATATAATAAGCAGCAGGTTCTACAAATTAGCCCGAGGGACGGTAAATTCGAAGCCGGCGGCGAGTGCGGTCTCCTGGGTTTTGCCGTACATCCCAGGGTAGCTGATGTTAAGCAAGTCTTTGTCTATTATAGTCTTAAGATTGATGGTAAACTCCATCAGCGCGTTTCTCGATACTCCGTGAGCTCGCTGGAGCCCTTCGCGATCGATGCGGCCTCCGAGCAGCCCTTAATCACCCAACTGGACCCAGCTGGTAATCATAACGGCGGCGACCTTCATTTCGGGCGGGATGGCTACCTCTATATCAGCTGCGGTGACGGCGGTGGCGGTGGCGACACCTTCAATAATGCCAGCTTCATCGATAAGGGCTTCCATGCCGGAGTCTTCCGGATTGATGTAGACAAGAAGGCTGGCAACCCCGCCCCTAACCCCCACCCCTCGGTCATCACCGACGTCCAGGGGGCGGCCTTCTACTCCGTCCCTTCCGACAACCCCTTCATCGGAGCTACCTCCCACCGGGGGCGTCCCTTGGAGGCAAAGTCTATCCGAACCGAGACCTGGGCCACCGGCTTGCGTAATCCCTGGCGATTCTCCTTCGACCCCAAGACGGGGACCTGCTTCGCCGGGGACGTCGGCCAGAACCTCTTCGAGGAGATCGACATTCTGGTGTCCGGTGGCGACTATGGCTGGCACGACGTCGAGGGGTATCACGTCTTCAACCAGAAGGATCCCTCCGGTAAGAAGGCTCCGCCAGCGCTGGCCGAAGCCTCCGCCTTCAAGGCCCCGATCCATGAGTATGACCGCAAACTCGGCAACTCGGTGACCGGCGGCGTCGTCTATCGCGGCGACCGCGTGCCGGCCATCGATGGCGCCTATGTCTTCGCCGACTTCGTCTCCGGCCGCATCTTCGCGCTGCGTGAGAACTCCGGTAAATGGGAATCTCAGCAGCTCGCTTTGGAACACACCATCGCCGGCTTCGGCTACGACGTCAGCAATGGCGACGTGCTTGTCGCCACGCTCTCCGGCCAGGTGAAACGCATCATCAAGAAATAAGCCGATGCTCTCCCGCCGCTCGATGCTGGGTCTTTCCGGTTCGCTGATGGCGGGCGCGATGCTTCGTCCGGTGCTTGCGGCTGCGCCTGCGCCGAAAGCACCTGAATTCAGCCTCTTCACGAAGCATCTGGTTGGCCTGCCTTACGACCAACTCGCTGATGTCGTCGCCGAGCTCGGTTTCACCGGGGTCGAAGCTCCGGTTCGCAGGGGCGGCCATGTCGAGCCCGCGCGCGTCGAGGAAGATCTGCCTAAGCTCGTCGAGGCTTTCAAGAAACGCGGCGTGGCGATCACGCTGATGACTTCCGACATCAACGACGTGAGTGAAGCGGATCGCTCCGAAAAGGTCCTGCGTACCGCCCGCGCACTCGGTATTCCGCGATACCGGATGAAGTGGTATCCTTATTCCGGCAAGAAGTCGCCCTGGGCTGAACTCGACGAAATTCGTCCCCGGCTCAAGGAATTGGTCTCACTCAGTAAGCAGGTCGGCATTTTGCCCTGCTACCAGAATCACTCTGGTCCGAAGAATGTCGGCGCTGCCATCTGGGATATGGCCACGCTGATGCGCGACTATCAGCCCGACGAACTTTCCTGGAACTTCGATTTCTTCCATGCGATGGTCGAGGGCGGCCTTTCCTGGCCGAACCATCTGGCGCTTGCCCGCGACCATATTTCGATGGTCTACTTCAAGAGTTTCACCTGGAAGGGGAGGGTGCCGGAAGGATGCCCGCTTTCCGAGGGGACGGTCGGCAAGGACGCCGTGGTCCTCCTGCGTAAGTCTAATTACTCAGGCCCCGTGTGCCTCCATGTCGAGTATCTCAAGGGTAAGGTCACCGACCCGGGGGCGTTGAAGGTCGCCGTCGACTCGACCCGTAAGGATTTTGCCACTCTTAAGGAGTGGTGGTCTTGACCTAGGGGTAGGGTGGGGTGTTCCTTTAAACTTAGGCTGGAACTTGTCCTGTTTGGGGGTGTAGTCATTTAACTCCCGCCATGCCCCGTCTAGCCCTATCCCTCCTGGCTGCTGCTTCCCTTTACGCAGCCCCCACGCCCCCTGCTCCTTACCAGCCTTCGGAAGGCGGTTCCATCGCGCTCAATCTCTTCCAGCTTCCGGAAGGGCTCGAGGTCACGGTCTGGGCTCGTTCGCCGATGCTGGCGAACCCGACGAATATCGACTTCGACGCCCAAGGCCGTCTCTGGGTCAATGAAGGCGTCAACTACCGCATTTATAACAAGGGCGGAAAGCGCCGCGCCGAAGGGGATCGCGTCGTTGTTCTGAGCGACACCAAGGGCAAGGGCTTTGCTGATTCGGTCAATACCTTCGTCCAGGATCCGGAGTGGACTGCTCCGCTCGGCATCTGCGTCATCGATAACGTCGTCTACGTTTCGCACGCACCGACAATCACCAAGTTCACCGACGTGAACCGCGACGGGAAGTTCGACCCCGCCGTCGACAAGAAGGAGGTCTTCCTCACCGGTTTCGGCGGCCAGGACCATGACCACTCGCTCCACGCCGTGGTGACGGGTCCTGACGGTAAACTTTACATCAACTCCGGCAATTGCGGCGGCGAAGTCACCGACAAGTCGGGCAAGACGTTCCGCATTTCCAGCGGTTACGTCGACATGCGTGGTGGCAAGTGGCCTTATGATCCGAAGGCTGTTGCCGGCGCCAAGAGCGACGACGGCTTTGTCTGGACCTCTGGTTTCTCCGGCCGCCTCAATGCGGATGGCACCAACCTCGAGATTCTCGGCAACGGCTACCGCAATAGTTTCGAGAGCTTCCCGTCTTCCTTGGGCGATCTCTTCCAGGGTGATAACGACGACTCGCAGAGCTGTCGCACCTCCTTCGTGCTGGAGTATGGTTCGGCGGGTTACACCACGCCTTCTGGCGCGAGCTATAACTCCGTCAAACGCCCCGGGCAGTCGATGCCACGCGCTCACTGGCGCCAGGATGACCCCGACACCATGGACGTTGGCGACGTCTATGGCGGCGGCTCTCCCACCGGTATCACGGTTTACGAGAACGGTGCTCTCGGCGACGCCTGGGTCGGTACGCTCCTAAACTGCGAACCTTCCCGCAACACGGTCCTCGCATACAAACTCGTCGCACAGAAGGGCAGCTTCGCTCTCAATGCTGATACGCGCAAGGATCTGATTACCTCTAACCCGGCCCGCGAATTCGTGGGCACGGACTTTAAGCATATCACCGCCGAAGAAGCTGCCAAGCCCAACGAGCGCATCATGTTCCGCCCTTCCGATGTTACGGTTGGTCCGGATGGAGCCATCTACGTTGCTGATTGGTACGACTCCCGCGTCGGTGGCCACCAGACCCTCGATGATACCTGCACCGGTGCGATCTATCGTATCGCGCCCAAGGGATTCAAGTCCGTCATTCCGAAGATTGACCTCTCTTCTCCTGAAGGCGCCGCCGCTGTTCTGCGCAATCCTGCCGTGAATGTCCGCCATCTCGGATTCAATGCCCTCAAGGGCTTTGGCGCCAAGTCGCTTCCGGCGGTCGCGGAGATTATGCGCGACTCCAATCCGTATGTCGCCGCTCGCGGTGTGTGGCTACTTCCTTACCTCGGTGATGAAGGTGTCGCGCGCGTCAAGGCGCTGCTGAAAGATGCAAATCCTTCGCTTCGTCGCCTCGCCTTCCAGTCGTTGCGCCGCGCAGGACATGACACCGTCGGCATCGCCGCCGAACTTGCGAAGGACTCCGATGTCGCGGTCCGCCGCGATGTCGCCACCTCGCTGCATGCCGTTTCTGCGGACAAGGCAGTGCCGATCCTGATTGAGCTCGCTCGCCATCTTGATGTGAGCGACAAGAACTCTATCGCTGCTTTCGGCATCGGTTCCGCCGGAAAGCAGGATGCAGTCTGGGCCGCGGTGAAGTCCGAACTCGCCAAGGATGGCTCCGAAACCTGGTCGCCCGCCGTCGAGCGTATCGCTTGGTTGCTACACCCCGCCTCATCGGTTTCCGAGTTCGTCGCGCGCGCTTCTTCCGCCAAGGTCTCGCCGGCGTCGCGCACGCTCGCGGTTGAGTCACTTTCGTTCGTCGAATCCAAGGAAGCCGCGCTCGCGATGATCAAGCTGTGCGCCGAAGGTTCTCCTTGCGCCTCCGAAGCCAAGGGCTGGGCGCTCATGCGCATGTCCGGCACCTGGTCGTCCTTCGATATTCGCGCGGAACTCAAGAACGCCGGAGTCTACGACGCCAAGAAGGTCGTGGTCTCGGCGATTCAGGTCGCCGACGAGCCCGCTCCTACGTTCACCGAGCAGGATGTCCTCGCGAAGACGGGTGACGCCGTGAAAGGTGCCGCGCTCGCCCAGCGTTGTATCATGTGCCACCAGATCAACGGTAATGGCCCCGCTTATGGCCCGGAACTCCGTGGTTTCGCCACCCGACAGAGCCGCGAGGCCGTAGTCCGCGCCATCGTCAACCCCTCGGCCGATATCGCCCTAGGCTTTGAAGGTACTTCCCTCAAACTCAAGGCGGGGGGTCGCGTCGACGGCCGCCTGCTGTCCAACAATGATCCGATCGTGATCACTTCCATGGGCGGCGTCACTCAGCTCGTCCCCAAGGATCGTGTCTCGGGGCAGTCTAAGATGACCCGCTCGTTGATGATGTCGGGCCAATTGCTTGGCCTGAGCGCCCAAGAAGTGGCTGATGTCGCCGCCTGGCTGGCCACCTATAATTAAGACGACCCGTAAATAGGCCTTTTGAGGGGGTTTTCCGAAAGGGAGACCCCCTTTTAATTTACCGCTTGCCTCTGGGGCCGGGGTTATCAATTTCGACCCTCCTTTCCCTATGCAAGGCACGGCCGCACTACGCGGGTCCGCGACTTACTAGGAACCAAAAGACCTTATACCAACATGAAGCAGCTCAGTCTCACTGTCACCAGCCGCGAACTCCACGGCCGCGGCCCTGCCCGCCGTCTCCGCGTCGCCGGCTCCATCCCCGCCATCATTTACGGCAAATCCGGCAACCAGAGCGTCGCCGTCGCCCAGGAAGCTTTCCGCGACCTGATGCGTGCCAAGGGCACCGCCGCCTCGCTCATCGACCTCAATGTCGACGGGAAAAAGATGCTTTCCCTCATCAAGGAGTTCCAGCGTCACCCGATTACCCAGAAGTTCCTCCATATCGATATCATGGAGATTGACCCGAACTCCCCGATGACGGCCGCCATCCCGGTCCGCGCCATCGGCGAAGCCCATGGCGTCAAGACCGACGGCGGCACGCTCGCCATCGTCTCCCAGACGATCAATGTCCGCTGTCTGCCGAAGGACCTCCCGGAGTTCATCGAAGTCGATGTCACCGAACTGAAGGTCAACGAGTCCATTCACGTCGGCGAAATCAAGGCCCCCAAGGGCATTACCTTCCCTGGCGACCCTAAGCGAGTCGTCGTGGTCTGCTCGGAAATGGCCGAAGAAGAAGCCGCTCCCGAAGCCGCTGCCGTTCCTGTGGCTGGTGCCGAAGGTGCCGCCGCTCCTGCCGCTGGCGCCGCTCCTGCCGCTGGCGCCGCTCCTGCCGCCGGTGCCGCTGCTCCTGCGCCTGCAGCCAAGAAGTAATTTCCGCGCCGGGCGCCCCCGGTACCTGTTCTTTGAAGTCAAATGCCATTCTCGGTCTTCGCCGCCCTCGGCAATCCAGGCCGAGAATATTCCGCCACGCGGCACAATGCAGCGTGGATTGTCATCGACGCGCTGGCTGCCAAGGCCGGAGCGACATGGAGAGAGGAAAGCCGGTTCCCGGCTGCGGTCGCCAAGGTAACGCTCGGAGGTTCCTCCGTTCACCTGGTAAAGCCCCTCTCCTTCATGAACGACAGCGGGTCGCCCATCGCGGCCTTCCTCCGGTTTCACCGGATCGAGCTCCCTGAGCTCATCGTACTCCATGATGATATCGCGTTCGAGCCCGGTCAGCTTCGCCTCTCCTTGGGAGGTTCCGCCGCCGGACACAACGGCGTCGCCAGCTGCATCCGCCACCTCGGCGATCAATTCGTCCGCGCCCGTCTGGGTATCGGCCCGAAGAAGCACCCGGAACAAGACCTGGCTGACCACGTCCTCAGCCGATTTCCCGACGCGGACCTCACGACCCTGAATCAGCGCATTCCCGACTTCACTCGAAGCTTCGAAACCCTCCTTTCCCAAGGCCTCCCGGCCGCCCAAAACCTCACCAACAGAAAATCACCATCACCATGACCACCGCCACGATCCGCCGCGACTATCGCGCCAGCCTCATCCTTGACCTCCGCGGGTCCACCGATGCTCCTGAGACCGTCATCGAAAAGCTGAAGGAAGTCCTCAAGTCCATCGACTGCAAGGTCTCCGAGACCGAGAACCTCGGCCAGAAGGAGTTCTCTCGCGTCGTCGACCGCAAGTTCCCCTCCGGACTCTACGTCCAGTTCCACTTCGAAGGCCCGGTGACCGCTCCTACCGCCTTCCGCGAGAAGCTGCGCCTTGACCGCACGGTCAATCGCATCCTCGTCCAGGTTAGCAAGTAAACCTCCCACTTCTCCCCACCGTGGCCTCATCCTACAATCGCGTCATCCTCGCGGGCAACATGACCCGCGACCCTGAGGCCCGCGCCCTTCCTTCTGGCCAGGCCCTCACGAAGTTCTCGCTCGCCGTCAATCGCGCCTACACCACCAAGGAAGGCGAAAAGCGCGAGGAAGTCACCTACGTCGACATCGAGAGCTACGGCAAGCAGGCGGAAATTATCGCCAAGTATTGCGGTAAAGGCTCTGGCATCCTCGTCGAAGGACGCCTCAAACTTGACCAGTGGGAAGACAAGAAGACCGGCGAGAAGCGTTCGCGCCTCGGCGTCGTTCTGGAAAACTTCACTTTCATCGGCGGAAAAGCCCAGGGTGGCGAGGAGGGCGGTTCTGCCCCCCGTTCCCGTGGCGGCAACGACTCTCCTTCGCCCGCGCCCGATAACGGCGGCGACGACGTCCCCTTCTGATCTCACCCAACCTTATAACCCAAGAAAGAGCATAACATGGCATTCACCGAAGTTCTCCTCATCAAGCCCGTCGACGGCCTAGGCGCCGAAGGCGAGCAGGTCCGCGTCCGCGCGGGCTTTGCACGCAATTTCCTGCTTCCGCAGGGCATCGCGCTCCCGGTCAACCGGTCCAACACGAAGTACGTCGAGGCCCTCAAGAAGGCCCGCGAAGCTCGTGAGGCCCGCGACCTCGATACCGCCAATACGGTGGTCGCCAAGCTGGCTGCGGTGAAGCTCGTCTTCGCCGTCAAGACCGGCGATGGAGGCAAGATGTTTGGCGCGATCAGCACTGCTGAAATCTCTGCCAAACTCGCCGAGCACGGCATCGAGATCGAGCGTAAGCGCATCCACCTCGGTCAGGGCCCCGTCAAGCTTCTCGGCAAGCACACCTCGAGCATCCGCCTGCACGGCACGATCATGGTCGAGCAGGAGTTCGAAGTCGTCTCCGAGAATCCGATCGAGCCTGCCGCCGAAGACGCTCCCGAAGTCGAGGAACGCGAGTTCCGCGACGACAAGAGCAAGAAGTCGCGCAAGCCCCGCAAGGAAAAGGAAGCCAAGTAAGCCTCAGGTCTTCCTGTCCAAACAAAAGCCCGCCGAATGGCGGGCTTTTGTTTGTGCCTAGATGATGCGTTTAGCGGGGCTTGATCCAGTCGACGCTGGAGATAGTGAACTCCAGGTGGCCTTTATAGAAATTGAGCTGCCCCACCCATTTCACGGGCTCACCTTTCTTGATCGCCTTCACGGCCTGCAGGAGTTTCGGATTAGGTACATAGACAGGGTAGCGGGTCTCTCCGATTGTAATCGAGGGCTTTGAGCCTCCATTATTGGAGCCATCGAGGATGAACAGTTCACCGATGACCAAGCTGATTTGCTCGGCATTGAGGGAGGGAAGGGTCTTGGCGTCGTGCAGCTTGCCTCGGTCCAGTTCCGCTGGGAAGGCGGGCAGTCCTTCGGCCGGGCTTATTTCCGGGCGCGACAGTGGCGGGTTGGTCGGGGCATCGTGGACCATGAATTCTGCCTTCACGGGAAAGTGGTCGCTGATGCCTGCGCCTGGTCCGTAGCCGCTCCAGCGCCAAGGCATGATGGGGTAAGCGTGCGAGTTGAGGCCAGGGATCACGATGGGCCCGAAACTGCCTCCGACGTAGTCGAGGCCTATGCCGTCGGCCAGACCGCGCGAGATGATGAGATGCATGAGGGTTCCCCATTCGCCTTGGAACTCGTCGGATTTCCGTTCGGCGGGGGCGATATCATACCAGAGGTTATAAAGTTCGGCGCCGCCGGCCGCCAGCTTGCCAGCGTCACCTTGCGAGCCGAGGACGTCCTGGATGCCGGTCTTGAGCATGTAAGGGTAACGCTGTTTCTGATTGTAATGCGAATTGAGGTCGCCGCCAAAAATGATGTTGGCCTTGGGGTCGGCCTTGAGGATTTCGTCGAGGCGGGCACGGGCTACGCCGGCGTTCTGGATGCGGGTCGGTTCGGTCTGGGTGTTGCCGGCGCCGCTCTTCCAGTGATTCGCGAAGACGAACAGCGACTCGCCGCCGAACTCGACCTCGACTTCGACGATCGTTCGGGCCGCCTGCACGTGGTGCTGGTGCGTGCTCTTGATAGGCAGACGGGTGAGGATGGCGCAGTGGATGGCCTCCTTGGAAAGATCGAGCACGTCGCCGAGGACTATTTTATAGCCCGTAAGGCCTTCATCCTCCAGCGCTTTGATGAGCCAGGCTTCGATCGGCGCCCCGGTCAGCTCGGGGGTGAGCTCACCTTTGAGGATGTCGCGGTAGTTCCGGTCGCGGTGTGCGGCCACAAATGCTTCGGGAGTGATGGTGGTGTTTGGAGTGTGGTCGGCCTCGAGTTCATCGAGGATCAGCACATCGGGGCCTCGGCCGTTTTCAGCGGTCTTGAGCACTGATGCGAGACGGCCTAGTTTTCCGGCCATTTTCTCCGGCGTCCAGCGCTCGGGGCTGGTGCCGGCGACTGGAAAGTCTTCGTACAGCGAGATCGCGTCCAGATCGAAGAGGTTCTCCACGTTATAAGCGATGACCGTCAAGCGCCGCGCCGCCGCTTTCTCTTCGCCGTAAGCACCGCTTGATACGAGTAGCGCGGCGAGGAGGGCGACGCGGGGCAGGATTTTTTTAAGAAACATATGACCCGTGACGATGGGCAGATGAGATGAGAACCCCACTGCGAACTCGGTGAAATCCGCGTGTCGGAACCGCGTATTTTAACGCCGCCGTCACCTGGAAGAAACCTTTAACACATGACACTAAACCGACATTTATCCGACGACGAGAAGTCACCCATCCCGATTCTTTATTAATAGATAAGCCCTGGTGCCTGTGGAGGATGTCCGTGTGATTCCGCCCGCCCTCCGTCTCTCCTGTCGCCGCCTGATCCCTTTCACGGCGCTGCTTTCGATGGGTGCCGCTGTGGCCTCGGCGTCCGTACTGGATTTCGACGGGACCTCGACCTACGCCCAGAATTTCGAAGGCCTCTCTTCCACGACCTTGACGCCGGCGGCCACGCCCGGATCTGGTATGAATGAGTTGTCATCCATTTCCGGTAACAACGTGAGTTCCTGGTTTATTTATGGCACCGCTGGCTGGGGTCTCAAATGGGGGGTTACGAACGGATCCAGTAGCACGGGGAGTTTCTGGAGCATGGTGAATTCTAGCACGGCGGGCAGCGTCTCTAATCATGCGCTGGGCTCTCAGGCTTCAAGTAGCAACACTGGTTTTTTCGGCATGGTGCTGCACAATACCTCGGCGAGCACGATCAACAGCATCAGTATTTCGTACGATGAGGTGATGAATCGCAACCCTTCCACCACGGCCAATCCGTATCCGCTATCCTATCTCGTGAGTTCGTCGGCGGTGGCCACGGCATCGGGATCCATCGGTGCGGGCACATTTGCGGACGCCGCCGGAAGCTGGAATCTCTCGACGCTCGGCTTCACCACGCCGACGACAGGTGTCGGAGCGCCGAGCACGACGCAGACGACGTTGAACAATACGATCACCAAGATAGCCACGATCAGCGGTACGCTATCGGGGCTGAATTGGACCGCCGGCTCTTATATCTATTTGCGCTGGAAAGATACAGATGACGCGGGCGCGGACTCGACCGCCGGGGTTGATAATTTCAACCTAAGCGTGCCGGCCGGGGTGCGGAACCTCACCTGGGGGCTCGCCGGGAACGGGGTGTGGGATGGGGCCACGGCGAATTTCCTATTGGGTGCTTCGCCAGTCGCCTACATGGCCGGAGATAATGTTACTTTCGATAATATCGCCGGCGGTGCGGTCACTTTGTCGGGAGCCTTGGCACCAACCTCTGTCACGGTGTCGGCAACTTCTGGCACCTTTACCTTCAACGGACCCACCGCCAGCGACAAGCTTACCGGGGGCACCAGCATAGCCAAGTCGGGGGCGGGCACTCTGATCCTGACCTCAGACAATGATTTCACCGGCGGCGTCACTATCACCGGTGGCACAGTGCAGATCGACGGCGCTGGTCGTCTCGGCACGGGCGGCATCAGCTTGAACGGCGCGAGCGCCACGCTGACCAGTACTGCCAGTTCCGCTTTGGCGATGGGATCGAACACCCTTTTGATCGGCTCGAGCGGCGGTGCGATTAATGCGGGCAGCGGTGGAATCGTCCTTGGCGCGCTCGGGCTGGGAGGACTCCTTACGAAATCGGGGACAGGTAGCCTCTCGGTGGGAACCGTTACGTCCGCAGTGGGTGGAGGATTCGTTGTCAGTGCTGGCGACCTCGCGCTGGGCCAGGCTTCTGGCGTGGTGAAGGTCCTCGCCAGCTCCTCCTTGACTGGCAATCTAGTGTTGAACGGACCGATTCGTTTCGACGTCGATGCCGGCAGCACAATCTCGGGCTCGGGAAAAATAAAAATCCTCACCTCCGGGGCGTTGATTTCCAATACCTCAGGTGATCAGGGAGGCGTTATTTCCGATGTTGAAATTGCGCTTAATACTAATGTCATCGCCTTCACCAAGGGTGCCTGGGCTGGTGCGAACTACACGCCTTCGACGACCTTCGCCACGACGACCGGCGGCACGACCGGTGGAGCACTCAGCATCTTCAAAATTTCTGGGGACTCTGACGTCGATTTTTCCAATAATTCTGGAACGGGTGGCGGTGCCGGCACTCTAACCCTGACGGGTGCGAGCACGTATACGGGTAATACTACGATCAACGCCGGGACGCCGGTTTCTCCGTCGGTCAGCATCATTCTCGGCATCAATAACGCCCTGCCAATCGATACCGGCGTCATCGTCGGCACCAAGACAGGCCTCGGTGTGCCCGTATTGGATCTGAACGGGAAGAACCAGCAGGTCGCCTACCTCGCCGACGGTGCCAACGTCACCCCAGCCAAGTACCTGAAGATCATCAATAACAACGCCGCGGCTTCGGTGCTCACGTTAGGCGGGCTCGCTAGCCCGGGTGCCGGTTTCGCCGGTTATATTTCCGATGGCTTGGGGGTGATTTCCGTCGTGAAGACGGGAACGAACACGCAAACCTTGGCGGGCTTTGGTGCATACTCGGGCGGGGTTACCGTCAACGCCGGGACGCTGAAGGTCGTGACCCCAACGAGCGGTGGCGTCAGCACCGCGCTCGGCACCGGGGCGGTCACGATCTCCGGTACTGGTCAGCTCTTTGTCTCTGCCACTATTGCCAATGCCGTGACAGTCAATTCGGGCGGGCGACTTTCGGGTAACGGTCAAACGGATGCCGTTAGTGTGAACTCGGGAGGCGTGCTCGCCGCTAATTACACGCTCGGTCAGCTTAACGCCGCCACCCTGACGATGAACAATGTCGCGACGTTGGCGGGCGGCTCCGTGATCGAATGGAAACTGAACGACGCATCGGCTGCGGCCGGCATCGGCTACGATACCTTCAACTTCACGACAGGGCTCGATCTGAGTGCTGTTTCCTCGGCGAACAAGATCCTTGTCCGCATCATCTCCTTCGCCACACCGGGCGATGCCGCCGCTGGCAATCCTCTGGCCATGGACCAGAAGGTCGTCAATAAATTCTCCTTCGCGACGGCCTCCTCCGTGACCAAGCCCAGTCTGGCGACCAATATCGCCGACCTGTTCACGTATGATGTCTCCCAGTTCCGATATTCTGACGGCACGTCTTCTAACGCCGGTCTCTGGGCGATGTCTTTCGACCAAACTACCCAGGCGTTGACGCTCACGGCCGTCCCTGAGCCCTCGACCTATGGCGTGGGGCTCGGAGCGATTCTCCTCGCAGTCGCGGCCATCCGCCGCCGGCGTCGCAAGGCCTGAGTCGACAGTCGGCTTATTCGCCGGACAAGCCGCCGCGCTTACCGTTGAGCAGGGAGGCACCGATAAGCGCGGCTGAGAGGAATGCCATGGACCACACGCCGAGGGCCGCGGCCAGCTGAGGGCCGTCGCCCAGCGCGCTCATGAGGGCGAACGTCGCCTTGGTGATCGGGAAGTGCTCGGCGCGTTGGGCGAGGATGAGGCTGTCGCTCACCTCGAGCATGGAGAAGGCGAACGCCAGCACGCCGCCGGCGGCGATATATGCCGCCAGCAAGGGCAGGGAGATGCGGCGAAGGGTCGACCAGGCCGATGCTCCCATGGAACGAGCGGCTTGTTCGAGAACAGGGTCGCACTGTTGCAGGCCAGCCACCGCCGCTCGCGTCACGTAAGGTAGGCGGCGGACCGCATAAGCGAGACCGAGGAGCAGGAGCGGACTGCCGCCGGCACCCACGAGGATGGCGAAGGGTTTGCCCTCCTGTGATAGAGACAGATAGCCGAAGGCCAGGACGAGTCCCGGTACGGCGAGCGGCAGCATCGTGAGGGTGTCCAAGAGGTGGCGGATGCGCAGGTCGGAGCGCGCGATCACCCAGGCGGCGGCGATCCCCATCACCAGCGCGATGGCGGTGGCGAGTCCGGCGTAGGACAGGCTGTTCTGGATGGAAGGTACGACCAACGCGCTGCCGAGCGCTTCCTGCCAGTGCGCAAGCGTCAGCTCGGCCGGTAGCACGGAGTTATGCCAATGGCCGGAGACCGACATCAAGATTACGCCGAGGTGCGGCAGGCAGGCCAACATGGCGATGCCGGCGAAGAGCCCGCTGCAGGCCCAGCCGCGCCATCCTTTCAGAGGCTGAGGGGTCGAGCGCAGGCTCGGGCGGGGCGCCGCTCCGTGCCGACCGCTTCCGAACAGGAGCTTCGACGCGAGGAAGACGCCGCCCGCCACGAGCAGCACGATGGTGGTGAGGGCGTAGGGCAGCGGATTGCGGTCGAGGTTCTTGATCCCGTCCAGGATCTGCACTGGCGCCACGCGCGGGAAGTCGAAGACGAGCGGTACGCCGAGCTCGGTGAAGGCCCAGATGAAGACGAGCGCTCCGCCGGCGAAGAGTCCCGGCGTGATGATTGGCAGGGTCACCCGCGTGAGCCGACGCCAAGGCGAGCAGCCGAGGTTCGCCGCGGCCTGTTCCATGGCCGGATCCATCTGCGCCAGGGCCGCGGCGAGGTTGAGGTAGAGAATCGGGTAAAGGTGGAGCGCGTTCATCACGATGATCCCGAGCAGCCGGTTCTCGGCCATCCAGTCGCGCGGGTGCAGCGGATTCATCCAGCCCAGGCAGGCCAGCACGGCATTGAACGAACCCTCAGTGCCGAGGATGCACTTGATGCCGATGGCGCCCACGAAGGGCGGGAGAATCATGGGTACGAGCAGCGCCAGCGCGAGGAAGCTGCGGCCAGGGAAGCTAAAGCGGTGATTGAGCAGCGCGAGGGGAAGGGCGAGTAGGCCCGCCACGACCGTGCTAGCCAATCCGAGGAGCAATGCGTTGGTGAGGCCGTCCCGATAAAGCGGGTCGCGCAGCACGGCGAGGACATAGCCGAACGTGAAGCCGCCGTCGCGCGGGTCGACGAACGCTTCGCGCAGCACGCCGAAGGCGGGGTACAGGAAGCCGACGGTGAGCAGGAGCCCGACGGCGGCGCAGAGGATCCAGGCGGTGCGACGGTCCATGTCAGCGTTTCTCTTGGTGTTGACGCGCGAGCTCGGCGGCGCGGCGGTAGTTCACGCGGAAGATGGCACCGAGTTCGGTCATGCGGCGGGCCGAGACGAGGGCGTCGCGGCTCTCGAGTCCGGGGTCGCCTTCGCCGCCGGTGCGGTAGGGTAGGGCACTGATGTCGCCCATGGCAGCTAAGGCGTCCGCTGGCATGCCAGCTTTGATGATCTCGGTCCAAGCTTCCTTGAGCTCCTCATGCGTATCGATGCACATCACGCGCACCGCACGGCGGATTGTCCCGAACGACGCCGCGGTGAGCTCCGGGCGGTATTGGAGATGGTCTGCGCCGACGTAAGGCGATTGGGCGGCGCGTTCCGGCGGCAGGGTCGCATAGGTGTCGCGGCGGACCGGCGGGCGGAAGAGCTCACGTTCGCGCGGGCCGTGGGAGGCGCCGACGGGCGAGCTCCAGAGAGCCTGGCCTTCGGGGCTGAGCACGAATTCAACGAACGCTTGGGCGAGTTCCTGTTCGGGCGCACCGCGCAGGACGCCGATGGGGTCGCCGCTCACGGTCGTGCCGCCGGCGGGCGCGGTCCAGATCAGGCGCATATCGTCGGGTCGGTTGACCTGATGGGCGAAGGCTGCCCCGTAATAATCGACGCACATGCCGGCGACCGCGTTGCCGTCGGCGACATCGAGCGGAATCTTGGTAGAGCTGTCGGAGAAATAGCGAGCGTTGGCGGCCATGCGTTGCACGAGGCGGAAGCCGTCCGTCCAGCCCAGCGCGAGCCGTTCCCTTTCCAGCAGCGCAGCCCGTTCGGGCGCCTGCAGGCTGCGCTGGATCTCGGCCTGGATGATGAGTTCGAAGGCGCGCGCCACCGAGCCGCTCTTGGTCGGGTCCGCTAGTGCCAGCTGGCCGCGGAGCCCAGGGTCTGCCAGATCCGCCCAGCGGACGGGGTCCGGCAGTCCGTTGGCGCGCCAGCGCGTCGGCGCCCAGCAGATGCCGAAGCGTGAAAGGCACGAGGAGCACCATGTCCCGTCCTTGGCCCATAGGCGCTCACCAGTGAAGAACTCGGGAATCGGTCCGCCGCCGGCGAACCATTCGGGATGACGGCTGAAGGCTTTGAGGGGCACGAGGCGGCCCTTCTTAGCCTGGCTGGCGAAGTCCGGCTCGCCGCCGCCGAAGAATACGTCGGCGCCGATGCCCGCCCGCTTTTCTTCGTCCGCCGCCTTGTAGCCGGCGTCGAGCATCAGGCGGATCTCCGAGGTGCCACCCGGGCTGCGCCAGTCCACATAGACGTCTTCCCCGTGGCCTGCGCGCCAGTATCTGGAAAAGGCTTCTGAGAACTCTCGGCGGATGGATTCGCTGTGTGGCGTAAAAATTACCAATCGCCGCGCCCCCAGAGTTGGCCGCTGGTTCGTGTCCTTGCGCAGCAGCATCGGCAAGGCGACTAGGAGTGCCAGCGTGCTCAGTGCAATCCACCAGGTCTGGTTCGTCTTCATTTCCGTGGCAGCACCACGACGTCTTGAGTGGCGACGGCGACAGTGAGTTCATGGCCGGTCGACAGGTCGCCCGGCGGATTGATAACGACAATCCGAAGCGGCCCGAGTTCTGTCCGGAGCGTGAGCTGTGCTCGCTGTCCGAGGTAGATTTTCTCAATGACCACTCCGGTGAGTGAATTGGGTTCCCCGCGGGCGGCCGGTCTCCAGGTCTCTGGGCGCACCGAAAGTTCGACCTTCTCTCCGGCTGACGCCGCGTGGGTCGGGTCGCCGAAGATGCCAGTGAAACTTCCGGCCGCCGTGAGCACCGTGACGTCCGGCGAGGCTTGATCGCAGATTTCTGCGGCGAGTAGATTCGTCTCGCCGATGAAGCGTGCCACCTCCGAGGTGATGGGTTGTCGATAGATTTCCTGGGGTGTGCCCAGTTGGGCGACGCGTCCGCGGCTCAGCACCGCCATGCGGTCCGCCATCGCAAGTGCCTCTTCCTGGTCGTGCGTCACATACACGGCGGTGAGCCCGTTTTTCTTTACGATCTGGCGAATCTCCTGACGCATCTCGATGCGCAGCTGGGCGTCGAGGTTCGAGAGGGGCTCGTCGAGCAGCAGGCAGCGTGGGCGGACGACCAAGGCGCGGGCGAGGGCTACGCGCTGTTGCTGGCCGCCCGAAAGCTGGTCGATGGAACGGTCGCCCAGCCCTTCCAGGCGGACGGAGGCCAACGCCTCGCGGACACGCAGATCGCGTTCATCGGCGGGTATCTTGCGCTCCACCAGGCCGAATGCGATGTTCTCGGACACGCTTAGGTGGGGCCACAAAGCGTAGCTCTGGAAGACCATGGCGGTCTCCCGCAGGTGCGGAGCCAAGTCGGTGACGTCACGGTCGCCAAAATAGATCGCTCCGGCGGTCGGGAAGTCTAGGCCGGCCAGGCAGCGGAGGAGTGTCGTCTTGCCGCAGCCGGAGGGGCCGAGGAGGAAGAAGAGCTCGCCGGGGTTGATCGAGAAGCTCACTTCATCAAGCACCACAACCGGGCCGGCGGCGGATGGGTAGGTTTTACGGACGGAGCGTATGTGGAGCGTTTCCATGGGAGGGTTCAGACTTCGTTCGGCGCGAGCCAGCGGAAAGACAGGATGATGAAACGTCTTCCGAGCAGCACATTGATGGGGGACTTCTTAGAGTCTCGGAGCCGGTCATGGGGGAGGTTTGTGGGATCGATGTAATCCGGTGTGCGCTGGACGACGAGTTCCAGCACGGCCCCCTGACCGATGCCTAGGTCTTCGTTGGCCTCGCCGTAAGCCCTGATGCGGAAAGTGTCTGAGCGCGTCGCCAGCACGGGGCCCAGGGCCTGCAGGAGGTCGCCCTGGAAGAGGCAGCCGCTGGCACCGAAGCCGGTGTGCGTCCTGTTCACATTGTCCGTGTCGAGGATTTCGACATTGCGGAAGAATAACCCGGGGGGCATGCCGGTGCGTCCGCCGGCGACGCCCCCGTTGCTCCAGTTGTGCGAGACTGAAGGATCAATCGATTTCCCGCCGCTCGGAGTCTTGGCGAGCGTTTCAGTCCCCAGCGATTTATCGGCCCTAGCGATGGCGGACTCCAATGTTCCCGACCGGAACATCCACCGCACATTCTGCGCGGTAACTGGCAGGGTGGTGTCGGCGGCGGTGTTCTCGATGGGGTAGTAAGATCGACTGCTCGACGTCGTGGTGCTGACCATGGCTCCCGGGGTTTTGGTAGGACCGAGGTATCGGTTGACGAATTCGCACAGTCCTAGGAAGGGTGTGCCAGGGTTTTGCGCGGCGGGGAAGCCGCGGAAACGGCGGCCGGCGGGGCAGGGGGAAGTTCCTGGCGGATATTCCTGATCTCGTTCGGTGCGTTGCAGGAACTGGGCGCGGGCCTTGATCTCGGCTACCGTCGCGGTCGCCAAGGCACGAATCTGGGTGTCCGAAAGATTGGCGTAGCCGTTCCAGTAGGCGGCGTCCGCGATGTTGCGTGTGGTGGGTGCTTGCGTAGCTCCGCTAATGATCCGAGGGAAGCGCGTATTATTTGTCGCCGAAGGTGAGTTTGCCGCCTGAGAGCCGAGAGCCAATCCCTTGAGTGAGGCATAAAGCCCGGTCCAGGCTTCGACGGAGGTGGAGTTGACGTTAAACGCCCCCTGATTGAGTAGGTAGCTTGAAAAACGCCGGTAGCCGTCGGGTGCCGCACCTGTGCTGTCGGTGACGAAGCCGTCGGCGGTGATCGCCTGCCCGGCCAGATTATTGCTGCTCTGGTAGAGCGTTAGGCGTGGGTTCGCGGGGAGCGGAATGCCGCTCGCGAAGTCGGCCATCGTTTGGACGAGGCTCCTGCTGCGGACTGCGTTATAATTTCCGTTACGTGAGCTGCTATTCAGGCTGGGTGTTGCGCCGGAGAAGAAGAAGCTGTCCCAAAGGGCGTTATTCATGAGGTAGCTCATGTCTCCAAAAGTGTGGCCTCCGATGTAGCTCGCGTTGGTGTGGGGAGTGCCTTGCGTCCAGCTCTTGTCGAGCGGCACGACGAGCGAAGGGAACGAATTCCCCACGGTGCGGTAGGGCATCCAGTCCCAGGCGCTCAGATTGGCGTGCATCAGCTGACCGATGGATGTCGGGGCGGCTAGGGGAATCTCAACCTCGATCGCGGCGCTCAGTCCGCTGGCTCCATGGGAGGGGCCGCCGAGTGCGCTGGCGCCATTGGCTTTCGTCGGATCAGTCTGCAGGAAATTACTCCAAGATGTGGTGGCGCCGCTGAGCGCGAGTTCATCCCCGCCGAACAACTGCGTGCGCAGGCTCGCCATCCCGATTCCTGGCAATCCATTGAGCGCCGGATTGGAGGAGGTCTGCGGGAGCGGGTTGCTGAAGAGCCACGCGGGGTGGGCTGCCGGCACGGGGTTGGATTGCGCGGAGAACCAGGAAAGTGCCGAGCGGTCGTAGGTGGTGGTCCTGGCGGCGTCGGCCACGCGAGCGCGGGTGTCGAACGCCGCCACGACCGCCCCAGGAGCATTTTCGGTGATGGCACGCAGGGCGGACACCGGTCCGACGATCACCGGATTGGCGACGCTGCCGGCATCGCCGAGGTGGGTGGCGTTGAAGCCGCTGCCACCGACATTGATATAGTGTGCGTAACTGGCCAGGGAATTACTGCGGCTGGTGCCCAGAACCTCGTCGGCACCAAGGTCCTGCCCGTCCGCGCTTACGGTGTCGTTTTTGAGGTGTTTTTTCCAGCCGGAGTTGAGGTAGATCCAGTGGTGCCAGTACATCGAGCTGGTCAGGTCGATGCAGCATTTCACCTGGTCGGCCGACTTGAACTTGTAAGGGGCGGCGACGCTCGAGGCGCTGATATCGGTGTAGAATCCTCCGGTAAAGTAGAACCCTCGCTGCATGTTAAGAATGGGAATCTGCGCTGCGTCGGTGGATTTTCCGAGTGCTGACGCGTCGACCAGATCTTTGGAGGTGAAGACGGCGAACTCGCCGGGCTCGAGCGTCGTTGCGGGCACTACGGCGACGAGATTCTCAGCGTTCGAGCCGGTGGAGGCATCTGAGGCGGCCGGAAAGTTGAAGAGCGAATCGACGATGCGCGAGGTCGCCGTGGAACTGATGGGCTGAGAGGTGTCGTTGCCCGTGTGCGTAAAGATCTGCAGCCGCATCTGGTCGAACTGGCTGAACGAGATTTTGAGCCCGCCTTTGACTCGGTTATCAGGTTCGGCTGACGTGGGCTCCTTCAGTTTGAGTCGCACGTTGTAAGGGTTGTGAATCACAAGCACCGGCGTGCACACGAGCTTGAGCGTATAGTCGGCGCCGGTCGAGACGGTGCGAAGTGAGAAGACCATCGAAAGTCTGTGCACGGTGGGCATGTAGGCTCCGCGGACCGGCCGCGGG
Organism: uncultured Opitutia bacterium; assembly: GCA_903855995.1. Lineage (GTDB taxonomy): Bacteria > Verrucomicrobiota > Verrucomicrobiia > Opitutales > UBA953 > UBA953. Next base: position 268,670 of record CAIOAN010000007.1, read on the forward strand.
ATGAAGCGACCCACGCCGTGTCCCGTGAGATCGCCGCCCTTGAGGCCGTTGACCCAGCCCAGCGGGTCGGTGGTGCTATCGTAGCCGTCCGTGTAAGGGGAGGTGGTCTTGCCGCCGCCGGACCACAGTGCGTCGTCGAGGTCATAGCGCGCATACTTGCTCATTCGATAGCCGCCTTTGTCGAATTGATTGGTGTTGGGGTAGAAGGAACGGGCGCCGAGAGTGGCTTCGTTGGCAGTCCAATCCAGGTCCTTGTAGAGTCGGTAATAATCGCGCACGAGATGCCAGAGCGGTCCGACGAGCCGGCGCGGCTGCCGGTCCCAAGCGGTGTTCACGGTCGTGGTCGGGGGGGTCGAACTGGTGTCGACGAGCGGCTGGCCCATTTCATCTTCCCGGATGAAGACCGGGCTCCAGGGAAGATATTTGGTGCCGGTGGTGCCGAGGTTTCGGCTGGGATTATCGACGTTGATCTCGTACATCGGCACCCATACGCGGGGCCGGGGGTCGGGCGAGGTCACGGTGCCCGGGTTCACCTTGGCGGTCCCGTAACTCGGAAACCACGAACGGCGCTGTCCGAGGATGGGGTCGGCGGTGTACGCTTCGATGACGGTCTCGTGCCCGGCACCGGAGCCGAAGTCGGACTTGTCGAACTGCGTATCATCCATCTCGAAGGCCAGGGAGAGGTCGCGACGAAGGCCGCCCCGGTAGCTGTCGGCTAGGACGCCCGCCGTCCAGAGGGATTGCTGGTGGAAGGTTAGCTTGGGCGGTGAGAGTCCGGCGGCGGCGGGATCGTTGAGGTCGTAGCCTGGCAGCATGGCGAGCTCCGCCGTCGAGAGCAAGGAGGCGAACCTGGGCTCCTGGATGTTAACGTTTTTCAAGCCGAGCAGCAGCTCGGTCCCACGTCGAACTGGTGAGCGCAAAGCGTTGACGGTACTCAGTTCATCCGGGGCCGCTTTGGTTAAGTCGCGTGAGTCGCGCAAGCCGATCACGGCCTTCACGCCCTCGTCGCCAATCCAATACGCGAAGTTTCCGGTGGTGCTATTGGTCCAGGGGCCGGGCAGGGGAATCTTCGGCAGGGCGATGCGTCCGTCGATGTCATCGGCCGTCCCCGTGATCCCGTCGGGCCCTGGGTCGAGTAAGGCACTGCCGTTTCCGACCAAGGTCGCATAACTTTCGGCGTTTCCCGCCGCGAAACTGATTGGATAATCCCTTTGCCAGGGGGCCCAATAAGTGGCGTCGTAGTCGGCTACACCGGAGAGACTCACCGACTGCGCCATGCAGACGGAATTATTGGCTAAGGTCTTCCCGCCCTTGCCGCTGATCAGCCACTGCGGCGGTTCATCGGGCTTGTCTGTTCTCCAGACGCCAGTCCAGTAACGCTGTCCTTGACCGTACCTCAGCGTGACGGACAAGGCCGGATCGAAGGGACTGACGGGGGCGGCGGTGCAGGATAACTCTCCGGTCGCGGTGCTGCGCACATCCGGCCCCGCCGCCTGTTGCAGGTGGCCGAGCGCCAGCCTCGCGGCCATGGTGGCGTTGAGGCGCGCCCGGGCAGCCAGCATCGACCACTTCATGGCACGCGACTCAATCGTGAGGAAAGAGGTCAGCGCCAGCATCATGACGACGATCATCGCCATGATGGTCAGGGAAAGTATCAACGAAAACCCCGCCCGCTTAGGGGTGCGTCCTGATGGCCAAAAACTCACCTGAGGGAGATTATCTTGCGACCGGCGGATTTTTTATCGCCTCCGTGGGAGGGATTCGTCGGTGCGTTCGGCGGGGACTTGAGGTCTGCCGTGATTCTTTCTTCCACCCCGCGCACCTTAATCAATCCTTCTTCGCCCGGAGCGGGCATCAGAAAGAGGATGGAACGGATGTCTTCCATCTGCAGCCAGCGCAGGCCGCCCGCTACCTGCCAGTCGCCGCCTTCGTTCGGGAGGAAGAACTGAGCCTGGCCGTACTGCTCGGCTTTGACCTCGGGGTGCAAGGTGAGCTCCTGGCCTGAGGGTAGGACACGCCGCGTGCCGGGCATGCTGAGTCCGACGGGCTTGGGGCAGAGGTTGAAGAAGCGGATGGTGCCGGCGGCGGCGGCTCCGCCGTTATCCGGAATGAGGTTTAGGCGGGTGGAGCTCCCTGAACCGGAGATGATCGCGATGAAGCGAGCGCCCGAGGCGGGCAGGGGGCTGGAGGCCAGTGGGACTAGCGGTTCCTTCGGGTCTTCCGTCTTAGCTTTTTGATAGACGGTCAGGCGCCTTTCATGGCATCGGCTGTCGAGCGGTTCGGTCAGCGCATGGGAGAACAGGGTGACAGGTGCGGGCCGCCCCTCGGCGTTCATCATCGTGACCTCCATCTGGGGCTCATCGAAGCTCATGAGTTTAAGCGTCACCTGCGCGGCCCCCGGGTCGGGTGCCACCGCTCCGAGCATGAGCAGGTGTATGAGCATGCAGGGCATTGAGGTCGTCCTGCCCCGAGCGTCTACCCTATTGGAGGCCTTGGTTTTATTTTAACTTATTAGCAGTCCGTCCGCCGCCTGCTTGTCACGAGAAGCCCGTCTGGAGGGCTTTTCTGCGTCAATTGTGACAATTGCTTGCGTCTTTATTCACAGCAGGTTGCGTGTAACTTGCGTCTAATTCTGGCTATGCAGACGCGACCACTCCGAGCAAAGTCCACCTCCTCCATGACAGACTCCTCCGCTGGTCGCCACGCCCGTCCGCGCCGCCCCAGTCCCCCAAATTACGGCGACCGGGTTCCGCCCCACAACCTCGACGCCGAGCGCGGCCTGATCGCGAGCATCATCGTCGATGGCGGCGACACACTGCAGCGCTGTCTTGAGCAGCGTGTCACACACGATTATTTCTTCGATCCGAAGCACCAGGATATCTATGAAATCGCCGTTAAACTCTCGCAGGCGAGTACGGGCATCGATGAGATCACCCTGACCGAGCAGCTCCGCCGCGAGGGGAAACTGGAGTCCGCCGGCGGCGCCGCCTACGTCAATGAACTCACGGGGCTGATCTCCTCGAGCGCCCATGCGCCGCACTGGCTGGCGATTATCCGTGAGAAGCACTTTCTCCGCCAGCTGATCTCCACGGCGGTTACGACAGTCGAGAAGGCGCACGCGCATGCAGAGGGCATCGAACGCCTGCTTGAAGACGTCGAGCAGTCCTTCTTCCGCATCAGCGAAGACCGCATCTCAGAATCGGCCGTCACCATCGACCGCCCAATCGACGAGGCGATGGAGCTCGTGCAGCGCATTATCCGAGACCGCAATTCCGTGCAGGGCATCCCGACGGGTTTCCCGGATCTGGATGCGATGACTTTCGGTTTCCAAAGCGGTCAGATGATCGTGGTGGCCGCCCGTCCTGGCATGGGTAAAACATCCATCGCCTTGAACTTCATCGAAGCCGCCCTTTTCCCGAAGCCCAGTTCGGATAAGAAGCCGGCTAACGTGCTGCTGTTCTCCCTGGAAATGCCGGCGCGCGAACTAGCGCTGCGACTCCTCTGTTCCCGTGCTCGCGTCAACATGCAGAAGTTGCGGACGGCGCATCCGGACGAACGCATGCAGCTCGATCTCGTCCAGGCGGCCAAGGAATATAAGGGTCTCCCCTTGATCGTAGATGACAATGGCGGGCAGAATATCCTCGAAATCCGCGCCAAGTGCCGACGGGTCCATGCCCGCACGCCACTTGATATGGTCGTCATCGATTACATCCAGCTGATCAACGGCTTGGACTCCGGTCTGCCGCGCGAGCAGCAGATCGCTGAGGTCTCGCGTAGCATCAAGGCCATGGCCAAGGAGTTCAAAATCCCGATTATCGCCTTGGCCCAGCTGAACCGTAAATCGGAGGACGAGGCCCGCCAGCCGCGCATGTCCGACTTACGCGAGTCCGGCTCCATTGAGCAGGATGCGGATATCGTCATGTTGATCTCCAAGCCGCCTATGAGTCAGGGTAAGGCCGCCGAAGCCGAGGCCGAACAGGCCGGTCAGGACGGCTGTTATGCCCGTCAGCTGATTGTGGCTAAGAATCGTAACGGACCCACCTCCGACATCAACTTGCTCTTTAACCCGGGTCTCACACGCTTCGAATCTCCGGCCAAAGAATACCGTAATGAATAACCCCTCCCTTCGCCGCAGCTGGCTCCGCGCCGCCTGCTTCGCCCTCGCCTTGACGCCGCTGGGCTCCCTTGCTCAAGCCGCCACGGAGGTCAAGGAGCCCAAGATACGCTCGATTCAGGTGAAGACCGACGGAGGCGTCGTCTCCGAGCAATTCGTCCTCGGCTATGTGGCTTTGCGCACCGGCGAGTCATTTTCAAAGGATGCTGTCGCTAGCACCGTCCGCTCGCTTTTCGCCACGGGCCGTTTCGCGCAGGCCTCGGTAGTTCCCACGTATGATCTGAAGACAGGCGAAGTCGATGTGACGATCTCCGTCGAACCGCGACCGATCGTGAAGAGTATCGATTACATCGGCGGCGACGGCCTCATCGAGAAAGATACGACGAGCTGGTTTGGCGGAACCAAGCTTGAGGATATCAAAATCGGTGAGCCCCTCGATCCCGCTGCCTTGCGGCGCGCTGAGATCAAGTTGCAGGCTGAACTTCGTAAGAAGCGTCCTTTCACGGTTGTCACCTCCCAGCTGGTGAATGTCCCCGGAGGCAAGCAGATCGCCGTCATCATTAAAGAAGGTGCGGAGCTCAGGGTGGATAATGTCGTCATTCAGGGCGCCGGCGCCCTCACCGAAGCCGATGTTATCGCCGGCGCCGACCTGAAAGCCAACAACTGGCGCTGGTGGAAGTTCTCATGGCTCACGAGCAGCGGACGTCTCGACCCGGAGGATTATCGGAAGGACTGCCAGCGCATCCGTGAGTTTTACCGCTCCAAGGGTTACCTCGACGTCAAGGTCGAGGACGTTGATCCCGACAAGGCCTGCCTGGTTAAAGATCTCTCCGCCGGCTCCGGCTGGCTGGATATCGTTTTCAAAGTCACCGAAGGCCGCCGCTATGCGATTGGGCCCATCACCTTGGAAGGAAACCGCCTCGGCGGGACTGATCCTGTCTTCGCCACGGCCGCCCTTCAGAAGGTGCTGGCGGAACCCTCCTTGCGGCGCGGTGCACACCCCACGGAGTATGATCATATTGCGACGGGTGATGCGTTCTCGACCAATGCCGTCGAGGCGGCGTCCGATAAGCTCAAGGAATACTACGGGCAGATGGGCTATATCAACTCCCAGGTCCAGGTCGGCCGGAAGCCGGATCTGGCGACCGGGGTCATCGGCTTGAAGTTCACCATCGAAGAAGGCCAGCGCTTTTCTGTCCGCGCCGTCGAGATTCAAGGTAACACGAAGACGCGTTCGACGGTAATCGCCCGCGAGCTCGCGCTCGGGCCCGGCGAGGTCTTCGACTTGGCGCGCACGCGGGTCTCCGAGGCGCGTCTCCGCAACACGCAGTTCTTCGAACAAGTCACGGTCGCCCCGGTACCTACGTCGGTCCCAGGCCAGGATGACCTCCGCGTCACGGTCAAGGAAGGCCCCACGGGCCAGGTGAGTTTTGGCGCTGGCTACAGCACGGTCGAAGGATTGGTCGGATTCGTTGAATATTCTGAAGCCAACTTCGATTATTCCAATCCCGAGGGATTTTACCGTGGCGATGGACAGAAGTTCCGCGTCCGCGTCTCGGTCGGCAGCTTGTCGAGCTCGATTGAGCATTCGTTCGAAGAGCCTGCGCTCTGGGAGCGCGACCTGGCGGTCGGCTACTCGATTGAACGTCGTTATGCCGGTTACGCCTCCGCCAATTACTCCGTGTTGACGGAGGGTGTCAGTCTCTACGCCCGCCGCCGCATCTTCCGCGATATCGAAGGCCGCATCGCCTATAATCTTCGTCGCGTGAGCGTCGGCAACGTCACGGCCTCTGCTCCGGCCGACGTCGTCACCGAGAACGGGCACCCCAAGGTGATTTCCTCCGTTTCGGCTTCGTTGGTTTACGACACTCGTGACGAATACAATTTCCCCACCAAGGGATCGCGGGTCTCGCTGACCGAGGAACTTGCCGGCAACGGACTCGGCGGGAACATCAAATACCTAAAATCCGAATTGCGCGCAGGGCGATGGTTCCTGGTGTCGCCGACGGCGGAGCAGACGGTTTCCGTCATTGCCCGCACAGGCCTGCTCACGGGCAGCGGCGGCTATCTACCCTTCTACGAACGCTTCTATCTCGGTGGCGCCTACGACATGCGCGGATTCAATTACAACGACGTGGGGGCTTATTCGACTTACGATACGCAGTTCGGGAATCAGCCGATGGGCGGCCTCACCTACGGCTATTTCAGCACGGAGTATACGATCAAGGCCGCGGATAATCTGCGTTTCGCCGCCTTCTATGACTTCGGCTTGGTGAATCGTTCTGAAACCGACTTCAGCACCGCTGAAGCCAATTCGGACTGGGGCGTGGGCATGCGCATCCTGCTGGGCGGAGCCGTCATGCGGCTTGATTTCGGCTTCCCGCTGAAGTCCACGCTCGTCCCGGCCAACCTGCCTACTGCCGGCCAGAAAGTGAATGCCGGGGGTATGAAGTTTAACTTCAGCTTCGGGACGGTCTTTTGATTGCCAAACCCCTTCAACTCCTGCTTTTCTTCCTTCCTATGAAGTCCCTCGCTTTCCTGCTGTTTGTTGCCAGTTCTGCTTTTGTTTCGGCGGCCGCTCCTAATGTCGGCGTCGTCGACGAGGCCGAAGTTTTCAAGAAGTACGCCAAGGCTGTCGATCTGCAGGCTGAAATCAAGAAATCCCAGGAAGCCGCCCAGGCTGCCGTGGGCGAGCGCGAGAAGGCGCTCGTGCAGTTGCGCGATGAACTGCAGGGCATCCAGAAGCGGGGCCAGGACCCGATGCTCAGCGAAAACGGCAAGAAGACCGTCGCCGCTGAATTTGAAGCCAAGAACAACACCTTCCAGCAGCGCCGCGCCGAGCTCCAAGGTTTCATTAATGATGCGCAGGGCGCCATCCAGCAGCGTGCCGGCGAGCTCAACAAGCAGATTTTCGCCGATATTCGCACCCAGTCGGAAAAAGTTTCGAAGGCCAAATCCTTGCAACTCATCGTCGGAAAGGGCGCCGTCTTCTTTGTCGACGCCTCTTTGGATGTGACCGAAGATGTCATCAAGGAGTTGAACGACGCTTATAAGGCCAGCCAGCCGGCGGCCGCCCCGGCCGCTGCCCCTGCGGTTGCCCCTGCCGGCGATAAGCCGGCCGCCAAATAAGACTTTCGCGCCCCTGCTTATCGCCGGGGCGCTTCATTTGCAGTCATGACAAACTCCTTCTCCATCGCTGAACTGACCTCCATGACCGGGGCGAAGTCCGTGGAAGGGCAGAATGTCGGTGTGATCACGGGGGTCGCTTCGCTCGCTGAGGCCACTTCTGCTGACCTTTCTTTTTTAGGTAACCCTAAGTATGCCTCCGAAGTATCTGCCACCAAAGCAGGGGCAGTTCTGGTGCCGATGGCTTATGTGGGCCAGCCTTCATCCGGACAGGTTTTTCTCCGGGTGGAAAACCCATCTTACGCGTTGGCCTTGCTTTGTTCGGTCTTGGAAGCGCGGCTTTGGCCGCGACCAGCTGCGGGCGTCCACACCTCCGCTGTTATTTCCTCCTCGGCCAAGGTTGCGCCCTCCGCGCATGTCGGGCCGCTTTGCGTCATCGGCGATCACGCTGAAGTCTCCGCCGGCGCGGTCATCGAAGCTCGTTGTTATATCGGTGCCCAAGCCCGCATCGGGGCCGACACGTGGCTTAAGCCCGGAGTGAGCGTCGGCGACTACTGCCAAATCGGTGCCCGCTGTCGCATCCAATCTGGAGCTGTCATCGGTTCCGACGGCTTTGGCTATGAGCCGATCAACGGCGAGATTCAGCGCATCCCGCAGATCGGCAACGTGGTCTTGGAAGATGACGTCGAGGTCGGCGCCAATTCGACCCTCGACCGTGCTCGCTTCAGCAAGACCGTCGTCGGCCGGGGCACCAAAATCGATAATCTCGTCCAGATCGCACATAATGTCCGCATCGGCCGTCAGTGCCTTATCACCGCACAAGTCGGCATCGCCGGTAGCACAACCCTCGGCGACCACTGCGTCCTCGGTGGACAGTCTGGCGTGGCCGGACATCTCACCCTCGGCGACCGCGTGAAGCTGGGCGCCCAGACGGGCCTTTTCGAGGATGTACCTGCCGATGGCTTCATGAACGGCACGCCGGCCGCGCCCTTCGGTCTGGAACGCCGACTGGTCGTCCTTTCGCGTCGTCTGCCTGAGCTGTTCAAAAAGGTTGATTCGCTGGCCGCCTCCTTGGACTCTGCTAAACGTTAAACGACATGAGCCTACCTGAGATGAAGATTTTCACCGGCAACGCCAACCCGGCGCTGGCCAAGGAAATCTGCGAACATCTCGGCGTCCCGCTCGGCACCGCCACCGTGAACCGTTTCCCCGACGGCGAGACGTTCGTGCAGATCAACGAGAATATCCGCGGCTGCGATGTCTACGTCATCCAACCCACCTGCGCGCCGGCCAATGACCGCATCATGGAGCTGCTCATCATGATCGACGCGCTCCGTCGCGCCTCAGCGGCCCGTATCACGGCAGTCATCCCGTTCTTTGGCTACGCCCGCCAGGACCGCAAGGACAAGCCCCGTGTGCCGATCACCGCGAAGCTCGTCGCCAACTTGCTCACCGCCGCCGGTGCGAACCGCGTGCTGACGGTCGATCTCCACGCCCAGCAGATCCAGGGCTTCTTCGATATCCCCGTCGACCATCTCTACGCTTCGCCGGTCTTCTACGCTCACATCAAGAATAAACCTTGGCTCAAGAACGCCACGGTCTTCTCGCCCGACGTGGGCGGCCTCAAGTATGCCTCGGCCGTCGCCGATATGCTCAACCTTCCTTACGGCTTCGTGGCCAAGCGCCGTACCAGCGCCACGACGGTGCAGGCGACCAGCCTGGTCGGTGAAGTCGAAGGTCGGGACATCATTCTCGTCGATGATATGACGGAGACCGCTGGCACGCTGACGGCCGCCGCCGAACTTCTGAAGAAGAACGGCGCCCGCTCGGTCCGCGCCGTCGTCTCGCACTGCATGATTCAGGAAATCGCCTTTGAGCGCATCCGGAAGGGCGTCATTGATGAGGTCATTACGACCAACTCCGTGCCCTCCGACTGGCCGAAGGATCTGCCGATCACCGTCCTTTCCATCGCGCCGCTGCTCTCGGATGCCATCCGACGCATTCACGGTAATAACAGCGTGACAGACCTCTTCCCAATCAAGGGCCACTGAGATTGTCGTCAGAGCGCAAAAAAGGCCGCATCGATTGATGCGGCCTTTTTATTGGAATAATCCAGTGGGCTTACTTCTTCTCGGACTTGAGGAATTCGAGGATTAGCTGGGCCTGGTCGCTGGTGTGGCCCTTGTGGTCCGCATAGACGCATTTGCCATCCTTGAAGAGGAAGGCGCTGCGGCTGGCCATGCCGACAAGATTCTTCACGCCGAAGGCCTCAGTAACAGCCTTCTTCTCCTTGTCGGCGAGGAGGCGGAAGGGGAACTTCTGCTCTTCCTTGAATTCTTTCTGCAATTTTTCGTCATCGGTGCTCACGCCGAGGACGTTGACGCCGGCCTTCTGGAGGTCAGCCCAGCCGTCGCGAAGTGAGCATCCCTGCTTGGTGCAGCCGCCGGTCTTGGCCTTCGGATAGAAGTAGACGAGCAGGTAACCCTTGGCGCCTTCCTTGGCGAGGGAGACGGGCTTGCCATCCTGGTCGTTGCAGGTGACGTCGGGGATGGACGCGCCGACGGGGAGCTTTTCAGCTGCGTTACCAAAGAAGGGGAGGAGGGACATGAGGAGGGTGGCGAAGAGGGTCTTCATGTCCCGTAGCGTGGGCATCGCCCGACAAAAAGCAAATGAGACCCGCGCTGTTTTCGTGTCGCTTGTCCGTCTTCTTGGGGGCAAAAATAGACCCATGTTGCAGGCCGTTCTCGACACCATCCCTCATCGCCCCCCGTTTCTCTTCTTGGACCGGATCGACGAGATCCGGGCCGATGGGACCACCTGTACCCGCACGTTTCGCGCCGATGAGCCTTTCTATTCCGGTCACTACCCGGGCAATCCGATTACTCCGGGGGTGTTGCTCTGTGAGTCCGTGTTTCAGGCCGGGGCGATTTTTCTCACCAAGAAATTTCAGGCCGAAGGCGGCGCCCCCGCTGGCAAGACCCCGGTGCTCTGCCGTATTGAAGAGGCTAAGTTCAAGGGAATGGTAAAGCCCGGTGACACGGTCTCGATCGAGGTGAAGCACGTCGAGACCCTCCAGCAGTTCCATTTCATGACGGGCACGGTGCGCCGCGACGGCAAGGCCGTCCTCACCATCCGCTTCGCCCTCGCCCTCATCGACCAACCCGCCTGACGTCATGTCCTTCCTCGGCCTTACCGGTAAGACCTATCTCGTCCTCGGCGTCGCGAACAAGAAATCCGTCGCCTGGCACGTCGCCAAGACCCTCGAGGCCGAAGGGGCCAAGGTGGTCTACTCCGTCCGCTCTCAGCCCCGTCTCGACTCACTGAAGGGCCTGCTCGACGGCAAGCCAGTCTATCTCTGCGACCTTGAACACGAGGCGCAGACGCAGAAACTCGCCGCGGATGTCGGCCGTGAACACGGCTCGCTGGATGGCGTGCTGCATAGCGTCGCCTTCGCCAATTTCTCGAAGGGTATGCAGCCGTTCCATGAGACCGTGCGCGCCGATTTCCTGCAGGCCACCGCAATCTCTGCGTTCTCGCTCGTCGAGCTTTCCCGCGCGCTCAAGCCGTATCTGAAGTCAGATGCCTCGGTCGTTTCTATTGGGATTTCTTCACAGGTGACAGCCTCGAACTACGGCTACATGTCACCGATCAAGGCCGCGCTTGAATCCGCCAGTCGCTTCCTCGCGAAATCCTTCTCGGCCGATTCGCGCGTGCGCTTTAACTCTGTCAACGCCGGCCCGCTCAAGACGAGCGCGAGTGCTGGCATCCCCGGCTATCTCCACAACTACCTGCACGCCGAGAAGATGACATTCCGCAAGGAGGCGCTGAAGACGCAGGAAGTCGCGGATACCGCGGTCTGGCTGCTCTCGCCGCGTTCGAGCGGCATCAATGGCCATGGGGTCGTGGTCGATGCCGGCATGGGCTGGAATTTCTTCGACGAAGAACTCGTGGCCGCTTCTTCCCGCCTTCCCGGATCGTGATCTTCAAGCGCACCGTCCTGTCCGGCCTCGTCGCCGAACTGCCTCCCGAGGTCTGGACCTCCGATGAGGTCGAACGCCGTCTGGCGCCCCTTTACGGACGCCTGAAGCTGCCTGAGGGCCGTCTCGAGCTGATGACGGGTATCCGTGAGCGCCGCTTCTGGCCGCAGGCAATCCGCCCCTCCGCCGCTTCGGCGTTGGCGGGCCGACGTGCGATGCAGGCCGCTGGAGTCGGCCCCGCCGATATTGATTTACTGATTCATTCCTCGGTCTGCCGCGATCGTCTTGAGCCTTCGACCGCCGCTTATGTGCACGGCCTCCTCGGCCTCGGTCCGCAGGCGCAGATCCTCGATGTCTCCAACGCCTGCCTAGGCTTCCTCAATGCCGTCGTGCTCGCTGCGGGCATGGTGGAGTCGGGGCAAATCCGTCGTGCGTTGGTCTGCTCGGGTGAAGATGGTCGTCCGCTCGTCGAACGCACGATCCGCATGCTGAACGAAGACCTTTCGCTCACGCGTGAGACAATCAAGCCATACTTCGCCAACCTCACGATCGGCGCCGGTGGCGCCGCCGCGGTGGTCTGCCGCGACGACCTTGCCGGACCTGGCTCGATCCGTCTCCTGGGTGGCGCCGCCGAAACCGATTCTTCCGCTAACGGACTGTGCGAAGGCGATACGTCGTCCGCAGAACTCGACATGCGTACGGACTCCGAAGCGTTGCTCGCCGCGGGCGTCGCGCTGGCCCAGCGCTGCTGGGGTCGCTTCAAAGGCGTCACGGGCTGGGACGAGTCCACGCCGCAGCGAGTCGTCACCCATCAGGTCGGCCGCCGTCACTCCTCATTGCTCTTCGAGAAGCTTGGCCTCGATCCCGCCAAGGATTACCAGAGCTTTGACCGTCTCGGCAACGTAGGCTCGGTCTCCGTGCCAGCTACGCTGGCGCTCGGCCTCGCCGAAGGCCGGATTAAGGCTGGTGAGCGCGTCGCCTTGCTGGGCATCGGCAGCGGCCTTGCCAGCATGATGCTTGCCGTGGAATGCCAATGACCGTCCCTCATCTTTCTGCCGCCGTGCAGGCGCTGTATCCGTTTGCGCCGCAGGACTTCGCCGCTCTCTCCGGGCGAATGAGCTATGTCGACCATGGCCCGCGCGACGGCCGTCCGGTCTTGCTGCTGCACGGCAATCCTTCGTGGTCTTTTCTTTGGCGCGATTTAATCCTGAAACTCGCCGCGCAAGGTCGACGCGTCATCGCACCTGACCATGTCGGCATGGGGCTCTCCGCCCGCCCTGACCGTTTCTTGCGACTCGCGGACCGCATCGCCGATGTCGAAGCGCTCATCGCCCACCTCGGGCTCAAGGAGTTCGATCTGGGTGTCCACGATTGGGGAGGCGCCATCGGCTTCGGCGTCGCGGGACGTCGGCCAGAGAGGGTGGGGCGGATTCTTGTCACAAACACCGGGGCTTTCTTGTCGGCCCGCATTCCGGCCCGCATCGCGCTTTGCCGCGCTCCGCTGGTCGGGCGCTTCATTGTCCAAGGTTTGAATGGGTTTGCCTGGCCCGCGACCTGGATGTCGGTCGAGAAGCCCCTCAGCCCGGCCGCCAAAGCCGGGTTCCTCGTTCCCTACGGTTCCGCTTCGGTGCGACGGGCGGTAGCCGACTTCGTGGCCGATATCCCGATGGAGCTCGAGCACCCCACCCGACCCGTCCTAGCGGCCGTGGAGGCCTCTTTGGAGGGGTTAAAGGGTAAGCCCATGCTCCTTTGCTGGGGAATGCGCGACTTCTGCTTCGACCAGTCCTTCTTGGATGGCTTTGTCCGCCGTTTCCCGGCCGCCGAGCAGCTCTCATTCGCGGATGCCGGTCACTACGTCCTCGAGGATGCGGGCGAGGCTGCTCTGGGTCGGATCGCCGCCTTTTTCGGCCCCGCCTGACCTCCATTCGGGACCCCCTCCCGACGGGTCGGAAAAGGTCTGTGGATAACGTGTGAACAACGGTTTCTAACACCCCCTATAAGTTTTTGTAAGGGCTTGATTGGTAGCCATTTCTGGGCGGCCAAAAACATTCACTATGAGGGTGTTTCCTGTTGCAGATACCCCTGTGTAAAACAGCATAAAAACACCCCTCCAAAGGAGGGGGAAATATCATTTATTTAACAACCTAAACATGAGCGAAAATTCTGACAAATCACCTAATCGCGGCAAGCACGCCGGCAATGAAAGCTACGGCGCTGCGGACATCAAGCGCCTCAAGGGGCTTAAGGCCGTGCGCGAGCGCCCAGGTATGTATATCGGTGATACAAACGAGACAGGCCTCCACCACTGCGTGTATGAAATCGTCGATAACTCGATCGACGAAGCGCTCGCCGGATATTGCAAGAGCATCAAGGTTGAGATTCATGCCGACGGCTCGCTTTCCGTCGAAGATGACGGCCGCGGCATTCCCGTCGCGATGCATCCTGAGGAGAAAGTGCCGACGCTTGAGCTCGTGCTCACCAATCTGCACGCCGGCGGCAAGTTCGACAAAGGCGCCTACCAGGTTTCCGGCGGCCTCAATGGCGTCGGCGCGAAGTGCGTCAACGCCCTCTCCGATAGCTTCATCGCGGAAGTCAGCCGCGAAGGCGAGGTCCACCAGATGAAGTTCAGCCGCGGCGAAGTCACGCAGTCGATCAAGGTCATCGGCAAGACGAAGCGCACCGGCACGAAGATCACCTTCCATCCGGATCCGGAAATCTTTGTCGCCACGCAGGAATTCAAATATGACACGCTCGTGCGCCGTATGCGCGAGTTGGCGTTCCTAGTGCCCGGTATCACGGTTGAGATGAAGGATCAGCGCTCTAATCGTGCGGACAAGTTCGAGTTCAAGGACGGCATCGCCGAATATGTCTCCTTCCTCAACGCCAACGAAGAGCGGCTCTTCGAGAAGCCTATCCTTATCTCGGCCGAAGTCGACTTCACCGATCTGGCCAACCCTCGGGTGATGGCCGACGGCGAAAAGCCCAAGCCCGGCCAGCGCCGCATGACGCTCGACGTGGCCCTTCAGTATAACGACCGCTACGACGAGATGGTGTTCAGCTACGCCAATCTCATCAACCAGCCCGAAGGCGGCACGCACCTTTCCGGCTTCCGCTCCGCGCTCACCCGTGTGATCAATCATTACGCCAAGTCCAATAATCTCATCAAGGACAAGGATTCGAAGCTCAACGGCGATGACATGCGTGAAGGCCTGGTGGCCGTCATTTCCGTCAAGCATCCGGACCCTAAGTTTCAGTCCCAGAATAAGACGCGCCTGACCAATCCCGAAGTCGAGGGCATCGTGACCTCGGTCGTCGGCGAGCAGCTAAAATATTACCTCGAACGCGATCCGAAAACCGCCCGCCGTATCGTCGACAAGTGCCTCAACGCGGCCCGCGCCCGCGAGGCTGCCCGCAAGGCGCGCGAGACGGTCCGTAAGTCCGCCATGTCCTCCGGCGGCCTCCCGGGTAAGCTGGCCGACTGCTCCGAGAGCGACCCCTCCGTCTGCGAACTCTACATCGTCGAAGGGGACTCAGCCGGTGGCTCCGCCAAACAGGGTCGTGACCGTCGCTACCAGGCGATCCTTCCGATTAAAGGCAAGATTCTCAACGTCGAGAAGGCTCGCATTGACAAGATTCTCTCCAACGAAGAAATCCGCACGATTATCACCGCCTGCGGCACAGGTATCGGCAAGCACGAGGGCGATGGCGCCTTCGATGTCACGAAGTGTCGCTACCACAAATTGGTAATCATGACGGACGCCGACGTCGACGGCTCGCACATCCGTACGCTCCTGCTGACGTTCCTGTATCGCCAGATGCCCGGACTGATCGAGGCGGGTTATGTCTATATCGCTCAGCCGCCCCTTTACCGTATCAAGCGCAAAAAGCGCGAGCAGTACGTCGACAATGATCCGGAGCTTAATCGTATCCTTCTCGAACTCGGCTCCGAGGACGTGAATCTCCTCCGCCTGCGTGACAAGCACATCTTCCCCGGACAGAAGTTGGATAAGATCGTCGAATCCCTTGCCCGCCTTGAAACCCTTGGCTCCAGCATCGGACGAACGGGTTGTCAGCTAGGTGAATACCTCGATCAGCAGGACCATAAGAGCCACGCCCTCCCGCGCTTCATCGTGCGCACGCGCACCGGCAATGAGGAAACTTACGAATTCCTCGCCGACACCGACGCCAAACAGGTCTACCTGCGGAAGGCCGGCGTTGAGGATTTCCTCGCCGACAAGATCGATCGCGAGAAGAAACTCAAGGATGGCACGGTCGTCCAGGAGCGCGTCAATGTGATCGAGATCTTTGAAAATGACGCCATCACCAAGGTGCTGAAGGAACTCGAGACCCAGGGGATGGATGTGAAGCAGTTCAAGGCGGGCGAAGAACCCCGTTATAACCTTATTGATGGCTCTACCGCCGAAGAGGCTCCCGTCGTCGAAGGCGAGGAAGTCGTCAAAGGCGAAGAGAAGGCCGCGAAGAAGATTGTCAAAAAAGCCGACCCGATCCCGCTGGGTTCGATCCTCGAGCTCATCGGCCAGATCCGTCAGTTCGGCCGCAAGGGACTCACCATCCAACGATACAAGGGTCTGGGTGAAATGAATCCCAAGCAGCTCTTCGAGACCACCATGGATCCGGCCAAGCGCCGTTTCCTCAAGGTCGACATCGCGGATGCCGCCGAAGCCAACCGTGTGTTCGCGATGCTGATGGGCGAGGATGTCCCGTCACGTCGGGCTTTCATCGAGGATAATGCGCTCAACACCTCGAACCTCGACGTCTAAGCTATCCTCCTCACCCACCCTAGATTTTTTCGAAAATGTATTCTGACAAAGAAAAACTCACGTCCGCCAATATCACGGACATCATGCAGACCGCTTACATCGATTACTCGATGTCAGTCATCGTCTCTCGCGCCCTCCCGGATGCGCGCGACGGCCTGAAGCCCGTCCAGCGACGCATCCTCTATGCGATGATGCGCGAAGGGCTCGTCCACAATCGCCCGTTCGACAAGTGTGCCGGCGTCGTCGGCGAAGTGCTGAAGAACTATCACCCGCACGGTGACAGCTCCGTCTACGACACGCTGGTTCGTCTGGCCCAGAACTGGGTGATGCGTTACCAACTGATCGAACCCCAGGGCAACTTCGGTTCCGTCGACGGCGATCCGCCCGCGGCCTACCGTTACACCGAGTGTCGTCTCTCGGAGGTTTCCGCCGAGCTTCTCGCCGACATCGACGAGGACACGGTTGATTTTATCCCGAACTACAAGGAGTCGACGACCGAGCCGACCGTGCTGCCCTGCGCCTTGCCCCACCTGCTGATGAATGGTTCGACCGGCATTGCCGTCGGCATGACGACGAATATCCCCCCGCATAACCTCAATGAGCTCGTCGAGGCCACCTGCCTGATCATCGACAAGCCCAGTGCCACCGTCGAAGACCTCGAGAAGATCATCATCGGTCCGGACTTCCCGACCGGCGGCGTCATCAACGGCAAGGAAGGCATCAAGCAGTACCTCCGCACCGGTCGTGGCATCATCCGTGTGCGAGGCGTCGCTCACACCGAGGAGATGAAGAACGGCAAGGAGCAGATCGTCCTCACCGAGCTCCCTTATAACGTCAACCGCTCCTCCCTTGTGAAGCACATCGCCCAGTTGTGCACGGACAAGGTGCTGGATGAGGTTTCCGACCTCCGCGATGAGTCCGACGAGAACACCCGCGTGGTCATCGAGTTAAAACGCAACGAGAACCCAAAGGTCGTCATCAACAAGCTCTACAAGCACACGAGCTTCGAGAACTCCTTCGGCGTCATCCTGCTGGCCCTCGACAAGCGTCGCCCGAAGCAGATGAATATCCGCGAGCTGCTGGAGTGTTTCGTTGAGCACCGCCGAGACGTGGTCACGCGCCGCACTCGTTTCCGCCTTCGCAAGGCCGAAGACCGCGCCCATATCCTCGAAGGCTTCAAGATCGCCCTGCGCAATTTGGACGACTTTGTGAAGATCATCCGAGCCGCTACCAATCGAGACGAAGCCCGCGTCAAGCTCATGGCCAAATACGGCCTCAGCGAACGTCAGGCCGTGGCCATCCTCGACTTGCGTCTCTACCAGCTAACCGGACTGGAGCGCGATAAGATCGACGCCGAATACCGCGAACTGATGGCGATCGTCGAAGAGCTCCGCAGCATTCTCTCGAGTGAGTTGAAACTGCTCACGCTCATCAAACAGGAGTTGCGCGATGCCGCCAAGAAGCACATCGGCCCGCGCAAGACGAAGGTCTCCGCCCAGGAGGGCGACCTTTCGATGGAAGACATCGTCGCCAACGAAGGCTGCGTGGTCACGGTCTCGCACGCCGGTTTCATCAAGCGCACGCCGGTCGCCCAGTATCGCCTCCAGAAGCGCGGCGGCAAGGGCACCAAGGGGGCGGAGCTCTCCAAGGCCGCATCCGACGACGACAGCGACTTCATTGAGCATCTCTTCACGGCCAACACCCATGACCATATCCTGTTCTTCATGAACAACGGTCGTGTCTACGTGGAGAAGGTCTATGAGATCGAGGAGGCCAATCGCGCCTCACGCGGTAAGTCCATTGCCCGTCTGTTGGAATTGAAGGATGACGAGAAGCTGGCCGCGATGGTCTGCGTCTCGAATTTCGAGGAAGGCAAGTTCCTGATGATGTGCACCGCCAACGGCACGATCAAGAAGACCGAGATTTCGAAGTACGCCAACTACCGCAAGGGCGGCATCATCGGTATCAACATCGAACACGGCGACCGCCTAATCTCCACCAAACTTACGAACGGCGACAATGAGGTCGTGATGATTTCTCAGGCCGGTATGTCCATCCGCTTCCACGAATCGGATGTTCGTTCGATGGGCCGTGATACCACGGGCGTCGCCGGCATGCGTCTGGAGGCCGGAGACTTGGTCAAGGCGATGGAGATCGTCGACCCGAGCTGCACGCTGTTGGTCGTCGGCATCGACGGTATCGGCAAGCGTACGCCCTTCGATGATCCCGAGACCAAGGAGCCGGTGTATCGTAAGCAGTCTCGCGGCGGTAAGGGGGTCATCGCAATCAGCACCGAAGTCGGCGTCGCCGGTGCACTCAGCGTCCAGGAAGAAGACGAAGTCATGCTTCTTACCAAGGGTGGTCAGTCTATTCGCACCAAGGTGTCCGACATCCGTTGTACGGCAGGTCGCAACACCAAGGGGGTCCGCGTCATGCGCCTGAAGGATGGCGAGTCGCTGCTCGGCATCTCGAAGGTCGAGCGTTCGGACGAAGAAGAAGAGAACGCCGCCAAGCCCCAGGCCTAATCGGACGGACTCGCCAAACAGAAGGGGCGCCTTATGGCGCCCCTTTTTTGTGCCCTGGCAGCCCGTTTAGGCCCGTTCCAGCGCCGCGATGCACTCGACGTGCCTGGTTTGGGGGAAGAGGTCGAACGGACGGACCGAGATGACTTTCCAGCCCTTGGCGCAGAGATACTTCAAGTCGCGGGCCTGGGTGTCGGGCGCGCAGCTCACATAGACGATTCGACGCGGGGCGAAGGCGTGCAGTTGCTCGAGGAAGGCTTCGTCGCAGCCCTTGCGGGGCGGGTCGACGATCACAGCGGACTCGTGTCCGTCGACGGGGAGCTTCTTAAAGATTGATTCCGCCGAGCCTGCGATGAAGCGGCAGTTGAGAAAGTGGTTAAGCGTGGCGTTCTCGGCGGCCTTGCGGGCGGCCTCCGCGCTGACTTCGATACCGTTGACGGATTCGAAGAGCCGGGCTCCGGACAGGGCGAAGAGGCCCGAACCGCAGTAGGTGTCGACGAGATGCTTCGCGCCGGACTCGTGGGCTAGCTTGACGGCGTGGCCCACGAACTGTTCGAGCACGGAGGGATTATTCTGGAAGAACTCGCCGGCAAGGAACTTGAGCTGCACTGCACCGACCTTCTCGGTGACGACCTGGCGGGAGTCGGTGACGACGCCTTCCTCGCAATCGCGGAAGAGTAGGGTAGCGCCACGTTCGAAGCGCCCCGGGTTGGACTTGATGTCCTTACGGGAGCGGGCGAGGGCAGCGTTGATCGCATCCGTCGCGATCGGGCACTTCGGTACGTCGACGACGCGGCGGGAAGTGCCGGCAGCGAGGAAGCCAATCGGGAAGTCCGCACGGCGCGGGGTCATGAAGTGCGGCGTGATCTTGGAGCGGTAGCCGTACTGCTTCGGCGAAGGATGGCACGCGTCGACCTTAGTCTTGATGCCGCCGAGGCGCTCGAAGGCTTCCGCGACCTGCTTCTGCTTCCACTCGAGCTGCTGCGGGTAGGCGAGGTTCTGATACTGGCACCCGCCGCATTCGCCGAAGAGGTCGCAGCGGGGCAGGACGCGATGGGGCGAGGGGACGACGACGCGGACGAGGTCGCCGCGCGAGAAGTTGGCGGCGTTGTGCCAGATGCGGGCCACGACCTTTTCGCCCGCGAGGGCGCCGGCGATGAAGACGACCCAGCCGTCGACGCGGGCCACGCCTTCGCCGAGGTTCGTCAGGCTGGCGATCTCGACCTCGATTTCCTGATGGTAGGTGAACTTGCCCGGCCGGAACTTGGACGAGTCGGGTTTGCGGGACTGAGGCGGCTCGAATTCGGACATGGCGATAAAGTCCGTCTCCCGGCGTAGAGGTCGAGACTTATCCCAGCCGAAGGCCTATCCTTGCCCTTCGGCGTCCCTTGGTACTCACTTCGCCCGTGTCCGACGAGGTCATCCAGAGCCGACAGAACCCCCGCGTGCAGGCATTAGCCCGCCTGAGAGATCGTGCCGAGCGCGAAGCCCGCGGCCTGTTCATCGCCGAGGGTCTCCGGGAACTCTCCCGGGCCATCGAGCGCAAGGTCGAGGTGCTCGAGATCTATTTCTGCCCGTCGATGTTCCGTGGCTCCGAGGCCGCTGAGCTCGTGACCAATGCCCGGGTCGCCGGCGTCGACTGCTGCGAGCTCGGTGAATCCGCCTTCGAGAAGGTCAGCGGCCGCGAGGGCCCGGACGGCCTACTGGGCGTCGCCAAGACCTGGAACTGCTCGCTCGATCAGCTCAAACCTTCGGCTAATCCGCTCCTGCTCGTCGCCGAATCGGTCGAGAAGCCTGGCAATCTCGGTGCTTTGCTCCGCACGGCGGATTCCGCTGGTTGCGATGCCCTCATCGTCTGCGACCCCATCACCGACGTCTTCAATCCCAACGTCGTCCGCTCTTCGCAAGGTGCCCTCTTCTCCATGCCCGTGGCTGTGTGCACCTCGCATGAGGCTGCCGCTTGGATGAAGGCCAAGGGTGTCCGCTCACTGGCGACCTCGCCCGCGGCGACCAAGGCCTATTGGGATGTCGATTGTCGCGGTCCGGTGGCGTTGCTGCTGGGTTCAGAGAAGGATGGCTTGACTGAATTCTGGCTCAAAGGGGCGGACGAGAAAATCTCGATTCCTCAGGCTGGCTTGTCGGATTCGCTCAATGTTTCCAATGCGGCGGCGATTTGCCTCTTCGAGGCCGTCCGTCAGCGCCGGAAATAATTCATGAATCTCCGGTATCTGGTCGCTGCGATTACCTGTCTCCTTGCCGCCAAGGGCTGCTATGAGCTCTTCCAGCGAATCGGTAGTCGCCTCGACGACCAAGGCTTCCTGCATGAACCTTTTGGCCTGATGCCCTTGGGCTGGTTGTTCGTCTTCGCGGGCTCCGTCCTACTCGTGCTGTCCTGGGTGCGCCGAAATAAGTAAGGCCGGGCTTGGGGCCCGGCCTTACTTGAGAGACTGACGGAATGCTTAGCCGATGGCCTTGGCGACCAGGTCATCGAGCTTCTTGCCGTCGACGGCGAAGGCGCGGATGCCTTCGGCGGTCTTCTCGGTAGCCATCGCGTCTTCGTTGTGGTGCCAGCGGAATTCCTTCTCGCCCCAAGTCTTGGCGGCTTCGCCTTCGGACTTGGCGGCGGCTTCGTCGAGCGCTTTAGGCACTGCGGCGGAGTCTTTAGAGAGCTCATCGAGGAGGTTCGGAGCAATCGTCAGGAGATCACACCCGCAGAGTGCCTTGATTTGGCCGCAATTACGGAACGAGGCCCCCATGACTTCGGTTTTGATACCGTTACGCTTGTAGTAGGCGAAGATGCGGCGGACGGACTGCACCCCCGGATCATTGGCGCCGGAGGAGGCGGTTTCGTTCCAGTTGGCGCCTTGGGCCTTCTTATGCCAGTCGTAGATGCGGCCGACGAAGGGCGAGATCAACTGGACCTTGGCGTCGGCGCAGGCGACGGCCTGGGCGAACGAGAAGAGCAGGGTGAGGTTGCAGCGGATACCTTCTTTTTCGAGTTCAGCGGCGGCTTGGATGCCTTCCCAGGTGGAGGCCATCTTCACGAGGATGCGTTCCTTGGGGATGCCGGCGGCCTTATAGAGGGCGATCAGTTCGCGCGCCTTTGCGACGGTGGCGACCTTGTCGAAGGACAGGCGGGCGTCGACTTCGGTGGAGACGCGGCCCGGGACGATCTTGAGAATCTCGGTGCCGAAGGAGATGAGGAGCGCGTCGACGGCGGCCTGGACGCCCTTGCTCTTGTTGTCCTGGGCGGCCTTTTGAAGAAGGGCCTGGTATTCGGGCATTTGGACGGCCTTGAGGATGAGGCTCGGGTTGGTCGTGGCATCCAGAGGCTTGAAAGCCTTCATGGCGGCGAAGTCACCGGTGTCGGCGACGACTTTGGTGTGTTGGCGAAGCTGTTCGAGTGCGTTCATGTGTGAAGTGTTTCGAGCGTGAGAAAGGTGCCCCAATTGTCCAGCCCGACTCGTAAAAACGGGGTCATCAGGCCTAAGCGGGCATCTCTCGCTTGTTTCATGGGGCCGGCTGGTGCAAATTGGCGCATGCGAATCAAGGTCAAGCAGGCGCTCGCCGCCGAGCAACCCCTCCAGGGCGTCACGGTTTCCGGCTGGGTGCGGACACGTCGGGACGCCAAAGATTTCTCCTTCGTGGAGATTAACGATGGTTCGTGTTTCAAGAACCTCCAGGTCGTCGTGGATGTGACGGCGCCGGGGGCCGAACTCCTCAAGGATGCACTGACCGGATCATCGGTCAGCGTCGACGGCGAGTTGGTGCCTTCGCCGGCTAAGGGGCAGAAATGGGAGCTCAAGGCTTCGGCCTTCCGCCTGATCGGACGGGCGGATGAGACGTTTCCGCTTCAGAAAAAAGGCCACACGGTCGAGTTTCTCCGGAGTATTCCTCACCTTCGCGCCCGCACCAATCGCCTTGGATCCATGATGCGCGTCCGCAGTCGCATGGCCATGGCTGTCCATGCTTTCTTCCAGCAACGCGGCTTTGCCTATGTGCATACGCCGATTGTGACCGCGAGCGATTGTGAAGGGGCGGGCGAGTTATTCCGGGTCACGACCCTCGATCCGCTTGCGCCGCCGAGAACGCCGGAAGGGAGGGTCGATTGGGCGGCTGATTTCTTCGCGAAACAGTCTTATCTGACGGTATCAGGCCAACTCGAAGGCGAGACCTTGGCGTGCGCCCTGGGTGATATCTATACGTTCGGCCCGACGTTCCGCGCGGAGAATTCCCACACCAGTCGGCATGCCAGCGAATTCTGGATGATCGAGCCCGAGATGGCGTTCTGTGACCTCGAGGGTGACATGCGTTGCGCCGAGGAACTCGTGAAACACCTTGTAAAAACGGCCTTAGAGCAGTGCGCCGACGAACTCGAGTTCTTCAATGCTTTCGTCGATAAAGGCCTCTTGGAGCGACTGCGTTTCGTCGCAGAAAGGCCGTTCGCTCGCATCACTTATACCGAGGCGGTGGAGCTCCTGCTCCGTTCCGGTCGCACCTTCGAGTATCCAGTAGCTTGGGGCGAGAATCTGCAATCGGAGCACGAGCGCTACCTCACGGAGGAGCATTTCAAATGTCCAGTGACCGTTTATAACTATCCGAAAAGTGCGAAGCCTTTCTACATGCGTCAGAATGATGACGGCAAGACCGTCGCCGCCATGGATTTATTGGTGCCGGGTGTCGGTGAAATCGTCGGTGGCAGCCAGCGAGAGGAACGCCTCGACCGGCTTGTCGTGGCAATGCAGTCCAACGGCCTCGACTTGGAATCCTACGGATGGTATGTCGACACACGGCGTTTCGGCTCCGTGCCCCATGCGGGCTTCGGGTTGGGCTTCGAGCGACTCCTGATGTTCGTCACCGGAGAAGGTAATATCCGCGACGTCATTGCGTTTCCGCGCACGCCTGGGCACGCCTGAGCCAGCTGGTCTTATTTCTGGTGGGTCAGCTCGAGGATTGCCCGGGCGGTCGCGCAGTTGTGCCGGACCATCTGCTGGCTGGGCGCCACGGGTTTGGCGTCTTTGGTGGCAGCGCTATGTATGGGTATGCTCGTGAAGATGGGCGAGGTGGAGGCGACCATCCCGACGGCATTGCCATACTCATCGATAATCGGACCGCCGCTGGAGCCGCGGGCGTAATCCGCCGTTATTTGCATGAAGATTGCTCCGTTTCGCTCGAGCTCGTTCATGTGGAAATAGCGGGTGATGATGCCTTCGGAGATGCAACCATAGGTATTGGCAGGGTTACTGAAGCAACGGATGGGCGATCCGGCGGGGGCGTCGTCGCGTAGCGGTAGGAAGGCCAGGTCTTTGGC
>CAIOAN010000007.1:300000-360775 GCA_903855995.1 uncultured Opitutia bacterium
CGGTCGAGGTCTTTGTTAATTTCCCGCAGGGTGGCCTGATGGCCCGGTGCCGATGATTGGGCGACGACTTGTGGCGCGACATATTCGACGGCGGCGACGATGGCCTGCTTCGCCGGATTGTCGCGCTGGCTGTCGGAGTGTGAGAGGATGTAACCAGAGACCGTGAGCGCCAGCGCGAGCAGCGGGCCCAGTGACATGAGCGTGTAATAAGTCAGCGCCGCAGATTGTTGCGGGAGCCGGTTGTCCCGGATGCCGTGCCAGGTGGTTGCGATCACGCGCCAGAAAGCCTTGAATCCTCCGCGCCAGCCTTGTTCGGCGAGTGCGCTGGGCTCCCAGCTCGCGTCGAGCAGGGCAGGGGAGATTTTCCTAGGCGGGGACTCGGGGCTGGAGCCAATGGTCATTTGCCCACGCTGAGGCTAGACGGGGTCGGCCGCAATCCCCGGCCGAATCGGGGAGGGTGAACAGCGTGAGCAACACCAACAAGTGACGTTTGCCCATAGGGCGAAGCCTCGATTTTATTGGGGTCTTCTACCTAAAGCCTCTCAACTATCAAAAAACCGTTAAAAATACCCATTGTGAATAAAGTTTTTTTCAGAAGTGACAGAATGTCAGAGGCTTGCGTAAAAACACTACATGTAGTGTTGGAATAAATTTGCAGGCCCTACATCTAGTATTATCACCCATGCATACCACTTACCTAGCGGCCCACGTCGGCCTCTAAAGCAACCCCTTTCCCCCTCTCCAGTCCATGGAAACCATTACCATCAAAGTCGGCCAGAAATCCTTCATCCTCGATAAGACCAAAGCCGAGGAAGCCTTCGCCAATAAGCGCGTCATCAACGGCCGCGAGACCATGTTCTTCAACATCCTCCCGCTGAAATATCAGTGGGCGTACGATCTCTACAAGACGATGAAGAATAACCATTGGGAGCCCGAAGATATCCCGATGCAGAAGGACTGCGAGCAGTGGCGCGATCAGACCGGTCAAATCAGCGAAATCGACCGCTGGATCGTCAAGATGGCGATTGGCTATTTCTCCGCCGCCGAAGGCATCGTCGGCGACAACATCATCCACGTCGTCCGTGAGGTTGTCACCGCGCCCGAGCTCAAGCTTGTCCTGGGTCGCCACGCGCACGAGGAGAACATCCACGCCGACTCGCTCGTCTACATGATCTCCTCGCTCGGCATCAATCCGCACGAGTGCGAGGCGATGTTCGAAGACATCCCGACAATCGCGAACAAAGCCGCTTTCGTCGTCAACAATTCGCGCGCGCTGCGCCGCAAGCTCGACCTCACGAAGCTCGAGGACAAGCAGGCGCTCGCCCACAACATCTTCCTCTTTGGTCAGTGCATGGAAGGCACCCAGTTCTACGGCCTCTTCGGCATGGTGCTGTCGCTGGCCCGCCAGAACAAGTTCCCCGGCATCGGCCAGATGTTCCGCTACACCCTGCGCGATGAATCCAATCACATCGATCTCTTCCGCAACCTGCTCGCCGAGCTCGTGAAGGAGAACCCCGATGTCTGGACGCCGGCGTTCAAGGAAGAGCTTCGTCAGCTCATGGCCACCGCCGTGTCGCTCGAGAAGGAATTCATCCGTGACTGCCTGCCGGTCAACGGCCTCGGGCTCTCCTCAAAGGAGTTCGAGCAGTACATCGACTTCATCGCGGACCGCCGCCTGCGTAACTGCGGGCTCGACCCTTTGATGGCCGAGACGACCAACCCTTTCCCCTGGCTCTCGGAAATGATGGACCTCAAGAAGGAACAGAACTTCTTCGAGGGCCGTGTGACCGAATACCAGAAGCAAGGCGCGCTCGGTACGGTCAACGACGACGAGCTCTGATCTTTTCTCAGCAGGCTTGGTCGTCACCCCCTCAGCGACCTAGTTTGGCACACTTTCTGTTCTTACCCAACCTGACTTTCTAAACCACAAAAACACGCGCCGGCCACCGCCGACGCGTCCACTCTCCGTCCCCCCCCCCTTTCCCTTCACCCCTCTCCTTAAATCGTCTCCATGAAATCCGAACTCCCTTTCTTCCGCGAAGACATCGCCCTCAAAAACGCCGTCCGCGCTCCCGCCAGTGCCAAGCCTCGCTTTAACTGGCGCGAATCGCTGCCAGCCCTCGCCGTCGGTGCCGCCGAGGCCGCCCCGACGGGCATGGATGCGGCCCAGATCGCCGATATCGTCGGCGCCGCGCTGACTGACCTGCTGGTCGCTCGTCAGGAGCAGGATATCTACACCGAATCCAACCGTCAGTTCGTGGCCGCCGTCGCCAGCGAAGTGGCACGCCAACTATCCCACACCTCTGGCGTCAAAGTCGGTGAATCCCTCGTACTCCAGGCCATCGAGGACGCGCTCGTCCGCTACAACCGCCACGACGTCGCGAAGAGCCTCCTCTTCTCGCGGACCACTTCCGGTGCCGACCCCGTGGATCTGGTCGCGGTCACGACCCGCCTGATGCGCCGCAACGGCCAGATCGTGCCATGGCTCCCCAATAAAATCACCGTCGCGGTGCGCATGGCCTTTCTCTCGCTTGAGCAGGATCCGGCCCCTTCCGTGCGCGTCGCCGCCGGCGTGACCCGTCGCGTGGCCGATCTCGGACAGAACATCATCGGCATCGAGGAAGTCCAGGACCTCGTCCAAGAGGAACTGATGCGCCAGGGCCACTTCAAGGTCGCCCAGAGCTATATTCTCTACCGTGCCTTCCGCACCCGTAAGCGCGAGGAGGAAGCCTCCCTGCCTCCCGTCGTCGATGACCGTCAGGAGTCGATGATCCTCATCAAGAGCACCGACGGCACGACCTACTTCTGGAACGGCGACGAGCTGCGCAAGCGCATCGCCTTCGCTTCCGCCGGCCTCGAGCTCGTCCGCACGAGCGAGCAGATCGAATCCGAACTACGCCGCGGTATCTTCAACGAAATCTCGGAAGCCGACCTGCGCAAGACGATCGAACTCAATGCGAAGAGCCTCGTCGAAGTCGACGCCGACTTCGCGAAGTTCGCCGCCCGCATCTGCCTCTCCTATATCTACGAGGAAGTCCTCGGCTGGAGCATCGTCCGCGACGGCGTCGCGCAGCTCCGCGAATTCCACCGCGCGAAGTTCGCCGCCTACGTCGAACGCGGCATCGCGATCGGCCGCCTCTCCCCGGAACTCCGCAACTACAACCTCGCGAAGCTCGCCGAGGCCTTAGATCCGATGGCCGATATGGAGTTTGAACTCCTTGGCGTGCAGACGATGTACGACCGCTACCTGATCATCGACAAGACGGTGAAGCCCGCCCGCCGCCTGGAGACGCCCCAGTTCTTCTGGATGCGCGTCGCGATGGGGCTTTTCCTGAAGGAGCCGCAGAACCGCGAGGAGTGGGTCGTCCGCCTGCACGCGCTCTACAAGTCGCGCCGCTTCTGCAGCTCGACGCCGACGCTCTTCAACGCCGGCACGCTCCACAGCCAGCTTTCCTCCTGCTACCTGTACCAGGTCAACGACACCATCGAGTCCATCATGATCCGCGGCATCGCGGAGAACGCCTTCCTCTCCAAGTGGGCTGGTGGTCTCGGCGGCTCCTGGACTTCCGTGCGCGGCACGGGCTCTTACATCAAGGGCACCAACGGCGAGTCGCAGGGCATCATCCCATTCCTCAAGCTCCATAACGACCAGCTCGTCGCGGTCAACCAGGGCGGTAAGCGCCGCGGTTCCGGCTGCGCCTACCTCGAGACCTGGCACAACGACATCGAGGACTTCCTCGAGTTGCGTAAGAACACCGGCGACGACCGCCGCCGCACCCACGACATGAACACGGCGAACTGGATTCCCGACCTGTTCATGAAGCGCCTCAAGAACCGTCAGGGCTGGACCCTGTTCCTTTCCAACGAGGCCCCTGACCTGCACGAAACCTTCGGTGCCGACTTCGAGAAGCGCTACGTCGCCTACGAGGCCCGTGCCAAGAAGGGTGAGATCTTCGGCAAGGAAATCCCGGCGATCGAACTCTGGAAGAAGATGCTCGGGATGATCTTCGAGACCGGCCATCCCTGGATCACCTTCAAGGATCCCTGCAACATCCGCTCCCCGCAGGACCACGTCGGTGTCATCCATTCCTCCAATCTCTGCACCGAGATCACGCTCAACACGAGCGCCGAGGAGACCGCCGTCTGTAACCTGGGCTCCGTCGTGCTCGACTCCCATCTCAAGGCCGATGGCAGCATCGATCATGCGATGCTGCGTGAGACGGTCACGGTCGCCGTGCGCGCCCTCGACAACGTCATCGACATCAACTTCTACCCGACCAAGGCCGCCGAAGTCTCCAACCTCCGCCACCGCCCGGTCGGCATGGGCGTGATGGGCCTGCAGGATTGCCTCTATCGACGCGACATCTCCTTCGCCTCTGACGCCGCCGTCGAGTTCAACGACGAGATCATGGAAGCGGTCGCCTACTACGCCTACGATACTTCCGCCGATCTCGCCGCCGAACGCGGCACCTACAGCTCCTACAAGGGCTCGAAGTGGGATCGCGGCCTGCTCCCGCAGGATACCGTCGACCTGCTCGAACAGGAGCGCGGCGAGCCCATCGAGGTCAAGCGCGGTGGACTCATGGATTGGGCCCCGGTGCGCGCCAAGATCGCCAAGAGCGGCATGCGTAACTCCAACGTGCTCGCCATCGCCCCGACCGCCACGATCTCCAACATCGTCGGCAGCTCGCCGTGCATCGAGCCGACCTACAAGAACCTCTTCGTGAAGAGCAATCTCTCCGGCGAGTTCACCGAACTCAACGGCTACCTGGTCCGTGATCTCAAGAAGCTCGGCCTCTGGAGCACGAAGATGATGGAGCAGGTCAAATACTTCGACGGTGAACTGCAGGACATCCCCGAGATTCCGCAGGTCATCAAGGACAAGTATCTGACCGCTTTCACCATCGAAAATAAGTGGCTCATCGACGCTGCCGCCCGCCGCCAGAAGTGGATCGATCAGGCGCAGTCGCTGAATCTCTTCCTGCCGACTCCTGACCTGAAGATGCTCTCGCACATGTATCAGTACGCTTGGCGCACCGGCCTCAAGACGACCTATTACCTCCGCACGCTCGGCGCCTCCAATATCGAGAAGGCCACGGTCGAGAAGGCCGCCAAGAAGGAGGAGTATACCCCTGAGGAAGTTAAGGCCTGCTCCATCGAAGCGATGCGCAACGGCGGCACCTGCGAAGCCTGCCAGTAAGGCTGACCGGAGTATCGAGTTCCGAGCACAGCGTATCGGTGGTTTGAAAAGGGCGTTCGCAAGGACGCCCTTCTTGTTGGGTAGGGTCGCGGCGGCGTCGCGACCGTGCCTCCGACTATCTCTCTGCCGCGCCCAACCGCTAACCGATTTTACCTGTTATGGGTAGGGCGGTCATTGTCATGGCCGCCGTTCGCCGCGGCACGTGCGTCGCGCCAGGCAATCTGACCGACCATCCTGATCTTCGTCCTCCCACGGATGCGACGGCGTCGCGCCCCTACCTTAATCCCCGACTAAATATCCGGTCTCCGGTTTCCCTTTGAGTGCCCTTTGGTGTCTTGGGTAGGGCTGGCCATCCTTGGCCGGCCGCGGCCGAGCAGGGATGCTCGGCCCTACCTAATCAGGAAACAAAAAAGGACAGCCCGTGGTGCTGTCCCTACCTCGCGCCCCCATACTCTATACTCGATACTCCATAGTCTGCTCCGTTATCTTCGGCCCATGTCCTCGCTGCTCACTTCCGCCGGCACGGTGCGCGTCCTCACCCGCGAAGAATCTTTCGCCGATCTGGCCGCCCGCATCAACGCGCTGGCGTCGCACGGGCCCGCTTCCGTCGGTCTCAGCGGCGGTTCCACGCCCAAGGCTTTCTACGCCTGGGCGGTGCAGACCAAGGCGCTCAGCGCCACGGCGATTGAGTGCATCGACTGGCACGTCAGCGACGAGCGGTGCGTGCCGCTCTCTTCCGATGATTCTAATTTCGGCCACGCTATCCGCGGTCTGCTCGATGCGTTGGGCGTCGCGCCGGCCCGCCGCTTTCCCTGGCCGGTCGAACTTGCCCCGGCCGTCGCCGCGCAGGCTTACGAAGCCGCCTGGGCTCAGCGTTCTCCCGCCAAGGCTTTCGACCTCTGCGTGCTCGGGCTGGGGGATGATAGTCATATCGCCTCCCTCTGGCCGAAGTGCCCCTTGATCGGCCAGAAGACTGGCCCGCGTTTCACCGCGACGGAGTGGCCTGGGCGCGGCTGGCGTTTGACAATCACCGAAGCGGGCCTCGCGCAGTGCGTCGCCATCGTGGTGCTCGTTTCCGGTAAGGCCAAGGCCCCGGCGATGCTTGCGATCACCTGCGGCGATTACGACCCGAAGAGCCATCCTGGACAGCTCCTGCGGGCGCATGCCCACAAGGTGACCTGGTTGGCGGATCCGGACGCTGCGGCCTCGCTCTGAGGACGGCGTTTACTTGGCCGCCGGCTTTTCCGCGGGCTTCTTGGCTTCCTTCGGTTCCGCTTTCTTGGTCGGCTTGACTTCCTCTTCCGGCGGCTTCGGCGGGGTGTGGTCTTCGAGATGGTCGACCAGGGCGTTGATGCGGAAACGGGCATCCTCGCTGGCACCCGGGTTCTCAGCCACGAAGTAGAGACGGCGCGAACGCTGGTCGAGGATCATGGGTGAGCTGACGAGCGAGCGGAGCGAGCCGTCGGCTTCAAACGCGGCGAGGCGGAAGTTCACCACGCGGCGAGAGGTGATCGGCTTGGCGATCTGTCCGCGCTGTCCAGGCGGTGCGAAGAACACGGCGCCGTCGATATTACAGCCGATCTTGGATTTGGTGTAGTTCAAGAGGTGGATGGTCCCGTAGGGGAACGCCTCCACTCCGATATCGAAGGTCTTGACGATGGCCGTAGGTGAATTGGGCGCGGGCATCAGGAGCGCGAGCACGTCGGTATCCGTTTCCTTGATGGCGAAGTTCGCGAACGGGACCCAGTCATCCTTGGTCACGGGATTGCCCTTCTTGTCCTTAGTGGTGACCTTGGCCTTGCGGGCGATGATCACGTCCGGCCCGCCGGTGTAATCAAACGGCTTACCGATGGTCATGGCCTGGATGGAGATCGCCTGAAACTCCTTGTCGACGAAGATGCCCAGTTCGAGCGTCTCGCCTTCCTTGAGGGTCGGCTCCTCCCACCAGGTGATGTTGAGCGCACAGGTATGCACGGGTGCCTTACCCGGTTTTTCTTTCTTACCTTCCGTCTTGGTCGGAGCGTCGGCGGGTTTCTTCGTTTCTTTGCTGTCGAGCGCGGACAGCGAGAGGGTGGAGGCGGAAAGCAGTAGCCCCGCCAGGATGGTCCTGAGGATCATGAGAGAATTAAATTTCGTTCGCGTTGAGCCAGCGGACGTTGGTCGTCTTGAAGCGTCGACCGAGTAGCCGATTGATCACCCAGCCTTCTTTCTCGGTCTGGGTGGCGTTGCTGGGCAGTCCGCCCAAGGCGCCACTGCTGTTGACGCTTTCATACGGTTCGACGATCGGGTCGTTGTCGTACGTGATGGCTTCGCCCGGTGTGGTCGGGCGGTAGAGGAGCTTGCGACGGTTGGCTTCTTCATACGCCGGACCGCGGGTGGCGGAGGCGATGTAGTAGGGGCTGCGCTGGACGACGACTTCGACCCAGGCACGGCCGATGGAGTTGCCAGCGTTGTCGAGGGCTTCGCCATAGGCGCGGACGGTGAACGTATCCGAGCGGGCCGTCAGATTCGCACCCACGGAGTTAAGGACATCCATCTGCGAGACGAGCTGAGGTGCACCCAAGCCGGCGACGGCGTCGGTGACGTTGTAGGGGTTCGCGGGCGACGGGTCATACCTCGACGTACGGCTGTAGGCGCGGAGATTCGGGAAACGGGGCGTGGGGGCGGGGGGTTTGGGGCTGCCGGCCAGACCCTTGCGGCCGACTTTCCCCGGAATCAGGAAGTCCCAGACTTGGAACTGATAATTCGTCGTGTCGGCGATGCCATTAGGATCGACGTAGTTCGGCGCCGCCGGGTGAGCGTAGGTCCCGCCCGCGGCCGCGATGGCGGCGTCGTTGATCTTAGAGGCGTCAATGGCGGCCTGGAGCGCGCCCTTCAGCCCGTGGTCGGAAGCCAGGAGGCGACGGTTGATGAAGTCGGCCATCGACATGAAGGGTCCGCGGTCGCGAACTTCCTTCACGACTTTGTCCGCCAGGTCATCGATCTCGGCGTCCGTGAGCTCGCGGTAGCTGTTCCAAGCGGTCTTGACGCCGACGTTCGGCACGAAGTTACGCGCAAAGCGGCTCAAGACCGTCCCGCTGGTGGTCGTGCCATCGGGCATGTTCTGTCCCTTCAATCCGGCCAGCACGGCCTTCCAGGCCTGCTTGGACGTGGAGTTCACGTTGAACCCGCCATCGTAGAGGGAGTTGCGGGCGAGGTAGGTTGGGTGCGGGAACTCGGTGGGCAGCGGGAACGTCGTGGGGTCCGCCGCGGCCTTGAGGTCGGGGATGTAGACCATGCGCTTGTTCGCGAGGGGATTATACCCAGCGTTCATCGCATCTTTGAGTTCCGTGAAGGAGTTGCCGGTGAGCGAAGAGTTGCCCGTGGCTTTCTTCAGCGCATCTAGCTGGTCTTTCGCGATGGTCGTCTCGACGGGTAGGTCAGGTCCGCCCGGGAAGTTATTCTTGTAGGCGGGTAGCGAATAGGACGCCGCCTGCAGGTTGAGTCCACTGAAGTAGAAGCCGTCCCATAGGGCGAGATTCGCTGCGAAAGCATGGTCGGTTCGGACTTGCGCATAATTACGGGTCGGGCGCGTCCCTTCCACCTTCGCCACATAACCCAGTTCGGGCACCGCGACGTCTTCACCGGTGGCGTCTTTCGGCCCCGGCCATTCGGTGATCTTGGTCAAATCGGAGATGCCTGGGTTGGCGAAGGAGGAGCCGACGGTAAAGTCGGCGTCGGTGATGACTTGCGCGGCGCCCGCGGAGCCAAGCTGGGCCAGCGAGAGCAGCGGGCGTCGCGGCACAGGGAATAGTACCACGTCGGAGCGCTGGTCGACTCCGGAGGGCGAGACGCTCTGGCCCCAGTAGGCCGTCATGTGGTCACTCGAGATCTGCAGGTTGCCGAAGGTGCTCAGGTTGTAGTCGAGCTGCTTCTGCGACATGATCCAGCCGATCGGCGCGTGTGCCTTGCCGTCATAGGCGTAGAGGTGGGCCGACTGCGGGCGGACGCTGATGAAGTAGGGTGTCATCGGGGCGTTCAGCATTTCGTTGGGAGTGCGCAGGGTATCGACGGCGACGCCGTTCCAAGTCGCGATGTAGGGGTCGTAATTCTTGGCCCCGTCGAAGTGCGTGTTGGCATTCTGCGGATACCACTTGTGGCTGGAGTCGCTCGACATGTCGGCGGAGCGCAAGGTGAAGTCCGACATGAAGAATTGCTGCTTCTCGCCGTTGACGCCGGGGCTGGTCTGAATCACTCCGGTGACGCGGCTGCCGAGGGTATTGGCGCGGCCGCCGGTGGCTTCGATGTAGCCGTATTCAGGGTCGCCGTTGGGCGTGCCCATCACGGAAATGCTCGAAGAGGTGCCGGCCGCGAGGCCATCGGAGAAACCCGTCATGCCGGTCGGCACGCGGTAGTCGGGCGGGCGGGCGGTCAGGCCCATGGAGGCCTTCCAGTCTTCGTTCGGGACGATCAAGTTCGAGGAGTGGGCGTTGTCGTTGCCATACATTGGCCAGCCAGCGGTGAGCGCATGGAAACTCAGCAGCAGAGGCTCGTCGACGAGGTTCATGCCTGGAGCGGTTTCGGAGCCTTCGTATTTGAACGTGGCGAGCGAGTTGTTGTTGCTGTAGTCAGGGGCGCCGAACCAGCGGCGGTCGGCGTTGAGCTGCTGACCATCGTAGGATTTGTTGCCGAGGAGGTAGAAGTTCCAGGCTTGGTGGCCGCCGATGCTGGTCGTCCCGGTGTGCTTGCGCGGGAACACGTAGGGGGCGCCCAGATTCGTCACGTCTTGGTAGTGGGAACTTTCTTCGCCGACGACGCAGGTATCGTAGTTGACCCAACCGGAATTACGCATCGTGAAGCTCAGCGAGTTGTAGACGCCGCCATTGGGCGTCCCGAAGCCCTGATTCGCGTAGAAGCTGATCAGCGAGTAGAGTGACTTGGCGGAGCCGTCCCAGGAGGGCAGGGCGTCATGGAGGTCGCGCGCGGTCACCACTTGGCCCCACATGGTCGCGAGCTGGCTGTAGCTGATCAGGCCTAAGGAGGAATAATTGGTGCAATAGTCGCCGATGAATTTGCAATCTGGCATGGTGGTCGGGTCGGTATACGCCTTGTTCGTGCTTGGGGATATGGGTGTGAACGCCCAGGTCCACATGCGGGAGTCGTGCGTCTGCGCCGGAGGCACGCAGGTGTCCATCTGCAGGTTCACGTCGACCTGACGGTAGCGGACGTTGGCGAACGGCGTCATTTTATACACGGCGCGCGAACCGAAATCGAGTCCCTCGGTGCCGCGGATGGATGTGTTGTTCGCACGCGTCGAGGTGTAGCTGGCGTTTTGATTGTAGGGCGTGCTCAGCACCTTGACTTCGCCAGGCTCGAGGCGGAAAACTTGCCCGGGGCCCTTGGTCACGCGGAAGGAGAAGGAGCGGTTGTCGTATTCACCGTCGCCCAAGGCGACCTCGCCGAGGAGAAGGTCGCGCTGGACCATCATAGAGCGCGGAATCGTCTGCGGGTTGGTGACGGCCACGGGCTCGGTGCCAAAGCGGCCGGTGCCCGAGGGTGAGAAGTATTGCGGGTAGGTGGAGTTGAATCTCCAGTTCTTGAGTTTGACGTCGAAGATGTAGGGAAGCGATTGGCCGTTGGTGACCATCGCGATGCCTTCGAACTCAATCGGGCAATCGTAGGGATTGTAGACGACGACGACCGGGTCGATCGTCACGCCGATGGTGCCGCCGGGGCTGCCCGCGGAGGTGGATTCATACACGCCCGAGAAGATCATCGAGAAGCGCACAATCGAGGGCGTGAGGCTCATGGCCGTGGGCCAGGGGCGGGTCGTCAGGTTCTGATTTGTCGAAGTAATCGCCGCATCCGCCAGCCCGGTCGGCTTGGCGATGCCCGTGCGATCGAAGTTCGTCACGCCGCTGGCGTAGCGGTTCGGCAGGATGAACGGATAGCGCAGACGCTGTTCGCCCTGGAAGAGCGGCGCATCGGACGGCGCGGTGAAATTATTGCGGTAGTAATACTTCGCGGCGGAGCCGCCCGAGGCGTAGTAGAGGTCGGGAGGGGTGACGGCCTGGAAGGGCGGCTTGCTGACGGGGTTCAGATACTGGGCGATCATGGGCGCAGTCCGATTGCCGGCGGCGAAGCTCAGCGGCTCGACGCCGCGGGCGATGAAGGCTTGGCCGCTGGTGCCGGTGGTGCTCGGCAGGGCTTGGCCGCGATTGGCGGCGTTGCTCGCGACCGAGCAGGCCTCAATCTCCTTTTTGTACATGCGGTAGAAGTTGCGGTACAGGTCCCACGTCGGTCCGCGGGTGATGCGACCGGCCAGATTTTCGATGGCCGTGGTGCCGTTGAGTTCAGGCCAAGGGTAGCTGTTGACGCGAAGCGTGCTGGTCCCGGCGGCGTTATTGCTGCGTTCGGTATTGGCGAGTTCGCGGTCTCCGTTGAAGAACGCTGAGCGGAGCGGGGCTTCGTAGACAAATCCAAGGCGGTCGGGCGTCTCGTTGCCGTTGCGCGTCTTGAGGTTGGTGTAGGATGTCCCGAGCAGGCCGGCCAGGTAGCGCGGCGCCCATTCCGAGGCGTGCGGCGAGCCGAGCAGGACTTGATTCGCCGAACCGATGGAGTCCACGAGGTTGGGGCGATTGTAATCGAGATCCACGGCGTAGCCGAGATCAGCCCCGCCGGCACTCGTGTTGTTCGGCGCGCCGTGGAAGAGCGACTGCTTGTGCTGATTGGGGTTCGGCGTGATCGCCAGGTCTTTCTGGCCCGGATAGACTTCGGTGCCGCGGTACATCGAGTACGGGATTTCGAACGCAGTCGAAAGATCGGTCTTCACGCCGCCGCTATAGGTGTCGGTGAGAGTCGAGAAAGACCAGGTGGTGATGTCGTGCCAGAGAATCTTGGTGGCGTCGGTCATTGCCTGACCGGCGGCGGAGGAGCCGCCCATCTTGGCTGCCCAGGAGGAGAGGCCGGGGACGCCGATGGCCTTGGCGAGCTGGAAGGCGGAAGCGTCGCCCGCGTCGGTGATGTCCTTGTTGCGCCAGCTGTCAAAATTGAAGCCGCCAGGCAGGATGCCCTTGGCATTCACGCCTTCCTTGATGCTTCCGCCCGCGGCGCCGATGGTGCCGAGGGAGGTGCGCATCGCCGCCGAAGCCGAGAAGCCTTGGTCCCAGGCCGTGGTCGCGAGTGAAGCGCCGGAAGAGCTGTTGCCGTAGGCGTCGGGGAGATTGACCTTCGCTTTGACGCCTTCGTCGCCGATCCAAAAAGCATAGCGGCCGTTGGCGCCGAGTTTCGCGCCATCCGCAAACGCAGGGCCAGGCAGTGGCTGGGGGCGGGCGTCGATGGCGCCCATGTAGTTACGCTGGAAGGAAGTCAGTCCTGCCGGGAGGTTGACCGTGCCGTAGGAAACCAGGGGTACGAGCACGCCGTCCGGATTGGCTTCGATGGGCACCGAGAGGTTGTCGATCAGCGCCTGGCCTTCCGTCATGACCGCCTTGCGACGTTTGCCGGTCGCGCCGCCGGTGGTGAGCACGTACGTCCGGTTGGGGACGTAGTTCGTGGGCGTCCCGGAAAGTTCCGCATCGGCGTTGGCATCGAACGGTGACGCGAGCCAGCCGAGGAAGAGGCGCGACTCGGAGGGGTTGGTGACATCCCAGTCACGGACTTTGGTGCTATCCGCGCCACCCGTGGCCCAGACGCCCGTGAGGTAGCGCTTCTGGTGCGAAAGTTTGCCGCCTGCGGGAGCGTTGTTACCGGAGTAATTATTCGACGCCGTGGGCCGCGAGGCCGCCACGGTCGCCGCATCGTTATTGCCGACCGGGGTATCGTTGTTTGCGTACATGTCCGCGCGCATCGTCACACGCTGGTCCGAGCCGGCGAGTTGTTGCAGCTGGCCGACGGCGATCTTGGCCGCGGCGAGTGCATTATAACGCGCCCGCAGGTAGCCGGCGTGGCTCTGCGCGAGGCGGCTCTCGACCTGGAGGAACGAGGCCAGGACGATGACCATCAGGACCATGGCGGCCATGATGGTGAGCGACAGAACGAGGGAGAAACCTGAGCGATTACGTCTCATAGCAAAGTGGGGTAAAATCAGAGTAAAGACCCCTAGGAGGTTGTCAAAGGATTGGTTTTTGGCGTTTGTTCCCAAAAGAGTCATCCAGTCATTTAAAGTCATTAAATAATCATTTAAAGTCATATAAACGACGGTTAAACAGCGGGCTTGCGAGTTTTCAGCCACTTTGGAGGATAGTGGGGTGCAAACCCTTATCCAAGGTGCCGGGATTTTCATCTGGCCGCTATCTTTCTGCTCATTGCTGGTGGTCTACCTAGTCGTCGAGCGTGCGCTCGCTTTCCGGGTTGCCGCCGTCGCCCCGGAGTCAGTTCTTAAAGCAGTGCAGAACGGGCAGCTCGATCAAGTGGGCCCCGCGGATGGCGAGTCGGTCGCTGGTCGCCTGGTGCAGCGATGGAAGGATGGTGCCACCGGTGATGTCCTTAAGGCCCATGCGCGTAATGAATTAGTCCGCCTGCAGCGAGGCCTGCACCTCATCGACAGCGTGGTGGCGGCCGCTCCGCTCCTGGGTCTACTGGGCACGGTCACAGGCCTCGCCACGCTTTTCCCCGAACAGGGGCTGCCGGATTCGCAGACGCTGACGCGCGGCGTGGGTCTCGCGCTGAGCACCACGATGATGGGCCTGTGCATCGCCATTCCCGCGCTGGTCGCCGCCAACTGGCTCGGCCGCCGCCTGGAAATTCTTTCCTCCCGACTCGACGTCCTGGTCGAAGCACTGGAAGCCCGTCGCCGATGAGCCTAGTCATCTCGCGCCGCCGCCGCGCTGACATCAACGTGGTGCCCCTCATCGACGTGATGGTGGTGCTGGTTTTCTTCCTGTTGTTGAGCGGGCGGTTCGAACAGGCGCGGACGATGGCGATCGTGCCGCCGACCGCGAGTTCCGGTGCCAGCGGTTCGCCGGCGACGACGGTTGTCGTGGGCGTGGACCGCGAAGGTAAGTTCTACCTCGAGGGCAAGGAGATTGCTTTCGCCGAATTGGAGAAATCCCTCGTCACCCAGGCCTTGAAATCCCCCGGTACGGAGGTGGTGATCGTCGCCGACGAGCGCTCGCTCACCGGTGCCGCGGTCCATGCGCTCGACGCGGTCGCCAAGGCGGGCCTCAAGCCGCGCCTGCAGACCCGCCAGCCGCGCTGATAACTTTCTTATGTCGAAGCGTCCGTCCGAAACCCTCCAGCTCTTGGAGGAATATACGCAGGCCCACGGCACCTCCGGCCACGAGGACGCGGTCCGCGCGATCTTCGTCCGCGAGATGCGCGGCCGGACCCTGCAGGCCGACGGTCTGGGCGGCGTGCTCGCCTCCCCGGCCAAGGCAGGGAAGGGCCCGCGCGTCGTGCTCACCGCTCATATGGATGAGATCGGTTTCCTGGTGCAGTCTGTGACGCCCGACGGTTTTCTGCGGCTGGTGCCGGTCGGCGGTTGGCCCGACGGCGTGCTTGCCGCGCAACGTCTCCGGATTTTCGCGCGCACGGCCCAGAAGGAATTCATCGGCATCGTGGCCGCACTCCCGCCGCATCAGGGCGGCGCCCAGGCCGCGTCCGTCGACAAAGTCTACGTCGATATCGGTGCACGTTCCGCGGAAGGCGTCGCGCGCCTCGGTATCCGCGCCGGCGATCCCGTCGTGCCCGAGGGGCCTTTCACGGCGCTCGCCGAACCGGGGCTCTATGCCGCCAAGGCTTTTGATAATCGCGTCGGCATGGCGGCCTTGACGCTGGCGACGCGCGCGCTCGACCAGGCGGTCGCGCCGTGTCAGTTGCTGGCTGTCGCGACGGTGCAGGAGGAAGTCGGCTGCCGGGGTGCGGTCGTCGCGGCCCGCCTGGCCAACCCGGAGGTGGTCATCGTGCTGGAAGGTCCGCCGGCCGATGATGCGCCGGGTCTTTATTCTCCGGAATCGCAAGGTTCGCTCGGTCGTGGCGTGCAGGTGCGTGCCTTCGATCCGACGGCGATCATGAATCCCCGTCTGGTCGATCTGACGCTCGCCGTCGCCGCGGAGCAGGGGATTTCCTGCCAGCTTGCGGTGCGCCGCACGGGCGGCACGGATGCGCGTTCGTTCCAAGCCCATGCACTGGGCGTACCGGTCATCGTGCTCGGCGTGCCGGCGCGTTACATCCACACGCATAACGCCGTCATCGATATCGCGGACCTCCAGGCCTGCGTCGATTTGTCAGTGGCCCTCGTGCGTCGGTTGAACGCCAAGACGGTCGCGGCCCTGACGCAGTATCTGTGAGCGAGGCGACTTGCCGGCTGAAGGTCAAGGCGGTGCCCGGCGCCTCTCGTTCCGAAATCGTCGGCCGGCTCGGTGCGGCTTTGAAGATCCGCGTGGCGGCGCCGCCCGAGGGTGGCAAGGCCAACCGCGAGGTGCTGGCTTTGCTTGCGGCCCGGCTCGGTGTGGCGGAAGGCCGGCTGACCTTGGTCTCGGGTCAGTCATCCCCGTCGAAGGTTTTCGAGGTGCGCGGCTTCACGGCCGAGCAGGCCTGGGCCCGGCTTCTCGCCTGAGCCCGCACAATCCTCTTGAGAGGGGCGGGCGGGCGGCTGACAGTAGCCGCATGTGCGCGGACAAGAAACCCACCCCAGCCTCCGGCAAGGAAACCTTCGAGGTCGAGCTGAAGAAACTTGAGAAACTCGTGGAGTCACTCGAGTCCGGCGATGTGTCGCTCGATGAGTTGGTGACCAAATACGAAGAGGGCATGCGCCTGCTGAAATCCTGTCAGAAGAGTCTCGAAGCCGCCGAACTGCGGATCGAGCAGCTGGGTAAGCGCGGTGAAGAGTCCGAAGGCTGAGATGGCCCTCCTCTCGACCATTCGCGGCCCCGCGGACGTGAAGGCCCTCGCGCCTGAGCGATTGCCCGCCCTTGCGCAGGAAATCCGCGAACGTCTCGTCGCCGTCACGGCGAAGAACGGCGGCCACATCGGCCCCAATCTCGGCGTGGTCGAGCTCTCGATCGCCCTGCACCGCGTCTTCGGGACGCCGCGCGACAAGTTTGTCTTCGACGTGGCCCATCAAGGCTACGTGCACAAGTTGCTCACCGGTCGCAACGGTGCCGACTTCGACGGCATCCGCACGACGGGCGGCCTCAGCGGCTTCCTCAATCGCGAAGAGAGCTTGCACGATGTCTTCGGCGCTGGCCATGCGGGCACGGCCCTTTCCGCCGCCGTCGGCCTCGCCAACGCCCGCGATCGCCTTGGCGAGGATTCGCACGTGGTCGCCGTGATCGGCGACGCCGCGCTCACCTGCGGCGTCACGATGGAGGCGCTCAACAACGCCGCCAAGTCGACGAAGCGGCTCGTCATCGTGCTGAATGACAACGAGTGGTCGATCGACCGCAACGTCGGGGCCGTGGCGGATATCCTCAGCCGCCTGATCGTCACCCAGCCTTATAATAATTCACAGCAGGGCCTGAAGCGTTTGCTGGGCAAGACCCGGGCGGGCACGAAGTTCCTCAACTTCGGACGCAGCTTCAAGCGCCACGTGAAGAACT
Organism: uncultured Opitutia bacterium; assembly: GCA_903855995.1. Taxonomy (GTDB): domain Bacteria; phylum Verrucomicrobiota; class Verrucomicrobiia; order Opitutales; family UBA953; genus UBA953. The sequence continues at coordinate 316,720 of CAIOAN010000007.1, forward strand.
GGTATACGCACAGTTCCTCGCTCTTCGAGCAATACGGCGTGCGCTACGTCGGCCCGATCGACGGGCATGACCTCGGCGCCCTCGAGCGCTACCTCAATTTCTGTAAGGATTCGACGGGCCCGATTCTGCTGCATATCCGCACGGAGAAAGGCCGCGGCCTCGGTGCCGCGCTGAAGAATCCGGAAAAATTCCATGGTACGGGGGCCTTCGATCCGGAGACGGGCGATACGCTGGCCTCGGGCGTGCCGGGGGCCGCCAAGTCCTGGCAAGATGTGTTCGGCTCGCTGTTGGTGCGGGAGGCCAAGGCCGATCGCCGCGTCGTCGGCATCACCGCCGCGATGCCTTCTGGTACGGGCCTCAATCAGCTGAAGGCCGAATTGCCGGCGCAGTATCACGATGTTGGTATCGCCGAGGAGCACGCCGCGCTGTTCGCCGCCGGCATCGCCGCCCGTGACCTCCGTCCGGTCTGCGCCATTTATTCCACCTTCATGCAACGGGCCTATGATATGGTCATTCATGACGTCTGCTTGCAGCGCCTGCCGGTCACTTTCTGCATGGATCGTGCCGGGGTCTCGCCGAGCGACGGCCCGACGCATCACGGTCTCTTCGACATCGCCTACCTGCGTTGCATCCCGAACGTGACGCTGATGCAGCCGAAGGATGAGGACGAACTCTCCGACATGCTGCACACCGCGCTCCAATCTGGGGCACCGATGTTTATTCGCTACCCGCGCGGCGCCGCCGCCGGGAAGGCAATCAAACCGCAGGCTGCGCTTATCCCGCTGGGTAAGGCTGAGGTGTTGCGCGCGGGCGCGGATATTCAGTTTTGGGCCCTGGGTTCGATGGTGCCGGACGCCTTGCAACTGGCCGAAAAACTTACCGCACAGACCGGCTTGTCCGTCGGCGTGGTCAACGCCCGTTTCGCCAAGCCCATTGATGCGTCGTTACTCGCCGAGCAGGCGAAGACGGCGAAGTTGATCGTCACGCTTGAGGATGGGGCCGTCACCGGAGGTTTCGGCACGGGAGTGCTCGAGACGCTCGCCGAACATGGCGTGCGCACGCCGGTCGTCCGCCTCGGCTGGCCCGATCGCTTCGTCGGTCATGCCACCGATGTGAAGACCTTGCGCGCCGCCAACGGCCTCTCGCCCGACCAGATGCTGGCGACGGTGAAGGCAGCGTTGAAGTAAGGCTTAGGTAGGGGCGCCACTGCGTGGCGTCCGTTCGCCGCACAAGGTGCCAACCTTGCCTGCTCGGCTATGCTCGCTGATTCTGGTCGACGGACGCGACGCAGTCGCGCCCCTACCTTCAGAACTCCCAGGCGGCTACGAGGCGGACCTCCAGCGGGCTGTATTCCGACACGTTGAGTCGGCCGCGGTTGGCGGGTGCGCCCGTGAGCTGGGCCATCACGGTGAGCGACGCCGAGAAATCTCCTTTTCGGTAGTTCAGCATCGGCCCGGCGAGCAGGCCTGATTGCTCGAAGTTGTTGAACTCCGCCCATTCGGCCACCGCGACGCATTCGAGGCCGACGGCCCAGTTCTGGGTGAGCTGGTAAGCAAGGCCTTGGCTGAGTTGAAGCTCGAACGTCGATTCCGAGACATTCGGCGTGAAGGTGACCTCGCTGCTGACGTTGGCGATATACATCCAAGGGCTATTCTCGCCGAAGTTGTGTTGGAAAATATATTTGGCTTCGAGCGAGTAGCGGGTGCGCAGGTCGCCGCTGCCGGAGTCCGCCTGGCTATAGCCGAGTTCTAAGGTGAATGCCCGGCCCCAGTCGGCCTTTTCGGGATTGGCGAGCATGCGCCGATATTCCAGATTCACGCCATCAAAGCGGAGTCCCTTGCGGCCGGCGGAGTGCAGGTAGAGCTGATTAATTTCCACTTCGATTTGCTCGTTAGCAGAAATGCCAAATTCGAATTCCGACTTGAGGGTGTAACCGCGGTAGCCGCCGTCATAGCCGGCACCGAGGTCGCGTCCAAATGAGGACGTAATGTACTGTTCGAATTCATAGTGCCCAGGTTTCACCGTATCGGCGGAGTACGAATAGCCGAAGGGGTTATCGCAGCCGAAGGCGGCAGCGGAGAGAAGGAGGGGCGTGAGGAAGCGCATGGCACAAGTGATGCCCGTGCTCCGACCGCAGTCAAAGGTGGAAAGCACTCAGCGCCCGTGGCCACCCTTGCGACGCTCGGGGCCGCGGGGTTTGACGGTCTGACGGTCGTCGTAGAGGCGGAAATCCACCTGGCGCTTGAACCGATCCACGCGGTCGACCGTTACTTGGATGACGCCGCCGGCCATAAACTTTCGTCCGGTGCGACTCCCGACGAGCATGTTGCCGCGGTCGTTGAGACGATAATAGTCGTCGGTGAGCGTCGACATGTGCACGAGGCCGTAGGCCTGCGAGGCGTTGAGTTCGATCATCAGGCCGTGCGGCTTCACTTCGGTGATCGTGGCCTCGAACGGGCGCTTGTCCGCGCGGGCAACTTCGCGTTCGAAGAGTTCAAGGATCTTGATCTTCACTGAATCGCGTTCGGCTTCGGAGCTGTTGCGCTCGGTGATGGAGATGTGCTCGCAGGAGCGCGTCAGCTCGCCGATGCCGGGTGAGCGCAACGGTTCTTTCGGCGCGGAGCGGACGCCGTGTTTCTGGATATAGGCGTCGAAGATACGGTGCTCGAGCAAGTCCGCGTAGCGGCGGATCGGGGACGTAAAGTGCGAATAGTGCTGCTTCGCGAGGCCGAAGTGGCCGTCGGCCGAAGGGCGGTAGCAGGCCTGCTTGAGTGAGCGCAGGAGCTGGATGCGGATGGTGTAGCCGTCTTCGCGGTCCTTCAGACTGGCGAGTAGTTTCACCATCTCGGAACGGTGGGTGAGGTCGCCGACCTGGAAGCCGTTGCCGGCGAGTTCTTCGCGGAGGGCGCCGAGTTTCTCGGGGTCGGGGTCATCATGGACGCGGCACACATGCGGGACCGAGCCTTTATCGAGGGCGGTGGCGACGCTCTCATTGGCGAGGAGCATGAACTCTTCGATGAGCTGGTGCGATTCGTCGTGCTTCACGACCTCGGTGCGGTCGGCCCAGCCATCCTTGTCGCAGTAGATTTTGATTTCCTTCATGTCCAGGTCGAGCGACCCGGCGCGGAAACGTTCGGCGCGCAGCACCTTGCCGATGCTCCAGAGGTCGTCGATCATGCCTTGGATCAGGTCCAGTTCGGCGTCGGTGAGTTCAGAGAGCGGCCGGCCAGGCGAGCCAGTCTGGTGGGGCGGAGGCGCAGGGAGGGCGCGAATCTCATCCTTGGTGAGATGCTGGAGGAAGCCGTAGGCTTGCTTGTAGGTGAGGCGCTTGATGCTGCGGATGACAGAGTTGGCGAACTCGGTCTTCACGAGCCGTGCCTCGCGCGTGAATTCGCAGATGACCGTCTTCACGAGTCGGTCTTCGGCTTCGACGAGCGAGCACAGGCCGCTGGAGAGCGCGTGCGGGAGCATCGGGATCACCGTGCCCACGAGGTAGGTCGAGTTGCCGCGTTGGCGGGCTTCGACGTCGAGCGGCGAGCCGGTCTTCACGTAGGAAGAGACATCGGCGATATGGATGCCGACGCGGATATTGCCGTTCGGCATGCGCTGGACCGAGAGCGCATCGTCGAAGTCCTTGGCGTCATCCGGGTCGATGGTGATCGTCGGGATCGCGCGGAAATCCTCGCGGCCCATGCAATCGGCCTTCTGCACGGTCTTGCCGAAGGAATTGGCCTCAGCCGAGACCGCGGGCGGGAACTCCGGGTTGAGCCCATAGCGGCGCAGGATGGCGAGGTATTCAGCCATCGGCGTGTGCGTGACGCCGAGGACTTCAGTGATGGTGCCTGTGGGGCTGAGATTACGGCGTTCCCAGGCGTCGAGGCGGGCGACGACTTTGTCGCCGGGCTTGGGCGCGGGGACGAGTCCGGCGCGGGCGGGATCGCGTACGATGATTTCGCGCGAGACGCGCGGGTCGTCGGGGACAACGAACCATTGAAGGCGATTGTTGCCGAGCGTGCCGGTGAGCTGGGTGAGCGCGCGTTTGACGACGCGGACGACGGTGCCCGTGCCCCAGTCATCGCCGTTACGGTCGCGGCGGTTGGCGTTCAGCTTGACGAGGACGCGGTCGCCGTGGAGCGCGACGTGCGTGTCATCGGAATCGATGTGCAGCTGATCGCGGGGCGGTGAACCCGGGATGGCGTCGAAGACGACGCGCGCGGAGCCGCTCGGGCGGAAGAGGATCGTGCCTTCGAGCAGGTCGGCTTCGGGCTTGCGGGCCGGGCTGGGCGCGGTGCCGGGTGCAGCGGCGCGGGCGGCGGGCAATGCGAGCAGGTGGCCCTTGACCGTGATGACCGCGCCGGTCTTGAGCATGCGCGGCATGGTCTTGCGCAGGCGCATCAAGTCTTCGCGGCCTCCGCCGAGGGCCGTGACGATGGCTTCCAGACGCATCGGCTTGTAGCCGGGGCGCCCCATGAAATTAAGCAGGACTTCTTCGGCGCTCATGCGCTTTCGTTCGAACTACCGAGGAGGCTGGCCAGATAGGGCATCAGCTGCTTCTTGCGGCTGACGATGCCGGGCAGGTCGAAAATGTCGGGCGGACGCTTCTGCGGGTAGGTGATGGCCTGCACGACTTCGGCTTCGCCACGGATCAGGAAGAGCGAACTCTGGGTGTCGATATCGGTGACGAGCAGGCAGGAGAAACTTAGGCCGTTCTCCATGCGGTAGCGTTCGAGGGCATCGAGAAGGGCATCCTCGCATTTCCAGAAGTTCGTGAAGCCGAGTTCCTCGACCTGTGAAACCGAGAAGCGGCGGTCGCCTTCCTTGTAAAGTTTGCAGTCGGCGCGCACCGCGGCGGCGGGCGTGAGCGAGGAGAGCACCGAGCCGGCATTGAAGATCATGTCCGCCAACGAACGGGCGTCGGAGTCGGCGAGGCGCGAAAGCCACTGGAGCAGGTCGGCGTCGAGCGGCGTGGTGGTCGGGCTTTGCAGGAGCAGGGTGTCGGAGATGATACCGCACATCATTAGGCCGGCGATCTGCGGTGAAGGCTTCAGGTCGGCGGTGCGGAACATGTCCGCGACGATCGAGCAGGTGGAGCCGAGCGGGCGGTTGATGAAGAGGATGGGCTGATGCGTCGGCGCATTGCCGAGGCGGTGGTGGTCGACGACTTCGGTGATCTCGACTTCCGCAGCACCGTCGACAGCCTGGGAGAGTTCGTTGTGGTCAACGAGTACGAGCTTGGCGCGCGGCGGATTGATGATGTCGGTCTTGGTGAACACGCCGAGCAGGTGGCCGTCTTCGTCGACGACATGACAAATCAGGGCGGGGTTCTGAACGATGCGGCGGCGGGCCACGGAGAGCTTCTCCTGCGGCTTGAAGGTGAAGGCGTCGCGTTGGACGAGGCCGCCGACGAGGGTGGCCGCGCGCACGGCCCAGGCGGTCGTGGCGCTATCCGTGTCGGCGTAGGCGATGGAGACTTTGGCGGCCTTGGCGCGCTCCATGACCTCGGGTTTCATGCGGTGCCCCCCGGTGACGATGATGATGCGCACGCCCATCTCGATGGCGCGCAGATGGACGTCGGTGCGGTCGCCGACGACGATGACGCTTTTGTTATTCGGGATGCCTTCGACGGTGGCGGACTTGCCGAAGGACTCGAGTTCCATGGCGGCGACGCGCACGTAGAGTTCATCGACCGTCTCGGCGTCGTAAGCAATGACCTCGGTGCCGCCGATGGAGCGGATAATCGCGTTGATCGAACTGGTGACCTTGCGCATCGAGGTGGCGCGCTTGGGTTTCGGGATGAAGTAATCGCCGAGGCTGAAGATGGAGACGTAGCCTTCGAGGCGGCCGTCGTGGCCGACGACCGGCAACGCGCGCACGTCATGCAGGTCCAGCAACTCGAGGGCGCGGGCGCAGGTGTCGTCGACGCTCACCTTGTACGGATCGCGGTGCATGATATCCTCGATGCGCGGAATGACGTCGCCGACGAATTGGGGCAGACTCGCGCCGAAGCGGTTCAGGATGGCGTCGATGCGGGCGTTGGAGTTGCCGCAACGGGCGGGGATGAAACCTTTTTGCCCAGAGGCTTCCTTGAAGGCGGCGTAGGCGAGGGCGGAGCAGATTGCGTCGGCGTCCGGGTTCTTGTGCCCGATGATGTAGGTGGGCTGAGTGGAAGGCTGGGCTGACATGTTTGGTCGCGCGGAAAGGTGCCCCGCACTTTTAGGGGCGGGGCAGGGGGGAGGGAAGATTAATGGGGCGAAGCCGGGGATGACAGAGGTGATGGCGGTAAGCGGGTAGCGGTTGGGCAATGAACCTAATTGAACCTTTGTGAAACCAATCGTCATGCATGTCTCGGGTGGCTTCAAGGCAGTGGCAGCACCGCGTGCTGCCCTAGCTGTCTCGAGGTAGGGCTGACCACCCTTGGTCAGCCGCGGTAGAGCGAGGGCGCTCAACCCTACCCTTTACAAGGTTAGGCTCCAGGTTCGGGTATTCTGCCCTCTGTCCTCCGTCATCGATTCAGCCCTCAACTCAGCCCTCTATCGCATCTTCCTAACCGCCATCACCTCCCCTCCCTTGCCTTTCCCGCCCCTACCCCTAACCCTACCCCTCTCTTCACTCAAATGTCCTCCCTCTTCTCCCCTCTCAAAGTCGGTGCGCTCACGCTGCCGAATCGCGTCCTGATGGCTCCGCTGACCCGTTGCCGCGCCGAAGGTGCCAACGTCCCGACGGACCTGATGGCCGAATACTACGCCCAACGCGCCAGTGCCGGCCTAATCATCGCCGAGGCCACCACGGTCTCGCCTCGCGGCCACGGCTACCCGAATACCCCGGGCATCTACACCGACGAGCAGGTCGCCGGCTGGAAGAAGGTGACCTCCGCCGTCCACGCCAAGGGTGGCCGCATCTTCCTTCAACTCTGGCACGTCGGCCGTATCTCACACCCGGCCTTCCAGCCCAACGGTGAACTCCCCGTCGCCCCGTCCGCGATCAAGCCCGCCGGCCAGCTCTGGACTGGCAAGGAGATGGCCGACTATGTGACGCCGCACGCCCTCGCACTCGAGGAGATCCCCGGCATCGTCGCCGAATATGTCAAGGGTGCCCGCCTCGCCAAGGAAGCTGGCTTCGACGGCGTGGAGATTCATAATGCCAACGGTTACTTGCTCGACCAGTTTCTCCGCAGCGGCAGCAACACGCGTTCCGACGGCTACGGCAATTCCCTCGCCGCCCGCGCCCGCCTGACCTTGGAAGTCGTCAACGCTTGCATCTCGGTCTGGGGTTCGGATCGCGTGGGCATCCGCCTTTCGCCTGGCGGCGTCTTCAATGACATGTCCGATGCCAATCCGCTGGAGACTTTTGGTTATCTCCTCCGCGAACTTTCCAAACTCGAAATCGCCTACGCTCACGTCACGCGCGTCACCGCCCAGGACATCGCGCACGGCGCGGCGAGCGGCGTCGGGCCGAAGGAGCTCCGCAAGGATTTCAAGGGTGTGCTCATCACCGCCGGCGGCTTTGATCGCGCGCAGGCCGAGCAGGCCATCGCCGAAGGTTGGGCGGATGCCATCGCCTTCGGCGTACCTTTCCTCACGAACCCCGATCTCCCGCACCGTCTGCAGGAAAATCTCGCGCTCAATACGCCCGACGAAGCCACCTTCTACGCCTCCGGCGCAAAGGGGTATACGGATTATCCGACCGCGGGCTAAAGGGTAGGGATGCGATGACATCGCATCCGCCCTAGGGTCTTCCCTGTCTGGCGTGAGTTGCCCCTTCGGGCACCTTAAAGCCATGCCTCTGCCCGAACGGGAATGGTTAGGTCATGCCCGTCCCACATGGGTTGATGGCGATGATCCGATATTCCTGACGATTTGCGGCCGATCCCGCGGTATAAACCAATTCGCTCGGCCAGACGTGTGGGAAGTCATGCTACGGGCTTCGGCTCGCCTGCAGGCAAGGGCCCTCTGGACGCCACTCCTATTCGTGGCGATGCCAGATCACCTTCATCTCATCGCACGAATCCCTTCGCGGGGGGGAATCTCTACCGTGGTCCGCAGTTTCAAGCATGACATCAGTTACAAGCGCACCTTGGAGTGGCAGGCTGGCTTCTTCGATCACCGTATCCGCGACGATGATAGCTATCGCGCCAAGTGGTCATATGTCATGCTCAACCCTGTTCGTGCTGGCCTGGTCTCAAGGCCTGAGGATTGGCCCTACGTCAGCATCGGCCAAGCCCCTGGTAGGGATGCGATGACATCGCATCCGTAGGCGAAAGTAGTTCAGGGTTTTGGCATGTCGTGCCCTAAGCGGCGACTTGCTATGCGAACGGATGCGATGTCATCGCATCCCTACCCTCAGTGATGTCCGCCGGCCTGCTTGTCGGCCTCTTCCTTCTTCTTGTCCCACTTGTGGTGGCCGTCCGGAAGGGTGCCGCCGAGTTCGTAAAGCTTCACCTTGTTGTTCACCATCGATTCGCGCGTGAGGCCGGTCAGCGAATACTGGCTCTGGAGGAAGATGGCTTCTTCGGGGCAGACTTCTTGGCACAGGCCGCAGTAGATGCAGCGCAGCATGTTGATCTCGAATTCCTTGGGCGCCTTCTCGACGTGGGCGTTGGTGGCGTTCTCGGAGATCTCGCCGGGGGTGATGCGGATGGCCTTGGGCGGGCAGACGAATTCGCAGAGCTGGCAGGAGACGCACTTCTCGCGGCCGTTCGGATCCATGATCAGCGTGGGCACGCCGCGATAGTTCTTCGGGATGGCGGGGCGCTCTTCCGGATACTGGAGCGTCACGGAGGGACGCACCATGTTGTCCCAGGTGACCTTGAGACCCGCGAGGATCTGCGGGAGATAGGTGCGCTCAGCGAGGGTGAGCGGACGACGTTCGACGACTTTGATGGCCATGGGGTGGGTTATCCGCGGAACGCGTACCATGCGAAGTACGCGAGAAGGTTGAGGACGGCGACGGGCAGGAGCACGCGCCAGCCGATGCGCATTACCTGGTCATACCGGAAGCGCGGGATGGTCCAGCGCACCCAGACGAAGAAGAACAGGAAGAAGCACAGCTTGAGGAAGAACGTGGCGACGCCGAGGAGCGCGGCGACCCAGCCCGAACCGACGGTCGGCATCCACGGCAGCACGTGCCAGCCGCCGAGGAACATCAGGATGAAGAGCGACGAGCCGATGACCATGTGGCTGTATTCGGCGACGAAGAAGATGCCGAACTTGAACGCGCCGTATTCGGTGTGGAAGCCGCCGACGAGGTCGGTCTCGGATTCCGGCATGTCGAACGGGTGACGGTTCGTCTCGGCGAACACGCAGATCAGGAAGACCAGCGCGGCGACCGGATGGTAGAGGATGTTCCAGGCTCCGCTCTGGGCATTGACCATCGCGACGAGGCTCAGGCCGTGGTCTTCGCCCGGGGCGGAGGTCGCGAGGAAGACGGTGAGCACCGAGAGGCCCATCGCGAGTTCGTACGAGACGAGCTGCGCGGCACCGCGCACGGCGCCGAGGAAGGGGAACTTCGAGTTGGCGGACCAGCCGGCGAGGGCGATGCCGTAAACGCCGAGGGAGCTGACCGCGAACATGAACAGCACGCCGACATCGGCGCCCTGCGTGAGCGAGATGGCGTACTGTTTACCTTCGTGGATGAACTCGCCGAACGGCAGCATGACGAGCACCGCGAGCGCGGGCGCGAGGGCGATGATCGGGGCGAGGACGTAGTAAAACTTACGCACGTGGCCGGGGAGCGCGTCTTCCTTGAAGAGGAACTTGCCGCCGTCGGCCGCGGGCTGGATGAAGCCGCCCTTCATGAGGAACGTGCCCAGGAACGGGATCCATCCGATGAGCGGATGCATGGTGCGGTTCGGGCCGATGCGGCCTTGGATCCAAGCGGAAGCCTTGCGCTCAAGGAGCACGCTGTAGCCGGCGATCGTCATCACGATGAGGATCAGCGTCACGCCGCGGGCCGCGGTGAAATACCAGGCCGGCGAGAGGACGAAGTCGGTGAGAAGTTTTTCCATGGTCGTCAGGGCTTAGGCGGTGGCGACCGGGGCGAACTTCAGCAGCTTGCCTTCGGGGAATTTGTGGGCGGCGAATGCAGAACCGTCGAGCTGCACGCCGTCGGCGGGGAGCAGGCGGCCGTCGAGGCCGGCGAGCGTCGCGACGTTGGCGGAGAGTTCGGACCAGACCGCGGCGGCGTCGGCGCCGGCGAGGCGGGCGAGCACGAGCGCGTCAGGTAGCACGCCGGTCGGGCCGGGGACGGCTTGGGCGAAGGACTGCAGACGGAACTGGCAGTTGATGAACGAGCCACTGCGTTCGAACACCGTCAGCGCGGGCAGCACGACTTCGGCGGCCGCGGTGGTGACGTTATGATGCGTGGCGAGGACGACGCTGCGGACCTTGGCGAGTGCCGAGGCGGGCAGGCCGAGCATCGCGGCGTCTTCGCGCACGATGAGGACAGACTTCACCTTGCCGGCGTCGATGTCGGCCGCGAGGGCCTGCAGGTCGGCGACGGGCGCGCGGTCGGCAAGACCCGTGACGAGGGCGCCGCGGAAATTCGGGGTGCGGTCTTCGGAGACCAGGAGGCCGTCGCCCTTGCCCACGTGGGCCGGGATGTAGACGGAAGCGTTCTTCGCCTGAGCGAGACGCGCGAGCAGGCGCTGCTCTTCGACGGACATGTGAGACGAGCCCACAATCGCGAGCGCGCCGGCGGAGAGGGCTTCGGCAGCGGCGGCGAAGGCCGCTTCGACCGTGGACTTCTCGTTCTTCACCGTCGCGTGCGTCACGCGATTCGGGGCGTCGACCGACTTGAAAAGTTCGCGGCCGGAGTCGGCCATCCACGTGTCGTTCACGGCGTCGTTCTGGCGCGGCGTGATGCGGTAGATCTTGCCTTCGCGGGACCAGACGGTCGTGTTCGCGCCGGCGGAGGATTCGGTGTCGATGCTCGGGGTCTGCTTCAGGAACCAGACGCGCATCTTGAACCGGAAGTCGGTGCTCGTGAGCGCGCCGACGGGGCAGATGTCGACCGTGTTGAGCGAGTAGTTATTGTCCAGTTCGCGGCCCGGGAAGCAGGTCAGCGTGTTGAACGAGCCGCGGTTGACGAAGCCTAGGACGGGGTCCTTGGCGATCTCGCTGGAGAAGCGCACGCAGCGCGAGCAGAGGATGCAGCGTTCGTCGTCGAGCGTGACGCGCGGCCCGAGGCGGGTCTTCTTCGGCTTGGCGTTCTTCTCGTCGAGGTAGCGCGAGTAGCCGCGGCCGTATTCGGCGGAGAACTCCTGCAGCTTGCACTCGCCGGCCTGGTCGCAGATCGGGCAGTCGAGCGGGTGGTTGAGGAGAAGCATCTCCGTCACGCCTTCGCGGCAGGCCTTGACGCCGGGCGATTCGAGACGGACATGCAGGCCGGGGGAGACGTTGGTGGCGCAGGCGATGGCCGGCTTAGGCTGCCAGCCGATCTTCGGCTTGCCGTTTTCCATGACCAGCTCGTTGGTGGCGCGGTCGCGCATCGGCGAGCCCAGCTCGACCAGGCACATGCGGCAATTGCCGGCGACCGGGAGCTTCGGGTGGTAGCAATAGTGGGGGACTTCCTTCCCGATTTTGCCCAAGGCATCGACCAGATTGGCCCCGGCCGGGACTTGATGTTCGACGCCATCGACATTGATGGTGACCAAAGAAGGTTTGTTGTCCGTGACCATGGGTCTGGAAAGTTAACCGCAAGTTAGGTCACCCCCCTCCTGCCGCAAGGGGAAAGGCGGGAAAAGGGGCTGTATTAGGGGTAGGGGCGCGGCGGAGCCGCGAGGGGACACGTGGGCACGTGGGCCTAAGGGCTGCATTGGGTAGGGACGGGATGACATCCCGTCCGCCTGCATCGGATAGGGACAGCACCACGTGCTGTCCTCTGTATCGGGTAGGGTTGAGCGCCCACGCTCAACCGCGCGGCTGACCAAGGGTGGTCAGCCCTACCTAGACGCCCACGGATGCGATGTCATCGCATCCCTACCTGGCCGACGCAGGGCGGCCGAGGGTAGGGGCGTGGCTACGCCGCGCCCTCCTGTCTCGGTGTGTTCCCAACCGCCAACCGCTAACCGCACCCACCTAGTGCGATTAGCACCACATCTGACCAATCTGACAGTCCAAAAAGCCGATGGCTTTATCAGATTTAATGCGAATAATCCTGCTTATAAATCGCCATGCCCGCTGCGAAATTCGAAAAAAAGGTCGTCTTTGAGCTTCTTGCCGACGGCATCGAGGCCCAGATCCGTCAGGAAGGCTGGAAGGGACTGCTCCCCTCGGGCAGGGACTTGGCCAACCAGCATAAGGTCAGCCTGCCCACCGTCCAGAAGGCCATCGCCCTCCTGATCGAGCGCCAGGTCTTGGTCAGCCGAGGTGGCAAGCGACGCATGGAAGTGGCAGCGGGCGTTTCCGGGTCCCATCGGGCCGCCGGGCACCTTGAGGTCCTCGTGCTTTCGAGCCAGCCGTTGATTTCTTACGACGCCTCGATTGCGATGGGTGTCCAGCAGTTGGGGGAGGCTCTTAAGGCCAAGGGAGATGGATTCCGGTTCGTCGACTTGAGTCGCGTCGAGGGTGTGGAGCGTCGTAAGGCGGCACACGCCGAAATGGTCAAGTCGCGGCCGACGCATTGCATCCTCATGACGCCGGACGCATCGCTCTTCGCCGGCGTCTCCCGTCATCAGGTGAAGATCGCCTCGATGTTCAGTTCCTTGCGCTCGAAGAGGTTGACCCCCTTGGGCGTGAAGTACGGCTACCTGGTGGAGATCGCGTTAAAACGCCTTATTCCATTGGGTCATCGCCACTTCCTGATGCCGTTCCTCAATCGGAAAATCAAGATGAAGTCATCGATGGAGGCTATCGCGAAGATCGCGAAGGAGCAGGGCGTCCGCATCGAAGTACTGCGTTCGCCTCAGCCGCTCACGACTGAGAACCTCGGGCGATTCCTCGGGCCCGGGCTGGAGCGCGGCGCGACTGCGGTGCTCTTTCCGCAGTGGACGGATTTCTTGCCGGCGGTCGCCTTCTTCGCCAAGCGAGACCTCGATTTCCCTCGCGATGTCTCGATCGTCACCCTCGTCGGGATCAGTCACGCCCGAGTGTATTCTCCGGCCATCGCTTGCTGCGTCAGTTCCCCTGAAAGCATCGCCCAGCAGGCGGAAATCTGGATTCGTTCCGATAAGGTCGAGGACGACGCTTACCGGACAGTCTACGAGAACACTTGGCAGCAGGGCGCCTCGATCGGCCCGGCGAAGGGGTAGAGTGGGAACGCGTCACGACATAGCGGCATCTGGGTAGGGACGTGATTGCCATCACGTCCGTGGGCGGACGGACGTTTGGATGGTCGGTAATCTTGCCCGGCTCAACGCACGCGCGTCCGCGAACGGCGGCCATGGCAATGGCCGCCCTACCCGATGCAGCCGCACCCTATGTCGTGACGCGGTCCCGACCCTACCCATTACGATATCCACCCTCGCTTCTGACCAATACTAAAGGCCACAAGCCTTCTTCTATTTTGTTAAGGATTAAAGAGGATTGTCGGTGCTATGTTACGCCCGGTTTTTTCCGCGGTCCGTCGTCCTTTCCTGGTCGCGGCCTCTACCCTGACTTTCGTCACCGGTCTGTCGCTTTTCGCGCAGGTCGCGCCGACGCTCGACCCGGCGCGCATCGACCAGAATCTGAAGCCTGCTCCGCAGCCGAAGTCGGTGCCGCGCAAGGAGGTCTCGCTGAACAATAAGCAGCTTGCCCCGAAGGACGCCGCTGCGCTCTCGTTCACGTTCAAGGAGTTGAATTTCGAAGGCAACGCCGCGCTGACTTCTGAGCAACTCACCACGCTCTGGGCGCACAAGGCCGGCGACACGGTGACGATCGAAGAAGTCTTCGCCTTGGCGAACGCGATCACGAAGGCCTATGCCGACGCCGGTTATGCGCTCTGCTTCGGCGTCGTGCCCGAGCAGGACATCAAGGACGGCAAGGTGAAGATCGTCGTCATCGAAGGCTTCGTCAGCGACCACTCCTTCGGCGTCGCCCAGCCGCGCGGCCGGGCGCTCAATGCCGTCGATGCGCAGCTGCGTCGTATCAAGCTTTCGCTGCCGCTGCGCGCCGACGTGCTCGAGCGCAATATCCTCCTCATGGACGACCTGCCGGGCTGGTCCGTCGGCTCGGTTCTCTCCGCTTCGTCGGCCGTCGTCGGCGGCTCCGATCTCTCGCTCGAGTTTACGCGCGATCCCGACACCTTCGATCTGAGCTGGAATAACTTCCTTCCGAAAGGCCTCGATCGCCAGGTCGTCGGCGCTTCCTGGTCCGGCTTTGGTCATCTCGATGGCGCGGACGAACTCTCGCTGGGTTACTACCACAGCCCCAACGGCAACGCGTATCAGAGCTTCAACGCCGCCGCGTCGACGATCATCGGTACCGATGGCGAACGCCTCGGCGTCACGTTCTCGCAGTCGGACAGCCGTCCGACCGACCCTTTGCTCGTGCCCCTCGAATACAAGGGCCTTTCGCGCAGCACCCGCCTGACCTTCTCCAAGCCGCTTATCCGTTCGCGCTCCTCCACGCTCCTCGCCGAGGCCTACCTCGGCGCCCAGGATTCGCAGAGCTCGATGACGACCGGCACGCCCACGCGTGACGCGATTCGCACCGTTGGCGCTTCGCTCACTTACGATTTCGCCCGCCCGGACCAGTCCTCCAACCTCGTACGCCTGAACCTCGAGCAGGGCCTCGACTGGCTCGGCGCCCAAGGCAACTCGCGTGCCAATGGCTCCACGACGTTCACTGTCGCCACACTCGACTACACCCGCACCGCGCCGCTCGCCTCGCTCGGTTCGGGCGCCCTCTCATATTCGTTCGCGGCCCAGGGACAGTATTCGCTCGGTGATCCTTTGCTCAGCGCCGTGGAGTCTTCTTTCGGTGGACGGCAGTTCGGCCGCTTCTTCGACTCCGGTTCGATGAGCGGTGAGCAGGCGCTCTTCGGTTCGTTCGAGCTGCGCTACGCGCTGCCGCTCTCGCTTGGTTTCGCCGAACCCGTCCGCACCCAGTTCTACGTGTTCACCGACGCCGGCCTCACCCGTCAGCAAGGCGTGCTCCAGCCGCAGGAAGCCCGCGAGCGTCACGCCGCCTCCGCCGGCGTGGGTGTCCGCCTCGGCCTGCCGCACGGCATGAACGCCCTCGTCGAGGTCGCCCGCCCCGTCTCCCTTCCCACCGGTTTCACTTCCGACAGCTCCAATCGCATCAACGCCTCCTTCGGCGTCCGCTTCTAAACTTTAAAACAAAATAGCCATGGCTCCCGCCTCTTCCGTCAAACGCCGCCTCCTTCCGCTCGCCACGCTCCTAGTGGCCGCGGTGCTGAATCCCGTCGGCTCCTTCGCTAATCCCACTGGCGCCAACGTCACCGGGGGCGCCGCCACGGTGTCCGGCCAAGGCACCGCGCGCGTCACGATCGACCAGTCCTCGGACCGAGCGTTCATCGAGTGGAACAGCTTCTCCGTCGCGAAAGGCGAGTCCGTCCGCTTCAACCAGCCTTCCGCATCGTCCGTCACCGCCAACAAGGTGGTCGGCGTCGCTCCGTCCGACATCTTGGGCGCGGTCTCCGCGAATGGCCGGATCATCCTGATCAATCCGAACGGCATCTTCTTCGGCAGGGGCTCGACCGTCGACGCCGCGGGCCTGATCGCCACTACGCTTGACCTCGACAAGGATTCCTTCCTCGCCGGCGGTAAGCTTAAGTTCTCGTCCGCATCGGACATTTCCGCTTCCGTCGTCAACGAAGGTACGCTGACGCTCTCCGATGCCGGCTTGGGCGCCCTCGTGGCCCCGCATGTCCGTAACTCTGGCGCCCTCGTTGCCAACCTCGGCACCGCCGTGCTCGCATCGGGCAAGGCGTTTACCGTCGACTTCACCGGTGACGGCCTGATCACGTTCGCGCTCGGCGAAGGGATCGCATCGACGCTCGTCGGTGCCGATGGCCAGCCCCTCAAGGCCCAAGTCGAACAGGCCGGTGAAGTCGCCGCCGGACGCATCGTGCTTTCCGCCGCCGCCGCGCGTGAAGTCGTCAACCAGTCTGTCAACGTCTCCGGCCTCGTGCGCGCCGGTTCCGCCGGTCGCAATGCCGACGGTTCCATCTCCTTGCGTGGCTCGAACTCCGTGGCCGTCGCCGCGGGCGCCGAAGTCTCCGGCACGAAGGTTTCCGTCGATGCCGATAGCGTCGCCATCGCCGGTAATCTCTCCGCCAGCTCCATCCAGCTCACCGGTGAGCACGTCGCCGTGCTCGCGGGCGCGACCCTTTCCTCGGATGGCGGTTCCATCCTCGTCGGCGGCGACTGGCAGGGTTCCAACGGCGTCCGTCAGGCAATCACCACCACGCTCGAAGCCGGTGCGACAATCGATGCAGGGCAGGGCGGCAAGGTCGTGCTCTGGTCTGATGTCACGAACGCGGACAGCGTCACCACCGTGGCCGGCCTCGTGCGTGCCCTCGGAGGCCGCATCGAGACTTCTGGTCATCTGCTCGAACTCCCCGGCGTCGTCCAGGCGGGCATCGGCGGCTCATGGTTGCTCGATCCCACGAACGTCACCATCACCACGACCAGCACCACCGGAACGCTCGCGGGCGATCTTTTGAACGCCGGCGTCACGAACATCAAGGCGACGGACATCCAGACCGCGGTCAACGCCGGTTCGACCGTGACTATCCTCGCCACGGGGACGTTCACGCTGAGTACCCCGCTGGCCTTTGCGCCGGCCACCGGCGTCACCGGTACGCTTACCTTGAATAACCTGGCCGGTACGATGGGCACCACCAGCAACGTGACACTGTCGGGCTCAGGGGGCGTCAGTAACAGCGGCGCGGGCGTGGTGAATTTAAGCATTTTTTCCAACGGCATCATCTACGTTCAAGCGCCCATCGTCTCCACCAATGGCCCGATCAACGTGGCGCTGCAAAGTGCCAATCAGACGACCAACAATACCGGGGTAGTGGCTAACATCACCGTCAGCTCGAACATCACCACTCGTGGCGGTTATCTGGTCATCGATGCCACCGGCGGGACGATCAACGGCCTTGGTACCAGCGCTCCGACGATCACGCGGGGCGCGGACCTAGCCACCTCCGGTAAAGGCGGTGGCATCACCATCAATGCCGCGATCAACACCACCACGACCGGTGCGGTCGCCAGTGCGACCACGACTGGCGGAAACTTCGTCATCGCTGACTCAGGCCAATTTAGCCTTCAGACACAATCACTCGGCCTAGCCGACATTGGTGGCAGTGCCACCTTGAGTCTGAAAGGGGGAAACCAATCGAACACCAACGGCGCCTATGGTTGGTTATTGGGCACAGGCACCGGTTACTTTAAAAGCACGGGTAGCATCCTGATCGACGGGCGAACGCCGTTTGCCGTCAATACGACCCTCTGGGTGCAGGGTCCGCCAATCACCTCTTTTGCCGGCAGCATCACGATGTATTCGTCGGCGGCGGGCTCGGTCGGGGGATATGGCCAGATGGCGATCCAGGGGCCGATCTCTGCTTATGGTCCGATCACCATCCAGGCCCTCGGGGTGGGCAATGTCCTCAATACGACCAACCCGACGCTGACCAGCACCGCGGCGGGCACCATCACCTCCACGACGGGCTTGGTGTCGATCACGGTGACGGGGCAGAATTCCGGCGTTTATGCGACCTCCTTGGCGGGCCTTATTACCGCACCTCAGGTTGCGATCAATGCGACCAACGCCACGGCCGGCGGCCTTGGGGTTTCCATGGTGGGCTCTACCAGCGGCGTGACCATCACCGCCGACGCCGGGACGGTCTACCCCACGGCCGGCAATGCGTTGAGCATCACTTCTACGGTCGGCACAGCCGGCGTCACGGGCGGGATTACGGTGACTGGTGGCAACATCATCAACCAGTCGAATGGCGGCAGTGTCTCCTTCGTCACCAACGGCGATCTCACGGCGACGTCGGCGGTTAATTTCTCCAGGGCCAATACGTCCTCTGGGGCGCAGACGATCACCTACGACACCCGGTCGGGTAATCTGACCAGCCAGATCACCACGGGTCCGTTCACCTATAACGCCACCGGGGCGACCCAAAAGGTCAACTATGTCGAACAATCCAACGGCTCGAATCTATCGATCGGGAATTCCGCCGCCTCGACGATCGCGCTGTCCGGTTACATCCTGGTGGACAACACCAACAGCGGATTACTGACGGCCGATTCGGCGATCGCGGGTATGACCACCTCGGCCGGTGTCACGGCGCTGGGCGCGCTTTCCGCCGGCGATTATATCTTCCTCAACGGGCTCAATAACAGCGCCACCCTGAACGCGGTCAACTTAGGCGCCGCCACCTTGACGGTGACCAGCGCGTCCACCGCCTCGGCGGCGATCACCGTCATCGGCAAACACAACACCGCCAACATCGGTAACCCTGGCATCGCTTCCACCGGTGCCGTGGCGATCCAGTCCAGCGGCGGCAGCATGCTGTTCCAGTCCAACGGCGCCATCAGCCAGACCGGGGCCGTCACCCTTGCGGCGAACAGCAGCGGCGTGGCTTCTAGCGTCACCTACGACACCACCACCGGGAATAAGAATGCGGGCATCACCTCAGGGGCGTTGACTTTGACCGGCGGCGCCGCGGCCTCGAACACCGCCATCAATTATACGCAGAAATCAGCGGGTGCGGCCCTGACGATCGGCACCGTGAGCATGCCTGGCTATATCCTACTGGATAACACCTACGGCGGCACGGCCGGGGCCGGTGGCACGCCGACCAGCGGCTACATCAAGCTCTCCAATGCCTCGACGAATGCTCAGGCCACTTTGGACGGGGTGCTCGTCAGCGGAGCGCTCAGTGCCGGGGCCTACGCCGGCGCGAATGCGATCACGATCAATGCCGTCTCGGGCAGCCTTCCGCCCGGCAAAAATAACATCACGCTGTCCGGTGCGCTCACGGCGACGACGGGTGACATCAATCTCACCGGGGAAACGCTGGCTAATTATGGGGTAAAGTTTGCCGCTAACGTCACCGCGACCAATGGCTCCATTAATGCGATCGGTGTATCCGGCGCCAATGCGGGGGCTGGGTCCGGGCTTTATCTCAACGGCAACATTCAGGTCGTCGCTTCGGCCAACGTCACGTTGGCCGGCTCCGTCACGTCCACCACCGTGCTCGGCCCAGGCATCGAAATGTTCGCGAGCGGCAACGTGATCAGAGCCGGGAACAACCTGAAGATAGACGCTTTCAGCGCCAACGCTTCGGCCAATACGATGTATGCCCTGCGGATGGGTGTCAGCTCGGTATACCTGACGTCCGGCGGAGACCTCACTATCTCGGCCTCGAATAGCGCCGCGACCACCGCGCTTTCTGCGGGGATCATCGCCTATGGACTGGTGACGAACGCCGGCGGCGCCCTGACGATGCAAGGCTCCACGCTGGGTGCGCGGACGAATGCCACCGGCACGAGCGTCGCCAACGTCGCCTTGGCGGCCCCCTCGACGACGGTCGCCGGCGGCGCGGGCATGGGCATCATCCTGAACGGTTCAGCCAGCTACACCGACGGGGCGAAGGTCTACACCGGAATCAATGCGGTCGGCAATATCTCGATGACCGGTACCGGTGTGGCCGGAGGCATCGACGACAGGTCGATTCCCCTGACGTCTACGACCGGGTCGATCACCATGACGGGCGTGACCTCGGGTGCGACCGCCATCGGCGTCTATCTCAGCAGCGCCAATGTCACGGCCTCGGGCGGCACCTATACGGCCGGCACGAGCCAGTCCTCCGACGCCATCCGTATCACGGGCACGGCGTTGTCGGGTCAGTCGGCCATCAATATCGTGGGCACGACGGCGATCACGAATAATTCGACGAACGGTAATACGGACCTGATCGCGAACGTGGGTAACTTCGTCGACCCGGTGACGATCACCAACGGCGCCTCGGCAGGCGCGATCGAGGTCAGCGCCATCGGCAGCACCGCCGCCATCATCAGCGCGGCGGGCACGGTCTTCACCCAGAATGCGAACAGCGGGATCGTCCTGGCGACTTCCAACGGCGGCAACCTGACGGTCCCCAAGATCGCCAATAACGGCACGGGCAGCGTCATCCTCGCCGCCGGCGCCTACTTGCCGGTGGGCACGGGCACGGGCGGCCAGATCGTCGGCGTGAGTACGAACACGCTCACTTCGGCCACGGGCAACGTCTACCTTTTTGCCGGCCAGCCAGGTACGAGCTTCACTAACACGACCACGCTCGCCTACCTCAATAGCGCGCTGGGCACGCTGTCGTTCAACAACACCGTCTTCTCCCAGGCCTACCATACGGGCAACGTCGCGGCGACCTCGCTGGTCGATACGGCCATCAACCTCGCCAACCTGCCTTCGGCCAACACGAAGACCGGTTCGACCGCCGGCCCGGCGATCCAGTTCCGCCTCTCGCCGTCCTACCAGATGGTGCTGAGCGCCCACCTGACGAAGGTCTACGGCACGTCGGACCCCGCGAACACGATCAACAGCGTGGCCACCGCCGGCACCTTGGAGAACCAGCTCGCGGCGAGTTTCTCGACCCCGGCCACGAACCCGACGGGCCTGCGTAACAACGCCGGCACGACCGAGATCATCCTCAATGTCAACGGCACGAACTTCTACCTCCCGCTGACGAATTTCCTGAACAGCGTCACCGGTACGCGCACGGGCTACGGCGTCCTCGCGGGCGAGCAGGCCTACGTGGTCCCGACTTCCGGGGTCGATGCGAAGTATACCTACAGCTTCAACAGCACGATGGGCATCCTGCTGACCTCGGGCGTCACCGTTTCGGGAGTGGCCGGCACCGTGCCCACGAGCCTGGCGATCACGAAGGCGCCGCTGACGGTCACGTCCTACGGCACGAACTTCACCTACGACGGTGTGACGAAGTACGCCAGCCTCGTGACGGCCTCCGGGCTCGTCACTTCGGTCGACGGCGTGTCCACGGGCGACGCAGTCACGGGCGCGACCAGCACCTTCCGCACGGGAGCGACGGTCGGCTCCGGCACGGTCATCACGAATCCCTCCACGACGGTCGTGAACGCAGGCACCTACAACGGCTCGCCCAGCGCGGCGGTCGGCTCCGGCTTGGCGAATTACAACGTGAGCTACGTCGGCGCGGCCTTCACGGTGGCGCCCGCTCCGCTGACCATCGCGAACAATGCCGCGGCGGCGACCACCTACGACGGCAGCAGCACCTATGGCGGCCTCTTCTCGGTGGCAGGCTATACGGTAACCGGTTTGGTGGCCTCCGAATCGATCGCTTCCGTCGCGCAGAACTACAAGTCGGGCGCCGTCGTCGGCTCCGGTACGTCGCTCACCTCTTCCTCGGTCGCCCAGGCGGGCGTCTTCAACGTCACGCCCAGTGCGGCAGTCGCTGGTGCGGGCACGTTGCTGAGTAACTACACCATTACGTATGCCGGCAGAGCCTATACGGTGGACCAGATCGTCCTGAATAACCTCAACCTGACGGGTACTAACCATAGCCTAGTCTACAATGGCGGCACGCAGAATAATTACGGCGCGACGGTCGTCGGCCTGCTCGGCAGCGACGCGGTCACGGTCGGCGGCTATGCCTCCGGCAAGAATGTCGGCACGTACACCGACAGCCTGACGCTCACCGCGGTCGGTAGCACGAACCTCGGCAATTATAACCTCATCACGGCCCAGGGCGTGCTCACGATCACTGCGGCTCCGCTGACGATTGTCGGCGCATCCACGAGCGCGGTCTACAACGCGGCTTTGCGCACCAACGCCGCCGCGACCGTCACAGGTCTCCTCGGTAGCGACAGCCTCACCGTCACCGGCGCCGCCACCGGCACGCACGTGGGTAGCTATGCCGACGCCCTTTCTCCCGTGGCCGGCTCCGGCACCTCGCTGGCTAACTATGCCATCACGACCACTCAGGGCGCACTCACCGTCACCGCGGCGCCGCTGACCGTCACGGCCACGGCCGTCTCCGCCACTTACGGCACCGCTCAGGCCTTGGACGGCTCCGCCGGTTTCACGACCAGCGGGCTGCAGGGCGGCGATAGCGTCGCCAGCGTCACGCTTACTTACAGTGGGGGCAGTAATGTCCCGGCGACCACCGCCGCGGGCACCTATGCTTCCAGCGTCCTGCCCAGCGCCGCTGTCGCGGGCGCCGGCACTGCGCTGTCCGATTATAGCCTCAGCTATGCGGCTGGCAGCACCGTCGTCGCGCGCCGGGCGATCACCCTCACCGAAGCCGCGCAATCTCTGGTCTATAATGCGTCCACGCAGTCGGGCAGCTTCACCACGAATCTCGGTACGGTCACGGGTAGCACCGTCGCCACGGGCCTCAATGGCGATATCCTCACCGTCTCCGGTGTGGCTAGCGGACGCAATGCCGGCACCTATACGCCTAACCTAGCGATTTCCGGTACCGCGTCGGCCAACTACATCCTCACGGCCAGCAACGGCACGCTTACGATCACGCCGTTCCAGTTCTTCTTCGGCCCGAACGGCGGCGTCGGCCCCCGCATCGTCGGCGCGGCCAATGATAAGGTCTACAACGCCACCACCGCGGCCACGGGCAGCGTCAGCGTGCTCGGCCTGCTCGGCAGCGACACGCTCACCGCCACAGCGAGCTCGGCGGTCTTTGACACCAAGAACGTCGGAAGCGGCAAGGCCGTTACCTTGGCCGGCATCGCTCTGGCCGGCGACGCGACCACCTTGGCGAACTACACCCTCGGCGGCACGACCTCGGTGGCCACCACCGCGGCGGTCACCCCGGCTCCGCTGACGATCACCGGCGCGAACACATCGCTCGTCTATAACGCTTCGACCCAGAACAATGCGGCGGCGACCGTCGCCGGCCTGGTCGGCGGCGAGACCGTGACCCTTTCCGGTTATGGCGCCGGCCGCAATGTCGGCAACTACGCGGATACCCTCACCGTCACCGCGGGTGCCGGCACTTCCCTCAGCAATTACACCGTGACCAAGACGAACGGCGCACTGACGATCACGCCGTTCCAGTTCTTCTTCGGCCCGAACGGCGGCGTCGGCCCCCGCATCGTCGGCGCGGCCAACGACAAGGTCTACGACGCCGGTACCGCGGCCACGGGCAGCGTCAACGTACTCGGCCTGCTCGGCAGCGATACGCTCACCGCCACGGCGACCGCGGCCGCCTTCGACAGCAAGAATGTCGCCAGCGGCAAGACGGTGACCTTCGGAGGCGTCGCCGTCCAGGGCGACGCGACCACGCTGGCCAACTACACCCTCGGCGGGGCGACCAGCGTGACCACGACCGCGGCCATCACGCCGGCGACGCTCACCGTGAACGCCCGGACTGATGTCAAGGTCTACGACCGTACCACGGCTTCGTCCAAGACCCCGACCGTCACGGGCTTGCTCGGCAGCGATACGCTCACGGGCCTCACGCAGGCCTTCGCCGACCGCAACGTGCTCGGCGCCGGCGCTTCGACGCTCACGGTCCCGAACGGCTACGTCCTCAGCGACGGCAACAGCGGCGCGAATTACACGCTCACCGTCAATACCGCCGCGGGCACCATCACCCCTCGGCCGCTTTCCGCCACGGGTATCACCGCTCAGAACAAGGTCTACGACGCGACCACCACCGCTTCGCTGAGCACGACCAGTGTGCAGGTCACGGGTGTCTTGGCCGCTGACGTCGCCTCGATCAATGTCGTGATCGGCGCCAACGTCACGGGCACCTTCGCCGACGCCAACGTCGGCACGGGCAAGGCCGTGAACCTCGCGGGCATCAGCCTCACGGGCCTCGGCTCGGCGAACTACACCACGGACGGTATCGGGGGTGTCTCCGCCAATATCACTCCGGCTCCGCTGACCATCGTCGGCGCGACCACCAGCAGCGTCTATACGGCCGCGACCCAGACCAATTCCGCGGCGACGATCACTGGCCTGCAGGGTTCGGATGCCATCACCGCCAGCGGCCGCGGGACTGGCACGAACGTCGGCACCTATGCGGACAGCTTGGTCGCCGTCGCCGGCGGCAGCACGTCGCTCGGCAACTACAGCATCACGCTGACCAACGGCAGCCTCACGGTCACGCCGAAGGCGTTGACCGCGGTCGCCGCGGCCAACGACAAGGTTTACGACGCTGGCACCGCGACCACGGGCAGCGTGACGCTCACCGGCCTGATCGGGGCCGACGCAGGCACCGTCGTCGCCCAGGGTAGCTATGCCTTCGCGCAATCCAACATCGGCACGGGTCTCCCCGTGGCGGTCACCGGCCTCACCCTGACCGGCGCCGCTTCGGGTAACTACAGTCTCCCCGGCAGCACGCTTTCCGCTTCGGCCGCCATCACGCCGGCTCCGCTGAATGTCTATGCGAACAGTGACGGCAAATTCTACAGCCAGACGGACATCGTCGGGAATGCCGGCGCCGCCGCGGGTTACAACGGTTACGCCGTCACGGGTTTCGTGGGCGGGCAGACCGTTGCGGTCTTGAACAGCAGCCTGACGGCCGCCGGGCAGGGTATCAGCGTGAGCCGCACTGGCATCGCCAACCCGGCTGTCCTCGGAGCCAACAATCGGGAGCAGGCCGGCACCTACGCCGGCGCGCTCGTGGCCAATGGCCCGGCCGCCTCGGGCAACTACTCGCTCAACTACGTCGCGGGTGACTTCTCCATCGCCGGTCCGGGCTCGGCCCTGATCAGGCTCGTCGGTTCCTCCACCATTCCCTACGGCACCGCTCCGTCGACCCTGCCGGTCACGGTCTCTTATCTTTCCGGAGGGTCCTCCATCACCTCGCTCACGCTTTCGTCGGCGACGGTCGCCGGCAGCACCATCTCTTACGTCTTCGCGGACGTCCTTAACAATACCATCTCGTTCGACGTCTCGGCGGCCAGTTTGCCGCGTTCGACGAGCAATAACGTCAAGGTCGGCAGCTATGCCCTGACCTCGCTCATCGGCAACGTCGACACCAGCCATGCTCCGAGCCTGAACGGCACCGCCGTCACCACGGCCGGTTCTTATACCGTCACGCCCGCGGCGGCGACGCTCACCGCCACGGCCGCCACCTCCGTCTATAACGGCACGACCCAGACCCAGGCGGCCACGCTCACCGGTGTGTTCAATGGTGACCTTGTGGCGTATGCCGGCACGGCTTCCGGCCGCAACGTCGGTACGTATGCCTCGAACCTCGTAGTCTCAAGCGACCCGACGACCAGTGCCGACGTCGGCAACTACGTCGTGACCCTGGTGAACAACAATCTTGTCATCACGCCGTTCCAGCTCGTCCCGGGCGGCACGCCGTCGAGCAGCAACCCTGGCATCACCGCCGCGGCGAACAGCCGCGTCTATGACGGCACGACCGCGGCCACGGGCACGATCACCCCGGTGCTTTTCGCCGGCGACACCTTGACCGCCACGGCGGACGCGGGCGCATTCGCGAATAAACATGTCGGTACAGCCAAGACGGTCACCTTCGGCGGCATCTCCCTCGTGGGCGACGCCGCGACCTTGGCTAATTACAGCCTCCCGGCCAACCTCACGTTGACCGCGCCGGCGGACATCACCCCGGCGGCCCTGACGGTTACCGGACTTTCGGCGAGCAATCGCGTCTATAACGGCACCTTGGTCGCCGCCCTCGACACTTCTGGCGCCACGGTCTCGGGCGTGTTCGCGGGGGACACCATCACCGTCGCCGCTTCGGGTGTGACGGGACTCTTTGCCGATAAGAACGTCGCCAACGGCATCGCCGTCACGGCTCCGTCCGTCGGCTCCGCCCTCGTGGCAGGTGGCAGCACCTCGTTGAGCGATTACACCGTCAACACCGTGACCGGACTCAGCGCCAATATCACCCAGGCGTCGCTGACCATCACCGGCGTCACCGGCGTGAATCGCGCCTACGACGGCACCACGACCGGAACGGTCAACTCGGCCAACGCGCAGCTTGTCGGCGTCGTTGCCGGCGATTCCATCACCTTGCTCACGTCGGGAGCGGTCGGCGTCTTCGCCGACAAGAATGTCGCCAACGGCATCGCGCTTGCGGTCTCGGGCAACACCTTGTCCGCCGCGGGTGGCACGTTGCTCAGCAACTACACCCTGAGCCAGCCCACCGGCCTCACCGCGAATATCACCAAGGCCGCTGTCACCGTCACCGGTGCGCTGACCTCGGTGGTCTATAACGCTGCCACGCAGAACAACGGGGCTGCGACCGTCTCCGGCCTCGCCACGGGCGAATCCCTCGTCGTCACCGGCCTTTCGTCCGGCCGTAACGTCGGTACCTACGCGGATGCGCTCAGTGCCACCGCGGGCGCCAGCACTTCGCTCGGCAATTATACCGTCACTTATGTGAACGGCGCCCTCACGATCACGCCGTTCCAGTTCTTCTTCGGCCCGAATGGTGGCGTCGGCCCCCGCATCGTCGGCGCGGCCAACGACAAGGCCTACAATGCGCTTACTGCGGCGACGGGTAGCCTCAGCGTCCTCGGCCTCCTCGGCAGCGATACCTTGACCGCCACCGCTGGTTCGGCGGCTTTCGACACCAAGAACGTCGGCACGGGCAAGACGGTTACGTTCGGCAGCATCGTCGTCCATGGCGACGCGACCACCCTGGCGAACTATACCCTCGGCGGCACGACCAGCGTGACCACGACCGCAGCCGTCACCCCGGCGCCGCTCACGGTCACCGGAGCGAACGCTTCGCTGACATACAATGCCTTCACTCAGACCAACGCGGCGGCGACCGTCACCGGCCTGGTCGGCGGCGAGACCGTGACCGTCTCCGGATATGGAGCCGGTCGTAATGTCGGGACCTATGCGGATACGCTCAGCGTGGCCGCAGGTTCGAACACGTTGCTCAGTAACTATACCCTTACCACCGTGGACGGTGCGTTGACCCTCACGCCCTATCAGCTGAACTTCGGCCCGAACGGCGGCGTCGGCCCCCGCGTCGTCGGCACGGCGAACGACAAGGTCTATAACACCACCACTGCGGCCACGGGTAGCGTCAACGTGCTCGGTCTGCTCGGTAGCGACACGCTCACCGCCACGGCGAGCTCGGCGGCCTTCGACACCAAGAACGTCGGCACGGGCAAGACGGTCACCTTCGCAGGCATCGCCCTCGGCGGCGACGCGACCACCTTGGCCAACTACACCCTCGGCAGCACGACCACGGTCAATACCACCGCGGCCGTCACCCCGGCTGCTTTGACGATCACCGGAGTGGCCACGTCGCTCGTCTACAGCGCCGCGACCCAGACCAACGCCACGGCGACCGTCGTCGGCCTCCTCGGCGGAGAGACGGTGACCGTGTCCGGCTACGGAGCCGGCCGCAACGTCGGCACCTATGCGGATGCGCTCACGGTGACGGCAGGCACGGGTACCGCCCTCAGTAATTACACCATCACCAAGACAAACGGCGCCCTCACGATCACGCCGTTCCAGTTCTTCTTCGGCCCGAACGGCGGCGTCGGCCCTCGCATCGTTGGCGCGGCCAACGACAAGGTCTACGACACCTTCACCTTGGCGACCGGTAGCGTCAACGTCCTCGGACTCCTGGGTACGGACGTCCTCACGGCCACTTCCGCCTCCTCGACTTTCGATACCAAGAACGTCGGCACGGGCAAGACGGTCACCTTCGGCGGCATCATCGTCCATGGCGACGCGACCACCCTGGCGAACTATACCCTCGGCGGCACGACTAGCGTGACCACCACCGCGGCCATCACCGCGGCACCGCTGACGATCACCGGTGCGAACACGTCGCTCGTCTATAACGCTTCGACCCAGACCAACAATGCGGCCACCGTCACCGGTCTCATCGGCGGCGAGACCGTGACCGTCTCCGGATATGGAGCCGGTCGTAATGTCGGGTCCTATGCGGATGTACTCATCGCGACAGCGGGAACGGGCACGGACCTCAATAACTACGCCGTCACCACGGTGAACGGAGCGTTGAGCGTGACCCCGTATCAGCTCCACTTCGGTGATCTGGCGATCGGCCCGCGCGTCGTCGGTTCGGCCACCGATAAGGTCTACGATACCACCACCGCGACCACGGGCACTCTCGACGTCCTTGGACTGCTGGGGGGCGACGTCCTGACCGCGAGCTCCGCTGCTCCGACCTTCGACTCGAAGAACGTCGGGAACCGTAAGACCGTGACCTTCTCGAGCCTCGTCCTCGGCGGCGACGCGACGACCCTCGCGAATTACTCCCTCGGCGGCATCAGCAACGTGACCACCACGGCCAACGTGACGCGCGCTCCGCTGGCGGTCGTTGGCGCGACCACGAGCGTCGTTTATGACGGCACCACGCAGACCAACACCGTCGCCACGGTGACTGGCCTGCTGGGGTCGGAATCCGTGTCCGTTGCCGGTTATGGCAGCGGCCGCAACACTGGCACCTATCGTGACGTCCTTGTCACGACCGCTGGCGCCGGCACGAGCCTGGACAATTACTTCATCACCACCACGAACGGCGCGCTGACCGTGACTCCTTACCAGCTCGACTTCGGCAGCGGCGTCACCGGCCCGCGCATCGAGGCCACGGCCCAGAACAAGGTCTACGATACCAGCGTCAACGCCAACGGCACTTTGACGGTCACCGGGCTGTTCGCCGGTGATGTCCTGACGGCGACCTCCGCGACCTCGACCTTCGCCACCAAGGACGTCGGCACGGGCAAGACGGTCACCTTCGGCGGCGTCATGATCGGCGGTTCTGCCGTGACCCTTTCGAATTACAGCCTCAGCACGCTCCCGACGGTGACTGCGCTGGCCGACGTCACGCCCGCTCCGCTCAAGGTCACGGTCCAGAGCGACGCCAAGTTCGTCACGCAGACCGATGCCGTGGGCGGCAGCGGTGCAGCCAGCGGTTATAACGGCTACCTGTTCTCCGGCTTCGTCGGCGGCGAGACCGAAACGGTGCTCGCTAGCCCGGTCATCACCGTGAGCCGTACCGGCATCACGAACCCTGCCGTGCTCGGCGCCAGCAACGTCGAACAGGCCGGCACCTATGCCGGTTCCCTGGTCGCGAGCGGTCCGGCCACGGCGAGCAACTATACACTGACCTACGTCCCGGCCGACTTCACCGTCGTCCCGGCCGGTCAGCTTATGGTCAAGACAGCGGGCGCCCTTAGCGTCTACGCCTCGGGTGTGCTCACTCCGACGATCACCAGCGTCTCTTACATGACCAGCTCCGGCGGTAATCAGATCGAAGTGCTCAACCAGACCGTCGCTGGCAGCTCCGGCAACGGGTACCACTACACCTTCACGGATAGCGCCGCGGGCACGGTGTCGTTCGCGCTGGTTCCGGTCGGCACGACCAACTCGCATTCCGGCAATACCAACGTCGGCACCTATGCGCTGGCCGTCGCCGACTTCGCCAAGACCACGCCGAATCTCACCGGTACCGGGGCGGACGTCGTCGTCGCCGGCCAAGGCATCGTGACCCCCAAGCCTGTCACCCTGACGGCTTCGACGCAGTCGACCCAGTATGATGCCACGCTGAAGACCCAGACTTACGCGGACAACGGCCTCGTGGCCAACGACCTCGTCACCGTCTCAGGCCTGCGTACGGGCACCAACGCGGGCGGCTATCGTTCGCAGCTCGCCACCAGCGGCGCCGATGCGGCTAACTACGCCTTCATTTACCAGGATGGCCTCATGGCCATCACCCCGGCCCCGTTGACTGTGACCGGCGCCAATCGCTCGGTGGTCTACAACGCTGCGTCGCAGGCCAATGCCGTCGCCACCGTCGTCGGACTGATCGGCAGCGAAAGCGTGACCGTCTCCGGCTATTCCTCGGCACGAAACGTCGGCGTCTACGCCGATAGCTTGAGGCTCTCCGCCGCGGCCGGGACCTCGCTCGCCAACTACGCCGTCACCTATGTGGATGGTGCGCTGACCGTGACGCCTTACCCGCTCAGCTTCGGCGACAGCGCCACCGGCCCGCGCGTGAAGGCCGCCGCGAACAACAAGGTCTACGACACCGTCACCACTGCTACCGGCAGCCTCAGCGTCCTCGGATTGCTAGGCACGGACGTCCTGACCGCCACGGCGGGCGCGGCGAACTTCGACACCAAGAACGTCGGCACCGGCAAGACGGTGACCTTCAGCGGTATCCTGCTCGGCGGCGACCAGACCACGTTGTCTAACTACGACCTCGGCGGCATCACCTCCGTGACCACGACCGCCGCGGTGACCAAGGCCTCCGTGACCGTCACCGGCGCCCACACGAGTTCCGTGTATAACAGCTTCACCCAGGCCAACACCGGCGCCACGATCGTCGGATTGCTCGGCGGCGAGACCGCGACCGTCACCGGTTACGGCAGCGGCCGCAATGTCGGTAGCTATGCCGACCATCTTGCCCTGACGGCAGGAGCGGGCATGCAGCTGAGCAACTACGACATCACGTATGTCAACGGCGGCATCACCCTCACCCCGCGGGCCTTGGTGCTTACCAACCTCTCGGCCGTGAACAAGAACTACGACGGCAACACGTCCGCCGTGGTACATGGCGATCTCGTCGGGGTGCTCGCGGGCGACACCGTCACCACCGGTTCCATCCTGGGTACGTTCGCCGACGCGCTGGCCGGGCAGTCCAAGACCGTCACCGTCGTCTCGGGTTCGCTACTCGGGACCGATGCCGGCAACTATATCCTCACGCCTGGACAGACCACGTTCGCGGACATCATCGCGCAGAACAAGGAGATCGAGAACTTCATCCTCGGCGCCACCAAGCTCGGCGACGTCGGCATCTACAAGGACTGGGGCCTGCCTCAGTTCAGGTATCCCGTGCCCAAGACCTTCATCGTCCGTCCCGTCGACGCGGCTGCGCCGACCGAGACCACCACCGGCGACAGCAATGCCGCGGGACCTGCGGCCAAGGTGCGTTACTTCACCGGTGATGAGAAGAACGTCGACGGCACCGGCTTCCGCTACGTCTACCCCAAGGTCAATCTCGGGAAGGCCTACTACGTCGGCGCCCTCCGCGGCGACGAAGCCACGGCCGCCGGCGGCGAGACCACCGAAACCGCCGAGGCGAAGTGATCAGCGCGGCGGAGCCGCGAGGGGGCACGTGGGCACGGTGACAAGGGGTCACGGGGAGCGGCAAAGCTCAAAGGGAGACCGGAAACCGGATAGGATGCTGCGGTCCTGCCGCGGGTAGGGTCGGGACCGCGTCACGACATAGGGGCTACCTCGCTGGGGTGTTTTTCAGTTTGCATCACGCCCCGCGGTTAATTTCATCTTCCTTAGGTGTGTAGGCCGACTCGCTCGGCCGAGATATCTCCCAGGGGGGCGCGTAAGCGCCCCCTTTTCATTTGGGGCCTTGAATGTATAGCTCTGCGTTCCGTCGAAGCAGGGGAACGCGGAATAACCTAGGCAGATCGTGTCAGGATAAACTACCCACGGGTGTCTTGTTTCCATGGGCTGGGTCAAGCGTCACAAAAATCTTGAAACTGTAATGCTCATGACCGAACTTATCTTCACATCCCTCCATGCCGATCACTCGGCTGGTCGTGGGGCGGCTCCGCAAGGTGCCGCCCCCTTTTGTTGAATCAAAAGGAACGCGGGCCGGCGAACCGGACCCGCGTCGAACGGAAACTTCCATTCCTTATCTGGATTTGTAGGTAGTTTGCGGATATTTTCAAGTCAGAATGGCAGCAGTGGCTTTCGCGCCGGGCAACCTTGCTTCGCCGCGAGCGGACATGTGGGCACGGTGACAAGGGGGCACGGGGAGATGGCAGCGGAAGCGGGGCCAGCATCAACTAGGGCAGCACGCGGTCCCGACCCTACCTAGAGGCAAGCGGATGCGATGTCATCGCATGCCTACCCCTTAGAAGCGTCGGCGGTAGCCGACTTCGAAGCCTTCGGTCTTCGTCGCGCCGGCCTTCTCGAGTGAGAGGGTCAGGTAGTAGGACGAAGTTGCGTCGGGCTGGTAGATGAAGGACGGCGCGATGCGGAAGCCGCTGCCGTGGGAGGCGATGCCGTGGGTCAGGAAACTGGGGTTCGAGCCGAAACTAGTGTTGAAGTCCGCCGTGCGGCCGCCGCCGAGTTCGGAGAAGGCCTCGAAGTCGACGGAGAACTTGAGCGTGCGATCCTCGGTGATGCTCTGCCATCCGAGGCTCGTGCCGGCGGTCGCGCGAGCGGAGTCGTAGGAGTAGGCCTGGACGTTCAGGGCGGTGATATCACCCGTCTCGTTGAACGCACTGCCCTTGACGTGAACGTAATCGAGGCCCGCGTAAGGCGAGAAATCAAAGCCGCTCTTGGTTTCATAATTCACGCCGAGGCGAGCGAAGCCTCCGAAGGACTGCGCGGTGGGCGCGGCGCGTTCGGTGCCCATGAAGGTCGTCCGGGCGGTCTTGTTGTCGGACTTACCGACCGAGGCTCCGACATTGAGATACGGCGAGTCTTTCTTGTCGCCGAGCATGGTGCTCAGGAAGGCCGTGGCGTGGGTCGTGTTGCCAGTGATCGTGCCGCCGGTCGAAAGGGTGCCTTTGTTTGTGTCGTAGCCTAAGGAGAAGCCGATCACCGCTTCGCGGCTGATCTTCTTCATAAGGCCGCCCATCGCCCCGCCGGCATTATTGCTGAAGTCGGCCGATCCTGCGCCGGTGCCGCCGTGGAAATTGGATCCCGTGACCAGCACGAAGCCTTCGCTGTAGGGCTGGTAGCAATCGCAGCAGCGGCACAGCTCGGAGTTGTCGGGGTGATGATGGGCGAGCTCTCGGTTCAGCGAATCGGCGCTCGCGCGCTGGGCCAGGGCGAGGGTGCCTGGGATGGCGGCGAACGAGGCCGGCTCGAGGCCTCGCATCACGGGGGTGAGCGCAGGGTCGCCGATTGTCATCAGGCGGGCCACGAGCGGGTCGAGGGCTCCGGGGATGTAGACCGTGCCGCCGAGTTCCAGGGGCTGTCCAGAGAGGGTGAGGGCCTTCTCCTGGATGTAGCCGGTCAGGCCCGAACCAACACCCGGACGGACGTAGCCGGAGGCGCCACGGACCAGGTAGACGGCGTATTCGTTCGGGCGGTGGACGAGGCCGTCGGCGTTGTGGATCAGACCGTCGTAGGCCGAGGCGGTGGCGCCGACGTCGACGGCGGCCGGAGCGACCACGAGGTAGCGGGCGTCGGCATCGAGATTGATGACGGAGCTCGGAGCCGGATTGATGAAGTAGGTCGACACCAGCTTCGGGTCGGTCGTCGGGGTGCCCACGCCCTTGAAGAGCACGAAGCGACGGCCGTAATCGGGCAACTCGCCCGTCGGGGTGTAGCGGGCGATCGCGATCTCGCTGCCGACGGAGGGGTTGAGGTTGGCCTTACCCGTGAACTCGACCGTATCGTTGTAGTAGCCGCCGATTTGCGGGAGTTTGGAGATCTCGAACGTACCGCGGGAGGTGAGATTGATATCGACGATCGAGAGCATGCCAGGCGCGTTGCCGGGAGCCAGGATGCCGAAGCTGAGGATCTGCGGAGAGGCCGTGAGCCAGAGGGCTCCGCCTTCGTAGGACATCGCCCAGCGGGTCGGGTCGCTCGTGCCACCGGTGGAGTCGGTGAAGCGCGTCACGTCGTAGCCGAAAAGATCGACGAGGGGGGTCGACCCGGTGACGAGGCTGCCGACCTGAGCGAACTTGAAGTAGTTCAACTTCATCGGGTCGAACCCGACTGCGTTGCCAGGGGTCAGGTCCGTCGGATGGGCGAGTGAGACGATGCGGACCGTCACGGGGTTCGCCTTGGAGGCGCCGGAGAGGTCGAGCGCGCCCGTAACGACTAGGGAATCGTAGGCCATGCCGGTGACGAGGGCGGAGGCGACCTTGCTCGTGCCCGCCGCCGTCGCGTCGTAGACCTGCCATTCGATGATCGAGCCGCCGGTGAGCGTCAGGCTGGCGGTGTTGATGAGGCCGGGGGAATTGCCCGGGGCGAGCATCGCCCCGGAAGCGATGGAGGTCGCGCCGAGAGTACCGGAGCCCTTGAGTACACCGAGGGTGACGGTGACGGCGTTTCCGAGATTGGCGTTGGCGATGAGGGTGCCGCCGTTGACCGTGACCGCGCTGGTCCCGAGGGCATGATCACCGGTCAGATCAAGCGTGCCGGCGGAGAGGGTGGTCGTGCCCGCGAAGGTGTTGGTGCCCGCGAGCGTGAGTGTACCCGTGCCCATCTTCACTAGGGCGCCTGTGCCATCGATCGTGCCGCCGAGGGTGTTGCTGGCGTTGTCGCCGCCCGTCGTCAGAGAGCCATTGTTAAGCAGGATCGAGCCGCTGCTCGTCAAGGCGTCGAGGGTCTCGGCACTGTTGAGTTTGAGGGTGGCGCCCGCGGCGATGGTGACGCTCGTCGTATGCGCGAGGCTGGTACTGGTGCCCGTGGCTAAGGTGCCGGCGTTGACGACCGTGGCGCCCGTGTAGGTGTTGGTGCCCGCGAGCGTCAGGGTAGCGGCACCATCCTTGGTGAGGGAGCCATTGGAGACCGTACCAGTCAGCGTCGCATTGGCGGCGGTGGTGATTGTGTGATTCCCGCCGAGGTCGACATTGCCAGAGAGGGTGATGGCCCCGGCGTTGGTCGCGTCGCCGAGGGAGACATCGCCGCCGAGCGTGATGGCGTTGGCCAGGCTGATGCCAGCTGAAGTCGCGGCGGCGAGCACGCCTCCGTTGAGGGAAACCGCCGCGGTGCCGAGGGCGGCGGTGTCGCCGACCTGCAGGGTGCCCGCGTTGATGGTGGTTCCTCCGGAATAAGTGTTGGCCCCGGTGATGACGAGCGTGCCCGCGCCGGTCTTGACCAAGGAACCGTTGCCCGAGACGAGGCCGCCGATGGTCGAGGAACCTGAGCTGATGGCCGTGGTCAGGGTGGCGTCGATCTGCAGGGTGCCGCTGTTATTGATCGTGCTCAGTGTCTCGTTGCCGCCGAGCTGCAGTTTGGCGCCGGAGGCAATCGAGACGCCGCCCGTCGAGGTCAGGACATCGTTACCCGAAGTCACCAGCATGCCAGCGGCGACATCGGCCGTGCCCGTGAACGTGTTGGTGCCGGCGAGCGTAAGGGTGCCAAGGCCGTCCTTGGTCAGCCCGCCTGTGCCGGTAATGCCGCCCGAGAAGGAGGCATCGGCGACGGTGGTGACGGTGCGGCTGCCGGCGGCCAGGGTGACGGCGCCGGTGAAATTCAACGCGCCCATGTAGGACGATTGCCCGATCGTGATGTCGCCGCTGAGCGTGACATCGCTCGAAATCGTGTGAGAGGTGGCGTCGGTGCTCGTGAAGGTGGCGGAGTTCGTCACGAGCAGGCCACCGGCAGCCAAAGCGGCGTCGTTGCCGAGCCGGACGATCCCGCCGCCGACCGTGTTGGTTCCGCCGACTGAGGTGTTGGCGCCCGTGATGCTGACTTCGCCGCCCGTGATGGTGCTGGTGTTGATCGAGGAGGTGCTGACCAGGCCGCCGCTGATCGTCGAATTGAGGCTGCCAGCGACATGGACGATGCCGTCCGTGATGCCGCCGCCGATAGAGGCATCGGAACTAAAGTTCGTGGTGCCCGTGCCGCCGAGAGAGAAGAGGGTGATAAGGCCGCTGTTGGCCGTGTAATTAAGTGTGCCGTTATTGACGACCGTCCCGACCATGAGGCCGGCGCCCGAGAAGTTGCCCGTGCCGGTCGCCTCGACGGTCAGGTTAGCGTTGGTCTTGGCATCGACGGCGCCGAGGGTCGCCGTGGCGTTGATGAAGATATCGCTCGTTCCGGCTAGGGAGCCACTGGAAGTGTTGAGGGTGCCACCGGCGACGGTGGTGGTGCCGGAGAAGGTGTTCGCGCCGTTGAGCAAAAGCGTACCCGCGCCGGTCTTGGTCAGGCTGCCCGTGCCTGTGATGGCGCCGGTCGAGGTGCCGTCGGCGACCGAGAGCGCGGCGCCACCGAGCGCGATATCGCCGCCCAGGAGGTGATTGACCGTCGCCGTGGAGCCGTTGAAGGCGAGGGTGCCGCCGGCGATCGTGTCGGCGGTG
This sequence comes from uncultured Opitutia bacterium, assembly GCA_903855995.1. Lineage (GTDB taxonomy): Bacteria > Verrucomicrobiota > Verrucomicrobiia > Opitutales > UBA953 > UBA953. The sequence continues at coordinate 352,643 of CAIOAN010000007.1, forward strand.
ACGTTGCCGCCGACGGTGACCGTGCCGGCGGAGATGTCGGACGTCAGGTTGCCGGTGACGTTGACCGTGCCCCCCGTGATGCCGCCGATGATGACCGCGTGATTGGCGAAGTTCGTTGTGCCCGTGCCGCCCAGTCCGGCCAAGGTGATCGTGCCCGTGAGGCCCGTGAAGTTGACCGTGCCGGCGTTGGTGATCGCCGCGAGGCTGAGGTCGGTCCCCGCAATGGTGGCCGAAGCGTTCGTATCGACGGCGAGGGTCGCGCCGGCGTTGTAGTCGACGGCCGACAGCACCGCGCGGTTGTTGACCGAGATGGCCGAAGTGGTGGCGAGGGCGCCGGCGCCAGCGACGAGCGTGCCGGCGTTGATCGTGGTCGCACCGGAGAAAGTGTTGGCGACCGTGAGCGTCAGCGTGGCATCGCCAGCCTTGATGAGTTCAGCCGTGCCGGCAACGGCTCCGGCCAAGGTGGTGTCGACGTTGGTCGTGAGCGTGCGGGCGACCGAGCCGAGATCGGCCGTGCCATTGAAGGTCAAGGAACCCGTGTTCGTCGTCGCATCACCCAGCGTGAGGTCGGCGCCGAGGATGATATTATTGGCGAAGAGTCGCGCCGAGGTTCCGGACGATGAAAGGGCGGCACCGGCGAAGGTCACGTTGCCCGTACCGAAGGCGCTGTCGTCGCCGGCGATGACCAGGCCAGCGTTCAGGGACGCGCCGCCGCCGAAGCTGTTCATGCCTGAAATCATCAGCGTGCCGGCGGTGGCCTTGACGAGGGAGCCGTTGGCGCCCGAGAGGGTGCCGGCGAAGCTGCCGTCGTTGACGGTGAGGACCGTGGTGCCGAGGGCGACGTCGCCGCCGTTGAGATGGCTGACCGTGGCCGTGGCGCCGTTGAAGTTGGCCGTGCCCGAGGTGAGCGTGGTGACCGCGGCGGCTCCCGCGACGGTGAGCGTGCCTCCGTCGAGAGTCGTGACGGAGGCATCACCGGAAACCGTCGTCGCGCCGCCGGTGATGGAGGTCGAGTTGAGTGATCCGGTGGTAATCGTGCCGCCGGAGATGTCGGAGGTCAGGAGTCCGGCGACGGTGACGCTGCCGTGGGAGATGCCGCGTGCGGTAATCGTCGCGTCGCCCGCAAAGGTCGTGGTGCCGGCCCCGGAGAGCGAGGCTAGGGTGATGACGCTGGTGGCGGTGAAATCGAGGGTGCCCTCGTTCGTGACGGCGGCGAGGTTGAGGCTGCCGCCGGAAAGGATGGCGTGGGCGGCGGCGTCGAGGTTCAGCGTCGCGGTGCTGTTGGTGTCGACGGCCCTAAGCGTCGCGCCGTTCACGTAGATGGCGGAGGTCCCGCCGAGCGATGTGGCGCCGGTCACTAAGGTGCCGGCGTTGATTGTCGTGACGCCCCCGAAGGAATTAACGCCGGTGAGCGTGACCGTATCGTTGGTCGACTTGGTGAGTGCAGCGGCGGCTCCGTCGAGGTTGGCCGAGATCGTGCCGTTGCGCACATCGTAGGAGGTGGCGGTCAGGGTGCCGTTCGAGATCGTGCCGGAGATGAGCGTCACGTTGGCGACCGTCTCGGCGAAGATGTTGAGGTCGAACGTACCGCCGTTGACGGTTACGTTGCCCGTGTCGGCCAGGCGGTCGGAGGCGCCGAGCAGCAGCGTGCCACCGGTGATGCTGGTTCCGCCCGTGTAGCTGCTTGCGGCGTTGAAGGTGAGCGTGCCCGTGCCGGCCTTGACCAGGGAGCCCGTGCCGCTGAAGTCACCGGCAAAGGTACCCGAAGCGTTATCAGTACCGGTCGTAAGGGCGCCACCGAGGATGACCGAGCCGTTGTTCGTCAGGTGGTTGAGCGTCTCGTCGCCGCCTAGGTTTAGGGTCGCGCCGACGTCGACCGTGACGCCGGAGCTCGAGGTCAGGCGGTCGTTGCCGAGCGTAGCGAGCGTGCCGGCGGAGACCGACGTCGCGCCCGTGAAGGTGTTGGCGCCGGAGAGCGTGAGGGTGCCTGCCGTGTTCTTCACCAAGGCGCCCGTGCCGGAGATGATCGCGTCGACCGTGCCCTGCTGGAAGGCGAAGGTGTCGGTCGAATTCACGACGAGCGTACCGTTGGTGATTGTGCCGCTGACGAGCGAGGCACCGCTGGCCGTGCCGACCGCACCGCCGAGGTCGAGGGTGCCGCCGTCGACGACGAGGGCGGAGAGGTTAATGTTGGCTCCGAGGACCAGCGTGCCGGCCTTGACCGTAGTGCCGCCGGTGTAGCTGAAGATGCCCGTGGCCGACATCGTCAGCGTACCCGCACCGTCCTTGATGAGCGTGCCGGTGCCGGTGACCGTTCCGCCGATGGTGGAGGTGTTGAGGCCTGTCGTTAGGGTGCCGCCGTTCAGGTTGATCGTGCCGAGGTTGGAGAGCGTATTCAGCGTCTCGTTGCCACCCAAGGTTAGCGTGGCACCAGTCGCGACGGTTACGCCCGAGGTACTGGAGAGTCGGTTGTTGCCGACCGTGGCCAGCGTGCCGGCGTCGATCGAGGTAGCGCCGCCAAAGCTGTTGGCGCCGGAAAGCGTGAGGGTACCAGCGGTGGCCTTGACGAGGGAGCCGTTGGCGCCGGAGATCACCCCGGCGAAAGTTCCTTCATTGATCGTGAGGGTCGTCGTGCCGAGGGCGATGTCGCCGCCGTTGAGGATGCCGACCGAGGCCGTCGCACCATTCAGGTTTGCCGTCCCGGAGGTGAGCGTACCGATCGTGGCGATGCCACCGATGGTCAGCGAGCCGCCGTCGAAGGTCGTGACGCCCGCGTCGCCGGTAATCGTGGTCGTGCCGCCGGTGACGGAGGTGGAGGTCAGCGAGCCGGCCGTGACCATACCGCCGGAGATATCCGAGGTAAGCAACCCGGCCACGGTGACCGTGCCTTTGGATATGCTTCCGGTCGAGATCGTGGCATCGCTATTGAAGTTGGTCGTACCCGCGCCGCTGAGCGAAGTCAGCGTGATGACGCCGGTCGAGCCGGTGAAGCTGACTGTTCCGTCGTTGGTCACGTCCGCGAGGGAGAGGCCCATGCCGGAAACCGTCGCTGAGGCGGAGCTGGAGACGCTGAGGGTGGCTGCGCCGTTGTAATCGACCGCGGTGAGCGTCGTCGACTTGTTGAGCGTGATTGACGTGGTACCGCCCAGCGAACCGGCGGAAGTGACGAGTGTGCCGGCGTTGATGGTGGTGGCGCCGCCGTAGGTATTGAGGCCCGAGAGGTTGAGGGTGCCGGAGGTGGATTTCGCCAGGGATCCGCTGGCGCCCGAGATCACGCCGGCGAAGTTGCCGTCGTTGACCGTGAGGAGCGTCGAGCCGAGAGAGATATTGCCGCCATCGAGGGTGCCGATGTTGGCCGCAGATCCATTGAGATGGGTGGTGCCGGAGGTCAGCGTGCTGATTGCCGCGACCCCGCCGACGGTGAGCGTACCACCATCGAGCGTCGTCAATGTCACGTCAGCCGCGACGGAAGTCGTGCCGCCGGTGATGGAGGCGGCGACGAGGGAATGGGCGGTGACCGTGCCGCCGGAGATGTCGGAGGTCAGCTGGCCGGTGACGGTGACATTCCCGCCGGCGATGCCACCCGTGGTGATCGTCGCATCGCTACCGAAGGTGGTCGTGCCCGTGCCGCTGAGCGAAGTCAGGGTGATACCGTCGGTGACGCCGCTGAAGGTCACGGAACCGGCGTTGGTCACGCCTGCGAGCGAAAGGTTGGTGCCGGAAATCGTCGCTGAGGCGCCGGTGGCTACGCCGAGGGTCGCGGAGTTGTTATAGTCGACCGCGGTGAGGGTGCCGGCGCCGTTGACCGCGATTGAAGAGGTGCCGCCCAGGGAGCCGGCGGAGGCGACGAGCGTCCCTGCGTCGACTGTGGTAGCGCCGCCGTAGGTGTTCACCCCCGAGAGCGTCAGGGTTGCGTTGCCGTTCTTGGTCAGGCCGGCCGTGCCGGAGACGATGCCGCTGAATTCGACGGCGGAAGCGGCGGACACCGTGCGCGTGCTGGCGCCGAGGTCGATATTGCCCGTGAAGGTGAGCTTGCCGTTCTGAGTGAGGTCGCCGAGCAGGAGGTCGCCGCCGACGGTGACCGTGTTGCCGAACGTACGGGCGGCGGTGCTCGTGGAGGAAAGGGAGCCGCCGTTGATGGCGAGCGTGCCGGTGCCGAAGGCGGCGTTGTCGCCCGCCAGGATTTGCCCATCCGTCAGCGTCGTGCCCCCGCTGAAGCTGTTGGCGCCCGAAAGCGTGAGCGAGCCGGTCGTGGTCTTCGTGAGGGAGCCGGTGCCATCGAGAATCGCCGTGATAGTGCCGGACTGCACGGCGACGGAAGTCACGGAGAGCGTGCCGTTGGTCACCGTGCCGCTGTTGAGCACTAGGGCTCCAATGGTCTCGGACGTCGTGCCGAGATTGAGGGTGGCACCGTTAATTGTGACCGCCCCCGTGTCGGCGAGATGGTTGCCCGCGCCGCTGAGGACAAGCGTGCCGCCGTTGATCGTCGTGCCGCCCGTATAGGAGGTGAGGGCGGAGAGTGTTAGCGTCGTTGCACCGGTCTTCACCAGGGATCCAGTTCCATCGATGCCGCCGCCCAGGGTGTAACTCGTGGCTCCCGTGGTGAGGATGCCGCCGAGGGTCATAGAGCCGCTGTTCGAAAGAGTATTGATTGTCTCGTCGCCGCCGAGAGTCAGGGCCGCGCCCGAAGCGACCGTCACGCCCGAGGTCGAGGCCAGGGTGCCGTTGCCGACCGTGGCGACGGTGCCGGCGAGGATGGTCGTCGAACCCGTGAAAGTGTTGGCGTGGGAGAGCGTCAGCGTGCCCGCACCATCCTTGACCAACGAGCCATTGGAGGTCGTGTTGGCGAACGTCACGTCAGCCACGACAGTGAGGGCATAGGCGCCGCCGCCGAGGTCGACAAGTCCGTTGAAGGTTAGTGCCCCCATGTTGCCCGTTTCGCCGAAGGTGACGTCGCCGCCGATATTGACGGCGTTGGCGAAGGTGTGCGCGGTCGAGCCGACGCTCGCGATGGTCGGATCGACGATGCACAGCGTGCCCGTACCGAAGGCGGTGTCACTGCCGGCGAGAACCTTGCCGCCGTTGATCTTTAGCCCGCCGCCGAAGGTGTTGTTGCCGGAGAGGGTGAGGGTGCCGGCGCCGTTCTTGATCAGGCCGCCGCTGGAGACCGTGTTCGTGAAGGTGATCTCGGAATCCGTGGTCAGGCTGCGGATGCCATTATGGAGGGCGACGGCGCCCGTGAAGGTCAGGGCGGCGGTGTCGGTCGCGTCGCCCAGGGTGAAGTCGCCATTGATTACGACATTATTGGCGAAGGTCAGGGCCATGGCGCCAATGCCGGTGAGCTTGCCGCTGTTCAGGCGGAGTTCGCCGGTGGTCCCAAAGGCCAAGTTGTTGCCGACGCGCAGGACGCCGCCAGAAATCGTCGTATTGCCCGTGTAAGAATTGGCGCCGGCCATCGTGACCGTGCCCGAGGTCGTCTTGATGACATTGGCGGCGCCGTTGATATCGGTGCTGACCACGCCCGCTTGGAGTTCGTAGTTCGAGCTAACCAGTGTGCCGTGGATGATGCTTCCACCCGATAGCGTGATGGTGCCGACCGTGTCGGTGAAGTAGTTGAGGTCGAGCACGCCGCCGGTATTGACCGTGACGTCGCTGTTATCGGAGAGCAGGTTGGAGGCTGAGTAGAGCACCGTACCCGCGTCGATGGTCGTCGTGCCTGTGAAGGTGAACACGCCCGTCGCCGAGAGGGTGAGGGTGCCGGCGCCGATCTTCTGGAGATTGCCCTGTCCGTCGATTGCGCCGCCCAGCGTATAATCGGAGGAGCCCGTTGTGAGCGTGGTGGCGCTGCTCAGTGTGATTGTTCCGCTGTTGCTGATATTCTGGAGGGTTTCGTTGCCGCCCAGGCTTAGAGTGGCACCGGAGGCGATAGTCACTCCGGAGGTCGTGGCGAGGCGTCCGTCGCCGACTGTCAGGAGCGTGCCGCCGTTGACCGTAGTCGAACCGGCGAAAGTATTGGCGTGGGAAAGCGTCAGCGTGCCGGCACCGTCCTTGACCAGTGAGCCATTCGAGACCGTGTTGGTGAAAGTCACATCCGCGACGACGGTGAGCGTGTGGGCTGCGGCGCCGAGGTCGATCAGGCCGTTGAAGGTCAGGGCGCCCATGTTGCCTGTCTCGCCGAAGGTTACATCTCCGCCAATGTTGACGTCATTGGCGAAGGTGCGGGCTGTGCTGCCGAGGCTGGCGATGATTGGGTCGTTGATGCAGAGGGTGCCGGCGCCGAAAGCCGTGTTGCTACCCGCCAGAATCTTACCAGCGTTAAGGATGAGGCCGCCGTCAAAGGTGTTCGCGCCCGAAAGGATGACCGTACCGGTTGTCGTCTTCGTCGCATACACGCCGGCGCCGATGAGGTCGGCCGAGATGTCGCCGGCCTGCAGTTCGAAGGAGGCGCAATTGAGCGTGCCGTTGATGATCGAGCCGCCGGTGATGGTCACGCCTGCGACGCGTTCCGTGAAGCCTCCGAGGTCGAGCGTGCCGCCGGTGACGCGGAGCGAACCCGTATCGGCGAGGCGTTCGGCGGCCGCCAGGATGAGCGTGCCGGCGTTCACCGTGGTGCCGCCGGTGAAGGTGGTCGCTGAAGAGAGGGTAAGCGTCCCAGCGCCGGACTTAACCAAGGAGCCGTTGCCGTTGACCGTGCCGCCGAGCGTGTAGTTCGTCGCACCCGTGGTGAGGATGCCGTTGATCGTGACCGTGCCAGCGTTGGCGAGCGTGTTGAGGGTCTCGTTGCCGCCGAGGGTGAGCGTCGTGCCGGACGCGACAGCGACGCCGGAGCTGGAAGTCAGCTGGCCATTGCCCGAGGTGATGAGCGATCCAGTGCTGACCGTAGTCGCGCCAGTGAAGGCGGACGAGCCTGAGAGCGTGAGGGAACCGTTGCCAGTCTTGGTCAGGCCAGCCGCGCCGGACACCGCGCCCGAGAAGGTAACATCCGCGACGGTCGTGAGCGTGCGGTCGGTAGAGCCGAGGTCGACGGTGCCGCTGAAGGTCAGGGCGCCGACGTTGCCGGTGGAGCCCAAGGTGATATCGCCGCCGAGGATCAAGGCGTTGCCGAAGGAGCGGGCGGTCGAACCGATTCCCGAGAGGGTGCCGGCGTTGAGTGTCAGGCTGCCCGGACCAAAGGCGCTGTTATTCCCGGCGAAGAGCGAGCCCGCGTTGAGCGTCGTGCCACCTGTGTAGGTGTTGGCGGCGGAAAGGGTCAGCGAGCCGTTGCCGCTCATGGTCAATCCGCCGTTGGCGCCTGAGACGATGCCGGAGAGGGTGACGTCGACCGCCGTCGTGATTGCGCGGATGCTGCCGCCGAGGGAAGTGGTGCTACCGAAGGTCAGCGTGCCGCTATTAATCGCATCGCCGAAAGTGACCGCACCGCCGAGTGCGAGCGGGTTGGCGAAGGAACGGGCGGTCGCCCCGACGCTGGCGAGTTCACCGCCGTTAAGTGTGATTGAACCGGACCCCAGGGCGCCGTTGTCACCCGCGAGTAAGATGCCGGCTGAAAGCGTGGTCGCCCCGCCGAAGCTGTTCGCTCCGGTGAGCGTGAGCGTGCCGGCGGTCGCCTTGATGAGGGCACCGTTGGCGCCGGAGATGACGCCTGAGCTCGTGCCGTTGTTGACGGTGAGCGTCGTCGTGCCGAGTGCGACCGTGCCGCCGTTGAGCGTTCCGACCGAAGAAGTGGTGCCGTTGAGGTTGGCGTTGCCGGCGGTCAGCGTGCCGATCGTGGCCACGCCGCCGACGGTGAGCGTGCCGCCATTGAAGGTCGTCACGCCGGCGGCGCCCGTGACGGAGGTGGTGCCGCCGGTGATGGAGGACGAGGAGAGGGAGCCAGCGTTGACCGTGCCGTTGGAGATAGCCGCGGTCAGCAGGCCGACCGCCGAGACCGCGCCGCCTGCGACGCCGCCAGTGATGGTGGCATCGCTGCCGAAGCGCGTGGCGCCTGCACCCGTGAGCGAGGTCAGGGTGATCGTGCCCGTGAGACCCGTGAAGTTAAGGCTGTTCGCGGTGGCGTTGGCGTTGGTGACGCCGGCGAGGGTGAGGCCCGTGCCGGAGATCGTGGCGAAACCGGTGCTATCAAGAGCGAGCGTCGCG
>CAIOAN010000008.1 GCA_903855995.1 uncultured Opitutia bacterium
ACCTCGCCGGGATGACTCACAAAGATGCCCGCAAGAATCTTGCTATCCTCGAAAAGAAGATATCGCGAGACGAGATCGCTTCTGGTCAACAGCGCACGAAGCAGTTGCAGAAAGAGATCGAGGCGAAGCGGGCGGGCAAGTGAGGCGGTTCTGTGAGCCCCATTAGACCCCTCTGGCTTGCCCTCAGAGGCGAGATAAGTGCGTGCGTGAGTTTGTCGCAACAGGGTGCTTTTGGAAAGTTGTCTCGTGATTTTCCACCGGGGTGACGTGCCTCGCCCTTGAATGGGGGGCTCAAAAAGATTCCTTCCGGGGTGCCTCCTGGAGTGGGACCTAAATCGGGACCTTAATAGGACCTTAATCCCGCAAGAAGGGTGCCGAAAGGTGTTCGGAATCCTTAGCAAACTCGCAGATCGGAGGAAAAGCGGACTTAGGCCCCTATTATCAAGGGCTTTTCAATCCGTAAGTCCTTTACTATCAGAGGCAAAAAGGGGTGGGCCCACCGGGATTTGAACCCAGAACCAAGGAATTATGAGTTCCGTGCTCTAACCGTTGAGCTATAGGCCCGTGCGATAGAGATAGGGCGAAAACGGCCCCGAGGGAAGGACGAACGTTTACTTGGCGACGACGTCGATCAGCTGGCTGCGCACGGGCGTGACAGTGGCGCGGTGCTTCTCGACGGCGGCGAGCACGCGGGCGACGTTTTCCGGATGGGCGGCGGAAATCTCGTGGTTCTCCGAAGGGTCGACTTCCAAGTTATAGAGCAATGGTTTCTCGTGGGTGACGGGTTTCTCGCCGTAACCCGCCTGGGTGATGAGGTGAATCTTCCAGGCGCCGAGGCGCGCGGCATAGAGCTGCTCGCCGCGATAGTAACAAAAGACTTCGCGCTCGATGGGTTCACCTTTGAAGAGCAGGCCGGACAGGTCGACGCCGTCCATCGGACGGTCCTTGGGCGTCTCGCCGCCGGCCAACCGTATGAGGGTGGGGAAGAGGTCGAGGGTCGACGCGACGTTGCGCTCGACGGTGGGCTTGATCTTGCCGGGCATCCAGAAGATGCCGGGTACACGCATGCCACCTTCCCAGGTGCTACCCTTGCCGTCGCGCAGCAGGCCGGCGCTGCCACCGGTCTCGGTGCCCATGAGCAGCCATGGGCCGTTATCGCTGGTAAAGACGACGAGCGTGTTGTCGGCCACACCCTGTTCCTTGAGTGTCTTGAAAATCTCGCCGACGCTCCAGTCAAGCTCTTCGACGACGTCGCCATAGATACCACGAGTACTCTTACCCTTAAAGCGATCCGAGGCGAACAGGGGCGTGTGCGGGAAGGTGTGGGCGAAGTAGAGGAAGAAGGGTTTGGCCTTATTCGTACTGATGAATTTCTGGGCCTCCTCGGTGTAGCGGCGGGTCAGCTGGGTCTGGTCGGCCTTGGGGTCGATGAGTTCATAGCCGCGGAAGAGCGGGGCGTTCCACCAGGCGGCGTCTTGGTCGACGCGTGAGCCAGCCTTAACGGGATTGCCCGGCGAGGGGTTCATGTCGTTGGAATGGGGCAGGCCGAAATGGAAATCGAAACCATGCTTTAAGGGATGGTGCTCGGGGTTGTTCGTCCAGACGCCAAGGTGCCACTTGCCGACCATGCCGGTGGCGTAGCCCTGAGCTTTGAGCGCTTGGGCGATGGTGATTTCCGAGGCCGGAAGACCGCCGGTTGAGATGCTCCGCAGCACGCGGAATTGATTGTGGGCCATGCCGCTACGGATTGGGTAGCGTCCCGTGAGAATCGAGGCACGGCTCGGGGTGCAGACTTCGGCGGCGACGTAGAACTGGGTGAAGCGGGCGCCTTCGGCGGCCATCTTGTCGAGGTTCGGGGTGCGAATGATCGGATGTCCGTAGCAACCCAGGTCACCGTAACCCAGGTCATCGGCGAGGATGATGACGATATTGGGCTGGGCCGCGGTCGCGACCGTGAAGGCAAGCGGGCAGAGGATGGACAATAATCCAAGCAACAGGGGGCGCATTGCCAAGAGAAAGGGGGCAGCGCCGAGGGTTGCCAAGCCGTTTTAGGGTTTTGGGTGCATACGGCTTGCAAGGTCTGAACATTCCTTGAAATTGGCGGTCTTACCCCCATGCGAAACGCTGTCTTCCTGTCTGCCCTGACTTTTGTCGTGGCTTATGCTGCCGACGAGAAAGCCTATGAGCCCGACTTCACCCCTCAGCCTGCGGTCAAGGTCCTCTCCCCAGAGGAAGAGCTCAAGACCATCGAACTCCCGGCGGGCTACCGCCTGGAGCTCGTGCTCAGTGAACGCGACGGAATTAAGGAGCCAGCCAACCTGACCTTCGACGGTAACGGCCGCATGTACATCGCCGAACTGCGCACTTACATGCAGGACATTGATGGCAACAATGAGCACGATCCGATCGGCGTCGTCTCGCGCCACGAGAGCACCAAGCGTGACGGTAATTTCGACAAGCACATTATCTACCGCGACAAGATGCTCCTGCCGCGCATGGTCCTGCCCCTCGACGACCGCGTGCTCATTAATGAGACCGACACCATGGACATCTTCGTCTATCGCGACTCCAAGGGCGACGGCGTGGCGGACAGCAAGCAGCTCTGGTATCTCGGCGGCCCCAAGGGCGGTAATCTCGAACACCAGCAGAGCGGCCTGATCTGGACCATGGATAACTGGATCTACCAGACCTATAACGCCTATCGCCTGCGCTGGAACGGCGCCAAGGACCCCACCAAAGAAACCATCCCCAACGGTGGCGGCCAGTGGGGCCTCGCCCAGGATGACCAAGGCAAGATTTGGTGGAGCAACGCCGGCGGCGAGAAAGGCCTCTGGCACTTCCAGACCCCAATCATCTATGGCGCCTATGATATCAAGAATCAGTTCCCGGAGGATTTCATCCAGGTCTGGCCGAAGCTCGGCATCGCCGACCACCAGGGTGGCGCTGGTCGCACCCGTCTCGATAAGACCCTGAATCACTTCACCGCTTCGTGTGGCCAGGAAGTCGTTCGCGGCGATCGTCTGCCGGCTGACTTGCGTGGCGATGTCCTAATCTCCGAGCCGGTGGGTCGCCTCATCCGTCGCGCCAAAGTGACGAATGACGACGGCATCACGCGTATCACCAATCCGTATGACCACTCTGAGTTCATCCGCTCGAGCGATCCTAATTTCCGTATCGTCAATATGGTCAACGGCCCCGATGGCTGCCTGTACCTCGTGGACATGTACCGCGGCATCATCCAGGAAGGCAACTGGGTCAAGGAAGGCAGCTACCTGCGTAAGGTCGTCCAGCAGTATGGCCTCGATAAGGTCTACGGCCATGGCCGCGTCTGGCGCCTCGTACACCAGGACTTCAAGCCCGGCCCTCAGCCGCGCATGCTGGAAGAAACCCCGGCCCAGCTCGTCGCGCACCTCTCGCACCCCAATGGCTGGTGGCGCGATACCGCGCAGAAGCTGCTCGTACTCAAAGGCGACAAGTCCGTCGTCCCGGCGCTCACCGAGCTCGCTCTCAATAGCCCAAATCCGCTCGCTCGCACGCACGCCCTTTGGACGCTCGAAGGCCTCGGCGCCCTCGACGCCAAGACTGTCCGTGCGTTCCTGACGGATGCCAATCCTCAGCTCCGCCAGCAAGGTCTCCGCGCGGGAGAATCGCTCGTGCGCGCCGGGGACAAGTCTCTGATTGAAGATTTCGCCAAGCTCGGCGCCGACAAGGATTCCTCCGTCGTGCTCCAGACCATCATGACCGCCAAGTTGCTTGGCTCAAATGATATCAAGGCCTGGGCGGATAGCTCCAAGTTCATGCAGAAGACCCTGCTCACCTCGACTTCGAAGGGCGTGAAGGAACTCGGGGCCGTTATCCTCACCGGCAACGAACAAGCCGGCGGTAAGGATTATAGCGGCGACGAGAACAAGCTCCTCGTCAAGGGGCAGGAAATCTACCGCGAACTTTGCTTCGCCTGCCACGGTTACGACGGCAAGGGCATGGCCATCGACGGCCCTAAGCCTGGCATGACCATCGCGCCTCCGCTGGGCGGCTCCAAGACCGTTCGCGGTCACCGTGATGGCGTCGTCCGCGCGCTGCTTAACGGCATGTCCGGCCCCATTGGTGGCAAGACCTACGATGCGCAGATGGTGCCCATGGCCATGAACAGTGACGAGTGGATCGCCTCCGTGGCCTCCTACGTCCGTAATTCCTTCGGCAACAAGGGAGCCGTCATCACCGCCAAGGATGTCGCTCGTATCCGCGAAGAAGTGAAGACCGTCACCGGTCCGTGGACGAATGAGACCCTCGAGGCGGCTCTGCCGAAACTGATTCCTGCCTCTAAGGAGTGGAAAGTCTCCGCCAGCGATCAGTCTGAAACTGCCCAGAACGGTTGCGACGCCGATGGTAAGACTCGCTGGGAAACCAAGTCCGATCAGAAGAAGGGTATGTGGTATCAGATCGAACTCCCGGTCGCCTCCAAGGTCGGCGGCATTCGTATGGATCTCTCCAGCCGCCCCAGCGCCTTCCCTAAGAACTTCAAGGTCGAGGGCTCGCTCGACGGCAAGAAGTGGTTCGCGCTCGGCAGCACGCACGGGCTCTACTCGGTCTCCGAGGCCTACTTCAACGAAGCCAAGGTGACCAAGTTCCTCCGCATCACCCTGAATGACGCCACCAAAGGTCAGCCTTGGGCCATTCAGGAGTTCCAACTGATCGCGCTCAAGTAAGCACGTCATAATCTCGATTCGACAGGGCGACTTCGGTCGCCCTGTCTTATTTGCAGAACATGGACCCCGTCCTTCGTACACAGTACAAGCAGGCCGTCTTTCGCTTCGAACCATTGCCGGTAGGCTGGCCCGCGGAGTTCGCGGTTATCACTGCTTATGATCCGGAGGGCAGGGTGACCGACCCGGCGGATAATGAAATTGCCGACCAAGTGCTGGCCGCGGAACTCCGCGGGGCTGGCTACTGCCTGCATCGAATCGTTGGCCAATCTCCAGACGGCACCCACCAGGAGCCCGGCTGGGCGGTCACAGTGGGGTTGCCTGGAGCGATCGAGTTCGGGCGTCGCTTCGGTCAATTGGCCATCTTTTACATCCGGCAGGGCCGATTGACTCTGGTGGACTGTGACGATGGAGCGGCCGAAGACCTGGGGCGGGACTTACGTTCGGTCTGACCATTTTCGGGTTGGAACCGGGGGCGATTTCGGGACTCTAACCCCTAACCCTATCCCCATGAAGCGAATCCTGTCTCTCCTCGCCGTCCTGGCCGCCACCTTCGGTGTCCGCGCAGCTGACGCCCCCGGCCTCGTCAACGGCAACCCTCCCGACATCCATACTCTGAAAAGCGGCGATGCTGCTCCTGATTTCACGCTCATCGGCACCGACGGCAAGATGCACAAACTCGCCGAGTACACTGGCGGCGAAGCCCTCGTGGTGCTTTTTACCTCCAACCACTGCCCGACGTCCCACAGCATCGAGCGTCGACTCCAGAAATTCTACGAAGAATACAAGGCCAAGGGCGTCAAACTCGTCGCCATCAATCCTAATCACCCGGATGGCCTCAGTAAGGATGAGCTTGGTTACGGCGAATTTGGCGACTCCTACGAGGAGATGAAACCTTACGCTGAGAAGAATCACTGGACCTTCGACTACCTCTATGACGGCGACAAGCAGATCATCGCGCGCGCCTACGGCTGCCTCGCCACCCCGCACGTCTTCGTCTTCGATAAGAACCTGAAACTTCGCTACCAGGGCCGCTTTGACGACTCCCGTTTCTACGACGACAGCACCGTGAAATCCAAGGACTGCCAGAACGCCGTCGACGCCATCCTCGCCGGCAAGCCGGTCGCGCTTGAACTCACCAAACCCATGGGTTGCTCCACTAAGTGGCGCGAAAAGAAGGCCCTGCACGACGCCAAGCATGATGCGTGGGCCAAGACGCCGGTGGCCGTCGAGATGATCGATAAGGCCGGCATCGCCAAGTTGCGCGCCAACACCACCAACAAATACCGTATCATCAATGTATGGGCCACCTGGTGCGCCCCGTGTGTGAAGGAATTCCCCGATCTTGTGGAGATTTCCCGCAAATTCGACATGCGTGATTTCGAATTCGTTTCCATCAGCCTCGATAAGCCGGAAGACAAGGCCAAGGCCGAAGCCTTCCTCTTCAAACAGGCCGCTGGCCTGAGCAAAAAGGTGGAAGCCTCGCTTAAGAAGGAAGGCCGCACCACGAATAGTTACCTCTTCGCCGGCAGCAGTGATGACCTCGCGGCGGCCCTTGATAAGGACATGTCGGGCCCGATTCCTCACACCATCGTCGTGGCCCCTGGTGGCGAAATTGTCTACCGCCACACCGGCGTGATCGACCTCGCGGAGACCGAGAATGCCATCCTTGATAAGATGAACCGCTTCTACTCGCCGACGGCGGCGAAGAAGTAAGGTTACCTCAAATAGAAAAGCCCCGGACGCAGTGATGCGGGCCGGGGCTTTTTGTTATAAAGACCGTCAGTCAGGTTGACAGCCCGATGGTGCGTTCGACCGGATTAAGCCAAATCTTCACACGTGGCATCCACGAAGGGCCGATGATGGCGTCGATGTTCAGGAGGCTCAGGAAGGTATTCATCGGCACTGGGGCCAGGCCCGCTCCGTGCTGCGCAGGCGCCACCCCAAAACGTTCCACTAAACGGAAGTCCAGGAATTCGAACGGCAGATGGAATGATTCAGGGATATCCATCTGACCGAACATCGGGCTGAAATCTTGGAACCCCGCGATCGAAGGTAAACCTGCGGCAAGTGTCCGCTCAGTAATGTAGCCATACTGCGCCCCCGTATCCCACATCACGCGGGATTTGCGGCCGTTGAGCGTGACCTCAAGCATCGGGATGTCGGACGTCGGTACGAGCGAGTAGGGGGCGACCTTGAGCCCGGCCGGAGCTTCGTCGCCGGCAGTGAGGCGCTGATTAGCGACATCGAAGAGCAGGGTCGTCTGGGCGAGGTGATCCATGCCAATGAGGGCATCGACCTGCACACCGATTTCGGCTGAGAGCTTGTCGAAGGTGAAACCCATGTAGCCACCGCGATGCACCCCGTGGTTCTGGTTCTGCCAAGACAGCCGACCCGTCATCGAGGCGCTGAAAGGCGCGCCAGTGTCGATGAGGGCCCGCCCCTCGGGCAGGTCGATGAAGAGGTGGCGGTTCAGCAGATACAGGTGGTAAGTGCAGACCATGGAGCTGATGGAACGTTTATGGCTCATATTTATTGACAGTGGTGTTAGTAATTAAGGGATAATGTATAAAAAGACAGTTAGGTGTCAATATATTGACTGATAGGGAGTCGCTGAGGGGGCTGGTGGGGTTGCCACGGGGTAAGGTGGCATGATACCACGCCCACGCCGGATGCGTGCATTGATAATTATGATGCTATGCATCGGGCGGCTTAGACCGCCTGGCAGCGATAACGAAAGAGGCCTCGGATCGGGTGATCCGAGGCCTCTGGGAGGCTGCTGGAAGGGTGCTTAGGCCTTCTTAACCTTTACCCACTGCTTGGTCTTCGCGGACTCCAGGACGGCGTCGCAGACGTACTGAGTGCCGAGGGCGTGACGGAAGTCCGGGTAGGCCTTGGGGGCCTTGGGATCGTCGAGGCTCTTCAGGAACTCGGCGAGGGCGTGGGTGAACGAATGTTCGTAGCCAAGGCAAAGACCGGGGACCCACCAGTTGCCGGAATACGGGTGATCACCGTCCGACGTGTGGATGCTGGCCCAACCACGACGGTCTCCAGGGACGGAGTGATCGAAGTAGTTCAAGCGGTTGAGGTCATGCAGGTCCCACTGGAGGGACTTGTTTTCGCCGTTGATTTCGAACGTGTAGAGCGCCTTGTGGCCGCGGGCATAGCGGGTCGATTCGAACTGAGCGATCGAACCGTTCTCGAAGCGACACAGGAAGATCGCGGCGTCGTCGATGGTGACGGCCTGCTTCTTGCCCGTGGCGGTGTGGACGCGTTCCTTGATGAAAGTCTCGGTGATTGCGGAGACTTCGGTGATGTCACCGTTGATCCAGCGTGCCGTGTCGATGCAATGCGCGAGCAAGTCGCCCGTCACGCCGGAACCAGCGGCCGCGGCGTCGAGGCGCCAGAGACCCGCGCCGCCCTGAGGTAGCTCGGTGGAGATCGTCCAATCCTGGAGGAAGTTGGCGCGGTAGTGGAACACGCGGCCCAGTTCGCCGGCGGCCACGATGTTCTTCGCGAGCGTGACGGCGGGGAGGAAGCGGTAGTTATACCAGACGAGATTCGGGAGGCCCGATTTCTCGACGGCGGCGACCATCTTCTCGCCTTGCTCGCCATTGAGTGCGAGGGGCTTTTCGCAGAGAATCATCTTGCCGTTCTTGATGCACTCGAGGGCGATCTCGGCGTGCGAGTCGTTCGGGGTGCAGATATCGATGGCGTCGATGTCGGAGCGGGTGACCAGCTTGCGCCAGTCGGTCTCGTAGGAGGCGTAGCCCCATTTCTCGGCGAAATCCTTCACCTTGGCTTCGTCGCGACCGCAGACGGCCTGGCGGACGATGTGATGACCGGAGGTCACCTTGTCCTTCGGGAAGAAGTGACCGACCTGCGAGTAGGCGTTGGAGTGGGTGCGGCCCATGAAGCCGTAACCGATGAGACCGATGCGAATGGCTTTAGACATAGTTCGAGGGGGGTGAGAGTATGGAGTATCGAGTATGGAGTGGAGGGAACGGAGGTCCTCAGAGGGCCTTCTTCACCTTGACCATTGCGGAAAGGATAGTGTTCCAGGTCTTGGGGTTCTCGAGGGTGGCGTTCGGGAACATGCAACCATCCCAGCAGATATGTTTCATGCCGCGGTCGGCCGCGCCTTCGAGCCAGACCTTGGAGCAGGCCGTAATATCGAGTTTGCCGTTGGCATCATCGGCCTGGCAATGGCGCCCCGTCTTCTCGTGCGAGCCCGTGCCGTGCACGGTGCCGTCGTTCTGGGCCACGTGGAAGTCGAGGGTCCACGGGCGGAGTTTGCCGACCATCTCGCGATAGGCGGGCCAGAACTGTTCCTGGGTGTAGCCTTCCTGCAGCAGGGCGGCTTCGGGCTCATTGTAGCCCATCAGGTAGAGGTAAGTGTGCGCGAGATCGGCTTGGAAACCAAAGGTCTTCGGCTGGCCGACGCCTTCGAGGGTGTCGAGCATCGCCTTCCAGGAGTGCATGCCCGCCCAGCAGATTTCGCCTTCGGCGGCGATGCGCTCGCCGTGGTCAGCGGCGATCTTCGCGGCTTTCTTGAAAGTGTCGACGATGCGGGCCGTGTTGGCCTTCGGGTTCTCGCGCCACTTGGCGACGCCGAACTCGGCGGAGTCGACGCGGATGACGCCGTATTTGCGGACGCCATGCTGGTTCAACTGCTGTGCGATGCGGCAGGCCTTCTCAATCGCGAGGAGGAATTTCTGCTGCTGTTCATCGCTGCCCATCGCGGAATCACCGACCGTCCCACCCCAGACCGGCGCCACGAGGGAGCCGACGTTGAGACCGTGGCCCGCGATCTGGTCGGCCATCTTCTTAAGCGCATCCGGAGCGATGTCGGGATCCGTATGCGGGTGGAAGAGGAACAGGTCGACGCCGTCGAACTTATGTCCGTCGACGTTGGCCGCCGCGGTCATGTCGAGCATACGCTCGAGGGCGATCGGAGGGTGGTCGGTGTTGGGCTCCTTGCCGACGAGGCCGGGCCACATCGCGTTGTGCAGTTTCATGAGGGTGGGGTGGGGTTTGGGGTTAAAGCAGGAGAGGACTTACTTCTTCTTATTTTTCTTATGAGCTCCCATGGCCGGAGCCGAGGGATTCACTTCCGGCCCGAAGTAGCGGAGGCAGACCAGGGGCTCGGTGGTGGAGGTGTTGCGGAAGGTCACGCCCTTCTTGGCGCCAGCTTCGGTGCAGAAGTATTCATCTTCGGTGAGCTCGTTGAAGCGGATGAGTTTCGGACTGTTGAGGACCTGACCGTTGATCGTACCGGAGCCCTGGACGCAGATGAGGCCGTAGGCGCCGTTATCTGTGATGGTGCATTCGGCACCCGGCTCGACGGTCAGTTCCTTTGCGGTGAAGTACTGGAACTTGTCGACTTTGCCGTAGACGATCCACTTGTCGGAGTAGCCCTTGCCTTCGACCGAGACGACCGGTTCGAGGTAGTGGTTGTCCTTGAAATTCGGGTCGACGTTCTTGTCCCAGTCGAGCTGGTCCACGATGAAGTCGACATCCTTGTGCTTGGACTTCGGCATGTCCTTGACGAGCAGGGCCCACGGTACTTCGCGGCCTTCGACGAGGTTCTGGTACATGCCGAACACGTCGGAGCCCCACTGCGGCTCATAGGTGCAGAGTGAACCAGGGGCGTGCAGGATGCACGGGTCGATCAGCCAACCTGTGCCGGGCTCGAGCTTGTAAGCCTTGGAAAGGGCGAGGATCTTGTTGTCGCCCTTGTCCCAGTTGGCGATGCATTCGCGGACCTGGGCTTTCGTCGTGCCGGGCTCAAAGCCCATGAACGTGTAGGGGAAGTTGTTGCCGACGTTGTTATGCTGAGGCGGGAAGTAGTAGGACTCCGGCTTGCCTTCGAGACCGAGCAGCTTGGCCTGCTTGGCGTTCTGATGCATGTGGTGCGGGATCGGACCCATGTTATCGAAGAACTTGGAGTAGACCGGCCACTTCTTATACTTGCTCCAGATCTTGGAACCGATGAGCGCGGCACCACATTCCTTGACGGCCTGCTTCAGGGTGAAACGCGTGTGACCGATGACGACGTAGGAGAGACCTTCGTCGGGGGTGCGATTGTCGTTGGCGGCTTCGGTGGTGGATGCGAACCAGCGTTCGTCGATGCCGCCGCGGCTCAGGCCGAAAGCGTAGAGATCATCCGGATGCAGCTTGAGGCGCTTACCGGGCTGGAGGAAGGAACGAGGCACCCAGCATGGAGCGAGGCGCAGCAAGCCGCCGGTCAGGGCGAGTTCCTTCTCCACGAGCGAGGCGACACCGCTCTGCTTGGTGGAGAGATCTTGGACAATCTTGGGGGAGGACATGGTAGGAAGAAAGACGTGAAGGGGAGGTCGGATTTAGGCGACTCCACGGACAGGGACAAGAATTGAGTATAGCAGACTTAAGACCTCAAAAACTGCCAATTAATCAGGCAGGTGAGGGTCTGGCCGTTTTCGCCCGTAATCCGGACGGAAGTCGGACCTTCGGGAACGATGCTAAGCACTTGGCCGAAGCCCGACGATACCGCCAGGGCCCCCTGAATGATGGGCAGCCGGACGCTCTGGTCTTTGTGGAATTCTCGGCTCGTCGGAATGCCCTTGGCGGATAGGCGGTCTTCACGGGCGACATCGACGCTATCGCTAAAATGGGAGCAGACCTCCTCGAGGCCCAGCCGACCGAGGTGGCGCTTTTCCCAGGGGTGCCCGGGGCGTCCGCCGTTGGATATCCAGAACAGCGTGGCAGGAAAATCAGCGACGTTCTTGAGTGAGAACCAAACGTAGCCAGGGAAAGTCACCGCCGTCCAGGCGAACGGCTGGGCCTCGGTGGCGGGCGCGTTGACGAGCATGATCAGGTCATCGTTCCCGGGGCGGGCCGGGTAACGCGACAGGTCCGTCGTGGAACCATCCCTGAGCGCCACCGATTGTAACGTGGAGAATTCCGCCGAAGGCTTGAGGGCGCCAGATTCGCCGCTGGCGGGGTTAGAGAACTCGCCCGGATAAACGGAGCCGAAGCGGAATGCGCTCGTGGCGACCCGTGCGCCGCCCGCTGGAATCGCGGATAAATCGAGGACTGGATGATTTCCGTAATTCCAACGGCCCTCGAGATTCGTGATCACATGCTCGCAGTAGACCGCATGGTGGCTAGGAACAATTGAAAGAGTCTTGGTCACGCTCGCGCCGGTGTCCGTCGTCTGCTGGGCGAGTTTGAGAGTGCGTTCGGTCTGCTCAATCAGCTTCCAATCCGCATTGGCTGGATCGCCATGGGGCGGGCCTTTCTGCTGGCCACCGAAGGGCAGGCAAAGGAAGTCGCCCCGGAGATAGGTCAGCAGGCGTGGGAGTGATTGATCCACCTGGGCCGGCATCCAGGGCGAGAGCGAGTAGGGGCGGGCCTCGGTTTGGCCGAGGTGGAAGGTGACGGGGGCCAGGTGCCCGGCGGTCTGTGTGACCGCGAGGTCTACTTCTGGGGTGCGCAGGGTGTAACTCGGGGCGCCGTGAATTGTTTCCATGAGGATGGCCAATTTCCAGCAACTGAGGCCGAGGTGTCAACGCCTCGGCTTGCTCTCCGCTTGCTAACCGCCTCGTGGGTCGCTTGCTTTTGCCCATGCCGCAGCCTTTGCCGATTCTTTATATCAAGCCTGGATGCCCTTGGTGCGTGCAGGCCGAGGAGTTCTTCGCCGCCCAAGGGGTGAAGCTCGACGTCCGTGACGTCATCGCCGACATGCATCAGATGCGCCAGATGGTGGCCCTGACGGGTCAGTCCAAATGCCCGTCTTTTCGCTACGGGGATTTCATCGTCGCAGACTTCGGGGTCGATGAGTTCATCAATAAAGCCAAGAAGCACCCAGTCGTCTGCGCCGACCTGGGTTTAAAAGTTTGATTTTAGCCTTTGTCGTTTGGGGCCTAAATTAAGACTTGGTCAGTAGGGTAAAACCCCTAGTCTGTGGTCATGAGGTTCTCCCCGACCTTGTGCTTGCTCCTGAGCGCATCCCTATTTGCCGCCCAGCCTAACGTCGTGTTGATCATGTCAGACGACATGGGTTGGGCTGACCCAGGCTGTTACGGTTCCAAAGTTAATCCGACGCCGAATATCGACCGACTATCGACCGAAGGGCTTCGATTCACGAGTTTCTACGCGACGCAGGCCGTCTGCACCTCTTCCCGCACTGCGTTGATGACAGGGTGCTATCCTAATCGTCTCGGCTTGGGTGGAGCCGCTCTCGGCCCGGGTTCCAAAATCGGCCTGAGCAATGACGAACAGACGCTGGGCACGTTGCTCCGCAACTCAGGCTACCACACCGGTGTCATCGGTAAATGGCACCTCGGCGACGCTCCGAAATTTCTCCCGCCGGCACATGGCTTCGATGATTCGATGGTCTTACCTTACTCCAATGACATGTGGCCGCTCGGCTATCTCATGGGCGATGAGACGCGACGGAAAATGTACCCGGAGCTGCCGCGTTATGTGAACGGTCATCAGCTTGGCTTCGTCAAAGACTGGGTTGATATGGACGCCCTGACCTCCTCGCAGGGTCTTCGGGCCATAAAATTTATCCATGACAGCGCCGGTAAGGAAAAGCCGTTCTTCCTCTATCTCGCCACATCGATGCCGCACGTTCCCCTCGGTGCCTCTTCGGATTTCAAGGGCAAGCACGCGACCCCGTTCGCCGACACCATGGCGGATATAGACCGGGCCGTCGGCGCCGTCTTGAAGGCTCTCCGCGAAAAAGATGTCGAGAATAACACCATCGTGATCTTCACGAGCGACAATGGCCCGTGGCTTAATTTTGGCCGACACGCTGGCTCCGCCGGCCCGTTCCGCGAAGGCAAAGGCACGACCTTCGAAGGTGGCGTGCGCGTGCCTTGCATCATCAAATGGCCCGGCGTGGTGAAACCGGGCCGCACGACCGACGCACTCGCCGCCAACATCGACTTCGTCCCCACGCTACTCGAGGCCTGCGGCGGCACCAAGCCCAAGAACGCCATCGACGGTCAGTCATTCCTGCCGTTGCTCAAAGGAGACAAGGAATCCGCCCGTGAAGCATTTACTTATTTCTACGGAGACAAACTCGAAGCCATCCGCCAGGGGCGATGGAAACTCCACCTGCCCCATGCTTATCGGAGTTATGTCGACATGATTCCCGCCAAGCAAGACGGCCAGCCCGCCACGACGCATCAGCGCCAGATAGGTTTCGCGCTTTATGACCTGCAGGCTGACCCTGGTGAGCAGGTCGATGTACGGGAAGGGCATCCGGAAATCGTCGAGCAACTGAAAGCGCTCGCAGATTCTGAACGCAAGGCGCTCGACGCCGGCAAGCGCCCGGTGGGTCGCCTCTGAGGTGTTTAGCGTACTAGTTCGAGCACGCGCACGGCCATCACGGTAAAGCCGATTGCTGCGACCGTAAGGCACAGCGTTCGGCGGAGGCCTTGTTCCGGGATGCGCAGCTTGATTAACAGCCAGAGGAGCGCGGCGACTGAGGTGATCACGACGACTTGAGCGACTTCGACCCCGATATTGAAGCCGATGAGAATTTGTACGATCCGGGAACGATCCCAGTTGCCCAGCCGGTCAGACACCGCGGCGGCAAAGCCCAACCCGTGAATAAGCCCGAAGGCGCAAGGCACGATTAACATCTGCCGATTGCTGGATCTGCCCCGATAGGCCATCCAGGCACCGACACCAATGGTCAACGCGATGACCGGCTCAATCCAAGCACCGACACTGCCGACCAGCCCCAAGGCCACGACGGTTAAGGTGATGCTGTGACCAACGGTGAAAACAAGGGAACGTAGCAGGGCTTGGCGGAGAGACGTCGCGCCCAGAAACATCGCCGTCATGAATAGGCAGTGATCCCAACCTGCCGGAATCACATGTCCGAAGCCGTCGCCAAGTAAAGTGCGCAGGAAGCGAAGCGATGAAAGAAACCAGCCGGCCTCGTCGGTGACAGCTGGCTCATCACTGATCACAAACTCGCCCGGCTCGTTTTTTGAGACCGCCATGACCACCTGGTAATCCATCCCTTTGCGGAGATTGGTAAAAACCGTCCCAACAGTATCAGGGAAACGAATTCCCATCACATGTGTGCCTGCCGGAATATCTGCCGCGAACTTGGCATTGAGCAGGACGGGGTAGCGGTCGGCTTCGCCCTGTCGGGACGATTGCCGCAGGATGTCATCTGCGGAAGGAAAGGATAGCAGTCGCACGGCTAGCGGCTTGCCATCGGCCGTGACGGATATCGTGGTGCCGAAGCCAGCTTGCGCCTTCTCCGCGGCTGCGCGCAAGCGGCCCGGCGTGAACATCAGGGTGTCGAGTTCCTTGACGGGAGCGTCCTTCGGCAGTTGGCCGATCAAATAGGAAGGGACATCGAATTTAAGCGTGCATGTGAAGAGCCCATTCTCATCCACCACGCCGATGCAATTGGCCTCCTTCCACTCCGGATGGGCCTGTGCGACCAATGCCAGCAGGAGAGTAGCACTCAGGATGATGTTACGCAGCACGGACACGGGACAGGTCTAGGGTCACCCCCCAAGGCTGGCAATTCGCAATGAACTCTATTCGCCCCTTGCGGACGGCCCCTTGCGGGCGGGCTTCTTTTCTTCGTCATCCGATGCACCGGCCGGACGCGTGTAGATGACGGTGAGGTCGGCGGTCCCGAGGATCTTTCCCCTCATCGCAGGCAGCAACGACTCCGAGGTGATCGGCGCCGGGGCGTTCTTAAGGTCAAGTTTAGCGGAGAGCGCAAAGAGCGTGAGAACATATTTCTTGGCACCTGGCCCTTTTGAATGGGGCGGAGCGTATTCGACGCGATTGTGCACGGTGCTCATGCCCATCTTGCCGAAGTCGGCGGCGTTTTTGCCGACCGTGGTAACCTTCGGATCAATATCATACATCAGCCAGTAGATCTTGGTCTTACCTTCCGGGTCGAGATGGTGCATCACCAAGGCCAGCGACTGGGTGCCCTTGGGCAGATTGGACCAAGCGAGGGGCGGGCTGGCACTATCGCCGTCGCCGGTAAATTCGGCGGGCAAATTGCCGCCCTCTTTGACCACCGGACTTGTCAGGGTGAAATTCGGGGCCGGATTCGGGGTGGGCTTAGCCGCCGCCACCTGGTCGATGGAGCCCTTCGGCGGTTCGCCGCCTTTACCGCCTTTGCCCCCCTTGCCTTTGCCTTCTTCGGGTGCGGCGGCGAGCAGGGCGCAGAAGCCGAGTGCGAGGGTGAGATAGGCAAGCAAGCGGGGTCGCATCGAGGTGGGGGTATGCTAAATTCTACCAGATAATGGCTTAAGCGAAGGTTAAGGAATTATTTTGCGGGAGGACCTTTGCCTTTTCCTCCCGGCGGGCCCTTGCCGCCGCCACCCGGACCGGCCCTCCGACCTGCGTCGGCTGGCAGGCCTTTTTTAAGGACATCCAGTTCCGCGCCTAATTTCGCGGCGACTTCAGGCTGCTTCGCCCACTCGTCCTTGGACTCCGAGATATCATTCTTAAGATTATAGAGGCTCCGCTGGCCATCGGCGGCTTCGATCAGCTTCCAGTCTCCGTCAAAAAGGGCGATCTCATGGGAGGCGACCAAGAATGGGGGGCGGTTCATCGGCTGCCCGGCGGCGATCGCGGGCCATTGGTTGCTGCCGTCGATCTTGAGTTCGGCGGGCAGGCTGAGCTTCAGCGCAGCGGCAATCGTGGGGTAGAGGTCTATCATGGCGACCGCATGATTCAGCGAGACTCCGGCCGGAACGCGCCCAGGCCAACGCACAATGGCGGGGGTGCGGATGCCACCCTCGTAGACGGAGTCCTTGAAGCTGCGGAGCGGAAGGTTTGAGCCGGTGCGTCGCGGTGCGCCGTTATCCGAAACGAATATCACTAGGGTGTTGTTGCGCAGGCCTTGTTCGTCGAGGGCGTCAAGGATGCGCCCTACGCCGACATCGAGCCCTTCGATGACCGCACCGTAGAGGCCGTCGGCCTTATGTTTGGCGACCAAGTCCGCCGGAGCAGCCAGATCGACGTGCGGTGCGTTGAAAGCGACCTCGAGGAAGAACGGCTTGGTCTTATCGCGGTTCTTGATCTGCCTCACGGCGTCATCGGCGAATAAATAAGTCGTATAACCTTCCTCGGCGAGCTGTTTGCCGTCGCGCTGCCAATCGGGATTACCGCGCTTATCGGTATGCTTAAAGTAATCGAGCTCGGCGCTCATAAAGCCGTAGAAGTGGTCGAAGCCGTTACCAAGGGCGTTATTGGTACTCCCGAGGTGCCACTTGCCAATCAGCGAGGTTTGGTAGCCCGCCGCTTTCAGGCGCGCGGGTAGGGTGAGCGTCCCCTTGGGGATGCCCGCTTGACCGGGAGCGAGCACGTCAACGATGCCGTAGCGACGTGGCAACACACCGGTGAGCAAGGCAGCGCGGGCGGGACTGCAGACCGGGTAGGCGTAGAAGCGCTGCAGTTCGACTCCATCCTTCGCCAGTTTGTTGAGCACGGGCGTGGTCATCTTCGGATTGCGCGTGCCGATGTCATTCCAACCTTGGTCGTCGGCGACAATGATCAAGACGTTGGGTGGGGTGGGGGCATTCTGTGCGGACGCCCCGGGGGCCGCACAAAGTAATAACAGACAGCAAAGAAACCTCATGAGGTTGGCTTACTTACCTTCGGGAGGACCGCCGCCGCCGGGAGGGCCTTTCTTGCCTTCTCCGCCCTTGCCGCCTTTAGGGCCCTTGCCGCCCTTGCCGCCGTCGCCACCAGTCTTGGTGGCATCACAGGTATCCACATCGCCAAGGGACGCTGTGCCGAGCGGCCCCTTGAAGCCACCGAGGATATACGGCCAGACGTCGGTGACGTGGTAATGATAACCGAGACCGCCGTGATCGTGGCCGTGTATCGCATCCAGGTCCTTGGGCTTACTACCGTCGGGCTCCGTCGGGCCGCGGACCGGGAAGCCGTCGAGGGCGAAACCAACAACCTTGCCGGTCTGATCATTGTCCATGACCGAAGGTGCGCGGTGATAGTGGTATTCATGCCCGAAGCCCGTGTGCCCGCCTTTCGGGTCGAGCGGGGCGATATTATGGAAGGCGGTGATTCGGTCGACGGGTTCTGGCGGGAAGAAACGTACGCCGTTGGTGCTAATCCCCAGACCCGAGCGAGGGGAGAAGCGTGCCTGACGCAACATCGTGGGTTTAGCCGAGGCCTGCGGATTCTTAGGCAGGAAGATGGTCACGATTTGCTCGAGAGGCTGAAGTTCGATGACCGAATTCGTCACGCCAGCCTTGAGGGCTTCATCATAACTCCATCCGCCGAGTTCCTGGCGAGCGACCTTATCGAACTCGGTGCGGTCCTTGGTGTGGTGTACCGTGCCGTCGGCCTCAAACATGTTCCAGCCGCGCTTGTTCAGCAGCTTGAGATAGTCGGCATCGACGCGGTGGAGTTTCTTGTCGACCGTGTCTTCCCAGTAGCCGCCTTTATCCTTCAAGGTGGCCGGCGCCCAAGGCCCCATGGTGTGATCAGTCGGCAGGGAGCGGACCACGACCTTGTAGACCGTGGACTTGCTGCCGTCGCTCAAGATGCCTTCGATCTCAGTAATCGGCTTCACCAAGGCGCGTTTGTCGAACAGGGAGATGACATCGGGCTGTGTGGCGGCGATAAGTCCGGTCGTGGCCCAGAGCAGGAATAACGGTTTCAGCATGGAAGCATTCATCAACCATTTGTAAACCATCGCCACGAGATTGTTGCGGGGCTTTGAAAATAAAAACCCGAAACTTAATCCGGGCTTAAGGTTTCCCGACCGTCGCGCTTCTTGGGGTGCAGGAAGTCGCGCGGATTGAAAAGGACCTTCTCCATGAAAAGGCCGCGGGCCGGCGCGGTCGGCACCTCGGACGTAATCTGTCGCTCCTTACGATAAGCGAGGAGCCGTTCCGGTGGAATCTTGCCTTCGCCGACGCGGAGTAGCCCGCCGACCAGCCGGCGCACCATCTTATAAAGAAAGCCACTGCCCTCGGCGGTGATTGTAATGCGCTTACCGCGGCGGCGGACATCTAGTCGGCGCAGTTCTTTCACCGGATTCTCCTGCTCCATGCCTTGGCCGTGGTTGGCCCCGAAGGCGTAGAAGTCGTGTTTGCCGAGCAGGAGTTTCGCAGCCTTGCGCATGCGTCTCACGTCGACGGTCTTGGTGCCGAGGCCGAGGCAATACCGGGCCTCCCAGGGCGGCGGATAACCATCGCAGATTTCGTAACGGTAACGCTTGCCGATCGAATGCCAGCGGCAGTGGAAATCCGGCGCCACGCGGCGCAGGGTCGTCACGAGTAAGCCGTTCTGCTCGCAGGAATTAATGGCGTGCACGAGGTAGCTGCATGGGTGGGGCCAGAAAGCGTCGAAATGAAAGCGTTGCCCGACGCTGTGCACGCCGGAGTCCGTCCGCCCGCTGCCATGGATATCGATTGGAGTCTTAAGGATGCGGGAGAGCCGTCCTTCAAGTTCACCCTCGATCGAGACGCGGCCTTGCTGCACCTGCCAGCCAATATGATCCGTGCCGTCATAAGCGACCGTGGCCAGAAAACGCTCAAGCTTGGGAGCGAAGGGCTTCTTGCGCCTGGAGGGTGGCATAATCAGGAACCGATACCTCGGCTGTTCAGGAAATCCTGAAGTAAGACCGCCGCCGCCCGGGAGTCGCGTTCACCTGAGCGCGCTTGATCTTGTCGTTCGCGAGCGGAACGGGGCTTACGTCCGCCGATGTCATCCGCGGCCTGGCTGGTCAGCGCTTCATCGATCTTTTCAACCGGGATTGAAAACCGGCGAGTTAGTTCTGCGGCAAACGCGTCGACCTCGTCGCAGCGCTTGGTGCGCTCGCCCTCCACGGAGAGGGGATAGCCCAGAACGAGCAGCGTCACCTTGAGCCGAGTGATTTCCTTCCCGATTTGGAGGAAACGCGTTTCAGCATCCTCGGCCGTTGCCGCCGGAAGAGGGAAGGCAAAGCCAAGTTCATCCGCATGGCTGAGCCCGACTCGTCGGGAGCCATAATCAATGCCGAGGAAGACCTGTGCCACGGGGGGTAAGTTGGGGGAGCTTGGACTATAATTCAATCCGACACCGTGGGTGGGGCAGGTTTGACACTGAAAGATAGGGCGGTTCCACTGCCTCATGTCTCCGAAATCGCGCCTCAGCGACCATGAGCGAGCTTTGTTTGCTCGCCAGATGCGCCTGCCTGGGGTGGGGGAGGCTGGTCAGCTTCGACTGCGGGATGCCAAGGTCCTGATTCTCGGCGCAGGCGGACTGGGTTCGCCGGTCGGACTTTATCTCGCGGCGGCCGGCATCAGCCAGCTCGGCATCGCCGACCCGGATAAGGTCGAGATTTCTAACCTTCACCGCCAAATCATTCACGGATTTGATACACTGGGGATGCCTAAGACGGTTTCGGCCGCAGAGGCCTTGGGGGAAATCAATCCAGGAGCGCGAATCGCACTGCATCCGGAAGGTTTTAAGCCTGACAACGCTGCGGAGCTGATTTCGCGCTACGACTTGGTCGTGGACTGTACGGATAATTTCGCGACCCGCTATCTCGCCGCTGACGCTTGCGTCCTTGGTCGTCGTCCCTTGGTCCACGGCAGCGTCCTGCGTCAAGAAGGCCAAGTGGCGTCTTTTCTTCCTGGGTGCGGCTGCTACCGTTGCGTCTACCCCGTGATGCCGGATGCCAGTTCCGTACCGACTTGTGCCGATGCCGGTGTTTTTGGAGCGACCTGCGGCGTCATCGGCTCATGGATGGCAGCGGAGGTGATCGCGGTTCTGCTCGGCCAACGCACCCAATCCCGAATGCAGGTCATCGACGTGGAGGCAGGGACTTCGAAGGTTCTGAGATTGTCCGCTGACCCGAGCTGCCCGCTCTGCGCCCACGCAGGCTCCATCCGTGACCTCGATGCCGCCCGCTATCAGGCCTCGTCTTGCCCGGCTCCCTCTATGTCTGAATACCCGCTTGAGATTACCGTTGAAGAGGCCTGCCGCCTGCTGACGGGTGTGAACCCCCCCATTCTGATCGACGTCCGCGAGCCTGATGAGCACGCCGTTTGTCGCATCGCGGTGGCCCGGCTTATTCCGATGAACACTGTGCCGGCTAGACTGGCGGAAATCCCCCAGAACGTCCCCATTCTGGTCCATTGCCACCATGGCGGCCGCAGTATGAAAGTCACTCAGTTCCTGCGCTCCAAGGGGTTCCCACAGGTGGCCAACGTCAAGGGGGGCATCGAGGCCTGGTCGGTCAAAATTGACCCGCAGGTGCCGCGTTACTGAACGAGACAAGGCTTGCCGACTTCACCCCCCGTCTTATTTATTCCCATCAGCCATGAAGCGCCTCTCCTTACTCCTTTCCCTGTCTGCTCTCCTCGTCGGTTGCGGACCTTCCCGTCTTCCTTCCGACTTCTCCAGCGGCTCCTCGTCAGACGCGGGCACCCGGGGCATGAATGACCGGGGACACGAATACGACAATATGGCCCAAGCGATTCGTGATGGCGTAGTCCCGGCCGAAGCCATCCTCGCGACGATCTATTTTGATTTCGACCGTTACACGGTCGAAGCGAAGGAGCGTCCGAAACTTGACGCCATCGCGCCCCGCGCCAAGGCCACCAAGATTATCATTGCTGGCTACACTGACCATTTCGGTACCGATGAATATAACCTCGGTCTCTCTGATCGTCGTGCTCAATCCGCCCGTGATTACCTCGTGAAGCTCGGTTGTAACCAGGGCAGCACTGAGGTCATGGCCATCGGTTCTCAGCAGGCCGACAAGTCCGCCGGTGGACGTCAGTCCGGCGCCAAGGATCGCAAAGCCATCATCGTCGACGCCAACTACCGCGGCCCGATCACTTCTGGTGCAAGCAAAGCCTCCGCACCCGCTGCAGGTGCTGGCAAGTCGGCGCCTTCCTCGGCACCCGCTCCGGTTCCGACCGCGCTCTGAGTTCAACACTGCGATGTGCAAAAGAAGGCCCGCCAAATGGCGGGCCTTCTTTTGGTCGATACGGACGAATCAGTTAAGACCGACGTATAGGTGCGCGAGCGTCAGGATGAACAGAATGATCGCGACAGACTTGCCGATCAGGCGTTCACGATTCGTGCGATGCGGCGCACCCCAGCGACCCCAGATCCAGCAAGCGGTGGCGATCACTGCCATGCCCAGCCCGGCATCGCGCACCCAAGCTGCGTCCTCCACGAGGGCGCTGAGAACCCAAAGAAGATACAGCGCGTAGGCGAAGAGGGGAAAGGCCATCGCCTGCTTCAAGGTCTCCATCCATTCGCCCGGCTTGGGCAGAAGCGCAGCCAGACGAGGGAAGATGGAAAGGAATAAGTAAGGCAACGCCATGCCCAGGCCGATCACCGTGAAGAAAAGCAGGGTTTCGGCCGTGCTGCGTTCCTTGTCGAGCGCGAAACCTAATGCGGCGCCGAGGCCGGGGGCGGTGCAAGGCGTGGCCACAGCTGTGGCCAAGATGCCAGAAAGGAAAGCGCCCCAAGAGCCGCCTTTATCGCCGGCTTCTGCCGCTGTCCCCGCCAGGCCCGTGCCAATTTCAAACATGCCAGTCAGGCTGAGTCCAAGGACGACCATCAGCACGCAGGTACCAAGCACAAACCCAGGGGATTGCATCTGAAAGCCCCAGCCAACAGAACTGCCACCAGATTTAAGAGCAATGATCAGAGCCGCGAGGGCGAGGAAACTGAGAATCACGCCCGCGGAATAAAGGAGGCCATGCATGATCACGGTGCGGCGATCCGACCCAGCTTCACGCGCAAACCCGAGAACCTTGAGGCCGATCATCGGGAACACGCAGGGCATGAGATTCAGCAAGATGCCACCGCCGAAAGCCAGGAGAAGCCAGACCGCAAACGGATGCGTAGTGGCGGCGGTTTGATAAGGCTGGCCGGAGCTGACTGCTTTCAGGGCGGCAACGACTTCGGTGCCCGTGAGAGCTTCGGAGAGGATGGCCGGAGGCTGGCCCGACTTGAGAAAGACATTCAGCGGAATCCCTGTGCGGCCGTATTTCAGCAATTCAGCGGCGATGATGTCATCCTTCTTAGTCCAGTCGGCTTTGAGGCGAACAACGCCTTTGTCGGCGAAAGCTTTGATGACGTCGTCCTGGGTGTAGACGCGCTTGTTGACCTGGCAGGTCGCGCACCAGCGGGCGGTAAAATCGATGTAGACGATTTTGCCCTCGGCCAACGCTGCGGTTTGAGCCTGGGGCGACCAAGGCAACCAGCCGACCGACGCCCCTGCATGGCTCTCGCCCTTGGCGGGGCTGGCTCCAGCGGCCCCGTTCTGAAGGTCGACATGGAGGTTAAGGAAACTGCCGTCTTCGGCGCGGGTCGTGAAGTTTAGCGGACCGGACGCCAGGGTCTCTGTCGCGTCGCGCAGTTCAAAGACCAGGCCCTCGCCAACCATCTTCTGCTTGGAGGTCGCGTTAGGGGTGACGAAATTGCGTTCTGGAAACCAGATGTCATTCAGCTTTCGGCCGGCGGGTAATTGGACTGTGAGCATCTTGCCATCACTTGTTCCCGTGGTCTTCAGCGCCTCGCGGAGGTCCGGATAAAGTTTAGGCTCATATTTATAAGCCGAATTAAGGGCCCCGAGGGTGAGCGTCAGTTCCACGAGTTTATCGTGCGGCCAGCAGCCTTTGTCGTCGCACTCGAGCCACTCGGCCTTGCCTTTAAGGGTCACCTTTCCGGTGTGAACAGCCGGCACGGAGACTTCCATGAGGATGAGCGTCTCGTCTTCGTAGACGAAGTTCATGACGCCCGACTGATCGAGCAGCCGGGGGCCCGGCCAGATAAAACCGCTGATGGCTGTTCCGGATTTCTCCGACCACTCCACCGTGGGAGAGGCGCCGGCGTCGCCGGGGTTCTTCCAGTAGATATGGAAGTGCGGGTCGCAGCGGTAGCGTAACGCAATGAGCGCTTTGCCCCCCGCCTTGATCTCCGGACTCAGGTTGACGAGGTCGACTTTCGTGCGGACTTGGGCACCCAGAGGGGAGGCCAGGGTGAGCAGCGAAAGCAATCCGAGGGCGAGGAGTCGCATAGGACCACCTTGGACCCTAAATCGAACGGAAGCAAGGCGTGCCGAGGGCTTAGGGTACCAGATGGCAGGGCAGCAGGGCCGCGTCGCTCATGCCGTGGATGATCTTCTTATCCGCCGGGCAGAACGTGGAAAGGATGCCAGAGAGTTCCACCGTGTCGCCATCGACGAAGAAATAGGGGCAAAGACGAACGCGGCCTTCCGCGGGGACGATCGAGCCGTCGTCGGCGTAGACCGGATGGGTCAGCCGGGAGGGCTTGTGGTATTCCTGCATCACGTGGAAGGTTTCGTTGTCAGGGCTGAGCGCATTCTCAATGGCCTCGAGCCACTCGTCGCGGGAGACATCGCTGCCCAGCGTGACACTACGCGCGCCCCAAGCGGTCTCATGGAAGCCGCTCGCTTTGATGATCAGGTTGCGTTCTCGTTGCGTGGCTTCGGCGAGCTCGTTCCATTCGCGGATCGGGCGGCCGTTCACGCCGGGAGCGTGGAGGACTGCCGTCGGCGGAAGTTCGGTCTTCTCCATGATCCAAGTCTTGGGAATGATCCGGTTGAGCGCCTCGTAATGATCTTCAGGAAGATTCTCCTTCCAGAATTCGGCGAGCTGCGGGTGGTGGAGCAGGGCGAGGCCAAGTTTCTCTTCCTGGAAGGCCTTCATCGGAGGCGTCAATATCAGCGTACCCGCTTCGACCGCGTTAAAGATACCGTCAGCTCCCTTCACGTTGGCGAGGTCAAAGAGCTCGAAGAAACGGTAAAGGATGTCCACGCGTCGCGGTGCCCCGTCGACCGGAATGTAAGTGCCATCCCCCATCTGCATGATCTGCGCGGGGGGCACGAGGTGTACGTCATGCCCGAGCGAGCGAAGTTTCTCCCCCAGCCATTCAAACTCCGGACGGTAGGTGGCGGCCTCGTCGCTGACGACAATCGCGACCAGGGGAAACTTCTCCTTGGGCGTGAGCCGGGCCAGGGAGGCCATGAAACGGTCGGGCATTGCCGCCGAGCCGATGACGCGCGGGAAATCCTCTGCATACACCTCGTTGAGATAAGCAGTCAGGCCGACGCCGCCCGGCACACTGTCGAGTTCGGTCATGGTGAAACCTTGTGCGGTGATTAGCAAATCGGGACGAAGCACGACCGGGCACTGGCCTTTGACGGCCCGGTGACGTCCGTGGGCGATAAGCCCGGCGGGCTTATATCGGTCGAGATATTCGGCGACCCAAGGGGCGTAGACCTCGCGGTTACGGAGAATCTTCTTACCCGTGAAGGACCGCACATAGAGGCGCTCTAGTGCACGGTGATAGCTTAGGCAGGCTGCGCCGATGCGCTTCAGGTCGCGCAGCTGGGTTTCCGTGATGGGCCAGGGTTCCGGTGAGAGTTTCCAGATTTTCTCCGCGAACAGCGGGGTATCGAGGAGCTTCTTGCTGAGGGTATCCCGGGAGGGCATGACGGTAGTGATCAGTCCTCGATCTTAATATCCTTGTTGCGCGTGCGCGGGCCGCCAGCCCGGAGCCAGCCGTTAATGAACGAGTCGATATCGCCGTCCATGACCGCTTGGATATTACCGGTCTCAACGCCGGTGCGGAGATCTTTGACCATCTGGTAGGGCTGGAAGACGTAGGAGCGGATTTGGTTGCCCCAGCCGATATCACCCTTTTCACCGTAATATTTCTCCATTTCGGCACGCTTATCGTCGATGGTCTTTTCGTAGATGCGGGCGCGCAGGATCTTCATGGCCAGGGCGCGGTTCTTCACCTGCGAGCGTTCACGCTGACACGCGACGACCAGCCCGGTCGGGATGTGCGTGAGGCGTACCGCGGATTCGGTCTTATTGACGTGCTGGCCGCCCTTGCCGCTGGAGCGGTAGACATCGACCCGGAGGTCGGCTTCGTTGATCTCGATGTCGACGTCGTCGTCGATTTCGGCGACGACGTCGACCGAAGCAAAGGAAGTGTGACGACGCGCATTAGCGTCGAAGGGGGAGATGCGGACCAGACGATGCACGCCGCGCTCGGCCTTGACGTAGCCGTAGGCATTGGGACCTTCGAGTCGGAAGGTGGCTTGGCTGATGCCGGCGCCATCGCCTTCGGCGATGTCTTCGACTTCCACCTTGAACCCGCGGCGTTCGGCCCAGCGGGTATACATCCGGAAGAGGAGGTCGGCCCAATCGTTGGATTCAGTGCCACCGGCTCCCGCTTTGACCGTGACGATCGCATTGGACTTGTCGTGAGGGCCGGAAAGGAAGGAAGCGATTTCGAGGTCGGCCACGCCGACGAGCAGGTCAGTACCGAGCTTACGGAGTTCTTCGACTTCAGCATCGGCGGTGCCATCCGGAGATTCGGCAATCAGCTCCGCCAAAGTCTTGGCGTCTTCGATCTGACGGCGAAACGCGACCTGCGGTCCGATGATGACTTTATAGCCGTTGCACTCGCCGATAACTTTCTGCGCTGCCTTCTGGCTATCCCAGAAGTTCTGTGCGCCCATCTGCTCTTCCAGCTTGGCGATCAAGACCTGCTTTCCTGGCACATCTAGGAATTTCCAGAGATGTCCAGCCCGGCGCTCGACTTCCTCGAGTTGGGCACGGATTTCAGGAGGGATATACATGGAGGAAGCGTGAAAAGGGTGCGGACCTTCGGAAACGATCGAAGGGAAGGTTGGGCATACGGTGCCCCGAGGCCGTTTTCAATGTCAGATTATGCATCAAATTAGGGCTGATTTGCCACAGCGTGGATTGTGGTCATATTGGTCCGATGTCCTCTTCGCGTCCGGCAGTTCGTCTGAGCATCGGTCATGTCCACCTCAAGGTCTCAGACCTCTCCCGTGCGACGGCCTTCTATCATGATGTCCTCGGGCTTGAGGTCACCCAGCGCTACGGCTCACAAGCGGTGTTCCTTTCGTCTGATGGCTACCATCATCACATCGGTTTGAACACCTGGGAGAGTCGTGACGGACCGCCTTCGCCGGCTGGCTGCGCAGGTTTATATCACGTCGCTTTCGTCTATCCCACTCAGGGCGAACTTGCCCAAGCCGTGCGACGGGTGCTCGCCGCCGGGGTCGCGCTTGAAGGTGCCGCGGACCATGGTGTGAGTCTCGCCGTCTACTTGCGCGACCCTGATCAGAACGGCGTCGAACTTTATTGGGACCGGCCGCGGGCAGAGTGGCCGAAGGATCCGCAAGGGGGGCTGGAGATGGGGACTGACCCGCTGGACTTGGCCGCCTTACTGCAAGAGGGGTAGGACAGGGTCGCACTTGCACCCCGGGCCGGGAGTGGCATAGATGCTGACTTATGTCATACCTCGAAGGATTGAGTTTCGCCCAGATTTCCGGCCCCTTGCCGGAACGCCGGGTCCTCGCCAACGGCCTCGAGGTTATTTACTCCCAGCGACCCGGCATCGGCCTCTGCACTGTGCAGGCATGGGTGCGCACCGGGAGCATGCATGAAGGTCGCTGGGAAGGCTCGGGCATCTCGCACTACCTGGAGCACATGGTCTTCAAGGGCACCGGTCGATTCACCAACCGTGAGCTCACGACCGCCGTGCATCGTTGCGGCGGCAACTCCAATGCTTACACGACGTTCGATCGCACGGTTTACTATATCGACGCCCCGCAGGAAGGCTTCGAAACCGCGATGGAGGCCATCGCCGACATGGTCTTTGATCCGCTGATCACGGATGCCGATGCGAAGATGGAACGTGAAGTCATCCTTCGTGAGATCGCGATGTGTGATGACGAGCATGATCAGGTTCTCGCCAACTGCGTGCTGCAGGAGGCCATCCGGGCGCATCCTTTTCGCCACCCAATCATTGGGCATCGCGAACTCT
This sequence comes from uncultured Opitutia bacterium, assembly GCA_903855995.1. Taxonomy (GTDB): domain Bacteria; phylum Verrucomicrobiota; class Verrucomicrobiia; order Opitutales; family UBA953; genus UBA953. Next base: position 27,549 of record CAIOAN010000008.1, read on the forward strand.
TTGTTCGGATCAGCCCCGATGACCTCAGAGCCTATCACGCCGGCCGCTACGTTCCTGATAATGTCGTCCTGGCCGTCGGCGGCTCGATGCCCGCGGAAGAAGTTTTCGCCTCGGCGGAAAGATGGTTCGGACGTTTCAGCCGTCGGCCGCTAATTGAATCGACCTCTGCCCTGGAGCCACCCCAGGGCGGCGTTCGTCGTGCCGATCTGACTCGAGAGGTTAACACCTCCAAGGGCGTCACCTGCTGGCGCGTACCAGGCTTATTCGATGAAGGCCGCACGGCGGTGGATCTTTTTCTCGGCGTACTCGGAGCGGGCAACAGCTCGCTGCTTTGGAACGAGCTCCGGGAGAAGCAGAAGCTTGTGCATACCATCGACGCTTCGGCCTTTGGCGTCCGTGAATTCGGTCTCGCGTGGTGTAGTTGGTCTGGTGAAGCCGCCACCGTCGCACCTGTCGTCGAGAAAGCTATCGGAGAAGTCGTCGAAGCGCTGCTCCTGAAAGGCGTCACGCCTGCTCAATTTGAAAAAGTCCGCCGCCAATCCGTAGTTGGAATGGTCAATGGCCAGAAGAACATCCACGGCATCACTTCCCGTTATGCCTATGCCGCTGCTGTCGGGCATGATGTCAGGTGGCCGCAGCGGGGCGTGGAGCATCTCGCCAACCTTACCGCCGAGGATCTTACCCGTGAAGCCCGGCGCTGGTTCAAGCCAGATGCCGTGACCTATGGCTCGATGAAAGGGAAGCGGGACGCCTCCTCTCTGACCGAGGCCCCCAAGGTCGAGTTGCCGGAACGATTTGAGACCCTGACACTCGACAACGGCGTGCGGGTGGTCCTTCAACAGGACAACACCATTCCCAAGGCCGGTGTCGGCGTATTCCTCTCCGCTGGTGCGGCCTACGAGGTCGCTGAGCTCCGCGGCACGACTGGACTGCTCTCGACGCTTTTTGCTCGCGACACTGTCCACCGCTCCAAAGAAGAGATTGCGCAACTGGTCGATGGTATGGGGGCTACCTTCGCTGACCACGGTTCGCAGGTGTCCTGCGGCCTCTGGGGAGAAGCGCTGAGTTCTGACTTCAACCGCATCTCCGAACTTGTCGCCGATGGCGTCCTGTGTCCGAGCATGCTGCCAGATACCTTCGCCCTGGAGCGTGCGGCGACCATCAACGCCTGCCGTGAAGCGGAGGATGATATTGTCGAAAAAGCCCGTCTGCAGTTGCAACGACAGTTCTTCGGTGAACACCCCCTGTCCGTCGATCCCTGCGGGACGCCGTTGACTTTGGAGCGCATCAAGGTCTCGGACCTCGGCGAACTACATCGATCCCTTGTCGTGGCGGACAACATCGTCGTCGGTATCAGCGGAGCGTTTGATCGCCCGGCTGCGATGGAGTTCATCCACCGACGATTCGGCTCCCTGCCGAAGGTCAGCCTCGAACGACAGTCTTTGCCTCAGCATAAATTCCTACCAGCACATCAGGCCTCCGCCCAGGCCAAGGGCGAACAGGCCGTCGTGGCGATTGCCTTCCCCCATTGTGGCTTCGGGCCCGACGAAGTCGTCGCCGCCAACGTCACCGAAGAGCTCCTCAGTGGCATGGCCAGTGGCTTGTTCCGTCGGGTTCGCGAAGAGAAGGGCATGGCTTACTTCGTTGGGGCGACCCGTGTGGAAGTCGTCGACCAAGGCATGTTCTATCTTTATGCTGGCACCGCTCCAGCGTCGGCCCAAGAGGTGGTCAAAGAGATGCGGATGGAACTTGAGCGCATCCGTAAAGGTCATTTCGGGGACGAGGAGATCGAAGACGCCAAGCGTCGCATGCGCGTGGCCCGCCGCCAAGGCCGCCAATCCGCCGGAGCCCGCATCCAGGGTGCGCTTGTGCGGGAGGCTGCCGGCTTAGGCGCCAACTTTGACGCCGAGTGGGAAAGGCGCATGAACCTGACTGACGGCAAAGCCGTCCAGGCGTTCGCGAAGCGCTTCCTCGACCCGAAATTTGAACAGGAATTGATCGTCCTCCCGAAGGACTAACCGTGAGCGAATTGTTTCCGCGCAAAGATAGCCGCCCCAATTCCAGGAATCGCAAGCAAGAGCGCGAACAGGAAATACTGCGCATACCCGAGCTTCTCAGCGAGGTGCCCAGCCCATAGCCCGGGAAGATAATTAGCCAGCAAGGCGCAGGTAGACAGGGCGGCGTAACGAACACCGGCGCCAGGTCCAGACGCCACCTTCATCATCGCGAGGAGTAAGGCGCAGAGCCCGGCGCCATAGGCAAGGTACTCAATAAAGAAGACCGTGCAGATTTGAGCGGAACTGTGGTGATCCGTCCCGGCCAGCCAGGCTACAGCGATAAGAGGTGCGTGCATCCCGATTCCCAGCGGCACAAGTGAACGGGCTAATCCCAGCCGGGCGACTACCTGTGAGCCGACGATGCCACCGAGGGCCAAGCCCGCGACGGCGGTGGCAATGCGCATGATGGCATAGGTCTTATTATCCAGGGCCAGCCCTCCATGGATGCTGTCGGTCGCGAAGAGCGGCAGAATCCGGGCCATATGAATCTCGCTCGCTCGATAAAAGAATATCAAACCGAGCACCGCAGGCACGCGGACATCCTGAGCGAGCGCGAGCAGTCCTCGGCGCATCTCCGCATAACGCTCCGGGAGGGTATGGGCATCGCTCTCGACAGCCCTTTCTCGGCGAAGGCCAAGGTAGTTGAAGAAGGCCGCCATGAGGGCCAAGACCGCGGCCGATGCCAGCGCCCAGGCCCAGGCATCGGCGACCTGTGGGCCGAACTCCATGATCCGGCCAGCCAGCCAGACAAGCCCGGGCCCGGCGAGCACCAGTCCGAGCTTGGATGCAAAGTTCAACAGACCTGAGTGCGTGGCGCGCGTGCGATCGTCCAAGGAGGCGACAAAGTAACCATCGAGGGCGAAGTCGTGTGCGGCGGCGACGAATGAAAGTATCACCAGAAGAACGATGATCTGGGTGGAGGAGGGCTGATCACTGCCAACCTGGAAAGCAAGGGCACCCAGAAGCCCGGATATCATGACTTCCGCAGAGAGAATAAAACCGAGCGGACGGAAAGCGGCTACCAGCGGCGCCAGTAGAATTTTGAATCCAAAAATCAAACCCAACAACGAGACGGCGGTTGTAATGGAAGCGTCACCATAACCGCCATTCTTCAAGGCTACCGGCAGGGCCTCATCGCGGACAGCGGCCGGGATGGATTGAAACAGGTAAGCGGCCGAGACCCACAGCCATGCTCGACGGGGTGGGGCCGCATCGTTGCGCATGGCTTAGGCGCCTTCTCCGAGCTGGGCGCGGCCGAACGAATCCACCGAGCGAAGCAACCCATCGACGAATTTAGCGACCGTGATATTCAATCCGAGTAATTCGTTGTCAGTGAGGTCGAGCATTTCGCCAGGGCGGAAGGTGCGCTGCGTGTCGGTGAGTTTAGAGACGGTCTTGGACTTAGCCTCTTGAGGTACGCCATGCTTGATCACGCCGGGAGGGGCTTCGTCGGCAGTAAGTTCGGGGGCGGTGCTGGTCTCTGCGGGAACTTCGAAATCCTTCATCGCCTTGAATTCGAGCGTCAAGGCGCCGTCAGGGGTGATGTCGTCGTTGGTGACAAGTCCGCCGCGGGTCAAGACGCGCAAAGCGGCGGCCAGGCTGAAGATGCCATCCTCGAGTTCGCAGACGATGCCGAAAGATTCCTCTAACTCCGTGAAACGGTCCTGCAAAGTCATACGGGCGAAGGCCTGCTGCTTGTCGCCGATGTTCTTTTCGATGATCGGATTGCGCTCACGTTTGTGGCCCTGCTCGCGGATGAACAGGCAGAGCAGGTGGCACTGCACCATGCATTCAGCGGAGAGCGTCAACAGGTCATTGATGGTCGTGCGCAACATCAGGCTGCGAGCATAAGCCAGCATCTGGTCGGCTGGCAGGTGGGCCTGCGGGACCGGCATCACGCGCGAAACCGAAGAGAAGTGGTCGTAGGCTTTCGGGTCAGCCGTGTGCATACCCGCGATGCTGAAAGCCAGCATATCATGTTGGCGCTGCAGTGCGGTGAAGAAGTTGCGGCTGATGCTCTGGAGTGAGATGACATTCTCACCCGGACCTGGTTCAGGCTGGGACATGGCGAAGGTTAAGTAGTGGGATTGGAATCGTTATCCTTGACGTGACGAGCCCTTTTGCGGGCCAGGAAGCCGTCTGCCCGGGGCATCGGGGTGGAGGCGAACCACGCGATCGCCAAGGGAGCGATTTCGGCGAGGGTCAGGGCAGGCTGACCTACGAGGCCAGGGAACCGATAACAGTGTTCGACGCGGGGCTGGATGTCAGGGTCAAGTTTACCGCCGGGGATAAGTAGGGCCAGATGGCGGGCAGGGACTCGCACGGGAGTGCCGAGGTCAATTTTTCGTCCCATGGAGGGGGAGAGGGCGACGACACAGCAACGGTCTTCGACAAGACGGAGCAAGCCGCCAAGGGCGGCTGCACGCATCAGACGAAGCTGTTCCATGGTGCCACGAGAGAGGTGCCAGGCTTCGGGATCGAAGGCGAGTTTTTCGGTGCCGCCAGAAAGCAGGAGACGCTTCAGACCGAAGGCCGCCATCGAACGGGCGATGGATGCGAGATCCGCAGGGGCAGTGATACCGTCAGCAATCACGATGCTCTCCCGGGATTCGCGCCAGTCGGTAAAGTCTGAAATTCGGGCGAGGCCGAAATCCGGCCGCATCGTCAGGGCGCACACGTCCTCGCAGGGGCCTTCGGCCGTATTGGCCAGCTCGATGGGCCCGACAATCCGCGTCTGGACGCCGAGTTCAGCGAAGACCGCATCATGTTCGGCCAGATTCGGGGCGAAGGCGGCTGTGGCCACCACTTCTCGCAGGGCCTTGGGGTGATGCTTGAGGCAGGCGAGCAGAGCGTCGATTCCTCGGATAACCAAGCGGTTGGGATGGGGGTCAGGAGTGTTCACGAAAGTCGGCCTTCATCGAAATCGATCATGTCGGCGAAAGTAATGATGTCGGTGCGCTGTTCGGCGCCCATCTTGCGTTTGGCTTCCTCGAGGACCCCTCGGCCCATCTCGCTCAAGCCTTTCTGCACCACTTCACGATTCCAAACATGGACCCGAAGGTCGGAGGGAAAGATTGCCAGCAAGCGGGCGTCGAGATCCCGCTCGTCGGCCGCCAGGCGCACGCATTCGATGACCTGCTCGGGATTCACGCCGAGATGCAGGCAGAGGAAGCGATCGAATCCTTTGCAGAAGTTGCGCTGATAGGACTTGGGCAGCTCGCCCTTAATGTGTTTGCGAGCCTTGGCGATGAAGCGCGGCAGATGCAGCAAGCCCGTGGCCTGGTGCGGGATATAGGCGGACGGCAGGTCGTAGCAGATTTCGCCGGTGACTTCCGAAAAGCCATTCGGGCGAGGGGCGGGGGTGGAACTCATCGAAGGGGGATGGTCTGGGCGATCTGCGCAGCTGCCGTCGCCAGATTGGCTGATTGAGCGCGAACGTATTGTTCCGGCGTGGTGTCACTCAGCGGGGTCGACTGGTGGAGCGAGCGTTCAATCAGAAGGGTGCCGTCCGATTTCTCCAAACGATAGCGAAGGTCGAGAACGGCCTGCTTGGCCGCCGTGACGCTCATGTGTTCGATATCGATGAGGAGCACCAGATGGTCTCCCGAAGGGGTCTGTGCGGCGGTCGGCAGGCCGGTGAGCTTCGTCAGGTGGTGTGCAATATTCTCTGCGACGGCTCGATCGAGGGGGCTGATCCAGCGATGGGCATCCTCAACGCGTACCCAACCCGACTCGTCCAGCATCACGATGTTGGCCCGTCTCAATGCGGAAGGAATGACGGCGCGGGGAACATAGATTTCGGGACCGGGCCGGGTGGCGGCGGACTGAGGTGCGCTCAGTTGATGAAAACTGACCGCTTCGCTTTTCTTATCGAAAATAATGCAGCCACCCAGAAGCAGGGCGACGAGCAGACTCATCGGGCGAAGCATCATTTGGTCGTCGGCTCCCCCGAGGGCTTGGTCTCCTTGGTCTGATTCTTGCTGCGCCCCTGGATGATGGTCTCCGGATTGCGCTCAATGAAGTCGGCGAGGGAACGAATGGCCTGGGCGGCCTCGGAGACATCAGCCAACGCCTGATCTAAATCACGGCGCGCGGGAGAACCAGGCTTCGTCAAGGTACGCAAGTTATCCGAGGTCTCATTGAGGCGTTCGAGCGCCTTGCGGCCGGCGGCGGCCATGCCCTGGATGTCTTCGGTCACTGGATCCACCTTGCCGCTGAGCCGCTTCACGAGCCCGTCGATACCCTGCATGGCGGCGGAAAAGTCACCGACGGCCTTGGTGATGGCCGGATCGCCGGTGATTTTAGAGATGTTCGCCGAGGCCTGGACGAGGTTGCCGTTGATTTTATCGAACTCGATTTTCGAAGCACCCTGGTCGATGCGCCCTAGGATGGAATCGACCTTCTTCGTGATGGAGACGAAATCGATGCGACTGAGTTGATCAAGGGTCTGCGAAACCGCTTTCGTCAGCGCACCGAGATTCGAGGGCAGGGTGGGGATCTCCGCGACCTCACCCTTGGCTTCGTGCAGTTTGAACGCCGTGTCCGGAAAGTAATCCAGTTCGACGTACAGCACGCCGGTCACGACCGATTGCTGCTGTAGTTTGGCCCGCAGACCTTTGTCCACCGACCCGCGGAGACCTTGTTTCTGGAGCAAAGCCTGATCTAGCCCGCGACGGGTCAGGAGATCGGGGGCGAACTCCATCACCACCGGCACCGAGTAATCTGAAGCCGCTTGGTTGGCGGTGCGAAGCAGAACCTGGGAAACCTTACCGATACTCACGCCGCGGAATTTGACGGGGGCGCCGATGTCGAGACCGCTGACGGAATCATCAAAATAGGCGATCGCCGTGGGCTTCGAACCCGAGAAGCTACCCCCGCCGAGGAGAATGACGGCCGTGATGAACAGCACGATGCCACCGACGACGAAAGCGCCGATAAGGGTCATGTTGGCGGATCTGCGCATGGTTCAGTCGAAACGAGCTTGGGTGAAGAAGGCGTGGGCTTTGACGTGTTGACCAGCCTGAAGTAATGTCTTCGGGGGCGCGTAGGCCCCCATGGTGCCAGTATCTGGGTCCAAATACACGCAATAGTCAGCCGTCCGCAGGATACTAGGGACCTCATGGCTGACGAGGATGACCGTGGTGCCATAGGCCTCACGAATCCGCAGAATCAGCTCATCGAGGCGACCCGAGCTGACGGGGTCGAGGCCGGCGCTGGGTTCATCGAGAAAAATCACCGAAGGGTCGAGCGCCATGGCCCGGGCGATACCGGCTCGCTTCGCCATGCCGCCGCTGATCTCTGAGGGCAGCTTATCCATGGCGTCAGCCAGACCGACGAGGGCGAGTTTATATTCCGCCAGCTGATGAATCTCACGTCGAGGCGCCTTCAGGAACTCCCGCATCGGCATTTCGATATTCTCGCGCAGGGTGAGTGAAGAGAACAAGGCTGAGCCTTGAAAAAGAAAACCCGTGCGGCGGAGAATGGACTCCCGCTCTTTTGTGTCGGCGGTGGCGAGGTCGACCCCCATCAGCGTGGTTTTGCCTCCCAGCGGTTCATCGAGACCGCCCAGGACGCGCATTAGCGTGCTTTTGCCGCAACCGCTCGGTCCAACGATAGCGAGGATTTTGCCCGGGGCTAGGCGGAACGAGAGTCGATCCATAATGACGCGTTCACCGTGTCCGACAGACAGGTTATCACAGGTAAGAATATCGGCGACGATTTCGCTCACAGATCAAACAGATTGAAGATCACCGCGAACAAGGCGTCGGAGATCACAATGAAAGTTATGCCCAGGACGGCGGCGGAGGTGGCAGCCTCGCCCACCCCCAGCGCCGAACGTTTTGCCACGGAGCCACGGTAGCATCCCGCCCAGGCGGCGATGAAGCCGAAGGCGATGGACTTGATAAAGCCAACCAGGAAACTCTTGAAGGCAATGGCCTTGATAGCCTGGGTCAGGTATTGCTCAACCGAGAGATCGCCGGCGCAGGCGACGATCATGCCGCCGAAGATACCGATGAACGTCGCGAAAATCGCCAACAGCGGAACCATCAGGGTGACCGCAAGGATGCGGGGCACGGCCAGATATTCGATGGGATTGATGCCCAGCGCCCGAAGCGCGTCCGTCTCCTGGCTGACATTCATGCTGCCGAGTTGTGAGGCGAAGGCTGTCGCGGTGCGACCGCAGGCAATCACCCCGGTCATCAGGGCGCCCATCTCGCGGGTCATGGCCAGGGAGACAAGATTGGCGACATAGACCGTCGCGCCGACCTGGCGAAGTTGAATCAAGCCGACATAAGCCATGATCAGACCGGTCAGGAAGCCGAGCAGGGCGACAATCGGGAGCGCATCCACGCCTGCGGTCTGCAACTGAAGCATGAAGTCCGACCAGTTAACCTTCGAGCGGCCGACCAACGTGCGCATGAAGCCGAGAAAGGTATTCCCAATATGATCAAAGGCCCGGGCCCATGAAGATGAACTCTCGACGCCCCAGGTGCCGAACTTTACAAGAAACCCCGGAGGGACGGTGGGGCCATCATGAATGGCGGCTTTCTCCGCCATCTGCACCAACGACTGAAGCCGCTGAGGTAATCCCGAGAGGTCCAACTGTCGCACATTGCGGAAATTGGCATGGAGCCAGGCGGGCAGGGAGGAGTCGAATTCACCTAGGTGCTCGACGACAACCATCACTCGATCACCTTTGACCACGATGACCGGAAGGGGGTCATCAAGCCTCCAGACACCGCCGATTACCACGCGTGCCGCACCGTCGGACTGGACTTCCGTCCGGGCGATTGGCGAACTGGCGGAGCTTTGCGACATCCTGACAGTCAAATACTTCGGCAGCGGGTTATTCACAAGTCAGAAAGGCGTTGTCCCTCTCGTCGAAGCGGGCTTTGCTGACCCTCCGTAGATGCTCTCGTTGCGCCTTATTGCTCTCCTTTTCCTAACCGCCGCCGCCCGTGCTGGTGACACCTCTCCGTCGCCATCTGCTTCACATCCTTGGGTCATCGACCTGACCGAAGAAAACGACAAGTTCGGCCCGAAGAACCGAGACCGTTATTACACGCAGGGGCTGAAGCTCGCCATCAACACCGACGAACACACGTTCTTCTCCCTGACACAGGAAATTAACACGCCTTCAGACACGACTTCGCCTGATCCGCCCAAGACCGACCTGCCATATTCCGGCGCTTTATATCTGGGCTGGGGTTACGGCAGGGTTTTTGACCGCGGAGGAAAGAAGGACTGTATGTTTTCCGTCGAATTCAAATTAGGGGTCATCGGACCTTCATCCGGCGCGGAAACCATTCAGAACAAATTCCACTCGTTGATCGGCCAGCCGCAGACGGCTGGTTGGGGCACACAGGTGCCTGACGAGCCTATCTTCAACATCGACACAGAATTCAGACGCCGCTTCGACCTCGATTCGACCGGCCGTGGCTATCGCGACCTGATCGCACGCATGGCCATGGAGCTCGGCACCATGCGCACCGAAGCGCTGATTGGCGCGCAGCTCCGCTGGGGTCTTAATCTGGATAAATCCTGGGGCCATTCATACATCCGCCACTCCAACGGGTATGACCCTGTCTCTGCGCTCAGCCCGCAGGAGAATCGTGCGAACTTCGCCTACTGGGCATTCGTCGACTCTCAACTTGAAGTCGTCGCACATAACTACGCCACCGACGGCGCGAATTTCCGCGAGTCACCATCTGTCGCCCGCCGTGCAATCGTCATGCAGCTTGCCCTCGGCACTACTTTCCAAATTCACCAATGGTCCACCACTTACTTCATCGCCATGCGCACCAAAGAGTTTGAGACGCAGGATGGCATGCACTTCTTCGGCGGCGTCAAAGGGGCCCTCCTATTCTGAGTATGTCCGCCGTTGCCGTTATTGATGTTGGTTCCAACTCCATCAAGGTCGCGGTGGTGGATGCGACCACGAAAGCGGAGCTCGCTCGCAGCAGCGAACCCGTGCGCCTGCAGCCGGTCGATCAGGACAGCACCTTAATTCCCTCGGAGATTCAAGAAGAAGCAGTCCAGGCCATCTCCCGGCTGGTTTCGTTTGCCCGCTCAAAAGGGGCAGACCGAATCGTCATTCTCGCCACGAGCGCCATCCGTGAATCAGACAGTCGCCTAATCTTCGCGGAGCGAGTCAAGTCAATCACGGGCATCCCGCTGACCGTCGTGTCGGGCGAGGTCGAAGCCCGCTTGGCCGCGTCGGCGGTGCGCTCAGACCCCAATTACAAGGCATATAGCAACATCCTGGCGTTCGACCTTGGCGGCGGCAGCCTCGAGGTGATGGCCCTTCGCCATCACCACTGTGTCTTGGCCCGCAGTTTTCGCCTGGGCTCTGTGCGTCTTACCCATGGCTATCTCCGCGGGGGGCTCGGCCTTGTGGACGAACTGGATCAAGGGTCAATTCGCACACACCTGCTCGGCGTGCTGACGCCCATCATCCCTGCCAAGGCCGCCGAAGACTTTCTTATCGTAGGGGCAGGGGGCGCCTTCGCCGTCGTTGCTTTGCACCTTGAGGCCATCGGCGAACCTCCGGTCGGAGGTCGCCTGCCGGTCCTCCGCATCCGTGAACTTAAAGATCGCGCCTGTGCTGCATCGCTCGAGGAGCGAAAAAAGATTCCGGGGATTCCGACTGACCGTGCGGACATCATGCCCGCCGCCCTCATCACGTTATGCGCGCTCGCCGACCTCACGGGCGCGGAAGCGTTTCATCTTACACATCGCGGTGTTCGTCACGGCATGATCGAGCTGATGTTGAGCCAATCGGGAGAAACCCTTTAAAACATGCGTACACTATATTGGGCGTGTCTGTGGTCTTTGTCCGCCTATGGCATGACCACGGAAGGGTTGGTGATATCTCGGAATGTTTCGGACAAGTCCGCCGTGCTCCGCACCAAGGACGACCAGAATCTCACCGTCTCGCTGGGCAGCGGTGATGTCCAGATTGCCTGGGAAGGGCGGCCTATTCGTGGAATCTTGGCTTCGGGTAATGTCCGCCCGGCGCTTCGTTCAATATTCCCGAACGACAGCGAAGAATTGCGACGCGTGGCGGAAGTATCCGAAGCCCTCCATCGTGAAACTTTAGATAAGGGGCGCTTGGTCATGCGTATGCCTAACGACCTCATGCCGAATATGGCGCTCTGGGATCAGTCGGCTCGCCTCGTGATGAAGAAAGATTTTCTGGGTTCGCCGCTGGCCTTGAATTTCATTTTCACGAGCTGTCGTTCCGCCCGCATGTGCCCGGCCTCCACCGCCTGCATGAAGCAACTCGGCGATCTTCTGGCTAAGCAGCCATCGGCTTCCAAGGTGAGACTAATCACCATTACGTTTGATCCAGAGACAGATTCCCCAGGGGTGCTCCGCGCCTACGCTGAAGGCTATGGTATCGATTTTGCGCGCCATAGCCTGTTGACGGGCGACCCTGCGCAGATCAAGGATTTGATGCGCCATTATGGCATCCAAACCCTGCGTGACGACGGGACCATCGTCCATAACGCCGCCCTCATTCTGATCAGCGCCGAAGGACGGCTCATCCAGCGGCGCGAAGGCGCCTCCTTCGATGCCGAAGACGTCGCCCAGGTGCTGGCCCGTGAAGCCGCCGGCAAATGAGTTTCCCCAAGCAGGCTTGGATCATCACGGCCATCGCGCTGGGGGCTTACTTTATGCTGCGCTCCCTGCCGGACACCCAGTGCGCGTTTCTTCATGCCGACCATCAACCCGTCGTCGTGGACGGCCTGGAATTCTGTGGTGTCAATGAAGAGGCTAATTTCTATTCTCCGAAAGAACTCCGGTTCCCGGTGACCCTTAAGATCAAGCGAATCGGCGAAGGTTCGGCTGCGGAACTTCTCTTGATCAAAGAGGAGGGCCTGCCTTTTTATGGTCATGAAGTCGGGGTGTCGCACACCAAACAAGTGCACCTTCATTTGCTCCAGGCAGGAGGAGAACGCAGGTATGCGCACTTGCACCCCATGCCCAGCGAAGACGGCACCTGGCATTTTGACTTCCCGGCCCAACTTTACGGCGACACCCCGGTCCGAGCCTATGTCGACTTCGCCGACGCCCGCACGGGAAGAGTCATGCTCGCCGAGACAATCGTAGAGAATGTTCCTCCGATCCGCCATCCACAGTCCCCCACCTCACCACGGAATCAAATCGTGAGTACGATTGCTAGTTCGACCCGCGCGGGCACGTCAGCCCAACTGCGCCTCCTGCTCGCTGGCCCTGGGGGAGCTGCCCTGAAATTAAAACCTGTTATGGGTTCGTTGGGGCATGCCGTGATCTTTTCCACTGAAGCCGGTCGTACCGGGTATGCGCATATGCATCCGACGCTCGAAGGAGGTGAGTATGCGGAAACCCCCACCCTTACTTTCCGACTACGCCTTCCCCCTGCTGGTCAATATGACCTTTGGCTCCATATTAATGACGGGCAGGAAGAACTCCTGCGGACCACCTTGGTTGTTACGCCGTAGGGCGTCGATAGCCTGCGATGGTAGCCGCAAGGCCGCTTGATACGCTAAAATTGGGGACCCATCCCGCTGTCATAAGACGATTGGCTGAGGCGACAGAATGCTTCACGTCGCCGGCCCTACCTGGAAGAAACTCAAGGGACGAACGAGAATGGGTGAGGCGGATAATCTCTTCGGCGAGGGCCCGGATCGACAAAGATTGGCCGTAGCCGACATTAAAGGTACCGTGCATGTCGGGATGACCGGCTGCATAGATTAGGGCTCCCACGACATCCTTCACGAAGATGAAATCGCGCGTCTGCTCTCCGTCGCCATGGATACTAATCGTCTGATGGTTCAGAGCCCGATCAAGGAAAGTGGGGACGGCGGCGGCGTAGGCCGAACGAGGGTCCTGACGCGGGCCGAAGACATTGAAAAACCTGAGGCTGGCTGTGCTTAGATGCTGGTTGATTCGAAACGATTCCAGCAATTGCTCACCAGCGAGCTTGGTGAAAGCGTAGGGAGATTTCGGCTCGGGCGTCATCGATTCGAGCTTAGGTACGATCGGGTTATCACCGTAAATAGCAGCCGAAGAAGCCAGGAGAGCACGCTGGGCGCCGGCATGTACGGCTGCTTCAAGCACCCGACGAGTTCCTTCAATATTCAAACGCGCACACTCGTCGGGCATTTGCACGGATTCCGGGACGGAGATCATCGCCGCCAGGTGAAAGACGTGCGTCACGCCCTTCATGGCGTCGGCCAAGCAGGTCGCATCAAGAATCGACCCTTCCACAATCCGGCAGTCGAGCCCCTGGAGATTAGCACGGTAACCGCTCCGGAAATCATCCAGCACCACGACTTCTGCCTTGGTCTGGTAATGTTCGACAATGTGGGAGCCAATGAAGCCGGCTCCGCCCGTTACGAGCACGCGTGGGGTCATTGTTGGTCGACGCACTCCTGCATGCGGATCATCTGTTGTTCGATCGAGGCGACCAACTTGAACTGCGTCCGCAAGCGGTCGAGATTGTGGGCGGGACGCTTGATCTTAAAATAAACATCGCCTTCCAGCCAATCGGTCAAGAAGCGCAGTCCGATTTCAAATGTGATAAGCTTACCGGCAAAAGGGAGGAGGGACTTCTCTCGCTTGGTCAGGAAGCCGCCGGCCGTGCTCAAGTAACCACGGACGAGCGCCTCGAACATCGGGAGCTGCAGGTGGACGCGCGACAGATCCGTCTCATCTTCTGCCACCGGGGAGGTCGAAGTACGCACAAGGTCTCCGAAATCATACAGAACCGAACCGGGCATGACCGTGTCGAGGTCGATGACGCACAGTCCTTCCTGCGTTATATTATCGAGCAACACGTTATTGAGCTTCGTGTCATTATGCGTGACGCGTTCCGGCAGTTCACCCGTGCGCAAGGCTTCGGCGACCAGAGTGACGTCGGCCTGGCGGGCCAAGGCGAAAGATATCTCAGTTTGCACCGACTGGGCCCGACCATGGGCATCCTTCGCCAGCGCCGCGAGAAACCGCGCAAAGCGACTCGGGGTGTTGTGAAAGTCAGGGATAGTTTCGTGGAGGCGCTCTCCGGGGAGGTCGGCCAGCAGCGATTGGAAAGCCCCAAAAGCTCGCGCAGCCTGGTAGGCTTGATCGGGTTCACGCACCACATCATGGCCGGTAGCGTTCTCGATGAAGTCGTAGCAGCGCCAGCGATTGCCAGCGGCATCCACGTGCCAAGACTTCCCCCTTGTGGTCGGGATGAGGCGTAGCGCGCGGCGATGAGCATCCGTCGCACCTGATGCTTCGAGCCGGCGACGAGTATGGGCACAGACTCGCTCCACGTTCTCCATGAGTTCGTCCGGACGCTTGAAGACGTTGTGGTTAATGCGTTGCAGGACGTAGCGCGTCTGACCCTGGGGAGAATCCATAACGACGGCATAAGTGTCGTTAATATGCCCGCTGCCATACGGAGAGGCTGTCAGGAATGAGCCTGTCAGACGGAATTCCCGGGCAATGCCGGCCACGTCATATGAAACAGGCGTGGTCATTATTCAGGACCAGAGCGAGGGAGGGTAGTTTCCGGAGGCGACCTGCTTTTGGATGCTTTCCTGCACGATCGGCTTATCTTCCCGATAGGTCACGCCGAACCAGGTGGAGTTAGTACGGAGCACCTGGCACGTGGCGGTGCGGGCCTTGACCAGATTACCGACCGACATCGGAATGTAGGATTCGCTCTTCATTTCCCGCCCTTGAATAGACAAGAAAGCGCGAAAATCCGCATCTAGCTGGGGGAAGATCGCGGGAGTGAAGCCCCACATGTTCATCGAAACGGGTTCCTCTCCGGTCAGGGGAGTTACCGGTCCTTCGGTTGGACGATTTTCCGCACCGCTTGGTATGCGGGCAATCTTGGTGAGTTCCTGAATATCGGTAAGCCTCCCAGATGCGTCCGTCTGGCAAACACCCCGGGCCACCGTGCCATGTTCGGATAAAGTATTCTTTAGTGTAAACCCCACCATGGAGTAGGCCGTGGAGTCATTGCCAAGCGCCGCGAGATGACGGGCAAGCGAGGCGTAGGAGTCCTGGCCGTAAAAGTCGTCGGCATTAATCACGGCAAAAGGTGCGTTCACGACCTCACGGGCGCAGAGAATCGCATGGGTCGTCCCCCATGGCTTCTCGCGTCCGGCGGGCACCGAGAAACCCGAAGGAAGCTTATCAATGGTCTGAAATGCGAAGCCGACTTCAATACGACCGGAGAATTTGGCGGCGATACGTTCGCGGAAATCTTTCTCGAAGTCAGGACGAATGATAAATACAACCCGATCAAAACCAGCGCGAATGGCATCAAAAACCGAGTAGTCCAAGATGGTCTCGCCAGAAGGACCCATGGGGTCAATCTGCTTGAGGCCGCCATAGCGACTGCCCATGCCGGCAGCCAAGACGAGAAGGGTAGGTTTCATGAATCAAAGAGATTTGCGCAGTCGGGCGGCGACGTCGAGTTTGAGACGATCGATGAATCCCAGCGTATATTCAGTGGGATCAAGAGTGTCATCGCGGATAAGGGGGGTGAGATCCATGGCCCACTGTATCGAAGTCTCCCGGTCGGTCTGATGGGGATTGCCGAAGGTCGCATTTGCCGCCCGGCGTCCGAGTACGGCGAGGTCATAGCGCTTACCTCCGGCGATCTGGGTGGCAAAGACGGCGTTGATCTTCTGGGCTAATTCAGGATGCCCCGACACGGGCATGGGGGTCTTCTCGTCGTCGACGAGCCAATCTAAATCGCGCCAGACCTCACAGCCGTAGACTTGTATCGGGCGCTCAGCCATAGGCATGAGCCGAATTGCTTCGATCGCGCGAAGAGCGCAACCGACATGGGTGTCATGCTTATCCGCGAGATTGTGGAGGTAGACGACCTGCGGACGGGTGGCATCGAGAATCCGGTGCAGTTCGGTGCGTACCGCGATCTGTTGAGAGTCGCGGACGGCAGCGCTCGGATACCCCAGCTGAGCGACAAAGGAATACTCTCCGAGGACCGCGGCGGCTTCCTGTTCCCTGACACGTTCAGCGGCGATTTGATCGTCTGTCCATTCTTTGAATTGTCCGGCCCGGGAGCTTCCGCGGCCATCGGTGATGGTGACGCCTCCGAACCAGAGGTCGGAGCGGTCGTAACAGGCCAGGATGCCGTGAAAAGCCATGAACTCTAAATCATCCTGGTGGGCACCGATACCGAGATGGGTCGTGCGGGCCAGCGCCTGGGAGCCAGCCACGGCATCCGGAATCATGAGCTTCGCAAGAGGATTGAGGGACATCATGGGCGCAGAGGGGGCAGGGAGGCGGCCGCAATGGCCTGACCATGGCGTTTATCTTTCTCAGGCGGGGCCATGAGGTCGATGCGAAGTTCCGGAAACTCATCGCGAAGCACTGCCTGGGCTCGTTCGATGATAACCGCGCCGCCCGGACCGGAAGTCACTCGCCCCATGATGAGCAAGCTGCTCATTTCGTAAAAATTGGCAAAATGCGCAATGGCGTAGCCGAACGCGATGCCGATGGCGTCATAGACCTGCATGGCACGTTCATCGCCGGCAAGCATGAGACGCTGGAGCTCTTCAAGTTGCTCGGGAAGCCTCAACGCGGGGGGTAGCGTGATCCCGGCCAATGGCATGAGGCGACCCACGCCTTGTTGGCTGAAATATTGTACGGCACACCCAGCATCGCCGGACCATTCATCGACCGGGCCGGCCTCACGATAATCCACTGGCACGAAGGCCAGTTCGCTGAGCCAGTTGGTGAGGTTGCCACCATTGTCGACATAGCCTGCTGCCACGCTGGTGCCCATGGCGACCCCAAGGACCGCGTTACGCCCCAAAGACATCGAAGCGGCCAGGGCGGTGACATCCCCGTCATTGAGGACCTCGAAGGGCACCTGATACTCGGCGGCGAGATCAACGAAGAGATTGCGCACCTTGGTTTCAAAAACCGCCGGATCCGTGATACCCCTGAAGAGAGAGCCAACGCATACCTTATTGTTAATGTAGACGCCGGCCGATGAGCCGCCAACTGCATCTACCCGGGGGAGATGTCTCGCCGCCAGTGCGAGTGAATCGCGGATGCCATCAAGATGGTATTGCGGATTGGCCTGGAAGTAGGGATCCCATTTCACTTCTTCGGAGTAAACCACTTTGCCGTCGATCAGGGCAGCGCATTTGCGATCGGACCCTCCCAGGTCAAAGCCGATGCGACACCCATCAAGATGGCGCCCAAGGGGGAGGTGGGCGGCGGAAGGAGCCGGGAGGGCGGATGGCTCGACGGCACGGAAGCGAAGGGGTTTTTGAAAAATACGGAAAAAGAAGTCCGCATCAAAAGCTCTGGAGCCGGCAGGTGAATAAGCTACCTGTAAACTTTCGGCGAGGCTGGTCGCCAACGGGCCACACATGAGTACCTCGGGTGCGCCGCGCGACCAAAGAAGAAATTTAACCGTCCGTTCAGCATGCAGATAATTGGCCGCGTCATCCGTTCCCGCCGGCAGCAGCTTGGTCCGGAAAAGGGAAGCGGTACCGTCATCTCGCTTGAGGGCAATGGTCAGCGCCGTCGATCCGGCTAGCGCATCACAACGTCGTAGGTGGTCCCGAGTCCATAAGGAGGCCGGCACCAGGTGCGGATCAATCTTTGAAAGATAGCGGGGGAGGGCGGCCATCGGGGGGCTTAGAGTTGCATGGCCGAGCTGTAATCTAGATGAAAGGTGCAGCGTGGATGATGCTGAAGCCAGGTCGCCGGACATGCTGCCGACGGCGTCTCCTGCATGGCGCGGCGAACGATGGCTGATTTTCCTTCGCCGAAAGCGAGCAACTCCACTCGGCGCGCCTCCATGATGGTCGCAACCCCCATGGTCAGGGCGGCGTGAGGCACCAGGGCAAGGTCACCAAAGAAGGTCGAATTATCCTGGCGGGTCATCTCATCCAGATGCACCCAGCGGGTGCGCGTGTTGTCCGCGGACGGCGGTTCGTTGAAGCCAATGTGTCCCGTACGACCGAGGCCGAGTATCTGAAGATCAATCCCGCCTGCCTGGTGAATGGCCTCTTCGTAGGCGACACAATGCCGCGCGGGCTCCCGGCTCAACCCGTCGGGAATATGAATATGGGAGGCAGGTACGTCCACATGTCGGAACAAGTGCTCCTCCATGAAGTGCCGGTAGGACTGCGGGTGGGTCGGCCCCAGACCGGCGTATTCATCGAGATTGAAGGTGATCACTGAACGGAAGCTCAGGCCTTCGTCGCGGTGCAGACGAATCAGCTCGGCATAAAGCGGCAGAGGGGTGGAACCCGTGGCCAGACCAAGCACAGTCGACTTGCCCGATTTCGAGCGTATCTGAATCAGGTCGGCTATCTCCCGGGCAACCGCTTGAGCGGCGATGTGTTTATCGGGGTGCAGCCGGGTGGCGATCATAGGTCAGCCCAGGGAGGCAATCATGCGTGCAATCTCATCACGCTTGGCTTTGACTTCTTCGAGTTGTTTACGGGCGCCTTCCAGAATGTTTGGCGGAGCCTTGGAGACAAACGCCTCATTGGTGAGTTTAGCTTCACCAGCCGAAACACCCTTCTCCAATTTTTCGAGTTCCTTCGTGAGCCGCATTTTTTCGGCGGCTACGTCGATGTTGCCGGAAAGCTCGAGCATCACTGTTCCCATCGGAGTCACGGCTCCGGTGCGACCTCCGGCGTCGGCAGCAAAGTTGATCTCGGCCAAGCCAGCCATGCGGGTTAATTTGTCGCGGTTGTTTTCCACCAGTAACTTGGCGGCGGCATCTTTGACGACGATGGTCACCACAGAATCCCGGCGGGTTGCCTGGTTGGCCTGAGACTTAAGACCGCGGATCGAAGCCACCAGTTCACGAAGCAAGGCCACATCGGCTACCTTAGCTGCGCTGAGTTTCACGCCGTTCTCGCGGAGAACGCGTAAGAGATCTCCGCCGGATCCGGTATGATGGTTCTGAATGAAATCATTTTCATTACCATAGCCCAGCAGGTGCCAGAGTTCCTCTGAGATGAACGGGGCAACAGGGTGGAGCAGCAGGAGAAACTGGCGGAGGACCAGGTCCTGCACGGCCAGGCAGGTGTCGCGCAGAGCCGGATCGGCCAGGCGCGCCTTGGACGCTTCGACATACCAATCACAGAAATCGCCCCAGAAGAAGGCGTAGAGTCCCTGGGCGTAGGCAGTGAACTCATGGTCATCCAAGTTCTTGGTGGTGCTGTCGGTCAGTTCAGCGAGGCCCTGCAGAATGGCGAAGTCATCATCATCCAGCAAAGACGCCTGGATCCGGGAGGCGACGGCGACCAGTGAAGAGTTATCAGACATCGGGCCGGACATCTGGCGGAAGCGCGCCGCATTCCAGAGCTTATTGCAGAAATTACGGCCCTGAGAAACCCGATCCTCATCAAAGAGAATATCCTGCCCCTTCGGAGCGATTGAGAGCAGACCGAAACGCAGGCCGTCGGCGCCGAACTTGGCGATCAGATCGAGAGGTTCAGGCGAGTTGCCCAGCGACTTGGACATTTTCCGCCCCAGCTTATCGCGAATAATACCATTGAAATAGACACGCTTGAATGGAACACGTTGCCGAATCTCGTCATCCGTCAAAGTCTTCTTCTCCGGGCCATAGAGTTCAAGGCCGGCGATGATCATACGGGCAACCCAGAGGAAGATAATATCTGGTCCGGTGGCGAGGGCACCCGTCGGATACCAGTGCTTGAGCTCCTCGGTGGTTTCTCCGGGCTTACGCCAACCCAGCGTAGCCAAGCACCATAGCCAGGAAGAAGCCCAAGTGTCGAGGACATCGGGGTCTTGTTCCCAATTCTGGGGATCAGCGGGAGGATTTAAAGACACGTGGCAATGAGCGGGATCATTACGATCGGCTCCCTTGCGGTACCAGACGGGGATACGATGCCCCCACCAAAGTTGGCGGCTCACGCACCAGTCCTGGATGTTCTCCAGCCAGTGAAGGTAGGTCTTCGTCCATCGTTCCGGGTGAAACTTGATGATACCCGAGGTGACGGCACGTTTGGCTTCCTCGATCTTGGGATAACGGATGAACCACTGTTCGCTAAGACGAGGCTCGATCGGCACATCAGCGCGCTCGGAATACCCGACGGTGTTTTCGTAAGGCTCGGTTTTCACCAGCGCACCGAGTTCCTCGAGAAGCTTTTCGGCGGCGGTCCGTGCCTTAAAACGCTCCATACCAGCCAAGGGGCCGGCGTCGGCGTTCATCGTGCCATCGGGATTCATCACATCGATGACCGGCAGCTTGTGACGCTTGCCGATATCGAAGTCCGTACGATCGTGGGCCGGGGTGACCTTCAGTACACCCGTGCCGAAAGCTCGTTCGACGGCCTCATCGCCGACGATCGGAATTTGGGCGCGTGGGAAGGGGCGCCAGACATGCTTGCCGATGAGATGCCTGTAACGCTCATCCTCAGGATGGACGGCGACGGCGGCGTCACCGGGGATCGTCTCCGGTCGGGTGGTAGAAATCTCCAGGAACGTCCCGGGCAATTCCGCGACTTCGTAGCGCATCCGATACAGCGAGCCCTTAGAAGGCTTCATGATCACCTCTTCATCGGAGAGACCTGTCTGGGAAACCGGACACCAATTCACCATCCGTTTTCCGCGATAGACATAGCCACGCTCATAGAGCGTGACGAAAGTCTGCAGGACCGCCTGCGAGTAGCCCGCATCGAGCGTATGCACCGTGCGATCCCAGTCGCAGGAAGCGCCCAGTTTGCGGAGCTGGCCGAGGATGATGCCGCCGTGCTTGTCGCGCCACTCGCTGGCGGTTTCGATGAATTTCTCCCGCCCCAGGTCATGGCGGGTTTTTCCCTGCTTCTGGCGAAGTTCTTTTTCAACGCGCGATTGGGTGGCGATGCCGGCGTGATCGGTGCCAGGCAGCCAGAGTGCGGACTTACCTTCTTGGCGGGCCCGGCGCACCATGATATCCTGCAACGTGTTATTCAGCAGGTGGCCCATGTGGAGAACACCCGTTACATTGGGCGGCGGAATCATCACCGCAAAGGATTCGCGGCTATGGTCTACCTTGCCCTTGAAGCATCCGGCGGCGACCCATCGGTCGTACCACTGCTGTTCGACCCCTTGAGGTTCATAAGATTTAGGTATTTCAGCCATCGGGAAGGGGAATGATTAGGGGTTAAGTTGGGGATTGAAAAGAGCGTATTAGGATGGCATCAACTTAACCAAGCCAGGCCCCATGCAACGGGTGACTGACGAACCCCGCCAGATCCGGAAGGAAGCAACGGCAGTCAGATTACTCGTGTGCCGTGGCAAGCCTGGCCCCTGTTAATTTTCACGATGCCATGCGGTCGTTTGGTGTCGTTTTGCACCCACGCAGAAAGGGTGCTAAACGCACCCTTTCGTTCAAAACCGAAGTCACCCCTTAGAGGGAGTGAATGCTCGATTTGCTGACCGCCATCGCAGCTTCCTTGAAGGATTCACTGACCGTCGGGTGAGCGAAGCAAGTACGGGCCACATCTTCGGCGCTACCTCCGTATTCCATGTGCGCACAAGCCGCGGCGATCATCTCGGACGCTCCCTTGGCGACCATCTGAACGCCCAGAAGCTTGTCGGTCTTCGCACAAGCGATGACTTTCACGAAACCCGCGGTGCCGTCGGAGGCAATTGCGCGACCGTTGCCGGCGAGTTGGAATTTGCCGATGGCGACTTCGATATTCTTGGCCTTGGCGTCGGCCTCGGAGAGACCCACCGAAGCCACTTCCGGGTCGGTGTAGATTACGCCGGGAATGATGCCGTAGTTCACGTGGCCGTGCTTGCCGGCCAGATTTTCCGCGACCGCGACACCTTCTTCTTCGGCCTTGTGTGCGAGCATTGGGCCGACGACGACGTCGCCGATGGCGTAAACGCCAGCGAGATTGGTCTGGAAATGAGCGTCGATCACGATGCGGCCGCGTTCATCGAGTTTGAGGCCGGCTTCGGCGGCGCCCAGGCCGCTCGTGTTGGCCTTGCGACCGACCGCGACGAGAATCTTATCGGCGGGGAAATCGAGGGCCTTGCCGTCGCGATCTGCCGTGAGCGCCGAACCGCCGTCGCTCTTCTTCACTCCGGTGACCTTCGCACCCATCTCAAACTTGATGCCTTGCTTCTCAAAAGCGTTTTGGGCGGCCTTGGCGACATCGGCATCATAACTTGGTCCGCCGATGGAAGGCAGCATCTCGACGACCGTCACCTGGGCACCAAGTCGGGACCAGACGGAGCCGAGTTCGAGGCCGATGGCGCCAGCACCAACGACCACCATCTTGGCCGGGACGGACTTCAGCGAGATACCATGATCGGAAGAGATCACCGTCTCGCCATCGAACTTCAGGAAGGGCAGTTCGATCGGCACCGAACCGGTGGCGATGAGGATATTCTTGGTCTCGAGCGTACGATCACCGGACGTGCTGCGCACCAGTACCTCGCCGGTCTTGGCAAGGCGGCCGAGGCCGCGGACGACTTCCACGTTGCGCTTCTTGAGGAGGGCACCGACACCCATGTTGAGCTGGGCGACGACCTTATCCTTGTTGGCCATCATAGTCGCCACGTCGAAGGTGATCTTTTCCGCGCCCACCAAGCCGTGCTTCTTGCCGTGCAAAGCGTGCTGGTAGACTTCGGTGGAATGCAGGAGAGCCTTGGATGGAATGCAGCCGACATTCAAGCACGTGCCGCCGAGAGAATTATCCTTCTCCACCAAGGCCACCTTAAGTCCAAGCTGGCCGGCCTTGATGGCGGCGACATAGCCACCGGGGCCGGAGCCGATTACGACGAGATCGAATTGAGACATGTTTTTAGGTAAGTGGATCGGGATTAGACGCCAAAAAGAAGACGTTGCGGATCCTCGATGAGCTGGCGGACCTTCACCAGGAAGGTCACGGCCTCCTTGCCGTCGATGATGCGATGATCATACGAGAGGGCCAAGTACATGATCGGACGAATGACCACCTGGCCGTTTTCGGCGACAGGACGTTCGACAATATTATGCAGACCCATGATCGCCGCCTGAGGGTGATTGAGGATAGGGGTCGAAAGCATCGAACCGTAGATGCCGCCGTTGGAGATGGTAAAGATACCACCTTGGAGTTCAGGCAGCTGAATCTTTCCGTCGCGGGCGCGCTTACCGAAATCACCAATAGCTTTCTCGATGCCGGCGAAATTCAGCTGATCACAGTCGCGGACGACGGGAACCATGAGCCCTTTGTCCGTGCCCACGGCCACGCCGATATCATAGAAATTATTTTCGACGATATCTTCACCATCGAGTTGAGCGTTCACGGCCCGAACCTCCATAAGTGCCTGAACCGCGGCCTTTACGAAGAAGGACATGAAGCCTAGTTTGACCCCGTATTTCTTGAGAAATTCTTCGCCGTGTCGTTTGCGCAACTCCATCACCGGGGCCATATTGACCTCGTTGAAAGTAGTGAGCATGGCGGTCTCGGATTTGGCCTGCACTAGGCGCTCGGCGATCTTGCGGCGCAACGGCGACATGCGCTTACGGGTGGTGCGTCCCTCGCGCGAAGGGATGACCACGGCAGTCGGAGCAGAAGAGGGCAAGGCGGCCGGACTCGGGGCAACAACAGCCGGAGCCGCCGCGAGAATGGGAGACTGTCCTGATAGGGCTGCGAGCATGTCGCCCTTGGTCACGCGACCAGCCTTGCCGGACCCCTCGACACCGGCGGGATCAAGACCGGTCTCAGCCGAGAGACGACGGACAGCAGGGGAGACTTCAGCGGCCGCACCAGACTTGGCGGTGACGACTTTGGGAGCGGGGGCAGGAGCTAAGACTTGGACTGCCTTGGCGGGCACCTGCGGGGCCGGTGCAGAGACTGCAGGCGCATTACCCGACACACCGGCTTCGATGGAGGCGACGACTTGTCCGACAAGCACTTCCGTGCCGGCGGCGACAGCGATGGTGATTTTTCCATCAACTTCAGCGGTGCCCTCTGAGGTCACCTTATCTGTCTCGTATGAAAAAAGAGCCTGGCCCTTGCGGACGGCATCTCCGGTTTGCACCAGCCAGGTAGCCAGCAGGCCCCCGGTGATAGATTCGCCCATGGGAGGGATTTTGACTTCGACGGCCATGAAATTAGGTAGGTTTAACCTTGGAACCCCTTCTGGTCTGTTTCAACGGGGAAATGACCCTTTAATCGACCTTAGGCAGCCGATTAGGGGGTAGTAGTCTGACTGCCTAAACGGAGAATATCGCCTACTGACCCCCATTAGGCCGAAAAGGCCTGCCGAATAAGGTCAGCCTGTTCGATCTTATGAACGGCCAGTGAGCCGACTGCAGGGGAGGCGGCCGCATCACGACCGGCAAAGGCAGGGCGAATACCTACCGCGTCTTGAATCAATTCAGAGACGAAAGACCATCCCCCCATATTGCGGGGTTCATCCTGGACCCAGACGATTTTGGCGGGGGCGCCGAGGTCGACATGGAGCTTCTTGAGAGTGTCGGCGTCGAAAGGATAGAACTGCTCGATGCGCACAATCGTGGTCGTGTCGTCCTTCCGGGCGATGCGCTCGGCATCCAGTTCGTAGAAGACCTTGCCCGAGCAAAGCAACAGGCGTTCGGTTTTAGCCGCTGGAGTGGCATCGGCGAGAATCGCATGGAAACTTCCGTCGGTAAGTTCGGCCAATTTGCTGACGCAGGACTTATGACGTAGCAGACTCTTGGGCGTCATGACAACCAGTGGCTTGCGATAATCGGATTTAACCTGACGGCGAAGGACGTGGAAGAGCTGGGCGGGCGTCGAGGGCTGCACCACCTGCAGGTTGTTCTCCGCACAAAGCTGCAGGAAACGCTCAAGGCGGGCGGAAGAATGCTCCGGGCCCTGGCCTTCGTAGCCGTGCGGAAGCAACATGACCAAGCCGCTGTCCTGTCCCCACTTGGATTCCGCGGAAGCGAGGAATTGGTCGATCATGATCTGCGCGCCGTTGGCGAAGTCGCCGAACTGGGCTTCCCAGATGACCAGCGAATCCTTGGCTTCGAGCGAGTAACCATAATCAAAACCAAGCACGGCGTATTCCGAGAGAGAAGAGTTAACCAGCTCGATTTCGGCGCCGGCAATCGAGCCGAGCGGGCAATATTCAGCGTCGTTGGAAGGGTCATGCAGCACAGCATGACGGTGTGAGAAAGTGCCACGCTCGCAGTCCTGGCCTGAGATGCGGACCGGATAGCCTTCCGCGAGGAGCGAGGCGAAAGCCAGGCCTTCGCCCAAGCTCCAATCGAAATTAGCTCCGGACTTGAAGGCTTCGGCTTTGATGTCGAGTAATCGCTTAATCTTCGGATTTGGCGAGAAATCTGGAGGCATCTGCCAGAGCACCGGGGCAACCTTAGCGAGAAGTTCGGCCGGCACCGTCGTGTCGACTACGTGCTGATAAGGCGACTTAAAAGGGCGCACGCCCGGAGGATTCTTCTTATGCTCCTCGATCTCGACGGCGAGGCTGGCCTGGGCGCGCTCTTGGGCGGCGTTCAGCAAAACATCGAACTCCGTACGGAGTGTGATCAATTCGCCGTCGGGGGCGGAGCCTGATTCCGTCAGACGCGAGGCATAGAGCTCTGACACGCTCGGATGCGCGGTAATATTGCGATAGAGCACCGGCTGCGTGAACGCCGGCTCATCAGTCTCATTATGGCCGTAACGGCGGTAGCAAACAATATCTACGACCGTATCCGCTCCGAATTTCTTGCGATAATCCAAGGCAATTTCCGTTGCGAGAATCACCGCATCCGGATCATCCCCGTTGGCGTGCAGAATCGGCGCTTCGGTGAACTTCGCGATCTCGGTGCAATGACGGCCGGTGCGGGCCTCGTCGGGATTGGTCGTGAATCCTACCTGGTTATTGCTCACGAGATGCAGCGTGCCGCCCACGGAGTATCCCTTGAGGCCGGCAAGATTAAGGGTCTCCATGACGATACCCTGACCGGCAAAAGCAGCATCGCCGTGAATGAGCACAGGGAGAGCCTTCGATCGATCGGAACCGCCCTGCAGGTCAATGAGCGCCCGGGTGCGGCCAAGCACCACGGGATTGACGGCTTCCAGGTGGCTGGGGTTGTAGGCCAAGGTGATGCTGACCTCCTTACCATCGACCACGCGGGCACCGGCGTAGCCGAGGTGATACTTGACGTCGCCGTCGCCGTGAGAGGTATCCGGAATATGATTTTCGGAAAAGGCGCCAAACAGGGCTTCCGCCTTTTTACCGCAGATATTGACAAGCACATTCAGGCGACCGCGGTGGGCCATGCCGATGACCACATCGGCCACGCCGTCACTGGGTGCCCGATCGATCACTTTGTCGAGAGCGGCCAACAGAACCTCGCCACCCTCGACGGAGAAGCGCTTGGCGCCGACGAAAGTCTTGTGAAGGAAGCGCTCGAATTGCTCGGCCTGGACGATGGAACGGAGGAAACGGCGGCGGGCCGGGGCATCGTAGGCCGGGCGGAGGCCGCAGGATTCGATGCGCTCTTGGAGCCAGCGGCGGCGCTCGCCATCCTGAATGTGAGTGAACTCCACGCCAATGGGGCCGCAATAAATGGACTTCAACTTAGCAAGGATCTCGGACAGGGGCATGACCTTGCCGCCGAGGAAATCGCCCGTATGAAAAGACTGTGTCAAAGGAATCGCATCAAGCCCGAGCGATTTGTCTGACAGTTCAAAGTGCGGGACCGGATCAAAGAGGGGATTGATGCGTGACTGCAGGTGCCCCAGCACACGATAGGCTTGGATGGCCGCGAGGACCTTCCATTGCGCCGAGGCATCGGCACCGGAAGGGGCGACTGAACCTTTCGCTGCCTTGGGCGGAAGACTCACGCCGAGTTCGAAGCCCTCGAAGAAGGCACGCCATTCGGCGTCCACTGAAGAAGAGTCCTTGGACCATTGTTCGTGATAGGCGGCGACTAGGTCCGCATTCCAGCGTGTTCCGACACTAAGATGTTTCATTTCAGTACCTGTAAAAGGGACGTAAACCATGGACACTTTGAGCGCTATTAACAAGCCCAGACCCTGCCCAAAAAAGCCAGACTTTGGGTATTGTAAGGACAAAATCGGGGAAGTTTAATGCGGGTCCGTCGATGTCGTCCCCACGTCCGGCCAATAGATCCTACTCCACGGAAGCGTTGGAGAGGTGGTTTGCGTGCCTGCCAGAGGAGTGGGAGGATGCATTTAAGGAAGTAGACCTAGTGGAAGGTCGGCGACTCTACACGGAAGGCCTCGTCCGTCAGATTGAACTTAAACCCGAGAACGCCGAAGCGCTGACCAAGACGGACACGCAGTCGGTCCGGGCGGTGATTGAAATCAATGCCGGCAAGCTCGAGTGGCGCACCTCGCTACCTGAAGAGGAAAACGGGGCGCCTTTCGCTGTCGCCGCCATGTATGAAGTGGAGGAGTTGCTCGCGGATGAGATACCAGCCATCGACGATTCAGCCTCTTCGGGTGAAACCGCCGCTCCCAAGGAACCTGAACGCAAAGAGAACGGCGGACGCACCGCGCTCAAACTGCAGATCACTTTTGATCTAACCTCTGACGGCTTGAAATCCTCCGCAGCCTGGGGCGGCCGAGGAGGGCACGCCTGGAACTGTTTCGGGCCAGGCGCCATCCCCGGCGATGAATTGTCCGACGAACAGCGCCAGACGCTTTTTCGTTTCAGCACCGTCGCCCATCGCGCCGGCTTCGTTTACAGCAAGACGGCGGGCACCTGGGCCATGGATAACATCGGGCGCATCGAGCGTTTCGTCCGGGAGGAGCTCAATGAGTGGCGCAAGCGCTTCAAACTCATCGGCGAAGAATCCCTGAACATATTCCGCAACGAACAGCTCCAGGTGGCGGTCGACGCGGATGCAGAGTCCGCGGCGGATGGTAAATCCTTTAAACTCAACTGGCGGCTCAAGGCCGGCGGGCATCGGCTATTGGCCGATGAGCAGAAACTACTCCTCAAAGCCGGCGGACGCCCAGTGATCCTCCCGGGCAAAGGCGTCGTCGCCTATAATGCGGCGGTGGCCGACTTCTCCGAGGACTGGCGTGCTAAGGACGGGGAAGTGCCGCGCTACTTGCTCCTTTCCCTCTTTGACCATGCCGCCGTGGGGGCGCTTAAACTCAATGACGACCTCAAAGCCTGGAAAGATAAGCTCCTCCATGAGCCCGCGCCGCCCGATCATCTGCCCGCCCATCTCCGCCCGTATCAGGCTAAGGGCGTGGCCTGGCTAGGGCGCCTCTGCGATTTAGGCTCCCATCCACTGCTCGCCGATGAGATGGGCCTCGGCAAGACCGTCCAGGTTCTCGCGCTCCTGGCATCTCGCCCCGCCGGTGAACGTTCCCTGATCGTCTGCCCCGCTAGCGTCATCCCTGTCTGGCTCGGAGAAATCAAACGTTTCCATCCAGAGCTAAGCGCTGGCACCGCCGTACTCACGGCGGACGATGATTTCGCCAAGAACCCCGGGGCTAAACTCTGGATCTCGAGCTACACCCAGCTGCGCCGACACGCCGATCTGCTCACAAAATATCGCTTCGGCTACGCAGTCCTCGATGAAGCACAGGCGATCAAGAATCCTGAGTCTAAGACAACCCAGACCTGCATATCCGTGCAAGCCGACCATCGCATCGCGATCACCGGCACGCCTTTGGAAAATCGCCCTACCGACCTTTGGACGATCTTCCGCTTCCTGATGCCAGGCCTCCTTGGCAAGAGGGCAAACTTCGAACGTATGATGCTGCGCGACCCCTCCGTCGCGCTAGGCAAGGTCCGACGACAGGTCTCCCCGTTTATCCTCCGTCGACTCAAGCGACATGTCGCCTCCGACATCCCCCCGAAGATGGAAGTGGTGCTACCTTGCCCGCTGACCCACGAACAGCGCTCGCTCTACCAGCACCTGACGCAAGGCAGCGGCCTTTCCGGCGAACTCGCCAGTCTACTATCCAAGGATGCCACTTCGGTACTCACGCTGCTGATGCGGCTACGACAGGTCTGTTGCGATCCTGGCCTGCTCCCCGAGAACTCCCATTGTCCCTCGAGCCACTCTGGCAAGGTGACGCTACTGGTTTCAAAACTTTCTGAAATCGCCGCCAATGGCTCCAAGGCCGTCGTCTTCTCGCAGTTCGTCTCGTTGATCGAGCGCGTGAAATCTGCCCTGGCGCGCGACTTGCCGTCGCTTCCGATTTATGAACTGACCGGTGAGACCAAGGACCGCTCCGCCCCGGTCGAACAGTTCAAAGAAACCAAGGGCCCGGCGCTTTTCCTTGCCTCATTGAAGGCGGGCGGCACGGGCATCACCCTGAACACCGCCGAGTACGTGTTCCTCATGGACCCGTGGTGGAATCCCGCCGTTGAGGCGCAGGCCGTCGACCGCGTCCATCGTATCGGCCAGAAGAACCCCGTGCTGATTTATCGAATGATCGCTCCAGGCACAGTTGAAGAACGCATCGAAGAATTGAAACAGGAGAAACGAGAACTGTTTTCCACGGTCGTGGGCGACATCCCTGACATGACCGACTGGACGCGGCACTTCTCATCCCTGGACGCCCTGATCAGGCTCAGCGACTCGCCAGCGGCCGCGGCATCGGCAGAGACGGCCCCGGATCGCGACGCCGAGGCCTAGGGGCGCCTACTTGGCAATCAGGTCGTATTCTTCGGCGCCAGTCACGGTCACCAGCGCGAACTCACCGATCGCAAGTTTCTTCGGCACCTTGACGATGCCGTCGATTTCCATGGCATCGCCAGTGCTGCGGGCGACCCCAGGGCTTTCGACAAGCACGCGGAGCTGCTTGCCGACAAAGTTTTCGCCGCGCTCCCTGGAGAGACGCTGCAAGAGTAACATGGCGCGGGCGTGGCGCTCGGCCTTGATCGCGTCCGTCAGATGGCCCTCCATCTTCGCACCACGGGTACCTTCTTCTTTCGAGTACTTGAAGACGCCGACGCGATCAAAGCGCGTTTCCTCCAGGAAGGCCAGAAGCTCCGTGAAGTCTTCCTCGGTCTCGCCGGGGAAACCGACGATGAAGGTGGTACGGATGACCAAATCAGGGACGCCGGCGCGCATGCGCTTGATCAGGTCGCGAATATAAGCGCCATCCGTCTCGCGCTGCATCGCGCCGAGCATGCGGTCGGAAATATGTTGCAGCGGGATGTCCACATAGCGGACCACATGCTTTGACTGCGCGATGGTCTCAATCAGTTCATCGCTCCAGTGGGCAGGGTGGGTGTAGAGCAGTCGCACCCAGAAATCTCCTTCGATCTTATCAAGTTCACGAAGCAGGGAGGCGAGCGATTCGCCCTTGGACGAATCCACCTTGCTGCGCGGATTAGGCCGGCCATCCGTCCATCGGTCCATGCCGAAGTAAGTGGTATCCTGGGAGATCAGGTTGATTTCCTTGACCCCCTCGGCAACGAGCTGGCGAGCTTCCTTGACGACGGATTCGACCGTCCGGCTGCGATGGCGGCCGCGGATGCGGGGAATAATACAGAACGTGCAAGGGTGATTACAGCCTTCGGCGATCTTGATGTAAGCCGAGTGCTTAGGCGTCAGACGGAAACGCGGCGTATCGAAATCGGGGATGAAGGTGGTGGTCTTGGCGAGGAACTCCGTCATGCCGGCTTCGCCCCCCATCACCTTATGAATGACGGGGACAATGTTGGTCACCTGGTCTAATCCAATGAAAGCATCGACATTCGGCAGTTCAATCCGCCCCTTCGCGCCTTCGACGACCGGCAACGCACCTTGGTAGCGCTGGGACATGCAACCTGCGACGATGAGCTTCTGGCCCTTCTTGCGTGCCGTGGCCTTGCCGTCGCTCATTTCATAGATGGCTTCGAGAGCCTCATGCTTTGAGGCGTCGATGAACGAGCAGGTGTTAACGATGACCACATCGGCATCGGCGGCATCGGCGGTCATGGACATGCCGGCTTTGGCCAGGTGGCCGATCATGATTTCTGAATCAATCAGGTTCTTGGCGCAGCCAAGGGAAACGAGGCCTACTTTGACGGACATGGCGGGATAAGGAGCGGAGAAAGGTCGAAATGCAATCCCAGCCGTCAGAGAGTCAGCCAGGCTTCCGCAGGGATAGTCTCAGGCCGCGCCAGGCTCGTTAGGCCATATTTGGGCAAATCAGCCAGCCAAGCCGCTACATCGGGGGCGTCCGGGAAGAGATTCTTGGCGGAAGAACCCACCTGTTTGCGACGCTGTGTGAAGAACATCCGGGCGACTTCCCGGGCCCGGGGCGAGAGACGACGCGCATCCTGGCGGCGGCGCAGGACCAGCAGACAAGAATCTACCTTGGGGGGCGGATTGAATGACTGAGCTGGCACCGGGTGCACCTTAATCTTATCGAAGGCGAGATGCACCTGGGCGGTCACGGCCGACCAGTGTCCCGTGCCAACTTCTGCCGTGAGACGCTCAGCGGCTTCACGCTGCAGCATGAGCACCATCATCGAAGGATGGGGGCCGGCGCAGATGGCGTCCATCCATGGGGTGGAAATGGCGTAAGGGAGGTTGGCGACGACCTTGAAAGATCCATCAACAGCGTCGACCAAGCCAGCGCGCGGTAAATCGACGGCGTCACCCTCCGTCAGATGGAAGGTGCGAGGAAACCGCGGTATCAGTGATTCGGTAAGATGGAAGTGCATCGTGCGATCAGCTTCGACCGCATAGAGATCGACGCCGGCGCAAAGCAAAGTGCGGGTAAGGGTGCCCAAGCCCGGGCCCACTTCGACCACCTTGTCGCCGGCCTTCACCTCACCGAGTTCCAACGATTTCCTGACGATATTTCCGTCAATTAGGAAATTCTGCCCCAGCCACTTCTTCGGCATATGGGAAAGACGAGCGAGCAGATCGCGCGTCTCATTAGGCGATAACGGACCGTCGTTCATGCTGATTGCAGGGCCCGCATGAGTACCGCCGGATCAGCGCAGCGCATCAGGGATTCCCCGACCAACAGAGCCTGCGCTCCGGCTGCGCGCATACGCGCGGCATCTTCGGCGCACTTTAAACCGCTCTCGGCCACCTTGAGCACGGAGGTCGGCATCTGTGGCATCACGCGTTCCGCGAAAGATAGGTCGATTTGGAAGGTGGAAAGATTGCGATTATTGACCCCGACCATGTCAGGCGAGTGACGTAGGGCACGCTCAAGTTCGGCCTCGTCGTGCACCTCGAACAAAGTATCCAGCCCCGCCAATTTGGCCGCCCGGTGAATGGGCACGATTTCGGGATCGGTCAGCCCACGCACGATGATCAGAATGCAGCGGGCGCCAGCTTGGGCGGCCTCCAGCACCTGATAGGGGTGCACCATGAAATCCTTGCGAATACAGGGCAGGGGGCGAGCCGAGCCGCCTTGATCGCACGCCACCTCGACCAAATCACTCAGCTTGCCTTTAAAGTATTGGGATTCGGTCAGAACGGAGAGACCGTCAGCTCCGGCGGAAGCATATAGCCGGGCTTGGGTGACGGCATCGACGTCTGCCCGAATCTGCCCGACGCTCGGCGAGGCACGCTTGACCTCCGCAATGACGCTCAGGCGGCCCGGGGTGAGCAGTGACTGACGAAACCCGGGGGATTTATGGCTACCCGCAAAAGCGACCAGTTCTGCGTCCGTAACTGACCTGACGAACGGGGCAATCTCCCGGCGCTTGGCGTCCATGATTTCGGTCAGTTTATCCACTGCCACCAACGGAACCGTTCGGAGGCCTTCTGGCAATCGTTTTGACTCCCCCGCCACGGGTCTTCTCCATCGTGGTATGCCCGGCATCGACCTTCTGATTGAAACCACCGCCAGACTCCGCGCACCCGATGGCTGCCCCTGGGATCGTGAGCAGAATCACCAGACCATCTGTGACTGCCTGATTGAAGAAGTGGCGGAGCTCATCCAGGCGATTGATCGCCATGATGACGCCAACCTGCGAGAGGAACTCGGGGACCTGCTTTTTCACGTCGTCATGCACGCGCAGATGGCCGCTGAAGCTGGGAAGTTCAATTTTGACGATGTCGCCCGGGAAGTGAACGCCAAGATGGTCCGCCGTCATCCGCACGTTTTTGGCGATGGTGTCAAGTTGGGCAGCTCTGAAGCGGTCGTGACACAGTGGGAGCAAATCAAACTTCAAGAGAAAGGGGCGCGCCCTGTTTCCGTCTTCAAGGAACTGCCCCCCTCGCTCAACGCTATCCTCACCGCCCGAGAAGTCTGGAAGCAGGTAAGGAAAAAAAAGCTCAATGTCGGCACGACAGTTGATGTCGCTGAGATTGACGCACTCGCACCAACCATCACCGAGGAATCAGCCGGCCGCCAATTATTTGCACTGATCGCCGCTTGCCGTGACGCCGGTATCGACCCTGATTCAGCCCTGCGCAGACAAACCGCCAAGGTAGTCGCCGAGGCCGAGAAAAACGCCGCACCCTGAGCATGGATCTGGCTGCACAGCCCATCATCATCCATGTTGCCGGCCGCCCCGTATCGGTCTGGCCACGCGTCTCGGCACGCACAACGCGGGTGCGACTATCCGTCCGCCCCGGACCCAAGGTCCTCCTGACATACCCCGAACATACCTCGCACGCCTCCGCCCTGGCTTTCCTGAAAGACAACCTGCCATGGCTGGAAAAGGTCCTCACCAAGACCCGCCCAGTACAGCCTTCGCTTACCTCCCACCTGACGAAGTTCCCTTGGCTGACAATGGACGACCGACTGCTCGCCGTCGAACTGGAGACTGGCAAGCGAGCAGCGGCGCGGGTGTCACCTCATGATGATAAAGTCGCCATTCTCCTTCCGGGGGAGAATCGCGAAGAAGGGGCCCTGCGCGTCATTCGACGACTTGCTGAGACTGGACTGGGTCTCGCGGTCGATCGACTCAGCCGACGCGTGGGGGTGACGGTCAGTCAAGTCAGCGTACGCGATCAAACCACGCGCTGGGGCTCCTGCTCGATGGTCGGGACTCTTTCGCTCAACTGGCGGCTGATCCTGCTTCCGCCGATGCTGCACGACCACGTGATCCTGCACGAACTTTCACATCGCAAACACATGGATCATTCCGACCGCTTCTGGAATCAACTGGCGGCCTGGGATCCGGAATGGAAAAAGCACGACCGCGAACTTACCAAGCGCTGGAGTGTCATCATGGATCTCGGACGATGACGCGACAGGAAGTCGGCCAATCTCCTGACGAGGTTTTTGACGTGGTCGACAGCCAGGACCAGGTTATCGGATCGGCCTATCGACGCGACATCCATCGACAGCGCTTGCTCCATCGCGCGGTCCACATCTTCTGGCTTCGGGCCGACGGCCAACTTTGCCTGCAACGTCGCTCCTTCGCTAAAGATAACTGTCCAGGATTATTGAGCTCCTCGTGTGCAGGACACGTTGACACCGGCGAAGACTACCTGACCGCCGCCATCAGGGAGTTACGAGAAGAACTGGGTGCTCATTCCAAACCTGTCGGCTTACAAGAAATCGACTATGCCCCGCAGCACGCCGAACTCGGACATGAATTCGTTCGTTCGTATCTTCTCCGCGGAGATTACTCGGTGGCGCTTGCCCATGATGAGGTCGATTCGCTCCTCTGGCGGACTCCCGCGGAAGTGCTGGATTGGTCCGAACGGTCGCCGGCGATTTTCGCCATGCCGCTGATACACCTCCTGCGACGTAAGGGTGTTCGCCTCGCCCTAGGCCTACCCGCATAAGTATTGAACTAAGGGCTGGGGGGTGCGATACAGGGAACCGTGCCGGACGACCCCAAAGCATTCCCTGAAGCCCCCGCTGAGGTGCCCTGGTACCACTGGGTCTGGGTCGTACCCGTTGCCCTCGGCCTTCGGCTCTGGCTCGCAACCCTCAGGGTAAGCACGAATATTCCCAAGGCTGATGACTCCGATGGCCCTGTGGTTATTCTCCTTTGGCACGACAAGCTATTCGTCTCTTCACTGATCGCCAACCGACACTTCAGTCGGCCCATCACCGCCTTGATTAGCACCAGCAAAGACGGCGCCTGGCTAGTCGCTTTCTTCCGCGTCATGGGGCTGACCGCTGTGCGCGGATCCTCCAATCGACGCGGGGCCGCCGCCCTCATCGCCCTTACCCGACGCATGCGAGCCGGGAGTCATGCCGGCATCACCCCCGACGGACCGAAAGGCCCCGCTCGCAAATTCAAAACCGGGGCGATCTCATTAGCCCGGCTGACTGGCCGGCCCTTCGTCACCATGGGCTTACGCTATCACCATTGCTGGCGACTTCGGAGCTGGGATCAATTTGCTTTGCCACTGCCTTTTTCGAGGGTGGACGCGATTTTCACAACGGAAGCCACGCCGGCAGAAAACGAAAGCGACGAGGCGATTGCGGCCAGGCTGGAAGAACGCCTCAACGCTGGCTCGGTCTGAACGTCAGGATCGGGCGAGCAGTTTTTCGGCGTACTTGGCCAGCAAATCGGACTCCAGATTGATTCGATCGCCTGGCTTACGCTCCTTTAAATTAGTGACCGCGAGGGTGTGGGGGATGATCCAAATCCGGAAACCGCCGGGAATTAAGTCAGCTACCGTCAGCGACATGCCATCGACAGTCACGCAGCCCTTGCGAACGACATAACGGAGAAACGCTGGCGCGGCAGAAATATCCAGCCGCCAATCCGCCCCATCTTGAGCGAAGAAGAGCAGGGTGCCGCAGCCGTCAATATGACCCGTCACAAAGTGCCCGCCCAGACGGTCGGTAGGGAGTAAACTCGGCTCGACGTTAACCAATGCACCAGGGCCGAGGTCGCCAAGATTTGTCTGACGAAGGGTCTCTTCCAGCAGATCAAAGCTGGCCGATTCCCCAGCCGGATCCACGACCGTCAGGCAGCACCCGTTGGTGGCGATGCTATCGCCTGGGCGCGCGGTTAGGAAAAGGGGATGGGATAGGGTCAAACGAGCACCGCCTTGAGGGCGTGGCGACAAGCCTACCACCTGAGCGGCACCATGGACAAGTCCCGTGAACATGTGACAATAAAAAGGGGCCTTTTCAGGCCCCGAAGGTTTTAGTTCTGTTTGCCGTCCTGGGCGCGCTTAGCGCGTTCTTCGGCCTCAATCTTGGCCCGAACCGCAGCACGTTCTTCTTCTTCAATTTGCTTCTTTCGATACTGCTTACGCTCATCTTCCTCGGCAGCGGAACGAATCTCGGTTTCGACCTCTTCCGAGGCCTTTTTGAATTCGCGCTTAGCCCTACCGAGGCCGCGGGCGAGCTCGGGGATCTTCGAGCCACCGAACAAAAGGAGAGCTACGGCGAGGATAGCCCAGAAAACTGGGCCGTCGAGCATGGCAAGGGGGAGGTTCATAGTCGGATTGCGGTTGCTGGGATTGGCTGAGTAGTGAACATTTCCAGAAGTTTCGGCTATGTCAACCCATGTCTCCCATCGCGATGTTTGGTACACTGGACACGTCCAAGGGGTCGGTTTTAGAGCCCAAGTACTGACTTTAGCTCGTGGATTCGAGGTGACGGGCTTCGTGCAGAATCTCCCCGACGGTCGGGTCTATCTCCATGTGGAGGGTGCCGGCAAGGACGTCGAAGGCCTCAC
This sequence comes from uncultured Opitutia bacterium, assembly GCA_903855995.1. Taxonomy (GTDB): domain Bacteria; phylum Verrucomicrobiota; class Verrucomicrobiia; order Opitutales; family UBA953; genus UBA953. Next base: position 64,121 of record CAIOAN010000008.1, read on the forward strand.
TGATGAGGTCGCCAAAGCTCTGGATGGTCATATTCGCTCCGAAGAGATTCGTGATTTCTCCGGCCTGCGCACCTGCCGGGATTTTTCCATTCGCCGATGAGTTCCGCGATCTCCGTCCAGAACCTGACCAAGGATTTCCGCATCGGCATCCGCAGCCTCAAACTCCGGGCCGTGGATGACCTCTCACTGGAAATACCCAGAGGCCAGGTCTACGGACTCCTCGGTCCGAATGGCTGCGGCAAGAGCACCACTTTAAAAATAATCCTCGGACTGGTGACGGCCACCTCCGGCGCCATCAGCATCCTGGGACACCCTTCGGCGACCAGCGAAGCTCGCCGCCGCACCGGCTTCCTTCCTGAGGCTCCCTATTTCCATAAATTCTTAAGTGGCCGCGAACTCGTTCGTTATTGCGCACAACTCAGCGGCGTAGATTCCGGGAAGGTCGCGGAAGCAGTCGAAGCAGCCTTGAGCCTCGCCGCGATGACGGAAGCCGCGGATCGGCCCATCGGTACATATTCGAAAGGCATGCTCCAACGCATCGGTTTCGCCCAGGCCATCGTCCATGACCCCGAGCTGGTAATTCTTGATGAACCCACCGCAGGCGTCGACCCTGTCGGCTCAGCCGCCATCGGCCGCATGATCCACGCCATGCGCGACAAAGGTAAGACCGTCGTCCTCTGTTCTCACCTACTGGGACAGGTCGAACAAGTCTGCGACCGGGTCGCTATCATGGATCGCGGCAAACTGGTCCTGGAAGGTAAAGTCGATGATGTACTGGCCCGCCGTGATCGTCACGTGATGACGATCGAGTCACTCACGCCGGCGGCCCGGGAGGCCGCCGAAGCAGCGTTAAGCGCCCATGGTGCCAAAGTCACCTCCATCACCCACCCACGTCGCTCTCTGGAAGACCTCTTCCGCGAACTCGTCACCGGTAGCCGCGACGCCTGAACATGAAAGCTTCCTTACAACGCACAATATGGATCTGTCGGGTCACCTTCCTTGAAGCAGTTCGCCAACGCTTCTTCGCCTTCCTGCTGATTCTTGGCGCGGCCATGGTGCTGTCGTCCGTTTCGTTCCGCGTCCTTGATTTCGGGCACGGCGAACTGAAGTTCATCGCTGATTTCGGTTTTGGCGGAATGTTTCTTTTCGGATCTGTGCTGGCGGTCGTTATGACGGCACAACTGTTTTTCTCCGAAATGGACAACCGCACCGCGCTCACGCTGTTGGCAAAGCCACTGAGTCGTACTGAATTCCTGTTAGGAAAGTTCTTCGGCACCTGGGCGGTCCTCGGGGTCTTCGTGTTGATTCTCTCAATCCTGTTGGGGCTGGTTATGTGGGGACGCGAACAAGAGTTGCTGGCCGCCGCCGAACAATCAGGAAAGATTCCGGCCCAGTTCAGCGCGGGCGGACTGCTTTCGTTCGCGTTACTTCAGTGGTTCCGACTGGGGGTCGTGATTACAATCGTCCTCGCGGTCTGCGCCGCCGCCCGCACCTTCCTTTTTGCGGTGGTCATGGGCGCCATGGCGGTCGTGGCCGGCCAGTTACAATGGATTGCTCAAGATGCCGTCCTGAAGCCGACCCAGCACGGCCTCTACAGCACATTCCTGTGGGTGACGAGTCGACTAATTCCCAACCTGCAGCAATTTAACATTGGAGACGCCCTAGTCCTTGAGTCCGCGAGCGTGCCTTCCGGCGCTGTCGCCATGGCTGTGGGTTCAGGCGGCTTCTACATGGTGGCTTTCCTGGTGCTGGCGGCCCTCATTTTCCGCCGCCGCGAAATCTGATGCGACGGTCTTCGCCATGGGTCATTGCCGTCGTCTTGATTCTGGGTGCCGGCTACTTTTCAGAATGCTCATGGAAAAAAATCCGCCCGTGCATCCCGGAGATCGGTCGGAAAGAGCTTGAGCCCACCATCGGGCAAGGCGTTCTCCTAGGCATTCTCGGCGGGTTCCGCACGGTCGTCGCCGACCTGACCTGGATTCGGAGTTACGTCATGTGGGAGCGGCGCGATCGAGCCGGCTGCGAGGCCCTGATGCGCGCCGCCTGCGCCCTCGACCCTCATTCACGTTATTTCTGGGAAAATACCGGCTACTCGATCGGCTATGATCTGGCCCACTGGGAGATCATCCGACGGGGAGGCTACAAAAACGTGCCGCAGGAAACCCAGGAAAGACTGTTCCGCTCTTATGCGCGGCGCGGACTCGACGTGCTCGACGACGGCCTCAACTATTCCAAATCTAAGCTCCCGCTGCTGGTCTGCGCGGGCCAACTCGCGGAGATCAAATTAAAAGACTCAGCCCTAGCTTCGCGCTATTACCACGAAGCCGCCGTTCTTCCCTATGCCCCTTGGTATGCGGCCCGCATTGCCGCCCACCTTGACTGGGATCTCGGCAAACGTGAAGAAGCGTATCAGTGGTATCGCGGCTATTGGCTTTCCCGCATGAAAGGTGTCGACGACGGCTATCCGGACGACCTTGTCCAGATTCGTGAAATGGAGAAACAGCTGAAACTCACTCCACAGGCCCGTCTCCCGAAGCAGGCTTGGGAGAAGTAATCAGAAAGGTTCGTTGTCAGACTTCTTTTCGGTCGGGGCAGCCTTCGGCGCCTTGGCCTTGCGCGGAGGGAATTCAAACCACCATCCCTTCTGCTTATCGGCGACGAGGAACGCTTCAAAGGTGCGGCGGGTACGATTCGAGACGAATTTCTTCAGCCCGGTCTTCCCCTCGTTCAGGAGTTTGGAGACATCTTCAGCCGAAATCGGACTCTTCAGCATTTCGGCGTTCAGGCTGAAGGTCTTCTTCGCTCCGGCTTCGAGGGCCTTCTGCGGACAGACGCGATAACCCGCGGTCGGCGTGTGCTGAACAAGCAAGCCGCTGACAGGGCAGCTACCGAGGACGGGCCAATCGGCATCGAAAGCGTCGGGATTGCCATCGGCACCTTCGCGCGGAGGGAAGTAGAGCGTGGCCTTCAGTTTGCCGCTGGGTGCCTTCGGCTTGGTCTTTCGCGGAGCCTTAGCGGGAGCTTCGCCTTCGACGGCGGGCTTCACCTCTGTCTCAGGTTTTACTTCAGTGCCGCGGGGCTTGATCGTATCAGGGTCAACCAGGTCGATATAACCGGTGAAGTTCTTGCCCGACTTCATCGACTTAAAGTCGGCAAAAGGACCGATACGACGCTTCTCGACGAGTTCGGCGACTTCGGCCGGCGTGATCGTGTGGCCGTTCATCGCCACATAGATCACCATCTTGGGACGGTCAGTGGCCCCAGCATTATCCTGGGAGAAATATTTCTCACCATCCGTGAGAATCGGCTTACCGTCCGTCGGCGAAAGGACCTCCGGCTGGAGCTGAGAGGAGGGTAGCTTCTGGGCTCCGGCGGCGACCATTTCGCGCACCACACGCTTGATCTCAGCGATGAATTCCTCGGCGCTCATCTTGCCGTGTTCGATCTGCTTGAGCTTATATTCCCACTCACCCGTGAGCTGAGGTTCCGTCAAGAACGCCATCCCCTTGGCATGCAGGAACTGGTGCAACTGGAAGGCCTTCGAGAGCGGCACGAGTTCCTTGCCTTGTCGTTCGATGTAAGCCTTGGCGAGAAGTTCTTCGATGGTGGCCGCACGGGTGGCGGGCGTCCCGAGGCCACGCTCCTTCATGGCTTCGGCCAAGGCCTCGTCATCGACGAGTTTACCGGCGTTTTCCATGGCCCCGAGCAAGGAGGCTTCATTGTAGCGGGCTGGTGGCTTGGTGGCGTCTTCCTTGACGTCGACGGCGTGTACCTTGGCTTTAGCCGGATTGCCATCGGCACCCGCTAGCGCGGGCAGACTGGCGGAACCTTCCTTATCCTTGTCTTCCTCAGCTTCGGCTTCCTGCCCCCAGACCGCGCGCCAGCCAGCAATAACCAACACTTTTCCCGTCGTACGGAAAGCGTGGGCGCCCACGGTGGTGGTGCGAACGGTTTCTTCGAATTCAGCCATGGGGAAGAACACCCCAACGAATCGGCGAACGACCAGATCGTAGATTTTCTGTTCAACGTCGGTCAGACCATGCGGAACCGTGCCCGTGGGAATGATGGCGAAGTGGTCGCTGACCTTGCGGTTATCAAACACGCGTCGACCGGCGCTCTCGACCCAGCCCTTGCTCAAGGCTTCGCGAGCGAAGACGCCGGTAGGGTGGGCGCCCTCGAGGGACTGCAAAGCCGCCTTGGCGTTAGGTAGATAATCTTCGGGAAGATACTGGGAATCCGTACGCGGATAAGTCAGTGCCTTGTGCTTTTCGTAGAGAGCCTGGGCGACGCCCAACGTCGTCTTAGCGGAGAAGCCGTAGCGCCGATTGCCTTCGCGCTGCAAAGTCGTGAGATCGAAAAGGCGCGGGGCACTTTCTTTCTTTGGCTTACGTTCATCGGAGACCGTTCCGGCGCCGAGCTTAAGGGCGTCTTCGGCGACCTTGCGGGCCTGTGCCTCATCATAGAAACGCTCAGCTTCCTTGCGGTCCGTGACACCGGGGACCTGGGCGGCACCACGGTAGTTGCCGTTGGTCACGCCGAAGTCTCCTTCGATTTTCCAAAAAGTTTTGGGGACGAAGCTCCGGATTTCCAACTCGCGCTTCACAATCAGCATCAGCGTGGGCGTCTGGACGCGGCCGACGGAGAATACGTCGCGCTTGGCGCCGCCGATGATGATCGTCGTAAAACGGCTGCCATTCATACCGACGAGCCAGTCCGCCTGAGAGCGACTGATGGCGGAACCCAGCAGGCCGGCCTTGGCGGACTCGGGCAGCAGGTTGTCGAAGCCATCGGCAATGGCCGCATTAGTCATGCTGGTCAGCCAGAGACGCTTAAGGGGCAGGTGGCATTTGGCCAACTGATAGACGTAGTGAAGAATGAGCTCACCTTCGCGGCCCGCGTCGCAAGCATTGACGACTTCACCGATGTCCTCGCGGGACATGAGTTTTTTCAGTAATTTGAAACGGTCGCCGTTATTGCGCTCACTGATGACCGCCTTGAGGATGTTTGGACTGGCGGAACCATCGAAAGCCTCAGGCAGGATAGGGAGGTCCTTTAAAGTCCAGCGTTTCCACTTCTCATCAAGGTCCTGCGGGTCCTTCAGGCGAACGACGTGGCCGATCGAAGAACTGATGACCCACTTGTCATTCTCGTAATAATCATTGGTGGCCTTGGCCACCTTTAGCACCTTCGCTAAGTCAGCCGCAACCGAAGGCTTTTCGGCGACGACGAGAATCTTGGAGCCCGCGGGGGCGGAGACATCGGACTTGGACTGGGAAGGCTTCTTGCGCATGCGTAGGATGATAACCGGTGGTCAAGTCCGGTTACATTCCTTGCTCGGCGAAGGAGTCATCCAGGGCGGCAATCAGGGTGGCAATAGTGGCGTCGGTTTCATCCCCCATGTTGGAGATGCGGAAGGTCTTGCCCTTTAACTTGCCGTAACCGCCGTCGATCACGAGCTTATGACGGGACTTCAAGGTCTTGTTCAGGCGCTCCAGGTCGGCATTCCGATCATTCTTGAAACAATTCAGTCCACGTGTGCCGAACTGGACTTCAGGCAGCAGGGAGAAACCCTTGGCCAGACCCCAGGCACGCATGCGTTCGTTGAGGCGGATGTGGCGGGCGTAGCGATTGTCAAGGCCCTCGGCCTCCACTTCAATCAGGCGCTGCTGGAGGCCGTAGAAAAGAGAGATGCACGGCGTGGAAGGCGTCATGCCCTTCAGGTGATTATCATGAAACTCGATCAGGTCGAAGTAGTAGCCGCGATCAGGCGACTGCTTGGCACGCTCACGGGCGCGATCGCTGACGGCGAAAATCGCCAGACCCGGGGGCAGGGCCAAGGCTTTCTGGGAACCGGTCAGGAAGATATCCACGCCGAGTTCGTCCTTCTTGATGGGAATCGTCGAGAACGAGCTGACCGTATCAGCGATGGAGATCACGTCCGGGAACTCACGGACTACGGCCATGATGTCGGCGATAGGCGACAGGGTGCCGGTCGATGTTTCAGAGTGAATAAAGGTGATGCAATCGAACTTTCCGGTGGCGAGCGCCTTACGCACCGCTGCAGGATCCACAGGCTTACCCCAGTCAAACTGCAAAGCTTCGGCGTATTTGCCGCAACGCTTGGCGACGTCATTCCACTTGTCGGAGAATGCACCGTTCATGCAATTCAGAACACCTTTGCGGCAGACGTTGCGCAATGCGCCCTCCATGACGCCCCAGGCTGAGCTGGTGCTCAGGTAGACGGGGTCCTGGGTGTAGAACATCGACTGCAGGCGAGGCTGCATGTCGTTGTAGAGTTTGACGAAGTCGCCGGAACGATGTCCGACCATGGGTTTACCCATGGCCTGGACGATGGAATCGGAGACGGTGAGAGGGCCGGGTATATATAGACGATAGCTCATCGTTGGAAGGTGGTAAGAAGGTCGACAGGGACTTCGGGGTTCTCGAGGCGGACAATCCGGCGGTTACCCTCGGCCAGGGTGGCCGTGCGGGGCTTCCAGGTAGACGCCTGGGCCAGTTCAACCTCGGCGAAGGTCATGATCACCAGCAGGTCACCAGGCTTGCCCAGATGAGCGGTGGCACCGTTTAGGCAGATCTCGCGAGTCCCGGCCGGAGCAGGGATGGCGTAAGTCTCGAATCGCTCCCCATTGGCGAGATTACCCACGAGGATCTTCTCATAGGGAAGCATGCCGACCAGGGCCATAAGCTCGCGATCGAGGGCGAGGGAACCCTCGTAATCGAGCCGGGCAGCCGTAACCTCGGCTCGGAGAAGTTTGGTGCGCAACAGGTGGACAAGCATGGCGCTGGGTCGTCCTTCTCAATCGGGATGGTTGCCTTCGTCAAACAACTTTGCATCAATTCGTCTATGTCAGCGAAGCACAGAGGGTTCTTTTCCTCGCTCGGGGAGTCCATTGCGAGCTTCGCCGTAGACGTAGTCTATGAGCGCAAGAAAGGGGTCGGCGCCCTCCTCCTAGGGGCCTTCCTTCGGGTGCTTTCGTGGGTTTTTGAGCTAATCGTCCGGGCTCGTCTCTGGCTCTATCGCAACCGTCTTTTTCGTGACACTCCGCTGGGTTGCAAGGTCGTGGTCGTCGGAAATCTGACCGTGGGCGGCACGGGCAAGACCCCGATCGTGCTCAAAATGGCCAGGGTCCTCGCCCAACGAGGCCGGAAAGTAGCCATTCTTTCGCGAGGATATAAAGGGGCTTCCGATTCGATGGTGAAGCGCTTCTGGCGCTGGATGACCCAGGGGAGTCGACCGGACCCACTGGTGGTTTCTGACGGAAAGAGCGTACTAGTCGGGCCGGATGAAGCCGGCGATGAACCGTTCATGCTTGCCCAGAATCTGACCGGGGAAGGGGTCGTGGTCATCGTCGACCGCGACCGCGTGGAGGGCGGACGCTTCGCGCTGCGCCGCTTCGGCGTCGACACGATCTTACTTGATGACGGCCTGCAGTACCTGCCTCTGCGTGGTCAGATTAATCTTCTGCTGGTCGATAGCCGCGATCCTTTTGGCAACGGCTCTCTGCTACCCCGCGGGATATTGCGCGAACCTGTGGCCAATCTCAGCCGGGCTTCCTACGTATTCGTCACGAAATCAGTCGGGCCCCCGTCGGCTGAACTCGTGCAGCTCATCCGCCGGCATAACGCCAAGGCCGAGATCATCGCCTGCGCGCATAGTGCGACCGAACTCGTCGAAGTCGACGGCCCGGGACGACACCCGATGTCGGCACTGGCCGGCAAGCGCATCGCAGCCTTCTCAGGCATCGCCACGCCCGAGCGTTTCGAAGAAACCCTGCGCGCCCACGGTGCAGTCATCGTGGCCAATCGGCGCTTCCTCGATCACCACGCCTTTAATGATGAAGATTTGGATGAGGTCCTAGACCAGGCCATGCGGTCCAAAGCCGAGATGATCGTCACGACGGAAAAAGACGCGGTCCGCCTGCAGTCTCGATTCCGTCCGCCCATCTCGCTGACGTATGTCCGCCTGGAAGTCGAAATCCTCGGGGACAGCGAAGGCTTCAACGCGGCCGTCGAACGGATCTGCCTCGGGCCTTCTTCTTCGAGCCGCTGACCGGTTCGGGGGCAAGTCGTCGAGCCAACCCCAGGAACGCATCCTGCGCACAAGCGGGCAGGCGTCCGGTGGGCTGACAGGAGACATAGCTGCCGTCCGACTGAAGTTCCTTGGCGTCGCCCGAGCGGTCCTGGTAAGTCGCGATGATTTCAGATTCAATGCGACGACGTAGAGCTTTGTTACGAACTGGGAAAACGCATTCCACTCGGCGCAAGAAATTACGAGGCATCCAATCGGCGCTGCCCATGAGAATCACGGCGTCGCCGCCAGAATTCTCGAATCGGAAGAGACGGCTATGCTCGAGGAAGCGACCCAAGAAACTCCGGACGCGGATGTTCTCACTACGACCAGGCACTCCCGGCTTGAGGCAACAGATACCTCGAACGACGAGCTCGACTTTCACCCCGGCCGCCGAGGCGCGGTAAAGGGCATTGATGACATCCGAGTCCACCAGGCTATTTACTTTGGCGAAAATATTGGCCTTTCGACCAGCCGTCGCGGCAGCAGCTTCGGCATCGATCATCTCGACGATACGACGAGATAGATCAAAAGGAGCGACCAACAGGTGCTTGAATTTAGGACGTCCCAGATTGCCCGTCAGAACGTTGAACAAAAGACCGACATCTTCGGTCACTTCGGAGTCGGCGGTGAAGAGCGAGAAGTCGGTGTAAATGCGGGCGGTCTTAGGATTATAGTTCCCCGTGCCGAGATGCGCATACCGCCGGAGACCACCTTTCTCCTGACGGATCACCAGGCAAGCCTTGCAATGCGTCTTTAGTCCCGAAAGGCCGTAGACGACGTGAGCACCCGCTTCCTCCAACTGTCGCGCCCACTCGATATTATTCAACTCGTCGAAGCGGGCGCGGAGTTCCACCAAGGCGGTGACCTGCTTGCCGCTGCGAGCAGCCTCCTTCAACGCTTCAACGACCGGAGAATCCCCGCTGGTGCGATAAAGGGTCAACTTAATGGCGACGACTGATTCGTCACGAGCCGCCTGACGGATAAAATCCACGACGGGGGTGAACGACTCATAGGGATGATGCAGCAAAAGATCTTGCTGGGCGATTCGACCATACAATTTCGCAGGGTCGTTGAATTCCGCGGGCAATGCGGGAACAAAAGTCGGGTAAAGCAGATCAGGCCGAGGGACCAAATCGATCAAGCTGGCAAGCCTCAACAGATTGACTGGTCCGCCGACGCGAAAGGCGTTCTCGAGTTTCAAGCCAATGGATTTAAGCAGCCAGGTCATCTCACCTTCAGGCACGTCGGCCTCGATTTCCAGACGGACCGGGGCACCTTTACGCAAATTGCGGATCTCGTCCTCGATCGCCTCCAGGAGATTCCCAGCCTCTTCTTCGTCGACATACAAATCGCTGTTGCGCGTGATCCGGAAAGCCCAAGACCCCTGTAACTCCAGCCCAGGGAATAAGCGGTGAATGAACAGCTGCACGACGTGGCTAAGCAGCGTAAAACAAGCCTGTCCGGCCTGGCCGACAGCCAGCACGCGCGGTAAAACGCGAGGAATGGGCACGACGGCTCGGCGAATCTCGCCGTCAGTAGGGTCGCGCAAAAGCACCAGCAGATAGAGACCCTTGTTCGTCAAGACAGGGAAAGGGTGTGAAGGGTCGATTGCCAGAGGCGTCAGCGCCGGGAAGATGTCGGCATCGAAACGCGGAGACAGCTCAGCGCGCTGGCTTTCGTCGAGCTGTTCGCGGGATTTGAAAACAATCCCCTGGGCAGCCAGAGCCGGAACAAGCTGTTCCTTCCAGCATCGTTGCTCTGCCTCGACCAATTGACGGGCACGCCCGAGGACTTCGACGAGGAACTCCCGAGTCGCAGAATGGCTGGCCGACTCTTCCTGCTGCATGATGCCCGCGACGCGGATTTCAAAAAACTCGTCCAGATTGGAACTTGCGATGGAGAGAAACCGGACCCGCTCGAGCAAAGGGACGCTCGCATCCTCGGCGAGCTCCAGAACCCTTCGGTCGAAGCTCAACCAGCTCAACTCGCGATTAAACATAGGCATCGAATCAATCATGGGAGCAGGGTGAGGGCTTGTCAGCAACGACCTCTCATTGACCGCTAAAAGGCCATAACCCGCAAACAAACACAGGTTAAATCGCGGTTTCGTTGAGGTTACTTTCCGGCAAACCTTTGTCGGCCGTCCAGAAAACCTTGAAATCCCGATAGTCGATGAGCCTTAACCGCGGCGAAGGAGGGTGCTCATGCCGAATCACATCCCCGCGCCCGAAAGAGGCCGCCAGCTTTTTGACTTCATGCTTAGAAAGTCCGCGGGTCGGGATTTCCACCGCTTCCAGACAGCCGGTGCGAATCGTGATGAACCGCAACAAGCCCTTGATGATTTGGACATCCGAAACCAGACGAGAAAGTCCCGTCGGCAGAGCTGGCAGTGCCGCATCCGAAAAAGCGGCGAAGCAAAAACGTACCTCTCGGAGATCTCGGTGCAGCCGGCGGTTCACGAACTCTGTAGACGCAGGGGCCTGCCAAGGCCTGGCCTCATGACTCCAGTGCTCACCAGAACTTAATTGAGGATCGGGCAACTGATCCAAGTCAGGCGCAATCCGCTTGATGAGACCCGTCCCAGCGCAAACATCGCTCAATCTCTGCAGCTTTTCCGCAGTAATTTTCAAGGCCGGCTCCAAGATGAGCAACATTCCGCCCGGACACAGCCGGCGGCGGACAAGTTCCACCCATTTGAGCAGGCCATCCTGGTCCAATAATGGCATCTCGTTGAGCACGAAACCCGCCACAATCAGGTCATACTGACCTTCCGGCCAAGTCTCGGGTCGAGCGATGTCACCTACGCGCGAACGCACGCCGACGCCGTCGCCCAGCACTTCATGGGCAAAAACTTCCATGGCCACTAAGGCTGAAGGAGATTTATCCACCCCCGTAAGACCGAGGGCCGAGAACCCGAGGCTCTTCAGGCGATAAGCGGCGGCGACTCCACACGAACCAGGCCCTGCACCCAAATCAAGAATCGAGGGGGTTGATGATGCAGGTCGCCATTGCCGCAAACGGCAGGCTTGATCTAAGGCCAACGAGGTACGAATAAAACTCTGCGGCAAAAAAAATACACCGTAGGCGGCCAGCAGTTTAGGGTCCGCAAAATAATCGGGGAACCGTTTCTCCGGCCGTTCGGTCGTAAAGAGGTCTGACAGTTCTGCGACCCCGAGCATCGTACGCTCCAGCGCCTCTTCACCGATCGCCGCCATGGCGGCCTCTGCTTCACGCACCCAGAAGGCCTCAGCCTCTAAAGGGTAATGCCTCCAGCCTTCAGTTTCCGACATCGCGACGACCCTCCAAGGCACTGCGGAGGGTTGCCGGATCGGCAAAAGTCAGACCGCTTCCACTAGGTAGCCCGAAACCGATGCGCGAGATTTTGATCGAAGGACGAACCCCATGGATCGTTTCAGAGATATAATGGCAGGTCGCCTCACCCTCGATGTCATTACCCAACGCAAGGACGATTTCGGTGACAGGCTCATCCTTTAGGCGCTGTTCGAACGTGGCAAAATTAAGCTGATCGGGGCCGACCCCGTTGATGGGTGAAAGCCGACCATGTAAAACGTGATACGTACCGCGATAAGCCGACGAACGCTCGATGGCCATGAGGTCAGGCACCTGCTCGACGACACAGATCACCGCAGGATCGCGTTTGGGGTCGGCGCAAATAGCACAGACTTCCGACTCCGCCAGACTGCCACAACGTTGGCAGCGGCGGACCGCGGCGGCCGCAGCCTCCAATGATTCCAGTAAAGGTGCTAATTTAGCTGGTCGTTCGACCAGGAGATGAAGGGCAATACGCTCGGCAGACCGATGGCCCATCCCGGGAAGCATCTTGAGCAACTGTCGGACCTTGTCGAAGGAAGGGGTCACGTCAGATCACATTCCCGGCAGGGAAAACCCGGCCGTAGCCTTGGACATCGTAGACTCGTGAAGTTCGCGGGCCTTAATTGAAGCTTCCTGAAGCGCGGCCACCAGAGCCTGTTCGACCAATGATTTTTCCTCCTTGAGGAACTCCGGATCGATACTCAGTACATGGACGAAACCGTGCCCGTTCACGGTCACGCGAATAGCGCCCCCGCCGTGCGAGATCTCAATCCGCTCGTCCGTGAGTTTCTGCTGAGCTTCGGTGATGCCACGTTGCATCTTCTGGGCTTGTTTGAGGAGTTTGCCGACGCCTGCCATAGTCGCACCAGCGTCGGCATCAGGGCAGGGGAGTCAAGGGTGACCGCTGACTCCCTCCTTGCTTGCCCCCCTGACCCCGGAAGGCTAGTTGCTTCTCATGCGTCCACCGCGCGACCTGCAGATCATCGGGGATTTCGTCGCCATCACCTGGGACGATGGAACCGAGCAGTGCCTCCGCTCCGAGCTCCTGCGGGAGCACTCGCCGAGTGCTGAGAACATGGGCGAAGTCGACATCCTCGGCCAACGCTGGGGCGGCGACGGCCCCCGCCGCTTCCCGGGGGTCACGGTCACGGGCATGAGCCGCGTTGGCAACTATGCGGTGACATTTGAATTCAGCGACGGACACCGGACCGGCATCTACAGTTGGGAGTACCTGCGTTCACTCGGCTCATAATTATTTTACAGGTTGCCCCGGGGGTGGCGACAGGTTCATAATAGGGACGTGAAAAAGACTTACGTCCTGGACACCAACGTTCTGATTCACGATCCAGAGTCCTTGTTCAAGTTCGACGAGCATATTGTCGCAGTGCCCGTCGAAGTCTTGTCCGAACTGGATCGTCTCAAGACTCAACAAGGCCAGCTCGGCGCCAGCGCCCGACGGGTCAATCGCTCCATCCGGAGTCTGTTTGAGAATCGACCGTTGAAGGAAATTGCCGAGGGCGATCCCAGTAAACCGGGCGCCCTTCACGCCAAACTGCGCGATGGCGGCGAACTCCGCATCGTCATCAACGAGTCCCTCATCCGCGATCACTTTAATGGCGCCAAATCCGAACGCCTCCGCGCCGTTTTCATGCAAGTCGATGCACCCGACCACCGGATCATCGCCTCGGCGCTTTATCTGCGCGACACTTCCAAAGGACAGGTCGTGCTCGTCACCAAGGACGCCTGCATGGCGATGAAGGCCCAGGCCCTTGGCATGGATGTGCAGGACTACCGCAACGACCGCGTTGAGACCAGCGACGTCGGCGACTATCGCACCATCAGTGTCTCGGCCGCCGCCATGCGAGACTTCCGTGAACTGGCGCAAGTTCAGGTGAAAATCAAAGAAGAGCCCCCGCTGATCATCAACGAATACGTGATGTTCACTTCGGACGCCTGGAGCGAGCCGGCCCGCCACATCGGCGACGGCATCTTCGTCCCGCTCAGCCTCTACCGAGAATTCATGTCAGCGGACAGCGGCGCGCGCAAGGGGCTGCAGATGCCCCGTGGAATGCGGGTCATTCCAAAGAATTTTGAACAATGGATCTTCCTGGATGCCTTGCTCAATCCGGACATCAAACTCGTCACCTGCTTCGGCCGAGCCGGCACTGGCAAGACATTCCTCTCGATCGCCGCAGCGCTCTCTCAGGTCTTAAGCGACTTCTCCCCTTACAAGAAACTCTACGTTTCTCGTCCCGTCGTTCAGATCGGCAAGGACATCGGTGCGCTGCCTGGCTCCAAGGAGGAGAAACTTTCACCCTACATTCAACCCTACTTCGACAATCTCGAGGTGCTCTTCTCGAAGAACGGCAACGCAGGCCCGACCCCGACCGCCAAAGAGACCGTTGCGACAGATTCCCAGCGCCGTCAGAAGAAAGCCCAGGCCATGAAGGCGGCCCAGCCAATCTTCGGCTCACAGTTCCAGGCGATTAACCAGCCCCGCAAACCCTACCAATGGCTGATTGATTCAGGCCTGATTGAAATCGAAGCGATGACCTTTATCCGCGGCCGATCAATCGGTCATGCCTTCATGATCGTCGACGAAGCCCAGAACATGACCCCGCACGAGGCCAAGACCGTGATCACCCGCATTGGTGAAGGCTCCAAGGTCGTTCTCATCGGCGACTTGGATCAGGTCGACACCCCTTACCTGGACGGCAAATCCAACGGCCTGATTCATACCCACGAACGCATGAAGGGGCATTCCGTGATCGCCAACGTGCGCCTACTCCACGGTGTCCGCAGCGCGCTCTCAGAACTTGCCGCCCAGCTGATGTGAGCAACTTCTAGCCCGGAGCAGACGGGCAGCGGCAATCCTTCCTTGCACTGGTCTCGGCGGAGAGTTTCCCTCCGTTGAAGTGGAGAAGGAGACCCCCATGCAAAAGCAGTATCGCGAATTTCGAGAGAAACTCGCGACGGGGACCATTCTGCTCTTCCGACTAGGTGATTTCTACGAGGTATTTGGCGAGGATGCGGAAGTCGCCGCCCGGGTACTTGGACTCACCCTCACAAAACGCCATGAAACGCCCATGGCCGGCCTACCTCACCATGCGGCCCCGGCTTACGTCAACCGACTCCTGGCCGCAGGGTGGAAGGTCGCCATCTGTGATCAACTCGAAGCCCCAATCGCAGGTAAACTCGTGCGCCGGGGGCTTACCCGCATTCTCACCCCCGGCACCGCCCTCGAAGACTCCCAGCTCGATTCTCGTCGCGGCAACTACCTCGCCGCCCTGAGTTGGGATAAACATGGCTGGCACGCCTCGTGGCTTGATGTTTCGACGGCCGACTTTCGCCTCGCCAGCGACACCTCGCCAGCCCGGCTCCTGCCGTTGCTCCATTCCGTCTCCCCCCGGGAAATCATCCTGCCAGAAGGATTGGAACCCTATCCCGAGCACCGTGAAGCACTGGAAGTCTTTCTGCAGGGCAGGGCGATCTCTCGCCTGCCAGGTTGGAACTTTGAGATCTCTGCAGGCGCCCGTCTGGTCGCTCAGACGCTTTCAGTGCATGGCCTGGCCGGCTTCGGCCTGACAGACGAACATCCCGCGCTGGGAACGGCCGGAGCCGTCCTAGGCTACGTGACAGACTCCCTCTGTGATCGACCAAAGAATCTCTTTCGGCTGATTGAAACGAAACTCGGCTCCTCAGTGCTGCTGGATGCAGCTTCATCCCGAAACCTGGAATTGTTCGCTGCCTCCAACGGATCTCGCGAAGGCTCCCTGCTCGAGACGATCGATCGCACCTCGACGCCGGCAGGCTCACGACTCCTCGCTCTATGGCTCGCGGAGCCGTCGACCGATCTTTCGGTAATCCAACACCGCCAGTCCGCCGTCGCGGAGTTCCACAAACACCCCGGCAGCTCATCGCGCGTCGGCGAGGCCCTGCGCGGTGTCCGTGATATCGCACGTATCATCGCACGATTGCAGAATCGACTGCGCAACCCACGTGAACTCGGCGGCGTCCGCGACACCCTGTCCGCGCTCCCGCTGATCAAAGAGGAACTGCTGGCACTCCCCGGCGGGGCGCTTTCGGTCCACGCCGACCGCATAGATATTGAAGCAGCTCTCCACGCCCAACTTCAGTCAGCTTTGGCCGATGAACTTCCCGTCGACCTGACGGAGGGTGGGGCGCTCCGGATGGGCTATGACGTCGAGCTTGACCGCTTGCGCAGCCTGGCTTCCGACAGCAAAAGCTGGATTGCTGAATTTGAACGCAAGGAACAGACCCGCACAGGTATTAAGTCCCTGAAGGTGCGGTATAACGGCGCCTTTGGTTACGCCATCGAGATCACGAAATCCAATCTCGCGGCCGTACCTCCGGATTACATCCGCAAACAAACGATGGTCAATGCCGAGCGCTTCACGACTGAAGAACTCCGCACGAAAGAACGCGAAGTCCTGCGCGCTGACGAGCAGGCGCTCGCCCGTGAAACGGAACTCTTTCAAATCCTGCTGGCCGACGTGGTGGCGCGGACGGAATCCCTGCTTGGGACCGCGCTGGCCATCGCAGAAGTCGATGTTCTGCGCGGATGGGCGGAGCTGGCCCGCGAAGCCAACTGGACCCGTCCGACCGTCGACGACTCTGACGTGCTGGAGATCATCCAAGGTCGCCACCCCGTGGTGGAACGCATGCTCCAGGACCGCCCTGGCGCAGGTTCCTTCGTGCCAAATGACACGACCCTGAGTAGTTCCGGCGAGCAGATCGCCTTGCTGACCGGCCCTAACATGGCCGGCAAATCGACTTACATCCGACAGGTCGCACTGATCGCCTTACTGGCCCACCTCGGCTGCTGGGTGCCCGCCCAGACAGCCCGCATCGGACTCGTTGACCGCATCTTCTGCCGCGTCGGCGCCTCGGATGAACTCTCCCGCGGCAACTCCACCTTCATGGTGGAAATGAACGAGACCGCTAATATTCTTAATAATTCCACGACGCGCTCCTTGGTGGTGCTCGATGAGATCGGCCGTGGCACGAGCACCTACGACGGAATTAGCATCGCCTGGGCGGTGGCCGAACATCTTCACGGCGGCAATGATGCCGGCCCGCGCACGCTGTTCGCCACGCATTACCACGAACTCACCCGACTCGCCGAATCGATGGGGCGTCTGCGCAACTGGTCGGTCGCGGTGAAGGAATGGAACGACGAGATTGTGTTCGTCCGCCGCGTCGTCCCCGGCGCTGCCGATCGTTCTTACGGCATCCAGGTCGCTCGGCTGGCGGGTATGCCTCCGGCCGTGGTGCAACGCGCCCGTGAAATCCTGAGCGGCCTCGAATCAGGGGCCGGCCTGCCTGACAAAGCAGCGAAATTGTCAGTGCCCCGCCCCGAGGTGCCTCGGAAAATGACGCCTAAACCTTCCGTTCAACCGAAGGGGCCCGAGCTGGATCTCTTCGGTTAAATCCGCTGATTCCACTCCGGCGAGGCGAACTTCGCCCATGTGCCTTCATGATCGAATTGATTGTAGACCGGCTCAGCGACGGCCACAGGCGAACTGTCCAGCACCTGACCGAGGGCAGTGGCAAAATCTTTCTCAAAGCGGAGCCAGTCGCAACCCGTTAGGAACGGACGCCACACGTAGCCCTCGATGAGTAGGCCGTGTCGGTTGCGCTTCTGGGCCGCTCCCGCCACTTTCCGGCCGTCGTCCGAGCGCACTAAATCATTCGGCTCAGCTCGAAGAGCACAACTGTCTGGAGCATGAAACTCACGCGTGCCTGCCGGTGCGGGCGCAAGCTTAACGGGCTGACCTTGAGCCTGTAAAGCCTTGCCCAGGGCTTCATGCACGGCCGCATAGGCCGCCATGGCATCCGCCTTAAAGAGCCGGTGAGACGAGGGAATAACCAAGGCGAAAGTCCAGTCGTCGAGGTGCGAAACCAGCCCGCCGCCGGTGCAACGCCGCACCAAAGGATACTGCGCAGGAACCTGCGGACGATACTTGGCCCATGGTTGCGAGACGCCGAAAGTATAGGCCGGATCAGACCAGGCAAAGGGCCGAAAGCGAATGTGGTCAGGCTGGGGGTAATGATCCAGCAAGAGCAGATCCGCCGACATATTGACGACGGCATCGGCGGTCTGACGAGGAAGGACGTCCATCTCTAGAAGTCTATCCCTTTTTCCAAAAGACGCACGACCTTTCGGCCGGTTTCCTTTTCGTACCAATCTTCGCATCCACGGGGAACGCGCAGTTCACTAAGCTGTTCGGCAAAAGCCTGCGCTGGGGTGCGCAGTTTGCCGGCCAGAGGGTGCAACTGCATGCTTAATTCGCGCGGGCGAGCCCCTAGGTTAGGCATGGCTGAGCGTTCGCTCGCTTTGATGAGCTTCGAAGGATCCAGTGCGAAATGCTCCGCGAGGCGAACCCCGAGCTCATGCCGACTCAGCGCCTCGGCGCCCGCCCAATGATAGACACCTGAAAGATTGCTGCGTTCGCAAAGTTCGACCGTGACATCCGCCAGATTAGTCAATCCCACGGGCTGACGAATCTCATCGGTAAAAAGTGTCGTCGTTTTGCCCGCCGCCCAATCCAGGAATAGACGCTCATGCAGCCCGCGCCTCCCGCTGGGCGAGTTACCGTTCAGGAGGGTCGTCCGGATGACGGCCGCATGCTCGCGCCCAAACTTAAGGACCTCTACCTCGCCCGCCGCCTTGGTCTGACCATATTGATGCAATGGCCTCGGCTGATCGGTATGCTGGTAACGACCGGCTTCGCCGTTGAAGACCATGTCCGTTGAAAGGTGGACGAACTTGGCGCCGACGTGAAAACTCAGTTGGGCCAGCCGACGGGGTACATCCACATTGAGCTTAGCCGCCAGCTCCGGATTGCGCTCACATTCATCGATCGTCGGAAGTGCCGCGCAATTAATGACCGCTAGGGGGAATTCCTCGAGCAGGAAGGCTTCCAAAGTTCCGGCAGCCGTTAAATCAAGAGAAAGGGCGCGGGCGACTCCTGGGACACTGGGTAATTTCGTACCACCAATCGCAATCACCTCATGCCCACGCCGCATGGCTGCGAGGCAGACTTCCCGGCCGAGGAATCCGGAGGCGCCAGTCACGACGAGTTTCATACTGCACGCATAAGCCGCACCGCTGGCATAGGCAAGCGGGGAGGGCCGTCGCTCACGCTTGCCAAGCACGACAACTGTCGCATTGATTACCCTATTCATGGCTTCTTATTCAGATCTAGCCAACCGGCCCGTGCTCACCCAGCCCGTCTACGAAGCGGGCCGACCCATCGAAGTGGTTGCGCGTGAATTCGGCCTGGACCCAGCCTCGGTCATCAAACTGGCTTCCAACGAAAACCCGCTGGGGCCTTCTCCGCTCGGTCTGGCCGCGGCACGCAAAGCACTGGACCATTGCCACCTTTATCCCGACGGGGGCTGCACCTTCCTGCGCGAGAAACTCGCACGTAAATGGTCCATGGAGCCCGGCAATTTCGTCATCGGCAATGGCTCCAACGAAGTGATGATCCTGCTCGCTCAGGCTTTCCTCCGACCAGGCGATGAAGTCGTCTTCGGGGCCCAAGCCTTCATCGTCTACAAACTTGCCACCATGCTCTTCGGGGCCACACCCGTGGAAGTGCCAATGCCAGGCTACCGCCACGACCTCAAGGCCTTGCGCGCGGCAATCACACCGAAGACCCGCATCCTCTTCCTCGCCAGCCCGAACAACCCGACCGGCGGCACGGATTCGCCTGCGGACATCTTGGCTCTCGCGGCGTCACTGCCAGAAGACGTTATTTTCTGCCTCGATGAGGCTTACACCGAATACCTCGAAGCCTCGGCTGACCTTCGTCCGCTGATGCAATCCGGACGCAAGGTGGTGCTTTCACGCACATTTTCAAAAGCATACGGCTTGGCCGGATTACGCGTAGGTTACCTGATGGGCTCCACCGAGGTGTGCAGCCTGTTGAATCGAGTCCGCCAGCCCTTCAACGTCAACTTACCAGCCTTAGCCGCCGCCGAAGCCGCCCTCGATGACGATGCTTTCGTACGCCAGACCCGTGAGGTCAACGCGGCCGGCATTGCCCAACTCTCGGCCGGCCTCCAAAAGCTCGGCTACGCCTACATCGACGGAAAGGCCAACTTCCTTGCCGTCCAAGTTCCCAAGGCAGAAGAGGCTTTCACCTTGTTGCAATGCGCAGGCGTCATCGTCCGCCCGCTCCGGGGCTACGGCATGATCGGATGGCTGCGCCTTACCGTGGGCACCGCCGCCCAGAACAGTCGTCTGCTGGAAGAACTGGGTAAACTCTGAACATGAACTTCGACGAAGCCGTTAGGATCATCCGACTGAAAGACCCTCGCTACCTCCCGCAGGCCTACGAGGTCGTCCGGCTCGGCCTGGATCATGCCCAGAAAATCGTCCACGGGGAGCCGAAGAAAGGGAAGAGTGCGACCAACCGGCACGTGACTGGTCCGCAGTTGCTGGAAGGATTTCGCCAGCATGTGCTCGATGCCTACGGCCCCATGTCTTACCCGCTCTTGCACAACTGGGGCCTCCGCAAATCAGCCGACGTCGGCAACATCGTCTTTAATATTATCGATACCGGATTATTCGGCAGATCGCCCGAGGATAACCTCGATGACTTCAGCAACGTCTACGACTTCAAGGAGGTTTTCCAAAAACCTTTTGAACCGGGGGCGAACTGATCAGGCGTTGACGAAGCTAATCGACTTAACCTCAAGGCAGCCGCGAAGGGTCCGGATCTTGGCGAGCAGGGCGCGCTCGTGAAAGCGTACTTCTGATTTCACCACGGAATTCTCGCACTGCACGACCAGCCGGCCGCCCTCGAGGACGCGAAGCGGAGCGCAACGCTTGGCGAGTTTCAACGGGAGCAGCTCGAGCCAATGGGCGACGATGGCGTCCTCGGGCACCGGCTTGTCCAAGCGCAACTTACGGAAGGCATCCTGGACGGCATCATCCATGCTTTTAAGAGGCCGATCCGTCGAGCGACCGCGGTCTTCCGGGAGCCCCCTGAGATTCGCGAGAAGATTGAGCACGGTTCGCGAGAATCGTCCCTTCTGACGACCTTCGGTCAACAAGGCGCGGACCGCGTAAGGCGCTTCCAAAATCTTCTCCAACCGCAGGCAACGCTCCGGAGCATGCGCCCCACCTGCGACGATACCCGTCGCCCCAGCATCACGAGCAGCGGCACCATCTTCAGCGGGACTATCGCCAATATGAACCAAAGTCGCACAAGTTCCGCCGAGCTCACGTGCGGCGTGGGCGAAGGCCCTAGGGTCGGGCTTGGTAAAACCTGTTTCCGACGAAAGGAACACCCCGTCCAACTGTCGCAGGATTCCCTTGCCGGCCAGCACCGTGCGCATGCGTGCATCGGCATTCGACAAGACTCCCACCTTGATGCCAAGGAAACGGATGGCCGAAATCGCGTTCAACGCCCCCGGCGCCACCCGCCACGCCGTTGGCTTACCGAATTCTTCCCAGCACTCTTTGAAAACCGGTTCCAGCAACGCCGAGGGCAGGGCTGGACCGAAACAACGTTGCACTACCTCGCGCCAGAAAACCTCCGGCTGTGCATTCTTGGGGCCGCCCTTAAATGCCAGCGGAAAAGAGGCCTCAAGAACAGCGGCCTCCACTTCGACCCCATGACGCCGTGCACATGCCGCATAGACCGCGCCCACCGAGGGGTGCGGAAAGAGCAACGTGCCGGCGAGATCGAAGGTGACGGCGTGAACTTTAGCCATGGAGCGTAGGGGAGCGGGGGCGGCCTAAAGGTCAATCCCCGTGACCCCAGCATGTCCCGGCTTGTCTAATTGCGAGAATCGGTAATAAACAACTTATGCACCTACCCCGTAAGCCTGTTGCCTTTGCCCTGGCAGCCTTTGCCGCTCTTTTCGCTGGTTGTGCCACTTCCAGCCAGTCCGGAGGCTCCCTGAAGGGCGTTTCGCGGGTTTACGTAGCCGAGACCATCGGTGCGACCACCCCCGAGACCACAGGGGCCACCAACGCCGTCCACGACGCAGCCGTCCGCGAACTGGGAGCCCGCGGCTATGTCGTGGTTCCTGCCGCCGCCCAAGCCGACGCCGTCCTGCGGAGCAGCTGGCGCATCCGCCAGAGCGAGACCAACAACTCGAACATCCCTGTCGTCTCGCTCTCGGTCAGCCTATTCGACAAATCCGGCCACCGCCTCTTTGACGCCGACTCCGGCTCTTCCGTTCCGACCAGCTTCTGGAACGAATCGCGCGCCGCCCAAGAGGCTTCGGTGATGCTGGGTCGCCTGACGAAGGCTTCGGTCCAGCAGAAGTAATCACCGTCCCCGCTGCGCGAGTTTCGTTCGGATATCCGTGATCAGCTGCTTGATCGCTGGCATCTCCGCACCGGCGGCCAAGCCCCTGCGAAGCGGCTCGCCCCAGATACCCTCGACTTCAACGTCCCTGCCTTCGACAAAATCAATGAGGCTCGACGGACGGTAAGGACCCATTCCGACCGTCACATCAAACTGACGTTGAATATGGGCCTCATCAAAACCGCACCCCCGGGCAATTGAAGCCGCGCGGACCTCTTCCATGAGCAAACGAACGCGGGCCTTGAGCGCCGGGTCCGCCAGAATGAGATCCGTGGTAATCGCACCGGCTGCGATCGAAAGACCGTTGAAAGGGATATTCCAGCAGAGCTTCTTCCAGAGCACGGCTTCCAACGATACCTCGGCGGCCGCGTCGATGCTCGCGGCAACAAAAGTACGCACACACGTATCCACCGCAGGGTTAATAGCGCCGCGGGCGGCCGCCATGCGCACATAGCCTGCCAGGGTCACGTCAATATAGGCAGGGGCAGTGCGATTGATGCACACGAAACAAAGACCGGCCACGATCCGGTCAAAGGAGAGCACCTGGGAAATCACCTCTACGTTGCCCATGCCATTCTGCAAGGTCAGCACGAGGGTCGCCGGGCCCACCAAGGGACGTAACAATTCTGGCAGGATGGCGTTAGATGTCGACTTCGTGGTCACGACCACGAGTTCACAAGGCCCTACCGCACGAGCATCCGGCTGCGCCGACGCCACCTGGACGATACGCTCCTGCCCCTGGCGTTTGATGACCAAGCCACGGCGTGTGATGACCTCATGGTCGCTGCGCGCGATGCAGTGAACCTCATTGCCAGCCTGCGCAAGCATGGCGGCATACCAACCCCCGAGCGCACCTGTACCGACGACGGCAATTTTCATGGGCGACTTTGTGGTCGGCGAACGGAAGTATGCCTAGCGACCGATAGTTTCTTCGGGTAATCCAACGTGAAATGTAGCCCGCGACTTTCATGACGTTGTAGGGCGCAATCGATGATGAGTTCTGCCACTTGGATGAGGTTGCGAAGTTCGAGTAAGCGAGGCTCAACCCGGAAATTCCAGTAATACTCGCGCACCTCATCGGCGAGCATGCCGATGCGTGTCCGGGCCCGCTGCAGGCGCTTGGTCGAACGAACGATGCCCACGTAATCCCACATGGTGCGGCGCAGCTCATCCCAATTATGCGTAAGGACTACGCGCTCATCAGGATCGCCGGCGGAACCGTCAATCCAAGCGGGCAGGGTGGTCGTCGGCTTGGGCGTCCGTCCGATTTCCAGATCAGCCGCCAAGGCGCCATCATGGGCCAGCACCACCGCCTCGAGCAGGGAGTTAGAGGCCAGGCGATTGGCACCATGTAAACCCGTGCAAGCCACCTCGCCAACGGCGAAGAGACCGGGCAGGGAGGTCTGGCCGCGGAGGTCCGTGGCCACGCCGCCGCAAAGATAGTGAGCAGCCGGCACGACCGGTACAGGCTCTGTTGCTAGATCGAAACCGGCCTTGCGACAGGTTTCGTAAATATGAGGAAATCGCTCCGAAAGGTGACCCTTGGCGACTTGGGTGGCGTCGAGCAAAACGTGCGGAGCACCGTCGCGCTTCATGACGGAATCAATCGCCCGGGCGACGATATCGCGGGGGGCGAGATCAGCGAGCGGGTGAAAATCCTTCATGAAGGGACGTAGTGAAAGGTCCCGCAGGATGGCGCCCTCGCCGCGCACGGCCTCTGAAATCAGGGCGCGACCGCCATCGGGAGCTTTCAAGGCGGTCGGATGAAACTGCACCATCTCCATGTCGCGGACTTCGGCGCCTGCTCGGTATGCCATGGCGATACCGTCGCCGGTCGCGATATCCGGATTCGTCGTAAATTGATAAACCTGCCCCATGCCGCCCGTCGCGAGCACCACGACAGAAGCGGACAGGGTCTCGACCCGGCCGGCCTTGGTGTTCAAGACATGCAAACCAAGAACGCGATCCTCCGGTGCGCCCACCTGACATTGTCCGAGCTTGGCTCGCGTAATTAAATCGATGGCGAGGTGATGCTCTAAAGTCGTGACATTGGCCAGGGCGCCGACCGCGCGGAGGAGTGCTGATTCAATCGCCCGCCCGGTCATATCACGGGCATGTAAAATACGGCGACGGGAATGGCCGCCTTCGCGCCCCAAGTCCGGATGACCATCGGCACCATTCTCAAATTCCACGCCCCAGCTGATCAACTCCGCCACGCGCTCCGGACCAGACTCAATGATGTGGGTGACTGCGGCGAGATCGCACAAGCCGTCGCCGGCATCCAAGGTATCCTGGACGTGACTCTTGAAGTCATCGGTCTTGTCCGTGACACAAGCGATGCCGCCCTGCGCCCAATTCGTGTTGGATTCTGAACTCGTCTTCTTGGTCACGATAGCGACGGCATGGCCGCGCTTGGCCAGATTGAGCGCAAAGCTCAGCCCACCGATGCCGCTGCCGACGATGATTGCCTCATAATGAGTCGCCATTCAGTCCAAACGGTAGGGCGGGACGGGTTGTGAACAAGCGGATTTGACGACCGGGCGCCTATCGACTAAAAACACCTGCAAAGTGGAAATTCTACTCATAGCGGCCTGCCTGCTCGTCACGGCCTTATTCGTGCTCGCTGAGATGGCCTTGGTGTCTTCCAACCGCCGTCGGCTGGCTAAGATGGCCGAAGGGGGCGACAAAGGAGCTGCTCGGGCTCTGACACTGCTGGCTGACCCTTCCAAATTCCTTTCAACGGTGCAGGTGGGGATGACTTTCGGCGGAATCATCGCCGCCATCTACGGCGGACCCCCTCTGGCCAAACGGCTTTACCCCGTCATAAAGGAACTTCCGTGGGACTGGATTTCCGGCCATTACACTGTCGTCACCGACGGATTGATATCTTTTCTGATTGGAGCACTGACGGTGATCTTCGCTGAAATTGTGCCGAAGCGACTGGCGCTCATCAAACCGGAGGCGATGGCCTCCACCTTGGCACGCCCTATGGCAGTGGTCGCCTCGATGGCCTCACCTCTGGTTGGTTCGATGAGCTGGTGCGCTGACATCGTGATGCTACTGTTCGGACGCAGGCGTGCCCCTGAAGACACGATGTCGGAAGACGAATTACGCATGATGGTCGATCAAGGCATGGCTTCCGGCGTGCTGCACGCCGCCGAGCATCGCATGGTGCACGGCGCCCTGTCACTCGATCTTGTCACGGCCGAACAGCTGATGACGCCGAGCAACCGGGTCGTTTGGCTCAACCTGGATGACTCCGACGAAGTGAACTGGCGCAAGGTCGTGGCCTCCGGGCATACTTGGTTCCCCGTCTACCGAGGCTCGCCTGACAAACCCCTCGGCGTCGTCTCCGTTAAGCGCCTCTGGGCGAACCTCTCGCTAGCTGGCTCCGCCTCCATCAAAGACCTTCTGACCGAACCTCCGACCGTCATACCCGCTACGACCGGCACTCAACTGCTCGAACGTTTCCGTAAAGATAAGATTCATATCGCCCTGGTCACGGATGAGTTCGGACGCACCCGCGGCGTGGTCTCCCTTAACGACGTCTTGGAATCCGTTGTCGGTGAATTACCCAACGAGGGGTCGCCGGTGGCGCAACCCAAGCCCGTGCGGAGGCGCGAAGATGGCAGCTGGCTCGTGGATGCGGTGGTCTCCTTGGATGATTTTCGTGAAGCCACGGGCATCATCGGCCGCTTCCCCGGCGAAGGCTCGGGGCGGTTCACGGCGCTCTCTGGCTTCATCATGCGCACGCTCGGCCGAATCCCCGAGGAAGGTAATCGCGTGGAGGCCCTGGGGTATATTTTCGAAGTCGTTGACATGGATGGTCATCGACTAGACAAAATCCTCGTAATGCCCAAGGCGCCAACGAAAGAAGCGACTTAAAGCCGCACGGGCAAACCAACCGATTGAAGGTATTCCTTGGCCTGACGAACAGTATAGGTCCCGAAGTGAAAGATGCTGGCTGCGAGCACCGCACTGGCGCCTCCTTGCTTCAGGACCTCAGCGAGGTGCTCCAAGGCCCCGGCACCACCAGAGGCGATGACAGGCACTTCGACGGCAGACGAGATGGCCAGATTGAGCGGCACATCATAACCGACGGCCGTGCCATCCCGGTCCATACTGGTCAGCAGGATCTCGCCTGCCCCCAAAGAGTGCGCCTTGCGCGCCCATTCCACGGCGTCGAGGCCCGTCGCATTACGGCCACCATGGGTGAATACCTCCCATTTTGCGGGTCCGACGTTCTTAGCATCGATCGCCACAACGATGCACTGGCTGCCAAATTTGCGAGCGGCCTCGAGCACGAGTTCAGGATTCTTGATCGCCGAGGTGTTGAGGGAAACCTTGTCAGCACCAGCATTCAGCATCGTGCGGATATCCTCCACCGAGCGGAGCCCGCCCCCGACCGTCAAAGGCATGAAGACCTGGTCCGCGGTGCGTTCCACGACATCCACCATGGTGCGGCGCTCATCACTTGATGCGGTAATATCTAGGAAGACCAGTTCATCGGCGCCTTGCTTTTCGTAGGCAGCTGCCACCGCTACCGGGTCGCCGGCATCACGCAGTTCCTCAAACTTCACACCTTTAACCACGCGACCTGCGTGGACATCGAGACAAGGGATGATGCGGACGGAAAGCATGGAAAGATTGAAGCCGTAGGGCTGTGGCTGTGGAAGGTTAAGCCTAAACTACTCCAGGACGACGGTTACCGGTCCGTCGTTGAGGAGTTCGACCTTCATGTCGGCTCCGAAAACACCCGTCGGGACGGGACGTCCCAGATGAACCATCAGTTGGCTGACAAAGAGATTAAACAGCGGACGCGCGATGTCGGGCTTAGCGGCGCCATTAAAGGAAGGGCGATTCCCTTTGGAGAAATCGGCGAGGAGGGTAAATTGGCTCACCGCCAAGGCTTCGCCACCGGCTTCGGCCAGCGCCACCCCCATCTTGCCCGCCGCATCCTCCATCAAGCGAGCCTTCGAAACATCGCATGCCAGACGACGGACGGTCTGCTCATCATCGTCGGCGGCGATACCGACGAAGAGTAGATATCCGCGACCGATGGCTCCGACGACGACACCATCGACCTTGACCGAAGCAGACAGGACACGCTGCAGGACAATTTTCATCCTTCAAATGAGCGCCTCGAGAATGGTTCGAAGTTTCATCTCCGTCTCGGTCGATTCGGCCTGCGGATCAGAACCCGCGACAATGCCGGCACCGGCGAAAACTCGCGCCTCGGAACCACGTAGGCGCGCGCAGCGGAGAGCGACAAACAGTTTCCCGGTTCGTCCGTCCGACCCCACCCAACCCACCGCCCCCGTATAGAGTCCGCGGTTGTGTGGTTCGAACCCGGGAATGAAAGGCAAAGCCAAGGCGCGGGGCTTTCCGCCGACGGCCGGCGTCGGGTGTAATTCGCCGGCGACCTCCAAGAATCGGCGATCGGCAGGCATCGTGCCTTCGATGGGCGTGCGCAGGTGCATCACGTTACCCAACCTGAGCAACTCAGCATTACGCGAGGTGGCGGCGAGTACGCCGACCATGTGCAGGCGGCGCAAAATAGAGGCAGTCACCGCGCTGTGCTCGCGCAAGTCTTTCTCACTCGAGAGCAAGGCTTCTGCCAAGCTGGCATCCTCCGAAGCGGATTCGCCTCGACGAGTGGTGCCGGCGACTGATTCCGAACGCACAGAACCATCAAAAAGCGATAGCAGTGTCTCCGGGGTGGCTCCGACCAAAGCACCGTCGGGCTCATCGACCAGGAAGGTATGGCAGGGTGGATTGCCGCGGCGAAGACGGTGCAAGGTTGCGTAAAGACTAAAGGGCTCACTGCGACGCCAATCAAAGGCACGCGTCAGCACGATTTTCTCAAAGGAACCCTCTTTGATCAATTCCGTAGCACGATTCACGGCGGAGGGGAACCAGGCGCCACCGACTTCACTAAGCACCGTGGGGACCGGGGCCCGCGGGGAAGGCGGGGTGGGGCGATAAGCAAACTTCCGGAAACTCTCCGCACGGATGGCGAGCCGGGCGGCGCAACCAAGGGAGGCAACTTCAACTAAGGTGACTTTAGTGACAGAGCCCTCCGTGACTACCTGCCAGCCGGGAAGGAACAGGCGGGCATCCGCCCCTTGCTGATCATCCCCAGGATAAAAGGGAAACGTGGCGATGATCCGCGGACGGGGACCCACGCAAGTGAGACTTGCATCGAGCGCTCGCAGCCATTTGTCAGCCTTCTGAAAGCGCAGCTCTCCGCGCCCAGCCCACTGCGCGACGGGTGCGCCGGCGGCATGAGCACGCTGACGTGAGGGGTTTTCAAAATAGCCGCGGGGGGCAGGCTCATCAAGCGTCTCCAGGACCGCCAGGGGATCGAGTTCCGGTACGCCAAACGTGAAGGCGACAAAGCCTACGCCACCGGCCGAAGCTTCGGCCTCGGCCAGTAAAGCCGACTCATCAATGACATCTGCCTCAGCCACGGTGAATAAAGTTATCGCGGGCGGGCGGAATGTGCAATCACGCCTGCGCGATTACGGAAGGTGGCTCGACCGGGGGGAAAAGAATGCACTTTTCAGCCACTTTGGAGCCAGTGCATACATTCGACCAGGCTAGCTGGCCGTCAAAATAGGTGGCCACGGGCCGTCCAATATTGATCAAAAGTTTATCGCAGGTGGCTGGCATCACCGGGGTCAACACCGTGGCGACGAGACGGAGCCCTTCGGCGACATGCGCCAAACAGGAATCGAGACGGGCACGATCCGCGGGTTCGGCGGACTTCGCCAACTTCCAAGGGGCACGTGCCTCAATGTAGGCGTTCATCGCACTAATGAAGACCCAGAGTGCTTCGAGGGCATGGCTTAGTTGATATTCCAGGAAATCCGCGGAGAACTTCTTCTCCGTGTCGATCCATAGTTTGCGGAGATTCTGCTCCAACTCCTCGTCAGCCGCGGCGGCGGGAATCACGCCCGCGTAACTGCGTCCCACCATGTTCAGCAGCCGGTTTACGAGATTACCGAGATTATTACCAAGGTCGGCCTTGTAGCGATTTTCGAAAGTCGTCGCGGAGAAATCAGCATCCTGACCGACGACCATTTCACGGCAAAGATAGAAACGGAAAGCGTCGGCACCATGTGAAGCGGCGAATCCCAGGGTGTTCGTCGCATTGCCCGTGCTCTTGGAAGCCTTCTGATTATTCACGGTCCACCATCCATGGACGAGCAGCTGGCGCGGCGTTTCAATACCCAGAGCCTTGAGCATACAGGGCCAATAAACCGCATGGGGAGGGGACAGGATATCCTTACCGATCACATGCACATCCGCGGGCCACAATCCCTTTTCCGCCACGGCGGAGTAGTAATTGGTCAAGGCATCGAACCAGACGTAAGTCACGAAACCAGAATCAAAAGGCAGTTCGATGCCCCAGGTGAGCCGGGATTTCGGGCGTGAAATGCAAAGATCATTCATCGGCTCCTTGAGGAATTCCAGGACCTGATTCTGCCGAAAGCGAGGCGTGATAAAATCCGGGTGGGTTTTAATATGCTCGATCAACCAAGGCTGGAACTGCCCCAGTTTGAAATAATAATTCTCCTCGGTCGTTTGGGTGACCTCGCCATAGATTTCCGGCCACGAGCCGTCGGGATCACGATCTTTATCCGTGAGAAACTGTTCCTGCCGGGTCGAATACCAATCGGTCTTCTGGCCCTTGTAGATGAGACCTTTATCGAAAAGACGCTGCAAGAAATCCTGCACGACCCGCTTATGCCGGGGTTCGGTCGTTCGGATATAGTCGTCGTTCGAAATATTCAAATCCGTCAGCATCGCCCGAAACACGGCGGCGACCTCGTCGACCAGAACCTGCGGCTCAATGGCACGCTTCTGGGCGGTCTGCTGAACCTTCTGGCCGTGTTCATCAAGGCCGGTCAGGAAATAGGTGGTGCGGCCGCGCATCCGCATGTGACGAGCCACCACATCGGCGAGCACTTTCTCGTAGGCATGACCTAGGTGCGGCGCGCCGTTGGCGTAGTCGATGGCCGTGGTGATATAGAACGAACTAGGCATGAAGACAGGCCCATGGATAGGGCAGGATACGGGGGAAGGACAACCCCGAAGGCTAAGCGAAGGCCCGTGGCCAGAAGGCTGCGCTTAAATCAGACCCCATCGCCGGCCCGCACCACGTGGGGCTGGTAGGCGATTTCAAAGACGTAAGTCATACCGGCCCGCAGAGGCATCGGCTTATCACGCTCGAGAGTCTGGTAGAAATGGACCTTTCCCCAGCAGGTCCGATGTTTCGGATTGTCCGACACCACCTTGGTTTCGGCCCAGTTGGCGTGGAAATCATCCTTCAAGACTTCGCAGCGATGGGATTCGGGCCCGAGCACCAGGGCACTACCTGGGGTCATGCGTGAGTGGGTCGCGGCGATCGGCAGGATGAGCCGGAACTCCTCAAGCTGGACGGCGGATTTGGCCGTGAGCGAGAAACGCCCGACGATGCGACCGCCGTTGAAATCCCAGTCGACCTTCAATGAGGCGATGTTGGCGGAAAGCTTCTCATCGCGATCAATCAAGTCAGGCTGGTCGTAACGGAAGTGATAGGTGCCAGCCTTGGTGCCCATGGCCACCTGGGCGTTCTTACCGTAGAAAGACGGGGTGTAGACCTTGCCGGCGATCGTGAACTCTGGGATGAACGGCGAAGAGGCCTGGTTGGAAGGCCAATCGAACACACCCGGCATGTGTGGAAATGCGAGAGAATCGCAGAAGCGGTGGGCCCCGGCGGAGACCAGTGGCAGGATCACATGGAGGCCGGAGGCGGGGTCCATGTATGAAAGCAATCCCTGTTCCTTGCGGGGAGATTTGTCGTAAGAAAAATAACGGCAGACGGGCAGGCGGTTGGCCGGCTTCACGACGTCGAGCGAACCGCCGATGGTCTTCGCGAGGCGGGACCACTGGGACAGATAACGAGCGGCGTCGAAATTTGCCATGCGGGTAGTGTGCCCCGGAATTGTATCGCGCTCGGCGTCGCGGATCACGATCAGGCCGTGTTCGGCGTCGAAGAAGGTGGTGAAGAAATTGGCGTAGAGCCGGCGCACGAGATCACGGGCAAGCGGCTCCTTGTCGACCGGGACCCAGCGATCGCGGAGTGCCTGCAGGAGCAGGGTGATGCAATGCATCTGCCCGTAGGCGCCGATGCCGCGGCCGTAACACCAACCGAGACCGTCGTCGCGCACCGTATCCATGATCACGCGGATGTATTTTTCAGCCAAGGCCCGTATTTTGGGGAGCTTGGAATCACGGAGCTGGATATTGGCGTGCAGCTGGAGGGACTGGCGAATGAAGATCAACGAAACCACGCCGTAGAGATCAAATACCCCGCCGAAATTATCCGCATGGGCGGCCTTGGAAGCCTCGTCATGGAAGCCGCCCGTGGAGGCAGCCGCGATACGATCCATGAACCGGTCAACCAGCGGGCCGGTTTCATCCTTCTTAGTCAGGCCAAAGGAGAAGCGGCAGACCGCCTTGGCGATGTCAAATGCTTGGACATGGTCATGGTGATCATGCTCCACCGCCAAGCGCTCATCAATCAGCGCACGGGTCGGCTCATCGAGCAATTCCCAGACCGGATTGCGCTCCCGCGTCGGACCAAAGGCCAATAAACCCAGACAGGCGAAAGCCATGCCGTTATCCGAACCCTTACTGGTCTTGACCTGGGCGGTGATAGAACGGGCGACGATCTGGGGGATGTTCTGGCGATCCATGGCCAGCTCGCCGGTGGCACGGAAGTACTCGCCAAAAGCTAGGGCCGCATGACCGGGCTCGTCGGCACGGGAAACCTCTCCTTCGACTGGCATAACGGAGCCGTCGGAAGAAAGAGCGTAGAAGTTGAGTTTGAGGAGGGCCTTGGTCTGGTCCAGGCACTGGCTCGCAAAATTCTGCATGTGAGAGGTTTGGGATTGGGGGATGCCTCCCCCCTGTCAATGCCTCACTGTAAAAAATTGGTAATTTAAGCCGACTAGAAGCCCGTCCTTACCGACCGATTAGCGTGGGGGCGCGACAGACTCGTAGACAACCTCCACCAAGGCCTCAGAAAGGCGCCTTTGTAGGCCCTGCTGACGGCGTAGCGGCCACCAACGATAGAGCATGATATCTATAGGCTTCCAGAGCCCCACCCACCCGCAGATGGTCAATCCTTCGCGAATCCAGCTCCCCCAAGGCTGATCGCCCGGCACCAGGCGGCGCAGTGCAAGGGTGCCAGCCAGAAACACCAGCCCAATGGCTAGGGTCGTCCTGCCTTCGCGAAACAACTCTAGGAGGTCACGCCCGGTGATCCGTGACCGATAATCAAAATAGTGTCGGATGGATTCGGTGATCTGGGCGGCCACGACAGGATCAGCAGGACCAGGCAACACGACACGCACCTTTAACTCGCTCAACGCGTCGTGCTCGCGCGCCCACCCAACGATGAACTCCTCGGCGTCATGGTCAAGATCCCGCTCGTGAAAGGGCGAGGGATCCATGGTGTTGAAGAGCTGCCCCGCGTGGGACAACCGTAGTTCGATGAGACCAGAAGAGGGTGGGGTCATTTAAGTGAAAACGGTGCCCCCAGGGCAGACAGGAAGAAACGCGCGCGCTTCTCGCGGAACTCATTGGCTTCACCGGCTCCGTGGTTGGCGCCCGGGATCACGTGGAATTCGAACTGATCCTTCTTGCCGGCCGCGAGCAATGCATCACGGAAATCGTAGCTGCATTTCACGTCGACGTTCGTGTCGGACTCGCCGACGGAAAGGAACAAACGGCCGCGCAGGTTGGCCGCATAATGTGCGCAGGAATTCTCTTCATACCACGACCCAACCGGGTAACCCAGCCATTGCTCGTTCCACCAGAGTTTATCGATGCGGTTGTCGTAACAGCCGCAGTCGGCTGCACCTGCTTTGTAGAAATCGCCGTGTAACAGCAAGGCGTGTGCAGTATTCTGGCCGCCCGCTGAACCACCGAAAATACCCACGCGGGTCAGATCCACGCCGGGCTCGACCTTGGCGAGAGCCTTCATCCAGGCGATGCGATCTTCAAAACCCCCGTCCTTGAGATTGCGCCAACTGACCTGATGGAACTCCTTGCCGCGGTTGCTGGTGCCGCGTCCGTCCATCTGGACGACATAGAAGCCGAGCATGGACAGCTCGCGGTGGTTGCGATTCCACCAGTTGAAGGCATGCGGGGCGAAGGAGCCGTGAGGCCCGGCATAGATGTTTTCGATGACGGGATACTTCTTCTTGGGATCGAAGGGATAAGGGCGAGTGACGACACCCCAGATGTCGGTCTTGCCGTCGCGATCCTTGGCGACGAAGGGCATTGCGGGCGTCCAGCCCGCTGTTTTCAGCGGCGTAAGATCGCCCGCGCCCAGGGCGGCGATGGCGCGACCGTCGACACCACTGCGCAGCACATAGGAGGGCGCTTGGTCGATGCGGGACGCGGCGTCAATCAAGGTACGTCGATCAGGCGAGAAGGTCGCTTCGTGGTTGCCATCGGAAGGAGTGAGGTCGACCACAGCATGCCCGGAGACTACTTTACAAAAGTGCTGATGATAAGGATTCTCACCCGCATTGCGTCCAAGCGCGATGAAGGTGACGGCGCCCGCTTTCTCGTCCACCTTGATGACTTCTTTCATCACCCATGTCCCCGAAGTGACGGCATCCATGGTTTTTCCATCTATGAGATTCACCATATACAGATGGAGCCAGCCGCTTCGTTCCGAGAGCCAGAGCGTGCGACCCTCGTTGAGATCATAACGGAAGCGGGTCGCAAAGGAGTAGACAAACTTGGGGTCCTCTTCGACAAGGAGCCGACGCCAGCTCCGGCGCTCGACGTCGAATTCGATAATGCCATGTCCGGTGAAGCCACGCTTGATGAATTCGGAAAGCAGCCGCTTGGAGTCCGCGGACCAATCGAGTCGATCGGTCGTATGCGACAGCGGAAGGACGTCCAGCGTCGGGCGGGCGGCGATCTTACCATCGACCGAAAAGACCCAAGGAATGCGCTCCGTACGGTCATCCCCTGGCTTGTCGTAAGACATCGCCTTCTTGGTCTGCTTCACAGAGTCCGTCACGAGGTATTGGCGCACGGGCACCGTGCGTTCGCGCCAAAGTGCGAAATGCCGTCCGTCAGGCGACCAGCTGACGGGACCGACCCATCCATCCTTGCCGTCGACGCCATCCCGGGTGAGCTGGGTCTCGGTGCTGGATTTTTTAAGGTCAATCAGGACCACGTTGCCACCGCGGAGTTCCACCTTGTGCTCACGGGTAGGCGATTCGGCACGCAGACGTGAGAAAGAGAGCCGGTGCGACTCGCCGGGACCTTTGCCCGTCTTCTCGGCTACAGCCGGGTCAGTCTTCTTGCCTGGTTGCGCAGAAGTGACGCGTTGGCTAGCTTCGACGACCCAGGCTGCGCTATCGGATTCGAGACGGACGCGCCCGTCATCCGAGGCGATCACACGGGTGAACGGCCACTTCTTCGGAGTGATGTTAGCCTTCGTGAGCTCAGATAATGCCGCGGCGACTTTCTCGTGATCGAAGGCCGGCCGGACTTGTCCTGACGAACAGTCCACCAGTTTCCAGGCCAGCCCTGACTTCTCACGCCACGAGTAGACCAACAGCCGACCTGAATCAGACCAACGCACATTCTCCGGCCGGGACAACTGAGCAGGCCAATACCAGGCGTCATATTGCTTCTGCCAATCCTGCACCAAGGACGCCTGCGGATAGGCGAGGATCGGAGCAAGCAGCCACAGGGCACGGAGCAGCATGTCGTCATATCATCATTATAAACTGCCGACTCAACCCTTCATTCCACCGTAGCTTACTTCTTCGGTTTTAGTTCCTTGGGCTTGGCATCCTTCGACTTCGGCGCCTTGGGCTTCAACGTCGATAGGTAAGCCACCACATCCCGGATTTCGGCGGGAGTAAGTATGCCTAACATCGGCGGCATGATGGAAAGAGGCTTCGTGCGCGCGGATACCTGGGCAGTCTTGAGTTTCATGATCTTGCCGTCAGGCAGACGCAGGTCCAGCGATTTGGCGTCCTCTTTAGTGACGTTGCCGCTTAAGAACGTACCATCCTTCAACGTCAGCGTCTCCAGGCCAAAACCAGGTACGATGACGGCGGAAGGTTCGACCAAGGATTCGGCGAGCTCGGCCTTGGTGCGGAGGAAGCCGACGGCGCGAAGCAGGGGGCCGACCTCGCTGCCCTCATCCGAATCAACACGATGGCAGGCAATGCAGTTGGCTGCCAGATTCCCGGTGATAATTTCGCGACCGCGCAGCGCGTCACCACCCTCCAGCAGGAGTTCGTACGGAAGATCAGGTGAAGCCATGCGCATACCGGACTTGCTCGCTCCCGCAAGATACTTCTGTAGGCCTTCCTTCACCGCAGCCTGGGCGGAATCGTTCGCCAATTGATAGACCTCAAGTTTCAGGCCCGCGTCGAGCTTCCGATTGTTCAGCCGATCGAGGAGCACCAAGATCATCTTCACCGAAGCGGGATGCTGACTGGCCCGAAGCAGCGCGATCACGGCCTGCTTTTCCGGAATCTTGGCGGATTTTGAATCAATGATATCGCCCGCAAGACGCAGGGCGATGGCGAGATCACGGGCGAACAACTGATGCATCGCCTCAATGCGCACTTCGGAGGGATTACCTTCACCCGCGGCTTTTTGCAGGGTTTGCAGGATGGCATCAGGCTCGACCTTCTTAGCCCCAAGCAGACGAAGGGTCTGCAAGCGCACGGACGGGCTTGCTTTCAGGTTCTGGGCTAAGGCCAGCAGGACATCAAAGGGGACCTCTAATTCATATTTTACCATGAGCTCTAAGGCTAAGGCCCGCTCTTCGGGCTTTTGGATTTTAAGAAACTCCGCCTGGTGAGCGTGCAGCATCTCGGCCAAAGCAGCCTTATCACGCGGAGCGTATCGTTTGGCCGTCCCATCCACGAGGTCAAGGTCGGGAGGAACATCGAAATTCACCAGGTGGCGCAACGCGACCGGACGCAGTACATCATCATCAGCCATCTGGAAATAACTGTGGACCAGCCGTTCGGCGGCGGCGACCGTGCCTTCACGCAGGTTAGCGTTGAGGGCGCGACGGGCGGCTTGAAACGGAAGAGCCGGAGTCCAGGCCGACGCAAGGGCGGATGACGCCGCCGGAATCCCTTCATCGTCATGGATGGCACGGGCCGCTTCGTTCACGACGGCCTGGCAGGAATGCGTGAGTAATTTTGCGAGCAACGGAGATTTCTGTCGGGCCAGGGCCAGCGCGGCAAAGGTCGCGACAGCCTCATCAGAACTCGCAGCCATAGCCAGCAAGTCCTCGGAAGACTGGGTGCCGGCGAGGCCTGACACCAGGCCGTGGCGCAACCATGGCATGGCTAAGTCTGCGGAAGGATTCTGCAGAAACATTGCCGCAGGAACCGGAACTGCGAGCCGACCCAATGTGATGCCAGCTTGCGTGCGTACCCTGACGTGAGACTGCCCCAGCTGGGCGACAATCCGAGTTGTCTGGGCGCGGCTAAGCTTGGTCTCACTCAAAACCTTCAACGCCTGCACCCGGATCTCCATATCATTATCATCAAGTAAGGGTGCCATTCTTTCGGCCAGACCGACGGCCGCGTCGTGGCGCAAACCCATGCCGCAGCCCCAGATGGCATGTATCCTTTGCAACGGCACGGCCTGCTGGTTCAGCGCTAAGTTCAACATATCATCCCAGGCCGCCATGCGATCCAGTCGAATCGAAGCGTGGACGCGGACACGCTGATCACGATGCCCTAGTAAGCCGAGCAGCTCTTCTTTCGGGAAAGAAACACTAAATGGCTTGGAAAGAAACTGTTCCGACGTCGGATCGATATGTGGCGCCACGTCCATCCGCCACACGGCGCCTTTTTGCTTAAGGGGATAACCGCCCATCCAATCAACGAAGTAAGCCCGGCCATCCGTGCCCCACGACATCCCGATGAACATCTTGTCGCTGTTTACCGTCCGCAATCCGGCCATCTTGAAGGTATCCCTCTCCGGCTCGAGCGTAAAGGCATCCATCTTGCCCTTGGGGAACTGATTCAGGAGGAAGTGATGTCGCAAGGTCCCGTCTAAGGCATGGCCAGGCTCATGGAGAAAACCGCAAGGGCCGTCGGAATAATTGGCGATGGGAGGGGTAATGAATAGGGGCTGGTCGGGCTGGCCGGCAGGCATCCACATGTTCTCCTTCATCCAGCGGCTCTCCAGTTTCATGTACTGATGCTGGCAGCGCCAGCCAGAGTCCGAACCTTCCAGAAGATAGACCAGCCGTTCGCGCTCCCTAGGCTGATCCGCGTCATTATCCACGCCGATCACGTCTCCGAAATCATCAAAGGCGATTTCCTGGATATTCCGGACACCGTGCGCAAAAACCTCGAAATTCCGGCCATCCGGCTCGCATCGCAGGACGGCGCCGCGATGAGGATAATAGAAACGCTTACCTTCCTTGCTGACGACATTCAGACCCTTGTCGCCGATCGTCCAGTAGATGCGCCCGTCGGGCCCGAGCCGAAGGCCGTGCATGTCATGACCGGCGTAGGCGATGTGACAACCGAAGCCGCTGGCGACGATTTCCTGAATGTCCGCGACCCCGTCGCCGTCCACATCTTTCAGTCGATAGAGGTTCGGCAGGGCGGTCACATAAACCCAGCCGTCAAAATAGAGGATCCCGGCCGCGATGCCGGCGTTGGGCAGGTTGAAACCATCCGCGAAAACGGTAAGCTTATCAGCGATGCCCGCTCCTTTAGTGTCGGATAATTTGTAAACTTTCTCTTTATTGAACGCCAAGTCCTTCCAATCAATGACGCCATCGCCATTGAAATCCTTGATGCCTCCCTTGGGCGAACGCATCCTCCCTGGAGCCAATTCACGCTGAAAAAAGGCTAGCTTATCTTCCGGGGAAGTCAGCGCCACGTCGTAAGGTATCCACAGGGGATGCTCGCGGATATCGACATCGCCGGCCTTACGGCGACTCGTGGAGGTGGCGTAGACGTTCCCGAATTCATCGACCGTACATGCAACCGGGTCGGGCACATTTAGAGTGCCCGACCATTTTTCGGGCGTCACTTCTGCACCCTGCAGCACAACCGCCAAGAGTGCGGATAGTAACTGGAGGCGGGCGCGGCGCATGGGCTGAGGTTAACCCACCAAAATGAGGAAGAGTTCCTTGGGGCCGTGAGCGCCCAGGACCAGAATACGTTCGATATCACCCGTCCGGCTCGGACCGGTGATATAGGAAAGCATGCTCGGCATGCTCTCGCCGTGCCGTGATTTAGCGAGGGCGAGTGAAGCCCCGAGATCGGGAACGACCTGTGCGACCTCTGCGATGACCACGTGGGCATGCGGAAGAACGGAGAGTGCGCGGCCACCCGAACTCTGGCTCGAAACGAGGATGGAGCCCAGCTGGGCGACGATCGATTCGCAGGTCGTCAAACCGGCATCGCAACCTTCCAGGCGTTGCTTGTCGAAACTCTTGTCAGCCTCCCAAACTTCACAAGGCAGGGCAGCGACCAGCGGTTGAATCATCGGATGACCGTGGAAGGCGACTTTCTTCCAGGATTTCTGTGTCGCCAACTCAGCAAGTGCGCGGGCTGCCGCGGCATGATCCGGCACACGAATCAAGACGGCCTTGAGCTTGGCCAGCTGCTCCGAGAGGATCTGCAGGCTCGCTTCGATCGTCTCACCACCATCAGGAAGCCAAGGCTTGGCGGCGACGGAAGTCTTGGGTGAGGAGGTCTCAGCCTTGAGATGCGGGCGCGGCGCCTTGACCTTGAGAGCCTCGCGGATGCGGGCGAAAATATCAGTGCGGGCGTCAGACATTTTCGTGGTTCTTCCATTCATCGCGGAAGGATTTAGCGGGGGCTTTGGGCAGGTCGCGGGTCTTCATCCAGGCCGACATGTAGGGCAGCGGAAGTTTCTGCAACAAAGGCAAGGTCGCCCGGAAAAGACGCCCGCCGGTCGCAAAGAGCCATGGACGTTTAATCACGAAATTAAAACCGTTGTGAAAAACACGGTCAAAGAGTGTCGGCGATTCCTTGGCAGCGTTGCGACGGTTATGCAGAAGGTGATGGTGCAGATCGATACGCACCGGACAGGCGTCCGTGCAGGCGCCACAGAGCGAAGAAGCGCCTGAGAGATGATTCCACTGCTTGAGGCCGCGTAGATGAGGCGTGATCACCGAGCCGATCGGCCCTTGGTAGGTCGTGCCATAAGCCAAGCCGCCGATGTTTTTGAAAATCGGGCAGACGTTGAGACAGGCACCGCAACGGATACAGTGAAGCGCGTCCCGCTGCTCAGGATCCGCGAGCAGGCGCGTACGTGCGTTATCCAGCAGGACGATGTGGAACTGTTCGGGGCCATCGCACTCCCCAGGCTTACGCGGACCCGAATAAAGGGTATTGTAACAAGTCATCGGCTGGCCGGCGCCCGCGGTGGCCAGCATCGGGAGCAGAACCGAAAGATCGTCGAGATGGTTCACGACCTTCTCGATGCCCGACAGGGCGATATGAATGCGGGGCAGGGCGGCGGTAAGGCGGGCGTTGCCCTCGTTTTCCGTGATGGAAATCTGGCCGGTCTCCGCGACCAGGAAGTTCGCCCCCGTGATGCCGATATCGGCGTCAATGTACAACTGGCGCAGATGCCGGCGCGCGATCATCGTCAATTCCTCGGGACTGTCCGTCGGGGCGGTGCCGAGATGCTTGGTGAAAAGTTCGCTAATGGCCTCACGCTTCACGTGCATGCACGGGAAGACGAAATGATAGGGGGCTTCGCCGCGCAGCTGCTGGATGAACTCACCCAGGTCGCTTTCAACGACGCCGTAACCGGCTTTCTCCAAGGCATCGTTGAGGTGAATCTCCTCAGAGGTCATGCACTTGGATTTGACGATAGCCTTGGCCTTGGCGTCCTCAGCAATCTTCAGGATGATGGCGCGTGCTTCGGCCGCATCACGCGCCCAATGGACCACCCCGCCGTTGCGTTCGAAGTTGGCGACGAATTTCTCCAGGACATTCGCAAGATCGTTGACTGCGCTCCACTTGGCCATCGAGGCCGCGTCGCGGGCGCGCTCCCAGTCGCGGTAACGGGCCTTCTGCAGGTCGCGATTGGTGTAATAACCACCCAGGGCCTTGCGGATGAAGGCACGCTGATCTCCGTCCGCGGCGTTTACCGTCGCGTCCTTCAGAAAGATACCTTTGGAGTCGGACATGACTAGGCGTCGTTGGCCAAGACTTCGGCGATATGCAGAGGAAGAATCGGCTTACCTTCACGCGACAGCCAGCCGCCGATCTGCAGCAGGCAGGAAGGGTCAGACGAAACGACGAAATCGGCGCCCGTCCGGGCCAGAGCGCCGCCTTTGACCTGGACCATGGCAGTCGAGATCATGGGGAACTTGGCGGAAAATAAGCCGCCAAAGCCGCAGCAAGTCTCCGCTTCTTCGGTCTCGATGAGCTCAAGTCCTTTAACCGCGCGAAGGAGCTGACGCGGCTCCTCCTTCAGACGGAGTTCACGGAGCGCATGGCAACCATCGTGGTAAGTCACTTTCTTCGCGAACTTAGCCCCGACATCGGTGACGCCGAGTTTCTTGACCAAGAATTCTGAAAACTCAAACGTACGGGCCGCCAGATCATCTGCTTCCGCAGCGTAGGGCGTACCTTTCAGCAATTCAGGATAGAAATTACGCATCATCGCGACACACGAACCTGAAGGACCCACGACGACTTCGGTACCACGGAAAACCTCAAGCGCCCGGACAGCCGCCTCGCGGGCCACGTCCCATTGTCCGGAATTAAACGAAGGCTGACCGCAGCAGGTCTGCGCGGTGCGGAATTCCACCTGATGCCCGAGCCGCTTCAATACCTTGGCCGTGGCCAGTCCGACCTTGGGGGTCAGCTGATCAACGAAGCAAGGGATGAAGAGAGAAACGCGCACAGGGTTAGCGCAGGAACGCTTCGTGCAGGCCGCCGTCGACCGTGATGACCTGTCCGGTCGTCTTACTGAGGCGATTGGTCACGAGAAGGAAGTAGGCTTCAGCCTGGTCGGCAGGGGTGATGGGGTTTTTGGTCAGGGTGCGATCAGCGTAGAAGCGGGAAAGCTTCGTCGTGAGCGAGTCCGTTGCCTCATCATCGGTGTAAGGAATGTTGTACTTAGCAAGCGAGGCAATCACTCGGTCGCGAGGGAACATCGCGGAGCCCTGGACAACCGTGGCCGGCGCCACACCGTTGACGCGGATGAGAGGGGAGAGCTCCATGGCCATCTCGCGAACGAGGTGGTTGGCCGCAGCCTTGGAGGTGTCGTAGGCGACCGAACCCTTCTTGGCAACGGCAGCGTTGGCGCTGGTGGTCAAAACGAGATTACCGCGCAGACCCTGCTCCTTCCAGGTTTTGAACGCTTCGTCGGCGACCAGGTAACTTCCGGTGACATTAAGGGCAAAGGTGAGAGCCCACTTGTCGTCGGGGATGTGTCCCGTGGTATCCGGGGACACGAAGATGCCGGCGGTGACGCAGATGGAATCAAAACCTCCGTAAGCAAGGGCAACCTGGTCGAGCATCTTGCGAATCGAATTACGATCCATGATGTCACCGGAAAGGCCGATGGCAGGGCCGCAATTAGAAAGACCCGTGCCAGCGACACCGATGCCGGCGCCGAACTTGTCGGTGATTTCCTTGGCCGTGGCCTGGGCAGCTTCGACGTTCTTGTCGACGCACACGATGTGGGCGCCTTCCTTGACCAGCCGGTGGGCGGTTTCCTTGCCGATGCCGGAGCCGGCCCCGACGACGATGATCACCTGGCGGGCGAGTTCCTTTTCCGCCGGCATGCGCTTCAATTTGGCCTCTTCGAGGAGCCAATATTCAATATCAAACGCCTCCTGCTGGGGCAGGGCGATGTACTGATCAATGGCCTCGGCGCCGCGCATGACCTCGACGGCACAATTGTAGAATTCGGCGGTGACACGGGATTCGGACTTATCCTTCCCCCAGGCGACCATGCCTAGTCCCGGGATCAACACGACCGTCGGATTCGGGTCGCGCATCGCGGGAGAATTGGCGCGCTTGCAGGCGCTGTAATAAGAAGCGTAGTCCTTGCGGTACTGCTCGAGACCCGCGGCCAGCTTGGTCTTCAGGGCGGCGGCGTCTTCCGTCTGCGGATTCCAGTTCACGTAGAGAGGCTTGATCTTCGTGCGCAGGAAATGGTCGGGACAGGAAGTGCCGAGTTCGGCCAGACGAGGAGCGTCCTTGGAGTTCACGAAGCGGAGGATTTTTTCATCATCCTGGATGGTGCCCACGAAACGCTTCTCCTTGGAAACTTGACCGCGCAACCACGGTAGGATCGCGGCAAAAGCGGCGTGTCGCGGCTCGGTATCGAGCGTCTGGTAAAGAGCGCCGCCGAAGACCTTGGCATCGCCGCCCTTGGCCTGATACTTGGCGTCGATATAGGCCGAAGCCTGCTCGATCATCGCAAGCGTGAGGTCGTAACAGGCCTTGTCGTCGTTGTCCCACGAGATGAAGCCGTGCTGGCCCATCATGATGGCCTTGATGTCGGGCTGCTTGCGGGAGATATCCTGCATCGCCAGACCGAGTTCGAAACCTGGGCGCATCCAAGGAACATAAGCCATTTTGCCCGCGAAAATCTGCTGGGTAAGTGCTTCGCAATTCTTTGATGCGGCGATCGAGATGATCGCGTTTGGATGCATGTGGTCGACATGCTTCCCAGGGAGGAAGCTGTGCAACGGGGTGTCGATCGACGAAGCACGTGGGTTCAGGTTG
Organism: uncultured Opitutia bacterium; assembly: GCA_903855995.1. GTDB lineage: Bacteria > Verrucomicrobiota > Verrucomicrobiia > Opitutales > UBA953 > UBA953. The sequence goes on from CAIOAN010000008.1 coordinate 106,693, forward strand.
AAAGTCGTGTGGTTATACATCCCGACCATGTCATCTTCCGCCTGGGATTTCAGACCCTTGTCGGCGCGAGAGGCGTAAGACTGCTGGAGGCCGACCAACTTATCCTGATAAAGGGAGGAGAAGTTCTCGCGATTGCTGGTGCGGAGGTCGCCGCCCGAGCCCTTGACCCAGAGGACCGGCGTATCGAGGCCGGTCAGAGGATCCTTCTCGACGATCTTGGAAGAGGTGTTTCCGCCGCCAGTGTTGGTGATGCGCTGGTCGGCCCCGAGCTTGTTGGAGCGGTAGACAAGGCGGCCGACCGGATCGAGCTTCGCGGCTTCGGCATCGTTCCAGAGGTTAGAGACGTACTTATAGGATGACATGGTGGTTACGTGGAAAGGAGGGGAGGGAGTAAGGGGGGTTATGACTTCTTTAAACCATTAAACTTCGCCGAGGCGGCCGCCCATGCAACCGTCGTCCGGGGCTCGTACGTCACGACTTCAAAGGAATTTCGGACAATTTTACGTAAAGCATCGAGATTCTTGACCTCTTTCATCGCGATGGCCTGGACGAGAATATTACCCGCGGCGGTGGCCTCGACGGGTCCGGCGATGACGGTGCGCCCGGTAGCGTCAGCGGTGGCCTGATTAAGCAGGGCGTTACGGCAACCGCCGCCGACGATATGAAGGCGCTTCAATTTGCGCCCCGTGAGCTTCTCGATGCCATCCATCTCGACGCGGTAAAGCAGGGCCAGCGACTCGAGGACACAACGGGCGACCTCGCCGTGCGACTTCGGGATAGGCTGCTTTGTCTCGCGACAGAAGGCCTGGACCTTGGCGACCATATCACCGCGTTTAGCGAACCGAACGTCATCCGGGCGAATAAAGGAACGCAAAGAAGGAGCCTTGAGGGCGAGTTTCACGATTTCACCGTAATCGGACACTTCGCCTTTCTCCATCCATTCGCGACGGCATTCCTGGAGTACCCAGAGGCCGACGAGATTTTTGAGGAAGCGCGAGGTCCCTCCAAAACCGACTTCGTTCGTATACTTCGCCTTGCGCACGGTCTCATTGACCAGCGGGCGATCGAGTTCGACGCCGAGCAGCGACCAGGTGCCGGAAGAAAGATAGGCCCAGTCATCCCCCTTCGTGGCGGGCACCGCGGCCACCGCAGCCGCGGTATCGTGCGCACAGGTCGTCACGACCTCCGTCTTTCTCAAACCGGTTTCCTCCGCGAGGTAGGGAAGCATCTTGCCGAGTTTGACGCCCGGCGCCACTGGCTTCGGCAGGATATGTTTCGGGATGCCGAGTTTCTTCAGAACAGGCAAAGCCCAGGCTCGCTTGCGCGTATCCCAGCATTGGCTGCCGGAAATCAAAGTCTCTTCGGCGCGTGCCTTGCCGGTCAGCAGCCAGGTGATGTAATCGCCGATGAGAAGGAACTTGTCGGCGAACTTCAACATCTTGGGACGATGCAACGCATCATCAAATAACTGGTAGAGCGTGTTGATGGAAATCGAGGCGATTCCGGTACCTTCAAAAATCTCCCGCTGCGAGAAGCGACGCATCGCCAGTTCATAGGACTTGAAGCTGCGTTCGTCGCGGTAGGTAAAAGGAAGGGATAACAGCGGACCATCACCTTTCAGCAGAACATAATCGACGCCCCAGGAATCACAGGCGACGGACTTGATCGGTCCGGTCTTGGCACCCTTGGCCAGACCGATGCGGATTTCCCGAAAGATGCGGATGATATCCCAGCGCAAGGTCCCGTTGGCAGTGATGGCACCGTTAGAAAAGCGGTGGATTTCCTTCATACTGAATTTGCCGGCTTTGAGGGTGCCGAGGATGACGCGGCCGGATTCAGCTCCGAGGTCGATGGCTAGATAATTGGACATAGGGGCGAGAGGGGAGGGGGCGGACTTCACAAACCGAGCATTTTCTGCCGATAATGCTCATCAGGGCGGCCGGCGATGCGTGCGCATTGCTCCGAGGTGAGGAAGACCGGTCCGTCCAAAGCGGCGGCACCGATAAAAATTTCCGCGGCTTTTTCTGCCATCAACAGGGAGCCAAGGACCGCTTTCGGCGAAGGCCCCACGGCAATGATCCCATGATTTTGGAGGAGGATGATCTTGGGGTCCCGGCCGGTCCGCTGCACGAATGCCAAGACCTCCCGGCGGATGCTCTGAGAAAGGCCCAGACCCGGATCAGCGTAAGGCACGAAAACGGATTCGACTCCGCACATGACGATTTCATCAGGGCAGGCTCGCCTCTCGGCAAAATCACGGGCCCGGGGGGAACATAAAATCTTGTTCACGGCGATTGCATGGACATGCCCCACGCAATTCACGCCTGGCAGGGTCAATAGATAGGCATGAAATAAAGCCTCGATCGATGGCTTCTTCGCCTGAGCATCCACGCGGGCGGAAAAAAGCGCGGCGTCGACCTGTGCGTCAGTCGCCCCCTGGGCTTCAATCAGCGGAAGCAACTTATCAAAACGACATTGCGTCACGTCGCCTGGACGGAGGGCGGCAAGATTAGACCCTGAGGCCTTGACCGCGAAGGTGTCCGCATCGAGCCGCACGGAGGTATTACCTTCACCCAGAATGGCCATGCGCAGACGGTCGCCGCCCAGTTGATGGGAGAGTTCAAGCAGACCTTGGATGGATTCGACGGACATGCTTAGTCTTTTCCGCAGAGAGAAACATTAAGGCCGAGTTCGGCGAACGCGGCTGCCTTGGCGGCTAAACCTCGACGCGCTGCGGCTTGCGTAGGGGCATACACGACCTGAATGTGGTTGGAGGGATGGCGGGCCATCATCTCGTCACGCGAGATCCCAGGCAGGACGACATGCATGATAGGCCACTGCGAAGTTGTGAGCTTCCAGCGCTCTTCGGTTTCGGCCTTTGGAAGTTCGACGACTTCGCCGAGCCCGAGGTCCGCATGCAACTTACCACCCTGGACGAAGACCCGCGACCACACGATCCAACCTGGCTTAGAGATTCCCTTCAGGGTCCCGCCGCCGAGACGGAAATACATCGAAGGCTGACGCTCGGAACGGGCGCCTTTGTAGCCGCCAATAAAATGCTTGGCCGGAGCTGCGCCTGAAATCAGGAAGACCCAGACATACTCATCGATCAAGCGGCTCCCCGATTTACCCTTATATTGACGGCCCCAGCGTAAGTCATGGAGCGTGTTTTCAGGATCGAACCCGAGTTCCTTCCAAAGGTGATAGGTAATGAGACCATCCAGGCCGGCGCACTCATCGACTTCATTAAAATGGGGCAGGGCTTCCCCTTTGAAAAGCTCCTGGCGAGTCTTCGCCCGGAAGACCGGCGGGCGCTCGCGATTGTTGAGCAGTCCCTCGACCAAGTCCGAAGCAGGGGCGAGATCCTTCAAGCCTTGCTGATATTGGATGCCAATCGTGGCGCAGCCGAATTCATCGGCGAGTCGGACGGCGGCGATATACATCTTTAGCTGCGTGAGGGTCTGGCGGCGGGTGAGTTCCGTCTTTTCATTCTTACCCCAGTCAAAAACAAGCCCCTTGCGCTGCAACCAACGCAAGGCGGCGGAAGCTTCAGCATCCTTCACCGTCAACATTGCAGCATAGAGACTGGACTGACTCATCCGTTCCTTAAAGACGCCGGTCTGATGGAGAATCTCGTCGGGAATAATGGCGTTATACATCCCCATACATCCTTCGTCGAAGACACCCATGATCGCCTGACGACGGCGGAATGCCTGGGCGAAACGCCGGCCCAACACAGCATCCTGGCCCGAGGCCCTGCCGAGCTTGCGCACATGCGGGGTAGGGTGGCGGACGATGCCCGCCTTCAGCCAGGATCGCAGCCCTTGAAGGAATTTAGCATCCGTGAAATCCTCGCTCCACAGGGTCGAGAATTTCACCCCGGCCTTGAGCAAGGAGCCATTGAGGTTCAGCATACCCACCAAGCCAGGCCAAGTGCCGGACCAGTTAGCCACGGTAAGAATTGGCCCACGATGCGAGAGCAGGCCGGGCAGGACGTGATGAGAATATTGCCAGACCGCTTCGGCGACAATCAACGGGGCGTCGGAGGGAATACCTCGAAACACCTCCATGCCATACTTCTGGGAATCAATGAAACTGTGGCCAATCTCAGGTCGGTAGCCGTGGGCGCGCTTCACCTGCCAACCTTCAAGACACAAAGCCTTGGCGAGCAGTGCCTCCATCGCCAATTGCTCGGTTTCACACTTTTGGTTGGCGGAGGCGCGCAGGTCGCCGTTCGCCACCAGATAGACGGTTCGGTTTTTCACGGAAACAGATCGGGGATTAAACGGCCGTCAGCACGCGTTCGGCCGGCAGCTTAACTTTGGCCTTCTGCACGGCGGCCGCATCGGCATCCGTGACCAAGAATAAGGAACTCACGTCACGCGTCACCGCGCAGGGTCCGCCGCGGCCGAGTTTGACCTTATTCATGCAGATAAGGATTTCATCTGACCGACGGATGACTTCGCGCTGTTGATGGGAGATGTCGCGCTGGGAATTCCACAGACCGTTCTCATCGATGCCTTCGGCACCCAGGAGGGCGACGTCGAAATTCCAGCGAGCAACTTCCTCAAGGGTACGATCGCCGGCGACCATCGCATGGCGTGTCAGGAAAAGACCGCCGGGGATATAGACCTCGACCCCAGGCAAACAGGAAATCAGCTGGGCCGTCGGTAGGCAGGTCGTGACAATCTGGAGGTCAGGGACACCAGCGGCGGCGATGGCTTCGGCGGCGAAGAAAATCGTGGAGCCGGAATCCAGATAAACAGTCATGCCAGCCTTGACGCGCGAAGCAGCCATATTGCCGATACGTCGCTTAGCGTCGGCATCTTCGATTTTACGATCATCGAGCGGCGGGAAGTTGCGGTTGAAATCCGAAAGCGCGCCGCCATGAGTACGCGTGATGCGTCGCTGGTTTTCTAATTCAGTCAGATCGCGCCGGGCGGTGGCCTCGGAGACGTTGAACTGTTTGCAGATTTCCAAAACGGGGACGTATCCGACTTTGGACAGAAGCTTAGCAATTGCCTCGCGGCGGGCTTCGATGATGTGGCGGGCAACTTTCATAAATTGGGTCGTTACTCAGGGGGTTAAGCCACTGGATATGAGCGTATCCAATCGACCAATCAATAACGCTTTTACCCCCTGGCCGACCCACCCCATGTATTTCGCACAATATACATTATGTCTAATTAGATAATATCTAATTATATATGAACATAATGGCTGTTAACTGTATTATCTTGGGACCAATCAACATTCACCCTACCTTTATGAACCATTAGGTATGAATCAATTGAATCGGTCATATTATGGGCATTTAAACGTTTGGGTGTTTTTAGCACTTTTTCTGACCGGTTGCGCCACCGCTCCGAAGCCCGCTGCCATTAACCCAGCCGCCTCGAAGACTCCCGTCTATACTGGACTAAATATTATCCAAGGACCGACCTCCCAAGGTGCTGAACCACGCAAAGATAAGATCACCCACCTGGTCCTCCACTATACCGCGGGAACCCTGCCCTCTTCCTTAGACATCCTCCAAGGCAAGGACCGAGCCCATAAGGTCGGAGTCCACTATGTCCTGACGGATGAACCAAACCCACGGATTATCCGCATGGTCCCCGAATCCCTAGCTGCCTTCCATGCCGGCAAAAGCGGCTGGGCAGATACGACCAGCCTGAACCAACGGTCAATCGGGATCGAGATCATCAACTTGGATGGAAACGTGCATTCATATTCCGCGGCGCAGGCTGACATGCTTTTCACGCTGTGCTCCGACATCATCCGTCGATATGGCATCAGACCGGAAAATGTCGTCGGACATTCCGATATCGCCGTGGGCCGCAAGGTCGACCCTGGCTCGCTCTTCCCCTGGCCGAAACTCGCTTCGCTAGGCGTCGGCGCCTGGCCGTTACCAGAGGAAGTAAAAGCAAATCTGGCTAAACCCAGAACGTTACCCCCTGCCGAAATCCGCCAACTTCTCACCGTCTACGGTTACCACCTCGAAGCAGGCGACGCAGGACTAAAACTTGGCCTCGAAGCTTTTCAACGCCACTTCCGTCCTTCCAGAATCGATGGCCTCGCGGACCCTGAGAGCCTCGCTATCCTGCAGGCTCTTGTGCGTCGCTATCGCTCCGAAGACCTCCGCAAAGCCAGATTGCAACGCAAGGTCTGACTTAGTGCGCGACCGTCAGCATGCAGTTGCCCACTCGTAGATGATCGACGCGTGCACGACGAGATGCGCCTGAACATTCCAACTTATAGCGTGCTTCCAACGTCGTCCATTTTCGTGTGAAGGCGACTTCCGGAGATTCAAGCGGAGATGTGAATGTATCTTCAGCGGACAGGAATTGGCAGGAGACTTCCGCCATATCTGGGAAAGTCCGGATAGGTTCGACGTCCAGACCAATCGCCCCAGACGCGGACCAAGCCACCCAGCCATCTAAACCGTCATAACTGATGGACAGTGACCAAGGCGCACCGACAAGCACAGGCAGGTTTGAGTTCTCATTCAAAACAACCCCCGGGCCATGCCAGGCCTTGGCCAGCGTTAAGACCGCCAAGCGAAGCAGTTTGCGAGCGGTGGCGTCGCGACCAATCCCGGGAATCCGGAGAATCCACACCTTGTCAGCAGGTGCTCGCACGCGCGTCATCGCCTCATCATGATTAATAACAGAAATCATCTTAGGCGCACCGCCGGAGCCGACGGGGTTCCCTCCCAGCTGGTGGCGGCGGGAATCTGCTCGCCCTTAGCGACCAAGGTCAACGGACCGAGATGAACGCCTTCGCCGACTGAAGAAGAATAAAGGACGGTGCTGCGGACACCGATGGTCGTGCGTGCGCCGATCTCGACCATACCGATCCGCATGACACGATCCTCAAACAAATGCGTCTGCGGGCCGCTATGATCATTGAGTTCGGCTTCGTCGCCGATTGTGACGCAATCAAACTCCGTCAAGTCCGTGGTGTTCATCCAGACGCCCCGGCCGATTTTAGCGCCAAGCAGGCGCAAGGCCCAAGGGAGCATCGGAGTTCCTCGCAGAAGATTGAGGATCGCCGGCACCGCCAACGATTCATGTAGCGTCGTGACAGCCTCGCTTACCCAGACGAACATCGTCCACATCGGCGCCAGCCGAGGACGGTAGCGTCCGATGAGCAACCACTTGGCCGTCCAGACAAAGGCAAAAGAAACCGCGGCATAAAGAATGCCGGCGGCGGTCAGCGTCATTAAAAAACCGGTGACATCATCGTCCTCAAGATACGGCATGGTCTCAAATACGGTCACATAACCAGCGGCGATAACGAAAGCCAGAGGCACAATGATGCGGAGTCCTTCAACAAATCCGCGGGCACAACGACGGGCCCATGACGGGCGGAAAGTTAACGTAGGATCCTGAGCCTGGATGGTCTCGCGCGCCGGCAGCAGCATCGGTGGCGACCCCATCCAGGTCTGACCAGGCTTTAGCAGATCATTCGCCGGGGCGCTTGATTGGACGCCAAGCAACACATCGTCGGGGAAAACCGCCCCGTCGGGAACATAGGCGCCATTGCCGACAAATGAACGGCTCCCAATTCGCGTATGATTCAGTGTCATCCAACCATCCTGCTGGCCCTCATCGCCCAACATCGCCCCGTCGGCGATAAAGGACTCATCACCCAGCTCCAATAATTCCGGGACAATACCCTCCGCGGTCGAAACTTCCGCATCCCGGCCTACCTTCGTGCCCATCAGCCGCAACCACGTGCCGACGTAAATCGAAGCATAAAGACCGTGCAAGATCTGCAGAGAAGCGTCCAACACGGCCGACAGCTGCCATTTCCAAAAGTATGCGCGACCTTCCAGGGAGTAGCGGCCAGGGAGCTGGCGGGGCAGGCACTGACGCAGCACGCCCGCCAGCCCCACCGTGATAAGCAGGAGGATGGCCGAGGCAGGCAGAGCCAAAAGGAAGAAAACTGGGAAGGCTTTCCACCATTCATCGAAATTTTCGAAGATATCCAACCAGCGCAAATCCACCGAGTCGATCACCACGAAGCTCGGAAAAATCGGTACATAGAAAAGAAGGGCCACGACGGCGGCACCTAAAATGAAACCTCCATTACGTAAGCCGGCCATCAACTTGCTAAGTCGAGGCGGCGGTGGCGTGAAGACGCTCTCCGCGACCTTGCGTGCTGGCGCGCCTGCCCAGACTTCACCATCAGGAATGCATCTCCCTTCGGCGAGGGCCGATTGGCCGCCGAGCCTCGCCCGATCACCGATACGGGTGTCTCCCTCGATAACTGCGTAGGAATCGACGGCGGCATTATCACCGATGCACACCCGGCCGATGACGAGCCGCCCACCCTCTACTTTCGCATTCTCAATATTGACGAAAGTACCCAGGCATACGCCTTCACCGATTTCGAGCAGCTCAGGCACCGAGGCCGTCACAGCATTGATGGTACAATGACGACCCACCTTAGCTCCGAGCATCCGGAAATGCCAGGCCTTCCAAGGCGTACCAGCAATAAGATGAACAGCCGGGATTTCATTTAAGCGCACGCCGAGCCACCAACGGAAATACGTGCCCCCCCACAAAGGGTAATTCCCCGGAGACAAGCGGCCGACCAGCAAACGTCGCAGCAGGACACCCAGCGGGAAAGTCAGCGCCAAGGCAGCCAGATAAGTCCCGAGGGCGACCACAATGGCCCAGGCGATACTATCCTCGGCATCACCGGTGAGCCAATGATAGGCAAAAAATGGCGAGAGCCACTGCAGCATCTGCAAAAGAATGAGGAACGGAAGGCAGAGCGCCTGGGCCAATCCGCAAAGGAAGCGACGCACCAACGGAGCCGACTCGTGCCGAGGAGCGGTCGCCTTGCTCGCACCAACCGCTGCCAAATCGCGGAGGGCCTGGGCGATGGCCGCCAGACGCCGGTTACGGTAAACATGCTGGACGCCCATCCCCGCATAGCACGGATTCCGCCGGAGAATGGAAACGAGTCGGGCCGCGAGCAAAGAGTGCCCACCGAGATCAGAGAAGAAATCGGCGTCCGACGATAGCCGGCGTCCGGGCAGCAGTTCCGACAACACCATACGAAGGGCCGCTTCATGTGCATCCGCAGGCGGAGGCAACTCAGAACCAGCATCCGCACGGATCGTCAATTCCCGGCGACGCAAGGCACCGAGGTCGATCTTGCCCGAACTCAGACGCGGCATCTCCGCGATGAATTCAAAGTGCGCGGGCACCATGTAGGTCGGTAATCGCGCAGTCAATGCACGCCGCAATGCCTCCACATCGGGTCCACCGCTGGTGAGTACGACGAAAGCCGCGATTTCATCGTTGCCTGCGACAGGTCGGACGACCGCGGCTGCCGTCCCTACTCCCGGCTGGTCTGCCAGGGCGGCAGAAATCTCATCGAGCTCGATCCGGAAGCCCCGCAATTTTATCTGATTATCCACTCGGCCAAGACAACGGATCTCGCCGTCGGCCTCGATGATACCCAGATCCCCGGTGAGATAGGCAGACTGTCCATCGATGACCACGAAACGTGCGGCCGTCAGTTCGGCACGCCCCACGTAGCCCTTCGAGACACCCGGTCCAAAGACAACCAGCTCACCGGTCTGCCCGGAAGGCAGAAGTCGATGCTCGGCATCGCAGACACCCATGCCGTAATTCGGTAGCGGGATTCCAATGTTAACCGACTTCCCTGGTAGCAGACGCGCGATGGTCGCCGTCACGGTGGTTTCCGTCGGCCCATAAGTATTGTAAACTTCAAACGTCCTGCCGGTCAATTTGGCCGCCAAAGCATCCGGGCAAGCCTCACCGCCCAGATTCAACAAACGCAACGCAGGCGGAAAGGCGGGGATCAAGGCCGCCAGCGTCGGCACAGCATGCATGACTGTGATCCGCTGGGCGGCAAGCACCTGGGCGATGGCATCAGGATCGCCGACCGTGTCAGCGGGAGCGACCCAGAGCGTGGCACCAGCAAAGAATGAAATCCAGATTTCTTCCAGCGACATGTCAAAGGCCACCGAGAAACCTTGGTAGACTCGGTCGATCTCCCTGACCTTAATGACTTCGTTCTCACTCCGGATAAAGTGGCAGACGTTGCGCTGAGAAATGGCGATCCCCTTCGGCTCCCCGGTCGAACCCGACGTATAAATCACGTAGGCGATGTCATTCGAAGCAGCCTGACGAATCTGTGCCGTCGATTCCTCAAACTCCAACTCAGCTAAGACCAAGGGCGTCAGGCCTCTCGCTTTCACGCCTTCGGCGCCCGCGGCGTTGGTCAGCACGTATCTACCCTTGGCATCGCGCATGCAGGTCGCCAGACGATCAAGCGGAATTGCGGCATCAAACGGCAGCCAGGCTGCGCCGGAAAGAGCGATGGCGACCTGCCCGACGATGAGCTCAGCACCTCGGGGCATCCACAACCCCAGACACTCCCCCGGCCCGCAGCCACGCGCCGCCAAGGCCCGGGCGATGAATTCGGCCCGGGACCATAACTGAAAATAAGTTAACGAAACCGAGCCGTCCTCAATCGCGACATGTTGAGGTTGACGGTCAACCGTGGACTTCAGCAAGTCAGGCAGCGTCTCAGCGCGGATGAATTCTGGTCGCGATGTCCCCGGAAGAATCATCGTCGTAGTCGGAGAAGGCGCAGCATCTTGTCACGATAAGTAATCACCAAATCCTTCTCCGGATAATTCCACGCGCACAGAATCCACGCATAAATCGATGCCGCCAGTCCAGCTGCGATCAACATGGCGGCAAAAAGAGCCAGTTTCTTTGGCATGAACGGCAAGGCACCTTGGCTCAGGTAATGATACCCCTGAAAGGCAACCGCACCCAGCACGAGCGAACCGACAAGCACCTTCATGACTGACCCAAGCAGGCTCTCGCCCAGAAACGCTGGCGCACTGCGTTGGAGCATCCGTCGGAGGACTATGTATTGCCAGACGGTGGAAAGTCCGTTGGCAATGGCCAAACCCACGATACCCGCCCCCATCATCACTGCGATCAAGGAAGCGACCACATTGACACCAAACGCATGACCAGCCGCCCAGAAAGTCGCCTTGGTATTACCCGAAACGTTCAACGCCCGGGTTGCGAGCGAGATCAACGCATAGAAAGGCATCGCAAACGCAAACAGCACCAGAATGAGCTGAGTTCTTTCGCAATCATCCGCCGTGAAACGACCGAATTCAAAAAGAAGCTGCACGATCGGCCCGGAGAGAACGATTAATCCGACGGCCGCGGCGATATTTATGGCGAGCACCAGCCGGACTCCCCGGGCGTAGTTACGCGCCAGGGCCGCATCATCCTTGGCGGCATAAGCAGTGGCCAGAGCCGGGAACATCACCGTGGCGATCGAAGCGGAAAACAAACCGATGGGGAGCTCAACGATGCGGTTCGCGATGTAGTAATAGGTCAGCGCCGCATCCGAAACGCCGAAGGCCAGGCAACGCGAAACAAGGAAATTAACCTGTTGGATACCGGCGCCGAGGGCGGCGGGAATGAAGGCCATCCATAGAACCGACCATGCGGCGGCATCGGCTACCACCGGACGCGGGCGCCAACCTTCCTGACGCAATCCCCAGACCGGAATCATCAGCTGCAAAGCACCCCCGACGATGGCACCTGCACAGAGCCAGCGGGCCTGGGCCATCATGTCAACGCCGGCGAAGGCCCAACCGAAGAACCCAAGCGCGATGATCATGCACAAGTTGAGCATCGCGGAGGCGAACTCCGCCAAACCAAAACGGCCGCTGAGATTGACGGCGGAAGTGAACAGCGCCGCCAGACAGATCAACGGCATGTACGGCATGCAATAGGCGGTCAGCTCAGCGGCCCGGGCGGTCGAAGAATTTGCCGGTGCCAGGTAAGCCCACGACAAGGCGACGCCCATGCAAATCAAGGTGATACCAATCATCCAAGGCAGGACCCGTCGCACGACATGATTGAGAAAAGCAAAAGCCGAGGCCTTCCCCTCTTTGGCGGTCTTATCCGCCAGCACCGGGACCACCGCGACCGTCAACGCGCCTTCACCCAGTAAACGTCGGAATAAATTGGGAATCTGGAAGGCGAAAAGGAAAGCCGCGCCCACCGGGCCGGCGCCGAAGAATGCCGTTGTCACCTGGTCTCGCACCAAACCGAGCACTCGCGAAACCAAGGTCCAGGAGGCGGTCTTCGCCATGTCCCGGTATTGGCGCGTCTGCTCGCTCATCGCAAATCAGGGTTGAATAGCGCGCATGCCTTCTTCCAGGACGGCCCGCAAGGCCGGTACGAGATCACTCCGCGGGACCTCTGCCTCGGCGCGATCCTGCAGGCTGCGCACCTTGGCGACACCCTTGGCAACCTCGGCACCGCCGTAGATAAGCGCATACTTCGCGCCCGCGACCTCGGCCGACTGGATGAGTTTGGGGAACTTTCCGTCCTTGAGATTATATTCCACACGGAAACCGGCCCGGCGAAGATTCGCAATATCCTCCAAGGCCGCATTGCGGGCATCCTCACCGAGAATCATCACGTAAAAATCTGGGCCGTCGGCGTAAGCCGGAATAAGTTTCTTCAGGTCGAGCAAGTCACGGAGGGTGACATCCCCCATGCCGAAGCCGACGGCAGGCAAATCCGGGCCGCCGAGTTTCTTCACCAGAGCGTCATAACGACCGCCACCGGCCAAGGCACGGGCTTCGCCACCCGTCTCAAAAGCCTCGAAGACGAACCCCGTGTAATAGGCGAGACCGCGGACAATCGTAAGGTCAATGGCCACGCATTCCGCAAACCCCATGCACTGGAGCGCGCCGAGCAACTGCTTCCATTCGGCGATGCGGAGCGTCATGGCTTCGTCATCGGCGGCCAACTTCTCCAATTCAGCCAAAGATTTGGTATTGGCAAAAGAGCGGGCGGATTCGAGCGCCTGAACCGGATCGACGGATGTGCCAACCAAAGCGGCCGTCATGGCCTCCAGCAAATCCTTAGGGGCGCCTCGTTCGAGTTTGTCGACTACACCCAGCACTGCCGTGGCCTGGGCCTCCGGAATACCGAGGCTGCCCAGGTACCGGAACCAAAGCGTCCGGTCAGAGATACGTATCCGGAAGTCGGCCTGAGTCAGACCGAAACCGAGCAGACAATCCGCGCATAGCGCAATAATCTCAGCATCCGCGGCCGGACCAGCCTCGCCGAGCAAATCGGCATTCAGCTGATAAAAGGCACGAAGGCGGCCCTTCTGAGGTTTTTCGTAACGGTAGTTTTCGCCAATCGCGAACCAGCGGATCGGCTTAGGCATCCCATTCGCCTTGGCGCCGACCATGCGCGCCAAGGAGGGAGTCATTTCCGGACGCAGGCTGACCTTCCGGCCCCCCTTATCCTCGAAATTAAAAAGCTGTCGGACGATCTCCTCGCCCGACTTCTCCGTGAACAGCTCCAACGGCTCGAGCACGGGGGATTCCCATTCCCGGAAACCATATCGGCGGCAGGCCCGACGCCACACATCCATGACGTGACCCAGAATCGCACGATCCTCAGGGTAAAACTCCCGGAAACCGGGGAGCGTTCTAATGTCGGACATCGCGAAGCGAATTACTGTGCGGGCTTCTCAACGTCGTACGACTTCAGCTTGGCCTTCAATTCCTTGCCGGCCTTGAACTTGATCACGGCGCGCTTAGGAATCACGACATCCGTCTCGGGGCGATTCGGATTGCGCCCGATGCGACTTTTACGGACCTGCACCTGGAAGACGCCGAAGTTACGCAGCTCAACATCGCGGCCAGAAAGAAGCGCCTCGCTGATGGCATCGAGGGTCATCTGAACGGAATCGCGGATATGCTTCTGCGGGTAGCCCTTGTCCGTAAAAATCTTGAGGACGATGTCGCGCTTGGTGAGGTTGTTGGACATAGATGTTGCGTAAGCGTTGATAGACAAAGGCATGGGAAAGGGGCGGTGGCAATACCGCACCCCAAAAACCTTACTCGAGGTTTTGGACCTGCTCCCGGATGCGCTCTATCTCGGTTTTCGCCTCCAAAACCAGCTTGGTCGTGGCGATTTCGGCCGCTTTGCTGCCGATTGTATTAACCTCTCGCAGGAGCTCCTGCACGAGGAAATCAAGTTTTCGGCCTCCATTTGCCTGGCTCAGCTCATCGATGAACTGAGCGAAATGGCTTTTGAGACGGACAACCTCCTCGGTGATGTCCGAACGGTCGGCGAACAAGGCCAGCTCCTTGAGAACACGTTCGTCGCCGACATCCAGACCCAGACCGGCCTCCTTCAGCCGCTTTAACAGCGCCTCACGGTGCCGCCCCGAGGCACCCTTCTCGGCCAAGGCCATCCCCTCCACCATCTGTCCGATTCGCGAAATACGCTGCGTAAGGTCAGCCGACAATGAAGCACCCTCTTGCGCCCGCATGGTGACCAGTCCGGACAAGGCCGACTCGAAGGCAGCCTTGATCTGAGATTCTACCTCTGCCATCTCGGGTAAGGCTACCGAGGTTCGGCGACTCGATTCCGCCAGACGATGAATCAAGTCCGTGTCTGGAGAAAATTTCACCCCCACGCGCTGGGCGATTTTGGAAAGCTCGTCCACGGAAGCCGCGACGGCCTCGGCATCCCATTGACGGGACGAAGCGGAGGCGGCCGCCTGCGTGATGCGTGCGGTCACCTTACCCCGCTGTAATCGACCCCTGATCCAGCCCGAGGCGGCGGATTCAAGCGCCGGCCACGCTTCCGGTCCGAAGACCGAAACCTGCAGATTCTTCTGATTAACCGAGGCAATTTCAACCGATAGTCGAACGCTCGGTAGGTTCAATTCCGCCCGCCCGAAACCCGTCATCGATGAAGCCGCCATGTCAGAGCTTGATTTCCGTACCCATGGCCCGTGCCGCGCTCCAGACATCCTTATCACCGCGACCAGACAAGTTGATCATGACGACGTCGTCCTTTTTTCCCGCCGCCGCGACTTTGCAGCCATGGGCGACGGCGTGGCTTGATTCGAGGGCCGGGATGATACCTTCCGTCCGGGAGAGCAGCTGGAAGGCGTCCAGACATTCCGTGTCCGTCGCGTAGGCAAAATCAATGCGTCCTCGCTCACGGTAGTAAGCATGCTCCGGGCCGACGGCGGCGTAATCGAGACCCGCGGAAACTGAGTGCGTACCCTCGATCTGACCTTCGCCATCCATCAAAATATTGGTCATGCATCCCTGCAGCACACCGAGTCGACCGCCCGCGAAACGCGCGGCATGTTCGCCCTTCGCAATCCCCCGACCACCCGCCTCCACGCCGATGAGCCTGACATTAGGCTCATCGAGATATTCGAAGAAGGCGCCAATGGCATTCGAGCCACCGCCGACACAGGCCACCACGCTGTCGGGCAAGCGACCTTCCGCGCGGAGGATCTGCTGCTTAGATTCGATGGAAATGATGCGGTGAAAATCTCGGACCATCATCGGGTAAGGGTGTGAGCCGTAAGCGGTTCCCAGGATGTAATGCGTCTCACGGACATTCGTCACCCAGTCGCGCATGGCTTCGTTGACGGCCTCTTTCAAGGTACGCTGACCCGCCTCGACGCCCCGCACCTCGGCGCCCATCAGTCGCATGCGATAGACGTTGAGGGCTTGGCGTTCCATGTCCGTCGCGCCCATGTAAATCACGCACTTTAACCCGAAACGGGCGCAGACCGCGGCCGTGGCGGTACCGTGCTGACCGGCCCCGGTCTCAGCGATGATCCGCTGCTTGCCCATGCGGCGGGCCAGCAGCGCCTGGCCGATGACGTTATTAATCTTATGAGCCCCGGTATGGAGCATGTCCTCGCGTTTCAGGTAGATGCGGGCGCCCCCGACATGCTGGGTGAGCGATTCCGCGAAATAAAGACCGGTCGGTCGGCCGGCGTAATCGCGCAGCATGTCCGTGAAGGCCTTCTGGAAGGAGGGATCGCGGCGAGCCTCATCGTAGGCCTTCGTGAGATCCAATAGCGGCGTCATGAGCGTCTCTGGGACATACATGCCCCCGAACTGGCCGAAACGACCGCGGGCATCCGGAACGGCGAAGCGCGGCTCGGTGGTCGGAATGAGACTGGAGGCCGACATGGGAATACCCACATAAAGAGAGAAGCCAACCCAAGGGCAAGCGACAAGGGGGAATCGGCGGAGGCTTGCCGAAAGCCTGTCGTTCGGACAATCCTGCTTCATGCGTCGACTTGTCTGTGCCCTGCTGCTCCTCACGGCCTGCACCTCCTTTGCCACGGAACAGACAGAAACACCGGCCGAGACGCGCGCAGGTTTCACTTATGGCCGAGCCCTCATCACCGGCACCGTCGAAGGCGTGACTGAATTCCTCCCCGTAAGTTCGACCGGGCACATGATCATCAGCGACCGACTGATGCACGTCCCCGATGACGCACACATCACTGTGAGCGGCGTCACCGACCGCAAAGGCCGGCCGGTCACCCAGGAGCGCGTGGCCGATGACTACATCGTCATCATCCAAGTTGGGGCGATCGCCGCCGTCCTGGTGGTCTTTTTTAGCCGCGTCCGTGGCGTACTCTTCGGACTACTGCGAGCTGAACGCCCTGCCCTGCACCTCTCGATCGCACTCCTGATCGCGTTCTTCCCCTCCGCACTGCTCGGGCTCTTCTTTAAAGAAGCCATCGGCGCATATCTCTTCTCCGTGGAAGTCGTCGCCGCCGCCCTGATGGTGGGCGGCGTGGTCATCTTAGGCGCCGAACAACTGCTGCCCAAGGTCAAGTTCAGCGAGAAGGAGGTGGCGCAAATCAACCCGCGGCAGGCCCTGACCGTCGGCCTCTGCCAATGCTTGGCCCTTATCCCAGGCACCAGTCGATCACTGTCGACGATCCTCGGCGGACGCCTTGCCGGGCTCTCGAATCCCGCGGCAACCGAGTTCTCATTTCTCGTCGGTCTCATCACGCTGACCGCCGCTTCCGTCTACAAGATGTGGTCGCTCGGCCCCGCCTTGATGCAGGTCTATCCGGCTGGTCCGGCCGGACTGGGGCTGCTCGTCGCGGCCCTCACCGCCTTCATTGCCGTCAAGTGGATGATCGGCTTTGTCTCACGTCGCGGCATGGGCCCTTTCGCCTGGTATCGCATCGTGCTGGGCGGAGCGCTCCTCCTCTCCTTGTTGCTGGGCTATAAGTTCTAAAAAACATGCCCCGGGCCGCGTTTGCGCCCCGGAGCATGTAAATGCTAGCAACGTCGAATTAGACGCCGAGTTCGAAGCCCGCGCGGTATTCGCGACGCACGTAGGCGTTGGCGCCCTGGTCGTTCGTGACCTGCATCTTCTCACCATCCCAGAGGAGTTTGCGGTCAGGGAAGCGCGAAGCCAGATTACCCATCAGCACCATTTCGGAAAGCGGGCCGGAGTAATCGAAGTTCGATGACGCGGCGACGCCACCCTTACAGGCGCGAATCCAATCCTTCTCGTGACCCGAGGAATTCCCCGGGATGCGCGGGATGGTCTTCTCCATCTTCTTCGCGACCTCACGGAGGTCGGCGTTGAGGAGCCGGGGCTTTTCGCCATAGCAGCCGCAGACGATCTTACCCTTGTCGCCGATGAAGTAACATCCGCCGTTAGAATCGCCGAAAGGCATGTCATCCTCGAGTTCATCGGGGCGCTGAGGCATGAGACCACCGTCCCACCACGTCATGGTCACCGGAGGCATTTCGCCACGGGCAGGGAATTTGAACCGGACGATGGAAGAACGAGGGTAGCACTCGTTCTTGCCGATCGTCTTCTTACCGAAGGTCTCGTAAACGGTGGAGACATTGCCTTCGACGCTTTCGGGGTAGCGAAGGTTGAGAGCCTGGAAGGCCGGATCGATAATGTGGCAGCCCATGTCGCCGAGCGAGCCGGTGCCGAAATCGCACCAAGCGCGCCACTTGCCCGGGTGATAGGCAGCGTGGAACGGACGCAATTTCGCCGGACCACACCAAGCATTCCAATCCATGCCTTCAGGGGCTTTCTGCTCCTCGGTCGGACGATCCATCTCGAGGCTCTGGGGCCAGATTGGACGATTGGTCCAGGTGTGCACTTCGCGGACCTTGCCGATGAGACCGGCGGCGATCCACTCGGTGACAAGGCGGATGCCTTCGCCAGAGTGACCCTGATTACCCATCTGGGTCACAACTTTGTATTTACGGGCGGTCTCGGTCAGAATGCGGGCCTCGAACACGGAGTGGGCGATCGGCTTCTGCACGTAGACGTTCTTGCCGCGGCGCATGCACTCCATCGCGATGTAGGCGTGCGAATGGTCGGGGGTGGCGATAATGACGGCGTCGATGTCTTTCTGCTCATCGAGCATTTTACGGAAGTCCGTGTAGAGCGCAGCCTTGGGCTGAGTCTTAATCGTGCCGGCGCAGCGCTTCAGGTCGAGATCGCACAGCGCGATGATGTTTTCATCCGCGGAGTTGCGGACATTACTACCCCCCACGCCGCCAAAACCAATCGCCGCGACATTCAGCTTCGCGTTCGGCGAAACCGTGCGGGCGGTGGAATTGAGCCAGGGACGGGTCACCGCGAAAGCGGCGGCCGCCATGCCGGTGTTACGAAGAAAGCTACGCCGATTTAGTTGGGGTGTCATGGGTTGGGGTGAGGTTTAACTACGACCCCACGCCCCCCTCGCAAGTTCCATGCTCCAGACTGACAAAAGTAATCTTTGGTTCATTGCTCCACTTCCGATCGCTGTGCTTTAAACGACCCCGCCGGCACCCAATCCAGCCCGGTGCGGCGAAAGAACGCCTAGGCCCATTTAATGGCTTAATAGTCCGCCTGTGGGTAACTCCCGAGATTGCCGACCAGCACCACGCCTATCTCACTGTCTGAATGAATCTTATGACATCAGCACTGGGTCGTTCTGGCTCACTTTCCTTTTGACTATGCTGTGAATAAGATGTTCATAAAGGAAACCAACGACCCTGATGTTCAAGCGTTTCCCTGGGCTATTCACCCAAGCCATCGGCATCGACCTTGGCACGGCCAACACTCTCGTGTTCCTCAAGGACCGCGGCGTCGTCCTGCGCGAGCCCAGCGTGGTGGCGATTCGCACCAGCACCCGCAAGCCCATCGCCGTCGGTAATGAAGCCCGCATGATGCTCGGCCGCACCCCCGGGGACATTCAGGCACTTCGACCCATGAAAGACGGCGTCATCGCCGACTTTGAAATCAGCGAGCACATGCTCCGCTACTTCATCGGGAAAGTCGCCCGCAAGTCGCTCTTCACCAATCTCACCGTAGTCGTCGCCGTGCCCTACGGCATCACTGCCGTCGAAAAGCGCGCCGTCATGGATTCCGCCTACCGCGCCGGTGCCGATGACGTTCTTCTCATCCCCGAGCCCGTGGCTTCCGCCATCGGCGTCGGCCTGCCTGTCGAAGACCCCACCGGCTCTATGATCGTCGACATTGGCGGTGGCACGACCGAAGTCGCGGTCCTCTCGCTCGGCGGCATCGTCCACGCCCGCTCGATCCGCGTCGGCGGGGACGAATTTGATGCTTCGATCATCAAATATATCCGCAACTCCTACAACCTGATCATCGGCGAACGCACTGCTGAAGAAATTAAGATTAAGATCGGCTCCGCGTACGCCCTCGAGCAGGAACTGACCTACGAAGTGAAAGGTCGCGACAACGTGACCGGCCTGCCCCGCCAGCTGCACCTGACATCCCAGGAAGTCCGCGAAGCCATGGCGGATAACATCAATCAGATCATTGAGGCGGTCAAAGGCTCCCTCGAGCGCATCCCGCCCGAACTCTCCGCCGACCTTGTAGACCGCGGCATTGTGCTGGCCGGCGGCGGAGCACTTATCCGCAAAATCGATCGTGCCATCTCAGAAGCCACCGGCCTCCCTGTCTTCGTGGCCGAAGACCCCCTCTGTGCCGTGGTCAACGGAACCGGCAAGATCCTGGCGAACTCCTCCCGCTGGAGCAGCCGCGACTAAGCCGAGCGGGCTTCCCCGCCATGGACCAGAATCGTCAAGGAGCCCGCGCTTCCTACATCGCCCTCACGATTTTCGTAGCGATCTGGATTCTGCTACCCAGCGCCGTACGACGCTTCAACCGCGAAGCCTTCTCCGAATTCCAGGCCCCCGCCCTGCACCTGGCCGGCAAAGGTCGCGATCTGGCTAAATTCTGGGAACTAAAAAGCCGAAGCAACGAGGAGATGGCCGCCGCCGGCCGAGACCTCGCCCGCATCAACGCGGCGCTCGAACTTAAATTAAAATCGATGGATGACGTGCGTCGCGAAAACGTCCGCCTGCGCGATATCACCCGTTACAAGGACACGGCGGATTACCTCTCCGTGGTCGCACGCGTCGCCACCCGCGACAGCAGCTCCTGGTGGCAGCGCATCGTCATCCGCAAGGGCCGCAACGATGGCATTCGCCCCGGCTCTCCGGTCATCTTCGGCATCACCGTCGTCGGCCGCGTCACCGCAGTGCACCTCACGACCAGTGAAGTCGACCTCGTGACCAGCCCTAGTTTCCGCTGCACCGCCTACCTCGAAGGCGACGAACAAAACCGCATCGTTCTCGTGAACGGCATGGCCGGCAACTCGCTGGGTTCAGCCCGCGCCCGCATCAGCGTCATCCCTTACGACTACTTCCAACCCGCTGGTCAAACCACCCAAGTCTTCACCACGGGCATGGGCGGCGTGTTTCCCAGCCGTCTGTTGCTCGGCACACTGGAAAGCGGCCCACTTTCCGCCAAGGAAGCAAACTTCAAGGAAGGTCAGCTGATTCCCGCCCGCGATCTTTACAACCTCCAGGAAGTCTCCGTCCTCGTGCCGCTTCATCAGACGCCCGGCGAAGCGCTGCTCCAGACGGACCAGCTGCAATAACCATGGGCTGGGCTTGGCTGATCCTCCTGCTCGCCACTTACCCGTGGCTGTTCGCGGCCGACCTGGCGTCAGACTTTACCGCTAGCTCGGGCCTGGTCATCTTCATCTCGGGGGCCTGCATCGTCGCGCCTTGTCGGCGTCTGCGGCGATGGCAATCCGTCCCCTTCGCCGCCTGCGTCGGCTTCCTCTTCGAGGCCCGTCGTCCGATCCCCGACGGCGCCCTTGCGTTATTTCTGGCCGGCGCGGCCATCTTCCTCACCTCTGATAAGCAATTGATCCGAAACACGCCACGCATGCTGCGCGCCGCGGCCGCCAGCAATGCCGCCGCCTGCCTCATCTGGTTCACCTTCGCCGCCGGCGCCGCCGGACAACTCGGCGGTGCAAAATTCTTCAGCTTCATTCCTCAGCTCATCATTCCCGTCGTCCTCGCCGCCGTGACCGGCGTGGTCATCTACATTCCAGTGTCCTTGGTCCAGAACGCCGCCATGGATCGCATGGGAATTCCGCCCGCCAGCGAGGGTCCTGAGTCGCCATGAAAGATGTGCCCGACAACCGCGTCCTGCCGTCGACGCCCATCGAACGCCTGCGGCTGCATGCGGTATTCTTTTTCTTCTTTACGGGATTCATCTACGTGGCTTTCGGCCTCGGCTACCGTCAGCTACTCCAATCCAACGACCTCAAAGACCTCTCCGACACACAGAGCCGACGCGTCATCCTGCGCCCCCCGGCCCGCGGACAAATCATCGATCGTAACGGCTACGTCTTGGTGGACAATCGCACCCGCTGGAGCGTCAAGGCCGACCTCGCCTCCCTGCAGAAAGAATTCCGGGCTGAATACTCGAAGAAGTATCAGGCTGAAAAGGCCCGCGAGCCGCTGCACATCGATCGTGAAAAACTCCTCGAAGACGCCAAGCGAGACGTACTGCAAGCCTGGCTCAACAAGGTGTGGTTCGTGATCGATGAAACAAACAAGACCAGTAAAACCTACAAGGCACCGCCTAGGCACGCTGGACTCAGCACGCCCAACGAACGCAACATCAACATTGAGGAGCTGCGCAAGCACCTGCGCGAACGCCGGCCGCTTCCATACACCCTCGTTTCCGACCTCGCCTTCCCCGGCACGGGACAAGCACTGACTCCGAACGAAGGCACCAAGTCTGTCGCCCGCTTCATCGAACAGTTCCCGGTGGATGGGCCCATTCGCCTCGATTCCGACATCATCCGCACTTACCCCCACGGAACCCTTGCCGCCCATGTGCTCGGGTACGTAAAAGACACCGATGAGCTGCCTCCCAACGTCGATGAGATCGCAGATTTCAAATTCGAGAACCTACAGAAACTCCGTTACACGGGCAAGAAAGGCGCCACCGGCATCGAGAAGAGCTACGACAGCTCCTTGCGCGGCCTGAGCGGATGGGAGCTCTGGACCAAAACCTCGGCCGGTTACAATCAGACCCGCCTACAAGCCAGCGAATCCGAGCAAGGCTCGAACGTACCGCTGTCCCTCGATTACCGCATCCAGAAGGCCGCCGAGGATGCGCTGGCTAAGATTAAGGATTCGCAGGGCGCACTTCTACCCGGCGCCGCCGTGATGATCGATGTCAATACCGGCGAAATTCTCGCACTGGCCAGCCAGCCTAGCTTCGACCCAAACCGTCTGGCCGACCGGGTGAGCACCGCCTACTATCAGGAAGTAGAAAAAACGGGCGGCTGGCTTAATCGTTCGATTCAAGGACTCTACCCGCCAGGCTCTACGTTCAAGGTCATCACGGCGATCGCCGGCATGCGCAACAAAGTCGTCGACTGGGACGACATCCTCCAATGCGGCCCGAGTTACCGCATGGGCGGACGTGACTTCCCGGAGCACATTCCCGAAGGCTACGGCGACGTGAATCTGGAAGTGATGCTAGCCGTTTCGTGCAATGTCTGGAACTACCAAGTCGGCGAACGCCTTGGCATCGATCGACTCGCCCGGGAGGCGCGGAGATTCGGGTTAGATGTGCCACTGCTGTCGAAGAGCGGTGATTCCGAGGACGGCGAGATGGGCGGTCGTTCGACCGAACTTCCCTCCCCCGCCTCCCGCGGTCTCGTCGTCCCGGACAGCGCCTACAAACTTCGCATCAATCAGGGCCCTTGGAATCCTGGCGACACTGCCAACACCGCCATCGGCCAAGGCTACCTGCTCACCTCACCCTTGCACATGGCGTGCGTCGCCGCCTCCATCGCCCGCGGCGAGACGCGCACGACGCCCACCATTATTCATGACCCCCGGCGCGATGGCCGACACCAGGGCGCTGAACCGATCGGACTTAATGACGCCCAGATGGCAGCCATGCGGGAAGGCATGCTGCGGTGCGTCGAAGAAGGCACCGCTAAGTCCGTCCGCATCCCCAAGCTTCCATACGCTGCCAAAACTGGCACAGCGGAATATTTCAAGAAAGGCGAGAAGGCGCATCTTGCCTGGATGATCGGCTACGCCCCCGCGGATAATCCGGCGGTAGCCTTCTGCGTCTTGGTCGAAGGCCAGTTCGATACCAGCACCTGGGGTGGAAAAACCGCCGGACCCGTCGCCAAGGAAATGCTGCAAGCGTGGGCCGACACGGCCCGTGATCCTGCCGAGCAAGCGGTCGAGCCGGCCGCTCGTTAAAGCCGAATCAGGACGGGGATGCCCACCTGGCTCTCGGAGAAAAGCCGGATGACATCATGATCGGACAAGAGAACACAGCCATGACTGTTGGGCGTGCCCAACTTGTTGTGCTGATTGGTACCGTGAATATAGATGAAACGCGAACGCGTGTCGACCACCCTACCCTCGCCGTCCGTGCCTTTATTCTTCCCGGGTTCCATTCCGTCCAACCAAAGAATCCGTGAAGTGATGAGATTATCTTCGGGAGTCGGCCATTCGGTGGCAAGTTTGCCGGTCGCCTGACGGGCCTTGAAAACCATGCCGACCGGAGCATCGGCGCCGAGACATTCGCAGACTCGATGCAGACCCAAGGGAGTCTGTTGGGAAGCAAGGACACTCCCTACCCCTGCCCGCGCGGTGCTGATCGCATAGCAGGAGCAGGCTTCGCCTTGGAAATGCCATAGTTTTTGCTGGTCAACCGACACAACGATGCAATGTTCAGCGGCAGGCAAACCCAGCCCAGCCAGTCGGCTGGCAACCTCCTTCTTCAAACCTAACTCGAATTCAGAACATGGCATATCGCATCGGCATCGTGGGCGTAACGGGCGCAGTCGGTCAAGAACTGCTGACACTCATGGCCAAGCGGAACTTCCCCGTCGCCGAACTCCGCCCCCTGGCCTCCGCCCGCTCCGCCGGCACTAAGGTGACCTACGGCGGCCGCGAATGGACGGTCCAGGAAGCCAAGCCGGAAGCCTTTGAAGGGCTTGATTTCGCCGTCTTCAGCGCCGGCGGCTCGATCTCCCTGGCCCTCGCCCCCGAGGCCGTCAAACGCGGCTGCATCGTCATCGATAATAGCTCCGCTTTTCGGATGTTCCCGGAGGTTCCCCTCGTCGTGCCGGAAATCAACGCCCACCACCTCGCCAATCATAACGGCATTATTGCGAACCCGAACTGTTCTACGGCGATCGCACTGATGGGTCTGTTCCCGCTACACCAAGCCTTCGGTCTCAAGAAATTCTTCGCCTCGACCTATCAAGCGGTCTCCGGCACCGGCGCGGAAGCCATGCGCGAACTCGACGCCCAAGCCCGGGCTTGGGCCCGCGGCGAAAGCCTGCCTCCCAAGGTCTACCCGCACACGATCAATTTCAACCTGATCCCTCAGGTCGATTCCTTCCTCGAAGATGGTTACACCAAGGAAGAGATGAAGATGCTCAACGAAGGTCGCAAGATCATGGACCTGCCGAACCTCAAGGTCAGCACCACATGCGTCCGCGTTCCGGTCTTCCGTGCCCACTCGATCGCCATCAGCGCCGAATTCGAACGCCCCGTGGACATCGCAGTCGCCCGTAAGGCCATCAGTGCCTTCCCCGGTGCCGAACTCTGCGACGATCCGGCCAACAAGAAATACCCGATGCCCCTCGATTACGCCGGCAAAGAAAAGTGCGGCGTCGGGCGGATCCGTAAAGACACCCTCTTTGATAACGGCCTCTCTCTCTGGGTCTCTGGCGACCAGCTCTGGAAGGGTGCTGCCTTGAATGCGATCCAGATCGCAGAAGCGCTCCACGCCCAGGGCCGCCTCGCCCGCAAGTAAGACCTTATGGCCCGGAGCAATGATCGCGCACCGCGCCACGCCGATCTCCATCGGCCCCTGAAACTCTACGACGAGGCGGATATCCCCGCGCTGCTCAAGGACAAGAGCGACCCACTCATCCTCGTGTTGGACGGTGTCCAGGACCCGCACAACCTCGGCGCATGCCTGCGGAACGCCGAGTGCGCAGGCTGCACGTTCGTGATTATCACCCGAAAAAACTCCTCCCCCGTCACGGAGACCGTGCGCAAGGTGGCCGTCGGTGCCGCCGAATCGATGCCCATCGTCCAGGCCAACAACCTGCGCAACGCCCTGGCTAAGCTCAAGGATGCGGGCGTCTGGCTCGCCGGCACCTCGGATCATAAGGCCAGCCAATCACTCTACGCCTCTAAACTCAGCGGCCCGCTGGCGATCGTCCTGGGCGCGGAGGGCGACGGCATCCGCCATCTGACGGCTGAGACGTGTGACTTCCTCCTGCGCATCCCGATGCTCGGCACCGTCCCTTGCCTCAACGTCTCGGTCTCCGCTGGAGTGTGCCTTTTTGAGGCCGTGCGCCAACGCGGGCACCGCTAGGGTTCAATTTTTCTTTACCCACGCCGCCAGGCGTGTCGTAATCACTCCGTTCGGTTGGCCGGATAGCTCAATGGTAGAGCAGTTGACTTTTAATCAATTGGTTCCGGGTTCGAGTCCCGGTCCGGCCACTTTGAACAATGCATTTTAGAAGCCTTCGGGCGTGTACGTGAATTAAGTGCATTTGCTCTTGAAATTCCGTCCGCGTCTTGCACTCATTCACATCCCGCTGTCTGGCTGGATAGCTCAATGGTAGAGCAGTTGACTCTTAATCAATTGGTTCC
This sequence comes from uncultured Opitutia bacterium, assembly GCA_903855995.1. Classification (GTDB taxonomy): domain Bacteria; phylum Verrucomicrobiota; class Verrucomicrobiia; order Opitutales; family UBA953; genus UBA953. The sequence continues at coordinate 132,572 of CAIOAN010000008.1, forward strand.
GGGTTCAAGTCCCGGTCCAGCCACCAGCGGGAAACCTTTTTAGCCGCGCTTCCGGGCCCCCTGGAGGCGGCGGTAACGCTCCGCCATGTAGGCGGAATGACACGGACGGCAATAGCTGTGAAAACTGCCAGAGGCCCGCAGCCAATGGAACATCTGGACAGGCAGATCCTGGCCGCACTGCGCACAGCCGCGGGTATTCGTGGCCTGCCGGTTGCCGCGTGACGCCGTCCGCCGGCGGACCGTGGCACTGAGGCAGGGCCGGCAGAACGGGTGGATGGCCGCCGTGCCGGCGAGGCGGTGGAACTGTTCAAGAGGTTTGGCTTTCTGACAGCAGCGGCACTTCTTCTTGGTGGAATCTTTCATGGTGATGGGACTCCAGCAAGGAGCCGACTTCAGCCCCTGCAACCGTAAGACCGTAAGGTATATTTCTAGTATGAAAGCCCTACTCGACCGTCACCGATTTCGCCAGGTTGCGCGGTTGATCGATGGCGCAACCACGCAAGCGAGCCACATGATAGGACAACAACTGCAGCGCCACCGCGGCCGGAATCGTGGCGACCAACGGATCGCAATCGGGAATTAGGATGAGGTCATCGGCCACGGCGGCCTTCGGCCCGCCCTCCGTGACCACGGCGATGATGCGAGCACCGCGTGCCTTGCACTCTTCGGCGTTACTCAGGACTTTATCGACCACGGGCGATCGGTTGGCGAGCACGACGACCGGCGTGCCAGGCGTGAGCAAGGCGATGGGTCCGTGTTTAAGCTCCGCGGCATGGTACCCTTCCGCATGGATGTAGGAGATTTCCTTGAGTTTCAAGGCGCCCTCGAGCGCGACCGGATACATCGGGCCGCGGCCAAGGAAGAAGGCATGCTCATGCGCCACGAGTTGCTCGGCCACCTTTGCGATGGCATCGTTCTGGAGGAGCACTTTTTCGATCAGCTCAGGTAGACGCTGGATTTCCGCGGCCAAGTGCTGCCCGTGCTCGCGCGACAGTCGTCGCCCGCGGCCCAGTTTAAGCGCCATCAGCAAGAGGACGGCGACCTGACCGGTGAACGCCTTGGTGGAGGCGACGGAGATTTCCGGACCGGCATGCAGGTAAACACCGCGGCCAGCCTCCCGGGCGATGGTCGAACCGACGACATTGACCAAGCCGATGACCATGGCGCCCTTGTCCTTGGCTTCCCGCACGGCAGCCAAAGTATCGGCGGTCTCGCCGGACTGGGAGATGCCAATCACGAGATCACGGCCGTCGACCAAGGGATTACGGTAGCGGAATTCCGCAGCCTGCTGGACTTCTGCCGGAATTGCCGCCACGTCCTCGAAGGCGAAATCACCGACCATGCCGGCGTGCAGCGACGTACCGCAACCGACCATGACAATTCGATGCATCTCGTACATCTCCCGAGCAGAGGCGCTGATACCAGAAAGCACGGCCGTCCCGTTCAATACGTCGATGCGGCCGCGCAAGGCGTTGCGGACGGACTCAGGTTGCTCAAAGATTTCCTTGAGCATGAAATGCTCGAAGCCGCCCTTCTCCACGGCCGCCGATTCAAAGCCGAGCTGCGCCACGTCGCGATCGATGGGCGAATGATTCAAGTCGGTGATATCCACCGAATCCGCGGTCACGAGAGCCACGTCCCCGTCATCGAGATAGATCACCCGACGCGTGTGTGCGATGATCGCCGAGGCATCAGAGGAAACCAGACACTCCCCTTCACCGACACCGATGACGAGCGGACTCCCTTTGCGAGCCGCCACGATCTTACCGGGCTCGTCCGCCGAGATCACCGCGATGCCATAAGCACCCTCCACCTGGCGGAGCGCTTGGATCACAGCCTGACGTAGGTCGCCTTTGTAATATTCTCCGATGAGACGGGAAAGCGCTTCGGTGTCCGTCTCGGAATCAAACTTATGGCCCTTGGCTTCGAGCTTGGCCCGGATGAGGCGGTAATTCTCAATAATCCCATTATGCACCAAAGCGATACGCCGAGAGGCGTCCGCGTGAGGATGCGCATTGGCCTCGGTCGGCGCCCCGTGGGTCGCCCAACGGGTATGGGCAATACCTACCGTGCAGCCAGTTTGGCGGCTCTCGGGCCATTCCGCACGCACCTTGTCGGCCAGCCGGACCACCTTGCCGACAGCCCGGGCGGTGAGGATCGCCTGACCCTCTTGCAGGGCAAGCCCAGCGGAATCATAACCGCGATATTCCAGGCGGCGGAGGCCGCTGATCAGAATGGGAGCAGCCGAGGAACGGCCAACATATCCGACGATGCCGCACATAATTTAGGAATGGATATCCCGCTCGACGATGGCGCCGGGGCGAGTGGTTGCCCCGGGCCCGATCTTTCGCCCCGGGTAGAGGGAGGTGTTGATGCCGGTATGCACGCCGTCACCCAAGATGGCCCCGAATTTTCGACGCCCCGTGTCGACCAATGCGTCGCCGACCAGGCTGCGGTGATTTTTGCCGTCATGCCGCAGGTTCGAAGTGACGGTGCCGGCTCCCAAGTTGACCTTTTGGCCGAGCACCGAATCCCCGACATAGGACAAATGCCCGACATTGGTGCCGTCCATGAGGATGGAATTCTTCAATTCCACCGACTGGCCGACATGACACCGGTTACCAATCGAGGTAGCCCCGCGGATATAACAATTCGGTCCGATCTTACAGTCTTCGCCAATCACCACGTCACCCTCGATGACCACCCCAGGCAAAATCTTCGTCCCTTTGCCGACCTGCAGCCGCCCATCGACGTAAAGTGAGGAATGGAAATCAGCCGCCCGGGTGTAGTTCTGCTTCTTAGCCAAAAAACGCTCATTTGCTAGGATGAGATCCCATGGATGGTTGATTAGGAAAGAACGGCCGGCCACGACATCCTCTCCTGTCGCACCGGCCCGAGCGATCATCACGGAACCATCCGCAGCGAGCAGTCTTCCAGCCTCCGGCTGCGCCATGAACGCAAAGACATCGTCCGGCTCAAGCCAAGCGGAAGAAGTCACGACGTAAGCATGGCCCGCAGAGGAGGAACTGGACTGGCTGTTAGCCGTATTCAAAACCTCACACTGATGCTGCCGTAAAGGCTGATTACCGATGGCAAGTTCCGCCAACGGGCGGGTCGTGAGCGCAGCCCAAGACGACGCCAACCCGACATCATTAAAGGTAAAAGTTGTCATCAGATCTTGGCGAAATCATTCTCGATCGCCCGGCGGAAAGCCAGCGACCAGCGGTCGACCTCGGCTTGCTCCTGGTGCTCAACCAAGATGCGCAGTTTACTTTCGGTCCCGGAATAGCGGATCAAATGTCGGCCAGCCGTCCCGAAGGCTGCGTCCGCCTTGCGGATTTCCTCCTGCAGGGAATCCAACTGAGCCAGCGGAACGCGCGAGCGTACCTTGAGATTGACTAGAGCTTGCGGATACTCGCGCATGCAGCTCGCCAGCTGGGCAATGGTCGCACCTTTGTTGCGCATGATGCGTAGGACCTGAAGGGCGCTCATGATACCATCCCCAGTCGTGGCATGATCGGCAAAAATCAGGTGGCCGGAGTTCTCGCCGCCGAAAGAGTAACCACCCTTGCGCAAGGCCTCGATCACGTAACGATCGCTGACCGCCGTAGTGACAACCCCGATCCCAGCTTTGCGCATGGCCTCATGCAAACCGAGATTGGACATCACCGTGCAGACCATCGCATCACCCTTGAGTTTACCTTCTTCCTTCAGCGCGAGCGCACAAAGGGCCAGGATTCGATCCCCGGAAATACTGGCTCCGGTGGCGTCCGTGAAAATCACCCGGTCGGCGTCCCCGTCGAGCGAGATACCGATATCGGCACCCTGCTCCCGGACGACCTTACCTGCGACCTCGGGATGCAAAGCGCCGAAACCGGCGTTGATATTCAGACCATCGGGGTCGACTCCCAATTTGATGACCTTGGCGCCGAGTTCCTTGAAAATAAGCGGAGCCAAGAGGTAACCGGCGCCATGCCCGCAATCGACGACGATCTTCATGCCATCCAGGTAGGCCTGACCTAGGCTCTGCTTCGCATATTCAATATAACGACCGCGCGCGTCATCGATACGATAGGCTTTGCCGATCTTGTCGCCGGTCACGCCATTGGCCTTCACGTCATACAGGACCTCCTGTTCGACCAGGGCCTCGAGCTCATCAGAAAGTTTGTAACCATCCGGACCGAAAATCTTCAGCCCGTTATCTTCGAAAGGATTGTGCGAGGCCGTGAGCATGATGCCCGCTCCGCAGCCCATCGACTTAGTCAGGTGGGCCACCGCCGGCGTCGGAATCGGCCCCACGAGAAAAACATCCATGCCGCTCGAGACCAACCCGCTCGTGAGCGCCGTCTCCAACATATATCCAGAAATACGTGTGTCCTTGCCGATGATGACGCGGTTGTGATTGGCGCCGCTGGAGCGGAGAACCCGTGAGATCGCCTGCCCAATGCGTAATGCAATTTCCGGAGTAATCGGGTACTCATTAGCCCTGCCGCGGATGCCATCCGTACCGAAGAGTTTGGTAACCATGTCGTTATTGGGCCTTTATATTGGTTTTTGGCAACACTTAATGACTGATAACCATCCTTTATGACGGATATGACCAATTCGCTCATTACCGAGCTTAGGACGATTGATAGGCACCCTTTTCCTTCAACTAAGCCCCATCGTTAAGACCGAAAGGGTGCGAGCGAGCAAATCGATGTCCCGCATGGTATCCAGGCCGGCAGAATATTAGAATGAAAATGATTTAAGGCTAAGCCCTCAGGCTGGTTTCGCTGTTCGACAGGAACAGCACGGACAAGTTGAGTGTCATAACCCCATGCGCATCCCCGCGTCTGCCCTTCTCCTCCTGCTGGCGGCCAACGCCGCGTCAGCTGCAGACACACCCGTGGATTTCAATCGCGAGGTCCGTCCGATTCTGTCGGATCGTTGTTTCGGCTGCCACGGACCCGACGCCAACAAAGGGCGCAAAGCCGGACTGCGTCTCGACGAAATCGAAGGTGCCACGAAGAAACTGAAGAGTGGTGAAACCGCAGTCATCGCGGGCGACACCGATAAAAGCGCACTCGTTCATCGCATCCGCTCCAACGACCCCGAAGAGGTCATGCCGCCGCCCGACCTCCATCGCCCGTTGACCGCGGCTCAAAAAGACATCCTCGCGCGCTGGATTAAACAAGGCGCGAAATATGACCGACACTGGGCCTTCGTGAGCCCGCAGAGCCACCCGACCCCCACCCTCCAGGACACCTCCTGGCCCAAGGATCCGATTGATCATTTCATCCTCAACAAAGCAAACCAGGCCGGCCTGAACATCACCGCCCCCGCCGATCGCACCACCCTCCTCCGCAGAGCTTCGTTTGCCCTGACCGGACTCCCACCGACCCTCGCCGAGGTCGATGCCTTCTTGGCCGACCCTTCACCCGACGCCTATGAAAAGCGCGTCGACGGCCTGCTTGCCTCTCCACGCTTCGGCGAACATCTCGCCGTCGGCTGGATGGATTTGTCGCGGTATGCTGACACCTGGGGCTACACAGGCGATAAACCGATGTTCGCCTGGCCCTGGCGCGACTGGGTGCTCAATGCCTTTAATCATAATATGCCTTTCGATCAGTTCCTGACCGAACAGCTCGCGGGCGACCTGTTGCCTAACCCCACACAGGATCAGCGTGTGGCGACGGCCTATAATCGACTGCACCGCATGACCTTCGAAGGCGGCTCCATCGCCGAAGAATTCCGTCAAGACGGCATCAACGACCGGGTGATGACGGCGGGCTACGGTTTCATGGGCCTGACGCTGGAATGCTCGCGCTGCCACGACCACAAGTACGACCCGATCTCCCAACGCGATTATTACTCGATGGCGGCGATGTTCGGCGACCAGAACGAGAACGGCCTGCTTTCCTTCCACGGCGAAGTCCCGCCGCCTTTCATCCGGCTCTTCAAGACCGATGAAGATCGCAAAAAAGAAGGTGATCTGCGGACCGCCGTGCTCGCCGCCGAAAAAGCCTTGAGCCAAATCCCGCTCCCAGCGGCCGCGACCGAGGTTGCCGTGCCGGTGCCGGTCGCCCATTTCACCCTCGATGCGCTGACCAAAACCGGCGCCGATAACAGTATCGCCGGAGGTCAGCCCGCTAAATTCGAACGTCGTAGCTCGCCGGAAGACCTCAAACTTGTTCCTGGCATCAAGGGTCAGGCGGTGAAGTTCGATGGAGATGCCGGCTTCATCCTCCCGGAGTTCAAGCAACTCGGTCGGTTTGATCCGTTTACCTTTTCCGCCTTCGTGCGCCTAGGTGAAAAGAATGTCCGCGCCACGATTCTTCATGCCACGGGGTTTTACACCGGAGACGGTGACGCGACCGGCGTAGAACTGATTGTCGACCACGGGAAACTACGATGGAGCCTGATCCATCTCTGGCCCAACAGCGCCGTTTCGGTTCTAACTGATACCGAGATGCCGACAGACACCTGGCAACGCATCACGGTCACCTATGACGGGTCATCGCACGCCTCGGGATTACGCATCTACGTCGACGGACGAGAAACGAAGACCACCGTCCTGCGCGACACACTCAACGCGAAGCCGCGCGATAACGCCCTGGAGATCGGCTCCCGCTCCCGTGATGCCGGCTTCCGCAACGGTTCTCTCGACGAAGTCCAACTCTGGCGCAAGGCGCTGACCGCCGCCGAGGTGGCCGTGCTGCACGGAATCGACGGCCGCACCCTGCCTTCCTCGACCTTGGCAGAGCACGCCCGACTGAGAATGGATCCCGGCTACGCACAGGCCTGGGAGCGACTCCAGTTGGCCCAGCGCGCATTGGCGACACACCAAGAATCCGCCCCAGCGTTCTTTGCGATGGAGCATTCCGAGCTGGCGCCGAAAAGTTATGTCCTGACGCGCGGAGAATACGATAAGCCCGATTTGGCCAAACCGTGCGAGCCCGGCGTACCGGCACGTATTTTCCCTTGGAATCCTTCCCTGCCCGCCAATCGCCTCGGCCTCGCCCGCTGGCTGACCGACCCCCGACACCCGCTGACCTCACGCGTCATGATCAATCGACTCTGGGCGCAGGTCTTCGGGGCCGGACTCGTCGCCACAAGCGAAAACCTCGGGATGCAGGGAGACCTGCCCTCCCATCCAGAATTACTCGACACCCTCGCCGTTGATTTCATCAAGAGTGACTGGAATACGAAGGCGATGCTTCGACGCATGGTGCTCAGCGCCACTTTCAGACAGTCTTCGACGCCGACCACCGACGCCCGCGAAAAGGATCCGGCTAACCGGTTGCTCGCGCGCGGCCCCGTGCTTCGCCTCACCGCTGAGATGATGCGCGACCAAGCCCTGCTCGCCGCAGGCATGCTCGTGGAAAAAGTCGGCGGAGAAAGCGTACAGGAATCCGCCAAGCGTCGCACCCTCTACACTTATCGCAAACGCACGGCCCCTCCGGATAATATGTTGATTTTCGACGCTGGCTCTCGCGAAGTCTGCCAACCGAAGCGGCTTAACACCAACACCCCGCTGCAGGCTTTGGTCCTACTAAACAATCCAGGCTTCGTCGAGGCTGCCAAGAATCTCGCCACCCGCGTCAGCAAATCTTCCCCTGAACCAGCCGCTCAGATCACCCTGGCATTCCGACATATCTGCACCCGCGAGCCCCGCGCTGCCGAACTCGCGGCCCTCACCGAGCTCTACGCCTTCCAGAAAGCCAACCCGCCGCAGTTCTCGCCGCCGACACCCGCCGAGCCCTCACCCAAGCCAGACCCCAAAGCCAAAAAAACTGCCGCCCAACCGCCTGTCTTGGTCTTGCCCAGAATGCCCGCCGACCCCTCTTTAGCGGCGCTCACCTTAGTCTGCTCGACCATCCTGGCGAGCGACGCCGCCGTCACCTCTCGCTGAACCATGCCCCCCGATAAGCCATCTTACGACGGACTGCTGCGCCCCACTCGCCGCCACTTCCTCGGCACCTCTGCACTCGGGCTCGGAGCCATGGCCATGCGCGGCATCATCGGCGACGCCCACGCTGCGCCGTTACCCAAGGGCACCCATTTCCCGGCGAAGGCCAAGCGCGTCATCTACCTCTTCCAAGCCGGCGGCCCCTCTCACCTCGAGACATTCGACCCGAAGCCTCTCCTCCGAGAAAAGAATACCCAGCCGCTCCCAGATTCAGTTCGTCAAGGCCAGCGCCTGACGGGCATGAGCGGCTATCAGGCGACACTCCCCCTCGCGGGCTCCTTTGCCGATTTCAAGAAATACGGCCAGAGTGGCGTCGAATATAGCGACCTGCTCAGCCACACAGGCGAACTGGCCGACGATATCTGCGTCATTCGCTCGATGCACACGGAGGCTATCAATCACGACCCGGCGATCACCTTCTTCTGCTCCGGCAATCAAGTCGCCGGCCGTCCCTCCATGGGGGCGTGGGCTTCCTATGGACTCGGCAGCATGAACGAGAATCTTCCAGCCTTCATCGTACTGGTCTCGCAGGACGCGACGAAGGACCAGCCGCTTTACTCACGACTCTGGGGCGCCGGCTTCCTGCCCTCCGAACATCAAGGTGTGCAGTTCAAGGCCGGCAAAGAACCCGTTCTCTACCTCACCAACCCCGAAGGCGTCTCGCCACACGCGCGACGCGGCATGCTTGATGCTCTCGGCAAACTTAATGCCGATCAAAGTGCCGCTGAACTCGACCCCGAGGTAGACGCCCGCTTGGCCCAGGCTGAGATGGCGTATCGCATGCAAACCAGCGTGCCGGAAGTCGCCGATCTTTCCAAGGAATCCCCCGCCACCCTGGCGATGTATGGAGAGAGCGTCAAAACCCCCGGGTCGTTCGCCGCGAATTGCCTGCAAGCCCGCCGCCTCATCGAGAAAGGCGTGCGCTTCGTCCAACTCTTCCATCAAGGCTGGGATCAGCACGGCGGCCTACCCAACGGCATCAAACGCCAGTGCAAACAAACCGACCAGGCCTCCGCCGCCCTGATCAAAGATTTGAAACAACGCGGCTTGCTCGAAGACACGCTCGTCATCTGGGGCGGCGAATTCGGCCGCACTGCCTACAGCCAAGGCAAGATCACCAAAGACAACTATGGTCGCGATCATCACCCGCGTTGCTTCAGCGTCTGGATGGCCGGCGGTGGCGTCAAAGGCGGCCAGGCCTACGGCCAGACGGATGAGTTCGGCTATAATATCATCAAAGACCCCGTCCACGTGCACGACCTCCACGCCACGATGCAGCACTTACTCGGCGTCGACCACGAGCGGCAGACCTTCAAATTCCAAGGCCGTTATTACCGACTGACCGATGTGGCCGGCAACGTCGTCAAAGCGGTGATTGCCTAAAAGGTGCCGGTCCTACAGTAGTGGCGGCGATGTCCTCCGCCACGCAGGCACCCGCTTCCGCCGTCGCCTCCCGCTCTTTCCGCTTTTATCTGGCGGCGATCGTCCTCGGCACGCTGGCTATCCAGATTCAGAACGTGGCCATCGCCTGGCAGGTCTTTCGTCTGACCAAAGACGAAGGGGCTAACGCCGCCCTGGCTCTCGGCGCCATCGGACTGGCCGAAGTAATCCCCTTCGTCAGCGCGGTGCTCTTTGCCGGACATGTGGCGGATACCAATAATCGTCGTCGTATCGCCATTGGGGCCTTGGTCGCGATGACCACGCTTGGATTATTCCTCTTTCTGCCTGAGCACCTGAGCGCACGTTGGGCTCAGCTCACCGTTATCTACGGGGTGGTCATCCTGGGCGGTCTAGCCCGCAGCTTCCTCACCACCGCCCGTCAGGCGATCATCGCTGAAATTCTTCCACGCGAACTCATCCCAGGCGGGGTCCGCTGGCGCAACACCCTCTTCGAACTCGCCTGCGTCATCGGTCCCGGTCTAGCCGGCCTGATGGTCTGGCTCGGGGAGAAGAACGGACTCACCCATGCGGAGAACGTGCCTTATACCGCGATGACAATCTGCTTCGTCGCTTCCCTCTGCCTTACCGTCGCGCTACGCACGACCCAGACGCTCCAGTCGCGCAACCCAGAGCCCATCTTTGTTAGTCTCCGTCAAGGCATCGACTTCATGCTGAGCCAACGCATCATGCTCGGCGCCTTCACGATGGACCTGTTCGCGGTGCTACTGGGCGGGGCGGTCGCGCTGTTGCCGATCTTCGCCGACATGCTGAAAGTCGGCGCCTTCGGCTTCGGCATGCTTCGTGCGGCCTCCTCGGTTGGCGCGGTGCTGATGTCGCTTTATCTCATTATTCGACCGCCGCTGAATCACGCTGGGCGCTCCCTCTACGGCTCCTTCGCCATCTTTGGAATTTGCACGATTGGCTTCGCGCTCTCGATCACCCTCGCCACCACCCTGGGCCTGAGCCTCCACGCGGCCTTCATCTTCTCCTTCATCTTCCTGCTCTTCGCGGGCGCTGCCGATGCGGTGAACGTGATCATCCGGCAGACGATCCTGCAGACGAGCGTCCCTCCCGAGATGATGGGCCGCGTCTCCGCGGTGACGGCCGTCTTCATCGGCTGCTCCAACGAACTGGGCATGGCGGAATCCGGAGTGGCGGCCCGTCTCATGGGCACCGTCAACTCCGTGGTCTTTGGTGGCGTCGCGACCTTTGCTGTGATGGCCCTAACGCACTGGAAGTTCCCAGAAATCTGGAAGCTGAAGAAAGTCGGGCAAGAGCCTACGTCCTGACCCGCTTGGGCTTGTGTCGGCCCCTTCAGGTGTTTCATATCGGGACACCCCTATGAAGCTCCTCCGCCTCCTCCCCTGCCTGCTGGCCATCAGCCTGCTCGGCGCCGAACCCACCAAGAAAGTCGACTACGACTCCCAGTATGTCCTTGGCCCAGACTCTCAGGAAAAGGAAGGCGTGCCGAAGGGCATCGTCACGGAGTACGAGATGACCGACTCGAAGGCCTTCCCGGGCTTCGGTCGCAAGTGGGCCCTCTACGTCCCGAAACAATATGACGGTAAATCCGAAGCCTGCCTGATGATTTTTCAGGATGGTCTCGGCTACGCCGCGGCCAAGGGCCAATGGCGCGTGCCGACGGTTTTCGATAACCTGATCGCCCAGGGAAAGATGCCGGTAACGATCGCTCTGTTCATCAACCCAGGCTTCGCGCCCGACCCCAAGAAGCCGAACGCCAAGGACGCCAAGGGCAAGCCGCTCGGTAAGTCCAACCGTTCCTTCGAATACGATAACGTCACCGACCTCTATCCGAAGTTCCTCGTCGAAGAAATGATTCCGCTCGCCGAATCCAAAGGCGTCAAGATTTCCAAAGACCCTCTCCGTCGCGGTATCGCCGGCTCCTCTTCCGGAGGCATCTGCGCCTTCAACGCCGCTTGGCAGCGTCCGGAGTCGTTCAGCAAGGTCTTCACGACCATCGGCAGCTTCACCAACATCCGCGGGGTGCTCAGCGCCCGTGAGCATGAAGCCAATCCGAAGCGCGCTCTCGAAAAGGGCGGCAACCTCTACCCGCAGATGATCCTCGATGCCCCGAAGAAGAATATTCGCATCTTCTCCCAGGACGGCTCCCATGACCTGAACAACGATTTCGGCGTCTGGCCGGAAGCCAACCAGGCCATGGCCGCGGCCTGGAAGGCCAAGGGTTATGACTACCAGTTTATCCTCGGCGAAGGCACCCACAACGGTCGCCACGGCGCCCAGCTGCTCCCGGAAGCGATGACTTGGCTCTGGCGCGACGTCCGCTAAGCCGATGCGCCTCGCGCTCCTACCTCTTCTCGCCTGCGCTTTGGCCCAGGCCGACCCAATGGCATTTCAACCATTGTTGGACGCCAAACTTACGCAATGGGAGAAGTGGCTGGGGCCGGTGCACCGCGCCTACGAGGTCCCCGGCTATGTCCGCGGAGCGAAGGCCAAGGATGATCCGGTCCTCGGCCTCAATAACGATCCACTGAATGTCTTCTCCTCGCGTCAGATCGACGGAGAATCGGTCCTTCACATCACAGGCCAGGTCTTCGGCGCCCTGACGACGCTGAAGTCATATAACAACTTCCACCTTAAGACCGAACAGCGCTGGGGGGAACAACGCTGGGAACCTCGCACGAAAACCGTGCGCGACAACGGCATCCTGATCTTCTGCGTCGGCGAACACGGTGCACAGGGGAAATACTGGAAGCGCAGCCAAGAACTCCAGGTCCAAGAAGGCGACATCGGTGATTGGTGGCCGCTCGTCGGTGCGCTCGTGGATTCCCCGCTCCGCACGGATGACCCGCTGAAGAAGCGCACCTACGACCCCAAGAGCCCGGTGACCACGGCCGACGCCCGCATCTGGCACGGTACGGATTATCACGAGAAGCCTTTTGGCGAATGGAACACCATCGAATGCTTCGCACTTAACGGCGACGCGGTCTTCCGCCTCAACGGAAAGACGGTCAACGTAATTCTCAACTCCCGTTATCGCGAGAAAGGTTCGATGGTCGATATCCCGCTCAAAGCCGGCCAACTCCAAATCCAGTCCGAAGCCGCGGAATGCGAATACCGCCGAATGGAAATCCGCCTCCTGACCAGCTGGCCGGCCGAAATAGCCAAAGACCTCCCCTCTCGATGAAACTATCCCCAATCCCGCTCACCCTTCAGCAACTAGTGGAGGCCCTGAACAAGGCGGATGGCCGCATCGTGCGCTTTGAACTCCCGACCACGACCCTGCTCAGCCCGCACGTGCACGTGACGGAGGTCGCACGCATCGACAAGAAGTTCGTCGACTGCGGCGGCACCCTGCGGACCGACTCAAGTTGTCGTCTCCAGATCTACCAGGCCGACGACACGGAACACCGGATTACGGCAGCGAAGTTTGCCCAGATTCTCGCCAAGGGCGCCGGTGTACTGGGTTCGACCAATCTTCCGGTCGAAGTGGAAGCCGAAGCCCCCTATCTCTCGGTCTTCCCGGTCATCGCCACTCGACTCGAGGAAAAGCAGATCGTGATCTCCCTAGGAATGCGCCACACGGCCTGTCTGGCCGAAGACGTCTGCTTCCCGGCCAATCTCCAGAACAAGTCAGCCTGCGCGCCCGGTTCGGGCTGCTGCTGATCCCTGCCGATGCTCCGAGCCCTCGAACTGCGCAAGGACTTCGGAGGGCTCACTGTCTTGCATCCGGTGTCGGTCGACTTCCGGCCGGGCGAGGTTCATGCGCTGATGGGCGAGAACGGCGCCGGCAAATCCACGCTGATGAAAACCCTTGCAGGGCTCTATCGACCCGACGGCGGACACATCGAGTGGCGCGGCCAGCGCGCCGATTTCGCCTCACCCCACGACGCCTTGGTCACGGGCATCGCGATGATCCATCAGGAACTGATGCCCATCCCGGACCTCACGGTCGCGGAGAATATCACACTCGGGGCCGAACCCTGCAACCCCTTGGGCTTCATCGACCGCACTCGCCAGACCGAGCGTGCCCGCGAACTCCTCCGCGAACTCGAGGCCGACATCAACCCAAGCAGTCTGATGCGCTCGCTCACGGTCGCCCAGACACAGGTGGTCGAAATCGCCAAGGCCCTCGGACGCAACGCTGACGTCGTCCTGATGGATGAACCAACCGCCGCGCTTTCCGACCATGAAGTCGCCGCGCTTTTCCGCGTCATCGGACGGCTGAAAGCCCGGGGGGTGACGGTCGTCTACACGACCCATAAAATGGATGAGGTCTTCAAGGTGGCCGATCGCATCAGCGTCCTGCGCGATGGTCAACTCGTCGACACGGCCCCCGCCGATAAACTTTCTCCCGAAAAGCTGATCAGCCTGATGGTCGGCCGGGAACTCTCTGACATTTTCCCCACCCGGCTACCCCCTTCTACCGAAGTCGTCCTCGAAGCCGCCGACCTTACGCGCGAACCTTATTACAGAGGCATTAGCTTCACCTTGCATCGTGGTGAGATCCTCGCCTTCGCCGGGCTCATGGGCGCCGGCCGTACCGAAATCGTCAGTGCGCTCTACGGGCTCCAGCCAGCAGACGCCGGCCAGATTAAACGTTCCGGCGAAATCGTCCGCATCATGTCACCCAGCGACGCTATCGCGCTGGGTATCGGCATGGTCACGGAAGACCGTAAAGGGCTCGGCCTTATCCCCGCCCTCTCCGTGCGCGAAAATATTTCGCTCTCCGCCCTACCCTCGCTTTCACGAGGTCCCTTGCTCGACCACGCCCGCGAACTTTCGACTGCCCGAGACCAGATGGCGGCCTTTTCCGTAAAAGCCAGCGGCCCCGAACAACCCATCCAACAGCTCAGCGGCGGCAACCAACAGAAAGCGCTGCTTGCCCGATGCCTGCTCAATCAGCCCGATATTATCATCTTGGACGAACCGACCCGCGGCATCGACATTGGCGCCAAAGCGGAAATCTACGCCGCCATCCAGGAACTCACCCGACAAGGCAAAGCCATCCTCCTCGTTTCCTCGGAACTCCCCGAAGTCATCGCCCTCGCACACCGCATCATCGTCCTGCGCCTAGGCGACACATCCGCGGTACTGGACGCCGCCACGACCAACCAGGAAGCGGTGCTCCGCTTCGCCATGCCCCTTTAATCCCCATGCTCGACCGCAACCTGCTCCATCGCTTCGGCATACTCATCGTCATCCTCCTCATCGGACTGGGTCTCTCCGTCTGCACCGAGACCTTCCTAAGCCTCTCCAACCTAACGAACGTCGCCCGCCAAATCTCCATCAACGGCATCCTCGCCGTGGGCGTGACATTCGTCCTGCTGACCGCTGGCGTGGACCTTTCGTTAGGCTCCGTGGTCGCCCTCAGCGGCGTGGCCTGTGCGAGCTTCGCTCACCCCGGCGACCACACGGTGGCGTTACCCATCGCCATGGGTTTGCTGACGGGCGCCGCCTGCGGGCTGACCAACGGGATGCTCGTGACCCGCGGCGCCGTGGCTCCCTTCATCGTCACCTTGGGCATGATGACCGTAGCGCGCGGGCTGGCCTTGATCGCCAGCGGCGGACGACCGGTATCCAACATGTCTCCGGAGCTGACCAACCTCGCTGGCGACTTCCTGGGCCTTCCCATTCCGCTGCTTTGCTTCGCCGGAGTTACGCTGCTGGCCTGGCTCTTCCTGCGTCACTTCCGACTCGGACGTTACATCTACGCCATCGGCGGCAACGAAAACGCCGCCCGCGCCGCTGGCATCTCGGTCGCTAACGTCAAACTCTTCGCTTACACCCTCTGCGGCGTGCTCGCCGGCCTGGCGGGGGTGGTCCTCGCCGCCCGCACCACCACCGGCCAGCCCAACGCCGGTGTCGCCTACGAACTAGATGCTATCGCCGCAGTCGTCATTGGCGGCACCAGCCTAGCGGGTGGGGTCGGCACCATCACCGGCACCATCCTGGGCGTACTACTCATTGGCGAAATCAACAACGGATTGGATCTCCTCAGTGTTTCCTCATATTATCAGGCCGTTATCAAGGGTGTCATCATCGTGGGTGCGGTTTGGCTCGACCGTCGGCAGTCTCGTTCCTAAGCCTTGGACATGCGTCTTACCCCTCGCTCTGTCGCAGGCGCCCTGTTGGTTGCCTGCTCCCTACTCGCCCTCGTCGGCGGGCTTTCTGGCTGCAAGAAATCCGACCCCCGCAAGGCCGGCGAGATCTTCATCGGCTTCTCTTCCCGTGACCTCTCGGCGGAATACACCGCCAAACTTTCTGAAGCCGTCGTGGAATACGCCAAGACGAAACCCGGCGTGCGCCTCGTGATGGTCGACGCCCAGTCCGATGCTCAGAAGCAGATCAGTCAGGTGGAGAATTTCATCTCTCAGAAGGTCGATGTGATCATCCTGAATCCCTGCGAACTTGAAGCCAGCACCCCGGCGGTCGATCGCGCCAAGGCCGCGGGCATCCCGATTGTGCTTGTGAACCAGGTCACTAAATCCGCCGGCGACGCCTACATCGGTTCGAATGATGTCGACGCTGGCCATATCGCCATGGAAGCCGTGGCCAGGAAACTCGGCGGTCAGGGCGGCGTGCTGATGATCCACGGCATCATGGGCACCTCCGCCCAGTTGCAAAGGGAGGCCGGGGCGCGCGAAGTTTTTGCCAAATACCCGGGCCTTAAACTCGTCGACCACCAGACCGCCTCATGGGACCGTGCGAAGGCGATGGCCCTGACCGAAAACTGGATCCAAGCCCATAAGGGAAAATTCCAGGCGGTCTTCGCCCATAACGATGAGATGGCCATGGGCGCCCTCCTCGCCCTCGAACGCGCCGGCATAAAGAAGGACGTCTATGTCATCGGCATCGACGCCATCGCCCAGGCTCTTTCAGCCGTGAAAGAAGGACGCCTGGACGCCACGGTCTTCCAGGATGCCGTCGGCCAGGGCAAAGGCTCGGTCGATGCCGCTCTCCTGCTCGCCCGCAAGCAGCCCTGCCCTAAAGAAAACCTGATCCCCTTCCGGCTCGTCACCCGTGACAACCTCTCCGAATTCCTCAAATAACATGAAAACCCTCCTCGCCCTCCTCGCCTTCGGCATGCTCTCGGCTTCCGCCAGCGCCGCCGAACCAGCCGACAACCGTCTCTTTGAGATGCGCGTCTACTACGCCAAGCCCGGCAAGCTCGATGCGCTCAACGCCCGCTTCCGCGACCACACCCTCAAGCTCTTCGCCAAGCACGGCATGACGAGCCTCGGCTATTTCGTCCCGGTCGACAACAAGGAGAACAAGCTCGTCTACTTCCTCGCATTTCCGGATCGCGCCGCCCACGACGCCTCATGGAAGGCTTTCGGCGCGGATCCGGATTGGAAGGCTGCCGCCAAGGAATCCGAGAAAGACGGCAAGCTCATCGACCACATCGAGAACGCCTTCCTCACCGCCACCGAGTATTCGGCCCTCGCCCAAGCCAAGAACTACGGCGTCGGCGTCTTCGAACTCCGCACCTACACCACCGAAGCCGGCCGCCTGCCTGACCTGAACGCCCGCTTCCGCGACCACACCCTCAAGCTCTTCGAGAAGCACGGCATGACCAACGTGACCTACTGGAATCTCGCCGCCGACCAGAAGGGCGCAAAAAACACCTACGCCGCCGGCAACACGCTCATCTACCTCCTCACCCACAAATCCGAAGCCGCCGCCAAGGCTAGCTTCGACGCCTTCCGCGCCGACCCGATCTGGATCGCCGCCAAGGAAGCCTCTGAAAAGAAGGCCGGAGGCTCGCTGACCATCGCGCAGCCCAACGGCGTGAAGTCGGAGTTCCTCATCCCCGTCGACTACTCCCCGGTCAAGTAACCCGACTAGTGGGTCAACAAAAGGACGGCACCATCGCCGTCCTTTTTGTGCCTGCACGAGGTAGGGACATCACCACGTGATGTCCTAATGCCTAGACACCCCACTAGGACAGCACGTGGTGCTGTCCCTACCTCAAGCTCGACCCGGAATCGGCGGAACTTCGGCGGGTAGCTTGACGTTGCCGGTTTCGAAATCCTTGGGGCTCGGGGTGAACTTGAAGTTATAGTGGGCGGAGTTTTCGTTGGTCAGCAGGTCGGCGAAACGCACGAGCTCGCCCGTGTAGGCAGAGATGCGGCCCATGATGACGGTCAGAGTCGTCTCAGCGATACGCCGGGCGTCGTTGAGCGGCTGGCCGCTGAAGGCGCTGCGGATGAGATCCACGTGCTCCTGGACCATGGAGTCATCGGTATCCAGCTTGATGTCCGGTACGGTAATGCCGTTCTTGGAAAATACCTTGCCGCCGCCGAAACAGGAACCCTCGGCGCCGGTGAAGAACTCACCCACGTGACCCGTCGTGCCCGTGATCTGGCGGCACTGGCTGTGGATATGCACGGCATCGCCGTAATCATAATCAACGCTGAAGAAGTCGAACATGTTACCGGTCTCGCGCCGCGCCCGGCCGCCGAAACCCAGGGCGCTCACCGGCGTCCGTCCGAGGAACCAATTGGCGACGTCGATATTATGAATATGTTGCTCGACGATATGGTCGCCGGAGAGTTCGACGAAATTGAGCCAGTTATGGTTCATATAGGATGCGTCGGATTCGCCCGAACCCCGACGTTTGAGCCAAGGCACCGTGCCGTTCCACTGGACGATCCCACCCCGAATAGCGCCAATCGCACCCGCATCAATCAAAGCCTTGTTCTTCAAGTAAGAGGCGGCGTGCCGGCGTTGCGTACCGGCAACCACGGCCAGGCCCTTCGCCTTGGCCTTCTCGCCGGTGGCGATGATGGAGCGGGCGCCGACGGGATCGACGGCGACCGGCTTCTCAATGAAGCAGTGCTTGCCGGCATCGATGGCGGCGGCGAAATGCACCGGGCGGAATGCCGGCGGGGTCGCCATGAGCACGAAGGTGCAATCCGTGGCCATCACCTTCTGATAGGCATCATAACCCGAGAAAAGTTTGGGGGCGGGAAGTTTGTAAACCTGTCCGAGTTTCTGGACCTTGTCTTCAAAGGCATCTCCTAGGGCGACGACTTCCGGCTCGATGCCGAGAATCTTGCACGCCGCGATGAACTGCCCGAGGGCGCCCGTACCGCGACCACCGCAACCGATGAGGGCTACCTTGATCTTTGTCGGCAGTGAATTGGCGCTTAGGACGGCGGGGGCCGCGGCTAAAGCGAGGCCGCTCAGGGCCATGGTGGATACGAAATCTCGACGCGGGATGGGGTGTTCCATGGTTTGAGATTGTGACCGATGCCGACGGGTCTCAAAGGTTTTCTCACCCCCCCACGATGTCTGCCCTGACCCCAAAAAACGCCCTTCGCTGGCTAGGCCTCATCGTGGGGGTGTCATTGGCGGTCGGTGCCGCCGGGGCGGGCTTCCTCTCCGCTCTCACCTGGGTCTCCGATCAATTCAATCGGCACCACGAGCTGCTCTACGCCCTGCCCTTCCTCGGCCTTCTGATGGTCTGGATCTATGGCGTCCCCGCCAAGGCCTCTGCCGGCGGCGTGAAAGCCTTGATAGCGCAAATCCAGACTCCGGCCGCCCCTTTGCCCGCCTCGATGGCTCCGGCGATCGTCGGCACGACTCTCCTATCGCACCTCGGCGGCGCCTCTGTCGGCCGCGAAGGCACCGCGCTCCAGATGGGCGGGGCACTCGCCGACCAGTTCTCCCGCTGGTGCACCCTCGACGAACAGGAACATCGCACGCTGTTGCTCTGCGGCGTCTCGGCCGGCTTCGCGGCCGTTTTCGGAACGCCCATCGCCGCCGCAGTGTTTGCCCTCGAGTTCGTCGGTCGACGCAGCTGGCAGATAGTCCCCTGCCTCGCCACAGGCTTCCTCGCCGATTTGGCCGGTCGGAACCTCTTCCACGTCAAGCACGCTAATTACCTCCTCCCGTTGCCGGCCGAATTCTCGCTGGGTGGCGTCGGCAGTGCTCTGGCCCTCGGCCTCGCGTGCGGACTGATCGCCAAGTTTTATCTCTTCCTGCATCGACGCAATACCGCGGCCAAGCCCCTCCCGAATCCCTACGGACGCATCCTCTTCGGCGGAGTGCTTTTCGTCATCCTTGTACAGTTCGGACACCTCTACGACTTCACCGGACTGGGCTTGAGCGTGATCAGCGAATCTTTTCTCGAACCCATCCCTCCGGTCGTCTTTGCGATCAAGTTCCTGCTCACATTCCTCTGCGTCAGCTACGGTTTCCGCGGCGGCGAGGTCACCCCGCTCTTTTTCGTTGGAGTCACGCTGGGTAGCGCCGCGGGCGCCGTGCTCAGCCTACCGCTCAGCATCTGCGCCGCCCTCGGCTTCGTCGGCGTCTTCGCCGGCGCCGGCGCGGTGCCCATCGCCTGCGCCGTCATGGCCTGCGAACTCTTCGGCATCTCGATCGGCGGCTACGCCCTGGTCACCTGCGCCGTCAGCTGGCTGATCGCCGGACGCAAGGGGCTGTATTCGGAATAACCCCACCCTCGCGACCGGTCTGAGAGGTTGGGATTCGAAGTCATCTTCAGACGGTGAAGTCGAAGACCATCACGCGCTCGAGGTTCGGGACGACGATCAGCTTCACGCGTTCGTGCTCGGGGTGCGGGAGATAGCGGTCGCGGTTCTTCGGAGTGTCAAAGGTCATAACGAAGCCATGGGTGAAGCCGTCATTGAGGCCTTCCCCGCTCTGGTAGACGCCGTGCTGCATGGACAGCAGCCCGGGAATCTTTCCGACCATGCCGCGCATCTCGGCGAAGCAGGTGTCAATCTGGGCCGGGGTGACACCCTGCTTGAAGACGAAAGTTCCGTAGTGGTAGACCATGGGATTAGGGAGCAAGGTGACAGGGGGACGCGGTGACAAGGGGGCGAAACATGAAACTTACTTCTGCGAGACCCAAGTGAGCGCGTTAAGGAGGAGCTGCTTGTAGGCTGGATGATTGTGGGACTTCTCGTCGTGACCGAGGGCGATGCAGACGATGCGGGTCTTGGGGTCGCGGACGATCCAGACGGAAGGCAAGATATCCGAGGCGCCGGGTTTAGGCGTCTGGCGCGGAATGGTGCCAAGGACCTCCACCGCATCAGCGCGGGTGAGTTCAACGTTATAGCTTTCGTCGTTGATGATGAATTCACCGGGGACGCCCTTCATGATCGGGTGATCAGGCTTGGTCACGGTGAACTTAAAATCGCTATGGCCATGGCCACGCGAACCGCCGGCTACGAAACGTTCGTTGTAGGCTGGGACGTCGCCCCAGTTATACCAAACCCCAGCATGCAGGATGACGATGCCCTTGCCAGCATCGGCATGGGCCGCGAGGGCCTTTTGGAACTCGGGCGAGCCATACTGCTTGTGATTACCAGAGAAGACCAGGAGATCGGCCTGCGGCAACAAGGCGAGGGCTTCGGCGCCATTGGGCGTTGCGGCGACATCATAGCCCGCGACCCTGATGGTGACGGCATCCGTACCGAGGAAGAATTTCGGGAAGTTATGCGAGCTTCCCGCGCCGGCTACGAGAATACGAAGGACACCCTGCTTACGCTCACCAAACTTCTGCCCAGTTGGCAGGGTCGTCTTGGGGCTATCCGGACCGGCCGGCTCTTCCTTCTGCACCTTGGCCGCGGAGAATGCCTTGGCTGCACCCGGGGTATTGGCCGGACCTCCGACCTCCACCGTGATAGCGACGGTCGTCGGGGCGATCTGACTGGCGGGACTTGTCAGCACGAGCTTTTCAATGATCTCAGAGCCCTCGACTGGGATAACAAGTGTGCGGACGTGGTGACGCTTCGTGAGCCCGCGGGCGGTCTTGGATCCAGGGACATCAGCGTCGTCGGGATTGTAGTCGGCGAATTGCTGTCCACCGCTGAGGACCACCGTCTGCTTGCGGCCGCTGAGGAAGACAATGTCGACCGTCATGGCAACGGCGGGATGACCACCCCAGCCGCCCACGGCGCCGAGCATATGAACGCGAGATGCCGCTAGGCCAACGGGGATCTCGACCTTACTGACGAAAGACTGGGAGTAGACCTTCGAAGGCCCGCCCTTCAGCACCAAGATATTATTACCGTCCTTCACCTTGAGCGGATCGAGCACGGTGAACGGCACGTCATTGGCCGTGACCTGTCCGAAACTTACGAAAGGCAAATTATCGCCCTTGGCCTCCCTGGAGGCATAGAGACCGCCACGGGAATCCGCGTTCACCACCGGCGTCAGGTCCAGCAGGTGATAACGACCGACGGTGGTCGCCACCCCCGTGGCAGCGGTCGAACGGATATAGGCGATAAGATTACGCAGGCCCTCTACCCCAAGGGCTTCAAAGCCCTCCGGCATGAGCGAGGTTTCCACGCGCTGCCGAGAAGCGATATCGCCGATCTTAACCTCAATCGTGATGCCCGCCGGCTGCTTGAGCTTGAGGACGGCGGTGTTCTCGCTGCCGATCAGCGCGGAATACTGAGTGCCATCCTTGAGCTTGATATTCCAGGTGCGATGCTCGTCGTCGACCATGCGACTCGGGTCGATGATATGCATGAGCAGTTCGGCCACGGGGTGCGAACCGATGCCAGCGAGATTCGGACCGAAATCATATCCGACGTCACCGAGGCGGTGACAGGTGCTGCAGACCGTCGCAAAAAGTTCCTTACCCTTGGCGATATCGCCGGGCTTCTCCACGTCGGGACGGAGTTTATTGATGATGTCATCCTTACCCTTGCTGCCGCCCCCACTGAGCTTGGCCAACACAGTTTGCGCATGTTTGCTAACCGAGGCGTCGGGGTGGAGAGTCAGCTGGGACATCTGCAGCGGGCCGAGTTGCATGGAGGAAATTGCCTTGGCTTCCAACGCACCCACCACCAGGTCAGCCCACTCGGGACGCGTCATCAACGCGCCGTAAGCGGACTTACGGACGGTGCCCGCGGACTTGATGAAGCCGGTCACCAGCAACTTGCCAGCTGCCATTTCACCCGTGTTCGACAGTGCCTCAACGGCGGCCAAACCCACGGCCTCCGAGGATTCCTTGACCAACAGACCGCCGATCGCAGGCAGCACCTGGGCGTCATAGCGGCGAAGCGAAACAACGGTCGGGATGACCGCGGCTCCATCCGGCGCAGCGATTCGTCCGAGAAGTTCCTTCACGATGACCGTGAGTTCCGACTTCAATTCGTCGCCCTGGACCCAAGCAGCCGCGAGCTGGGCCGCCACGACCGCAACCTCGCGATCCTTCGAAGCCAGCAACTGGCCCAAAACACTCAACGCGGCCGCACGATCAACAGGAGCCACGGCCTTACGGTCCGCCAATTCTCGAAGGATGATTTTGGCGACACCGATATTACGTGCCGACACGGCGGCCTGGATGACGGTCAGGTTGGCGGAAGGATTATTCGCACCGGCCAGACTAGCCGTCAGTCCGCGCACAAATTCCGGCGAGGGAGACGCCTCCGCACCCATCATCACGACGAGGGCAGCAGATGGGTTAGCGGAAATGGCGGCCGAAGCGGCGGCCTTGGACCAATCATCCGTGAAGGACGCTTCGGCGGAAATCAGGAACGCACCGACATCGGCGGCGACCGGAGCGGCCCCGATGGAGCGCAACGACGCAAGACGCACGCGGGCGTCGGCATCAGCAAAGGCGGCCTTATAAGCGGCCAGCGGGAGGGCAATCTTACCGGCTTCCGAAACCAGGAAGGCGTTCTTGCGCACGCCAGCTGACCGATCGGTGGCGGCAACGGTCAACTGATCGGCCGTGAGCGCACCCAGACGCTGCAACGCCCAGAGGGCCTGAATGCGGGCTTCGGGCATACCATCGCCGGCGGCCAGAGCGGCCAGCAACGGCTTGGCGGAGGCCTGCGTCGACCCGTCGCGATCCAGGAGGACACGAATGGCATTGAAACGGACCACCTTGCTGGGGTGGCTGAACGCGGCCACGAGACCGGCAGTATCAGCCTTGGCCAGATCAGGGTGCGCGAAGGCCGGAGCGGAATCGTGCTGGATACGGTAGATGCGACCGAAGTAGTGCTCGCGATCCGGACGCACCGAGGCGCCGGACTTGCTGTGTTGCGGACCACGGGTGTCGTTATGCGCAACAACCGGGGTATAGAAATCGAGAATATACATCGCGCCATCGGGACCGAAGCTCATGTCGACCGGACAGAACCAGTGATCCATGGAACGCAGCCATTCCTGGTTATCCAGCAGCACTTCGCCGACGAAGGCCGGGCCGCTGAGCGACATCTTCTCATGGTGGATGATATCGAGAATGGGTTCCGACATGAAGACCGTGCCGTTATATTCCTTAGGCCAGGCGCCGCCTTCATAGACCGCCGCACCGCAGGCGGAGGAATAATGACCGACCTGGTCGATCTGCATCAGGGGTGCGCGGTCAGGCATGTCGGCGCGGGCGACCGGACGACCCGGGTTGACCGAGGCGAAGGCCTTGGCCTTGTTGCCAGGCGCCCGGGCGAGAATATACTCTGGCAGCACGACATGCTGGATCGGATTACCGTTGGTGGCCTTGCCATGGAAGAGCTCCATGTCGCTGGTGACCTCGTTACCGAAGCTGTTGCCCCCCTGGGATGCCACCTGCTCGATCGCCGAGCCATCGGGCTTGAAGCGGAAGGTACCCGAACTGATGTGGGCCATCACCACGCCCGTCTGCCCGTTCGTGGCGTCGCCGCCACCGCCGTCGGAGGCGTAGATCCAGCCGTCGGGAGCGACGATGAAGTGGTTCGGCACGAAGTGCGTGTCGCCGGTGCGGAGACCGCCGTAGAGCACGACCTCCTTGTCAGCCTTGCCGTCGCCATCGGTGTCGCGAAGCCAGACGATCTTCTCGTTGGCCACGGCGATGACGCCATCCTTCCAGAAACAGAAGCCCGTCACGAGCTCCAGACCTTCATGGAAGATCTGCTTCTGGTCGAAGACCCCGTCGTTCTTACTGGAAATAAGAATGCTGATCTTGTCGCGGGCGGGACGGTCGTAGTTACCCGGAACGAGCACCCCGCCCTCTTTCCAATCTTCGGCGTTCAAGGAGCGACGGCCATTAGGATACTCCGGGGTCTCGGCGACCCACAGGCGACCGCGGTCATCCCACTGCTGGGCGATGGGCTTGTTGATCAGCGGTTCAGCGGCGAGCACCGAGGCCTTAAAGCCGGGCTGAAGTTTAAACTGGGCGATGGCATCTTTGCCCCGGAGCGGGCCGCCCACAGGATAACGCAGCTGGGCGAGATCTTCAGGGCGGACCAACTCATTCACCTCGGTGCGCTTCGCCGACCAAGCGAGACCACGGGCGATGAAGGCACGGAAGGACCCATGCGAAAGCGTCGCGTTTTCGGCGCCCGCCAGGATGACCACCGCACGGTGATCCGCGGCCTCATAGGCCCACATCTGCGGCTCGATGTCATAAACGGAAGCGCGCCCTTCCTGTTCCTTCACGTTCTTCTTGCGGCTATTGACGATCTTTGGGGTGAACGCCGAAGCGAGCACCAGGATCTTCTCATTCAAGGCGAGATCGTAAGGGGTCTCCTCATCGATATCAAAAGTGGAGGCCGACAGCGTGATCGGATGGGCGTCGGTGCGCACCGCCAGCAGCATCTTATTGCGGAACTTCTGACTGTCGGCGGTCCAAGCGCCACCGAGCACCGACTTACCCCAATCCGCATTGCCGGCGGCCACCGCGCCGCGAACAGCGACGATGCCGCCCCCGTGCCGAGCGAAGTCCGCCAGGGCTTTCTGACCTTCCGCGGCCATCGGGACAAACTTCGAACCATGCAGAAGCACGGCGTCGACATCCTTTAAGGCGGCCGACGAAACCTGATTCGCGGCGGTCACCTTGGCACCCGACTGCTGCAGGGGCGCGACCAACAGCGCGGTGGCCGCGGGGTCATCGCTGACCACGAGCACGCGAAGCGGGGCGGCCGACATGCATACAGAGACCAAGGCAAGGAGACATGGCACGAAACGGCTGAAACGGGGTAGCATGGGCTCATCCAAACCCTTCGGCCGAATACCTACAACATTTAGTGCTACCCCAGGCCGCAACCGGACTACTTTTAAACGCACATTTTGACCCAGAAAGCCTACTCCTGAGCGCCCGACGCGGCCCCGGAACGGAAATGCGAGGGCGCGTGCCCGGTGCACTTCTTAAAAGCCGAAGAGAAACTGTTGCCATTGGCGAACCCCACCTCTCGGGCGATCGCGGCCATCTTCTCGTCGGACTCACTGATCAAGCGAATCGCCTGCTGAATTCGCAGGTGGGTCAGATGATTCATCGGCGATCGGCCGATCTCCTTCAGACATAGGCGGCGGAGATGTTCAAAGCTGAGTCCCGATTCCTTCGACAACGCCTTGGTATCCCACGGTGCCGCCAAGCGCGCATGCACGACATCCCAAAGTTTCTGCACACGGGCATCACCACGGAAGCTGCCGGCGAAGCTGCGCACATAATCATAGGCCAGTTCAATCCACTGATGGTTGCGACGCGAGACCCCTGCCCCCTTGAGTTCGGCGATTAGGCCGGTGATCGCCGACCGCAAAGGCTCGGCGTCAAAATCCGCCAGCACCGGCGAACTGGACCGAAAGATGGTATTGGAACGGACGCCGCCGCCGAAACGGATCCAGCAGAAATCCCAACGCTTGCTCAGGCCGATTCGAAAAGAATTACGGATACCCGCTGGCTGCAAACACGCCTGCCCGGCCGAAATCGTTCGCCAGCGCCCGTCGACCAGCACCTGCCCCTGCCCACCCAGACAGGCCATGAAAAAAGCCCCGCTCTGATTGGCACGGACGACCTCATAAGGTGCCAGCATCTCCGCCACCCCTAGGTGGGCGATTTCAAAGAGGCCCAGCTCCTTGCAACGGACCCCCGACAACACCCACGGACGGGCGTCCTTATATTCCGAGGCGACGACGATTTTCCGCCGGGAACGGGGGTTCTCGATGTCAGTTTCAGGATGACGGAGTTGCGTCTCGCTGTAATGATTTAAATCGCTCTTCCGGGACACACCCTTTGCATAAGGCCAACTCCTCGTAGCGCAATCCCCACCCTTTCATATTTACACCCATGCCCAACCCCTGGACCGGAAAAGGTAACCCCTACACCCGCCTCGAAGTCATCGCCCGCCTCCGCGACACGATGGCCAAAGGCCTGCCGATCATCGCCGCCGGCGCCGGCACGGGCATCAGCGCCAAGTTCATCGAACGCGGCGGCGCCGACCTGGTGATCGTCTATAACTCCGGCCGCTTCCGCATGGCCGGCCACGGTTCCACCGCGGGCATGATGGCCTACGGTGATGCCAACGCGGTCGCGATGGAGATCGGCGAATACGAAGTCCTGCCCGTCGTCGAAGAGATTCCCGTGATCTGCGGCGTCCACGCCACCGACCCCCGCCGCCGCATGTGGCACTGGCTCGGCAAGGTGAAGGACATGGGCTTCTCAGGCATCAATAATTTCCCGACCCACACAATCATCGACGGCAAGTTCCGCCAGATCCTCGAAGAGACTGGGATGAGCGTGCAAAAAGAATTCGAGACCGTCGCCCTCGCTCGCAAGATGGACATGTTCACCATCGTCTACGTCGGCTCCCCCGAAGAAGCCAAGAAGATGGCCGAATCTGGCGCCGACGTCATCATCGCGCACGTCGGCACCACGGTCGGAGGCTCCATCGGCGTGACCAACGCCACGATGAGCCTGGCCGAAGCCGCCAAGATTACCCAAGGCATCATCGATGCCGCCAAATCCGTCCGCAAGGACCTCATCTTCCTCAGCCACGGCGGCCCAATCAACACGCCGGAAGATGCCGCCTTCATCAATGAGCACACCGATACCGATGGGTTCGTCGGGGCTTCGAGCCTCGAACGGATGGCAGTCGAGCAGTCCCTCACCCAGCTCACGCAGCGCTTCAAGCAGATCCCGGTGAAGCGCAAGTTCTTCTGAGCCCATGGCCACGATCGCAGTTCTCGGCACGCTTGATTCCAAGGGCGAAGAACATGCCTTCGTGACGGCGTTAATCCAACGCTTTGGCTACGACACCCTGCTGATCGATGTTGGCACGGGCGGACCCGCCTCCATCCAGCCCGACATCACCCGCGAACAGGTTGCCGAGGCCATCGGGCTCGACCTCGCTTCGCTAATGGCGAAGAAAGATCGTGGCGCATGCGTGGTCGCGATGACTCAGGCCGCGCCGGCCCTCGTCTCGAAGCTGGCCTCGGACGGACGGATCCACGGTATCATCTCACTTGGCGGCGGCGGCGGCACCGCCATCGGCACCGCTGCGATGCGCGCCCTCCCCCTCGGTTTCCCGAAGCTGATGGTCTCGACCCTCGCCGCCGGCAACGTCGCCCCTTACCTCGGCACAAAGGATATCACAATGATGCCCAGCATCGCCGATGTCGCCGGTCTCAACCGCCTCTCCCGGGTGATCTTCACCCGGGCTGCCGGTGCCATCTGCGGGATGGTCGGAGCAGAACCGGAAGTCGGCGCCGCCAAACCCCTCATTGTCGCCAGCCAGTTCGGCAACACCACCACGTGTGTCACCGAGGCCAAGAAGGTCCTCGAAGCCGCCGGCTACGAAGTCCTGGTCTTCGCCGCCACGGGCACCGGCGGACGCATCATGGAATCCGTCATTGAGAGCGGCATCGTCGCTGGCGTGCTCGACATCACGACCACCGAATGGGCCGATGAGCTCGTGGGCGGCAATCTTAACGCCGGCCCGACCCGCATGGATGCAGCCGCGAAGGCGAACGTCCCCGTGGTCGTCGCCCCGGGTTGCCTCGACATGGTGAATTTTGGCGAACGTGCCACGGTCCCGGCCAGGTTTGAAGGACGTAAATTCTACATCCATAATCCGCAGATCACGCTGATGCGCACGACAGTCGACGAATGCCGTCAGCTGGGCGAGATCATCGCCAAGAAGGCCAACGCCTACCAGGCGGGTACGGCGATCATGATCCCTAAGAAGGCGATCTCGATCATCAGCGCCGAAGGCCAGCCCTTCCACGACTCGGCGGCCGATAAGGCTCTTTTCGATGCCCTGCAGTCAACCGCCCAGGTACCGGTGCAGGAATTCGACCTCGCGATCAACGACCGGGAGTTCGCCCAAGCGTGCGCCTATAAGTTGATCGAGTTGATCGGTTGTCGCTCGTGAACGAAATCCGCACGCAACGGCTGGCCTATGCGGCCATGCTCTTCAATATCATCGCATGGGGTATGTCGTGGGTGAGCGTCCGGACGGTCCTGGCCGAGTTGGACGCTGGACAGGTGGGTGCATTACGCTACCTCGTCGCCTCCGCCGTCATGCTACCCGTCTGGCTCTGGCGCGGCCGCCCGCTGCCAGCCCGATCCGATCTGGGGCTCGTGGCCCTACTCGGCCTGTTCGGATTCTGCTTCTATAACCTTGGCATCAACTTCGGAGAGAAGACCGTGGACGCCGGCACGGGCTCCTTACTGATTTCGTTTCAGCCGATTCTCGTCGTCATCATCGGTGTGTTACTCAGGCGCGAAACCGTCAGCCTGATCGCATGGATCGGCATCCTCATCTCGATGGCCGGGGTGATCATGACCGCCATCGGCGGCTCGGTCGGACTGACGCTGAACCTCGGGACAATCCTAATCCTCGGTGCTGCCCTCTCCTCGGCGATCCAGACCTTGATCAACAAGGCGCTCACCCGACGTTACTCAGCCTTGGACGTGACGACATGGGCCATCTGGATCGGGACGCTCGGTCTCCTCCCCTTCTCGCATGACCTTCCCGAGGCGGCGCGCCACCTCTCGACAAACGGACTGCTCCATCTGATCTTCCTCGGCATCGTACCTGCCGCGCTCTGTTACACCATCTTCGCCTGGGTGCTCACGCAGGTGCCCATCGCGACGGCGATGAGCGCGGTCTACGCCATCCCGGTGTTCTCCCTCATCTTTGGCTGGTCGATGCTCGGTGAAGAGCCGGCAACCCTGACGCTCATCGGCGGAGCAGTGACGATCGTCGGCGTGGCCTGGGTGCAGCTCCTGACACGCAAGGAGAAACCCTGAGGAGGTATCTTTCTCATGCCCTCTGGGCCTCTGAGCCTCCGTGCCTCCAGTTTTTTTCACTTCCCCAGCTCCGCCGCCGTCCACGGCGCGGTTCGACCGTTGGTCGCTTCGCGCACGGCTTTGACTTCATCGGGCTTCACGGCCGCAGCCTTGTTGCCAAAGGCGCTGCGAACATAGGTCAGCACATCGGCGAGCTGCTGGTCGTCCAAGCCCATGGGCGGCATCGGCACGAGGCCGTAATCCTTGCCGACAACCTGCGTCGGCCCAGCGAGCCCGTGCATGACGATCCGAATCAGACGCTTTGCGTCGCCGGCGACCCATTCGCTCCCAGCCAGCGGAGGATAGACGCCTGCCAGACCCTGGCCGGCGGCTTGATGGCAATTGAGACACAACCCCTCATAGATGGTCTGGCCCGGCGAGACAACGGCGGGGCCGCTGCTGATAACTTTCTTAAGATAGGCGGCCTGCGGGGCCGGCAATTCTGCGGCGAGCTGGCCGGCGGTGGGCTGCAAATGCCGCACCGTCTGCTTCAAAGCGTATTCGAGAAACTTATCCGTCGGACTATTGAGGGCCGACAGGGCTGAGCGCAACGAATCCTGGCCGCCGACATGACTCAGGGCCACGACAGCCTCCAAGCGTACGCGTGGCTGCGGGTCGGCCATGGCCTTGGCCAGACGGGCCTGCGCATCAGGCAGACGATCCGCCCATTCTCCCACCACGCGAGCGGCGTAGGCACGCACCCGGAAATCTGCCGAAGCCTGCAGATGATCGAGCAAGGCGGGGCGCACGGCCGCGTGCGACTGCAAGACGCCCATGACCTCGAGAAACTCGAGTTCGGAATGAGCCCTGGTAATAAACGCATCCGCAGCGGCGACGACTTTGTCCGTCGGGCGATAGAACAGCAGTCGGCGGGCCTGATAACGCGTCCAGCGTTCGGGCGAACCGAGCTGGGCGAAGAGTTGCGCTTCGGTCATCGCCACAAGAACCGGCTGCTTGACGACAGGCAAACCCTTGGCGGTGATACGCCAGATGCGACCGTGCGAACGATCGCGACGGGGGTCAGCATAACTTGCCTGATAATGTCCGATGACGGCGTTGAACCAATCGCACACGTAAAGCGCACCGTCAGGGCCCACGGAAACATCGACGGGGCGGAACGCCTTGCTGCTGGAAACAATTGGACTGGCAATGCGCTCGGTCTTAAAGCCTGAGCCATCGTCCACGAAGCGGTGCAAATCGAGGGTGTTGCCGTAATAGCCGCCGATGAGGGCCGCGCCTTGGAGTTCAGGCGGCATGGCCTTGGTGCCGACGATTTCGATGGAATTAGACTTCAAGGGAGAATCAAAGAGCGAATGTGTCCCGGCGTATTCATCCGGCGTCTCAATGGCACCAAGACCCGGGAGGCTGTAATAGCCTGCGACGCGGTCACCACTCTTGTGGAACGGCTGGAAATAATCGTCGAACGCGACGCCCCAGCAGTTATGCCCGGCCTTACCATACTGGAAGAATGACTGGAGGCGCTGGTTCTTGTAATCATAGCGCAGCAGCCCCGACTTAGGCAGGCTGACGATACCACGCGGCGTCTCGACGCGCGTGATGGCGTGCAATCCTTGGCTCATCCACAGCGTGCCATCAGGACCGTGGCTGATCGAATTGACCAGTTGGTGGGTGTCACCGACGCCGAAGCCGGACATCAAAACAGTCCGTTCATCCGCTTTTCCGTCGCCATCCTTATCCGTCAAGAGCAGGAGGCGGTCAAAATCACAGACGAGCACGGAGAGCGAGCCCGCTTTCTCTTCGAGAGGCTCCACGCCTTGAACCATCGTCAAGCCCTCGGCAAAACGAATCGAGCGGTCGGCGCGGCCGACGCCTTGGGTATCTTCAAGGCGCAGAATATAATCATGAGGTTTCACGCCAGGTACGGCCTGCGGATAGGTCGGTGAACAACAGACGTAGAGACGCCCCTGGGCATCCCAGGAAATCTGGGTGGGTTTGGCCACCCCGAGGGCTTCGTCGGCGTAGAGATTGACCTCGAAGCCATCGGCAACCTTGAAAGTGGCCTGCTCCTCGGCGGCAGACATGACCTTCTCAGTGCTCACCGTCGGTCCGGCCTGCGGCGGGGGCGGCGTTGAGGCACGCCCTTGGGCCAGCTCCAAGATATGCGCGTCCCAGGCGGCGACGAGGGGCTTATAAGCTTCGAAATTCTGCTGCAGCGAAGGCGTGGGACCGAAACCCTTACCGTAGTTCTGCGAGACGCGGTCGCCATAGACGAAAGACCAATTGGCCGGCCGCCAGCAATCCGCCCAGAGACGATTCTTCTCGACGATGGCGGGGCGCAATTTCGCCGAGAGCTCCAGATTATCAACCCGACCGAGGGTCTTGGCGCACTGTTGGCCGACCGCGGAAAGTCCTTCGGCGGAAAGGTGAAGTCCGTCGACCGAAAACTCGGAGCGCGTGACGACGGTCAAATCAACGTAAGGTAATCCGCGGAGTTTCGCAATTTCAGCGACGGCGGCGACGTAGTCGGCCAGATCTTTGCGGCGGGCAGGAGTGGTGAGGTCGGGTGAGCGGCTCGAGGGCATGAAGCCGGCGGGAGACAGCAGTGCGATTCGCGGCGTGTGCCGACTGAGCTCGTCAAGTAGTCGATGGTAGTCGGATTTAAACTTAGCCAAACCCGCCTGGCCCTCGAGCGCTTCGGCCTGACCGAACTGCAGGAACAACGTCGTCGCTCCTACTGATTCCAACTGCCCCTTCCAGGGGCCGAAATTGAGGTCGCGCCACTGATCGTGCACCGTGTCCGCCTCCCAAGCCATGGAACGAAAACGAGGGTTCTTCGCGGCGAAAGCCGCCGTGAGACGAGATTCGATCTCTCCCGACTTCGCCTCGCGCACCAGGTTTTCTTGGCCGATAAAGACCACGACCTCATCTTGATTGAGGTCAAAGTTGCCATCCTTGAAAGCCGTGGGCGGCGCCCAGGCCGACTTCATCTCACCGAACCGAGTCATGACGGCTTCCTTCGTGGTAATCGGAAGGTCGTTCAGCGGGTCGATGGTGAGATTGCGAAAATATACCTGGGCCTTGTTGTTACCATGGATCTGCAGCCCGATGAGACCATAGGCGTCGTCAATCGCCGGATCCGTCTCCGTGTAATCCAAGGTGGCCTTTCCGTTCAGCTTGATGGTGATACGGGGTCCTTCGGCGCGGACTTCATAGGTGTTCCATTCGCCGACTTTCTCCAGGGTCTTGATTTCGGCTTCATCCTTCACGCCGTAGGCACCGACCCGGCGCCGGCACGGGCGAGGAAACGCTTACGCCGCGATTCATCATACAGACAGCCGGTGTGACCGGCGCCAATGTCCGCCTGATAACCCGACATTTCATTCTCAGGCTTCGTCATCCGCACGCTGCGGAATTGTACGCCCGAGTTCACGAAACCTTCGGTGCCGACCAACTTATACTCCACCTTGAGGTGGAAGTTATAAAAAGTTCGTTTGGTGGTCAGAAATTCATTGCGCGGATTGCCAGCCATGGAACCGCCGACGATGACGCCATCCTCCACGCGCCAGACCTTGGGATCCCCTTCCCAGCCACTAAGCGTCTTGCCGTCAAAGAGCGAAACCGGCGCCGCCAGGAGGCCGATGACTCCTGTAAACAGAGAAAGAATAAGGGGGAATCGCTTCATGAGGATAAGCGTTAGGCAATCCAGCCGCGGAATTGTTCCAACCCAAAAGGTCCCCGTTCGCCAGAGGGTGAATGCCAGGCAGGGACGCGACTACATCACACCCAAGGTCACGACGTCGTCGTAATCCACCCAACGGCCACCCTGTGGCGGCTGTTGGACACAAAATGACCGAAGGCTTTTTCCACCTCCGGCCTGCATGACCTCGTGCCCTCGACTTTACGCCAGCCCCAGATGCTTCAAGGCTTCAGGCGTCGGGCCGTCGAAGTTAAGCGTCGGGCGATTGCCTACGTATCCGACATCCTTCATCCCCTGCGGGGTGGTGTAATAACCGCTGGCAGCCAGGGAACGGAAGCGTCCGAAGAAGTTCTGGTGAGCCTTGAATTCCTTCTTCACTGGGGTCTTTCCGCAAATGTCATCCGCAATCTGGCATTTCTGCGCTTCGGAAAGTTCGGTGAATTTTTTCTGAAAACGCTTCGTGGACTCCGCATCAATCCAATCCAGCCCTTCGGTGATCACGGGCTTGTCGGCGGCGCAGTTCTCATAGGGAGCGCTAATCCATTCATCGATGAAGTCCTGCACGCCCAGCTGGGAGGCCGGCTTGTCGTTCGCGGGGTCGTCTGACGGGAGGATGAGATCGATCAGGGCGATGGCCGCGATGCGCTGGGTGGGCGTCAGCGTCAGCGACCAGAGTTCACCGGCGACATATTGCTTGTTCAACACCGGGTCGGTGCCGATGAGCTTACCCGCGCCTTCGATCGGCTTGGCGCCGGGCTCCTTGGGAGCGCCGAGGACACTGTCCGTGACCGCGGCGGCGGCAACGGCCGCACCGAGCCATTTGATCGCCTGACGGCGGTCCATACGCTGCATGGATGAGGAGGAAGAATTTTCCATGTTCGTTCGTGATTAGATATTACCCTTGCGCATCTCTTCGATGAGATGATCGCTAGCGCGCCAAGCGAGTGCCATGATGGTGAGCGTGGGGTTCTTGTCGGCGTTGCTACAGAAGGCCGAACCGTCATTGAGGAGCAGGTTGGGCACATCCCAGCACTGGTTCCACTGATTGGTGACGGAGGTGCGTTTATCAGGACCCATGATGCCGCCGCCGACTTCATGGATGATCGAACCCGGGGCCTCGATGGCGTCTTCCCGGTTCTTGCTCATCTTGCCCGGCTTGCCACCGATCGCTTCGATGATCATGTGGAAGGTCTGCTCCATGTGCTCGGCCTGCTTGAGTTCGTGGTCGGACCACTTCCAGTGGAAGCGCAGGACGGGGATGCCCCACTTGTCTTTGGCGGACGGATCCAGATCACAGAAAGAATCCTTATTCGGAATCATTTCGCCGCGACCGGAGAAGCCGATACCCGCGCCGTATTTCTGACGAACCTCTTCCTTATAGCTCTTGCCATAGCCGGGGCTGGCGCCGCCAGTACCGAGACCAGGCATGCGACGGCCGGTGCCGAATTCGATGTGATAACCGCGGGCGAAACCAAGTTTGCTCGATTCCTTATAAAGCCACCAGGGGATGTAGACGTGCGTACCAGCCCCTTCTTCATTATGGACCGGCAGATTCTCGAACGCCGGGACGCTGCCACCGAGACGGCCCCCCACGGTATCCATAATATATTTGCCGACCAGGCCTGAGGAGTTGGCGACGCCATGCGGGAAGCGGGTGGATTTGGAGTTGAGCAGGATGCGGGCGGTCTCACCCGAGCTCGCGGCGAGAATCACTGCGCGACCCTTCACGGCACGTTCCTGTCCGGTGACCTTGTCGATATAGATGACACCATTGGCCTTGCCGTCGGTGCCGACCGTCACTTCGCGCGCATGGGCGTTGCAGAGAATGTCGAGATTACCTGTCGCGAGCGCTGGCGGCAGATGCACGGTCGTCGACTGATAGTTGGCCTTGATGGCGCAACCACGGCCGCAATCAGTGGCCCAGAAGCAAGCCGCGCGGGCCTGCATGGCTTCGGCAAGGATGCGCTGAGCCTTGGCGTTGTTCGGGTGCAGGCGTTTCGGGAAATTGATGTGATCCTGGCGAGTGCTGAGCACCGCGCGATGGATCGGAATCACCGGCAGGCCGAACTTCGCGATGTGCTTCTTGACGTACAGTTCGCCGGCGCGGGCCTTGGGCGGAGGCAACAGCGTGCCATTCGGAGAATCAGGAGTATTCTCAAGGCCTTCATTGGAACCATAGACGCCCACGAGCATCTCGACCTTATCGTAATAAGGAGCGACGTCCTCGTAGCCGATCGGCCAGTCAAAGCCCAGACCGTCGCGGGAATAAGGCTTGAAGTCGTAGGGACCGTTGCGGAGAGAGATGCGCCCCCAGTGATTGGTGCGGCCGCCCAGCATGCGTGGGCGCCACCACTTGAAGTGGGTCTTAGGGTCTTCGGAGGCCTGGGTGTATGGCTCGTTCGGCACCTCCCAGCCGCCGTCGACGGTCGCGTCCGCAAAACCGAAGGGCTTCTGCCGCGTCGACATGCCGCGGAGAGGCATCTGACTCGGAGTCTGGAACATGGGGGTCTCGGTGACGGGGTCGTAGTTGCGGCCAGCCTCGAGCATGAGCACCTTCACGCCGTTCATGGTGAGGGTGTAGGCGGACTGGCCGCCGCCGGCGCCGGAACCGACGACGATCACGTCGTAGGTCGGCTGAAGGTCTTTCTCGGTGATGATGGGCATGGGTGTGCTAAAATTAGCGAGCGGAGCTGAAGCGCCAGGCATCGTTGAAGAAACCGGCGGCCTCGACCTTGCCAGGATTCTGCGTGTCGGGCGCGGTGTTGAGATCCACCACCGCCCAATCGGGCAGCTTGGCGATCTGACGGGCGTTATTCAAATAATCGTATTCGCGGTAGGTGAAGCCACTGTTGATCACGACGTAGCGGGTCGGGTTGAGTGGATTAGGATAGATGAGTACCGGAGCGTGATCGCCAGCAGCATAGGTCTTACCGTCGACGACGAGCTTCTCAGCCGTCCAGGTGATGGGCAGTTTGGCGACAATCTTCGCGAGCACGGCATTGCTCTGAGGGTCACCCCAGAGAATCAGGTTATTCTTGGCGATATCCTCGTCCTTAACGTCGGCATCCTTCTTCACCGGCGCGAGGCCGCGGAACTGCCGGCGCCATTCACCGGTGGCGTGATCCATCTCGGACTTAACCCAACCGCCGACCTTCGCGTTGAGCGGATGACCGGTCGGAGTCACGAAAAGGAAGGCGTCCATAAACGCGTCGTCAATCGGACCGGAGAGACCATGCTTCTTGGCGACCACGGATTCATCGAGCCCCTGAGAGAGGACCCACTTGCCGTTCTGGCGGGCAAACTGAGCGACCCAGGAGCGCTCGGAAGTGGCGCGCACGGCTTCCACATCCTGACCATCGATCTTGACCACGGTCTTCTCGCGCAGGGACTGCGGAGCGAAACCGGCGGGCATGTCGAGAGTCAAGGCGGTGATATTCTTGGTCTGGACGACGACCGTACGGTCATCGACGACCTTGGCGTCGACGCGGGCTTGCTGCCAGTGGTTCTCCAGGCGATCGACCTGCACCCAGTGCATGCGATTGTAACGGAGGAAATAGGTCACGAAACTGACCTCCTTCGGCATGCGATTGCGGCCGGCGGAAGCGATAATGTTGAGGCGACGCTCGATTTCAGCCAGCGAATCCGGGTGCAGACGGTGGGCGGTTTTCGGCCCGATGATGTGCGTCAGCTCGATGTTCTCCTTGGCGAGATAACGTGCCATGATGTCCGCAGCCTGCTTCTGGCCGTCGATTTCACCGCTGTAGGCGATCGTCGGGGCGTTGGTGAAATTAGCGGCAACGTCGGTCGCGTTATACCAAGCCCACAGCGTCTTCTGCCAGGCCGGGATGCGGCTGACTTCTTCAGACTGGAAAACTTTCAGGAACTCCGGGGTTTCGGAGAAACCGGCGCCAGGATTGATCGCACACCAGCGATCGGTGTAGTGGGCGCCGAACTGCCAGACCGCGGCTCCACCCATGCTGAAGCCACGGATGAAGAGACGGTCATCGTCGATGTTGTAGCTCTTGCGGGCGTGGGCGTAGGCCTCCCAGAGGTCGACTTCGCCGGCGAATTTATTGGCGCAGCAATAGCGACCGTAGAGATGGAGCACGAGGCGGTTCGTCGCCGGCAGCTGGCCGACGTTCTTGCGGCGGTCGCCGAGGAAGGAAAGTTCGGAAAGGGTTTCGCCGCGGCCGTGACACCAGAAGTCCAGGCGCATCAATGACCCCGAGTAGTTCTCTGGAATCACCATGCCATAAGGCTGCACCGAGCCATCGATTTTTGACTTATAACCACGCACCACCAAGCCGGTCTGTTTCGTCCAAGGGGTCTCCCCTTTCAGGAAAGACTCCGCGCGACCCTTGCCTTCAGCGATCAGGTCATGGGCGGTCTTGAATTCACCCTTGTTGAAATATTCATTGTAGCGACCGGCCCAATCGACCGCCTTGTGGAAGATCTCGATGTCGGCCAAGAACTCCTCGAGGCGTGGGTTCTTCGCCTGTGCCTTCGCCGCAGCATCAATGGCGACACGGAGTTCGGTCAGCTCCTTGGCCAGGGAAACCTTATCGACCTCCGGCAGGGCCACCGCCTTGTCGGTCGGCGGGATTGGCCGGACAGCCGCAGGGATGTTATCTTTCGGGCCGTCGGCCAGTGCGGTCGCGGCAAAAAGAGAAAGAAGCAGGAGGGAGCGCATGTCGGGAGTTAAAGCGAAGAAGCCTACGGGCAGGCCGTTTGGGGTACCCACAGGTCTAGACTACGACCCAGCCGACCGACAAGTGTTCCTTCTATCAAGATAACGACACGAATGGGCCCGGGCGGCCATTTTCCTCGCCTCCGCCCTTCCCCTTCCTCACATCTCCGGGCAATGGCCCTACTCAGTCTCCTCGACGTCTATGTCAGCTTCGGCGGCCCTCCCGTGCTGGACCACCTGAATCTCCAGATCGAGGAAGGTGAACGCGTCTGTCTGCTCGGCCGTAATGGCGCCGGCAAGACCACCCTCATGCGCATCGCCGCGGGCGAGTCCGCCCCCGATACGGGTTCCGTCACGATCCCTGATGGCGTCTGCATCGCCCGCCTGACCCAGGAGATCCCCGAGAGCCTGCCCGGCAACGTCCGGGATATCGTGACCTCAGGCCTCCGCGCCGATGACCATTCTGAAGATTGGGAAAAAGACCTCCGGGTCGACGACCTGATCGCCCGCCTCGGCCTACCCGAGGACCGTGAGTTTAACGACCTCTCTGGCGGCCTCAAACGGCGCTGCCTCCTCGCCAAGGCCTTGGCCGCGAAGCCAGGCCTGCTGTTGCTCGACGAGCCGACCAATCACATGGACCTCGATTCGATCCTGTGGATGGAAGAGTTCCTCCTTGAACAGAAAATCCCGCTGCTCTTCGTCACGCACGACCGCGCCTTCCTGCGCCGCATGGCTAACCGCATCATCGAGCTCGATCGCGGCAAGCTCGCGAGCTGGTCCTGCGACTACGACACCTATCTTGTCCGTAAAGAAGAACTCTTCGTCGCCGAAGAACGCCAGCGCGCCGCGTTCGATAAGAAGCTCGGACAGGAAGAAGCCTGGTCCCGCCGCAGCCCGGGCGCTCGTCGCACGAAGTCCAACGCCCGCATGGAAGCCCTCGTGAAGATGCGCGCCCAACGCGGTGCGTTGCGCTCCATCGCCGGTTCCGCAAAAATGGAAATCAGCGAAGCCGAACGCTCCGGTGTCCGTGTGGTCGAAGCCGAGAACATCGCCTTCGCCTACCCAGGAGGCACGCCCCTCATCCGGGACTTTAGCCTCGTCCTTAACCGTGGCGATAAGGTTGGCCTCATTGGCCCTAATGGCGCCGGCAAGACCACGCTGGTCAAGATGCTCCTCGGCCAGCTGGCCCCGACCTCCGGCGTCCTAAAGTTCGGCACGAAGATGGAAGTGATCTACTTCGACCAGATGCGCGAACAAATCGACGACGACAAGACGGTCGCCGAGAACCTCGCTGGAGACAGCGATACGGTCACGGTCCAGGGTCGCTCGCGCCACGTCATCAGCTACCTGCAGGATTTCCTCTTCGACCCCTCTCGCGCCCGCTCCAAGGCCAAGGTGCTCTCGGGCGGTGAACGTAACCGCCTGCTCCTCGCCCGTCTCTTCACCAAGCCGGCCAACGTGCTGGTGCTCGACGAACCGACCAATGACCTCGACGCCGAGACCCTCGACGTCCTTGAGGACATCCTCGTGGATTACGCCGGCACGCTGATCATGGTCTCCCACGATCGCGCCTTCCTCGACAACGTCGTCACCAGCACGCTTGTCTTCGAAGGCGACGGCGTCGTCACCGAACACGCCGGCGGCTACACCGATTGGCGCAATGAGCTTGCCCGTATCGCCGTGGCCAAGCGCACCGCCACCGTCGGGACCGGCACTAAGCCCGTCACAGCGAAGTCGACCGCCGCCGCGCAGCCTGGCGCCAAGCTCAACAACAAGGAGCGCAAGGAACTCGAGACCCTCCCCAGCAAGATCGAGCAGCTCGAAGCCGAACAGGCTCAGTTCACCGTGCAGCTGGGCGACCCTGAGATTTATAAAGATGGTGGCACGAAGGCAGCGGCGCTCCAGAAGCGCCTCCATGCCGCCGAAGTTGAGCATGCCGAAGCCCTGGCACGCTGGATGGACCTCGACGCCCGCAAGGACGCCTAAGGCCAAGGTCGCGGCGGTGAGGGCGGAGAAGTGATTTACGCCGTTTTTAAGATAAAGACTGTCGTTATCGGAAGTTGCCTGTCCGGGCGGGCTCGCCATTATCATCAATATTAGCCAGCAAACATTGGTTAATAAGACTA
This sequence comes from uncultured Opitutia bacterium, assembly GCA_903855995.1. Classification (GTDB taxonomy): domain Bacteria; phylum Verrucomicrobiota; class Verrucomicrobiia; order Opitutales; family UBA953; genus UBA953. Next base: position 172,442 of record CAIOAN010000008.1, read on the forward strand.
ATAAAGCCTTGCAAAACCACCCGTTCAGACTGGCCCGTGATTGTGCCGATTTATACGGCAACGGCTAAGCTTCACCGCGGATCATCATGAAACGCCCACGCAACGTGCTGCTCGCCCTCGGATGGTATGATCACCGCCTGCTGCAGGGCATCGCAACGTACGCTTCTGAGCACCGCTGGCACCTGGCCTCTCACAGCATCATCCACGAGAAGGTGATTCCGTGGGGCTGGGAGGGCGACGGCATCCTCGCATGGCTTGGCGCCGGCGACGACCTGGCGGACTTCGTGCTCAAGGCGAAGAAGCCCACGGTCGACTTCTCGCTGCGCCGCCGGGCCACGCCTTTCGCCCACGTCGTCCAGGATCACGTGAAAACCGGCGAGATGGTCGCCGATCATTTCATTGAGCGCGGCATGACTCGCTTCTGCTTCTTCAGCGACACCGAGAACTGGTCGCAGGTCGAACGAGGCGAAGCCTTCAAAGCCGCCTTGAAGCGCCGAGGACTAGAGTGCGAACACCTGCGGTGGGATCGCGCCGATAAACGTGAGGCTGCGACGGAACAATGGTCCCGCCGACGAACCTGGTTGATGACCCGCCTCCGCGAGGCCCCCAAGCCACTGGCGGTCTTCGCCGCCAACGGTACCCTGGCCGTCGAGGTCCGCGAACTGTGCGAAGAAGCCGGCCTGCACGTCCCCACCCAAGTGGCGATCGTCGGTATCGACGACTACCTCCTTTCAGTCGGAGCAATCAAGAAATACGTCTCCGGTGTCGATACGAACCTCGAAGAACAAGGCTATCGCGGTGCCGAACTGCTCGACCGGCTGATGCGCGGCGAGAAAGCCCCGACCGAACCCGTGCGCATCCAGCCGGCAGCCGTCATCACCCGCATGAGTAGCGATGTGCTTGCCACTGGTCATGATGGCGTCATTCGGGCTCTGCATCACATTACTGATCACTTTGCCGGCCCGCTGGGCGTCAAGGAACTCGCCGCCGTGGCGCACATGTCCGAACGCGGCCTGCGCCAAGCCTTCGTGAAACACATCGGCTGCACCCCGGGTGACCGCCTGCGCACCGTACGCATCGATTCCGCCAAGCGGTTGCTGGCCGGTTCGTCGGAAAAAATCGAATCGGTCTCCCATCGCTGCGGCTACCCGAATCTCAATTCATTCTTCGCCGCCTTCCGACGCACCGAAAACATGACCCCGGCCGAATACCGCCGGATCATGCGCTTCCGCAGCTGAGCCGCGAAATCACTCGGGCAGGACGTGGATGGTGTTCACGATCTGGCCGCGCAGTTCGGCCCCGTCGGCCGACTTAAGCTCATACTTAATGAGCATCTGCATGGCGGGGCGGAGATCAGGAATTTCGAGAAAAACAGACCGGCCGTCGGCCGAGACATCCACGGATTTGACGGCTAACGGGTCGTGCTTGCGCTCCGACATCTGCTCCTTGCTGAACTCAGGCTTGCCGTCCTTCCCGACGTCCGCCGCCGAAACCTTCTTCACGAGCGTCGAAATATCAGGCGAGCCATAAGCCGATGACCAGACGTAGTTCCAGACTTCGACATTCCAATTGGCGGCGTCGTGGGCAAGCTTGGCGTCCAACGCAGAAGCAAACTCGATGCGTAAGCCTTTCGCGCTGGCCTGGAGATTCATGGGCATGCGGACGGCTTCACCCGTATAACGCACGCGCTGAAAGCAGCCGTTCTGGGTGGCTGTGGTCTGCCAGCCACGAAGACCGGTGACGTAGAGCTGTCCGTCCTTGGGATTAAAACGGGCACGCATGGCGCCACTGCCGAAATCGACATTGAAGCGCGCCACCCCGCCCTGCATCTGGGGCTGACCGTTCAAAGTCACTTCCTGCGGAAGCACACCGAACAACGAACAGGTGCCGTAACTGAGATGGAGCAGACGATTCTTCCATGGACCGAACTTATCGGAGGTCACCCAGACCTGGCCGCCACTGGAGTTGTCGACATCCTTGGGGAACCAGCACAGGGGCCGATCATAGTCGGTCGGCTCAGCTGCCCGATGCGCAAGCGGTGGCACGCCGTAGAAGCCACCCTGCTTGATCCAGTTAAGGCGGCAGACGGGCGTCCAGGTGCCCTCGTTATCACCGGTGGTGACCTGACCTGTCGGGCTGATGCCGATGCCGTTGGGTGCGCGGAAGCCCGTGGCGATGACTTCAAACTTTTTGCCGTCGGGCGAGACCTTGAAGAGTGCGCCATGATGCTCGCAAATTTCGTCAAAACCGCGGCCACCCTTGCGGACCGGCCCGGCCTTGATGAAGTAAAAATTACCGGCGGGGTCCGTCTGCAGATCAAAGACGAACTCATGAAAACTCTTCGTGACCATCACGTCGAAATTGAACGCCTCATACGTATCGCACTCGCCGTCCCCGTCGGCGTCGCGCAACTTCCAAATACCATCCCGGCAAGTGACGTAGATCTCACCCTTCACGACCTTAAGGCCGAGCGGATGATAAAGGCCGCTGGCAAAACGGCGCCAGGTCACACGCTCGAGCTTATCATCGATACCCGAGGCGATGAAGACGTCGCCGTGGAACGTGCAAATCACTGCGCGCCCGTCGGGCAGGAAATCAAAGGCCGACGTGAACATCGGCGCCTTCCAGGGATTGGACTCGGGGAGCTTGATCTTATCGGTCACGTAGGGCTCGTTTGACTTAGTCGAAAGCTCGCCTGCGGTCTCCACGGTCTCGACCCAGATGCGCTTCGCGACCTTGAGCAGCCTGGAGGGAAGTTCCGTATCCAGCGACGAGGGCAGCGGCACGCCGACGGGAAGATAGGCGATACGGAGCGTGGTTGTGGTTTCGGCCGCCGCGACACGGGCAACGGCATGCCCGTCGAGCTGATCGACCTTGCTCGCACCGATCGTGACGATGCGGGCGGCATCGGCAGACTTTCCGAGCATCACCGTCATGCCCTTCGGGGAAGGTGCGACCTCAAGCGTACGGACGACGAACTGGACCTCATTGGCCGTGACGACTTCCGCGGTCTCATCGACCCGGATGCCGCCGACTTCCCACTGCACGACGACTTGGCGGCCGGCGTTATGAAAACCCTTGAAGCGCGCCTTACTGGCCGGGAACGGTCCAAAACCTTTACGAGGTGAAAGCGCCGATGCGGACGCATCGGATTCAAAGCCAGCAAAATCACCCGTGACAAAAATCGTCTCACCTAAGGCGGTCGGATAATCGCCGCGGGACATCAGATTCATCTCCGACGTGAAGCGGCCGAACCACGCACCAATCGGGCGGCAAAGGTCGAGGTCATAGGCGATACCCTTCTTGCCATCATCGCCCAGCCGGATCGCCAACCCTTTCAGCCCGGTAGAATCAATCGTGCCATCCTTCTGCTTGCCGACACCGACCGTCCCCAGGATCCACGGCCCGGGAGCCTCAGCTACGACCGCCGGCGGCTTCTTAACGGTCTTCTTGGTCTGACCAAAAAGCAGGCCAACCGATAAAAACAAGGCGACGAGGGGTGTACGCATGGGGATGGCCTGATTCATAGGGACAAGCACAGGGTCAGGGACAGAACAAAGTATGGGGTTGGACCGCTTCCGACTGATATCGCACGGAAGCGGCCTGACCCCATACCAACAAGGGCCGGAGTCCGCAGACCCCGACCCTTGTTATCCAGGTCAACTGGCCAACCCGCCAGCTCGTCCCCTTGTTCAACCTTAGAGACTCTTCAAGTAGGCGACCAAGTCGGCGACCGTCTGATCCGTCAGTCCCATCTGAGATGGGTAGAACATCAGCGAGCGATCCAATTGCTTCATCTCCTTGACGCGCGACTTCGGAATCGTCTGCACTTCGCCGCCCATGCACTTAATCATCACAGGATCAGCATTGGAGAGCATGATACCGCAGATGACCATGCCATCCTTGAGCGTGATGCGCGTGCCTTCGAAGCCATGCGAGATGTTTGCCGAGGGCTGGGCGATATTCAGGATGACCGTCTCCGCGGACTGCTGCTTGGCATAGGTCGTGAGCTCCGGGCCGAAATCGACCCCGTTGCCGGCGATGTGGTGACACGCGTAGCAGACCGCCACGGCGGCTTTGCCGCGGGCCGCATCACCCTTCAATGCGGCGATGGTCTCGACGGAAGACAACGGCTTGACGCCGGATGCCTCAGGCTGGACGTCATACGGCACGAGTTTCACCTTCTCCGGGTCATAGAGCCCGCGGGTCTTCATGATTTTCTCGATGCCATAGGCCTTCCAATCATTGCCCTTGCGGTTCATCAGCCACCAGTTGGCGAGATCCTTCAGCGCAAAGTTCTTGTCGAGGGCGAGCTCGACCATCGCACCCGCCGCCTCGGCGCTCTTGGTGAAAGCAAGCGTCGTTACCATCAGTTTGGCATCGGCTTCGGAAAGCTTCCCCGAGACCAGCCGTGCGCGCACTCCGGCGACGGACTCAGGCGCATGCAGGCGCCAGGTGAGCTTGGCAAAAGCTTCGCTCCAACTTTCAGGAGACGACCCCATTGCCTTGGCGACAGCGGCGTAGACTTCGTCTTCACGATCGATGGAGCCCAGACCGATGGCCTCGAGATAGGCACGGTCCTTGCCGTCGTACTGTTGGGCGATCTTCACGAGCAAAGCCACCGCTTCAGGGGTCTTGAAATCACGCAGCGAGAGGGCAACCTCCCGGCGAACCGCCGAAGAGGCATCCTCGGCATGTGCCTTGGCCAGGGCAAAGACCTCGCGATTCGCGGCGCGCAAGGCGCGATAAGCGACGAGACGACGGGCGTCATCCTTTGACTTCAACTGCTCACGCACGACAGCTTCGCCCTTGGGGCCGAGCTGCGCGAGCAACCAGAGCGCACGCGAGGATACGTAAGGATTAGCGTCGGCAAGCAAGGCGGCGACGTCATCCACCACTTTGTCCCCTTGAGCCTTGAGGCGATGAAAACCACCAGCGCGCACATTCTGTGCCGGACTCTTGAGGGCGGCGAGCTGACCTGCCACCGTGGAGAGATCAATCTTCGGCATGACCGATTTAAAACCCTTCGGGGCGATGCGATAAATCGTGCCGGAAGCACGATTGTCGCGGGTGGCATGACCGCCCACGCCGGGATCGAACCAATCGGCCACGTAGATGGCGCCATCCGGACCCACGGTGACATCGGATGGACGGAACATCGTCTTCAGTACGCCGGTGGCCTTGCCGCCGAGGAAGTCGGAGCCAGCCCATTCCTTCTCCTTGTTGGAGGTGAAGAAATCAAAGCGTTCGAGTTTCACGCCGGCACCGTCAGGCTTCGGGAAATATCCAAAGACGACGTTCTTACCGGCCTCACAGGCGAGCAGCATGCCGTTCCATTTGTCGCCCAGCGCGCCGTTCTCATAGAAGGCGACCCCGGTCGGGGAGCCTCCGCCGTACACATCGCCGGCGGGCATGGTGGTCGGGTCTTCCTGTCGCCATTCGGCGGTCGGGGTGTCCTGGCCAGGGCGCTTGTCCGCACCCCAGGAGCGCTTGCCATCAAGGGAGGCGAAGCCGGCGTTACCGCCTTCCATGATCAAAGAGACGCGGCAAGCGGGCGGATCATCATTGTCACTCTGATACATGTCGCCGAACGAATTCTGGACCTGCTCGAAGCTGTTACGGTAATTATGACCGACGATCTTCAGGTCGGAGCCGTCGCCGTTCATACGCACGGAGAAGCCGCCGACCCAGACATTGCCGTCGTCACTCCGCCGACCGGCGATATCCTGCAGCATGTAGGGGCTGCCCATGTAGAAGTGGCGACCGGTCTTATCGACGAAGTTGGCGCCCGTGTTACCTTGGTTGAAATTCCACCGCCCATCCGGACCGACCGTCACGCTATGGAGACTGTGGTCGTGTTGCCGGCCGTTGAAACCCGTGAGCAGAACTTCGCGCTTGTCGACGGCAGGATCAAAGACCCCGTCGCGGTTCACGTCGGTGTAGACAATGAGATCAGGCGGCATTGAGACGACGATTTTGCCGTCGATGTGAGCCACGCCGAGCGGGGCTTCGAGATTCGTATCTTGGACGAAGACCGTGACCCGGTCGGCCTTACCCGCGCCGGTGGTATCTTCCAGGGTCACGATGCGGTCGCCTTCCTTGCGGCGGCCTTTCTTGCCGCGATAGTTGACACCTTCCGCCACATACATGCGTCCGCGCTCATCAAAATCGATATTGGTCGGATTGAAAATCTGCGGCGAAGTCGCCCACACCGTGACTTCAAAACCTTCGGGGACCGTGAAGAGTTCGGGCGGGACGAGCGTGGGGCCGGAATCGAAATCGACCAGCTTCAGGTTCCCCGGCGCCTCGGTGTAGATCAGAAAACGCACGTCGGCGCTGGAGGGCTTATTATTACGAATCGCCCCGCCGTCATCAATGGCGACCTGGGCACGAAAACCGACGACACCGGCCGGTAGGTCATAGCCGATGACGGAGTTGGCATGCGTGCCGATGCCTTTCGCGAAAGTCTTTCCGGCGACCACCAACGGACCCTTATTGTGATTCTTGCCGATATTGACCGAACCCGTGGCGGCCTCCGCCCACTTCCACTTCAGCGTCGTCAGGTCCTTCGTCGAACCGTCCGCCATGACCAGCACCGGGTCGAGCCAATCAGACCAATCACAAGCCTGATCACCCAGGTCGTTCACGACCAAGTAGAGCTCCTTGGCCCCCTTTAGATCAGCCGTGAGTTCCACCAGCCGCACCTTGTCGCGTGCGTGGAGGTCGGCGGTCTGCGCGAGCGGCTTCGGCGCCGCGAAGGCGGAGAAGTTTAGGGACAAAGCGGCCAGCAGCGGCAGCCAGCGGAGAGACGGCATATTTTTCATAAGAAAGGGGTCGGGGTTCATAGACACCGCAAGCGCCCGGAGGTTCAACGCCAAAGCACCCAAAGTATGCCCGAAATGAACAAACCTAAAGGGCCCGCGACCGAATGGCCGCGCCCCTAAAACTTGCAGATGGCCTTAAGGTCGTGATTGATTTCTGGCAGTCGCGCTTAAATGTGGAGTGGCGGCTTTACATCCCCATGACGCCCAGCACCTTTTAGGAACTTAGGGCACCCTGCCCTGTCCTACTTTCTGCCCATGCATTTCCGGTCCATCTTTGGCCTCATCTTCGCCGCCACCCTGACCCAGGCGGCCGAAGTGACGTCGCCTGCTCCCACGGCTGCGCAGCTCGAATTCTTTGAAAAAGAAGTACGCCCGGTCCTTGCCGAAAATTGTTACAAGTGCCACGGCCCCAAGAAACAGAAATCCGGACTGCGGCTCGATTCACGCGAACTGATTCTCAAGGGCGGCGAAGTCGGCCCCGTGGTCGTCACCGGAAAGCCTGAAACCAGCCGGCTCATCCTTGCGATCAATCACACGAAGGCGAAGGACGTGGAGCCCATGCCGAGCGCCGATGAAAAGATTCCCGACAAGGCGATCGCCGCGCTGACAGAATGGGTGCGCATGGGCCTCCCCTGGCCAGCTGAAGCCTCGCCGCTCGCCCACGACCCCCGTAATCACTGGGCGTTCCAACCAGTCAAAACCCCGACCGTCCCCACAATCAAGGCCAGCAGTCGCGTCCGCCAGCCCATCGATCAATTCGTGTTAGCCAAACTGGAGGCCAGCGGGCTCTCGCTTGCTCCTGACGCCCCGCGCGAAGTCTTGGCGCGACGCCTTTACCTTGCGCTTGTCGGGTACAATCCTTCCGACGCCGAAGTCGCCGCCTATGTCGCCGACAAGGATGCCGCGGCCACCGAGAAACTCGTGGACCGACTCATGGGAGACGCCGCCTTTGGCGAACGCTGGGCACGCCACTGGCTCGATGTAGCCCGTTACTCCGACACCAAAGGCTATGTCTTCGTCGAAGAGCGGCGCTACCCCTACGCCTACACCTACCGCGATTGGGTCGTGAAGGCCTTCAATCAGGACACCCCTTACAACCAGTTCCTCCGCCTGCAGATCGCGGCCGATAAAATCGTACAAGGCGAAGACAACCGCGACCTCGCTGCGATGGGCTTCCTGACGCTAGGACGCCGCTTCCTCAACAGCGTGCCCGAGATCATCGATGATCGCATCGACGTCGTCATGCGCGGCACCCAGGGCCTTACCATGGCGTGTGCCCGCTGCCACGACCACAAGTTCGACCCGATTCCCACGGCCGAATACTACTCGCTCTACTCCATTTTCAACTCGAGCGAGGAACCCAAGCAGCCGCCGGCGCTCAAGCCCTTCACGCGCACCAAAGAAACCGAGGAGTTCGAAGCCGAACTCGCCGTCCGGCAGAAGAAGCACGACGACTTCGTCGCCAGCCGACGGGAGAATTCCTTCACCGCCGCGAAGACCGCCGACTACCTGACCCTGCTGCTCCGGGCTGTCAAAGAACCCGATTTCAATTTCACCCAGGAAGCCAAGCGTACGAATCTCTACCCGACCATCCTGACCGGCTGGCAGCGCGTACTTAAGGCACGCCTGAAGCCGGAAGATGTCGCTTGGGGCGCGTGGTTCCAACTGAAAGACGTACCCGACGACCAGTTCGTCGGCCGCCTCAACGCCTTGCTGGCCAAACCTGAGGCCTTCAAAGACACGCTCCTGCGCGCCGAAATCCAGAAGAAGGCACCGAAGAAATTCACCGAACTGACGACCTGCTTCGCCAACGTGCTCGCCGAGGCGCACAAGCCGGACCAAACCGCCGCGGAATACAAACCGTGGCGCGACCTGTTCGAAAACCCGACCGGCCCGACATCCGTCACCGCCGAATCCTTGATCCCCGGCTACAACGTCGCCGATCGTAACACGCGGAGCAAACTTGAGATCGAGGTCGTGAGCTACAAGGCGACCAGCCCGAAGAGCCCGCCCCATGCGATGGTGATGAATGACAAGGCCAAGCCTGTCCAAGGTTTCATCTTCCTCCGCGGCAGCGCCAGTCGCCCCGGCAAGAACGTCGCCCGCCAATTCCTCGCGATCCTGTCCGACGGCAAGCCGCAGGAATTCAAGAACGGTAGCGGTCGCCTGGAATTCGCCGATGCGATCGCCAGCAAGACCAACCCGCTCACCGCCCGCGTGATGGTCAATCGCGTCTGGACGGAACTCATCGGCCAGCCACTCGTCGAAACCCCGAGCGATTTCGGCGTGCGCACCGCGCCCCCCAAGAACCCGGAACTGCTCGATCACCTCGCTTCGGGCTTCATGGCCCAGAACTGGTCGATGAAAAAACTCATCCGCACGGTCGTCCTTTCCAGTACCTTCCAGCAGAGCTCCGACTTCAATGCGGCCGCATTCGCCAAGGACCCGGAAAACTCCCTTAATTGGAAAGCCAACCGTCGCCGGCTTGATTTCGAGGCCATGCGCGACAGCATGCTGCGCGTCGCCGGGCGTCTCGACGCCACGAAGATCGGAGGACAGCCGTTTGATCTCGTCGCCGACTTCTCCACCCCGCGCCGGACGATCTACGGCTTTATCGATCGACAGAACCTGCCGCCCTTCTTTCGGACGTTCGATTTCGCCAATCCCGACTACCACGTCCCGAAGCGTAACCAAACCACCACCCCTCAGCAGGCGCTCTGGATGCTGAACCACCCGTTCGCCCGCACCGCCTCCGACGCCCTTGCGGCGAAAGCGATGACCCAACCTAACGATGAGGCCAAGGTGAGAGCGCTTTACGCCGCCGTGCTCGCCCGCGAACCGAAGCCCGAAGAAGTCAAACTGGCCGTGGCTTACATCCATGATGCTGACCAGGCACCCGTGCCCTCCCACTGGGAAAACGGCACGGGCGGATGGAACCCCGAGACGAAGCAGCTCAAGTTCACCGCCATGACCTTCCGAAACAAGGAACGCGTCTCGCCCCAGGATAAGATGCCCAACGCCCAGTTCGGACATGCATTCCTCACCAACAACGGTGGCCACCCGGGAGACACCTGGGACACCGGGGTGACCCGACGTTGGTCCTCGGGCGGAGGCGGCCGCTTCCGCGTCGAAAGCACATTGGAAGTAGCCAGTAAAGCCAGTGACGGCGTCCGCGGTCGCATCGTCAGCAACCTCCGCGGCGTCCTCAAGGAAGTCGTCGTGGCGGGCGGCAGCTCCGCCTTGCTTGTCCTGAAGGATATCGTGTTAGCGCCGGGCGAGACCCTGGACTTCATTGCCGACAACTACATCGGCTCCAACAGCGACAGCTTCAAATGGAGCCCGGTAATCAAAGATTTCAAAAGCCTGGAGGTCATCGCCTCGGCCTCCGCCGATTTTAACAAGAAATTCGAGCCGCAATCCTCATGGTCCGCGCTCGCCCAGATTCTTCTTGAAAGCAACGAATTCATCTTCGCCGACTAATGCATCACATCGACTCCGTCTCTTCGCTCGGTTCACGCCGAGAATTCCTCCGCCGCTGCGGCATGGGTATCGGCGGGCTGGCGATGGCCTCCCTCCTCCAACAGGAACTACAGGGCGCCCAGATCAACGTGGATCCAATGCATCCCCTGGCGCCACGGAAACCGCCGCTCTCCTTCAAGGCTAAGCGCGTCATCCACATCTTCGCCAATGGCGGGGCGTCCCAGGTAGACACTTTTGACCGCAAGGTCAGCCTCGACAAATACCACGGCCAGAAACTTCCTGGCGATTATGTCGCAACCGAACGCAAGACCGGCGCCGCCTTCCGCTCGCCGTTCACCTGGAAGCGTTACGGCAAGAGCGGCCTCGAAGTCAGTGAACTTTTCGCCAAAACCGCCGAACATGCCGACGACCTCTGCGTCATTCGCTCCATGAAGGCCGACGTGCCGAATCATGAACCTTCCCTGCTGCTCATGAACTGCGGGGAGGCTCGCCAAATTCGCCCTTCCCTGGGCTCGTGGGTCACCTACGGACTGGGCACTGAGAACGAGAATCTGCCTGGCTTCATGACGCTCTGCCCTGGCGGCTTCCCTATTCAAGAGACCCAGAACTGGCAGTGCGGCTTCCTGCCTGGCGTCTACCAGGGCAACTATGTCGACACCGCCAAACGTAATGTCGATGAACTGATTGAGAATATCCGCAACCACGGCCTCTCACGGCCAGCCCAGCGCAAACAGCTCGACCTGCTCGCCAAACTCAACGCCGCCCACCAGGCCACCCGCCCGATGGACGCCGCGCTCGAGGCCCGCGCGCAGTCCTTTGAAATGGCCTACCGCATGCAACTCGAAGCCACCGACGCCTTCGACATCGGCCGCGAATCCGAGAAGACCCGGGAAATGTACGGCGACACGACCCTCGGACGCCAGTTCCTCATCGCTCGACGCCTCGCCGAACGCGGCGTGCGCTTCATCCAACTCTGGCACGGTGCCGGTCAACCTTGGGATAGCCATGATGATTTGGAAAAGAATCACAAACGTCTGGCCCTCGAAGCCGATCAGCCGATCGCCGCGCTGCTCGCCGACCTGAAGCGACTCGGCATGCTGGAAGAAACCCTCGTCATCTGGGGCGGTGAATTTGGCCGCACGCCGACCGTGGAACTTCCGACCCCGGGCTCCAACCAAGGCAAGATCAACGGTCGCGACCACAACAGCCACGGCTTCACAATGTGGATGGCCGGCGGCGGCGTCAAAGCCGGCACGATTTACGGCGAGAGCGACGAGTTCGGCTTCAAGGCGGCCAAAGATGTCGTCCACGTGCATGACCTGCATGCCACGATTCTTCGCCTCCTGGGCTTCAATCACGAAGAGTTCACCTTCCGCAACGCCGGCCGCGATTACCGCCTCACCGACGTCCATGGCAACATCGTCAAGGGGCTTATCGCCTGATGCGCCTGCTCCTCCTGCTCCTGCCGCTGGTCGCGCTGGCCGAAGGCTCGGCTAACAAGACAACGAAAGACATCCCCTACAAGGACGACGTCGTCTCCCAGACCCCCTACGAAATCGAACGTTGCAAGCTCGACCTGACCGTCCCCGCCGGCGCCAAAGGCTTTCCGACGTTTGTCTGGTTCTACGGCGGCGGCCTGAAGAACGGCGATAAGGACATGCGCTCCGAATACAGCGCCGAGATCCGCGAGAGCCTCGCCCAAGGTGGCGTCGCCGTCGTGACACCCAACTACCGACTCAGCCCCAAGGCGCACTACCCGGCCTACGTGGATGACGCCGCCGCCGCCTTTGCATGGACGGTGAAGCACATCGCCGAACACGGCGGCGATTCGCATAAGGTATTCATCGGGGGGCACTCCGCCGGCGGCTACCTCGCCCTCCTCGTCGGCTTCGACCCGCAGCGCCTGAAACCGCACGGCCTGACGCTCGGCTCCGTGGCGGGCATCGCACAGGTCAGCGGCCAGGTCTTCACCCATTTCACCGTCCGCGAAGAACGCGGACAGCCGAAATACGGCATCACCTCGGACGAAGCCGCCCCCTGCTTCTACGTCCGCAAGGCCCTGCCGCCGGTGCTTACGATCTATGCGCAGAACGACATGATCAGCCGCGCCGAGGAGAACCAGTTCTTCGTGGCGAATCTGAAAGCCGTCGGCCACACCGAGAACTACTCCCTGCGCGTCAATGATCGCGACCATGCGAGCGTCGGACACAACATCCGCAACCTCGACGACCCGGCACGGCTCGCGATCCTGAACTTCATCGCGAAGCAGTCCGCCAGTCGCTGAACGACGACCCCTCCTGCCGACCTATTGTCCGATCCAGACGGACATGGCACGACCCCGCCCCACCGCCGCCCCTTGGCCCCTGTTATCGCCTAGCCGCTAACCGCCAGCCGCTAATACCTTTTTTCAATTCCCCATGCTCCTCCGCTTATCTCTCCTCTGCCTCTTTGCCCTACGCCTGAGCGCGGCCGAGACTTATGATGTCGTCGTCTATGGCGGCACCTCCGCGGGCGTCATCGCCGCCGTCCAAGCCAAGAAAATGGGGAAATCCGTTGTCATCGTCGGCCCGGACAAGCATCTCGGCGGACTGACCAGCGGAGGGCTCGGCTACACGGACAGCGGAGATAAATCCGTCATCGGTGGACTTTCCCGCAACTTCTACCACCGCGTCTGGCAATACTATCAGAAGCCGGAAACCTGGGTACACCAGAAGCGCGACGAATTCGGCAACAAAGGCCAGGGCACCGTGGCGATGGATCAGGCCGAACGCACCATGTGGATCTTTGAACCGAGCATCGCCGAGAAAGTCTTTGAAGACTTCGTGAAGGAATTCTCGATTCCCGTACTGCGCGACGAATGGCTTGATCGCGCCAAGGGAGTGACGATGGCGAACGGTCACATCAAGGAGATCCGCATGCTCTCGGGGAAGAGCTTCGCGGGCAAGATGTTCATCGATGCCACCTATGAAGGCGACCTCATGGCCAGTGCCGGAGTATCCTATCACGTCGGCCGCGAAGCCAACGCCGAGTTCGACGAGAAGCACAACGGGTCACAGGTCGGCGTCCTACACCATCGCCACCATTTCGGCGTACTCAAGTCGCCCATCGACCCCTACGTGATTCCCGGTGACCCCAAGAGCGGCGTCATCGCCCGCGTCACGCCCATCACCCCTGCGCCGAAGGGCGAAGCCGATCATCGCGTCCAAGCTTATTGCTTCCGCATGTGTCTCACAAACGTCCCCGAGAACCGCGTGCCGTTCACGGCCCCGGCTGGCTACGATCCGAAGCAATATGAAGTGCTCGCCCGCGCCTATGCGGCTGGCTGGAAAGAGACTTTTGGAAAATTCGACCTGATTCCCAACGGCAAGACCGATACGAACAACCACGGCGGCTTCTCTTTCGATAATATCGGCTACAACTACGACTACCCCGAAGCCAGTTACGAACGTCGCCAGGAGATCATCAAGGAACACGAGACCTATCAGAAGGGCCTGCTCTACTTCATCTGCACGGATCCACGCGTCCCGGCCGAAGTCCGCGAGAAGATGCACACCTGGGGCCTTCCCAAGGATGAATTCAAAGACAACGGCAACTGGTCGCACCAAATCTACGTCCGCGAAGCCCGCCGCATGATGGGTGCCTTTGTGATGTCCGAGAACGAACTCACCAAGGTGAAGCCGACCCCGGAGTCGGTCGGCATGGGGTCCTACATGATCGACTCGCACAACACCCAGCGCTACATCACCCCCGAAGGTGCCGTGCAGAACGAAGGCGACATCGGCGTGTCGCCGCGTGGCCCTTACGAGATCGCCTATGGCTCACTCGTCCCCCCAAAAGGACAGGCGACCAACCTGCTCGTGCCCGTCGCCTGCAGCGCGACGCATATCGCTTACGGCTCGATCCGCATGGAGCCCGTCTTCATGATCCTCGGTCAGTCCGCCGCCACAGCCGCCGCGATGGCAATCGATGGCAAGATCACTATCCAGGACGTGCCCTACGCTGACCTCAAGGCCCGACTCCTTGCCGACGGCCAAGTTCTCAGCAAGCCGGTCGACCTTTCGAAATACCCGGCGGAGTCGGATGACCACTCGGCCTCGCCTCGCCCTCCCGGCATCACGGTCGATGACTCCAATGCCAAACTTACGGGCGATTGGACCGAAAGCCAGGCCGGCAAAGGCTTCATCGGAGAAGGCTACCGCCATGACAGCAAAGGCACGAAGGGGCCGATGTCCGCCACCTTCTCCACCAGGCTCACCAAAGCCGGCAAGTACGAGGTCTTCCTCACGATTATCCCCAACACCAATCGGGCCACCAATGCCAAGGTACGCATCGTCCATGCCGGCGGCCAGACCGACCGTGTGGTGAACCTCTCCAAAGGACCCGCCGATCGACTCGTCTCACTGGGCACCTATGAATTTACCGATACGGCAGACGCTCAAGTCATCTTCAGCAACGAGGGGGCCAACGGCTATGTCGTCATCGACGCGGCAAACTGGCAGGCCCGCTAAGGCCTTTTCCTAGAAATCCATTGAAACCCACGGGGTGCAGGGTTGTCATAAAGCCCTCCCCATGCGCGTTCTGCCTTTAGTCGCCCCTTTGGTTTTCGCCGGCCTCCTCGGAGCCGCCGAATCCGCTGACACGGTTCGCTTCAATCGCGACATCCGTCCGATCATGTCGGACACTTGCTTCCACTGTCACGGCTTCGATGCGAAATCCCGCAAAGGCAAACTTCGCCTCGATGTGCGAGACGAAGCCCTCAAGGCGGGCAAAAGCGGCGCCATCGCCATCGTTCCCGGCAAACCCGAGGAAAGTGAGATTATTAAGCGCATCTTCACCGCCGACGCCGATGACGTGATGCCGAACAAGGAGTCCCACAAGACCCTCACGGCCGCCCAGAAGGAACTCTTCCGCCGCTGGGTCGCCCAAGGCGCCGCCTACGAACCGCATTGGGCCTACAAGCCGCTCGAAGCCCCCGTCGTCCCCGCCCTGCCCGCCGGAGGCAAGAACCCGATCGATGCTTTCATCGGCGTGAAGCTCGCCGAGAAGAACATCACCCCTTCCGCGGAAGCCCCGAAGGAACGCCTGCTTCGCCGCGTCGCGCTTGACCTAACCGGACTGCCGCCCACGCCCGCCGAGACCGCCGCCTTCCTGGCCGACAACTCTACCGACGCTTATGAGAAGCAGGTCGATCGCCTGCTGGCCTCCCCCCGCTTCGGTGAACGCATGGCGGTCTGGTGGCTGGATATCGCCCGTTTCGCCGACACGGTCGGTTACCACGGCGACCAGAATCAGCGCATCTTTCCCTACCGCGATTACGTCATCAACGCCTTCAACACCAACAAGCCGTTCGATGTCTTCACGCGCGAGCAGCTCGCCGGCGACCTGCTCCCCCATCCGACCGAAGAACAGCTTGTCGCCAGCGGCTACAACCGCCTGAACATGATGACCCGCGAAGGCGGCGCCCAGGTGAAGGAATACCTCGCGAAGTATGGCGCCGAACGTGTCCGCTCCGTATCCAATGCTTGGCTGGGCAGCACCTTCGGCTGTGCCGAGTGCCACGACCATAAGTTCGATCCGATCAAGTCGGCGGATTTCTATTCCCTGCAGGCATTCTTCGCCGACGTAAAGCAGTGGGGCGTCTACGCGGACTATAACTACACCCCGGAACCGGAGCTGAAGGGCGTCGGTAATGACCATCCGTTCTACCCCGAGGTCCGCACCAAGAACGCCTATCGCTCGAAGAAGGATGCCGAGTTCCGCGCTGAACTCGCATCGCTCTACACTAAGACATTGGCCGAGCAGAAGGACGCGACCGACTTCTCAACTTGGCAGAAAGACATCGCCTCCTTCCTATCCGCACATCCTACCGGACTACTCTCCCCGGCCGGTACTTTCTTTTTAAAGGCCGCGCCGCCCGCCGCGCCGGCAAAGATGGCCACCAAGGCCCCGGCAAAGAATCCCGACACCCAGATTGTCGCCAAGAAGCCGGCCGCCCCAGCCCCCGTCGCGTTTGTAGCCGGTGCCTTGATCAAGATGCCCAGGGGGGTCGCTAAAGGCGAAGACTTCGCCATTACGCTGAACACCGACACCACGCCGATCGCCTCCGTCCGCATCGACCTCCCCAAGGGGTCCATTCCTGCCGACTCGGCCGCGACGATCACCGCCCGCTTCGGCATCGTCGACGCCAAGGGCAAGGAACGTCCGGTCGCCTTCCACCTGGCCGATGCCACCCATCGCGAACCGCGTTATAACAGCAGCTTCGAGCTGACCGATATCAATACGGGTTGGTCCTTGAAGATGCCGGCCGCCGACGTTCATGCGGTCTGGATACTCGACACCCCAGTCACGACCAAGGCCGATGAGAAGTTTGTCATTCACTTCGAAAGTAACGCCGCGCTGACGCTCAAGGCCTCGGTCTCTCCGCTCTCGCACGACGACCCCTTGAAGGTGACCTCGCCAGAAACTCTCGCCGCCGCCATGGATGCGCGGCTCACGACTGACTCCGTCGCCCTCTACCTGAACTCCCGCGGCACCGATCGCGTCACCCTTGAAAAGAGCCGTATGCTGACCACCACGATTCGTCGCCAATACGACGGCTACGCCTGGTCGATGGTCACCCAAGCCACCAAACCGCTCACGGTCCGGGTACTACCTCGTGGCAACTTCCTCGACGAGACCGGCCTGGTCGTCCTGCCCACGACGCCTTCGTTCCTACCTGGCCTTCGCACGAGCACCGAACAGAAGCGCCTGACCCGCCTCGACCTTGCCGATTGGATTAACTCCAAGGATAACCCCATCACCGCCCGCACGGTGATGAACCGTCTCTGGCAGATCTTCCACGGCACCGGCTTGAGTGCCGGCCTCGACGACCTCGGCTCACAAGGCGAACTGCCTTCGCATCCGGAACTACTTGAATGGCTCTCCCTTGAATTCCGCGACAAGGGATGGGACGTGAAGAAAATGGTGCGCCTGATGGTCACCAGCCGCACCTACCGCCAGGGTAGCAGCCTGCGATCTGAGTTAAAGGAGGCCGATCCGAATAACCGCCTACTCGCCTCGCAGAACCCTCGCCGCCTTGATGCCGAATTCGTCCGCGACAACGCCCTCTTCGTTGCGGGGCTCCTTAACATCGCGGATGTCGGCGGACCCAGCGTGAAGCCCTACCAACCCGAAGGCTACTACGAGCCGATGCAGTTCCCGAACCGCACGTATCTCGCGAGCAAGGACTCCGACCAGTGGCGCCGAGGACTCTACATGCATTGGCAACGTATGTACCTGCACCCGATGTTGATCAACTTCGATGCCCCTTCGCGCGATGAGTGCACCGCACTCCGTAACTACAGTAACACCCCGCAACAGGCCCTGACGCTCCTCAACGACCCGACGTTCGTGGAAGCTGCCCGTGGCATGGCCAGCCGACTGGTCACCCTGCCCGCCGGCGACCGCCTAAGCCAAGGCTTCCGCCTTGCGATGGGCCGCGACGTCAAAGCGGCCGAACGTCCTTCGATGGAAAAGCTCATCGGCGATCAGACGGCTTATTATAAGTCCAACCCCGCCGAAGCCGCCAAACTGCTCAAGGTCGGCTTCAGCCCGACGCCGGCCGGCGACCCAGCCGAACTCGCCGCCTGGACGCAGGCGTGCCGCGTCCTCCTCAATTCCCACGAAGCGATCACCCGCTACTAAGATCATGCGCCCTTACGACCCCGTCGCCCACGCTCTGTCGATCAATCGACGCAGCTTCCTCACCAAGAGCGCCTACGGCCTCGGCAGCGCCGCCTTCGCGATGCTTGCTGCCAAGCACGGCATGGGCGGACTTCAAGCCGCCACCTTCTCAAAGGGAGTACTCCAGAAGCCTGATCTACCCGTCAAGGCGAAGCGCGTCATCTTCCTCTGCATGGCCGGCGGCCCTCCGCACCTCGAGTTATTCGACAACAAGCCGGTCCTGAAGAGCCTGCACGGGCAGGCCTTCCCGGAGTCGTTCACCAAGGGTAAGCAGATCGCCCAGCTCCAGAACACGGTCCTCAAGGCCCGCGGCGGTTCCTTTGAATTCAAGAAGTGGGGCAAGTCCGGCATGGAACTGACCGATATTTTCCCGCACATCGGTTCGGTCGCCGATGATCTCTGCGTCGTCCGCTCGCTGAAGACGGAGCAGATCAACCACGACACGGCCCACGCCTTCTTCAACACAGGCTCGATTATTAAAGGTCGCCCGAGCATGGGGTCATGGCTCCTCTACGGTCTTGGGGCCGAAACCGAGAACCTGCCGGGCTACATCGTCCTGACCTCCACCGGCCGCACCGGCCAGCAACCCATTTCGTCACGCCAATGGTCCAGCGGCGTCCTGCCGAGCAAGTATCAGGGCATTCAATTCCAGTCCAAGGGCGAAGCGGTCCACTACATCGGCAACCCTGAAGGCGTCTGTCAGAGCACCCAGCGCCAGGTCATCGACGAGATCCGGCGCCTGAACGGCCAGCTCGCCGAAGAGACCGTCGACCCCGAGATTGCCACGCGCGTCGCCCAGTATGAGATGGCCTTCAAGATGCAGTCGAGCGTCCCCGAGTTGCTCGACTTCAAGAGCGAATCTGCGAAGACGCTCGAAAACTACGGCATCAAAGAAGTCGGCGACGGCTCCTTCGCCTCTAACTGCCTCATGGCCCGCCGCCTCGCTGAACGCGGCGTGCGCATGATCCAACTCTACCACCGCGCCTGGGACCTTCACGGCAACCTCGACAATGGCATGAAGATGGGCGCTGAAGACGTCGACAAGGCCACGGGCGCACTCATCCGCGACCTCAAGGAACGCGGCATGCTCGACGACACGCTCATCCTCTGGGGCGGCGAATTCGGCCGCACTCCGATGGGCCAAGGCACGGGCCGCGATCACCACATCGCCGGCTACTCGGTCTTCCTCGCCGGCGGCGGGATCAAGGCCGGCACCACCTACGGCGCGACTGACGAACTCGGCTACAACGCCGTCGATAACGTCGTCGATGTCCATGACCTGCACGCCACGATGCTCGCCCTGATGGGCATCGATCACCACCGCCTGAACGTGAAATACCAAGGCCTCGATGTCCGCCTGACGGGCATCGCCGGCAAGGTGGTCAAAGGCATCATGGCCTGAGCGGTAAACGACACTTATACGCCGTTAAAATTCGGCGTTTTTCCTTCATAGGTGGAGGCGAAGTTGTAAGTTCAAGGCATGCACCCCGCACGCCTCCCCCTCGTGGCCGCCCTCTTGCTGGCGGCCGTTGTCCATGTCTTCGCCGCCGATGCTATCGCGCCTACGGCCAAGATCGAGCTCTTCAACGGCAAGGACACCGTTGGCTGGGTGGTCTTCCCTGAAGCAACCTCCAAGGACACCTGGAGCATCAAGGACGGCCTGCTCGTCTGCTCTGGGAAACCCAACGGCTTCCTGCGCACCGAGAAGAGCTACAAGCAGTATCGCTTCACGGTCGAATGGCGCTTCACCAAGGCTG
This sequence comes from uncultured Opitutia bacterium, assembly GCA_903855995.1. Classification (GTDB taxonomy): domain Bacteria; phylum Verrucomicrobiota; class Verrucomicrobiia; order Opitutales; family UBA953; genus UBA953. The sequence goes on from CAIOAN010000008.1 coordinate 192,225, forward strand.
GCAACACCGGCGTGATCGTCCACATGACCCCTCCGGACGCCGTCTGGCCGAAGAGCATCGAGTGCCAGGGCATGCACGAACGCCAGGGAGATTTCTATTTCTGGAACGGCGCCACGGTCAAAGACGGCACGGAGATCAAGAATAAGAAAACCGGCGAGGTGCGCGGCTATCGTATCGGGCGCCCCGGCGAAAGCGCCGAGAAGCCCGTCGGCGAGTGGAACACCTTTACCTGCGTCTGCGACAAGAACGGCGTCACGATCATCGTTAACGGCAAGGAAGTAAACAAGGCCGCCGGCGCCAACCTCAGCGAAGGCTTCATCGGCCTCCAGGTCGAAGGCGCCGCCTTCGAGGTGAAGCGCTGCACCCTCGAACCCCTCTAAGTAACAACCCCACCCCTAACCCCTATCCCTCCTTCGTCATGCGCCTCCTCACCACCCTCCTCGCCGTCGCAGCTTCCGCTCTCTTTGCGGATTCCCCGCCCGCCGGCTTCACCCCGTTGTTCAACGGTAAAGACCTCGCCGGCTGGCATGGCTACAATCCTCACTCGGTCGCGAAGCTGACCGGCGAAAAGAAGGACGCCATGCTGCAGAAAATGCGCGATGAATTCCCGCAGCATTGGTCGATCAAGGACGGCGAGCTGTTCAACCCCGGCACCGGCGCGTATGCGACGACTGACAAGGAATACGGCGACATTGAATTAGTCTTGGAGTACAACATGGCCCCGCTCGGCGACTCCGGAGTCTACCTGCGCGCCTGCCCCCAAGTCCAGATCTGGGACCCGGCTAACCCCAAGGAAGTCAAGAACGGGGCCCAGCTCGGCTCCGGCGCCCTCTGGAACAACAGCAAAGGTGCCGCCGGCAAGGACCCCTTGGTCCTCGCTGACAAAGCCCCTGGCGAATGGAATACGATGCGCATCCTGATGGTCGGCTCCCGCGTCAGCGTCTGGCTCAACGGCAAGCAGACCGTCGACCACGCCATCCTAGAAAACTATTATGACCGCAAATCCGCCATCCCGGCCAAGGGTCCGATCTGCCTCCAAACCCACGGCGCCTCCATCCGCTGGCGCAATATCGCCGTACGCGAAATCGGCGGCGAAGAAGCCAACAAGATCCTGGCCTCCCACGGCACCACTGGCTTCCACTCGATCTTCAACGGCAAGGACCTGACCGACTGGCAGGGCGCGGTGAGCGAATACGAAGTCGTCGACGGAGCCATCTACTGCAAACCCAAGAAGGGCGGCAACCTGTACCACAAGGACGACCTGAAGGACTTCTCCGTGCGCTCCGAAATCAAAATCCCCGTCGGCGGTAACAACGGCTTCTGCATTCGCTACCCCGGAAAAGGTAACACGGCCTACGTCGGCATGTGCGAGATCCAGGTACTCGACGACAACTATGACAAAGTGAAAGGCAAGATCGACCCCCGCCAGGTCCATGGCTCCGCGTACGGCATGGTCGCCGCCCAGCGCGGCTACCAACGCCCAATCGGCGAATGGAACTTCGAAGAAGTTACCGTCGTCGGCCCGACCATCAAAGTTGAGCTCAACGGCTACCTCATCCTCGATTGCGATCTCTCGAAGGTCGACATGGCCACGGTCATGGCCAAGAGCGCCCACCCCGGCAAAGACAACACGCACGGTTACTTCGGCTTTGCCGGCCACAGCGACCCGGTTGGCTTCCGCAACCTGTCGGTGAAGGTCATCGACGCAAAGTAAGTTGCCTTCCATCGGCCTTTCAAAAACCCCTCGAAAGAGGGGTTTTTTATTAACTGCACATTGCTATGCCCCAACGAGGGTCTTAATTATCTTCCCTCGCAAGCCCCATGCGCCCTTACCACCCACTTCTCGCCGTCGTCGGCGTCTTGCTCTTTGCGTCCGCACCGGCCGCTGAACGCGTCGAGTTCAACCGCGATATCCGCCCGATCTTCTCCGACACCTGCTTCGCCTGCCACGGACCCGACGAGAATAAGATGAAGGGGAAGCTGCGGCTGGATTCCCTGGCAGCGGCGCAGCGTGGCGGAAAATCCGGAGATGCGGCGATTGTCCCGGGTCATCCCGAAAAAAGCGTGGTGATGAAACGTCTGCTGGCCATCGATGCTGACGACCACATGCCTCCGGCGGACTTCCACAAAGTCCTCAGCAAGGCGCAGGTCGAGACGGTGCGCCTCTGGATTCAGCAAGGTGCTGAATACCAGGGCCACTGGGCTTTCCAGCCCCCCAAGAAGCCCTCCCTGCCAGCCATCCCGACGGGCGGCAACGCGATCGACGCCTTCCTGGCCAAGAATCTTTCCGCCAAAGGACTGACACCCAACGGAGATGCACCCAGGGCCACCCTGCTCCGCCGAGCTGCGCTTGATCTCACGGGTCTACCCCCGACGGATAGCGACCGACAAACTTTCCTCGCCGACAACTCCGCCGAGGCCTGGTCCAAGGCCATCGACCGTCTCATGGCCTCGCCGCACTACGGCGAGAACATGGCGATGCAGTGGCTCGACTTCGCCCGCTACGCCGATTCCAACGGCTTCCAGAGCGACACCCAGCGCACGATGTGGCCCTACCGCGATTGGGTCATCAAGGCCTTCAACGACAATAAGCCCTTCGATCAATTCACCGTCGAGCAACTCGCCGGCGACCTGCTCCGGAACCCCACTCGCGATCAAATCGTCGCGACCGCCTTCCACCGTAATCATCGCCTGAACGGCGAAGGAGGCCGCATCGTCGAAGAATGGTTCGCCGAAAACATCATCGACCGCATCGAGACAACGGGTTCCACCTGGATGGCGCTGACGATGAACTGTTGCCGCTGCCACGACCACAAATACGACCCGATCTCGCAGAAAGAATTCTATCAGTTCTTCGCCTACTTTAATTCAAACGACGAAAGCGGCGTCCTGGGTGAATTCGGCGGCTCTGGCACAACCCGGCGCGGAGGCAATACGCCACCGATGATACCGTTGCCGACCGACGAACAGCAGCAGAAGATTAATGCGACTACGGCGGGGCTCGCCGCCGCGGAAGCCACCCTCAAGGCCATCCCCACCTCCCAGCCGGAGTTCTTCGCCAAGTGGCTCGAACGCCAGCGTGCCGCCTTCTCCAAGGAAGGCGTCGCCTGGCAACCGCTCGACGGTGAAAAAGTCAGCGCCCAAGAGAACGCCGAATTCAAGCGCCTCGACGACGGCTCTTGGTTGGTCTCCGGCGGCACCGCCGCCAAGGAAACCTACACCGTCGAGGCCACCCCGACAGCCAGCCTCCTCACCGCGATCCGCCTCGAGGCCCTGCCAGATGACTCACTACCCAACAAGAGCCTCGGCCGAGCCTTCAACGGGAATTTCGTGCTCAGTGGCATCGACATCCGACTGATTACAGCCGACGGCAAGACGACCCCCCTTCCGCTCGCCAAAGCCGAATCCGATTTCGACCAACCCGGCTGGAGTATCGCCAAACTTGCGCCCGCTCCGATGGTCAAGGGTAAGGCGAAGAAAGCCGACACTGCCAAGGCTGGCTGGGCCATCGGCGGCAATGTCGCCGAGAACCGCGTCCCGCGTAAGGCGATCTTCACCATCGCTCCGACCTTGATCCCAACCGGATCAAAACTGCTCGTCGTCCTGCATCATGATGCCGTCGCCACCCATAGCATCGGTCGCTTTCGCCTCAACACCTCCTCGCAGGACGCCAAGTTGCTCTCCCTCAAGACGGATGCCGCCGCCGAGGCCGCCCGCCGCTTGCTTGCCAAACCGGCCGACCAAATCACGCCAGCTGACCGGAAGTCCCTGGAAAAACTCTTTGCCGACAGCCCGGAACACCCGCGCTTTCAGGCAACGGCTAAAGTATCCGCCGCCAAGACCGCGCTCGACGCCGCCCAAAGCGCCCCGATTTCCGTGATGGTGATGAAGGAAATCGAAAAGCCACGCGACGCCTTCGTTCTGATCCGAGGCGAGTATGACAAAATCGGACCGAAGGTGGAACGAAAACTCCCCGCCTTCCTCCCACCCCTGCCCGCCGGCGAACCAAACAACCGCCTCGGCTTCGCCCGCTGGCTCGTCAGCGGTGAGCATCCTCTCACCGCGCGCGTCTGGGTTAATCGCGCCTGGGAACGCTTCTTCGGCATCGGCCTGGTCAAGACCTCCGAGAATTTCGGCTCACAGGCCGAATGGCCCAGCAACCCCGAGCTGCTCGACTGGCTCGCCGTCGAATTCGTCGACCGAAAGTGGGACATGAAAGCGATGCAGAAGCTAATCATGACCAGCGCCGCTTATCGCCGCAGTGCCGCCGTGACTGCGGACATGCTGGAGAAAGACCCCGATAATCGCCTGCTGGCCCGCGGCCCGCGATTCCGACTACCCGCTGAAATCATCCGCGATCAAGCCCTCTCGATTTCCGGCCTGCTCGTCGACAAACAAGGCGGCCCCAGCGTCAAACCCTACATGCCCGAAGCAGTCTGGGACGAGACCAGCGTCTACGGCGACATGCGTAATTACAAGGCCGACAAAGATGAAGGCCTCTATCGACGCTCGCTGTATACAATCTGGAAACGCACAGCCGCGCCCCCGACGATGCTGCTCTTCGATTCCTCTGGCCGTGAAGTCTGTACGGTGAAACGCTCCCGCTCCAACACGCCGATGCAGGCGCTCTCCCTGCTCAACGAAGTCACGTTCGTCGAAGCCGCACGCAAACTCGCCGAACAATCCCTCCGTCAGCCCGGCGACAACGACGCCAAACTGGCCTGGACCTTCCGCAAGGTGGTCCGCCGCGACGCCACCTCGGCCGAAATCGCCGTGCTTCGCAAAGGATTGGAAAAGCGCCTGACCACCTACGCGGCCGACAAGACGCTCGCCCCGAAACTCCTCGCCACAGGCATGAGCCCGGCAGCCCAAGACCTCGACGCCAACCAGCTGGCCGCCTGGACGGCCACGGCCAACATCCTCCTCAACCTCGACGAAACCGTCACCCGCGAATGAACTGTAACGATCGCCAATTCATCGGACTCGACCGGGCCACCCAAATGGCCCTCTCCCGCCGCACCTTCATCAAGGGTTCTGCCGGGGGCATCGGTCTCGCCGCCCTAGGCTCGCTGATTGGCACGCCCGCCTTCGCCGCTAACCCCGGCTTGGGTTTCCCGAACTTCAAACCCAAGGCCAAGCGAGTCATCTACCTTTTCCAGTCCGGCGCCCCCTCGCAGATGGATCTCTTTGACCCGAAGCCGCAACTGGAAGCGATGCGCGGCAAGGACCTCCCGGAGACGATTCGCAAAGGCCAGCGACTCACCACGATGACATCGGGCCAGAAATCCTTTCCGGTCGCTCCGACGATTTTCAAATTCAAACAACACGGCCAATCGGGCAACTGGTTCAGCGAACTGATCCCAAATATCGCCTCGAAGTCCGACGAATGGTGCGTCGTCCGCGCGATGCACACGGAAGCCATCAATCACGACCCGGCCATCACGTTCATGCAGACCGGCAGCCAGCTCGCCGGTCGACCCAGCATCGGCTCCTGGTCCGCCTACGGCCTCGGCAGCGAGAACGCCGACCTGCCGGCCTATATCGTGATGACATCCTTCGGCAGCGGCCGACCGGAAGACCAACCCCTCTACGACCGTCTCTGGGGAGCGGGCTTCCTGCCCTCCAAACTCCAAGGCGTGAAACTCCGCAACAAAGGCGAACGCGTTCTTTACCTCAAGGACCCCGAAGGTATCCCCCGCGAAGTCCGGCGCGAGCAGCTCGATGAGCTCGCCGCACTCAACAACCAGCGCCACGGCGTCCTGGGTGATCCGGAAATCCAGACGCGCATCTCCCAATATGAGATGGCCTTCCGCATGCAGACGAGCGTGCCCGACCTGCTCGACCTCTCCAAAGAACCCCAACACGTCCTCGACCTCTACGGACCCTACGTGAAGCGACCCGGCTCCTTTGCCTCCAACTGTCTGCTGGCCCGACGTCTCTGCGAACGTGATGTGCGTTTTGTCCAACTCTTCCACATGGGCTGGGACCACCACGGCGGGCTCCCCAAGGCCATCAAAGGCCAGTGCAATGACACTGACCAGGCCACCGCTGGATTACTCACCGACCTCAAGCAGCGCGGACTGCTCGATGACACCCTCATCGTCTGGGGCGGCGAATTCGGTCGCACGACCTACTCGCAGGGCGCTCTCTCCGAGACCAATTATGGGCGCGACCATCACCCCCGCTGCTTCACCGTCCTGATGGCCGGCGCCGGCGTGAACAAAGGCACCACCTTCGGCGAGACCGACGACTTCAGTTACAATATCGTCAAGGACGGCGTCCACGTGCATGACCTCAATGCCACGATTCTCCAGATCATGGGCGTCGACCACAAGCGCCTCACCTATCGCTTCCAAGGTCGCGACTTCCGCCTCACCGATATCCACGGCGAAGTCGTGAAGCAGTTACTGGCCTAAAAGCAAGTTGGCGGTTTCCGCCCTTACTTTCCGACCTGCTCGCGATAAAGGACCTTGAACGGATTCTCAGCCGGCCCCTGCACGCCTTCATTGACCATCATCGGGCGGACCCCAGCCCACCAGGCGGAATGGCGGGTGCTCAGGTCGGCCACGACATCGGGATGCTGTGCGGAGACATCCGACTTCTCGGCGTAATCATTAGAGAGATCAAACAACTGCCAGTGCGGGGCCGTCTTAGCCTTGGGGCCCTGCGCCTGGGAGACCAGATGCCATCGGGTCGTCCGCACGCTCGTATCACGAAGTCGGCCGGTCTCCGGATCGGCGGTCGGCGCCCAGCGACCCACATGCGTAAAGAGCGTACGGTCTTCCCACTTAGCAGCTCCATCTTTCAACAATGGCACGAGACTGCGCCCTTCAACCTGCGGCCGCACTTCCTCTGGAATCACGGTGCCAGTTAATTCGGCGATGGTCGGGAAATAATCAATGTGCGCCGCCAGGCCAGTAACGGCATGCGGCTCCAAGTGCCCCTTCCAGCGCCAGAAAGACATGGCCCGGGTGCCCCCCAGGAAAGGCGACCCCTTGTGCCCGCGCATCCCGGCTGCGAACACCGGCTCACCCGCGGCCGAACCATTATCATTCATGAAGACGATGAGCGTGTTGTCGTCCAGACCGAGCTCAGTTAGGCGGGCCATAAACTTTCCGAGGTGACGGTCGATGTCGATGATCATGCCGAAGAAGCCTTCCGTGCCCGCGGGCACCTTACCTATGAACTGTGCAGAATCCTCGGGCTTGGCGGTATAAGGAGCGTGCGGAGCGTTTGTCGCCAGGTAGGCGTAGAACGGCTGCCTGGCCGCGGCCTGCTGCTCGATCCACTTCGTGGCCTGAGCGAAGAAGACATCCGTGCAGAAGCCTTTGGTTTTTTCAAACTTCCCGTTGTGCAGCACATACGGATCAAAATAAGTGTTGCCCGGGGCATCGCCGCAGCTGCCCGGGTAACTCTGACCGATTCCACCGGCCCCGTGAATGAACACCTCGTCAAAACCGCGACGTCCGGGTTGATACTCAGCCTCATCTCCGAGGTGCCATTTTCCGAAAATGCCAGTCCGATAACCTGACTTCTGCAGTAGCTGGGTGAGCGTCGTCGCCTTCAAAGTCATGCGTTCTCGTTCAAAAATGGTGTGGGTGACGCCGTTTTTGAACTCATGCCGTCCGGTCAGCAGCGCGCTGCGCGTTGGCGAACAAGTCGGCGAAACATGGAAATCCTCGAAGTGGACGCTCTGAGATTTAAACTTATCAATGTTCGGCGTCTTCACCAACGGATTCCCGTTGGCGCTGATGTCTCCATAGCCTTGGTCATCAGTCAGAATGAAGATGACGTTCGGACGGTCAGCCGCGAAGGTCGCCAGACAACTCAAGAACAAGCCTAAGAGATTTCTCATGGGGATGAGCGTCAGCGTGGCCCCTCCCCGGCCGGACGCAACCTCAGCCGCCGCGGCGCTGCAGTTTGAAGGACCGATAGGTCATCTCACCGGAAACCGCATCCCGGTAAAGCCGCGACCCCTTAACGCCGGCGAAATCCATCGCCAACCCGTGCAGACAACGCGGCAAGGCCTGCCGCACCATAGCCGCATAGCGCGGGGTGTTGAGTTCCATCCCGCGGATGACCTCGGGGTTGATCAGACGCATCTGCTCCAGCCGCAGCGACGGATGCTGGGTTAACGCCCCGACCCATTCTTCAAGCCCGTTGGGATAGCGCAGATCCGCATGACAGAACCAGCCGCCGGGCTTCAACACCTTGGCCACCTGATCCACGAAGCCCGGAAAGTTCGGGTAGCAATGAGAGGCCTCGACATTGATCACGACATCGAAACTTCCCGGCGCAAAAGGCAGTACCTGCGCATCGCCGACCTGAAAACTCAGCCCCACCACGCGATGCCGCTCCACACAGTAGCGGATACCTTCGGGATTCAGATCTAGCCCGACGTATTCGGCCGGGCCGAGATAACGGGCGAAATAAGATGCACCGCCGCCATGGCCGCAACTGACCTCAAGCACGCGCTTACCGCGCAAATCGACGCCACCGAGGACATGATTGTAGAGTTGAATATTCGGGCGATCACCTTCGTCCTCCGCCCGCAAGTCCGGCCGGATGTCATGCTCACCGTCAAAAGCGTAGTTCAGGAAACTGATGCCCTGCGCGCGCACCCGCCGCGTGAAGAATGGATACCACCACTGCCACAGCTTCTGACGAAGACTGGGGCGCACCAGAATTTCTTCGATGAGACCCATCTTATGACCAGACCCCTTGGTCGATGAGCGCCTTCGTGGCGGCGGCGGACCAGCCACGGTTCGCCACAGGGTTAGCCGGACTCGGATGCGGGACCTTGGCAAAATTCACGAGCAACCCATGCAGCGCCTCCCGCGCCCGAGTCTCCGCATACGCACCGACGCCGACCACCGTCGTCACCCCCAGGCTTTCCACCATGACGCGAAGGAGCCGATCACATTCCGTATTCACCGGCGTCATGGATTCCGTCGGCAATTCCTCAGGGATGACGTTCCGGCCCTGCTTGGTGTTCTGCAGGAAAAGCAGCGGGCAATAATTATGCACCAGATGCTCGGCGAAGAACTTGTCGGCCTGACCGAAGCGTTCCTGGCAGAGCCCCCACAGCCGCCGACCACTGACTTCTGAGCGATGGCAGGCAAAGCCGGCGACCTTCTTGCCCGGATGTTCCTGGTCGGGCCGGCCCACGGGCATCTCGATTCCCATCCAGTCGCGCACCGCGGCGATCTCGCCGAATGGCACCCCCGTCTGCGCCATCCCGAACGGACCCGGATTCATACCTAGGAAAAGCACCTTGCGGGGCCCGGCGGCCGCGTAACGCCTCAGATAGGCCTCATGGGCCTCCCATGCATAATCGAGCGGACGGTAGACAAAGTCGGCGGGCGAAGGGAACGTCAGCCCGGCGAGGGCCTTTCGTAACGCGATCGTCGCCCGGATGACTGGTTCGGCGGACATGCTGAAAGACAATCCACCCGCCTCGCCGGGTCGAGCCGTAAGGCGGGCGCCGGGGGTGCGATTTCCCCTTGCGCTTCCCCTCGCACGATAAAAAGTCCACCTCCCTACCGACGTGAGCAAACCGCAGCCTTGGACTACTAAAGACGCCGAAGATTATTACGGCTTCAAACGCTGGGGAGGTAACAACTTCTCCGTGGACCCGCAGGGCCACCTCTGCGTGCACCCGAAAGGCGACCATCGCAAGATCCGCATCACCGACATCGTCAAGGAAGTCGAAGCCTCGGGCCTCAAGCCGCCGCTGACCATCCGCGTCCAGGATCTACTGCGCCACCGCGTCACGCAAATCAACGAGGCCTTCCGCCGCGCCATCGAGGAAGAAGACTATACCGGTCGGTACCGCGGTGTCTTCCCCATCAAGGTCAATCAGCTCCGCGAAGTCGTCGAAGAAATCCTCGATGCCGGCGAAGAATATGATTTCGGCCTCGAAGCCGGCTCCAAGCCGGAACTGATTATTGCCCTCGCGTTGCTCGAGAACCGCAAGGCTCTCCTGATTTGCAATGGCTACAAGGATGAGGAATACATCGAGCTCGCCCTGATGGGTCGCCGCCTCGGCAAGCAGACCATCATCGTCGTCGAACAGCTTTCGGAAATCGATGCGATCATCCGCATCGCCCGCCGCATGGGTGTGCAGCCGCACATTGGCCTGCGCGTCAAGCTCACCACGGCTGGCGAAGGCAAGTGGGCGGACAGCACCGGCGAGAACGCCAAGTTCGGTCTGACCGCCTCTGAGATCGTCGAAGTCTCCCAACGTCTCGCGAAGGCGAAGATGAAGGACTCCCTTCGCTTGGTTCACTTCCACATCGGCTCGCAGGTGCCGAACATCGGTACGATTAAGAAAGCGGTCGTCGAAGCCACCCGCTTCTACTGCGAGCTCAAGCGCATGGGCTTCCCCATGGGCTTGCTCGACGTCGGCGGCGGCCTGGGCATCGACTACGACGGCAGCCGCTCGGCCTATGAATCCTCCATGAATTACAGCATGGAAGGCTACGCCCGCGACGTCGTCGCCAACGTGAAGCAAATCTGCGAGGAAAGCGGCGTCCCGCTTCCCGACATCGTCTCGGAATCCGGCCGCGCCCTGGTCGCTCCGCACTCGATTCTCATCTTTGAAGCCGTTGACCGCATCACCCGCGACGAAGGCAACGTCAGCCCCCCGAAGGGCAAGACCCACCAGCTCATCCGCGAACTCGAAGCCATCCGTAAGAATAAGCGGAAGTTCGACCCGCTGGAGCGCTACCACGACGCCAAGGAAAAGCGCGAGGAAGCCCACGCCCGTTTCAGCCTCGGCAACCTGCGCCTCGAAGAACGCGCCCAAGCCGACCGCCTATTCTGGGATATCTGCCGTCAGATTCGCCAGGACTTGAAAGACGTCTCCGACGTGCCGGACGAACTCGCCCGCCTCGATTCGATGCTGGCCGAACAGTATGTCTGCAACTTCTCGGTGTTCCAATCCTTGCTCGATCACTGGGCGCTGGATCAGTTGTTCCCGATCGCCCCGATTCATCGCCTCAACGAGCGCCCGACCGTCCAAGCCACGCTGGTCGACATCACCTGCGATTCCGACGGCAAGGTCGACGACTTCATCGACCTGGAGGACGTCCGCAAGACCCTCTCCCTCCACCCGTTGAAGGATGGCCAGCCCTACTACATCGGTGCCTTCATGGTCGGCGCCTATCAGGACATCATGGGCGACCTTCACAACCTCTTCGGTCGCGTGAACGAGGCCCACGTCTTCCTCGAAGATGACGAAGCCGATGGCTTCTACATCGAGGAAAGCATCCCGGGCTACTCCGTCGAACGCATCCTAGGCATGATCCAGTATAACGCCGAAGACCTTTGCCGCATGCTCAAGCGCCAGGTCGACCGCGCCACCAAGGCAGACTCCGTTCGCCCCCGCGAAGGCGTGGCGATGGTCGATCTCTACGAACGCCTCATCCGCGGTCGCACCTACCTGATTCCACACCGCGAAGAAGCGAAGGCGAAATCAAAGAAGGCCGCGAAGAAGAAGTAAGCGGAGTGATTGCTCCGCAGGGCCAGGCCTTCAGGCCAAGATCAACTTCAGCCGCTTCAACTCTTCGAGCATGAGTGGCGGTGCTTCGCGTAGGTTCTCGTAGGAATCCACATGCGCCAGCCAGGCCCAATGGTCGCCGCAATCCATCCGCTCGGTGAAACGCAGTCGCAGCGTGGCGATGGCTCCCTTCAGCAGATAAAGGCCGTCCCCGACATGCTCGATCTGATCACCCAGCAGGGTGATCTTATCCGTAGAGTTACCAGACTTCTTCCCGAGGAGCTTGATATGGTTGGCCTGATCTTTGGCCATGTAGTTGAGCAAACCAATCGGATTGATCTCCAGATTGGCGAGCGTCTTGGTGTCCTTATACACGCCGACGATGAAGCACTTCGGCTTCAAGGAAATCGGGGTGACGTAACTGCAGATATTGAGGTTACCCTTACCGCCAGCCGTGGTGGACAGACTATAAATAGGTCCGTCCACGCGATTCCAAGGTTTGACACGGATTCCGGGCATTGAAGTGGGGTTCCCCTATTACCCGCCCCAGTCCTAATTGTTCCGCCCAATTTTACTGACCTAGCAGACGGGAGTCGTAAAACCATGGAATGTCCCGCCCGAGTGCCTGTTTCACCCTGCTTCTGGCCATCGCTGCCGGCCTCCTGGGCGGTTGCGGACCCCGAAAGGCCTCCCAACCCCCCGTTAAAGACCTCTCTTACGATTCTAGCGGGCATGAGCGGCAGAAACTTGACCTTCAACTCCCGGGCAATCCAAAAGGGGCCCCGGTGGTCCTCTGGGTCCATGGCGGGGGCTGGGTCGCCGGTAATAAGGACAACCCTCCCATCGGCTTCCTAAAACAGCGCGGCTACGTCGTGGCCTCGATGAACTATCGCTACTCGACCCAGGCGCCCTTCCCTGCCCAGCTCGAAGATGCCAAGTCCGCTGTGCGCTGGCTCCGCGCCCACGCCGCCCAATACGGCTACGACGGACACCGCATCGCGGTCTGGGGACATTCGGCCGGCGGCACCATCGTCGAGATGCTCGGCGTCTCGGCGGCCCATCATAACTTTGACCGCGGCGATAACCTCGACACCTCAAGCGAAGTCCAGGCCGTCGTCGGTATGAGCGGCCCGACCAACTTCGTGCCCATGATCCGCCATGCGATCGCCAACGGCGACGCCCGTAATCCGAAGGCGATCATCCAGGTCGTCGGGCGACTGCTGGGCTGTCCGGTCGAAGAATCCGAACGCTATGCCCCCGCCGCCAGCCCGACGAGTTACGTCTCGGTCGCAGCCGCGCCCACCCTGCTCATCCATGGCGGCAGAGATGAACTCGTCCCCGTCGAGCAAAGCCAGGAACTCCACGACCTCCTCCAGGCTGCCGGTGCCAAATGCGAGCTCTTGATCATCCCCGAGGCCGATCACGGCGGGGTCTTTGACCGCAACACCCTCAACCAGGCCGCGGATTTCACCGATCGCGCCCTCGGTGTGCACCGCTGAGCATGGGACGCATCGTCGCCCTTCACGGCTTCACAGGTTCGGGCGCCGACTTCGATCCATTGCGCCCGCTACTGCCAGCCCAGACGGAACTGATTGCTCCGGACTTCCCTGGACACGGCCACAAGGCCCACCAACGTCGAGCTTCGGAATACGCCTTAGAGTCGCACCTCCAACTCATCAGCGAAGCCGTCGGCCCGGCCGAACCGGTCACGCTTCTCGGCTATTCCATGGGCGGACGTCTCGCCCTCCATTGGTCCGTCGCCCATCCCGAACGCGTCCGACGCCTCATTCTCATCGGGGCCAGCCCTGGCCTCCCCGAGCCCGCCCAGCGCGATGAACGTCGCCTCGCCGACGCCGACCTCGCGAACTTCATCCGCACGCAAGGTCTCCCCGCCTTCTTCAAATACTGGTATAACCAAACCTTCTTCGCCTCGCTGATGGCTCTCCCGCCAGAACGGCTCGATCCGATTCTCTCTCGCCGAGCCGAGAATCAACCCGAAGCCCTCGCACTCAGCCTGGAGAATGTCGGCACCGGCACGCTGCCTTCGCTCTGGCATCGCTTGAAAGAACTGCGCATGCCCATCGACATCGTCACGGGCGAGCACGACGTAAAATTCACCCGCGTCGCCCATGAGATGGGCGCCCACCTCCCGAAGGCCCGCCTGAGCGTCGTCGAACACGCGGGCCATGCGGTGCACCTGGAGCAACCCGCCGACCTGGCGATGCTGCTTTGATGAATAAAAAGACCCGGTCAGATGACCGGGTCTTCTATTTCCATTCGGACGAGCTTAAGCGAAGACGCCCGTGACGGGCTTTGCCTTATTACCGATCTGCATCGGACGGCCGGCCGGCGTGATGATATCGGTCTGAACGGGCAGGCCCGCGGCATGTGCGATGGTGGCATGGAGGCTGCCGGGCGAAACGCCATCGCCATCCGGCGCGTAGCCTTTGGCGTCGCTGGCGCCGTGCACGTAGCCGCGCTTGACGCCGCCACCCGCGAGGACGGACGAGAACACGAGCGGGTGGTGACCGCGACCACCGCCTTCGAAGCTCGGCTTGCGACCGAATTCGGTGGCGACGACGACCAGGGTGGAATCCAGGAGACCCTTGGACTCGAGGTCCTTGATCAGGGTGGCGAAGACGCGGTCGAAATCGCCGCCGACGTCGGTCAGGCGATCATCGAGCGCGGCGTGCATGTCCCAGCCGCCGATGGCGACCTCGACGAAGCGGACGCCGTTCTCGACGAGGCGGCGAGCCAGGAGACAGCCTTGGCCGAACTTGCTCTTGCCGTAGCGGGCGCGCACCTCGGCCGGTTCGGCGGAGATGTCGAACGCCTTGAGGTCCGAGCTCTTCATGAGCTGGAAGGTCGTCTCGTAGAACTCGTTGTAGGACTTCACGTTCTCGTCCATCGGCTTGCCCTCGAAGCCGATGTCCAGCTGCGCCAGCAAGCCGGCGCGCTTGGCGACGAGCTCTTCGCCGACCGCGCTCTTGGTGTCGAGCAGGCCGTCGGTGGGATTCAGGATCGGCAGGGGCGAATAAGCCGCCGGGAACCAACCGTTTCCGTGGTTGGACGAACGGTTGACGGTCACGGACGAAGGCAGGGTCTTGTGGCTGGCGCCGAGGAAATGCTGAGCCCATGCGCCGATCGTCGGATGCTGCACGGTGCCGCGCTGCTCGAAGCCGGTGCGCATGATGTACGAAGCGGAAGCATGCACGCCGACCTTGGCCGTCATGGAGCGGATCACGGTGACCTTATCGCTGATCTTGGCGGTCTCGGGCAGATAGGATGTCAGCTGCATGTCGCCTTTGGCGGAGACGGCCGTACCTGGCCCTTTGGAGGCGCCGGTCTTCGGATCGAAGGTGTCGATGTGCGACATACCGCCGTTGAGCTGCAGGAAAATCACGCGTTTGGCCTTACCGAAGCCAGGCAAGTCCGCGTTGGGAGCCTTGACGGCACCCGGCGCTTCGGCCGCTTCCGCGATGCGACTAAAGAACGGAAGCACGCTCAGGCCGAACGAGACCTTGGCGCACTTCTCGATGAAGCTGCGGCGGTCCTCAGGATTACGGAGAAGATCAGAGGGATAGTGGATACTCATTGGACGAAGAGGAATTCGCGGGTGTTGGCGAGGACCCAGGCGAGGTCCGTCAGGCCGATGCCGTCCTTGAGGGACTTGCCGGCGACGGCCAACTCCTTGCCGGTGGGCTTACGCGAGAGATAAGAAAGATAAAGCGAGGTGACCTGGGCATCCGGGGTCTTCTCCTTCATAGCGTCGATGACGGCGGCGGAACGGGAGTCGGCAACGAGCTTGCCGACCGAGCCGTTCATCATCTGCAGGACCTGCGGCACGCTGCCGTCGTTGGTCGAGGAATCAGCCAGGAGCCGATCACCCTGCCCCCACATACGTAGGAAGTGGGTCTCGGGCGAAGGCTGCGGCAGTTCGCTGGCCCGGGCCAGCATCATGCTGAAGCGGCTGACCGGCTTGGCGCCTTCATAGCCGTTGGCGAGGCCGAGATTCGAACCTCCAGCGGCCTTCTTGCCTCCGGCCGCCTTGCCGCCACCGCCGAAAGCCTTCTGGGTGCGTTCGATGGCGCTCTTCACTTCGGCCAGGGTGACCTTGCCGGCCGGCAGCGCCATGGCCTTGAGGTCGTCGCCGCGGCGCAGGAGCACGTTGTCGGCGTAGGTGCCGACCGCGGTGACGATCAGGCTGTCCCAGGCTTCTTCGGCGCTCAGGCGACGGACGATCGGACCGTTGAAGAGATACTTGGCCTTGCCGAGGTCGGGGGTGGCGCTGGCGGAAGCCTGGTAGGTCTTGGAGTTATAGATCACGCGCTGCACCTCGCGGAGGTCGAACTTGGCGGCCTTCATGACGAAGGTCAGATGGGCCATGAGTTCCGTGCTGCTCGCCACGGTGAGGTCGTCGATGTCGTTGACGGGCTCGATCACGCCGAGGCCGAAGGCCTTCTTCCAGATGCGGTTGGCGATGTTGGTCGCGAAGCGCGGATTCTGCGGGCTGGTCAGCCAGTGGCCGAACTGGTCGCGGAGCTGCGCCGGGCTCTTGGTGTTGACGTTGTAGATCGGAAGCGACTTGTCGCCCTTCTCCCAGGCGATGAGCGCGGGCGAGACGGGCTCGCCGGCCTTGGCGTCCTTGTACTTATAATCCTTCGGGAAGGTCAGCTTCTGCTTCTCCATGTCCTCGAGGCGGAAGGAGTTCATCTCCGCGATCTTCTTCACGGCGGCCTTCGGGAGGCCGCTGTCGCCCTTGGCGGCCTTGTTCACGGCGCCCAGAATCGCGCTGTCTTTGCCGCTGGTCGCGCCGAAGAAGGCTGCCATCTGGTAGAAGTCGCGCTGCTTCCATTCGGCGAGCGGGTGGTCATGGCACTGCGCGCAGGCCATGTTCGTGCCTAGGAAGGTCGTCATGAGGTTCGAGACGCCGTCCAGCGGCATCTCGGCGTCGAAGAGCATGAAGCCGGTCGCGCCGTTGTCGCACAGGCGTCCGTCGGCGGTGACCATCTCGAAGACGAGCTTATCCCAAGGCGTATTGGCCGCGATGCGCGTCTTGAGCCAATCCTCGAAGGTGAACGCCGGCACGCCCTTGCCGAAGGTGTCCTTCACGCGCAGGAGGTCGGCCATCCAGTTGAACATCTGCATGGAGTAGCTGGGCGAGAACACGAGTTCGTCGATCAGCTTGGCACGCTTGTCCGGGGCGTTGCTGGACAGGAAGGTCGCCGCCTCCTTGGCGGTCGGGACGCGGCCGGCGGCGTCGATGTAGATACGGCGCAGGAACTGCTCGTCGGTGGCGGGGGCGTTGAGGGCCTGCTTGTTGGCGGCGAGCACGACGCCCACGAGGCGGTCGATGTCGGCGGCGGCCGAGGCGATGATCGCGGGGCTGAAGCTGTTCTGACGATTACGGACGACGCAGTTGCTCGCGAACTCGACGTCCTCAGGGATCAGGATGTCCGTCTTGAAATGATAGGTCTTTCCATCGCGGGTCTGGATGGTGATGTAGTCGCCCGACAGGCCACAGAACTGGGCGTCGACCTTCTGGCCTTCCTTGTCGGTCCAGGTATGCCAGATGGCGGTGCGTTCACCCAGGGGGGCCACCGGGGCCGCGGGCGGCGCGACGACCTTGATGACGGGGTCGGCGGCCTTCTTGCCGGCCTGCTTGACAGCGGCCTGAGCCGAGACACCCAGGGTAAGACAGGCTATCAGGGCGAAGATGCGCATAGAGGGGTTCACTGACTATAGAACCCCACCTGCCGATTGATAGTTTCATCTCATTTTAAGGTAAAGGGTCACCCCTACCCCTACCCCTACCCCTACCCCTACCCTCAAGCCCCTTCGCTCAAGCCCCTTCGCTCAAAGCATCCGTAAAGAAGGCCAAACCGAGGACCAACCCAGTCAAGACATCGGACCAGCCACCGATAAAGGAAAGAAGTCCGGGTTCGACGGTCGGACTGAAGAGCACCTGCAGCGAGAACACCAGGTTAACGCCTAGGAACATCCATGCCGACCAGCGCTGGTAGAAGAACAGCCCGACCATGCTGACGAACAGCAATCCGACCCCTGCGATCCAGAAGAGCAACCCAAGGACATCGGTCACTCCGAAGTTGGTGGCGTTATTCCGGCGATGCCACTCGGCCAGCTCATCCGGCAATAGTTTGTCGCTGATGATGGCGAGCCCGATACTCAGCACCAAGATCGCGAACAGAGCGAGCAGACTGACTCGCAGGATGAGACGAAGCTGGGATTTATCCATGCCCTGATTTTCTGCCCCACCCTGCACTCCGCAACGCCAAAGGTCACCCGCCATCAGCACTTCTCCCCAAATCAAGGGGGAACCGGAAACCGGGATTAATGCTTCGGTCATATGCCCCAGCTCACTATCCGGTTCCACTCTGCTGCCCGCTTTGATCTCCGGCTCTCTCTGTTCCACCGAGCCTCTGAGCCTCCGTGCCTCTAGCCTGTATCGCTGTATCCCTTGTCAACGTGTCAACTTGCCAGCATGCCCCCTCGCGCAAGCGCTTGTCCCCATGTCACCTTGCCCACGTGCCCCCTCGCCCGCTCCGCGGGCGACTACTCCACCACCAAAACGCCGCGCATGAGCTGGGAATGCCCCGGGAAGGAGCAAAGGTACGTGTATCGTCCCGGCTCCTTGGGTGCATTGAAGTAGACCGTGGTCTTCTGACCGGGGTCCAGCATGCGCGAATAGCAAAGGACGTCAGCGGTCTCGGGCACGTAATGCCGGGAATAGCCGTCAGGTTCCGCCACCATCTTGGCCGAAAGTTCGGTGACCTTCTCCTCGGCGCCCTTGGCTACGAGGACGAAGTTGTGCGGCATGATATCGGGATTCTCGAACTTGAGGGCGATGCCTTCGCCTGCTTTCACGCGGAGCTCTTTCTGGGCATACTGCATGGCGTTGCCGGTCTGGAGCTTCATCACGCGCACCGGACCACGGCACATCTCGATCTCCCATTTGACGGGATTGGCCTTGCCCGTCGCGATAGGTGCGGAGTGCTCGTGCGACTTATCTTTGGGCATGGCGACGTAACCGGTGAAATCCGTGAAGGGCTTACCGAGATGATGAGTAGTGAGGAAGATATCCTGAGCGCGATCAGCGGCGACCCCGACATGGAGATGAATCTGGCTGGCGGGCACCAGCTGCGGGATCTCGAGGAACAGGGTCTTACCTCCGTCAAGGACCTGGGCGCTCTTTACTGCGAGGACATCATGCCCGGGGCTCTCCGGATACTTCACCGAATACTCAGGCGAACCGTAGGCTGGGCCGTAGAGGTAATTCCAACACTGGGCGAAATGCGCCGAAGCTTTTCCAGCGGTAGCCGGATCGAGCGGGTGATCGAAGCGCAAGAGCACGCCGTTGTCGCGCGCCTCATGGCCAATGAGCGTCGGAAAGTCGCCGCCAACATGGCGAACGCGATGAATCGCCCCGTCCTCGGGCGTATAGCTGCCCCACCCGATCATGCCACTGACATACAGATGCCCGTCCTGCGGCCCGAATCGTCCATGTTGCGGCCCGGTCACGAAATTGCCGGTGAGTTTGACGGCCGCCGACTGCCAGACGCCTTCGAGCAGCTGACGCGATACAAGCCAGGCGCTGCCGGTGCCGAAGGAGAAATGCAGGAAGTTTCCATCGCCCTTGAGGGCCGGCCAGTTCTTGTCCGAGAGGAAGACCTGGCCACCGCACGAATTGTCTTCGCCCCGGGGAAGCTGCAGGATCGGAAGAGTCGTCGTGACGCCAGCCTTAGGACCGCCGGCGCCAAAATGCGTGCCGGCGTTCAGGGACGCATCGACCTGGAAGACGGCCGAGGCAGGCGTCCAGTTGCCTTCCTGACCGTTCGAGAGGACGAACCTGCCGTCAGGGGTGACGCTGAGTCCGTTGGGATTGCGCAAGCCAGTCGCCAAGACTTCGACTTTGTTAGGCTGACTGAGGCGAAGGATGCCCTGATTGCCCGACGAAGTGTAGAAACGCCCCTGGGCGTCGGCGTCGAGTCCGACGATGAAGTCGTGACCACCCGGCGACGTGGTCATGGCGTTGTTCACGCACTCATAGAAATCCGCTTCATCATCGCCATTGAGGTCGTGCAGACGCGTGATCTGGTCGCGCCCAAGCACGTAGAGCTTGTCGTCGATGATCTTCACGCCGAGCGCGTGGTGAAGTCCGGTGGCGAAACGCTTCCAGCGGACATGGTCGAGTTTCTCGTCGAGGCCTTTCACTAACCAGACCTCCCCGGTCATGGTGCAGACGGCCGCGGAGCCGTCCTTGAAGAAATCCATCCCGGTAAGGAAGAAGAGCGTGCCGTAGGGATTCTTGGTGGGAGGCAAGAGGGTGTCGGTCGCGAACGGCTTTTGGGTGCCAAGCGACCCTTTGACTTCAAGCCAGGCAGGCCACTGTGAAGGGCCACCCTTAGTCAGGTGAGCGAGCTTCGCGGGCTCCTGCTCACCCACAAAGGCACCGGCAAGCCATTCCTTGCCGTCCTTTGAGTAAGAAAAAATAACATCATCCCCATGACGATAAAAGCCATGGTACTTCCATTCCCCCTTGGGGACGGCGGAGACCTCCTTCTTGGTCAGCTTACCCGCCATCTTGGCACTGTCCGAAAAACCATGACGCCCCGCTCCCAGTCGGATGAAGTCACCGGTCCACCGGACCGGGAATGAAAGCTTCAACGGATCGAAACAAGCGGACTCATTCCCTTTACGCACGCATACGCCTTTGACGACGACGATGTCGGCGCCGCGAAACACACCGCTGAAAAGATTGCCCCGTTCAGCCTTGTCCCATCGGTCGTCCTTCCACGTGACAGCGTCATTCTGATTACCCCAATGGCCTTGATTGCCGCCATCAAGACCAGGGTAGACGGCCAAGATCTCTGGCGTTGGCTTCTTCCCCATGGCTTCAATGGCCTGCTTAGCGTAGAAATCGAAGACCCGATCTCGGTTCACGAAGTGGCCGGAGGTGAGATTATCTTCCGGCCGCAGGGGCGCCAGCGCTGGCTTGAACGGAGCCATGGGCGGCGCCTTAGGCCCGACCTTGGCCTCACCGAGTTCGTCAAACGACCACAGCCCCAATGTGATGTCCATGCGCTTGCGCGGTCCTTTGATCCAAGTAGTGGGTTCGTTCGCCCCACGCGAGATACGAACGTCATCGATGACGCCGTCGCAACCGATGGTACCCTCGACGAGACGTCCGAGTCCGATTTTGCGCTGTTGAGCGGGATGATCCTTACCGGCCGCCGGCGGCTTTCGCTCCAAAATCCACTTACCATCGAGCCAGACCTTTACGGCCTCGTCGCTGAGGCTCACAAGGATGTCATGCCACTGGCCGTCGCAGATATCGACGCCGGTATCGAAATCTCCCCCTCGACCAGGCAGATAGACGCTCAAGGCGCCTCGCTTGGCATGAGTATAGATTTCCCAATGCGCGCTCGCGGCCTTCTCGCTGCTGGCGACCAAGATGTTATAGCCGGCCTTTCCATCCAGCTTCGCACGGACTTCGATGGTCAGCGGCCACTGTTCGAAAGGAGCCCCACCCTCCGCGACCATACCGCCCTTCAAAGCTTTCCCATATTCAGGAGACAACGAAGGCACCCCGCCGGCCGACTTTCCCGGCACAGGCGCAGCCTTTGGGACCGGCTTGTCAGACCAGGTGCGGTACTTGGGCTTAGGGCCGGGCGGAGCATCGTCCAACTGCGGCGCGAGCCACTTAAGCCCATCGAGATTATCCAATAGACGGCCTTCGGCGTCTTCCTGCGTATGATTAAGGATGCCGATGACGCCGGCATAACCGCTGGCCCGAACCTGACGCAAAACCTTGAGATCCTGGGTGCCCGCGCCGATGGGCAGAATCTTCCGGCCCTTGGCATCTCCATCGAGATCCATGCCGTTCAAATTGACGCACAAGAGGTGCGGGAGCATGAGCTTGAGCGCTTCGTCCAAGCGGGCGAGGTGGTCATGGCCATGATGAAGGTTATAGACGATCCCGACGTTCCCGATGCGGTGGTACTGACGAAGGTACATGCAGACGGCTACCATGTTCTCCGGTTCGCCTCCCCAGCCGCCGTGGTTGTAGATCGCCACGCTGCTACCGATCTTGGCGGCCTTGGCGAGCGCGGGTAGCAGTCCTTCAGCGGCGCTCTTGACCTTGGCTTCCTGGGTTTCTCCCTTCCCGCTCATCATCATCCAAATCTGCGGATGCAGTTTATATTTCTCGAACAGACGGAAGGCTTCGTCGTGCTGCGACCAGAACGCGAAGTATTCGATGCCATGCTTCTTATAAGCCAAGATCTCTTGCTCGAACTCGGCAACGTGCTCGGCCCGCCAATCATACGCGACCTTCGTGATGCCCATCTTGGCCACCATCGTGGCGCGCTGTTCTGGGGTACGCTTCTGGTTGTCGAACGGCACGATGCACCACGCCGCCAGGTTCTTCTGATCATACAAAGGCTCAGCAGCAGGCAAAGCCAGCAAGGTTAGCAAGAAAGCGCAGAGCAGTCTCATCGGGGTAGCCTTAAGACAACCCCACCCGCCAAAGGATACCAGCCTTTCCGAATGAAAACAGGTTGGCACGTTGAATGGTTGAATCGTCGGCAAGAGGCACTCCACAAGACGCCGATGCCCCGTCCGTAGTCCCATCAACCATCCAACCATTCAACGAATCAACCGGAAGTGCCAGCAGACCCCGTCGACCTTCCCTATACTCGATACTCCATACTCTATACTCTATCTGCCTACATACTTCATGACCGCCTTCACCATTCCATCCCGGGCCGTCTGCGAATGGCTATGGCCGCTGGGGATGTCGTTATAGATCTCCTTGGGAATATTCAGCTGATTATAGGCCGCGTACACGCTGGTCGGCGGGCAGGTGCTGTCGATGAAGCCGACGGTGAAGAAACAGCCGGCCGCCTTGGTGCGGGTCGCGAAGTTCATACAGTCGATATAGCGGAAAGCCTCGACGACGCTATTGTCCGGCTTGCCGTCGACCATGGGAACGATCTTGGGCCAGCCGGCGATGCGATTGACCAGCATGCCGCTGTGATCGCAACCGGCCGGCACGCCGGCCGCGAAATAGGTCACCCGGGAATCCAAGCCGGCCGCGGCGATGGCCTGATAGCCGCCCTGGCTCGAGCCGAAGACGATCACGCGCTTGCCATCCCATTCAGGCTGGGCCGTGAGGACGTCGATGCCGCGGATAAGGCGTAACATCATTCCGGTGAAGTAAGCTTTCTCCCGGTCATTACGGAACTCGTAGCGATAAGGATTCATGGGGCCGGCATAGAGATCCGCATAAAACTGCTTGGGCTTACCGTTCGGCAGACCGTGCGCATTCATATCCATGGCGATGAAACCCTTACTCGCCCAGCTGGCCGAGCCACCAAGAGAGCTGTCGCTCACGCCGGCGCCATGCACGGTCAGGATAATCGGCAGGCTCTTAGGTCTGGCCCCAACAGGTTTGGACATGTAACCGGAAATCTGGAGGCCGAGCGCGGGCGCGGTGACGTCGAACGAATCGATGTCTTTGATGGGCGACTTGACGGAGACGAGCTTAGGCTCGAGCGGTACTGCGGCTAACTTCTTCTTCATGCCGTCCCAGAAAGCATCAAAGTCGTCGGGCACGGGCAGACTGCGCTTGATCTCAGTCGGGTCGATCGCCGCGCCGCCCAAACCAGTGATCGGGGCGACCTTAGCCTTAGCGTTGGCGCGATAAACGGCGCGCACTTGGATGAAGCCGGGTTCGTTCAACGAACCAGTGGCGATGGCCTTGCCGTCGACGAGTTCGCTCGTGCCCTTCTGGTCCGTGGCCAGTCCGTCCTTCAGGATGGACCATTCGACGAGGCCGGCGGCCGGCTTGCCGCTGTCGGTGACCGCGAGGTTAAAGACGACCTTCTCACCCTGATGGTAGATTGCATCCGCTCGCTCGGCCCGTGCCGCAATCTTGATCGGGGAATCCGGCACTGCCTTCTTGGCGGTCTGGGCGATGAGGGGCTGCCACAGCAGCGCCACGACGAGGGGTAACAGTCGGGTCATATGATTCCTATGACCAAGGCCCTCCCCTCCGTCAAACGTTCGCCGCAGGGCGAACCAAGGTAGGGGCACGATTAATCGTGCACTCCTTATTCGGAGGGCGCGGCGAAGCCACGCCCCTACCCTCGGCCGCCCTGCGGCGGCCATATCACGAACCATGCCAGCAGTCCCCCATCGGCCTTCCCCATACTCGATACTCCATACTCAATACTCTATTCCATCCTTCACCTTTGCACGCTCCCCCATACTCAATACTCCATACTCGATACTCCCGATGAAGCCCCTCGCCCTCCTCGCCCCCCTCACCCTCCTCGCCGTCTCCGCCTTAGCCGCCGACTACTTCCCGCCCTCCGACGCTCAAGGCGGCTGGCGCACGCCGAAGGACAAGGCGGAAGCCCGCGCTCTCGCCGGCATCGACCTGGATCGCCTCGAACAGGCCTACCACGCGACGGAACGATCCAACACGGAGAACGGCGGTCTGGTCGTCATCTCCAAAGGCTACCTGGTGCTGGAGAAATATTTCGGCAAGGCCCACCGTAACGCCAACCCAGACATGGCTTCCACGGGCAAAGCCTTTACGAGCATCTCCTGCGGCGTGATGCTGCATGAGTTTAAGTCGAAACTCCCCGACGGTCTCGACACGAAAGTCTTCACGAAGGAATTCCTGCCTGAGGCCTTTCCGCTCCGCGATCCGCGGGAAGCCGATATCCGCCTGGGCCACCTGCTCTGCATGACCTCTGGCCATAACGGCGAAGGCGCCACCCCTTCCGCAGTCGTCCGTGGAACGGCGCAACCGCTGAAACAGTCGAAAGGCCAGGACATCCATGACGTCGACGGCTCCTCGCTCCGCGTACCGCTCTGGACCGCGCCGGGCGAAGGCTACTCCTATTCCTCTCCCGCCCCGCACATCGCCTCGATGGTCCTGCGACGCGTGACGGGCAAGGAACTGCCAGCCTACATCGACGAGAAATTCGGCAAGCCGATGGGCTGGGGCCCTTGGGGCTATTGCCTCTACCGCGGCGACGTGACGATGGCCCACGCCAACGGCGCCGGTTCCATCGCCCTGCGTGCCACCGACGCCGCCCGCTTCGGCTACTGCCTCGCCCAAGGCGGGCGCTGGAAGGACCAGCAGCTCATCCCGGCCGACTACATCAAGCTCTGCCAGCAGGCCCTGCCCTATAATCCGCACTTCCCCTTCAGCCTGCAGTTCGAACACAACCAGGCCGGCCAGATCATCGGCGCCCCCCGCGACGCCTTCTACAAGACCGGTGCCGGCGGCTTCTGCCTCTACATCGTGCCTTCGCTCGATCTGGTGATCTACAAGATGGGCGGCAAGGACGGCCAGTGGAACCCCGACCTCACGCGCATCCCGCAGCCGGCCGACAACTTCGGTACGCACACGAACCCTCCGACGCCTCCGAAGAACGGCTCCTACGAGACCTACAGCATCCCGCGCATCCTCGAGATGGTCTGCGAAGCGACGGTCCGCTAAGCGTCAGCGCAGCGGATGCTGGCGGTCGACAAGCGGGAGCGTGACTTTCTTGCCACCGGCGGCGAACGACGCAAAGACACCCATGGTCAGCTCAACGGTCTCGCGACCGGCTTCGGGGCCGCAGAGAGGGTCGCGCTTTTCCGCAATGGCGGCCAAGAGGTCGCGCACGGCACCAGAGTGACCGGCGTTGACGAGCTTAATGTCCTTGATGGGCTCCGGCTTCCCGATGCCTGCCGTGGTAATCGGGAACTTGGTTCCGTCGCGCTCGAGGATCGCCAGAGGCTCCTCGTCGACCTGCAGGGATATGACGCCCTTGGTGCCGATCAGGCGGGCGCCAAACGGCGTGCCGGTCGTCCAGGTGCCTTTCTTGGAATCGAAGTAAATCGGGATGCCGCTCTTGGTCTCATAGCGGGCATGGACTTCGTCCCCGACAATCAGGCCGACGCCTTCGTCGCCCGGATGGATGTCGGACTTGGTCGCCGGACGGCCTTCGACGAGGATCGTGGCCTCGCACGAGGTAGCCGATCCAGTGAAGAGAGTCGCGAGGTTGAAGCCGTGGCCACCGAGTACCCATAGGTCGAGACCGCCGCCACGTTGGTCCTGTTTGCCGCGCACACGCACTTCCCTGAGTTCGCCGATTTCGCCCGCAGCGACGAGCTGCTTCACGTTCGCAAGCACGGGGTGGTAACGGTTGCGATGGGCGATCGCCAGACGCACGCCTTTTTCAGCGCAGAGCTTCACGATCTCGTCGGCTTCGGCCAAGGTACGCACGAACGGCTTTTCGATATAGATACCCTTCACGCCCGCCTCGATGGCAGAGACAATCATATCGCGATGCTCATGGATATGCCGGGCGCAGATCGCCGCGATGTCGGGCTTGGCCTCGTCTAACATGGTACGGTAATCGGCAAAGGCCTTCACGCCACCGAGCTTCTTGGCTTCGATTGCAAGCCCCTTGGCATCCGCATCGGCGACGGCGATGATCTTCGTCTGAGGGATCTTGAGCCAGACGGCGTCCTCGCCATGCCCGTAGTTACCTTGGCCGGTGTGGCCGATGACACCGACGGTCAGCGGACGCTCGGCGTTCTGGGCACGCAGCAGCACGGCAGATAAGGCCAACGCCGAAGCGCTGAGGAAATCGCGACGTTTCATGGGGGTGACCGATACCTGTCGTTTATCATTAATCTAGCAACCTGATAAGGCCAACGATGTCCTAGAGTGACCACCAGTCATGCGCCTGTTCCTCCCCTTCTTCGCCGCCTTGGCGATGGCCGCTGACCCGGTGAAAGCCCCGATCGTCCCGACCGACCTTCCACCGGAGCTCCAAATCCTCCAACCCGGCGTCAAATTAACCCTGCTCGTCGAGCACCCCGATATCGCCACACCGACGGGCATCGACGTCGATGCACAAGGCAACCTGTGGACGATCTCTTCCCACACCCACTTCCGTCCTGCTGGATATGCTGGCCCTGTCCACGACGAGATCCTGGTCTTCGATAAGCACGGCAAGAACCGCCGTGTCTTCTACGCGAAGACGGACCAGACGATGAACCTGAAGTTAGGTAAAGACGGCTGGGTCTATCTTTCGCAACGCAACCGCATCCTGCGTATCAAAGACACAGATGGCGACGGCGTCGCAGATAAGGAAGAAAACGTCGTCACGCTGGCAACCGTCACTGACTATCCCCATAACGGACTATCGGGCCTGGCTTGGGCACCTTCGGGTGACCTGGTCTTCTCTCTCGGCGAGAACTTCGGCAAGGATTGGATACTCGCCGGTCCCGACGGCTCCAAACTCAACGGCCGCGGTGAAGGCGGCGTCTTCACCTGTCAACCTGACGGCACCAAGCTCCGCCGCATCGCCAAGGGATTCTGGAATCCGTTCGGAATCATGATGCGTTCCAATGGCGAAATCTTCGCGGTGGACAACGACCCGGGCAGCCGCCCGCCTTGCCGACTACTCCGCGTCCACGAAGGCGCCGACTACGGCTTCCAATGGGTCTACGGTCCCGAACCGATTCACCCCTTCGTCGCCTGGAACGGCGAACTACGTGGTACGCTCGGCATGATCCACCCTTCCGGCGAAGGCCCCTGCTCCATCGTCGAACTCGGCGGCGGCGTGCTCATTCCCTCCTGGAGCAATCACTGCGTGGAATACTACCCGCTCACGCGCGCTGGCGCCGATTACACGGCGAAGCAGATTCCTCTCGTCCGTGGCGGCGAATACCTCCGCCCGACCTGCCTCGCCGCCGGCCCCGATGGCGCCTTCTATTTCAACGACTGGGTCTGGAGCTCCTACCCAATCCACGGCAAGGGCCGCCTCTGGAAAATGGAAATCGACCGGAGCAAGGCCACCTGGCTGAAACCCTCGGCCGATGCCCCTAACGCAAAGTCGCTCCTCGCCGACGTCCTTCGCTCGGGCGCCAAGTCCCTGCCCGCCCCCGAACTGCTCTCCCTTGCCCGCGGTACGGATCACGTGCTGGCCGATTCCGCCCTCGCCGCCATCGCCCGCGATTGGACGAAACGCACTCCAGCCGAACTCCACACACTCCCGACAGCCGATCGCCTCTGGACGCTGGTCGCCCTCCGCCGCCTCGATCTCGCCGATGACCGCTGGCTCAAGGCCTGCCTCGAAGACGAGGATGTCGAGCTCCGCTTCGAGTGCCTCCGCTGGATCGCCGACGGCGTCCTCAAGCAACATATGTCATACGTCGAGGCCACGCTTCGTCGCAAGGATGTCGACTTCCGCGTCTTCGAAGCCGCCCTCGCCGCACGCAACACGCTCCTGGGCAAACCAGAAGCGGGCGTGACCGACGCCGAAATGCTCGCGGCCTACGTGAGCGATACGACGATTGCCCCACGCCTTCGCAGCTACGCGCTCCGTCTCATGCCGGAGACTTCGAAATTCCTGACGGTCCGGCTAATGCGTGAACTGATCGCGGTCGGCGATCCCGACCTGTCACGCGAGACCGTACGCAACGCCATCTCGCGACACTCCCCCGAATCACGGGCACTCCTGGCGCATGTGGCGGCAGACGAGAAAGCCGCCCCCAGCCTGCGCGGCGACGCCATCGCCGGGATGTCGGTCTCCGACCGCCCGGAACACCTGGTACTGCTCCGCAAACTGGCCGCCCACACCGACCAGACGGTCCGCCATGAAGCCCTCCGTGCCCTGCGCTACTCCACTCTCGATGATGCCGATCGGCACCTGCTTGAAGACGTCCGTCGGAAGTACCCGGATTCTACCGACCTGATCGAGGTTCTGCTCGATGCCTCCAAACTCGCCATCGGTCGCCCCGCCTTCACCGACACGCAGGCATGGCTCCGTCGCCTGGACGCCATCCCGGGACAACCCGACCCCGACGTCGCCCGCCGTCTGTTTACCCATCCGAAGCTCGCACTCTGCGCGACCTGTCATCGCCATGATGGCCGCGGTAACGTCGTCGGCCCCGACCTAACCTTGATTAGCCGCCAAGCTGATCGTGCCGGGATTCTCCAGTCGATCCTCGAACCGAGCCGCGAGGTCGCCCCACAATACTTCCCGACACAACTAGGCCTCGCCGACGGGTCGACGTTCGTCGGCATCCTGCTCCGTTCCTCCGAAGTCGAGACCTACCGCGATATCACGGGCAAGGAAAAGACGTTCCGCAAGAAGGACATCCTCACCCACGAAGAGCTGCAGACGTCCCTGATGCCGCCTGGCCTGGCTTTGATGCTGACCGATGCGGAACTGCGCGACCTACTCGCCCTGCTGACAGACAAGCACTGAGTTACTTGGCCGCTGAGCGAGGGTTCTTAAGGTAATAAAACTTTCCGTCCTCGGCGCCGCCGAGGAAATCCGGTACGCCATCGCCGTCGAAGTCGACGGTGGTCGGGCTGACGTCATGGCCTTCGATGTTCTGCTTCACCAGCGGGCCTTCGTCCCTAAATAGCCAGTTGCCATCCTTGAAGCCGACCTGATGGAGGAAATTGGCGCTCGAAGAATTGACTAGGAAGTCGGCCTTACCGTCGCCATCCCAGTCGGTGACGCAGAGCTTACGTCGGCCGCTCTTGCCCGCAGTGCCCTTGCTGAGCTGCAGGGGCTTGCCGCTCTCGTCGCAGAAGGCCCGACGCGGCGATTTGAGCACGAGCTTACCGTCGACCTTAGCCCGCTCGAAGAAAGCGAGGTAGCCCTCCTGATCCAGCATGACGAGATCCATGAGTCCGTCCTTGTTCCAGTCGACGGCGACGGGCGTCGTGCGCCACTGGGTAAGCAAGGCCTTGCCCTGCGGCTTCTTCCAACCCCAGGCGAGCGCCGGCTGCGGGCCATCCCACTCGACTTCGACCGGCTGAGCCGCGGCGAGCTTAGGCGACTGGCGCGTACCGACGTTCCGATACCAGACGACCTCGCCGAGAATGGAATTCACGAGGATGTCTGGGAGCCCGTCGCCATCCCAATCGGCGACACTCAAGGTCGTATAACCCCACTTGGCTTCCGCCGGACCCTGGATACTGCCGTTACCCCCAGCCATGATGCGCAGCGGCTTGCCATCGACGGTCAGGAGCTTAGGCGCGGCGAACTTGGGCTGGGCGACGCCGGGTCCGCTCAGGTTCTCGAAGAAGGCGATGTAACCGGCGGTGTTGCCGCAGAGGATGTCGATATCGCCGTCGCCGTCCCAATCGAAACCGACAGGTGTGGCGAGGGCGCCGAACTTCATCTCATCAGCCTGTTGCTTGAAATACCTGGGCGGTAGGAATAGCGGCGTATGGTCGTCGGTAAACTTACCAGTGTTCTCGAGGAACGCGACGCGTCCGTCTTCGTCCCCGACAATCAGATCGAGTTTGCCGTCCTTATTCCAATCGAACGCCACTGGTGTGATCATCTCGAGGTCCATGGTCAAGGGACGCGGTGAGCCCGGCAGCTTCTTTGCCTCGAGGGTGGCTTTCCATCCTGCGGAACGGGCGTCCTTGGTCACACCAGGCGGTACGGTGAGGCGACGGCCGGCCGCATACTTGGGCTCGGTCCGCGTTCCGATGTTCTCGAAATAGGTGAAGCCGTCCAAGAACTCGCCGCAAATAAGGTCGAGATCGCCGTCGCCGTCAAAGTCCGCGAAATTCGGCGAGGGCCAGCCAAAGGTCTCAAGGTCCTTACCCGCGGCCTGCACGCGCACAGGTGTCTGATACTTGGGCTTATCGTTGGTGCCTTCGTTGCGGATGAAATAGACGAAGCCGCGCAGGGGGCCCTTGGTCCACACGCCCTTGGCGTTGTAGGCATTGTCCCAGCCGTAATCCGTCCAATCCCCCGCGCCGACCACGATATCCGTCACCCCGTCGCCGTCGAAATCGACATACTTCCACATGTTCGCGCGGACCTTGTTCGGATGTACGTTCGCCGGGAGCGGCAGCTTCTTGCCGAACTCCAGGCCGGTCTGGGCGAAATCAGGATACTCGACGCCAGGCGAAAGCACGCGTGGCTTACCCTCCGCATCCCAGCTGAGCTCAATGTTCTGCAGGCCCTTGCTGATGCGCACGCCAGGCTTGAATACGGGCATGGCGTTCTTGGCGGTGTCCACACCGGACGAAAATATATAAACACCGTTCGACGGCTTGTCGGGGCAGTTGACGACAAGCTCGTATTTGCCGTCACCGTTGAGGTCCATGGGCAACGGCCAGGCCCAGAGGCCCACGCCAAGATCCACGACCAGCCCTGGGTTGTTATACTTGAGACGCTCGAGGCCACCGTTCTCGGCCTGTCCGGCCGGCGCCTTAGGCCACGCCACACCTTCCATGGGCCGGGCAACGAGTTTTGCCGGATCGATGACGGCGTGCTTCGCGAGCTTACGCTTCCAAGTATAGGTGACGTGTACGAGACCATCCGAGGATTGGATGATGGCGGGATAGCTGAACTCGGCCTTGGGCTCATCCTCGAGCACCAGCGCGGCTTCCCACACGATCCCGTCCTTGCTGATCGCAAGATTAAGTGGGCTGCGCCCCTTGGTAGTGTGATTGTAAATCAGGAGATGACGGCCGTCCTTCAAGGTCACGGCATCGGTGCCGGAATTAGGATTGGGCAGGTCAGTGAGGCCGACCTTCGACCAGGTCGACCCCTGGTCATTGGAAACAGTGCTAAAGACCTTGGCGTTCTTGGTGCGGCCGACCGACATCAGTCTGCCGTCGCGTAACAAGAGAATGCTCGGCTGGATGGACGCCGGGCCGGTCGCCGGCTGTTCGACTGCGATCTTCTCCCAGGTGAGGCCATTATCACGGCTCCGTTCAAAATGGATCTGCCACGATGGTCCGACTTTGAATCCTTCGGCGCTACTGCCCGATAGAATCGTTCCATCCTTTAGTTGCACGGGCTTGTTCTTGATGGGTCCGAGAATGCCATCCGGCAGACGACGGGCTTCGCCCCACGTCTTGCCGTTGTCGTCACTCAGCCGAAGCATGCCCCACCATTCGACAGGATTGGGGCCGACTTTGTAGTAAAGCTGCAGCGGGCCTTCCTTGGGCTGGAAGAGCACCGGATTCCAACAGGGGAATCGCTTGCCGTCTGGCTGAGTGCCTTCGGCGACCTTGACGGGTGCCGACCACTTGCGGTCCACCTGCCTAGCCGTCCAGATGGAGACGTCCGGCTTTCCCTCGGCCTCACCGGCGAACCAAGCGGCGACGAAGGCGCCATCCTTCGCCTCGACAATCGTCGTGGCATGGCAACTGGGCACAGGGTTCTTCTCGAAGATGAACTCGGAGCGGACCAAGCCCGGTTCGGCCGCGGCGACCGAGACGACGGTAAGCAAGGCGGCAAAGACGTGACGCATGGGGTTCAGACAGGTCTGCCTGCTGTGGGTTGCCTAAACAAGCCAACATAAGTTCGCCCCGCTGAAATGAACGATAAGGTCCTTATAAATCGTACGTGAATTGCAGGTTGGCCTTCTATCCTTACGAGGAGCGTCTAGAAAATAAGTCGTGCGCCCTCCCCTCCGCATCACCCTGCTCGTCTCAGCGCTGCTGACCTGCCTTTGCGCCCTCGCCGCCGATGGCATTAAGTCCACGACGACCTACCAGAAAGCCTACGGGGAATCCAAGGGCGCCCCGACGGTCGACGCGGCCAAGGAACTCCCGCACTACCCGGCCGTCGAACCCTCCGCCGCGATCGCGACCTGGAAAGTAAAGTCCGGCTTCAAGCTTCAACTCGCCGCCCACGAACCGCAGGTCCTCGACCCGATCGCGATTTGCTACGACGAACGCGGCCGGATGTTCGTCTGCGAGATGATCGACTACTCTGAACGCCGCGACGAGATCCCGCACCTTGGCCGCGTCTCGGTCCTCGAAGACAAAGATGGCGATGGCTACTACGAGACAAGCCGTGTCTTCGCCGACAACCTACCCTGGCCGACTGGACTCATCTGGGCCAATGGCGGACTCTACGTCATCGCGACTCCGGACATCTGGCGCTTCGAAGACCGCGCCGGCCAAGGCGTCGCCGACCACCGCGAGAAGGTGTTCACAGGTTTCGGCACGGGGATGAAACTCATCAACGTCCAAGGGATGGCCAACAGCATGCAGTGGGGACCCGACCAGCGCGTCCACCTGCTCGCGGGAGGCGGCAATCGCGGCAAGGTCTCTTGCCTGCTTCGGCCGGAACTCCCCGCCCTCGAACTCGGCGGCAATGACTTCTGGTTCGACCCTAAATCGCATTCGTTCGGTTTGGAGTCCGGCGGCGCCCAATACGGGATGAGCTTCGACGACTTTGGGCGTAAATTCGCCTGCTCGAATTCCGACCACCTCCAATACTGGGTCCACGATCGCACTGGCTTCTCCCAGAATCCGTTCCTGCCTCTGCCCGCTCCTCGCTCCAGCATCGCCAAAGACGGCGGCGCAGCCGAAGTCTTCCGCATCAGCCCCGATGAACCTTGGCGCATTGTCCGCACCCGCTGGCGCATCTCGGGAGCCGTCCCGGGCATGGTGGAAGGCGGCGGTCGCGTGAGCGGTTACTTCACCGGTGCGACCGGCACGACGATTTATCGCGGCGATGCCTACGGTCCGGCCTTCAAGAACAACAGCTTCACCGGGGACGCCGGTGGACAGCTCATCCACCGTAAGGTGATCTCGCCCGCCACCGATGGCGTCAATCTCTCCGGGGAACGTCCATCCGATGAACAGGGCTTCGAGTTCGCCGCGAGCCGCGACACCTGGGTTCGCGTGGTCAACTTCGCCAACGCCCCCGACGGCTGCCTCCATGTCTGCGACATGTATCGCGAAGTGATCGAGCACCCATGGTCCATCCCCGACGAGATCAAGAAACACCTCGACCTGAATAACGGCAATGACCGCGGGCGTATCTATCGCCTCGTGCCCGACAACAAGGACTGGGACCGCCGAAGCTCGGTCGACCTAAGCAAGGCCACCCTGCCGGAACTGGTCGAAACCCTCGCCCATCCTAACGGCTGGCATCGCGATACGGCCAGTCGGCTGATCTTCGAACGCGCTGACCCCGCCGCGCTCCCGCTCATTGAGTCGTACTTCGGGCGACCGGCATCAGCGTTGGCCCGACTCCACGCCCTCAACCTTCTCCATGCCCTGGGCGGACTCAGCGAACGTCGTCTCATCTCCACGATGGCCGACGACGATGCGGCGGTCCGCGAACGCGCGATCCATCTCGCGGGTGACTTCTACCAGAAGCATCCGCTCCCGGCTGAGGCCCGCGCCGCGCTCATCCTTGCCGCAAAGTCCGCCGACGCCCGCCTCCGCTTCGCCACGGCCTTAACGCTGGCGCGTCTCACCGGACCGCAGACACCTTCCGATATCGCCGACACGCTCGTCGCCTTAGCCCGCAAGGAACATGCCCACACTTGGATTGGCCCAGCAATCCTCAGCGCCCACCCGGACTTTCTCTCGCACCAGTTGCTCCCGGCCCTGGCCGTTGACGATTTCGCTTCCCAGGCCGAAGCGTTCATCGCGCAACTCATTTACACCCGAGCCAAATCCCAACCCGAAGCGGATCGGCCGGCCCAAGTCGATCTAGTGATTCGACTCGGCACCCGCCCCGCTCATCTGGTCGCGCTCTCGAAAGGCCTGCCTCCGATCGCGTCTGCGTTGGAGAAAGCTGACGTGGCAGGCAAGCTGACGAAGGTCTTCACCGAAGCTGGCTTCGTCGCTAACGACAGCAAACAAACGACTGAGCGTCGCTCGGCCGCCCTCGCCTTACTTGCGGCCGCCCCCATCAAACTCAGCCGCCCTATCCTGACCGCTTGTCTCGCCGCGGATCGACCGGCCGAAATCCAAGCCGAAGCCATTGCCCAATGGGGCCTATCCGGCGATAAATCCTTCGCGTTCGCGGTGATCGCCGCTTGGGAGGGTCTCGCGCCTTCGGTCAAACCAAAGGCCATCGCCCAGCTCCTGCAACGGCCAGCCTACCTGCCTCCACTTCTGGACGCCCTCGGCACGAAGAAACTTCCGGCCACCGCCCTCGACGCCAGCCAGGTCCAATCGCTGCTCAAACTCAAGGATGCCAAGCTTGCCCATGAGGCACGCAAAGTGCTGGCCGACGTAATCCCTCCGTCGCGTGAAGTCGTGACCGCGAAGTTCGCCGCCAGCCTCGACCTCGCCGGCGATGCCCTCCGCGGCCAAGCGGTCTACCAACGTGCGTGCGTGATCTGCCACCGAGCAGCGGGTCAAGGCATGGAAGTCGGCCCCGACCTACTCACAGTGAAGAACAAAGGTCGTGCCGCCCTGCTTACGGCAATCCTCGACCCGAACAAGGAAGTCGCCGCTCAATACATGTCGTTCCACGTGCAGACCCGTGCGGGCGAGTCCTATCTCGGCTTGATTGCCGAGGACACGGCCACCCAGGTGACGCTGAAGATGCCCGGCGGCGTCACGAAGACGATCCTGCGCTCCGAAGTCATCGGTAGCTCCTCCGAAGGCCGTAGCCTCATGCCCGAAGGCCTCGAAGGCGGCCTAACGAACCAGGACATGGCCGACCTCCTCACCTTCATCGAAACTCTCAAATAAAATGCGTACCCTCCTCGCCTGCCTGCTCTCCCTGCCGCTCTTCGCCGATACGCCGCCGGAAGGATTCCGCGCCCTCTTCAACGGCAAGGACCTTTCCGGCTGGCACGGACTCAATCCGCACCAAGGCCTGAAGCTCACCGGCGAGAAGAAGGCCGCCGACCTCGCCAAGCAACGCGCGGACTTCCCGCTGCACTGGCGCGTGGAGAACGGTGAGCTGGTCAACGCCGGCACGGGACCTTATGCGACGACCGACGAGGAATTCGGCGACATCGAACTTCGCATCGAATATAAGACGGTCGCGAAAGCCGATTCGGGCATCTACCTCCGCGGCACCCCGCAGGTCCAAATCTGGGACCTCAATCAGATCTTCGACCCGAAGAAGCCCGACCGCAAACCGCACCTCGGTTCGGGTGGTCTTTTCAATAACACGCCTGGCACCCCCGGTCGCGACCCTCTCGTGATCGCCGACAAGCCATTCGGCGAATGGAACACGTTCCGCATCGTCCAGAAAGGCGACGTCACCACGGTCTGGCTCAATGGCAAGTTGGTCGTCGACCACGCGAAGATGGAGAACTTCTGGGACCGCGCCCAGCCACTCCCGTCCAAAGGACCGCTCATGCTCCAGACCCACGGCGGCGAAATCCGCTGGCGCAATCTCTTCGTCAAAACCCTCTGATCATGCGTAGCCTCTTGCTCCTCCTTGCTTCCGTCAGCTTCGTCACGGCGGCCCCCGTCAAGGTCGCGACGTTCGATGTCGACGCCACCCCTCCGCTGGGCTCGGCCATGGCCTACGATACGGTTAAGCGCCTCGATGACCTGACGCTACGATGCCGTGGTGTGGTGATCACGGGCTCCGGTGAACCGATTGTACTCTGCGCCGTCGACTGGATTGGTATCGCCAACGAAGGCCATGATGCCTTCCGCCTCGCCCTCGCCAAAGCCGCTGGCACCACCCCGGCCCGCGTCGCCGTCCACGCGCTCCACCAACACGACGCCCCGGGCTGCGACTTCACGGCGGAGAAACTCATCAAGGAGCTAGGAGTCAAGGGATACTCCCGCTTTGAAGGAGAGTTCCAACGCCTCGTCATCGTCCGCGCCGCGGAAGGCATCGCGCATGCCTTACCGACCGCCCGCGAGGCCACCCACTGGGGCTGGGGCCAAGCCATCGTTAAAGACGTCGCCAGCCAACGCCGCCTGCTCGGTCCCGACGGTAAGGTGAAGTTTACGCGCACCTCTTCGACCAAAAACGCGGAGATGCGTGCCGAGCCGGAAGGGGTCATCGACCCGATGGTGACATCGCTCAGTTTCTGGGATAAGGCCGGCCCGATCGCGGTGCTGACGAGCTACGCCTGCCACCCGCAGAGTTACTATCGATTAGGCTACCCGACGCCGGACTTCCCAGGCATTGCCCGTTTCATCCGGAGCCAGTCCTGGCCACACACGCTCCACGTTCACTTTAACGGCGCCGGCGGCAACGTCACGGCGGGTAAATATAACGACGGCGCCTGGGAGAATCGCATGGTCCTCGCCAACCGCCTGGCCGACGGGATGAAGGAAGCCCTCGATTCGACGATTAAGTCGCCGCTCAAAGCCGAAGACATCGGCTGGTCCAGTATCCCGGTGAAATTACCCGTCTCAAATTTCCTGAAGTCCGAGGAGCTCATCGCCAAGCTGAAGGCGACCCCGCCCAAGGGTTACATCTCCTTCGCCGACCAGCTTGCTTGGCTGAAACGCACCGAGGAAGGCCACGCCATCGACATCACCTGCCTCCGCGTCGGCTCATCCCGCATGCTTCATCTCCCGGGCGAACTGTTCGTGGAATACCAGCTGGCCGCCAAGGCGATGCGCCCTGACCTCCATGTGGCCGTCGCGGCCTACGGCGATTACGGACCTGGCTACATCGGCAGCACCTGCGCCTACGAGCAGGGTGGCTATGAAGTCGGCCCCACCTCTTCCAACGTCGCCCCGCAGGTCGAGCCAATCCTGATGGGCGCGATGAAGCAGCTACTCGAAGCTAAGGACGCCCCTGATACCTTGCCAGCCCCGGTAATGCCCGGCCTGCCTCACCCCTGGCCCGCCGCCGACGCCAGCCTCGTGAAATTCTCAAAATTCGAACTGAAGGACGTAAAGCTCATCAACGCCCTCAGCGTCATTCGCGCCAAGGCCTACAATCAAGGCAACCTCATCGATATCGTCATCAATGATAAGAAGGGCGACCTCGATGGTCGTACCGTCAGCATCAGCCTGAAGGACACGACGGTCGGACAGTTGATGGAACAGCTCTCCAGACTCGCCGATTTCAATTATACCATCAAGGGCAACACCATCACCGTCGAGCCCAAGTAAATCTGCTCAATCTTTACGGTACTTTTTAGATGAAATATCTCCTGCCCGCTTTCCTGATCGCCTTAAGCACGATTACCCCACGCCTTGAAGCCCTCGAAGCCGGCACAGCCGTGGTCGATGTCACTGACCGCACAATCCCCGTCCATGATACGCTGCACGCCAAGGCTCTCGTGCTCAAAGAAGGCGACCGAACCGTCGTCCTCCTGACCATCGACGCGGTTGCGCTCGGCGAACTCGGTCGTATCAAGTCCGACTTCCTGCCGCAACTCCGCGCCCGCATCGCCAAGGAGCTGGGCCTCGCGCCCGAAAACCTCCTAGTCAACGCTAGTCACTGCCACGGCATCCTCCGGCCAGATTTCCCGGAACTCTGCTTCCAAGTGATCAAGTCGGCCATGGCTGAGCTGGTGCCCGTCCGCGCCGGCGTCGGCAGCGCCCAAGAGAATAGCATCAGTGAGAATCGCCGAATCCATATGCGCGACGGCAGCGAGGTCGACATGCGCCGCGCTTACTCCCTGCCGACTGACCAAGCCATCGCGAAGGTCGGCGCCATCGACCCGCAGATCGGCCTTCTTCGCCTCGATCGACTCGACGGACGTAACCTGGCTCTGATCTTCAACTTCGCCTGTCACCCGATCATGAACCCGCCGGGCACCGGCAATTCCGCCGACTACCCCGGCATCGCCTCGACCATCATCGAGGAACAGCTCGGCGGTACTGCCTTCTTCATCCAGGGATGCGCGGGGGACATTAATCCCGTCCACTACAAGGAAGTCAGCCAGCCCGCGGATAGCACCCCCTTAGGTAATCAACTGGCCGTCAGCGTCCTCCGTGCCGCCCGCAAGCTGACCACCCAGCCAGATAGCCCGCTCCGCTTCGTCCACCAGAACATGCTCCTGCCCCGCGGCGCTGACCTGACCGCCCGCATCACCAAGCTGGAAGCGGAACGCCTCCGCCTGGTCCAGTCTTTACGGGCTACCAACATTAACTTCAAATCCTTCCTCCCGCTGCTCCTGCAACAGAAACTCAACCCTGACTACCCTTCGCAATCCGCCCAAAGCTACCTGCATGAACGGTACGTCGGCAAAGACAGCCTCGCCAAGTTGGATGCAGAAAATCGTGCGGCCGTGGAGACCTACCTCGCCAATCTTGCCATCATGGAGCAGATCACCCGTCTCAATACCAACCTCACCCTGCTGAGGATGCACCTCGCGCAGAATGAGAAGGCCAAGGAACAGCCGATTGACGTCGAACTTACCGCGCTGCGCGTCGGCGACTTCCGATTGGTGACCTTCCCCGGCGAGCTGACGAGTGAGATCGGGATGAATATCAAGAAAGCCTCGGGACAGCCGGGCACGTTCGTCGCCGGCTATACCAATGGTTATATTTATTACGCCCCCACGACGAAACAGCGCCTAAATACCGGCTATGCTCAGGAAGATTGCGACTGTCTCGTTGCCCCCGAGTGGCAAAAGGCTTTTGAATCCCAGGCCCTCGAACTGCTCAAGGGCCTCTAATTCACCTCTATGCGCCCCCTCCTCCCGTTCCTCGCCGCCTTCAGCATCGCTTTCGCGGCTGACGCCCCCGCCCCGCTCGCCCCGACTAAGGCTGATGTGCCCTACGCCGGCACGACCGAGTTCCGTCAGACGCTCAACGTCTACGCTCCTGCTACGAAACCCACCATGCCCGCGCCGGTCATCTTCTGGATCCACGGCGGCGGTTGGCAAGGCGGCGAAAAGACCAGCGTCCAGCTGAAGCCGAAGTTCTTTACCGACCTCGGCTACGTCTTCGTTGCGACCAACCATCGCTTCATCAAAGCCGTCCCGATGAACGAGATCTTCGCCGATATCGCGAAGTCCCTCCATTGGACACATGACCACGTGGCTGAATTCGGCGGCGACCCGAACCGCATCGTCATCATGGGCCACTCTTCGGGCGCCCAGCTCGCCGCCTACATGGCCATCGACGAACGTCCGCTGAAGGCCGAAGGACTCTCCCTCTCGATGTTCAAGGGTTGCGTGCCGGTCGATGCCGATACCTTCGACATCCCGGCGGTCATCGATCTGGCCACGGCTAATCGTAAAGCCGCCGGCAAGCCGGAGCCGAAATACGGCCACCGTGAGATCTTCGGCGGTAAGCCCGAACTCTGGGCCGACTATTCCGCGACCACCCACGTCGCCGCCGGCAAAGGCATCCCACCCTTCCTCATCCTCTACGATGCGGCTGCCGCCCTGACGCCCGACCAGGCCAAGCGCCTCGAAAGCGCACTTACCTCAAAGGGTATCTCCGCGAAAGCCTTCGGTGCCACCAACACCAATCACGGCAAGATCAACGCCGACCTCGGCTTGCCGA
Source organism: uncultured Opitutia bacterium (assembly GCA_903855995.1). Classification (GTDB taxonomy): domain Bacteria; phylum Verrucomicrobiota; class Verrucomicrobiia; order Opitutales; family UBA953; genus UBA953. The sequence goes on from CAIOAN010000008.1 coordinate 231,944, forward strand.
ACGACCCTTCGACCGCCGAGGTACTGGCGTTCCTGAAGACGGTGCTGGCAAAATAAGCTAAAGGCGGCCATTCCCGCCTCATGCCTGAACGACGCCGCATCGCCGTCATCGGCGGAGGTGCCGCCGGCTTCTTCGCAGCGATTACTTGCGCGGAAATTCTGGGCGACAAAGGAGCCGTCACGCTTTACGAAGCCACCCCACACCTTCTATCCAAGGTACGAGTCTCGGGCGGAGGTCGTTGTAACGTCACGCATGCCTGCTTCGAGCCCGCCGAGCTAGTGAAGAAATATCCGCGCGGCGGTCGCGAACTCCTCGGGGCCTTTCATCGCTTTCAACCGCGCGATACCATTGCCTGGTTTGCCGCCCGCGGCGTGGAGACCAAGACCGAAGAAGACGGACGAATGTTTCCGATCACGGATGACTCCGCGACCATCGCCGAGTGCCTGCTCGCTTCCGCCGATAAAGCGGGCGTAACCGTCCGACTTAAAACCGGCCTCCGGGCCGTCGAGAAAACCGCCAAAGGATTTCGACTGATTCTCACCGAAGGAGGTACGGCCGAATGCGAACGCCTCATCATCGCGACTGGTGGCAACAAATCCTCCGGCGGTTTAGCAGTCGCTGAACACCTCGGGCACTCGATTATTCCGCCCGTGCCGTCGTTATTCACCTTCCACATCACCGACCCCCGCCTGACCGACCTTGCGGGTATCTCGGTCGAGAACGCGACCGTCACCGCACCCGGCACGAAGCTCAAGGCCGACGGCCCCGTCCTCATCACCCACGCGGGGCTCAGCGGCCCTGGCATCCTGAAGCTTTCCGCCTGGGGCGCCCGTGACTTCGCAGAGAGTAACTACGCCTTCCCGATCACGATCAATTGGGTTCCTCCCCTCACCCGCGACACCTTGATCAAGGCCCTCTCGATCGTCCGCGAACAGAACGCCCGCAAGCAGGTCACCACCTTCAGCCCCGTCGCGATACCCCAACGCCTCTGGGAGCGCTTCGTGTTTGCCGCCGGCATCCCGACCACCACCCCATGGGCCCACGTCAGCAATCCTTCGCTCCAAGCCCTGGCCACCCAACTCACCGCGGCGGAGTTCAAGGTCGACGGTAAGAGCATGTTCAAGGATGAGTTCGTCACCTGCGGCGGCGTGAAACTTTCTGAAGTCGATTTCAAAACCATGGAAAGCCGACGCTGCCCTGGCCTCTATTTCGCCGGCGAAGTCCTCGACATCGACGGTGTGACCGGGGGCTTTAATTTTCAAAACGCGTGGACCACCGGCCACCTTGCGGGTACCGCCGCCGCCGATTGAGCCTTTCCCCTTGCGCCGAGGCTCGTCGGCGTGTCAGTTTGCCCGCTCCTCTTCCTACGCAAATGTCCGAACCCTCCCCCTCCTTCGACGGCCCCAAGATCGGTGACACCGTCGAAGGCCTCATCCTCGTGGCCGTCGGCATCCGCGATACCTTCACAGAGGTACAGCCCGCCCATCGCGAGGCCTTCACGCTCCTCAATGAGTGGATGAGCGGCATCCGGCTGTATGAACTCGAAGACGCCTTCGACCTTGATCCCAACTTCTGGGACGAGCTCCTTGACTGCGATTACGAAGTCGGCGAAGGCGAAATCGAAGGCGAGAAGCCCGACGAACTCGTCACGATTTACGACGTATGGGTGGACGCAAAAGACGCCGAAGCCCCCCTCGATAAGCTGTGTGTCCGACTTGCGGAGCTGAAAGAAATGGCCTGCGAGCTCCTTCCGTCCGGACTGCAGGCCGCTGCGCAAAGCCACGCATCGCCCCAGGAGACCCTTAAGCTCATCGCCCAGCTGGCGGAGTAATCTTATTTCTTGGCGGGCGGCAGCGTCGCCAGGATGGATTCCTTATTCTTCGCCCATTCGGGATTGGGCAAGGCTTCCCAGATGCGGAAATTGCGGAAACTCGCGTCGACGCCCACGCCGAGCATCACGCTGCACTTCGGCTTGGCGAAAAGAGGGTGCTTAGACCAAACGCTTTTCCCGGCGAGGGTGCCCACCGCTTCGTCGCCGCGAATCTCCAGCACCACCGTATACCATTCCCCGAGCTTCAAGGCCTGCGGGACGCCTACCGGAGGCTCCTTCTCGCGTTGTTTGTTCACCGGACTGATACGCTCGGCCGAATAGGCCGTGAGATTACTGCCCGTCGGGCTGACAAAAAAGGCGGTCACATAGTCCTTCTCATCGGTCGCTTTCACGAAGATTGAACGATACTTACGCCCCTCCGCCGGCACGTCGTTGAGACGGACGTCGATCTGAATCACGGCATCCTGATAAGGCAGCCCGAAGGAAGCCGTCGCCGGATGACTGGCGGTAGCGCTTTCGATACCATGAAAAGCTGCGTCAGCGAGTTCCCATCTACCAGACTTCCCGCCATTGCTGGCGGTGCTGAACCGCCAGCCCGCGAAGCCGCTGGCGAAGCCCTTCGGCTTGTCGGTGCTCAGCGCGGGCAGAGACCCCAATGACTCCCGACGCAGCTCCTTGCCGCGCAGCGTCAGGAAAGTCGGCGGCAACTCTTCAGCCGAGACCACCAACGCAGCCAAGGCGATTACTGCTGACAGCAGGAAACATGGGGTTTTCATAAGAAAACATAAAGCCCGCGCCCACCCCCGCGCGAGCATACATTTCCCTATGCGCCTCGCCTTGGTCAGCCTGTTCTTCTCTCTTCTGTCCAGCTCCGCCGCCGAGCCGACTCGGCGACCCAACGTCCTCTTCATTATTGTCGATGACCTGACGACCACCTTGGGATGCTACGGCGACAAAGTCGCCCGGACGCCGAACATGGACGCACTCGCCGCGCGCGGCGTGCGCTTCGAGCGCGCCTACACCCAGTTTGCGCTCTGCAATCCGTCCCGGTGTTCCTTCCTCACGGGCTGCTACCCGGAACGCACGCAAGTCTACGACCTCGTGACGAGCCTCCGCGCAGGACTACCCGAAGTCATCACCCTCCCCCAGGCCTTCAAAAACGCCGGTTATATGTCAGGTCGCATCGGCAAGGTCTTCCACGTCGCCGACCCGAAAACCAAACTGGACACCGAACTCGCCGCCCCGCTCAACCTCGACAACGTCATTCTCCGCGAAACCAAACTCGCCCAAGAAAGCGAGGGCGACCTCTCCGACCCTGTCCGGACCAAAGGACGCAAGGATGCCACATACAACAAGCCTTTCGGACCTTCGGATCACCCCGACAAAGATTTCACCGACTACGCGATCGCCAATCGTGCGATCAACTCACTCGAAGCGTGGAAAGACAAGCCCTTCTTCCTCGCCGTCGGCTTCATCCGACCGCACACGCCGTTCGTCGCCCCGAAAGCTTTCTTCAATGCCATCGATCGTTCACAGATTGTCCTCCCACCGTTCTTCCAAGAAAGCGGCGAAGACATGAAACTGACGCCGGCTGCGGCCCTGCGCCCCAACAATAACCTCTTTGCACTGAAACAAGCGGATAAAAAGGAAGCCGTGGACGCCCGCCTCGCCTACGAAGCCTCGGCCTCCTGGGCGGACTCACAGGTCGGACGCGTCCTAGCGAAACTCAAGGAACTGCACCTCGAGGAGAACACCATCGTGGTGCTCACCGGCGACCACGGCTACCAGCTCGGCGAACATGGGCTCTGGGCCAAACAGACGCTCTTTGAGGGCAGTTGCCACGTGCCGCTCATCGTCGCCGCGCCGGGCATCAAACCGGCCGCCTGCAAAGGCCTCGTCGAACAAGTCGACATCTACCCCACCCTGACCGGCCTGGCTGGACTGGCGACCCCAACGAGCGTGCAAGGTTCGACGCTCCAGCCAATCCTCGCCGACCCTACGGGCAAGGGCAAGCCGGTCGTCTTCAGCACAATGATGTCCACCCATACGAAGTTCATGGGCCACAGCGTGAGCACCGATCGTTTTCGCTACATCGAGTGGGATGAAGGCCGCGGCGGACACCAGCTCTACGACCACGAGAGCGATCCGGACGAGATTCATAATCTCGCCGACAAACCCAACCAGGCCGACCGCCTGAAGCGGATGCAGACCCGCCTCGCCGCCCACCTCAAGTCCGTGACCGCCGACAACCCGCCCGCCAAATAATTTTCTGATGAAAGCCACGCTCCTATTGCTCTCCCTCTGCGGGACGCTCCTCATCCAGGCAGCCCCCAGACCCAACATTCTGGTGATCGTCGGCGATGACATGGGGTACGCCGACGTCGGCTTCCATGGCTGCAAAGACATCCCGACTCCACACCTCGATGCTCTGGCCGCATCCGGTGCCCGCTTTACTAATGGCTATGTCACCGGACCCTACTGTTCCCCCACCCGCGCCGGCTTGCTTACTGGCCGACAGCAGACCCGTTTTGGCCATGAATACAATCCGGCGGGCGCTAACGGCCTACCACTGACCGAATCCACCCTGCCAGATCATCTCAAGGAAGGCGGCTACGTCACAGGCATGGTCGGCAAGTGGCACCTCGGATCCTTGCCGACCCAGGTGCCCCAGCAACGCGGCTTCACCGACTTCTATGGTTTTCTCGGCGGCGCTCACAGCTACTTTAACGCCGGTGGAATCCTTCGCGGGACCGAACAAGTCAAAGAACTCGACTACACCACCGATGCCTTCGGACGGGAGGCATCGGCGTACATCGAACGCAACAAAGGCAAGCCATGGTTCCTCTATCTCGCCTTCAATGCCGTCCACACGCCCATGAACGCGACCTCGGAGCGTCTGGCCAAGTTTGCTTCGATCGAGAATAAGACCCGCCGCACCTATGCCGCGATGATGTCGGCAATGGACGACAACGTCGGGCGCGTGATCAAGACCCTCAAGGATAGCGGCCAATACGATAACACCCTCGTGACCTTCATCAGCGACAACGGCGGCCCGACGATGAACGGCGTGACCGTCAACGGCTCGTTGAACGCCCCGCTCCGTGGCTCCAAGCGTACGACCCTCGAAGGCGGCATCCGCGTGCCCTTCGTGATGGCCTGGCCGGGACACATCCAGCCCGCCGTATTCGACCCTATCGCCGTGCAGTTGGATCTCCACACCACCGCCCTCGCCGCCGCCGGCGTACCGGCCAAGGAGGAATGGAAACTCGAAGGCGTGAATCTCCTACCCTATCTTTCGGGAGAAAAGAAGGCGCCACCGCACGAGGCGCTTTACTGGCGATTCGGCGACCAGATGGCCATCCGCCAAGGCGATTGGAAGCTCGTCCGCTACGACACCAATGCCGACACGAACAAAGGCGGACGCCAGCCCACCTCGGGCGCCAAACTCTACAATCTCGCCGCCGACATCCACGAAGATAAAGACCTCGCCGCCGAGATGCCAGAAAAGGTCAAGGAACTCCAGTCCCGCTGGGACGCATGGAACAAGGCGAACGTCAAGCCGCTCTGGGGCGCCGGCGCCCATGACGACGACGGACCCGAACCAGGGGCTGTGCCCAAGCGCAAGGGTAAGGCCAAGGCTGAAAAATAAACGAACGGTAGAAACTTCAAGCCTACTTGTCGGCGAGCTTCTTCTTGCCAGCCTTCTTGATCAGCTGCACCGGCACGTCGTTCCTTAAATCGTCGCCGGGTGTGCTGCGACCGCGGGCGATCAGACGTTCAAGCTCGGCTTTCATGGCGGCGACACGCTCAGGGTATTTGTCCTGAAGATTGTGCTTCTCGCCGATATCCTGAGAGAGGTCGAAAAGCTGCACCAGCGGGAGACCAACCTCTTCCTTGCTGCCGGGCTTGGGTGCGCTCCAGCCCCCGGAGCCAGGACACAGGATGAGTTTCCACTGACCATCGCGAATAGCAAAACTGCCGTTGATCGACTGACTAATGATTCCTTGTCGCGATTCCGTCTTCACCCCCATCAGCACCGGCAGGAAACTTGCGCTATCCTCGCCCATCGCCGCGGGGACCGGGACGCCCACGAGTTCGGCGAATGTCGCCATGAAATCAATCTGGCCGACCAAAGCAGCGCTCACACCCGGCTTCACCCGCCCCGGCCAACGGACCACGAAAGGCACACGATGGCCGCCTTCGTAAGCATCGGCCTTGTTGCCGCGATAGACATAGCTTGGCTCATGGCCGGCCTTCTGGAGCTCAGGAATATTGGCCGCCGTCGAGCAACCATTGTCTGACGTGAAGATCACGAGGGTGCTCTCGCTCAAGCCCTGCTGCTCCAACGACGCCAGCAGGCGACCGACATCGGCATCCACCTGTCGCACGAAATCAGCATAGGGGCTAATACCACTAGAGCCTTGAAATTCTTTCGTCGGCACGATGGGGGTGTGCGGCGCATTGAGCGGCACATAGGCAAAGAACGGCTGAGCTGGATGGGCCCGCTTCTGCTCCGAGATGAAGGCGATCGTATGATCGATGACCGAAGGCAGGACATCAATCGCCTCAAACTTGGGGCTGGCCGGGCCGGTGCGGAGCCAGGTCTTCGTGACGCTCGGAATCTCCGTCACCCGCCGGTCCTTGATCCAGACAAAGGGAGGCATGTCGAGCGAAGCACTGATGCCATAGAAAGTATCGAAGCCATGCTCGAGTGGGCCGTCCTTGATATCCGTGGCATAATCGATCTGCCCCATCTTCTTATATTCCTTCGAGTAATCGCCGCCGTCATCCGCGGTCGTCCCGTCCTTGAGCGGCCAGCCGAGGCCGAGATGCCACTTGCCGAAACAACCCGTCGTATATCCCTGCCCCTTCAGCATGCCGGCCACCGTAAGGCGATCCTGGGCGAGCAAAGGCGGCGAGAAACCGCCGAGCACACCGGACTGCAGACGCGTGCGCCAATGGTAGCGGCCCGTTAGCAGGCTGTAACGTGACGGGGTGCAGACGCCGGACGAGGTATGCCCGTCGGTGAAACGCAGCCCCTGTGCCGCCATCCGGTCGAGGTTCGGCGTGGGAATCTTGCTCTGTGGATTATTCGCTGAGAAATCACCGGACCCCTGGTCATCGGCGAGAATAACGATGATATTGGGACGCTCCGCCGCCCCCAGCGGGAGCAGCAGCGTGATTGTAAGTAAAAATAGAGGGCGCATTTATTTGAGAGTAAAAGCAAAGACAGCGACCTTGGCGGCGTTGTCGGCCGTCTTGGCGTTATCCTGGCAGTAATTGCCGAATTTCCAGTAAACCTTATCGGCGTCCCAGTCCTTGTCGAACGTCACGCGCTTCTGCACGCCGTTCGCGATCAGCGTCACCACGCCGCGCTGCAGGGACATGGTGTAGGTAAATTTCTTACCCTCCTTCAGTCCCGTCAGAATGGTGATATTCTCCGGCTTGGTCTGCTTAAAGGATGCCTTCACCGAGGCGACGATATCCCCGTCCATCCAGCGCAGCTCGATCGGCTGTTCATTCTCCCCCTTGAGCTGACCGACGACGATATTGTTTCGCTTCGGAGTCTGCAGTACCGCCATCGTGACCGTCAGCGAAGTAGAGCCCGTGCTGATATTGAAATCGGTGTTCTGCCTGAGTTCGGTCCGTGGGAACTTCGAACCGCTCGTATGTGCGCCGTCGGTCGGCACCCAGAAGACCATCGCTCCGGTCGTCTTATCCGTATAGAAATATTCGCTCGTATAAGTCGTCAACTGGGCCGACGGGATTTCCACGACACCGCTGCCATGGGCGACCGGCAGCTGGAGTTTAAACTTGGAAAGGTTGAAGTTCTGACCCGGCTTCCGGCTGGGGCTGAGATGTTCAGCCGAGATATCTTCCGCCAGAGCAGTCGTGCCGACCAAGAGAATGACGAGAAGGGCAAGAGGCTTGCGCATCGAAAGTAGCCTAATCATCCGCATCAAAATAGGTCACGCAACTACGATCTTAGTCACTTCAATCCTTGGGACAACACATGGTAAGCCGTTTCGCGTGCCGTATCAGGAAAGTCATGCGGGCCTTCGGGATGGATGACTTGGAGCGCAGCGGATGCGCCGAGCAACGCGTATACCGGCCGAGCGGCGGCGGCGATCTTATCCACGCTCTGCCAATGGAAATTGGCGTCGCCGAGCGAAGCGCTGATCAGCACTTGGCGGGGTGCCAGGGCGCCGACCATCTCATGAAAATCAAACGGGATCTCCGCCAGGCGACCTGCATACTCGGCCAAACGCGGCATGTAGCGCGGCTGGCACCAGCCTTTGCCGAACTGCCACACCGAAGAGGCGCCGTCGTAGTAATCGAGATACGAATCGAGGCCGCAGCTACTGACGACGACCTTGAGGCGTTCATCGAAGACCGCGGTGAAGACGGCGTTATGACCGCCGAGCGAATGGCCGATGACGCCATAGGAACCGCCGCGTACGTACGGCAGGGAGTCCAGAAGATCAAGGGCGCGCACATTATCCCACACAGCCTTCATGGTACCGCTAGCATAGCCCAAGGCGACGAGGTCGGGCTTGTAGTCGGCGAGATGCGGGTAGGCCGGCGACAAGGTCACGAAGCCGCGTTCGGCCAGTTCCACGGCATATTGCCGGTTGGCCTTACCGCCAAGTCCGACTACGACGCCGACACCCACCGTATCATCCGTGGGATGCAGGCACAAGACAGCGGACACCTTTGCGTCCTTGGCCAGCGCTGCCTTCGGCACGCAGAGATAGGCAGGTACGCGACTTCCCCGTTCCGATTGATAAGTGATCTTGCGGCGGACATAAGAACCCATGTCGTCCTCTTTCTCGACTTTCATGGTGAGCGGCACCTTGCGCTCGGCACCAGGCAGTTTACCCATCACGGCTTCCATGCTCCGTACAATCTCGGTCCGGCGATCAACCCAACCGGCGGTGTCGGCAATCGGCAAGATGGCGCCAGCGGCATCATGACGGACCAGAAGATTATCCCGCGGGAGCCGCCTGTCGGCAGGTGAACCATTGAGATCAAGGCGAGCCACATAGGCGTCACCACTCCCCTTGCTCGTCAGGGAGAGATGATCCAACTGCTGCGTTCCGGAATAGGCGCCGGCGATGAGCAGGCCGCCATGGCCGTCCATCACATTGACATAGGCGCTATCCGAACCGACTCCGCCGGACTGCGTGAGCCAGAGTAGCGCGCCCGCTTCGTCGAACTTGGCAACATAGACGTCCGTCGCACCACGACTACGGAGGCTCTTACCGCCGAGTGAAAACACCTCGGAGAATTCGCCGGTGAGGAAAGCGTTACCGGCCCCATCGGTGGCGATACCCAAGCCATAGTCGATACCGGGCCCCTGCCCTGCCCGACTCCAGAGCAGCTTGCCGTCGGTGTCATAGTGACAGAGCAACGCATCGGAGTCCTTGGCGCTGGTCGTGGCATAGGTATCAGTGCCGACGACGGCCTTACCCTTGAACATGCCGCTAGCCCAGACACGGCCTTGCGCGTCACAGGCGATCTCATGGAACAGGCAACTGGGGCCACCCGTCTGCTTCAGCCAGAGCACCTGACCGGCGGCATCCAACTTGACCACGAGCGCCGACGTGCCCGTGGGCGAGGAAAGCACCTGGGCACCGAATGCGCCGACGCCAGCACTAAGGCCGCCGATATAAATGTTATCATGGCCATCGACCACGACGCCATGCGCGGAACCGGTGGCTTTACCGGTCGCCACCTTGACCCAGACGAGCTCGCCGCCAGCGTGATATTTAGCGGTAAAAATATGCGCCCCGGGCTCGTTGGGCACGACCACGTCGCCGAACGTGGCCTCACCGACGACCGCGCCGGCGACAATCACGTCGCCACGACTGTCAACCGCCACGCCATGTCCGTAATCATAACCCTTTCCGCCCGCCGTGCGGACCCATCGAAATCTGCCGTCCTTATCATACGAAACCACGAAGACGTCGTAGTCCCCCCGCCCCCGGACGACATGTCCGTCAAACTCGGCCGACTCGCCCTGGAAATGTCCGGTCACATACGAGTTGCCCTGCGCGTCGGTCGCCACCGCATACGCGCGGTCAATCTGCGGGCCGCCGGAGACCCGCGACCAGAGGTATTTTCCGCGCGGGTCGAGTTTCGCAACGAAGATGTCGTTCAAGCCAAGCCCTTTATGCGACGCGGCGCCGAAGTTAACTTCGTCCGCACACTCACCGGCGATGAAGACGTTGCCCTCGCGGTCGACGTTCAGCCCGCGCACCTTGTCGGCCTTGAGGCCGCCACCGGAGGCCGCCCAGTCGAAGACCGGCGCAGCCGTGAGGCTGATAGTCAGGTGCAGGAGCAAGAAGGCGGGTAAACGCATAAGTGGCCGGGGTCAGGCCTGCCTCTAGCCAAACGTACGGACCACTATCTGCAACCTGAACCCTTGGGCTATCTTGTTTGCCTCCGGAGCCGGGCTCCCCTAACCCTACCCCCTCTCTCCATGTCGTCCCTCCTCGGCCACTCTTTCATCGGTTTCGCACGCGGCCAGTCCACCGCGGCCGCCTACCGTGCGATCAATCCTGCCACGGCGACCGCCCTTGAGCCGGACTTCTTCCCGGCCACGGCCGCCGAGGCCGACAGGGCCTGTGCCTTGGCCGCTCAGGCCACCCCTGCCCTCGCCGCGCTTTCGGGCAAGCAGAAGGCTGCCTTCCTCCGCGACATCGCCACCCGCATCGAAGCGGCCACGCCTTCCCTCGTCGCCCGCGCCACCCAGGAAACCGGCCTGCCCGAAGCTCGCTGCCAAGGTGAAATCGGACGCACCATGGGGCAGTTGCGCCTCTTCGCCGATCTGGTCGAAAAAGGTGACTGGATCGATGCGCGCATCGAGACGGCTAATCCCGACCGCAAGCCTCTCCCGAAGCCTGATCACCGTTCGCTGCTCCGTCCGATCGGACCCGTCGCCGTCTTCTGTGCGAGCAACTTCCCCTTCGCCTACTCCGTCGCCGGTGGCGACACCGCCTCCGCCTTCGCCGCGGGCTGCCCGGTCATCGTGATGGGCCACCATGCGCACATCGGCACCGCTGAGATCATGGGCGGATTGATTGTCGAAGCCGTGAAGTCTAACGGCCTCCCAGAAGGCACGTTCTCCCTCCTGATGGGCGAAGGACGCGTCATCGGCCAGCAGGTGGCCAAGCACCCCGCCCTGCGTGCCATTGGCTTCACCGGCTCTCGCGTCGGCGGCCGCGCCCTCATGGATTCCGCTGCCGCCCGTCCGACCCCGATCCCGGTATACGCCGAGATGAGCAGCGTCAATCCCGTCGTCCTACTCGAAGGCGCCCTCGCCGCCCGCGGCGAAGCCATCGCCACCGGCCTGCTCGGCTCGTGCACGCTCGGCGTCGGCCAGTTCTGCACCCAGCCCGGCCTGATCGTCCTGACGCGCTCCGCCGCAGCGGAAGCATTCATCAACAAACTCACCGCCCTCTTCACCGATTGTGCCGATGGCGTGATGCTCACCGCCGGCATCCATCAGGCCTACCAGAAGGGCCTAACCGCCCGCGCCGCCCAGACGGGCGTCAAAGTCGTCGCCCAAGGCAAGTCCAGCGGACAGCCTAACCGCGCCGTTGCCACCCTCTTCGCGACCGACGCCAAGACCTTCGTCGCCGACATCTCGCTGCAGGAAGAAATCTTCGGACCGAGTTCGCTTGTCATCTGGTGCGCCGACCAACGCGAAGTCGACGCCGTCCTCGGCGCGCTGCACGGCAACCTCACCGCGACCATCCACGGCACCGACGCCGAGCTCGCCCAGCACGCCGTGCTCATCGCCCGCCTCGAGGCCATCGCCGGCCGCGTGGTCGTCAATGGCTTCCCCACCGGCGTGGAAGTCTCGCACGCCATCGTGCACGGCGGACCGTATCCGTCGCTGTCTGACGGTCGCACGACTTCGGTCGGCTCCAACGCCATCTATCGCTTCACGCGCCTCGTCTGCTTCCAGAACTATCCGGACGCCGCCCTGCCCGCCGAACTACAGAACGCCAACCCCCTCGGCCTCTCCCGCCTCGTCAACGGCTCCCGCTCGAATCCTGCGCTCTGACACCCCTACCCCTACCCCTACCCCTATCCCTCTTTAGTCCCATGTCCCCTCTCGAACTCCAGAAGATCCTCTCGTCCGGCCTGCTCTCCTTCCCGATCACCGACTTCAAGGCGAACGGCGACTTCGACGCCCCAAGCTACGCCAAGCGCCTGCAGTGGCTCGCTCCCTACGGCGCCACCGCGCTCTTCGCCGCGGGCGGTACGGGTGAATTCTTCTCCCTAGAGCCCAAGGAATATTCGGACGTCATCAAGACCGCAGTCGACACCTGCGACGGCCTCGTGCCGATTCTCGCCGGTGCCGGCGGTCCGACCCGCGTGGCGATCCAATACGCCCAGGAAGCCGAACGCCTCGGCGCCAAGGGTATCCTGCTGCTGCCGCATTACCTGACCGAGACCAACCAGGACGGCGTCGCCGAGCACGTCGACCAGGTCTGTAAGTCCGTCAAGATTGGCGTCGTCGTCTACAACCGTAACGTCTGCCGCCTCCAGCCGCACCACCTCGAGAAGCTCGCGGCCAACAATGCGAATCTCATTGGTTACAAGGATGGCTTCGGCGATATCGAGCTCATGGTCTCCATCCGCCGTCGCATGGGCGACCGCTTCAGCTACCTCGGCGGCCTGCCCACCGCCGAAGTCTACGCCGCCGCCTACAAGGCAATGGGCGTGCCGGTCTACTCGTCTGCCGTGTTCAACTTCATCCCGCAGACCGCGATGGACTTCTATCACGCCGTCGCGAAGGACGACCACGCCACGCAGAATCGCCTGCTCGACACCTTCTTCCTTCCTTACCTCGAGATCCGCAACAAGAGCGCCGGCTACGCCGTCAGCATCATCAAGGCCGGCGCCACGATCGTCGGCCACGGCGCTGGGCCCGTGCGCGCTCCCCTGACCGACCTCAAGCCAGCCGAAGTCGAACAGCTCGCCGCCCTCATCGCGAAGGCCGGCGTCAAGTAAGCCGATATGTCAGCTAACGAGCTCCAGTCCGCGGTCTCGAAGGTCAAGTGGCGCGTACTGCCGCTCTTCGTCGTGATGTTCATCGTGAACTACGTCGACCGGGTAAACATCAGCTTCATCAAGGAGCACCTGCACACGGACCTCGGCCTCAACGATGAAGCCTTCGGCTTCGGCGCCGGTCTTTTCTTCATCGGCTACGCGGTCTTCGAAGTCCCCTCCAACCTCATCCTCCAGCGCATCGGTGCGCGTCGCTGGCTCGCCATCATCGCCCTGCTCTGGGGCGCCGTGGCGGCCTGCATGGCATTTGTGACGACCGCCCACGAGTTCTACTGGTTGCGTTTCCTGCTCGGCGCGGCCGAAGCGGGTTTCTTCCCGGGCGTCATCTATTACCTCACCCGCTGGCTGCCCTCGGCGGACCGCGGTAAGGCCATCGCAATCTTTCTGAGCGGCTCCGCCATCGCTTCCGTCATCTCCGGGCCGCTCTCCGGCTATCTCCTGCAGTTCCAGCCTTACGGACTCAAAGGCTGGCAATTCATGATCTTCGCCGAAGGCGCCTTCTCGGTCGTCCTCGCGATCTTCACCTGGCGCTGGCTCGATTCCCTGCCGCAGGAGGCCCGATGGCTGCAGGACGGTGAACGCCAGGCCCTGACCTCGACCCTCGAAGCCGAGTCCGAGGCAGCAAACCGCTCCGACCGCCCCAGCGTCTGGCGACTGCTCGGAGACCCACAGATCATCCTGTTCTGCGTCGTCTACTTCGCCATCCAGCTAACCATCTACGCGGCGACCTTCTGGCTGCCCACGATCATCCGTTCGATGGGTAAGCTGTCCGACATGCAGGTTGGTTGCCTCAACTCCCTGCCATGGCTGATCTCCATCGCGGGCATGTATCTCGCCGCCGCGGGCGCCGCCCGCGTCAAGAACCAGCAGGCCTGGGTCTCGGGCGCGTTGCTCATCGCGGGACTCGGGATGCTCCTCGCCACCACCGGCGGCCCGATCTTCGCATTCGTGGCCATCTGCTTCGCCGCGCTGGGTTTCAAATCCGCCTCTTCGCTCTTCTGGCCGATTCCGCAGGGTTACCTTGATGCGCGTATCGCCGCCGCTGTCATCGCCTTGATCAACTCCTTGGGGAACCTCGGCGGGTTCGTGGCTCCCTATACCTTCGGCTGGCTCAAGGAACATACTGGGTCGATTCAAGGCGGCCTCTACGGCCTGGCCGTCAGCTCGATCCTCGCCGCTGGCCTCGTCTTCCTCGTCCGTACTAAGCCCAGGGCTACTACACCTAGCAATTCCACATTGGACGACCGCATCGGCCGTGGAAGATACTGGGCCGAACTGGCGATTTTCACCCTTTCGAGTTCTATTATTTATGGAGTGGGGATCGTTGCTATTGTTTTCGCAGGTTTTGCTGGGGGTCCGGCTGGTTCGTTTTTGATGTTTATTGTTTTCGCTGGTTTCCAACTCGCGTTCACTTGGAGGTTCCTAGGCTATGGGGCGAAGCGTTGTCATGACCTCGGCCACTCCGGCTTCTATCAGCTAATCCCCCTTTACCCCCTGTTAATGCTCTTCCAAGAGGGGGATGTAGGAGCTAACGATTACGGCCAGAATCCGGATAAAGGTAGCGCCAAATAAGTCATCAAGCGTATGCCCCTTACCGACCGCCCCTGGTTAATGACCCTCCTGGCAGTACTGCTGGCCCTGTCGCCGGTGCAGGCTGGGATGACTCCGGAGGAGGTGAAGTCGTTTGATATCTACCGGGCGCGCGCGGACAAAGGAGAGTCCGTCGCCCAATTCATTCGCGGCTATTACTACGAAAGTGGAAAAGGCGTGGACATGGACGATGTCCAGGCAGCGTTTTGGTACCGTAAGGCTGCGGAACAAGGCCATGCTTAACCCCACACTTTAACGATGCCCTCTCCCCTGATCCAATCTGTCCGTGTCGTCCCGGTCGCCGGTCACGATAGCATGCTGCTCAACCTCAGCGGCGCCCATGGACCTTTCTTTACCCGTAATATCATCCTCATCACCGATAACGCCGGCCACACCGGCCTCGGGGAAGTTCCCGGCGGTGAGAAGATCCGCCAAACGGTCGAGGATGCGACGGCCCTACTGCTCGGACAACCCATCGCCGACTACGAGTCGTTGCTAGCTAAGGTAAGCGCCGCCTTCTCCGATCGCGACGCCGGTGGCCGCGGCCTTCAGACGTTCGACCTGCGCGTGACCATCCACGCCGTGACGGCGATTGAGTCCGCGCTCCTCGATCTCCTTGGCCAGTTCCAGTCGAAGCCCGTCGCGGCACTCCTCGGCAAAGGTCAGCAGCGGAACGAGGTCGAAATGCTCGGCTACCTCTTCTTCATCGGCGACCGCCGCAAGACCACCTTGAGCTATCGCGACGAAAGCGGCTCGGCGCATGCCTGGCATCGCCTCCGCAACGAGGAGGCCCTCACGCCGGAAAGCATCGTCCGCCAGGCCGAAGCCGCCCAGGAACGTTTCGGCTTCCAGGACTTCAAGCTCAAGGGCGGCGTGCTCAGCGCCGCCCGCGAGATCGAGGCCGTCCGCGCCCTCGCTGCCCGCTTCCCGAAGGCCCGCATCACCCTCGACCCCAACGGAGCTTGGCTGCTCAAGGAAGCCATCGAAGTCTGCCAGAACCTGAAGGGCGTGCTCGCCTACGCCGAAGACCCCTGCGGCGCCGAAGCGGGCTTCTCCGGCCGCGAGATCATGGCAGAGTTCAAGAAGGCCACCGGCCTGCGCACCGCCACCAACATGGTCGCGACCGATTGGCGCCAGCTCGATCACGCCCTGAAGCTGCAGGCGGTCGACATCCCCCTCGCCGACCCGCACTTCTGGACGATGCAAGGCTCGGTCAAAGTCGCTCAGGTCTGCAAAGACCACGGCCTCACCTGGGGCTCCCATTCCAACAACCATTTCGACATCTCCCTCGCGATGTTCACGCACGTCGGCGCCGCCGCCCCGGGCGACGTCACCGCGATGGACACCCATTGGATATGGCAGGAAGGCCAGCGCCTCACCAAAGAGCCGTTACTCATCAAGGGCGGCAAAATCGCCGTCCCGCAGAAGCCCGGCCTCGGCGTCGAAATCGACCTGGCCCAGCTCGAAGCCGCCCATCAGCTCTACCTGAAGCTACCCTCCGGTTCGCGCGACGACGCCGTGGCGATGCAGTTCCTGATTCCTGGCTGGAAGTTCGACCCGAAGAAGCCCTGCCTGGTGCGTTGACCCGGCGTAGCTCACCCCGCCGCCTGGACATCGTCTACCATGGATTGAAGCGGATGCCGAAGAGCGCCAGCAAGGCGGCCAGCAACAAGGTCAAAGCCGGAAGGAAGAAGGGGTCGTAGTAATCAGCCGCGCGCGGCTTCTTCTCAAGCACGACGACCTTCTTCATCTCATCAATGTGCCGGAACACCGCATTCAGCGCCTCGGGTGTGACCGCGTTAAAGGCCTCGCCGCCCGAGGCCCGGCAGATGCCGATCAGCGAAGCGTCCACGGCGTCGGTGGTCAGGAAGACCGCGTAAACGGTGATCCCCTTGGCGGTCAGATCAGCGATGATCGGCGCATCCTTGGGCGACTTGATATCGGAGCTCTCACCATCGGTGAGGAGGATGATCATCCGGTCTCCGACGGGTCGCTCTGCCAGCAGATCCGCGGCGCCATACAAGGCCTTGCCAATGAAAGTACCGCCCCACAGTTCGTCGGGCAGGACATTGGGGGCGATGAACGGCCGGGCCAGCACGATGGCCTCGGTGTCGAGCGTCAACGGGACCCAGTGGATATAGTTGCGAGAGAAAATAGTGAGCCCGAAAGCATCCCCCTTACGGTGATGGAGAAAAGTCTCTACGGACTCCATGGCGGAATCGAAGCGGTTATGTTTCCCTTTCGACTGATCACCATGCGGTGTCCGCATGCTGCCAGAAGTATCCAAGACGATTTGAATATTGGTAAGTTTACGCTCCACTTCAGGCGGCTGGAAAGTGATGGGGTGGGCGAGGAAGATGATCGCGATCGCCAGTAATCCCGCGGGGAGACAGTTGAAGACCAGGACCAACTGGCGCATGAGGCGACCCCGGCCGCCGGTGCCATGATCGTAAGGCAGGGCCAGCGGCTGCCCCGGGCGTACCCATTCCCAGAAGGCGAGGATCACAGGGATGGCCAGCAGGGCCAGCCATTGGGGATGCAGGAAACTCATGGGCGGGCGGCGGCGGGCGGCGGGGAGGCCTGGGCACGGATCAGGGCGGTGATTTCATCCTTCGCGACGCCGGAGGCCGGGCGGTGCAACCAATGCTGCAGACGGTCCAAAGCCTCGCGGGTCCGATCGCCGCGAGCGATCGCCGCGAGAACCTTCCCCATCGGGGCGTCTTCTGCGACGAGACCTTCGCGCCAGCAGCGCAGCAGCAACATCTCGAGGCGAGCTTTCTCTTTGGCGGTAAGCTCACCCGCCTCCAATTGCGTTAATAAACCGCGGAGCTGTTCGACAACCGTCGGGGCAGGAATTTCGGCGCGAGTCGCCAGCTTCCTGGGGCGGCCATAAAAAATCAGCAGGAACAACCAGCCGATCCAGCCGATGAACAAAGCGGCCAGCGTGGCACGATAGTGTCCGCGCACTTCGATCCCTACATCCTCGGTTTCCTTCACGCGTGCCTCCAGCTCCTTGGAAAGCTTGGGATCGCCGTGCACCTTGAACGAAGGAAGCCCACTGAGGCTGCTGCCATTGTCGGTCATGAGATACTCGATGAGATCGTGGTCGCCTTCGCGGTTCACGAGGTAACGCACGTCATAGACCCGGGATGCGCCGTGGTCCGTGACCTGAGCGATGCGCACATTGACCGCGACGCCCCAGCGATAAGGTTTCACGACCAAGCCGGGGCCGCTATAGGTGATGATCGCGGCCTGCTCGACACCCAGCGGGACATTGAGATTATCTTCCTGTCCGAGCCACCAGACCAAGCAGGCGACCAAGCCGAGGCCGCCCAAGCTCCCGAGGAGCCAGCGACGGCGAAGTTGAGCGAGGAACGCGGCCATGAGTCAGCGGACGGAACGCGTGCCGAAACCGCGGTTTTTAAGGAAATGCGTGAGACGTCCGATAATCGGCTGATCCGTCGGAAGGTGCAGGTAATCGATGCCGAAGCGGCTGAGTTCGGATTTCCACTGCGTGCTATCGATCCGACGCTTGCCACCGAAGCCGACGAAGCCGCTACCAGATTCCGCTTCGACGCCGCGAATAATACCCGCGCCGGCCACACCCTGCTCGGCCGGATCCTCGAAATGAAGCACGATGCAGTCGTTGCGCTGCGCGAGCACTTGCAGGGCCGCGATGGCGCCGGCGTCGTGCAGATCGCTCAGGATGATAACGGTCGTCCGGCGAGTCAACGCCGGGGCGAGTTCGCGCGCCCGGGTCGCCAGTGAGGTGACCTCATGGAAGTCATGCTGCCGAAGCTGGTGCGACCATTCCATGACGACGTTACGCGACAAGGTCGGACGAATGTGCAGCTCACGGGCGCCGCAGCCCAGCAGCCCGACTGGCGTCACCGAGGACTGGGCGGCCAGGCCGATGCCCGTCGCAACTCGCACCGCCCAGGCATACTTACTCAGCGGCTGCGACGAGACGCACATTGAAGCTGAGGTATCAATCAAGAGATACAACGGGATCTGTTTGGTCTCGCGGAACTCCTTCACGTATAATTTCTGGAGCCGCGCCGAGACCCGCCAGTCGATAAACTTCACCGGATCGCCGGCGACGTACGGTCGGGATTGTGAAAACTCCAGGCCGGAACCATGGAACACGGCATCCCGTTGCCCGAAATCCAGGCTGTTCGCGAGTCGCTTGACGGCGACTTCAAACTGCCGGCTGTCAACCGGGTCATGGACTAGGGTGTTCGGGCGGCGCACAGAAAGATCAGCCGAGACCGGCGAGGATGGAATGAAGCACCTTGGCGCTCGTCTGGCCGGCCGCGGAGGCTTCGTAGCTGACACGGATACGGTGCAGCACGACGTCTTCCGCGAGATCAAACAAGTCCTCCGGGGTGACGAAATCACGCCCCCGGATGACCGCACGGGCGCGAGCGGCGTTGACTAACGCCAGGCCGGCGCGCGGACTGCAGCCGAAGTCGAGATCCTTGGATTCACGGGTGCGACGTACGAGTTCGACCGAGTGACGCAGGAAGACCTCGCTGACATGGACGCCTTGGACGGCATCCATTGCGGACACCAAATCCGCCGACGTACCCACCGGGCGATCGTCGATCATATCAAAGGCCGTGCGCGGCACCGCCCCGCCGTCTTCTTTACGCAGGCCCATGCCCAGCTGACGTTGCAGGATGTCCTGTTCTTCATCGCGACCGGGATAGCCCAGTCGGTGCAGCAGCATGAAACGGTCGAGCTGCGCCTCGGGGAGCTCGAAGGTACCGGATTGCTCGACGGGGTTCTGCGTGGCGATCACGAGGAACGGCGTCGGCAGGCGCATCGTCTGGCCGCCGAGCGTCACCTTGCGTTCCTGCATGGCCTCGAGCATGGCACCCTGGACCTTGGGGGCGGCGCGGTTAATTTCATCGGCCAACAGCAGGTTCGTGAACACCGGACCGCGATGGATCCGGAAGTCGCCCGTCTTCTGATCGATGACCTCGGAGCCCACGATATCGGAGGGCAGCATGTCGACGGTGAATTGGATGCGGCGGAAATCCAGATGGATCGCCTTGGCCACGGTATTCACGAGCAATGTCTTCGCGAGACCAGGCATGCCCTGCAAAAGCAGGTGTCCCCCGGTGAGCAAAGCAATCATGACGCGCTCGACGACGATGTCCTGGCCGACGACGACCTGGCCGACACGTGCGCGGACATCGCCGACGAACTGTTGGGCGGCCTTAACGGCCGCTGGATTAGGATGGGATGACATAAGGGGGAATATATTTGGAATTAAGCGGAGTGGGGTTAGCGCAGATTACGAAGCCATTTCTCGGCGATGGATTTGAGGTCGGCCGGGCCGAGGGTCATCGCTTCGCCGAAACAGCCTTGCTCGATCTTAGCGATATCCTGCTGCAAATCGCGGCGCTGATCCGTATTCAAGTTCGCCAACGGGCTGGCGGCGAGTTTACGCAGCAAGGCCACGACGGAGAAGCCATCGACGGCGGCCGGCATCTTGAAGACATCGCGGGCGCGCAACGGACGGGGTCCGTGATTCTTCTTACGCAGGAGCAACCAGGAGAGCAATGCCACCGCGCAGCCGATGCCCCCCAGCAGGAACCATGTATTCTGATACCACGGGCCCTCCATCTTGTTGGGCGGCACATAACCGGCGCCGGCGGCGACTTTGACCCGATCCAGCAGGACCGAAGCCTTGGGCAGGATCACCGGATCCATATCCTGATAGGTGCGCCAGACGGTCGTCGTGTGGGCAGCCTTGATGGTCGGGAACGGCACATCTGTGGCCTTGTCAGCGGCACGAATCGGATCACCGTCGAGCGTCACCGCCCAGCGGCGTTCCGTGCGCGGAGCGACGTTATCGGCCCAGGTAATCAGCTCCTTGACCATCAGCGGGTCAATCGTGGTCACTTGACGGATTTTCACGACATTACTCAAGGGGGCGAGGTCGAGCAATTCGTCGAGCTCGGGAATCAACCCCGTGGCCGTCGCGGAGACCTCCAAGGTCAGCGAGCCATTGATGGCGAACTGACGGGTGTCGAGCGTCTGGATTACTTCAATCTTCTCGGCTGGGCGCGGAGCGACGGTCGTGGTCGCAACCTTCAATAGCGTCTCCGCCGAGGTGGCGGGAATCGTAACCGGCCCGCTGAGATCAATGAAGCGCAGCTCCATTTGCACCGGGGGAATCTTGTCGATGCTGGCGTCCTTGGCCCGGACCAGGACATACGCCAGAACCGTCTCCTCCCAGCCTGCCCGGTTCGTGGGACGCGGCTTCACATCAGGGGTCGCGAACGTCATCGAGCGGATATTAAAGAACGGAGACAGCGTATCGGTCAGGCTCTGTTCGAATTCATCGCGCGGACCTTTCACGTCGGCGCTCTTGCGCGCCTGGTTGCCGCGGCGCTTCGTGCTGGCGGCGACGGCGCCGGTATCGTTGCTCAGGTATTGGCCGAAACGGGCCACGCGACCCATGGCTTCCGTATGGAGTACGCTGATGACGATGCCGAACTCCTGGCTCGCGCCCACGGTGTTCGGGCCGTCGACGCGGGTCTGCACGCGGATCTCACTCAGCAGCTCATCGAGATAATCCGAACGCTTCTTCAGCCCCAGCGTAAAGGGGTCATCCTTGGTGACCACCAGGGCGCTGGCGAGATAGCGGTACTTGATATCCTCATGCAAGGGATTGTTCGTATCGGTCAGGCGGGCGTTGAGCGTCTTGGCGACCTGGCCCATGTGGATGCCGGCCGACTTGCCTGGCAGGGCCAGGATGGCGGCGCGGATGCGACCGAGGGCGGCGCGGTTCATCGGCTTGGAGAGATTGACCTGACCATTCGCGCCCACGCCGACGACGGCGTGGAACCAGCTCAGGTAGCCGTCGATGGTGTATTCGGAGGGCTGCAGTCGGACCACTGATTTTCCGTAGGAATCGGCGGCGCGCTGGAAATAATCCTGCGACTGGAGCATGCGTTCTTTCGCGGCGACGAGCCGTTTGGCCGGTTCCGCCACGGAGAGATCCTGAAAGCTTTCGAAGTCAGCCCAATCATTGAGCACGACTCCGCCGAGTGTCAGGGCCTTGTAGGCCTGGGGACGCCCCGCTGACCAATCATCAATCATCTTGAGTACCGAGGCATAGCCGGCCTCGACCATGGCGTAGGTCTGCGCCTCATTCCGGCGCGTAAGGCTGCTGCGCTGGAGATCCACCCGGCGCCAGCGGTCGACGAGGTTCGCGTGCATCTTCTGCGTCAGCAGGAAAAACAGCTGCTCATCCATGTTGGCCGTCGGGCCGAAGACTTTTTCCAAATGTGAATCGCGGTAAGCCTCGGCGTTGCTGTAGGCCAGGTCGAAGGCCGTGACGACCTTGCTCTGATCCCGCGGGGCCACCCCGGCCTTCCGGAAGACTTCCATCATCCTGGCCAGGCTTTCGATATTACGCTCCATCATCACCGGCGTGATCGGAATGCGGGCGTCCTCAGGTAGGCCGTATCGACGGCGGAGATCTTCTGGCAACTGAGGGTTATGGGCCTGCCCCCAGGCCTGCAGGAAATCTTCGGCTAGGGCCAGACCGGCCTCCGGATGGCGGCGGCTGATGTCCACGATATGATCGGCCGCGAGTTCGAAATTCGCGCTCGCGATGATCGCCCGCGAGAGGCTTGCATCGAAACGGTTACGGAGACTGGCCGGCAGTGCGGCGAGCCATTTGCCAGCCGGAGCCAGGTTCAATAATTCCTCGGGGTCGACTTCGTTGCCCGTGGAGCGTATCCGCTGGCGCCCGCCGCCGGCATGCTGACTGAATGAGGCCTCCGCCTCGCTCATCCAAGATTCGGCCATGAGCGTGAGCACCTGCGCCCAGTTACCCGTGGCGCCATCGGGATGATTGGCGATCAGACCCGCGAGCACCGTCTGAGCACGCAGGTTTTCGATTCGTAACACCGGGTCGTTGCGCGATTCGCTCTGGAGTTTGCGCGACAGACCCGCGACCAGTTTCATCGCCGCATCGGGCTGAGTGCGGAGCAGGTCTTCAAAACTCGCCGCCAAGGCGGTGCTCGGTACCTGCGTGAGCACGCGGATGAGGGCGGTCGCCGCCTTGCTCTTCTCCCAATCGTTCACGCGATCCTGCCGCAGGATCTTGAGATTATCATCCCAGATGCGGGTGATCTGATCGCGCTGGGCGAGTTCCGTCGCCTGTTCCCCCGCCAGGAAAGCCGCGACCTCGGCCCGCAGGCCTTCGTCGGCGATTTTCTCCAGATTCGCCTCGTCGGGGAGATATGTCCGCGCGAGCTCCTTAAACCCTCCCGAAAGAAGCACGCGACCAGCGGCGAGACGATGGGCCGGGTCCTTCCCACCCAGATGTTCGGTGCCGTGCTTCAGACGCTCCGCGACCCAGAAACTCTCGGAAGGCGGGACGACCTGACCCAGCATCTGGCCGAACTTGCGCAGTTCGAGGTCCGTCAATTCACCCGGGGCGGCGTCGGATAAGGCAAAGACATCCTCCAAGCGCAGGCCGCTCTTCGGACGTTCGGCGAGATCACTGACCATTTTATCGTAGATACCACGGCCGAGATCCGGCGGGAGCTTCGCGAGCTCTGCACGCACCGTCGCCCAGTCACCCAGACGAAAAGCATACAGGAAGCGGACGTCGGCCGACGCACTATCCTGCAGGCGGGCGGACTTCTCCATGGCCGCAAAGACTTCGGAGAGGTCGCGCGAATATTTATGGCGCAGCAGGCGCTCGTACTGCTGCTGGGTCTTGGCATCGAGCGCTTGCTGGGCCGAGAGCTCGGCGGCGAACACCGCAGCGGCGCAGAACAGGAGGGGGCGAATCAGTCTCATGATATTTTATTTTGTTTAGAAGGGGGGGGATTACGAACCGTTGTCGGGGATCTTCTTGACCTCTTCGAAGGTCGTGCGGGCGTCATTCTTATCCGGGCCCTTGGGCTTCGGGGCCGGACCGCCGAGCAGCGCCGCGGCGGCGTGGGCTTTCTTCGGGTCGGGCTTCTCCGCGGGCTTCACCTGGAGCGCGGCCTCAAGATTGCGCTGCTTCGCGGCACCGATGCCGCTGACTCCCTCGACCGGCTTGATACCGCCGGCGGCAGGCTTCACCGCTTCGGGCGGATGGACGCCCCCGACTTTCTCGATACCCTTCGGGGCAGGCGGCGGCGGGGTTCCTTTGGTCACCGGAGGCGGCGGAGTCGCCTTGGTGCCGGCTCCCTTGACGGCCTCAGGGGGATGGACTCCGTCAATCTTCTCCACCCCCTTGGCGGCGGGAGGAGGAGGCGTGCCCTTGGCATGAGGCGGCTCGACGGCAGTAGCAGTCTGGGGTACTCCGGTCACGGCTTTCTGAACGGGCGGCGGCACCGCGGCGGGCGGGGGCGTTTCCTTAATCATCTTGGCCCCGTCCGGAGTTTTCACCCCGTCCACTTTCTCGACGCCCTGCACGGTGGTCGGTGCCACGTTCTTCGTAGCGGGCTCGACTTCACGCACCTTGCCGGAACCTTCCTGCCGGACACCTTGCACCCCTTCGACGCCGGCGGGCGCAGGATTATTCTGGGCTAAAGCAGTCAGACAGAGCACCAGGGGCCAGCATGGATGAAACAGGGGGTGATTTTTCATAAATTATTCAGGCGGGCCGAGCGATGAAACTCCGCCTCCACACGACGTTCATAATCGGCGAGCGCCGCCGGATCCTGGTGCTCCGCGAGGTAGCGGAAGACCTGGCGGGTGCGTTCGGCGTAGGGACGCCATTCATCCTCCGTGGCCCCGTTCGCTTTGAGCAGCGAAGTCGCGTAGAAGTAGGCCTTGCCGAGCGTCTCGCGGATGGCACGCGTCGTCGAGCCGTCCTCGCCGTCGATGGCGGCGGATTCACCCAGCAGCTGCACCAGATCGGTGATGGCGCCGGACACATCGAGCATCTCAATGCGGGCCTTGGCTTTCGCGAGGCGGATCTGATGACGGACCGAGGACCGCTCATCCGTCGGCAATTCGGCCGCCAACTTGTCATACTCCTCGACGATGGTCACCCAGTCCGGCTCCTTGGCATGCTCCAGCAGGCGGATTTGCACCAGGTGATCATGCGCTTTCTCGCGCGCCAACTGGGACTGCCCGGCGTTGAAATGATAATACACCACGCCGACGGGGAAGAGCAGCCAAAGCAACGTCATGAATTTACGCATCAGAGCACGGCACCCTCCCCTGCGTCGGCGTCCGGATGGACGACCTTCCAGCGTGCGCCGAAGTACTGCAGTGCGACCGGCACGCCGGCCAGGAACACGGCGCTCGCCACCATCGCCAATAAGGCGAACTGTGCGAGATCGAGGCCGGTTTTCGGCAGCGCCGTGCGTACGACCAGATCCCCCAGGGCGGCGGTCGGCAGATGCTTCTCGTTCACATCATAATAGGAACCCTTCAAGGAACGCGCGACCGTGGAGAGCACCTCGGCGTCCTGACGGGACTGATGGCCGGCGATGAAGGTGCCCTTGCGCGGATTGCCGATGCCGAGCACCAGGACTTCCTTGACAGATTTTGGCCGAGGCAGGATTGGTTGCAGCGGAATCGTATCACCGTCGGTAAAGATGAGCAGCCGCACCGAGTCCTCGGGCATGTCCTGCACGATCTTGACCGCGGAGTTCACCGCGGTACCCAGATCCGTGTCGCCGCTCTTCATGATGTATTGGATTGGCAGGCCGTTGAAAACATTCCGGACGAGCTCCGGGTCGCGGGCGTCCATCACCACTGACTTGGCATCGGAATAAAACCCGATGACGCCGAAACGCACATCGCCACCCACCCGCATAAGGACCGCCTCCACCTCTTCGCGCATCCTTTCCTGGCGGGTCATCTTCCCCTCCGGACCGGCGTCCTTGAGATACATACTCGGGGAGAGATCGGAGACGAATATCAGGTGCACCGACTGCTTCGACTCCTGCGGCTTGCCCTCCTTGGCGGCCTGATGGAGCTCGAACATGACTGCGAGCCCCCAGGCGAAAGCCGCGAAAGCCAGACAGCGCAGATAAGGGACGAAGGCGACCCAAGCGCGGGGACGGTTGTCCGGGCCGAAAGCGAGACGGGCAACCTTCCTCACACGACGGCCATGGAGCCACTCTGCCATCGCAGAAAGCGTCAGCACCAGCAGTGCGGCTTCAAAGGGGGTCATGGGAGAAGTCGCCGGGGTAGCGACTGAGGTGAAATCTCTAGGGGGCTGCCCCAGCCAAGGCAAGGGGGATGCCTCAAGCAGCCCGGCAGAAGCACGTCCGGAAGAAATTCGCCCAAAGAAATGTCGTTTGGAGACAAAGCCCCGGGGGAGCCCCGCCGGGGCGGGCCCCTTCCCTGTTTGCCTCGCGTCACCTGACCCAGAGTCGGGCGATTTGCTTGGACTGCAATCCAGCCACGTCCTGCTCCAGCTCCACCGAAACCTTGCAGAGATTACCCTGAAACTTGGCGGACTTGACTTTGCCCATCAGCGCATCGCCGACGGCCTTGCGATCGGCCCCGGCACCCATCAGCCGAACCTTCGAGCCCTCGCGGAGGAGATGGCTGACCTCGCCCGCTTCTTGAAAGAGCGTCAGCTCCACCTGCTGGCCGGTCGCCAGGTCGACGTAGCCAGGCGCACCCTCTTCAATCATGCGCTTGGCATGGACGGCGCGTTGGGCGTTCTGAAATTTTGCTAGGCTGGCTTCATCGAGAAACACCTCCCAGCACATGCGCACCTTGCCCTTGCCGACGCCATGCGTCTGGGTGCGCAGCTTATCGCCTACCTTAATGTCTGCGAACCGCACCGGCTGGCCCTCTTTCCAATAGTGCGTGGCCGCCTCTGTCTCGATTACGATACCCTTCTCACGCACGAAACTCTTGTCGGCATTCGCCTGGGTGCACGTAATTTTACCGGCGGACGCGTCGATGGCGTCGACATAGAAGAACTCCTTGTGGCCGTTCATCATGTTCATTTCGTCCTGAATATAAGTGAGCCACGTCCAGGTACCCTGAGCATCCTCATGCAGACGGAAGATGGCGCGTTCGCCGGTGCGGAAATCCTGCAGATCGCCGAAGGCCGCATGGTGGAGCAACTCAGCATACGGCAGGACCTTGAATGACATCAACTCGTCGGTACCTTCCTTGCGAAAGACCCCAGTGCGGCTGGCCAAATCGATGCTCACCAACTCACCCCAGATACGACGCATCGCCTCCGTCGGCACGATGACCTCGCCAGGATTGATCTTGCGGATCGGCTTCACGGCATCGGCCGCGAAGGCGGCCAGCGGACAGAGCAGCAAAAGAAGGAGTTTTTTCATGGGGTGGGAATTAGGACAGCGGTGCTGACCTTAAGTTGCAAGGAGGCTTAAGCACGGAGCCCGTCCGGCTTCAGCTCAGCCTGAACTCCCCCAGAGCCTTTTCAATCTGCTCCATAGATTCATTGATTGCCTGGGGCACCAGCTCCGAGTGCGGCAGGCAACGGCCGGCCGCCAGGACGGAGCTGCAACGGGCGATGATCCGCACCGGCTGCTGGCCGCTCGCGGTAAACTTCACCCCGATAAACCGACCATTCAACTCATTGAGTTTCCGTAAAAGACGCGGGGAATCCGCATACTCATCGGCCAACTCGCGCGTCTGGCTCACGGAGAGCATATTGGGATGCTGCAGGGCGTGGAAGGAAATCGACCAGGATGATCGGTCGACCGTGAAATCTAGGTGTGTCCAATCAAAATGCGGACTGCGGCGAATCTCCGGAGGCTGCCCGAACATCCGCTCGACGGCCCGACCATAAAGCACTTCCAACTCCTGCTGAGGGATAAGCATGACATGGGGTTTACCCATGTCTGGCTCATTGGCAAGCGACCGGGGATTGCTCTGCGTCGATTTTGCACCTAACCCTCTTCCATGCTTCCCCTGCTCTTCCTCGCGGCCGTAACCGCCGCTCCCACGGCGGCCTCAATCACGATTCACGCCGATCAACCCGGCCTCGAAATCCCGGCTGATTTTGTCGGCCTGAGCTGTGAGAAGAAAATCCTCTCCCACGACTGCTTCGCCCCCAAGAACACCTCCCTGCTCAATTTGTGCCGCAACCTCAGCCCGGCGGTGCTGCGCATCGGCGGCAACGAGGTCGAATCGACGTTCTGGTCTCTCTCCGAAGCGACGCCCCTGGAGAGCATGCAGAAGAATAAATATACCCTCGAAGCCAAGACCATCGGGCCGGCCTCCGTCGACGCGGTGTTTGCGTTCGCCAAGGCCAGCCAATGGCGCGTCATCTATGGCTTGAATCTCGGCACCTACAACCCCGCCATGGCGGCCGACGAAGCCGACTATGCGCTCAAAGTCGGTGGCCCGCAGTTGCTCGCCCTCGAGATCGGTAATGAACCGAATCTCTACCCCAAAGGGCCGAATCGTCCCGGCATCCGCCCGTCCAGCTACGGCTATCCACAATATAAAGAGCAGTTCGGCGGCACCCTGGACGCGATTCTCGCCAAGCACCCCCAAGCCCCCATCACCGGACCAGCCATCACCAAGAGCACCAAGTGGATGCCGCTGTTCATGGCCGACTTCCATGACCGGATCATGCTGGCTACTTCGCATGTCTACCCGCTTTCCGCGAAGGAAGCCGACCCCAAGGCCCCGCGCTTCACGTCGGTCGAAAAACTTCTTGGCGAAAAATACCCGGACGACTGGCAGATCAAGCTCGCTGACGCGAAAGCCCGCGGCGTGCCCTATCGGATCGGCGAATGCAACACCGCCTCCAGCGGCGGCAAGCACGGGGTCAGCGACTCCTTCGCATCGACGCTCTGGTCAATCGACTTCATGTTCGACGTCGCCGAACTCGGCGGGGCGGGCATCAATCTCCACGGCGGATTCAACCCCGGGAACTACTCGCCGATCATCTTTAATAAGAAAACCTCCGGCTTCGAACCTGCCGCGATCTACTACGGTCTTCTGTTCTTTCGACACGCCGGCCAAGGACGGCTCGTGCCGGTCGAATGCAAGAGCACGGCCAACCTCATCGCCCACGCCACCCGCGGCGCCGACCAGAAACTACGTGTGACCATCGTGAACAAAGACCTCACCCAGACCGTAAGTATCGACCTGAGCGCGGGCGTCACCTACGCCAAGGCCACCATCCAGCGCCTCACCGCCCCTTCCGCCACGGCCACCACCGATATCACCTTCGCCGGGGCCGCCGTAGGCGCGGACGGATCCTGGACGGCCAGGACCTCAGAGCTACTAACCGTCGCCGCTGGTAAAGCCACGCTGACCCTGCCCGCCGCCAGCGCCGCCCTCGTCATTCTCGAGTAAGCCATGCGAGAGGGCGGGCGGCTTAGCTGCGTTTCACGAATTCGACGAGATGCATCATTCCCCGGACGTCTTCGCGGTTATACTCAATCAGGTAAGCCCAATCCCGCTTAGCTTCGTTCGTCAGCTCCCGATGTGTTCCGTCGCGCTTCGCCAGGAACCTCCGCAGGCGGCTCAGGATTGACCCGGGCTCCACCTTGAGCAGATGTTTTTTATAAGGATAGCCTAGGGCCGACTGCACCAGGAAGTTCTTGAGCCCCGGCCGGCGCCGATCACCCGCCAATCGGCAGGCCTCCGCATAGAGTTCCGGGTGGCGATTCTTAAACCACTTCGCCGCATTGGCGTTGAGATAGTTCTCCCTGATCCATTCGGCGTGCTCCGGACAGGCCGTCATGAGCAGATCTCGCTCTGGGATGCTGTAGCCAGCGAGGAGACTGTTCGTCGACTGCGCCTGGCCGACCAATTCGACCGCAAGTTCATGCCAAGGCTTGAACACCAACCGGCGCGCCGCCGCTGACTCCGCCAGAATCGAATCATGGGCATAGGTCAGCAATCCCTCCGCCCCCGCGACGGAAGTCAGGGCCGGGGTGATATCGGCCTTTCGACGTTCCACATCCAACCAGATGACCGGACGGGTGTTCTGTTTGAAGGCACGGGACTGGAGGGTGAATCGGGGCATGAGGGGGGCAGTATACACGAGGTTCCGGAAAACCACGGCCGCCGGCCGGCGGGGCGAGATTTCCCCTACGGGGAGAATATTTAAAATAAAACTCGACGGGTTTCGGGCGGCGGCGAGCAGACCTCCCGCTGTCTCCTTTATTGCCAATAAGACAAACCTGGCCCACCTTCTGGCCGCACCCCACCCCGCCATGACCCTTTATGGAACCGCCCTACTGGCCGTCTGTCATCTGCTCGGCATCCTGCTCGGCGAACTGCTTGGTCGCGCCCTGGGCGTACCGGCGAACGTCGGCGGCGTCGGCATCGCGATGCTGCTCCTAATCAGCGCCCGGCTCTACGGCCACCACCGCGGCTGGCTTGATGTGAAATCCGAGGAAGGCGTGAACTATTGGGGTGCGCTCTACATCCCCGTCGTCGTCGCCATGGCCATGACCCAGAATGTCGTCGCGGCGCTCCGGGGCGGACCGATGGCCGTCACCGCCGCCGTCCTGACCGTCGCCCTCTGCGCCTGCTGCATCGCCTTCATCAATCGGCTGGAACCCGCCGCGGGCGACGCGCCTAGCCCGGCCCAAGAATAACCACCCATGGGCAACGTTATCGAAAAACTGGCCAAAGACAATGGCCTGATCATCGCCTTCGCCGTCATCGGTCTGGTCGTGCTCGCCTCGGGTTTCATTTCCCGAAAACTCACGTTCGGCCGCATCCAAGGCTCAGCCATCGCCATCCTCATCGGCCTCGCCCTCGCCTATGTCGGCGGGCAGATGACGGGCGGCAGCAAGGGCCTCGCTGACCTGACCTTCTTCAGTGGACTGGCGCTCATGGGCGGCAACATGCTACGGGACTTCGCGATTGTCGCCACGGCGTTCGAAGTACAACCCACGGAAGCCAGACGCGCGGGCTGGATCGGTGCTCTCGCGCTGTGCATCGGCACGGTGCTCCCCTTCTTCATCGGAGTAGTCGTGGCTTACGCCTTCGGTTACCGCGACGCCGTCAGCCTCACGACAATCGGCGCAGGCGCCGTGACTTACATCGTGGGACCCGTGACCGGGGCGGCCATCGGAGCCAGTTCCGACGTCATGGCGCTCAGCATCGCAATCGGGGTCATCAAGGCCATCCTGGTAATGGTGAGCACGCCGGCGCTCGCGGGCTTCATGCGACTCCGCACCCCGCGCTCGGCCATGGTCTTCGGCGGACTCGCCGGCACTGTTAGCGGCGTATCAGCCGGACTGGCGGCCACCGACCGCACCCTCGTGCCCTACGGCGCACTCGTCGCCACCTTCCACACCGGCCTCGGCTGCCTGCTCGGCCCATCCTTACTTTACTTCATCGTCCGCGCCATCGTCTAACAATATGCCCGACCTCCCCATCATCGCCCGGGCGCAGGCCCACGCCCATTCAGCGGCGTTCCGCTCGCCGCACAGCACGACCACCTATCAGGCGTTGCTGGACCGCTCGGCGGCCCTCGCCACCGTGCTCCTCGCCGGCCAGCCCGACCTGCAGGAAGCTCGCGTCGCGCTCCTTGCTCCGGCAGGCCCGTCCTATGTGGCGGCGCAATGGGGGCTATGGCGCGCCGGTGCGGTCAAAGTCCCGATTTGCCTGACCGCGACCGAGCCGGAATGGGAATACGCGCTGACGGATTCCGGCGCCAGCGTCGTCATGGCCGACGCCGCCAGCATCCCTAAGATCAGCCCGCTTTGCGCCCGACTCGGCCTGCGCCTGATCGACATCGACGCGGCGGCGGGTCCAGCGGGAGCGCTCCCCGCCCTCACCAGCTCCCGCCGAGCGATGATCCTCTACACTAGTGGAACGACCAGCAAACCCAAGGGCGTCGTCACGACCCATGCGCACATCACCGCGCAGCTCACCAGCCTCATTGAGGCCTGGCAATGGACCGCCGCGGACCGCATCCCGCTGTTCCTACCGATGCATCATATTCACGGCATTATCAACGTGACATGTTGCGCACTCTGGGCCGGGGCAACCATTGAGGCATTCACGAAATTCGATCAGCCCGCGATCCTGGAGCGAGTCAAGGCCGACGCCTATACGCTATTCATGGCCGTGCCCACGATTTACGTGAAACTCATCCAAGCCCTCGAAGTCGCCGAGCCCTCGGAGAGATCGCTCATTGTCGGAGGATTCGCGCGCATGCGCCTGATGGTATCCGGTTCCGCCGCCCTCCCCGCCAGCGTCCACGAAAAATGGACCGCCCTCACCGGTCAGAAACTGCTTGAACGCTACGGCATGACCGAAATCGGCATGGCCATCTCGAACCCCCTGCACGGCGAACGCCGTCCCGGTGCCGTCGGCCAGGCTCTGCCGGGCGTCGAGATTCGTCTCCGAAGTGAATCCGGCGACGTCATCACGGACGAAGACACCCCCGGGGAGATTCAAGTTCGCGGCCCCAACGTCTTCAGCGAATACTGGGGGAAACCGGCGGCCACCGCCGAATCCTTCGAGAGCGACGGCTGGTATCGCACCGGTGACATGGCCGTCAGGGAAACCGGCTACTACCGCATCATGGGACGCCTCTCGGTCGACATCATCAAGAGCGGCGGCTACAAACTTTCGGCGCTGGAGATCGAAGCCGCGCTTCTTGAGCACCCTCACATTGCCGAATGCGCCGTGATCGGCCTGCCAGACGACACGTGGGGCGAAGCCGTGAGCGCCGCCGTCGTCACGAAAGGCGGCCTCCCGCTGGCCCTTCCCGAATTACGCGACTGGTGCAAATCACGCCTATCGGTCTACAAGGTGCCGCAACGTCTCAGCGTCGTGAAGGATCTCCCTCGCAACGCCATGGGCAAGGTGATGAAGCCCGCGGTCCGCGGTTTATTCTGAACCAGCGCACCCCGGCGACAGCTCCACTGGCCCCTTGCGGAAAGCGAGCCTTGCGGCATACCGAAAAAATGCCTGAAGAAAAGAACCCCCGGAAGAAGCGCGTCCGCAGTCCGCTGCAAAAGGCTTCGGAGGCCAACGAAGAACGTCTCGCCGAGCTCATCAAGAGCCTAATGGACTGGCATCTCGGGAAAATCAACGGCGACCCGGAAACGGAGAGCTTTGACATCTTACTGCAGACCAAGGGTACCCACGGCGGGGTCGGCTGCAAATACATGCTCGGCGACCACGATGCATCCAAGGCCCAGCTCAAGGCCCAGCTCGAAAGCCAGCTGGATGAGACGGATATGTACGCCTATTCATTCAACGGCCACTGGAAGAACCCGGCCGGAGATAATTTCGACGGCGTCATCGTCATCCTGGAGACCATGGCCGTGCCGCCGAACGTCATCGCATATGAGATTGCCCCCGACGCCGACGACCGTCTCGCCATCAAAGGTGAGATGCACCACCTCGGCCTCGCCGACTGGTCGCTCTTCCACCGCAGCCCGCAGTTCTAAGGGCAACCGCGCCGCGGCGCGGCGGTCACTTCGAAATCGGCTGGGAGATGCGAAGGTAGGCGAAGAGATTGCGAAGCTGCTGGTCGGAAAGATTATCCAGCAGGCCCTCGGGCATGAGGCTGCGGCCCATCGGCGTGAGCAGACGGACGTCGGCCTGACGCAAGGTGATATCCTCCCCTTCCAATCCGCGCAGGACGAGAATCTGGGCGTCGCGCTCAACCAGGAAGCCGCTCAGGGAACGGCCGTCGTTGGTGCTGACTGAATAATATTGAAAGCCCTCGCGGATTTCGGCGCTGGGGTTGACGATGCTGATGAGCATCGTGCCGAGATTGTCGCGCTGATAAGCGGTGAGTTCGGGGCCGATCTTGCCCCCCTTAAAGAAGAGCTTATGACAAGGGGCGCACTTCTCCATGAAGATAGGTTCGCCCTCATAAGGATTGCCCGTGCCGGCCTTGAGCTTGGCTTCGACATCAGCGATCTTGCCGATGAAATCCGTCACCCCGGCGACGGTCTGCTTAGGATAGAGCTCGGCGAGGAGTGCCTGGACCTGTTTAGGCTCATGTCCACGCATTCGGTCGACCATGTCGCGCGGCACGGTATTCGCCGCGACCTCCCCGGCCTTGATGGCCTTCAAGAGTTCGAGACTCCAATCCGACCGACTTGCCAGAAGCGCCAGCGCCGCGAGACGGACCTCGCCGGCTGACTTGGCAAGCAAGGCCACGGTGCGGGGACCCACCAACGGCTTTTCGTAGGACATCAAAGATATCAGGGCCGCTTTCCGCAGAGCGACCGGTTCAGACGAATCGGCGAGCTCGAGCAGGACGTCCAAGGCTTCTGCTTGGCGGACTTCACCGAAGACGCGCACGTAATTGAGCCGCTCGGTGAGATCAGCTTTCTTCTGAGCGATGACGGCAAGCGCTTCCTTGATGGCGACGGCATCGCCCTGGCGCACGCGCAGGATGACCGGGGCTTTCCCGGAAGCGGCCATCGCCTGGAGCAGTTCATCGGGCAGACCGGCGAGTTCCCGGCCACGATAGGCTTCCTCAAAGCCCTTCATCAGGAAGACCGTGTGGGCGGGCGTCGGGGCGAGACGCAGCAACTGAGCGCAGACGAGTAAATCCGTGCGCCGACCTTCGGTGGCGAAGCGACGCATCAGACGCGGCAACAGCTGCTGCTGGACGAGCGGGCGATCCCACAGTGCCGACTCCTTGACGAAATTCACGACTGCCGTCCGATCGAGAGCCACATGGGATTCGAGCGCGAACCAGAGCAACAACGGGATATAAGCATCATGAGCATCCTCATCCCTCGAGGCCAGGGCGCCGACCAGGCTCAGCATCTGCGCCGTGGGCAGACGGCGGGCGGTGGAAGCGAGCTGTGCCCGCACCTCGGCATCGGGCTCGGTCCGGGCAAGTTGCATGACCGAAGCGAAGCTCGCGGACGGCAGTTCTCGGGCCGGCTTGGCATCGAGCCCAGGCACACCCAGGCCGCGGTTGACGCCATACTTATCCCCAAGGAAACGCGCAGCCCAGAGACGAACCGGAGCAAAGGAATGCCGGAGAGCATTGACGGCACGATCATCGGTCAGCGCATCCATCTGATAAAGCGCCCACAGAGCGCCGAGAGCCCCGCGGCCCTTATCGGCGGCCAGCAAAGCGTCGAGACGAGGCAACGCCGCTGGGTCCTTGCGCTCCGAGAGGAGCTGCAGCGAAGCCGTACGATGGAATTTATTAGGATGGCCGAGCAGGGCGACCAGTTGCGCGGTGTTCTTCGGCTCAAGATTCGTATCCGTCTCCAGCTTGGCGTCTTTGCTGCGAAGTCGATAGAGTCGGCCGGTCGTGGGATCGATCTGGTTCTGGTAATGCTGGCCGTGGGCGATATAGAATTCGTACATGTCGGACACGAACAGCGAGCCATCGGGCGCGTTGGCGATGTAGAGCGGCCGGAAACAGACGTCCTCGGACCACATCGGGATGCCCTTATCAGCCGTCACGTAGGTCGCGCCTTGCGGGATGCGTTCGGAATCCGTGACGGTATTATGGAGCGGATCGAGGGAGAACAGATGCTCCTGGTATTGCGGTGCCAGGGCCGTCGCCTCGACGAACGTCCCGAAGTGGGAGAAGCGCGGCACGGGATTCTTCGTGGCTAGGATCGGCAACTGACCGAAAGAATAGGGACTGCGGGCTGGGCCGAACTTACCCGGGTCGACGCCCTGCTTCAGATAGATGCCGCCCTGGACGTAATGCCATCCGCGGGTGTTGCCGCCGTTGTGGCCGGAGTACATGCGGCCATCGCCGTCGAAATCCAGGCCAAAGGGATTCCCCGACCCCTCGCAGAAGATATCGTATTCGCGGGTCTTCGGGTGATAGCGCCAGACCATGCAGCCTTCGAAATGGACCGCCGGAGCGTCGGGTGCATCGAAGCCCGGACGCGTCACGCGAGAGGACGAAGTGCTGCCGTGCACGCCGTAGATCCAACCATCAGGACCGAGGACGATGCCGTTGCCGACGGAGTGCGTGTCCTCGAGACCAAACCCGGCGAGATGGACGACCGGAGGGCCATCGGGTTTATCGGCGCCATTGACGTCGGGATAGAACAGCAAGTAGGGCGGGTTCATCACCCAGACGCCGCCGTAGGCCCGCAACGCGGAATTCGCCATATTGAGGCCGTCCTGGAAGACCGTGTGCTTATCGTAGACCCCGTCGTGCTTGGTCGATTCGTGGATGGAGACGATGTCGGCGCCGCGATCGTGATTGGGCGGGGCCGGCGGGATCCGATCGTAATGGGAACGATAATATTTATCGCGGCTGATCATGCTCACGCCGGCCGGGTAAGGATACTGGCGATACTGCGTGACCCAGAGCCGACCCCGCGTGTCGAAGCTAAAATGCGTGGGCTGGGCGATTAAAGGCTCCGACAGCAGCAGATCGATGGTCAGGTCATGCGTGGCGCGCATCTTCGCATAGGCGTCGGCCGGAGAGAGAGACTGTCCGTGGAACTGTTCGGCCCGGCCCAATACGCGATTGGATTCACGGAATTTCGAGAACGAGGAAGACGTCGGCTGAACCTTGAGCGACGGACCTGGCGTGAAAGGCGAGGTCGAAAACTCCCACGGACCTTCCAGCACGCATTCCATGAAGTAGTTCATAATGAACGGGGCCTCACCAAGGAAACCACCCTTCCCGGCTTCATGATGGACATGAAAGACCACCTCATTCCATTCGCCCTTCTTCAGCGTGCCGACGGGAACCTTGTGACGGAAGACCTCAGCCCGGGCGCTCTTATAGGGAGCAAAACTCCCGCCCGTGCCGATTTTCAGGCCGTTGATGAAAAGTTCGTGAGCGCCTTCGAGGTCACGGAAGTGCACCCCGACGGATTCCTCAAAAAGATTACGCTCATGTTTGATGAAAAAGGAGTCATCCACCCGCACCCAGGTGCGAAGCCAAGCGTCATGCGAGATCAAGGCGCCCGGGACGGCGGTCGCGGTGACAGCGGTGGACTGCGCTGGGGCAATGGACACAAGCATCAGCGTACCCATGAGGAGCGCCGCGACGGTGCGAAGTTTGCGAATGAAGAGGCAACGATACGGGCTCATGGGTAGAATGAAAATCAAAAGGCGGGGACAGGTGATAGGATGCACGTGTTTGAATAAGAGCGAGAGGTGTATTTGACCGATGTCGGTCGGGAGCAAAATGCCGCCAGCGGATGTAAATGACAGAATGAAAGATGGAACCTTCGGACCAGACAGGAATAGTGGTGGTCATGCTTGGCGCCATTACGGGAGATATCATCGGGTCGATTCACGAGTTTAGTGCGAACGAAGATTCCACGTTCCCACTGTTCGCGAAACGATCGTGCCCGACGGATGATTCGCTCCTGACCTGGGCGGTGGCCCAAGCTTTGCTCAAGGGCGACGCCGATTATAAGCCTTATCTCGTCGGTATGGTCGGCTATTATGAAATGAACAGCCACCGGGCGCCGCTATCGGCCGCTTTCGGTTCAGGCTTCAGCGGATGGGTTCACGACGGAGCCCCCGGCGAACGAGATTCCTACGGCAACGGCTCGGCGATGCGCGTATCCCCCATCGCCTGGGCTTTCACTGACCTAGCTGACGTGCTCGAACATGCCCGCTTGAGCGCGAAGCCCTCCCACGGACACCTGGAGGGCATCAAGGGAGCGCAATGTACCGCCGAGTGTATCTGGACGGCCCGGCAATCCCGGGATACCCAGTCCGTCCGGGCCGTGGCCGAAAGATATTACGGCCCCCTCCCCTCGCTCCCAGAAATCCGGGCCACCCATCGCTACAACGAAACCTGCCAAGGCTGCGTGCCGGAATGCATGGCCATCGCGGCGGGCACAACGAGCTTCGAGGAAGCGGTACGCTTTGCCTGCTCCATTCGGGGTGATGCGGATACCTTAGCTGCGATTACCGGTTCGGTCAGCGAAGCCCTCTGGGGTATCCCC
This sequence comes from uncultured Opitutia bacterium, assembly GCA_903855995.1. GTDB lineage: Bacteria > Verrucomicrobiota > Verrucomicrobiia > Opitutales > UBA953 > UBA953. Next base: position 269,258 of record CAIOAN010000008.1, read on the forward strand.
GCGGATATCCGACAGCGATCGCTGGCGATCGCCGGGCAGTGCTATCCTGGATTGGAAGCCTGCGTGGGCACGTTTGAAAAGAAATGGAAATGACGGCACAAAAAAGCCGCCGAACTCAATCGGCGGCTTTGAGCATGACGAGCGGACCGCCCGTCATCGTCGATCTGACTTAGAACTTACGGCGAACGCCGAGGGCCCAGATGTCGGAATTGACATTGGCGACTTCGGAGCGGGTGAAGCTGAGATCGAGCGAGTAGTCATGGGTCAGCATCTTGCTGATCGTCAGACCATACTGGTCGTCGTTATGCTGACGCACGTAGGTGATCCAGGCGCCGAAACCAGCGCCGAGGGCGCGGTGGAGGCTGAGCGTGTAGCGTTCGTCGGAACCAATCGCGAGAGCGGCGTCGGCGATGCCGGCGACATTCTTGAAGCGATAGCCGAGCTGGACGAGGTCCTGACCGTTGGAGAGATCACCACCGACCGTGGTGGCACCCTCGATGAAGAGATCGGAAGAACCGAGATAGGCGGTAGCGCTGACTGACCATTCATTCTGGTGACCAGAAACGCCGGAGGTGCTCTCCTGCGAATAGGTCAGGGAGACATTGTTCGCGAACTGCGTCGACGGGGCGATGGCGAGCGGGGCAACGCTTGCAAAAGTCGAGGCGGCCAGGAGGGTCAGAAATCCAACGGAGTAGGTATGCTTCATATATTAGGGTAGGGTATTATAACGGACACCCGCCCCACCCCGGGGTTCCGAGAAATCTGCCGCAGCCACCGCCGCGGCCGGGTTGACCTCCTCCCGGCCATGGGCCTGGAAAAAACCTCATATATTAAGAATATAAGGGGTTTAAGGGCCAAGGCTTGACAGTGAACAAGTTTTCATAGAACATGCGTTCACTATGGAAGAACTCACCAAGAAGCAGGCCGCCATCCTTGAATATATGAAGGCCCACGTGGCCGAGCACTCCTACTGGCCCTCCATCCGGGACATTCAGGCCAAGTTCCGGTTCGCCTCGACCAACGCCGTCTTCGGTCACCTGCAGGCCCTGGAACGTAAAGGCGTCCTCCAACGCATCCCCGGCGCCGCCCGCGCCTACAAGGTCGCCCCCGCCGCCCTCGTCGAAGACCTCTCTGACGTCGTGATCCGCTACGAAGGGCCCGATGAAAACGTGCTCCAGCTCGAATCCCTCAACTACCTTGGAGCTATTCCAGCCGGCCTCCCCGATTACACCGAGTCCTCCGGAGTGCTGGATACCGTGCAGGCACCTATGTCAGCGAGTGCCCGGCGCCGCCCGCCCCAGTCATTCGCGCTCCGCGTCCGCGGTGACTCGATGATTGATGCCGGCATCGACAGCGGCGACACGGTTATCATCGAGCCCGGCCACCCAAAGAACGGCGACATCGTCGCCGCGCTGATCGACGGCGAAACCACCCTCAAGCGCCTGATCAAACAGGGCAACAAAGTCTTCCTAAAGGCCGAGAACAAGAATTACCCTGAGCTGCACCCGGTGAATGACCTCGTCATTCAGGGCATCGCCAAGTCGGTGATGAAATCAATTTAATCAATCGCACTTAATCCGTAGGCAGGCCAGAGAGGCTGCGTCTTCAAAGACCCCAGGACTTCAACTGGGCATCGATGGCGGCACCCATGATTTCGTAGCCCTTATCCGTAGGGTGCAGGAAATCCCCCATGATATCTTTCGTGATACGACCATCCGGGGCGAGGTACTTGACCGTCAGATCAATATAGGCGTCGGAAAACTTCGCGGCGCGGTCCTTGAGGATCTTATTGGCATCTGCCACCTTATTACGGGTGGCGTCAGGACGCTCCTGGCGAGGCAGGATGCCGAGTAGTAAAATCTTGGCACCAGGGGCGCGCTTGCGAAGTTCGAGACACACCGCCTCGATGCCTTCAACCGTCTCCGGGACGGTCTGAATCTGACCGACACCCGATGAAAGGTTGTTCGTCCCGATGAGCACAACGAAGGCTTTGGGCTTGAGTCCGGCAATCTCCCCATGCTGCAGGCGCCAGAGCACGTTTTCAGTCCTATCCCAACCAAACCCGAGATTGAGCGGATGATGCGGGGCAATGTACTTAGCCCAGGATTCCCGGCCGTTGAGACGTGAGGCCTTCGGTTCCCCACCCCAGAAATGCGTGATGGAATCGCCGACCAGGATGACATCGGCCTGAATGGCACCGGGCTTATTCAACGCGAGGATTTCCTGATGGCGAGTCACCCAGTCGTAGGTCTTCCAATCGCGGTTCTGGGTCAGCGGAATTTCTGCGGTATTGACCGGAACATTCGAAGGTGCGGCAACGGTCTTAGTGATCACCGCCCCCACCACCTTGCGGTCGTCGAAGAGCGCGGCCTTCAGCGTGCCTCCCTGGGCTAGTGAGACCGGCGCCAGATAAACCCCTGAGCTGAAATCAGGATCCTTCCCGTTGAGCGTGTAGCGGATGACATCCGTCGGTTTGTCGGGATAAATCACGGCCGACTTCGTAGCCGCATCATAAATCAGATCAAAGGCCGAGGCGGAAGCCGCGAGACAAGAGACCACAACGTAGGCCAACAGATGCTTAGAAGACATGAGCGGAGGGGGTTGCCCACAAGATGGGGCTCGTCCCCGAAGAGGCAAGCGGGCAAAAACCCCGCCGACGCCCGCCCCCCAGATTATCAGCGACGGCGCAGGACGATAATCACATCCGTGTACTCGAGATCCAGCGCACGGGTCGACTTCAAGTCGTAGTGGAAATCATGGCACACCACCAACTCCAGCGACGGGACGCGACGCAGGAGCGCTCGGACCTCATTCGGCGAATAGGTCCGAAAATCCCAAAGAGTCTCTTCGAGGCGGGTCTCCCCCTTCTCGGTGATGCGCATGCGCGTACGCATGGCCTCCGTGCGGGACTTGCGATTGGCAGGAGCGGACCAAGTATCGCTGACCACCCGGATGCCCGGCTTGCGACCGATCCAGCGCTCATGGTCGGGCGGGCTGTTCTTATAATCGGTGAGGTGGAGCCCCAGGAGGAGCAGGCCATCCGGACGTAATGCCGCCGCCATGCGACGCAACGAACTGACCGCACCGGCTTCAGTGTCGATATACTTGAAAGTGCTGACGAAGCAGTGGGCGATGTCGTAACGGGCGGCCTTCGGCACGCTGAAATCCTGCAGGCGATCGCGCCACACCCTGCCCTGCAATCCTTTGACCTTGAGCCGATTCTTAGCGAAGGCGACCTGATGCTTGTTGAGGTCGAAGCCATGGACGGAATGCCCGCGGGCCGCGAGCGACTCGAGCAGACGACCCGAACCGCAAGCCGGCTCAAAGACGCGCATCGGGCCATCCAGCTTAGGCCCATGCTTCTTCATGATACCCTCGATGAAACGCGTCTCCTTCTTTGTATAGTCCGCGTACACCATATCATAGTACAACGGTGAGTCATACCATGCGGTAGCGGATTGTTCAGAAGAAGACAAAGCGGTTAGCGATTGGCGGTGGACGGGCAGAGACGGTGCTGGTGGTGTGGATTTACCCGAACAGAGATGCCGATGAAGCAGGACATGGGAGCCTTCGAAGGCGGATTCGGATGCTGTGTTTCACCCTAACCGCCAACCGCAAACCACCACCACCTGTCACCTTTCACTGATAAATCTCGCCGCCCTTTTCGCGGAATTCCTTGGACTTCTCCTCCATACCCTTGGCGAGCGCGTCGGCTTCCGAGACACCTTGAGCGTCGGCGAACTTCCGGATGTCATCCGAGATGCGCATGGAGCAGAAATTCGGGCCGCACATGGAGCAGAAATGCGCCGTCTTGGCGGATTCCTGCGGCAGGGTCTCGTCATGATATTCCTGGGCGCGCTCAGGGTCGAGGGCCAAGGCGAACTGATCCTGCCAGCGGAATTCGAAACGGGCCTTAGAGAGCGCGTTATCGCGAATCTGCGCGGCCGGGTGACCCTTCGCGAGATCGGCGGCATGAGCCGCGATCTTATAGGCGATGACGCCCTCGCGGACATCGTTCTTATTCGGCAGGCCGAGGTGTTCTTTCGGCGTGACGTAGCAGAGCATCGCGGTGCCATACCAGCCGATCATCGCGGCACCGATCGCGGACGTGATGTGGTCATAGCCCGGGGCGATATCGGTCGTCAGAGGCCCCAGCGTGTAGAACGGAGCCTCGTGGCACCACTCCAGCTGCTTGTCCATGTTCTCCTTAATCATATGCATCGGCACGTGACCAGGGCCTTCGTTCATCACCTGCACCCCCTTAGCCCAGGCGCGGGTGGTGAGTTCGCCCTGCGTCTTCAGTTCAGCGAACTGGGCATCGTCGTTGGCGTCGGCGATTGAACCGGGGCGAAGGCCGTCGCCGATCGAGAAACTGACGTCATAGGCGGCCATGATGTCGCAGATGTCATCCCAATGCGTGTAGAGGAAGTTCTCCTTATGGTGCGAAAGGCACCACTTCGCCATGATCGAACCGCCGCGGGACACGATACCCGTGACGCGCCGGGCGGTCATCGGGATATAGGCCAGGCGAACGCCAGCGTGAATTGTGAAGTAATCGACGCCCTGCTCGGCCTGTTCGATGAGCGTATCCCGGAAAATCTCCCACGTCAGGTCTTCGGCGCGTCCGTTGACCTTCTCAAGGGCCTGGTAAATCGGCACGGTGCCCACTGGCACCGGGCAGTTACGCAGAATCCACTCGCGGGTCTGGTGGATATTCTTGCCCGTGGAAAGATCCATGAGCGTGTCGCCCCCCCACTTGATGGACCAGCGCATCTTCTCGACCTCCTCCTCAATGGACGAAGCCACGGCGGAGTTGCCGATGTTGGTGTTGATCTTAACGAGGAAGTTTCGGCCGATAATCATCGGCTCTAGTTCAGGGTGATTGATATTGGCCGGGATGATGGCACGGCCACGGGCAACCTCGGCCCGCACAAACTCCGGCGTGATGACCTTCGGGATGGCCGCGCCGAAGGACTCGCCCTTGTGCTGGAAATTCAGGTCGTGGCGACGAGCCGATTCGGCCTGGTCGGCCGCAAGACGCATGTTCTCGCGAATCGCGATATATTCCATCTCCGGGGTGATGATGCCCTGCTTCGCATAAGCCAGCTGCGTCGGACGCTGACCGGGCTTACCCTTGTAGACCTTGCGGTCGGCGCGGTCGAACTGGACCAGGCGGTTACGGGAGGTCGCGCGCTGGGCGGTCTCGGCATGCTTCCAGGAAAGGTAACCGTCATCCTCAGGTTTCAGTTCACGTCCGGGGACAGACTCGACGTCGCCACGCTCCAGAATCCACCCCTCGCGGATGGCGGGCAGGCCCTTCTCCACGTCACCATGGAAGGCGGGATCACCCCAAGGGCCGGAGGTATCATAAATGCGGATAGGTTCGTTGCCGGACTTCGCGCCATCGGGGCGGGCGGTATCGGCAAGCTTTACCTCGCGCATCGGCACAAGCAGGTCGGGGCGTGAGCCCGGCACGTAGACACGCGACGAGTTCGGGAAAGTGGTGGGCTTGTTATCGGAGACCATGGAAATAGAGGATAGGAGGGAAAGAGGGCCGGAGGGCCGGAGAAAAGGCAATCCACGCGGACCTGAGAGGAACGTGGAAACGGGGATGAGGCTGACAGCACAATCCGCTTCCTACGGCGCCGAAGCGCATCAGGTACGAGGGTTCGAGGCCAAGCCTCATCTCAGTCCGGTCGCGGACTCCCCTGGGAAAGACTAGGAAGGAACGCCCTTATGAAGGCCACCCCAGCCAGAGTGGCAAGAGGCAACACGACCCATCGGCCCCGAAGTCGCCCAAAAGGAAGGGCCCGACACACGTCGGGCCCCGGTTGCATCATTGATAACCGAAAATTAACGATTCATCGACAGTTGGGCACGGAGATACTCAACCGTGCGGCGAACGTTGGCATCTACTTCCATCTGATTCACGACCGTCTTGCGGGCGTGGATGACCGTACCGTGGTCGCGACCACCGAAAGCCTGGCCGATCGATACGAGGGACATGCCGGTGAGCTGGGTGGCGAGGTACATGGCGACCTGACGGGGGAAAGCGATATTCTGCATGCGACGCTTAGACGTCATGTCCGACATCTGGATGCGGTAGTGCTCGGCGACTTTGCGCTGGATGACTTCAGCCGTGAGCGTGTGGCTGGCCTCCTCGACGAGGATGTCATGGAGCAGCTTCTCGACTTGAGCCAGTTCAAGGGGTTTGCGGGTCATGCCGGTCAGACCGACGATACGGGTGACGGCGCCTTCAAGGTTGCGGACGTTACGGGCAATCCGGGAGGCAATGAATTCGGCAATCTCTGGCTGGAGGTCAAGACCACGGGCGGCGGCCTTCTTACGCAGGATTGCGATGCGGGTCTCGAGGCCAGGGGCCTGGATGGAGGCGACCATACCCCACTGGAAACGGGAAACCAGGCGTTCCTGAAGTTTGGCGATCTCCGAAGCCGGGCGGTCGCTCGTGAGGACCACCTGCTTGTGGTTATTATGCAGCTCGTTGAAGGTGTGAAAGAACTCGTCCTGCGTGGATTCTTTGCCGGCGAGGAAATGAATGTCGTCGATCAGCAGCAGGTCCAGCTCGCGGTAGCGACGACGGAAGGAAGCCACGCTACCGGTTTGCAGGGCCTGGATGAAATCGTTGGTAAAAGTCTCGGAGGAAATATATGCGATGCGCGCCTGGGGATTCACGGCGTAGACCGAGTGGGCGATGGCGTGCATCAGATGGGTCTTACCCAGACCGGTCGGACCATGGATGAAGAGCGGATTGTAATAATGACCTGGCTCCTTGGCGACGGCGAGAGAGGCACCGTGGGCCATCTCGTTTTCCGGACCGACGATGAAGTTGTCGAAAGTGTTATTGGCCTTGATCGCCGGAGCCGGCGAAGCCGCTGCCGTCTGGCGCGCGGCACGGGCGATCGGAGCCGGGGCCGGGGTGGCTTCACGCGAAGTGTCGACCGAAGCCGTCAGGCGGTAATCCATGTTGCGACCGGCGACGAGCGTGAGCTGGCGACGAAGCACATCACCGTAGTTGCTGTTGACCCAGGCTTCGGTGAGCACCGAAGGCGCTTCCAGAAGCAACACCTTGCCCTCGACGATGCTCAGTGGCTGGAGCGAAGAGATCCAGGTTTCAAAATCGGCGCGAGGCAGAGTGTTACGAAGTTCGCTTTTGGCGGTCTCCCAAAGGGAAAGGTGGCTGACGGAAGGGGACATGGGAAAGGGGGAAGGTTGAGAAAGGTTGTTCACAGGCTCTTTGGAAGCCCGAAAGTGAGGTATTTTTTGAAAAAGGGGTGTGAAGCGGAATGACATCAGACTTTAACGATTAAAAGGCCGGGGAGATGAGCCGGTGAAGATGTCGTGTAAGTCGTTGAAGGTTTGATGCTTGGGTTGTTTAAATATGATTTCCCTCGTTTAGCCTCCGGCGAAGGGCGCCGCAAGTGATCCGAAGGGTTGAATCGAGTGCCATTTCTGAACCCATGCCAGAGAGGGACAAGAGCAAGCCCTGCACAGGTTATTAACAGGAGGCCTGTAGATAAGAAAGTGAGGTTTCTGTTGCACAACCGACACACGCTCACCGCACCCTATTGAATAGGGAGTTTAATTCATACCGTCGCCTCGGCGAGATGCGCGTCCCGAAGACGCCGTAAGTCGTCAAGCGTTAAACAGTACCTCAGACGATCCCGTAATTTGCGTCCACCGGGCAGTCCATGCGTGAGCGGATGAAGGCGATCGAGCATCCATCGCACATCACGTGAACCGAGACGTGAAGCATGCACTTCGATGGTTAGCTCAGCGAGTCGCAGCATACAATCCCACCGCTGTTGCGTGCTAATAATCAAGGCCTCCCCTGCCCGCCCCTCTAAAGCGGCCTTGATCTGAGCGAAAATCCACGGATTGCCCAGGGCCGCGCGACCAATCATCAACCCGGAGACGCCCGATTCGCTCTGTCGACGCAACGCCGAAGGGCCGTCCTTCACGTCCCCATTGCCAATTACTGGAATATTTACGGCGGCCGCGACCTGGGCGATCCAACCCCAATGGGCCTCCCCGGAGTATCCCTGCTCTTTGGTCCGGCCGTGCACGGCGATGGCCTCCACCCCGAGCTGCTCGAGCCGACCGGCAACTTCGACGGCCACGATCGTCGAATGATCCCAGCCCAGGCGCATCTTGGCTGTCAGGGGGACATCAGGAATCGCATCCTTCACCGCCTTGACGAGGTCATAGAGCAAAGGCGTGCAGCGCAGCAGGCCGGAGCCGGCGTTCTGCTCGATGACCTTATGAGCTGGGCAGCCGAAATTAAGGTCGAGGAAATCCGGCCGCATGCGATCGCATACCAAGCGAGCCGCCTTGGCCATCGAGGCCGGCGTCGCTCCGAAGATCTGAACCCCCATGGGTCGCTGGACTTCGGTGAAATCGACCATTTCCCAGGCCTTGGCGTTATCGCGGATGAGGGCCTCCGATTGCACGAACTCGGTTACCATCACGTCAGCGCCTTGCTCTTTGCAAAGCTGGCGAAAAGCCACGTCCGTGTGGCGGGCCATCGGTGCGAGATAAAGCGGGAATTTACCAGGCCCGAACCACGGCAGACGTGGTGCGACCTTGCTCACGGACGGCCATCCTTCTTCTTCATGACAGCCTTCATTTCGCGCCAGCGCACCAAGCGCTCGGCGAACTGGGCCTCGGCGCCGGCCTCGCCGGGTTGATAAAGTGAAAGCGGCCTCGAAAGATAATCCTGACCGCTGACCGCCTCAGGATAGTCATGGCTATAACGATAGCTGCCGCCATTCCCCAACCGCTTGTTGGTGGAGTTATGGGCGTCCTTGAGATGAAGCGGCACCTCTTGACGCGGCTGAGTGCGCACGGCGTCCTTGGCCGCGGAAATCGCCAAGGTCGTGCTATTGCTTTTCGGCGAAAGCGCCAAGAACAGGGTTGCGTGGGCCAAGGCATATTCGCACTCAGGCATGCCGACCATCTCGCAGGCCTGAAAGGCCGCCGTGGCCACACCCAGGGCCCGGGAATCGGCGAGACCGATATCCTCGGAAGCGCAGATGACGAGGCGCCGGGCGATGAAGCGGGGTTCCTCCCCTCCCTCAAGCATCAGAAACAGCCAATATAGCGCGGCATCGGGATCACCTCCGCGGACGGATTTAATAAAAGCTGAGGCGGTGTCGTAATGGTCGTCGCCGCCGTCATCGTAACGGATGCGACGCTCCCGCGCAAAAGAAGCCACCGCGTCGTCGGTGACGGTGCCCAGCACCGGAGCGGAGAGCACCAGGGTCTCGAGACAATTTAAGGCGCGACGCAGATCACCTGAAGCCATCTCCGCGACCTGCAGCAAGACCTTGGCAGATGCCTTGATTCCGAGTGCCCCGAGGCCCCGTTCCGCATCGGCGAGGGCGCTACCAAGGAAAGTGGCGATTTCAGCGACCGAAAGCGGATCAAGACGAAAGAGGTGACTGCGACTCAACAACGCCGGCACCACATAGAGTCCAGGATTATGCGTGGTGCACCCGATCAAGCGCACCACGCCCGCCTCGACGTCGGGCAGCAACAGGTCCTGCTGGGCCTTGTTAAAGCGGTGAATCTCATCAACCACCAGGACGGTCTTGCGGGAGGGGTGACGACGGGCCTCGGCGAGGACCTCGCGGAGTTCGGCAGCCCCAGATAGCACGGCGTTGACTCGGACGACATGGGAATCCGTCTCCGCGGCGATGACTTCGGCGAGCGTCGTCTTGCCGCACCCCGGTGGACCATAGAAAAGGAGCGAACCGAAATTATCCGCCTTGATCAGGCGGGGCAGCAACGCCTCCGGCCCCAGCAAGCCGGCATGGCCCACGACCTCCGTGAGGTTGCGCGGACGCATACGCGAGGCCAGCGGACGACGGCGAGCCGGAATGGCATCGGGGACCCCCTGGCCCAGGCCAGGAAGCGCGTCATCCGAGCCGGTGCGCCGTTCAGCCACGAGGCTTACTTCTCCTCGGCAAACGGCACCAGGTGGCAATACGGCTTCGTACCCCGGAGCTGGTAATGATGCTGATGATATTGTTCGGCGGCCCAGAAACGCGGGGCGGATTCAATCTGCGTGGCGATGGGTTGGCCGTAGACCTTGGCGGCGGTCAACGCGGCCTTCACCGCCTCGGCGACTTTCTGCTGTTCGGGTGAATGGGTGAAGATTACCGAACGGTATTGGTCGCCGACATCCGGCCCCTGGCGGTTGACCTGGGTCGGATTATGCATGCGGAAGAAATATTCCGTGAGCGTCTTATATGTGACCTTGGCCGGATCAAACGTCACCTCGATGACCTCGGCATGTCCCGAGGTATGAGAGCAGACGTCCTCATAAGTAGGATTGTCGATCTTGCCGCCGGCATAACCGCAGACCGCGGAGAGGACGCCGGGGATCTTGGCGTATTGATATTCAACGCCCCAGAAACAGCCGGCCCCGAAGGTGGCTTTCTCGAGTTTAGGTGGAGTGGACATGGACTTGGAAGGCACGGGGGCATTCTCGGCGGCCGCGAGGGGGGCGCAGGAGAAAAGAATGGGCGTTAGAAGGGAGAGCAGCTTGGTCATGGCGGGCACCCCCTTACTTTGGTCGATTTCCGGGGCGAAGCAAGGGGGGAGGCGTTCAGGACACCACCCCGCCCAAGGACGCCGCCAGGACTTCGGGCGTATGCGGCGCGGTCGTCAACCCACGTTCAGGCACTAGGTAGAAAGTATCTAAGGCAAAGCCCTGTTCGGTGGCGATATTGGCGAAGGTGATGGCGTAGCCGGCCTCGCGGATGGTGCGACCAAGATGGAAGAGCAGTCCCAGCCGGTCATTGCACTGGATCTCCGCCACGGTGCGATGAAGGTCCTCGTCATAATAGACCTCCACTCGGGCGGCGAGCGGCACGTGCGCCTTACGCCGAGGCGCGGTGAGCAGCGCATGCGCCTCCTCGGCGGTGACATCATCCAGCAGGTCCGTGCCCTCGAGCAGCGACTTACCAAGCGCGCCCGTGAAACGTGCCTTGGAGGCCTCCTCCTTACCGAGCGGCAACACCACCTTGAAGAAGTCGATGGCGACGTCGTCCTCGCGCGAGAAAGCACGACACGAGGCGATATTAATCCCTGCGACGGCGAAAGCGCCGGCCATGCGGCTGAAAAGACCGGCCCGATCCCAGGTGACGACCGTGACCAACGACTGTCCTGAGCCCGCGTCATCGTGCCATTCCACGATGGGGCGCAATGAGACTTCCGCATCAGCCTCCGAGACCGAAGCGATGAGCTGGTGAATCATCAATAGGTGATGAGCTGCATCCTCTGCCGCCGCATGTTGATAATAGCCGGGCGGCATGGTGCGAAAGTGTGCGTCCAACTCATCGGCCGGCACGCGTCCGGCGATGATCGTTGTCGTCTGCTCGCGGAGCGCCGCCACCACTGCGCCCGCATCCCGATCCGCCTCACCTGCGAGTTTCGCCGAGGTGCGCCGGTAGAGCCCCCAGTGCTGGCCGTCCTTGAAATTAGTCCAGAGATCGGGCGAGGTCGCCCGCGCGTCGCAACGCGTATGCACGAACAGACTGCGCAGGACCTGTTCATCGCCGACCAGCCGAGCAAAGCGCTCAATGTTGGCAGGGTCGTCGATATCATGACGTTGCCAATATAGGCCCATCACCAAGTGATGCCGAATCACTCCCGCGGCGATCGCCCGCTCGCGGGCGTCAAATCCCAGCCGGCTGAGCACCGCATCCGCGATGGGCACCCCGCGTTCAGCATGACCTTCGATGCCGCCCGACTTGGCGATATCGTGCAGGAAGAGAATCGCGTAAAGGAGCGACGGAGCTTCGGAGCCCAGCACAACTTCGCGGTAGGATTGGTCCACCGGAGTCTCGCCGGCGTAAATCGTGTCCAGCTCCATTAGGCAGCGGAGGGTGTGCACATCGGCCGTCCACCGGTGATAGAACTCGAACTGCACCAGGCAGTGCAAGCCGGCGAATTCCGGCACGAGTCGGTAAAGCAAGCCGTGCTCGCGCAGGGAATTCAAAGTCCCATAAACACGGCCGCCCTCGGTCAGCATCGCACGCAAAGCGCTGCTCGCCTCTTCGGAGGCGGCCAGTGTCGGGGTCAATAAATGCGCACGCTCACGCACCATCAAGGAAAGGGATCGGTCGGGCCGCGCTTCATGGATCTGACAGATGCGGAAGAGCCGGATGAGGCGGCCGGCGTCTTCTTCAAAAACAAGGCGGTGCTGAGCGGTGACCGTCCCGCCCGGAACCACGCGAAAACCATCCATGACGAAAGGTGCGCCCCACCCTTCGGGCTCGGGCTCGCCCATCACCGCCCCCTCGACGATTTCGGCGCAACGGCGCACATGGTCGGCGGCGTCGAAATATTCGCGCATCATCGCACCAATGCGCTCGGTGAGCGTGCCACGGTAACCGAGCGCCTCGGACATCAAGTCCTGGCGCTCCAGCGAAAGTTGCTCCGTCGGGCGGGTCACCTGGAAATGCAGTTCACAACGCAGACGGAGCAAGACGGCCTTGGCTTCCTCGAACTTGAGTAGATCGACCGAGGGTAGGAAACCCGAAGAAGCCAGGCCGGCGTTGCCGACGCCGTTACGGGCGGTGCGAGCGATCCAGATGCAGCCCTGCACGTCGCGCAAGGCGCCGACGCCGTTCTTCAGATCGGGCTCTTGAAGGTAGGCACTGCCGCCGGCCTTATCGCGGCGCTTACGCTGCGACTCGACGATAGCCCGGGCGAACGGACGCCAGGCTTGACCCGCGAGGAGTGCGGCGGTTTTCAACTCCAGTTGGTTGAAAAGCTCGACCGAGCCGCAAAGATGACGCGTCTCCAGCAGGGCGACGTGCAGGTGCAAATCGTCTTTGGCATAGTTCGAGGCCTCCGTGACCGTTCGGACAGATTGGCCGACCTTGAGCCCCAGGTCCCACATTGGATAGAGGATCGACTCGACCAGCGCCTTGTTCGCCGCGGAGTGACGCGGCACCAGAACGAGCAAGTCAATATCACTCAGCGGGCAGAGCTCCGCCCGGCCGTACCCACCCGTCGCCACCAGGCTCAGCGCCGCGGCAGCGGGACCAGCTCGCACGAAGAGCGCCTCGATGATAATATCCATCGCATCCGAACGGAGCTTGGCGACCTCTCCGCCGGGCATGCCCGCGCGATGCGCGGCCAACTGGATCTGGCGAGACTCGGAAAGAAAGGCCTTCGCCCGGGGCAGGAATTCGCCATCTAGGGCGGCTTCGCCCGCCAATCCGTGCTGTAAAGCGGAACGGCGAAGGTTGACGGCGGCGGATTCGGATTCTGGCGACATGCGACAGACCCACCCTGCAGACAAATCGACCGGCGTTCAAGGTCATTGCCATTACCCTCGCAAGAGACTCTACTGGCGCATGGATACTTGGCTCGGACAACTCACGGAAGCGCTGCGGTCGATGTCTGACGTGGAAGCGATGATCAAACTCGGCGGTCTGGCCGTCATGACCTTGATCGTCTTCGCCGAGACCGGACTACTCTTCGGTTTCTTTCTACCCGGCGACTCGATGATCGTCGTGGCCGGCGTGCTCACCACCGCCAACGGCGACCGCCCCGCCCTGCTTAATCCTTGGTCGCTCTGCCTGTGCCTCATCGCCGCTGCCATCATCGGTAACCAATTCGGGCGCTGGCTTGGTCTCAAATTCGGTGAACGTGTCGAAAAATGGTCGGATGGTTGGCTTTATAAACGTCGCTACCTCGAAGCCGCCCGCGACTACTACGCCAACAAGGGGGCGGCGTCGTTGGTCATGGCACGCTTCATCCCGATCATCCGCACTTTCGTGCCTTTTGTCGCCGGAATGGGCAAGATGCCCGCCGGCCGCTTCCTCTATTGGAATGTCCTCGGGGCCTTGCTGTGGATCACCTCGCTCGTCGGCATCGGCCATGCGATCGGCGGGACGAAATTGGCCAAGAATCTCGGCGTCGTGACGGGCACAGTCATCGCCGTCTCGTTCATACCCGTCCTCTGGAAAATAGTCCAGAAGTGGCTTACTTCGCGACAGGAATCCAGAACTTGAACGTCGTGCCGCCGGGGCCGGAAGATTCCACGACAATATCCCCGCGGTGATCGCGCAGGATGCGCTTCACGATGGCGAGACCAAGGCCGGTACCATCCTCGCGACTCGTGAAGAATGAATCGAAAATCTTCGGCAGAATCTCGACGGGGATACCCGCTCCGGTGTCCGAGATGCGCACCACAACGACTTCTCCCTGCGGCCCGGGCTCAACGCCCAACCGCAGTAAAAGCGAACCACCGCCGACCATCGCCTGCACGGCGTTCATCATCAGATTCAGGAAGACCTGCTGAATTTGGCCAGGATGCCCCTGCACCATCGGCAGACCTTCCGGCGACTCCACCGCGACCTTGACGCCTAACTGGAGCAGTTTGAGTCGCAGGAGCAGCACCGAGTTATCCGTGGCCTGCTTGAGATCTACCGATCGAAATGCGCCGGACTGAGCCTTACTCATCCCGAGCACACGCGAGACCACGCCTTCCATGTGCGCGATCTTCTCCCGCATCACGCCGATATCCTCCATCCGAGGGTCCTCAGCCGAAAGCCCCTGCGACAGGGTGTCCGAAAGAAGTTTCATGACCGTGAGCGGATTACGGATCTCGTGCGCGACCTCGGCAGAAAGCAGGCCAAGGGCCGTCAGGCGCTCGCTGCGTCGCAAACCCTCTTCCACCGAGAAAACCTTGGCGTAAAGTCGGGCATTCTGGATGGAGGAGGCGCCGAACGACGAAAGCGCCGTCACAAGATGCTTATCATCATCCGAGAAGCGGTAGGCGCCCATCGAAACGCAAAGCACGACACCAAAGGTCTCATCCTCATAGCGGACCGGCACAGCCAGCAAGGACGAGGAAGCGATGGGTTCGCCGAGTTTCTCGAAAAGATGCTCCTCGGTCTTGCCGGCAAGCGGAACCACGACCGGCCGACCGCGACTGACGACCGTACCGAGCGAAGTCTGATTGAGACCGACGCTTGCCGCCAAGATGCTGTCGGCGCAATCGCCAACCAGACTCTTCAGTAGCAGCACATCATCGACCAACTTGTAATAAGCACAGGCGCGGGCCCCGAGTAGCCCACGGGTATGACGGGCGAGATCCTGCGAGATGCCTGGCTCATCGCGTTCCCGGGCGAGCCCTTGGGCGGCACGCACGAGAGCTTCCAACTGGGCGGCCTTGGAACGCAGCTGACGGAGGAGCCAGATACGGCCGACAGCCTTCGACGCCTCATTGGTAAGCAAGGAGAGGAAGGCCACGTCTTGCTCCGTGAAAGCATCGAGCCGGTCGGAGTCGCAGTTCACCACCCCGATCACATTCCCCATGAGCTCCATCGGCACCGCGAGCTCGGAGCGAATGCCTTTGCGCAGCTCGACATAACGAGGATCACGCGAGACATCGGGGACGCGCTGCGGCTTGGCATAAAGCGCCACCCAACCGGTGATCCCCTGCCCCTGCCCAATCACCCGTTGCGTGGATTCCACCTCCAAGCCGTTGCTCACCTCGATGCGTAAAGCCCCCGTGGCCGGCTCAACGAGTGCGATCGAGGCACTCGAAGCCCCCAGCGTGCGCACGATCTCGGCAAGAATGAAATCGAGGGCTTCCCGCGGATCTTCCGTCGCATTGACGAACGCACCGACGCGGTAAAGACAGTCCAGAACGCGGGCGTCTCCGGGACGTTCCTGCGCTGGGTGCGAGTTAGGCATAGGTCAGAGCGAATGATCCATATCGAGCGCTGGTGCGTCGACGGAAGTCTGGCCGATCACTACCGCCGGCACACCGGCCACGCTCGTATGCGGGGCGACATCCTTCAAGACCACTGAGCCGGCCCCGATTTTGGCGCCCTCACCGATGGTGATATTCCCGAGAATCTTCGCGCCGGCGCCGACGAGCACGCCCGAGCGGATCTTCGGGTGGCGATCCCCGCGCGCCTTACCCGTACCACCCAACGTGACCTCATGCAGGAACGAGACGTTGTCGGCGACGACACTGGTCTCACCCGCCACGAAACCGGTGGCATGATCAAGCAGGATACCGACGCCGAAGCGCGCAGCCGGGTGGATATCCACCGCAAGGTGTTCCGAAGCAAGCGATTGCAGATGAATGGCGAGCTCCTTACGGCCCGCTGTCCAGAGTACATGTGCCAGACGATGGGTCGAGATCGCATGGAAACCTTTGAACCAAAGGAAAGGAATCAAGGCGTGTTCGGTCGCCGGATCGCGCTCGAGCGTGGCGCGAATGTCCGCCCGCATCTGCGAGAGGACCTCAGGGTCGGCGGCCACGGCCTCACCGAGCACGCGCAGGATGAGGCTGAGATCCTGGCCCGAAGGCGCGAGACGCTCCGCCAGGCGCTGCACCATGCCGGCACCGAAGTTCTCACGCTCCAGAACGAAGCGTTGTAGCATGGGAGCCAGGGCCGGTTCGGACTTCGACACGGCCGTGGCGCGCGTGCGCAGCTCCTTCCAAAGCGAAGCTTCAGTGGCGCAGACCAGTGCAATGGAACGAGCATCAGCCATAGGACAGGGTGTTTAATTCGGGCTTTTCCGCCAATTTGGCAACCCATGAGTCAATTTGGCATGAAAATAAGCCGTTTACCGTGAAACGGGAAAGTTAACCGCACCGAAGGGGTTGAAATCTGCAAGCCGCCCCATACATACACCTACCTATCCCCATCACCCACATGCGTATCCTATCCTCACTCCTCGCGTGCTTCGTCGCCGTCGCGGCCTTCGCGACCGCCGAAGTCGGCAAGCCGGCTCCTGATTTCAGCGGCAAGACCCTCGACGGCAAGACCGTCAGCCTCGCTGACTTTAAGGGCAAGGTCGTCGTGCTCGAATGGTACAACCCCGGCTGCCCCGTCGTCAAAAAGTTCTATGACGCAGGCAAGATGCAGGAATTCCAGAAACAGGTCATCGCCCAGGGCGGCGCTTGGCTGATTATCAACACCGGTGGTGCGGAAATCAAAGAAAGCAGCTCCTACTACCCCGGCACGCTGGTGCAGGACACGAACCAGAGCATCGGCCGCGCCTTCGAAGCCAAGGTCACCCCTCACTGCTACGTGATCGATGAAAAGGGTATCCTCGCCTACAAGGGCGCGATCGACAGCGGCAGCGTCTCCACCAAGGCCTCTGAAATCGACAAGTCTACCAACTACGTCCTCGCCGCCGTCAAGGCCGTGAAGGAAGGCAAGACCCCGGAAGTCGCAAACAGCAAGCCCTACGGCTGCGGCGTGAAGTACAACAAGCCGTAATCGGCTTCCAGCTCCGGAAAACAAAAGGCGTCCGCGAGGACGCCTTTTTTATTGCCCTTATTTCGCGCGTTCAGGCCACGCCCGTCGCCTGCAACAGCTTGGCGTGCACCTGGTCATTACGCAGGTGGGGCGTGAAGAGCTGAGAGCCGGGCCCGGAAGTACAGAATTCAACCATCTCTCCCGTGTGATTATTGCTGGTCCAGCCGATGGAAGTGTAGCGCATCAGCACCTCGGAAAGAGTCTTGGTCGAAACGACCTTCGCACGATCATCCGGCTTGAACTTTAGGCCGGTGACCTGCTCTGCCTTGGCCACGAAATCCTTGGGCGAGAAACCCTTCGTCTCGGCCTTGAGCACCTCGAGCGACATCTTGAATCCGGCCATCCGGTCGAAGGCAGGCGAAGACTCCGCATAAGAAGGCGCCGAAGTATCGAAGTCCTCATTGCCAAGTCCGTTGACGTTAAAGCCGCCCGTGCCGTGGTCGGTCGTGATGACGAGCAAAGTGTCGGGATTCTTATCAATGAAGGCCAGCACGGTGGCGATGGCCTCATCAAACGCAACCTGGTCGCGGATGGCGGCAGCCCCGTCATTGCCGTGAGCGGCGTGGTCGATGCGACCTCCTTCGACGAGCAGGAAGAAACCTTCTGAAGCCGAACTGAGACGATGGAGCGCCACCTTCGTCATCTCGGACAGTGTCGGGGTCGAGGCCTGGAGTTCGGTCGACTGCAGGCGGTCAATTTCAAAGGGGATATGGCTTTTGCTGAAAAGCCCCAGCAAGGGCGCCTGGCCCGTGTCGGCGAGCAACTGAGTACGATTCAGCGCTACGCCGTAGCCGGCCTTACGGTAGGCGGCCACAAGGTCGTCGCTGAAATACATCGTGCCTCCGCCCAGAACGACGTCGACGCCGCGCTCGAGATACTGGGCGGCGATGGTCTTCTGGTCGGAGCGCTTGGCGACGGTGGCGGCGAAGCCCGCCGGCGTGGCGTGCGTCGCGGTGGCGGTGGTGACAAGTCCGCAGCGCTTGCGGGCCGCATTCATCTTCTGGACGAGCGTGACGGGCTTGCGGCCGTCGGTCGTGATATTCAAGACGCCGTTGTTGATACGTTCACCGATGCCCCAGCAGCTGGCGGCGGCGGCGGAGTCGGTCACGATGCCGCTGGCGGAATCCGTTTCGCAAAGCGATCGGACGACGGGACGTTCACCGTACATCTTCATCCAGTGCGAGGAACGTTTCTCGGTACGGGTCAGGTAAGTCTGCGCGGCGGTGAGCACCGAGAAACACATCCCGTCGGACACCATGAAGATTACATTCTTGGCCTGACGCTTGGCCGAATTAGCCGAAGCCTCGCGACCATCGACGCCGAGCGCCCGGGCGGAGCCGGCGCCGAAGGCAAGGCTGCCGAGGCCGGCGAATTTCAGGAAATCACGACGCGACGAGGAACGGGGCTGGTTCATATTCTTGGTATTGGGCCGAAAGGGCCTGCCGGGCAACAGTAGTTCCCCGGGAAGTCCGTTTAAAGCGCCGACGATCAGGCCTGCGGAGCGGCGGGGGGGGCGGGCGGAACAGGCGCGGCCGGGACGTGCGCCTTGAGGCGACGTTCGGTCACCTCAGCCGACACAAGCGCGACGAAATCAGCCAGAGTTCGGTTGCCTTCGAAAGACTTGTCGGCACGAGAGCGAACATTGACCAAGCCGGCTTCCTTTTCCTTGGCGCCCACCACGAGCATATGCGGGACCTTGGACATCTCGGCACGGCGGATCTTAGCGCCAAGTTTATCGGATGAACCGTCGACGCTGCAGCGGATCTTGGCAACCTTCAGAACCTCGGCCATCGCTTCGCAGTCGGCATTGAGGTCGTCATTGAGAGGGATGATACGGACCTGTTCGGGCGAGAGCCAGGTCGGGAAGTCGCCGGCGAAGTGCTCGATCAGGATGCCGACGAAGCGTTCCATGGAACCGAACGGTGCACGGTGGATCATCACCGGGCGGTGCGGCTTGTTGTCGGCTCCGTTATAGGTGAGTTCGAAACGCTCGGGGAGGTTGAAGTCGACCTGCACGGTACCCAGCTGCCACTCGCGGCCGATGACATCGCGGACAACGAAGTCGATCTTCGGGCCATAGAACGCGGCTTCGCCAGGCTCTTCAGAGAAGGCGACGCCGAGGGTGGCCGCGGCGGCACGGCAGGCGGCTTCGGCCTTATCCCAGTTCTCAGTGGTACCGGTGTACTTGGCCGAGTCAGGATTACGCAGGCCGACGCGGACGCGATAGTCGTTCAGGCCGAGCGTCTTGAGGACGATCTTCACGAGCTCAAGGCAACCGAGGACTTCGGGGAGGACTTGGTCTTCGGTGCAAAAAAGGTGGGCGTCATCCTGGGTGAAACCGCGGACGCGGGTCATCCCGCTTAGCTCACCAGACTG
Source organism: uncultured Opitutia bacterium (assembly GCA_903855995.1). Taxonomy (GTDB): domain Bacteria; phylum Verrucomicrobiota; class Verrucomicrobiia; order Opitutales; family UBA953; genus UBA953. The sequence goes on from CAIOAN010000008.1 coordinate 288,955, forward strand.
TTCCCAGCGGTAGACCGTGCCGAATTCGGCGAGGCGCACCGGCAGATCGCGATAGGAATGCGGCTGGGAAGCGTAGATGCGGATGTGGTGCGGGCAGTTCATTGGCTTCAGCAGGAAGCCCTGCACCGTTCCGTCCGCCAGACGGTTGGTAAGTTCGCCGCAACCGCAGCCCTCCTTGGCAAGCATCTCCATGGCCTCGCGCTCGACGAGCGGAGGAAACTGGGCATCCTTGTAATAAGGAAAGTGGCCCGAGGTGCGGTAGAGATCGAGGTTGCCGATGTGCGGCGTGAAAACCTGCTTGTAGCCGGTCTGGAAGAGGCGTTCGGAGATGAAGTTCTGGAGTTCCTGGCGGACGACCGCGCCGTTGGGCGTCCAGAGGATGAGGCCCTGCCCCACCTTCTCATCGATATGGAAGAGCTTCAGCTCCTTGCCCAACTTGCGGTGGTCGCGCTTCTTAGCCTCCTCGGCACGGACCATGGCCTGTTCGAGTTCATCCTTGGTCGCGAAGGCAGTGCCGTAGATACGCTGGAGCTGCTTGTTCTTCTCGTCTCCGCGATGGTAGGCGCCGGCGATGTGCAGGAGTTTGAACGCCTTGACCTGCGAGCTGTAGCGGACGTGGGTGCCGGCGCAAAGGTCGACGAACTCTCCATTCTTATAAAACGAAATCGTCTCCCCGGCCGGGATGTCACCGAGTCGACCGACCTTGTAGGCATTCTGTCCACGCTCGCGGATAAGCTTCTCGGCCTCTTCGCGGGTGCATTCAAAACGCTCGAACTTCTGGTTCTCTTTGGAGATACGGCGCATCTCTTCCTCGATCTTCACCAAGTCCTCGGCCGTGAAGGTGTGGTCGAGGTCGAAGTCGTAGTAGAAGCCGCTGTCGGTGGGCGGACCGATATCAAGCTGCGCCTGGGGGAAGAGGCGGAGTACCGCGGCACCCAGCATATGGGCGGCGGAGTGGCGAATCTCCTCGAGGGGAGTCATCTGCGGGCGGGAGGACATGTCGTAAAAAGCTGTCCTTTCGCTAGGGACTCCCGAGGCCGAGGGCAAGGACGGAGGCGAGCCCCCTGCCCCGCCTGATTACGACTTCTTCAAATCGTAGCCGTCCTTGCGGTCCAGCATCGTCCAGCCCAAGGCGGCGAGGTCCTTGCGATACTGATCCGCGGCGGCAAAGTCCTTGGACTGCTTGGCAGCCCAGCGGCGGGCGCCGAGATCGGCGACGGCGACCGGAACGGCAACCTCTGCCTTGACGGCGAAGAGCTGGAGTCCGAGCGCGAAAAGGATCTTGGCGAGGCCGGAGACATCCTGTCGGGCCTGATCGGCGGAAGGCTCATCCTTCTCGGCGAGCACGGTGAAGACCTGTCCGAGGCAGCCGGGGATATTGAGATCGTCCTGCAGGACTTCCCACGCCTTGGCGAACCGACCCCAGGAGGTCTGGACTTCCTGGGCGACCGGCGCGGCAAATTCGGCTCGGGTGAAACCGGCGACGGCGAGCAGGCGGTCGGCACCCCGCTCGAGTTTGGCGAGGGCGGATCGCGAATCATCGACGCCCTTCATGGTGAAATTAAGCGAGCCGCGATAATGTCCGGCGATGAGCGTATAGCGCACCTCCATCGGCGAGAAGCCCTTGGCGACGAGTTCGTCGAGCGTATAGAGGTTGCCCTTGCTCTTGGACATCTTCTCGCCCTCGACCATGAGGTGGGCGCTATGGAACCAATGGGCGGCGAAGCCTTTCACGCCGGTGGCGCACTCGCTTTGAGCGATCTCGTTCTCGTGATGCGGGAAGCAGAGATCGATGCCGCCGCCATGCAGGTCGAAGGTCGCTCCGAGATGGGCCAAGGACATCGCCGAGCATTCGATATGCCAGCCGGGCCGACCTTCACCCCAAGGAGAAGGCCAGAAGTTGGCGCCATCCTCGGGCTTGCGGGACTTCCAGAGCGCGAAGTCGGAGGCGGATTCACGCTCATATTCGTCGGCGTCGTTGGCTTCGCCGGCGGAATTCTCATGCTGTGTCTCGAGTTTTGAAAAATCAATATGGTTGAGTTTTCCGTAATCGGCGCAGGTGCAGACCTTAAAATAGACCGACCCATCCTTGGCGACATACGCATGGCCGCGGTCCACGAGGGCCTTGATCATTGCGATTTGCTGTGGGATGTGCGCGACCGCACTGGGCTCGACCTGTGGAGGCAGAAGGCCGAGGGCCTTGCAATCGGCATGAAACTTATCCGTCCAAGTCTTGGTGAAGGCCCCGAGCGTCTGACCGGCCGCTTGCGCGCCCCGGATCGTCTTGTCGTCGACGTCGGTGATGTTGCGCACGTGTTTCACGTTCAATCCGGCCACCTCGAGGGTGCGGCGAAGGACGTCCTGCACCGTGAACGTCCGGAAATTGCCGATGTGGGCTGGGCCGTAGACCGTCGGCCCGCAGCAGTACATGCCGAAGACATCATGACCCGGCTTGGTCAGCAGCGGCCGCTTCTCGCGGGACATCGTATCGTGCAGAAACACGGGCATAGGTGAGCCAGTTAGCAAACAAGCCCCGCCTGGGGCGAGACGGAACTGCGGGCTCAGCGCTGAAGCACCCGGACATAATCCACCACGAATTGCGCCGGAAAAACCGTCTCCGGGCCGACCGGGCCACCGAAGCCGCCGCCCACCGCGAGATTCAACACCAGGTGGAACTTCTGGTCAAACGGAGCGGGGAAAGGCACCCCTGCGGCAGACCACTGTTTCTGCTCCTGATATCGGACGCCATCAACGAACCAGCGCATCACGCCCGCCTCCCACTCTACAGCGAACAAATGGAAACCTTCGGTGAAGTCACCTTTGGTCAAGCGATAGGACTGCCCCTTGAAAAGATTCTTCGGCCAAGGTGCGCCGAAGTGGAGCGTGCCATGAACCTGGTCCGGCTCATGTCCCTTGAATTCCATGATGTCGATCTCGCCGCTGGCCGCCCAGCCGCCGTACTTCTCATCAGAGGGCAACATCCAGAAGGCAGGCCAGAGCCCCTTCCCCGCAGGCAGTTTTGCCGACATCTCAAAACGACCATAGAGCCAGTCCGCACGGCGCTTCGTGCGAATACGTGCGGAGGAATAATCCTTCAGCACCCCCGCCATGTTCAACTTCTCGCGACGGGCTTCGATGATTAGATGGCCGTTCTCGACGCGCAGGTTATTCGGGCGATCGAGGTAATATTGCAATTCGCCGTTGCCGCCGCCGTGACCATTCTCCTCCACCGCCCACTTCGTCCAGTCGAGTTCGTTGCCATTGAAATCATCCCGCCAGACCTCACGCCACTCCGCGGAGACGAGAGCCAGGGGTAGCAAAAGGAGGGGCAAACCTAAGCGCATGAGCCATCTTCCCCTTTTCAAGGCATTCGGGACAAGGTCATAAAAGGGATTCCGGCTTGTTTCAGGGTGTTCAAAAAGAGATAACGTACCTCCACCACCCTCATCCCCATGAAAGAATCAAAAAAGCCAGGTCTCGGAACGCAATCCCTGCACGCCGGCCAGAAGGCCGACCCGACCACCGGTTCGCGCGCCGTCCCAATCTACCAGACCACCAGCTACCAGTTCCGCGACACGGAACATGCCGCGAACCTCTTCGGACTGAAGGAGCTCGGCAACATCTACACCCGCATCATGAATCCGACGACGGATGTCCTTGAGCAGCGGGTCGCCGCCCTCGAAGGTGGTTCGGGCGCGCTCGCCCACTCCTCCGGCCAAGCGGCCATCACCGCGGCGATCGTTAATATCGCCGGCGCCGGTGACCATATCGTCTCCGTGGCCCAGCTGTACGGCGGCACCTATAATCTCTTTCACTACACCTTGCCGAAGCTTGGCATCCAGGTTTCGTTCGTTGACGGCGATGATCCGGAGAACTTCCGCAAGGCCGTGAAATCGAACACGAAGGCCTTCTACGGCGAAGGTCTGGGCAACCCGCGTCTCAACATTCTGCCCTTCGCCGAAGTCGGCAAGATTGCCCAGGAAGTCGGCGTGCCGCTGATCGTCGACAACACCGCCCTCTCGCCCTATCTGAACCGTCCGTTCGAACATGGCGCCAACATCGTCGTCCATTCGGCCACCAAGCACATCGGTGGCCACGGCACCTCCATCGGCGGTATCGTCGTCGACGGTGGTAATTTCAACTGGGGCAACGGCAAGTTCCCCGGCTTCACCGAGCCGGACATGTCCTACCATGGCCTGCCGCACTGGGAGGCCTTCAAGGCCTTCGCGCCCGCCGGCGGCGCCAACATCGCCTTCATCATGAAGATGCGCCTGCAATTTCTGCGCGACGTCGGCAGCTGCATCTCGCCCTTTAATTCCTTCCTGCTCCTCCAGGGCCTCGAGACGCTCCACCTACGCATGGAGCGCCATTGCGCCAATGCCCTGAAAGTCGCCCAGTACCTAGAAGCGCACCCCAAGGTGAAGTGGGTCAACTACCCCGGCCTGAAATCTTCTAAGTACCACGACCTGGCGAAGAAATATCTCACCAACGGCTATGGCGCCCTGGTCGGCTTCGGCCTCAAGTCGGGCTTCGAAGGCGGCAGCAAGTTCATCAACGCCCTGCAACTACACAGCCACGTTGCGAATATCGGCGATGCACGCTCACTGGCGATTCACCCGGCCTCCACGACGCACTCCCAGCTCTCCGCGGAAGAGCGCCAGAGCGCCGGTGTCACCGATGACTACGTCCGCCTCTCGGTGGGCATCGAAGACATCGAGGATATCATCGCCGACCTCGAGCAGTCGCTGGCCAAGGCATAAGAGAGACTTGAAGTCGAAGATCAGGGCGGGCCGCAAGGCCTGCCCTTTTTCATGCCCGGACCGGAGTCGCTTCGAAATCGTGATACTCTAGGAACTGACGGGCACCTTCGTCCCCCATGTAGGCCGCCAGCAGTTTCGGGTCAGTCTGGGTCAGGTCCACGACGATCAGGCCGTCCAGACAGCCTCCGAAGCCTTCGTCGACATTGAAGGCGATCAGCCGACCGTTGAGCTTGAGGTAATGCTTCAACAAGACCGGCACCGTCTTGGCGTCGGCTTCAAGGTCGCTGACCAGACTGGACACATGTTCAAGGTCGAAAGCACAACGCTGCAGGACATCCAAATCCGCATCGCGCAGGCTCATGGAACGGGGCGGATTCTTAGCCCGCACGAACGGCAGGAGGTCATCGGCCGAACGGTTATTCTTCAGATAGGAGAGGATCAATTCCTTGGAAGCTTGGCCGTATTCCGGATTGATGCTCACGGGACCGAAAAGCAGATGATATTTGGGGAAGCGCACCACATAACGTCCAATCCCACGCCAGAGCAGCGGCAGGCTCGTCGGCTTGCGTTGGTACTCCTGACGGATGAACGAACGTCCCATCTCGAGCGCCGGATCCATGCGGCGAAAGAAGTCGCCCTTGAAATCGAACAGCGTCGAAGTGTACAAGCCATGCTTACCCTGGAGCGGCAGAATCCGGTCAGTGGGACCGAGTCGATAGCCGCCGACCACCTGCGAAGCTTTGTCATCCCAAAGGATGATTTGATCATACCAGGCATCGAAGGCATCGAGATCGCAATCTAGCCCGGTGCCTTCAGACACCGAACGGAAAGTCGTCTCACGAAGTCGCCCGATCTCACGCAGGGTGTGCGGCAGGTCCCTGCCGAGAAAGCGGTACACCTTACAATCCCCACTCGTCAACAACAGGTCCTCCGTCGGCAGGCTCTGCAGTTCGGCACGAATCAGCAATGGATTAATAGGCGCGATAATGGGAGCCTGCTCGGGCACTGGAACCGCAGGATTGGGCTTCCCCCCGCCCGCCCGCGCCGACAGCAACTCGCAACGCAGGCGAAGAAAACTCGTCGCCTCCTCGTCATCCGGATGATCCGTCAATTGCGCCGGAGTGACAGGATTCGCCGTCCGCAAGCGGATGACCTTCCCCCGATGATACATGAATTCCCGTAACAGGAGCATCGTCCGCACCCGGGGATGCGCCAGCCCGAGTGCTTGGAAGAGATTAGAGTTCCGGCCTTCGATGCGCAAAGGTAGCAACGATGCGCCGACCTTGCGCGCCATGCGGATCATTAGGGGCGACCAGACGGAGTCCGCCACGCGTCGCTCCCGCAGCTTCAAACTGGAAACCTCACCGGCCGGGAAAGTCATGATACATCCACCCGCCCGGAGGTGAGCCAGAATCCGACGGGTGCCGCCGATATTTACCGGGTCGGCGGATTTAGGGTCAAATGGATTGACCTCGATCAACCAAGGCCGGATTCCGGGAATCTGCTGAAGCCAACGGTTACCGACAATCAAAGTATCCGGTCGAACGCGTAGGAGGAAATCCATGGCAACCAAACCGTCCGCCAGTCCATGCGGGTGATTAGCCGTGACGATCAACGGTCCCGACCGGGGAATACGGGCGAGGCATTGGTCCGCCCATGAGGCCGTGATACCCGCCTGTTCGAGCGCCGAGGTGAAAAAATCAGGTCGTCCTGCCGAAAGAATGCGCTTCAGGAAGTCATCAAAAGCCCGCACCTTGAAAAAGCCGTCCAACACCGGCTCAGCCCAACCCAGCGGACCGAGTTTAGCCCGAAGTTCACTGGAGTTACTGATGGTCGTCTTCTGTGACATCTGTGGCAAGTATGCCACGGACGTGTGCGGAAGCGGGGGCGACGGGGTGACATTATGGTGTCAACCGCCCGCGAAGCCGAAGAACTCCCGAGCGTTACGCGTAGCGACCTCGGCGACTTCATCCGACGGCAACCCAAGTAGTTCGGCAGCCTTGGCACAAATCTCGGGCAAGTAGGCCGGCGTATTTTCCTTACCCCGGACCGATTGTGGCGCGAGGTAGGGCGAATCGGTCTCAAGCATCAGCCGGGCGAGACCCTGGGCCTTCAGCGCTTGGCGAATGTCCTCGGACTTGGCATAGGTGATGATGCCCGTGAAAGAGGCGCGGCCACCGCGTTGGTTGACCTGGCGCACCTGCTCCGGCCCTTCAACGAAGCAGTGGAACACCACCTTGCGCCAATCGACCCCGCTGGCGTCGATCATCCGCACGCAATCGTCAAACGCATGCCGTGAATGGATTACCACCGGGCAACCGAACTGATAGGCTAACGAAAGCTGACGACGGAAGGCTTCCTGCTGCCAGCCCTTGATGCACGCCGCCTCTTCTTCATTCGCCGGTAGACGGAAATAGTCTAAACCGATTTCGCCGAGGGCGGCGGGCGCCGTGGCGTCCGTGAAATAAGGTGAAATCGCGGCGACGGCCTCCTCCCATCCTTCTTCGACATGACACGGATGCAGCCCCACCGTGTGCCGGAAGAAATCTGGCTGGCGGCAAGCGAGGTCACGGTAATCGGACCAATCCTTCAAGTCGGTGCCGATGGCTACGGCGCCTTCGACGCCCGCGGCACGGCATTCCGCCACCCAAGCGGCGAGACGGCCAGCCTTGAGGGCGTATTCCGGATGACAATGGGAGTCCAGCAGGCGCACGCAGTGATTAGGCTCCCCGGCGATGAAAGCGCAAGACCACAGCCCTGCCTTGAAAAAGCCGCCCCGCCCTGCACGTTGACCGCATGCACCATTGGCTGATGAAATCCGAACCCGATGAGTTCTCCTTCCAGGAACTCGAACGCAAGGGCAAGGAACCGTGGACCGGCGTGCGCAATTACCAAGCACGCAATTTCATGCGCTCGGCCAAGGCCGACGACCTCGTACTCTTCTATCATTCCAACTGCAACGAGCCGGGCATCGTCGGCGTGGCCAAGGTCTCCAAGGAAGCCTTCGACGACCCGACGCAATTCGAACCCAAGTCGGATTACTACGACGCGAAGTCGACCAAGGAAAATCCCCACTGGAGCTGCATCGAGGTCTCCTTCCACCAAGGCTTCAAGCGTCTCGTCGGCCTACCGGATCTCCGCGACAGTGCGGCGCTCAAGGACATGCTCATCCTGCGCCCCGGCAACCGTCTTTCCGTCACGCCCGTGACCGCCGCTGAATTCAAGGCGATCGTCGCGCTCGGCGGGCTCAAGAAATAGCGTCTTCGGTCGGCAGCCACATCGCGAGGATTGCGGCCGGGAAGAAAAGGAAGGAAGCGTAGAGCAGCACCGCGCTGAAATCAGAAGGCTTGGCAAAGATGCCGAAGAAGACCGTGCCCGCGGCGGCGAAGACGCGCCCAATATTATAACTGAAGCCGGCCCCCGTCGTGCGGAGCAAGGTCGGGAACAGCGGCGGCAAGGCCATGGTGAAGAGGCCGAAGACCCCCTGGCAGAAACCGATGCCCGCGTAGAGCACATAGGTCGCGGACAAGCTCCACGGCAGAGCAAACGTGAGTGCCATTAATATGAAGTAAGCGCCGAAGAAGGCGGCCAGGGCGCGACGGTAGCCGAAACGTTGCGCGGCCCAACCCGAGGCAAAGTTGCCGACGACCGAAGCGGAAATCACCCAGAAGAGCGCCACCGAGACGACCTTGGCCTTATCGAGGGAGCCAGCGAGCACTTCGGGATGGGAGCGGATGAAAGCCTGCTGCCAGAACATGAAGCACCAGTGACCGGTGAGGGAAATGGCGCAGAGCAAAGAGGCGACGAGGGTCGTGCGGCGGATACCCACCCGGAAAAGATCACTCATCGGCGGCGCGGCGTGCTTCCCCTGTTCGGCAGACCATTCGGCTGTCTCAGGTACCTCTTTACGAATCCAGAGCGTCACGAAGGCCGGCAGGACACCGATCAAGAAGACCCAGCGCGGAGCGTATCCCGGCACCTGCTGAAGGAGGAAAACCGAAGCGATCGCGGCGAGGATGCCGAAATTGACCGCGCATTGCAGCACGGCGGCGATCCACGGACGCCACTTCTTCGGCCACGTCTCGGAGAGCAGCGATGCGCCCACCGCCCATTCGCCGCCGATGCCGAGTGCGGCGAGGAAGCGGAAGATCATCAGCTGCCACCATGTGTGCGCGAAGAACGACAGCCCGGTGAAGAGCGCGTACGTGAGGATTGTCAGGACGAGCGTGCGACTGCGGCCCAGACGGTCCCCAATGACACCGAAGAACGCGCCACCGAGCGCCCAGCCCAGCAGGAACGCCGCCTGCACATAGGAGCCATAAAGACCGACATCAGGATTGGTCTCGTCCGTGCGCAGCAACTCGGCGACGAAGACCGTCGCGACGAGCGTATAGAGGTGCAGATCCAGTCCATCAAAGAACCAACCGAGCCAGGCGGCGAAGCCTGACTTCTTCTGATGGGTGGAAAGCTCGCTCCACTTCGTAGCCTCGGCGGGGGTCTCGCTCATGGAGGGACAGTTGAAACCGCCTAGAAATTAGCAAGGCGGGCTTTACGGCCCGCCCTGCGTGAGGACTTACTTCTTGGCTTCAGCCTTCTTGGCCGGCGCCTTGGCCTTGGGGGCCGGCGTCGCCGTGTAAGGCTGATTCGTCATGGCGCCCGGGGCGACCATGAGGAGGTTAGGAGACATGTCCGGGGCCTTGGCATCGCCGTTGGCCCACTTGAGGCCGCCGATTAGGATCTGCTGGAAGGTCGGGTTGGTCCAGACGTCTTCGCGGTGTCCCATGGCGGTGTAAAAGACGCGTCCCTTACCTTCGTTGCGAGCCCAGGTGTTCGGGTAGGCCGGTCGCTTGTAGTCGTCGCCTTCGAGGGCGGGGTCATTAAAGACGGAGAGGACGTGGATCTCGGGACGGAAGTCCTTGAGGGTATACCATTCTTCCTGGAAGGAGAAAGAGTCGCCGACCTTCTCGAAACCCGGGAAGGTCTTGTCGATGACCTTATTCGTGCCGACCTGCTGTTTACCGTGGCGGATGAATTCGGCGCCGAGGAAGCAGACGTAGGCGTCGGCCTTGTCGCCGTGGTTGGCGAAACGCTCCGGACCCTTCACGGCCTCGTTGTCGGTATGAAAGGTGTCAGCGGCGGAGTGCGTGCCGACGAAGCCCTTGCCTGACTTCACGAAGTCGAAGAGGGCCTGCTTGCCGGCCATGGACATCGGAGGGTTCTTATCGGTGCCTTCGGAGCAGAGATCGCCGGTGGTGTAGAACATCACCGTGTCGAATTGGGCGAGGTAAGCGGGCGAGAACTTCGAGCCGTCCTTGGAGAAGGTGAACTCGATGTTATTGGCGGCGCCGATCTCAAGGAGCTGCTTCTCGGCGAAGCTGGGCTGGCCTTTCTTATAAGAGATCACGTCGTGCTCGTAGCCCGAGGACTTGGTAAAGAAGAGGACCTTGCGCTTAGGGGCGTCGGCGGCGAACGCACAGAGCGACAGCAGGCAGAGGAGTAACGAGCGGAGCTTCATGGGGGTGGGTATGACTTGAACAAACCCTCCCCGCCCCGGCAGGCAAGCCGATTGGGGTTTAGCGGCCCGCCGAACAGCGGACCGGGGGCAATTCACGGCCGATTTCGGCGAGACGATAGCCGAAGCCGGGGCCGCGCAGGCTCGAACCGTCGACCTGGCCGTCGCGACGCAAATAGAGCAACGGGTGGACCTTGGCCTCAGCCGCGGAAGCCGCGGGGTAGAACTGCATGCCATTAGTCTCCACGCCTGCAATCGTCGGAGCATGGGCGGCGAGCAAGACGTGCGTCATCTGCGCCATCATGGGATTGGTGAGGTCCTGCACCATGAGCTGCATACCATGGGCGCGAGCCCAGCAGAGACTGAGAATCGCACCCGTCTGCGTCTTGCAGGTCTTGAGGGCCACGCCGGTCCAGCCGAGTGCGCGACCGAGACGGACGATACGCCAGTCGTGCGCACTTTCGTCAAGGAACAGCGGCATACGTGCGCTCACGGAATGGACGTCGATGGGATGCTCCTCGAGCTCATACGGGAAAGGCTGTTCGACGTAACTGAGGCGCTTCCACAGTTCAGGCAGCTCGGCCTTCACGCGATCGAGCACGCCGTTCACGTAGGCCGGATCCATGACGGTGCAATTGAAGTCGGCGGTGAAGAGTTCGACGCCGAGCGGCAGGCCGATCTCAGCGATGCGCTTCAGGCGCTCGAAATCCCAGGGCGCGTCGTTACCGCGCAACTTGACCTTCAAAGCTTTGAGGCCGTCGGTCTTGATCCATTCGTCGAGCGAGGAAGGATAGCCGTCAGCGACCTTATTGGCGCCAGCTTCCGCAAGCGTGAGGTAGTCGAGACCGCCGACGAGGTGCCAGGCGAGCAGCTTGGGCGTAACCGGTGAGCGGAAGTATTCGACGGGGTAACGGCCGGCGAAGGACACATCCTTGGCGTCGGCCGCGGGAGCGACGAACGATGAGAGGTCACGATTCATCCACGGGGCGCAGTAGGTCGAATAGGTCGGCACGCCATGGGCCACGCCATAGGCGTCGTGCAAGGCGAGGTCGAAAGGCGAACAGCAGACCAACGCGGCGAGCGTCGGGACAGCGACGCCTTCCGGCAAGCCGGCGTTGAATTTCTTCAGGATACCCGGCATCGCTTCCTCGAGGAAATCATGACCAATCTCCATCGGATGGCCGCGCGCACCGAAGGTCGCATACGCCTTGGTCAGCGTATCGCAGAAATCATGCAACGCCTTCGAGCGGACGTCGTAGGGTACCGGCGAAGGCCAGACCCACTGCACGCTGAGCGGAGTCTCGCCCCACCCTTCGGCCTGCGTGCCATCAGCCCTCTCGATCGTGACGCAGACGCGGGCACAGACGACGCTCGTAACCGTCTCATGGCCAAACTTAAGAGGGAGTCGCAGCGTGACCGGCAAGGCATGCCAGCGCACCGCACGGATCTGGACGTCGCGGGGATTCATTGGAAATTAGTCCTGCAGGGCCTGGCCGGAGGTTTCCTTACCGAGGAACGCGACAAACAGTCCGATGCCGTAGACGAGCGTGATCGCCGCCGCCGCCTGCTGATAACCTCCAAGGGTCGTCACCAACTTGCCGCCGAGAAGCACGAACGGCACTGCCACCAGGCGGCCAGTGTTATAGCAGATCCCCTGGCCGGTCGCACGGACACGGGTCGGGAAGAGTTCCGGAAGGTAAAGGGGGAAGAAGCCAAAGAAGGCCGTCGCCGCCATACCAAGGGTGAAGACTTTAAGCGCCATCACCCAAGGAAAGATATTGAAGAGCTTCGGACCGCTCCAGTCGGCGGGCGTGCGGTAGATCCAGACGGTCGCAGCCAAGGCGAAGAGGCAGAGCAACTGATAGCCGCGGCGACGCGGAAGCTTCGCCAGCAGCAAAGGCGCGACAAACGTGCTCGCGCAGGCGCCAACGGAGACGATGACCATCGCAAGGGCCTTGGCTCGAGGATTATCCGGGCCGGCGAGATCGCCGATCCAGAGCGGAATCCACTGCACTGCGCCCCAGGTGCCGACGAAAACCACGGAGACCATCAGGATGCCGGCGATGGTCGTGCCGCGAAGTTCGCCACTAAACAACTCACCGATCTTGGAACGAGCCGGTGTAAACGACGCGGCCTCCTTGGCGGCGGACCGTTCCCACTTCTCGGACTCCGGGACAAACAGACGGATGAGCAAGGTCAGGATCGCCGGCGAGGCGCCAATCAGGAAGTGGATTCGCCAAGAATTGCCGTCAGCGGGATAAGCCAGCGCCATGCAGCCCACGAGCACCATGCCGAGATTGGCGGCCATGCCGATGGCGCCCGCCATCTTAGAACGATGACGTTCCGGCCAGGCTTCCATCACGAGCGCCACGCCGAGGGCCCATTCGCCGCCCATGCCGAGCGCCGCCATGAAGCGGGCAGCGGCGAGGTGCGTGGGGTCCTGCGCGAAATAACAGACACCGCTGAAGATTGAATAAAATAGGATACTAAAAGACATCGCCTTGACGCGGCCGATGCGGTCTCCCAGCCAGCCGAAAGCCGCCCCACCCAGAGCGGCGCCGACCAGGAAAGCGGAAGTGATGACCCCCATCCATCCGCTCACCCAGCCATTGATTGCCTTGGCACCGAGAGCGGCAATATCTGCCGGCACCATGCTCTTCAAAGCTGGACCTGCCAACGTCGGGAAGAGCGCCTGCTCATAGCCATCCATCATCCAGCCAAGGAAACCGGCGAGCAGGGTCATCTGCATGCCCTTGGTAATCGCGTCTTTGGTGCCGTCGGATGTGGTCATAAAGGATGCCCCCATCAGAAGGACTTATCCCGGGCCTTCAAGGGGCGATTTCTACCTGAGGGACTCGTCGCAACTAATGTTTTCAAGAATCCATTAACCTGCTAAGGTGTCTACCTCATGAAGCCGCTGATCGATCGCCCCGAGGACCTGACGCCGTCGACCCCTTGGTCTGCGACGAAATGGGCCTGGACGGCCGAGGAAGCGCTCGTCGACCACCGCACAAAGGCCCGCCTGTGCTCCGCCGTGCTGCTGCCCTTTCAATGCGGCCAGCCGGACTGGAAGAGCTTCGTCTCCGAGATCCGCTGGCAGAAGGCCGCGGCCGATCATTACGGCATTGATCTCGTACCGGTGCTCAACGCCGACACGGGCTACATTTTTGACCTCGACGATAAGATGTATGCCGAGGTGCTCCGTCAGTTTCGGACGGCCTTTCCGGACATGCGCTTCATCGCAGGTATCACCGCCCGCGGTGCGCAGGACGACACCTCCTTCCAGGCCGAGCGCTACCGTCCGTTGCTGGACCTCGTCCAGGCACACGACAACTGCGAGGTGATGATCATGACGTCGAAGGGACTCAACTCGCTCGACCCGGAACGTCGCCGTGACGGCTACTACCAGATTGCCGAATGGCTCATCCGCCCCGGCATCGTGCACGCGCTCGAGCCTTCTTTCGTCTCCTGGGCCACGCCCTATGAGCCGTGGCTCCTGCACCAGCTCGCCATCCATCCGAAATTCGTGGGCGGTAAAGTGAGCACGCTCGACGAGCCACATTTCCTCTACTGGGCCGCGATGTGCAAGGACCTGAAGCTCGATTTCGCCCCGCACAGCGGCGACGACTACGGCATCGCCACCGCAATCAAGACCGGCCTGCCCCTTCTTATCGGAGCCGCCAGCAGCGCGGCCCCGCAGATTTGCGCCGCAAAGGACATGTGGCTCGACGACGGTGCCCCGGGCAAGAAGTTCCCCACGGGGACGGGTCGCTTCGACACCCGCGTCTACAAGCTCTTCGAGGCCTTCCAGTCGCTGGAAGATCAAGTCTTCCGCCTCGACGCCAAGGGCAGCGCCGCCGCCTACAAGCATAGCACCGCGCACCTACTCCACCAGATGGACGTTATCGCCTCACCCGAACCACACCCAGCCTGCAAGGATGTCCGCGGGCCGGACGAAGCCGCCCGCATGAAAGAGGCGATGCTCCGCACCCGGCGTATCTCCGAACGCCTCCAAATCCCTCGCTAAAACGCCCGATGACCACGCCTTTCAAACTCACCCGCGTCGCGACGCTTAAGACCGTCGCCGATTTTCGCGTCCATTGCGCCAGTATCGGCGCCGATCTGCCGCTCGAGGACACCATCGAAGCCGGTGCGAGCAATCCCCTCTCGCAGCCAATCACACGCACGAAGATCAACGGCAAGACTATCGGCAACCGCATCGCCATCCATCCGATGGAAGGCTGGGACGGCACCACCACGGGCGGCATTTCAGAGGAGATGAAACGCCGCTGGCAGCGTTTCGGCGCGAGCGGAGCGAAATTAATCTGTGGAGCAGAGGCCATGGCCGTCCGGGCCGATGGACGAGCTAACACGAATCAGTTGATCATCAACCAGGAGAACCAAGCCGGCATCACGGAACTCATCGGTATCCTCAAAGCCGAGCACCTCGCCCACTGGGGCTCGGTCGACGACTTGGTCATCGGCTTCCAACTCACCCACTCCGGCCGCTTCTGCCGGCCGCATGACAAGAAACGCTGGGAATCCCGCGTAGCCTACCGCCACCCGATCTTGGACAGGAAGTTCAACGTGACCTCGGACGACCAGGTACTGACCGACGCCGACGTCGAGGAACTGATCCGCTGCTACGTGCAAGCCGCTCGCGTGGCCCGCGACTGCGGCGCCGACTTCGTGGACATCAAACATTGCCACGGTTACCTGCTGCACGAATTCCTCGGCGCCTTCACACGTCCGGGCAAGTTCGGCGGCTCCTTCGAAAACCGCACCCGCATCCTGCGCGACATCATCGCCGGCATCCGCGCCGACAGTAACGCCATCGATATCGGCGTGCGCCTAAGCCTCTTCGACATGGTGCCGTTCCGACCTGACCCCGCCTTGAGCGTTCCAGGCAAACTCGGGCCGGGTATCCCGGAAGAGCACGCGCATCTTCTCCCCTACCGCTACGCTTTCGGCGTCCTTCAGGCGCAGCCCACTGAGATCGACCTCACCGAGACCTTCGCCTTCGTGAAGCTGCTCGGCGAACTCGGGGTCAAGATCCTCAACACCACCGCCGGATCCCCCTATTATAACCCACACCTGCAGCGTCCAGCGGCCTACCCGCCCAGCGACGGCTACCAGCCCGCCCATGACCCGCTCATCGACGTCGCCCGACAGGTCCGCGTCGTCCGCGAAGTCCGGGCGCAGGCTCCCGCCGACATGATCGTCGTCAGCTCGGGCCTGAGCTATGTCCAGGAATACCTGCCGCAACTCGCACAACACATCCTCCGCTCCGGCGGCAGCGACGCCATCGGCGTAGGCCGAGCGGTGCTCAGCTATCCCGCCATGCTCGCCGATGCCGCGAAGCACGGGGCGCTTGAGGCCAAGTTCATCTGCCGCACTTTTAGTGACTGCACCACTGCACCGCGCAACGGACTCATCTCCGGCTGCTACCCGCTCGACAAATATTATACCGCCAAGCCGGAGTTTCAGCAGCTCAAGGACATCAAGAAGCGTGTCGGGGCCTGAGCGCGCTCAGGGCTTCTCGAAGATCAGCAGGTGCTGCCACGGCAGGTCCGGCTTGTTCATTACGAACCGGAACCCTGCGGCTTCAAACTCCTTCCGGGCCTGGGCCTCCGTCATCTTGTGGTGCGTCTTGATGGGCACGTTATCGTCCTCCGCGCGATATTCCAAAAGGTAGATGCGACCCTTGGATTTCAAGGCGATGCGCAGCGACGCCAGCATTTCCACCGGATGGTCGAACTCGTGGTACGCATCGACCATCAAGGCCGCGTCAATGGATGCGGGCGGCAGCTGTACAGACTCGATCGTGCCCAGATGCGGCTGCACGTTCGTGATGCCCAGCTTGGCGGATTCCGCTTTTAGGAAATCCAACATCTCCGGCTGAATATCGACGGCGACGACCTTGCCCCGGGGTAGCTTGCGGGCGATGCGGAAGGAATAATAACCGGAGCCGGCGCCGATATCGGCGAGCACCGCGTCGGGCGCGAGTTCCAGCAAGGCGATGGCCTTTGAAGGTGCTTCTTCTTTCTCACGATCGCTGCGCTCCAGCCAGCCGATGCCCGGATGCCCCATCACCTGGGCAATCTCCCGGCCCATATAAACCTTGCCGATGCCATCCGCGGAGCGAGCGCAGGTCGCATAAGCAACCGCCGGTGCGATCTCTGCGGCGGGCGCTGGGCGCGACCAGATGAACAAGCCGACCGTGAGCGCCAGAAGCAAGACAGCCGACGAGAGCGGATAACGACGAGGCATGCGCAGACGCTTGCCGCATTCCGAGCGGGCGCAACCTCCGTCAGAATCGGCGCCCATAAAAAGGGCCAGCGCTCCGGCTGGCCCTTTCGGAAAAATATCGGTGGAGATTATTTCTTGAACGGCGACGTGCACTTCTTGTCGTCGTCCTTCTTGGCACCGGTGGTGGGCGCCGACTTCTTCGGCTCGGAGGTCTTCGGGGTCGACGGCTTTTTGTCGTCATCGTCATGCTTGGTGCAAGGAGGATGGACAACCGGAGGAGGCGTAGAGGTGCCGCCACCCGTGGTGCTGGTCGTGCCGGAAGAAGCGGCGAAAGAAGCGAGGGGGAGCACCAGGATTGCGAGCAGAAGACTCAATGCGGGGGTTTTCATTGTTTCATCATCTTGGACGCCCCAGCCCGCCCTGCAAACTATAATAACAGTATAAACGGCCCCTAACAGGGGTTCATGACCATAAAAACCGGATTTAGCCCGTCATTTACGAGGATATTAACATGAGGACTTGCCCCCATGCCTCTGATGGGCAATATTAGTTATCCTACTCTGGAAGAGTTGGCCATGCAGAAAAAGCCCAACAGTAGCCGCGGGTTCAGCCTGATCCTCTCGCTGACAATCATGGCCTTCATGACCATGCTCCTGCTGAGTCTGTCTGCGTTCACGATGATCGAGTCGCGGACTGCCATGAATCAGCAACTGGCGGTGCGTGCCCGACTCAACGGAATTGCCTCGATGCGCCTGGCCTTAGCGCACCTGCAACAGACCGCCGGCCCCGACCGCCGCTCCACCGCCCGCGCCGACATCACCCAGCCGGGCACACCCATCGCGGCGTTGACGAACCCGATGTGGACCGGCGTATGGCGCACCGATCTGCCGGATCTCCCGCCCGCCTGGCTCGTGTCTGGCCGCGCCGACCAACCGGCCGGAGCCCAGAGCATCTGCCTCTACCAATACCCCGACTACCCTGATTCCTATTGGGTTCCCTGGAAGACCGACCCCGCGCAAACGGCGGCCAAGAATGTGATCCTAGTAGGCACTGGGTCGGCTGCCATCAGTGACGGCATTAAGCCCAGCGGCCTCATCTCGCTCCCCGCCGTCGCCCTGCCCGATACGAACGTCAACGGCTCCTTCGCCTACTGGATTGGCGACGAAGGCATCAAAGCACGCGTCAATCTCACCGACAACCAGCCCCGCCCGCTTCCGAGCAGCGCGGCGCTCGACGCCCGCGCAGGGCTATCCAACACCGCTAATAATGCGCTGGCCCTGCGCAGTCCGGTGGCCACGGGGTTCTCGGTAATCCCTGGTCTGAGCATCTTAAATCTGACCAGCGGCACACAGGTCGAGCAGCTCGCAAACACCGACACCATCCGCAACATCACCTCACTGGATGGATTCCCGACCGGCCCCACGGGCGCCACCCTCGCCAAGGGACTCTTCCATGACATCAGCTTCGTGTCGGCAGGCGTCATCGCCGACTCCCTCAACGGCGGCTTGAAGCGAGATCTCTCCCTCGCGTTTGAACTTCCTGATAATCTCTTCGCCGCGACCGAATTCGGCGAAGGTGCGACCGGCGCCGCCGCCACCGGCACCGAGAACGGCGTCGAAGCCAAGGCCATGCCAGTATTATTGAGCGGCAGCAAGACCATCAACGCCGCGCCCGTCTTCAGCCGCATCACCGCCGACGGCAATCTGCGCGGACCGACCTGGTGGGCGCTGCGCGATTACCATCGCCTCTACAAACAACTCGGCTGGTCGAGCACCGGCGGGACGGGCCGTGCGCTCGGCACCCCGAGCCTCAACGCCCGCACCCTCTGGCCTAACGTCTCCGCGGCCCACCCCAACGGCACGCCGGCCAACACCGGCCTGCCCAACAACAGCATCCGCGACCGGCTCTACGGCTACTCCGACATCTACAACGGAGACCTGCCCGCCCCGATCAACCCAAACACCTCCGACTTCCTCAGCGGCGACACCGGCAAGATCATCACGCGACCCCTGAACGTAGCCGCCAGCCCCTACCTGCAGAAACTCTCCCTGGCTTTCAGCGTCAACAAGATGCAGTGGTTCGAAACCACGAGTTTCCGCATCGGACGCACACTCTACACCATGACGACCGAGACGATCGATATCCGTCTCAACGTGACCCCGATCGTCGTCGTCCATAATCCTTATAATGTGGCGATGACGTGGTCCCCCGCGAACGGCGGAACCAATAATTACGGAGCCTGCGTCTCCGTCTCCGACATGTCCGGCTGGCTCTTCCGCTTCAAACAATACCCGTTCGGCAGTAATTTAACTCCCGATTTCGTACTCGAAACGAAACTCAGCGAATTTTTCCGCCTGCAAGACCCCGTCAACTCCAACAACGACGACTCCTTCCGCATCTACCTCACGAAGAACGGTTCGCCCACCATCACCCTACAGCCTGGAGAGTTCCGCGTATTCTCCTGCCCGCCCATCTACAAGGATTGGACCCAGTCGGCGGTCCTCGACAACACCTACGACACCCGCGGCGGCTTCAACGACAACCTTCCCGACTGGGGCGGCGGCCAGGCCTTCACCGATGCGAGCACCAACGGCGTGCTCGATATCACCGCCCCAATCGCCTTCGAGATCATCCCGGGCGGAAACTTCCGCGTCCGCCACGCCCTCGCCTGCTGGCCGGGCGATCAGATTACCTCGGCCGATAACACTGAGAATTTCTTCCGCAACAGCAGCGAACAATCCGAATTGGTCGTCAGCAATATCAACCCGAGCCAATACCCTTCGCTGGCCCAGAAATACTTCCCGAGTTGGCGGGCCGTTGTGAACAAATTCGTTGACGGACAGAAAGTCAGCACCGGCCCTACGAACCAACCCGACTTGGTCGCGACGATCGATGTCTTCGCCAAGTCCGCCGACACCAACACCGCCCCCTTCCCCACCCTGACGCACTCCAACCCCATGGCCGCCACCCGCCGTGCCAGCGGCTCAGGTCGCGCCAACGCCGGACCCTACGGCGGATACACCGGCGTGTCGCCGAGCTTCCAGTTCTCCCTGCGTAACGACCCCTGGGAAAACGTACTGCAGTTCCCCTCAGCCCCGACGGTGGCCACCAGTGACGTCGGGAAACTCGCCTATGGCGGCTACTCCATGGCATCGGCCGCGGGCAAAGTTAGCGTAATCCAAACCGAGATTCCCCTCGTCCAGCCTACCTCGCTCGCCCAATACGCCCACGCCAACTTCGGGGTGCGCGACCAGCAGCCTTTGCTGAGTATCGGCAACAGCTTCGCCAGCCCGCTGGTCTCCGCGCAGAAGGTCATGCAAGACAATGGTTCGAACTGGACCGAATACGACCAATCCTACCTGCTGAACGCGAGCCTCTGGGATTCATTCTTCCTTTCCGGTGCCGCTCCACAGATGGCCACCTCCAACGTGAGTGCGGCCAGCCCGTCACCGACCAACCCCAGCGCATCGAATGCGGCGAGCAACCCGCATACGAATGAAACCAAGTGGCTCTACGCGACCGCCAGCGAAGATCCGTCAGGCACCAAGACCACCGTCATCAAAGATTTCGTCTACAACGGCATCCCGCTCGACAACCCGCGCTTCACCCTTACGCGCTCGTCCCGGACGGGGCCAGATATGGAAAAAGCCCTGACGAATCATCGCACGTCGGCGGCGGTGCTGCTCAATCAGGGCGCCTTCAACGTCAACTCGACCTCCATCACCGCCTGGCAAGCCTTCCTCGGCTCGACGAAGAACTTCACCGCCGGCGGGCTCACGGCCAGCAGCCCTTCAGCCTCGGCCAACGCCCGCTTCGTCCGCGCCTTGAGCGGCAACATCGGCAACGTGGCCGCCCAAGGCATGACCGACCCCACCAACTGGACGGGGATGATGAATCTCAGCGACACGCAGATCACCAATCTGGCCAAAGCGATTGTCGACGAGAACCGCGCCCGCTTCTCCGTCCTCAAGCGAACTGAGCGCGAATTGAAGACCGCGCCTACGGCGCGCCTGTTCAGCGGACTCGGCAAGGCCGCCACGCCCTACATGGGCCTCTCCGAGTTCATCAATCGCTTTCTTGCCCCCGACACCTGGGCCAGCCGCTGCGGAGCTTTGCAAGCCGCCATCCTACGTGCCGACCAATCCTATAACACCGCCTTCGACGGCAAACTCAGCATCAAGCCCAACTCACCCTCGGTCTCCTCAAGCTCCCTGAGCACCGCGACAGCGGGCTGGTTCTCCAATCCCGAAAACATCGAAGTCGTCACCCAGCCAAACGCAGCCTCGGCCACCCACACCGCCTACGGGGCGCCGGGTAACCTGCTCCAATCGGACCTGCTGGCTGCCTTCGGCTCCGCCCTCGCGACCCGTTCAGACACTTTCACGATGCGCTGCTATGGCGACGCCGCCAACGCCGCCGGGGAGAAAGGCGCTGCCTGGATGGAAGTCGTCGTACAACGCTATCCTGATTTCATTGATCCGACCAACGTCGCCGAAACCGGCTCCGCCGCGCCCCGCCCCCTCAAGGTCAGCGGCAGCGCCGCGGCCGATCCGACACTCAGCACCGTGCTCACACCCTTGAATAACGTTCTCGGCCGTCGGTTCAAAGTCATCTCCATGCGCTGGCTCAACCCTGATGAAATCTAAGCTAACTGCCGCGCTCGCACTCTGCATCGGCAGTTTGCTCGCGAAAGGCGCCGACCAGCCTCCCACGACGGTCGAGGCCCATCTGAAGCTCATATCCCTTGCCGACCCTTTGCTCGGCTATGGCTTCATGCAGGGCAAGAAGGCGACGGGCATCGTCATTGTCACCGACATGTTCACGGAGGAGTTCATCTATCGTGGCTCCTCGCATTTCGAACTCATCCCCGTCAACGGCGCCGCCAAAGTGACCAAGGGCGATGCCCCGCCCAACTCGGTGGAAAAAGCCAAACGTGCCGCGGAAGCGCGGGCCACCGCCCGTGAATTCGAAAGCGCCGGCAAGCCGCCCCTCGCCTGGCTAGATCTGCCGGTGAAGCAGGGGCCGCTCCACCTGCTCCTCATGGTCAACCCTGGCAAAGAGAACGGCATCCTCGCCATCCAGGACCCGCCCGGAGCCTTCCCCGCCGGCACCAACCGCTACTTCAACCTCTGCCCCTTCAGGCTGGCGATCCGCACCCCCTCAGGCACGCAATTCGTCGAACCAAATAACTCCAAAGTCATCCGGCCCGGCAGCAAACCCTTCGAGTATTACAGCCTCGAAATCCTAAACGCCACCGCGCCCGACGAGCAGCCCGCCTTTTCCGGCCGGGTCTTTCACACCGAGAACATCCGGAAACTCTATCTGATCAGCCCTGGCCTCGCGGGGACCGGCGGCGTGACCCTCAAGGTCGTCGAGGACCGGATGCTGGCGCCGAATAAACCCGCCGTGCAGCTCGTGGAGAACGGGCCGGGGAAGAAGTAGCCAGTGCTTATATTTAAGCTATAAACCGACCCTGCGGGCTTGTGCGGCCCGGCCCGGCAAATATCGTCCCGAAAGTGCTTCGCGCCCTTCGCAGCCCATCCGCCCAGCCGCGCCGCCAGCCCGGCTTCAGCCTCGTGCTGTCGCTCGTCGTGATGGCGGCGATGGTGATGCTCATCCTCTCCATCGCCGGATTCCTCACGGTAGAATCGCGGCTCGTGGGCCAGCAGCAGTTGCGTCTCCGTGCACGATTGAACGCGGCCGTCTCGCTGCGCCTCGCCCTCGCCCACCTGCAGCAGGAAGCCGGGCCCGACCGGCGCATGACCGCCCGCGCCGACATCCTCGCCAATACCACGCAGGCCGGCTGGACCTGGAACACGATCCGAAATCCGCTCTGGACCGGCGTCTGGCGCAGCGACCAGCAGTTGCAGCCGCCGTCGTGGCTCGTGAGCGGCAGGCCCGACATGACCCCGGGTGCGCAGTCCGCCAACCTCTACGGAGAAGCCGATTTCTACCTCGACCAATGGGTGCCATGGCAGAACGACTTCACCCTCCCGGCCAACCTGCTGGTACCGCTGGTCGGCGACACCTGCGCGAGCGGCCCCGAACTCGCGACCGCCACCAGCCCCGGCAAACCTGACGGCCGGATCACCCTGCCCCGCGTCCCCCTCCCCGACGCCGGCAGCAAAGGCTCCTACTGCTACTGGATCGGCGATGAAGGCGTGAAGGCCCGCATCAACCTCACCGACCCGCGGCTCACGCCGGTGAGCGGCACGACCACCGCACAGCTGCAGCAGGAAGCCCTGCGCGGGACGGTGCGATCGGGCACCGACCTGCTCGCCGGACTGGAGACGATGCCCCTAAGCGGCATCGACCCGCGCATCACCCAGATGCGCGAGCTGCCCTTCCTGACGAATTCCGGACTCGGCCTGATCGAGACCACGCCGCCGACCCGGGCCAAGCGGCTTTTCTCCGAGACCACGCTCTGGTCGCGCGGCGTGAACTGCGACTCGCTGTGGGGCGGCCTGAAGATCGACCTCTCGCTCGCCTTCGAGAAGACGGACGCCGAATGGAAGCTCTCTGAGTTCGGCGAAGGTTCGGCGCCGAAGGATTCCGCCGGCGCCCAGCTTTCAGGCGTCACCTACACCTCGCACCCGTCGGGCAGCGGGGTGCGCAGCGCCTTCGCCGACGCCAAGGTGACGGTCAAGCACGACGGGGTGACCCGGAACATCGCGCCGTTGTATTCGTTCGCGAGCAACAGCACCACGCGCGGCCCCACCTGGGAAGCGCTCCGCAACTACCACCGGCTCTACAAGGAGCTCAACTGGTTCAACCCGATCGGGCCGGAGCTCAACGCCCGCGCGCACTACCCGAACGCCGTCGCCCTCGCGGTGTCCGCCTACGGCGACCGCAATCACTATGGCCGCTTCTACGACCGTGCGGACGCCGCGGGTGATTTCCTCAACGCCACGACGGTCAACGGACTCTACCCGCCAAAGCCGACCAAAGTAGCCGTCTCGCCATACGTCTGCCGTCAGATGCTCGTCTGGGGCCTGCAAGACGGCGGCGGCGGGGCGCTGCGACTGACCGTCACGCCGATCGTCGTCCTGCACAACCCTTACAACGTCGCATTGCGATTAGCTCGTGACAGCTCCTCGCTGGAGACGACGGCGATGCGCCTCTCGTTCCGCAATTGGGAGAGCCTGTCTTTGCAGTTCCAGACCCCGACCCAGACCTGGACCCGGACCATCGGCGAGCTCGCTGCAGCGGCGGACCCTAGCGTGAACGCCGTGGAAAGCTTCCGGATGAACCTCGGAGTGGACAACGTGCTCCTGCCCGGAGAATTCCGCATCTTCTCCTACCCTGCGACAGGCACCTCGGCTTTCACGCGCACCCCGGCGAACGCCATCGTGGGCATGGACACCCGAGGCGGCTTCTGGATGAACTGCACCGACGCCGCAGGCATGCCCTTGAACCTGACCTACGGCACCGGGGGCGAAAACGTCGCGGTCACGCTACGCAACACCGGCAGCTATGAAGCGCGGGTGCTGCTCACCTCCTGGCCCGGCGACCGCATCGCGCCCACCGGCAACGGCTCCCTAAGCGCCGTCTTCAACACCTGCAGCGAACTCAACACCCTTTCCGCGATCGACCTCAGCCGCAGCGGAGGCGCCACCTCGCTGGTCGTCGGAGGCACCGGAATCGTCCCGCCGGATACGAAGTCCGAGCCCCGGATCCTCGGCATCCATGATTACGTCCTTCGCTGGCCCAAGGACACCCTACCCTTCCCGCTTTTCTCCCATTCAAACCCCATGGCACCGGTGCTCCGCGCCGATGCCAACGGCATGGCCAGCGCCTCCACCCCCGCAGGCTATGCGTTCACCTCGCCGAGCTACCGCATGATGCTGAGGCCGGCCAACTCCTGGAACGAAGTCATCGAGACGGCCACGGTCGGCGGCTCCCAGGCCTTCGGCGGACTCAGCGTGACGTCGGGCCTCGGCGGCGTGACGTCGGCCGTCTACACCGAGGTTCCGCTCTCGGCGCCCCTCTCCTTGGCCCAATACACCCATGCCAACTTTGGGCTACGCGACCAAGAACCGCTCTTCCAGATCGGCAACAGCTTCTCGCCCCTGTCGATCAATATCGCCAGCTCCTATGGCACGGACCCGGGGGGCAGCATCGTGACGCACGACCACGCGTGGATGGCGAATGCCGCCATCTACGATCGTTTCTTTCTCTCGGGAGCCGCTCCGGTCGTCACGCGCGGACAAGTCGTCACGGAGTCCAAGGCCTTAAGCACCGTCCTCGATGAGTTCGCCGCCGGCACGGGCCGCCTCGCCAATCCTCGCACGAAACTGTTCGCGAGCCGCGATCCGGCCACCGTCCGGGCGATGCTCGGCGACCACCGGCGTATCGCCGGCACGATCCTCACCGACGGCACGTTCAACGTTAACAGCACCTCCGTCGACGCCTGGACCGCTCTGCTGGCGAGCGCCAAGCGCAACGCCATGGGCTCGGCGACCGCCTTGCTTCCCGGATCCGACAAGAACGCCCGCTTCCCGCGGTCCGTGCGCGCCGACGCCAGCGACTACAATTATAAGACCGCCCTCAACGACAAGAGGGCTTGGACCGGACTGGCGACCCTCGACGACGCGCAGATCAAGCTGCTCGCCAAGTCGATCGTCGAGGAGACCCGCATGCGGCTCCACTACAACCACCGCTATTCCTACGGCATCAAGCCGGGCATGGACGTCCATTATGTGATCAAGGACCGTGGCGTCGAAGTGCCCCTGCCCTACATCGGCCTCGCCCAGTTCGTGAACCGCTTCAACTGCGGCGCCTATCCCAGCCAGGTCTCATACCAGGGTTGCCTGCAGAACGCCATCCTCCGGGCGGACGTCGACGGCGCCAATCTCTCCAATCGCAGTTCGCCCCTGGCGGCGGCGCCCGCTTACGACAGCACGAAGCTGACGCAGCTGACGGGCAGCACCCCGGACACGAACCCCGCGGTCGCCGGCCAGATTCCCTACGTCTATCAGACGATGAACGTGAACGCGACCGATCCGCGGACCAGCCAGAACAAAGGGCATTCGCTCCGCGCGGCGCCGACGTCGCTGATGCAGTCCGACATCCTCGAGGCCGTCGGCTCGTCGCTCAGCACGCGCTCGGATACCTTCGTCATCCGATGCTACGGCGACTCGACCGATCCGCTGGACCCTGACCGTACCCTCGCCGTATGCTGGATCGAAGCCGTCGTGCAGCGTATCCCGGAGTTCTGCGACCCCAGCCAGCCTCCCGAGACCGAAGTCTGCAAGTCGACCGACGGCCAGCTCCACAATCCCTTGCTCAACCAGATCAACCGCACGCTGGGCCGACGCTTCGTCATCCTGTCCACCCGCACGCTCGCCCAGAAGGACCTATGATCGCCCGATACGCCTCCCTTCTGCTGCTATTCTGCGCAAGCCTGGCGGCCCAGACCGCCGACAAGCCCGGAGTGCATGTCCGCTTCCGGGCGCTGGCCTTCGATGAGGCCATCCCGGGCGTCAGCTACCTCGAGGGCGACACCTTACGCCGACTCGACATCCCGAACAACGCCTTCACGAGGGAGACCAGCTACCAAGGCACCAGGACCATTCGCTTCATCACCATCGACGAAGAGACCCTCAACCCTCAGCCGCTCCCGCCGGAGATGGCCTCGGCCTTGCAACGCTTGCGCCGGGCGCAAGCGGTCACCTTGCAGGCGTCGGACGAATTCACCCAGATCAACCGGCTGCTCAACACGCTCCAGCTCCAACACACCGAACGCGCCCAGAAGCCCTCGGCCGGCGATCAGGCGCAGATCGAGGCCCTCAACGGAAGGCTCAAGGAGCTTTCCGGCATCCTGTCCGCGGCGTCCAAGGAAACCGAAGAGACCAACCTCCTGATCCTGAGGCTGGAATCCGCGCCGAAGACGCCCCCGAAGAATACCGAGAAGAAAGGGCGGAAAGGCCCTAAGCCCACTTCGACGCCGACGGCGGAACATACCTTCCAGAAAGACGGTGATTACCTCCTGCTTTTCTCCTCCGCGGGCAACGGACACCAGATTCTCGCCCTCGATGACAACGAAGGAATCTTCCCCAACGGCTCGTTCTCGTTCATCAACCTCACAGGTAAAGACGTCGAGATCCGTTACCCCGACCGGAAGATCGCGCTCCGCGCCAACGCGCGGACGACCGTCAAGAACCCCGCCCCGGACCATCAATACGGTCTGGCGGAGATCTACACCAAGGCCGAAGACAGCTTCGAACTCGGGCATGTCTTTCGCGCGCTGCAGAATCCCGACGTCCGCTCGCTGGTGTTCCTGCTGCCGATCCCCGACGAACCGCATGCGATCCGCAGCAAGTCGATCGAAGACCGGCGTCCGGCGGAAACCGCCGGCAAGAAGTGATCAGGAGGCGTAACGCCAGTCGAGGATCTCGGCCTGAGGGATACGGCGTCCCTGCCAGCGATTCCACTGCAGCTTGACCGCCATCTCGATCGCCTTGCCGGGTTCCGGCATGCGATCGGCCATACGCCAGGCGACGAAGTTTAAGCGCCGGCCTCCGCTGAGTGAAAGTTGATGACGGAAATTACCTTCACCGAAAGGGGTCGGTACGCGGTCGAAGATAAAACTCTTAAACCCGAACACTGGTTCGGCGTTGCCCTCGCCGTAAGGCTGGAGGAGATCGAGGTCATCGAGCAGGTTATCCGTGACCTCCGAAGGCTTGATCCAATGCACGATATCGATGTCGCGCCCGTCCACCTGAGCGACACCGGCTGCACGCTGAGCCTGAATGGCCGCGGCGAAGCGAGCGCGGAAAGCTTCGACGTCTTTGATATCCAGCGAAACGCCTACGGCCATCGGGTGACCGCCGTAGGTCTTAAGCAAGTCAGCCGACGCGGCCAAGGCTTCCACCAGGTTGTTCCCCGGAACGCTGCGGCCCGAGCCTTTGGCGTTCTCACCCTCCTTGCCCAGGACAATCACCGGGCGGTCGAGTGCGCGGCAGATTTTGCCGGCAGCGATGCCCACCACGCCCGGATGCCAATCGCCAAAGACCACATAGCCTGCAAGGTCGCCCATGGATTTCGCCTGAGCGGTGGCTTCTTCGGTGACCTTCTTATCAATTTCCTGACGCTCCCGATTGATGGAATCCAGCTGGGCCGCATCGCGCAGGCAATCATCAGGGTCATCCGAGAGTAGCAGCCTCAAGGGCAAGGAAGCATCAGCCAAGCGACCGCTGGCATTGATTCGGGGACCGATACGATAAGACACGTCGACGGAAGTCAGCACCCCGCCCGGCTCCATGCCGCTGACGCTGATGAGCGCACGCACGCCTTGGCGGCGAGCTTCACCGAGGGCGCGTAAACCATGTGCGGCCAGAATACGATTCTCCGTCCGCAACGGAACCAGATCGGCGATGGTGCCGAGCGCAGCGAGATCGAGGTAGTCCTTCACCGCGATACTCGTGCCACGATCATCCCCAGCCAGACGCAGCACCTTGAGGATACCATGGACCAGTTTGAAGACCAACCCAGCGGTGCAAAGATTCTGCCACGGCGCGTCTTCTGCGTCGTTGACGCGCGGATTCACGAGTGTGCAATGCACGCGCGTTTCCTTGGCGACGTGATGGTCCACGACGATGACGTCCACCCCTTCGGCCTTCAAACGGTCGACCTCGGATTTGGAGTTAGTGCCGCAATCAAGGGCGACAAAAAGCTGCGGCCTAGCTTCGGCCAGCACGCGCTCCAGGGCGGCCACGGAAAGCCCGTAGCCTTCTTCTAAACGGCGCGGCACGAAGTATTCCGGCTGGGCGCCCAGACGGCGTAGAAAATGCACGAGCATCGCCGTGCTCGAAACCCCATCCACATCATAGTCGCCCAGGATGGCGATGCGTTCACCCTTCTGGGCCGCCTGGACAAGCCGCTCCGCGGCTTCGCGCAGGCCGCCGACCGCGAAAGGGTCGGAGACGTGGGCCAGCTGCGGGCGGAGGTGGCGCTCGGCCTCTGCCTCGTCCGCAAAGGAACGGGCGAGCACGAACGCAAGGGGTTCACTAACCCCCAGCGAGGCTGCGATACGTCGGGCGAGACCCGCGTCCGCAGCCCGGTGAGACCAGGCGGCCATGGACGGCGGCTTTATTCGGCGTCGGAGCCTGCCTCCCAAGAGTAGGTGCGCGGAAGTTCCGCGGCATCCACACCCTTGCGATCACCCTTGTGCCACCAATAGAAGATGGGGCTGGCAATGAAGATCGAGGAGAAGGTTCCGGTGAGCACGCCGTAGATGAAGACCTCGCCGTAGAGACGGACATCGCCAGCGCCGAAGGCCCAGAGGGCGACGGCGCAGAGGAAGACCGTGGAGGACGTCAGGATCGTACGGGAAAGCGTGCGGTTGATGGCGAAGTGGATCACGTCGCGCAGAGAACGCGTGGGATTGGAGCCCAGCTCCTCGCGGATTCGGTCGAAGACGACGATCGTATCGTTCACCGAGTAACCGATGATGAGCAGGATGGCCGCGATCAGCGCCGAATTGAACTGGCCGCCGAAGAAGACGAACAACGCGATGGTCATCAGTACGTCGTGGAGCGTGGCGATCATCGCCGCGATGCCGAAGCCGGTCTCGAAGCGGAGCGACACATAGATGCCGATGCCGACGAGCGCCAGAATGACGGACCAGATGGCGTTGCTGCGCAATTCACCGCTGACGGAACCACCGATGGCCTCACGGGAAAGCATCAGTTTCTCCGGCGTGGCACCGCGATCTTTCAGGATTTCAGGGTTCTTCTCGCTGATCGCCGCGACGATGCGGGCCACATTGGCGAATTCACCCTTGGACTTGTCCTTGGTGATTTCGGTTTCAATGCGGAGCGTGAGATCGCCGCCACCGACAGGAGTCTGGACGGACACGGTAGTGTCAGGCAGGCCAATCGCAGTCGCCAGCTTACCAATCTTACCCGTATCGACCTTGGCGCCGGGAGCGATGGCCACCAGGGTGGACTCGCCGCCGCGGAAGTCCTTACCGAACGCTTCCTTCCCCTTGTAGGCAAGCTCACTGATGCCGAGGGCGACGATGGCCCAGGACACGATGAAAGCCACGCGAGCGAAGTTCAGGAACGGGATATCCAGGGTAGGCTTGAAGACCGGCAGGCCGAAAATGCGCGACATGATGCCGCGAGCCAAAGCCAGTTCCTGCAACCCACGACAGGTCACAAGGGTCGTGAAGAGCGTCGTGAAGATACCGATAATCAGGGTGATGCCGAAGCCGCGTACCGGCCCCGTGCCCATGAAAGCCAGAATCAGCGCGACCAACAAGTGCGTCAGATTCGCGTCGACGATAGTCCACGTGGCACGGTTGTACCCCTCGCGGAGGGACATCGCGCGATCCTTGCCTAGGCGGGCTTCTTCACGCACGCGTTCTAGAATCAGGATATTGGCGTCGACCGCCATACCCAGCGTCAGCACGAGCGCCGCCACGCCCGGAAGCGTGATCGTAGCGCCGAAGTAAGCCATGGCACCAAGCATCAACAGAAGGTTGAGTACCATGCCGAAAACGGCGATGAAGCCACCCCAGACGTAGAAGCCGACCATGAAGAAGATGACCAGGCCGACAGCGACTGCGGAGGCGACGACGGACTTGGACTGCGCATCCTTGGCGAGCGTCGGCCCCACGGAGGTCACGTCCTGCGTGATCAGCGGAAACTCGAGCGGGTTGTTAAGGACGTTGGCGAGATTGACAGCTTCTTCGCGCGAGAAAGAACCCGTGATTGTCGCGCCCGTGCTACGGATGGCTTCGCGGACCGTCGGAGCGGACTGGAGCTTGCCGTCGAGGACGATGGCGAGCTGACCGACGGAGCGGGAGTTGCCTTCCGCGATCTTGGCGGTGAGGTCGCCGAACTTCTTGGAACCCTCATCCGTGAACTTCATGTCCACGTAGAAGGAGATGCCATCGTCAGAGCGGCCGGAGGCGGCCTTGATGATCTTGCCGGTGGCGTCCGCGGAATACTTGACGAAGTAGCGGTTCATGCGCACCTCGCCGGTGCGGTTGTCGACGTCGCGGAGCGTGAGCACCTCGTAGGTCGAGATCGCGGAGGAGGCGCCGAGCATCGGGTCGACGGGCAGCGAACGGAGCGCGTGCTCGCGATCGTTCTCGCCCGGGCGCTCGGTGCGGTGCACCTGGCGGAACTCGAGCTTGGCCGGCTTCTTGAGCGCGTCCATGATGTCCGGGTTGTTGGCGGCGTCTTCGCCGGGGAGCTGGACCTCGAGGGAGAGGTCGCCGACGGGGCGGAGGACCGGCTCGGCGACGCCGAACTGGTTGACGCGCTGTTCCATGACCTGGAGGGCCTGGTTGACCATCTCGGCATGGGAGACGTTGGACTTGTCGCCCGCGGACTTCTGGCCGGATTCGGTGCCGGTGGGGTCGACCTTGAGCGTGAAGGACACCCCGCCCTGCAGGTCGAGACCGAGCTTGAGACGGCCCTGAGAGGCGACCATCAGCTGCTTGAGCACGATGCCGTTGCGCTTAGCCTGGTCAGGCTCGCGGACGATCTGGGCTTCGGTGAAGAAGAACGGACGGAAGTCGACCGGGGCGGCGCGACCACGGCCTTCGCCGATGTCACGCAAAGCCTGGAAGTAGGAGACCGACTTCTTGTCGGCCGCGACGGCGGCGTCCTTGTAATGTTTCACACGCTCGAGGGCTTCGGCGTGGAGCTTGTCGAATTCGGGCTTCTGCGCGATGACCTGCGCGGGCACGAACTGGTCGAGAGGGATTGGAGCAATCGGGTGGAACTCGAACCAGGCGACAGCCAGGGCGACGAGCGAAACCGCGATCTTCCAGAACCAAGTCCTGGATGTCATTGTGTCAGGGTCGGTAAGGGGTGAACGAACTTAGGCCTGGACGATGGCGTCGGCGTCCTTGCCCATGATGGCGGACTTATGGACGGTCATGCGGCCGGAATCGAGTTCGATGGTCACGCGGTCATCCTTCATGGAGACGACGCGGCCGTAGATGCCGCCAGCAGCCAGCACCTTATCGCCCACGGCGAGGTCAGACTGGAGCTTTTCGAGCTCCTTCTGGCGCTTACGCTGGGGAGCGAAGAGCAGGAAGTACATGCCCACGAAAAGGAGGGCGTACATGGCCAGGATGGACCAGCCACCGCTTTGCTGATCTCCCGTGGCTCCGGCACCAGCCTGAGCCTGTGCAAGTCCTTGATTAGTAACAGTTTGGATGATATTCATTGTTCGTATTGTTTGGAAATAGGGAAAGGGGAAAGTCTGGAAATGCGATTTAAGGGCAAAAAAGCAAGCCCCAGCATGTCCCGATTGGCTTTGATTAGCCCGGCAGACCTGCCA
This sequence comes from uncultured Opitutia bacterium, assembly GCA_903855995.1. Taxonomy (GTDB): domain Bacteria; phylum Verrucomicrobiota; class Verrucomicrobiia; order Opitutales; family UBA953; genus UBA953. The sequence continues at coordinate 320,776 of CAIOAN010000008.1, forward strand.
GTGTGAATAACTCTATTCATGAGCAAACCTTCCCAGGAGTCAGACAAAGGCTCCGTCCCCGTGAAACCGCTGACCATGGCTGCCGCCGTCGCAGCACTCGGGGTGGTCTTCGGGGATATCGGCACCAGCCCGCTCTACGCGTTCCGAGAGTGCCTGCGTAACGGCCTGCAGGCCCACGCCAGCGTGGAGCAGGTCGTCGTCCCCGCCCTGTCCATGATCATCTGGTCGCTGACCTGCGTCGTGACCATCAAGTATGTGCTTTTCATGATGGAAGCCAATGACGACGGGGAAGGCGGCATCATGACCCTCGTTTCGCTGGCCTCCGACAAGGACGGCTCGGAGCCGAAGAAGCGCAAGCATCGCAACGCCCTAGTCATGCTCGGCGTCTTTGGCACCGCGCTACTCTTCGGCGACGGGGTCATCACGCCGGCCATCTCCGTGCTTTCTGCGCTGGAAGGCGTCAAGGAAGCCAATGAAACCCTGCACGGGCCGCTCACCAACAACTTCCTCACCTACTTCGTGCCCGCCGCCGCGGTCTCGATCCTCGTCGGCATCTTCTGGCTGCAGAAACGCGGCTCCGGGAAAGTCGGCATGTACTTCGGACCCATCACTCTGATCTGGTTCGGCTGCATCGCCGCCACGGGACTCAGCTCACTCTACGACAACAGCCTGCAGCTCTCCGCCGTGCTCTCCGCCTTCAACCCTCTCCAGGCGATCATCTTCATGCTAGATAGCCCTGGCCTCGGCATGGTCGTGCTCGGCGCCGTCTTCCTTTCCGTCACGGGCGCCGAAGCCCTCTATGCCGACATGGGGCATTTCGGCCAAAAACCCATCCGCGCGGGGTGGTACTTCATCGTCTTCCCGGCGCTCATCCTGAACTACCTCGGCCAAGGCGCGTGGGCGCTCGCCCATCCTGATATGATGCAGCACGCGGGCTACAACCCGTTCTTCAACATGGCGCCTGCGATGGTCTGGATTCAAGTCCCGCTGGTCGTCATCGCCACGCTGGCCGCAATCATCGCGTCGCAGGCCCTGATCGCCGGCGCTTTCTCCACCACCATGCAGGCCGTGGTACTCAACTACCTGCCACGGATGCGCATGGAATTCACCTCCGACGAGGAGTCGGGCCAAATTTACATCCCGATCATCAACTGGCTGCTCATGATCGGCTCCATCTTCCTGGTGCTGCAATATAAGTCGTCCGAAAATCTCGCCAGCGCCTACGGCATCGCGGTCAGCCTGACGATGCTGGTGACAACGATCCTCTACGGACAGTTCCTGCATCGGCGCTTCAAATTCCCCGTTGTCACGGCCTACCTGTTCGTCGCCCCGGTCATCCTGATGGAAGTGCTGTTCGTCGGCGGTAACGCTCCGAAGATCTTCGAGAGCGGCTGGCTCCCCCTCGCCGCCGGCATGCTGATGTATTACATCATGTCGGTCTGGAACAAGGGACGCATCGCGATGCGCGAGAAACTCGCCGAAACGGAATCCAGCGATGACTTCAAGCTCTTCTTGGACAGCGTCGAGGACCGGTTCATGGCCGGCAAACTCAGCCGCGTCCGCGGCACCGCCATCTATCTGGCCGGCTCCACGAAATCCGTGCCGATGGCCTTGGCGCACAATCTCAAGCACAACAAATCGCTGCACGACCATATCATCATCGTGACGCTCATCGTTGATGAAGACCGTGCGATTGTGAGCAGGGAACAGCGCGTAGAGTTCGACTCGTTGCACGCCAACTTCTGCAAGCTCGAGGACCGCGCCGAATTCCCTGTAGTCATGCGCGTAATCGGTCGCTTCGGTTTCCGCGAGAAGCAGGATATCTTCCCGGTACTCGAAGCCGCCTACGCCGAACTGGGTATCAAGCCCAACCCAATGGAGACGACCTACTTCCTCAGCCGCGAGACAATCGTGCGCGCGACGACCAGCTTCTCCCTCAACGCCGTGCAGGAAAAGCTTTTCGAAGTACTGAATCGCAACGCTCTTTCCGCCACCGCCTACTTTAATCTGCCGCCGGGCCGAGTCGTCGAACTGGGCATGCAGGTCGAGCTGTAAGCAACGGTCAGTGCGGCGACTCGATCTTAAAGACGAACGCCTGCTTACAGGGGTGATTCTCCTCGTCCGCCATCTCGCGCGGGGTCGTGATCACAAAGGCGTCTCCCAGCTGCGCGGCCGGGAGAATATCCGGCCAACCGAGCATCGTCACCACCGAGCCGGCGACGGGGCGTAAGGCCTTCGTGCGCACCTGGGGGCCTGGCCAACCATAGGCTATCAGGTAAGTAATCCTGCCGTCACGCGTGTGCGTGAAACGAAAAACCCCCTCGGCCGAGGGCACCATCGGCACCACCCCGACGACGGCCTCCCCATTGACGTCCAACCACTCCTCGACATAGATGAACTGGGCCGCCGCGGCTTCGTCGGTCGGGGTGACATTCTGATATTGACCCTCGGGCACACGACCCCGGACGGCATCTTCAATCAATTCGGCCAAGGCTTCCTCGGGGGAAATCGGCTTACTAACGCAACTGGACAGCAAGCCAGCCACGAGAAGAAACCAGGCTGCAGAGAGACGAGCAGCCATCACGGTCAGGCCTATTTGGCGGCCTTGCTCTTGGCGATCAGCTCATAAAAGCGATCGAAGAGCACATCGGCGTCGTTCGGACCCGGACCAGCCTCAGGGTGATACTGGACGGAGAAGACCGGTTTATCCTTCAGGCGGAGTCCGGAGACGGTGTTGTCGTTCAAGTTAACCTCGGTGACGACGGCGCCACAGCGCTCGAGATCCTCGCGGTTCGAAGCGAAGCCGTGATTCTGGGCGGTGATGGAGACACGGCCTTCTTCCGTATTCTTGACCGGCTGATTCCCGCCACGGTGGCCGAACTTTAACTTGTAGGTCGAGGCGCCGATGGCGTGCGTGATAATCTGATGTCCGAGGCAGATGCCGAAGACCGGGTAGGTCTTGATGAGGTCGGCCACGGCTTCGTGGGCATACTTCAGGGCGGCGGGGTCGCCGGGTCCATTCGAAAGGAAGACGCCGTCGGGGTTGAAGGCGCGGATTTCGGAGGCCGGGGTGCGGGCCGGAAAGACGTGCACATCGAAGCCGGAGGCGACGAGGCGACGGAAGATCGAGGTCTTGGCGCCGAAGTCGTAAGCCGCGATGCGGTACTTCTTGGCGCGGGCCTTGGGCTTGTTGAGGTTGGTTCCCGGGACGGTGAAGGCCTCGCAGTCACCAGCGATGGCGTTGTAATGGTAAGGCGCCTTGCAGGTGACGTCCTTGACGAAGTCAGCACCAACGGTGCCAGTCCAGGCGCGGGCGCGCTTGAGGGCTTCCTCGTCGGTGATGCCTTCGGTGGAAAGACAGGCTTTCATGACACCGGCCGAGCGCAGTTTCTTGGTCAGCGAGCGGGTATCGAGGCCTTCAATGCCGGGGATGCCATACTTCGCGAGCCAGGTACTCAGGTCGGTCGTAGCGCGCCAGTTGGAGACGATGGGCGAAAGTTCGCGCACGACAAAACCGGCGACGTGCGGACGCGCGGATTCGAAGTCGTCCTCGTTGACGCCGTAGTTACCGATCTGCGGGGTCGTCATGGTGACGATTTGGCCGAAGTAGGAAGGGTCCGTGAGGATCTCCTGGTAGCCGGTCATGCTCGTGTTGAACACGACTTCGCCGCAGAGGGTGGCCGAAGCTCCGAACGCCCTGCCCCGAAGAATGGTTCCATCTTCAAGAGCGAGCACGGCAGGTCGGTTCATGAGGTCGTTTTGAATGAGGGTTCCGCCCCCGAGTGAAGCAAAAAAAGTTCCCATTCGAAGATAGTGCCGAACCCGAGGTCCAGCATGAGACCGACGAGCATCGCCGACCTGCTCAGAAACCCTTGGCAACGTCGCCGCCCAAGGGCGCCGGCGGGCGGGCCCGAGCGTCCAGACTATCGGCCGAATAGGGCTTATGGACCTGCCAACCTGCCCGATACGGGGCACCCCCCTGCTTCACCTGCTCGGTAATGGTCCGCAATACGGCCGGATCAGCCCGACGCGACCATTCCGGGTGGAGCCAGACGTTCGGGCTAAGCCACTTGCCGCCCACGGCGTCGGTCCAGCGGGTAATGCTATCTGGGGCCTCGACGATGAGTTTAACCTCGTCCGCCCGAGCCAAGGATTCAGCCAAGGGCGGCTTAGCCCACTTGGGGCTGACGGTCACCCAGGCGAAGCCTGAGGCGATCGGGTAGGCCCCGCAGGTCTCGAGGTGGACCTTGAGACCGATCGAGGCCATGGAGGCCAGCAGAAGGGTCAGGTCATGGATGCAGGGCTCGCCTCCGGTCAGGACGACGAATTCCGGGCGGGCGGCGGCGGCCTCTTCGGCCAGCTCGGCGGCCGAGGCCTTGCGGACCTGCTTGGGGACGAACTGCGGATGCCAGGTGGACGCGGAATCGCACCAAGTGCACTTCACCGGGCAACCCTGCAGGCGGATAAAGAAGGCCTTGCGACCAAGATGCACCCCCTCCCCTTGCCAACTGAGGAACGTCTCATTGACGGGGTAGAGCTCAGCCATGGTCAGGCCTTCGGCTGGTAGCTCGCCTTGTTCTTGGTGTCTTCGTGCAGAATGATCTGCCGGACCCAGGCACGACCGCCGGTCTCCTTGCGCACCATCGGGTCAAAGGTTTCGAAGAGGAACTGCGCGATGCCTTCGGTGGAGACTGAGTCGATGACGAGCGGACGGAAAAGTTTCGGGTAATCTTTGAGGAGCTGCTGGCGGATCGGGTCTTCCTTGGCGAAGAGGCAGGCGTGATCGAGGTAATCCGCGATCCAGGTCTTCAGGAAGCCGAGGCCGCCAAAGTCCACGACGAAGCCGCGCTCGTCGAGTTTTTCGCAACCGAACTCAATCTCGATACCCCAGTTGTGGCCGTGCAGGAACGAGCAATGCCCGTCGTGCCGGTGCTGCCGGTGGGCGAACGGGATGTCGCGATAGGTCTTGCTGCAGGTGAACATGCGGTCTGCCCTCGAAATAGAGGACTGCCCCCGCGAGTCGCAAGGCACAACCGAACCTAACCGGCCCGCAAAACAGCGAAATGCCGGAATCAGGCCCGATAAACCGTCGGATCCTGCACGCCCGCGCGCACGAAGGCCTCCTTACGCTCCACACAGGTGCCGCACTTACCGCAATGCTTGTCGCCGCCAACATAGCAGGACCAAGTCAGCGCAAACGGAACGCCGAGCTCGACGCCGCGCTTCACGATGGTGGTCTTATCCATGCCCACGAACGGGCGCTCAAGCGAGACCTCATGCCAATCGGCAAGGCGGATGGCCTTGTCCAAGGCGTCCGCGAAGGCCGGACGGCAATCGGGATAGATGGCATGGTCGCCGCCGTGCGCGCCATAGGCGACCGACGTGGCCTTGAGCGACATCGCCCAGGCAGCGGCGGTCGCGATGAGCAGCATATTGCGATTGGGCACGACGGTCGCCTTCATGCTGACCTCTTCGTAGTGCCCCTCGGGTACATCGATATGAGTGTCCGTGAGAGCATTGGCGCCGAAGAGCGGCGTGAGACCTCGCAAATCAGCGACCCGATGGGCCACCTTATAATGCGCGCAGATTTCAGCGGCGGCCACGAGTTCGCGCCGATGTCGCTGGCCGTAGTCGACCGAAAGCGCATGCACCTCCCTGCCCTCGGCCAACAGGTGGGCCAGGAGCACGGTGGAATCCATCCCGCCGGAATGAATGATGACGGTGCGCTTCATCCTGCGGGGAAATTGGGCGGCCGCGGGGCCAAGGGCGAGCAACTTAATTACGTACAGAGAGTTTCACGCGAAACTTATCTAGGTGCGAGACCGCCACCGCCTCGCCCACGCGCATCGCGACGGACTCCTGCTTATTGTGGTCGCGCAGGCCCGCAAGATGCAGCCAGCCGTGCGCGACATAAAGCCGCAGTTCGGTCGCCAGCGTCACGCCGTGCTCCTTGGCCGCACGGCGGGCCTGATCGATGTTCACACAGATCTCCCCGGCGAAAGGCTCGCCGGGATGATCCTCTCCAACGAACGTGATGACATCCGTCACCGTAGGGTCGCCGAGAAAATCATCGTGCAATTTAGCCGTTTCCTTGTCGCCGAGAAAGGCCACGGACAACGAACCCTCGGGACAACGGTAGCCCCGAAGTTTATCCAAAGCGTGCACGACACGAATGACGGACACCGCGGAGACCTTGGTCTTCGCATGGCGGACAGAAACTTCGACGATGCGACTCATTCTTGGGCGGCGAACACGGGTTGCAGCCGCACCCACAGGTCGGCCAAAGCCTGCGGCAAGACGCGGGTATCCGCGATCACCGGCATGAAATTATGATCACCGTCCCAGCGTGGCACGACGTGAAAGTGCAGGTGCGTCGGGATACCCGCACCGGCGGCCTTGCCGAGATTCAGGCCCATGTTGAAACCGGCCGGGCTCATCACCTCCTGCAACACCGCCTGACAGCGCACGAGCAGGTCCATCATCTCCGCCCGCTCGGCCGCAGTGAGGTCCGCCAGTTCGCCGACCTCGCGATTGGGCAGCACCATCAAGTGACCAGGATTATAAGGTGAATTATTGAGGATGACGAAGCAGTGAGCGCCGCGGTGCAGAATCAGATTCGCCTGATCATCGTTGGCGGCGAGCAAGGCGGCAAAGGGGCTGCCCGCACCCGGGACCTTGCGAGACTGAATATATTGAATCCGCCAATGGGGATGGAGCTGTTCGGACATGGGTTCAGGTGGCGAAGCCCTTGGGTCGGGCGAGATGCCAATTGCAAGCCGTCAGGACGATGCTGTCGAGGGTATCGTAGCGCGGAATCCAGCCGAGCTCGCGCCGCACCTTGGAGGCATCGGCGTAAAGGGCGGGCGGATCCCCTTCGCGCCGCTCCGCAAACTGATGCGGCACCGGACGTCCGAGCACACGGCCGACGCTCGCGATGACGTCCTTGACGGAATACGGAGTGCCCGTGCCGAGATTATAGAAAAATGCCTGACCAGGCTGATTCAGCAGCGGGATCACGTCGAGGTGGGCGCGCGACAAATCATCCACATGCACGTAATCGCGCAGACATGTGCCGTCGGGTGTGGGATAATCGGTGCCAAAGACCTTCAGCGGCGGCCGTCGGCCCAGTGCGGCGGCGATGGCGAGCGGAATCAGGTGCGTCTCCGGCGCATGGTCCTCGCCGATGGCACCATCAGAGGAAGCCCCGGCGGCGTTAAAATAACGGAACGCCGCGAAGCTCAAGCCATGCGTGCCGGCGAGTTCGGTCAGACGATGCTCGGTGACCAGCTTTGTCACCCCATAGGGATTGATTGGCTTCTGCGGGAGATCCTCCGTCATCGGCATCTTCTCCGGAATGCCGTAGGTCGCGCAGGTACTCGAGAACACCAGCTTCTTCACCCCCTCGGCGAGCATCGCCTGAAGCAGGCCTACAGTGCGCACGACATTGTTGTCGTGGTAGCGTTCCGGCTGCTGGACCGATTCCCCGACATTCGTCAAAGCAGCGAAATCGATGACCAGGTCAGTGCGATGGGAACGCAAGGCGGCTCGCACCGCGGCCTGATCCCCCATGTCAGCTGAGAAGAGCGGTACGCCGGCAGGGACCGATTCAGCGTGGCCGTAGGAAAGATTATCCAGCACCGCGACAGCGTGCCCAGCGGCCAGCGCCTGCCGGACGCAATGGCTGCCGATGTAGCCGGCACCGCCCACGACGAGCACGTTCATGGCGGCAGATAACCCTCGCCAGACGGCCTAGGCAAGCGGGATAGGGGTCGCGGGGTGCTCCAAAACCTTGCCAGCACCGTCCCGAGCCTCCTATCTGCACGCATTCATGGACACTTCGGAAACAAAACCCGGCAGCTACGACTTCCCCGCCTTCGAACAGAAGTGGCAGGCCGTCTGGAAAGCCAACGCAACCTTCCGCACGGAGCCCATCTCCTGCGGCAAGCCGAAGTACTACGTCTTGGACATGTTCCCCTACCCCTCCGGCGCCGGCCTGCACATCGGGCACCCGGAAGGTTACACCGCTTCCGACATCCTCGCCCGTTATAAGAAAGCCAACGGCTTCAACGTCCTGCACCCGATGGGCTGGGACGCTTTCGGCCTGCCCGCCGAGCAGCACGCGATCGCCACCGGCGAGCATCCTGCCGTCCAGACCAAGCGTAACATCGACAACTTCCGCCGCCAGCTGCAGATGCTCGGCTTCGCCATCGACTGGGACCGCGAACTTTCCACGACCGACGAGAACTACTTCCGCTGGACGCAGTGGATATTTCTAAAGCTCTTCCGCCACGGCCTCGCCTACGTCTCCGAGAAGCCCGTCTGGTTCTGCCCGGCCCTCGGCACGGTCCTCGCGAACGAAGAAGTCCTGAACACCCCTGAAGGCCCGCGCTCCGACCGTGGCAGCCACCCGGTCGAACGCCGCCCTATCCGCCAGTGGGTCCTGCGTATCACCGCTTACGCTGACAAGCTCATCGAAGGCCTCGATCACGTCGATTGGCCCGATTCCACCAAGCGCCTCCAGAAGAACTGGATCGGCAAGTCCGAAGGCGCGGAAGTCACCTTCAAGCTGGATGGCCATACCGACACGCTGACGGTCTTCACGACGCGTCCCGACACGCTTTACGGCGCGACCTACATGGTCATCGCCCCCGAGCACCCGCTCATCAGCAAGCTCACCACCGCGGCCCAGAAGAACGCGGTCGAAAGCTACGTCGCCGCGGTCCGCAACAAGACCGACCTCGAACGCACCGACCTCGCCGCCAAGAAGAAGACCGGCGTGTTCACTGGCGCTTACGCGATCAACCCCGTCAACGGCGCGAAGATCCCCGTGTGGACGGCGGACTACGTGCTCATCACCTATGGCACTGGCGCGATCATGGCCGTACCGGCGCACGACGAACGCGACTGGGAATTCGCCAAGGAATTCAAGCTGCCGATCATCCAGGTCGTCGGCTCCAAGGAAGCGGTCGACGTCAACGAGAAGCCTTGGACCGAAGACGGCCCGATGGTGAACTCGGGCCCGTTCGACGGCCTGTCCGCTACCGAGACAAAGAAGAAGATCACCGCCGACCTCGAGTCCAAGGGCCAGGGCAAGCTCGCCGTGAACTTCAAGCTGCGCGACTGGCTCTTCTCGCGCCAGCGCTACTGGGGCGAGCCCTTCCCGCTCCTCTGGGTCTCCCGCGAAGACTACGCCAAGATCCCGGCCGACTCCGAAGTGCGCGAGTTCCTCCCGAAGGAACCCGTGACCTGCCAGCTCAACGGCGTCGAAGTCTGCGCCGTGCCGCTGACCTCCAAGCAGCTCCCACTCACCCTGCCCCAGGTCAAATCCTACCAGCCTTCTCCGACCGGCGACTCGCCGCTCTCGAAAGAACCCGAGTGGACCGAGGTCTGGTATGACGTCGCTTCCGGCGCTACCGTCTCGCAGTCCAAGTCGCAGCCGGGTCCGCTCTGGATCAAGGCCTCGCGCGAGACCAACACGATGCCCCAGTGGGCCGGCTCCTGCTGGTACTACCTGCGCTACATCGACCCCAAGAACGCCGAGGCCCTCGCCTCCAAGGCCGACCTGGAATACTGGGGCTGCCCCGACTTCTACATCGGCGGTGCCGAGCACGCCGTGCTCCACCTGCTGTACGCGCGCTTCTGGCATCGCTTCCTTTACGAGATCGGCGTCCTGCCGACGGCCGAACCCTTCAAGAAGCTCTTCCACCAGGGCCTCATCATGGGCGAGGACGGCGAGAAGATGTCCAAGAGCCGCGGCAACGTCGTGAACCCCGACTCCATCGTCAAGGACCACGGCGCCGACGCGCTCCGCATGTACCTGATGTTCCTCGGGCCACTCGAGGCCTCCAAGCCTTGGAATTCCGACGGCATCATCGGCATCACCCGTTTTCTCCGTCGCCTCTGGCGCCTGGCGGTCGACGAGAACACTGGCAAAGTCTCGACGAAGATCAGCGCTGAAGGCGCCGAATCCGAAGAGCTCGTCCGTGAGCTCCACCGCACCATCCAGAAGGTCGAGAAGGACATCGAGACCCTGCAGTTCAACACCGCCATCTCGCAGATGATGATCCTCATGAACGTCGCCGAGAAGTCCCCTGCCCTGCGGCGCTCGACCGTCGAAGACTTCGTGCGCCTCGCCGCGCCATTCGCCCCGCACGTGTGCGAGGAGATCTGGGCCCGCCTTGGTCATAAGGAGAACGTCACCGCGGCCGGCTGGCCCAAGCTCGACGCCTCCAAACTCATCGAGACGACCGTCGAGGTCATCTTCCAGGTCAACGGCAAGGTCCGCGCCACCGCCAAGGTCGCCAAGGACATCTCCAAGGACGCCCTGCTCGCGCTGGCCAAGGCCAACGCCGACGTGCTCAAGTTCACCGACGGCAAGCCCGTCGTGAAGGAGATCGTCGTCCCAGGCAAGCTGGTGAACATCGTCGTCGCCGGCTAAGCTCCGCGTACGCCGCCAACAAAAAGGGCCCCGTCACGGGGCCCTTTTATCTTTCCGATAAGGCGACGCTTAGACGTCGGCCATCTCAAGCTTCGGCACCAAGATGTGGTGAATCACAAAGGCTACCACGTAAGCGAAGGCGCAGAAGCCGAAGAGGATCGCGTAGCCGTTGACGTTGGCGTCGAGGATACGGCCGGCAACAATCGGAAAGATCATGCCACCGATGGAGCCGACGAAACCGCCAAGGCCGGAGACAGAAGCCACCGCCTCCTTTGGAAAGGTGTCGGAAATCGTAGCGTAGAGGCTTGCAGACCAAGCTTGGTGAGCCGAGGCGCCGAAAGCGATGAGAAGCACCGCCTCCCACATGCCGAGGCCGCGGACGAAGAAGATCGGCAGCGAGCAGAGGGCGAAGATGAGCATCGAGACCTTGCGAACCTTGACAATGTCATGACCGCTTTCGGCGAGCCTCTTGACCAGCCAACCGGCAAAGATGCTCAACACTGTCACGATACCGTAGAGGACCACGAGCGGGAGCGCGGAGGACTTCAAATCGAGGTGCTGCTCGCGTTTGAAGTAGTCAGGGAGCCAGATCAGGTAGAACCACCAGACCGGGTCCGTGAGAAACTTCGCCACCATGTAGGCCCAAGCCTGGCGCTTCCCGAGCAGACTCAGCCACGGCACCTTGCGGGTAGAGGTGATTTCCTCGTCATCAAGCTTCGGAGCCTCCTTGAAGAGCGGAATCCAGAAGAAGATCCAAATGACACCGAGCACGCCGGCGACGACGAACGTAGAGCGCCAGCCGTAATTAATCGCTATCAGCGGGATAATCGCGGGCGCGATGAGGGCACCGATATTAGTGCCGGAATTGAACAAGGCATTAGCGAAGGCGCGCTCGGAACGAGGGAACCATTGGGCGACAGTCTTGATTGCCGCCGGAAAATTACCTCCCTCACCCAAGCCCAGCGCAATACGGGCAAGGCGAAATCCGGAAACGGATCCGACGAAGGCATGGCAGGCCGCCGCCGCCGACCACGCAAAAATGGAAACCGCGTAACCGATCTTGACGCCAAAACGGTCGATAAACCAACCGAAGCCAACCAAGCCAAACGCATAGGCAGCCTGGAACGCCGAATTCACATAACCATACTGCTCGTTAGTCCAGCCGAGCTCCGCATCCAGCATCGGCTTAAGCAGGGCCAGAATCTGCCGATCGATATAATTAATCGTCGTGGCAAAGAACAACAGGGCTAGGATGACCCATCGATGCGAAGGGGCTCCAGTGTTTGAGGCAGAGGTCGACATGATTTCGGGGTGTTTGCTACCAAACGCCGATTTTCGGGTAAGTCGACCCCAGAAGTCCTGTTGACGGAACCCCGCCCTAAAGCCACTAATCGATGAGCATATTCCCATGAAGAAGCCTCGCATCCTCCTCACGACCACTTCCTTCCAAGACACCCCCGGCGAGCACCATAAGTTGCTGGCCGAAACGGGCTGGGAAGTCGTCACCGCCCGCGGTCCGCTCAACGAAGCCGACACGCTTGCGCTGATGGGTGAGTTCGACGGCTACATCTGCGGCGACGACCTGATCACCGCCGCGGTCATCGAGAAGGCCCTCCCCCGCCTCAAGGTCGTCTCGAAATACGGCATCGGCGTCGACAAGATTGACGTGAAGACCCTCACGGCCAAGGGCATCCCCCTACTCTTCACCCCCGGCGTCAACCATACCACGGTCGCCGAGCACACGTTCCTCCTCCTGCTGGCCATGGAGAAGAACTTCTACTTCCACACGGACTCCACCCGCTCCGGCGGCTGGAAGCGCAAGACGGGCCATGAGCTCCTCGATAAGACAATCGGCATCATCGGCATGGGCCGCATAGGCAAAGAAGTCGCCATCCGTGCCCGCGCCTTCGGCATGAAGGTCGTCGGCTTCGACCTCTATTGGGACGACAAGTTCGCCGCCCAGTACGACGTAAAGCGCGCCGCCACGATGGACGAAGTCTTCGCCGCCGCCGACTACCTCTCACTACACACCAACCTGACCCCCGAGACGCGCGACCTGATCCGCGCCGAGAACATCGCCAAGATGAAAAAGGGCGTGCTCATCCTCAATTGCGCCCGCGGCGAGATTGTCCATACCGACGACATTGCGGCTGCACTAAAATCCGGCCAGGTCGGCGGCTACGGCACCGACGTGCTCGATGAAGAGCCGCCTCGCGCCGACCACCCGCTCACGAAGCTTCCGAACTGCGTCGTCACGCCGCACATCGGTTCCCGCACCGCCGAGAGCGTCCAGCGCCAGGCCGTCGCCGCCGTCACGAACCTCATCCGCGCGATGCACGGCGAAAAGCCGCTCGCCCAGATCAACCCGGAAGTCCCGGTGAAGAAGGTCGTCTAATCTCCCACCTGAAACCTTACCCATGAGCGAAGTCTTCTACGTCATCCCCCGCGCCGCCCACGAGGCACTTGTCACCGCCGCCTACGTCAAGCGCGGCTTCGGCGCCAAGGAATCAGCCCAGGCTGCCCAGATGGCCAGCATGGCCACGCACCACGGCATCCGCACGCACAACGCCCTGAAGGCGCTGCACCTCGACGAACTCTTCGGCTCCGGCGCCAAGGTCCCGGGCTGCACGCCCAACGCCACCGTCACCAAGAAGGCTTCGCGCTTCGCAGCCGCCGAAGTCTGGGACGCGCATCAGAAGCTCGGTCAGGCCGTCGCCGTCGACGCCATCAACCGCTGCATCGAGCTCGCCGACAAGTACGGCGTGGGCACGGTCTCGGTCGACAACGCCTTCCACTACCTCTGGGGCGGCGGCTATGTGATGGAAGCCGCCAAGCGCGGTTATATCGCTTATACGAATTGCACCGCCACGCTCTCCGAAGTCGTCCCTTTCCAGGGCAAGCACCCGACCCTCGGCACCAACCCGCACTCGTGGGGCTTCCCCACCACCGACGCCGTCGGCTTCCCGATCGTGATCGACTGGGCCACCTCCGTCATCGCCATGGGCCGCGTCCAGGTGCTCAAGCGCGAAGGCAAGATGCTCCCGCCGGACGCCGCCGTGGACAAGGACGGCAAGGTCACCCTCGACCCAAATCAGGCCGTCTCGCTCATCCCCTTTGGTGCCCACAAGGGCTACGGACTCTCGCTCATCAATGAGATCGTCGCCGGCTTCATCGGCGGCTCCCTGCCGACCATCCGCAGCCGTACGCACGTCCCCGGCGAGAAGCAGGCCTGCGCCTTCTTCTTCCAGGTGATCCACCCTGAGGCCATCAGCTCCGGCGTCTTCGCCCAGGGCCGCAGCCAGTCCGAGAACGTGAAGGCCGTCCTCGCCGACGTCCTCGGCCACGGCAACGAGAAGTGCATGCTCCCCGGCCAGTTGGAAGCCGCCGCCGCCGCGCGCAGCGAAAAGGCCGGCGGTCTGCTGTTCTCCAAAGCTGAAATCGAAGAGTTCAACAAAGTCGCGGAACACATCGGCCACCAGCCGTTCGACCTCGCGACCTTGCCCACGGCCTAAGCACCCTCACCTTAAAACCCAACCTTCCTCACAACCATGGCTCTTCAGATCAAGTCGGCGAAGGAATGCGCCTTCGACCAAGTCTCCCTCGGTGAAATCATGCTCCGCCTCGACCCGGGCGAAGGCCGCGTGCGTACCACGCGCCACTTCCAGGTCTGGGAAGGCGGCGGCGAATACAACGTCGCCCGCGGGCTCCGCAAGTGCTTCAACCTGCGCACCTCCGTGTGCACGGCGTTCGTCGACAACGAGGTCGGCCGCCTGCTCGAGGACTTCGTGATGCAGGGCGGCGTGAACACCGACTTCATCAAGTGGCGCGAGGACGACGGCATCGGCCGCACGGTCCGCAACGGCCTCAACTTCACCGAACGCGGCTTCGGCATCCGAGGCGCCGTCGGCGTCCCGGACCGCGGCAACACCGCCGCCTCGCAGATCAAGCCCGGCGACTTCGACTGGGAATACCTCTTCGGAAAGCTCGGTGTCCGCTGGCTCCACACGGGCGGCATCTTCGCGGCCCTCTCCGAGACCACCGCGCAGGCCACCATCGAGGCCGTCAAGATCGCCAAGAAGCACGGCACCATCGTCTCCTACGACCTTAACTACCGCCCTTCCCTCTGGAAGACCATCGGCGGCCTCAAGAAGGCCCAGGAAGTGAACCGTGAGATCGCCAAGTACGTCGACGTGATGATCGGCAACGAAGAAGACTTCACCGCCTCCCTCGGCTTCGAGGTCAAGGGCGCAGATCATAGCCTCTCCCACATCGAGACCCAGGCCTTCAAGGACATGATCGGTGAAGCGGTGAAGCAGTTCCCGAACTTCAAGGTCGCCGCGACCACGCTGCGTCGCGTGATCACCGCCACGAAGAACGACTGGAGCGCCATCTGCTGGCACGACGGCAAGTTCTACGACAGCATCCAGTTCCCTGAGCTCGAGATCCTCGACCGCGTCGGCGGCGGCGACAGCTTCGCCTCGGGCCTCGTCTTTGGTTTCCTCGAGCACAACGACGCCCAGAAGGCCGTGAACTACGGTGCCGCCCACGGCGCGCTGGCGTCCACGACCCCTGGCGACACGTCGATGGTCACCCGTAAGGAAGTCGAGAAGCAGCTCTCCGGCGGCGGCGCCCGCGTCGTCCGCTAAGCCCCCACCTCCCCGATACTCTAAACTCGATACTCTAGACCCATGTCCTCTCTCAATCTCTTCTCCCTCAAAGGCCGCACAGCCGTCGTCATCGGCGGCACCGGTGAACTCTGTGGCGCTATGGCCGAAGGCTTCGCCGGCGCCGGCGCCCACGTGATCCTCGTCGGTCGCGACCCCGCCAAGGCCGACGCCCGCCTCGCCAAAATCAAGGCCGCCGGCGGCTCGGGCGAATTCATCTCCTGTGAAGCCACCAACAAGGCCGAGCTCATCAAGCTGCGCGACGGCATCCTCGCCAAGCACGGCAAGGTCGACGTCCTGGTCAACGGCGCCGGCGTCAACTCGCCCACGCCCTTCCTCGAGATCGACGAAGCGCAGATCGACAAGATCCTCACGGTGAACGTCAAGGGCGTCATCTTCGGCTGCCAGGTCTTCGGCGAAGCGATGGTCGCCGCCGGCAAGGGCTCGATCATCAACCTAGGCTCGGAATCAGGCATCCTGCCGCTCTCCCGCGTCTTCACCTACTCGGCCTCCAAGGCTGCGGTGCACAACCTCTCGAAGAACCTCGCCCGTGAATGGGCCGCCAAGGGCGTCCGCGTCAACACGCTCGTCCCGGGCTTCTTCCCGGCCGAACAGAACCGCAAGGTGCTCACCCCTGAGCGCGTGGCGATGATCCTCGGCAAGACTCCGATGAACCGCTTCGGCGAAGCCAAGGAACTCATCGGCGCCTCCCTGCTCCTCGCTTCCGACGCCGGCAGCTTCGTCACCGGCGCGGAAATCGTCGTCGACGGCGGCTTCGCCGCGATGTCCATCTAAGCGAGACCGACGACGATGGCCTTCATGGACGATCACTTCATCCTCTCGACGGGCACGGCCCAGCAGCTGTACCACGGCGTGGCGAAGGACCAGCCGATCGTCGATTACCACTGCCACCTCAGCCCGAAGGACATCGCCGACGACCGTCGTTTCGAAGACCTCACCGCCATCTGGCTCGCAGGCGACCACTACAAGTGGCGCGCGATGCGTGCCAACGGCATCAGCGAAGACCTCATCACTGGAGACAAGTCTACGTCGCGCGAGAAGTTCCAGGCTTGGGCCGAGACGGTCCCCTCCACGCTCCGTAATCCCCTCTTCCACTGGACGCACCTCGAGCTGCGCCGCCACTTCGGCATCCAAAACGTCCTCGAAGGCGCCACGGCCCAGAAAATCTGGGACGAAGCCAACCGCCAGCTGAAGCATGGCGACCTCACGGCCCGCGGCATCCTCAAGCTGATGAAGGTTCGCGTGGTCGGCACCACCGACGACCCGGCTGACTCGCTCGACCTCCACCACCAAATCGCGAAGTCCGGTTTCGCCACCAAGGTCGTCCCGACCTACCGCCCCGACGCGTGCCTGAAGGTCCGCACCCCTGACCGCGTGCAAGCCTGGGCCAAGCGCCTCGCCGCTGCTACGGGCAAGGGCGCCGACACCTTCGCCGGCCTGATCGCCGGCCTCAACCAGCGTCACGACGACTTCGCCGCGGCGGGTTGCCGCGCCTCCGACCATGGCCTCGACTACCTGCCCGACGCCTCCTGCACCGAAGCCGAAGCCAAGGCCATCTGGGAAAACGCCATCGCCGGCAAGGCCGCCACGCTCGAGGAAGCCGAGAAGTTCACGGCTTTCATCATGCTGCACGTCGGCCGCCTCAATCACGCCAAGGGCTGGGCCACCCAGCTCCACCTCGGCGCCGTCCGCGACCCGAACCTCGGCCTACTCAAGCGCCTCGGCTCCGACGCCGGTTGCGACACCATCGGCGACTTCCGCCAGGGCCCCGGCCTCATCCGCTGGTTCGGCACGCTCTCGGGCGAGAACGCCCTCGGCAAGACCATCCTCTACAACCTCAACCCCGCCGACACCGCCCTCTTCGCCTGCCTACCTGGCTCGTTCCAGGACGGCGTCACGCCGGGCAAGATCCAGTACGGCTCGGGCTGGTGGTTCCTCGACCAGGAACGCGGCATGCGCGACCAGATGAATGCGCTCTCCGACCTCGGGCTGCTCAGCCGCTTCATCGGCATGATCACCGACTCACGCTCGTTCCTCTCGTATCCGCGCCACGAATACTTCCGCCGCATCCTGTGCGACCTCGTCGGCCAGGACGTCGAGTCGGGCCGCATCCCGGACCGCCAGGACTGGAACGAACGCCTGATTGCCGACGTCTGCTACGGCAACGCCAGCCAGTATTTCGGATTCCAGAAGTAAGCGGACCGCGGAAACCATGGGCGACCTCATCATCAAGAAAGTCGTCGAGACTACATTCGGCTTCCTACCTTACCTCATCGCCTTCTCGATCATAAGCTACGTAGTAAAAGGTCGCCCTGGCCTATTCAATGACCTCACGCCCACCCGCGAACGCTCGCAGGCCGAGAAGATTCTTTCGTGGTCCGGCCTCTTGGTGATGCTCGTCATCTTGGTTGAACTTTACCTCACCCAAAACGATCTATTCACTGCTTCCGAATCTTACTGGCTCAACATCCTGCCGCTCCTGTGGCTTGCGTTGACCCTTTACCGCAAAGATATCCCGGGAGACCGGACCGCGACCAACGTCGGCGTATGGACGCTGGCCCCTTACGCCGCCTACGCCATCAGCCGCTAGGAGATGCCTGAAAGCACCTGGCTGAGCCTATGCCTGTTCGGAGCCGCCTTCATCGTCGGCATCTTGCGCGATATCAAACGCTCGGCCTGAGTCGGGAGGCTTGCCTGCGTTCGGCCGAGGGACACGATGGGAACACCCCGATGCTCAAGCCACTCCTGTTCGCCTTGGTCTCCACCCTCACCCTTCTGGGGGCCGCGGATCCGAGTACGAAGAACTACCAACTGCGCGACTTCAATCTCGGCGCGCATCTCGCCGGCCCGCACCTCACCGAAGCCACGCTCAAGGGCAAGGCCGTGGCCGTCGTCTGCATGGGCACGATTTCCTCGAACCGCAACTCATGGGCCGCCGCCTGGACGCCCGAGTTCGAAGAACTCCACCAGAAGAGCTCCGCCAAGGTGACCGTGGTCGGCGCGGCCTGGGGCAAAGGAATGACCCCGAAAGATTTCGGCGAATACGCCAAGAAATTCAAACTCGATTTCGCAATCATCGCCGGCCTTGAACACGCCCCCTTTGATGTCCCGCGCGACGGCCACTGCCTCATCTTCAACCGCGATGGCAAACTCATCTACAACGGCCAGCCCAATAAAGGTAACGCCGAATTCAGGGAAGCCATCAAGACCATCACGGAGTAAGCGCCCCGATGACCAAACTCATCTTGCATTGGTTGGGTTGGAGTCTGGGCTGGAATGATTCCTCGCCGGCTACGAGCAGCGGTTTTGGCAGCGAACAGCTGGTGCCGTCCCGCGAACGGACCAGCGGCGAGGCCCTGATTCGCATACTTAGTACCGTGCTTTTTCTGGCCGTGATCGGCAGCAGTATTACGGACTGGCTCAACCCATTGGTCGCACCTGATCACTACTGGCTCGCCATTCCCGCCGCCCTCTGGGCCCTCCAGACATTTTTCCGACCCAGCTTGCCGATGGATGGAAATGCGATCAGCACCGGCCTGTGGTGCTTCGCCCCGTACCTGCCGTTCTTCTTCATCGACCCCACCACCACGCCGTTGTTCAGCCTCCTCTGGCAGATGGGCGGCTTCGCCTGCCTGCTCGCCTTTGGCCTCATTCGCGACCTGCGCCGCGAAATCGGCACAGATTTAGCGGGGAAATAAGCCGAAAAAAGAAAAGACCCCATCCGAAGGCGGTGAAACTCACTTGCAGGCATAATAACAATATCTAAACACTTACCCATGCGCACCCTGCTGCTCCTCGCTTTTACCGTCATCTCGGCATTCGCTGCCGAGCAGAAGCATTACCTCCGCGAATTCGCGCCGTTCAAGTCGATGTCAGGTCCGCGCCTCACGGCCGCCCTCCAAAAAGACAAAGGCGCAGTCTACATTTTCTGGCTTTACGAGTTCGAAAAATCCCGAAATGGCGAAGCCCTGAAATCTTTCCAAAAAATCGCGGAGGAATACAAGGACACGCTCGTCATGGTCGGCATTGAAAATAGTCCGAACAGCTCGATGAAGCCCGTCACGCCCAAGGAAATCGCCGCCCTCACCAAATCCGCCGGGGTGACCTTTTCCATCTACAGCGGCTGCAAAGCCCCTGTCGAAATCAACAGCTACCCGTCCATTTTCATTTTTGACCGCGAAGGACACATGCTCCATGGCGGCATATTCCCCGAACCGGACGTGCTGGAAATCCTCTTAAAGAAGGCGGCTGCGCCGGTCGAAAAGAAAGACGGTAAAGCCGACTCAAAGAAGGACGGCAAGGAAGCCCCCAAGACCGACCCGAAGAAGGCCGCCTAAGGCCCTTAAGTACGGTCGGTTCGGTAGACGCGCTGCACCCGCTGGGTGAGCGTACAAAGCGCCTCCCAAGGAATGCAATCAGACCAGGCGCAGAATTCCGCCACGGTGATACGGTCCGCCCCCTGCCCGCCCAGAATCGTGGCGATATCGCCCACGGAAGCCTCAGGGACATCCGTCACGTCGACGATGGTCTGATCCATCGTCACCCGGCCGAGAATCGGACAGCGCTGGCCGCGCACGAGAAACTGCCCACGATTGCTCGCCGCCGTCGGCACACCGTCGCCGTAACCCACCGCCACGATCGCCACGCGCGTCGGACGCGAAAGCGTCTTAGTGCGGTTATAGCTCACCGCAGTCCCCGCAGGCAGGTCTTTGACCAGGACGACCCGCGCATGAAAGGAAAGCACCGGCTCAGGGCGGAGACTCGCCAGGAATGATCCAGCGGAAGGAGGCAGGCCATACTGCATCAATCCCACCCGCACGGCGTTAAAGGGAGCGTTGGCTGAAAAACTTTCCAGACCGGCGCTGTTGTCCGCATGAATGAGCAACCCTGCCCGCAGCGAGGCCGGAATCAATTCCAGCAATCCCAGGAAAATCTTCCGCTGATCTGCGGTGTAACCGGCGTCGGTATCCGCATCGGAGAAGTGGGTGTATACGCCGCGCCATGCAAACTCGGGCACGGATTGCACGAAGGCGAATAGTTCGGCGGCCTGCGCATGCCAGACCCCGGAACGACCCATACCGGTGTCGACCTTGACGTGCACCTTCGCCTGGCGATGCAAAGCCCGCGCCAAGGCGGCGAGCGCCTGAGCTTCAGCCAGCGAATTGAGCGTGATGTCCAATTCGAGGGCGAGCGCTCGCGGCAACTCTCCCGGCAGGGTCGGGCTGAGCAGGAGGATATCCGCGTCGTGCCCCATCTCCCGCAGCACGGCGGCTTCGGCGACATTGGCGACGGCGAAACAATCCACCCCGGCCTGCAGCAGGCGCGTGGCGACCTCGGGCATCCCGTGTCCGTAGGCATTGGCTTTCACGACGGCGACATAGCGTACCTGGGGCGGCAGCGATTGCTTGATGCGACCAACATTACGATCGATGGCGGGCAGATCGATCTCCACCCAAGCCCGGGCGGCGAAACTATTGGAGGAGGCGCTCATACGGTGCCGCGGTGGCGTTCACCGGACCAAGTGGCGAAATCATTGGCGACGTTGAGCGCGTCGGGGCGGCCTTCGGCGCGCAGGAACCCAGGTTGTTGAAAATTAAGAGGCAACGTAGCCCACGGGGCCGGCACCATCACGACGGACGTCAGCGCGTTCACGGCGGCATCACTAGCCGAGATGACTCTCAGGCCAGAGGAGTTGAGCTGCGTGGCTTCCGCTTCGAAGGGCACGCCGAGCGCGCCGTCACTCCCGACTTCCAGCGCATGCCAGCGCTTCAATCGTGATTCCGTCGCCACCAGAAACGGCCCATGCTCACCGGCTGAAAGTGCGGCGTGCGCCAGCGCCGCCAGCGACTCCCAGACAAAAATCGGGCGCGGCGTCAAAGCGCACCATCCGCGGACACTCAACGCGGCGATGCGGATACCCAGCACCGAACCAGGGCCCACACTGAGGGCAAAAGATTTGATGTCAGCCAGCGTCAGGCCGGCCTGAGCCAGCGCCCCCTCGACACAAGGAAAGAGCGACTCCAGCGCGCCGTCGGCCGAAACACCCTGCCCGCTCCAGCGCCCGCCCTGCAGTACGCCCGCCCGGACGCCGGCGCGGGCGGAGCCGTCGAGGACGAGGCACGGTTCGGGCACGCTCATGGACTCAGCCTGGTGGCCAACCCAGGGCGCGTCCACCCAGCAGATGCACATGGAGGTGCGGCACCGTCTCGCCGCCGTCGGGACCGTTGTTGATCACGACCCGGAAACCTTTGCCCAAGCCAAGTTCACGCGAAAGTTGACCCGCGACCAGCAGAAGATGTCCAAGTATCGCCTGATCCTCCGCCGTGGCCTCCGCCACGCGCGGGATGGGCTTCCGCGGCACGATCAGGACGTGCACCGGGGCCTGCGGGGAGATGTCATGAAAGGCCACGCAGAGGGCGTCCTCGTGGACCAGCCGGGCGGAGACTTCCTTATCGGCGATCTTCTGGAACAGCGTCTTGGGGGCGCTCATAAGTAAATTATAGCACGACGACCGTCACGCGGCGACGGCCGGCCTGACGGGCGACGAGACCTTGCACCGTATCGACCGCCTCATCGTAGGCGGTACGCCAGCGGGTCGAACGGGCGCGGGTGCCGGCGAGATACTGGTCTTGCAGGCCGACGACCCAGAAGAGCACGTCAGCGGCTTCGCCGGTCGTGGCCAGGGCGGCTTCAACGCGTTCGTTGGCCCAGAGGGCATCGAAAGGATCGGCGCGATGGTCGAGCACGGCCACGGTGGGCACGGGACGGTCGGGCGAAAGCAGGCGGAAAATCTGGGCGGCCGCGGCGGCGAGGTCAGTGGCATTAAGACGCGGATCGGTCTCATCATCGGCCTCGAAAACGCGCAGGACGGCGTCGACGTCGGAACGCAGCTGCGGGGCCGTGCCGACCATCGAGGCCAGCAGCGCATTAAGGGTGCGCAGGCGGATGGACTTGGGCAACGCGGCCGTCACTTGGCTTTGCCTCCCTTGCGCAATTGTTCGATGGCCTTGGCTAGCTCCTCGATATCTCGGAATTCGCGGTAGACGCTGGCATAACGTACATAGGCGATCTGGTCGACCCCCTGCAGCTTCGCCATAATCTCCTCACCGATGGCACTGGAAGGAACCTCGTCCTCGAACTTCGCCTGCAAACCTTCGACGACCTCGGAAATCAGCAGATTGATCCGCTCGACCTCGATCGGCCGCTTATCGGTCGCCTTACGGATGCCGGCGGCGATCTTGCCCATGTCGAATTCCTCGCGCGCCCCATTGCGCTTCACCACCGCCAGGCCTTCACGCACAATTTCCTCGATGGTGCTGAAACGGTGGGCGCAGGCGAGACACTCGCGGCGACGGCGGATGGAATGGTTACCCTTGCCGAGGCGGGTCTCCAGGACCTTCGTATCCTCGTGATTGCAGCGGGGGCAGAACATCGCTCAGAGCTTGAGGAAGTTCCCCAGGAGCTGGAGGCCGTGCTCGGTGGCGAAAGACTCCGGATGGAACTGGACGCCCCAGATCGGGAGTTCGCGATGGCGCAGGCCCATCACGAGACCGTCTTCGGTCCAGGCCGTCACCTCGAGGGCAGCGGGGAAAGTGGAGCGCTCGACGACCAGCGAATGGTAGCGGGTCGCGGCGAACGGCGAAGGCAGGCCCTTGAAGACATCCGTGTTATTATGAAACACCGGCGAAGTCTTACCGTGCATCAGATGCGGGGCGCGGATGACGTTGCCTCCGAAGACATGGCCGATGGCCTGGTGACCAAGGCATACGCCGAGAATCGGCTTCTTACCGGCGAAGGCCTTGATCATCGCGCACGAGACGCCAGCTTCGGCGGGCGAGCACGGGCCGGGCGAAATCATCACGCGGTCAGGATTCAACGCGAGCGCTTCCTCGACCGTGATCTGATCGTTGCGGTACACCTTCTGCTCCACGCCCAATTGACCAAAGTATTGGACCAGGTTATAGGTGAACGAATCGTAGTTATCGATGACCAGCAGCACGTGCGGACGATTTGCCCGGCGCCTCGAACTGTCAAGGAACCGCAGCCCCGTGTGAACAAGTGAGCATGCGAACAAAGTTCACGCGGGGGATATAAACAGGGCTAGGGCTTGGACTAGGAAGATGCGTTGTTCACAGCGATGAAGTCACCCTTTGCATACTACACGCACTCCGTCGTACATCGTTCGTTGTTCCTTGTTGGCCTCATCTTGCAGCCCATCCGCCGCGTTCCTTCCTAGCCCAAGCCGAAGCCCCGGCCCGAGCCCTAAAACGCACCTATCCCACCCCCTAGCCCTCCACCGTGAATTCTGCCCCAAACCCCTCGAAAGTAGGCCTTTACAGAGGGATGGGGGTGTGAATAACTATGTGAAAGGCATGAAACAGCGCACCCTCGGCAAAGAAGCCTCCGTCAAAGGCAAGGCCCTGCACACTGGCCAGGAGGTCACCCTCACCCTGAAACCGGGCGCGCCCAACACCGGGCTGGTCTTCCGCCGTATCGACCTCTTTGGCAAACCCGAGGTCCGTCCGGTCTCGGAAATGATCACCGAACTCGAGCGAAAGACGACAGTTTCCTCCGATGCGGTGAAGCTGCACACGATCGAGCATGTACTCTCCGCCCTCAGCGGCATGGCGGTCGATAATGCCATCATCGAACTCGACGCATCCGAGCCGCCCATCGTCGACGGCTCCGCCCGCCCATTCACGACGCTCATCCACCAGTGCGGCATCGTGGAGCAAGCGGAACCCCGCGAAGTTTTCACGCTGACGCATCCGATCACGATCAACGAAGGCAGCCGCTCGATTATCGCCCTACCCTTCGACGGACTGCGTATCACCTGCACGTCGGCCGATGACCGCGGCATCCATACGCAGCATCTCACAATCGACATCGACCCGGAAACCTACGAAGCCCAGATCGCGCCGGCCCGCACGTTCACGATCTACGAAGACATCGAGGAGCTCCTGAAGAAGGGCCTCATCCAAGGTGGCTCGCTCGATTCGGCCATCATCCTCAAGGGAGATAAGGTCGTCAGCAAAGAGCCCCTACGCTTCAAGGACGAACTCGTCCGCCACAAAATCCTCGATATCGTCGGCGATATCGTACTGTCGGGCATCCGCCTCAAAGCCCACATCATCGCGGTCCGACCCGGCCACGCGCTCAACGCCCGCTTGGCCGCGGCCGTCCGCAAGCAGTGGCAGGAATTCAAGGCTCCCAAGGCCAAAGTCGCGGCGGCCACAGCTAAAATCGAAGCTCCCAAGGCGCCGATGGGCTCCGCCCTCGACATTCGCCAGATTCTCAACGCCCTGCCGCATCGCTATCCTTTCGTGATGGTCGATCGCGTGGTGGAACTAACCGAGGACTCCTTGGTCGCCATTAAGAACGTCACGATCAATGAGCCCTACTTCCAAGGCCACTTCCCCGGCCAGCCGGTGATGCCGGGCGTGCTGCAGATTGAAGCGATGGCGCAAGCTGCCGGCCTCATCATGCTGCGCCGCGGGGCCGCCGACGAAGCCCCGAAGGTAGTATTCTTCATGAGCGCGGACAAAGTGAAGTTCCGTAAGGCCGTCACCCCAGGCGACACCCTCGAAATCCGCGCCAAGCTCACCAAGGTGCGCGGCCGCATCGCCGCCGCGGAGTGCGAATGCCTCGTCAACGGCGAGACCGTCTCCTCGGCCGACCTACTCTTCACCATCACCGACTCCGGCGCGGAGGCGTAATCAGCGGATGGCCACACAGCTTCACCCGACGGCGATCATCGAACCTGGCGCCAAACTTGGCCAAGATGTCATCGTGGGCGCTTATGCTTTCGTAGGCGCCGACGTCACCCTCGGCGATGGTTGCATCCTTCACCACCACTCGACAGTCGAAGGCTTCACGCAACTCGGCCCCCAGTGCGAGATCTTCCCATACGCCTTTATCGGCGGCCGTACGCAGGACCTGAAGGCTAAACCTGGCAAGCCCGGCCTCAAGGTCGGCGCCCGCAATACCTTCCGCGAGTACGTCAGCGTCCACCGCGGGACCCAGGAAGGCGAATGGACCATCCTCGGCGACGACAACGTGCTGCTGGCCTATTCGCACATCGCGCATGACTGCGTGATCGGTAACCACCTCGTCATCTCCAGCCACTCCGCCGTCGCCGGGCACGTGCATGTCGGTGACCACGTGAATATCGGCTGGAACGCCGGCATCCACCAGTTCTGCCGCATCGGTGACCACGCCATGGTCGCGGCGTGCTCGAAGTGCGTCCAGGACGTCCCGCCTTTCGTCATCGCTGACGGCAACCCGTGCGAGACCAAGATGATCAACGCCGTCGGCCTGAAGCGTTCGGGCTTCACCGACGAAGAGATCGCCACGGCCAAGCTGATGCACCGCCTCTTCTACCGCGACGGGCTCAATACTTCACAGGCCCTCGAGAAGGCACGTGCGCTGCCCGAGGCCTCAGGCCGGGTCGCCAAGGCCTTCGTGGACTTCGCGGCGGCGACCAAGCGCGGCCTGGCCTAAGCGTTCGTAGGCGCTTGCGCCGCCTGACGGGCTTCCTAGGTTAGCAGGCATGAAAGCCCTCCTGCCCTCCCTCATAGCCTTCCTAAGCTCCTTCGCTTCGCTGTCCGCGGCCATCGTCGAGAAGCCCCTCGAATATAAATCCGGCGATGTCCTCTGCGAAGGCTGGCAGGCCTATGACGACGCCGTGAGCGGCCAGCGTCCTGGAGTGCTCGTGGTCCACCAGTGGACGGGCATCAGTGACCACGAGAAGGAAGCCGCCCGCAAGCTCGCCGCCCTCGGCTACAACGTCCTCGTCGCCGACATCTACGGCAAGGGCATCCGCCCGCAGCCTCCGGCCGCCGGCAAGGAAGCCGGCAAGTACAAGAGCGACCGCGCCCTGCTTCGCGCTCGTGTCAACGCCGCGCTCGACGTCCTGAGCCATGACACCCGCACCGATGCCTCGAAGATCGCCGCGACCGGCTACTGCTTCGGCGGCACGAGCGTCATCGAACTCGCCCGCAGCGGCGCCGCCATCAAAGGTGTCGTCAGCTTCCACGGCGGTCTCGATTCTCCGACCCCGGCCGACGGCAAGAACATCAAGTCCAAGGTCCTCGCGCTCCATGGTGCCGACGATCCCTACGTCCCGGCCAAGGATGTCGCCGCCTTCGAAGCCGAGATGAAGGCCTCGGGCGTTGACTACAAACTCATCAAGTATCCCGGCGCCGTCCACAGCTTCACGCACAAGGCCGCCGGCAACGACAACTCCAAGGGTGCCGCTTATAATGCCGAGGCCGACAAAGCCTCCTGGGCCGAGATGGAGCAATTCCTAAAGACCACTCTCGGCCGCTGAGCGACCTATCTTATAAATGAAACCTGGAGTCCTGTTATTCCTCTCGGCCTCGGCCCTGTTGGCCGAACCCAGCAACGGCCTCGCCCCCGAGGTACCCGGTCTGAACGCCGCCGCGGTCTCCTACGCCCTGGAAGCCAAACTGCCTGACCTCGAGAAACCCTTCCTCACGAGTAAGCCGCAGGAACTGAAGGATGGCCTTACCGTCGGAGAACTTCAGGGAGCACAGAAGGACGCCGTCCTGAAGTTTGCCCATGAAATCGCGGACGGTAAGCACGGCGAAATCGACAGCCTCCTCGTCGCCCACCACGGCCAGCTACTCTTCGAGTCCTATTACCGCCGCGGCCGCCAGAATTATCCGCACTATCAGATGTCGATCACGAAGTCCTACACGGCGATGGCCGTGGGACGCGCAATCCAGCTTGGCCACCTGAAGATGTCGGACCTTGATCGTCCAGTCTGGACGTTCCTCAACGAACTGCAGCCCGCGAAGTTCGTCGATGGCGCCAAGGACGTCACCTTGGCCCAAGCGATGAACATGAAGTCGGGCATCAGGGTCGACGACGCCAAGGTCGGCGCACTCGTCAAGAATCCTGCCGCCTTAAAAGGCCAAGGCCAGATACAGGCTTACTTTCAGCATAGCGCGCCGATTCCCGCCGCGCCGCGCACCTTCAAGTACCAGTCCTCCGATCCTTGCATGGCGATGCAGGTCGTACAGGCCAGCGTACCGGGCTCCGCCGAGGAATTTATCCGTAAGGAGCTCTTCGGTAAGCTCGGCATAACGAATTACAACTGGGAGACGGACACCGTCAGCGGACAGCCTAAATCGGCCGCCGGCGCGGGCGTCCTTTCGCGCGACATGGTCAAATGGGGCCTACTCGTCCTTGATCAAGGTAAGTGGCACGGCGAACAGCTCATCCCCGCCGAGTACGTGGCCAAGGCCACTTCGCGCATCAACGAGAATTCCGCCACCAACGGTTACGGCTACTTCTGGTGGACCGATGACTTCAAGATCGGCGACAAGTCCTACCACGCCGTGGAAGGTCGCGGTGCCGGCGGCCAGTTCATCTTCATGTTCCCCGAGGCCGACCTCGTAGTCGTCGTGACCGCCCACCATAAAGGCATGGGCACGATGCTCAAAGAACTTCCGCCCGCACTCCTACCGGCGTTCCTTGCCCGATAGTCGGCCTACCGAGGGGGACTGAAAATGCGAATCTCCCACTTCCCGCTGCTCGCAGTGCTTATGCTCGTCGGCTGCAAGCCTGAGGCGGTGACGCTGCGCGGGACGCCGGCGGAGCTAAGCGCGGTGCACAGTTCTGGCAATCGCGGCTTCAGCGCGGGAGACGTCGTGACCTGGGCGCAGCTGGACGATCACTTCCGCGACCGCACGGCGAAGCTCGAAGCCGGCCAGGCCGACGGCAAAGCCCTGCTAGGACGACTCGTGATGCTGGAGAATGGCACCGAGGCCGATCAGTTCCTCAAGGCCCACGGCTGCGTCAAAATTTCAGGCCCGACGGGCGTACGCAAGCTGCCGACCGCTCTCGAAGTGGAAGTAGAAATTACGGGCAAGGATGGCAAGAAACTCATCCTCATCCTGAAGTCCGACGGCACGCCAGCCGGTGAAGGCTGAGTTACTCCGTAGGAGCGATCAGCCGGGCGATTCCATAGCCCATCGCGCAAAGGGCGACCACCGCGATGGCCGAAGCCCAGACATTGCCGGCACCGGCTCCGATCAAGAAGACCCCGAAGCTCGTCCAACCAATGGTAACAAGGACCGTACGATAACGGCAAAGCGTCTCAGGTTGGGTCATTTCCCTGAGCATAAAAGTCCTCGACTTAGGGCAATAAAAAAGCCGCGGATTTCTCCGCAGCTCTGTTCTTTCCTGGCGGGCCGACTTAGGCCACGCGCTCGACGACGAGCGGGGGCATGTTCGGGCGCTTAGGAGCGAGGCGGTAGGCGTCGCGGAAGTACGGGAGCGCGGCGTCGACCTTGGCCTCGTCGTTGTAATGAATCATGATCAGTGGCTCGCCCTGCTTGACCTGCGTGCCGACCTTGCGGATTTCGGTGACGCCGACCGATGGGTCGAGCGTGCCATCCTTGAGGGTAGCGAGGAGGCGGACGCCCTGGGCGATTTTGCCGGCGTCGATGGTGTGCACGTAGCCACGCTTCGGGGCGGGCAGCTTGCGGATGAACTTCGCCTTGGGGAATTTCGAAGGATCATCGATCCAGTCGGTCTTGCCACCTTGGGCGCGAACCATCGCCTTAAACTTCTCGAGAGCGGAACCGTCCTTGAGGTGCTTCTCGACGGTCTGTTTGGCGGAAAGGGTCGAACCGGCGACGCCAGCGAGGCGAACTACTTCCATGCCCAGCTTGAGGACGAGGTCCTGAAGGTCTTCGGGGCCTTCGCCCTTCAGGAGGCGGACGGCTTCGAGGACTTCGAGGCCCGTGCCAACGGAGTCGCCGAGGGGCTGGTTGATGTCGGTCACGAGGGCGACACACTTGCGGTTAA
The DNA here is from genome assembly GCA_903855995.1 of uncultured Opitutia bacterium. Classification (GTDB taxonomy): domain Bacteria; phylum Verrucomicrobiota; class Verrucomicrobiia; order Opitutales; family UBA953; genus UBA953. The sequence continues at coordinate 349,735 of CAIOAN010000008.1, forward strand.
GCGAGCGGGCGACGCGGGTGACGATGCGGGCGAGCTGCTTAGCCTGCTCGAGATCGCGGATGAAGGAACCGTTGCCCCACTTCACGTCGATCACCAAGCCTTCGCAGCCTTCAGCGAGTTTCTTGGAGAGGATACTGCCCGTGATGAGCGGGAGAGACGGGATCGTGCCCGTCTTCTGGCGGAGCTTGTAGAGGATGTCATCCGCCGGAGCGATTTCACTGCACTGCTCGGTGACGGCGCAACCCACGCGCTCGAGCTGCTGGCGGAACTGGTCCATCGTGGCCTTGCCCTTGAAGCCCGGGATCGAGCTGAGCTTCTCGACGGTCGAGATGCAGAATTCTTCGTCCTTGCCGTTCATGCCGGGCATGATGACACCGGCGGCGGCGCCAAGGGGGCCGAGCACCATGGAAGTCTTGTCGCCTACGCCGCCGGTCGAGACCTTGGCAATCTTGGGCTGGGTGAGACGGTCGAGGTCGATGACGTCGCCAGAGAGACGGAGCTCTTCGGCGAGCATCGCGGTTTCCTGGGCGGACATCTGCTTGAAGTAAATCGCCATGGCCAGAGCAGCCTGCTGGGCTTCTGGCATCTCGGCATCCATCACCGAGTCGATGATATGACGGATCTCGTCGGCGGTGAACTCTCCGCCATCCCGCTTCTTCTCGATGAGAGAGGTGAAGGAGGGCTTCTCCTTACGCTTGTGGTCCAAGATTTTCTCTGTCATAAGTAGTTAGGATTTAGAAGGTTAGGGCCATTCTGCTTTAGGCAGGGAGGCGGACTCGCTGTGATGTAAGTTTTTCTTGAAAAGGCGAGCCAAAACCTACAGGCGGACCCATTCGTGACAAAAAGACCTGGCCCCACCTGCCTTCGAGCACAGGAATCGGCATATTTTGCCCTATAGAACATTTTGAAGCCCTAAGGCCACCTACCCTAAGAATCCCTGAAAAAGGGCGTCCTGCCCCATAATAGAGGTCCGCATCGCCCAGCCGGCAAGATCCACCCCCTCATGCCAGACCGGCGACGCGGAGTCGCCTGTCCGGGGCGCGACATAGGCCAGGAGATAATGCACAGACCTGGCGCCCAGCAGAGATGCCGCCAGACGCGGACCGGCCTCAATCAGAACGCCGGTGACTTTCTCTTGGGAGCAACGCTCCGCCCAGACCTCAAGGAAGGATTCTTCGTCGCCGACCAAGGACCAGACCTTGATGCCCTCGGCCTCGTACCAGCTCAGGTCGGCTTTCTTGGCGGAAGACCCCAGCCCTACGACGATGGTGCGCTCGCGGTAATGATCCTGAAAGAGATTCAGGCCGGAGCGGCCAGCGGTCTTGAAGTGGCGATCGAGGACGAAGCGCAGGCCGCAAGATTCGGCGCCGGTATTGCGGGCGGTTAGGCGAGGATTATCAGCGAGGGCGGTGTCGGCGCTCACGGCGACGGCCGGGAAGAGACGACGGAGACGATGCACGTCGGCATGCGCCTCTGCACCGGTGACCGCCCTGCCCTCGCCCGGGGACAAGACCAACTTACCATCAAGGGTCGTCGCGATCTTGAGCGCCAGCAAAGGCGAACCAGTGGTGATCCAATGATTAAAGATTAGGTTCAGTTGCTCGCATTCCTCCCGGAGTACGCCCTCGACGACGGCCACGCCTTTAGCGCGGAGCATCGCAAGGCCCTTGCCTGCATGGGTCGGATTCGGATCCGTAGCACCTACGACCACGGTGCGAATCCCTGCGGCCAGGATCGCATCGACGCACGGAGGCGTGCGCCCATGCGTGCAGCAAGGCTCGAGCGTGACATGCAGGACTGCATCGGCGGCGGGCCGGCGGCCCAACGCGCGGAAAGCCATCACCTCAGCGTGCGGCTCGCCGACCTGGGCATGAAAACCTTCGGCCACGACGACCCCACCCTCGGTGATTACCGCCCCGACCATCGGGTTCGGGTGCGTGCGACCCCACGCCTGTCGGGCGAGCTCCAGCGCTCGGCGCATCGGGGGCTCGGCCGCGGGCGTCGTCACGATCAACGATTGCGCTTACGCGAGACCGCGGCGGCCTTGGCGCTGCCGGGCGTCAGCTGAGGTTCGGAATAATAACGGAAGTCCTCGAGTTTACGGCGTTCGATGCCGCGGCCCAGGAGCTGCTCGATCTGTTGCAGGTGATGCATCTCATCGGGCGAGAAGAGCGTGAAGGCCTCGCCTTCGGCGGAAGCACGGCCGGTGCGGCCGATGCGGTGGACGTAGTCTTCGGCGTGCTCAGGCACATTGTAATTAATGACGTGCGTGACCCCGCGGATATCGAGACCGCGCGAGGCGATATCGGTCGCCACCATGATGGAGAACTTGCCGGATTTGAAGCCCGCGAGAGCGGCGGCACGCTCGGTCTGCGTGCGGTCGGCGTGCATCGTGGCGACCGGGGTGCCGTGGCCCTCGATCCATTCGGCAATGCGGTCGGCATCGCGCTTGGTGCGGGTGAAGACGATGACCGACTTATAGCCGCTCTTGTTCAGCAGGGCCAGGAGGAGGTCATATTTCTGGAAAATATCGACGGGGTAGATTGCGTGCTCGACCGTGTCGGCGGCGCCCAGACCGGTACGGACGTCGACCGTGACGGGATCGCGGAGAGCCCAGCCTGCGATGCGGCCAATGGCATCGGAAATCGTAGCGGAGAAAAGGAGCGTCTGACGATCCTTCGGGCAATAGTTGACGATGCGGGTGACGTCTTCAATGAAACCCATATCGAGCATGCGGTCCACTTCGTCCATGATCAGCATCTGGATGGATTTCAGGTCCAGGATTTTCTGCTCATGCAGATCCAGCAGACGACCCGGGGTGGCGATAACGACATCGACCCCCTCCTCGAGAGCCTTCACTTGGGCGCCGTAACCCACGCCGCCATAAAGGAGCGCGGTGCGGGTACCGAAGTGCTTGCCGTATTTCTGGAAATTTTCGTCGACCTGCACCGCGAGCTCGCGCGTCGGGACGAGGACGAGGCAGCGCGGCTTGCCGGCGGCGGGTCCGAGGAGCGCAAGCGTCGGGAGAGCGAAGGCGGCGGTCTTGCCGGTGCCAGTCTGGGCCGCGCCGATGAGATCCCTCCGGGCCATGATGGCGGGAATCGCCTGAGCCTGAATCGGGGTCGGGGTCACATAGCCGTGTTCGGCCAAGGAGCGCAGGACTGGCTCGGGCAGACCGAGTTCTGAAAACGTAGACATAATATGAGGTTAGAAAGCGTTACGCAGGGGCAAAGGGAAAGGATAAAGGAAGGCAAACTCCGGAAAGGTGGCAAGGTTCGGCCCGGCGGGGCTTTTCGACGCTTTCGGGTCCGGGTTTGACAATCCCCGCGGGATTCCCTGCATAGGTCTTCCTTCCGCTAAAGAAGGAACGCACGGTGGTTGTAGCTCAGTTGGTTAGAGCACTGGTTTGTGGTACCAGGGGTCGGGGGTTCAAGTCCCCTCAATCACCCCACTTTGCAGGAGCCCCGGAGAAATCCGGGGCTTTTCTGCATGCGCCGGCAACCCCGGGGCCGCCGCGGTGTATTAACAATATAAACCTATGCGCCCACTGTTCCTGGCCCTCCTCCCCTTCGCCGTCTTCGCCGCGGACCTGAAACCGCGGCTGCTCATCGCGGATCAGCCGGTCTTCGCCGATGATTTCAGCCAGCCGCGTGAACTGAAGGCCGTCGCGGCGAAATCCCCGACGGTGGGCGCTTGGAATCCGAACCAGGGCACGCGCTGGAAGGTCGCCGACGGCGTGCTTAGGGGCGAGGCCTCCACCGCGGAATATCAAGCCGCCCATGACACCCACAAGGGAGTGCACCCCCGCATCGTGCTCACCAAGACGCCGGCCGAATATATCCTGCAATTCTCCTTCCGACTGGTCGACGGGAAGGCGTTCATCGCCGGTGAACGGAAGTCCGTGGCGCCCTTCATCGAAATCGGCCACCATATCGCCCGCGTGACCTGGGGGCCGAACGGTGCGATGCTGCTCGCCGACGGCGATTCCCTGCAGCTCGATGTCGCCAAGGATTACAAACTCGAGAACGGCAAATGGTATACGGTAATGGTGGAACGCCGCGCGGATGAAGTCTTCGTTCAATTCCAGGACGGCCCGTCATTCTACGGCAAGCACCCGAGCTATAAGAGCGAACTCCACGCGGTCATGCTGGGCGGGCTAGAAGCGGGCCACATGGAAATCGATAACGTGACCGTCTGGTCAATCAAAGCCGGGCGACAAGCCGACGCCGAAGACATGCTGAAAGCGCGGACGCCGACCAAGGAAATCCGCATCAAGGAAGCCAAGCCCGCCGAGGCCGCCAAGAAAGCCGCCTAAACGGGAGCCCTACTGCGCACCCTTCGCCTTGAAGTAGGCCTCGATCGTCTCGCGGATAGCCTTCTCGAAGGCATCATCCCGGGATTTGAGTTCGGCGTCGATCACCGGGTCGCCAATCCGTGCGCCGCGGCGGAAATATTTCTCCGCCTGAAGGTCGATCCGCTGGCCATAGAAAGTCGCGTAACTGACCCGGAACTTATAGCCGGAAGGATAATTCTCCAACTCCACCGCTGCTAGCCCCACCGGATAATCCGGCTTAATCTTAAGCAAGGCCTTGTGCACTTCGGCCGTGACCTCGGAGCTCTTGCAGACAATCCGATTGTCCATGAAACGGGCGTCCGCGAAAGCCACCTGCATGGGAAAGAAAATCCCCGTCTGCATGCCGTGAAATTCCGTCCCGGGAATACCATTGTAAAGCACAGCCCCCGTCAGACCGGTGACGGTCAGCAAACCCACCAGAACCAAGGCGGGGTGCAGGGACTGTTTCAGTTTAACTTCGGACATGACGGAGGGGATAGACTCGGATGGCTCCGAATCAATCAGATTGGGTCAACTCGCACAAATGTCACTTCAGCGTCTGCAGGAACGCCTTCACGTCCTCAATTTCTTGCGGCTTGAGAATCAATCCCATGGGAGGCATCGGCGAAACGCCGAGCTGCTCAAAGCCCTTCGCGAGCACCTTATTCGGTTCGAGCAGAGATTCCTGGATATACGCGGGCGTGGCACGGGTCGCGATGCCGTCCAGCGCGGGCCCGATGGCACTACCCTTCCCTTTCACCATGTGGCAATTCACACAGGCGGCGACCGGATGCTTGAGGAAAATCTGCTCACCGCGTTCGGCCACGCCAGCGGTCACCGGAGCCTCGCCCACCAGCGTCAGCTCACACAGTTTGACGTCATCGAACGTCGCATCCCCGCCCGACGCCACCTGCAGCAGGTTGATACTCGCCTTGGTGCGGCTACCGCTGTTGAAGACTGTGTCGACCTCAACCCAGTCGGACTCACGGGCGATGACCTTGTCGGTCTCGGCGCGGCCAATATGATCATTAAGGCTAGCCTTGCCGCGCATCGCGTGGGTCTTGATCCACGCACTCAGGCGATACTCGGTATTCGGCTTCAGCTCGACGTCGGCAAAGAGGCTCGTGTCGTCGTCGCCTCGTGCGATGGCGCGCACCGCGTTCTTACCGGAATGGATAAGCGCAGGGTCGGTGACGATTGCCCACGTGACGGTCTTGTTGCCTGGCTTGTTATTGCCGCCATAGTCACGTCGCTTCCAACCCGCAGGCAGTTTCTTGTCTGCGGACAATTCCTCGAAGCCAGGATTGGGCAAGAGATTGGGGCCTTCGACGTAACTGGCTGTCTTGTGCTTCTTGGCGAGTAGGCGAGCAGCCTCGTTGAGCCATTCGTCGGCCTTAATGATGGGATCGGCGGCGAGCTGACGCACGAGGGTCTGCACCTCGGGCGTGGTGGGAAAGTCAGCCAGTTTGACGAGCGCAGCCAGACGCGTGACGGGATTCTTATCGGCGACGACCCCCGCGCCGAAAAATAACTTCTGGGAGGCCGCATCCTCACCGAGCGCACGAATCGCATTTCGACGTAAGACATCATCTTTCGACAGCAGGGCCTTCTGATGGGTTTCGGCATCCAAACGGCCCAGCCCCTGGAGCGCCCAGAGGGCATGAATAGCGGTGACGCCGGAATTATCGGCCAATACCACCCTCGTAAGTTCCGCGACCAAGCCGACCTTGCGGCCCTCGACGATTGCCTGCTGGGCGCGGAGGCGGCCATACTGCGTCGATCCTGACAAAGCCGCGAGCAACTCGGCATCGGCAGAACCGAGCGCAGCCGAAACCACTGGCTTAGATTTGGAAACGACACGATAGATTCGACCTCGACTATGATCGCGCAGCGCATTCTCGTGAGCTCCGCCGACACCGGTCTTCGCATCGTAACCGCCCCGAATCATGCTCGGCGTAGGATTGTGTTGAATAATGAAGTTCTGCCAGTCTGCCACCCAGACCGCACCGTCGGGACCGACCGCAGCACAGACCGGGGAAAGCCACTCATCGGAGCTGGCGAGCAGATTGAAGCCATCCTTGGCGACGTAGCCCGCCCCCTCGGCCTGCACGTCCATGAGCGCCACGATTTTCATCGTCGGCTCGCAGACCATGGCCTTACCCTGCAGACGTTCAGGCAGTTGGGCGGAGTAGATGAAATTGGAACACGCGGCGGCCGTATAACCGCCCATGACGTCGACTTGCCGGAAGTTCGGCGTAATCGTGTGGGCCTCACCGACCAAATTAATCTTCTTGGCCGTCATCGTACGTGCTCCCTTCGGAATCACGGTATTGGGAATACCTCCATAGAAGATCGGGGCGCCATTAGCGGTGCCGCCAAAATCATCGCCAGCGGCGTTGGCGCTCTGACCCCAGGTGTTGTTGCTAAACTGATGGAGGAACTCCAGCTTCGCTCCATCTGCGGAAAAACGGTAGCTGCCTTGGGCGAACCTCTTGCTCTCGCCGCCGACCTTGCCATCAAAACCACTGTAGCCCACGGCGCCTCGCAACCAGTTGTCATAGCCATAGGAAAGATTGCTGGCCTGCGCGTGCGTATCGCGGATACCCCAACCCGTCATGATCACCTGGCGGATATCCGCATGATCGCCACCGGTGCTATCCTTCAAGAACAGAAAGTTCGGCGGCTGGGATACGATGATACCGCCGTTGGCGAAGGTGAAGCTCGTGGGGATGTTAAGATGATCGGCGAAAACCGTGAACTTGTCGGCCTTGCCGTCGCCGTCGGTATCTTCGCAGATGATGATTTTGTCATGCCCCTGCTGCTGGTCTTCCATGACGCCATGGGGGTAATCGGAGGTCTCGGCGACCCACAGACGCCCACGATTATCCCAGGCGAAGGCGATGGGCTTCATGATGTCCGGCTCGGAGGCGAAAAGCATCAGTTCCATGTCGGCTGGAACCTGCGTGCGCTCCATGCTGCCCTTCACGGAGAAAGGTTTCTGGAAAGTCAGTGGTTTCGGACGTTTTTCGTAGTTCGCGACATTGGCATTTTCTTCGCGAATCTCCGGCTCACGCTGGTCGAGGAATTTCTGCCAATTCGCAAGACGTGCGGAAGGCAGACCTGCTTCCAATTCTTTGCGAAAGGATTCGGCGGTGACACCTGCCTTTAGCACGAAGACCGACACGAGCTGACCGGAAGGCAGTTTGATCGACTCACCGAGCGCGGGTTGGCCCTGAGCGTCGGGCTTCACCAAAAGCGCATCATAATACCCCAGACGAGCGGCATCAGGGGTCGCCCCGTGGGCGTAGTCGAACCAGATGGCATCGCGACCAAGGGCCGCCATGAGGTCATGCAACGGGCCGCGGGCTGATTGCTCTCCGCCGGCGGCATCAAAATATAACACGCGCAGAGGGCCGGCGGGGGCGGCGAACGATGAGACCATGGACAGGACCAGGGTGAGGAGCGAGACCAGGAGACGCATAGGGGTGTGCTTAAACAAACATCGGGCCCCGGATTGGCAACCCGGAGAATCGTCGAACTTGGGGCATTTCACGCGAAAATCGCCGGACGTTGTCGCAATAATGAAAGGCTATAGGAATGAGGCACAAAAAACGGCGCCCGCTTGGGCGCCGTTGTTCGAACGACTGATCAGCGATCTCAGTGGTCGTGGTGATCACCACCCGCCGCAGGCTTATTGTCCTCGGGCATGTCGGTGATAAGGCACTCGGTCGTGAGCAGCAGGCCGGCCACAGAGGCAGCGTTGATGATCGCGGTACGGGTGACCTTGGTCGGGTCGACGACGCCGGCCTTGATGAGGTCTTCGTAAGCGCCGGTTGCCACGTTGTAGCCCTCGGCACCCTTGTGCTTGAGCATCACTTCCTGGACAATGAGGGAACCTTCGACGCCGGCGTTGAAGCACAGTGTGCGGAGCGGCTCTTCGATCGCCTTACGGACGATCTGGGCGCCAATCTTCTCGTCGCCGACGAGGGAGTTGATCACGGAGTCGATGGCCTTGACGGTGCGCAGGAGGGCGACACCACCACCGGGGACGATGCCTTCTTCCACGGCCGCACGGGTGGCGTGCAGCGCGTCGTCGACGCGATCCTTCTTTTCCTTGAGCTCGGTTTCGGTCGCGGCACCCACGTGGATGACGGCGACGCCGCCGGCCAGCTTAGCCAGGCGTTCCTGGAGCTTTTCCTTATCGTAGTCGGAGGTGGTTTCTTCGATCTGGCGACGGATCAGCTTCACGCGACCCTGGATATCGGCGGACTTGCCGGCACCCTGGATGATGGTGGTGTTTTCCTTATCGGCGACGATGCGCTTGGCACGGCCGAGGTCGGCGATCTTCACGGACTCGAGCTTGATGCCGAGGTCTTCCGTGACGAAGCGGCCACCGGTGAGGACGGCGATGTCTTCCATCATGGCCTTGCGGCGGTCGCCGAAGCCAGGGGCCTTGACGGCGCAGACGTTGATCGTACCGCGGAGGCGGTTGACGACGAGGGTGGCGAGGGCTTCGCCTTCGATTTCCTCGGCGATGATCAGGAGCGGCTTGCCGGTCTTGGCGACCTCCTGGAGGAGAGGCAGCAAGTCCTTCATGGCGCTGACCTTCTTCTCGTAGAGAAGGATGTAAGCGTCTTCGAGGACGGCCTCGAGCGTCTCGGCGTTGGTCGCGAAGTACGGAGAAAGGTAGCCCTTGTCGAACTGCATGCCTTCGACGACGTCGAGGGTGGTCTCGATGGTCTTGGCTTCTTCGACGGTGATGGTGCCGTCCTTACCCACGCGGTCCATGGCTTCGGCGATGATGTCTCCGATGGATTCGTCCCAATTGGCGGACACGGTGGCGACCTGCTTGATCTCCTTGCGGTCCTTGACCTTCTTCGAGATCACGGCGAGTTCCTTGACGATGGCTTCGGTGGCCTTGTCGACGCCACGCTTGACGAAGATCGGGTTCGCGCCGGCAGCGACGAAACGGAGACCTTCTTTATAGATGGCTTCGGCCAGGACGGTCGCGGTGGTCGTGCCGTCACCCGCCTTGTCGGCGGTCTTGGAAGCGACTTCGCGCACCATCTGGGCCCCCATGTTTTCGTAGGGATCGTCGAGTTCGATCTCCTTGGCGACGGTGACACCGTCCTTGGTGACCTTCGGGGCGCCGAATTTCTTGTCGATCATCACATTGCGGCCCTTGGGACCGAGGGTGACTTTGACGGCACGGGCGAGGATCGAAACGCCGTTCAGCACCTTGCGGCGGGCGGCTTCATCGAACAGGATTTGCTTCTTAGACATAGGATTCTTGGTTGAGAGGTGGTGTGGATTATTCGATGACGGCGAGGATTTCTTCTTCGCGGAGCAGGAGGTAGAGCTCTTCGTTGAGTTTCACTTCGGTGCCGGCATACTTACCGACGAGCACCTTGTCGCCGATCTTGACGTTAAAGGCGATTTTCTTGCCATCCTTGTCGAGGGCGCCGGTGCCGAGGGCGATGACCTTGGCTTCCTGCGGCTTCTCCTTGGCGGAGTCAGGGATAATGATGCCTCCCTTGATTTCTTCTGCCTCTTCGATGCGCTGGAGGAGGACGCGATCACCGAGGGGCTTGACGCTGGGTTTGGTGTTTTTGGCCATGTTGGATGTGTGGGTAGAGGTTAGTCCGTGGGGACGTCGGGGAGTTTGCAGAACAGATGCCAAAGCCGTTTCGGCAGGATTTAGCAAACGATTAAGGGGTTTTTCTCGGGTCCTAGCCCTTAACGACCCTCCAAATGAGCCATTGTTCCCACTTTTACCCGAGACACCCTGTCTCAAGGGTGGGACAACCGAAACACTAGGGGCAGGGGTCGGGGTAGTTACGATAGCACGTTCTCCTGCATTTTAGGCTAACCCTACCCCTGCTCAGAGTTCCCCCGGCTGTTTACCTTCGGGCTCCTTAAGTTGGTCGCCCCATCCCAAGATCCGGGCTTGGGCGCCATGATACTCGGCCTTGGTCTTGTCGCCACGCTCCATCCAGACCCGCGAAAGGGATGTATGAATATGAATATCCCTGGGACGCAGCTGCAGGGCCTGTTCGCCGGCCGCCAGCGCCGCATCGAGCTGACGCAGGGTGAAATGAACTTCGGCCTTGGCGAGCCACGCCTCAAAGCACCTCGGATCGATCGCGACCGCCTGCTCCAGCTTCGCCAACGCCGCGGCTTCATCGCCCATGGCGAAATCAAACGCCGCCTCCTCCGCCAAGGCCAGGGCGCGCGCTGAGGGCGAAGAATCGGACATGCGGACACCGTGCGTGGAGCCCGCGGCATCGCAAGCGCTCCTTTCACGCTTGGAAAGCGAGCGGAGGGGTCGCAACTTACCCCCATCATGGATCCACGATATGGACAATTAGCCGACGTGCTCTGCGGTTTCTCGACCCGCCTCAAGAAGGGGGAGAGTGTGCTCATCGACGCCCACGACGTGCCAGAAGACTTCGTCATCGCCCTCATCCGGGCCGCCCGCGAACGCGGCGCCACCCCCATGGTCAACCTCCACAAAGCTCGTATCGGCCGCGAGATGGTCAAGGGCGGCACCAAGGAACAGTTCAAGCTGGCTGCCGACCACGAACTCGCCCGCATGAAGAAGATGCAGGCCTACATCGCCGTGCGCGGTTCCGATAATATTTTCGAGGGCAGCGACATTCCGGCCGGCCAGGCGAAACTCAATGGCGAGCTCATGCGCCCGGTCCTCGACCACCGCGTGAACAAGACCAAGTGGGTCGTGCTCCGCTGGCCGACCTCTTCGATGGCCCAGCAAGCCAAGATGAGTACCGAAGCTTTCGCTGACTTCTACTTCCGCGTCTGCACGCTTGATTACTCCCGCATGATCCCGGGCATGGACGCGCTGAAGCAGGCGATGATGAAGACCGACGAGATACACATCGCCGGACCGGGCACCGACCTTAAGTTCAACATCAAGGGCATGAACGCCATCCCCTGCGGCGGCGAATACAACATCCCCGACGGCGAGGTCTTCACCGCTCCGATCAAGGATTCCGTCAACGGCGTGCTGCAGTACAACTGCGCCACCATCTACCAGGGCGTTTCCTTCGAGAACATCCGCCTCGTCTTCCGCAAGGGCAAGATTGTCGAGGCCACCTCGAACAACACCAAGCGCCTCAACGAGATTCTCGATACCGACGGCGGAGCGCGGTTCATCGGTGAATTCGCCATCGGCTTCAACCCCCACATCCTCAATCCGATGCAGGACATCCTGTTCGACGAGAAAATCGCAGGCTCCTTCCACTTTACGCCCGGCAAGTGCTACGAAACCACCGACAACGGCAATCACTCGTCCATCCACTGGGACATGGTCTGCATTCAGCGTCCAGAATACGGCGGCGGTGAAATCCGTTTCGACGGCCAGGTAATCCGCAAAGACGGCCTTTTCCTTCCCAAGCCCCTCCAAAAATTGAATCCCGCATACCTCCTCGGTAAGGCCAAATAAAATGGCCCAACCCAAGAAACCCAAGAAGCCGCAGCCCAAGCGCCTCGGCTCACGTCCGCAGGCCCGCACGGCCAAAGCGCTCAAGCGCAAGGACAAGCCAGCCCCGCACGTGCCCTATGCGGCCCGGCCCGCCAAGGCTCCGGTCGAGGAGGCCCGCCCTGACGAGATCGTCACCACGCGCATCCCCGATACGTTTGAACCGGCCCGCGCCGATAAGATTGTCGCAACTGTGCTCGAAGGCGTCAGCCGCTCGCGGGTCCAGAAGGCCCTCGACCTCGGCATGGTCAAAGTGAACGGCAAGCCTGCCGACCGCCGCACGGTGCTCAACCCCGGCGATCATATCGAAGTGGCCCTACCCTCGCCCGGTGAGCCCACGGCTCGCCCGGTCAAGATGGCCCTCGAAGTGATTTTCGAAGACGCCCACATCATCGCCATCAACAAGCCCGCGGGCTTGCTCACGCACCCCGTTCAGGGATCCGACGAGGTCTCCGTCGTCCACGGCCTCCTCCACCACACCAAGGGCAAGCTGGCACCGGCCGGCGGAGCCCCCCGCCCTGGAGTCGTCCATCGTCTCGACCGCGAGACCTCCGGCGTCATCGTGCTCGCGAAGACCGACAAGGCCTACCATGCGCTCGTCGCCCAGTTCGCCGAACGGACCGCGAAGAAAGAATACCTCGCCCTCGTCGACAAGGCCCCGCGCCTGCTCTCCGGCGTCATCAACGCCAACATCGACCGCCACCGCACCGTCCGTGTGCGCATGGCCGTGCGCGAAGACGGCCGCGAAGCCATCACCGATTGGCGCGTGGAAGGAAAATATGGCGTCGAAGCCGCGCTGGTCCGCGCCTTCCCGCACACCGGCCGCACCCACCAGATCCGCGTGCACCTCGCGCACATCACCCATCCGATTCTGGGTGACCGCACCTACGGTAAGTTCGATGTACCGAGCTACACCGGCTGGCCGATGCCACGCGTGATGCTGCACGCCCACAAACTGACGCTGACGCACCCCCAGACGGGTAAGCCCCTCACCCTCTCGGTCGAGCCTCCCAAGGACTTCCTGGAGCTCAAGGAATGGTTGGCCAAGAAGTTTGGTCGGAAGTCTTACCTTCTTCCCGCGTAGCAGGTTTAAGTGGTTGGCGGTTAGTGGATGGGAAAATCAAGGGAGCAATTCTGCCGGAGGCACGGTCGCGATCAGCATCGCATCCGTGTGCAGATGAGCACCGTACGTTCAAAGACCTTGTCCGGTTACACGAACCCACTTCTGCGAACGGCAACCTCGGAGAGCGCGCCCTACCCACCAACCCCCGGAGCCTCGTGCCCTCAGGCCCTCCGGCCTTGCCCTCAGAACCCCTTCTGACCGGGCTTGGGCACCTTGGTCGGGGCCTTCCACTCGGCAGGCGTAAGGGTCTGGGCGGTGAGCGGATCAGGGTCGTCGGTCGCTTTCATTTCCGCGGCGAGCTGGGCGAGCATCGCCTTCACGCGTTCGGCCTGCTCGGGCAAGGCAGAGAGATCCTTGGTCTCATAGGGATCTGACTGCAGGTCGAAGAGCTGGGTGCGATCAACGTGCGGATACCGAATGAGCTTCCAGCGACCATCCGTGTACCCCTTCTGCACGGTCTTATATCCGAAAAGCAGCGAGGAGCGTATTGACTTAGAGGGGTCGTGCAGCACCGAGGTAAACTCCTGACCGTCGCTACTCTTGGGTGCCGTGATGCCACACATTTTGCCGAGGGTCGGCATGACATCGAAGAGGTAGCACATCGCCTCCGTGCGGCGATTAGCAACGATGCCAGGCCCGGCGATGATGAGCGGTACGCGCAGAGAGTGTTCGTACAGGTTTTGCTTGCCAATAAGCCCGTGCGAACCACGGGCCACTCCCGAATCCGCAGAATAAACGATAATGGTGTTGGCGGCGTAGGGTGCAGCATCAATCAGGTCGAGAATCCGACCCACTTGCTGGTCGAGGAAACTGATGTATCGGTAGTACTCGGAAAGCATCACTTTCACGTCCGCCTCGGGGCGAGGCCACTTCAGGAGTTGCTCATCGCGGACTACCATCTCGCCATTATCAAATGGGTGCTGCGGCAGAAAATTCGGCGGGAGCGGAAAAGTCTTCGCATCATATCTCACCGGGAAGCCGTCCGGCACGATGTGCGGGTCATGCGGCCCATCAAAAGCGAGATACGAGAAGAATGGCGTCTTGCCGTCCTGCGACTTCAGGAACGCCAACGTCTCATCGGTGGCCTCTTCGCAGAGGTGCTTGGGTGAGATGACGCTCGGGGTCAGCTTACCGGTCGGCAGCATATCGCTGGTGGGCGCCTGCATCGGATTAGCCATGCCGCCCACGAAGAGCGCACGGGCCTGCTGGAATGATTTCGAGATCGAGGGCGGACCATTGTGCCATTTACCACTCGCAAAGGTACTGTAGCCGGCCGCGCCGAAGGCATGCGGCCAGGTTGCATGCTTCATCAGCTTCTCATCAATGTGGGTAAGCATCATGCCCGAAAGCAACATAGCACGCGAAGGCACGCAGGTGGCCCCTTGATTCCCTCCCTGCATGTAGGCTCGGTCAAACGAGACTCCTCGCTTCACCAAGCGATCCAAATTCGGAGTCTTGATGACGGGATTGCCGAGCGCCGCAATCGTGTCAGCACGCTGGTCGTCAGCGAAAATAAAGACGACATTCGGCGGCTGGGCGGCGACCAAGGAAACAATCGTCGCCAGCAAGGGCACGAAGAGACGGGGCAAGCTCATACCCACATCCAAACCCCTCTCCCGCGGATCGCAACCCGTCTTCAGTCGTTACGACCGTGGTGCCCGTCCTGCTTACGATGTTCGGGCGCGTCTGGCTCCACATGCACGAGCACGGAAATGACCTCCGGATGCAGACGAAGAATATCCGACTTCACCTGACCCGCAATAGCGTGTCCCTGGGCTACCGTGGCGGTCTCGGTCACCTGTAGGTGGAAATCGACCTCGAAACGATCTCCCAGGCGTCGTGCCCGGAAGGCATGGAAGCCCTTAGCACCGGGAACAGCCAAGATATGTTCACTGAGATCCTTGAGGACGTGTTCTTCTGGCGCCGTATCCAGCAAGTCTTCGCAGGCGCCCTTGAAAAGTTTAATGCCCTCGGAACCGAGCCAGCCCGCGAGCACCAAGCCCACGACCTTATCCAAGGCGCTCCATTCCGGATGGAGATGCGCGATGACCACCGCGACAAGTGCCAGCAGTGAAGCAACGGCATCCGCCCGATGATCGGTGGCGTTAGCCATCAGCAGACGAGAGCCGAGCCGTTCGGCCTGACGGCGGGCATATTGATAAAAGCCTTCCTTGATAATCAAGGCGGCGCCGGCGACCCAAGCGGCGGCGATACCCGGTTTGGCCGTAGCCTGACCACTCACGAGGGCTGACAAGGATTGCCAAGCGAGCCCGACGCAGAAGACGAGCACCAACGCTGAAATCAGCATCGTCGTGAGCGTAGAGAAACGATGATGCCCATAGGGATGGTCATCATCCTTGGGCAGATGGGCAAACTTCAGCCCGATAATCGCGGCGATGTCGCCGGCGATATCCACCAAGGAATGAATACCATCTGCCATCAACGCCTGGGATGAGGCAACGAAACCAACACTGAGTTTAGCACCAGCCATTAGCACGTTCACCCCGAGACTAAAAGCGACGGTCTTGCCGCCTTCACGCTGGAGGGTGGAACTCATTTGGGGGAATTGGCGCGAATGAGATCCGCCTCGGCCACCCAGTCAATCCGCACGAGATGAGCTGAAGCCACGGCGGGGTGACCGTTTAATTCCCGGACGAGCTCCTCTAGTTTGGCCCAAGGGGCGCCACCCGGGAGTTTGCGCCAGGCGTCAAGACGGATGAGCACTTCCTCGTGGCCGGGCCAGGCGGCGGCAACGTCACCAGACTGCAGGGAGATTTCCGCGGCCTGATGCCCCGGCTTGAGCGTCACCGCGATCCGATCAGCGTAACTAAACTCATAGGCCTCCACCGGGCCGGCTTCGGCAAGGGCGACACCCGCCGGGTAGGTCTCTTTAATGTAAATATGCTCCTCGGGCAGCTCGCGCCCTTCTGGCGTATAACGACGCGTGCCTCCGGTCACGAGCGTGCGCACCTTGGCGCCTCCCTTCGTCTCGGCGACCTGCTCGAACAGGACATACCTGCCGTAGAAGCCCTTCTTCATGACCGCATAGTCATACATCATCGGTGCCATGCTCAAAGCGGAACGAACCTGACGCATCTGCTGCTTTTTTTCGCTACCGCAGGACTTGCCTCCCAGCAGCAACATCACGCCCAGCAGGGCGCCGACGAGGAAGATCACGAAGCGTTCACGCTGGCCCATGCCAGAACATCAGCCGAGTAAGCCATCCGGGGCAAGGAGAAGCCATCCGCCGGGTGAGGGCGGTGCATTTGACGTTGGAAAATCGCCAAGGCGGGGCAAAACAAAGCCATGCTGCAGGCCTCCGTCGAAACCCGCGTCCGCTTCGCCGAAACCGACGCCATGGGCGTAACCTATCACGGGAACTATCTCCCTTGGTTCGAGATGGCCCGCGTCGCCCTGCTCGATCAGCTCGGCACCCCCTACCGCGAGCTCGAAAAACAGGGGTGCCTGCTGCCCGTCCTCGAGACTGGCCTCACCTACCACCGCCCATCGCACTTCGACGACCGGATTCGCATCACCGTGACCCTCGCCGAAAAGCCCAAGGCCCGCCTGCGGCTGACTTATAAAGTCGAGCGCGGCGAGGAGCTACTGGTCGAAGGCTTCACCGTCCATGCTTTCGTGAATCGTGAATTCAAAGCCATCCGGCCGCCTGAGAATATCGACGCCGCCATGCGTAAAGCCTTCAGCGCCTGAAGATGAAAATCATCGCCGCCTCCCTTGGGCCGTTCGACACCAACGCCTACCTCGTCATCGCCGACGACGGCAAAGACTGCTGCGTCATCGACGCGCCGAAGGACGCCGGCCCGCTGTTGCTCGCGGAGATCAAGAAGCAAGGCCTGCGCCTCACTCACCTGTTGATTACGCACGGTCACTGGGACCACATGTGCGACGCACATCATTTCGCCGCCGCCGGTGCGCAACTCATCGCGCACAAGGACGACCAGCAGTTGATTGAAAATATCGAAGCCTACCGCAGCCGCTATCAATCGATGCTCCCCATGCTCTCCGACGAGGATTTCTGCTCGGCTAAGGTGGATCGGTGGGTCGATGAAGGCGAGATGGTTGAGACGTGTGGCCTGACCTTCGAAATCCGCCACGTGCCGGGCCATTGCCCAGGCAGCATCCTTTTCTACTCCGCAGCCCAGAAGATCGCCTTCACCGGCGACGCCATCTTCAAGGGCTCCGTCGGGCGCACCGACCTGCCCAACGGCGACTGGAATCAACTCCTCACCTCGATTCGCAATCGTATCTACACGCTGCCCGACGACGTCGTCCTGCTTCCCGGACACGGAGGAAAAACCTCCGTCGGGTACGAGAAAAAGCACAATCCCTACGCCAAGCCCTGAGTCGCGTGCCGACGCCCTGCCCTTTCCTCCCGTCGTGCGGCCGCCCGCTCTCGTGGCGCGACCTCAATGCCTTGCGCGATGACCAAGGGCCCGAGCTTTACCGCCTGTGCCTCGAATACGGCCAGCAACTCTGGCTCGATGACCTGCCCGCACGTGCGCTGCTCGCCGTCGATCGGGCGCTCTATTGCGATGTCCCCGTCGACGCCGAAGTGCTGGGCGAATACCCGATGCCCTACCGGACCATCGGCTGGATGGTGAAGCAGCCGAGTGAGAACTTCGCCGGCAACGCCCGCGTGCATTACCAACACCTCGCTGACCGCGTGCGGGGCGAAAAAGCCGAACTTAAGAAGTGGCGGGCATGGGCCGCCTGGGCCGTCACGCGGCAGGCGCGGCCGGATCTCGAAGGCGACCCCAAGCACATCGTCACCGAGCCTACCCACGCGGAGATCGAAGCCGGCCTGCGTGCCTGTGGCGTCTGCGGCGAGATCGCCGAGTGGTGCAAAGCGCTCGCCGATTAAAATACCCTGACATATCCCCATGACCCTCCACTCAGACCATTCAATCCGCGTCGTCGTCGACGCGACCGACCTGCACGCAGGTCAGCCGGGGGAACGCGCGCTGGAGCAACGCGACGCGCCTGCCGAGAGCCGCATTACCCTTCGCTCGCTCAAGGCCGGCGAGACCATATCACACGACGGCAAGCACCTACTGGAAGTGCTCGTCGTGCGCGGCCAAGTGAACCTCAAAGGCGAAACCCTCGGCTCGTCGTCCTATGTGCGACTGGCGCCAGGCGTCCCCGCGACGTTCACGTCAACGGAGGCCAGCATGGTTTACCTCAATGAACGTACCCCTATGGAGCAAGAGACGGATTCCTAAGCCTTACGCGGTGCCGATCTGGATTGGCGACAAGGCATGGTGCCTGGACTCAAGGTCACCTCCCTCCATCAAGGCCTGACCAAGCATACCGCCTTGGTGCGCTGGGCGCCGGAGACTCGATTCAACCCTCACACCCACGTCGGCGGCGAAGAGATTCTCGTTCTCGAGGGCGTCTTCCGCGACGAGCACGGCAGCTACCCGGCTGGCACCTGGATTCGCAGCCCGCACATGAGCAATCACCGGCCGTTCACCGGACCGGAAGGCGCGACCATCCTCGTCAAGGTCGGCCACTTGGACGTGGCCTAAGCCATCACTTCGACACGTCGAGGATTTCGGCCTCGAGCGTCATCGTCCGTCCGTTCGAACCAGCCATCACCGCCGGCTTCCCGGGCATGATCGTCACCGTGGTCTTGGCTCGGGAAACCAGCGTCTCCGGAGTCTCGAGGATGACGCCTTTGTGTAGCACCAGCTCGACGGACTGGCCGAGGCGGGAGAGCGTCAGCGCCTCGCGCTTCTCGTCATAGGACTTCAGCGTCCAGCCATCGATGCGACGGCCCAGCGGCACCCACTGGCGCTTACCCGCGGCGTCTTCGATCGAGAACAGTTTATCTTTCGTCAGCACCCCATGGAAGAACGGCAGGTTACTCTTTGGGCGCGGCGCGGGCGCCGTCTCTTTGGTCGCGGGGGTAGTAGCCGGCGCAGGCGGCGCCTCCCGGGATTCCAGATCCGCATCCAAAGTCAGCGTGCCGTCTTTATTGACCTTTGGCGTCACCGTGAAGACCACGCCTTCCTCGGCCGAACCGACGCGTATCGTCGTTTGCTTACCGTCGACCGTGATGACGGTGGGCTCGGCGTAGACCTCCGGCTTACCATCCTTGTCGAGGCGGGTGAACGATGCCTTCACCTTCAGGTGCGTCGGGACCTCGTCATCCGCGGCAAACGCGGCAGCGGCAAGCAAAGAGAGTAAAAGCCTGCCACACATGGATTAGCGAGCGACCCCTGGAACCACGGGTGCCTGTATCACCACGGCGCTGACCGTGAGTTCTAGGCCGCCGACGCCGGGCACCTTCACGGTCTCGCCCGAACGCAGCGTCACCACCGTGCTAATCTCATTCGCCGAGGCCTCGATCGTGGACTTGTAAAGATGTAACTCCTGGTGCGTGGCCCCCTGCCCGACAATCAGCATCTGCTTCTCGTCGTCGTAGGATTCCAGCGTCCAACCGTCGACGGTGGCATTAACTTTATACCAGCGGCGATTGCCTCTGCCGTCTTGAACCGAGAAAAGACCTTCCTTCGCCAAGACCGAATAGAAGATAAGACTACCGTCATGGGTCTTCGATTCACGCTTGCGCACTTTTTCCGTCTTAACCTCTAAGGGGTCGGGCTTATTATTGATTACCACGCGAAGACTAACGGAAACCGTGCCATCGGCCTGCACGGTCGGGCTCAGCGTCATCTCCAGGGTATTTTCAACCTTACCCTTGATGTCGGGCTTTCCGGCGACCGCGACGCGGGCTTCCGTCCCAGAGAGAGCCGTGACGGCAGGGACGCTCATGGAGTCGGGCTTACCGGTCTTGGGGTCGAGCTGCGTGATCACCGTGCGGACCGTTACCGAAGGCGTGGGGGCGGGTGCCGCCACAGGGACCTGGGCGAAGGCGACAGAGGCCAGACCGAGCCAGACGAGAAGGAAACGAGGGGCCATGGGGAGACGCATAGTTCTATTTCCCTTATACCCCATCGCGAGGCAAAAGGTTGCACCCCGACGCGGAGAAACCTCAGAGGCGCTTGAAGACCAGGGAGGCGTTATGTCCGCCAAAACCGAGGTTATTCGAAATTGCCACGTCCACCTTACGGGCCTTCGCGACGTTCGGCGTGTAGTCGAGGTCGCAATCCGGATCCGGGTTTTCGTAATTAATCGTCGGAGGAATCATCCCGGTGTGGATGGCCATCACGCAGGCAGCTGCCTCGACGCCACCGGCGGCACCCAGCAGGTGACCGGTCATGGACTTCGTCGAGGAGATGGAAATCTTCGGAGCGAGCTCGCCGAAGCAACGCTTGATCGCGAGGGTCTCGCAACGGTCGTTGATCGGGGTCGAGGTGCCGTGGGCGTTGATGTAGCCGACTTCGGACTTCTCGATGCCAGCCTCGGCGAGGGCACGGTTAAGGCAGAGGGCGAGACCTTTCCCTTCCTGATCCTGGCCGGTGATGTGATAGGCGTCGCACGTGGCACCATAGCCGGCGAGTTCGCAATAGATGCGGGCACCGCGCGCCTGGGCGTGTTCAAGGGATTCAATCACGAGTACGCCCGAACCTTCACCCATAATAAAGCCGTCGCGCAGCTTATCGAACGGACGGGAGGCCTTCTCGGGTGTGTCGTTGAAGTCGGTCGACATCGCCTTCATATTGCAGAAGCCAGCGTAGCCGAGGCGCGTGATGGCGGCTTCGGAGCCACCGGAAAGCATGATGTCGGCGTGGCCATCGCGGATGTGGCGAAGGGCTTCGCCAAGGGCGTGGGAGCCGGAAGCACAGGCCGAGACGACGCCGAAGTTGACGGACTTCGCCTGGAACTCGATAGCCACGACGCCCGCAGCGATATTGGCGATGAGCGAGGGAATCGTGAAAGGGGAAACGCGGGACGGGCCACGCTCGATGAGCACGCGGGCCTGGTTCTCAATGGTCTCCATGCCGCCGATGCCTGAACCGATGATGACGCCAAAGCGCTCAGAATCGATCTTGGTGATATCGACGTTGGCGTCTTGGATGGCGAGGCGAGAGGCGGCCACGGCGTACTGCGTATAGCGGTCGTTACGCTTAGCTTCCTTACCGTCCATATATTTGGACGGATCAAAATCACGGACCTCGGCGCCAACCTTCGACGGGAAGTCCGTGGGGTCGAAACGGGTGACCCGCGAGATACCAGAACGACCCTTAACCAGGGCGTCCCAGAAACTCGTGACGTCGTGGCCGAGGGCCGTCAGGCAACCGATGCCTGTGACGACTACCCGGCGGGTTTTACGTTCGGTGCTCACGGGAACGGGCCTGGGTGAGAAGCCCGTATCGGTTACTTCGTGGCGCTGGCCTTGATGTGCTCGATGGCATCACCAAGGGTCTTGATCCCAGCGGCCTTATCTTCCGGGATCGTGATGCCGAACTCGTCTTCGAAGGCCATGATGATTTCTACCAGGTCAAGGGAGTCGGCCTTCAGGTCGCCCTGGAAGCTGGCCCCAGGGGTGAGCTGATCGGGGGTGACTGAGAGCTGCTTGACGATGATGTCCTTGACGCGCTGTTCGATGTTTTCGGGCATAATAAAGGGTGTTTAAGTTGTTATCTGGGTGTCAGATAGGGGGGGCATCGTCAAGTTTAGAAAAACCGCGGAAACCCCGCCCAAAATAGACGATTAGAAACATAGCAGGCTGATAATCTGACAGCACAGGGGAGATGTCCTATGGTAGCAGATCGCACACGGATGTGTGCATCGATAAAAACGATGGTCATCATCCGGACAGACCGGCGGTGAAGCAAACCCTGCCCAGCCAATGAGCGTCAGATGGCCATGCCACCGTCCACCGAGAAGACCTGTCCGGTAATGTAGCCACCCTCTTCTGAGGCGAGATAATCGACCATGGCGGCGATATCCGTCACCGAGCCGAAACGGCCCAGCGGAATGACCCCGAGGATCTTCTGCTTAACCTCGTCGGAAAGTTCACCCGTCATATCCGTGGTAATAAACCCTGGGGCGACAGCGTTCGCGGTGATAGATCGCCCGGAGAGCTCACGGGCGAGCGTCATAGTCAGGCCATGGAGGCCGGCCTTAGCGGCGGCGTAATTCGCCTGCCCCGCATTGCCCTGCACCCCCGTGACCGAGGAAATGCTGATGATACGACCCCAGCGCTTCTTGGTCATCGGACGCACCAATCCTTTGGTCCAGTAGAAGGCCGAAGACAGATTGGTGGAGATCACGTCGTTCCAGTCTTGGTCCGACATCGCCATGACCAATTTGTCGCGGGTGATGCCGGCGTTATTGACAAGGATTTCAACCGCACCGAATTCAGCATTGATCTGTTCGCAGGCCTTGGCGACGGCGATGGGATCCGAGACGTCGACCTGGAAGGCCTTGGCCTTCTGGCCCTTGGCGACGATGTCGTTGGCAACCTGCACGCAGGTCTCGGACTTCGAGACGCAAAGGACGGTGTGCCCGTGGGAAGCGAGACGTTCCGCGATGGCCTTACCGATGCCGCGACCGGCTCCGGTGACGAGGGCGACGCGAGGATGGTGCGTGAGATGCATCGGCCTTTTATGTGCAAGGAAACATGGGCGCTGGCAAGTGGCTAATACCCCGCCCCAAAGCACCGCAGGCCGCAGAAGATCAATAGACGTCGCGCTGGTAGCGGCCTTCTTTCTTAAACTGCTTCACCCACTCCAAGGCAGCCTCAGGCGTCAGTCCACCCTGCTCCGCCACGATGGCGTGCAAGGCCGCGTCGACATCCTTCGCCATGCGCTTCGCATCGCCGCAGACGTAGAAATAGGCACCCTGCTGAATCCATTTCCAGAGTTCGGCGGCGTTCTCGCGCATCCGGTCCTGGACATAGACCTTCTCAGCTTGGTCGCGCGAGAAAGCCGTGTCGAGACGGGTGAGCACGCCCGCCTGCTGATACTCCGACCATTCATCGGCGTAGAGGAAATCATGGTCCTTGCGCTGGTCGCCGAAGAAGAGCCAGTTCGGGCCCTTCGCGCCACGGGCGGCACGATCCATCACGAAGCTACGGAAGGGGGCGACACCGGTACCTGGGCCGACCATGATGACCGGGATATTATCGTCGGCCGGGAGGCCGAAGTGAGAATCCGCGACAAAGATCGGCAAATCTGGTTCATTCATGCGGGCGCGGTCAGCGAGGTAGCTGGAGCAGACGCCTTCGCGCGAGCGGCCATTGGTCTCGTAACGGACCACGGCGACCGTGAGATGGATTTCCTGCGGATACTTCGAGGGCGCGGAGGAGATCGAATACAGACGCGGCATCAGCTTGCGCATGAGTTCGATGAGTTCCTGTGCGGATGGACGGGCAGACGGGTGCTCCAGGAAGAGGTCGAGGAATTCGCGTTGCTCCATCCAAGCTTTCTTTTTTTCGGGATCAGCTTCGCCGATGGCGGCCGCGAGACGATCCTTGTCCGCAGCGTCGGTCGCCCGGTCATGCAAGAGCTGGGCGAACTTATACGTTGGGCCATTGAGGGCGAGGCGGGTCGACAGCGCTTGCCGCAGGGTAACCGGGGATAGATCCTTGGGGATGGTCACCTGCTCGTCGCCCGTGAAACCGGCAGCCTTGAGCAAGGCGACCACGGTGGCCGGGTTGTTGGTCGGAAACACGCCCAGGCTGTCGCCGCATTTATAGGTGAGGCCGCTGCCGGCGAGGGACACTGAGAAGTGCTGAGTATCCTTCTGGCTGGCAGGAGAACTCAGACGACGACGGTCGACGAGACGGGCCGGGAACGGGTTATTCTTATCGAAAGGGGCGGACATGGCGAATCCAACGCAGGATGCCTACCCGGGTGCTGATGCAAACCTCTTTTGACCGACGGCTTACTTCCAGACCTTGACCCAGTCGATGTCCACGTCGTCGGGTAGTTGCTTGAGATTCAGACTCGGGCGTTCGAATTCCGCCACGCGGTGGGAAAAGGTGATATTCACCGGGAGTTTCATCTCCACGCGGTCGACCTTATGCACCTGCTTGCCGTTCACATACCAGATATAACTTTTCTCGGAGCAGAGTAGTCCGTAGGTGTTGAATTTCTTGGACGCTTCGCCCGCCTTCAGAAACTGGGTCATCTTACCTTCTGGCCGGTAATCATGCTGACCGTTATCATTCACGGTGCGCATCCAGGGGTGAAGGGAATCGCCGCCAAGCCCCTCAAAGAGCACCAAGGTATTGGGAATAGCCTTACCATCGGCGGGCCCGAGTCGCAGGTAGCCCGTATGCCCCTTGTAAGCATTCATCCGCATCGATGCTTCAAAGTAGCCGAACAGCTGTTCGAACTTCCCCTTGGTGCTGATGCCATTCCCCTGAATCATGTCCGCACTCTGCACGAGAGAGATACGCAGAACCTTATCCTTACCCCCCTTGACGATCGAGATGGCCTCCTTCTTGCCTTCGACAATCCACTTGGAATCATCCAAGGCGTCGCCGTTGAAGTCGTCGGAGAAAGTCAGTTTCTTGCCGCTCGTGGGATCGACGGCCATGGCCGCGGCGGCGGAAAACAGAATAAGAAGGGACGAGAATCGCATCGAGGAAATCATTTCCAGGCTTTGACCCAATCGATGTCGATATCGTCGGGCAGCTGCTTGAGATTGAGGCCCGGACGTTCCCACTCTCCCACGCTATGGTTGAACTGAAGCATCATCGGCTTCTTCACTTCAATCTTATCCAATTTGAAGGACTGCTTGCCGTTGACATACCAAATGCACGATTTCTCAGTCCAGAGGACGCCATAGGTGTTGAACTTCTTGGAGGCTTCGCCGCCCTTAAGGAACTGCTTGCCCGTTCCTTCCGGGCGATAGTCATGCTGGCCGTTGTCATTCGCGGTGCGCGACCAGGGCCAGCACTTGTCATCTCCCACCGCTTCCCACATCAGGTCGGCGAATGGAACCTGCTTTTCCTCGACGGGGCGGACGTGGAACCCGCCCGTGTGCCCCTTGTAGGCGTTCACGCGCATGCTGACCTCGAAATAGCCGTAAGTCTGTTCGAACTTCCCCTTCGTATTCACCCCATTCCACTGGAGCATGTCGGCGCTCTGTTTGAGGCCGATGCGCAGGACCTTATCCTTGCCGCCCTTGACCAAGGTCAGCGCCTCCCGTGCCCCGAACACATTCCACTTGGTCTCGTCGATGGCATCGGCGTTAAAATCATCGGAGAAGACAAGCTTCTTGCCGTTCGAAGGATCCACGGCGAACACCGTGACAGCTAGAAACAGGAACAGGATGTATCTCATGGAATTTTATAGGCTTTCACCCAATCGACCTGCAGAGGCTCGGGGCCGGCCTTCGGATTCGAGAAATCCTTGAGCAAGCCGCCTTCCGGCAGGTTATGGCCGAAGTGAATGTACATCGGCTTCACCGCGCTCGGGCGGGTCATGCGCTGCACCTCGCGGCCATCGACGAAAAAAATGTAGTTCTTCAGGGTCCACTGCAGGCCGTAGGTGTGGAACTTCTTCCAGCTCACGCCACCCTGTAGATTCACCGGACTGGTCTTCGGGGTCATGCGATGCGAGCCTACCTCGTCGGTGATCCAGAGATTGGTATCAATCTTATCATCCCCCATCGCGCTAAAGGACATCGAGGCGGCCGGGAGCGGCACCTTGTCCGGATTACGAATCGTAAATTCCGCCCAGCGCCCCTTCGTCTGAATCATCCGGATCGATGCTTCAAAATAACCCTGCATCGACTCAAACTTACCCTGCGTGTTCGCCCAGCTGCCGTTCCAGAAGCCCGGCTTCACGCCCGGGGTGATTTCCAGCGAAAGCTTGCCATCGACGACCTGGGCCGCCCCACCCTTGTTCCATTTCTTTTCGTCGAGCTCCTTGCCGTCGAAATTCTCCTCCCAGACAGGCTTCAAACCCATGCTCGGGGCAGCCAGGGCGGAGACCGCGGAAAACAGGCATGAGAGGACAAGGGGGCGCATGGGGAACGACTCTAATCAATGAAAAGGCCCGGCCGTGGCAAGCCCTACCCTACTGGTAGACCTTCACCCAATCGACGCGCATCGGCTCCGGCCCCTTGGTGGGGTCGTTGAAAGTCTTAAGAAAACCCGCCTCCGGGAGGCCATTGTGACTCAACCCGATTACCATCGGCTTGGTCGTACCCGGCTGGGTCATTTTCTGCACCAATCTCCCATCCACATACCAACGATAATCCGTCGCGGTCCAGGCGAAGCCGAACTTGTGAAATTTCTTACTATAATCGCCCTTCGGTATCGGATTTTCCTTCGGGGTAAGCGAACGACCGCGCTCCTCATTCACGATGCCCAGCGAAAGCGTCACCGCATCGCCGCCAGCGTTACTGAAACCCATGCTCGCGGAGGGATTTCGCTTGTCTTCGTTCCCGATGGAAAAGCCCGCGCCGTGGCCGCGCGTCTGCACGAAGAGGATCGAGGCTTCGATATAGCCGTAGGCCGCCGTCTTGAACTTGCCGTTCGTATTGACGCTCGAGCCTCGCCAGAACATCGGCTTGTCGCCCGGTGTGATTTCCAGGGAAAGCTGGCCGTCGACGAGCTTGACGCCGGTCTTGCTGCTGGCGGTCCACTTCGTCTCATCCAGCGCCTTGCCGTCGAAATTATCCTCCCAGACCAGCTTCATGGAAGACTCCGGAGCGGCCACCAAGGCAGCCTGCAGGCAGACGCCAAGGCAGAAAATCAGAATGCTGCGCGGGACAATCACGAGGGCGGGGTCAGGCCAATAAAAAGCCAAACCCGTAGCGGGCAAGCCCGATTGCCCCGAACCCTCAGTTCTCGAAAATAGAGTCGATTTCCTTGCGGGAAAGCGGGCGGCAATCGCCCAGCGGCATCTTACGCAGGACCAGGCCACCAATCTGGAAACGCCGCAATGTTTTCACGTGGAAGCCAAAAATCTCGAAGAGGCGACGGATCTCGCGCTTACGACCTTGGTCGAGATGAATCTCCAAATGGGCGGCGTGGTCCGGATGGCGAATGACTTTCTTAAAGCGGAGGTGCTCCCCTTCTTCGACGGCACCCTTGAGCAGTCGCGGGGTCAGCGTGGGATCGTAGTCGCGGTTAAGGATGATCTCGTAGCGCTTGATGACGCCCCCCGAGGGATGCATCACCTTGTTGGCTAGCTCTCCATCGTTGGTCAGGATGAGCAGCCCTTCGGAATCCTTGTCGAGACGACCGACGCAGAAAAGACGGAGCTTCCCGTATTCCGGAGGGACCATGTCAAAGACCGTCTGGCCGCCGTGAGAGTCATCGTTGGTACAAAGGTAACCCCGAGGCTTGTTCATCATCAACACGACCGTGCGGCCGAGCGGCTTCACATGCTGCCCCTGGCAAATCACCGTATCCACAGCCGGGTCGACGGGCTGGCCGGTCACGGCCAGCTTACCATTGATCATCACCGATCCCGAGGCGACTAGGCGTTCAGCCTCGCGACGGGAGCAGACCCCCGCCTGGGCGAGGAACTTGTGAATACGCATGGGTCCTTCAGCTGGCACGCCCTACGCATTGAGGCATTTATCCATGCAGGGCGAGACAATCAATCGGACGACGGGGGACGGACTTTTCTCGCCCTCCAGGGCCACCTTGTCCTACTGATGGGACATGCGCCTCATTGACGGAAACGCCATCGCCCAGCAGGTCCTCGCCGAAGTCAAGGAACGGGTCGCCAAACTGACCCCGATTATCCCGCATGTCGCCTTCGTCCGCGTGGGCGATGACCCGGCCTCCGTGTCGTATGTGACCAAGAAGCAGAAGACCGCCGCCGAAGTCGGCATGAAGGCCTCCCTTCAGCTCTTCCCCGAGACCGTCAGCAAAGAGGAGCTCTTCGCCCATCTTGACGCCTTGAATGCCGACACCTCCGTCCATGGCATCCTCATTCAGGCCCCCCTCCCTAAGCACCTGCCGGAAACCGAAGTCTTCAACCGGGTCTCCCCGGACAAAGATGTCGACGGCTTCGGCACGCAGAGTATCGGTCGCCTTGTCCAAGAACTGCCTGGAGCTTTCGCTGCCTGCACGCCTGCCGGGGTCATTGAACTCCTTCGCCGCTCGGGCATCGAAACCGCCGGCAAGCACGCCGTGGTTGTCGGGCGCTCGCTCATCGTCGGCAAGCCCGCCGCCGCCCTGCTCCTCGCCAAAGGTTGCGACTGCACCGTCACCATCGCCCATTCGCGCACCAAGGATCTGCCGGGCATCGTCCGCCAGGCCGACATCATCGTCGCCGCGATCGGCAAGCCCCGCTTCATCACCGCTGATATGGTCAAACCCGGTGCAGTGATTATCGACGTCGGCATCAACCGCATCCTGGATGCGACCAAGAAGACTGGCTACCGCATCGTCGGCGACGTCGACTTCGAGGCCGTCTCGCCGCACTGCGAAGCCATCACGCCCGTCCCTGGCGGCGTGGGCCCGATGACCGTGGCCATGCTCATGAAGAACACGCTCGACGCCTGCGAGCGCGCCCAAGCCCGTGGCTAACCCGCCCCCGATCCCGCCGCCCCCTGCGGGATACTGGTGGCGCACCCTCGCCTGCCTGGCGGACATCGTTCCGCTGCTCTTTCTCGGCTGGGCTTTGGCGGGATTACTGGCCGGCCCCGATGAATTAGCCACACGACAAGCGACGGACACTTGGACGCACAAGATGGCCGACCAATATATGCGGGCGCTCAAGTCAGGAAACTCGCGTGACCTTCAAGCCGTCATCGACATGGTCCTGCATCCGAAGGAAGCCGACCTGAAGGCGGCCGAAATCTGGATCAATTTCCAAGGTACGGTCACATTTTTCACCCTGCTGATCCTGCTCACGCTGCAGGAATGGCAACTCAAGGGACGGACGCTCGGAAAGCTTATCTTCAATCTGCGGACGATCCAGCTCCCGGAGGCGGAAGCCCCGGGCTTCATGAGTTCGCTCCTACGTTCCGCCTGGAAGGCCGCGTTCTTCGCCTTACCTAACCCTTTCTTCATGATTCTCGGCATCGTGAATTTTCATGTGCCGCTCTTCCGCCGGGATAAGCGAGCCTGGCACGACCTCTGGAGCCGCTCCCAGGTCGTCGATAATAAATTGTCCTGACCCCGCCATGCGAGTCGCCCTGCTCATCCTGGCCTTGGTGACGTCACTGCATGGCGTCGATCTCACGTTGCCGTCGTTGGCCGAAGGCGCACCGCGTCCCGGCAAACGCGCCACCGTGATCGCCCCGGAATATGCCGGCACGAAGGTGCGTCACCTAATCGCGTTGCCGGACGACTGGACGCCGGACTGGAAGGCTCGCGGAAAGCACTGGCCAGTCATCGCCGAATACACGGGCAACTACTACCCTGGCTCCGGCTCGACGGGCGAGGTCGAGGGCGCCGGCCTTGGATACGGCGTGGCCCGCGGCCAGGCGATTTGGGTCGTGCTCCCCTACGTCGCCAAGGACCACCTCAAGAACGAAATCACCTGGTGGGGCGACATCGACGCCACCGTCGGCTACGCCAAAACGAACATCCCGCGGATCTGCGCCGAGTTCGGCGGCGACCCGAAGAAGGTCGTCCTCTGCGGCTTCTCACGCGGGGCCATCGGTGTCTCCTTCCTCGGCCTGCACGACGACGAAGTCGCGAAGCTCTGGTGCGGTCTCTGGGCGCACGACCACTTCGACGGCGTGACGGCCTGGGTCGCCCCTTGGGGTGCGCCTCTCGCGCGTTACCGCGAGGAAACCGCGGTGAGACTGCGACGCCTGCAAGGCCGCCCGGTGCTCATCAGCCAAGGTAACCCCGGTGAGGTGACTCGGAAATTCGTGGAACCGATCGTCCCCCAGAACGTGGACTACCTCACGATCGACATGGGCGCTCTCTTCGGCAACTTCCCCAACGACTTCGTTAAGCATCCCCATAACGACCGCTGGCCGCTGCGCGATTGCGCCCCGACGACCACGGCGCGCGCCTGGTTCGAACGCGTGACGGCGACGGATAAGACCGCGAAGTAAGCGGGCACAAAAAAGGCCCCGGGGTGAGCCGGAGCCTTGTCTGGTCGTTCAACCGGCGCTTAGCGACGGTCCGGACGGTCGCCACGGGGGCGATCCATCGGCTTCGGGGCAGGAGCGTATTCGCGCCCTTCCTTCTCGGCGATGGCGGCGCGGCGAGAGAGGCGCACGCGGCCCTTGTCGTCGATGCCGACGCACTTGACGATGATCTCGTCACCGAGCTTGCAGATGTCCTCGACGCGCTCGACGCGGTGGTCGGCGAGTTCGGAGACGTGCACGAGGCCTTCCTGGCCGGGGAGGCATTCGACGAAAGCGCCGAATTCCTTCACCGAACGGATGATACCCTTGTACGTCTTGTTGATCTCGATCTGGGCCGAGAGGAGGTTGACCTCGTTGACCGCGCGGGCGAGGGACTCGCCGTCGGTCGCGAAGATCGTGACCCAACCGGAGTCGTCCTGATCGATGTCGAGCTGGCAACCGGTGTATTCCGTGATGCGCTTGATGTTCTTGCCGCCCGGGCCGATGAGCGCGCCGATCTTATCGGACGGAATCTTGATGCGGTGGGTGCGAGGGGCGCAGGGCTTCAGCTCGGCGCGGGTGGCCGGCATGGTCTTGGCCATGATGTCCAGGATCGCGTCGCGGGAGACCTTGTTCTGGGCGATGGCTTCCTTGGCGATGTTTATCGGGAGACCGTGGATCTTAAGGTCCAGCTGGAAGGCGGTGATGCCTTCGCGGGTGCCGCAGATCTTGAAGTCCATGTCGCCGTAGTGGTCTTCGGCGCCGATGATGTCGGTCAGCACGCGGTGCTTCACGATCTTACCGGCGGCGTCTTCGGTCACGAGACCGCAGGAGATGCCGGCGACCGGGGCCTTGATGGGCACGCCGGCGTCGAGGAGCGCGAGGGTGCCGCCACAGACGGAAGCCATCGAGGTGGAGCCATTGGATTCCATGATCTCGGAGACGAGACGGATGGAGTACGGGAAGTCCTGCTCGGAAGGCAGCACGGAGAGCAGCGAGCGCTCGGCGAGGTTACCGTGGCCGGTTTCGCGGCGGGAGGTCATACCGAAACGGCCGGTCTCACCCACCGAGAAGGGCGGGAAGTTGTAGTGCAGGAGGAACGAGCGCTTGCTCGGGCCGCCGGTGATGGCGTCGACTTCCTGGGCATCCTTGGAGGTACCGAGGGTCGCGAGGACGAGACCCTGGGTTTCGCCGCGCTGGAAGAGCGAGGAACCATGGACGCGAGGAAGCACGTCGACTTCACAGGAGATCGCACGGAGATCCAGCGGCTTGCGGCCGTCGGCGCGTTCACCGCTCTGAATGATGGCGTTGCGGTAGACCTTCTCCTGGAGCTTTTCGAAGGCCATCTTGATCTGGCGGGAGTCGAAGACGTCACCGAGCTCAGCCTTACAGGCAGCCTTGGCCTTCTCGATCACGGCCTTCACGGCGTCGCCACGTTCCTTCTTGGAAGCGAGGAAGATCGCCTTCTTGAGCTGGTCGCCTTCGGCGGCCACGCGTTCGCAGATGGCGAGGGCCTTAGGTTCACAGACCACGAGCGGGAAGACGCGCTTGGTCTTGGAGTACATCGCGGCGAGCTTGCGCTGAGCGGCGATGATTGGCTGAATGGCCTTCTGAGCGTACTCGAGGGCGGCGATGAAATCGGCTTCCGGCAGCTGGTCGGCCGAACCTTCGATCATCATCATGTCGCTTTCGTTGCCGACGTAGATGAGATCGAGGTCGGACTCATACTGCTGTTCGTGGGTCGGATTGACGACGAACTGGCCGGCGACGCGACCAAGGCGGATACCCGCAATCGGGCCGTTCCACGGGATGTCGGAGCAAAGGAGAGCGGCGGAAGCGCCGTTCACCATGAGCACGTCGGAGTCGTTGATCTGGTCAGCCGAGAGGAGGAGGCCGATCACCTGGACTTCGTTGAGGAAACCTTCAGGGAAGAGCGGGCGGAGGGGACGATCGCAGAGGCGCGAGGTCAGGATTTCCTTGTCGGAAGGCTTGCCTTCGCGACGGAAGTAACCGCCCGGGAAACGGCCGGCCGCCGCGAACTTCTCGCGGTAGTCGACGGTCAGGGGGAAGAAGTCCTGGTCGGGGGAGCGCAGTTCTTCGGCGGCGGTGGCCGACACGAAGAGCGTCGTTTCTCCCTTGCTGATGGTGACCGCGCCATTGGCGAGGCGGGCGATGGAGCCCGTGTTAATCGTGATACCGAGTTCTTCGATGGTCACGGAGTGTTTTTGTTTCATGTGTGTGTTTGCTTGGTGCTTTGTGTCGGGCGGAATTGCCCGACGGGTTTTTGTTATTGGTGGGTGAAAAGCGGACGTCCCAGCCTAGGCTGGGACGCTCGGTGAACAGAAGCGCCCGGAGGCGCCGTTCACTTGCGAAGGTTAAGCTTGGCCAGGAGCGCGTTATAGCGATCCAGGTCAGACGACTTCAGGTACGCGAGGAGCTTGCGACGACGATTCGTAAGCATGATCAGACCGCGACGGGAGTGGAAATCCTTGCGGTGGGTACGCAGGTGCTCGGTCAGGTGAGTGACGCGGGCGGAGATGAGGGCGACCTGGACTTCAGGGGAGCCGGTATCCTTGGCATCCTGCTGGTGCTTCTTGATGACTTCAGACTTATTGACGGACATGGTGGTGGTTAGTTTTGGGTTGATGATGGCCGACCTGGGAGAGATTCCCGAAAGCCCCGCCGAATGGCCGGGCTCTCCGTCTGGAATAGGCTTTCGCCTACCGACCAGCGTGAGAAGGGCTCCGCCCCTCTCCCTAACGAAGTTGACCCATGGAAATGACAGTCGCCCCCCCTCTTAGCAAGAAGGAACTACCCCGCAGCGCCCCCCTTAAATCCGTGAATATAAGCCCGATTTCCGTCGTCTGAAGGCCTGGCCGTCAGTTGGGCAGCTCGAGCCAATAGACGTCCGCCTCATTCCGCTGAATGGCCGGAAAATGCCAACCGCGCGGCTCCGGGATAATCTCGGATAAATCAAAGGCCTGAACCGACTTGGGGAGCGGCTCGAAATAAAGGGTAAACTGGTAGGGACGCTCCCAGGGGACCGGCAGCCAATGCGGATACATCGAAATATTCTCGAACCCGACCAGCGAACTGGTGTGCGCCGAATCCCGATCGAGTAAAAAAGTGCTCTGCCAGATACGCAAGCTGTGGGCGTAATAAGGGGCGCAGCGCACATGGACCACCACGGGTTGGAGCGGGCGGATCTCCACTTCCCGGAGAACGACCGGCGCGAGCACCGGAGTGAGGGTCGGGACGACTGGACTCATGGGGAAAGATTATGCCACCCGCGCCCGCCACCGCAAGACACGGACAGGCGGGAAGCAGGCCCTATTAGCCCGTTGACTCCCCCGCCCCGCACAATCGTCATAGGAGGTATGGAATCAGGCTCTGAAGATCAACCCCGCCTCACCGGCGCTGAACGTGGCAAGCTGCGGAGTCTCGCCCAGACCCTCGACCCGAAGGTATTCGTTGGCAAGGCCGGTGTGAACGCCGGAATCGCCAAACTTCTGGAAGAGGCCTTCCGTAATGCCGACTTGGTCAAGGTACGCTTTACCGCGGAACGCGATGTCATGGATGCGCAGGCCAAGGAACTCGCCGGACTCACCGAAAGCGAAGTCATCGGCTCCGTGGGCCGAACGGCGACGTTCTTCAAGCTCGGCGCCGATATCGAATAAACGATGGACGCCTCGCTGTTTCAGTCACGGCACGAGGCACTCATCCAGCAGGCGGAATCCGCGCTCCGTCGGCTGACGCCTTCGGCCGAGACCCGTCCGGCCCGTCTGCATGCCGCGATGCGTTACTCGCTCGAGGCCGGCGGCAAGCGCCTCCGCCCCGTGCTCTGCCTCGCCGCCGCCGTCGCCTTCAACCCCGAGGCAAATGCCGAGCATGCCGCCACTGCGCTCGAATGTATTCACACCTATTCGCTGATACACGACGACTTGCCCTGCATGGACAACTCGGACCTGCGACGCGGTCGCCCCTCCTGCCATAAGGCCTTCGACGAGGCCACCGCCTTACTCGCCGGCGATGCCCTCCAACCACTCGCCTTCGAGTTACTGGCCTACGGCTATGCCGCCCAACCCGCCCTGGCCACCGCCCTTATCGCTGAACTCGCCCAAACCGCCGGGTCGACCCTGCTGGTCGGCGGGCAGACCGAAGACATGGGCGGGCTCGCCGCCGGCGCCGACGCTGAGCGGCTCGAATTCATCTTATTGGGAAAGACCGCCGCGATGCTCAGCGCACCCTTCGCCATGGGCGCGATGATCGGGGGGGCCTCTCCCGTCGACGTCGAACATTTCCGCCAAGCCGGCCGAGCCGCCGGGATTGCCTTTCAACTGGTCGACGACCTACTTGATCTGACCGCTGACGCCGCGCAGTTGGGCAAGCCGGTCGGCGCCGATGCTCAGAATGGCAAGTTCACATATGCCCGATTTCATGGCGTCGAGGCCGCCCGGCAGCGCATCCAAGCCCTCACGGAAGAAGCGAGCGGACACCTTCAGGCCAGCAACGCAGACAGTACATTCATCTGTGAACTCGTGCGTCGGATGGCCGCGCGAAAGCACTGATCAATCGTCCAGGCGTCGTCCGCCCGATGGCAGTTGATCCGGCAGGAACGCATAATAAGTTCCCACCCATAAGCGCCATGAGAGTGCATGGATGAATGGCGGCACGAGAAAGATCGCCAACACAGCCGAACGCACGAGCCAATCGTGCCCTATCAGTTCGAGACCATAAGCCAGGAGCAGCAGCGGCAGGACGCCGAAAGCCGTCAGTCCGTAATTCCAGACAATCGCGCCCAGGAAAAAACCCTCCTTCCGGCGCAGCACCAGGCCGCAGGAGGAACACGCTGCCGGCGTATCCCAAAGTCGGGCGAAATATCCGGTCCGATCCGCCGCACCACGAACCTTCGCGCCGCAATCCGGACAACAGCCGCGGGCTGACTTCCAGAAGATATCAGAGCGAAACTGCATGCCGGCAGACTATGCGGTCGGGCTGGCTTGTAAAGCAAAGGGCCGACCCCTGCGGAGTCGGCCCTGATTAGCTAAGCGAAACTGAGATTATTCGGCCGCCGTCTCACCCACCTGGAAGCGGGCGAAGCGCACGATCGAAACTTCTTCTCCGACCTTACCTTTGGCAGATTCGAGCAGCTGCAGGATTTTTTGATCAGGATCGCGGAAATAAGCCTGCTCAAGGAGACAGGCGTCGGCGAAGAACTTGTCGACGCGACCGGAGACGATCTTCTCCATGTTCGCGAGCTGGCCCTTCTTGCGGGATTCGGCGGCGATGATCTGCTTCTCGCCGACTGCGATACGCTTCTCAAGTTCAGCGATGGCCTCGACGTCATTGGCAGCCTTCTGCTCGACGAGCTGGCCCTTGTAATCCTCGACGATGCGCTTGGCTTCGTCGATGGCCTTGTCGGCCTCGGACTTGGTGAACTCAGTGGCGATTTCGCGCTCCTTGGCGACAACATCAGCGGAGACATCTTCGCGGCGGACGAAACGGGCATTATTGGCGACGACCTGCATCGCGAGCTGGCGAGCCAGTTCAGCGACTTCGGGGTTAGAGGCAGCAGCCTGGGTCTTGAGACCCAGTTCAAGGAGAACGGCAATCTTCGCACCCGTGTGCACGTAGGCTGAAACACGACCCACTCCGGAGGCTTCAAATTTCAAGACGCGGGCAACCTTGAGGTTCTCACCGATCTTAAGCACCTGATCATTCAGGTAATCGTTCACCTTGCGTGACTTATCGGCGTGGTAAGGCTGGTCGAGGAGACTATCGACGCCATTAGCGGACGCCTGACCAGCGAGTTCCTTGGCGAGAGCGATGAAGGCGTCGTTCTTGGCGACGAAGTCGGTTTCGCAGTTCAGTTCGAGGAGCGTGGCGGCGCGACCATCAGCCGTCACCTGGACAGCGAGGATACCCTCGCTCGCCTTTCGGTCGGCCTTCTTGTTGCGCGTGGCGACTCCCTTGATGCGGAGGATTTCGACAGCCTTCTCCATGTCGCCGTTCGACTCGGTGAGGGCCTTCTTGCAATCCATCAGACCGGCGCCGGTACGCTGGCGCAGATCGTTGACCGTCTGGGCGGTAATAGCGGACATGTCAGGATTACTTGGACTTGCGAGGGCTGGGGCGCTTGGCGACGACCGCGGATCCTTCGACCTCAGGGCCTTCAGCACCAGCGAGAGCTTCAGCGGAGATATTCACCTCGGGCTGGACTGATTCGCCAGAATCCTGACGAGAAACTGCGATCACAGTCTTGCGATCCTGGCTCACGGCCTTGCGGCGGGCGAGACCAGCCTGAACGGCCTGCGTCAGCACTTCCACGATGAGGCGGATGGACTTGGCGGCGTCATCATTTCCCGGAACCGGGAACTTGAGGAGGGTCGGGTCAGAATTGGAATCACAGAGACCGATTACCGGGATGCCGAGACGAACGGCTTCGTTGACGGCGATTTCTTCGAGTTTGGTGTCGACGACGATCATCGCGGCAGGCAGTTCGCGGTATTCAAGGAGGCCTTCGAAATTACGCTGCATGCGCAGCATCTCGCGCTTCACAGCGGCGGCTTCCTTCTTGTGCATCTTGGCAAGGGAACCGTCCTGCTCCATACGGAGGTAGGTGCGGTACTTATCGAGCGAGCGCTTGATGGTCGCGAAGTTGGTAAGAGTGCCGCCGAGCCAGCGGTTCACGGCGAAGGGCATGCCGGTCGACTTAGCGGCCTGACGCACGACTTCCTGCGCCTGGGGC
Source organism: uncultured Opitutia bacterium (assembly GCA_903855995.1). Taxonomy (GTDB): domain Bacteria; phylum Verrucomicrobiota; class Verrucomicrobiia; order Opitutales; family UBA953; genus UBA953. The sequence goes on from CAIOAN010000008.1 coordinate 386,366, forward strand.
TTGGTGGCGACGAAGAGCACTTCCTTGCCCTTGGCAGCGGCGTCCTCGATGAAGGCGGCAGCGGCGGCGAGGCACGCGTGCGTCTTCTCAAGGTCGATAATCGAAACACCATTGCGGTGATCGAAGATAAACGGACGGCTGCGGGGGTTCCAGCGACGAGTCTGGTGTCCGAAGTGGACGCCGGCATCGAGGAGATCTTTGACTGTGATGTTCATGGTATTTTGGCTCCGTATCCCGATTCCTGCCGAAGGAGGGGACATTGGATCTGTAGTATTGACTAGTTTTTGGGTTTTATGTCCGAAGCAATCGGCGGTCGCTTCAAACGGTGGAAAGTGAGTTCAAACACCCCTCCCCCGTCGGCGCAAGCGGGAAAATAGCCCCTTAAGGCCCGCTTTGGAACTGACAGGGCCCGCCGACCTCGGCACGGTCGCCTCAGATGCCTTGGGCCTACCGGATACTTTTCCCGCTGCTGCTGATCCCAGCCCTGCCCTACTATGTCTGGCGGATGCTACGCCGGGGCGGTTACGGTGCCGGCTTCAGCCAAAGATTGGGCTTTTTCCCTACCCTAACCCCCAAGACCCCGGGCAAACGACGGATTTGGATCCAGGCCGTCTCCGTGGGAGAAATCGAAGCCATCGGACCAATCCTTAAGTTACTCCAAAAGTCCGGCCAGGCGGAGATCATTCTGACGACTACGACCAGCACGGGCTACCGTCTCGCCCTCGAACGCTATCTGACCGTGGCGGACCGCATCGGCATTTTCCCCTCCGACCTCTGGCCTTGCAGCGCGCTGGCCTGGCGTCGCATCCAGCCCGACCAAATCATCCTCGTCGAAGGTGAACTCTGGCCCGAGCACCTCGCGCAAGCTCGTGCGCGCGGCGTGCCCGCCATCCTCATCAACGGACGCATCTCGGATAAATCTTTCGCGCGACACCAGCGTTTCCCGCGCGTCTCTTCCTACCTGCTCGGCCACTTCCAATGCATCGGCGCCGGAAGCGAAGAGGACCTTCGTCGCTTTCGAGCATTGGGCGCGTCGCCCGTCCTCACGGGAAATCTGAAATTCGACGTCGCCGGCGAGGCGCCGACGTCGACCGCCGAACGCACCCAGCTCCGGAGCGAACTCGGCTTCGGTGAAAATCCGCAGACGTTGGTCATCCTCGGCTCTTCCACTTGGAAAGGCGAAGAGACCCATCTCATCCGTATCGTCCGCAAACTCCGCGCCGCCAATTTCGACGTGCGCCTGCTCCTCGTCCCTCGCCACTCTGAACGCCGCGCGGAAGTCGCCGCCGAAGCCAGCGCCAGCGGCCTGGCCTGGCACCAACGCTCCACCGGCGGGGCCACGGCACCCGCCGACACGGTCATCCACCTCGCTGACACCACAGGCGAACTACGACGACTGACCCGGGCGGCCGATGTCGCTTTCTGCGGAAAGAGCCTTGCTCCACACGAAGGCGGCCAAACCCCGATTGAATGTGCCGCCGCCGGCGTGGCCATTGTCTACGGCCCCAGAATGACCAACTTCCGCGATATCTGCCAAGGGCTCGAAAGAGCCCAGGCCGCCTTCCGTGTCGAGAACGCCGACGAGCTCGACGCGCGCCTCACCCTGCTCTGCGCCGATGAGCGCCAGCGCACCGAAACCGGCCGAAACGGCTCCGCCTGGCATCAGGGCAATCGCGGAGCGACGGAACGCACGCTGGCCCTCGTCTTAGGCCGCTGATCAGGCGACCCGATAGGCCTCGCGCAACCGACGGGCCTCATCGCGCAAGGCGCCATTGAGGATGATGGAGCGAGCGCGGACCGCGCCCTCGGATGGGTCTTTCGATTTTCCGGCGACCCAGAGAGCAGCGCCGGCACTGAGGCACATGGTGTCCATGAGACCGTCGGAGACTCCACCCACGAGCATGTCGCTAAACATCGCGATGTTCTCTTCTGGCGATCCGCCCTTCAGGTCGGCGACCGTGCAGGTCTTGAATCCAAAATCGCCAGGCAGCCAGACCGCATCGATCGCGGCCAGTTCGCCACAACCGCGGACGCGGACCTCACCGGTCGTCGTGATCTCATCCATGCCGCCGCCCGCGCGCGAATGTGTCACGAGCCCACGACGAACCCCCAGCTCACTCAGCGTCGCTGCCAGCGGCTCTACCCAGCGCTCGTCGTAGACACCTACGACCATGTGCGCCGGGCGGGCCGGATTGACCAACGGACCAAGCACATTAAAAACCGTCTTCGTGCCGCTCTCGGCGATTTTCTTCCGGACGCCCAAGACGGCCTTGAAGGCCGGATGAAACGCCGGCGCATAAAGGTAGCAAAAATTAGCATCCTGCAGCCCCTTCAATAACTGCCGATCGGAAGCCTCCAGCACGACCCCAAGCCCGGCCAGAAAATCAGCGCTGCCAGATTTGGAAGTCACGGAACGATTGCCGTGCTTCAGCACCGGCACGCCTGCGGCGGCGACGACGAGCGCACAAGCTGAGGAAATATTAAAACTGCCCGAGCGGTCCCCTCCCGTGCCGACGATGTCGATACCCCGGGCGGGCCAATCACCAAAATCCGTGCGGCGGGCGAGGTCACGATAGGTGCGAGCAAAGCCCGTGACCTCCGCGGCCGTCTCTCCCTTCGCGGCCAGCGCAAGCAGGAACGCCTCCTTCGCGGCATCCTCGATGGCGGCGTCAGCCATCGCCAAAGCCGCGGTGGCGGCCTCGTCAGGCGCGAGATCGCGACCAGCCGAAACGGCGGCGGTGAGGGCGGGAAGATCCAAGGCCATGCGGGATTAGCCACGGACGGGGCGGCGGGGACAAGGCATTTTCACCACATGGGGTTTGCAAGCAGGGAAAACCACCTAATGATGGACCTCATGGACGATGGCGACCACCCCCAGGGCGACTTCGACGGTTCCGGCAACGCCTCATGGGGCGAGGCCGACTGGGCTGGCTATCTTCACCGCAACGACCTCGAGGTCGGGCGCTTCCTTTCCTACTACACCGAGGTAAAGGCCCTGCCTGACCGACTTGACATCAGCGCCCGCCGCATGGGCTGGGAAAATGCGGACTGGGGGCCCGGAGATACCGCCGAGGATCTCAGCGAAGATGAAAACGAGAACCCCGACCTCCCCTACTGCATCCACCAGCACCCGGTCTACGTCGTCGCCCGCGCCCTCGGACTGGAACTCTCGCGCTCCTTCCAGCGGCTTTGCACGGATGCCGGCCCCCTGCTGACCGCGAACGATGCCACGAACGTGGTGCTCTCCTTCTGGGATTCGCAACATCAGGTCATTATGGCCATCAATGCGACCGATACGGGTGACCTGCCGTTGGCGCTCGTCCACATGAAGCGCGCCCTGTCGTCCATCAACTACGCCATCGGCCTGACCGCCGGACTGCCTAGCGCCGCCCGCCTGAGCTCGGCCGAAGCCACGCAGGACATCGAAGCGACTTTGTTCGACCTCCGTGAAGTCTGCCTGCGCGTGATGGCCGATTGCCGCTGGGACGAGAAGAAGAAATAAGATCTCAGGCCTTCTTTTCCCGTTCCTTGGTCATGTGCTGGATGAGACGCTCACTGAATTCCTGAGCGGAATCATGGCCCATACCACGAAGGGCGTGCACCATGGCCGCGACTTCGACGAGGCGCGCCATGTCGCGTCCAGGTCGAACTGGAATCGTCATATGAGAAACCTTGCGACCCAGAATTTCGAAATTCTCCACCTCGAGGCCGGAACGCTCTTCATCCATCCCGGGCTGCCAGAGCACGAAGGTGACCACTAAATCGACGCGCTTCTCACGGCGGACCGAACGGACGCCGAAAATCGAGGCGACATTGATGATGCCGATCCCGCGGCACTCCATATAACCGCGATTTAATTCCTTGGAGGTGCCCTGTAGCTCTCGATCAGCGATGAGCGTCACAATCACATAATCATCAGCGACCAACGAATGTCCGCGCTCGATCAAAGCCAGGGCACACTCGCTCTTGCCCACGCCTGAAGCACCACGGAGTAGCACGCCGATGCCCTTGATGTCGACCAAGGTCGCATGCAGGTTCGTCCGGGGGGCAAACTTCTCTTCGAGCAACACTGTGGCCTCGGCCGAAAAATCCTTGGACTTAAGCTGGGTGCGAATCAGCGGTACGCGATGACGATCCGCAATGTGCCGCAGGATGTCATCGGCCGGCAGGCCGCGCGAGACCACGACCGCTGGAATCTTCTTGGCGAAGACATCGTCGAGTAGTTTTTCCCGGACCGCGGCGGTTTGATCCGAAAGATAGGCCATTTCGCCGGCGCCGAAAAGCTGTAGACGACGATGGGCGAACTCCTTGAAATAACCGGTCACAGCCAGCGCCGGGCGGTTCAAGGACTTCTCGGAAATCATATTATCTAGGCCATCGGCCCCGGCGATCAGCTCCATCTGCAACATACCCTTGAATGAGTCGAAAAACTCACGGACAGAGACGGATTCCGGACGAGTATCGGGAGCGGGGTCGGACATAGTTCAGAGTTTGAAACCTTCGCCCAAGTAGTGGCGGCGGCTCTCAGGATTATTGACGATGTCCTCGGGAGTGCCAGAAACAAGCACCCTGCCCTGGTGAATCAGATAGGCGCGGTCGACGATGGAGAGGGTTTCTCGCACATTATGGTCGGTAATCAGCACCCCAATGCCGCGGGCCTTGAGCCTGCGGATGATGGCCTGGACCTCGGCGACGGAAATCGGGTCCACGCCGCTGAACGGCTCATCCATCAGAAGGAAGCGTGGGCCGGTGGCCAAGGCGCGGGCGATCTCAAGGCGGCGACGCTCACCGCCCGAAAGCGTGAAGGCAGGCTGACGGGCAAGTTTCTCGAGACCCAGGTCGGTCAATTGCTGAGCGGTGCGATTCTTGCGCTCCTGTTCAGAAAGATTGAGCGTCTCGACGACCGCCATGACATTCTCCCAGACCGTAAGCTTGCGAAAAATAGAAGCCTCCTGCGGCAGGTAACCGAGCCCGCTCTTGGCGCGCTGCCACATCGGCATGCGGGTCACGTTGCGACCATCCAGAAAGACCCGCCCGGAAGTCGCGGGGACCAGACCGACGACCATGTAGAAAGTCGTCGTCTTGCCGGCACCATTCGGGCCGAGAAGACCGACGATTTCACCGGCCTTTAAGGTCAGGCTGACGTCCTGCACGGCGACCTTGGCGTCGTAGTGTTTCGCCAGTGCCTCGACGCGCACGATTCCCTTTTCACTGGTGTCGGCCATGGACATAAGGAGGGAGCGGTCAGCGGACCTTGTCGAGGCTTTTGACCTTAGGCAGCGTGAAGTCGTGGCCGAGGAAAATCTTCGGGCGCACGACCTGACCCGGTGCGGATTCATCCGTCGCGGACTCCATTCGCCAGGTCTTGGAATTAAGATTGTAGGTGGCTTCCTTGGCCGGGACACCTTCGTTGCCGGATTTGTCGAGAATGCGGGCATCCCCCAAGAGGCGGGCCGTGCCCTTTTCCGGGAGGACTTCCATGGTGCGACCTTTGGCGGACACTCCCCCCGCCACGACATGCACGTTGCCGCGACCAATCATCTGGCGGGCCACTTGGTGGCCGTTTTTCTCCGGCGAGGCCAAGCCCTCCAGCAAATCGCACATCGCATGGGTGTCCTCGGAAGCCATGGCAACCGCGCCTCGCAAGAAGAACTTCGTGAGAACCGGCGTAGTCAGGATTTCATCCGCATCCGCGATGAACTCGGCGCCCTTACCATTGGCGTAAGTCACAAAAAGTCGCGGACGGGAAAGCCCCGCGCCGCCGGAAAGCGTCAACAGTCGCGGGCGGCCGGCCAGTGCATCCTTGACCAAGATTTCCTCCACCTGGACCGCGGGGGTGAGATCGATACGTTCGGCGGCGCAGCGCAATCCTGGCTGAGCATAACGCACATGGTCCGTGAGGATGGCCTTACTGAGAACGAAATCTCGGCGGCCCTTGGTTCGGGGTAGCGAGAACGCCACCATCTGCCCGGAGTCGGTGACCACGTTGCCGGCGCTGTAATGGACGTTGCCCAGCAATTCAACCTGCAGAGCCCCGTCCTCGGTGACGATCAGAGCCTGATTGGCATCGGCTTGTCCAGGAGCCTCCCCCTCTTCACCGGCTGGCAGTCGAATGGCGGCGCGAATACCCGGCCCGGAGCGGACCTCAACCCGCTCCTTGGCGATGTCGCTGCGAATCGAAAAACCGACCGCTTCGACTCCGCGCGGATCGCGGATCTTCGGAGATTGCTCCAATTCCAGGAGGCGTTTCGTGCGATCCCAGCGAGCCTTACCAGCCTCGAAGACTGTCCCCTCAAGTTCCCCTTTCACGCCACCATCCGCAACCAGCACACTTCCCGCCTCGCGGGATTCCGTGGCCAGCAGCGTGCGCGAAAGCAGATGCCCCTGCGCCGAGGCATAGGTGGCATTATCCTGCACCTCAACCTGGGAAGAACCTTTGGCATCGCGACGAATCGTAACCAAGTCGCCACCAACGTCGGCGTCCTCGGAAAGTTTGCGATGGATATGTAATTTGACCGGCTTGCCTTCGCCGGCGAAAAGCTGTGTCACGCCGAGCTTAGATTGGTGACGCAGGCGCTGAGATGTTCCCTTGACCTCGGGTTCGTCGATCTCGACATGGCCGATGACTTCCACCGCATCCTCCTTGAGATCAAACTTGGCGGTGTCGCCGCGCAAGGTCTGCTTCTCAAAAACCCTGACCACGCTGCCCGAAGCAAAGAGCGATTTGCACGCCGCATCTCCCCCGGGGCCATCGTTCACCAAGCATTCAAGACGTTCACAAGTCGTCCGCTCCCCGGAACGCTCGGCGATGACGCCGCCCTGAAAAACCATGAGCGTGCCGCCCTCGACAGGGCTGGCATCCATGCGCGGGGCGCGCAGACGCAGACGCTTCGTGATCGGCTTGGCGAGATCGAGTTCAGCCGAGACATTCGCCAGCACCGCGAAGCTATCGCCTTTCGGCGTCGAGCGCCAGATCCAGCCATCGCCCGTGAGGTTGAAGGCTGGTGAATTTGCCTTCACCGCGGCCGCCCCCTGGCCAGAGCGCTTCGCGGGATTCATCGTTCCATAAGGGCTGGCGAAAGTCGCTTGCACCTTACCCTGCCGATACGACTGCACCTTGAGCTGATCCATATCCCAGACCCCTGCTTCAGCCGCGGGCTTCATATACTTGGCCGTGACCTCCCAGGCCTTCTCAGCTTTTTCATCTTCCGTGAAGCCAGCGAACGAGCCGCCCCCGACCTGTTGGAAGGTGATCTCTTTCTGCTGTGCGGCGGCTTCCACCGCCAACAGGACGCAGAGAAGGAAGGCTCGCATAAGCCTATGACACCCCAGCGACGCCGCCTAATCAAGCGATTACGCTTTGATGACGCGGGGGAAAGGACGGTTTGACACAAAAGCAGGCATCTCGGCCGAGGCAATGACTTCACCCGCCGTCAGCGGATGGCCCGCCAAGAATTCGCCGGCGGGCAGCATCTTCCCTCCGGGGCGTTGCAAGACCTTCACCACAAGGGAGCCCGAGCCACAGGCGATGCGAACTCCCTGACGATCAGCGGAGACAACCTGCCCGACCAGGGCGCCCGCCAAGCCGACGTCGACCACCGCCGCACCGACCTTGATGATCGTATCCGCATGCATGAAGGTACTGCCTGGCCAGCCCTCAAGCGCGAGAATCCGTCCTTCCAGCAGGCGGGCTGACTGACGAAAATCCAAAGCTGCATCGGCCCGGGCAAGGCGGCGGGCATAACTAACCTTCGTCTCATCCTGCGGTGTCGGCACCGAAGTGCCGTCCAGAACCGCTGGCAGCGCACGCGCGGCAAGTTCGCCGGCGAGCACACCCAAGCGCGCGCGTAAAGCCACCCGCCCTTCGCCGGCATGCATCGCAAGGGAGATCGAAGCGTGGATGGGGCCGGCATCGAGCTTGCGGACCACCTGTTGCATAGAAACACCCGTCTCGGACATGCCCAGCGCCAGCGCACCTTCCACGGGCGTCGCGCCACGAAGCAACGGGAGCAGAGAACCATGAAAATTGACGAAGCCCAAGCGCGGCGCCGCCAAGAAATCTTCCTTCAACAATTGACCGTAAGCCATCACCACGCCGAGATCCGCACGCAACAGACGAAGCTCTTCGGCATGCGTAGCCTCCAACTTCTCCGGCTGAAGCAGCAGCAAGCCCTGGGCGCGCGCCCAAGCGGCGACAGGATTGGGCTGAACCTCCTGACCGCGGCCAGCTGGCCGATCAGGCTGCGAATAGACTGCGACTACTTCGACCTCCGGCAAAGTTCGCACGGCGGCAAAAGCCGCCAGGGCGATCTCATCCGAGCCAAGCAGGACCAGTCTCCGTGGCATGCGTCACTTGCGGGCCTGGCGCGCAGCTCGGCCTTTCAGCGAGCGCGGCTTATCCCAGCGGGTGTAGGATTTCTTGCGAACGACGCCGGTCTTGGAGCGTGCGGTTTTAGATTTGCCGAGACGCGGACCCGACGGACCCAGCGCCTTCTTCGGCTGGCCGGTCACGGACTTCGGCCCTACTTTGGTCGCCGGCTTATGGGCCACGACTGCTTCTTCGGAAATCGCCGCCGCGGGAGTGCCACCCGGACGACGCGGACCTTGCTTGGGCTTGCCGACGACATCTAGAAAGAGAGGCACGCCTGCCAAATCGAAATTCTCGTGCACGCCTTTTACCAAGAAACGCTGGTAGGCATCCTCCAGTCGCTCTTCGGAGTTACAGAAAAGCCGGAAACGGATCGGACGCTTGGAGACCTGCGTTACGTAGTAACACTTGAAACGCTTGCCAGAAACCATGCGGGGCGGGCGTTTGGTCATGAGGTCCTGAATGACGCGATTGATACGGCCCGTAGAAATCGCCGTGCCGGCACGGACGAAGACACCTTCGGCCGCGTCGAGCATATCCTCGACCCGCAACGCGGTCTGAGCGGAAACGAATAGCAGGGGCGGATCCGGAAGGAAGAATAGCTCACGGCGGACCGCATTACGGAACTTGGCGCGAAATTCTTCCTCGTCCTCAAAGCCGTCGATATTCTTGTCTCGGAAAGCCTTCTTGGCCAGATCCCACTTATTGACGACCACGACCAAGCCGCAGCCAAGGAGCGCGAGCTCGCCGGCCAACTGCTTGTCGATGCGGGTCACGCCCTGCCCTGCGTCGAGGACGAGGAACACCACATCGGTCTCGGCCAGGATTTCGTCGGCGCGGATCTGGGAAAAGAAATCCAGCGTATCGCGCTTGTTAGCGGTGCGGCGACCGGCCGTGTCCACCAACGTGAACTTGGCCTTCGAGCCGTCGGCCTTCGTGCGCGAGAGACCGGCGCGGACCGGATCGCGGGTCGTGCCCGCAATTTCGCTGACGATAAGACGTGAATTACCCAGCAGACGATTGCCCAAAGAACTCTTCCCGACATTCGGACGCCCAGCGAGGGCTAGGCGAATCGGACGCGGGCCCTCTTCGCGAGGGGTCTCGGGTTCCGGGCCGAGGAGCTTGATGATCAGCGCCATCAATTGGGCGATGCCTCGGCCATGTTCGGCGGAAATCAGCAGCGGCTCACCGAAGCCCAAGTCAAAGAATTCAGAATACAACCCGTCGCGCTCTTCGGTGTCGGCCTTATTGGCCACGACGAGCACGCGTTTGCCAGCCTGGCGAAGCTTGGCGGCGACTTCCAAGTCGAGCGGCGTGCAACCCTCGGTCGCATCGACGATCAGCAAGACGAGCGCAGCGGCAGCGAGGGCGAAATCCACCTGTTCTTCGACCGCATCAGCGACGACCTTCGGAGTCAGCTCGGCACGGTAGAGACCAATACCTCCGGTGTCCATGAGCGTGTAGCGGCCCTCGAACACATCGGCGGTGATCAGGTCGCGCGTGACCCCGGGTTGGTCATGCACAATCGAGATGCGCCGGCCGATGAGCCGGTTGAACAAGCGGCTCTTGCCGACGTTAGGACGGCCCACGATGGCTACCGCGCGGGAAATTTCAGTGTTCCGTTCCATAAAAATGAAGAGTCGGGCCTACCTGCCCCGCAAGCAAGCAAGGATGCTCAACCTTTGCGAATCGTGTCCAAGAAGCGAGCGATACGCTCCCCAGCCTCGTGGATTTTCTCGTAACTCGTCGAGAAGGAAGCACGGCAGAAGCCGGCGCCGGCGGCGCCGAACGCAGTACCCGGCACCATGGCCACCTTTTGCTGCTCGAGCAGCTTCTGGGCAAAGGTCATGGAATCCATCCCGGTCGACGTGATGTCCGGGAAGGCGTAGAAGGCTCCTCGCGGGAGGTGGCAAGACAGGCCTAGCTCGTTGAAACGGCGGACGATGAAATCCCGGCGCTCGCGATATTTGTCGCGCATGTGACGCATGGAATCCCAGCCGTTGCGAAGGGCCTCGACGGCGGCTTCCTGACTCATAATTGGGGCGCACATGATGCCATACTGGTGCACCTTGAGCATGCCGTCGATGACGGCGGCGGGACCACAGGCGTAGCCGATACGAAAACCGGTCATCGCGAAGGCCTTGGAAAAGCCGTGCAGGAAGACCGTGCGCTCGCGCATGCCGGGCAGAGAGGCGATTGAAACGTGGTCACCCTCGAAGGTAAGTTCGGAATAAATCTCGTCGGAGGCGACGAGCAGGTCCTTCTCGATCGCAAACTTGGCGATGGCCTCAAGTTTAGCGCGGTCGGCCGTGCCGCCGGTCGGATTGGTCGGAAAGTTAAGAACCAGCAATTTGCAGCCCGGTTGCCAGGCAGCCCGCAATGCGGCCGGATCCAGCGCGAACTGGTCGGCGGAGACGGTGCGAATCGGAATGGCCTCGGCATGGCAGAGGGCGACGCTCGGCGCGTAGCTCACATAGCAGGGTTCGTGGTAGAGAACCTTGTCACCGGGATTAAGGGTGGCTCGCAACAGGATGTCCAAGGCCTCGGAGACGCCGATGGTAGCCAGGATTTCCGTCTCGGGATCATACTCCGGTCCGTAGTGCTTGGCGACGTAGCGGGAGACCTCTTCGCGAAACTGCTGGGTGCCGCGGTTATCGGTGTAGGAGGTGCGCCCTTTCTCGAGCGAGGAGATCGCCGCCTCACGGATGTGATAAGGCGTGACAAAATCGGGCTCACCGATGCCAAGCGACACCGCGTCCTTCATCTTCGACACGATGGCGAAGAAGTCACGGATGCCCGATTTAGGCAATGACGCGACATGTCGCGCGACGAAGCGGCTGGAAGAATCCATGGTTAGGCTGGGGTCAGGGGCTGACCGAAGGCTGGTCGCGCCGGGACGCTTCGGAATTCACCACGAAACCATCCTTCTTATAAGCACGAAGGAAGAAGTGGGTCGAAGTACCCTGGACGCCGTCGATACGGGCCAGACGCTCGTGCACGAAGCCCGCGACCTTATAGAGATTGTCCGCCGTGACCACGACGAGAAGGTCATAGCCGCCGGACATCAGGTAGCAACTTTCGACCTGTTCGAAACTGGAGATGCGTTCCGCGATGCCGTCGAAACCGCCAACCCCTTCAGTGCGGATTTTGATTTCAATGACCGCGCGCACGCGATGTTCCGACTCAAACGCTGGATTGAGCACGGGGCGCATCCCGAGGAGCACGCCTTGCTGGCGGAGCGAAGTGAGCTCACGATCGACGGCCTCGGCGCCGAGTCCGAGAATCTTACCAATCTGGGCGGTGTCGAGGGCCTCGCCGTCGAGGATGAGCTTGAGTACGGAGTTCATGGCGAAAAATCAGGCTTTCTTGATGGCGCGACGCTGGCGAACGGCGGCGGCGAGTTCAGCAAGGACCGGCACCGTCTGTTCGAAGGAAATACAGGCATCGGTGATGCTGCAGCCGTAGGTCGAGGCATCCTTGCCCTTCCAATCCTGACGTCCTTCAACGAGATGACTCTCAATCATCACGCCGGCGATGATTTCGGAACCTTGGGCCACCTGGGCGGCGATATCGGAGGCCACCAACGGCTGGCGGCGATGATCTTTTGAGCTATTGCCGTGGGAACAATCGATGACGAGGCGGGAGGTCAGCCCCGCCTTCAGGATGCGAGCAGCGGCGTCGGTGACGAATTCCGACCCGTAATTCGGGCCAGTCCGGGAACCCCCGCGCAGGATGATATGCGCATCAGGATTACCCGAGGTCTGGAAAATCGCGACCACGCCGTCTTTCGTGACGGAAGGGAACCAATGCGACGAGCGAGCGGAAAGGCAGGCATCTACGGCGACTTGAATCGAACCATCGGTGCCGTTCTTGAACCCGACCGGCATGGAGAGGCCCGAAGCCAGTTCGCGGTGAATCTGGCTCTCGGTCGTGCGGGCGCCGATGGCGCCATAGGAGACAAGGTCGGCCACATACTGCGGCGTGATCGGGTCGAGAAACTCCGTCGCCGAAGGCAGTCCCATCTCTGCAATATCCGCCAGTAAGCGGCGGGCGAGGCGCAGGCCGTCGTTAATCCGAAATGAGCCATCGACGAGCGGGTCGTTGATCAGGCCCTTCCAACCGACCGTCGTGCGGGGCTTCTCGAAATAAACACGCATCACCACCACGAGGTCAGCCGCATGCTTTTGAGCCTCCTTCTGCAGGAGAGCCGCATACTCGAGGGCGGCCTTGGTATCATGCACCGAACAAGGGCCGACAATGACCAGCAGGCGGTCGTCCTGGCCAGAAATGACCCGAGCGGCGTCCTTGCGGGCGGACGTGACGACCTCGGTGGCCTTCTCCGAGGGGCGGAGGTCAGAAAGCACGAGGGCAGGAGTCAGCAAGGGGTGCTGGCTGCGGATGCGAAGATCGTCCGTGTTGTGGTACATCTGTAGAAAGGCCTTTCCCAAAGGGAAAAGGGGGTAAATGAAGGGGTCCGGAGGCCCCGTGTCAATGACGCGTCCCGTATTGACGCGGGGGGCGTCCAGTATCAAAACTGTCTCAAATCGGCATGCCCAAGTCCCCCGCCAGCGAATCCCCGGAGCAATCCGGAGCCTTCCGAGCGTTCATCGCCCAGAAAGGCCTGCGCGCCACGCGCCAGCGAATGGCGGTCTTCGAGGCCGCCCGGGGCATCTTAGGCCACTATACCGCCGAAGACTTGCTGAAAAAGGCACGCTCCTTGGATCGGAGTGTTTCGCGTGCCACGATTTATCGGGCCATCCCCCTGCTCATCGGTAGCAGCGTGATTCGGGAAATCGATGTGGGGCGCGACCATAAGTACTACCTGGCGGAAGTGGGGAGCGCCACCTTCCGCGCCCAGCTGATCTGCGAAAGCTGCGAAACCATTGTTGAAGTCGAGGCGCCGTTCATGGAATGGTACGGTAAAGCCGTCGCCGCCAAGCACGGCATGCGACCCATCTCCCAGAAACTCCAGGTCACCGCGCTCTGCGAACGCTGCCAGAAACGTAAGCCCCCCCGCCCATGATCACCTATCCCACCGCCGCCGTCTTCCCTCCCCTGCCTGCCGGCGGCACGCCACTCTCGGACCTGCAGAAGGAAGTCATCGCCCTCAAGCAGGCCAGGGATGCCATCATCCTCGCGCATAACTATCAGTGCGAAGACATCCAGGGCGTCGCCGACTTCGTGGGCGACTCGCTCGGTCTCGCCTACAAAGCCGCCGCCGCGCAGCAATCAACCATCGTCTTCTGCGGAGTGCATTTCATGGCGGAAACGGCCAAAATCGTGAACCCCTCCCGCCGTGTGCTGCTGCCTGATCTAGCTGCTGGCTGCTCGCTCGCCGACTCCTGCCCGGCTGAAAAACTCGCCGCGGCCAAGGCGGCCGACCCCGCGCTCTACGTCGTGGCCTACATCAACTGCAGCGCTGCCGTGAAAGCGATCAGCGACGTCATCGTCACCAGCGGCAACGCTTCGAAGATCGTCAGCCGCGTCCCGGCGGATCGTCCGATTCTTTTCGTGCCTGACCAGAACCTCGGTCGCTGGGTTTCCGGAAAAACCGGACGCGCCATGCAACTCTGGCCCGGCAACTGTTACGCCCACGTTCAGTTCACGCCCGGTGCGCTGCTCCGTGCCAAAGCCGCGCACCCAGGGGCACCCGTGGTCGCACACCCGGAATGCACCGAAGCTGTCCGCGAGATGGCCGATATGGTCTGCTCGACCGAACTCATGGTGGATTGGTGCAAACGCCAGAGCGCCGATACTATTATCATAACGACGGAGTCTGGAATGATTCATCGCCTCCGCCGCGAGGTGCCCGGCAAGACTTTTGTCGCCGCACCGACGGATCGCTGCTCCTGCAATGACTGCCGTTTCATGAAGATGAACACGTTGCAGAAGTTACGAGATTGCCTGCGCGACGGCACTCCGGAGATCACTTTGACTGAGGAGATTCGCTCAGCCGCCGAGGTTCCGCTGCGCCGAATGCTCGAATGGAGCCTATAAACCGGGGCAAAACCCTATAGGTGCGTGAGAAGTGGCACTCGCATTTAATCATCTGACCAAGTTTGACATTCGTAAAATATTATAAACCTTGAGGTCTCATTCGTAGTTTTAAAAAAAGTATCCCCATCAATCGCGAACCAAACTTTGATCTCATGAAAATAGACCTGAATCCTACCAACTTCACCACCAAGGACGCTTACGTCCGCGCGGCTCTCTCCAAGGCCCGCGACCTCGCGGTCCAGACCTGGGAAGACGAACACAGCGAACGCCAGAGCCTGATCGAGCGCGAAGTCGCCAGCCTATCGAAACAGGAACTCTCCCGCCGACTCATCAAATTGCTCTCCCGCCCGAACCGTGCCCGCGCCCAGATTTCCGACAGTATGCGCAGCAAGGCCCAGAACATGCGCAAGAAAGGTGCCCCGGTCCGCGAGATCGCCGCTGAGCTCGGTATTTCGATTCCATCGGTCTACAACATCACCAAGGACTAACCTTGCCCGCTGTTCCTGCCTCGCCGAAAATAGCGGCGATGCAGGAATGGACTCGAGGCGACCCAGCGAAGGCTCCGGCCCGTGCGCCTTTGGCGAGGGGTGGGAAGCTTGACGCGGCGCACTTGGTCGCCGCGTACCGCGCCGGCATCTTCCCCTGGTACTCCGCGGGTGAGCCAGTGAAATGGTGGTGCCCCGATCCGCGCTTCGTCATGCGCCCTACGGATTTCCGCCTGACGGACAGCCTGCGCAAGGCGATGCGTAAAGCCGGCTGGTCCGTGACTTTCGACCGACAGTTCGAAACCGTCATGCGCCACTGTGCGGCCGCCCCGCGCCCAGGTCAGGACGGCACCTGGATTACTGAGGAAATGATCACGGCCTACTGCGAGCTCCACCGCCTAGGCATCGCGCATAGCGTCGAGGTCAGCTGGGAAGGAAAGCTTGTCGGCGGGCTTTACGGCGTCGCGCTCGGCCGTCTCTTCCACGGTGAATCGATGTTCCACCACAAGGCCGACGCCTCCAAAGTGGGGTTCGCCACGCTCGTCGCCCGCCTGACCGCGTGCGAATACTTCCTCATCGACTGCCAGGTCCCCACGGCTCACCTCGCAAGCCTGGGTGCCTTTGCGATTGAGCGCGAAGAATTCCTCGAAGCGGTGAAGCGGTTCCGCGACCAACCGCCGGCGGGTGATGCTTTTGTTATTCCGACTTCGGACGCGACTTAAGCAGCGCCCGGGCCTCGCGCTCATAGACACGCTCGACGATGACGCAGAGCTGCTGGAGCGAACGACCGTCGGTGTAGACGGCGATGCCCGCCTTCATGTAAGCCTGCTCACGCTTCTTCATGAGTTCCCGGATCTTGGCCTCCGGATCATCCCCCTTAAGCAACGGCCGACGCGAATTGCCGGCGGTACGACGCAGGATCGTGTCCACCGACGCGAATAGAGTAACGACGATACCCTTTGAGCGGACGAGTTCGCCCATCCCGGCAGGTACGACGAGCCCACCACCGCAGGCGATGACGCCGCCATACTCGGGCAACAAACCTGCAACTACCTGACGTTCAAGGGCACGGAAATGCTCCTCGCCGTGTTCGGCGAAGATATCAGCGATCGAGGCACCAGCGAGTTTCTCGACCAATTCATCCGTGTCGTAGAAACGACGCCGCCAGCGCTTCGCCAGTTGCCGACCCAAGGCAGACTTCCCGGTACCCATGAATCCAGCGAGGATCAGGTTCGGGGAGTTGTCCTTGTTCGCGACTGGCGGCATGCAAACATAGCAATCCCCTGCCCGCCTCTCGGCAAGCGACAAGCGTCAGGGGCATTACTTAGCCGGAAGGGCTTCCAGCGCGGCTTTAGCCTTAGGCGCAAGGCGTTCGGAAAGCCCCTGCGAGGCTTCCGTCAGAACGGCGCGGTCAGCTTCGGCAAAGAGACGCGGCACGGCGGCCCAGGCGGCTTCGGTCAGTTCGTTCGCCGGACCCTTGAGCAAAGGCAGCATTGCCGCCTGGATAGCGAGTCGGCTCTTACCATGACCGTTGATGCGGGCAGAGACAATGCGGGCCCAGGCGGCCTTGGCCGCGAGCGACATGCCCGCCGGATCGACAAGCAAGAGTTTGGTGGCGAGGCCGCTCGGCAGACGGAGGATCTCATCTTCGACTTCCTGAATCTGCGATCGTTGCGTCAATTTCGCCATGCGCTCCCAAAGAATCGGGGCGGCGGCGGTGGGACTGATGCGACGCAGCAGACGATTGGCGCGCTGGGCGATGATGAAATCTTCATTTTTCGCGAGGGCGACGAGTGCATCGGTAGGCAGGGGGTATTCCTTCGGCGAACCGTGCAGGTCGAGCATGCGTTCCAATTCGGCGAGCTTGGTCTCAGGAGTGGTGCCTTCAGGCGCATCATAGTGCTGTGCCTGCTTCGGATTCAACGGCAGCAGGGGCTTGTAAGCGGGATCCAGGAGTAGGACCTGCCCCAAGGCCGCCTGGGCTTCGGGATTCTCGGAAGACTTAGCGGCGAGGCGGACCCGCTCGAACCAGACCTTGGCCTCGGGCGTTACCTTGGGAAAGCCTCGCGAGTAATCAAAAATCGCCTGCTGAGCGGCGAGACGCTTCTCAGCGATGGCGAGATCGGCGAAGGTCGCGTCGGACGGAGCCTCGGCAGCCGAACCGACGAGGCAGGCGAAACAGGCGAGGAAGAGCGGAAGATGCTTCATAATCGTGTTAATTTCGTGCGCTCAGATGGACCAGTTACCGCGCATGGCCGGCGAGTGGAGATGATTGGCCTGGTCGTCATCGATGAAGCCGCTGGCGTCGGACTTAAAGTTCAGCTTACGACCGAGGCGTACGCTGAGGGCGGCGAGGTTGACGAGGGTGGAACTGCGGAAGGCCTCATTGACGCCGTAGCCGAACGGACGCTTCTCGCGCGCGCACGCGTCGAAATCATCTTCCTGATATTCAGGAAGCGGGAACTCGGCGGCCTTCACGAGAAGCTCGGGACGGCTGCAACGCATGCCAGCGAAGAGCTTGCCATTCGGCCCTTCAAGGAAGGGGTTGTTCGGGTTCTTATCGGCGAGTTCGGACTCCAGAATAATCCGGGTGCCGTCCTTATAGGTCATCGTGACGGTCTTCCAGACGCCGCAGGCCATGGCATCCTGAGCGGGCGCATCGCATTCGACGGTGACGGGAGATTCGTTATCCTTGCCGAGGAAGTACTGCACCGGATCAAGAAAGTGCTGACCCATGTCGCCGAGGCCGCCTTGGTCGAAGTTCCAATAACCCCGAAAAGAACCATGGGCACGATGCGGGTGGTACGGGATCAACTGTGAAGGACCGCAGTACAGGTCCCAATTGAGATGCGCAGGTACCGGCTCGGGCGTGAGATTAGGCTTACCCGTCCAGAGATTCACCTTCCAGGCGATACCTCCAACGGGGGCGAGGCGAACGGTGAGCGGACCGCCGAGGACGCCACTGGCGATGACGCGCTTAATCTCGCGGGCCGGGCCGACGCCGTAATAGTTCGTGCGATTGAGGCGGAACCAAGTGTTTACACGAAAAGGTACGCCGGTCTGCTGCACCACACGACTCAAGGCAATGCCTTCGCCGATCGTGCGCGTCATGGGCTTCTCGCACCAGACGGCCTTGCCACGGCGGGCGGCCATGGCCGCGATGACGCCATGCCAGTGAGGCGGTGTGCACACGTGGACCACGTCGGCATCCGGCATGGCGATGACCTCACGGAAGTCTTCAGCCGTGATAGGGCTACCCCCACCGGCCTTCTGAATGCGATCAAACTTACGTTGCAGATGCTGCTTATCGACGTCGCAGATGCCGATGATGCGATTCTTGCCGGTCATGCGGGGCTCCGAGTGCATCGCGGAGATGCCGCCGCAACCGACGATGACGTGGTTCAACGTCTCGCTAGGCGGAATAAAACCGCGACCGAGGACATGACGCGGGATGATCGTGAAGCCAAGCGCGGCAACAGCAGCCTTACGGAGAAAGGAACGACGGGGTAATCGCATGGGACAGGGGTATGAAGGAGGCTGACCTCGTTCAACGCTGATAGTTCCGTCAGCCCACAATCATAAGTCTATATGAAGCCATTCCTCCGTAAACGCTCCGGTTCTTTTGCCTTCTGCCTGATCTCTCGCACGGTGAAATTATGCCTGCCAGCAGCACGTCCACCGCCCTCCGCGCTTCGTCAGAAGTTTCGACACCGCTCGATGCCGCCATCCGTCAGACGACGGGGATACCTTTCTACGACCAAACTCCTTGGGCAGAGGCATTACGCAATTCAAGCCAAAGCCTAGACACCCTCCCCCGCATCTCTAAATCGCAGCTCCGGGCGTTCTCACCAGAGGGTTTTCTGCGCGACGGCCTCACCGTAAAATCGCTCCTCGCCGAAGGCATCATCGAAGAAGAGAACACCTCGGGCACCTCGGGCGCCAGTGTTCGGGTGATTTTTGGCAGAACGTGGTGGGCCGAACAGGAACTCCGCGCCCTCCGCGGCAACCGCTTCATTGCCACCCTCCTCAACGAGTTGCCCGACGCCCGGCGCGCCGTCTTCACCACACCGGGCTGCAGCGGCGTCAGCTGTTTCAATCGGTGGCTCAATCTGGACCAAAGGCGCTTCGGCCAGAGCCTGTTCGTCAATCAGGCGCGCATCCCATTCACCTTAGGCGAAGAAAAACTCTCCGCTATGGCCCGCGAGGCCGCCGACTGGCAGCCGGTCTTTCTCGATGTCGATCCGGTCCATGGCGCGTGGTTCGCCCTGCACTGCGAGCGAAACGGCATCCGCCTTCCTTCCTTAAGATTCATCCTTACGAGCTATGAATATACCAGCATCGTGCATCGGCGCATCATGGAGCGCGTCTTTGGCATCCCGGTGATCAACCTCTACGGCTCCAGCGAGACCGGCCATCTGCTCGTCGAGGAAAAGGATGTCATGCATCCCATTGAGGAAACCGCGCTGCTCGAAGTCGTGGAAACCGACAGCAGCGGCATCGGCCAGCTCCTGGTGACCACCCTCACCAATCCCTACCTGCCGTTGCTCCGATATGAAATCGGAGACTACGCCGAGAAGACCAGCGAAGGATATCTCGTGCACGGCCGCCAACGGGATGCGCTACGCCGAGCAGATGGCTCCATCGCGACAACTCGCCAAGTCGATCAACTCTTCGCCTCCACCGACGGCATCGCCCACTACCAGCTCCGACAGAAGTTCGACGGCACTTGTACCCTCCTCATCCTTCCGGAGCGGCCTGGAGCCGAACTGACGAAGCAGCGCGCAGCCTTAAGCACCACCCTGAGCCAGCTCCTCGGCCAACCCGTTGACGTCCAGATAGTCGACCTGATTCCCCCCGAAGATTCGGGCAAATTCAGGCTGACTGTCCGCGACTTGGCCTAATCGCCTAAAAGGGGCTTTCGGGCTGGAAAAACCCCTGCCCACCCGCCAAGGTGGGCTTTTCACCACCATGGACGTCTACATCGACGGTAAGTTCTACCCCAAAGCCGAAGCCAAAATCTCCGTCTTCGATCACGGTTTTCTCTATGGTGACGGGATCTTCGAGGGCATCCGCCTCTACAAGGGCTGCGTCTTCCGCCTCGACGAGCACCTCGAGCGCCTCGAGATGTCCGCGAAGGCCCTCTGCCTAGAAATGCCTTGGTCCCGCAAGGAAATCGCCGAGATCGTCTGCGAATCCTGCCGCCGCAACAACCTGACCGATGGCTACATCCGCCTCGTCGTCTCGCGCGGCTTCGGCGATCTGGGCCTTTCACCCAAGAACTGCCCGACCCCTTCGATCGTCTGCATCGCCGACACCATCAAGCTCTACCCGGAAGAACTCTACACCTCGGGCATGAAGATTATCACCGCACCGACCCGCCGCATCAGCCCAGCCGCGCTACCTCCGATGATCAAGTCGCTTAACTACCTTAACAACATCATGGCGAAGATGGAAGCCCAGCAGCACGGCTTCCACGAGTGCCTGATGCTTAACGAGCAGGGCTACGTCTCGGAGTGCACCGGCGACAACGTCTTCCTTATCCACAAGGGCCGCCTGATCACCCCCGCCTCCCACGCCGGCGCCCTCGTGGGCATCACCCGCCAGGTCGCCCTGGAGATCGCCGCCGCCCTCAAAATCCCGACCGTCGAGACGAACATCACGCGCTACGACGTCTGGAACGCCGACGAATGCTTCCTCACCGGCACCGCCGCCGAGGTTATCCCTGTCATCGAAGTGGACGCCCGTAAGATTGGCACCGGCAAGCCCGGCCCAATCACCGCCAGCATCCTCGCCGAATTCCGCAAGAAGGCCTCCCTCGAAGGGCAGATGATTCGCTGAGCATCGCGTGCGCCCAGCGCGCGCAGCCTTGAAGCATGTCCGCCGCCTCCGACCCAAGCCCTGCCGACGGCCGTGATGCCACCCTGCGCCGACTGCTGAGCATCGCGTGGTCCTACCGCAGCGACTGCCTCCAATTACTCGGACTCCAGCTCGCCGTGGTCATCCTGACCGTAGCGGTCATCGCCCTGGCTGGGGTGGGCATCGATTTCATTCGTCACTGCGCCGATCGCACCATCGCTGCGCCCGCCCTTCCATTCTTCGTCCCGAGCGGTTCCACCGACAAGGCGGTCATTGTCTGGCTCGCGCTGGGTATCCTCGCCGCAGCCCTTCTGCGTGCTGCGATCTCCTTCGTCTTCGGACTCGTCTCGGTGCGCTTCCTCCACGGACGCATCGTGGTCAACCTGCGCGCCCAGGTGTTCGCTAAACTCCAGCAGCTGAGTTTCCGCTTCTTTGACTCCAACGCCAGCGGCTCGATCATCAACCGCGTCACTTCTGACGCCCATGCGGTGCGCATCTTCATCGAAGGGGTGCTGCTCCAGCTGGCGATTATCACGATCACCCTACTCGCCTGTTCGGCCTACATGTTCCGAACAGACTGGCGCCTCACCCTCGCCTGCCTCTCGGTGCTGCCCTTTCAAATCTGGTTCGCGATTCGGTTCTCGCGCAAAGTCCGCCCCGCCTACGAAGAGAACCGCGACCTGATGGACCGCATGGTCTTGGGCTTCTCCGAGAACGTTCAGGGGATTCAGGTCGTCAAGGGTTTCGCCCTTGAGCCCAGGGTCATGGGACGCTTTGCCCGCTGGAGTGAAGACATCCGCGTCCAGAAACGAAAAGTCTTCGGTGAAATCGCCCTCTTCTGGCCGGTGATCGACGGCTGCAACCGACTCTCCATGGCGATCCTGATCGGCTATGGAGGGTGGATGGTCGCCCGAGGCGAAATCACCTTGGGGACAGGCCTAGTGGCCTTCGCCGGCCTGCTTCAGCAGTTCTCCGCCCAAGTCACGACCCTGGCCGCCGTCGTGGATAACGCCCAGGTTTCGCTCGCGGGGGCGAAACGCATTTTTGAGATCCTCGACACCGACCCTGGAGTAGCGTCGGCCCCTTTGGCCAGCTCCCCGGGCCGATTCCTCGGACGCGTCGCGTTCGAAGGTGTGAGTTTCGAATACCAGGAGAAAGCCACGGTCTTACGCGAACTAAGCTTCATCGCGGAACCAGGCCGGCGCATCGCTATCGCCGGCGCCACGGGTTCGGGAAAATCTGCCCTGCTTTCGCTCATCCCCCGTTTCTACGATCCCAAGCAAGGGCGCGTGACGCTCGACGGACACGATGTGCGTCTGCTGCCGCTGCAGGAGCTCCGCCGGCAAGTCGGCATGGTCTTCCAGGAAAACTTTCTCTTCTCCAATACGATCGCAGCCAACATCTCGTTCGGCCATCCTGATGCCAGTCAGGAACGCATCGAACGCGCTGCTCGGATCGCCGGCGCTCATGACTTCATCATGGCCCTGCCCGAGGGCTATGAGACGTTCCTGGGCGAGGGAGGCGTCAACCTCTCCGGCGGCCAGCGCCAACGCATCGCCATCGCCCGCGCCCTTCTCCTCGAACCCACGGTCTTACTGCTGGATGATCCGACCTCTGCCATCGACCCGGAGACCGAGAAAGAAATCATGGACGCGATGGAGTCCGCCATGGTCGGCCGCACCACGTTCATCGTCGCCCATCGCCTCAGCACCTTGCGCCGAGCCGACCTGATTCTCGTACTAGACCATGGCAAACTAGTCCAACGCGGCACCCACGCCGAACTCATGACTCAGGATGGCCACTACCGCCGCGCGATCATGATCCAATCCGAGAGCGAAGCCGCATGAGCAAAGAGCGCCTTGAAATTGCGGTCCGCCGTATTCGACCCGACGAAGAGGAACCTGACCGGCTCCCCCTGCGCTGGTCCACCATCACCCGACTGCTCGCCTTCACCCGGCCTCATGGCCAGCAGCGCAACACCCTGCTGTGCCTTTGCGTCTTCCGGGCGATGGCGCTCCCCACGCTGGCCTGGATTGTCGGCCACATCATCAAAGGGCCGGTCACCTCCGGCGACGGCGGCGAAATCGCCCGCTGGATTGTCATCTTCACGGCGTTTTTCCTGATCGCTGACGTCGCCCTCTACTGGCGCATCCGTCTCGCCCACCAGATCGGCGAAGCCGTATTGCGCGACCTGCGCGACAAGCTCATGGCGCACCTGCTGACGCAGCCGCTTTCGTTCTTCCACGCCCGCCGCCACGGCAGCCTGATCAGCCGTATGATCTCGGACATCGAAGCGATGCGGAACGGGATACAGAATAACTTCTTCATCACTTTCGTCTCCCTCGGGCAAATGAGCTGCGCCGCGGGTCTCATGCTCTGGGCCAATCCTCGGCTTTTCCTCGTCCTCCTCGCGATTGTTCCCTGCCTCTTACTTGTTCACGGATATTTCCGTGGGAAAATCCTACACGCGTCGCGCGTCCAACAAGAAACCTTCTCCCGGGTGACCTCGGCGTTGGCCGAGACCGTGCAAGGCATCCGCGTGACCCAGGGGTTCGCCCGCGAAGACACCAACGCCGGCATCTTCACCCGGCTGGTGCGCAGCCTCGCCGGCAACGTGGTCAAGACCGCCAGCCTGACGGCTCTCTACCTCCCCCTTCTCGAACTCAACGCCCAAGGATTCATGGCCGCGCTAATTGGCGTCGGCGGCTGGGCTGCCCTTTCGGGCACAGGCACAGGTCTGGGCGACCTCGTCACTTTCTTCTTCCTTGCCGACCTGTTCTTCTCGCCAATCACGATCATCGGCACCCAGCTTTCTGAAGCGACGCTCGCGATGGCCGGAGCCGAAAGGTACTTCCGTCTCTTGGACACCGCCCCGGCCTGGGCCGACCGACCAAACGCTCAAGAATGTCCGCCGCTCCGCGGGGCGGTCGAGTTCCGCGACGTAACCTTCGCCTACATCGAGAATCGTCCTGTCCTGCATGGTATTTCTTTCTCCGCTGCAGCCGGCAAGGTGATTGCCTTGGTCGGGCATACCGGCTCCGGAAAATCCACCATCGTTGGATTACTCGCCAAGTTCCAACTGCCTCAAAGCGGCCAAGTACTGGTCGACGGCCATGACCTGATGGACCTGCGTCAGGAGACCCTGCGGCGCCAAATGGGCTTCGTCTTCCAGCAGAACTTCCTTTTCGCGGGCACCATCGCCGAGAACGTCAAGGCCGCCCAGCCCGACGCCAGCGATGAAGAAGTCCGGCAGGCCTTCCGCGACCTCGATTGCCTCGACCTCATCGAAGATCTGCCGGGCGGCATCCACGCCGCCTGCTCTGAAAAAGGCCGCGGACTCTCGCTCGGCCAGCAACAGCTCGTCGCCTTCGCCCGCGCCCTGATGGCCAATCCCCGCATCCTCGTGCTTGATGAAGCCACGAGCGCCGTCGACACGCTCACCGAGGCCCGCCTGCAAATCGCACTGAATCGCCTAATGAAAGGTCGCACTTGTTTTGTCGTCGCCCACCGCCTGAGCACCATTCGCCGGGCGGACTGTGTTCTGGTGATGAACGAAGGCCGTATCGTCGAACGCGGGACGCACGAAGAGCTGATCGCCCTGCAGGGCACCTATGCCGACCTGCATCGCGATTTCCTTAGCTCGACGACCTGAGGACTTATTTCTTGGCTGGATCGGACACCGGTCCGAAATTCGGACGGTTGGCCCGAGGCTTTTCAACCGGCTTCTCTTTCGCATTCGCCTCCAAGAGCGGCGGCGGAAATTCCGCGGAAAGACCCGGCGTCAGAATACGCGCATAAAAATCGCCCACCGGGGAGCGTCGCGTAGTCTGAATTTGCAGCGCCTGATAATGCAGTGCTTCGCCCTTCATCTTAACAAGCAAACTGACCTCCAGTTCGACCGAGGGATTTAGGCGAGCAACCCCCGCCACGCTCACACGTTGCTGGGAATCCAGAAAGGCCATGGCCATCCCTTCGGGAGCATAGTCCACGGGGAAAGTCCAGGTCTCAGGTGCGGTCAAACCCGACGGTAGTATGAGCAGCACCGTGCGCACCGGACCTCCAGGGTTACCTGGATAGACCAAACGGCGGCGCCAAAGCGGCCAGAACCTTCGGCCTTGGTTATCGAGGACCTCATCACCCCCAGGGCCTTCGACAACCAGCAGACGTTGCTTTAGAAATGCCATCTCCGCTGGGTTGAAACTTACCGCCACCGCACCGGGGCGACGAGTAGGCCCCTCGCCGGCTGGCACATCCGCCGAGACCAGCAAGACGACCTCCACGGGCCCGGCAACACGATGATCGACCCAGGCGATAAAGCCATAAGGCAATACGGTCATCGCTGCGGCCAAGAGAAAACCGCCCAATAGAGCCTTCGGAAACTGGTTGCGCACGCACAACGCCGTCATCAACGCCGCTCCGGCAAAACCGGCGGCATGCACCGAGATATCGGTGCCCAAGGTCCACTGCGCCATGGCGTAATCATCCGCATACCCGAACCAGCGAATCCGAAAGAACATCGCCACCACCCAGAGCGTCCCGGCCGTGGCACCGAGCAAAGGCGCAAAACGCGGCCCGGCTTTTTCAAAAGGCTTCGCCAGAAGAGCGGAGACAAGCGAGGCGAATAATCCCCCGAAGAAAGCCTCCTTCAACGAGGCCACGCCGGTCAGCGCGGCGGCGACCACCAAGAACGCCCAGGTGAACCAGTAGGTCCGAAAGTAAATGTTCATTCCCCGACAATCGTCCCGGGCGGCACGACGGCACCCTTCTTGACGACAATGACGCCATCGCGGACAAAAAGTGCGTCTGTCTCCCATTTCTCAGGGAGCCCCGTGGGGGCGAGACGACAGCCAGCACCGATGCGGGCATTCTTATCAATGATCGCATTGCGAATAAGGCAATTGGCGCCGACGCCGACATCGGGGCGGCCGAGTCCATGATTCTTTGCGAGATCATGCGGACGCTCAAAGGCATCCGCTCCCATCATGACGACATTCTCCAAACGAGAGCCGGCGCGAATGACGGAACGAACGCCGATGACGCAGCGATTGAGCTCCGAGTCATCCACGATCGCCCCATCCGCCATGAGGACCCGCTGCGAGCGCGCTCCATTCAGCTTGGCGGGCGGGAGGTATCGGGAATGCGTATAAACCGGATTCTGACCATCGAAGAAATCGAATGGCGGCACCGGATCCGTAAGCGTCAGGTTACATTCCCAGAACGAACCCACCGTACCGATATCCTCCCAGTATCCATCAAAGACGTAGGCCATCATTCGCTTCGAGGCGAGCAGGCCCGGGATGACTTCCTTGCCGAAATCGGTCTGGGTGTGGTCAGCGAGGGCCTCGCGCATGACCTTACCCGAGAAAAGATAGATGCCCATCGAGGCCAGACAGTAGGGCTTGTCGGACTTGTCGGAAAGACGACTACGGGCGGCGCCGCCGAGCACGAGCGAGGAAATAACAGCCGGATCTTTGGGC
Organism: uncultured Opitutia bacterium; assembly: GCA_903855995.1. Classification (GTDB taxonomy): domain Bacteria; phylum Verrucomicrobiota; class Verrucomicrobiia; order Opitutales; family UBA953; genus UBA953. Next base: position 412,549 of record CAIOAN010000008.1, read on the forward strand.
TTCTCGACGAACTCCACGACGCGCAGGTCAGCATTGACGCGCATGACGCCGAGAGCGGAGACCTGATCGGAAGGCATGGCCTTCGCGGCGATGGTGACATCGGCGGCATTCTCGACGTGCTGGCGGGCGAGTTCGTCGAAATCGAGGCGGTATAACTGATCGCCCGAAAGAATCAGCACCAGGTCTTCATCCTTCAGATTATAATGGTGCAGATTCTGACGGACAGCGTCGGCCGTACCCTGATACCATGATTCCTTGTCGCCGGTCTGCTCAGCGGCGAGGATATCGACAAAGCCGCGCCCGAATCCGTCGAACTTATAAGTCTGCTGGATATGCTTGTGGAGCGAGGCCGTATTAAACTGGGTCAGGACAAAAATCTGGTTGAACCCGGAGTTGAGACAGTTGCTGATCGGGATATCGACCAAACGGTAGTTGCTCGCGAGCGGGACGGCTGGCTTGCAGCGATCCTTGGTCAAGGGGTAGAGGCGAGAGCCACGCCCGCCCCCCATGATGATACTGATAACGCGAGGAAGGGAGGGCATGGCGGGATGGCCTACTTTCCCTCCGGCAGCCTTCCGTCTCAAGCGGAAAAGGCTGAATGGCGGCTTGAAGGCGAGGAGGCGACAGGGTTGCATCCGAATCTCGCATGGCTTTCGCCTTTCATATCCTCGGCACCAGCAGTTCCGGCAACTGCTCGCTCCTCGAGGCCTCCGGCACCCGGGTCATGCTGGATGCCGGCTTCCCCGGCCCGCGGCTGGAGGCTTCGCTGCAGAAACTCGGCCTCGAAGCGCGTGCGCTGGATGCGGTGATGATCACCCACGAGCACTCCGACCACTGTATCGGCCTGGCCGCCCTCCTCCGCCAGAACCCCCTCCTGAAGGTTTTTACTAATCGGGAGACCGCCCGCCGGATCAAAGATTCCGTCAAAGCCGATGTGAATTGGCAGCTCTTTGAGACCGGCACGACCTTCGAAATCGGCGGCCTGAAGGTCACCTCAATCCCAATCCCACACGACGCGGCCGACCCGGTCGGCTTCGCCATCGACTGCCCGGCCGAAGACGCCCGACCGGCGAAGCGACTGACCTGGCTCACCGACCTCGGGCATGCGACCACGGTCGTGAAACATCATGTCGCGCTCGCCGATATCCTGGTACTCGAGGCGAACTACGATGAAGAGATGCTCGAGCTCTCCAAGCGCCCGCAGAGCCTAAAACAGCGCATCAAGGGAAACTTCGGACACCTCTCTAATATCCAAGCCCGCGACCTGCTGCTAGGATTGCGCGAATGGCAGACGACGGAACTCTACCTCGGCCACCTCAGCAAGGAATGCAACCGCACCATCATTGTGGACGAACTGATGAATGCCGTCCGCGACCAGAAGACCGACCTCCGCATCACGGTCATCGACCCCCTGGAAGATAATCCCGTCAGCCTCTGGTAGGTGCGGGCCTATTTCTTGGCGGGCGGGACCGCGATATCATCTCCGGCCGTCGCAGGCGGCGGAGCGGGCGTCGCTTCGGAAACCTTGCCGACCGCGCCTTCAGCCACGGACTTCGCGAGCCGCTTCACCGCCGCACCGCAAGCGGGCGAGGCTGGGTTGAGGTCCTGCGCCGAGAGCCAGGCGGTCAAGGCCGCCGCTTCGGCGCCGTCCTTCTCAAGCTTCTCCGCCATACCGATCAACTGGGCGTAATTAGCGACGAGCGGCGCGATGTCCGAGCGGGTCTTGGCGAGCACGAGGTCATCGGACTCGGTCTTATAAGTCTCCACGATGACATCCCAGGCCAGATAGGGATTGTTCTGCGACGCCAGCACGGAAGCTTTCTGAATGTTCGCATCCAGTTCACCCACGCGATTGACCACCTTGCGAAGCTTCTCAGAGCGCTCCTTGTCCTGGGCGAGCGCCAGGGCGAACTCCAACTTCTTATTATAGATTTCACGCCACTTGGCTTCGGTCACCATCCGATCGAATTCGGGCACCTTCTGGGCGAGCGTATCCTGGCGGCTGACCACCTGATCGGCGAACAACTTCACCCCCGGATTCTGCGGCCAGATCTTCGTCGCACGCTCCAAGGCCGCCTCCGCCTTGGTCGTATCGCCGGTCAAGGCAGCGGATTTGGCGGACAGCAGGGACATGTTGGAGGCGTTGATCGCGTTATTCACCTTGGAGAGAATCGCGGCGCCCGGGAAATCACGGGCGCGGCCGCGCACCTTGTTCACATAGCCTTCGACATTGGCGAGATCATGCTCGTCGCCGAGGCGCTGCAATTCCCGGAGATCCTTCCAGAGCTCCAGCATCTCGCGCTTCTTGTCCTGCGGGTAGGACATGACGACGGGCTCGAATTCACCGAGGAAGAAGGTCTCCTGCAGGCGCTCGAAGGCGGAATAAAGCTCACCTTGCTTCACCAAGTCGTCGACCGTCAGCATGCCCTTGGAGACATCCTTCATCGCTTCGCGCGAAAGCATGTCGAACGACTCGAGCGTCGGGACGAAGTCAGAGATCGGGAAGAACTCTTTCACTTCCTTGGCGCCGACCACGATATTCTGGCCGCTCCCCTTGAAGAGCACGCGATAGAAGGCGCTCGTGATTATCGAGTGGCGGTAGCGGCGGGCCATCAGGAACGCCACCATCTGGGACTGGAATTCAATCTTCGTCTTGAGCCCGAGGGCCGTCATCTCGGCGTTCTTAGCAAGGATTTCGGCCTGCGTGCGGGCCTCGTCCTTCACCTTGAATGCCAACTCCGTCGTGCCACTGGAAGCCTTGCCGAGTGGCTTGGCTTTTGAGGCCGCCTGAGAGCGCGCGTCGTTGGCCTCTTCAATCATGTCAGCCCGATTCACAATGATACCTTCCTGGTGCTTGCGCAGGGTTTCGAGATTGTTCTTGGTGACCTCGATCTGCCGAAACTCGGTCTTCATGGACCAGACTTTCTGGACCTGGGTTGCGATGGTGAGGCAATTGCTCGCGTCGACGTCGAACTCGGCGGCCTTAAACAGCAGGTTGAAAGCCTCCTGCTGGTTGCGGTAATAATTTTCCTGCGTGATATTAGCCGGCGAGAGCAGCTGCTGGATTTGATCCAACATGGCGATATAGCGCTTCAGATCGCCGGTGTCGGCTGGCGAGGCCAGGTAACGTTCAAAACGGGCCCGGACGGCCCGGGAATTACCGAGATTCATCGTCGTGCCCTTCCATTGCATCGTGCCGTTCTCGACATCGACCGAGTCGCTATTGACGTTAAAAATGCGGTCCGCACCCCCTTCGGCCGAGGAGCTCTTGTAGTCGCCGCCTCCGCCGCCGGAGACCGCGGCGCCTGGAGGCGGGGCCTGGGCGATGCCGAGCACCGTCATAGCACACCAACCAAAACAACTGAGGAATGTGTTACGCATTTCGGTAAATCAGAAGCGCTCGAGGCTTTCGACGACGAGCAGGTCGCGGTTGACGCGCAGCTTGCACTTGAAGCGCTGGCCGACCTCAAAAGTATCGCCGGCGGAGACCGGGACAAAAATTGGGATACGCCCGGAAGTGCGGGAGGAATCCTTCTCGATGGGCTTCACGGCGAGCACCCGGCCGCGCCCTTCGACGAAGGAGAGTTGCTGCTCGATCTGACAATCCAGTCGATAGGCGTTCCCCTGCAGCGTCGCCCAGTCTTTACGGTAAGCCGTGGGGTCAAAACGGGTGAGGTTGCCAAAGTCGCCGCCACCGCCCATGCGGGGCACCACGATGGCAACCAGGATGACAATCACCACAACGGGGATGCCGAGGGCGAAAAAGAGGGGGTTAATCTTGGACATGAAAGGGGCGGGGCTGGCCTACACTCTTAAGCGTAACCAACTTAAGCATTAGTTCCAGCGATTTTCCTTATAAGTCAAGGCCGTCACGAACTGAGGGCTTAACCTCAACGGCCCTCACACCCCCTGCTTAACTCCAGCGTTTCTGCTGACAGCCAAAAACCACTAGGCAGACCCCAAGGAGGCCTTGAACCAGCAAGACGGTCAGGCCCAGCGCGGTACTGGCTACGTAGGCGTTCTGGTTAGGCATGCTCGCCGTATAGGCATCGTAGAGCGACTGACCCATCATCGACTTCATATAACCCGACCAGCCCCAGTAGGAATTGATGAAAGGCCGGCAGACCCAAGTGAGTGCGGCGGGCAAGGCAAGCACGACGCCGGACAGCGGAAGTTGGAAGCCGACGAGGTAGATGGAAAGCAACGAGGACTTCTCTGGCGAGGTCAGCATCGCGGAAAAGCCCAGGCAGACCACGGACATCGAAACACAGCTGGCAGCCAGAATCGCCAGTTGCTCGGTCCACGGCCCGGGGAAACCGCAGATAAGTTTCACGAAGAGACACATCCAGAGACCCTGAAAGATCGCGATCAGCGAGACGAAGGTGATCTTGGAAAAAGCATAGGACCACGGGCGAAGGCCCGTCATGCGCTCCTTCTCGTAGAGCACGCGCTCGGCGGAGATTTCGCGACCGCCGTTATTCGCCCCCATTAAGGTGAGCAGGATCACCTGGAACATGACCAGACCGGCGGCCAACCCTGCAATCTGCGCGTTCGACATCTGTACCTTGAGCGCCTGCGCCACCTCCTCCATCGAGGCCGTGTTGCGATCCATGGGGATTTTCAAGACGTTCCACTCCGCATCGAGATTGAAAATAATCACCAGCAACGGGAAGCCGAAGGTGATTGCCAAGGTCAGTCCGAGGTAACCGGTGTCGCGGAAAAACAGCTTCAACCGACGTGATAGCAGCGTGATAAACTGCGAGACGCCATCGGGCACGACAGGGTCGGGCAACGGTTCGATTTCGGCGGTGGCGCCGACTTTGACCAAGGCGGCCTCATAAGATTCCGGATGCTCAGCTTGATGAATCGCCCAGCGATCCCGCCACGTCGCGAGGTCCGAAGCATTTAGCACCTCGTATAAACGGAGCCCGTCTGGAATGCCGAAATAACCCAGCAATTCGGCCGGAGAGCCCTGAAACACGACGTCGCCCTGATAGACCACGGTGACCCAGTCGAACTGGTTCAACTTACCGAGATTATGAATAATACAGACGAAGCTCTTGCCGTTGGTTTCAGCGAGATTACGCAAGAGGGCGAGGATTTGATCTTCGGACTGTGGGTCCAGCCCGGAGGTGACCTCGTCGCAGACCATGCAAGGCGGATCCAGAGTCAGCTCCAGGCCGAGCGAGAGTCGGCGGAGCTGGCCGCCGGAAAGAGCGGACACCCGCTTGTCGCGATGGGGAGCCATCCCCGTCACGCCCAGCACCGCTTCCAGGCGGCGACTGCGTTCGCCAGCGTCCGGCACGGCGAGTTTCAGCGCATACTCCAAAGATTCTGCCACCGTCAACTGAGGCTGGGCCGCGGTGAACTGCGGGGCGAAACCGACCTTCCCGACCAGATCCTCCGTGCACGTGATGCGCTGACCGGCGAGGGAGGCTTCCCCCGTCGAAGGCAGGATACCGAGAATAGCCTTCATCAACGTCGTCTTGCCGCACCCTGAGGGGCCGATGACAGCGTTCAAACCGCGCGGCAGGAAACGAGCACTCGCGCCATCTAGGATGACCGGGCCATCGGCCCCGGCTTGGACAGTGAGGTTTTGGCAGCTCAGCATTGGTTGTAATCTTGCTTCGGCCATCCCGTGCGTAAAGGATTAATGCCATGAGCCCCCAAGCCCTCGTCTTCGCTGCCCTCGCGTTCGCCGGCCTCAGCGCCGACGCCCTCGCCTTCAAGGTCACCCGCAACACGACGACGATCAACAACCCCCGGATCTTCGGCATCGAAGTCAAGGGCACCGACCTCTCCTTCTACGGCAACTCCGACAAAATCGAGTCCATCTCCTTCCAGGATTACATCATCTACAGCAAGGAATACCCCAACGGATCGATCATGGTGAGCGAGCTCGTAATCGACATGGAAGGCTCGGCCCAGCAACTCCGTATCTACTCTGCCCGCCCCCCGGGCTCAGCCGATGTGGCCGACCGCAGTAACCGCGCCTTAGTCGCCAATTCCGAAAACCGTGGCCTCGACCCTTCCACGGCGAGCAAACTCCCCATCCCCGGCCCCCTCGCCGCCATCGAAAGCAAGTTGTCCAACATGCATAAGAGCACGACCGCCGGCCTGGTGGTAAAAAACTACCCCAGCACGACCCATGCGAAGACCATCGAAATGGTCGTTAGTTCAAAGGACGAACTCATGGCCTTCTACGGAACGATCAAGAAACTGATGTGCTCACTCCCGGCCACTGTCACGGACGGCTCGGCCGCGCCGACAGGTACGGCAACGGCGGCAGGTACCACCAGTACGATTACCATCAGTAAGATTGGTGGCTGCCTGTTCACCTTGGAATAAGCCCTCTCCCGATACGGAGAGCCCGTAAAATCGGGCAAATCAGGCCACCCCGCCCCTGGATGCCAAGTCCGGCTTGACCGTGGCACACGGCTGGGCTTGTGTCCGCCTTTACTCCCATGGCCTCCCTCCCCGTCAACCGTATCAAGAAGAAGAACATCATGAGCTACAATGGTGAGCTCTGCATCGTTCTGGAGTGCCTCGTGCGCACCCCACCGAACAACGCCTCCTACGTCCAGATGGAACTCCGCTCCATCAAGACCGGCGCCAAGATCCCGGTCCGCTGCGGCATCGGAGTCAGCTTCGACGTCTTCGACAATAGCACCAAGTCCTTGGAAATGTCCTACGAAGCCGATGGCAGCTACGTGTTCGTCGACACCAACACCAACGAGGAATACTACATCTCGGCCGCCTCCCTGGCCGACTCCAAGGAGTTCCTGATCTCGGGCACCTCCTACATGGTCCTCTTCGTGGAAGACAAGCCCATCACGGTCGACCTCCCCCCTTCCGTCATCGTCGAAGTCCTCGAAGCCCCGCCCGCCGTCAAGGGCGACACCGCCGGCAACGTCCAGAAGACGGTGACCTGCGAGAACGGCCTTCAGGTCAACGTCCCGCTCTTCATCAAGCAGGGCGAGAAGATCAAGGTCAGCACCGAGAACAAGGAATACCTCGGCCGCGCCTAAACCCCGGCCGACCGCCGACCCGACGAACCCCGGACCTCCGGGGTTCTTTCTTTGGTCCATTCGGCCGAAGGCCGCCCCGGCCAAGGAGTGCGTAGACCCGCAGGGATTCGAACCCCGACAAAGTGAACCAAAATCACTTGTGCTACCGTTACACCACGGGTCTGCGCACCCCGACTGAAGAGCGACTCGCAGGTCGGAGTCAAGCGAGACCAAGGCGGGGTTGACGCTGGGGAGTCTTCGGCTCATTTCCCCTGTATGCCCGCCACCACCGCCAAGAAGCCGAAGTACCGTCGTATCGTGCTGAAAATCAGCGGCGAAGCGCTGCGCAACGACGCGACGGGCGAAGCGATTGACAGCAAGGTCCTTGACCGCCTCGCGGAAGAGCTCCGCTCAATCCAGAAAATCGGCGCGCAAGTCGCGGTCGTCGTCGGCGGCGGCAACATCTTCCGCGGCCTCGCGGGCGCCCGGGCCAACGGCACGGATCGCACGACGGGCGACAACATGGGTATGCTGGCCACGGTCATCAACGGCCTCGCACTCATGGATCGCCTCGAAAAGGCCGGCCTGGAATGCCGCGTGATGACCGCCATCCCGATGGACCGCATCGCCGAACCGTTCATCCAACGCCGCGCCACCCGCCACCTCGAACGCGGACGCATCGTGATCTTCGTCGCCGGCACGGGCAACCCGTATTGCACCACCGACTACGCCGCCGCCCTGCGGGCCAATGAAATCGGTGCCGACGCGATCCTTAAGGCCACCAAGGTCGACGGCGTCTACGACAAGGACCCGATGAAGCACAAGGACGCCAAACGCTACAAGCGGGTATCACACGCCGAAGCCCTCCAGAAGCGCCTCGGCGTGATGGATGCCGAAGCCTTTTCGCTCTGCGAAGCTAACAAGCTGCCGATTATCGTGTTCTCGATGTCCGACAACGGCGCGGTGAAGAAAGCCGTACTTGGTCAGCCCATCGGCACGCTCGTCGCCTAATTTTCCTATAACACCCCACCCCCACGCATTCCATGGACATCAAGAAAATCATCGCCGACGGCGGCAACGCTATGAAGAAGGCCGTCGAACACACCCAGCACGAATTCGCGACACTCCACACGGGCAAGGCCTCGCCCGGCATGATCGAAAACATCCAAGTCCACGTGGAATCCTACGGCATGACGCAGCGCCTGAAGGACATGGCGGCCATCACGACTCCCGACGCTCAGACCATTGTGGTCCAGCCTTTCGACAAGGCCGTCATGGACGATATCCGCAAGGCCATCCAGGCCGCCAATGTGGGCATCAATCCCGTCCCGCAGGGCAACTTCATGCGCTGCCCGGTCCCTTCCCTCTCCGGCGAACGGCGCCTTGAGCTCGCCAAGCGCGCCACCCAGATGGCCGAAGAAGGTAAGGTACGCGTGCGCAACGCCCGCCGCGATGCCCTCGAAACCCTGAAGAAGGGCAACAAGGAAAAGGTCGTCACCGACGACGATCTGAAGCGCTCTGAGAAAGAAATCCAGACGCACACCGACAACTTCACCAAAGAGATCGAGAAGCATCTCAAGGCGAAGGAATCCGACCTGACCGGCAACTAAGCCCACCCCGGCGACACCTGACGGCGCTCCGCATTGGAACGCCGCCCTCCGCCGCCGACTTTTTATTTCCATGAATATTCACGAATACCAAGCCAAAGAACTGTTCGCTCAGTTCGGCGTCGCCGTGCCCAAGGGCGTGGCGGTCAAATCCGCCGCCGAATTCGAAGGCGCTCTCGCCAAGATCGATACCGCCGGTGGCATCATGGTGAAATCCCAGATTCACGCGGGCGGCCGCGGCAAGGGCACCTTCACCGATGGCTTTAAAGGCGGCGTAAAGTTCTCGCCGACCAAGGAAAAGGCGCTCGAAAACGCCACGGCCATGCTCGGCAACACCCTCGTGACCGCCCAGACGGGCGCCGAAGGCCGCAAGGTCCAGACCATTTATTTCACCGAAGCCGCCAATCTCGGCAAACGCCCCGATGGCCGTGATGACGAGTACTACCTCGCCATCCTCCTCGACCGCGCAACTTCCTGCCCGGTCATCGTCGCCTCGACCGAAGGTGGCATGGAAATCGAGCACGTCGCCCACCACACGCCCGAGAAGATTTTCAAGGTACACGTCGACCCCGCTGTCGGCCTCCAGGCCTTCCAAGCTCGCCAGATCGCCTTCTCGCTCGGCTTCTCCGGCGACCTCTTCAAACAGTGCGTTACGCTCGTCACTAAGCTCTATCAGTTCTACTGGGACAAGGATTGTGCGATGGTCGAAGTGAACCCGCTCTTGGTCACGAAGGAAGGCAAGCTCCTCGCCCTCGACGCCAAGGTCTCGTTCGATGACAACGCCCTCTTCCGTCACCCTGACGTAGTCGCCCTGCGCGACCTCAACGAAGAAGATGCCAAGGAGATCGAAGCCTCGAAGTTCGGACTCTCCTACATCGCCCTCGACGGCAACATCGCCTGCCTCGTCAACGGCGCCGGCCTCGCGATGTCCACGATGGATATCATCCAGCACTTCGGCGGTAGCCCGGCCAACTTCCTCGATGTCGGCGGCGGCGCCACGAAGGACCAGGTGACGGCGGCTTTCAAGATCATCCTGGGCGATGCCAACGTGAAGGGCATCCTAGTGAACATCTTCGGTGGTATCATGGACTGTAACGTGATCGCCACAGGCATCATCGAAGCGGTCAAGGAAACCGGCCTCAAACTCCCCCTCGTGGTGCGACTCGAAGGCAATAACGTCGAAGCCGGCAAGGCCACCCTCGCCGCTTCGGGTCTGACGATCGTGTCAGGCGACTCGATGGCCGACGCAGCCCAGAAGATCGTGAAGCTGGTCAACAACAAGTAATCCCATACCGCACACTCTCATGTCTATTCTCGTTAAAGAAGATACCCGCATCCTCGTCCAAGGCATCACGGGCGACTTCGGCGCACGCCACGCCCGCCTCTCGCTCGATTACGGCTCCCAAGTCGTCGCCGGCGTCACCCCGGGCAAGGGTGGCCAAGTCTTCGAACACGCCGGCAAGAAGGTCCCGATCTTCAACACCGTCGCCGAAGCCGCGAAGCAAACCGGCGCCACGGTCTCCGCGATCTTCGTCCCCCCACCCTTCGCGGCCGATGCCATCCTGGAGTGCTTCGACGCCGACCTCGACCTCGCTGTGGCCATCACGGAAGGCATCCCCGTCCGCGACATGGTCCGTGCCAAGCGCGCCATGGCCGGCCGCCGCACCCGCCTCATTGGCCCGAACTGCCCTGGCCTCGTGACCCCCGGTCGCGGCGACAAGTCTTCCGGCGGCTGCCGCATCGGTATCGCCCCTGGCTACATTCATAAGCGCGGTAACGTCGGCGTGGTCTCCCGTTCCGGCACCTTGACCTACGAGGCGGTCTGGCAGCTTACCTGCCGCGGCAAAGGTCAATCGACCTGCGTCGGCATCGGTGGCGACCCCGTCAACGGCACCTCGCACCTCGACGTCATTAAGCTCTTCAACGACGACCCGGAAACCGAAGCCATCATCATGATCGGCGAAATCGGCGGTAACGCTGAAGTCGAAGCCGCTCGCTGGATCAAGGAACACTGCAAGAAGCCCGTCGCGGGTTTCATCGCAGGTGCCACCGCTCCAGCTGGTCGTCGCATGGGCCACGCCGGTGCCGTCATCGGCGGCGCTGAAGATACTGCCGCTGCGAAGATTAAGATCTTCCAGGAATGCGGCATCTCCGTAGCCGTCACTCCCTCTGACATGGCCGACGCCCTGCTACGCATCTGGAAGGGCTGAAAAGCGGTCACCACATTATAACGGAGAGGCCCGCCGACGGGCCTCTTTTGTTTTTACAGGGAATCCATCTCAACTCAGAACAATCTTATGTGGTATTACGAACAAAACGGTAATCGGGTCGGACCTGTCGACGATGCCACCATGCGCGGCCTCATCGCCAACCGGACCATCACCATCGACACGCTCGTCTGGACGAACGGCATGGCCAACTGGACCCCGCTCCAGCAGACCCAACTCACTGCCGGACTGCCCGTCCCGCCGCCTTCGCTCTACGCAGCACCCCAAGCCAATCATGGAACCGCCAAGGACCGCGTGGCCTACGTACTATTGGCCGTCTTCTTCGGTCATCTGGGGATACACAATTTCTTCGCTGGCTATAATTCCCGAGCCGTCACCCAGCTACTCATCTGCCTACTAACGTGCGGCATCGGGGGCATCGGCACCTGGGTTTGGGCCATCATCGAAGCCTGCACGGTGACCCAGGACGCCAACGGCGTCCGCTTCAAGTAAGCTTCGAATCACCCGCCCAACGAAAAGGCCACCCAATGGGCGGCCTTTTCGTTAACTCTAACTACAGATTACTTCCCCGCGACGTAGGCGAGACCGGCGGCGGTCTTGGCCACGGGCTCGGAGCCTTCGAGGAGGTCGGCAATAGGGTCCCACTTACCGTTGACGAGGCCGTCGCGAGCGGAAGCGGCGATGCCAGCCTTCCAGGTCTTGGCGCCGGCGGAGACGGTGAGCTTCTCGACGTCGACGGTGACCTCAACGTCCGGATTAGCGCGCACGAAAGCATCGCACTCGGCGAGGTCTTCCTTGGAGAGGGTTAGGCAAGGCACACCGAGGGTGGTGGAGTTGCCGAAGAAGATTTCGGCGAAGCTGCCGCCCACGAAGGCCGTGAAGCCGAAGCGCCAGAGAGACTGCGGGGCATGCTCACGGGAGCTGCCGCAACCGAAGTTGAAGCCGACGACCATGACGCCCTGCTTCGCGATGGCGATCCGCCCAGCCTGGGCCGAGTTCATCGGATGCGGGCGCTCCTTACCATCAGGGCCGGTGCGCTCGTCTCGGAAAGCGTGTTCGCCGAGACCATCGAAGGTCACGCAACGAAGAAAACGCGCGGGGATAATGCGGTCGGTATCGATGTCGTCGCCGGGGACGGCGAGGGCGAGGGCTTTGACCTGGGTGATTTTGGCGAGGGACATGGCGGTTTAAAAGGGATTAGGCGGCGACGGGGCGACGGATGACGCAGACAGGCATCGCGAGGGCGGAAGCCAGGGAGGCAAGACGGTCTTCGGCGACGGAAGCGGCAACGGTCTCGTCGGCCAGCAGAATCGCATGACCGTCGACGACCCAAGGGAGGGTCACGGTGCAGACGGGTTTTCCGTCGTAATGAGCGTCGACGAGCACGTCTCGCTGGCAGGCAAGTCCTTCGGCCGAGCAGGCCGCGGCGACATCATCACCCTGAGCGATACGCTCGAGCACGCGGTCGACTGGCGCGGAAGCGGACATCAGACCTTAAAGACTTCGCGGGCGTCGGCGACCTGGCCGGTGATCGCGGCGGCGGCGACCATGAGCGGGCTCATCAGGACGGTACGGCCGGTCTGGGAGCCTTGGCGGCCCTTGAAATTGCGGTTCGAGGAGCTGGCGCAGAGCTGATCGCCGACGAGCTTGTCGGGATTCATCGCGAGGCACATGGAGCAACCCGCGCCGCGCCATTCGAAGCCGGCTTCGATATAAATCTTATCCAAGCCTTCGTGAACGGCCTGGATAGCGGTGAGCTGCGAGCCGGGGACGACGATCGCCTTGACGTTCGGGCTGACCTTGCGGCCCTTGAGATACTTGGCGACCTCGCGAAGGTCGGAGATACGGCCGTTGGTGCAGGAGCCGAGGAAGCAGACGTCAACCTTGGTACCCTTGATCGGGGTGTTGGGCGCCAGCTTCATGTGCGCGTAGGCGTCTTCAGCGGTCTGGCGATCAGCGGCGTTGAGGGTCTCGAGCGCGGGCATCTTCTCATCGATGAACACGGCCTGTCCCGGGGTGATGCCCCAAGTGACGGTCGGGCGGATATCCTCGGCCTTGAAGACCTTGACGTCGTCGTACTGGCAACCGGCATCGGAAGCAAAGGAAGCCCAGCGAGCCACGGCGGCGTCCCAATCGGCGGCCTTGGGGGCGAAGGGCTTACCCTTGATATAGTCGAAAGTCTTCTGATCCGGGTTGACGTAACCGCAGCGGGCGCCGCCTTCGATGGACATATTGCAGACGGTCATGCGCTCCTCGAGGGAGAAGCCGTCGAAGGTCGTACCTGCGTATTCGTAGGCGAAGCCGATGCCGCCGTTGACGCCGAGGACGCGGATGATGTGCAGGATAACGTCCTTGGCGTAGACGCCTGGGGCCAGCTTGCCGTTCACCTCGATGCGCCGGACCTTAAGCGGACTGAGGGCGAGGGTCTGGGTGGCGAGGACGTCGCGCACCTGCGTGGTGCCGATACCGAAGGCAATCGCACCGAACGCACCGTGGGTGGCGGTGTGGGAGTCGCCGCAGGCAATCGTCGTGCCGGGCTGAGTGATGCCCTGCTCCGGGCCGACCATATGGACGATACCCTGGGTGCCGGTGGTGGTGTCGAAGAAGCGGATCCCGTAGTCCTTGGTGTTCTTGCGGAGGGCCTCGATCATCTCCTGCGCAATCGGATCGGAATAGGGCTCCTTGAGTTCATTGGTCGGGACGATGTGATCCACCGTGGCGAAGGTCCGCTGAGGGAACTTCACCTTGAGCCCGAGGTCTCGGAGCATGCCGAAGGCCTGGGGGCTCGTCACCTCATGGATGAGGTGCGTGCCGATGAATAATTGGGTCTGCCCATTAGGCAGCTTGCGCACCGTATGCGCTTCCCAAACTTTCTGGAACAGGGTCTTGGCCATCTGAGTAAAAGGTGAAGGGTCAACGTAGGAATGGGAAGGGGCGGGTCAATCCCGCAGGCAAGTTCCCGGATGGCCTTATTTCGTGGTAAAACCACACCCTCACCGCTGACCAGCATCGCCGTGTCTTGACCCGCTCACCCCTCCCCTTCCATCCTCCACCTATGGCCCGCACCCTCACCCTCAGCTTCTCCTGCCCCGACACCAGCGGCATCGTGGCCGAGGTGTCTTCCTTCGTGGCCGGCCACAAAGGCTGGATCACGGAAGCCAGCCAGCACACCGAACACGAACTGAAGCGATTCTTCATGCGGGTCGAAATCAACGGCGACTCCCTCGACTTCCCTGCGGACAAGTTTGGCGAGCTTTTCACCCCGGTGGCGAAAAAGTTCCGCATGGAGTGGACCCTCTCCGATTCGGCCCAGCCCCGGCGCGTCGTTCTGCTTTGCTCCAAACAGGAACACTGCCTCTACGACCTGCTCGCCCGCCACGTCGCCCAGGATTTCCCCTTCGTCGTGCCTTGCGTGATTTCCAACCACGAAGATCACCGGAAGATCGTCGAAGCCCACGGCATCCCGTTCCATTACGTGCCCGTCACTCCCGAGACAAAGCATGCCGCCTATCGCAAGATGGAGCAGCTCTTCCGCCAAGAGAAAGCCGACCTCGTCGTGCTCGCGCGCTACATGCAGGTGCTCGATGAAGAACTCTGCCGTAACTTCGCCGGCAAGATCATCAACATCCATCACTCGTTCCTGCCCTCCTTCGCCGGGGCAAAGCCTTATCACCAGGCCCATCGCCGGGGCGTGAAGCTTATTGGCGCCACCTGCCATTTCGTCACGCCGGAACTGGACGAAGGCCCCATCGTCGAACAGGACGTCATTCGCATCGACCACTCCGACACGCCAGAAGACATGGCCCATCTCGGCAAAGACATTGAAAAAGTAGTACTGGCCCGCGGCCTGCGCGCCGTCGTCGAAGACCGCGTCCTCGTCGCCGGTAATAAGACCGTTATCTTCCGTTAAAAACCCGCCCAGCCAGGGGGATTGGCGTTGGCGATGCAGGCCGGGGAAGTCATCTTGAGTCGCCCCCTCCCCCTATGCGCCTGTCCGCCCTTTATCTGCTCACCGCGTGCCTCGCATTTGCGTCCACTGAACCTGAGTCCATCCAGCCCACCAAGAAGGCCCCTTTCGTCCCGCCGCCCGAAGCCACCCGTGCGGAACTGACCGACGCCATCAAGGCTTACATGGCGAAAGAACCAGGGACTTTTGGTGCCCACCCGGCCGCCAAGGACTTCCCCGGTATCGTCGAGGCCAAGGAACGCGTCAGCCGGACGGTGTCGTACGATTCCAATCTCATTCATCGATGGGATACCACGGGCGGCAACGCCCCGAATCTAGCGACGAGCCCCGACGTCTGGCAGGAAACCGGCCTTTACGCCGCGCCGGGCGAAGTGGTCATCGTGAAGGTCGCCGGCATTCCTGAAAACCGCGTGGTGAAAGTCATCGTCGGCTGCCACCGCGATAATCTCTTCAAGCTCGATAAGTGGAATCGTTTCCCCCAGATCGCCCGGTCGTTCGAATTGAAATCAGGCGAGAACAAAATCGCCAATGCCTTTGGCGGGCAATTGTTCATCCAGTGTCAGCATAAAGACTGGCGCAAACCCGTGAAGGCCTCGCCCGGTGCGCCCCTGCAATTCAGCAACGCAGTCGCCGCCCCCACCTACATCCTTGGCAAGGACAGCCCCGAATCCTGGGCCAAATCCAAACTCAACCCGGCGCCCTGGGCCACGCTCGTTGGCAAACAAGTCATCCTCCATATCCAGATTTCCGAACTCAAGAAACTCACCGACCCGAAAGGCCTGCTGGAGTGGTGGGATAAGGCGATGGCTCTTGAAGACGATCTCATCGCGCTCAATCGACTCGCCCCGGAGCGCGTCGTCCCGGACCGGCAGATTTCCGCCGGCTTCATGCACTCGGGCTACCCATTCATGTGCTGGATTGATCCCTCGCAGAAAGACAGCGTCGATCTCCCCAAACTCATGAAAGAGGGCAACTGGGGCTTCTTCCACGAACTCGGCCACAATCACCAGCGCAAAACCTGGACCTTCGACGGGCAGACGGAAGTCACTTGCAATCTGTTCTCGCTTTACGTGATGGAGAAACTCGTCGGCAAACCCCAAGGACGCGGCCATCCGGCGATGGAGAAACTCGACGAACTGCTCGGCAAACGCCTCGCCCCGGAGCCCAGCATGGGGCCCTTTGAACAGCTCGCCACCTTCGTTGTCCTGATCCGCGCCCACGGCTGGGCTCCACTGCGCGAGACGCTGCGCTCCTACGCCACTGAACCGACGCCCAAAGGGGCGACCAACGATCAACTGCGCAGCATCTTCGCCGAACGCTACGGCAAAGCCGCCAAGGCGGATGTGAGCGAATATTTCAAGCTAATCGGCTACCCGGTCTCCGAGAACACGAAGGCCGCCCTAAAAGGCTTCCCTGCCTTCAAGCCGACCCTTCCTTCGGCAGGTAAGTAACTCTCCAGCAACAGTTCGGAGGGCGGGTGCTTCTGCCTCGCCCTGCTGGCTTATTTTAACTTACTAAACGACAGCGGCCAAGCCCGCCCCTCGCCACCTATGTCCATCATTTCCCGCCTATGCGCCCGCCTCCAGAATCACCCCAAGCGCATCGTCTTCCCTGAAGGGGCCGACGCCCGCGTCATCCAGGCCGCCCGCCAGTTCGTCGTCAAGAAGCTCGGCGTGCCCATCCTCATCGGCGACCGCCAACGCATCAAGGTCAACGCCGCCCGCCTGAACATCAGCCTCGACGGCATCCGCATCATCGAGCCTGAACGCAGCGACGAATTGAAGAGCTTCACGGAGAAACTCGATTCCATCCAGCGCTACGGCAACACGAACCTTCAGGGCAATCCGGCGGAGCTCGCCCTTAACCCGAACTACTTCGCCTGCCTGATGGTCGCCACCGCCGGCGCCGACGCGCTCATTTCCGGAGCGACGACCCACGCCGCCTCCGGCCTGCGCGCCATCCTCCAAGTCATGCCGCGCCAACACGGCGTGGAGACGGTCTCGTCGATGCAGATCCTCGAATCCGAAGAGGGCAAGTTCGGCTGCAATGGCGTCCTGTTCCTCGCCGACTGCGGCGTCATCCCCGAACCCACCGCGGAACAACTCGCCGACATCGCCGTGACGACCGCGGGTCTCGCCGGCCACCTAACCAATACGATTCCGAAGGTGGCCATGCTCGCCTACTCCACCCATGCCGCCAACCCGCGCCTAGCCTCCGTGAAAAAAGTCCAGACGGCTACCGACCTCGCCCGCCGCAAGGCCCGCGAACTTGGCATCACCTGCGACATCGATGGCGAAATGCAGGCGGACGCAGCGATCAATCCTTTCGCCGCCGAGACCAAGGAAGTCACGGGGGCGGTCGCCGGCCGGGCCAGCGTGCTGATCTTCCCCGACCTCAACTCGGGCAACATCGCCTCCAAGATGGCCCAGCATATCGCCGACATCCCGGCCTATGGCCAGATTCTGACCGGCCTCGATCGCCCGGCCGCCGAAATCTCCCGCGGCGCCAGCGCCCATGACATCTTCGGCACCGCGGTCATCGTCGCGGCACAGGCCGTCGACAAGACCTACCTCTACCCGAAGCTCAAAGACGGTCCCGCCGCCTGAACATGGCCCTTCGCAAGCGCTTCGCCGAGAATGTCCCCGGGCTGCTCTCGCGCCCGATGAACCTCGATACCCGCCGCATCTTCGTGGCGGCGACGCGCATGAATGATGGCAAGACCACCACCTGCCTCGGACTCACCGCGGCCCTGCAGGCGATGGGCCTGCACGTGGGCTACATCAAACCAATCGCCCAGCGCGTGGTGATGTCGGGCGACGATCAGGTCGACGAAGACACCCTCCTCATCGACGGCCTGTTCGATCTAGATATCCCAATCGCCGCGATGTCTCCGGTGGCCATCGGCCCGGATTTCACAAAGCAATACCTGGAGAACCCAGAAGAGATTGGCCCCCAGCTGAAGGACCGCATCTGCCGCGCCTTTGACCGCAGCGCCTACGGCAAAGACATCGTGGTCGTCGAAGGCTCCGGGCACGCCGGCGTCGGCTCCGTCTTCGGTGCCTCGAATGCCGATAACGCCCGCGTGCTTGGCTCCAAGGCCATCATCGTCGCCGCCGGCGGGATTGGTAAGCCCATCGACGAAATTGCGCTCAACAAAGCCCTCTTTGATAAGGCCGGCGTGGAAGTGGTCGGGGCCATCCTAAATAAAGTACTACCGGATAAAATCGATTTCATCCGGGATTTTGCCGGTCGCGGCCTCCGCAAACTCGGCGTCCCCCTGCTCGGCGTCGTTCCCCTCCAGGAAACCCTCGTTTACCCCAATCTCGATCAGGTCGCCGACGAGACCAAGGCGCGCTGGATCCACCAGCCCGATGGCCTGCGCCGCGTTCGTCGCGTCGTCATCGGCGCCATGTCAGCCCGTCGCCACGCCGAATACCTACGCGTCCCCGGCACCCTCGTCATCGTCCCCGGCGACCGCGAAGACCTCCTGGAAGCTTTTATCCTCGGCGATGGCGCTAAGTCGCTCTCGGGTGTCATTTTCTCGAACGGCTTACTCCCCAATGACGATATCGTCCGCCGCCTGAAAGATGCCGGCATCCCGCTGGCCGCAGTCGAAGCCGAATCTTTCGCCGTGACGGCTCGCATCAATAATATGTCGGTGAAGACGATGCGGCAGGATGCCGACAAGATCCCGATTATCGAAAAGATGATTTCCGAATCGGTCGATATCGCCGGCCTGCTACGCTCGCTCTGAACCTTAGGCCGTCCGGAGAAGTTTACCTAAGCGGGTGAAGTGGCCTTCATCGAAGCCCATGGCTCGCTTGAGGAAGGCATCGCGCTCCACGAGATTCGCGATCTTGCCGGCTTCGCACCGTTGCGCTGAAGTAATCAGACCACGGAGACTGACCCAGCGTTCACCCACGGGCACCGGATAGTCGCTGCCGTGGATAAAACGCTCAGGCCTTCCCGATTCCTTGACCTGCTTGAGTACACCGCTGCGAATCGGGCTGTTGAGCGCGCTGGTGTCAGCATAGAGTCGCGGAAACTCATCCATGAGTTTCATGAGTTCCCCGAAATAATTCGGGTCAAAAAAGTGGCTATTCCCAGAGGAGTGCGCGGCGATCACCTTCACGCCCAGTTCCAGCGGGCGACGGAGGATACGCGGGTCTTGGTAGGCGCGATTAATAACGGGGACGGTCATCTCGCCACCGGTGTGGCAAAGAAACGGCAACCCCGCCGCCGCCATGCGCCGCCAGAACTCATCATACTGCGGCAGGGCGCAATTTACGTTCTGACAGTTAGGTAAAAGCTTCAGCGCCCGGGCACCGGCCATGAGGCAACGCTCCAGCTCCTCGATGGCATCCTTACGTCCAGGGTGAATCGATACCGCTGGCACGAATTCAGGGTTTTCGGCGCAGACCTTGAACAGGTAGTCATTGGGTACGTGGAAAGAGCCAAAGGCGATTTTCTTGCCGTCTTCGTCGTACACTTCGTCCTGCGCAAGCAAAAGGGCCTTATCTACGTAGGAGGTCCGAATCAACTCCCGCAAGGATTCGACATACTTCACGTCAAAGTCCCTATGCATCAATGGCAGCGGCATCCCGACCGCCCGGCGCATGAATTCACTCAGAACCTTCAGCCAAACCCCCTCGACCCGCAGCCAGCAACCACTCCCGCCTTGGCCGTTCCCGACGAGGTGGACGTGGCAGTCATAGCGGACAGAGGGCATGATTTATGTTTGGGGGATTTTCTTATCGGGATTCATGCGACCATAAAGCCAGGCCACACCGAGGAAGGCCATGGCGATGACGCCGCAGGCGATGACGCGGGACATGGCGTCGACAAGGTCATGAGTGAAAATCCGCCAAGTCGTGATCGCAAGTGCAACCAATCCAATCATCCGGAAACTCTTCGAGATCCAGAGATACCCCGTCAGGAAGATGAGAACGGAAGCCAGAGCCCACACCACGGAGGGGACTACGTTTAACTTATCCATATTTGCAGCCACCAAGAAAGTGTGACCCATCAGAAGTATGCCGAAAATCGTACGCTGCATGGATTCCCCCAAACTATCTGCGTACGCCTCGGTATGCTTGATCAGCATGCCAAGCAAAAGGCCGACTCCGATCAACCAGAGCAAACCGTCCACCACATCTACGGGGTGGTTCAAAAATGGGGGGAAGCCCCAGTCCGTTGCGAGGATGACGATATAACCCGCCAAAAAACCAGGTAAGGCTAAGACTAATTTATTGGCCGGAAAAGCCGTGAGACGGAGCCCGCCCGTCACCGCGGATACAAGCAAGGCGCCGCCGAACCAGAGCGAGACCTGCGAAGGAAATGCAGGGGTGTGAGCCCAAAGACCGAAAAACCAAGCTGCCCACGCCATCAAGAACGCCATCGAAAAAAGGAGGGCGTGATGCAAAGCGTGGATCCACTCCTCTTTCCGTTCAGCCGTTCGCCAGATGACGCCCGCCAGAGTCAGCCCAATCACCAAAATCCAAAATGGATGCCAGCCGTTCGAGGCAGTTGCAGGAGAGGTCGCAGAAATCCAGGCAAGGACGTGGTAACAGCTGACCACATACGCAGGAAGGGCCGCCCAGATAAGCCCCTTCCGGTAGCGCACCATGGCGACCAGACCGACCGCCAGCCAAGGCCAACCGGTCATCTCCGGAGTAGCTTGCCATTGTTGCACGCCGACTAAAACAGTCCCGAGGACGACCAACCCGCACATTCGGAGGAGATACTGCCATTCATCGGCCTGCTCCAGGTCTTCACGGAACGAGATCAAGGTCGCCATGCCGGCGATACCGACCATGGAACCCCAGGGAATCTGCGATGATAAATCATGCGGCCCAAAGATTAGATAATACGCCGCAACGGCGCTAAGCACTTCGGTCGCTGAACGACCCAGGCGTGACTTCATCCGGCTCGCCAGCAGCTGAGCGAGGGCGGCGACCAACAACCAAGGAATCCACTGGTCGGTTGTCAATCGCGCCGCAACCCCTGCCGCAGCGAAGACGAGCGCCGAAATCAGCATGATCTGAGATACATTGGTCGATCGCACACGCTCCATCAGACCTAACACCAAGGCTAGAACCGCCACCGCCAGAGCCAAGTCCGTGCGGCCGTGGTGAGCAGGATTACAGGCGGCGAAAGCAATCGCGGCCGGGGCGAAAAAACTACATAACTGGAAGGTATCATGCGATCTGATGTCTCCCAGGATTTCGGAATTATTCAAAAGACGACCTCCGACCCAAAGAACCGTAAAGGAAAATAAGGCGGCCCACTCGATCGGATACGAAGACAAGTAAGATCCAGGCGAGGTGCTAAACTGCCAATAAACCAAGCATAACTGAGAGATGAGCAGCCCGAGCCAGCCAACCGAACCCCAAGAACCGCGCAACATGAGCACCACGCCGATTAAGGCGACCATGGCTATGCCCAATACGTTGACGTAATCGTCGATTTTAACCTCACTGTCGGGATTCTGGATAGCGAAGAAGACGGCTAAGCCGGCAAAGACTACCGCCAACTGGGCAAACAACTTGTCTTGGCGCCACAGGGCGATGACGACGACACCGATGGCGGTCACGAATTGCAGCAAGGAGGAGCCAAGGATCGATGAACCAAAGAGATTGAAGCTCTTCAGCCCGTAGGTTGCCCAAGCGTCGAACTGCAAGACACCAAATCCGGCGGCGCCGATGACCCTCCCCAGGTCCTGATTCCGAAGCGAGAGCCTCAAGCTGAACCAGAAGATTGCGATGCCGATCGCAGCGATTTCACTGACCATGAACCAGGCCGGGAAATGCTGGGTGGCGTTAAGCCAGACACCATAGAAAATCACTGCGGCGAGGGCCAGCACGCCGCCGATGCGACCCGTCCACCAAGCGCCCAGCGCATACTCCCCTTTGAGGTTCAAAGGCGGCAGCATGCCGAGCTCACGCAGTTTTTCGGCAAGCGGGCTCGGGCCTCCCTCCGCGGGAGGTCCGGCAGCGATCGGTCGGCCGGAGGGCGTAGGCAACGGAGGGGGAGTCGAGTTAGGCATGAGGAAATATTATAACAGCGAACCCCGCTTAGGCGTTCATCGATAAAATCGATGAACCGCATCGGCGGAGACGACGGCGGCACATCTTGCGGAAAACTCAGCAAAACGTCTGAAAAATGAGATACCCCTCAAGGATGACGGGGTGATCACGCCGACATCATGCCCCCCGCCTCATACAATGCGAGGGTCATTAAATATATTATATAGAGCCAATGACGGACCTCACTGAAATCCAGTCCGGACTCAGCGTGCGGCGTGGCCCCGCAGCCAGACGCTGACGACTTCCGGCCGGGCCGACGAACCATCCCAGCGAAAAGCGACCAAGTCGGCGGATTGACCCACGGCCAGCACTCCCCTACCCCCGACGAATCGTCCCGGCGCAGCGGTCAGCAGCGCGAGGGCTTCACCCAAGGTGAGTCCAACCTGGTTCACAAGCACAGGGATCGCCACGAGCTGCGGCAGCGCCGCCCCTGCAAGGTATTTGCCCGTCCCGTCATCCATGGTCAGTAATCCGTCGGCGCGTAGCTCCACCTTGCCGCCGATGGGTGTCGTATACTTGCCGGCGGGCATACCACCCAGCACCACTACATCTGAGACGACCAAAGAACGTTCGTGACCTTTCGCCCGCAACATGACCTTGAGCTGCGCGGGCGTGATATGATGGCCGTCGGCGATGAACATGGCCGTGAGGCGATCATCGGCCAACTGCGGCCAGAGATGATTATGCCGACGATCCAAGAGCGCGTGCGAGCCGTTGCCGAGATGCGTCGAGAGCGTCGCGCCCGCGTCGACTGCGGCGGCGATCTGCGCAGCGTCCGCGGAAGTATGGCCAAGCGAGACGACCACGCCGGCTTTCACGAGATGGCGAATATAAGCTGGCGCCTCTGGCCAGTGCGGGGAAAGCGTGACGAGTTTCACGAGCCCGCCCGCAACCAGCTGCCAGCGGTCGAACTCGGCGGTGGAAGGCGGGCGGACGTCCGCTGAGGGATGAGCGCCGCGCGGTCCGTCCTCGGGGGCGATGTGCGGGCCTTCGACGTGGATGCCGGCCACCATCGCGGCGACGTCAGCATGCTGAGCGCACGCCTCACGGATCGTCCGCAAGGCCGCGATGAGGCGGGCCTCGGGCGCTGTGACAAGAGTCGGGAGGAAAGTCGTGACGCCGACCTTGAGCATCGCCTGGCAAAGGGCCTGCACGGTCGCGACATCGAGCGTCAGCCCGTTGAGGTCATGTCCAGCATAGCCATTAACCTGCAGGTCGATGAAGCCCGCGCTGAGCCACTGCTTCTCACCATGGTCCAGGAAATCTATCGCCCTGATCAGCTCGCCTTCGATCGTGATCGCGATGCCCCTGCCCGTCGAGGGATCGCGGCCAAGGATGCGCTGGGAAGAGGCGGCAGACACGGGTCAGCGGGAAAGTTCCGAAGACGCCGCGGCGTCAATATAGATCGTGCAATCGGGGTGTTGCTGAACGATCGAAGCTGGGCAGAGAGACGTGATCGGACCCTCGACCGTCCCCTTCACGGCGGCGGCCTTGCGCTGATCAGGCACTGAAAGGATCATGCAGGCGCTCTTCATAATCTGGCGGATCGACATCGAGACAGCCTGCTTAGGCACATCGGCCATGGTCGGGAACCAACCTTCGCCGAACTGTTGCTTGCGGCAGGCCTCATCCAGATTAACCACCAGGTAAGGCTCGGTCGTGGTGAAATCGGCGGGCGGATCATTGAACGCGAGATGCGAATTCTCGCCGATGCCGGCGAAACAAAGGTCGATGGGGCGGGCCAAGATCAATGCGCCCAGACGGGCGAGCTCTCCCGGGATGTCTTTCACATCGCCATCGACCGGGATGAATTCGGGGGCCGCGGGAAGCTGGGCGAGAAAACGTTCGCGCAGATATTTGCGAAAGCTGGCGCCATGCGATTCCGACAGGCCCACGTATTCATCGAGATGGAAAACGGTGACGCGTGACCAGTCGATACCGGGCTCCTTGACGAGATGCTTCAACGTCTCGAACTGACTCGCGCCGGTTGCCACGATGATATTGGCTCGAGGTTTCTTATCGAGCGCAGCGCGAAGCACCTTGGCGCCATGGATCGCGGCAGCTTGCCCCATCGCAGCAGGGGTGGGAAAATTCAAAAGCTTCATGACTCCCACACTGCCGTGCCGACTTTTTTCGGGCAAGCGTCTATCTATCCGTTTTAGTGAGTTATCGTCCAATTAAAACCGCACGCCAAGTGGCATCACGGCTTGTCCCTCACCCTCTGCGCCCCTACTGATAAAACATGAACCCGGCCCACCCCGCCAGCCTGCTCCTATTGGTCGCTGCCCTTGCGGGTGCGGCGGAGAAGTCCGAATACTCCGGCCATGCGCCCGTCCGCGACGCCGCCTGGATGAACGAGCGTCCCATGAAGGATAAGATGCTCACCAGTGCACAGGAACTCGACATAGCCGGCCAACTGGTGGATCTACCCGGACGCCTCCTTGCCGCCGAATTCGCCCAGGGTGGCAAGGTACTCTTGGTCAAAACAACCTCCGTGCTGGCCAGTATCAACCCGGCCACGCTCGCCATCATCCAGAAGGCCGACTTCCCGGTCGCCAAAGAAGGCGGCTCGATGCACGGCCTCGCCGTGGCCCGCGATGGCGCCACCGTCGTGATTTCCGGAGGTAAAACTTTTCTCTATCAAGCCACCATCTCTCCCGAAGGTAAGATTAGCTGGGGCAAGTCCATCGACGTCTCCGGCGGCGCCAAGAACGTGAATCCGCTCGGACTGGCGATCACCGACGACGGGAAACACGCACTCGTCGCCTTGTCGATGTCCAACACCCTCGCTTTAGTCGAACTCGGCTCCGGCAAAATTCTGAGCACTACACCCGTCGGCATTTGCCCCTATGGAGTCGCGCTTTCCGCCGACAACCATACGGCCTACGTCTCCAACTTCGGCGGCAACGCTCCGGGCGCCCACGACCTAGCCGAAACATCCGGAGGCTCCTTGGTCGCCGTCGACAAGCGCACGATCCCGCTCCGTGGCACATTGAGTTTTATCGAAGTCAGCGGCGACACGCTCAAGGAACGCTCTCGCACCGAGGTCGGACTTCACCCCACCGAGCTCTTGCTGGACGCACGCACCCATCGCTTATTCGTCTCTAACGTCGGCGGGGATAGCGTCAGCGTGATCGATACGCTCAAAAATAAGGTCTCCTCGACGCTCTCCACCAAGCCCGACAGCACCTTGCCTTGGGGTATGCTCACGGATGGCCTAGCCCTCTCGCCCGACGGCAAGACCCTGTATGCCGCCAACGCCGGCATCAATGCCGTGGCCTGCGTGGATCTCACCCATCCGGAGCTCGCGCCTAAACTCATTCCCGCAGGCTGGTATCCGGGTGCCGTCCGTGTTTCGAAAGGCCAGCTGTACATTGTGAATGTCCGTAACGGCCTGCAGAAAGTCGCCGTACCGACCGAAGCCAAGACCATCGCTGATTACGATCAGCGTGCCCGACAGGCTGCCCACCTGGCCCATGCGCTCCGCTTCGCCAGCGGACCAAAGACAACCACCGCCACCGCCGCCCCGGTGCCCGTTCCCGCCGAAGTCGGCCAGCCTTCCTTGATCAAACACGTCGTCTACATCATCAAGGAGAACCGCACCTTTGATCAAGTACTCGGCGACATCGGTCGCGGCAACGCCGAACCGAAGCTCGTGCTCTTCCCGCGCAGCGTGACGCCGAACCACCATGCGATCGCCGAGCGCTGGCCGCTCCTCGACAACTACTACTGCAACGGCGTGAACTCCTCCGACGGCCACGCCTGGGGGGCCCAGGGCATCGTCGGCCCCTACCGCGAGAAAGACCGCGTGGGCTATCGCTGTGCTTACAATTTCGGCGAGGATTCCCTTTTCTACGCGGGCTGCGGTTTCATCTGGGACCACGCCCTGCTCCACGGTCGCTCTTTCCGCAATTACGGCGAGATGGATAAAATCACCAAGCTCCAGGGCAAAACCTACAACGACTTCTTCACCGACCGCGCCAACGGCGGCGGCAAGACCGCCTACTCCCACACCTTTGCTATCGATGCCCTGCGGCGCTACAGCAGCCCGGATTACCCGGGATGGGATATGGCCATCCCCGACCAGACCCGCGCCGATGTTTTCCTCAAAGAACTGTCAGGCATGGAGAAGAAGGGGGGATTCCCAGATCTCACCATCATCTATCTCCCTGCGGATCACACGGCCGCCGAACTCACCCCGAGTTCCTATGTCGCCGACAACGATCTCGCCGTCGGACGCGTCATCGACGGGCTCTCCCATAGCCGCTTCTGGAAAGACATGGTCGTCTTCGTCAACGAGGACGATCCGCAAACCGGCGGAGACCATGTCGACGGACACCGCTCCTTCTGCCTCGTCGCCAGCCCCTTCGCCAAGCGCGGCGCGCTCATCAGTAAGTTCTACAACCAGACCTCCGTGTTGCACACCATCTGCCGTATCCTAGGCATGCCGCCGATGAATCAGATCGTAGCGGCCTCGCCAACGATGGAGGAATGTTTCAGCACCACGGCCGACCTCACCCCCTATAACGCGATTATCCCCGCGCAGAAGCTGAACGAAGCCCGCACCAAGCCGAAACCTAAGACTGGCTTTTGGAACTTCTTCCCCAGTTACGAGGAGCGCCTGAGCGCCCGCTTGGACGCGATGGATTTCTCGGAACCCGATCGCATCGACGACGACACGATGAATCGCGCGATCTGGATGCAGGCCCGGCCCGGTGAGCACTACCCAAGCGAATGGACCGGAGCGCACGGCCGCGGCCTGGCCCGACTGGGCCTAGTCCTCGATCCAACGGACGACGATGACGACGAGTAATCGCGCTTAGCCCACCCGATCCAACCCGCGCATCACGCCGGTCGACGAGGCGAATTTGTCCGCATCGATACCCATGCGCTGCAGCATCGAGACGAAGAGATTGGGCAGCGGGTAGTTGCGTTCGGTGTCGAACATCAGGTGCTGACCATGATTGAAACCGCCGCCCATGAAAAGCGTGGGCATGTTAGTCGTCGTATGAGCGTTGGCGTTGCCAAAATTACTTCCGTAAAGGATCATCGTGCGGTCGAGCAGCGGAGCCCCCTCCTCCTTCGAGGTCTTGAGATCCTCCATCAACTTGGCGAGCAGGCGCATGTGCATGCTATCGATCTGCTTGAGCTGATCGAGCTTCTTGGCCGACTTGCCGTGGTGCGAGAGGCTATGGTAGCCATCGGTCGTCGTGTGGACGTGGTCGATGTCGAGTGCCGGAGTATTGACGCTGTCGAGCATGAGGGTGACAGCCCGCGAGGAATCCGTCTCGAAACACAGCCGAGCCATGTCGTACATCAGCCGAACCTTGTCCATGTACTCCTTCGGGCTACTGGGGTCGAGAGGCGCCGATGTGGTGGCCACCGGGCGGGGCTTCTTCTCCCATTCCTTCGACATCTGCATGCGTTGCTCGAGCTCACGCACGCTGGTGAAGTATTGATCAAGACGATCACGGTCTGTTGCGCCCATCGAACGGCGGAGTTCGCCGGCCTGGCCGCCGACGGCGTCGAGGATACTCTGGCCGAGCTCGAGGCGACGCTCCTGTGCGGCGATCTCCTTGGCGGAACCGCCCATGAACATCTTCCGGAAGACCTCCGAGGCTTTTTCTTCCGTGGGAATCATGACCCCTCCGGCCGTCCACGAGAGACTGCGGGAGCCACGGGCGCAATTCACCCCCAGAGTCATCGATGGATAACGCGTCAGGTGACCGATGCGTTCAGCCATAAATTGGTCGAGTGAGATGGTGTTACGGAAACCGCCGCTGCTCGGATGCGGAGCGGCCGTCAGGAAGCAGTTATCGGCCGGATGGCCGCCATCGACGTCCGGATGGGAGACGCCGGAGAAAACCGTGAAGTCCTTGCGGTGCTCCTTGAGCAGCTCGAGGTAGACCGACGGCTTGTAATCCCTACCGGCCCCCGTGGGGAAAAAGTAATCGGGCACCAAGCCGAGGTTATTGCAAATCCCCAGCATACGCCGGGGCTTGGCCTGCTCCGGCGAGGCCGCCGCAAAAGCCGGCGTCATCGACTCAAGCATCGGCAAAGCGAGCAGCACCCCGGTGCCCGCCAGGAAACGGCGGCGGGAGACCGAACGCTTGAAGGCCACGTAGGGCGCGTTCGCAGAGGAAAATCCAGAGGAAGTGGACATGGGGTAGAGATTACTTGTTAAGGAAAAGGTCGCTGGTGACAAGCCCCTGCACCAGATTACGCACGCCGAAGTGTGTCGGAGCATTGGCATCAAGAATGGCCTCGATCTTAGTCCGGTCAGCGAAGCCAACGGCCGAGCCGGTGGCATAAACGGTCAGTTGACCGAGTAAATTTCGGGCCAGCTGCCGATCATCCGCCGCCACGATCTTCTTGAACTCACGAATGTCTTTGAACTTCTTGCCGTCGAGTTCACCGAAGGACTCCACTGGCAGCGCGGAATGGAAGGCGAACTTCTGTCCGTTCTTGCCGATGCCGACATCCGGGGACTTGCCGTCGACGGCTCGATAGTTGGTGCGGAATCCACCCATGACGTCGAAGTTCTCCAGTGCGAAGCCCGGAGGGTCGATCTTGGTATGGCACGCCGAGCAGGATTCCAATTTGCGATGCTTATCGAGCTGCTGGCGGATGGTGACCGCCCCCCGGGTATCAGGTTCAACGGCTGGCACGCTCGCGGGCGGAGGGGGCGGCTTGCGACCGAGCACGCGCTCCATGATCCAGGCACCGCGCGTCACGGGCGAAGTCGTGGTACCATTGGCGGTGACCTTGAGCACCGCCGCCTGCGTCATGAAGCCACCGCGCATGCTATCCTTGGGCAACATCACCTTCTGGAGCTTCGCACCCTTGACCGGCGGCAGCTGATAAAGCGTGGCGAGACGCTCGTTAACGAAGACGAAATTAGCGTCGACGACGTTGCGCACGGGAAGATTGGCGTGAATGAGCTCGGCGAAAGTCAGATGACTCTCATCGCGGGCTGACTCGACCAGATGGTCGTCGAGGTAATAATCCGGATAGAGAATGGAATCGGGGTCATTCGAGCCGGCCTTGCGCAGATCAAGCCAGTAATCCGTAAACGTGTCCGCAAATCGCTGGGAGCGAGCATCAGCCAGCAGCCGATCCGTCTGGGCGCTCAGGACGGCGGCCTCGTGCAGCTTTCCTTTCGCCGCCAGTTGACGCAACTCCGCATCAGGCGGAGAATTCCACAGGAAGTAAGCCAAGCGTGAAGCCAGCGCGAAATCATCCAGACGACCGGGTTTCTCATCCAGGTAAAGGAACATGGGCGAGCAGAGCACGGCGGTATAACCGGTGATCATCGCTTCGGTGAATGTGCTGCCCGACTTCATCGCATCCTGAATCACGGGCAGGAAACGCGCCTCTTCCGCGGGCGTCAGCGGACGGCGGCAGGCGGCCTGCACGAAACGACGCAGCAGGCGTTCGGAATCCTTGGCGGCATCCGGTGTTTCGACCTCGAAAGTCAGCGAGGAACCAGGCACCCGCTTCACGGGAAGCCGATCAAAGAGCACCGCATAGGGTGCAGCAGGCCAGACTGGTGCCAACGGGCCTTCGACTTCAATCCAGCGCATCACCATCCCGGGCTGGCCTTCGGGGGTCGCTAAGGGATTCTGGGCGCGACTGGCGCCTGGGCGGGAACGATAGAATCGCACCGTGTCGATTTGAATGGTCTCGCCGGCCTTCAGCACGACATCGAGTTCGTTGACCGTCGGCTCGGGATTGAAATCGACGTTGCCAATGCGTCGTAAAACACGCGGCGGCGTGAGTGCGTAGACGGTGACAGGCTCCGGACGATGCCCCTTGGAGATATCATCCAAGTCAGGGATATACCATCGGGCCGCACCCTTCGCGGTGGGCTTGCCCGGCCCGACCCAGACAGTGTGGCCGCAAAGTCGCACCTTATAGCGGCCGGCCACCGTGGCCCGGAAAGATGCGAAGTTAGGCTCCACGGGTTCATACGCACCATGCACGACGCCCACCCCCTCCTCATCCCGCACCTTGGGGCTGGCTTTGCCGACCGACATCGGAGCTTCGCCACGTCGCACCGCGGGCTGACCCGCAAACCCGAGCGTCGGGAAAGTGGCGCGTTCGGGAGACATGTTGAATTCAGAAAACTTCATCTTGCCGGTGTAACTGCCCTGCTGGCGCGCGTAGTAGCGCTTCGGCGAGGCGTCGGGCTTCTCGACCGAAGAGATGAGGGCCGATTTCAGCGCCTCTTCGGCCGCGGTCATATAACGCTGCAACTGCACGTGGGAGACGTCGAGCGCCTGGCCGGACTTATTGAAACGAAAGGCCTCCGTGTCCTCGGGCAGAATCTCTTTGATATCCAACCACGGTGCTTGGAGCAGATCGCGCACGGCGTTCTCATACTCAAAACGGTTCATGCGGCGTTCGACTGCGCGGCCCTGGGCGGCAATCCGACCCGCTTCGAAGGAAGTCAGGGTGCCGGCGAGATCGCCGACGTAAGCCCTCAACTGAGCCGCCTCGGGCCGCGGCTTCTTCTTGGGGGGCATCTCCCCGCTGGAGGTACGGTCAAAGATCTTCACCCAGGTATCAAAGGTCTTGGGCTGGCTGAGATCAGCCCCCAGCCCGGTCAGGTCGAGCCCACCCTTCTTCGTGTCGGCGTCGTGGCACTCCACGCAATGTTTGTCGAGAAAGGGGGCGACGGCTGAAATCCCCGTCAAGGGGAGCAGCAAAGCGGCGAGAAGGCTTAACCGTAAAGACATAAGGCAGTCATTTAGACAGCCGATTTAAGGTCTGGTTGCCAAGGTAAACCACCCAGCAATAGGCGGTTATTCTAAGATTTAAGCCCCAAACGTCAGAGATTGTGGGGGGCGCAACTTACCCCTGCCCTCACGCATGCTTTCCGTCATCCGTTCTGCCGCCTTGGTCGGTGTCGAAGCCGTCCCGGTCGAGATCGAGGTCAACTCGGGCGAGATGGGTGAATTCGGCCTCTGGCTGGTCGGCCTACCGGACGCAGCGGTGAAAGAATCAGAGGAGCGTGTGCAATCCGCGCTCCAGAACAGCGGACTAAGGCTGCCTGAAACCCGGACGACCATTAATCTGGCCCCGGGCGACCTGAAGAAAGAAGGGGCGATCTACGACCTGCCCATCGCGCTCGGTATCGCGGCTTCAACGGGACAATTGAACCGAGAATTTCTGAGGCATTATCTCATCGCTGGCGAACTTGGCTTGAGCGGAGGAACGCGGCCAGTACGCGGCGGGGTGGCCATGGCCATCCTCGCCCGGAAATCTGGCCTACGCGGCGTCATCCTGCCGCGCGCTTCCGCCGAAGAAGCGTCACTGGTCGGAGGCATCGAGGCGATTCCCGCCGACTCACTGGACGGCGCCCTCCGCTTCCTCACCGGCGAAGCCAAGGTGACGCCGCTGAGCCCGGCCATCATGACGCCCAGTTCATCCGCCGAGCCCGCGCCGGACTTCGCCGAAGTGAAAGGCCAGACCGGCATCCGCCGCGCGGTCGAGGTCGCCGCCGCCGGCGGTCATAATCTTCTTATGATCGGCCCACCCGGCTCAGGCAAATCGCTCATCGCCAAACGGATCCCGACCATCCTCCCCGCGCCCGACGCCGAAGAGCTCCTGGAAATCCTCGGCGTGCATTCCGCCGCCGGCGCCGCGATGAACGACATCGCGCGCTGCTGGCAGCGCCCCTTCCGTTCCCCGCATCATACGATCAGCGATATCGGACTCATCGGCGGGGGTGCGATTCCCGGGCCGGGCGAAGTTTCGCTCGCCCACCGCGGCGTGCTCTTCCTCGACGAACTCCCGGAGTTCCGCCGTTCGGCGCTCGAAGTCCTGCGCCAACCGCTCGAAGACGGCCAGGTCACCGTCTCCCGCGCCGCGGCAAAGGTCACCCTGCCCGCCCGCCTGATGCTCGTAGCGGCCATGAACCCGTGTCCGTGCGGACACCTCGGCGATCGCCAGCGTGAATGCCGCTGCTCGCCGATGCAGGTCCGCAAATACCGTGCGAAGATCTCCGGACCGCTGCTCGACCGCATCGATATCCAGATCGAAGCCCCCGCGCTCTCGATCGAAGAACTTCGCTCCGCCCAGGCGGGTGAACCTTCGGCGGCGATGCGGGCGCGGGTCGAAGCCGCCCGCAGGCGGCAAAGGCTTCGCTTCGCTGGACGCGTTGGCGGTTGCAACGCGCTGCTCGGCGGACGGGAGCTCCGGGAGTATTGTGCGCTGGAGCAAGCCCAGGGCGACCTCCTCCAACAGGCGATGGAGAAACTCGGGCTCTCCGCCCGGGCCTATGATCGCATCCTGCGCGTCGCCCGCACGATCGCCGACCTCGCTGGGGCTGATCGCATCGCCACCGCCCACTTATTAGAGGCCATTCACTACCGATCACTGGACCGAAGTTAAAAACACTCGCCCGCCGACAGGAAATGCCTCCAATGAGGCCCTCCCCATGAAAACCCTGCAAAAGCTCGGGCTGCTCGGCCTGCTCGCCCTCTTGGTCCTGCCGCTTCACGCCGCCGATCAGATCCGCGTCCTGATCCTCGACGGACGCAACAACCACGACTGGGTCCGGACGACCGAATCGTGCAAAGCCACCCTGGAGGCCACGGGTCTCTTCAAGGTCGAAGTCTCCACCGCGCCCGCCGCCTTCACGAAGCCGAAACCGGGCAAGCCCAAGGCCGGCGATGCCGAAGCCAAGAAATCCTTCGATGCGGCGATGAAAGCCTGGAACGCCGAAGAGGCCGCCTTCACCAAGGCCCATGCCGCCGAATGGGCGCAGTGGGTGCCGAAGTTTACGAACTATCAGGTCGTCGTGAACAACTACAACGGGCCGGAATGGGGCTCCGACATGAAGGACGCCTTCACCGAATTCGTGATGAACGGCGGCGGTCTCGTCAACGTCCACGCCGCGAATAACGCCTTCACGGGCTGGGATAACTTCAATGAGATGATCTGCGCTGGCTGGCGCGGTGCCGAATTCGGCGACCGTATCGCCGTCGACGACGCCACGGGCAAGGCCATCGCAGTGCCCAAGGAAAATGAGAAGATCACGGCGAAGGGCTTCGGCTCCGGCCACGGCTCCAAGCACAACTTCGTGCTGAAGACCCGGGACAGTTCACACCCTATCGTGAAGGATCTACCCCCGGAATGGCTCCACGCCACCGATGAGCTCTACGGCCGCATGCGCGGCAGCGCCGATCACATGGACGTCATTGAAAGCGCCTTCTCTAAGCAGGAATTCGGCGGCACCGAGATGCATGAGCCGATGGTCTGGTGGGCCCTCTTCAACAAGGGTCGTGTCGTGACCACCTCGATGGGTCACATGTGGGTCGGCGACAATAATTTCGACGCCCTGCATTGCGTGGGCTTTCAGACCATCCTCGCCCGCTCGACGGAATGGGCCGCGACGGGCAAGGTCACCTTGGGCGTGCCGGAAGGCTTCCCGACCAAGGACAAGACCAGCGTCATCGAGCCATCCAAGGTCGTCTGGAAAAAATAACCCCTTACTTTATTCCTTCAACGAAGGCCCGCCATCGCGCGGGCCTTCTGCTTTTCAGGCGAAACGCCGCATCGCCACGCCGACCGTCGCGCAGATCTGCTCGAGGGAAAGGCTGATGCTGACGTGCAGGCACTTCTCGGTGGCGAGGTTTGGGCGCTCCAGCGTGGCGAGCTGACTCCCGAGCAGGCCAGGCGGCATGAAGTGTCCTTTGCGAGCATCCAGTCGCGCCTGGAGGAGCTCCTGACTGCCATCGAGTAAGACGAAGAAAAGGTCCGGATCCCCTTCCCGCAGGCGGTCACGGTAGATTTTCTTCAAAGCGGAACAGGTCACAACCATCGCCTCGCCTCGGGCCTTGCCCTCAGCCAGGCGCGTGGACATCGCGGTCAGCCAACCGGCGCGGTCGGCATCGGTCAGCGGAATCCCGGCACTCATCTTGGCCACGTTTTCGGGCGGATGAAAAGCATCGGCCTCAATGAGCGTCGCCCCGGTCCGCTGCGCGTACATCTCCGCTACGGTGCTCTTGCCGCAGCCGGAGACGCCCATGAAGACAAGGTTCGGAGGCGCCATCGCTACTCAGAGATTGATCGTGCGACCTTCGCGGAAGGACTGATCCGCCGCGGCGACGATGCGCATCGAATTGACGGCGTCAGCCATGTGGGCGGTCAGGTCGATATCCTCCCGAATGGCTTTCTCGAAATAGGCCTGCTCGCGCTCGCAGAGCCCATCATGACCGGGATCGGCATCCGTCGGCACAATCTCATCGGGCTTAGTGAACTTACCGTCCGCACCAAGCTGAGAAGAATGCACCTTGAGGGCCTGGGCGGCGGAGTGCGAATCGACATCGGCGGAATTACCCGCCTGCGAAGCCTTGCCAGCGACAATGGAGACGCAGCCCTTCGGGCCGATCACATCCTTCACGAAGAAGGCTTCCTCGGACATCATCGGGCCCCACCCCGCCTCGTACCAGCCCACGGAGCCATCAGCGAACGTCACCTGCAACTGGCCGTAGTTGACCATGCCCGCCGGGAGTTCGTCGGACAGACGCGCTCCGATGCCGGAGACGCGTACCGGACGGCTGCCGGTCATTAGGCACATCACGTCGACGTAATGGACCCCGCAATCGACGATCGGACTGCAGGTCTGCATCAGGGACTTATGGGTCTTCCACATGTCGCCGTAGCTCTGCTGGTTGAGGTTCATGCGCATGACGAGCGGCTTACCGAGCGTCTGCACGGTCTTGATGAACTGGGTCCAGGCCGGGTGATGGCGGAGGATATAACCGATCACGACCTTACGTTTCACTTCCTTCGCCTTGGCGACGATCTGCTCCGCCTCGGCGACCGTAACGGCGAGCGGCTTCTCGACGAAGACGTGACAGCCGGCTGCGAGCGCGGCGACGGCGTATTCGGCATGCGTGTCGGGATAGCTGGAAATCGAAACCGCGTCGGGCCGGGTGGCCGCGAGCGCGGCGTGAAAATCACCGAACTCCGCATAGCCGCCGCCCAGCTCAGCGTTGAGCTTGGCCCGGGAGTCGGCCGAACGCGTGACAAGGCCGACGATCTGGAACCCAGACAGCTTATGGTAAGCAAGGGCGTGCGAACGGCCCATGTGGCCAGCACCGACGCAAAGAACACGAATAGGGGACTTGCTCATACACCGAGCATCACCCTTCCGCTCTCCGCTTCAAGTCGGGAGAATGTGTCCCCTTGAGATTAATCGACCGATTAGTTCGGTAACGGCTGGCCGACGCCCTTGGCCTTCTGCGCGTCGAGCATGGCTTTCAGCCGTGCCGCGATTTCAGGGTGCTCGGTGATGACGTTCTTCCGTTCGCCCGGGTCCGCCTGCAGATCAAATAAACGATCCTTGGCCGCATCGAGATTCTCAATCTCGTCATTCTGTTCATTGCGATCGACGACCGTCGGAGACTTGCCCCGGCGGTGGCCGATCCCGGGGATGAACTTCCAGCGGGCATCGCGATAAGACAACTGCGTGGCCTGGGTGCTGGAGATAATGTAATCGCGACCGACTCCACCCAGGAAAGCCGCAGAAACGTCGACGCCGTCGATCTTCAACAGTTCCGTGGGGTCACCGCCTGCGAGCTTGGTGAACGTCGCGGGGAAATCCACCTGCGAGACCATCGCCGCCGAGACCTTGGCCGCCGGAGTATGCCCCGGCCAGCGCGCGATGAGACTCACCCGCGTGCCCCCCTCCAGGATACTATATTTTCCCCCGTGGAAGGGGCCGGCCGGATAATGATCGGCCTTGGCATTCAACTCCACGGCATGGTCTTTATAGCCATCATCGAGCACCGGGCCGTTATCAGAAGACATCACCACCAGCGTATCACCAGTCAGTCCGTGTTTCTCAAGTTCGGCGAGAATGCGCCCGCACTGCTCATCGAAAGCCACCACGGCATCGCCGCGCGGGCCCAGCGGCGTCCGGCCGAGGAAGCGTGGGTTCGGGACGCGCGGCACGTGGCACTCATGCGACGCGTAATAGAGGAAGAAAGGCTTATCCTTGTTGGCCGCAATGAAGCCGCAGGCCTTGTCACAGAAGGTATCACCCATCGTCTCATCGTTCCAAATCGCGGACTTGCCGCCCTTCATCCAACCAATGCGACCCACGCCGTTGACGAGCGCCATGTTGTGCCCGTGCGACCAATCCATCTTCAATTTCGCGCGCTCGGCCGGGAGTGTCAGGTCGGGGTCACCCGGATAAGGCGTCTTCTTATAATTCACCTCGATCGGATCCTGCGGATCGAGTCCGACCACCTTGCCGTTCTCGACAAATACCGTGGGCACGCGATCGCCCGTGGCCGCCATGATAAAGGAATAACTGAAACCAATCTGGTTCGGTGAAGGGTTGATCTGCTTATTCCAGTCGACGACCCCCGCGCCCAGCCCCAGATGCCACTTGCCGACGACGCCCGTCGCATAACCTAGCTGGGCGAGACTCGCCGGCAACGTCGGGCGACCTGGCTGGATGATCATCGTCGCATCGCCTGGTAGCACGCCCGTGCCCTTACGGCGCCAGGCATACTCTCCAGTCAGCAGCGAATAACGCGAAGGCGTGCAGGTGGCGGCGACGCAATATCCCGCCGTGAAACGCGTCCCTTGCGCGGCGAGGCGGTCGAGGTTCGGAGTCGGAATGACCTTCGCGCCGTAGCAGCCGAGATCACCCCAGCCGATATCATCGGCGTAAAGCAGCACGATATTGGGCGGACGCTTCTCCGGGGCGGCGAAAACGGAGATTCCGCAGAACAGGGCAACCAGGGGCAGGAGGCGCATAGACCTTCAGTAGGCGAAGCCGCGAGGCATTCCAAGCCGACAGTCAGACCATGACGCCTTGCTTGCCAAACAGCCCCATTGCCCACAATCAGAGTTCAGCATGCGTTTCGCTAAATACCACGCCCTCGGCAACGACTACCTCGTCCTCGAGCCCAAGGACTGCCCCACCCTCTTCTCGGTCGAAGCCATCCGTAAAGTTTGCCACCGCCATTACGGACTAGGTTCTGACGGCATCCTTTACGGGCCGATTGAACGCACCGACGGCACCTTCGGCCTGCGTATTCTTAACCCCGACGGTTCCGAAGCCGAGAAGTCTGGCAACGGCATCCGCATCTTCTGCCGCCACCTTCTTGAGACCAAGCGCATCCAGGAAGGTCAAGAGTTCCGCCTCCACACGCTGGGCGGCATCGTCCGCTGCGAAGTCTTCGACGGCGGGAATCGTATCCGTGTCGAGATGGGCAAAGTCTCTTTCCGCGCGCCCGTCATCCCACACACCGGCGCCGACCGCGAGGTCCTCGGTGAAGAAATCACCGTGCTCGGTAAGACCTTCAAATATTGGGCCGCCACCGTCGGCAATCCGCACTGCGTCATTCCCGTCCAGGAATTGACGCCCGAGCTGGCCACGACCTACGGACCACACCTCGAAGTCCACCCCAATTTCCCCAACCGCACCAACGTGCAGTTCATGAAGATTCTCGACCGCCAAAACGTGCAGATCGAAATCTGGGAACGAGGCGCCGGCTACACCCTCGCCTCGGGCTCATCCTCCTCGGCCTCCGCCGCCGTAGCCCGTAAAATGGGCCTAGTTGACGCTGATTTGACGGTCAATATGCCCGGAGGTAAGATTATCATTGGCATTGGGGATGATTATTCCATCGTGATGACAGGCCCAACGACCCCCGTAGGCATCTTCGAGATGCATCCAGGAGTCCCGGTCCAAGACATCGCCGTCTAGGCGGTCAGTCTTCCCGCTAAGTTTCCCACCTTTGGCGCACCCTTTCGGGATGCGCCGTTCACCGCACACCCTCACCATGGCGCCGCGTCAGCCGTTGCCCAACATCTCCGAAGACGATCTCATCGATCTGGCGGGCGGGGCGACTGTGCTGCAAGCCAAGGAACTCGTCGCCAAGGGCAAGGTAAAGAAAGCCCTCTGGGTCGCTCCCGTCGCCGAAGCCCTCGTCGACGACGGCAAAGAATCCCGCGAAGCCCGCTGGAACCTCCGCTCCATCACCTTCCAGCGCAATGAGTGCGGCTGCGAAGTCTCCGTCGGGCGCCGCAAGCTTTGCGTCCATTCGGTGGCGGCCTACCTCGTCCTCGCCGAGAAAGAAGGTTATTTAAAAAGCGAGACAGCGGTGCCACCCAAACCCGCCGCCCCGCCAGGCAGGACCGAGACCAAGACGACCCCGGCGAAGGCGACAAATAAGAAGGAAAATAACACCGTAGCGGAATCGAACCAGGCAGGCCCCCGGCTCAAATCCCTCACCCTCTCAGAAAAACGCGGCACCCCCATCGAGGTGCGCTTCATCGTTCCTCCGAA
Organism: uncultured Opitutia bacterium; assembly: GCA_903855995.1. Taxonomy (GTDB): domain Bacteria; phylum Verrucomicrobiota; class Verrucomicrobiia; order Opitutales; family UBA953; genus UBA953. The sequence goes on from CAIOAN010000008.1 coordinate 450,758, forward strand.
TATCGTCACGGCGGCGGCCCGCGATGAGATCATCTGCCGACTCGAACTCCGCGTCGACGGCGTGCAAGTCGCACCCGAGAACCTCGACCGCAGCAAGGCCTGGACGATCGAACCGGATACGGTCTTCTTCCTGGCGATTCTCGAAAACCTCTGCCACGGCAAACTGCAAGGCATCCTCCCGCTCACCCGCCGGCACCTGCGCCAGCTCCTCGCCATCGGGAAGGGCTTGAAGATCTTCCGCATGGCCAACGCACCGGAAACCCCGCTGCAATGGGACGGCGACCAGCTCGATAAAGTCCACGAGCACCTCGACGAACCCGTCGCCACCCCGCAGACGAATGCTGCCGGCGAAGCGGTCGACGATGCCAGCGACGAGCAGGAAGTCCGCTCACAGGAACGAGGCCAGGAGGACCGCACGTGGGTCGACGGGTCCATGAAGTGGCTGCGTATTCGCCTGCCCCAGCAATCCTCAGGGCCGGTCGCGGAACTCCGTGACGTGCTGCAGCGCAGCGGCTTCACCCTCGAGACCTCCACCCGCGAATGGTACCTCGCCGGCACCATTCAGGTCCTCAACTTCCTCGCCCGGCACCACAAGTTGCTGATGACGGATAATAACGCCTTCTTCACGCACAACCTCTCGCACTCGCTCCGCAACGTGGACCTCGCCAAGGCCAAGTGCGATGCCGCGGAGGAGAAGGATGGCTTCCGCTTTGCCATCGGCATCGATGCGGAAGGCAAATCCCCCAAGGTCATCCAGGAGGCCCTCTCCAGCGGCCGCATGTTCTTCTACACCGATCGCGGCCCGCGCCTGATCACGCCGGAGCTGATGGAATCGATCCGCAACGCCCAGCGCCGCATCACCGGCGAAGCCAAGCGCGACGTCGACCTGGACCTGAATCTTAAGATCGGCTACGCGGACCTCGCGAGCGCCGACGCCATCGCCGAGGAACTGCAGGCCGCCTTCGCCCCGCCCGAGACCTGGAGCCAGCGCTCCTCGGCCATCCGCAACCTTTCGAAGCTCCAGCCCGCCCCCATCCGCGAGGAGCTCAACAAGATGCTCCGCATCTACCAGCAGGTCGGCGTGGCCTGGCTCTGGCATATTCATAATAATTCCCTCGGCGGCCTGCTGGCCGACGAAATGGGCCTCGGCAAGACCGTCCAGGCGCTCGGTTTCATGGAAGCCCTGCGCACCCATCGCCGTGAAGACGGCCCGTGCCTCGTGGTCTGCCCGGCCTCACTCGTCGAGAACTGGCGCCGCGAAGCCCGCCGCTTCACGCCGTCGCTCAAGGTACTCGCGCACCACGGCCAGAATCGATTCACCGCCCAGGAATACCTGCAGAAGTTCGATCTCGTCATCACTTCCTACGGCACGCTCTCCCGCGATATCGCCGCCTTCTCGCTAATCACCTGGGGCGCCGCGATCTGCGACGAAGGCCAGAACATCAAGAACGCCCGCGCCCAGGCCGCCAAGGCGGTCAAACAGCTCGTCGCCAAGGGCCGCTACATCCTAACCGGCACGCCAGTCGAGAACTCACTGGAAGATCTACGCTCGTTGTTCGGCTTCCTAATGCCGGGCTACCTGCCCAAGCCTGAAGAGCGCGTGCAGGCCGAGGAACGCAAGTGGCACGACGACCGCCTGCTGCAGATGGCCGCGCCCTATATCCTGAGGCGCTCCAAGGTCGCCGTCGCCCCCGAGCTGCCTGCGAAGATCGAGCAGATCGTCTACTGCGACTTCGAAGACAATCAGAAGAAGATCTACGACGAAATCCTGGAGTCCACCCGCCAGGAGATCTTCGAGATGGAAATGGGCGGCGCCACCCAGGCCCGCATCCAGATGGCGGCGTTCAACCAACTGCTCCGCCTCCGGCAGATCTGCGCCGATCCGCGCATCCTCGACCCGAAGATGGAAGAAGGCGATTCCGCCAAACTTCAGGCCTTCCTCGAACTAGTCGAAGAATCTAAGGATGCCGGCCACCGCATGCTGGTCTTCTCCACTTTCGTGACGGCCCTGCAGCTCCTCAAGAAGGCCCTCGAAGACCGCGACGTCCCCTATTGCTACCTCGATGGCTCCACCAAGGACCGCCAAGGCGTGTGCGATACCTTCAACACGACCCCCTCGATCCCGGTCATGCTCATGTCGCTGAAGGCCGGAGGCACGGGTCTCAACCTCACCGGCGCCGATACGGTCATCCATTTCGACCCCTGGTGGAACCCCGCCGCCGAAGCCCAGGCCACCGACCGCGCCCACCGCATCGGCCAGACCCGCACGGTCACCAGCATCAAGCTCATTGCCTCTGGAACCATCGAAGAACGCGTCATGGAGCTCCAGAAGTCAAAGTCTGAGATGTTGCGTAAACTGCTGACTGAATCAGATTCAGTCTCGTCCGGGCTCAGCCTTGACGTCATCAAAGACCTCCTGCGCAAGGACTGACCCCCGCCATGCTCTCAACTTTTATTCGCCGTAACAAGCCCCGGAGCGAAATGTCGTTCCTGGAACACCTAGACGACCTCCGCATCTCACTGATCCGCGTACTGGCCGTCTTCACGGTCGGCATGGTCGCCGCCCTGATCTTCTACCGCGAAGCTCCGGAGCTGCTCAACATGCCCCTGAATTGGGCCAAGCATCCCGAGACCTCCCCCATCAGTTTCATCCTGAGCAAACCCGATCCAGGCCTGGTCGCCATGGGTGAGCTCAAGGAATTCACTTTCATGGGCGTATGGAAGGTGCTGATGTACGCCGCCTTTGGCGTAGGTATCGGTCTGGCCTCCCCGATCTTCCTCTACGAGACCGCACGCTTCGTCGGCCCGGCCCTGACGGATCGCGAAAAGCGCGGCCTCATCCCCTTCTGCGTCGCCGCCCTCATCCTCTTCCTGCTCGGGGCAACCCTGGCGTTCCTCTGGCTCACGCCGATGTCCATCCAGATCTGGCAGCACTTTGCCGAAGGCCTGAAAATGGAAGTCACCTGGCAGGCTTCTGATTACTACGGCTTCGTCGTGATGATGGCCCTCCTCACCGGCCTGACTTTCCAGTTCCCGCTCGCGCTCATCATCCTGATGTGGCTCGAACTCGTCCGCCCGAAGACCCTCCTGAAGTCTTGGCGCGGCATGCTCTTCGGTATCATGATCCTGGTCGCACTGATCACCCCGATTGCCGAACCCATCTCGCTCATCGTCATGACGGGCGTGCTCTTCGGCTTCTACCTAGTGGCCGTTGGCGTCGGCTCGGTGATTGTTCGCCGCAAGCGCATCGCCCGCGGCGACAAGCCGAACCCGGAAGACGACGATATCGATGATGACGATGAGGATGAAGATGATGACCGCGACGAAGGCTATCGCTCATCGCGCGATTCCGACCCGGTGAAACCCATCACCCCGGCCTTGGGTGACTCCACCTCGGTCAAACCCAAGTCCGCCCCGCCTCCCTCGGAAGGCGACTTGAGCTCACTCGACTAATTCCCATGAAAATGCGTCTTCTTCTCGCCCTGCTCGGCATGACCTTCGCCGGCCTGCCGACCGCCACCGCCCAGACGACCACCGCATTGGGCACCAAGCCGGTCGAGACTGCGACGGCGGGTGCCGCCAAGCCAGCCGACGGCAAAGCCGCCATTGTTGAAGATGACTCCATCGTCATCACGCCCTTCCGCTCGCTGACACTGCCCGTCGCGAAGACCACGAAGACCTTCCAGCTGGCCAAGCTGAATAAGCCCCTCGCCACGGAAACCACCAAGGACCTGCAGCGACTGTTCTCCGCCTACGCGCTGCAGAGCATCGTGGACGGCTCACCGGCGGGCTTCAGCAAGGCCACCGGCTACATCACGACGGTTAACTATTCGATCCTCCAGGATCTCGGCGATAATCGCTTCATGGCGAAAGCCGCATGGCCCGCCGCCGGGCCCAATGACGCCCTGGCTGCCGGCGTCGACGCCTGGGCGGTCCTGCTCCTTGACCACCCCGCCAAGGTCGGCGACACCGGCAAGATCACCGGCATGCACGTCGGTACGGCCGCCGTGCTCCTGACCGTAAAGTTCGCGCCGCTCGACGGCAAACGCCTGACGCTCCGCCGCGAAGCTTTTGTGGAATGCGCCACGCTCGAAGACAGCCCGGCCGGCCTCCAGAAATTCATCGATAGCATCAATCACGGCGCCGATGTCAGCGTGACCACCAATGAACTCATCCCCTGCAAGAAATGCGGCGGGCTGGGCTTCATCCGCCAGACGGTGAAAGGCCAGCTGCTCGATAACCGCCTGCCCTGCACGGTCTGCGACGGTGCGAAGACGGTCGTCCTCCCCACGGAGACGAAAATCATCCCCTGAAGCCCTTTCCTGAGGGTTTACGGCGCCAACCTGCGCTTGCGCCGTCTCGGAATCACTCGCACATTGCGGCGTGACCACCCCGCTGCACGCAGGTCTGGAAGACCACTTCAAGGCGCTCGAGAAATTCCTCGCCGCGCAGGAAGCCGTCTTTGAACCGGAGGTGCGACCGATGGTCCGCGAAGTCCTAGCCCACCCTGGTAAACGCCTTCGCCCCCTGCTGGCTTTTGGTTCTGGTGCCGGCGGACCGCCCACGGAAGCCCTCGTCCGCGGCGCCGGGGTCATCGAGCTGGTCCACCTCGCGACTTTGGTGCACGACGACGTCCTGGACGGCGCCGACACCCGCCACGGCAGCGATACCCCCAATCGCACGCATGGTGCCCATGCGGCAGTCCTTTTCGGCGACGCCCTGTTCGCCCACGCGCTCGTGCTCGCCGCCGAACATCGCACGCCCGAACTGTGCCGCATCGTCGCCCGCGCCTCGCGTGAAGTCTGCTCGGGCGAAGTCTGCCAGACTTTCTCCCGCGGCCAGGACGACCTTTCACTGGAAGATTATTATCGCCAGATTCGCCTGAAAACGGCCGAACTTTTCGAAGGCGCCTGCCACGCCGGCGCCTTGCTCGCGGAGCACCCACCCGCGCACATCCAGGCCTGCTCCCTCTTCGGCCGGCACCTCGGTATCGCCTACCAGATCTACGACGACCTGGTCGACCTGCTGCTCGAAGACGCCAAGGCAGGCAAGACCCTCGGCACCGATGCCGCCAGCGGCAAACTCACGCTGCCGATGCTCCTCGAACGCTATCGCTCCGGCCCCGCCGTGCTGGCGAAACTCCGTCAAGGCGGCGACGCCCGCACACTGATTTCCGCCGAATCCTGGCGCGAATGCTTCCGCCGGCTCGATGCCGAAATCGCCGCGGCCGAACAGGCCCTCGCGCCGATCGAAGGCACGCCTTCGCCCTTCTTCCTACTGCGTCTCACAGCCTTCCTCCGCGAAGCCGCCGCGCGCCTGGCACCGAAGGTATGAAGCTACTCCAGACGACCCGCACGGAAAGGCTGGCGCTCTCCCTGGTGCTCAGCGTGACCGGTGGCGCCGCGGGACTGCTACTGCTCTGGCGCTCCCTCTGATCAGGGAAGATAGCGGCGGGCCTCAAAACCGCGGGCCGTCAGGGCGTGCCGCATATCCTCGAGTTCGACCTTATCGCCGACCTTCACGCCGAAGTGAGCAAACCATCCCGCACTCATCTCAACCGTGAAGCGCACTCGGTCGGAGCTCGAGACCGTCGTGTCGGTGTCGCCGGCAAGCATGGTCTTAATCTCCAAGATGACGCCGGTCTTGTCCACGAACGCGATGTCTAGGTCCAACGGGGTATCCTTCATCCAGAAACGCATCTGGGTGTCGTTATCATACATGAACGCCATGCCTTCGGCCTCCGGTAATTTCTGAGTCCCCATGAGGCCGCGGGCCTTCTCGAGATCGGTGGCGGCGATACGCAGGTGCGTCAGGACCACGCCCATGCGCACAGGCAGGCGGGATTCGACCCCAAGCTCCGCAGATGGAACGGTTTCGGATTTGCGGCCATCGCAGGCGACCAAGGTAAGGGCGAGGAGCAGGAACAGCGACCGGGACATGCCTCATGCTTCCCTGTGATTGCCACGGAGGCAAGATTCGCTTGCGTCCAAGCATGGAACGCGACCCGCAGGCCCACTGGCTTGAGACCGAGACGGCCCTGCATTACGCCCGGGCCGCCGTCCGCGTCGGGCTCTGGGCCTCGGAGCGCAAGATGGTAGAGACTTATTTCCAGCCGTCCGACCGCCTGCTGGAACTCGGATGCGGGGGCGGCCGGGTCGCCCTTGGCTTGTTACAACTAGGCTACCGCGACCTGCGCGTCACGGATTTCTCCCCGATTATGGTGAGCCTCGCTCGTGCGGTGCTCGCCGATCACGACGAGAGCTGGGAGCACCTCGTCGAGCAACAGGACGCCACGGCCTTGACCCTTCCGTTAGGTTATTTTGACGGCGCGATCTTCGCCTTCAACGGCTTAATGTGCCTCCCCAGCCAAGCCCATCGACTGGCGGCACTCCGTTCAATCCATCGTGTCCTCAAGCCGGGCGGCATTCTTATTTTCACGGCCACCGACCGAGAAAAAGGCGCCAACGCCGCGTACTGGGCCCACGAGAAATCCGAAGCAGACGAGACTCCGGGCGATCGCTGGCACGAGAGCGACACCTCGCCGGTCTTCATCCATAGCAGCACCGAGGGAGAAACCCGCGCCGAACTCGCCGCCACGGGCTTCACGGTACTCACTTGCCCCCTAAGCACGGAAATCGCCCAGGACGGGCCCGCCGTGCGGGAATTCGCCGGCGAGACCCGTTTCTACGTCGTCAGAAAGTCTTGAAGGAACAGGCGGGCGGGCGTCTTGTCGGACTTCTCATGGTCGCTCTCCGTCCGATCCTCGCCTCGCTATTATTCGCAGCCTCCGCACCCGCGCTCGAACTACACGTCGCCCCCGACGGTAACGACAACTGGACCGGCCGCTCGGCCATCGCCAACTCCGACCATACGGACGGGCCCCTCGCCTCCCTTAACGGTGCCCGCCTCGCCGTCCGCAAACTCCCCCGGCCCCTCACGGAAGCCGTCCACGTCATTTTCGCGGCGGGCACCTACCGGATCACCGAAGCGGTGGCCTTCGAGACGATCGATTCTGGCGAGGCAGGCAAACCCATCACTTATGAGGCGGCCCCGCAGGCCGAGGTGCGCATCTCAGGCGCGGCCCCGCTCCCGAGCTTTATTCCTGATAAGTATGGCAAGTGGACCCTGCAGACCCCGCAGGGTACCGAGACTTTTGAGCAGCTCTGGGTCGGCGATCGCCGCGCCATCCGCGCCCGCTCAAAAAATCCTGGCACGCACTTCGTCCGCAGCCTTGATGATGAAAAACCGGTAGCAGGAGGGGCGGGTGCGGGTGCCGGCGGCTACTTTGAACAGACCATCAAAGTCGACCCGAAGGAGATCACGCCGTTCACTGAAGTCCGTGAAAGCGAGGCCCAGGACGCCGTCGTCACGTTCTACCACAAGTGGGACAGTACCCGCAGTCGCGTCGAGTCCGCTAACTCCACCGACGGGACGTTGAAGGTCCGCGGGCCTAAACAGAAGGCTAACACGGCCTTCGACCACCTCACGGGCATGGTCGTCGAGAATATGCTCTCGCTCCTCGATGAGCCCGGCGAATGGTTTCTCAGCCGCCAAGGACTTCTCACCTACCTGCCGCGTAAAGGCGAGACGCCGATCAAATCCCGCGGTTTCTATCCCCTCGCCGAGAAACTCCTGACGTTCACCGGCCGGGCCGATGCCCCTCTCGCACACGTCGCCTTCCACGGCCTGAAATTCAGCCACGCGAAGGGCGTCCCCTCTATCGCCACCGCCGTCCCCAACCAAGCCGCGGTCCGCACCGTCGATGGCGTCATCACCCTGGAACACGCCCGGGAAGTCGCGTTCATCGACTGCGAGCTCTCTCACTTCGGCAGCTACGGCTTCTCACTCCGCCAGGGTTGCCGCGAGATCACCGTCGAACACTGCCTGATCACCGACATGGGCGCAGGCGGCATCAAGGTCGGCACGCTGGCCGACGAACCCCTGCCGGTGAATCACGTCAGCCATAATAAGATTCACAACAATATCATCCGCGACGGTGGCATCATCTTCCCGTGCGCGGTCGGCCTCTGGATCGGCTCCTCGTCCGACAACACCGTCACGCACAACGAAATCTCCGATCTCTACTATTCGGCGGTCTCCGTCGGCTGGCGCTGGGGCTACGCCCCCAGCAATGCCAAGCGCAATGTGATCGAATGGAACCACCTCCACCACCTCGGCAAGGGGCTGTTGAGTGACATGGGCGGCGTCTACACCCTCGGGCCCTCGGAAGGCACGTCGGTCAGCCATAATCTCATCCACGACGTCATGTGCCTGCAATACGGCGGGTGGGGCCTCTATACAGACGAAGGCAGCACGGGCATCACCATGGAAGGCAACGTAACCTACAACACGACCGACGGCGGATTCCACCAGCACTACGGCAAGGACAACATCATCCGGAACAACGTCTTCGCCTTCTCCGAGGAGAATCAGGTGAAACGCTCGCGCGCCGAAGAGCATCTCTCGTTCACCTTCGAGAAGAACATTCTCGTCTTCGATCGCGGCGAACTGCTCGGTGGCAACTGGTCCGGCACGGCAGCGAACTTCCTGACTAGAAATAATCTCTATTGGGATTACTCTGCCCGCCCGGTGACGTTCACGACCAAAAAGCTTCCCCTGAAGGAATGGCAGAAGAGCGGACAGGACCTCGGGTCGACAGTCGCCGACCCGCTCTTTGTCAACCCGGCGCAACACGACTTCCGACTGAAACCCGACTCGCCCGCCCTTGCTCTCGGCATCCAGTCCATCGACGTCTCCGCCATGGGCGTCATCGGCGACGCCTGGAGCCAATGGGCGAATACGTTTGAGCGCGGACCGGAAATCGCCCGCCCGGCGCGACCGACGGCCCCGCCCTACGACATCCATCAGGGCTTTGAAGGTCAGATCACCGACCTACGGAATCCCCTACCGCATGCCCACTTTAGCCTGAGCGCCCTCAGCCTCAGCCAGCCAGGCAAGCCTGCCGTCAAAGGACTGGGCGACGCCCTACGCATCACTACGTCCAAAAAATCCAAAGGTAATTCCAGCCTGCTGTTCCAAGACGCCCCCGGCCTGCCTGCCAGCTACTACCCGATGCTGACGTTCATGCCCAACCATAAGGCCGGCACCACCACCATCAGTTTCGACCTCTACATGGAACCGAGGGCGATCTTCACCCATGAATGGCGTAACAAGGCCAACCCCTATCGCACTGGCCCGGCGTTCCAGTTCAAAGACGGCCGCATCACCGGCCCGAAGGGCCTCGACCTCGCCGCCCCGCTGCAGAAATGGGTGCACTTCGAAATCGTTGCCCTGATCGGCGAAAGCACGAAGGGCCTATGGACGCTCCGTGTCACCCCCGAAGGCGAAGCGACCAAGACCATCTCCGACCTTCCCTTCCGACACGCCGATATGCAGACGCTCGACTGGGTGGGCTTCGCGAGCAACGCGAACGAGCAGACCGAGTTCTACCTCGACGAAGTCTCCATCACGACCGACGACCCGAACCGCTAATCACTTGGCGGACTTGGGATTCTCTTTGAAGAATCGGGCGATAAGCTCCGAGGAGCCTTTCGCATATTCGTGCCCGCCCCCATGGATTGCGGTCACGAGGGGAGCACCTTTAGTCGAGGCATAGAGGGTTGCCACAAGGACACCTTCCTTGGCCCAAGGCTTTCCTTCCTCCGCACAGGCGTTGAACCGCCGGACGGCCGCAAACGTCATCTCCTGCCAGCCGTATTTCACGATGGGATCCTTCTGCCCAGCGACATGGATGACCGGCATCGGCGCAAGATCCTTCGCCTTGACGGTGAGCGAACCAGCGACAGACCCAACCGCGGCCAAAACCTCCGGACGAGCCTGCCAGAGCACATAACTGAAAGCGGCACCGTTGGAATGGCCCATGGAGTAAATCCGCCGCTCATCGACGGGCTGGGTCTTCTTCAAATCAGCGAGCATCGCATCGAAAAAATGAAGGTCGCGATCGGCCTCGGCGCCGACGGCACCTTGCCAGCCGGGCAGCCTCCCTTCCTTATCGACCAACGCTGAAACCGTCGGCAGACCCTGCGGGAAGACGAGGATCGAGGTCGTATCGGCCTTTTCATAGCCCCACCTGCCGGCGGCCTGCGCAGCACGGCCCCCGTGCCCATGCCAGCAGAAGACGACCGCGACCTGGCCCGCGACACCGACCGGGATACGCACGAGAGCGGTTCGCTTCACGCCGTCGACGGTCCACTCGCGCTCCAAAAAGCCCTCCGGGGCCTTGGCCGAGAACAGGTCACGGAATTTATCCTGCGCCGGCAAGGCGATGGCGTAAAAGAGGAAGAACGCGACGATGACCAGTTGGGGCATAAACGAGAGGGGCTTCCCGATGTAACACCGGGAAGCCCCTCGAGGTTGCCAAGGATTCGACTTAGTCGCGACGGCCGCCCGCGAAGAAGCGGATGACGTAGAAGAGCAGCGTGACGAAGGACGAGAACAGGATGAAGGCCGCGGCGACGTGCTGGTCGGTCTCGAGGGTGTTCTTGATCTCGTTGGTCTGGTAGAGGATCACCGTGGCCATCAGGATAATCATCGCGATGGAGAACCAGGCACCGAGACTCAGGCCAGCGATGGCCGCGACGAGCACGATGGCGAGGGCGGCGAAGCTACCGAGGATGATGGCCACCTTGAGGAAGGAGAAATCGAGGTTCGTCATGAACACCAGAGCGGTCAGGCCCGCGATCATACCGCCAGTGACGATGCCGGCCGGGACCAGGACGGTGCTGGCGTTACCCTTGGTGGAAAGGATGACGTAACCGATGAGGGGGATGAAGATCAGGGCTTCGAGGACCACGTAGAGGCCGAGACCAGCATACTGGGAAGAGCGGGAAGCGCGGTTGAAGGCCAGCGACTGGGCGACGGTGGTGGCACCCCAGAAGGCCAGCATGACGAGCAGGATGCTCCAGCCGCCGAGCGAACGCATCATGGAGAAGAGTCCGGAGAACAGGGCGAAGGCGATGCCCTCCTGACGGTCGAAACCGAGGAAGAAGATCGCCAGCAAGGCCGCGAAGGCGGCGAAGCCGATGGCCACGAGGCCGTAGGTACGACGGAAGAAGGCGGCGCGTTCTGAAGCGGGAGCCTGAGCGACGATGAAGGGATTGGATTCCATGCCTTCAATCTTGACCCTTTTGCCCGCCAGTCAAGTTCTCCCCCCTCTTCAGTAGTTACGAAAACGCACCGAAATTATCCTGAACCGCCGGCCCAACAGCCTTACCGGATGCTCGTCGGGCACCCTTTGGACAACCCATTCACACACGCAACTCGCCGCGACACCTTGGCCAGTCGCCGTTCCAATAATGCGAAAGGTATCACCTCGCACAGTGAGAATCGGAGCCCAAGCTTCCAATAAATCCGCAGCCGCCAGCCGGAACGGAGCCCCAACGGGCACGGCCCCGACGACGCCATTGATCCGACAAGCTTCCATCGCCTGCTCGAGTAAACCTGACACCGCGAAGTCCTTCAGCGAGGGAAAGGGATATCCGCACGCCGGCTGCAGCTCGACCATCTTCACCGCCAGCTGATGCAAGGCGGATGAATCCAGTCTCCGTACCGATTGCGCAGCCATCAAGGCGTCGTGTTCGACACCGCCCAAGGCAGCCGCCTGCGCATCGGTCACATCCACCCCTGTCAACGCACCCCATTTCGCCAAGGCGGCACCGCTCGGACGTGTAAAAAATAACCCATCGGACAGTTTTCCCGCCGGATACGGCCCGCCTGTATCTGCGGCCCAGCTACCGATTGCCCCCCGCAGAAAGGCCTCCCATGCGGCGACACTCCGACTATTCACGTTGAACGGTCCTTCGATGGACCAACGTCTCCCTGGGTCATCCGCGAACTCCCACCCCCCCAAAGTACTTAAAAAGGGATTATGCGAAACCACTCCTGACTCCGCCGACTTAAGCGGGGCGGAGCAGAAATATCCATCCAGTCGACCCAGCCAACGCCTACCCGCCCGTGGCTCCCAATGGCGTGACCATGCCGCCGAGAGATAAGGCCACAGCGGCACCTCACGCGCGTTCACGGAAGCAAACGCCGCGGACCCCTCGGCCTGATGCTTATTTGGCACCGCATCCCAGAGCAATCCAGCCAAAGGAGTGGCGTCAACGTCACTCACATCAAAAGCCGCCCGCACGGGATGATCCACCATCCACTCGGCGGCATCCGCAGGGTCGTCAAAATCCCAACGGGTCTTCGTCAACCCTCCGACCTCTGCCCTCTCCCAGAAATCCATAGCCGTCCTCGGCTTAAGCCGGAAGCGCAGGCATGCCCGACGCTCCCCGATCACATACCCCGCGCTATCCTCGCGCGAATAATCCGCCCCCGTCGTCTGGATGCCGAAGTCCGGCAGGGAAATATTGTCAAAGGTGATAACCGGTGCGGAGGGATAATCAGCGATGGGCTTTTCCTTGTCCGGGTCACCCGCCGCCGGACGCAACCGGACAGTCACCTTCGAGTGAAACTGCACTAATAATTCAATCCGGTCGGTGGCGAGGAAGGTCTCCGGATCGGGCCGTCGCCAACTCGCGGTGTGTGGCCGGGTGTCCATCCGCCAGGTCATCGTGGTAAGAATCCGCGATAATCCCTGAGGCTGAGCCTCGGGTGTCGGATTAATGAAGGCGAAGCACTCCCCTCCGAGCAAACCCCGACCCGACATACCATAAGTCAGCGGATCAGCCACCTCGGCCCAGAACCACAGTGACTTCTCGCGGGCGCCCTGGCGGATGATGCCAAAACTCTCTTGCGGACAGTCGTCCAGATCTACGGTGAATGTACTGCCCGTCTCGCGGTTCGTCACGGTCACCGTCGGCGCACCGTCCACCTCCACCAGAAATATCCTCCCCTGTGGGCCCGCCAACATCGGCATGGTCGACGGATTCCAAAGCAGGCCGGAACCGTGATAGCGGAGCCGATGCCGGCCGTCGCTGCGGGAATTAAAAAACCCGAGGCTGAGTCGGAAATCCGCCAAGACGGGCAAGTGCGAGGCGACTTGCGTTCCGGCTTCCCATAGGAACATCGGCACCCCGCGGCACGGTTCTACTTTCAAGGCATCAGAAGCCAGCCATGTCGACCAAGCCGCCCCCCATTCGCCCGCCAGGACTTCAGGTCGGGCCAGGTCTTTGCGAAATCCTCCCGCTACCGGGTCCGTCATCAGCCCGCGCGTCTGCCAACTGATTCCTGGGCTCACATTGCGTCCGGTTTGCCAATTAAACATATCCCGATCGCCCATCTGCCATGCCAAGCGGGCCGCAGCGCTCATGGGCAAAACCGGCAAGGCCGAGGGAAGTTTTTGGCGCCCGGCCGAGGTCTTTGCCCAAGCCGAGGCACGCTCCGCAGCGCCATACGCAGCGGCCACATCGTAACCTTGCGAAAGATCCTCCACCGTCCAATTCCACGCCAAGGACCCGTCACTGAATAATCCGTCGAGGCGCACCGGCTCGCGGGAACCTGGCGCACGAAAGACGGTCTTACCTTCTGCATCGGTTGCCGTCAGCACGGCATCCCGACCAAGGAACGCCTGCAACTCTCCGCAGGCGCGGGCCGCTGCGGAGATGGAGGCGTCGTGCAATCGATGTCGAAAAGCAACCTGCTCGAGCTGACGTAATTCGAGCATGCTGAAACACGCCGCCGTTAGCACCATCACCGCCAGCGAGGCGAAAGATATTAGCACAGCAATAAGAGCCCATCCGGTTTTACTTTTCATGAGTGATTGCCCTCATGGTCTTTCCGTTGATTAGCACCGCACAATTCTGGAGATACCTCATGTATCTATTCCATGAAGACATCATTGCATAAAATTCGCGTTAGCCGTCCGTCTCCCGAACGCCCGCTCGCTCCGCAGCGAGAAAAAATCGCTCCCCCAGTCGCGGAGAAAAAACGCGTACTCATCATCGAAGACCAGGCGGCAATCTGCGAACTCATCGCGGAGATGATTCAGCACCAAGCACGTTGCGTGGTCGTTGGCACGGCCTCCGAAGGCACCCAGGGCATCGAACAGGTGCTACGCCTCCGCCCCGATATCCTGATTCTGGACGTCCTCATGCCCGGCGTCGGCGGCATCGAGGTCCTCCGCCGGCTCGGTCGCAGCCTGCCTGACTGCCGCGTGCTCATCTTCTCGGCGAAGCAGGAGCCGCACATCATCCGCGCCTTGATGCAGGAAGGCGTGCATGGCTTCGTCAACAAGACCTCCCCGCTCTCCGAACTCCGCAAGGCCGTCGACGCCCTTGCCCAAGGGCTTACCTGGTTCAACGAAGACTTCAGCCGCACCGTCCGGCAGGCCCTCGCCTCCCCCGCCCAGCACGGCGACGGGATGATCGACCTGCTCACCCCGCGCGAACGGGAAATCGCGGTCCTCATCGCCAAGAGCCATAGCAGCAAGGAGGTCGCCGGTATCCTTGATATCAGCATCAAGACGGCCGAGAACCATCGGGCTAATCTGATGCGCAAACTGAGCGTCCGGGACGTGGCGGGGCTGGTGCGGTTCGTCGTCCGGCAGGGGCTCGTCGATCCGGCTCACGACTAATATTTAACCTAATTCGGCGGACTTTTGGTTCGCCCGCTTCCGGCCGGGGGACAGAATCTCCTTCCTGCCCCATGAAGACTACTTCCCGGAAGCCGAAATCTGTCGTGGTCGTGGAAGACCAGACGGCCATCTGCGAAATGATTATTGAGATGCTCGAAGCACGCGGCATCTACCGCGTCACGGGCTCGACGGCCGACGGCCATGAAGGCCTGGCACTCGCCCGTCAGTTGAAGCCCGACATCCTGATTCTCGACATCCTCCTGCCGGGCATCAGCGGGCTCGAAGTCCTGCGACAGCTGCACGACAAGCAACCGGACCTCAAAGTCCTGGTCTTCTCGGGTAAATCCGAAAAGCAGCTCGCCCGCGGCATGCTCTCCCTGGGCGTGCGCGGCTTCGTCCCAAAAAGCGCCCGCCTCTCTGAGCTCCGCCAAGCCGTCGACGCCGTCGCAGCCGGCGACACTTGGTTCAGTGAATCCTTCCAGAAGGCCATGGCTGACGCCCTCGTCGCCCCCGAGAGCGATGTCGACGCGAAAGGCTCCACGCTGACCGAGCGCGAAAAAGAAATCGCCGTGCTCCTCGCAAAAAGCAACTCGAGCAAGGAAGTCGCACAGAAACTCGATATCAGTGCGAAGACGGTGGAAAACCATCGGACAAATCTCATGCGTAAGCTCGGCGTCCACGATGTCGCCGGGGTCATCCGTTACGTGATCCGCCAAGGCCTCTACGACCCGACCGAGGCTTAAAGCCGGATGCGGAGACGCGGAGAGACCGGCGTACCGGCTCCGCGACGCGGCCCCTTGGGTCCCTTGCCCTTGGGTTCTTCATCGGAGACCAAGGCTTCCTCAAATTCCTTGGGCATCGGTGCGCTGGCCTTGAAATCGATCTTCTCCCCCTGCCAATCAAAGGAAAGATGCGTGGACTCGGCGTGTAGGAAAAGTCGCTTGAAGCCGCGGGCTGAACCGACGGTCTTATTGAAGTCGAAATCGCCGTAGGTCCGGTCGCCCAGGATCGGATGCCCGTGGGTCGAGGTCTGGACGCGCAGCTGATGCGTCCGCCCCGTGCGCGGTTCGAGTTGAATCAACGAAAGCGGCAGGCTTCCCGTGGAGGCCCGCAACCATTGGTAGACCGTGACCGCCGGCGCACCCGCGCCCGTCTCGGAGCGCACGCCACCGCCGGGTCCCTTCGACTTCAGTAGCTGGTCTTGCCAAGTGCCCCGCGGGGAACGCAGGCCGCGACCGCGGATGAGCGCCATATATTTCTTCGAGACCTGCGAACGAGAGAACATCTTGCGCACGATCGCCGCCAGGGCTTCATCCAGGCAAAGCAGGAGCACGCCGCTGGTCGGGGAGTCCAGACGGTTTAAAAGATACACTCGACGGATACCGCCCTGGCCATCGCGCACATGAAAAGCCTCCTCCTCCAAAGAATAGTTGCCCGAGATGAGCACGGTGCCTTTCTCGGCGACTTCGCCGGGATTCGGATGCGAGAGAATCCCATCCGGCTTCTCCACCGCAATCAGGCCGCAGGCATGCGTCTCAACCACGCGCACACCGCGCCCGAAGGGAATCCAATCTGTCGCGAGAATCATCAGCGGTATATGAAGTGAATCGTGACGATGTCATCCTCGCCGTACAACGCCACCATATCCGTGCGCCAAGCGTCATAAGGGGCCGGCGCCATGACGGCATCCTTGCAGGCCAGCGCCATGATACGCTGCACGTCCGAGTTCAGGATCTGTGCCTCGGTGACAGTGCCGTCGCGATGTAGTTTGAAACGAACCAAGACGGACCCCGCGGAAACCGACTGGAAACGGGAGCGTTCGATGATATCCCACCAGGCGGACTGGATCGCCTCCATCATCCTCTGCATGTAATCGCCGTAGTTACTGAAACGAGCGCTGATCGCGACCGTGCCGGCCCGGCTTACGCCGACCGGATTACGCAATAACAGCCCGGCCGTGCCCGCGGTCGCCATGGCCCGCGGCCGGTCAGGGTTCACAGCTTTCGGCGCTGCCTCGACGGCGGGCTTCGTCTGCGCGGCGGCCGCCGCCCCAGGCGCTGAGCCGGCGGTCTTGGGAGCCATTGCGACCGCCGGCTCCGGGGTCGGCGCGGCCGCTGAAACCTCGATGGAGCGAGGCTTCCCCTGTGCGACCTTCACCGTTTTGGATTCCCCCGCCGATTTCGGTAGCGTGGAGCGGGTCGGCTTCTTCTCCGGTACCGGCTGGGCGGCGGTCTGATTACGCGAAGAGACCAAATCAGCCACCTTGGGCACGGCCT
Source organism: uncultured Opitutia bacterium (assembly GCA_903855995.1). GTDB lineage: Bacteria > Verrucomicrobiota > Verrucomicrobiia > Opitutales > UBA953 > UBA953. The sequence goes on from CAIOAN010000008.1 coordinate 467,573, forward strand.
GATTGGCGGCGCTATTGGTCTCGGCATACCGCAGCTTTGGCGGGAGGCGGGCTTCATCGATCTTCACCGGGGCGGTCAGCACCTCGACCGGATGCAAAATAACGACCGCCTGCTTGAAGGTATTTGGCAACAACCAGATGAGCAGGAGGTGCAGGCCGAGCGACACCAGCAAGGCGAAGGCCGTGGCTCGGATATCGATGGTGTCCTCGTTCCGCACGCCCTGAAGTTAGGGAAGCCCTCCCCGACTTCAAGCGCAGGTCGGCGCTATTATCGACCAGCGAACTCCCGGGTCAGCGCCGAGAGGGCGCTCCGACAGTCCTCCCGCGTACCGATGACGACATATAATTGATACGAATAGTCGCCAGCTTTGATCGGCTCGGCCTGGCGGAGCCGGAAGACGCAGTTCCATTTCACGACTTTATCGTGCTCGAATTTGAACCGGCCATAACCCACCGGGGGCTGGCCGACGGGCGGACGCGAAGGAGTGAAGACCCCCATCGCACGGGAACCGTCAGGGGTCGACAACACGACAGGGTTGCGGATCTCGCCATTCTTCCGCGGCAACGCCACCAAGGTCGAAGTCTTGGTGTCGAATGCAAACTCGGTGCTGAAGCCCTCAGGCATATAACCCGTCAACGCCTCGAACTGCAGAATCTTGTGCGGACCATCGTCCGGCACGGTGAAGGTGACCTTATAATCGATAACGTGATCCATGCCCGGGCGACCGATGCGGACCTGCTTGGCCAGCACGTGATCCGAGAGCAGCACGCGATTCTGGGCGGGCTGACCATGCGACTGCATGCCCGGTGCCAACCAGAAAGCCATGCGCGTACGCGTCTCGAGCACGCCGTCCTTGGCCGAGAGAAATTCGAGACGACTCGTGGACTTAGGGCCAAGTGCGTCGACGACCGAACCCGCTTCGGTCGGATTAAAGCACTCCACATGATAGATGCCGTCGACATCGGCGTTGATCGCCGACTGCAACTGACGGCCGTGATCGTGTGAGTTGATGAACTCGACACCGTCCCACTTCACCGAATCGATGGCTCCAGCCAGGCGGCTCGTCGTGCGAATCACCAGCGGCTTGCCACCGATCGTACCAGAAATCTCCGCGTCTCCGCTGATGGACGAAGTCTGCGCGAAAGCCCAGAGCGGAAGAAGTAGCAACCAAGCCTTCATGCGATGAGCCTTTCGAGCACACCCAGTGAGGCGAGACGAGCTTTTACGAATTCGACCGGCAAGCCCATGATCGTTGAGATTGGCTGCTGGTAATCGGCGATGATAATCTCCTTACCCTGTTGAATACCGTAGGCGCCAGCCTTGTCCAAGGTGTTCACCAAGGACTGATAACGGGTAATATCATCCTCGGAGAGCGATTGAAAGCGGACCCATGCCGTGACATCGTGGGACTCGTCGATGCCGAGCGCCGGACAAAGGAGGCAAACGCCCGTGTGCACGGTGTGCTCGCGGCCGGACAGGCTGCGGAGCATCGCACGGGATTCGGCGAGATCGGCCGGCTTATTCAAGGCGCGGTCGCCGAGGGCCACCGTGGTGTCGGAGCCGAGGACCAGCGCCTCGGGGTGAAGACGAGAGACCGCCGCGGCCTTCAGGCGAGCGTTATGCAGGACCATCTTGGCCGGATTCGTCATCGGATCCTCATGCTCCGTCACCGCGGCCACCACGATGCGATGCGGGATGCCCGCCTCACGCAGGAGTTCCGTGCGCCGAGGCGAAGCGGAGGCGAGGATGAGCGTGAGCGGAGACGGCACCCGGACAATCGAGCGGAATAATCCCATTAAGACAACCGCAACAGCCGTTACCCCTTTCTGTCGTTTACTCCGTCCGCCCCACCCCTACCCCTTACTCCATGCGCCCCGCCCTGTTCCTCCTGGCCTGCCTATGCGCTTTCGCCATGGCCGCCGAAAAGCCCGTCCACTTCCTCAAGAAGACCGATGCCTGGTATGCCAGCACCGAAGGCCGCAAGATGGCCGACATCATCCTCTCATACCAAGCCGACGCGGGCGGCTGGCCGAAGAACATCGATACGGTAAGTGAACCTTTTATGGGTGATCGCGCCACCCTTAAGGGTACTTTTGACAACAGTGCGACGACGGACGAGCTCCGCTTCCTAGCCAGGGCCTACCAGGCGACAAAGGATGCGCGCTACCGAGAGTCCTTCGATCGCGGCCTCGCCCATATCCTTGTGGCGCAATACCCGAACGGTGGCTGGCCCCAATATTTCCCACTCCCCAAAACCTATAATCGCCGTATCACTTTCAACGACGGCGCGATGGTCCGCCTGATGAACTTCCTCCGGGAGGTCTACACCCAGCCGCGCTACGCCTTCGTCGATGAGAAACAAAAGGTCGCCGGCCGCGAAGCTTTCGCCAAAGGCGTCGCCTGTATCCTGAAGTGCCAGATCCTCGTCGAGGGGAAGCCCACGGTCTGGTGCCAACAACACCATGAAGAAACCCTCGCCCCGGCCGGCGCGCGCACGTACGAGCTGCCTTCGTTCTGCGGTGCGGAGACGGTCGGCATCATCCGCCTCCTGATGAGCCTCGAGCACCCGTCGCCGGAAATCAAAGCCGCCGTCGAGGGTTCCGTGGCCTGGCTCAACGCCCACAAGATCACCGGCCTGCGCATCGACAATCTCCCTGACGAGAAATCTCCGACGGGGAAGAACATCGTCGCCGTGCCCGACCCGACGGCTCCGCCGGTGTGGGCGCGCTATTACGACCTCAAGACCGGGCTACCCTACTTCTGCGACCGCGACGGCAAGCCCAAGGCGACAATCGCCGAGATTGGCTACGAAAGACGCAACGGCTACGGCTGGTACGGTTACTGGCCCGCGAGCCTCCTCGAGAAGGATTACCCCCTATGGAAAAAGGCGGGGAACTGAGGAACCTCGGGACCGGGATTGCCCTCTGATTCATAAGGCCCTTATTAAACCCCGCCCCATGTCCGCGACCCCCTCCATCCTGCTACGCTTCTCTCTGGCGACCCTCGTCGTCTGGGGGGCCTCGGTCCGAGCAGCCGATGACGCCCAGGCCGAGAAGGCCGTCGCCCTGCTGGACTCCCGTTGCTTCAAGTGCCACAGCCATGCCTCAGGCAAGAACAAGGGCGGACTGGTCATGGACAGCCTGGCCGGACTTACCACCGGCGGCGACGGCGGCGCGGCCCTCCTCCCCGGCGACCCGGCCAAGAGCCTCTTCCTCCAGAACATCCTCGAGACCGACCCGGAGAAGATGATGCCGCCGAAAGGCGAACGTCTGACGAAGGACGAAGTCACTCTCCTCCAAGACTGGGTCAAGTCCGGCGCGACCTGGCCGAAGAGCCGCACCAAGGCGCCCGTCGCCGGCCGCTACCTCCCTGGCACCATCAGCGCTAAAGAAAAGGCATGGTGGGCCTACCAGCCCGTGCAGCGCCCAGAACTTCCCGACGGCAAGTCCGCCCACCCGATCGACCGCTTCATCGACGCCCGCCTCGCCAAGGAAGGCCTCACCCCTGCCGGCGAAGCCGAACGCGCCGTCCTGATCCGCCGCGTCACGTTTGACGTCACCGGACTCCCGCCCACGCCGGAAGAAGTCGCCGCCTTCGTAAAGGACGCCGACCCCAAGGCCTACGAGAAGCTCGTCGACCGCCTCCTCGCCTCGCCCGCGTACGGCCAGCGCATGGCCCGTGCGTGGCTCGACCTGGTGCGCTACGCCGACAGCGACGGCTTCCGCATCGACGACTTCCGCCCGACCGCGTGGCGCTACCGCGACTACGTCATCAAGGCCTACAACGACAATAAGCCCTACGACCGCTTCGTCCAGGAGCAGATCGCCGGCGACGAACTCTTCCCGGGCGACCCGCAGGCGCTCACCGCGCTCGGCTACCTCCGCCACTGGATCTACGAATACAACAACCGCGACGCCCGCAGCCAGTGGGAGAACATCCTGAACGACCTCACCGACACCACCGGCGACGTCTTCCTCGGCGCCGGCATGCAATGCGCCCGCTGTCACGACCATAAGTTCGACCCGATCCTCCAGCGCGACTACTTCGCCTTGCGGAGCTTCTTCACCAACACCTTGCCCGTCGAGAACCGCGTCGCGTGGACGACGAAGGCAGCCGACCAACACGCCCGCAAGCTGGCTTCCTGGGAAAAAGCGACGAAGGAGATCCGCGACGAGATCGCCGCGCTCGAGAAAAAATACCGCGACACCGCGACCAAGAACGCCGTGAAGATGTTCCCTCCCGACATCCAAGAGATGGTCGCCAAGCCGGACCTGCAGCGCACGCCCTACGAACAGCAGATCGCCGCGCTCGCCTGGCGCCAGGTCGATTATGAATACGCCCGCCTCGACCGCTCGATCAAAGGAGACGACAGCGTCAAGCATGCCGACCTGAAGCGTAAGCTGGCCGAGCACGACAAACAGAAGCCGGAAGACCCGCCCTTCGTCCTCGCCGTCCGCGAAACCGGAGCGCAAGGCGTCGACGCGGTGATCCCCAAGAAGAACACCGTCGTCCCACCCGCCTTCCTCACCGTCCTCAGTTCGCAATACCCCGCCGAGCCCGCCGCCATCATGCCGCCCGCCGACGGCAGCTCCACTGGGCGCCGCTCCGCCCTCGCTCGCTGGCTCACCGAGAAGTCGAACCCCTTCACCGCCCGGCTCGCAATGAACCGCCTCTGGCAGCTCTGTTTCCGCCGCGGGCTCGCTCCCTACGCAAGCGACTTCGGCCGTCTTGGCGAACCGCCCTCCCACCCGGAGCTGCTCGACTGGCTCTCCGCCGAATTCATGGCGAAAGGCTGGGACCAGAAGGTCATGCACCGCCTGATCCTGACGAGCGCGGCCTATCGTCGCTCTTCACTGCACCCCACCCCAAAGGAGGGTCAACTCAAGGACCCGCAAGCCGTCCTGCTCTGGCGCGCACAGCCCCAGCGCCTCGAGGCTGAGCAGATCCGCGACGCCATCTTCGCCGCCTGCGGCGACCTCAAGACCGACAAGCAGGCCGGCCCCAGCGTCGTCTACGGCGAACCCGTCCGCAGCATCTTCACGCGCATCATGCGCAACAACCGCGACCCGCTCGCCGACGTCTTCGACGCACCACAGTGGTTCAGCAGCGCTTCGTCCCGCGATGTCACCACGACCCCGATCCAGTCGCTCCTCCTTCTCAACAGCCCGTTCATGCTCAAGCGCGGCGAGATCCTCGCCGCACGGATCGCGAAGGAAATCCCTGGCAACGAAGCCGCCCAGGTCCGCCGCCTCTATGAGGTGCTCTACGCACGCGCACCCAGCGCGAGCGAAGCCGCCCGGGCCGCGGCCTTCCTGAAGGAAATTGGCTCACTGAAGAACTCCTTAGCCGTCGCTACGGCCATCTCCAACGACTTCCTGCCCGAGAAAGTGCCGTTCCGCGACGGACAAGGCGCGCACCTCGACGCCGGCCACCGCAAACCGTTTGTCGCCCCGGGCGCGACCGAAGCTGACCTGGCCCAAGGCTTCACCATCGAAGCCGTCATCGTGCCGCGCACCGTCAGCGACACCGGCGCCGTCCGCATTATTGCCGCCCAGGTCGGCAAGGGCAAGGCCGACGGCTACTGGCAGTTCGGCGTGACTGGACAGAAATCCCGCCGCGCACCGCGCGTGCTCGTACTCCAGGCCCACGGACCCCTCGTGGGCGGGACCTTCGGCGAAGCGGTCCAGTTCTCAAATCTCCGTATCGAGATGAACAAGCCCTACTATGTCGCGGCCGCCGTACGCTATGCAGACAAGAGCGGCCCGGGCGAAGTGTCCTTCACGCTCAAGGATCTCGCGAACGACGACGAACCCCTGCTGCACGACCGCGTGCCCACCAGCCTCACGGGTGTGCGCACCGCAACGCAACCCATCCAACTCGGCGGCAAGGGCGCTGATCGCGAAAGCTCCTTCCACGGCGTGATCGACGACATCCGCCTGAGCTCGGGCGCCCTCGATGAGCAAGGCCTACTCTACGCCAACGAAGACATGAAATCGAGCACCCTCGGCTTTTGGCGCTTCGAGAACAAGACCGGCACGATGCATGACTCGTCCGGCAAGGGCCGCGACCTCTCCGTCGGCGAATCGAAGCTAGCCGTCCCCGAGGCGAAGGCCGCCCACGCCCCGCTGGCCGCGCTCTGCCACGCCCTGCTCAATTCCTCCGAGTTCCTCTACGTCGAATGAACGACCCACGCTGCCATCGCATCGAAACGACCTCCTCGCGTCGCGACTTTCTCTTCGGTGCCGGCCTCGGCCTCGGCGCCATGGCCTTCAGCGACCTGCTCGCCAAGGAGATCGTAGTCCCCGCACCGGGCACCCCGCTTCAGCCCGGCGTCGGCCATATCAAGCCGCGCGCGAAGAGCGTCATCTTCCTCTTCATGGAGGGCGGCCCGTCGCAGATGGACCTCTACGACCCGAAGCCGCTGCTCAACAAGCTCGCCGGACAGCGCCTGCCGGACAGTTTCGGCTCGATCATCACCGCGATGGGCGAGTCGAGGTCTCCCCTGCTCGCCTCCAAACGCGCCTGGAAGCAATACGGACAGTCAGGCCAGTGGTTCTCGGACTGGATCCCCCACATCGCATCCTGCTCCGACGACCTCGCGGTCATTCGCTCGTGCAAAGCCGACGGCATCAACCACTCCGCCGGCGTCTGTCAGATGAACACCGGTTCCATCCTCGCGGGCAAGCCGTCACTCGGCTCCTGGATTAATTACGGCATCGGCTCCGAGAACCATAACCTGCCCTCGTTCATCGTAATGCAGGACAACCAGAACACTGTCATTAACGGGCCGCGCAACTGGGGCGCCGGCTTCATGCCCGCGGTCTACCAAGGCGTGCGTATCTCCGGCGGCTCCGAGCCGATTCCGAACCTCAACACGCCCGAGGCTGTCAGCGCGGACCTGCAGAAGTCGAAACTCCAGCTGATCAACAGCGTGAACAAGGAGTTCGCCGCCCGCTACCCCGACCGCTCCGAGCTCGGCGCCCGCCTGGCCAGCTACGAGATGGCCGCGCGCATGCAGGCCGAAGCCCCCGGCGTGGTCGACCTCACCGGCGAGACGGAAGCCACCCGCAAACTTTACGGGCTCGACGACAAGACCACCGAGAGCATGGGGCGACTCTGCCTCCTCTCCCGCCGCATGGTCGAACAAGGCGTCCGCTTTGTGCAGATTTACCATGGCGCCGGTTCGAAATGGGACGCGCACGCCAAGATCGAATCGAACCACTCGGGCCTCTGCGCCTCGATGGACAAGCCCGTCGCCGGCCTGATCAAGGACCTCAAGTCCCGCGGGCTACTGGAAGACACCCTTGTCGTCTGGGGCGGCGAATTCGGCCGCACGCCGATGTCCGAAAAGGGCGACGGTCGCGACCACAACCCGACCGGCTTCACGATGTGGATGGCCGGCGGCGGCGTCAAAGGCGGCCAGACCATCGGCAGCACCGACGACCTCGGCCTGCGCGCCGTCGAGAACCCTCTCCACGTCCACGACCTGCACGCGACCATCCTCTGGCTCCTCGGCATCGACAACATGGGCCTGACCTATCGCTATAAAGGCCGCCCAGAACGCCCGACGCAAAACGAAGGCGAGCCGTATAAGAAGATTGTCGGCTGAAGGTAGGGCTTGGGCTAGGTAATATTGGTAGGGTCAGTACTGCGTGCTGACCTAGGGCAGCCGCAGGGCGGCCGCAGGTAGGGGCGCGGCTACGCCGCGCCCTCCGCAGAGGAGTGCAAGGCCAAGCCTTGCCCCTACCATGGTTCACCCTGCGGCGAACAGGATGCAACTAGGTCGGCACGCAGTGCCGACCCTACCCAATGCAAACAAGGCCGGACATCCCGGATGATCTCTTTGCCTTGGGTAGGGTTGAGCGCCCTCGCTCAACCGCGGCTGACCAAGGGTGGTCAGCCCTACCTAAAGACCGAGCCATGCGTCGTTCAATTCAGCCCTCCGTGTTCAGCCCTTCCTCAATCTCCCCAACTTCTCCCCGGCGGCGCGCAACGTATCTTCCTTCTTCGCGAAGTGGAAACGGAGGTAGCGGTGCTCGGGTTCACGGAAGAACGATGAGCCCGGCACGCCGGCGACGCCGATATCCTTGATCAGCCATTCGGCGGCTTCGGTGTCGGTCTTAAAACCGAGCGGCGAGATATCGAGCAACGAATAATATGCACCCTGTGGCTCGGTGAACTTCAACCCGGTCTGGGCGAGGATTGACGTGAACAGCGTCCGCTTCGCGGCGTACAGCTGGCCGAGTCCGGCGTAATAGGAATCGGGCAATTCCAAACCCGCCACGGCGGCCTCCTGCAACGGTGCCGCCGCGCCGACGGTCAGGAAGTCGTGCACCTTACGGGCTTGGGCAATGACGTGCGGGGCGGCCTGGACGTAACCGAGGCGCCAGCCGGTGATGGAATACGTCTTTGAGAGCGAGTTGCAGGTGATGGTGCGTTCAAAGGCGCCGGGCAACGCGGCGAAGTGCACGTGCGTGTTCGGCGCGTAGACGATGTGCTCATACGGCTCGTCGGTGATCACGAACGCGTCGTGCTGTTCGGCGAGCCGCAGGATCGTCATCAGCTCGTCGCGCGTGAAGACCTTTCCGCAAGGATTGGACGGATTGCAAACGATGATCGCCTTGGGCTTCTGCGCGAAGGCCTTCGCGAGCTCATCGGGATCGAAGGCGAAATCAGGTGCGCGCAACGGCACGTAAATCGGCTCGGCGCCCGACAGGATGGCGTCGGCGGCGTAGTTTTCGTAGAATGGGGAAAAGACGATGACCTTATCGCCGGGATTACAGGCGGTCATCATCGCGACCATCATCGCTTCAGTACTACCACAGGTCACGACGAGGTGCTGATCAGGGTCGACCGCCAGCCCACTGAATCGGTTGATCTTCGCGGCGAGCGCTTGGCGGAAACGCGGGGCGCCCCAGGTGACGGCATACTGATGATACGGCCCGCGCGTGGCTCGCTCCAAGGCCGCGAGTAGCTCCTCGGGCGGATCGAAGTCGGGGAAACCCTGGGAGAGGTTGATAGCCCCATGCTGGTTGGCCAGACGGGTCATCCCGCGGATGACGGATTCGGTGAAACCAGCGAGGCGGCGAGCGGTGGGAGGCATGGCGACCTTCTTAAATTAGCCCTGAACCGCCGACAGGCAACCCCTAGGGCCCAGCTTGGCTAACTGTTGACCACTTCGCGACATTGATACGATATCAAGAACCCCCCGGAACCACCCCGCCGGTGAGGTGTCGTCCTCTTATTGCATGCCCCTTTTCCTGCTCACCGCCTTCGCGACCATCTTCTGCCTGACCGCCCCAGCGCAGACGAACCTTAACGCCGGCAACGACGTCGCCAGCGGCTATCCGAAGAAAGAGAAACTCACGCTCCCGCTTATCAGCAACGCACCCGCGGTCGACTGGAACAGCCTGCCCGCCGGCCAAGTGCGGATGGAAATCTGCGAGGACTGGCATCCGTCCGCGATTTTCTGGCCCAAGGAAAACCTCGTGGCCACCGAGACTTACGCGGCGCCGGCGTTCGGTTTTCAACGAGTGCCTTATAAATATACCGACACCGGGGTGCGCGCTGACCGGGCCAATCCCTTCTTCCTGCGCGCCGCCGCGAAAATAAACCTGCCCGCCGGCAAGCATCGCCTCCTGCTACGCGGCCAGGGAGCCGCGGCACTCTTCCTCAACGGCAAAGTCGTGCTGACCACCCCCTTCCCCTCTCCCGGCACAGACAACAAACCGGTCAAAGAACAACAGGCCACCTTCCTCGACCTCGGCCCCCGCTTCCGTTTCGTCCAACCAGGCGACCGCGAGGTCTGGTGTGAGTTCACCTCCGCCGGCGGCGAACAACAGGTCGTGCTCGAAACAATCTCCGGCTACGTGATCAACAAAACGGCGGCCCGCCGGCGCACGGAACTCGGCGAGACCGTCGCGGCGATTTCTCTCCAAGGCAGCCTGGATTGGAATCTGCTTTCGCCCGCGCCGCAGGCTCCCGCTTACGATGACGCCGGCTGGGCCAGCTACGCCGCGGCCGAAGAAAGCCGCCTGAGTGCCCTTGACGCGACCAAGCGTGCTGCGCTCCGCGCCGAACAGGGCGACTACTGGCGCAAACGTCGCGACAACGCGAAGGCCTGGCTCGCCTCCACACCGGAAACCCCCGTGCCGGGGCTGGATGCCCGCTTCCCGGCCGGCAACGCGATCGACGCCTTTCTTGGAGCGAAACTCGCCGCCTACCTCAGCCAGACCTCCGCGGCACCCGCCCATGGCGTGGATTTCTACGCCAAAATCTTTCCCATCCTTGAGACCCACTGCCTGGAATGCCACCAAGGCGGCAAAGCCAAAGGCAAGCTTCACCTCGACACCCTCGCGGGCGCGCTCAAGGGCGGCAAGTCCGACGGCGCGGGGATCATCGCCGGACAACCGGCCAAGAGTTCTCTCATCGCCCGCATCAGCACCGACAACCCCGACGAAATGATGCCCCCCAAGGGCAATCGTCTCACCACCGCAGAAGTTTCTCTGGTGAAAGAATGGATTCAGCAAGGCGCCCACTGGCCTGAGTTCCGACCTTCCTCAACCCGCGTCACCCCGCCCGCATCCGACCTCGCCTTCCTGCGTCGCGTCACGCTCGACACGCTCGGCATCGTACCCTCCCCCGGAGAGATCTCAGCCTTCCTCGCTGATACTTCTGCGGACAAACGTGCGAAGACGATCAATCGCCTGCTCGCCGACCCGCGCGCCGCCGACCATTGGGTGGGCTACTGGCAGGACGTCCTCGCCGAGAACCCGAACATCCTCAACCCAACCCTGAATAATACCGGACCGTTCCGCTGGTGGATTCATGAATCGATTCTCGATAACAAACCCATCGACTTGATGGTGACGGAACTACTGCGCCTCAAAGGCAGCAAACGCGGCGGCGGCCCGGCTGGCTTCGGCGTGGCCTCGCAGAACGACGTCCCGATGGCCGCCAAGGCCACCATCGTCTCCACCGCCTTCCTCGGCATCGAGACTAAGTGTGCACGCTGCCACGACTCGCCCGCGCACACTTCCAAACAGGAACAGGTGTTCGCACTCGCCGCGATGCTGGAGACCAAGCCGGTGAAGGTGCCCACAACCAGCAGCGTCTCGATGGCCAAACTCCGTGAAGGCGGCCGTAAGCCGCTCATCGAGGTCACGCTCGAGCCTGGCACGGAAGTCGCCGCGAAATGGCCCTTCCCTGAACTCATCGACCCCACGATGGCGGACCGGCTCGCCTTCGACCCGCGCGACCCCCGCGACCGATTGGCGACCTTGGTGACCGCGCCGCAGAACGAACGCTTCGCGCAGGTGATCGCAAATCGCATCTGGGCGCGCCTGATGGGCCGCGGACTCGTCGAACAACCGTGGGATTGGGAACGGTCGAAGAATACCCACCCGGAACTGCTCCGCTGGCTCGGCCGTGAACTCGTGCGCAGCAGCTACGATGCGCGCCACCTACAGCGCCTGATCCTGAATTCAGCCGCCTACCAACGCACGACCGACCCGGAACTCAAGGCGACCAGCCCGCTTTACGCCGCCCCAGCCCCGCGCCGCCTCAGCGCCGAACAGGTCGTCGACGCCGCCTTCGCCGCGGTCGGCAAGACCTTGCGGACCGAGCCGGCCAGCTTGGATATTGATAATAATCGCGAACAGGAGAACTCCCTCAACCTCGGCCAGCCGCGCCGCGCCTGGATGATCACCTCGACCTCGAACGAGCGTGACCGACCCGCGCTGGCCCTGCCTCGCATCCAGGCCGTCAGCGACGTGCTGGCCGCCTTCGGTTGGCGGGCCAGCCGCCCCGATCCAATCACCGACCGCGAAAGCGCCGCCAACTCCCTGCAGCCGGCCATCCTGAGCAACGGCACGATGGGCACCTGGCTGACGCGCCTCAGCGACGACCATGGCGTGACGCAGCTCGCGCTGAGCACGGGCACGCCCGAGGAATTCGTCGACGGACTCTTCCTGCGCATCCTGACCCGGCACCCGACGGAGAGTGAAAAAGCCAAATACCTCCACCAGCTCACCCCCGGCTTCTCCGACCGTCTCAACGTCGCCACCCAACCGCCGGCGCCGCACGCGACTCGTCCGGCCTACTACGTCTCGTGGTCGAACCATCTGGATGCCGACGCCACAGTCATCCGACAACAGCAGGAAGCCGATGCGCGCAAAGGCGACCCGGCGACCTCGCGGCTGACAGCGGCCTGGCGCCTGCGAGCCGAGGATGCCGTCTGGGCACTCGTCAATTCGCCGGAATTCCTCTTCACTCCCTAAACCCCATGGATCGCCGCTCTTTCATCACCTCCCTCGGGCTGGCACCGTTCGCGGCCCAGCTCAACGCCGGAGCCGCGATCTCGACCCCCAAGGGCCAAGCCGAGCATTGTATCTTCATCTGGCTCGGCGGCGGCATGAGCCAGGCCGACACTTTTGACCCGAAGGCACTGGGCGACAACAAGGCTGCGAAGAAAAAAGCCGGCTCACTCTACCCGTCCATCGAGACCTCCGTCCCAGGCGTGCGCGTCGCCGAACATCTGCCCCGCACGGCGCGCCTGATGGAGCACGTGACCGCGGTGCGTTCGGTGAATCACAAAGTGATCGATGAGCACGCCTTCGCCACGAACCTCGTACACACTGGCCGCATGATCAGCGGCAACGCGGTCTACCCTTCCATCGGCTCGATCGTCGCACACCGTCGCGGCGCCGCCGATTCTTCGGTACCGGCCTACATGCTCATCGGCTATCCCAATGTCAGCCGCGGACCAGGCTTTCTCGGCATCAAAGACGGCTACATCTATCTCGTCGATACTCAGACCGGACCCAACGGCTTCACGCGCCCGGAAGGCGTGACGGATGACCGCGACTCGCGCCGGCGCGAACTCCTCGGCGCCCTCTCTCCCCATACGGCCGACTCCAGCCTCGCCGAATACGCCGAGGCCCAGCGGGAGGCCTTCCGTCTCGCAGGTCCGTCGTTCATGCGACACTTCGACCTGACCCAGGAGCCTGCCGACCTGCGTGCCTCGTATGGCGGCGAATTCGGCCAGCGCTGCCTGACGGCCCGTCGCCTGATCCAAGGCGGCGTGCGTTTCGTCGAAATCTCGCACAACCTCAACTTCATCAACGGGACCGGCTGGGATGTGCACAACCACGGCATCGACAACCAGCATACCCTCATCCGCGAACTCGATAACGCCCTCGCGGGCTTGATCACCGACCTCAAGACCCATGGCCTGCTCGACAAAACCCTCGTGGTCGTCGGCACCGAGTTCGGCCGCCCGCCAGAATTCGATGGCAACGGCGGACGCGGCCACCAAGGCACGGCCTTCTCGATGATTCTCGCCGGCGGCGGGCTGAAACACTGCGGCGCCTACGGCACCACGGATGACCTCGCCAAGAAAGTCGTCGAGAATCCCGTGAGTATCCCGGACTTCCACGCCACGATTCTGGCCACGCTCGGCATCGACACCTCGCGTGACCTTATGGCCGGCGCGCGCCCGGTCCCCATCACCGACGGCGGCAAGCCAATTGCGAGGTTGTTCTGAGGTAGTAGGTGACAGCGGAAAGCGGTTGGGAATAAAAGAGGGCTGAATCGATGACGGATGACAGAGGGCAGAGTTCCTGAACCCGAACCTGATCACCCGTACCTGGCTCCTGATGGCTGAGACCCGAGACCTGAAAATGGGCACCCCAGCCAATCATCCGGTCTCCGGTTCCCCTTTGAATTTTGTCTCGAGGTAGGGCTGACCACCCTTGGTCAGCCGTTCTTAGGGCAGGGACAGCACCACGTGCTGTCCTAAGATCCTTCAATCCAAGGGGAGGATGCGATAGTGATCACGTCCCTGCCTCGATGCACGGTTGAGCGGGGGCGCTCAACCCTACCCGATACAAGTAGGGACAGCACGTGGTGCTGTCCCTACCTCAAGTCAGCGTCCTGAAATAACGAGAAACGACGAACCAAGAACTAAGAATAGCCCAGAGCGGCAGCTATGTCGTGACGCGGTCCCGACCCTACCCTCAGCGATGATCCGGCTTCCAGTGATTCACGCGGTTCACGAGATACTTCACGTAGATATCGGAATCGTTGAGGCAAGGGATCTGGGCGAAATGCTCGCCGCCGGCATGGATGAAGGTCTCCTTACCTTCTTCGCGAATTTCCTCGAGGGTCTCGAGGCAATCGGACGTGAAGGCGGGGCACATGACCAGGAGGTTTTTGGTACCTTCTTCGGGCAGGGCTTCGAGACGCTTGTCGGTATAAGGCGAAACCCACTTCTCACCAGCCAGACGAGACTGGAAGGAGAGTTCATATTGGGATTCCTTGAGGCCGGCGGCGGCCACGAACAGGCGCGTCATCTCGACGCACTGATGGCGATAACAGGTCGCCTGACAGGGGCTGTAATGCGAGCAGCAATCTTTCTGCTTCATGCAATGGGCCTTCGAAGGGTCGCCCTTGCGCAGGTGGCGCTCTGGCAGGCCGTGGTAAGAGAAGAGCAGCTTGTCGAACGGCTTGCTCAGCCAAGGCTGGGCAGATTCGACCAGGGCGTCGATGTAAGCCGGGTCGTTGTAGAACGGCTGCAGGACGTGATACTTCAGACCAGGCGCGAGACGCTTGAGTTCTTCCTGTACCTTGACGACGACGGTCTCATACGACGACATCGCGTAGTGCGGATACTGGGGCATCACGAACAGGTCGTCGATGCCGGCGGCGATCACCTTCTCCACGGCTTCGGCGCAGGAAGGCGTGCCATAGCGCATGCCCATGATCACGGGCAGGCCCGTCGCCTTCTCCAGTTTGGCGCGCAGTTTATCGGTCGTGACCACCAGAGGTGAACCCTCGGGGGTCCAGACGCTGGCGTAGGCGGCAGCGCTCTTCTTTGGGCGGGTCCGGAGGATGATACCTTCCAGCAGCAGCCAGCGCAACGGGGCCGGATAATCGATGACGCGGTCATCGTTCAGGAATTCACGCAAGTAATTCCGCACGTCGGGCACGGAGGTGCTCTTCGGCGAACCAAGATTCAGCAGCAGGATACCTTTGCGGGACATGGGAGCAAAAGAGGCGGGACGGCGGACGATGTCAAACGCCGGAGGCAACCACGGCGTCAACCACGGCCTGGAAGGTCTCGATCCGGGCCTGGGGCGTGATGCCATGGCCAAGATTAAAGATATGCCCAAGATCACCGGCGTTATCGGCCAACACCGCCTTGGTCGCGGCAAAGGCCGCAGCGGGCTCGCCGACCATGAATTCAGGGTCCAGATTGCCCTGCAGGCAGATCGGGCGGCCAGCGAGCTGGCGCACCTGCGAGAGGGGTATGGTCCAATCCACGCCGAGGCACGGCACACCGGTCTGCGCGAGCGCGGCGGCCTGCGGCGACTTGCCCTTGGCGTAAAGAATGACCGGGGCGCCGGCGGGCAGGCGCTCGAGCACCGCGCGGATATAGCGGAGCGAGAACTCCTCGTAGTCGGCGCCGGTGAGCGCGCCGGCCCAGCTGTCGAAAATCTGGATCGCATCGGCCCCGGCGGCGAACTGACGCGTAAGATACTGCGCGACGGCTTCCGTCAGAATCTCGAGGATGCGGTGCATCATCTTCGGGTCTGCCTTGATGAGTGCCTTGGTTTTCGGGAAATCCTCAGAACCGCCACCTTCGACGAGGTAGCAGGCGAGCGTCCAGGGCGAACCAGCGAATCCGAGCAGGGTCTTGTTCAGGCCCAGCTCCTTACGCAAAATCGTCAACGCATCGTAAACGTATTGCAGACGATCGGCCGAGCTTTCGAGCTTCAGCGTGGCGACGTCGGCCGGCGAGGCCAGTGCACGCTCCATGGCGATGCCACCTTCGTCGCGGAAACGATAACCGACCCCCAAGGCCTCGGGAATGACCAAGATATCTGAAAAGAGAATCGCGGCGTCGAGCTGCGGAAAGCGGCGGAGCGGCTGCAGGGTGACTTCGACGGCGAGCTCGGGCGTACGGACCATCGTGACGAAATCCGACTTCGCCTTGAGGGCGCGGTATTCAGGCAGGTAGCGTCCGGCTTGACGCATGATCCAGACCGGTGCCCGGTCATGGGGCTGGCGGTGGAGGGCGGCGAGAAAGCGGTCGCGGGAGTTCATCAGGACCCCTTGAGCCAATCCTGCGGTTTAAGATAATGCGAGACTAGTCGTTCCTCCGGGGTGCCCGGGGCTGGCTGGTGGCAATAGCGCCACTGCACCCGGGGTGGCAGCGACATCAGGATTGATTCCGTCCGGCCGCCGGACTGCAGGCCAAAGATGGTGCCACGGTCGAAGACCAGGTTGAATTCGACGTAGCGACCACGTCGGATTTCCTGCCACTCTACCTCGCGGGGGCCGTAGGGCGTATCCTTACGCCGGCGGAGAATCTCGGCGTAGGCTGGACCGAAAGCATCGCCGACCTTCTGCATCAGCGCGAAGGCTGCCTCGAAACCGCCCTCGGTGAAATCATCGAAGAACACGCCGCCGATGCCGCGCTGCTCAGTGCGATGCTTGAGCAGGAAGTAGTCGTCGCACCACGCCTTGAATTTCGGGAAGTGGGCGCCCGTGGCTTGCTGGGCGGCGCGATGCCAGGAGGCCGCATCTTCGTCGAAACCGTAGTAAGGCGTCAGGTCGAAGCCGCCGCCGAACCACCAGACCGGATCGGGACCATCGGTGCAGAAGAAGCGCACGTTCATGTGCGAGGTCGGGCAATAGGGATTGAGCGGATGCTGGACGACCGAGACGCCCATGGCACGGAAGCCTTTGCCGGCGAGATCCGGGCGGGCGATCGTGGCGGACGGAGGCAGCGCGTGGCCGCGGACGTCCGAGAAAGCCACCCCGCCCTTTTCGATCACCGACCCGCCGGCGATGACGCGGGTACGACCGCCGCCGCCTTCGGCGCGCTTCCACTCATCCGTGATGAACTTCGCCCGGCCGTCGACTTCCTCAAGCGTGGCGCAGAGACGATCCTGCAGCCCCATGAGGTAGCTCCTGACGATTTCCGGGTTCATGCGGATATCGTGACCCCGGCCCGACCCGAGGTCAACGGAGGGCGGATGCCGCCGGGAGGATTCCACGCCCCCTAATCCGCCTTATGCTGAATTGAATTAGGTATAACTTGATGGAACCAGCCGAATACACAGGGTCAGGGGAGCGATGAATCTGGAGTTCAAGATCCTGCTGATTTTCTGCCTGGCAGGAGTCTTTTCCCTGGGCCTCCCGTGGCTGGCCTGGCGCCGCCTGCTCCGCCTGGAACGCAAGTACGGCCAGGTCTTGCTCGTGCGCGGCGTGACGGGCGCGCAGGCCGCGCGCATCATCCTGCTGCGCGGCGAAATTCCGCAGGTCGACGTCGATGAAAGTGCGCTCGCGATCACGGATTTTTATTCTGCTTATGAGCCGGCGATCAAGCTGTCGCCAGCCGTCTACGAAGGCAGTAGGCTCTTCGACGTGGCGCGCGCGGCCCGCCTCGCCGGCCATGCACTCCAGCACCGCGACCGTAAGCTGGGCAACCTCGCCTCCTGGGATTCGTTCATGATCCTCTGGGGCAACGCCTGGCCCGTCCTGCTGGTCATGCTCGTCTTCGCCGGCAAGGGGCGCTTCATGTTCGCCGCCGCCGGCTTCTCGGTCCTCGCGGTGATCCTCTCGGTCGCGCACTTGCTCAAACACTCGCTGGTGCAGGACGCCGCCCGCCGCGGCCAGCGCGAGCTCGCGGAAGCGAAGCTGCTCGACGGCCACCCCGAGAAGGAGATCACCGCCGCCTTCTTAGCCGCCCGCCTGGAGCACCTAGCCCTACCCTTCACCCGCACCTGGTGGCGGCTGATCTTCTTCCGTTAGCCCGGAAATAGGCCGGAATCCCCCCGCGGACCACCCCGGGGCATCTTTCCGGGAACTTCCGCTTTTCGCGGGAGTTATATTAGTTATAACCACCCCCATGAACTCGAACCGCGTCTTCGCCATCCTGTGCGTCATCCTTGTCGTCATCGGCGGCTTCGCCGTGGCCCGCTATTTCAACCACGAGGCTCCCGAGAAGACCATCGCCTCCTCTCGCAAACCCGGCGCCTCGCCCGTCGCCAAATTCAGCGGCGACAAGTCCCAGGTGCGCAGCGCGAAATCGATTCACCTGAGCAAGAACGATAACATCAGTTCCGACGTCCAGGAAAAGGACCTCGTGAAACAGTCCGCCCCGACCGCCGAGCTGGACGCGAAGTTCGCCACCTGGCGCGACGACGGCAAGAAAGCCGTGGAGACGATGTTCGGCGGCGATCGCGACAAGATCAGCACGGCCTTCCGCGCCGCGATGCAGAACGAGGAGTTCCGCACCAACTTCGCGAACATGCGCGAACTCGAGACGAAATACCGCACGGCTTCCGATGACCAGAAACAGGGCATCATGGATCAGTTGCAGACCATCCGCGAGCGCGGTCTGAACATGCTCAAGCAGTCCGCCACGGCCGCCCCCGCAGCCAACGCTGCCCCGGCCATCACGGTGACCGGCGGCACCCTCAACGGCGTCCCAGCAGCGGCACCCACCGCCGCACCGGCGCCCGCCCCGGCTCCGGTCGTCTTTCAGTAAGCCGGTCGGCGCGTGCTCGCGTCGCCCTCCCCCATGTCCTCCGCCCCTTCCCGCCGTGCGTGGTTACTCCTCGCCGGTATCGCGGCCGCCATCGGGGCTTTGATCTGGGCCTCCTTCGTCACTTCGACGCCAGCCGGCAGCCACCGTACCGCGACACCGGCCGGCAGCCACCCCCACGCCGGCAAGAACGTCGGCCCCAACCTTCATCCGCGCAGCAGCGACGGGCTTAACCTCGACGCCACGAAGGACATCGCCGCGGATCCGCGCCCACCCGACGAGCGTCGCAGCCAGATTATCCGCCACGGGCTCGATTCACTGCAGGAGATGAAGTTCATGCATCCGGCGGTCTTCGATGACGCCGCCAAGCGCTGGGGCGAACAACCACGGGTGAAAGAATTGATTGCCCGCTGGAAAGTCGTCGAAGAAAGCTGGAAAACCCAGGATGACACCATCAAGGCCACCGTCGCCCCGGAGATGGCGGCGATGTGGAACGAGGCCATCGCCCTGCTCCGCCAGGAAGTCGAGCGCTCGGAGACGGAAGCCCGTCCCGCCGCACCGGCAGGCGCGCTCAAGTAGCCCAAACCGCGCAACGGCCGGACGCGGCAAACCGTTCGCACACCCGCCGGAAGCCCGCGAGCACGGCCTGCATGCGCCGGAAACCCACATGCTTCGCGCCCGTCGTCTCATGCATATACAAATCGCGACGCACCTCGACCATGAGGGATTGCATGCGCGGATCCCGGCCGAAGAAAAGATTCGGCACAAGGGCCCCGCTGAAAGGCCGATCCACCCCGACCGTGAAACCGCGGCTCCGGAAATAATCGACGGCGAGCTGGCGCAGTTCGGGCGAGGTGTGCGCCCCCTCCGTGCCGAGGCCGATTTCCGGCGGCGCACGGAAATCCACCTGCGTCGGCAAGGGCTTGGCCGGAAAAGTGTGCGCATCGATCAGCAGGCAACGCCCGAAGCGATTCAGCCGCACACGCGCCGCCGCGTCGAGCCGCGCATGATGCGGCTCATAGAAAGTTCGCAGTAGCTCGGCCCGGCGCTTCTTCGTGAGGCGACGCAGCTCCTCGCCTTGCGTCGTCCGCTCATACGTCGCCCCCATGCCGACAGCGGCGCAACGCTCGCGGGCATCATCGGCGAAGCGCTCCACATCCACGACCAGCCGCGAGAAATCGGCCCGCACCCGCTCCCCCCGGCGGGCCACGGGGAGATAGAGCTCATCCGCGAACCAATCGGTCAGGCACAACTGCTCCCGACGTAGGGTGGCCGCACTCACCTTAAAATCCCCCCGAAAAGCCCGCGGCAGGCGCGTGGAGGCGTGCGGAATGTGCCAAAACAGCGGTTTCATATGTTAATATATATGCCGCAAAACCTGCTTAAGTCATTCCCAGTCAGTGTCATAAGATTGTAGAGTGATTTTGCAACCTTGACGCCCGCTCGGGGTTTCATTCTGTGAACCTCCCCATACACACATGAAACTGAAACTCGCATTCCTCCTGGCCCTGATCTCCTCGGCCGGTCTCATCGCTGCCGACGCTCCGGCCGACGCCCCTAAGGGCGACGCCCCTAAGAAGGGTGAAAAGGGCGCCAAGAAGGGCCCGCAGAAGCCTGACTCTGTCTCGGACGACGACTGGAAGAAGTTCCTCGCCGCCAACGACAAGGCCAAGGAAGACGCTGCCGTGAAGTCCGCCGAAGAAAAGGCCAAGGCTGACCCGAAGGACGCCGACCTCCGCAAGGCCGCCATGGAAGCCCGCAAGGCCGCCGTGCTGAAGGCTGACGCCTCCCTCGAGTCCGTCTACAAGGCGCTCGAAGAAGCTCGCGCCAAGGGCAAGGGCAAGAAGAAGAAAGGCGAAGACGCTAAGTAATCTTCGGATTACAGGCTCCCAACAAGACCCCGGTTCGCCGGGGTCTTTTTTTGTGCAACCCCAGAAGGCACTCGGTGTATAAAGGGAAACACCTATGCGGCCCCTGCTCCTCCTTCTCTTTTGTTCCGCCCTGAGTGCCCCGGCCCTGCAGGCCGCCGATGGCACGGAGGCACCCGCCCCGAAGAGAACCGGCACCGGCACCAAGGCCGGAGCCATCAAACGCGCCCTGCCCGACGCGATCCCTGGCATCAGCGACGCCGAGTACGCGAAGATCAAGGCCGCGCTGATTGCCACGTACCAGGATGAAACCGTCGCCGCCGCCCGCAAACACCTGGCCGACATCCGCGAGCGCTCCAAATTCACCTCGGGCCGCAACGAACAAGAAGATCTCCGGACGGACACCGAGGCGGCCGTTGAAGCCACACGCAAGGCCGCCATCGAAGCGGCGCTGAAATTCGACCCCTCCCTCACCAAGGATAATCTCGTGGCGACGCTCAATGCGGTCGAAGAAAAACAGCGCCAGGCAAATCAGGAAGCCGTGCAGAAAGCCGCCCAGAAAGCCGCGGCGGAACGCAAGGCCGCCGATGACGCCAAGCCGAAGGTCGAAGTCGCCCCAGCCGGCGCCCCGAAGACCGAAGGTAAACGCGACAAGGCTGCCGCCCGCGAAAATCAGCCTGCCGTGCTGGCCGAGGTCGACGGCGTCTCCAAGCCCGACATGGCGAAATTCCGCGCCGTCGCCGGGAAGATTCGCCAGGACCCCGACGTCATCGCTGCCCGCAAAGCGCTGGCGGAACTTAAGAAGCGCCTGGAGTATGCTTCCGATAATGAAAAGAAAGATATGCGCGGCGACTTCGAGGCCGTGATGAGCGACATGCGCAAAGCCAACATCAACGCGGTCCTCAAGGCCGACCCTTCCCTCGCCAAGGACACTGTCGAAACCATTGTGGACGTGGTCACCGAACGCGTGAAGGCCGGTGCCCAGAAGGGCACCCAAAAGCCTTTGGCCAAATAAGCCTGGAGCCAGGATTTTAAGGTCATTTCTCGCGATCGGGCCTGAATTTGAACTCGCCCTGCTCGGGCGGCGGCTAACATTAGGGTGACCCCTCCCCATGAAGCAGTTCCTCGCCCTTATCGCCGCGGCCGCCTTCGGCTCCGCCGCTACTTATTACGCCACGGTGGTTCGCCAGGCCCCGCCCGCCCTCACGGTCGCCGCCGAAACTGCCCGTGCCGAGCGTCCGCGCACCCCAGTCGCCCCCAAGGCGGACGGCGCCGCCGAAGAAACACCGCGCAAGTCAGGCAGCTCCAAATTTGGCGGACGGAATGGCGGGAATTTCCTCCCCGAAGAAATCGACGGCGTGAGCAAGGAGGATCTCGCCAAGTGCAAGACGGCGATGTTCAAGACTTTCCAAGACGAAGATGTCCGGGCCGCGCGCGCGAAGATGACCGAGCTGCGCAAGGAAGCGGAATACGCCTCCGACGATCAGAAGAAAGACATGCGCGCGCAGTTCGAAGAAGTCACGCTCGGCGTCCGCAAGGCCACCAAGGCCGCCATGCTTGCCGCCGACCCCTCGCTCTCCGATGATACGGTCGATAAAGTCCTCGATGCCGTCGAAGAACGCGCCAAGCAGCGCATCCAGCAATACCAGCAGCAGAAGGCGAAAGCGAAGTAAGGCGGTGCAGGTTGGTCCGCTCCAGGCAGG
The DNA here is from genome assembly GCA_903855995.1 of uncultured Opitutia bacterium. Classification (GTDB taxonomy): domain Bacteria; phylum Verrucomicrobiota; class Verrucomicrobiia; order Opitutales; family UBA953; genus UBA953. Next base: position 489,697 of record CAIOAN010000008.1, read on the forward strand.
GGCGCGACGACGTCGCGTCCGATACGCTCAAGGGGAAACCGGAAATAGAAAAGTTAGCTTCGGTGATATTCTTCGGGTGATAAGTGAGAGCGGGACCTGAGAGATGCAGCATGAGTGATTCGTGGAATAGTTGGCCAGATTGAGACGGCAGGGGCACGGGAGCCGGGATCCTGAAGCCGACAGCCGATGGCTGAAATGCCGACCCCCGAATGGCCGATGCCCCGGTGGCCGTCACCCGTCACCCGAGAATGAGGCAGGCAAGTTGACCAGTTGACCGGCTGGCCAGTTGGCAAGGATTGCAATGGGGTGGGACGCGACTGCGTCGCGTCCGTTCGCCGGATGGTGAACACCCAGGTAGGGGCGAGGCTACGCCGCGGCCATTTCGAGCGAGGGCATGACGTAGTCCTGCCCCTACCCTCGGCCACCATACGGCGGCCGCACGGCCGACCAAGGATGGTCAGCCCTACCCGAGATAGGCGGAGGCGATGTCATCGCCTCCCTACCCCGATGCATCCCTTGTCAACTGGCCATGCATCGTCCTGAGCCTCCGAGCCTCTGGTCAACCGAGCCTCCCAGTCTCATCCCCCACCTGAAACCTATCTCTCACGATTGAACTTATGTGCGGCGGGCCGCACGCGGTGCTGCCCCTACCTCGTCGGCAATTGCCCGAACACGGTCTTCAGCTCCCCATCGGTCAACGGACGATTCCAGAGCAGGAAGCGCGCGATCTCTCCATCGAAAGATTCCTTGCCGGGGTGCTGCGTGGCGTCGCGTTCCTGACCGATGGAGAGTTTGGAAGAATCCGCCTGCGGATTCACGGGGAAACGCCCGGTCGCGCAGGGCTTGAGACTGTTGACGAATAATTCCACCGGGACCTCGCCCAGCCCGGCCCCGAGCCGCCCGGCGACGAAATGAAAACGTCCCTCCTCGAGCTTAGGCCCGCTGAGCTTGGGATTATTAATGTCGAAACGGCCGAAGGTGAGACCATTGCGGGCACCCCACCAGACGGTGTTATCGTCATCCAGGCAGCCCCAGATGCCCTCATATTTCTGCCCGTTGCGTAGGTTGCCGAAAAAAGAGTTCACATCTTTCAAACCCACGCGCTGCGGATAAACCTTGAGGAGGACGACCCACGTGCAGCCGCTCCCGCGGATCAATTCGTCGAACGCGGATTCATCATGACACAGCAGTTCCTGCTGGCGAAACGCCAGCGAGACAGGTTCGGCTTTGACCACCGAAGGCAGGCCTGAGAACGCGTCCGGGCGGCCCAGCGGCTGCCCGACGAAATCGCGCGCGGCTTCTCCGCCGACTTGATTCCGCCAACACATCACCCGCCCCTGCCCGTCGAGCGTGACTCCCTTGCGGGCATCAAGATCCACCAGCAAGCCGGAAGCCGGCACTTCGGCGGCCCCCGCGACGACGATGGCCGCCACCATCATCACGATTCGGGAAAGGAGAGATCGCATAGTGATAGCTACCCACCCAATAGCCGCAGGGCAAGGAGAGGCCGAGCGTGGGGGTGATAAATTGGCCAGAGGTAGGGGCGCGACGGCGTCGCGTCCGTTCGCCGAGCGATGCTCGATGAGCCGGGCAAGTTATCCGACCCGTTGATATCAGTCCGCCCACGGACGCCACGCAGTGGCGCCCCTACCCGAGACAGGAGGAAGCCGTTAGCGGGCGGCGGTGGGGAACACAGGCGGAGGCGATGTCATCGCCTCCCTACCCCGATGCATCCCTTGTCAACTGGCCATGCATCGTCCTGAGCCTCCGAGCCTCTGGTCAACCGAGCCTCCCAGTCTCATCCCCCACCTGAAACGAGACAGCAAACGAGGGCCGCACGCGGTGCTGCCCCTACCCGACCATTCTGGCTGGAACTCCCCAGCCCATCCGCCATCTAATAGCTCCATGTCCCCACGTGTATTCTCCGCCCTCGGATTATCGCTGCTTGCCGCCGTCAGCCACGCCCAATCCGTCTCGACCCTCTTCATCGAAGCCGAATCCCTGGCCACGCCGGGCGGCTGGAAGACCGACACAGCCTTCACCAATATCGTCGGCTCTCCCTACCTGCTCGCCCACGGCATGGGCAAGCCGGTCGCCGACGCCCAGGGTGCCGTCAAGATTGCCGAAGCCGGCGATTACCGCGTCTGGGTGCGCACCAAGGATTGGGTCGCCCACTGGGACGCCCCCGGCAAGCCCGGTCGCTTCCAGCTCGCGATCAATGGCCAGCTGCTCCCGACCGAGCTCGGCACCGAAGGCGCCGAATGGCATTGGCAACTCGCCGGCAAAGTTACGCTGACCGCCGGCGAAACCAAACTCGCCCTGCATGATCTCACCGGCTTCGAAGGCCGGGCCGACGCTATCCTGCTCAGCAAGGACCCCTCATTCACCCCGCCCGAAGGCACCGCCCTCGCGGCCGCCCGCGCGCAGTGGAACAACCCCGCCGGCCCGGAAGACGCCGGTGAATACGACCTCGTCGTCGTCGGCGGCGGTTACGGCGGCCTAGGTGCCGCGCTTTCCGCGGCCCGCCAATCACTCAAGGTCGCCTTTATCCAGGATCGCACCGTCCTCGGCGGTAACGGCAGTTCCGAGATCGGCGTCTGGGCGATGGGCGGCACCACCCGCGGCAAATACCCGCACCTGGGTGAAATCATCGAGGAGATCGGCGACCGCGCGCCCGACAGCCCAGGCCGCGCCGATACGTTCGGCGACGAACTGAAAGAGAAAGTCGTCCGCAACGAGAAGAGCATCTCCCTTTTTCTCGGCCACTTCGCCACGGGCGTGACCATGGCCGGCAACCGCATCGCGGCCGTCAAGGCCATCGACGTCAAAACCGGCCGCGAAAAAATCTTCCGCGCGAAGTTCGTGGCCGACACGACCGGCCACGGCTGGGTCGGCGCCTACGCCGGCGCCGAATACACGCAGGAAAAGGCCGGCCGCATGGGGATGTCGAACATGTGGTATTACCAGGATGAAGCCGCCCCGCAGGCCTGGGCCCCCACGCCGTGGGCGCTCCCGCTACAGGTCGGCGATTTCCCGCCGCTGATGAAGTCGAAGGCGAAAATCGATGACAAGCCCTTCATGAAGGCCGAATGGTTCTGGGAGTCGGGCTTCGACCAAGATCCGATCAACGGCCTCGAATACATTCGCGATTGGAATTTCCGCGCCATCTACGGCGCCTTCAGCGCCCTCAAGACCGGTGAGCAGAAAGATAAATACGCCCACGCCGACCTCAAGTGGGCCTCGCACGTCGGCGGTCCGCGCGAATCCCGTCTGCTCACGGGCGACATCGTGCTGACCAAGGAAGACCTGCTCTCCAAGAAAGATTTCGCCGATGGCTGCGTGCCCACGACCTGGGACATCGACCTGCATTACCCGCGCGAACAATACGCCACCAAGTTCCCGGACAACCCGTTCATCTCGCGCGCCCAGTTCGGCCACGCCGGACCGGATGGTAAGCGCGAAGCGGCCGTGGACCGACGCAACGGCTACCCGCTCCCCTACCGCCTCTTCTATTCGAAGAACATCAGCAACCTCTTCATGGCCGGCCGCCACATCAGCGTGACACACGAAGCCCTCGGCACCATCCGCGTCATGCGCACCATCGGCATGATGGGCGAAGTCGTCGGCAAGGCCGCCTACCTGGCCGTCCGCGAAAATACGGATCCCCGCGGCGTCTACCAGCAGCACCTCCCCGAGCTCATCCAGCTGCTGGAACAGCCTGGCCGCATGCGCCGCCCTTCGCTGACGGGCGAGCTCACACTCGACACCACTATCGCCGACTACAAGCAGTTGCCCACCGGGCGCATGAATCTCGACCTGACGAAGAACCCGTCCGCCCTCGTACTCTCGGCGGAAGAGAAAGCTGAGCTTGCCAAACTCCCCGGCCTCGTGGTCGACGATTCCGCCGCGAAACTCAAAGGCAAGTGGACGGCCGGCAACAACCTCGAACACCTCGGCGCAGGCTACCACTACGCGGGCAAGGGCGACAACGAAGCCCGCTTCGAATTCACCATCCCCGCCGAAGGTAAATACGAGGTCTTCGTCTACTGGCAGGGCAATCCGAACCGGGCCAGCAACACGCCCTGCACGCTCTTCCGCGACGACCAGAAGCCGGTCACCTTCAAACTCGACCAGAAATCGGCGACCACTGAACTCGCGCACAGCATCGGCGTGTTCACCTTCCATCCCGGCGCCGCCGCCGTGGTCCTGGGCAGCACCGGGGTCAACGGCACCGTCCAGGCCGACGCGGTGCAAATCGTCCCCGTCAAGTAACGGATGACCCGCGCGAGCATCAGCACCTGGGGGGTTAAGGGCTGGCGCCTGTTCGCTCTCCTTCTCGCCGCCCTGCTCCTGCAGCGCACCACCCCGCCGGCCGACACCGCCCTCACGCGGCTCGGGCTGGCGGATGCGCGCGCGTTCTTCCCCACGGCCAAGCGCCTGAAATCCGGCTCCGGCCAGACCCTCATCGTCGAGGATCCGGTCGGCAACACGCTCGGCCGTCTACTCACGACATCGCCCGACGCGGATTCTATCGTCGGCTATTCCGGCCCGAGCAATGTGCTCGTCGCCATCGACAACCAGGAGCGCATCCTGGGCACGCGCATCCTCTCGAGCGACGACACCCCGGAACACGTCGATACCCTCCGCGATAATCCGACCTTCGATAAAGCCTTTCATAATTGGAAGCCGGGCTCCGAGCCGACGCCGAAACTCGAAGGCTACGCGGGCTCGACGCTCACGGCACAATCCATCGCGGAATCCATCCAGAAACGCCTCTCGGGCAACTATGTCTCCCTGCGCTTCCCCGCACCGCTATCGTTGAAGGAAATCCAGGAGACCGGTTTTCCCGACGCCACGAGCTACGAACCCAACATCCCGCGCCTTGGCTGGCATCTCGTCCACGGCCCGAATAATTCCTCGCTGGGTTACGTGGTCCGCACCTCACCCTACGGCGATGATATCCTCGGCTACAAAGGCCCGACCGAAAGCCTCATCGGCATGGAGCTGGACGGCCTGCGCCTGCGCAAGGTGGTCATGCGCACGACCTACGACACCGCGGAATACGCGAGCCGTATCCCCGAGGAAGGTGTCTTCCTCAAAGACCTCACCCAGTGGAACGCGCGCGAGTGGGCCAAGCGCGACCTGAGCCGCTCGGTGCTCGACGGGGTGGCGGGCGCGACGATGACAAGCCATGCGATCGAAGCCGGGATCAAAGCCCGCTTCGTCGAGGATTTCAAAGACCTCCCGGCGGTCAAAGTCGACCGCCCCGCGCAACTGCGCTCTGCCGCGATGATTTTCTTCGTCGTGGGCGGCCTGCTGATGACGTTCACCCCGCTGCACGGCCGCCCGCGCCTGCGCCGCGCGTGGCAGATCCTGCTCGTGGCCGGACTCGGCCTCTGGCTCGGCCAGCTGCTCTCCCTTTCGCTCCTCGCGGGCTGGAGCCGCCATGGCCTCCCTTGGTCGCAGGCCCCCGCCCTGCTCGTCTTGGGTGCGATTGCCTTGCTCGTGCCGTGGTCCGCCCGCCGTCAGCTCTACTGCCACCACGCCTGCCCCCACGGAGCCGCCCAGGAGCTCCTCGGCGGCTTTAAGCGCCTCCATGTGGCCGTCCCGGCCCGCCTCCATGCCTGGCTCGCCAAACTACCCTTCGTGGTCCTCAGCGGGGCCTTTCTCGCCGCCCTGGTCTGGCCCCGCTGGAGCCTCGGTCAGGTCGAGCCCTTCGACGCCTGGGTGCTCGGCGCCGCCGTGGCACTTCCTCTCACCCTCGCCATCGCGGGCCTCTCCCTTTCGGTCTTCGTCCCGCAGGCTTATTGCAAATACGGCTGCCCCACGGGTGCCCTGCTACGCTTCGTGCGCTCCTCGAGCCAGCAGGAAGCCTGGACCCGCCGCGATACCTGGGCCGCGGGCGTCCTCGCCGCTGGCGCGCTGCTGGCCTTCGCCCTGCCCTCGGAAATCCGCGAATACGCCGCCCGTAATCTCAACGTCAAACCGATCACCGAAATCCACGGCATGGCGTTTGGGACTACGTGGACGATCAAGGTGCGGGCGAGTTCGACCGACCCGGCGACGCTGAAGAAAGAATTCGAGACCGAGATCAACCGCATCGAATTCACGCTCTCGCACTGGCGTGAATCGTCGGTGACCACGGCCTTCAACCGCCTCGAGTCCACACAGCCGTTTGAGATTACGCCGGAGTTCGCCGAGGTGATGACGTACTGCCTCGGCCTCAGTCGCACCTCGCAGGGAGCCTATGATGTCACGGTCGCGCCGCTGACCGACCTTTGGGGCTACGGCCCGGCGGGCAGCAAACGCCCTGACCCGACGCCGGCCCAGATTCAAGCCGCCCTTGCGAAGGTGGGCTGGGAGAAACTCACCCTCGACACGACTGAACTCACCCTGCGCAAGAGCCACCCTGGCGTGACCATCGATCTTGGCTCGGTGCTGCAGGGTTTCGCGGCAGATCACGCGGCCAAGATCCTGCGTGATCACGAGGAAGAAGATTTCCTGGTCGAAGTCGGCGGCGAATTCCTGGCTGCCGGCACCTGGAAGATCGGCATCGAACACCCGCTCAACCCGCGGGCGGTGCTGATGACGCTCACGCTCAAGGACGAAGCCATGAGCACTTCCGGCCTCTATCGCGCCCGCCGCCTCGTGGCCGGCAAACCCGTCTCACATATTCTGAACCCCAAGACCGGCTACCCGGTCGACCCCACGATCGAGATGGCCTGCACGCTTTACCCGCGCTGCTTCGGGGCGGACGGTCGTTCCACCATGATGATCGCCTCCGGCATGGAGACGGCGCAGAAGCTCGCCGAAAGCGAAGGCCTGGCCGTCATGCTCGTCGACCCCAAGGGTAAAGTCTGGAAATCCACGTGGTGGGAAAAAGCCAAGGGGAAGTAAGGATGGGGATGGCGGCGGCCTCACGGAGGCAATCTTGCGTCAGGCATCTTGCCTCAAAGTTGCAGCATGAGTTGATTCGTTGAATGGTTGGCCAGATTGAGACGGTAGGGGCACGGGAGCCGGGATCCTGAAGCCGACAGCCGATGGCTGAAATGCCGACCCCCGAATGGCCGATGCCCCGGTGGCCGTCACCCGTCACCCGAGAATGAGGCAGGCAACTTGACCAGTTGACCGGCTGGCCAGTTGGCAAGGATTGCAATGGGGTGGGGCGCGACTGCGTCGCGTCCGTTCGCCGGATGGTGAACACCCAGGTAGGGGCGAGGCTACG
>CAIOAN010000009.1 GCA_903855995.1 uncultured Opitutia bacterium
AAGGTTGAGCGTCGGGCTGGCGCCCGCGAGGGCGACTTGCGCCGTGCTCGTGAACTTCACGGCCCCGGTGCCCGAGGAGGCGAGGGCGGCGCCGGCGGCCAGCGTGAGGCTTCGATCGGTGGTCTGCGTATTGCTGCTTTCGACATTCAGTACCGCCCCGGAGCTCACGACGAGTTTGGTCGGGTCGCTTACGTCAGTGATGCCTACGGAGCTCGCATGCGATCCGTCGCCGAGGTCGGTGACGGTGAGCTTGCCGGCGCTTACTTGCGTCGGGGCGGTGTAGGTGTTGGCGCCGGTGAGTTTGAGTTCGCCTGCATCGGTTTTCGTAAACTGCGACGAGCCGGTGAGCACGACATCGACCCGCCCGGTCATGGGTACGGAGGTGATCGGCAGGGAGCCGCCGGTCAGGGTCGCATCGGCCGCGAGCGTGATCGCATTGGCAATCGTCAGGTTATTGAGATTGAGTGTGCCGGCTGAACCGACGCTGACCATGCCGGAGCCAAGCGCGCCGGCGTCGGCGATCTTGAGGATACCGCCGGAGATGGTGGTGCCGCCCGAATAAGTATTGGCAACATTGAGCAGCAGCAGGCCACTACCGGACTTCGTCAGTGAACCGGTGCCCAGGGAAAGGCCCGAACCGTTTATCGTTACATTGCCCGCGCCGCCGATCGTGAGATTCGTGTCTGTGCCGGTGACCCCGCCGGAGATTGTCAGCGTGCCCGCCGTGGCGACAATCTTCGACGTTGTCGACAGGGTGATCGCACCGCCGATCGTATTGTTGCCGGAGATATTGCGGAGGGCACCGTTGGAAGAGAGTCCGGTACCGTTGAGCGTCAAGGCCTCGGTGGTGACCGTGATGTTGCCTTGAAGGCTCAGTTCGGCACCGTCGGCGACCGTCGTGCCCGCGGTGTCGGTGCCGAGGGCGGAACCATGGCCGATGGTCAGCACACCGTTGCTCACCGTGGTGGTACCCGCGTAAGTATTGGCGCCTGAGAGGATGAGGGTGCCAGCGCTATCTTTGGTCAGGGAGCCGTTGGAGCCGGAGAGGCCGCCGGCATAGGAGCCGTCGGAAACGGTCAGGGCGGTGGAGCCGAGGGCGATCGTGCCCCCGTTGAGGTGGGTGATGGTCGACGTGGCGCCATTCAGGTTCAACGTTCCGGCGGTCAGGGTGGTGATCGTCGCCACGCCGGACACGGTCGTGGAGCCGCTGGCGCTGTTGAAGGTCGTGATGGTCGCGTCGCCTCCGAGGGCGTTCGTGCCGCCGGAGACCGTGGTGATCGCGGCTGCGCCGGTGACGGTGTTGGTACCGCCGGAGACCGTGGTGGCGGAGAGCGAACCGAGAGAGTTCGTGCCGGCGGTGATGTTGCCGGTCAGGAGACCGGTGACCGTGACCGAGCTGCCGACATTGCCGGTCATGGAGCCCGCGGTGATCGTGCCGGCGCCCGAAGTCACGTTGCCCGTCAGCAGGTTGGTGACCGACACATCGCCGCCGGAGAGGTTGCCCGTGAGCGTGCCGGCCGAGACCGTGCCACCAGTGACATTGGCGGTCAGGAGGCCGGTGACGTTGATGATGCCAGCGGCGACGCCGCCGGTGATCGTGGCGTTGGCTCCGAAGGTGGTCTTGCCGGCACCTGACAGCGAGGCGGCCGTGAGCGTGCCCGTGCCGGTAAAATTCAGGGCGTTATCGTCGGTGGCGTTCACGTTGGTGAGCGCGCCGACGGTGAGCCCGTTACCGGTGATCGTCGCCTTGGCGGTCGCGTCCAAGGTGAGCGTCGCGGCCGAGTTGAAGTTGGCCGCCGACAGGATGGCGCCGTTGACGGTGATGCTGGTCGTGCTCGCCAGGGCGCCGGCGGCGGCGGTGAGGGTGCCGGCCGAGACCGTGGTAGCGCCGGAGTAGGTGTTGGCGCCGGAGAGGGTGAGGTTGCCCGCGCCTGCCTGGGTGAGGCTACCCGTGCCGGAGATGATGTTGGCGACCGAGAGGGCGTTGCTGCGGTTGAAGACCAAGGCCGCGTTGTTCGTGACCGCGCCCGAGCCGAGGGATCCCGTCGTGCCCGCTTCGCCGACCTGCAGGGTGCCGGCGGAGATGGTCAGGCCGCCCGAGAAGTCATTGGCGCCCGAGAGCTTCACGATGCCCGCGCCCGTCTTCGTGATCGAACCCGCGCCCGTGATCACGCCCTGGAAGATTGCGATCGAATCCGCCAGCGTCGCATCGAGCGTCGCGGTGTTATTCACCGTAATCGTACCGGTGCTGAAGGTCGTCGTACCCGAGGCATCCATGCCCAGTGTGCCAGTGCCGGCGGCAGGGTTGCCAGCCGTACCAGACCCAATCTGGCCCGAGATACCAAAGTCGACCGCGTTGGAGGTGATGTCCTTGAGGTACCAATTACCTGTCGTCGCGGATGCTCCCCAGTTAACGAGCCTAAAAGTAATAGTCGTGCCTGCCGAAATACCTTGAAGCGCGGAGATGCCTGAAAGGTCGATGGCGCTGGTTAACGTAGCGGAGGTAGGATTTGTTAGGGTTGTGATGTCGGTAAATGCACCGCTTCCAACCTGATATTGCCATAGGGTGTTTCCTGGACCGGTGCTTGTGCGGTAGGTGTTGTATGCAAGGATGGTTCCCAGCTTGAGAATCTTGCTGGAAGAACTCACGGTGAATGTCGCGAAATCGCCAGCGGCGATGGCTGCCGCCGAGTCGGCTGAGTTGAGTCCGTTTCCGCCCCAGGCCAAAGTGGTAGAGCTACCACTGTTTGTCATGCCTGATCCGCGTGTTAGTCCGCTGGAGCTAAGGTTCGCATCGATGTTCGTCGGAGCAAACGGAGATACACCGTAAGTGGACCCTGCTACGGTTGAAAAGTCCCACGTCAAAAGATTGGCGGAACTTCCATAACTTAGAGTATTGCTAGTTGCCGCAGTGCCGATAACGATGTTGTTCGAGGTGGTCACTCCGTTGCTGCCGCGCACTTCGCCAGCCGAGAGGGTGACGGTGCCCGAGCCGAGTGCACCGGTCGTGGCCGCTTTCACGACACCGGCCGAGACATTGATGGCGCCGGAATAGGTCGAGGCGCTGTTGCCACCGAGGGAAAGGGTACCGGTGCCGCTCTTGTTCAGGGAACTGCTGCCGCTGAAGGTGCCCGTATAGCTGCTGATGGCGGGGCTGGTGTTGGTGACGGTGATTGCGGCGTTGGCATTGACGACGCCGCTGCCGGAAAGGCTGCCGAGGGTTTCGGCGACGTTGACGTTGACGGTTCCATTGTCGGCCAGGCTGCTGATGGTCTGGGCGGTGCCGAGGGTCAGGGTGGCGCCAGAGGCGACGGTGATATCGCCCGAGATCACGCCCGCCCCAGTGGTGATGAGCGACCCGGCGTTGACGGTGGTCGCGCCGCTGTAGGTATTGGCACTGCTGAGGGTGAGTGCACCGGTGCCGGCCTTGATGATCGAGCCGGTGCCGGTGATGACGCTGGTCAGGGTGGCGACGGCGCCGACACCGAAGGTGCTATCGGTGCTCTCATTGATGGTGAGCGCCGTACCGTTGAGGGTGAGGGTCTGCGCGATTGTGCCGGTGACGGCGGTCCAGTTGCTGGTGAGCGTGCCAATCGACTGCGCGGCGTTGTTCAGGATGACCGTCGTGGCGTTGGTGCTGGTCTGGAAGAAGGTCAGGCTTCCGGTGCCAAGCGCCGAGCCGCTGTTGATCGTGATTGTTCCATTGCCGATCTGGGTCGAACCGGTGTTCGTATTCGCAGTTCCGGCAAGGATCAGGTTGCCTGCGGCGGCTTTGACGAGGTTGCCTGCGCCGATCAGGTTGCCGGAGAGGGTGAGCACGGCGCCGGCAGACGTCGGCTCGATGCGATTCGTAGTGCCGTCGGCGAGCACGACGTTACTCAGGAGCGTGACGGCCGCGCCGCTCAGCGTGCTGAGGACCGGGCTGGCTGACTGATTGGCGTTGAGTGTGAGGGTCTGACCGATACCGCCGAATGTCCCTGCGATATTTAGGGTGAGTGAGCTGGCCGCGTTGACGGCGATGGCTCCGCTGGTCGGCAGAGCGGTGGTGGCACCAACCACGAGGGTTCCGGTGTTGACCGTCGTGCCGCTGCCGTAGGTATTGGTGCCGGAAAGAGTGACGGTGCCACCGGTGATAATCAGGCTGCCGGTCGCGCCGCTGATGCTGCCCGCGCTGGTGCCCGCGGAGACGGTGAGGGCGGTGGTGCCAAGGGTGACGGTCCCGCCGTTGAGGGTGGTCACCGAGGAGGTCGCCCCATTAAGGTTCAGCGTGCCGGTGGTCAGGGTGCCGATCGTCGCCGCGCCATTGACGGTCGTCGACCCGCTGCTGCTGTTGAAGGTGGTGATCGAAGCGGCGCCGGTGATGGTGTTCGTGCCGCCGGTGACGGAGGTGGAACTCAGCGAGCCGGCGTTGACCGTGCCGCCGCCCAGGGTGCCCGTGAGCAGGCCGGTGGAGGTGACGTTGCCGCCGGTGATATTGCCGGTGAGGGTGCCTGCGGTGACGGTGCCACTGGAGACCGCCGCGGTGAGCAGGCCGACGACCGTGACGGTGCCGGTGCTGATGCCGCCGGTGATGGCCGCGTCGCTGCCGAAGCGGGTCGAGCCAGCGCCGGCGAGGGAGGTGAGGGTGATGACGCCGCTGCCGTTGGTGAAGCTCAGGGAGCTATCCGTGGCGTCATTGTTGGTGACAGCGCCGGTGATGGTCAGGCCAGAGCCACTGATTGTCGCCGTGCCGGTGGTGTCGAGGGTCAGGCTCGCGGCGGCACCGTAGTCGACCGCGCTGAGGGCGGCGCCGTTGATGGTGATGCCGCTGGTGCTGCCCAGGGCGCCGGTAATGTTCGCGGTCAGGGTGCCGCCGGAGATCAGGGTCGCACCGCTGAAGGTATTGGCGTGGGAAAGGGTCTGGTTACCGCTGCCGGTCTTGGTCAGGCCTCCGGTGCCGCTCATCGTACCGCTGAAGTCGGTCGAGGTATTGGCGCCGCCGGTGGCGAGGGTGAAGCCCGCATTCGCGAGCGTGCCCGCTCCGGCCAGCGAGCCGATGTTTTCGGTGCCGCCGAGGGTGAGGGTCGTGCCGGCCGAGAGCGTGATGGACGGGGTGCCGGTGAGGCGGCTGGCGGAACCAAAGGTCGTCGTGCCTGCGGTGACATTCACCACGGTGGCGGCGGAAGTGACCGACAGCGTCCGGGTGGCGTTGAAGTTCAGCGTGCCGGTGCCGAGGTTGACGCTCAGGGTGCCGCTATTTAGGTCGTACGTCGACGCAGTGAGAGTGCCGGTGCCCGCGAGAGTGCCGCCTGCCAGCGTGAGTGAGCCCACGGTTTCGTTGCCCCCAAGGGACAGCGTGCCGCTGTTGATGGCCAAGGTCGCGGCGGAGTTCAGGCGTCCGGCGGAACCGAGGGTGGTCGTGCCGGTGGTGACGGTGAGCGCACCCGCACCTAGCTGGGCGTTGACCGTGCCGCCAGTGAGGGCGTAAGTGCCGGCGGTGAGTACGTAAGCCGAGCCACCGAGCGTGCCACCGGAAAGAGCCAAGGCACCGATGGTGTCGTTGCCGCCCAGCGTCAGGGTGCCAGCCGACAGGTTGATCGTCGCGGTGTCGGCCAAGCGGTCGGCGGCCGTGGTGATCAGCGTGGCACCGGAGATATTGACCGTGGTGGCTCCGATGACGCCGGAGAGGGTGGTGGTACCGCTGGCGGCGTTCAGGGTGCCGTCACCGAGGTTGCCGCTGATCGTGCCGCCGGTGAGGTTGTAGTTCGTGGCGGTGAGCGTGCCGTTGGTCAGGGTCGCCGTGCCGGACTGGTTGTAAGTCGCAATCGTGTCGCTGAAGCCGCCGAGGTCGAAGGTCGCTGCGCCGGAAAGAGTCAGGGTGGAGGTGTTGGCGAGGAGATCGGCGGCCCCGAGGGCCAGGGTCCCTTCCGAGATATTGACGGTCGTGGTGGCGACGGAGCCGTTGAGGGTTAGGCTTCCTGCGCCGGTCTTGGTGATCGTGCCCGAGCCCAGGAGCGCGGCCGTGGAGAGGTTGCTGGCGCCCGTGAGGGTGAGGGCGAAGCCGGCGTTATCCAGCGAACCCGTGAACACGATCGCGCCGCCGGTCGCGGTGACCGAGGAGTTGGCGTTCTGGGTCAGGTTCAGGCCGATCGTCTGGGTGGCGCTCGAGCTATTCAGAATGCCGTTGGCGCCGAAGGTCAGCGCGTTGCCATTCAGCGTGTAGGCGCCAGCCGCGGCATCGAAGGTGATGCTCGGGACCGTGGTGAGGGTGGATAGGTCGTTGTTCGTGACACCGCCGGTCGCTCCCTTGAAGACCAGCGCGTTGCCATCGATGGCCACCGCGCCGCCATTCCAATTGCCCGTCGTGCTCCAGTTGCCCGCGCCTCCGGTGTAGGACGAGTCAGACGAGAGGATGAAGGCCGTGGTGTAAATCAGGCTCAGGTCGTTCGGGCTGTTGACCGCATCGTATCCCAGTGAGAACGTACCATTGAGCGTGTTGGCAAAGCCCGTCGTGCCGTTGGCGGCGGCGGTCACGATCGAGAACTTCGAGGCGTCGAAGCCCGTGATACCACCGGTAAACGTGCCGAGGAGCCAGGTGTACGAGGTGTTTGGGTTGAAATTCAGGGCGCTACCGTTGGTGGTGCTGCCGGAGAGCGTCCAGAGGTTGAGGTTGAACTTGGAACCCGAGGTCGCGCTGATGGTCAGCGCGCCCGTGCTGTTGATGAAGTCGAAGCCTGTGCCTGCGTTACCCGTGGCGTCAAGGAGCTGCCAGTTGTAATTACCGCCCCCGGCGAAGGTCACGGCCCCCGTATTCAAAGTGCCTGGGCTATTGCCAGGGCTGATCGTGCCGCCGGAGTTGACGGTTACGGCGCCGACCGTGCCGGAGCCGCCGAGGGTGCCGGTATTGTTGACGCTGACGGCGGAGCCGCTGGCGAGGGCGCCGTTGACGACGAGGGCGCCGGCGTTGACGGCCGTGGTGCCGCCGTAGGTGTGGGTGCCCGAAAGGGTGAGGGTGCCGGTGGTGGCCTTGACTAGGTTGCCGTTCGGGCCCGTGATGGCGGTTGCGCTCGTACCGCCGTTGACCGTCAGCGTCGTGGTGCCGAGGTTCAGCGTGCCGCCGTTGAAGGTGCCGATGCTGGCCGTCGCACCGTTGAGGTTCAGCGTGCCGTCTGAGACCGTCGTGAGAGCGCCGACTCCTCCGACGGTAGTCGTGCCGCCCGAGACCGTGCCGATTGTCGCGGCGCCGGTGACAGTGTTGGTACCGCCCGAGACGGTCGTCGAGGAAAGTGAGCCGAGGGAGTTGGTGCCCGCGGTGATATTACCTGTGAGCAGGCCGGTGACCGTGACGGAGCTGTTGACCGTGCCGGTCATCGATCCCGCGGAGACCGTTCCGCCCGAGACGTCGCCCGTGAGGAGGTCGGTCAGCGTGAGCGAGGTCGAGGCGCCCGAGACATTGCCAGTCAAGGAGGCGGCGGTGACCGTGCCGCCGGTGATGGCCGAAGAGAGAGCTCCGGCGACGTTGACCGTACCGTCGGAGATGCCGCCCGAGGTGATGGTGGCCGCTGCGGCGAAGCGCGTCTTGCCGGCCCCTGAGAGCGAGGCGAGGGTGATCGTGCCGGTGTTACCGGTGAAATACAGCGCGTCCGTGGCTGGATTCGCGTTCGTCACGGCGCCGACGGAGAGGCCGGTGCTGGAAAGGGTTGCCGTCCCGGTCGAGTTGAGGGAGAGGGTGGCGCCCGACTTGAAGTCGGCTCCCGTCAGGAGGGCGCCATTCACCGTAATCGCCGTGGTGCCGGCCAGAGAGCCCGCGCTGGCGGAGAGCGTGCCGCCCGAGATCGTGGTCGTTCCCGTGTAGGTGTTAGCGCCGGAGAGGGTCAGCGTGCCGGCGGCGGACTTGGCGAAATTACCGCTGCCGGAAAGGATGGCCGAGATCGTGCCGGCCTGCGGGGTGACCTTGTCGACTCCGATTGATCCCGTGGTGGAGGAGAGCGTCCCGGAAGTGAGCGTGACGTTATTGGTGATGGTGAAGGCCCCGAGAGCCAGCGTGCCGCCGTTGATTGTCATGGCGCTGGTACCGAAGGCGGCGTTATTGCCTGCCGCCAGCGTGCCGGCCGAGACGAGCGTCGCACCCGAATAGGTGTTGGCACCCGAAAGCGTCCAGGTGTTGGTCCCCGACTTAGTCACCGCCGTCGCGCCCGTGCCGTTGTCGCCGAGTGTGCCCGAGAGGATGCCGGCCTGCGTGCCCGAAGAGGAAGTCAGCGTCAACGTGCGGGCCGTGTTAGATCCGGACAGGGTGGCGCTGCCTGAAAGCGTGAAGGTTCCAGAAGCGGCGGCGACGTCGATCGTGCCGCCAGACGTTCCGAGGGTGAAGTTACGGTCGGAGGCAGTCGTACCCGTTCCCGTGTATTGCAGCGTGCCACCATTCAAGACCAGGTTGGCGGCCGCATTGGACGCCGCACCGAGATTACCCGTTACGCCGCCATTCCCGATTGAGCCGACACTCAAGGTGCCGCCGTTGATCGAGACCGAACCCGTGAAGGTGTTGGCGCCCGAAAGAATTTGGGTCCCCGCACCGGTCTTGACGAGATTGATGGTGCCGGTCGATCCGCTGATAACGCCGCTGAATCCAACGCCCTGGGTGGTTACACCGCTGAGGGTGAGCGTCGACGCCGTCGCGTTAAGATTAGTAATCGAGGGCTTGGTGGACGTACCAGTATTGCCGTCAGAGAGATAAGCGATCTCCAGATTTTTACCGTTGAGGTCTACGACCGAGGCGACACCGGCCGCGGTTGAGGGATTAAAGATGAGCCCGGTCGTAGTCGGAAGGGCGTTATTGATGCCGATCTGAAGGTTGGCTGCGACGGGGTTATTGGCGTCAGGTGCCGATGCCTCGATGATGGTGTTGCCGGTATAAGTGCTCACGCCGCCCAGAATCGTGGTGCCACCTCCACCAGAGGTGGCGCTATTGCTGATCATCAGGTCGGCGTTACCGCTGATGACGCTGTTTACCGTTAGTTTTCCCGGAATGCTGGCCGCACCTTTGGTGGAGCCGATCGAGGTGACGAAATTTGCCTTGGTGTAGGTGGAGGCTGACCAAGAACCTGCGGTCAATGCGGAGGCCCCTGAATTAAGGACGATGGGTGCGGAAATCGTACCACCCGTCAGACCTGAGGTATTGGAAAGAATGGAGCCTGTGGTCGTAATTTTTAAGGCGCCAGTACCGGTGACCGTGACGGCGGCACCATCCACGTTGAGGCGACTGGCGGCGTTCAATACCAGGTCGCCGGTCAGAGTTGAGTTTCCCGTAATCGAAAGAGTCGTCGTCGTTCCCAGCAGGACGCGACCCGCGGTAATCGTTAAGCCCGCTCCGGCTCCGAAGCTTGGGGTGCCTCCCAAGGTTAAGTCGCCGCTACCCACTTTCGTTAGGATGCCCGAAAGGGTGACGGCGCCGGTAGCTTGCGTGAAATTGAAGGAGCCGGTGTCGATCGTGCCGCCGCCCGTTCCGATCGTGAGTGCGTTGGTCGGCGATACGCTCCCGGTGAGTTTGAGCGTACTCGCCGCATCGATGCTGATCGTGCCTGTACTGATGTTGCTGAGGCTTGCGATCTGAAGCGTGCCGCCACCGATGATAGACGTCGTACCGGTGTAGGTGTTCGTGCCTCCGAGGATCAGCGTGCCTGCGCCGTCTTTTGTTAGGCCAGCTGAGCCGGATAGAGCAGAAGTTATCGTAGTTATGCCAGTTGTGGCCGAAATCGCTCCTGCGCCAATTGTGATGGTACCGCCGGTCAGCGTGTAGCCTCCAGAGGTGAATGAAATGCCTGCAGTTGCGGTTGCTGTGGTTACGGTGACGGTTCCAGCGGTTCCGTTGAAGGCAGCAATACTAGCTGAATCCCAACTTCCTGTTCCGTCGGCCCAAGCCCCACTGCCACCACTTGCACTATTGGTAGTAATCCAGCCACTTGCTCCATTCCAATATATCGTAGGTGTCGGAACCGAGGTCGAGTAAATCAGATTATCTATAGCCATTACTCCGACGTTGGATGGCGAGCTTTGCCCCGTGATGCTTATCCCGGTGATATTCTGTCCGAGGGCAAGTGGCGTATTTGATGTGGTAGAGCCGGCAGCCAAAACCTCGTTTCCAATCATCGTAGTCCCCAGCCAGATATCCATCTTTCCAGAGGCTATGATGTACGTCTGTCCGGCGTAAGAATATTTAATCGTGCCAGATGCTGCGTTATTTCCGAAAATATGTAGATCAAGAACAGAGTTTTGTACGAGACTGGTAGTCGTGAGGCCGGTGTTAACCGTTTTTCCGATCGAACCATAAGTCGTCGTGAGAGTTCCGCTTCCCAGCACAAATTGAAGCCCTGTTGCCGTCGTTGAGTTTGTAACGGCATTATTCGTTCCAAGGTAATTCGCACCATTTCCAAGCATTACCTGAAAAGTCCCCGATGAACCTGATAGAACTGTCTGAAATGCGAGAGCGTAGGCAGTCGATGGACCCGTCCAGTTATAAATATCAAAGATATTCAGCGATCCGGCACTTGGTGCGGTCATTACCAATTCGCTTCCTGTTCCGAGGCTTGCATTTCCTGGGTTTGATAAGACGAATGAACCGGCGCCTGTACCTATTCTAAAGTATTCCGATCCAGAGGGTGGCGTCGCGATTAGGGTGGTCGAAGTACCCGTTGTAAGGCTGCCCGTCGCAGTCCCGAAATCGATTGTGTAGTCGGTGGCTTTAGCGTCGCGCGGAATTACGGACGCGGCGAGGGCGGCGCCGGCGATCAGCGCGGTGCGGGGGAGGGGATTCGAACCGATCAGACGCGCGGCGGCCAGGAGCCAGGCGATCGAAGACGGTTTGCGCACACGGATTAAAATCTGCACAATTCCTTTGGTTGCACTTTCGTAATCGCTTCCGTGGGTTAAGAGTATTCGTCGGCAATGTATCGGAATTTTCCGCAGTTGTGGCGGATTACTTTATAATAAGTGACAGGTGCGTGAAGTGAGCGGACTTCGCCGCACAGTTGTCTTATTTACGATATGAATGCGGAAGTCGTGTGACGATTCCGACGGATGCGTGACGGAGCCATGGCTGCGGCCTTCACGATCCGGACACGAAGAAGCCCGACTCCAAGGAGTCGGGCTTCGTGCAACGACTGGCGCGAGGCTTACGGGAGCTCCGACGATCCCATGAGGAACTTATCGCACTCGCGGGCGACACCACGGCCTTCGTTGAAGGCCCAGACGACGAGCGACTGGCCGCGACGGCAATCGCCGGCGGCGAAGACGCCAGGGACGTTGGTCACGTACTTCTCGTGGTCGGCTTTGACGTTGGAGCGGGCATCGCGTTCGAGGCCGAAGGCTTCGAGCAGCGGCTGTTCCGGACCCATGAAACCCATGGCGAGCAAGACGAGCTGCGCCGGACGGACCTTCTCGGTGCCGGCGATCTTCTGCGGACCGAACACGCCCTTGTCGTCCTTCTTCCATTCGACTTCGACGGTGTGGACGGCCTGGAGGTTGCCCTGGGCGTCGGTGTCGAACTGGGTCGCGGTGGTGAGGTAGACGCGCGGGTCGGAGCCGTATTTGGCAGCCGCTTCTTCCTGGCCGTAGTCGACCTTGTGGGTCTTGGGCCATTCCGGCCAAGGGTTGTCCTTGGCGCGGGTGAGCGGGGACTTTGCCATGATCTCGAGCTGGACGACGGACTTGCAGCCGTGGCGGAGCGAGGTGCCCACGCAGTCGGTACCGGTGTCGCCGCCGCCGATGATGACGACGTCCTTGCCCTTGGCGCTGATGAAGGCGTCGGGGGACAGGCCGTCCAGGAGGTTCTTGGTATTGGCGGCGAGGAACTCCATCGCGAGGTGGATGCCCTTGGCGTCGCGGCCGGGGAGGGGGAGGTCGCGGCCCTTGGTGGCGCCGACGGTGAGGATGACGGAGTCGAAGTCCTTGCGGAGCTGCGCGGGCGTGATGTCGACGCCGACGTTGACGCCGCACTTGAAGGTGACGCCTTCGGCTTCGAGGAGCGAGATACGGCGGAGCACGACCTCGTTCTTATCAAGCTTCATGTTCGGGATACCGTACATGAGCAGGCCGCCCGGACGGTCGGAGCGTTCGAAGACGGTGACGTTGTGGCCGGCGTAGTTGAGCTGCGCGGCGGCGGAGAGGCCGGCGGGGCCGGAGCCGATGACGGCGACCTTCTTGCCGGTGCGCTTGGTCGGGGCGCGCGGGATGATCCAGCCGTTGTCCCAACCCTTGTCGACGATCGAGACTTCGATGTTCTTGATCGTGACGGCCGGCTTGTTCATGCCGAGCACGCACGAGCCTTCGCACGGGGCGGGGCAGACGCGGCCGGTGAACTCCGGGAAGTTGTTGGTCTTGTGGAGGCGTTCGAGCGCCTCATGCCAGAGGCCCTTGTAGACGAGGTCGTTCCACTCAGGAATCAGGTTGTTGATCGGGCAGCCGCTGGCCATCCCGCCGATGAGCTTGCCCGTGTGGCAGAACGGCACGCCGCAATCCATGCAGCGGGCGCCCTGTTTCTGGAGCTTCTCGTCGGAGTGATGGTGGTGGATCTCCTTCCAGTCGCCGATGCGGGTGAGGGCATCGCGATCAGGCGGGAGCTCGCGCTGAAATTCTACAAATCCGGTAGGTTTTCCCATGATACAGAAGGTCTTTGGTGTGAACGTGAGGGTGGTCAGCCGCCGCCGACTCGAGCGGTGTCGCGCGAATTGATTTCGAAGGCTTCGTTGAGGGCAGCGTCGCCGCTGAGACCCTTGGCTTGGGCTGTCGCGATGGCCTGGAGGACGCGCTTGTAGTCCTTCGGCATCACCTTGACGAACTTGGCGAGGGAGGCGTCCCAGTTGGCGAGAATCTTCTTCGCCTTAAGGCTGCCCGTGAGCTCGGCGTGACGTTCGATGAGGCCGCGGAGTTCGGCTGCATCGGTGGCATCAGGCTTCTCGAGGCCGACCATCTGCTTGTTGCAGCGGGTAGCGAAGTCGCCCTTCTCGTCGAGGATGTACGCCACGCCACCGCTCATGCCGGCGGCGAAGTTGCGTCCCGTGGCACCGAGGACGACGACGCGTCCGCCGGTCATGTATTCGCAACCGTGGTCACCCACGCCTTCGACGACCGTGGAGACACCGGAATTACGTACACAGAAACGTTCGCCGGCCATGCCGCGGAAGAACGCTTCGCCTGAGGTCGCGCCGTAGAGGGCGACGTTGCCGAGGATGATGTTATCCTCGGCCGCGAAGGTAGCCTTGGCGTCAGGGTAGACGATCACGCGACCACCGCTGAGGCCCTTCCCGACGTAGTCGTTGGCATCGCCTTCGAGTTCGATGGTAACGCCCGGGGGGACGAAGGCGCCGAGGGATTGGCCCGCGCTGCCCTTGAATTTCAGGTGGATGGTGCCGTCTGGCAGGCCATTCCAATGCTTCTTCGTGATTTCGTTGCCGAGGATCGTACCGACGACGCGATGGGTGTTCTTGATCTCGCCTTCAAAGCGGACCTTTTCGCCCTTTTCGATGGCAGGCTTGCACTTCTCCAGGAGGAGGGAGAGGTCGAGGCCCTTCTCAAGGCCGTGGTCCTGCTTTTCGGTGCAGAATCGACCCACTTCGGGGCCGGCCTTCGGAGAGTAGAGCAGTTTCGACAGGTCAATACCCTTGGCCTTCCAGTGGTCGACGGCGTGACGGGCTTCGAGGGCGTCGGTGCGACCGACCATCTCGTTGATCGTGCGAAAGCCGAGCTGAGCCATGATCTCGCGGACTTCCTGGGCGATGAAGCGCATGAAGTTAACGGTATCGGCGGGGTTGCCGGTGAAGTTCTTGCGCAACTCAGGATCCTGGGTGGCGACGCCGACCGGGCAGGTGTTGAGGTGGCAGACGCGCATCATGATGCAACCAAGGGTCACGAGCGGAGCAGTAGCGAAGCCGAATTCTTCGGCGCCGAGGAGGGCGGCGATGACGACGTCACGACCGGTTTTTAGCTGGCCGTCGGTTTCGACGACGATGCGAGAACGTAGGTTATTAAGGACGAGGGTCTGGTGGGTTTCGGCGAGGCCGAGTTCCCAGGGCAGGCCGGCGTGCTTGATGGAGGTCTGGGGCGAAGCGCCCGTGCCGCCGTCGAAGCCCGAGATGAGGACGACGTCCGCATGCGCCTTAGCGACACCGGTGGCGATGGTGCCCACGCCGACTTCCGAGACGAGCTTCACGCTGACGCGCGCGGCGCGGTTGGCGTTCTTTAAGTCATGGATGAGTTCGGAGAGATCTTCGATCGAGTAGATGTCATGGTGCGGGGGAGGGGAGATGAGTCCCACGCCAGTGGTGGAGTGGCGCACCTTGGCGATCCAAGGGTAGACCTTGCCGCCGGGGAGCTGACCGCCTTCGCCGGGCTTTGCACCCTGGGCCATTTTGATCTGCAGTTCCTTGGCCTGGGTCAGGTAGAGGCTCGTGACGCCGAAGCGGCCGGAAGCGACCTGCTTGATGGCGGAATTCTTCGAATCGCCCTGTTCGTTGGTCCAGGTGTAGCGGGCCGGATCTTCGCCGCCTTCGCCGGTGTTGGATTTGCCGCCAATGCGGTTCATCGCGATCGCGAGGCTTTCGTGGGCTTCCTGCGAGATCGAGCCGTAGCTCATCGCACCGGTCTTGAAGCGCTTCAGAATGTTTTCGATGGATTCGACTTCATTGATGTCGATGGCGGTGCGTCCTTTGAACTGCAGGAGGCCGCGCAGCGTGAAAATCTGCTGCATCTGGTTGTTCACCAGACCCGAGTAGACCTTGAACGTATCGTAATTATTCGTGCGGACCGCCTTCTGAAGGGAGTGGATGACTTGCGGGCTGAAGAGGTGGCCTTCGCCTTCGTTGCGCCACTGGTAGTCGCCGCCGACCTCGAGGGTGGCGGGGGTGTCGACGCGTTCGGGGAAGGCACGGCGGTGGCGTTCCAGTGTTTCTTCGGCGATCGCCGCGACGTCGGCACCTTCGATGCGCGTGGCGGTGCCGGTGAAATACTTGTCGACAACCTTCTGCTGAAGGCCGACGCATTCGAAGATCTGGGCGCCGAGGTAGCTCTGGATGGTCGAGATGCCGATTTTAGAGGCGACTTTGACGATGCCCTTGGTGGCGGCCTTCACGTAGTTCTTACAGGCCGTGTAATGGTCGACTCCGACGAGCAGGCCCTGCTTGATCATGTCGTCGAGGGTCTCGAACGCCAGGTAGGGGTTGATGCCCGCACAGCCGTAGCCGATGAGCGTGCAGAAGTGATGGACCTCGCGCGGTTCACCGGACTCGAGAATGAGGCCGACCTTGGTACGCTTACCTTCGCGAATCAGGTAGTGGTGCAGGCCGGAGACGGCGAGTAGTGGAGGAATGGCGGCGTTGTGACGATCGACGCCGCGATCGCTCAAGATGATCAGGTTGATGCCGGCATCGATGTGCAGGCTGGCCTGGCGACAGACCTCATCCATCGCCTTCTCGAGACCCTTGGCGCCGGACTTAGCGTCGAAGAGGGTCGGAATCGTGACGGACTTGAACTGGCCGTGGGCGACGTGGCGGAGTTTGGCGAGTTCCTCGTTGGTGAGAATCGGCGACTGGAGCTCGATGAGGTGACAGCTGGACGGATTCGGGTCGAGCAGGTTGCGCTCAGGGCCGATCGTCGTGACGGAGGAGGTGACAATTTCTTCGCGGATGCAATCAATCGGCGGGTTGGTCACCTGCGCGAACAACTGCTTGAAGTAATCGTAGAGAAGTTTCGACTTGTTCGACAGCACGGCGAGCGGGATGTCGGTGCCCATCGAGCCCATGGCTTCGACGCCATCCTTGGCCATCGGGACCAGCAGCTTGCGCTGGTCTTCGAAGGTGTAGCCGAAGGCGAGCTGGCGCTGCACGGTATTGCTGTGGCCCGCGGCGGGCGCGGCAGGGGCGTCGGCGATGTCGGCGAGCTTGATCAGGTTCTTGTCGAGCCACTCGCGGTAGGGCTTCTGGGAGGCAATCTGCTGCTTGATCTCCTCGTCGGCGACGATGCGGCCTTCTTCCATGTTCACGAGGAACATGCGGCCCGGCTGTAGGCGGCCCTTGGCGGCGATGTTGGCCGGATCAATCGGGAGGACGCCGGCTTCGGAGCCCATGATGACGTAGTCATCCTTGGTCACGTAGTAGCGGGAGGGGCGGAGACCGTTGCGGTCGAGGGTGGCGCCGATCATCGAGCCGTCGGTGAAGACGACGGAGGCGGGCCCGTCCCAGGGTTCCATCAGGCAGGACTGGTATTCGTAGAACGCCTTCTTTTCAGCGCTCATGGATTCATGGCCATTCCAGGGCTCAGGAATCATCATCATCATCGCTTCAGGCAGCGAGCGGCCGCCCATCACGATCAGTTCGAGGACGTTGTCGAACTTCGCCGAGTCGGAACCGTTGGGGTTGACGATCGGGAGGATCTTCGGGAGGTCCTTGCCGAAGAGCGGGCTGGCCAGGAGGGGCTCGCGGGCCTTCATCCAATTGACGTTGCCGTTGAGCGTGTTGATTTCGCCGTTATGGGCGATGTAGTGGTAGGGGTGCGCACGTTCCCAGCTCGGGAAGGTGTTGGTTGAGAAGCGCGAGTGGACGAGCGCGAGGGCGGTGTCCATCGACTTGTCAGCCAGGTCGGGGAAATATTTTCCGACCTGTTCGGGCATGAGCATGCCCTTGTAGATGAGCGTGCGGCAGGACAGGGAGCTGGCGTAGTAGAACTCGTCCTTGCCGGCGGCGCGGATCTGATGGTGGGCCTGCTTGCTCAGGATGAAGAGCTTGCGTTCAAAATCTTGGTCGGTGGCGCAATCAGCGGGACGACCGAGGAAGGCCTGACGGACGATCGGTTCGCTGCTGATGGCGGTCTTGCCGAGGGAAGAGTTGTCGACCGGGACCGTGCGCCAGCCGAGAAGCGAGAGGCCGAGGGACTTGGCAAGATCGGTGAAGGTCGCCTCGGAGGCGGCGCGGATCTTGGCGTCGGGGGAGACGTAGAGCATGCCCACGCCGTAGTGCCCAGGCTTGGGTAGATTGGCCGGGCCGACCTTGGCGAAGAAACCGTGAGGAATCTGGAGAAGGATGCCGGCACCGTCGCCGGTGTTGACCTCGCAGCCGCAGGCACCCCGGTGGTCGAGGTTCACCAGGATGGTGAGGGCCTGTTGGATGATATCGTGCGAACGTTTGCCCTTCATCTGGCAAACGAAGCCGACGCCGCAGGCGTCATGCTCAAACTGGGGGTCATAGAGACCCTGTTTTTCGGGAAGTCCGGGATTCTTCATTTCTGGTGTGGGCAAAAAGTGTTCAGATTTGGACGCGAGCGGGGTGAGCCGCCGGGTGCCGTTGCGGAGTCCGCAAGACGGTTAAATCTAGTGGGCAATAATCACCCCCTGTCAAAGGCAACTTATGGTTAGGTTTTGGAGGGGGAGGATGGGGATTCCGTGCCAAGTCGGCGGAGTGTTTGGCGCTGTGCCGCTTTTGGTTATTTTTGTTAGGAAAAAGCCCAAAGTCCGACAGCGCGGTGGGGTTTCCACCGCGACAAGGACGCCCGCCGCCATCCGCCGTCTCCCTTGACAATGCCGGGCGACCACCCGACTTACAAAGCCATGAAAGCCGACAACGACCTTTACCGCCAGTTACGGGAGTTGCCTGCCGCCCAGCTCTGGAATGAAGAGGTTCCGAAGTTTGACCAGCTCGGCCCCAAGGAACGCAACCAGCAGGTGGCGCTCGTCCGGGCGGTGGGGGTGGTCTTTTCGACCTCCCGTAATCCGGAGATGAAGGCCGCGGTGAAGGCCTGGATGATCAGCCTGCTGCAGGACCCTTCTGAGAAGATTCGCCGGTACGCCACGGCCGCCATCCCGAAGCTGGGTGGCGACGAGGAGTCGGAACGCAAGCTGATCGATATTTTAAAGACGACCGACGTTGACCGGGAGAAGAAGAAGGTGGCTTCGGCCCTCGAGAAGATCGGCGGGGCCGCGACCCTTAAGGCGATGGCGGGTTCGGGCGAGAAGTTGCTCGATGAGCAGAAGATCCGAGCCAGCGTGGCCCGGCAGGAGGGCCCCAGTTCTGTTCGCCTGGATGCCGTCATTCCCAAGCAGACGGGACTTCGCCTGCACCTGCGTTGTCGCAAGGGTTTGGAATCGATCGTCGCCGATGAGGTGCGCGAAGATGAGGTCAATGGCGGCAAGTTTCGGGTCGTCGAAGTTCGCGGCTGTTTCGTTTCTGTCGAACCGAAGGAGGCCTTCTCCTTGGCTGAGCTCTACCAGTTGCGTTGCTTTGACACCGCCGGATTTTTCCTGGCCTTCATTCGTCAGCCAGGTTCGGCGGAGGCACTCGATGTCTTAGCCAAGGCGATTGCTTCGCCGTTGTGCGAGAAACTTATGACAACGCTGACGCAGGGGGCCTTGCGCTACCGTCTCAGCATGACCGCGGAAGGCAATCATGACGAAGCGGTCATCAAGGTGGCGCAGAAGGCGTTCGCCTTGAATCAGCGGATTTTGAACGACGCTCGTGAGTCCCCTTGGTCCGTTGACGTCCACTTCGACGAACGCAGCGCCTTGGTCGAGCTGCGCCCGCGCATCTCACCCAACCCCCGTCTTTATTACCGAACCGACGCGGTGAACGCCGCTTCGCACCCGCCGCTGGCGGCCTGTCTCGTGCGCGTCGCTGGTCGGCAGGATAAGGAAATCGTCTGGGATCCGTTCTGCGGTTCCGGACTGGAGCTCATCGAGGCCGCCTTGGCGGGCGGGGTGGGGCAGGTGGTCGGCACCGATATCGATCCCGCTGCGATTGCCATCGCCGAAGCTAACTTCACGGCCGCCAAATTACCCGGCACCAAGGCCGCGTTCCACACGGCCGACTTCCGCGACATCATCCGCATCCCGGAGCTAGACCGAGGCAAGGTCTCGCTCGTAATCTCGAATCCGCCGCTCGGACGTCGCGTGCGCGTGCCGAACATGCACGGCTTGTTCACCGACCTCTTCAAGATCGCGTCCGAAGTCCTGCGTCCGAATGGCCGACTAGTCTTTATCAATCCGTTGCGTTTGTCCTCGGTCGACCCCACGCTGCGCCTAGAGTCCAGCCGCACCGTCGACCTGGGTGGTTACGACTGCCGCCTCGAGGTGTACCGGAAGCGCTAATTTTCTCCGCCAGTGGCCTCGCCGCGTTTCCAGTCCGTCGATGATTATCTGGCGTCCTTGGATCCGGTGAAGGCGGCGACTTTGCGGGCGGTAATCGAAGGCCTGCTCGAAGATTTTCCGGAACTCCAGGCGAAGATCGCCTGGAACGTGCCCATGCTGCATCGCGACGGGATGTATGTCGCCGGCGTCGCGGCCTTCGCGAAGCACCTGACGTTCGCGCCGTGGAGCCCGCACGTCATCAAGGCCTTCAAGCCGCGGCTGACGAAGTATGTGGTGCGCCAGAATCTTTTCCAGATACCGGTGGACTGGAAACCGGACCGGGCGCTGCTCAAGGCGATGGTCAAGTCGCGTCTGGCCGAGCTCGACGCGGAGTAGGCCAACGCAGAAAGCCTGCGACCGGGTGGTCGCAGGCTAGTCCTTCTCAAATGGTGGAGGTGGTGGGAGTCGAACCCACGTCTTCCTACCCTTACGTCGTAACTTCTACATGCGTAGCTTCATCATTGATCTCGATCGCGTTTGGGGATGAGCACCCGTGCGACCTATCTGTATTCTCACTTACCCCGGAGATAACAACTAGAGGAGGGGATCGCCCACGTTAACCGAGCTGATCCAGGACTGCAGGCGCGCCCTGGGGCTCGTCGCTGTACTTAGGCAGCGAGCGCGAGAACGTTGTCGTTCTCGAACGTGATGGTGTTTTTAGCAGTTATAGTGCTGCCCGTTGGATTTAAGAGGTTACGAACTACCCTCTGCATGCCGTCGCGATATCTTGGCGGGAATCGAATCCGGAACACCCCCGAAATGAGACGTCGGTCATTTGCGGGATCCGACTGAGAAGGAACGGCTTTCATTATCCACGCCTCCGCCGGGAAGTCAAGGGGGGGGCGGCGGCTAGGTGCAGGGGTGGTAGCGGTTGGCGGTAAGAATAAACCCCAAAGAGGGAGGGGGAGAGGTTAGGAATATGGGAGCGTTAAGGGATTATTGAGGTTTCGGGTTTGGCGGTGTGAGGTCTTTTCCTATCCGCTAACCGCCAACCGCCGACCGCTTCGGCGCGAAAATACTCTTTCCGCATGCGTCGCGCTCGGGATAGTTGGCCTTGTCCATGAATGTCTTCTCCGCCGATCTGGCGCTTGCCATCACCCGCCTGGCCCTGCTGATTTCGCTGGGCTGGTTCCTGGCGCGGCGCGGCTGGGTCGGGCCCCAGGAACGTCAACCGCTGATGCGGATTGTCGTCTGGGTCTTCTTTCCGGCGATGATTCTGTCGCGCGTCAGCAACAATCCGCTGATCTCCTCCGGCCCGAAGGCGTTGCTGTATGTCGGCGCAGGTTTTCTGATGATCATCGTCGGCTTCCTCGTGGCTACGGCCGTGGGGACGCTTTTCGGGGTGAAGGCCGGGGTCGCGCGACGATCCTTCGCGTTCTCCGCCGGTATTAATAATTTCGGATATCTAGGTATTCCGGTCACGGCGGCGCTCTTCAATCATGACGTCGTCGGCGTACTGCTCGTGCACAACGTCGGGGTGGAGGCTGCAATCTGGACGGTCGGGGTGGCGATGGTCTCGGGTGATTCGCTGGCCCGCGGTCTCCGGAACCTCCTGCAACCGATGACGGTAGCGTTATTCGTGGCGCTGACGCTGAATCTTGCCGGCCTCGGCGGCACGATGCCGGTCCGTTTCCTGGCCGACCTTTGCCATAATATTGGTGAGTGCGCGATTCCGATCGGCACTTTGCTGACCGGGGTTTACCTGCATGAGAACATCGGTCAGTTCCGGATGCTGGCAGATGCCTCGGCATCTTTCGGAGTCATGGCGGTGCGCTGGGTCGTGATGCCGCTGGCCTTGCTGGGGGTCGCGGGGTGCTTCATTACGGATGACTCCCTTCGCCGGGTGATCTTGGTCCAGGCCGCCATGCCCTGCGGGATCTTCACCTTTCTAATCGTCGGACTCTACAAGGGGGACGTGCAGGTCTCGTTACGTTGCTCGGTAATCACGATGCTATGTTGCC
This sequence comes from uncultured Opitutia bacterium, assembly GCA_903855995.1. GTDB lineage: Bacteria > Verrucomicrobiota > Verrucomicrobiia > Opitutales > UBA953 > UBA953. The sequence continues at coordinate 21,103 of CAIOAN010000009.1, forward strand.
CGTTGGTCACGCCTTTGTGGCTTTACGTCGGCTCCCGCTGGCTGGGTTTGGGCTGAGCGTAACCTTTACTTGTGATATCCCATGGTTAGGCTGGCTCTCCTGTGCCCGTGCGTCTGTCCCTATCCATTCTCATGCTTGCCTTGACGGGCTGCGCCACGTTCGTGGAAAAAGATCCGCGGGTGCGGGCTTTTGGGGAAGAGGCCGAATTCGAGACCGCGGCGCAGATCGCCAAGGATGCCGGTGCCGATTCTTCCAAGGATGCGTTGGTGTGGAAGTTGGACGAGGCGGTGGCTCTCCGCGCCCAGGGTAAACTCCGGGAGAGCGCTAGGGTGCTCGAGGAGGTGGAGTCAGCTTTCCGGGCCGAAGAAGATAAGCCGGGGTTTTCGATTAGCGGCTCCACGCTGGCCGCCTTCAGCAATGGTTACGCCGAGGAATATCGTGCCAAACCGTATGACCGTATCTATGCCTCGACCTATCAGGCGTTGAACCTGTTGGAGCTTCACGATGCCGCCGCCGCCCGCGTTTCCATGGCGCGATTACGCTTTGTGCAGGAAAGCTACGGCTCCGGTCAACTTTACCTGGCGGCCAAGCCGTCGGAATCTAAATATGACGTGACCAAGGCAAGTCATGACGCCCGGACGAAGGAAGGGTTGAGCATGATCCAGGAGGATCTCGACGGCCTGACTTCGGGCGGTACCTACGACGACGCTTTCAGTCATTGGCTGCAGGGAATGTTCTTCCTGCGTCTCGGCGAGGGACCTTCTGATCGCGAGCGCGCCCGCAAGGAGCTTCTTGCCGCCAAGCATCTCAATGCCAATAATCCTGCTTTCGAAAAAGATCTGAAGGATTGTGAAGCAACCAGCGAGCCGGGTAGGGTGGTGTATGTGGTCGCCGAAACGGGGATGTGCCCAGAGTGGCATGAGCAACGTGTCGACATCCCGCTCTTCGTGGTCGCTCCGCGCATTCCCTATGTCGGGGTCGCTTTGCCTGCCCTCCGGCCCTCTGGCCTGCGTTATAATTTGAAGTTACAATTGGACGGCAAGAATGTCGCATTAGACACTGCGGGTCGCACGGAGGCGTTGATTGCGAAGCATTTCGAGGCGGCTTTGCCAGGGATCAAAACACAGGCATTCACCGCGGCGGCCGTCAAAGCAACGGCCAGTTATCTCATCAATAAGTCCTCCGAGCAGGCGGCAAATCGCCCGAATAGCGGCACCGGCGCAGGGCTTTGGTCGCTCGCGACCAAGATCGGCACCGGTCTGTATTCCTATAAGTCGACCAAGGCGGACCTACGTAATTGGTCCCTGCTGCCGGCGACTTTCTCCGTGGCTCGCCTTGAGGCCCGCCCTGGCCAAAAGTTGATTGTCCCTGGGCATCCTGAGGCGAACCTGACCCTGCCGGAGGGCAAGGTTCTGCTTGTAAGCATCAAATCTACAAAAGAACATAGCCCCATTACCCTCCGCTGCACTATTCTCGTCCCATGAAGAAGTTCTCCCTCCTCCTCGCCCTCGGTCTGCTGACCGGTTGCACCTCAATCATCCAGACCGGCGATCGCATCGAGCGTGGTCTCACTCCTCCCGATGCCGTCAACTACGTCACGACCCGTCCCGAAGGCGGCTACACCCCGCAGATCACGGATAATCGTTTCGGTAACAAGATCGAGCTACTCGCCGCCCGCAAGTCCAAGACCGATGGCGGTTACACGCGCGTGCAGTGGGACCTCCGTAACGGCTCCTATCTCGGTCAGACGGCTAACATCAGCTTCGAATGGCTGGCCGCCGACGGTTCCGTGACCGAGCGCCAGGATAATTGGATCACAACTCCGTTGGAGCCGGGCGCGATCACCACCGTGACTGCCGTCGCGCTCAAATCCTCGTCGGCGGAATGCCGCCTGCGGATCATCTCTCGCTAATCCCACCCATGAACAAAATCTTCCTCTTCGCCTGCGCCGCCCTGATCGTGGGTTGCGACACTCCTGCCAGTTACAAGGACCCCAATGGTCGCGACTTGGTGGTCAGCTTGGATAAGGTCAATATCCAGGATTTCGCCACCGCCGGCTCTCAGATGCTCCTCTCCATGGTGGACTCGCCCGCTTTCTCCAAGGGTGCTCCGGTGCTCCAGCTCGGAATGATCACAAACGATACCGCCAATAATTTTGATACGGCACTGCTTCTTTCCAAGATCACCGTGAAGCTCGTGAATGCCGGTCGGGTGACCCTCCTGGATAGCGATTCCATCGCCACTGCGGCCCGCTCGGCTTCAGGCATCTCCGCTACCAACGTACCCCATGCTGAATACGTGCTGAAGGGTAAGATTCTCGAAGACCGCGCCAATGCTGGCAGCATCCGCCAGAACTCCTACATCTTCCAGTTGACCCTCGTCGAGGTGAAGCGCGGTGTCGCCGTCTGGACCGAGGAGAAAATCGTGACCAAGCAGGGCACGAAGAACTCGATCGGCTTCTGATATATCCCTCGCCAGTCCGGTGGGCTTCTTCCAACCTGCGTCTCACCCGAGATGCAGGTTGATTTTTTAATCATTGGCCAAGGCTTGGCGGGCTCCTTGCTCGCCAAGGAGTTGCTACAGCGTGGCCGGTCCGTCTGTGTGGTGGACGACGGTTGGAAGTCCGCTGCTTCGCAGGTCGCCGCCGGCCTGATGACTCCTTTGACCGGCCGTCGGTTCACCCTGACGAGGGGGTATCCGGCTTTATTCGCGACCGCTCAATCCAAGTTGGGTGGACTTGGCGTGTTTCGAGCAGCCTCGGTCTACCGGATGTTCGTCGATCAGGAGCAGCGCCTCCGGGGTCTGGGGCGGGCCGACGACGCCAGTTGTGCGCCGTTCGTCGAGCGTCTGACCCATGTTCAAGGTCAGTTGGACGAATCGCTCACCGATGAATTCGGCGGCTGTCAGATGCGTGGCGCCTGGGTGGATCTGCCGATGCTTCTCTCGCAGACTAAAGCCACTTTGTTGGCGGCGGGGGCTTATCGAACGGAATTGTTTGCACCCGAGGAGGTTGCGGTGCTCCCGGCTAAAGTTGTCTGGAAGGACGTCGCCGCGGGGGCTCTGGTTTACTGCGACGGCTACAAGTCATCCCAGCGCGGTCCGTTTACATACCTTCCATGGCAGCCCGCGAAGGGCGAGGCGCTGACATTGGCTTCCGACGCTCCGCAGCGTCCCTTCGTGCTGAACCGTGATGGTTGGGCGTTACCTCTCGGAGGCGGCCGCTGGCGCACCGGCACGAACTGGGCGTGGGATGAATTGAATGAAACGCCGACCGAGGCTCAGCGGACGAAACTTCTGGCAAGGTTTAGCGGTTATTTCCGCCACCCCGTGTGTTCGGAGGTCCTGGCCCACGTCGCCGGGGTGCGCCCTTGTACGGCCGATAACCATCCCTTCATGGGGACGCATCCGTCGCAGGGCCGCGTGCATCTCTTCAACGGTCTGGGCCCGCGCGGTTCCGTCTGGGCTCCGGCCATGGCGGCGGAGATGGCCGCCTACTTGTGCGACGGCACGCCTCTACGCAAAGAGTGCAACCTCGCCCGCTTTGAGGTCTGAGCCAGTTTATTTCTTCTTCGCCTTGGCGGCCTTAGCTGACTTGGCCACGGCTTTTGCGACCAGGAAATCGACCGCGAGCAGGTAGCCTTCGAAGCCCAGTCCGGTGATTACCCCTTCGCAGGCGGAGGCCGTGACGGACTTGTGGCGGAACTCTTCCCGCTTGTAGATATTGGAAATATGCACCTCAACCGCGCGCATCCCGCTGCCGGCGATCGAATCGCGCAGGGCGACCGAGACATGGGTATGGCCTCCTGGGTTAATCACCAGGAACTTCACGCCCTTGTCGGCCCACTTCGCGATCGTGTCGATGATCTCGCCTTCGTGGTTGGACTGGAAGAAGCGCGTCTTCGTGCCGGCGGCCTTGGCGTGTTTTTCGATCAGCTTTTCGAGGTCGCCGAGCGTCTGGGTGCCATAGACCTCCGGCTCGCGCTTACCGAGTCGGTCGAGGTTAGGGCCGTTGATGACGCCGATTTCCATGGAGAAGGACTAGGGATTGGGATGGCTGGAGCAAGATGGAATCCCGCCCGGTCCCGCACCCTAGGGTTTTGACAGGTCACAGGGCTATGTCTCAATGAGGTGATGCTGTATTTAGCGTCTCTCTGTTGTGTGCTTTTCACGGCCGAAGTTAAGCAGCCCATGCGCTTGTTTGCACCCTACCAGCAGGCGGCAAAGGTGGCCGTGGGTGAGACTTTCGAAGTCGCCTTGGTTGGCAACCCGAGCACCGGTCGATACTGGTCGGCCGACGGGATTCCTCCTGGCTTGGAGCAGGTGGGCCAGTCCAAGTACGAGGCTATGCCTCACTTTGACCCATTGAAGGTGATACCGAGCGGCCCACGTCCTGGCGCACCGATGTTGTGTGTTTTTACTTTTCGGGCAAAGTCCGCCTCAGAAGGCACCATTTCCTTCCGGATGGCTCAGGAATCGGGATTCCAGACCGCCGAAATCAAGTTCGTCGTCCCAGGAAAATAAAAAGCCCTCGGATAATCCCGAGGGCTTTGCTTGGCGTTCGACCGTATTCCTTACTTCAGGATCTGGCGGAGGACGTAGGGCAGGATGCCGCCGTGGCGGTAGTATTCGCCTTCGATGGCGGTATCGATGCGCGCAATGAGTGGGGCCTTGTCGACCGTGCCGTTGGCACGGCGGATGACGAGGGTCACCGGCGTCTTCGGCTTGATCGGGCTAGAGAGGCCTTCGAGGTCGAAGGTCTCGGTGCCATCGAGATTGTAAGAGGCGGCGTTCTTGCCGTCGGCGAACTCGAGGGGCAGCACGCCCATGCCGAGGAGGTTGGAGCGGTGGATGCGCTCGAAGGACTGCGCGACCACGGCGCGGATGCCGAGAAGGGCGGTGCCCTTGGCGGCCCAGTCGCGAGACGAGCCCATGCCGTAGTCGACACCACCGAAGACAATCATGCCTTCCCCTCGCTGGGCGTAGGTCTGGCAGGCATCGTAGATGGCCTCGATTTTACCCTCGGGTTGGACTTTCGTGAAGCCGCCTTCTTTGCCTTCGGCCATCAGGTTCTTCACCTGGGTGTTGGCGAAGGTGCCGCGGGTCATGATACGATCGTTACCGCGACGGGAGCCGTACGAGTTGAAGTCTTTTTTCGCCACGCCCGCGGCGAGGAGGAACTTACCCGCAGGAGTCTCTTCTTTGAAAGCGCCGGCAGGGGAGATGTGGTCGGTCGTGACGGAATCGCCAAGGATTGCCATCGGGCGAAGCTTGGTGAGGGCAGGCACCGGAGGAGGCGTCATGGAGAAGCCCTTGAAGAACGGAGGCTCTTGGATGTACGTGGAAGATTCCTTCCAGCTGAAGCGTGCGCCCGTGCCGCCTTGGACGCCTTTCCACTCGGCGGTGGCGTTGGCGAGCGAGTCGGCGGCGTACTTCGACTTGAACATCTCGGGCTTGAGGCCGCGGGCGACGTGGTCGGCGACTTCGGCCTGGGTGGGCCAGACATCTTTGAGGAAGACCGGCTTGCCATCCTTGCCTGTGCCGAGTGGTTCGCTGTCGAGATCGATGTCGACGCGACCGGCGAGGGCGAAGGCCACGACGAGGGGCGGTGACATCAGGAAGTTCGAGCGGACCGCACCGTGGACACGGGCTTCGAAGTTGCGGTTACCCGAGAGCACGGAAGCCGTGACGAGGTCGCCGTTCTTGATGGCGCCTTCGATGTCGGCGTCGAGCGGACCGGAGTTACCGATACAGGTCGTGCAGCCGTAGCCGACGAGATTGAAGCCGAGCTGATCAAGGTAGCCCGAGAGTTGAATCTCGTTGAGGTAATCGGTGACCACGCGGGAGCCAGGGGCCAGCGAGCATTTCACATTCGGATTCACCGTCAGGCCTTTCTCAACGGCCTTCTTGGCGACGAGGCCGGCGGCTACCATCACGGAAGGATTTGAGGTGTTGGTGCACGAGGTGATCGCAGCAATCACGACCGAAGCGTGCTTGAGCTGACGGCCCGTGCTGCCGACGGGCGCGGCGGCGTCGCGGGCGGTGGCGGCCATACCGAAGCCGTTCTTATCCTTCGGCGCAGTGAACAGCGTGTTGAACGTGTCCTTGATCTTCGGGAGATCGATGCGGTCCTGCGGGCGCTTCGGGCCGGAGACGCAAGGAACGACCGTGCTGATATCGAGATCGATGTTCTGGGTGTAATCGATGCTGCCGGCCTTCGGGATGCCGTAGAGGCCCTGAGCCTTGTAATATTCCTTCACCAGCTCGATGTGCGACTCGTCGCGGCCCGTCTGGCGGAGATAGTCGAGCGACTTATCGTCGACCGGGAAGAAGCCCATCGTGGCGCCGTATTCCGGGGCCATGTTGGCGATCGTGGCGCGATCGGCGAGCGAGAGGGCCTCGGTGCCTTCGCCGTAGAACTCGACGAACTTGCCGACGACCTTGGCCTTGCGGAGGATTTCCGTGAGGCGAAGGGTGAGGTCGGTCGCCGTGACGCCCTCGCGGAGGCGGCCGGTGAGATTAACACCGATGACTTCCGGCGTCTGGAAGTAGACGGGCTGTCCGAGCATGCCCGCTTCGGCTTCAATGCCGCCCACGCCCCAGCCCACGACGCCGATACCGTTGATCATTGTGGTGTGAGAGTCTGTGCCCACGAGGGTGTCGGGGTAGAAGACGCCGTCTTTCTGGAAGACCAGTTTCGCGAGAAACTCGAGGTTGACCTGGTGGACGATGCCGATCGCGGGAGGGACGACGCCGAAGGTCTTGAAAGCCTGCATACCCCACTTAAGGAATTCGTAACGTTCCGTGTTGCGGCCGAATTCCTGGCGCAGGTTCTCGAGGAACGAAGAAGCGGTGCCGGCTCGGTCGACCTGCACCGAGTGATCGACGACGAGGTCGACGGGGACGAGCGGTTCGATGACGGAAGAATCTTTGCCGAGCTTCGCGACCGCTTCGCGCATGGCGGCGAGGTCGACGAGCAAAGGGACGCCGGTGAAGTCCTGCAACACGATGCGCGCGACGACGAAGGGAATTTCCGTGTCGACGGGTTTGGCGGCATTCCACGCGGCGAGCGTCTTCACATCGTTCTCGGTGACGGCGATGCCGTCGCAGTTACGCAGCACGGATTCGAGGACGAGGCGGATGGAAACCGGGAGGCGCGAGATTTTACCGAGGCCAACCTGTTCAAGGGCGGGCACGGAGTAGATTTGCCCGGATTTGCCGCCAGCAGAAAACGGGCGGAGGGCTTTGAAGGGGTCTTGGAGGGCCATGGTCGGTGGTGGGATAAGGTGTATCGTCCGGAAGGTGCCGGTCGGGCTATGAGCCAAAAGCAAAGAAGGCGGTCGGGGCAAGCCCGACCGCCTTCAAATAAGCCTGAATAACGCTTAGGCTTCGACGGCCTTCTTGATCTTGGCGAAATTCGGCATCGAGGCCGGATCGCGCTTCACTTCGGAGTGGATCACGTTGCCGGCTTTGTCGGCGACGAAGACGGAGCGCTTGGCGACGTTGAGGAGGCCGGTCTTTTCAGGAATAACGCGGGTATCCTTGACCTTGAAGGCCTTGAGGGCGACGCGGTTGAAGTCAGAGACGAGCGTGAGGCCGATGTTGGCCTGTTTGGCCCAAGCTTCCTGGGCGAAAGGCGAATCCACGGAGATGGCGATCACATCAGCTCCGAGCTTTTTGTACTCGTCGAGGAGGCCCGTGACTTTGCAAAGCTCCTCAGTGCAGACGCCCGTAAAGGCGAGGGGTACGAAAAGAATGACCGTTTTGCCCTTGCCGACATTGCGGCGCAGGTTGACGTCCACCAGTCCGGCGTCGGTCTTCTGCTTGAGGGAGATTTCAGGGAGAGGCTGGCCGAGTTTTAGGGGCATGGTTTAGGGTGAGTAGGGGGTGTGGTGCCGAAATTGGTCAAAAAACAGGGGGTTGCAAGGATGGAGGCTATAAAATGGCTTAAATGACCCAATTTTAAGATCAACCGCCTTGGCTTGAGGGGAATCGGGGTGAAAAGCCCTTATTCAGGATCTTTGGCTAATCCTAACCTGCGGAACCACTTACGCTGTTTGCGAACCAAGGCCCAAGTGTCCAGGTTGATGCGTTCAGCTAAGCCAGCCATGGCTACTTGTTTCCCGCCCCTCAGCCAGTCCATGGCGGCCCGATAGCCCACGGCACGTGAGGATGTCAGTTCGGGGTCAAGATTCAGGGCCAGGAGCCGTTCAGACTCTTCGAGAAGCCCCGTGCGAAGCATGGTTGCCGTCCGGGCGGATATCCTGGCCTTAAGCACTTCGTCGGGACGTTCCAGTAGTTCGAAACTGACGGTGTGTTCGGCGAAAGGGCCGCGGCGGGTGAGGAATTCATCCCGTAGGGAGTCCAGAGTGCGTCCGGAGGCGAGGCGGCGCTCCAGCGCTTTGGCTACGCGGATCGGATTCTGGGTGTCGAGCCACTCGGGCAGGGCGGGGCCTTCTAGCTCGCGCAATCTCAGGAGCAGTGAGGCGATTCCCTGCCGCTGGAGGGTGCGTACTTCGTCGGTGATGACCTGCGGGATTTCTAGCTCATCCGTGACGGGACCGAAGAAGGCGGCGAGGTAGAAGCCGCTGCCGCCGGTGACGAGGATGCGCTTGCCGCGACCATGGGCGGCGGCGATGGCTGCGCGAGCCATGTCGACGTATTGTGAAATGGAATAGCGTGCGTCGGGCTCGATCAGGTCGAGGCCATGGTGGCGGATGCGACGTTGTTCTTCAGTTGTCGGCTTGGCCGCGCCGATATCCATGCCGCGATAAACGCAGACCGAGTCACAAGAAAGGATTTCGGCATCATGCTTCTCCGCCCAGACCAGCGCTGACTCCGTCTTGCCGACGGCCGTCGGCCCCGTCAGCACATGGATGGCTGGCGAGGGTTCGGTCATCCTGCTCGCTTGGCCCACTCCAGACAGAAGGAGAGAAGGATCAGCGCCGCCGGGGCGGTCAGGACCATGCTGTCGATGAGATCGAGGGCGCCACCGATACCAGGAATCGTAGAGCCAGAATCTTTCGCCCCGGCTAAGCGCTTGAAGACGGATTCAACGAGGTCGGACGGAATGCTCAGGGCGGCGATCGGCAATGCGAGCAGCGCGGCCTTCCACGGGATCATGAAGGTCAGTCCGAGTGGCCCGGTGCAAATCCAGGCAAAGAGCGCGGAAGCGGCGGCGGAAGTGACCAGGCCGCCGACGCAGCCTTCCCAGCTCTTCGCCGGACTGATGTTTGGGGCTATCTTGTGTTTTCCGAAAGGGACGCCGAAGACCAGGCCGCCGACGTCCGTGAACTTCGTGGCGACGAACACCCAGACGACATAATATAGGCCGACTGATTTTGCCGTGAGCAAGTGGCCGTCTTTCATGCGCGCGATAGCGATCAAGGAGGCCAGCATGAACGGGATATAGGCAAATCCGTAAAGCGTAGGGAAGCGGCGGAGCAACACGGGGACCTGCCCAGGTGTCCTGAGAAGCGAAAGCAAGTGGGCGCCGAAGGCGACCGCTCCGCCGAGCAGGAGGTAGTTGGCGCGCGCTTCTTCCGCGGCGAGGAAGAATAGCCCGAACAGCAAAGCAAAACCGGCGACGATGCCGGTGAGGTCCGGTCGGCCGACACCTTCAATTTTGCGCACGAGTTGATAGAATTCGTATTGGGCAGCGCAGACGAGAATGGCGAGCAGGCCGAAGGCGGATTGTTCGGCTACAGAGAAGAATCCGCCGACCCAGATCACGAGTCCCACGACGACCCAGAGGCCGATGGTGCTGAGGGCGCGATCTTTCATGGCTGGGTGGTCTGCACCTGTTCGTGCGTCATGCCGTAGCGGCGTTCACGTTTGGAGTATTCGGCCAGGGCCAGCTGCAGCTGATCTTTGGTGAAGTCCGGCCAGAAGACGGACGCGAAGACAATCTCAGCGTAGGCAGATTGTAGCAGCAGGAAATTGCTTAGGCGGAATTCGCCGGAGGTGCGGATGATGAGGTCGGGGTCCGGCATCCCGGCGGTCTGGAGGTGTGATTCAAGCACCGACCAGCTGACGTCGTCCGCGCTAATCTTTCCGGTGGCCGCGTCGGCCGCGATGGCCTTGGCGGCGCTGACGATTTCCTGTCGGGCTCCATAATTGAGCGCGACGACGAGATTGAAGGCAGTGTTGTTACGGCTCGACTCGATGACTTCTTCCAGCGGCTTGCGGACGAATTCGGGCAGGGCGGCGAGTTCGCCGATGACCCGCAGGCGGACGTTGCGACGTTCGAGCCGGGCGAGGTGCGCGCGGAGGATCCATTCACCCAGTTTGAAAAGGCCGCTGACTTCCTCGGGCGGGCGTTTCCAGTTTTCCGCTGAGAACGCAAAGACCGTCAGGGTGTTCACGCCAAGGTCGATGCAGGAATCGATGGTTTCGATCAGTCTTTCCGCCCCGCGACGATGACCTTCCAGTCGGGGCAGGCCCTTGGCGGCCGCCCAGCGACCATTGCCGTCCATGATAATCCCAATGTGCCTGGGGGGCACAGGATTGATAGGCGGGATGGGCGCGGGGGTCGACACTTGGCCGCAGAATGTCGGACCTTCCCGACCTCTGGCAACCGTGAATCAGCGTTCGTCCGCCGCGACCAGCACACCGGGGAAGCCGGCTTTGCGGGCCATCTCACAGACTTCGAGGAAACTCTGCATCGTCAGGGCGGCGTCGGCCTTGATTAACAAAGGACGACCTGCGCCGCCGGCTGCGGCTACGCGTCTTAATTCAGTGCTGAGATCCGTCCGGTCGACGACGCGTCCCGCCACGACAAAGACGCCAGCACCGCGGGCGGACAGCAGGGTGACCGTCAGCGAGGTTCGAGCGAGGTCTCCGACGGTGCTGATCGGGGTCTTGAGATTGCGTGAAACTGCTCCGGGACGTTTGTCGAAGCCGACGTATAATCCCGGGGCGAAGACGAATTGCGAGGAGAGGACGTAAATCAGGGCCGCACACACGAACGTCAGCGCCATGGGTACGAAATCAATGCCACGTTCCGTGGGTCGTACCTTGGCCAGGACTCCGAGCGGCGTCTGCATTTTCAAGAAGACTTGGGTTTCTCTTCGGGAAGCTCGTGGCGGACGAAGGTGATGATCGAGTGTGCGGCGATTTCCATCTCGGTGACGATGGAGCGTACGCGGCCGACGAGGAAATGGTGGGCCATCGAGCAACCCGCCGCGATGACAAGGGCGAAGCCCGCGGTGGCGAGGGCGGCCTGGACGTCGAGCAACAGGTGGTCCGCGGCGGCGTAGACGCTGCCGTCGCGCAAAGACGTCGCGAGGTGGAATCCGGAGAAGACCGCCCCGGCAAGGCCGAGCAACGGCGCGACGCGGCCAATGGCGGAGATCGTGCCTAAGCGGCGTTCAAGGACGGGGAGTTCGAGCAGGGCAGCTTCGGTGGCGGAGGCGCGCATGGCTTCTTCGCCGCTGGCAGAACGAAGAAGGGCGGCTTTGACCACGCGGGGAACCGGCCCCGGGGATTCTTCGCAGGCGGCGAGCGCCTCGAGGGGGCGCCCGGCGCGAAGATTATTGCGGACCCCTTCGATGAAGTCGGAGGAGAGGACGAGACCGCGGTGCAGGAACATGGCGCGCTCAACGACGAAGACCAAGGCGATGAACGCTAGGATGAGCAATAACCAGACAAAGGGGCCCGCATCGAAGGGGAAGGTGAAGTCTCTCATTGGGGCTTGGCGGGATTGGACGACGAATTGCGGAGGCTCGCAAGTTTGCTTTCGGCCGTGGCTTGTCCGGTCAGGCAAGGCTGGTCGGCGGGGAGTCCGCGGTTTGCTTCGGTAATGGTCTTATAAGCGGCAATAGCTTCTTCGCGGTCGCCGTCTTGTTCGCAGATCTCGCCCATCAGGAGAATCGAGCGGGCCAGCCAGAGGCGGCCTTCGGAGGACAGTTTCTGGGCGCCCTCGGTGGGGCTGGCGGCGGCGGGCCCGCGAAGGATGCCGAAGGTGCGGATGAGCACCTTGCGTGCTTCCAGTCGGGTGACCTTGGCTTCGATCACGGCTTCGGTCTTGGCGCGTTCAATTAGCGCGACCGCCCATTTATACCAGGCCTCGGTGCTGATCTCCGGCGAGTCCTTGGCCCAGGAGGCTTCGGCGATGCGTTCATAGGCGTCGGCGGCCCGGCCAACCCGCTGGCGAGAAAGTTGTCCGTTGAGGTCGCGGCGAAGTTCGGCGAGACCAAACAGCGCGTCCGCTTTGGCCATCTCGGCTTGCGGGCGGGAAGGGTCGGCGGGTTTTTCGCGGATGAGGTTCTCGAGGACCAGCAAAGCTTTGTCGAACTGTCCAAGGGAGCGGAGAATCTCCGCGCGACGAAGGGCGACGCGAAAGATGAGCGGATTCAGTGGATACTTATCGGTGAATCGCTCCAAGAGCTCGATGGCATCCTTGAGTTTCGCCTCGCCGTCATGGGTGGCCTGGGCGGCGGCTTCTTCGGCGGCCTCATAAAGGCCGAGCGCGGCGAATTCCGCGAGCGCGGGTTCATCTTGGAACTCCTTGGCTAGCGATTCAAAGCATGCCTGCGCTTCGGCGTGGTCTTGCTTTGAGGCATGATGCCGTCCCTCGATGAGATAGGATGCGGCCGCGGCGGGAACTTTGCCGAACTTCTTCCGCAGGGCAATCAGTTCTGCGAGTCCTTTGGCGGGGGAGCCGGCGTCGAGGGCGGTGCGTGCCTTGAGTAAGGCGGCGTAGCCGCTTAACTCCGGGGCGGATTTGAGCATGGGCTCGTTGGCTGGCAGGTTTTTTAACCGGTCAATGATTTGGTCGGCGAACTGCGCCGCTTGCGTTGATTTGTTATTGGCGATGGCGATCAGGGCACGCTGCCAGTCAAAGCGCAGGGAGAACTCAAGATCCGTTCCAACCGTTAGGGGTGCGAGGCGCGTCAGGAGTTTGTCAGCGTCGGCCGGGCGATTGGCTTTTCGGGCGTCCTCCACCAGGTTCCAGATTGCGCTCCAGATGGGTTTGTGGGTGCTGGTGCGGTTAGAGCGACTCATCTCTTCGATGACATCGCAGGTGCGACTCCAGGTCGTGAAGTCATCATTGGTTTCGAGTAGACAAAGAATGCGTTGATGGAAGGCGTCCTCGGCGATCTTGGTGTCGGCGGCGTCTTTTTGCAGGGTCGCGTAGGCTTTCTCGGCTAGCACAAAATCCTTCGCAAGGAAGAGGCAATCGGCGGCGGCGATACGGAGCTGGGCGCGTTCAGGGTTTACGCTGCTCTCCGCCAAAGTGGTCAGGTGGGTGGCGGCGAGACGATAGGAGCCGTCGCCCCAGGTTGCGATGGCGAGCGTGCGGGTGGCTTCACGCGCCAGCGGGCTGGCGGGGACGTCTTTGAGGAGGTCCTCGGCTGCTTGGCGGGCTTTTTCGCGATTACCGGCGAAGAGCATCAACTGGGCGCGGGCGAGATGAATTGCGTCGAGTACCTTGATGTCACGCGGACAGAAATAGGAGAGCTGACCTGGGTTGCGACGGAGGAGAAAGTCGTTCACTTCATTGGCGATGGCTTTATAGTCGCTGGGATCATTGAGCGAATTGGTCTTGGCTGGCGGTGAGGCGGCGGCGACGAGGGCGCGTAACGCGGTGAGGCGTACGGCGGTATTGGCCGGGTTCTTGGCGGCATCTTTGAGTTTTTGACGTCCTTCCGAGGTGTTCGATCCGAGGATGAGTCCCGCCAGGAGGTCAGATTCAGCCTGACGGGCGGGAGAAAGCTGACCGGCTTTGGCCAGCGCCTCGGCCGCGTTTTTGAGATTTCCTTTATGGGCTTCGGCGAGTGCCAGGTTGCGGGCGTAGGCGAAAGCCAGCGGAGTGCCTTGGGCGGCCGCGGCGAGTTCACGGAGAGCATTGAGCGTCCGGTCTTCCACCTGACCGGCGACGATGGAGGCACGATAGCCCAGCACCTCGATGCGTTGGCGTTGTTCTTCGGAGACGGCCGTGCGAGTGATCGCCTCGATGCTCTGATTGACGGTGAGATTGTCGTTCTCAGCCGCGGCTACGGTCCAGCGGAGGGCGTGCCCCCAGGCGATTTCGTGCGGCGGAAGGCCGGCAAGGTCTAGGCTGCTGGCAAAGGCCTTGGCAGCAGTGGTGTTGTTTTCGAGCAGCGCGATGAGGCCTTCGCGCAATGTTTTGCGGGCAGACTTAGGCAGGGTCTTGAGGGCGGTGCCCGCTTCGGCGGTCCGAGCACGTTCGATCAAGGCGGCGGTAAGTCCGAGCCCGGCTTTTTCGCGATCCGTCTCGTTTAATTTAGGGTCAGCTAATACCAGCGTATAGAGATCAGTCGCCGTGGAGGAAAGGCCGGCGGCAAGCGCTTGTTCGGCGAGGTTAAGTTCGGTCCGGCGTTCGGGTGTCTGGCCGGCGGACACGGCGGCATTCGTGCTGATGATGTTGGGCGGTAAATCCTGACCAACACCCAAGGACGGCAGGAAGCCGGCAAGGGGCAGGAGGATGGCCAGAGTGAACCGCAGCATCAGCCCGACTATGGTCGGCACGGCGCGGCGGGCAAGAGGCGAGTGCCGACTTAGGCCTTGTCCAGACCGAACGCCGTATGCACGGCCCGGACCGCGGCGTCAGCCTTGGCGGGCTCCAGTGCGACGGAAATCTTGATCTCGGAGGTCGTGATGAGCTCGCTGTTGATACCGACGGAGGCGAGGGCCTTGAAGAGAGTGCCAGCGACGCCGGGGTGGGAGATCATGCCGACGCCCACGATGGAGAGCTTGGAGATTTCACCGGCGGAACGGACGGAGCCCGAGCCGAGCTTCTTGAGGGTCTGGCCGACGACGGCTTCGACGCGGGAGTATTGGTCGGTGGTCACCGAGAAGGTCAGGTTGGCTTTGCCGTCCTTGCCAAGGTTCTTGATGATCATGTCGACGCTGAGGCCGGCTTCGCCGAGGTCATCGAAGAGGGCGGAGAGAGCCTGCGGGTTGTCCGGGAGGTCGTTGACCGTCACACGGGTCTGCAGGCGGTCGAGGGCGACGCCGGCGATGGCCGCGTCTTCGAGGGTTTTGTCGATGGCTTTCACGATGGTTCCAGGTTGGTCGTTAAAGGAGGAGCGCACCTCGAACGGTACGTTATATTTCTGGGCGAACTCGACGGAGCGAGATTGCATCACCTTGGAGCCGCTTGAGGCGAGTTCGAGCATCTCCTCGTAGGAGATTTCATGGAGCTTGCTGGCCGAGAGGACGATCCGCGGATCGGCGGTATAGACGCCGTCGACGTCGGTGAAGATCTGGCAAAGGTCCGCTTTGATGGAGGCTGCGACCGCGATGGCGGTGAGGTCGGAGCCTCCGCGGCCCAGCGTGGTGACTTCGCCGGCGTCGGTGCAGCCTTGGAAGCCGGCGACGACGACGACTTTGCCCTCGTCCAGTCGCTGTAACAGGTCTCCGCCGGTGATGCGGGTGATGCGGGCGCGGGTGTGGATGTCGTCCGTAAAGATGCCGGCCTGGGCCCCGGTCCGGGAGACGGCGGGCACGCCGATGGCGTGGAGCGCCATGACGGTCAGGGCAATGGTTTCTTGTTCGCCGACGGTCATCAGCACGTCCATCTCACGTTCATCCGGGAGTTTGGAGAGGGCTTTGGCCCGGGCGATGAGGTCGTTGGTGACGCCGCTGCGGGCGGAGACCACGACGACCAAGCGATTTCCCTTGGACCACTGTTCTTTGATTTTCGCCGCCACATTCTGGATACGGTCGACGTTTCCGACGGAAGTTCCGCCGTATTTCTGGACAATGAGGGCCACCGGAGGATCAGGATTCGGGAGAGAAGATGCGGAGCACGACGGGCTCCTCGAGCACCGTCTTGAGGCGGCGCAATTCTGTCAAGACTGCGGACATCTTGCTTTCGCTGACCGGATAGGTTGAAAGCGTGACCGTGCCGCGACCTTGGTTGGGGTGTTCATACTGAATCACGCGGGCGATCGAGACCTTGTGCTTGGAGAAGATGCGGTAGATTCCTTCCGAGACGCCGGCCTTATCGAGCAACGAGAGTCGCAGGTAGAAAGGCGAGACTATCTCGTCGAGGTTCGCCATGCGCAGGCCGCGGCCGATCTTTTCGCGCGCCTTGAGGGCGTCGGCGGAGAGGGCTTGCGGGATGGCGCCCGTGAGGGCCGCGATGGCGTCGACGATGTCGCCGATAACCGCCGAGGCAGTGGCATCACCGCCGGCACCGCGGCCGGTGAGCGTGGTGGCGCCGACGACGTCACCACGCAGGGTGATGCCGTTATTCACGCCAGAGACTCGGGCGAGGATATCGCGATTAGGGACGAGGGAAGGATAGACTCCGACGGTCATCCAGTTGGCCTTGAAATCACGGCGGATCACGGCGAGGTGCTTAAGGGCGAAACCGAAGCGACGAGCGAAGTCGATATCCGCCGGTCCGATCTTGCGGATGCCTTCAACGAGCGTGCGGGATGAGGGCGCCCACTTGCCGTGGGCCAGCCAGGCGAGAATCGAAGCCTTGTGAAAGGCGTCGATACCGTCGACATCGAGTGTCGGGTCGGCTTCCGCGTAACCCAACTCCTGGGCTTCCTTGAGGGCGTCTGCGAAGGAGAGACCATCTTCGCCCATGCGGGTGAGGATGTGATTACAGGTGCCGTTAAGAATACCGACGATGAGTTCGAAACGATTGGCGACGAGGCCTTCGCGGATCGCTTTGATGATCGGAATGCCGCCGGCGACGCTGGCTTCGAAGAGGAACTGGCCGCCATGCTGGCGGACGGCCTGCATGATCTCGGGGCCGTGCTCGCAGAGCAGGGCCTTGTTGGCGGAGACGACGACCTTGCCGAGGCGGAGGGCACGCAGGGTGAGTTCGCGGGCCTTGGTGGTTCCGCCGATGAGCTCGCAGACCACGTGGACCTTCGGGTCGTCGATGATATCGTTCGGGTTGTTGGTGAGTTTAGAGGCGGCGATCTTGACCGTGCGCTTCTTCTTCAGGTCGCGGACGGAGGCCTTGCGGAGGTCGAGCTTTACGCCCAGGCGCGATTCGAGATCGGTCTGCTTTTCATGCAGATGCTTCCAGACGCCTTGGCCGACGGTGCCGAAGCCGAGGATGCCGATGCCGATGGTGCGAGGGACGGTCATTGCGAAAATGTTAGGCTTTTTTGACGAAACGATTTTCAGTTCCGTTCAGCAGTCGCCCGATGTTGGAACGGTGCGTCCAGAGGTTGAAGGCCGCAATGGCGGCGGCGAACCAGAACTGAGACTCTCCGAGTTTCAGGAAGAAACAGCTCACCGGCAGTGAGACTCCGAGGGCGAGCGAAGCCAGGGAGACGTAGCGGGAGAGGACGAAGACGATGAGCCAGAGGGCGGCGCCGATAAGAATCGGGAGAGGCAGGAGCACGAGTAGACCGCCGATGGTAGAGGCTACGCCCTTGCCGCCTTTGAACTTTAGGAAACAGGAGAAGCAGTGGCCGAGAAGCGTGCCGACGAAACCGGCGACGCAGACTACGAAGAAGAGATCTTTGATCGCGGTCTGGCTCGGGTCGATGCGGAGAAGGAGATGCGGCAGGCCGGTGCCGACGAAGCCCTTCAGGACATCGAGGGCGAAGACGAGGTTTCCCGGTCCTTTGCCAAGCACGCGTTTGACGTTCGTCGCGCCTGGGTTGCCGGAGCCTTCCTTCAGGATGTCGATGCCGTGCTTCTTCGCCACAAGCACGGCGAAGTTGACGGAACCGATAAGGTAGCCGAGTAAGGCAAAAATTCCGATAGCCGCGAACATCGCTTACGCTTCGAGCAGCTTAGCACTGACGATCGCCGGATTGCGCAGGATTTCGGCGATGGCGGCGGCGCCCGGAGCCGTGTCGAGCTGGTAGACGGCGAGAGCATTCGAGCCGCCGGTGCGGCTGAGGGCCATATTGGCGATATTCACGCGTTCCTTGGCGAGCAAGCTGCCGAGGGCGCCGATGATCCCAGGCTGGTCCTGGTTCTCGATGAGGAGCAACTTGCCTTCGGGGATGAATTCGAGGGTGCGGCCGTTGATCGAAACGATGCGAGGAGATTGGGCTTTACCGAGGACGGTGCCAGCCACGGAGACGGTCTTGCCGCCCGCGAGCACGGCCTCGACGAGAATGAGCTCCTTGTAGTCAGCCTCGGCGGATGAACGGACGGTCTGCACTTCAACGCCGAGAGCCTTCAGCTTGCCTGGGGCATTCACGTCGGTGACGCCTTCCACGATGCCGCGCAGGTAGCCGCGCTGGATGGCGCGAGCAATCGCGTTGGCACCCTGGTCGGAACCTGTGCCGAAGGTGGTGAGACGGAGAGATTCTATCCGACCCGGGGCGGCGAGTTGACGGGCGATGGAGCCGAGCTTCTGCGCGAGGGCGAGGAAAGGCTTGATGGCGGCGAGCGTCTGAGAGTCGACGGAAGGGAGGTTGACCGCGTTGGCGGGCGAGCCGCCGCCGAGGACCGTAATCGCGGCTTCCGCGACTTCGACGCCGACGTTTTCCTGGGCTTCGGCGGTGGAGGCGCCGAGGTGAGGGGAGAGGTGCGCCTTCGGGAGGGAGCGGAGCGGGTGATCCTTGGCGAGGGGTTCTTCGACGAACACGTCAAAGCCGCAGCCGCCGCACTGCCCTGACTTCAGGGCTTCTGCGAGAGCGGCTTCATCGACAATCCCGCCACGGGCGCAGTTCACGATTTTCACGCCTTTCTTCATCTTGGCGAAAGCGGCGTCGTCGACCATGCCTTCGGTCGCGCCCTGTTTGCCCTTCTCGATGAGAGGCATGTGGACGGTGATGTAGTCAGAGAGGGCGAAGACTTCGTCGAGGGTGGCGATGGAGACGCCCAGGGCCTTGGCGCGGGATTCGGTCAGATAGGGATCGTAGGCGAGCACCTTCATGCCGAAGGCGAGGGCGCGCTTCGAAACTTCGGCGCCGATGCGACCGAGGCCGAGTACGCCGAGGGTCTTGCCGAAGAGCTCGGAGCCGGAAAGGGATTTGCGGTCCCACTTGCCTTCGCGCATGGACTGGACGGCTTCCGGTACCGGGCGAGCCAATGAGAGGAGGTGGGTGAAAGTCAGTTCGGCGGTTGCGATGGTGTTGCCCGAGGGGGTGTTCATCACGATGACGCCGCGTTCGGTGGCGGCATCGACGTCGATGTTGTCGACACCTACGCCGGCGCGGCCGACGCAGACGAGGCGCTGGGCGGCGGCAAGGACCTCGCGGGTGATCTGGGTCTCGGAGCGGACCAAGATGGCGTCCACGTCCACGACAAGGTTCAGGACCTGTTCCGGGGTGGAGCCGTAGGCTTCGACGACCTCATAGCCCGGCTGGGCTTTGAGGAGGGCGACTCCGGTGGGTGAGATCTTGTCGGCGACGAGTACCTTGGGCATGGCGATGGCGTGGAAAGTTTGCGTGGAGTCATAAATGCCCACCCAAGGTAAAGGCAAGCACCTACCCCCGTCTGGCTGTCATAAGCGACTCAGAGCCGCCGATGGGCATAATCGGCCAATTCGTAGCAATCCGGGCTCATTTCTTCCAGAAAACGGCATGGGTCCAAGGGGCGATAGCCTTCGCCTGAAACGGCGAAGCGGGGGGCAAAAAGGAACAACATGTTCTCGGCCCGGGTGCAGGCGACGTAGAAGAGTCTCCGCTCTTCTTCAACATCGCCTTCATCGATGGCGCGCGTCAGCGGGAGTAGGCCGTCAGCGACTCCCAGCAGGAAGACGATGGGGAACTCCAGGCCCTTGGACTGGTGGATGGTGGTCAGGCGCAGCATGTCCTCCTCAGGCTCGGCTTTCTTGTCCGAGGATTCCCCATTCAGGAGGGCGACTTGGGCGACGAGGTCGCCGACGTCTTCGAATTTTGAGGCGAAGCCAATCAGGCCTTGGAGGTCTTGTTCGCGATCCTTCCAGTCGGGGAAGATTGTCTTGATGAAGCCACCATACCATCCTTCGATGCAGACGCGGACGGTTTCGGCTGGCGTGCGAGCCACCTTGATAGAATGAGCGTCGGAAGCGGCGACAAAAAGATCGGGGGCCGGGGTGGTGGGGCCGGGCTTGGCTTTGGCGGCTTCGAGGCCTTCGAGCATGTCCTCAAGCGTGATGGTGAGGTCCTTGAAGTCATCCTTGGCGGATTCCGGGACTCGGCGAAACACGGCGTCATCACGCAGGGCGCGAATCATGCCGCGCCCCTGGGCTTGATCAACTTCGCGGGCAGCCTTGCTGATCTTCTCTGCGGCGACCGGGCCGACCTTGGGCAGCAGGCAGAGCAGGCGGGAGAGCGCGACTTGGTCCAGCGGATTGTGGACGAACCGCAGATGCGCGAGAATGTCCTTCACGTGCGTAAGGTCGAAGAACTTGTGGCCGCTCGTGATGACGAAGGGCACGCCGAGCGCGTTCAGCTCCATCTGCAGTTCGAGCGATTGATAGTGCGCACGGTAGAGGACGTGGATGTCGGCAAGTGCATGCCCGTCCTGATGTAACTGGAGAATCTTGCGGCCGACGAGTTTAGCCTGCTGCGAGGTGTCTCCGACCGTGAAGACAGTCGGCTGCGGTCCGCGGGTGCGGACGGCTTTCAGGCGGCGGTCGAACCCTTCGATCTTGGGGCGGTGGCTGAGGATCTCGTTTGCGAAGGCCAAGATCTCCGGGGTGGAGCGGTAATTCGTATCAATCGTATGAATCAGCGTCCCGGGGTGGCGGTTCGGGAAGGCGACGATGTTCTCCCAGTCCGCGCCGCGCCAGGTGTAGATGCACTGAGCATCATCGCCGACGGCCATGATCTGGTGTTCGCTGGCGAGCAGGTCGATGATGCGGCTCTGCAGGCGGTTCGTGTCCTGGAATTCATCCACCAAGATGTGGCGGAAGCGCTGGCGGTAATGGGCGAGCGCGGCCGGGTCGTTCTCCAGGACGTAGAGCCAGAGGCTCAGCAGGTCGTCGAAGTCGCAGAGGTTGCGTTCTTTCTTGGCCGCCTCGTAACTCGTGCAGAACTGCATAAGTTTCTCCGGGCCGCCTTTCATCCAGTCGAGACGCTCGGTGAGAACTTCCTCCAAGGGTCGCAGGGTGTTGCGGGCGTGGGAATAGGCGTCGAGGATGACCGCGGCCTTCGGGTTGGTCTTGTCCTTGATGAACGACCCGTCGATCGATTTCACGATCTCGGAAAACAGCTGTTCGGATTCCTTTTGATCGAGAATCGTGAAGTCCGGTGAGCGTGAGGCGACGGCAGCGTTGCGGCGCAGGATGCGCTGGCCGATGGAGTGAAAGGTTCCGCCCCAGAACTGACCACGCGGGACGCCGGTGAGGTCTTCGACACGCTCGAGCATTTCCTTGGCGGATTTGTTCGTGAACGTCAGGAGCAGGATGTCCCAGGGCTTGGCGCCTTGGTGGAGCAACCAGGCGACACGGTAGGTCAGCGTGCGGGTCTTGCCGGAGCCGGCGCCGGCCAACACGAGCGCAGGTCCGCGCGGCGAGGTCACCGCGGCGTATTGCTCGTCGTTGAGCTCCGCGCGGAAATCGACAGGAGGCAGTCCTTCCACGGCTTAGCGGGCGGGTCGCTGTCGGCGATCCATCAGGCTGAACTTGGTGACTTGTTCGTCGGCCTTGTAAGAGGAGCGGACCAGGGGGCCGGATTCGACGTGCTTCACGCCGGCTGCCAGCGCAAGGGCTTTCCATTCGGCGAACTCATCGGGGTGAACCCACCGATCGATGGGGGCGTGTTCCTTACTGGGGGAGAGGTATTGGCCGATTGTGAGGATGTCGACCTGGGCGGCGGCGATATCGTGGATGAGCTGCGCGACTTCTTCCTTTCGCTCGCCGATACCGAGCATGATACCGGTCTTGGTCACGAAGTCGCGGGATTTGGCGTGCTTGAGTACCCAGAAGGAGCGCTCGTAGCGGGCGGTCTTGCGGACTGGGCGCTGCAGGCGTTCGACGGTTTCGAGGTTGTGGTTAAGAATGTCGGGCCGAGCGTCGAGCAGGGTGTCGAGGTGGATTTGCTCGCCACGGAAGTCAGCGGGCAGGACTTCGATGGTGGTCGTCGGATTGCGATGACGGGTGGCGCGGATAGTCGCAGCCCACACGGAGGCGCCCCCGTCCTTAAGGTCGTCGCGGGCCACGGAAGTGATGACCACGTGGCGTAGTTTCATCTGGGCGATGGATTCGGCTACGCGGGCGGGTTCGCCGAGGTCGAGTTCGCTGGGGCGCCCAGAGAGCACCGCGCAGAAGGTGCAGGAGCGGGTGCAGACGTTGCCAAGGATCATCACCGTGGCCGTGCCGCGGGACCAGCATTCCCCCATGTTGGGGCACTGCGCCGACTGGCAGACCGTATGGAGCTTATGCTCGTCGACATTCTTCTTGGTCTCCAGGAAGTCGGGTCCGCTAGGGAGCTTGGCGCGGAGCCAGTCGGGTTTGCGGGCGGACTCAATCATTGGAGGTGCCCAACATTACCCACTTCCTCTCTTTTTCAACCTAACAAACAAGAAGGGGTGCTCTCCTCCCGGAAAGCACCCCTTTTGCTATGATGTTATGACCAGAAGTCTTAGAACGACTTCTTGACGGTGAAGGCCGTGATGCTGCCGGCGCCTTCGAGTTTGTTGTAGGCGACGCTGGCGTCGAAACCGAGGACCGGGTAGGTCAGGGCGACGGCATAGTCGTACTTCGAGCTGGCCTTGTCGGAACCGTAGTGGAGGCCGAGGTTGAGGCCCTTGACGGCGGCGATGTCGTAGCTGTAGTTTGCTTCGTAGTAGTAGTCGGACAGCGTGCCGGTGACGCCGCGGGAGGCCTTGAGGGTCAGACCGGCGTAGGTGGCGGCGATGTTGGCTTCACCACCGTTCTTGGCGGCGGTGTAGGTGTAGTCGATATAACCGACCGAGACGTCAACGGCGCCGATCTTGAAACCGTAGTTGGCGTAGAGGTCGACTTCCGTGCCGTTGGTCAGGCTGGAGGCCCAGACGCCGGCGGTGAGTCCGTTGATCGGGGTCTTGGTCAGATCGAAGCCGCCCTGGATGGCGAGCTTACCTCCCGTCTGTGAGATACCACGGAAAACGTAATCACTCGTTAGGGCGAGGTTGCCCGTGGTGGTGAACGCCGGGGCAGGGGCGTCGGCGGCGCGGACGGATCCGGCAGCAGCGGTGAGGGTGAGGAGGGCGATGGTTGTGTGCTTCATGGCAACATCGCTGATGCTTATTCTATGCCAAAGTGCGGAATTTATGCCTGTTTGATATATGGCACACAAAATTAAACAAAGTGCTGACTAAAATCAGACTTCGATGCCTTTTTTTAATCTTCCTTCGATGATTTTTACCTGTCTAAGGCAGACTTGTAGCAAGCGAGGTGCGCGATGGCGGATTTCGACCAGCTGAACACTGTCTCCATGGCAGTTTTCTGCACAACTTTGTACGCGTTGGGTTGCTGATAAAGATCCAGAGCTCTCTGCAGCGCCCAATCGATGCCCGTGGTGTCGGCATGCTCAAATGTGATACCGGTGCCAGCTTTCTTGCCATCCCAGGGGCGCACCGTGTCGGCCAGTCCGCCGGTTGCTCTCACGACGGGTAGGGTGCCGTAGGCCATGGAATACATCTGGTTCAGACCGCAGGGTTCGAAGCGGCTGGGCATGAGGAAGAAATCGCTGCCGGCTTCGATGCGGTGCGAGAGTCCGTTGTCGTAGCCAATCCGCACCGCACAGAGTTCGGGGAAGTCCGTGGCGAGTCGGCGGAATTCATTCTCCAGTGCGGCGTCGCCGCTGCCGAGAAGGACGAATTGCAGGCGGCCTTCGCGTAGAAACTTCGGGAGGACCTGAACGGCGAGGTCGAGGCCTTTTTGGTCCCAGAGGCGAGAGACGACCCCGAACACTGGTAGGTTGCGGTCCGTCGCGAGGTTAAGTTCGCGCAGGAGGGCGGCTTTACAGTCGGCTTTACCGGCGGGCATCTTTGATGAAAAGCTGCGGGCGATGTGCTTATCTTCTTCGGGGTTCCATTCGTCGCGGTCAACTCCGTTCAGGATGCCGACCAAGTCGCGCTCGCGGCGGCGCACGATATCATCCAGGCCGTAGCCAAACGCAGGTGTCAGGATTTCCTGAGCATAGGTCGGGCTGACGGTGATGACGCGGTGGGCGTGCAGGATGCCGCCTTTAAGGAAATTAAGTCCACCCAGGCATTCTAATTCCAACGGATTCCACAGAAACTCCGGCAAGCCTAGGTAGGCCATGATTCGGCGCGGATAGAGGCCTTGATGCTGCAGATTGTGAATCGTGATCACGGAGGCACATCTCCCGAGCGCGGAAGTCTGGAGTTTGGTATTCAGCAAGACGGGTACCAGCCCCGCCGTCCAATCGTGGCAATGTACGACGTCGGGAATCCAGCTGGTGGTCAGGCAGGCATCCAGTGCCGCTCTTCCGTAGAAGGCCGCTCGCTCGCCAGCATCTTCGCGCACGGGATACACCTCGCGGGAGCCGTAAAAATCCTCATGTTCGACGAACCAAGCTTCAAAGCCTGGGCTGACGGTCAGCGTACGAATTCGGCACGCAGCTTTCCGGGGGTCGCCACCGACATCGACCTTCAGGGCTTCAATGAGCGTACCCATGCCCTCGCGCCCCGGCACGGAGCCGTAGAGGGGTGTCACGGCGCGGACCTCGTGTCCTTGGGCGGCTAAGGCTTTGCCGAGGGCGGCGGTGGCATCGCCGAGACCGCCTGCCTTGGACCAAGGGGCGAGTTCAGGCGTCACGAAAAGAATTTTCATCAGGCAGGAAGAGATGTGCGCGGGCGGCCGAGTCGGTTGAGCAAGGGCACGCAGGCGGCGAGAATGATCAAGGCGGCGATCATGGCGATATTGCCAGCCAAATCATGGATGGTGCCGAACGACGAAAAACCAGCCTGGCCGTGCTCGATGCCATTCCAGTCACGTTCAAGTGACTTCGAGCCGTGGCGCAGGGCGTGGAAGGTGAGATAGGTATTACGGCCGATGTTGAGCAAGATGGCGGTGAGTCCGGAGAGCGCGATCATTGCGATGCGGCGCAGTAACGCCCCGGGAAATCCGCCTTCGAGGAAGACGGCTCCGAGAAACGCTCCCGCGAAGACGCAGGCGGAAAGCGAGCGGATGCCCGAACAGGCTTCGGCGACGCCGACGGCATCGCCGTTGGGGAAGATGATGGTGTTGCCGCTAACGCGGATGGCCTCGTCGCTGGCACGGAGAATGCCTGAGACGATTTCCGTGACGTTAGTCAGGAGGGCTCCCTTGATCTGATTGTCGACCAGGAAAAGAAACGGTCCGGAAATCAGCCAGACGGCGGCCGGAAAAATCATTAGGCCGACCCCGCTCCACCGAGCGTAGGCGGTGGCTTCGGTGTCCTCAGGGCCGCGGACAGATAAGAATGTCAGGGCCAGGGCCGTGCCGGTCAGCCCGAAGGAAATGGCCAGCGTGGGCCCGATGCCCGTTCCGAAGATGGCGCGGGCGGCCGCACCGAGGCCGAAGGTGGCGAGCGCGGCGAAGGCGAGGGCTTGCGCGGCGATGATGACCGGCTTGGCGGTGGCAGCGGAAGGAATGGAGTGCGTGCCCACGAGGAGCCTTCTCAATTCATCCCAACGTTCCCAGAGCACGTAGCCGGAGAAGAAGGGGACGAGATAGCCGAAGCCGTAATCTTCCTTGGTACTCCAGATCGCCCATTGATCCCAAGTGGTGAATGTGGCCATACCGAGCAACAGCCAACCAAGTCCGCGGGTCGTACTGTCGAGCACGGCGGAGCTCGTAGGTTTTGTCTCGACGGACATTAGAACCGGGGCACAGCGGCCAGCAGGGTCTTCGTGTAGGCTTCGCGGGGGTTGCCAAGTATCTCTGCCGGGGTGCCTCGCTCGACAATCTGCCCCTTGGACATCACGAGAATCTGATCACTGACATGTTCCACCACCGCGAGGTCGTGGGCGATAAAGAGGTACGTGAGGCCGAGCTGTTCCTGGAGGTCTTGCAGGAGGTTGACGACTTCCGCCTGCACAGACACGTCGAGGGCTGAGACAGGTTCGTCGCAGATGATTAGCTCGGGCTGCACGGCCAAGGCGCGGGCAATGCCGATGCGCTGGCGCTGTCCGCCCGAAAATTCATGAGGGTGACGGCGGAGGTGCTCGGCCGGAAGTTGCACGCTGCGAAGGAGTTCGGCGCAGCGGGCCTCGCGGTCGGCGCGCGTCATCTCCGGGAAGTGGATTTCGAGCGGCTCGGAAAGGATACTCAAGATGTCTGCTCGCGGGTTGAGCGAGTTATATGGATCCTGGAAAATCATCTGGATCTTCTTGCGCCAGGGGAGGAACTCCGCGTTGGAGAGTCCGCCGATATCCACACCTTGGTAAATTATCTGACCGGCCGTGAGCGGTGCGAGTTTCACCACTGCCCGACCAGTGGTGGTTTTGCCGGAGCCGGATTCGCCGACTAAGCCGATGGTCTTTCCCTTGGGGACGACAAACGAAATATTGTCCACGGCTTTCTTCGGGGCGGCCTTTTGAAAGAACCACTTGGCGCGCCCGGGATAGTGCACGGAAAGTCCGCGGACTTCGAGAAGGTTGGGGGAATCGCTCATGGGGAGACCTTGAGTTCGTCGGTCAGGGTGGTCAGGCGGCGGCGGCGCTGGCCGAGGCGCGGGATGCAGGCGATGAGCGCGCGGGTGTAGGGGTGGGCCTGTGTGCGCATGATTTCGCTGACCGGACCATGCTCGACGATGCGACCTTTCCACATCACTTGCACCTGATCGGCGAAGTTGGCGACAATGCCGAAGTTATGGGTAATCAGCAGGATGCTCATGCCGCGTTCACGTCGCAATCGGGCCAGGAGATCCATGATCTCCTTCTGGATGGTGACGTCGAGGGCGGTGGTGGGCTCGTCGGCCACGAGGATCTTCGGGTTGCAGGCCAGCGCCATCGCGATCATCGCGCGCTGCTGCATGCCGCCGGAAAGTTCGTGCGGATATTGGTTTGCGACCCGCTCCGGCTCGTTGATGTGTACTTCCTGCAGGGCACGCAGAATCTCGGCTTTGACATCCTTGACCTCAGGGCGATGCAGCGAAATGGCTTCGCCAATCTGGAAACCGATGGTGTAGACCGGATTGAGGGAGGTCCCGGGCTCTTGGAAGATGTAGGCGATGGCACCGCCGCGCACCTGAGCGAGCTTGTCCTCGGGGAGCGCGAGCAGGTTGACGCCGCCAAGCGTGACGGATCCAGTCACGGTGCAGGTCGGGGCGGGCGGGAGGAGGCGGGTGAGCGCCAGGGCGGAGACCGATTTGCCGGAGCCGGATTCTCCAACGACGGCGAGGACTTCGCCGGCCGCGATGGAGAAGCTGACATCCTGGGCGGCGACGGTCGCTCGGTCACCGGCGTGGAAGGTGATGCAGAGGTCCTGTACTTTCAGGAGGGGCTCGGCGGACATGGGCGACACGTTAGGTCAGGGCAGGGGTGAGGGGAAGGAAGAACGCACTCATTCGGTCCGCCAGCGATCTTCGATCAATGTCTTCGGTCCGCCGCGTACTTTGCCGGCACGGAAATCTTTGAGGTCGGTCTCGCGTTGCTTGGGGTCGAGCCAGAAGAGGCCGAAACTCTGTGGGTCCTCGGCAGACTTGACGTCGAATCCTTCCGGAAACTTGACCCAGCCCCAGTGCGCCAGCCGGTAGCCTGGCACGCGGAAGCCGGGGATGAAGTCGGCGTTATCATGGATGTGGCGTTGCATCTGGTGGGAGAGCCCGATCATTTCATTCTCATCCGTCGAGGCGCGGAACTGGTCGATCAACTTCGAGAGTTCGGGGTCATCGATCCCGGTGATATTATTGGTCTGGCGTTTGGGGACTTTTCGCCCGTCGGCCAGTTTATCGACAGCGTTGTCTCCGTGATGCGATTCCCAGAGCGCCGGCAGCCGGCTCGAGACCGACCAGGCCCAGAACGCGATATCGTGATTCTTCTCCATGACCTTGCGGTACATGGTCGTATGCTCGAGCGTCTCCGGGCGATATTCGAGACCACAGCGACGGGCGGACTCGACGAGCGTGGCGAGATATTTTCGACGATCGGAATTATCAAAAGTGAGTCGGAAGGATAGACGTTCGCCCGCCGTGTTCACCAGAATCCCATCGTCACCGGCATGAGTGAAGCCGGCCTTGGCGAAGGCGGCCCGGGCGAGTTCGGGTGAGTATTGGCGGGCGCGGATGGCGGGGTCGGTGTATTTGCCCAGCCCTTCGCTGAACTGATTGAGGCGTTCGTAGTCACCGCGATAAAATCCTTCGATGACGCGTTGGAAATCGGTCGCATGCTGCAGGCCGCGGCGGACATTGATATCGCTTAGCAGGGGTTTCTGGGTGTTGATGTAGAGGCCGTAGGGCGGGCGCGGGATGTCGTTGAAGAACTGGACCTTCGTGACGTAGCCGTTGAGGTACGCTTTCTTCTCGTTGGTACCGTACCAGTAGCGCGGCATGCCGATGGACATGAAGTCGATCTCGCCGGCGAGGAGCGATTCGTAGGCGCTATCGATTTCGCGGATGACGGTATACTCAATGACGTCGGGATTATAGCGATAGCGGTAGAACTTGCGACGGTCGCCCCACCAATCCGCCACGCGGGTCAAGGTCACGGATTTCTCACGCTGGAAGCCTTCCTTGCTCACGAAGTATGGTCCGGTGGTCGGCTGGAAGCGATCGTTGTAGAGCTTTTCGTAGTTGGGGCCGAATTCCTTGAGGAAGTTGCGGGGAATCGGGCGCAGCTCGCCGAGGTTCTCCAGTTGCTGTGGTCGCTTGCGGGGAGCTTGGACGGCGATGGTATGGTCGTCGAACTTGGTGATACCGCCCCATTCTCGAGTGTAATAATCTACATACCACTCGGCGTTGATCCACGGGGAGCGGTAGAAATAAAACGCGAAGAAGTAGTCGTCCGCGGTGATGGGTTGCCCATCCGTGAATTTCGCGTTCGGATCGAGTCGGAAATAGGCGGTCATCTCATCGGCCGACATCGCCCACTGCAGGGCGAGCGCCGGGATGGGTTCGTCGGTGTTGGGGTGGGCGGCCAGTAATCCGAAATCGTTGTTGTCGTAAAGCTCGCCGCGGAACCCGTTGTTGGCGTTGGGGCCCACGCGGCGCATCGTGGGCGGGGTCGATGCAGTGAACTGCCGGAGGTTACCGCCGCGGATGGCTCGCGGCTCCGCGAATTCCTTCTGCTCCGCACCGTCATGCCAGACCAGATTCTTCGGCAGGTCGCCGGGTGCGGCAAAGTGGAAGAACTCCTTGTGCTCGGCGTAATAGGCGGCGGCCTTGGGGTCCTGGTAGGTCTCCGCCTGGGCGACGCCCATTAGCGCGAGGAATGTGAAGAAAGTTTTCATCGTTGGGCGCGACGAAGGTCGAAGGCGTCCTGGAGCGCTTCCCCGACTGAGTTGATCATGACCATGGTGGCGACGAGGGCGAAAAGCGAGGGGCCGAGAATCCACCAGGCGTTCCAGTTTTCCTTGGCCTGGTGCAGCAGGTCGCCCCATGATGGCTCAGTCGGCGGCAGGCCGAAGCCGAGGTAGTCGAGGGCGGAGAGGGAGAAGACGAGCCCATGCAGGCTGAAGGGCAGGGTGGTGAGGATGACCGTCGCGCAGTTGGGCAAGATGTGCCGCCAGATGATGCGCGCGTGCCCCGCACCGAGCGCCTTCGAGGCGGTCACGTAATCGCGCGCGGAAACCTGGTAGGCCGAAGCACGTAGCTGCTGGGCGAGTCCGATCCACGAGAAGGCGACCAAGATCAAGATCAGGATGGCCAGGGATGGCTCGAGCAGGCTTGCTAAGAAGATGACGGCGTAAAGGAAGGGGATGTTTGACCAGATCTCCATCGCGCGTTGCCAGAACATGTCGAACCAGCCGCCGAAGTAGCCCATGGATGCACCGAGAATCAGGCCGACGGCATAGACAGCCGGAAGGTAGATCATGGCCGCCAGTAGCAGGATGCGGAAGCCCCCGAAGAGTCGGGCAATCATGTCATGGCCCGACTCATCCGTGCCCAGCCAGTGTCCGTCGAGCCCCGGCGGACAAGGGGATGGAATCAAGGTATACAGGGCGCCGCGCGGTTGCCAATCCGTCGAATCCTTCTCCGGAACAGTCATGACCACCTTGTCGGCGGAAAGCTTGGCGCGGGCCACGCCGGTACCGTCTTCGAACTTGCGGGCATCGCCATTGAGCCGACCGTTGATGACCGACCAGACCTGTTTTCGCGTCCCCTTGTTGTTGAGCGTGAAGATGCGGCCTTCGGCGATGACGCCACGCGGATCGCACCAGCGTCCTTCGCGGTCCTGGCTGACGTCGGGCATGACTTCGCAGACTTCGCCGGGGGCAAAAGGAACCGGGGGCATGAGCAACCATCCTCGTTGATTGGCGGCGAGGTCCCTGGCCAGCAGGCGATAATTAGGTTCGGCGACATTCTTCAGTCCGAGCTCCGTGCCGGAGATGAAGCCCGCGAAGACTGGGAAGCGCCACTGCCCGTCGATACGCAGCACCAAGGGTCGATTGCCGACGAGCAGGGGGCCGAGCAGTGCGAGGAACGAGACGAGTAGCAGGGTGAGCAAGGACCACCAGCCCATGCGGTTCGCGCGGAAGCGCTGGAATCGTTTGAGGGTGATGGGGTCGACGACGCTCATGATTGTTTATCGAACCGAATGCGCGGATCAACGGCGGCGACGCAGAGATCGGAGATGATGTTGCCGAGCAACATGGCGAGGCTGGAAAGGGTGAGCAGGCCGAGGAAGACCGGGAAATCGCGGTGCACCAGTGAGTCGTAGCCCAGCAGTCCGAGTCCCGGGATGTTGAAGGTGACCTCAATGAGGAAAGATCCTGTCAGGAAGAAGCCCAGGTTGCCTCCGAAGGTTGCCGCTAGCGGAATGAGCGAGTTGCGGAGCGCATGCACGAACACGACGCGGCGGTGGCTGAGCCCTTTGGCCTTGGCGGTGCGGACGTAGTCGGCGGCCAGATTGTCGAGCAGGCCGTTGCGCGTGAAGAGCGTGAGGGCCGTGAAAGCACCGATCATCTCGCAGGCGAGAGGCACAATGGTGTGGTGAAAGCGGCCCGCCCAGCTGAGGTGATTCCAGTCGAAGCCCTTGGTCGGGAACCAACCGAGTTGGAAGCAAAGCAGCTGCAGCATCGCGACCGCGAGGATGAATCCAGGAATGGAGTAGAGGACGAAAAGTATCTGGGAGGACAGTCGGTCGAACCAGCCGTCGCGACGCAGGGCTTTGGCGACGCCGAGGGGGATCGAGACGGCGTAGGCGAGCAGTAGGGACCATCCGCCGAACCACGCGGAGATCGGCAGGCGAGACTTGATTTCGTCCCAGACAGGTTTGTCGCTCCCCGTGGAATCGCCCAGCTGGCCCTGCAGGAGTCCGGAGTAAGCTTTACGGTAGACCAGCACGCGTGGGGCCTGCTCGGGATCATCCGGAAGCGGGGCTAGGCTGGCTCGCCAAGGTTCGCGCGTTTGGCCGCCCAGGGTTTGGACGGAGAAAGACTGGCCATGTTGTTTGACCGCTAGTTTGAAAGACTGGCCGGGCTTGAGGTCGTCGCTGACCTCTGCTTCCGCTTGGCCTCCCTTGTCGAGACGCACCGTGGTCCAGTCCGCTGGTCCAGGCATGATGCCGAGCCAGATCGCATAGGCTTCGAGCAAGGGGCGGTCGAAGCCGTAGCGTCGCTTGAGGTTATCGAGTTCTTCCGGTGAGGCCGGTCCGCTCGGGCGGGCGGCCGAACTGCGTTTCCGGTCCGCCTGCTGACGCTCGGCGAGCGCCTGCTCGATGGGGCCACCCGGTACAAAGCGTGTAAACGAGAATGCTACAAGGGTGATGCCCACGAAGGTCAGTGGGACAAGCAGCAACCGTCTGAGGACGTAGTCGCGCATCGGGGTCTATATAGGGCATGCACCGAGCGGCAGGGGTCAATCCGAAACCCGCGAGAGTGTCCTTGCACAAGTAATTCCAAGGGGCAATCTGTGGCCGTGCCCCTCCTCAGTTTCCTCACTTCCATCCTGCTCTACGTGGTTATCGCGATGGCGTCGATCTTCGCCCTGGCGGTTGTGGTCTTCCTTCTGGCGTTGGCCTGGCGGGCGCCGCGCCGGCATTCTTCGATGTCATTCGGCTACTGCGCCATGCAGACCTTCTGCATGCTGGTCCTGAAGTGTTTTTATAAGCTGCGTGTCCGTGGGGTTGAAAACTTCCCCGAATCCGGCCCGGTCCTGGTGCTCGCCAATCACGTCGCCTACGCCGATGTTCTCGTCGTGGGGGTGCTTTCGCGTCGCCCAGTACGTTTCCTTTCCTGGGAAGGTTTTGAAGGTCAGAAGTTCCTGGGGTTCATGTGCCGCATGATGGGCACGATTCCAGTTTCGGAAACTAAGGCCAAGGACGCCATCATCAAGTCCGCCGAGGCGCTGAAGCGCGGCGAGGTCGTCTGTATCTTCCCTGAAGGCAGCCTGACCCGTAACGGCAGCCTCATGCAGTTGCGCAAAGGCTTCGAACTGATCGCCCGCCGAGGTGGGGCGCCGATTCTGCCGATCGCCATCGATGGCATGTGGGGTTCGTTCCTTAGTTTTAGCGGTGGCAAGTTTTTCTGGAAGCTACCCCAGCATTTCCCGCGTCCGATCGGCGTGGTTATTGGCAAGCCATTTCCCGCGGAAGAGGGCGCGCAGACCCGCCTGCGTCTGCTTGAATTGTCCGCCGAGGCTTTCTCCATGCGTCCATCGCTGGAAAAGCACCTCAGCCGGGAGATGGTGCGCGGACTGGCGCAGAAGGGCGGCTCCATCGCCATGGTGGACCTCGCCTCCGGCCGGAAGGAGTTCAGCGCCTCGACTCTGCTGGCTTTGAGTTGGGCTTTCGCGGCCGAACTGAAGCGGCGGACGAATTCCAAGCGCGTGGCCATCGTGCTGCCGCCCGGTATCGGCGCCACGGTTGCTAATCTCGGGTGCGTTCTGGCCGACAAGGTGCCGGTGAACCTTAATTTCTCGCTCGGCCGCGAGCAGGCCGAGTCTTGTCTCCGCCGGGCCGGGGTGAATCTCTTGGTTACCGCCGGCGCGTTCCGTGCAAAACTCTCGGAACGTTCGCCCGACTTTCCTTGGGGTAATCAGGTGCTCGATGTCGCGGACTTTCTAGCGGTGCACTCTCGCTTTGATCTGGGATGTCGCGTGGCCCTGATCCGCAGCCTCCCGGCTTCATGGCTCAAGTTCTGCATGGGACTCCCGCGACATGGCGGAGACGAGGAGGCCGCCTTACTTTTCACCAGCGGAAGTTCGGGCCAGCCGAAGGGCGTCCGCCTTTCACACCGCAATCTACTGGCCAATCTTCGCCAGATCGAAAACGCGGAAATTCTCCCGGAGGAAGGGGTTTTTCTGAGCAGCCTGCCGGTCTTCCATAGTTTCGGATTTACCATCGGTCTCTGGTATTGCCTCTCCCGTTCTCCGCGTCTGGTCACCTTGCCTTCGCCACTGGATTCAGCGGCCGCGGTCAAGGCGATCAAAGACGAGAAGGTCACGGTGGTGGTCGGCACGCCTACGTTCCTGCGACCCTATGTGCGCCGTGGTAACGCCGCGGACTTCGCGACGCTCGAATGGGCAGTCGTCGGCGCCGAGAAATGCCCGAATGACCTTGTGGATGCGTTCATCGACAAGCTCGAGACCCCGATTCTTGAAGGTTATGGCATCACGGAGACGAGCCCGGTGCTTTCGGTCAATGTGCCTAATCATTCGGACCCCGAGGAAGCTCCTGGCGGCGTCTGGGTGGGTACGGTGCGTGGTTCGGTCGGTCGTCCGGTCATCGGCGTTGCCATTCGCTTCATCGACCCGGTGACGGAAGCCGTTCTGCCGAGCGACCAGGTTGGCCTGCTCGAGGTGCGCGGGGCTAATATTTTCATGGGTTATCTCGATGCCGAGCAGACCGCCAAGGCCATGACGCCGGATGGTTGGTATCGCACGGGTGATCTTGGCCGCATGGATGATGACGGCTTCCTTCACCTGGCCGGTCGGCTTTCCCGCTTCTCGAAGATCGGCGGGGAAATGGTTCCCCACGGTACGGTCGAGGATGCCCTGCGTAAGGTGCTCGGGCTGATCAGCTCCATGGAAGTTAAGGTCGCGGTCTCCAGCGCCGCCGAAGCGGCCAAGGGCGAACAATTGGTCGTGCTCCATGTTGATGACTTGGATGTCGAATCGGTCCGGAATGCCTTAGCCGCGGAAGGTCTCGCCAACCTTTGGATCCCCAAGGTGTTCAAGAAAGTACCCGTCATCCCGATTTTAGGCACGGGTAAGCTGGATTTGAACAAGTTACGCGAGCTGGCACAGGGCTGAAGCGGTTTTGGCTCGCTTGTGGCTTACGGTCCATTGTCCTAACCGACAATTATGCCGAAAAAGAAGAAGCCCGCGAAGAAGTCCTTACCGGTTTTGAAGGCGAAAAAGCCGGCCAAGAAACCGTCGGTCAAGGCCGCGGTAAAGCCGAAGGCCGCCGCGGCCGCCCCGGTGGCGGAGTTTCGTGATGCCATCGTCAGGCATTTAAAGAGTACTTTCGCCCGCGACTTGGTGACCGCTACCCGTAACGATTGGTGGTCCGCGACCTGCATGGCCGCACGTGACCTGATGCTCGCACGCTATATCGATACGCAGGCTCAGCATTCCAGTAAGAATGTCCGCCGGGTCTATTACCTCTCCTTGGAATACCTAATGGGTCGGGTGCTCAGTAATAATCTCGTGAACCTGGGCCTGCGCGACGTGGCCTCGGCCGCCTTGTCCGAACTTGGCCAGGATCTGGAGAGCGTCGCAGATGAAGAGGCGGACATGGGCTTAGGTAATGGTGGCCTCGGCCGTCTGGCGGCCTGCTTCCTGGATTCGCTTGCGACGATGGACATCCCGGCCATCGGTTACGGCATTCATTACGAATTCGGATTATTCCGACAGACTTTTGTCCAGGGCCGCCAGGTGGAGGTCGCCGATAATTGGTTGGCCAATAATAATCCGTGGCTGGTGCGCCGTCCGAACTTCCGCGTCAGCGTGCCTTTGTATGGGCGGGTGAAACACAGCACGGATGACAAAGGTAACCATTCGGCGGAGTTGGTGGAAACCAAGAATTTGCTCGGGGTGCCTTGGGATATCCCGATTGCCGGGTTCAATGCGAGCAGCGTGAACTTTCTGCGGCTTTGGGAATCTAAGGCCGCTTCGGAGTTCGA
The DNA here is from genome assembly GCA_903855995.1 of uncultured Opitutia bacterium. Classification (GTDB taxonomy): domain Bacteria; phylum Verrucomicrobiota; class Verrucomicrobiia; order Opitutales; family UBA953; genus UBA953. Next base: position 56,198 of record CAIOAN010000009.1, read on the forward strand.
TTTCCGGGCTTTCGATCGCGGGGGATATGTCGAGGCGGTGCGCGAGCGTGATTCGAGCGAGACGGTTTCGAAGGTGCTTTACCCCAATGACAGTACGGAAAGCGGCAAGGAGTTGCGTCTCGTGCAGCAGATCTTCTTCGTGTCCTGCTCGTTGCAGGATATCCTGCGCCGCCATCGCCGTCTCAATTCGAGCCTGGATAGCCTGCCTGAGAAGGTCGCCATCCAGTTGAACGACACGCATCCTTCCATCGCCGTCGCTGAACTGATGCGCCTGTTGGTCGATGATGAGCGTCTGTGCTGGGATGAAGCCTGGGGGCTCTGTACTCGCGTTTTCAGTTACACGAACCACACCCTCCTGCCTGAGGCGCTGGAGACCTGGTCGGTGCCGCTGTTCGAGAAAGTCCTGCCACGCCACCTCGAGATTGTATACGAAATCAACCGCCGCCACCTCGAGGAAGTGGATAGCCATTGGCCCGGGGATGATGCCCGTAAGGCCGAGCTCTCCATCATTCAGGAAGGTTCCCCCAAACGTGTGCGGATGGCGCATCTCGCCGTAGTCGGCTCACATCATGTTAACGGTGTGGCCGAACTGCACACCCGCCTAATCCGTTCCAATCTTTTCCCGGGCTTCAATGAGCTCTGGAAGGGCAAGTTCGTCAATGTGACCAACGGCGTCACCCCGCGGCGCTGGGTGCGCGGTTGCAATCCCGCTCTCGGTGCCTTGTGCGACGAGGTGGCAGGGAAGGGCTGGGAAGCTGATCTCGGCCGCCTGCGCAAACTCGATGCTCTGGCCGATCGCCCGGCGTTTCAGGAGCGTTTCCTCGCGATCAAGCGCGAGAATAAGGTACGCTTGGCCGCCCGCATCAAAGAATTGGTCGGAGTAGAGGTTTCGCCGGATGCCCTGTTCGATGTCCAGATCAAGCGTCTGCATGAATACAAGCGCCAGCACCTGAACCTGCTTCACATCTTGTACTTATACCGCCGCATCCTGAACGAGCCGAACCGTAACTTCACGCCGCGCGTTTGTATTTTCGGTGCGAAAGCGGCGCCTGGCTATGCCCTCGCGAAGCATATCATCCATGCGATCAATCGCGTCGCCGCGGTCATCAATTCCGACGAACGCGTCCGCGGCCTGTTGAAGGTCGTCTTTCTTCCGGACTATCGCGTCTCGCTCGCGGAACGCATCATCCCAGCCGCCGACCTTTCGGAGCAGATTTCAACCGCCGGCAAGGAGGCATCAGGCACGGGTAACATGAAACTTGCCCTTAATGGGGCCGTGACGATCGGCACCTTGGATGGCGCCAATGTCGAAATCGCCGAGGAAGTTGGCGACGAGAATATTTTTATCTTCGGACTCCAGGTGCAAGAGGTCGAGGCGCTGTGGGCCCGCGGTTACAATCCGCACGATGTCCTCGCCGCGGATCCGGAGCTGGCCTCGTTGCTCGACTGGCTCCGTTCCGAGACGTTTACGCCGGAGCAGCCCGGCGCGCTTTCGCCAGTGGTCGATTCCCTTGTCGAGGGCGGCGACCCATATCTGGCTTTGGTCGATTTCCGCAGTTACCTCGACGCCCAGGCTAAGGTCGACAAGGCCTTCCTGGATCGCCGTCGGTGGGCCGCCATGGCCATCCGGAATGTCGCCCGTTGCGCTAAATTCTCATCGGATCGTTCGATTGCTGATTACGCCCGGCTCATCTGGAGGACCAAATCCCAGCCGATTCCTCGTTAACAAGGGATTGAGGTTCGTCGCGCAGGCCCCCATAGTCGGGAGGTCTTGCGCTTCCTTGCGTCCATTTCCTTCCTTACGTTGTGCTTAGCCGAAACGGCCCGAGCGGCCGAACTTCCGCCTGGGGCCAAGCGTGCAGGTTTCGTGATCACGGCCGAAGGCGGCGTGGAAGGCGGCACGCAGGTGATTCGCTATGACGCTGATGGTCGCCCGATGGATGGTTCGGCCCGGCCTTCGGCTCCGCGGCCCTCCTCCGCCCCAGGCCCGCGGCCGGCCGTCGCCACTTCCGTCGTCGAATCTGCGCCGGCAGCTCCGTCTTCCGCCAAGACTGGGGCGACCGAACTCCGGACTGCCGATGGCCGCAAGGTCCCGTTCACGATGGAAGGCCAAGGTAACAAATCCGTCGACGGTGCCGTGGATTTCAATGCGAGTCTGAAGAAGGCCTCCAAATCCAGCGACGTCCTGGAGAAGAAATTTGACACGACCATGGCGCCGATCGGCAAGGAGCAGGTATACTCCCGCAATAATCTCCTGACGCTCGATACCTGGCATGGTCGTTACGATACTTTCGGCCGAAAGAAATCCGATATCGCCGTCGAGGATACCTTGGGCGCGCCGGTGCGTCAGAAGGAGACCGTCGAGGTGAAATCGATCGATCGCACGACCTCCGCGGTCAATGGCTCGAAGGCCGTGGTCAAGGATTGGGAGAATCGCATGGGGGTTGATACCAATGCTCGCTACGCCGGGGTGAAGTCCACTTGGCAGGATCGGCTCAATGGCGCCCCGAAGACGGTCGATCAGCTTTCGATGCAGGACATTAATCGCTACCAGTTCCGTCGGAATCAATCCAGTGATCCGGGGCTGCCGGTGGTCAAGCCGGGGTCAGATGCGGTGAAGTCTACAGGCTCTCCTAAGTAATTGCAGGGAATTGGAGGGTGTGTGCTTGTTTTTTGCCTCGCAGGTGAGGGGAGGACTTTTTAGTCCTTGATGCTTACCCACATGGGAGAAACTCCGAACAGACCCGCCGCCCCCGGCATCAGTGACCTTGAGGTCAAAGACGGCCAGATCATCTTTGATTCGGTCTGGTCCAGTCTGGAGCGGGAGCTCGGCCGCGAGAAACTCGCTTTTCCGCGCGAAATCTTCTGGCTGAACGGCGCGCCTGGTGCCGGTAAGGGCACGAACACGGCGTTCATCCTGCAGTATCGCGACTACGGCGCCGACCCGATTGTGGTCAGCGACCTGCTTTCCAGCCCCGAGGCCAAGAAGCGCATCGACGCCGGCATGCTCGTCGGCGATCGCGAGGTGGTCGAGATTCTCTTCCGTAAGCTCCTCGAGCCTCAGTATATCAGCGGGGCGATCGTCGACGGGTTTCCTCGTTCGATGGTGCAGGTGGAATGTCTGAAGCATCTCTTCACCAAGCTGAATGATCTTCGCACGGAGTTCCGTGGTTCGGCCGAAGGCATCCGTTTCCCTAAGCCGCATTTTCATATTCTGGTGCTGTTCGTCGACGAGAACGAATCGGTTCGTCGACAGCTTAAGCGCGGCCAGGAAGCTCTTGCCCAGAATGAGAAAGCACAGCGCGACGGCGGTCCGTTGGCCGAGGTGCGCAAGACGGACCTCACCCCGGACGCCGCTCGTAATCGCTACCGGGTTTTCAAGGAGCGCACCTATGAACCGTTGCAGTCACTGCGGGATATCTTCCATTACCACTTCATCAATGCGCAGGGGTCGTTGTCTGAAGTCCAGGCCCGCATCATCAAGGAACTTCAGTATCAGAGCTCCCTGGAACTTTCGGAAGAGACATATGACCTTATCTCGCCGATCCCGCTGGCTTCCCAGATTGTCGAGCACGCTCGCCAGGACCTCGTCCGCCGCCTCGACGACTATGCGGACCGCAATGCGGAAACGTTCCGTCAGGTCATCGATTTGATCCAAGGCAAGTTCCTGCCGATCATCCGAGCGCACGCGATTTCCGGCCAGGCCCACGTCAACATCGAGACCATTGTCTTCGATGATACGTTGGCGATCTCGATGTTTATCGATATCTTTTCAGAACGCGGCTTCCATGCCGTGGTCGACCAGCACCGCATTGAAATTCCCGAGACCATCGTCGCCGGCACCGGCAAGGTGATCACGCGCGTCAAGAAGGTCTGGCGCGTCTCGATCCGCTTCTCGGGCTCTGAAATCCGCCGCGGCGGAGCCTAAGTTACTTCCGGCTGAGTTGATTTTGGCCGATGAGGTTATCTTCCCCGCTGACTTCAAGTGAGGATGCGCGGCTGCTCTTATCAGCCGGGCGGTCGTCCCGCAAGAGGTTGCCGCTAATGACGCTTTGCTTGCTGTTGGTCAGTCGCAGTGCGATGCCATCCGAATCGAGCACGCTGTTATTGGTAACTTGCAGGCGCCGGCAGTCCCTGATGTCGACAGCGGCATCTTTCTTCCAGACCCCGGAGACGATGTTCCCCGAGAAAGTTGAGTCTTCGGTGCGGGTAATCACTACGCCATTCTTCTCGGCGAGGTTGTGGCCGTTGACGAGGTAGCGCGGGTTGCGGTCGAAGTTGTTGCCGGTGATGACGACATTGGAGCTGTCTTCGATTAATAGGTCGTGGCTAAAGCCCTCCCAGAAGGTGTTGCCTGAAATCGTGATCCCGCGGGCCTGTTTGATCTCAACGTTGACCTGCACATCGCTAAAGACGTTGCCGATGATGGTCACATTGCCTTCCTGGGTGTGTTCCTTGCCGCCGTGTCGGATGAGGCTGGGATCATTCCCGGCGCCGAGGATGCGAATATTAGCCGAATCGGCAGCGGTATGGGTGTGTTGCAATGTGCAACCGGTGATGGCAACTTCGCCGATCGAGCCGCCCCGCGAGTCAAGTTCCACATTGGCTGCGGGTGGGCCCTTCGGGTCATGGTTATATTCGATGTCGCAGGTGCCAATTTGGACGTTGCGGACATTGCCGCCGCGCGAGACGACGCCGCCGCCGTGATTATAACTAATATGGGTGCCGACGATGTTCGATTGATGCAAGTTGACGTCATCATAGAACACCCCGATGCCCGAGTTGTGGTAGAGGTTACAGGCGCTGATGATGATATTGCGATTCGATTTCGTGAGGTGAATCGCGTGACGGCATTCGCGGATGAGCACATGCTCGACCGTGAGCTGCATCACGCCCGTGGCCTCGATGCCGTCCGCTTCGGCGTGGGCTCCAACGATTTCGATGCCATCGACGGAAGGCGCCCGCTCGTTCTGCCAGACTTGCGGCTTGAAGTTCCAGGGGTCGGCCGACTTGCCATGCGTCCCGATGAAATGCAGGGCCGGTCCGGAGCCGGCCATGATGATTTGCGCCGTGCCGTCGCCGCTGATCGCGGCGTAACCCGTCTTGGTGAGGTCAATGGTGACCGTCTTTGTGAGTTTGTAGCGTCCCTTCGGGAGGCGGACCGAACCCTGGTTGTCGACGAGCTTCTGGAGCGCGGCGGTGTCGTCCGCCTGCCCGTCGCCGACGAGCGTCTGCGCGGAGAGGAGGGTCGTGAAAGCCAGCAGGGCGAGAAGGTGACGCATCAGCTTATTTGCTGGCGTTGAAGTAGCCTTCGGAAGTCATCCATTCACCGGCGGACTTCGTCCAACCATCGACCGGGAACTTCGTCTGTCGGGTGCCGAAGCCGTGGCCGCCCTTGGAATAGATGTGCAGTTCGGCCTGGATGTTCTGGCGCTTGTACTCGAGGTACAACTTGGCCGCTTCGACCGGATTGGTGCGGTCATTGTGGGCGACTACGAAGAAGCAGGGCGGGGCGTCGGCGGGGACGCTGAAGCCTTCGCGGAATTTGGTCATATCTTCCTTATCAAGGAAGCCGCCTCCGTAGACGAAGACCGTGAAGTCCGGGCCGCGCGGGTCGTCGACGCCGGGCTTCTGTTCGTAGGTTCGCGGGGTGCGGTCCCAGGAGGCGTGTCCGACGAGGTTGGCGCCCGCGGAGAAGCCGATCACGCCGACGCGCTTCGGGTCGATGTTCCATTCCTTGGCGTGGGCGCGGACGAGGCCGAGCGAGCGTTGCAGGTCTTGGACGGGATAGTCGTGTGGCAGAGTCTCGTCCGCCGTCGGGGTGCGGTAGCGGAGCAGGATGCCCGTGACGCCGATGCTATTCAGCCATTCGCAGACGCCCGTGCCTTCGTTCTTGGTCGAGAGGAACCAGTAGCCGCCACCCGGGCAGACGATGACCGCGGCGCCGTTCGGATTGGCGGCGGGGTAGACCGTGATCGAAGGCTCGTTGATGAAGGTCTCGTGGCCGGCGTAGCTGCCTTTCGCGCCGATGCGGTCGAGGACGGACTTGGACGGCGCGACGCGCTTGCCCGGGACGCCTTCGGGCCAGAGGGGCAAGACGGTTTCGGCGGCGCAGGCGGAAGTCGCCAAAGCCAGAAGAAGGAGCGGGAGGAAGCGCATCGGGGTAAGGCTAAGACAGCATACCTTGACGGATGTGCCAAACAAAGAAGCGGCCGAGGGGCCGCTTCTTAAGACCGATATGACTGAATTGCTCAGGCTGTGGCCTGCGTGTAGATCGCGTCAGCCTTCTTCCAGTCGATCAGTTTCCAAAAAGCGTCCACGTAGTCGGGACGGCGGTTCTGATATTTGAGGTAGTAGGCGTGTTCCCAGACGTCGAGGGCGAGGACCGGGGTGCCGTTGACGTCGGCGACGCCCTTCATGAGCGGGCTGTCCTGATTGGGCGTAGAGACGACGGCCAGGGATTTGTCAGCCTTGACGATGAGCCAGGCCCAACCGGAACCGAAGCGGGTGGTGGCGGCTGTCTTGAAAGCGGCCTTGAGGCCTTTCTCGCCTTCGAGTCCGCCGAAGGTGTGCTGGATAGCGGCACCGAGAGCGCCGACGGGTTCGCCGCCGCCGTTCGGGGAGAGGATGTTCCAGAAGAAGGTGTGGTTCGCATGGCCACCGGCGTTGTTGCGGACGGCGGTGCGGATGGACTCAGGGACCTTGCTGAGGTCGGCGATGAGGGCGTTGACGTCGGCCGGAGCGGCGAAGCCGGTTTCCTTGGCGAGGGCGGCGTTCAGGTTGGTGACGTAAGCGTTGTGGTGCTTGCCGTGGTGAATCTCCATCGTCGCCTGGTCGATGTGCGGCTCGAGCGCGGCGTGAGGATAAGGCAGGGGGGCGAGGGTGTAGCTCATGTGTTTGGTGGAAAGCGGGTCGGCGGAAAGTGAGCTGGCGCCAAGTGCGGCGGCGGCGAGGGAAGTTTTCTGAATGAAATCGCGGCGGTCCATGGGTCAAGAATGAGGAAAGGCGACGGGGGTCAAGCCGTGGCGGAGGAATCCCGCCCTCTTTTCATATTAAAGTAGGCCTGGAGAATCTCGCGACAGGGCTCTTCGAGCACTCTGGGTGTCACTTGGACGCGATGATTCAATTTCGGTAGGGAATGCAGTTCGGTGGCTCCGCCCATGCAGCCCATCTTTGGGTCGCCCCAGGCGAAGACCACGCGGTTGAGCCGGCTCATGATCGTGGCGCCGGAGCACATCGGGCAGGGCTCCTTAGTGACGTAAAGGTTGCACTCGTTGAGACGCCAATCGCCAATCTTCTTCGCCGCCTGGGTGATGGCCAGCATCTCGGCGTGGGCGGTCGGGTCGTTGGCGCGTTCGACTTCATTGTGGGCGGCTGCGATGATCTCGCCTCCGCGCTCAATGATCGCTCCGATAGGCACTTCGTCGATCCGCCAGGCATCCACGGCCAGGTTGTAGGCTAAGGCCATGTAGAAGGCATCGTCCCGATTCAGCTGCGATGGGCGGAGCTTCTCGAACGGACAGATGAGTCCGGGGCGGGGGGTGGGCGCTTCGCCATCCATGGGGTCAGAATTACACCCCGAGACCCCGTGGCAAGAGGGTAGCAAGGCCTACTTACGGTGATTGACTCTCCGGAGTTGTGGGGATGAAGTGGGGCTTACAAGGCATGGCTGAAGAACCCGTTATCGAACTCGAAGGCAAAATCCTGCAGGTGCTTCCTGGCACCATGTTCCGGATCGAGCTCCCCAATAAGCACGTAGTAATGGGGCGCATCTCGGGCCGACTGCGTAAGAATTTCATCCGCATCAACCCCGGCGACCGCGTCAAGGTTGAGATGAGCCCCTCCGATTTGACCCAGGCTCGCATTGTTTTCCGTTTGCGTGACACCGCTCCCCGTCCGCCTGGTCCCCCGCCCAAGCGCCGGTATTGATGCAGTGAAGCCCGGGTATCCGGGTTTTTTATTGCAGGAAGGGTAAGTTAAATCTATTTATCATTACTTAACTACTCATAATTAAACCCATGGCCATCTATAACAGCGTTCTCGATACCATCGGTCACACGCCCCTCGTGCGACTGAACAAGGTCACCGAAGGTCTTCATGCCGAAGTCCTGGTGAAGCTTGAATTCTTCAACCCGCTCTCGAGCGTCAAGGACCGTATTGGTCGTGCCATGATCGACGCCGCCGAACGCGACGGCCGCCTGAAGCCGGGTGGCACCATTGTCGAGCCAACCTCTGGCAACACCGGCATCGCTCTCGCCTTCGTCGCCGCCGCCCGCGGTTACCGCTGCATCCTCACGATGCCTGAGACGATGTCCGTCGAACGCCGCGTCCTCCTTCGCCTCCTCGGCGCCGAGATTGTCCTCACCCCTGGTGCTAAGGGCATGCGCGGCGCCATCGAGCGTGCGACGCTGATCCGCGACGAAATCGGTGCGAACGCTTTCATGCCGATGCAGTTCGATAACCCGGCCAACCCTGAAGTGCATCGTCGCACCACCGCGGTTGAGATCTGGGATGATACCGAAGGTAAGGTCGACGCCATCGTCTCCGGCGTCGGCACGGGCGGTACCATCACGGGCATTGCTTCCGTGATCAAGGGTAAGAACCCGAAGTTCCGCGCCATCGCCGTCGAGCCCGCCGCTTCTCCGGTCATCACCCAGACTATGGCCGGTCAGCCCGTCCAGCCTGCACCTCATAAGATCCAGGGTATCGGTGCCGGCTTCGTTCCGAAGAACTGCGACATCTCCCTGATCGACGAAGTCATCTTGGTCACCAACGAGGATGCTTTCGCCATGGCGCAGGAAGTCTCCATCCGCGAAGGCCTCGCGGTCGGTATCTCCGCCGGCGCCAACATCTGGGCCGCCCTCCAGCTCGCCAAGCGTCCGGAATACGCCGGCAAGCGCATCGTCACGATCGCCTGCTCGCCTTCCGAGCGCTACCTCTCGACCGCCCTGGCCGAGAAGGTGCGCGCCGAAGTCACCGCGCTGACCGCCTCGTAAGCCGAGGTCCCAGCTCGTCCCGAAGGCCTGTGTCGCGTGACGCAGGCCTTTTTGTTGGGGGCGTTCGCCGTACGGTGAACGCAAGGGTAGGGGCGGGGCTACGCCACGCCCGCGGGCACGTCGTAGTCGTGCCCCTACCTTCGGCCACCGTTCGGCGGCCGGAGTCAGGTTTGCCTGATGCTTTCTCCTTGAAGCCTTCCCCTGATAAGTGAACATCCGTTCACTCTATGCTGGATATGCGCACATTGCAGGGGTTCGAAGCCCGGCGGCCGTTGGCCTTGCCGCTGCTCGGCTCGCGCGCGGTCGCGGGGTTCCCGTCGCCAGCCGACGACCATATGGAGCGTCGCCTCGATCTCAACGAGCACCTGGTCCGCAATCCGATCTCCACCTTCTTCCTGCGCGTCGACGGCGATTCGATGTCGGGCGCGGGCATTCTTACCGGCGACCTCATCGTGGTCGACAAATCGCTCACGGCGCGCGCGGGCACGATTGTGGTCGCCGAGGTCGGCGGCGAATTCACGGTGAAGCATCTCGAGCGCGATACCGCGGGTGCCTGGAGTCTGCGGGCCGATAGCCCGCGCTGGTCGGGCTGGTCGTTGCCTTTCACGCCGGAATGCCGTATCTGGGGGACAGTGGTCGCCGTCGTGCGCCGCTGTTGACGCCATGCTCCGCGCCCTCGCTGACTGTAATAATTTCTACGCTTCCTGCGAGCGCGCGCTGGACCCATCGCTCATCGGCGTGCCGATTGTGGTGTTATCGAACAACGACGGCTGTGTGGTCGCGCGTTCGTCCGAAGCCAAGGCATTGGGCATCCCGATGGGCGCGCCCTATTTCGAGGTGCGTCGTACCTGCGAGGCGCATGGCGTGCGCATCTTCTCGTCCAACTTCGAGGTCTACGGCGATTTTTCAGAACGCGTGATGGCCGCGCTGGGCGAACAGGCGCGCGACCTCGAGGTCTATTCGGTCGATGAGGCCTTTCTGGGCTTTCCCGATATGCCTGACGCCGATGCAAGGGCGTTAGGACTGCGTATCCGGGCCGACGTGCTGCAACGTACGGGCATTCCGATCTCGCTGGGGATGGCTCCGACGAAGGTGCTGTGCAAACTAGCCAACGAGCGGGCGAAGGCCGACAAGTCGAGCGGCGGCGTGATCGTCGTGCCGGCCTCAGTCGAAGGTCGCACCGCTTTCCTGCGTGGCGTCGAAGCGGAAGATGTCTGGGGTGTCGGCCCGGGCCTGGCGGCGCGCCTCCGTTCCCATGGTATCCTTTCGGCCATCGACCTCGCGGAGGCCGATCCGGGCTTCGTCCGCCGAATCGCCGGCGTGGTCGGCGAACGCCTCGCCCTTGAGCTGCGTGGTATCTCCTGCCATGACATCGTCGAAGACGCCGGCCCGCGTAAGAGCGTGTTAGTATCCCGTTCCTTCGGGCGCCCGATCACCGATGCGCATGAACTGTCCGAAGCCATCGCCTCGCATGCGGCCCGCGCCGCCGAGAAACTGCGCGAAGACGGACTCGTTGCTTCGTCAATCGTGGTCTTCATTCGCACGAACCAGCATCGCATCGATCAGGAGCAGTATCGCGGCGACGAAGTGGAACCGCTTGATCCGCCGACAGATGATGCCCGCGCGATCTGTGCGGCGGCCTCGCGGGCCTTGGCACGGGTGCGCCGCGACGGTTACCTCTACAAGCGGGCCGGGGTGATGCTCAACGGCCTGACACCTGCCGACGTCGTGCAGCCCTCCTTGCCTGGCATGGGCGGCGAGGCTGATCCGAACAAGGATCGGCTCATGAAGGCCGTTGACGCCTTGAATCATAAGCTCGGTCGGGATGCTGTGCGCCTGGCTAGCACCGGTTTCGAACGGGAGTGGAAGGGTAAGTCCGAGCTTCAGTCCGGAGCCTCCCTGACCGACCCCGAGCGTTTACCTAAGACTAAGGATGGTCCTAAGCCGAGGATCAGGTTTCACGAGTGAGATAACCCGCTTCGGGTGGCAGGTGGCGGCCCCAGGTGGCAGGTGGCTGGATGTTTTACCCCGCCACCCGTACCCCGGGGCCGCCACCCGCCACCTGGAAATGGAATCGGGGTAGGGCTTGTCCCGGGAACTTTCCCACGACATATCTGCTCTTACCCCTATGAGTTCGCCCCGACTCGGTTTCCGCCATGTCCTGCTGGTCCTGGCTTCCGTCACGCTCTTTGCCGCGCCGCCGGCCAAGCCCGGCGTCCGCGTAGGGTTCGCCGATCGCGATATCACACCCGACATCGGCATGGAGGTCCCGGGCAACTACGGTAAGGTCTACGCGAAGAAAATTCATGACGCCTGCAAGGTGCGGGCGAGCGTGTTCGACGACGGCCAGCAGCGCGTGGCGCTCGTCGGTATCGATGCCCTGATGATCCGCCGCGAGACGGTCATGGAGATCCGAGGTCTGGTGAAAGCCGCCACGGGTATCGATGAAGTGATGATTGGCGCCTCGCATTCCCATTCCTCTGGCCCGATCGGCATGATTCTGCCCGGAGAATTCGACCACGCCTCCGCCGAGATCCAGGAGTTGGCTTACAAGAAATCTTCGTGCGCCGACGCGGGTTATCTAAAAAAAGTTGTCGCCGCCACGGTCGAGGCGATTGTCGCCGCCGATCATGCCAAGGCCGCCGTCACGGTGGGCTATGGCGTAGGACACGAAGACAAAGTGGCCTACAATCGACGCCTGCGGATGAAGAACGGCCTGACTTTCTCGCACCCGGGCAAGAACAACCCCGACGTGGTTGAGTTTGCTAATCCGACCGATGACGAGGTCGGCGTCATCGGCGTCTGGCGTCCGGATGGCACGCTGGCCGGTTGCCTCGTGAACTTCTCCTGCCACGCGACCACGAATTCGGACGGCATCGGTGCGAACTGGATTCATTATACGGAGAAGGTCATTCAGGGGTATTACGGCGCGGACACCAAGATTGTCTTTCTGCAGGGCGCCTGCGGTGACGTCACCCAGGTCAATAACCTCGACCCCAAGGCCAATCCCGCCTCGGACGATTGGTCGCAGTTCGTCGGCGGTCGCGTCGGCGCCGAGGCACTCAAGGTACTTCTCAGCATGTCGCAGACCCGTACCGCCGAAGTGCCTCTCGCCGCCGCCCACAAGGTTTGGGAGGTGCATCGTCGTATTCCGTCTGATGAGCGTGTGGCCGCGGCACGTGAACTTATCAAAGGGCCGGTCTCGCATCCTGATTGGGTCTGGGCCAAGGAGACGCTGTTACTCGATGCATTGATCGCCAAGAAGCGTAATGTGGAGGTCGAGGTGCAGGCTATCCAGGTCGGCGCGGTGGTCTGTCTTTCCAATCCCGCCGAGTATTTCGTGTCCTATGGTTTGCAGCTGAAGAAGCGTAGCGGTTTTCCGATGACTTTCCCGGTGGAGCTCGCGAACGGCTGTGTAGGCTATGTGCCCGATGAGGAGGCCTTCGGGGCGCACGGCGGCGGCTACGAGACGCGCTTGACCAGTTATAGTAATCTTGAGGTCACCGCGGGGACGCAATTCATGAACGTCGGACTCGAGCTTGCCGCCAAGATGAAGCCCGCACCGTTGCTCGATCGTCCGAACGGCCCGGTGGGCAAGCCTTGGCTCTATGGCAATCAGCCACCCCAGCTTAAATGATCCGCCTCGTTATATTGCTCGCTGCCGCCACGCTCGTCGCCGAACCGGTGTCCAGTCCGGTCACCCCGGAAGAGGCTCTGAAGACCTTTGAAGTGGCGCCCGGCCTCCAGGTGGAGTTGGTCGCTGGCGAGCCGCTGGTGGCCTCGCCTTGTGCGATGGCCTTCGACGGCAAGGGCCGACTCTTTGTCGCTGAGAATCGCGGCTATCCCATCGGCCCGCAGGATGGGGAGAAGCCCGCCGGAGTCATTGCGATGCTTGAAGACACCGATGGTGATGGCCGGATGGACAAGCGTACGGTCTTCGCCGAGGGGCTGACCTTCCCTAATGGTGTCCTGCCGTGGAAGGGCGGACTCATCGTCACCTGCGCTCCAGATATTATCTTTCTGCGTGATAACAAAGGCACTGGAGTTGCCGATGAGCGTCGCATCCTGCTGACAGGTTTTGCGATCACCGGCAGCACGCAGTTACGCGTCAACGCCCCGACAATCGGACCTGATGGCTGGATCTACCTCGCGGCTGGCCTGAGTGGCGGGACGATCACCTGTCCGGAACACCCCGAGCGGGCGCCGCTGAAGATGACTTCCGATGTCCGCTTCAACCCTGAGACTCTTGAGGTGCAGGCCGTGGATGGTCGTTCGCAATATGGCATGAGCTTTGATCGCGACGGCAACCGTTTCATCTGCATGAACCGGCTACCCGTTCAGCATGTCGTCTTCCAGTCCCCTTGGTTGAAGCGCAATCCACGCCTAGCTTTTAGCGAGACCGTCGAGGATTGCAACGAACGCAATGCTTTCAATGGTATCAACGGCGGCCATGATGGCGTCCGGCTTTTCCCGATCAGTTCCAATATCACCACGGCCGACGGCCATGCTGGCTCGTTCAGCGCCGCCTGTGCGGTGCATGTCTGGTTTGGCGGTGGGCTGACTCCGGAATGCGAAGGCGCGGTCTTCTCCTGTGATCCGACGGGGAATCTCGTCCACTCCGATCGCCTAATACCCAAGGGGGCGACCTTTGCCGCGACACCTTTATACAAAGATCATGAACTTCTCGCCTCGCGTGATGATTGGTTTCGTCCGGTCTTTCTCATGCACGGACCTGACGGGGCCCTCTACGTAGCCGACATGTATCGCAAGGTCATTGAGCATCCTGACTACCTGCCTGAAGAAGTTCGTAAGCATGCCGATTTTAACACCGGTAAGAATTCTGGACGTATCTGGCGGGTCCGTGCGACTAAGCCAAGTCCGACGACTTTGGTCGGCGTAGATTTCACGGAACGCCGGCGCTTCCTGTCGGTGATTGCGAGCGGAGATGATTCGTCGCCGGCAGCCACGCGTAAACTGGCTGGGGTCGCCGTTCACGAAGCTGATGATAAATGGATGCGGAATGCCGTGCTGAGTGGCATCAGTGGCCGCGAAAAAGCTTTCCTGGCTGAGGTGCTCACAGCGCATCCCGCAGATTCGAAGGTCAGTGCAGGTTTGGCAGAAGTCTTTGGGTATGTGGGCACGACGTTTACCAAGCCAGCGGATCTTGAGGATGCGAGCAGTGCGCCCGAAGCCGTGAGGCTCGCCTTGCTTTCTGGGTATCTCTCTGCACCCGGGCGCAAGCCTGCGGGCCTGCCTAATGCATTTCAGTTGCTCTTGGACGCATCTCCGACGGTCGCTTTGGATCAAGCTCATGATACCGAGGAAAGGGCGGTCGCGGTTCGGTTAATGGCTCGTATGACGTGGGATCGCTCTGGTGAGTCTTTGCTCAAACTCGCCTTGGATGAATCATCGCCTCCGCTTGCGGCTGCGGCGCTCAAGGCCGTGGTGGCTTATCCTAAAGAGGAAGTCTCGATCGCCTTGCTCGCTGGTTGGTCTCGTTATACGCCCGCCCGCCGCGATGCCGTTCTCGGGGCCTTACTAGGAGCACCGTTTCATTTAAAAGGTGTGCTCACCGCCGTCGAAATGAAGCGTCTGCCAGCGAATGCGTTCACCGGCGTACGCCGTCGGCAGGTGCTCGCTGCCAAGGATCCTCTCATCAAGGCCATGGCAGAGCGTCTGCTGACCGTCTCGGCGCGTCCGGAGGCTTTCGCCGAAGCCAGCAAGGCTTTGGCGCTCACGCCGGTCCCCGCGAACGGACGTATCGTCTTCAACTCTATCTGCGCGACCTGCCACCGCCTAGATCGGGAAGGCCACGCCGTCGGACCTGACCTCTTCGATATCCGTCGTCAGACTAAGGAGAACATTCTGTTTCATATCGTGAATCCTGACGCCGAAATCGCCCCGGCGTTCACGGCCTACCTCGCCGAGGCCAAGGACGGACGCGTCCTCAGCGGCATCTTGATCGGCGACACGCCCAACTCGATCACCTTGCGTGGTCCGTTGGGCGTGGAAGCGACCCTCCTGCGGACCGACCTCGCCAAGCTCGAGTCTCTGCCTGGTTCGCTGATGCCCACCGGCCTTGAGGCGGGCCTGAGCAAGCAGCAGCTGTCTGATCTTTTGGCGTATCTCAAGGGAGAGAAATAACCATGAGCATCTCGGCCAGGGATATCAGCAAATTGGAGCAAGTGATGAAGGCGTTGGGGCCGGCTCATTATCGGAACAGGTATGTGCCGGGAGCCGAGCACGTTGGTATCTACCGGATTTTCATGATTTGGCCCGATAAGCTAAAGGAGATCGAAGAGGTCGATGGTGAATGGCGCCAGAGCGCGATCACTTTCCTGGAGGTGAATCCTCGATACTTTCGCTCAGGGTACGATAAGGCCCAATTGCTGCGTCGACTGAAACGAGCCGACCTAAGTGCTAAGCATAAGCAGCGGCTTCGCACAGTGTTGCTCGAAGTCATCGATAAGGCGTCGGGCGTCGAGTTCAGGCAGTATTGCCAGCTGGCTGCCAAGTTGGCGTCCGGGGAGCTGGCGTCTGCCCTTTCCAAGCTCGTGAAATCTGAGGATGACGGCGTCCGTCGGCGGGCTGCATGGATGCTGGAGCATGTCGAGGAGGTCTAGGTTGTACCGAATAGGGTGACTAAGCGTAAGGCAGGCTAGGGCAGCACGCGGTGCTGCCCCTACCTTGCACTTGCGGGGCGGACTGGGTGGGGTAGAAAAGACCACCCCCTATGAGCCCTACACGTCGTTCCTTCCTCGGTTCCCTTGGCGGCCTGGCCGCCAGTTATGCCCTCGCACCAGCTCTGCGTGCCGCGGAAGCCAGCGGAAAGCCGCTTGGCCTCGCGCTGTGTGGTCTAGGCAACTATTCGAATGGCGAGCTGTCGCCTGCGCTGCTCGAGACCAAAAATGTGAAGCTCGTGGCGGTGATCACGGGTACTCGCGAGAAGGGCGTGAAGCTCGCGAAGCTCCATGGCTTCGACGAAGCCAATATCTATTCCTACGAGCAGTGGGATAAAGTCGCCGCGAACAAAGCTATCGACATCGTCTATGTCGTGACACCTCCCGGCATCCACGCCCAGAACGTCATCGCGGCCTTCGGCGCCGGCAAGCACGTCATCTGCGAGAAGCCGATGGCCACTTCGGTCGACGACTGCGATGCAATGATCGCCGCGGGTAAGAAGGCCGGCAAGCGCCTGGCGATCGGCTACCGTCTTCATTACGATCCTTACCACCAGGAGCTTGTTCGCCTGGCCAAGTCCCAGGAGTTCGGTCCGTTCATGAAAATCACCTCGGCCAACGGCTTTACGCTCCGCCGCAAGGTCTGGCGTATTGACAAGAAGCTCGCCGGCGGCGGCTCGCTGATGGACATGGGAATCTACTCTGTCCATGCCTGCTGCATGGCGGCCGATGCCAATCCGATTTCGGTGACGGCCAAGGAGCTGCCCAAGACTCAGCCGGAATTCTTCACCGAGGTGGAACAGGCGATGGAGTTCCGCTTGGAGTATGCCAACGGTGCCGTGGCGGATGTCTGGACGGGGTATGATGCCAACCGTGCGGAGTTTCTCGCCGAGGCCGCCAAGGGCTGGTTCAAGGGTGAGAAGCCAGTCTTCAGTTACCGCAACCTAAACATCTCGACCTCGGCCAAGGGTAAGTTGAATTTTGGCGTATTCCGACAGCAGCAGCGCCATATGGATGGCGTGGCTGCGGCGTTCCGAGATAATCAGCCGATCACCTGTACCGGTGAGCTCGGTCGCCGTGATATGGTGATCATCAGCGGCATCTACGAATCGATTAAGACGGGGAAGAAGGTTGAGTTGAAGTACAGCTAAGTTGACAAGATGTGCCACGGAGAGGGCCTGAGGTTGAGCGCCCTCGCTCATCCGCGGCAGGACCACGTGAGGTTCCTGCCTTACCAACTTTTGGCCAGCTCGATCAGTTTCGCCGAGGCGAGGGTCATGGCATCGGCTCTTTCTTTGTCGCCGCTGTTCACACCCTCGGCGTGTACGAAAGTGATGTCAGTAATGCCGATGAATTGGAGTATCTTCCGGAGGTAAGGCTCCTGGAAGTCGTAATCGGTGCCAGCGACAAAGCCCCCGCGGGAAGTGACGACGAGCGCCTTCTTGCCTTGCAAGAGAGGCACGACGCCTTCCTCGGTGAGCTTGAAGGTCATGTCCGTGCGCACGACCTGATCGATCCACGCTTTGAGCGAAGCCGAGATGGTGAAATTATGCATCGGCGAGGCGATGAGCAGGGTGTCACAGGCGAGCAGTTCGGCCGTCAGCTCATCAGAGTGATGCAGGACTCCCTTCATGGCCGGATCATCATGGTCCGCAGGTGCATAGGCGGCGCCCACCCAGGCGTCGGAAATAAAGGCGGGCGGGTGGTGCCCGACATCACGATGTACGACCTGCAGTCCCGGGTGTTCGACGCGCAGGGCGGCGATGAAGGCGGCCGAAAGTTTACGCGTAACCGAACGAACCGTGCGCGGCGAAGCGTCAATATGGAGGACTTTCATTCAGTCAGCGTATCCTGTCCTGCGGGGGAGTCAACGGACCCCGCCTCTGAAAGGCGCTTAGTTAGTGCCCTTGGCGAGGGTCGCCTTGAGTTCGGCCGAAATCTGGGCGAACGCTGGGTCTTGGGCGAGGTTCGTGAGTTCCTTCGGGTCGGTATTGTGATCGTAAAGTTCGATGCCGCCGGCACCGCCGTTCCATTCCGTATATCGGTAGCGTTCGGTGCGGACGGAGCGACCAACCTTGCGAACGGGAGCATTCTTTTGTTTGCCGCCGGCGAAGGACGCATCGCGGTTGGCGGCACCGAAGTCCACTTGCGTGTAGGCGACATCACTCCATGCACGGTCCGGAGCTTCAAGCAAGGGGCGCAGGCTCTTCCCTTGGATTCGCTTGTCGGGCTGGAGGCCGCAAAGGTCGGCAACCGTTGGGTATAGGTCGAGAAGTTCGGTGACGCGTTTTGTCGACTGGCCACTCGTTTTCATTCCGGGGTCGCGGATGATGAGAGGCACGCGGGTAGAATCTTCGTAGAGCGAGCGCTTCTGCCATAGGCCATGTTCGCCCAGATTGTAGCCGTGATCGCTGATGAAGATTACCAACGTGTTCTTATCTAGTCCTTGTTTCTTGAGTTCGGCAAGTACGAGGCCGAATTGCGCGTCCATGAAGCTCATCGAAGCCAGGTAGGCCTGCTTGGCCGTGCGCTGCGTATCCTCGGTCATGCCGTAGTTGGCGACAGCCGTGTTGGAAAGGGCCACCTGGGGCTTTGAAGCACGGTCGGCGGTGGGGTCGGGTACGATTTCGAGCTTATTTTTGGGGTAGAGATCGAAATATTTCTTAGGCGAAACGTAGGGGGTGTGCGGGCGGAAAAAGCCGACGGCCAGGAAGAAAGGCGTGTCGCGCTTAGTTTGCAGATAGTTAATCGCTTGGGCTGCGATCTTGCCGTCGGTCTGCTCAGAATCATCCCCGTCGGCAGCGAGCCAGCTGAGCGTGCCGCCGTAATTGCCTGTGCCGACGAGAACTTCCCCCATCTTGCCTTTGCCAGCGGCGGACCCAGCGGAAACTCCGATGGAGAAAATCTTATCTTCATCGTCACAGTCGCGACCCCGAGGATTCCAGACCTGCCCCCAAGATTTAGGGTCGTCGAGGCCGTTCGTTCCGATTTCCTTAGGTACGCCGTAGTGATAGAGTTTGCCGATGCGGGCGACGGCATAACCGTTGTTCTTGAACATCTCGGGCATCGTCACGATATCTGGGATGACTTTGCGGAATTCAGTAGCGTTGTCGTAGACGCGCGTCGTGTCCGGACGGAGGCCGGTGAGGAAGGAAGTGCGACTCGGGTTGCAGAGCGCGTATTGGCAATATGCGCGGTCGAAGCGCACGCCTTCGCGGGCGAGGGCATCAATGTTAGGCGTCAGGGCCGGGCCGCCGTAAGTGCCCATGCGCGTGCCGCAATCATCGGAGACGAGCAGCAGGACGTTCTTGCGGTTCTCGGCGGCAAAGGAAGAGACGCACGCTAGGAGGAGGAGGAGGAGGAGGGCTGGGGTCAGGCGCATGCTCGAGGATTAGAGGCCGGAGGGCCGGAGGACAAGAGGGCACATAGAGGCCCAGAGGCCCAAAATGAGACAGCCTGAAAAAGAGAAGGCCCAGAGGCTGGGGGTCTCAGGTTTACTGAGCCTCCGAGCCTCTGGGCCTCCGGGCCTCTAGTTTGGGTCGCTTACACTTCCCAATCGTCGCCCTTGCCCTGCAGGACCTTGTCGATGGCACCGAGGACCAGATCGACGGCTTCTTCAGTGGTCACCTTGTCGGTCTTAATATGCACCTCAGGAGATTCCGGAGCTTCGTATGGCGAAGAGATGCCGGTAAACTCGGCGATCTCGCCACGACGGGCCTTGGCGTAGAGTCCTTTGACGTCGCGGGATTCGCAGACGTCGAGCGGAGCGTCCACGAAGACTTCGATGAAGGCATGGTTCGCCAGAGCGGCACGTGCTTTAGCGCGATCAGCGGCGAGCGGGGCGATGAGCGTCACGAGCGTGATGTGGCCCGTGCCGGCGAAGAGACCAGCGACGGCCGAGGCCCGTCGAACGCTTTCGGCACGATCCGCGGCCGAGAAGCCGAGATCGCGATTGAGCGAGACGCGTAAGTCGTCGCCATCCACCCGGATGACATTGCGGGCGGCGTCAAAGAGACGGCGCTCAACGGCTTCGGCGATCGTGGACTTGCCCGATCCTGAAAGGCCGGTGAACCAAATCACCGCCGGGGGATGTCCGGCGCGAGCATTACGTTCGCTGGCTGTGACCTTGCCCGAAGGCGCGGAAGTCTTTGCGATGGCGTCCAGAATGATGCCCCCGCCATGGATGCGGCCGCCTTCTTCCAGTGCGAAGCGACCGGTGATCGGGCACTCGTTGTGTAAGTCGAAAGCGATGTTGCGGGTGGCACGGACGATCACTTCACAAATCGAATCACGTGGGACGCTGGAGCCGTCTCTGGATTCAAGGGTGGAGGCATCGGTGATCTTCTCGATCTTCGCGATGACGGCCTCGACGTTCTGCGTCAGCAGGCGCAGGCGGTAGGACTTGTTCGGCACGAGGGGTTCCTTGCCCAGCCAGAAGATGCGGGCGCGGAATTCACGGCCGACGCGGGGCTGGTTCGAGGGGTGGGCGGCGACCTGGCCGCGCTCCACGAAAATCTGTTCGGAAAGGGTGACGCTGGCGGAGCCGCCTGTGCCGACGACGGAGCGAGATTCCGGTCCGGGCCAATCTTCGAATGTGCGGACCGTGCTGCGACGGCCTCCGGGCTGGAAGATGAGCTCGTCTCCTGGGCGGATCGCACCGGCTTCGACGCGGCCGGCAATGATGCGGCGATGATCGAATCGATAGATGTCAGAGACCGGCAGACGCAGGGGCAGGCCGGTGAGGTCATCCTCGTGGTCGAAATTATCGAGAGCTTCAGTGACCGTCGGGCCTTTCCACCAAGCCATCTTGGCGGAGCGATCGACGACATTCTCGCCATGCTTAGCGGCGATCGGGATGAAGTGGACGGCGTTAAGACCCAAGGTCTTCAGGAAGGCTGAGTATTCGACGACGATTTTCTGGTAGGTGGACTCGGAGTGGTCGACGAGGTCCATCTTATTCACCAGCACGACGAGCTGCTTCACGCCCAGGAGGGAGAGCAGGAACGCATGGCGGCGGGACTGGTCCATCACGCCTTCCTTGGCGTCGATGAGCAGGAGGGCGGCGGAGGCACTGGCGGCGCCGGTCACCATGTTCTTGAGGAACTCCTTGTGGCCAGGGGCGTCGATGATCGCGTAGGCGCGCTGCTTCGTGCGGAAGAAGATGCGGGTCGTATCGATCGTGATGTTCTGCTCCTGCTCCTCGATCAGGGCGTCGAGGAGGAAGGCATATTCGAATTCCATGCCTTCGGTCGCGCAGTTCTTGCGGACCTGCTCCATCTTGCCGTTGGGCAGTGAGTCAGTGTCATGGAGGAGGCGGCCGACGAAGGTGGATTTTCCGTGGTCAACGTGGCCGACGACGACGACGTGCATCTTGCGATGGTCTTCGACGGAGGGAAGGGAGGTGCTCACAGGTTGGGAAAGGGATTGGGTGTTCATTGTTCAGTTCGACTCACATGAAGCCCTTGGCGCGGAGTTCCTGCATCGAATTACGACCGACGTGGTCCTGGGCGCGACCGGCGCGTTCGCTGGTCTTGGTCAGCTTCAGTTCCTCGATGACTTCGTCGATGTTGCTGGCCGGGCTATCGACCGGGTGCGTGATCGGGTGGCAGCCGAGGGAGCGGAAGCGCTTGCCGTTGCGGGCGAAGTAGAGGGTCGGGTTCGGGATGTTTTCCCGGCGGATGTATTCCCAGATGTCGAGCTCGGTCCACTCGAGGAGGGGCTGCACGCGGACGTGGCCACCTTCCGGTGCGGTGCTGGCGAACTGGCCCCAGAATTCCGGCGGCTGATCCTTGTAGTCCCAGTTGCCTTCGGCCGAGCGAGGGGAGAACCAGCGCTCCTTGGCGCGGGTCGGGTCTTCGTCGCGGCGGATGCCGGTGACGAGCGCGTCCCACTTGAATTCGTCGATGGCGGCTTTGAACGGAACGGTCTTGAGCTCGTGCGTTACGGTCACCGGGTCATGGGTCGAATAGCCGATGCCGCGACGGATGGCGTCTTCATTGACGCGAACAATGAGGTCGATGCCATGGATGACCTTGGCTTTTTCGCGGAACTCATACATCTCCGGGAATTCGTAGGTCGTATCGATGTGCAGGAGCGGGAAGGGGATCTTGCCGCAGAACGCCTTGCGGGCGAGCCAGATGAGGACGTTGGAGTCTTTGCCCATAGACCAGGGCATGCAGACCGAGCGGAAGTTGGCGAAGGCTTCGCGGAAGACGTGGATCGACGTCTGTTCGAGTCGCGTGAGGTGGTCGTTTTGAGCGTTGCGGGACATTGTGACTTAGAGGACAGGAGGTTTGAAAGGGAGGATCAGAGGGCTGGAAGTGTATGGATTACTTCTTAGTGCGCGTATGCAGGCCGCACTCTTTCTTATCGAAGCCAGGCCAGCGTCCGCCGCGTTCGTCGCCGTTGGAAGTGGGCAGGGTGCAAGGGAAGCAGCCGATGGAGCGGTAACCGCGGTCGTGCAGGACGTTATGCGGAAGGCCGTGCTCATTAAGGTAGGCCCAGACCTTGTCGCGGCTCCAGTCGACGAGCGGGTTGAGCTTCCAGACATCGGAGTTGTCGGGACGGGCGGCGAGCGAGAGTAAAGGCGTCACGGAACGCTCGGCGCTCTGGTCGCGGCGCATGCCGGTGATCCAGAGATCGAGGTCGTAGAGTTTCTTGCCGAGCGAGTCGACCTTACGGAGTGCGCAGCACTTTTCGGGGTCGCGCTTCCAGAGCTCGGCGCCGTATTGGGCGGCCTGCTGTTCGACGGTCTGCGCAGGGTGCACTTCCTCGACCTTGATGCCGAGGTGGGCTTCGAGCTTCGCCTTGAACTCAAGCGTCTCCGGGAAGAGCAGGCCGGTGTTGAGCGTGAAGGCCTGGATGGGGATGCCGGCGGTCTTGGCGAGGTGCAGGATGACCACGCCGGCGGGCTGGAAACTCGTGCCGATACCGGCGCGAGCACCGAAAGTCTCGTAGGCCCAGCGCAGACGGTCCACCGGCGCCAACGTCAAGAGACGGGCGTCGAGATCCGGGATGCGGTCTGGGTTGAGGTCGGCCATTGACTGGCTTAGGCGGTGGGAGCGGCGGGCCAGACAGGGGCCTGGTCGACCCAATCACCGAAGGCCTGCCCGGCTTTGCGTTCCTTGGCGTACTGCTTGAAGAGTTCGCCGATGAGTACCGGAATCTCGTCCGAGAGGGCGGATTCCTTCCAGAGGCGCGCGAGACGCGTGCCTTCGCGATTGCCGCCGAGCATGATGTTATATTTGCCCGGGGCTTTGCCCACGAGGCCGATCTCGGCGTTGTAAGGACGAGCGCAGCCGTTGGGGCAGCCGGTCATGCGCACGACGAGTTCTTCGTTGGCGATGCCCGCGGCAGCCTGGCCTTCTTCGAGTTTCGCGAGGAATTTCGGGAAGACGCGTTCGGATTCGGCGAGGGCGAGACCGCAGGTCGGGAGAGCCGGGCAGGCCATGCCGCGACCCTTGATGAGCCCAGGGTTGAAGACGGTCGAGCAGCCGTGGTCGTGCAGGAGCTTTTCGATCGCCGCTTTGTCGGCGTCGTTGACGTCGGAGAGGATCAGGTTTTGCGTGGCGGTGAGACGGAAGGTCGGGGCATATTTCTCAGCGATGAGGCGAAGCGCGGTCTTCAGTTTGTAGTCGCCGACATCCTTGACGCGGCCGGTCTCGATGAAGAGGCCCAAGAACCAATTCCCGTCGAGCTGCTTGAACCAGCCAAAGGCGTCGCCTTGGCCGCGGAAGAGGAAGGGCTTCGGCACCGGGAGCGGGCCGCCGATGCGCTGGGCGAGTTCATGGCGGAACCATTCCACGCCTTTTTCCTGCAAGACATACTTAATGCGGGCGTGCTTACGGTCGGTGCGATCACCCCAGTCGCGGTGGATGGCGACGACGGCGGCGCCGACGCTGACGACTTGTTCGCGAGTAATGAAACCGATGACGTCGGCGAGGCGAGGGTAGGTGGCTTTATTGCCGTGGGAGGTGCCGAGTCCGCCGCCGACGAGCAGATTGTAGCCGATCAGTTTGCCGTTTTCGACGATGGCCACGTAGCCCATGTCATTGGTGAAGATGTCTGTGTCGTTATTCGGAGGAATCGCAAAGCCGGTCTTAAATTTACGGGGTAGGTAAGTCTTACCGTAAAGGGCATCCACCGGGGCGCCGGAATCATCGGTATCGGCGGGCGGGGGCATGTACGGATTGGCCTGATCAACGGCGGCGCGAGCCTTGGCGATTTTGTCACCAAGACCGAGGTCGACCTGCACACCGTCCACCCAGATGGAGTGATAGGCGGTAGTGCGAGGGAGCAGGGCGCGCGTAATGGCGAAGGCATCTTCATCGACCTGCACGGCGATCTGGTCGACGGGCGGGTTGGACGGTGCGGTGACGTTGCGGTTAACATCGCCGCAAGTAGCCAGGGTGGAGGAGAGCGCGTCGTTGATCGATTTAATGAGCGAGCCGATGCCTTTCTGGAGCACGCCGTGGAACTGGAAGGTCTGGCGAGAGGTGATGCGGAGGGTGCCGTTGGCGAAGCGTCCGGAGAGCTCGTCGTAAACGAGGTATTGAGCGGCTGGGACGATGCCGCCCGTCTGGCGGGTGCGCACCATCACGGAGTATTCCTTGCCTGTTTTGCGCTTATCGCGATCATCCTGCTGGTAGATGCCGTGGAACTTGATGAACTGCTCATCGTCGCCGCTGAAGCGATCGGCTTCAGCGTTGGCCAGGGTTTCGCGGATATTTCCCGAAAGATCGGGTTTATCGGCCTTAAGTAGTTCGTTCTTGGAGAGGGGCTTACCTGAGGGAGTGTCCATGGGTTATTTAATACTTGATATAATTAGTAATGATTACATAAATAGGGGTCAAGTTTAAATAAATGGTAAATTGCGACATCGGCCGGGTGGCCTTCGTCGGTGCAGGACCGGGTGCCCCGGATCTGATCACCGTGAGAGGGCTACGTCTGCTCAAGCAGGCGGATGTCGTCATTCATGATGCGCTGCCAGGAGACGCCCTTTTGGCAGAGATTCCGGCGACGACTAAGATCGTCCCGGTCGGCAAGCGTTGCGGCGTACATTCGTCTACACAGGACGAGATTAACGCCATTCTGGTTCACGAGACAAAGCAGGGTGGTCTCGTGGTACGTCTCAAGGGTGGCGACCCTGGCATCTTCGGCCGTCTCGGCGAAGAGATGGATCACCTCGCCGCCCATGGCATTCCATTCGAAGTCGTCCCAGGAGTTACCGCTGCGACCGCTGCGGGCGCTGATGCGGCGTTCCCATTGACCCATCGCGGCAAGGCCGCCTCCGTCACTTTCCTTACGGGTCACTGCGCTGATGGTACGGATCAGAATTGGAAAGCTCATGTTGAGACCGGTGCCACGCTTTGTCTGTACATGGGCGCGAAGGCGCTGCCGTCCGTCGCGACTAAGCTCATCGCTGCCGGTGCCCAGGCCGACCTCCCGATTCGTCTGCTCTCCAAAGTTTCTCAGGATGGCTCGTCCGATGTGCTCACGACGTTGACCGACCTCGCTTCCGGTAAGGTCGACGTTTCCGTGCTACCCACGCCGCTCATTGCGGTCGTCGGCGCCGTGGTCGCACCGCCCCGTCATGCCGGCCTGATGGGCCGCCTCGCAGCGTTCGCCTGAGTTCAGGCCTTTTTCCGGCTCTTAGCCCGGAAGTAAAAGTAGACGCCGCCCAAGATGACGGCGACTCCGCCTAGCCAGAGGAGGAGTCTTTCCGGGAGGTTGAGCGTGCCTTTGGGTAGGCACAGGCTGATGGCGGCCGGCCAGAGGAGCGAAAGCATGATTGCACCGATGACGATATTCTTGGCTGCCTTAAGATTCACGGGTGGCAGGTCGTGACGCATCATCAGTAACGCGGGCAGGGAGAAGTGCGTGCCCAGTAGCGGGCTGAGTTTCCAGCGAAGGTCCGCGGGCGCGTGTTCCTTGGCAATCGTCCCGACGTCACCGTCAGGGCCGGCGTGGCGGCCGGGGAGCAGGAAGAGCATCAGGATGACCGCGTCACCCTTGGCGCCTTGCAGCGCGTGTTCGAGCAGCGGCTCGTTGAAGTCATATTCCGCTCCCTCGCGACGCTCCATCGAGCAGGCGATGAGTTCTTCCGGTTGGAGGCCGAGTTCTTTGCGCAGCGAGGCGGCCAGGGCGTTGCGGCAGGCGGTAACCTCGGGGGTCGGCGAGCCGTGGTCGCAGAGCAGCACGGTGCCGCTCCCCTTCGTCCAGCCGGTCTCGCGGAGGTTGTCGGCCAGCATGCCGGTGAGCTCGGCGCCATCGTCGCCGAAGAGCGGCTCGCGGATACGGAGCTTCATCTTGCCCGGTTGAGCGTCGGCGAAGACCTTGGGGAGGTATTCCGTGATCGCGCGGCTGGGGCCGATGAAGAGAGGGAGTACGACGAGTTCGTCGATGCCATCGGCCTTGGCTTGCGCGACGGCGCCTTCGAAGATGACCGCCGGGACGCCGCCGAGCAGGACGGGGTCGATCTTGGTCGAGTGCATCGTCGAGACCGGATGCACGGGTTGACCAATCAGTTTGCCGACTTCCTGGGCTAGTCCGCGCAGGGCTAATGTCGCTGCCGGTTCGTAGGAACCATTGTCGACTAGGAGGATACGGGTGCCAGCCATAGGTGGTAAGTGGGGGATAAACTTCATATTTGCAACGCAGGGTTGGCTGATTGCGGGTTGCCTCGCTCCGGGGGGCAGGGTTTCCTTATGGGATGCCCCGCCGTTTCCTCGCCGCTGTCGCTCTGTGCCTGAGTGTCCTCTCCCTTTCCGCCGCCGATGGGTGGCTGACCGATTTGGATGAAGCCAAGAAAGTCGCCCTCGCTGAGAAGAAAGCGATCCTCGTCGACTTCACGGGTAGTGACTGGTGCGGGTGGTGCATCCGCCTTAAGAAGGAGGTTTTTGATCAGCAGGAATTCGCCGCCGCCTCTAAGCAGTTCGTTCTCGTCGAGCTAGATTTCCCTCAGAAAAAGAAACTCACCCCGGAGGCCAAAGCTAAGAACGAGGCGCTGGCCAAGAAGTTCAATGTCGAAGGATTTCCAACCATCATGCTGCTCGACGCCCAGGGCGAGCCCTTCGCCCAGACCGGCTATCAAGAAGGAGGTCCGGTCAAGTATCTCGAACACCTCTCCGAACTGAGCAAGGCCAACACCCCAGAGGGCAAGAAACTCTTCGCCCAGCATAATAGGGATCAGGCCCGCTCTCGTGAACTGGGCGAGGAGCTCGAGAAGATTCTCGACCCGTTCCTCAGCAAAAAGGATCTCGCCGGGGCCGAAGGGGCCATCGTGAAATTCGTCAAGGCCAAGGATGTGCAGGGCGAGCTCCGCCTCACGCTTCTGATCAATGCTCGCATCAGCAGCGCCCAGGCCTGCAAGCCGGGCGATCACGGTGCGGTCATCAAGGCTATTGACGAGATTCTCGCGGAGACTCCGGCGGGGACGTCGGGTCTCGATGAGCTCAAGAAGTTCCGCGCCCAGGTCGCCGCGGTCCAGGCTGCCGATCAACCTAAGAAATAAATTTTACACTATGAAAAAAATCCTCCCTCTGCTGGCTTTGCTGGTGTCCCTGAGTGCTTCCGCCAAGGTGGCCTGGCTCACCGATCTCGAAGAAGCTAAGAAGGCCGCCGCCAAGGAAAAGAAGGCCATCTTGGTTGACTTCACCGGCAGCGATTGGTGCGGCTACTGCATCATGCTCCATAAGGAGGTTTTTGATAAGCCCGAGTTCGAGAAATTCGCCAAGGATTACATCCTGGTCGAACTCGACTTTCCTCATTCCAAGCCGCTCTCTGCCGCGAAGAAAGCCAAGAACGCCG
This sequence comes from uncultured Opitutia bacterium, assembly GCA_903855995.1. Classification (GTDB taxonomy): domain Bacteria; phylum Verrucomicrobiota; class Verrucomicrobiia; order Opitutales; family UBA953; genus UBA953. Next base: position 83,682 of record CAIOAN010000009.1, read on the forward strand.
AAGCCCAGGCTAAGTTCGATGTGCATGGTTTCCCCACGGTGATCATCCTCAGCGCCACCGGCGAGGAGCTGGGTCGTCAGACGGGCTATACCCCGAAGTCCGGCCCGAAGGTTTATTTGGATAAGATCGGTGGTTTCAAGGGTGCGGCTGGCGATGCGCCGGCTCCCGACGCCAAGCCGACGAAACCTAATCCGGCCAAGGCTGCTTAACCTCCCTTTCACTCCACGTCTCTTCCCATGAATCTCTTCAGTGTCCTGCCTTGTCTCCTGACCCTTGCCCTCTCTGCTCAGCCGGCTTGGCTGACAGATCTAGACGCTGCCAAGGCGCTCGCTCTCAAGGAGGGCAAGACGGTGCTGGTCGATTTCACGGGGAGTGACTGGTGCCCTCCCTGCAAGGCTCTGCACAAGAATGTGTTTGAATCCGCCGAGTTTGCGGCGGCCGCCAAGAAGTATGTTCTGGTAGAACTCGATTATCCGCGCAGCACGCCGCAGTCCCCTGAGTTGAAGGCGAAGAATGCGGAACTTTCCAAACAGTTCGCCATCACGGGATTCCCGACGGTCTTGCTGATCGACGCCAAGAGCGGCGAGGTCTTCGGCAAGACGGTCGGTTTCGGCGGCCAGACCGCCAAGGAATACCTCGAGAAGCTCGCTTCCTTCAAGAACACGCCCGAAGGCAAGGCGGCACTGGCTGATGAACAGAAGAAGGCCACTGAACGTACGTCCAAGAGCCGTGCGCTGGGTGCTCAAATTGACGCCGCGATCAAGGCCAAGGATTTCCAGGCCGCGGAAAAGGCGCTCGAAGCGATTTTCGCCGATGTCACAGGCACGCGTCGGTCCGTGCTGTTTTTCAATAAGGCACGTATCCTGATCCAGATTGATCCTTCCGCCAAGGAACAGGCGACGAAGTATGTGGATCAAGCCATCGAGCAGGCCGCGGGCGACGAATCCATGACCAAGTCGTTCAAGTCGTTCCGCGACAAGATTTCTTCCGGGACCGCTGCGCCGAAGGCCTCTGTCGACCCGAAGAAAGGTGCCTGAGTAAGCGCAGGCCGGCGGCTACGCACCGAACGACGTTCAATGTGTCGTCAAACGGCGTTTATTTTAGGCTTTAATTAAAGACAGGCTTCAGTTTGGATGCGCACAGAGGGAGGTGCCCCTTTCCCTCATGACCCTTTTCCTACTTCCTCTCGTCGAGGCTATTCTGGTTATTTTGCTGGCCGATTTCATCGGGGGGGTCGTGCACTGGGCCCAGGACGCATATATCCGCGAAGATACTCCTCTCGTCGGGTTGTCGTTGGGTAAGCCCAACATGATTCATCACCATCTCCCGCGCTTCATGACCCACCACAGCTGGTGGCGTAGTTCCTGGGATCTGGTGCTGCTGATGTTTATCCTCATCATTACGATGTGGTTGACCGGTCATCTGAGCTGGCAGGTTTGGCTTTTTGCTTTGGTCGGGGCGAATTCCAATCAGATCCATAAATGGTCGCACCGTACCCGAGCGGAAAACGGACGCATCATCAGCTTCTTCCAGGATATCCGGGTGCTGCAGTCGCCGCATCATCACGCGATTCACCATACGAATCCGAAGGATGTCCGCTATTGCCCGGCATCCAATATGTTGAACCCGATTTTGGATTTCCTGCATTTCTGGAAAGGTGTCGAATGGGTGCTGCGACGGGTCTTCGGCTTGAAGCGTCGGGTCGATACTTCAATTCCCGGCAACGGTCTGCCGCCGGCTTGGCTCAACGAGGTTCGCAGCGAACACGCGGGTAAGTTCGAGTAAGCCCCGTCTAATCGCCTATGGGCTATCTTATCAGAGACTGCCGATCTCGGTGTCGAGGACCTGCGCCGCGCTGAGGCCCTTCGCGCGAAGTTCGCGGATTGATAGTCCGGCGCTGCGTTTGGCCAGCCGCTTGCCTGAGGCATCGACTACGAGCGGATTGTGGACCCAGGTGGGAGCCGTCCATCCGAATGCACGGTAAAGCAGGATTTGTCGGGCGGTCGAAAGAAGCAGGTCGGCCCCGCGGACGACCTCGGTGATGCCCATGGCGTGGTCGTCGGCGACAACCGCCAGCTCATACGAAGGGAAACCGTCTTTGCGCCAGACGAGGAAGTCTCCGAAATCACGACCAGCCACAAATGTCTGCGTGCCCTGTAGCTCATCGTTAAAGGTAATCGGCTGTCCGTCTGGCACGCGGAAACGCCAATTGGTCGGGCCAGGCTCGCGAGCCTCGCGGCCGGCGCCGGCGGCCGGTCGGAGGGCGATGGGAAATATCGGCTCGGCATCGTCCTCCGCATGCGGAGCCGTCAGGCTTCGTTCCACGTCCTTACGTGATTTGTCGCAGGGATAGATGTGGCCAGATGCTTGCAGGACTACCCAGGTTTTTCGAAACCACTCGAGGCGTTGAGACTGCACATAAGGCCCGTGAGGGCCGCCGACATCGGGTCCTTCCTGCCATCGGAGGCCAAGCCAGAGCAGATCTTCGATGGCTGCGGCGGCGAACTCCGGTCGACAGCGACCCGTGTCGAGATCTTCTGTGCGATAAACAAGCGTTCCTCCTGCGGCATGGACGCGTTGGGCGGCGAGGGCGAACGTACGGGCATGACCGACATGTAAGTAGCCGGTAGGGGTCGGGGCTAGCCGTCCGCGCAGCATCAGAGAGGATTATCGGTCGGGATGAATTCCCATTTCACGCCGAACTCCACGGCGACCGCCGCGGCGAGGGCTTTGACGCCCCAGGTTTCGGTGGCGTAGTGTCCGCATGGGTAGAGATTCCAGCCCTGTTCTTGCGCTTCATTGAAATGCTCCTCGCGCAGTTCGCCAGTGATAAGCGTATCGCAGCCTTCGGCTTTCAAGTGGGCTAGGGCGCTGCGGCCGCTGCCGCTCAGGATCGCAATCTTCTTCGGCCTGGTGGCACCGAACTCAATGCCCTTATAGGTTCGCGGATAAGAGGCCATGAGGCGCTTGCGTAACGTGGTTAGCGGGATGCCTTGGCAGATGCAGGCGATCGGCAGCCCTTCGTAGTCCACGAACCAATCGACGACCTTGAGTCCGAGGTCTTGCGCGATGAGCGCATTGTTGCCGATGGCCGGATGGGCGTCGAGCGGTAGGTGGCTGGAGTAAAGCGAGAGGCCGGTTTTTTTCAGTGTGGCTTGGCGGAGGGCGCGCACTTCGCGCACAGGTGAGACGGGCCTCCAGTGCATGCCGTGATGGACGATGAGGAGATCGATGCCGCGCCGGGCGGCTTCGGTGAAGACCTTGGCCCCGGCATCGACGGCGGCGCCGACCTTGCGGATAGGGCGGGTGCCTTTATGCTGCAGGCCGTTGCGCGAACCTTCGAAATCTTTGATATGCTTCCGGTTGGTGAGTAGGTCGCAGAAGTGCGCGATGCGGAGGGCGGTAGCAGTCTGGCTCATAGTTTCTTAAGCGTGGTAGGCGGAGTCGCGGGTTTGCTCAGGGTCTCTGGCCGGAACAAGGAGGCATCGAGTTTTAGGCCGACGGCGGCTTCCGTGACGCGGAGCACATCAGCATCGCGTGTCGTCTCATCGAGCACGCTGCAGCCGCCGAGTATCCACTGTTCATCGACCTTGGAAAATTCATCGACTTGCAGGGTGCGGATGGCCTCGCCTCGGGCGTTGAAGCAGACCGCCTTGACCAAGGCGCCATAGGTCCGATCGAGCGCGAAGTTCACCTTAGCCGGAGCGTCATTTGCGTCGTTGATTGCGTCGAAGAAGTGCACCGGGCGGCCGCGTGATTTGGCCGTATTGATGTAGCGCGTATCTCGCCAGTGTGTGAACGGTAGATGTAGGTCGAAAGCGGAGAGCAGGAGGCCGTCGGCCAATGGCTGCCAGCCGCTGCTCCGTGAGAGGGTAGCGGACTGGCCTTGGCGCGAAATCCAGACGGCATTGGACGCGGCCCCTTTGGTGGAAGTAAACGCCAGGGCAGCTTGCCCGTTGGCGTCCTGAATTTCGCCGCGCATCTGCTGACCTTCAGCGGTGAACGCCGCCCAAATGATTCCAAGTACGGCCGGCGAGGAATCTCCCTTGCGGGGTTTGTGGGTGATTTCAATCCGCAGGCAGAGGTCCCCGTTCAGGCGGGAATCCCGGAAATCCGCCAGTGCTTTGCTGGCTTGAGTCGGGCTCAGGCTGGCGTAATCATCGTCCCGATCTCTCGATTGAGCGAAGGAAGTGACACCGAACTGGCACGCTACCCAGCAGACGGAAAGGCTGAGCAGGGCGTGTCTCACCAAGAATTACTTAGCCGCAGCCGGGGCGGCGGGCTTGGCCGACTCAGCCTTGTTGGCAGGAGCGGCGACGGGAGCGACGGGGGTCGGAGTCGAAGCGGGCTTGGCGGTAGGCACCGCCGCAGCCTTGGCGGACTCAGGAGCGGTCGCCGGAACGGCGGATGCAGGTGCGGTAGCGGAAGCACCAAGCGCCGTCGGGGTTTTGCGCTCGCGGGCGACAAAGCCGAGGTAAAGGCCGAAGCTAAGCACGAAGAGGGTGACGGTCAGGAAGGTGGTCATCTTCGAGAGGACGTTGGCGGATTCGCCACCAAAGACGGTTTCCGCGGCACCGCCACCGAGGGCAGAACCCATACCGGCGTTGGCGCTGGGGCGTTGCATCAGGATGATCAGAACGACCAAGATGCAGACGAGGAAGAGGGCCACCACGGAGGCGTAGAGAAGAAAGTCCTTCATCCCCGTATCCAAGGGTTCGATTGCCTATAAAACAACGCCAAAATCAGGCCTGCAGGTAGGCCCCCCCGGCTACCCGGTAGGTTAGCCAGTCTCCGGAGGGAGGGGGAACGGTGCCGGTGGCGATAACTTGATGGGAGTCGCCGACTTCCGCCCAGAATGCCCTGCGTCGAATATCGTCTAATTCGCCCAGAACATCATCGGCCAGGATGATCGGAGGCGTCGGAGCCCGCAGGGTGTCACGCTGGAGGCGGGCAAGGCAGAGGGCGAGGACGAGGAGACGCTGTTGTCCTTCAGAGGCATAATCGCAGGCGTCCTGTCCGCCGAAAAGCATGGCGAAGTCATCGCGTTGTGGTCCGCGTAGCGTCGTGCCGGCGGCGAGATCGGCGGGGCGCATTTTGAGCCAGACCTCGGCGAGTTGCTCCGCGGGAGTGTCGGGTTGATACACGAGGTCGGCACCTTTGTCGGGGAAGCCCGCCCGCGCACAGGCTTGCCGCAATGTTTCCGCAAGCTCAGGCAAGACCTTGGCACGGATCTCTGCGAGGGTCCGGCCGGGGGCGATCATGGCTTTTTCGAACGCGCGAAGCTCCTCGTCGGAGCGCTGTTCAGCTTTCAGCAAGGCGTTACGCCCTTCGAGGGCACGGCTGTAATCGCGGACGGCGGTGAGGTAGGTCGCATCGGTGCCGCCGATGGCCGCATCCAGCCAGCGACGACGATTCGAGGGTGATCCGCGGACGAGCCGCAGGTCGTCCGAGCAGAAGACAATCGTCGGAAACTGACCGAGGTGTTGGGCGACGGAGGTGACGGGATTGCCGTTGAGCAAAGCCTTACGCGAGCCCTTGGCGAGGCGGAGTTCGATTTCCGCTAGTTCGGAGTCGGACTGCCGGACGTCAAGTCGCAGGCGGGCTTCGGTGCAGCCTGCGCGGATCAGCGGGGAGATCTCGGTCGTACGGAATGAACGAAACGAAGAGACGAGCGCCGCGGCTTCGAGCAGGTTCGTTTTTCCTTGGCCGTTCTCGCCGAGCAGGAAGACGCGCGGGGCATCGGTGGAAACGTCCGCGAAGGTCAGGTTGCGGAAATCAGCCGCCCGGATGCGGGTCAGGCGCATGGTTTATTCCGGAATCAGAATGACGGTCCCGATTTTGGGCAACATGTTCGGCGAACTCATCTTGTCGCGATTGGCGTTGAAGATGGCTTGGACGTGATCCCCATCCTTGAACATTTTGCGGGAGATGGTCGAAAGCGTGTCGCCTTTCGCGATGGTGTAAGGTCGGAAGCGCCCGGACTTAGTCGGAGCGACGCTCGGGTCAGGGATGGCGTTGACGGCCGCCGGGCCGGCGACGGTCTTGGTTTCGGCCGGACGCTGATTGCGGCTGAGTTCCGTGATTTCACGCTTTAGTTTATCGTTCTCGGCCTGCAGACGGCGGAGCTGGGTCGTCGCATCGACACTGCCAACCGCATCCGGCTCCATGGGGCGTCCGGGCAGTTGCTGCATGAATTGCTTTTCTGCGGTGCGGACCATGCCGCGCACCATCGATGCTTGGTCGGAGGCCGGCTTCATGCGGATGAACTGATTGAAATGATAGATGGCGGGAAGCGGGTCCTGGAGTTCGAGATACATCCGACCTGCCTCAAGGTGGGATTCGGCGGCTTCCTTGCGCTTATCGATGACCTTGAGGTAACACTCGAGGGCCTTGCGTGTTTCCCCCTGCTTGTGGAAACTCTGACCTTGGCGGAATTCCGGATCTTCGACGTCGAGAGTACGGGAATCGGCCCGGGAGTTGTCGTCGCAACCGGCCAGCAGGAGGACTAGAAAGACAAAAGCAACGCGAGCCATGGCGGGACAATCTTTCGCCGCTCAGCCTGCTTCAACCCAAAATCACTCACGCCACGCGGCGGCGAGGGCGGCCGGTAGGTCGGGTGTCGTGAAGCGGAAGCCGCTGGCCAGAGCTACCGCCGGGGATACCGCGAGGTCGCTGAGGATGGTCTCCCGACCCATGGCACCAAATAAGAATGATATGGCCCAGGCGGGCAGGGGGAGGCATGCGGGCCGACGGAGGGCCCGGCCGAGGTGGTGCGCGAACTCTGCCTGGGAGAGGGGTTGCGGGCTGACCGCATTGAGGGGGCCGTGAATCGTGGGGTTTCGCAGGGTCCAGAGAATGAGTTCCACGAGGTCAGGCAGTCCGATCCAGCTCAGGCGTTGGCGGCCCCCGCCGATCGGGCCACCGAGCCCGAGCTGGAATGCGGGGAGCATTTTGCTGAGTCCGCCTTGGTGGCGCGAGAGTACCATGGCAGTCCGCAGCAAGACAGTGCGAATGCCCGCCTGCTGAGCAGGTAGGGTGGCGTTCTCCCAGGCTTCGGTCACCGCCGGCAGGAAGCCGTCGACCATGGGAGCAGATTCCTCGGTCAAAGTCTCCGTACGGTGCAGTCCGTAGCGGTTGATGCCCGACATGGAGATGAAGACTTCGGGCTTATTCTTCAGTTGAGCGAGGGTGGCGGCGAGCAGTCGGGTGTTTTCTCGGCGGCTGGTGAGGATGCGTTCGCGGGCCGCCTGCGTCCATCGTTGGGCGATACTTTCACCGGCAAGATGAATGACGGCGAACACGCCCTCTAGTCCTTGCTTATCAATCGTCCCTTTCGACTGATTCATGCCATAGGCACCGTCATGGCGTGAATGATAGGCAACGACCACGTATCCGAGGTCAGCAAGACGACGGCAGAGCGCGGACCCGATCAGGCCCGAAGCCCCCGTCACGATGATGCGCTGTCGCTCGTCCATCCGATACAGTGTGTGGGCATGTGCCCTAGGTTCAAGCCGCAGGCTTGTTCACGACCAGAATCCAGGGTTTTCCGGGATTCGGATAGTAGCCGATTTTTTCAATCGCATGGCCGGCTTGGGCATGCGCTTCGGCGAAAGCCAGAACGACGTCCGATTCGGCCGGTCCGCCGGGATGACCGGTGTAAGCGACGCAGATAATCCGGCCTTCCGCGCGCAGGTTTTCATAGGCGGCGTTGAGGGCCAGTCGGGTGGTCTCTGGCTGGGTAATGACCGAGGTGTCGCCGCCGGGTAGGTAGCCGAGATTGAAGAGCGCTACGCCAATCTTACCGTGTTGGGCCGGGGTGAGCACCTCCGCGAGTTCGGAATGGCTACGAAGATGGAGCGACACGCGGGGCAGCAGGCCGGCGATCGTCAGCAGATTACGAGTCGATTCGATCGCGCCGGCCTGAATGTCGAATGAATGGACCTGGCCGCCGGGGCCCACGCATTGGGCGAGGAAGGCCGTGTCGCGGCCCTTGCCGGCCGTGCCGTCCACCGCGATATCGCCCGGGCGGAGAATCTCCGCGGCGAGTTTTTGCGCCCGTTCGGTGACGCGGATAGGATTTATGGGAGCCAAGGGAATTTTCGGAAGTTGGGCGGACGTTTCTCATTCCAGGCTTTGCGTCCTTCGTCGCCTTCTTCGGAAAGATAATAGAGCAGGGTGGCGTTGCCGGAGAGTTCTTGGATGCCGGCCTGGCCATCGAGTTCGGCGTTAAAGGCGGACTTGAGGCAACGAATCGCGAGGGGGCTCTTGGTGAGGATTTCCTGCGCCCATTTCACGCCTTCGGCGTCGAGCTGCGCGTAGGGGACAACGGTGTTCACGAGCCCCATCTCGAGGGCTTCTTGGGCGCCGTACTGGCGGCAGAGATACCAGATCTCTCGGGCTTTTTTCTGGCCCACGATACGGGCGAGATACGAGGCGCCGAAGCCTCCGTCGAAACTGCCGACAGTCGGTCCGGTCTGGCCGAAGACGGCGTTATCAGCGGCGATGGTCAAATCACAGATAACGTGTAAGACATGACCTCCGCCGATGGCGAAACCGGCGACGAGAGCGATGACGACCTTGGGCATCGAGCGGATGATGCGCTGCAGGTCGAGGACGTTGAGCCGCGGAACGCCGTCATTGCCGACGTAGCCGCCTCGCTTGTCGCCCCGGATTTTCTGGTCGCCGCCGGCGCAGAAGGCGAACTTGCCATCATGCTGGGGATTCGCGCCGCGGAGGAGCACTACCCCGATGGAGGCGTCGTCGCGGGCGTCGTTGAAGGCCTTAATCATCTCCGCGACCGTGTCCGGCGTGAAGGCGTTGCGGCGGTGGGGCCTATGGATGGTCACGCGGGCCATGCCGTCGGCTTTCTCGTAGACGATGTCGGCGAAGTCTCCGCATTTAAGCCAACGGATTTCGGACTGCATGTGACCAAGTTGGCGGTCGGCCCGATTTTTTCCAATGAATAAGCGAGGGGACGCTTGAAAAATGAACGGTAGTCCCACAGTTTGAGCCCATGGCTCGCCTGACTCCCGCACAAATCTCCAAGGTTTCCCAATGGGTAGCCGATGGAGCCACGCTTTCACAGATCCAGGAACGTCTGTCCACGGAATTGAGTGTTTCGATGACCTATATGGACGTGCGCTTCTTGGTCGATGATTTGAATCTCGCCCTGGTGGAGAAGGAAGAGCCCAAGAAGCCCGAGGAACCGGTCGTTGAAGAGGCCCCCGATGCTCCCGCTGCCGTTCCGGCTGCCACCGGCGCTGTGTCGGTCGAGGTCGACACCATCGCCCAGCCGCATGCGATGGTGAGCGGCAAGGTAACTTTTTCCGATGGCCAGATCGCCGATTGGTATATCGATCATCAGGGCCAGCCCGGCATGGTGGCTCGGGTGGCTGGATACCGTCCGACGCAGCCTGATATCGCCGAGTTTCAGACGAAGCTCGATGCGGCGCTGCGGGCCGCGGGCTTCTAAGCGTATTTACCGTGTTTTCAGGATCGCCTCGGCTAGGACAAAGTCCGCCGGCCGGGTGAGCTTGAGATTCACGGAAGGATTCTCGACGAGCGAGACGTCCTGTCCGACGAACTCCACCGCAGAGCTGTCGTCGGTGACTTTGCGCTGTAATTCAGCGACCTTGCGATAGGCCTTGAGTACGATGGCGGTGCGGAAGACCTGTGGTGTTTCTGCGGTCCAGACGAGACCGCGATCCGGCGAAGTCTCCACGGAGGTGGAATCCGCCTTGGCGATTTTTACGGTATCGGCGGCTCGCCCAGCCAAAATGGCGGCGCCAGTTTCCAGGGCCCTTGCACGCACTTTGCGAATGGCTTCGGCGGACACCAGCGGCCGGGCGCCATCGTGGATGTGGACGAGGCCTAGGTGACCTTCGCAGCTTTGCAGGGCGGCGAGGACGGAATCTTGACGGGATTCGCCGCCGGGGACGAAATCAATCGGGGGAGCGCCAGGCGAATGCGCGGCCAGCAGGGCTTTAATTTTGGTGAGCTGGAGGTCGTCGCGATAGGTGATGACCACGCGACCAATCAGCCCGGTGCTGAGAAATGACTGCAGGGAATGAAGGAAGACAGGTTTGCCGGCGAGGAGCGCGGTGATCTTATCATCGACGACCGACTGCATGCGCCGTGCCGAACCCGCAGCAAGGAGCACGAGGATGTCGTCGCCGGCGCTCATGCGATTTCGCCGATGTCACGGCGGATACGGAGCGTCTCGGCGGCGGGATCCTTAGCTTTTAAGATCGGACGGCCGACCACGATGAAGCTCGCACCCGCGGCGGCGGCTTGGGCAGGCGTCATGACACGGTTCTGATCATCGCCGGCGGCATCCGGATAGCGGATCCCTGGCGTCACGAGTACCGGGCCAGCTCCGAGATCTTGACGGAGGATGGGAAGTTCGAGCGGCGAGCAGACTAGGCCACCGATCCCGGACTGAATCGCCATCTTACCGAGCAGGCGGACTTGTTCTTCGGGAGTGCGGGTGACACCCGTCGCGGAGAGTTGCGCCTGATCCATGGAGGTCAGTACGGTGACGCCGAGAACGGTGCAATCGGGCAAGGTTGATTTAGCGGCTTCGGCGGCACGGGCGATCATCTCGGGTCCGCCGCAGGCGTGAATGGTGAGCAGTGAGCAGGGGCGGCCTTTGAGGCTCTTGATCGCGGACGACACCGTGTTGGGGATGTCGTGAAACTTCAGGTCGAGAAAGACCTTGAAGCCGAGGGCATGAAATTCGTCCACGATGCCTGGGCCGTGGCGGGTAAAGAGCTGTAGACCTAGTTTCACCCAGGCCAAATTGCCAGCGAGCGGCCGTGCAAGGGCCAGCGCTTCCTCCTTCGTTTCGACGTCGAGGGCCAGAATCAGGCGGCAAGGTTGAGCCATGCCGTCTTTATGGAAACGGCTGACACTCTTCGCCAGCGTAAACCTTGCGCAGTCTCCTTACTTCTTCGCCGCCGGCGCCTTCTTGGCCGTCGGGGTGCTGGGTAGCTTCGAACTGGCGTAATTGAAGGGTTGGGCTGGTTGCTTGCCAAGCAGCTGGAGGTCGAACCATTCCGACATGCGGACGTTGTCGTCGGCCATCTCGACCCAGCCGCCGTGGCCTCCGCCCATGCGGATCAGGACTTCGGCCTTCGCGCCGACTTCCGTGGCCTTCGCGAGGAAGCGCAGGGCCTGGCTGTAAGGCACCAGCGGGTCGGCATCGCCTTGGACGATATAGACCGGGGGCTGTTTGGAGTTAATCCAATAGAAGGGGGAAAGCTCATGGCCGGCGCGGTCACGCCCTTCGGCGGTATCGACAATTGGGCCGAAGGCCGGTGCGCGCGTCGTGAGCGGGCCGATGCCTTCCTTGCTGTCGCCATCTTTAGCCCAGTTCAGGAAATCCACCGGCGGGTAGTAGCAGGCGACGGCGTTGACTTCAGAACTCACACGGTCGACTGGATCGACGGCTTTGGCGTTAGCCGGGGTCACGCGCGTGGCGAGCATGAGGCTGAGGTGCCCGCCAGCGCTGCCGCCGGTGACGCCGATCTTATTGGGATCGATACCGAACTTCTGGGCGTTGGCGCGGATGAAGCGCACCGAGCGTTGGAGGTCGCCGACGATTTCATCGATATGGAAGCGCGGCTGCGTGCCGTGGACGACGACGAAGGTGGTGTAGCCGTATTTGGTCCAGCCACCGTCACTAATGCCCTTGTGGTTGGAGTTCCAGCCGCCGCTGACGATTTTCACAATCGCGGCGCCGTTGGGCTTGGCGGGGGTAAAGACATCCATCGTGAGCGCGACGCCATCGTGCTTGGTGTAGATGACGTCCGTGGTGCGGGCGATATCCTGGCCGCTGGCGGTGTGGGCGGCGACGAGGGCGAGGATGAGGAGCAGGGTGCGGGGCATGGTGATATTTCTCTTATGAAGGTGAGGGCTCGCAAGCCGGGATTATTTCTTGGGGGCGGCGGTTTTCTTCAGCGCAGGGGTGCTGGGCTGGGCGGACTGATCGAAGTTGAACGGCCTGGCCGGGGCCTTGCCAAGTAATTGTAGGTCGAACCATTCCGACATGCGGACGGTATCTTGAGGGATCTCCGCCCAGCCGCCGTGGCCGGCACCGTTGCGAATCAGGACTTCGCAGGTCGCGCCGAGTTCGTGGCACTTGGCCAGAAAGCGCAGGGACTGCGTAATCGACACGCCCGGATCGGCATCGCCGTGCACGATATAGATCGGCGGCTGTTCCTTGTGAGCCCAATAGATGGGCGACACTTCGCGACCGAGGGTTGCCCGGCCTTCCGCGGTCCGCGCCTTCACCCCGAAGGCGGGGGCATATTCGGCGAGTTTGCCGATGCCGACAGCGTTATCGCCCGGCTCGAACCAATTGAGGTAATCGGTTGGCGGATAGAAGCAGGCGACCGCGTCCGGGCGGCTGCTCTGGGCATCGACCGGATCGCCGGACTTGGCGTTACCCGGCCCGCCACGCGTGGCGAGCATGAGGCTGAGGTGGCCGCCGGCGCTGCCGCCCGTCACGCCGAGTTTATGCGGGTCGACGCCATAGTCGGCGGCATGGGCGCGGATGAAGCGAACGGCGCGATTGAGGTCGGCGACAATTTCTTCGACCTGAAAGCGCGGCTGGGTGCCGTGGACGACGACGAAGGTGGTGTAGCCGTGGCTCGGCCACGTGCCGTCATTGATGCCGTTGTGGTTGGATTTCCAGCCACCGCTGATAATCTTGATCACGCCGGCGCCATTCGGGTGCGCAGGCTTAAAGACATCCATGGTCAGCGCCACACCGTCGTGCTTGGCGTAGATGATGTCGCGAATGTGTTCAGGGTCCTCGGCGAGGACGGAAGCAGCGCCAATGAGCGCCAAGCAGGCAAAGGTAAGGCGGGGCAGCATGGGGTATGTCTAGCCGACCCCTCCCCGCAGATAAGGTTCCCTACAGATGTCGATCAGACCTTGAGCCGGAACTTAATGACCACCTTTAAGATATCGGCCGGGCTGCCGATTTGCACACCCGGCTGATGGCCGTCTTGTGGATGGAAGATGGCGAAGTTGCCGCGTCCGAGAGTGAGCAACGCGGTGGGCGTGCTCGGAGCGGCGTATTTCTCAACGTCCTTCTCCGTGATATAAGGCTTCGTCACCGTCAAGGAGCGTTGGTCGGCGTGGCCGCAATATTCCAGCCCTTGGTAGACCACCTGGATGTCGCCGTAAACCTGGTGGGCCTCCCAGAGCTTATCGGCCGCGGCCGCCGTCTGGTAGCGCTGCACGATGGCGACGAGCTCCTGACCGATTAATTCATATTTACCGTCGGCGGTTTTCGGGTCGAACGCGCGCAGGTAGGCGAAGGCTTTTGGAAAGAACGGATGCAGTGATTCATAAGCATCAGCCGCGGAGAGTTGGTCGAGAATCATGTGATGAGGGGCTAGGGTGGGGTCATTCAGGATTCTTCCGCAAGCCCTTCGACGTCGTCGAGCGGCATTTCTACGGATTGCGCCGAGCCAAGAAGCGCCAGGAGCACGGCGATGCGTTTCTGCGGTTCGTGCAGTCGGACGACTTCGCCCTCTGAGCCGGTGAAGATTCCGCGAATGACCCTGACTTTAGCGCCGACTTTCAATTCCTCATCCAGCATCGAGAGGATCCCATCAGGACCCAGCGCGAGCATTTCATCGATTACAGACTGCTCGACATCGACGGCCTTGCCTTCGCGGGTCACCAGGTGGAGCACGCCCCGCGTACTCCGGACCGAGCCTTGGAGTTCTTCGGGATCAAAGCGGACGAAGAGATAGCCAGGGAAAAGCGGTTCGACCACGACCTTGTTCTTGTCGTGACCACGTCGGGTTCGACGCAATCTCGGGAAGACGATATCGATCCCGCCGAGCGACCGAAGATTCTGCGCCGCCACGCCTTCCTGACGGGGCTTGGCTTTGAGGCAGAACCAGGTCGAGCCGGCAGGGACGGTCATGCGGCGGCGAGGCGCTTGGAGCGAGCCGGCAGCCAGCCCAGGGTGATGACCGCAAACTGGGAGGCCCAGAAGGTCATCAGCCAAAAGAAGCCGGATTCTGTGAAGCCGTAGCTGTGCAGGCCGACGCCAAGAAGATTCGTGCCGAACCAGGACCAGCTGGTGACGATGTTGCCAAAGACGAGCATCTGCATCAGTCCTTCGCGCCGGACAATGGCACCCCAGCGGGCGTGCAGGCAAATCGCGCACCAGAGCACGATGAGGATGGCGCCGTTTTCTTTAGGATCCCAGCCCCAGAAGCGGCCCCAGCTTTGATCGGCCCAGATGCCGCCCAGCATGGTGCCGATGAAGCTAGCGATGACAGCGAAGGCGAGGATTCCATAGGCCGCGCGCGCTACGCTCTCACCCCAGTTATAGTCCGCTTTAAACGCGCGAAGAGCCAGGTGCATAGTACCGAGCAGTCCGGCGACAAAGGTCGCGGAGTAGCCCAGTGTCACGGTGGTGACGTGGGTCGAAAGCCAGAAGTTGGAATCGAGGACCGCCCGGACGCTCTCGAGATTGTCTTCTCCCGAAAGACCGAGGTTGTGGGCGATGATTAGCGATACGAAGCCGCAGATACCAGTCGCAGCTGCGCCGATGCCATTCTTCCAAAGGCGTTCCAAGATGATGCCGAGGCCGACGGTACCCCAAGCGATGAAGATACCCGAGGAATAGAGGTTGGTTACGGGCGGTCGGCCATGCAGCCACATGCGGTAGCCGAGTGCAGCGGTATGCGCGATGAAGCAGACCACCAGCAAGAGGTAGGCCGAAAAACGGAGTTTTTCGGAAGAGGTCAACCACGAGCCGAAGATCAGGAGAACGACGATGCCATAGGCGATCAGCAGCCAGTAGAAGGGCTGCAAGCGCCCGAACGACGCTTCGCGTTCGGCCTTGTCGGACCATGGGCCCATGAGTGAGGCGGCGATGGCTTTGCTCAAGGTGGAGCAGTTATCATCGTTACCTTCGCGCCAGGCGAAGGCGAAGTCGGCGTAACGCGTGACGACGCCGTCTTCTGCCAGACCTGCACGATGGAGTTTCTGATCCTTGATGACGGCAAGCAGCGACGCGCCGAGGTTATCCCAGCGCTCGAGGGAAGCGGCTTCCTTGGGCGGCATGAGCCCGATGACGCCTTCGCGTTCGAAATCTTGATAGCGTTCGACGAAGGTCTTGACGGTCTTCTGGAGTTCAGGGTCGAAGGCCTTACCGGAGCCACTGTTGCCCATCTCGGCGAGGGCGCGGTTAAGGGAGGTGATCCATGCCTGGTACTCGCGGCGAGGCGGGACGTCGGAAGGCAGGTCTCCAGGGATGAAGGTCATGCTGAGCGTCGCATACTGCCGGGCGGCGCTTTCCAGTTGAAGTATTGCACGGTCTTCCGAGTCACGATCTGCCTGGGCTTTGTTGCGGGCTTTCTCGGCGCCTTCGCTGAGGTCTTTGCTATTCTTCAGGATGCCGTCCCAGCTTACATACAGGCTTTTCTCGGGGTTGCCGCCGACGCGCTTGAGCGCGTTCGGATGTTCGACGCGGAAGGTTGGGATTTGGCGAGCGATCTGGGCGCGGAAAGAGACTTCAATGAGCCAATCGATAGCGCTGATGGCACCTCCGGTGAGGCGAACCGGACGCCTTTCCAGTTCCGCTTGAAGATTAGCGTCGAGGCCGGGCAGGTCTTTGGCGATCTCGGTTTTCTGTTCAGCGGTCCAGGTGGACGGTTTCTGTCCGAACGCGACACGTTCAATCTTGTTGAGGCTGATTGAAGTCCGGGAGCGCATCTGCAACAACGAGCCCGTGGCGAGCGTCTCAATCGGGATGACGCGACCGCCACTCTGCACGGGAATATTGCCAAACTCACGGGTATCCCATTCTGCCGCCTGCGCGTTGAATGCGCAGAGGAGGATCATGGCGGCGGCGGTCTTGGCGACACGGCCGCGAAGGAAGCGCAGGAGAGCGTAGCCGAAGTGCCAGACGAGTCCGAAGGACATCATGGCGACCGAAATGTAGGGCAGCAACCAGCCCGGATTCTTGACCACCTGCAGGACGCTGAGATCCTTGCCTTCCTTGGTGCTGCCAAAACTCGACTGGAAGAAGGTCTGACCACCGTGACGGAGGGGTTGGTTCATCGAGATATTGAACTTAAAACCTTCGTTGGTGGTGCCGGCATCCTTGATCGTCACGTCGCTGGCGAAGCGCCGGGGCGTCTGCGTTCCGGGATATTTTTCATGCGTGAAGTGGTCGAGGCGGACGGAGAAGGGGAGGTAGTGGCGGGTGCGGCGAAGCGACACTTCGTAGGTCTTGCCTTCATGGGTGAAGGTCTGGGCGTCGAACGACTCGGTGAGGTTGAGGTTTGTGATCCAGGTCCCCAACGAATTTTGTTTCGAGTCTAGGATTTCCACGAGGGCGGTCGGGGCGTTGCCGACATTGTCGTCGTAGCTTTCGGGGAGTGGCTTATAGGCGAGTTCCGTGCGGGCGCCGATGCCTTGGGTGGTCTTGATTGCGGTGCCGTCCGGCATCTGCGACTTGGCGCGCAATGTCGCATTCGGGTGATATGCCAGGACTTTGAGGGTGAAGGGGCTGCCCGGGAGGGCGATCTCGGCCGAGGTTTGCTTGTCAGCGATGGCACGCAACAGTGAGTCAGGCACGGTGACGATCTTGTCGGTCGAGCCTGTCTTCTGGATGAGCGCAAATTCAAATTCGCGGAAGGCTTCGGAGTAGTTGCGGCTTTCTCCTTCGGGGATGACCATGGCGGATTCTTCCTGATAGATCGCGGTGACGAAGCCGCCGATAAGCAATAGGAGCAGGCCGGCGTGAATCACGCTGATGCCGATCTTGCCTGACGTGGCCTTGAAGTGACGGAAGTGAGCGAAACCCAGATTGGCGATGAGCAGTGCGCCGATAAGAAAACCACCCGGAAGGGGCATTGAAAGGCGGGCCGTCGGGTCCATCGGGTAGAAGCAGAGCCACGAGGAGAAGTAGACCTTCTGGACATGCCAGACCCCCCAGTGCACTTGTTCCAGCGTGCCAAGCAGCACGAGTAACATCGAGCAGATGAGCAGGAATACCGTCAGTTTAAGCGAAGCCAGCGCGTCGAGAAATAGACGGTCGCTGTTCGCTTTATTCTGAAATTCTTCGTTCACGGAATTTGGGAGGCGGAAAGGAAGGCGGCGAAGGCGGCGGCGCTGGCTTCAACGGCGGCGGTGTCGCCTTTCATCTTGAAGAACCAAGTGGCGCCGTCCTTGGGGGTGATGAAGGCGTCGAGTGAGGTCTTGCCGTCGGGAGAGGTCATCACGAAGCGCTGGCTGTCGATGCCGCCGACCTTGGCGGCTTGGGCGGAAGCGGCAATCTCGTCGGCGCCTGCCGGAGCGAGGCCGACTTGTCCGCGCCAGCGGTTAATATTGGCGGTGAGCCCGCCGACGCTTCCAGGGAAGACCGTGACGGCGATCTCGGCGGTACTACCGTTCGGACCGGCGACGATCCAAGTGGCCTTGCGCATGCTGTTCTCCGGCCCGACCGTCCAGTTGGTGGGCAGCTTGCCCCACTTCGGTGCGCTGAAACTGGCAGCCTCGGCTTTCATCGAAGCTGGTGCGGCCATCGGAGCGGCGGCCACGGGGGCGGCAGCCGTGGCAGTGGCGGCAGCCGGGGCGGTCTGTGCCGTCGGTGACGCGGGGGCGGCTTCGGATTTCACTTCATATTGGGTCACCTTGGGCGCAGGCTTGCATCCGATGAAAACTAGGGTGGCGGAGAGCAGGAAGAGGGAGCGCATCGGGATAAGACAGGGTCTGGCTCGGATGGTTGCCCCGGCTTCGACAAAGGTAAAGCGAAAGGACACCCAGAAGGTGTCCTTTACTGGCTCTTAAGATTGAGGATTAGGCCCTATTAGTCCGTGAAGCGGAACAATGCCACGTCTCCATCCTTGAAGAGGTAGGATTTTCCTTCGAGGCGATACCGACCAGCGTCACGTGCGGCGGCGACCGAGCCATTTTTCACGAGGTCTTCGTAGGAGACGATTTCAGCCTTCACGAAACCCTTTTCAAAGTCGGTATGGATCACCGCGGCGCATTGCGGAGCCGTCATGCCGCTACGGAAGGTCCAGGCGCGGACTTCCTTTTCGCCGGCGGTGAAATAAGTGGCCAGGCCGAGGAGGTGGTAGGCGCCACGGATGAGCGAAGAGACGCCGGAGTCGGTGACGCCGAGGGACTGCAGGAATTCCGTGGCTTCAGCGGGCGAGAGGTCGCAAAGCTCGGCTTCGACCTGGGCGCAAATCACGACGTGCTCGCAGCCATGGCGTTTGCCGATGAGAGCGGCGACATTGGCGACGTGCGGATTCTTGGAGGGGTCGGCGAGGTCTGCCTCGGCTACATTGCACGCGAAGAGCACCTTCTTCGAGGAGAGCAGATTGTAGGTCTTCAGGCGGGAGCGTTCGTCGTCGGAGACGTCGAGCGAGGAGGCCGGCTGGTTCTCGTTGAGGTGCTTCACCAGACGGGCGAGTAGTTCGACGTTGGCGATGGCGTCCTTGTCCTGGCTGCGGACCTTCTTCTGGTTGCGGTCGAGTTGCTGCTCGGCGGACTGGATATCGGCGAGGATGAGCTCGGTTTCGATGACCTCGATGTCCCGGATGGGGTCGACCTTGCCCATGCTGTGGACGATGTCGTCGTTGTCGAAGCAGCGGACCACGTGGATGATCGCGTCACACTCGCGGATGTTGGAGAGGAAGTCATTGCCTTTACCTTCGCCCTTGGAGGCGCCGGCGACGAGGCCCGCGATATCGACGATGTCAATCGTGGCCGGGATGACGACCTTGGTGCCGGCGATCTGCTGGAGCTTCAGCATGCGGTCGTCAGGGACGAGGACCACGCCGACGTTGGGCTCAATGGTACAGAAGGGGTAGTTGGCCGCCTCGGCCTTGCGCGAGCGCGTAAGGGCGTTGAAGAGGGTGGACTTGCCCACGTTGGGTAGCCCGACGATGCCTGCCTGAGTCTTTGCCATGGAAAGGGCACCGTGGGCATCCGCCCTGCCAAGGTCAAGAGCCGGGACTGGCAGGCAATACGGTCTCGGCGGCTTTGGTCAGCTCGGCGGAGGGTAGAACGACTTCATCCTTCGGCCGGGGGCGTCCGCGCACGAGATTGGCCAAGGCGATGTGGCCCTGGATCTGGGTGATTGTCATAATCGCTGTCGGGCGCAGGTTCTGATCGCGACTGACCACCGTGTAGCCTTCGCGGACAATGGTGCCCGGAATCAAAGCGAACGGAAACTGGCGACTATCCGGCGGGGCAGACTCGACGAAGCCCACGCGGATGTTACGAGGTGCCCCGGCCGGAAGTTCAAAGGGGCTCGCCTCCGAGGCGGATGGTCCGGGCGCGGCACAGCCTGTCAGCAGCGCGAGCAGCAGACAGACTGGGCGGAGCGAGTTCACTCGCGGTGAGGCAGGCCGGGGCCTTCCGGAGGCTTGCCGATGAAGGCGGCCAGGGCGGAGTTAGGCGGCAGGCCGCCGGGCAGGCCGCCGGGTGAAAGCGGACCAGGCGTCTGTTCGCCCTTGTCCTCTTCGGAGATGAATTGATCGAAGCCGGGGCCTGAGGTGTCGAGTTCGCCTTCAAACATGCCCTGCAACTGACGCATGCGGGTCGGGTGGCGCATCTTGCGGAGCGCCTTGGCCTCGATCTGACGGATGCGTTCGCGGGTCACCTTGAAGTGACGGCCGACTTCTTCGAGGGTGCGCTGCACGCCGTCAAGCAGGCCGAAGCGGAGGATGAGGACTTCCTTCTCGCGTTCGGCGAGCGAGCGGAGGACGAAGTCGATCTTCTCGCGAAGGAGCCGGGTGGAGGCGGTGTCGGAGGGATTTTCAGCCGACTTGTCTTCGATGAAGTCGCCGAGCGAGGTGTCTTCGCCGTCACCCACCGGTGATTGGAGTGAGATGGGCTGCTGCGCCATCTTCATGATCTGCTGTACGCGATCGATGGCCATGTTCATCTCATTGGCGACTTCTTCTGCGGTGGGCTCGTGGCCGAGCTCCTGGGTGAGTTGTTTCTGCACCTGCATCACTTTATTGAGCGTCTCAATCATGTGGACCGGGATACGGATGGTGCGGGCCTGGTCCGCGATGGAGCGGGTGATAGCCTGGCGAATCCACCAGGTGGCGTAGGTGGAGAACTTATAGCCGCGTCGGTATTCGAACTTCTCGACGGCCTTCACGAGGCCCATGTTGCCTTCCTGGATGAGGTCGGTGAACAGTAGGCCGCGGTTCTGGTATTTCTTGGCGATCGAGATGACGAGACGGAGGTTATGTTCCACCATCTCGGTCTTGGCGCGCTGGGCTTCGTCGAGGTGTTTCCGTACGTTTCGAGCGAGGTGGATGAGTTCGGCCGGCGTGAGGCGCCAGCGGAGTTCGATTTCGCGGGAGCGGGAGATGGAGATCTCGGGCTTGCGGGCGAGTTTGGCGCGCACCGGGCCGCGGGCGACGATGGTCGGCTCGATGAGGTTGCGGGAATCTTCGATGTCGCCCTTGATGTCGGGGAGCTCGAGCCATTCCTCGAAGAGCTTCATCTTGAAACAGAACTTCCGGAGGATGTCCTTGCAGCCTTCCTTGGGGGTCTTCTCGATCTTCACGTAGGCTTCGCGGACCTTCGGCTTCTTGGCCTCGTCGGTTTCGTCGAGAAATTTCTGCCACGCCTTGTCGAGCTTTGCCTTGAGTTTAGTGCACTCCTCGGTGGCCTTGGGGAGCATCTTGTAATAGGCGTCGCGTGATTCGACTTTCTTATCGATGACGACCTTGTCGAAGCGCTCTTCCTTGCGGAGGACTTTGAGCGCGAGGTCGAGCTGGTAGGGCAGGGTAAGCCAGCACGAGAAAAGGAACTCCTGGGCGCGCAGTTCGGCGTCTTCGATGCGCTTGGAGATTTCGACTTCCTGTTCGCGGGTGAGGAGGGGCTTGTGGCCCATCTGCTTCAGGTAGACGTTGAACGGGTCGTAAGGCGCGTCGGCCGGCACGGTGCGGGCGGCTTCCTCTTCCGAGTCCTCGACCTTCTTGCGGTAGGTTTCGACTTCATCTTCGTCCAGGAGCTTGATGTCCAGATTGTCGAGGATGTTCATGATGTTCTCGATCAACTCGGGGTCGGTCGCGCTGTCTGGGATGATCTCGTTGATGTTCTGGACGGTGACATAGCCGTTCTTCTTAGAGAGAACGACGAGTTGCTGGACTTTCTCGTTGATGCCGGCGGGGACGACGGCGGGCTTCAGCGTGGCGACGGGAGCGGGTTTGCCGACGTTAGCGAGGGTGACCTTCGCAGCACTTTTGCTGACTGGGCTGGGCTTGGACGGTACTATTTTGGCGGCGACAGTCGGCTTGAGCGGTGCTTTGATGGCAGCCTTGATGGGCGCGGCTTTGGTGACAGGTACTTTCACGGGCGCCTTGACGGGGGCTTTCGTCGCCGGCTTGGCGACGACGGGTTTGGCCACAGTCGGCTTGAGTGGTGCCTTGACGGCTTTGGCGACAGCCTTCGCGGGCTTGGCGGCGGTCTTCTTGGAATTCTTTTCGGGCATGGTATTGGAAATTAGGGTTGAATGACGGTAGGTGGCAGCGCGTGCGATTTGCGCAGCGCGATTTTTTCCGACTGCAAAGCATTCAGGCGCACCACGTCTTCTGGCGGTGTCGAAGCGATGCGCGAGTCGAGCGAGCGCATGAGCGTCTGGACGTGCCGGGAGTGAAAAGCTTTCAGAAGGGTGTTGGCGCGGGGATGCAGGTCTTTTTCCTGGTCCAAGCCGGCGTAGCTTTCGGCGGAGAGGCGGGCGGCTTCCGAACGTAGGTCATCGTCGAGGGCGTTGATGGCCTCGCGCAGTCCCGAGAAATGTCCGTTCACCGCCTCGTTCAGCAAGGTCATCAGGAGTTGTCCGCCCCGACCAGACTGGTCGATCCATTCGAGCGGCAAAGACTGGGCGATGGGAATAAAGTAGGAATCATGCCGCAGGAGGAGCAGTATCAAATCCTCCTCGGGGGTTGTCAAGCCCCCCCCCTTGACAAGAGTAGGCAAGGCGGGTTCCTGGGGCTCACCGAGCTGCGCGGCAGGACGTTGGGCGAGGGTCTGGGCGCGATGACGCTCGTAGGCCATGTGCATCTCCCGGATACCGATGCCAGCATGGCGGGCGGCCTCATTTAGGGCCTCGCGCACGACTTCTTCGGCTCCGGCTTGCTCCACGATCGGGAAAATCGCTTCAAGCAGCGTCAGGCGACGGGCCAGCGGCAGGCTGGCGGAGCCTTCGGGGACGAGGGACTGGACGCAGAACTGCATGGCGCTGCGGGCCCCGGCGGCGAGTTCGCCCCAGTTGGCGGCGTCATGCGTCGAGAAGTATTCATCGGGATCCTTGCCGCCAGGCAGGGAGAGGAAACGAATGTCGAGGCCTTCGCGCAGGCCGATCGGGAGGAGACGCAGGGCGGCCTTCTGGCCGGCGGCATCCGCATCCAGAAAGACCAACAGGCGCTGGGTAAAGCGGCGCAGTTGCTGCAGGTGTTCTTCGGTGACGGCGGTGCCTTGCGCGGCGATCGCCCCGGGGATGCCTACGGAGTGACAGCGAATGGCGTCCAACTGGCCTTCGACCAAAACAAAGGGCTCGGTCTCCTTGCGGGTCATACGGGCCCGGTCGATATTGAAGACGGTCCGAGATTTCTTGAACAGTTCCGTTTCGGGAGAGTTAACATACTTGGCCTCGCGGGACGGGTCGTCCTGAGGCGTAATATCCAGCGTACGGGCCGTAAAGGCGATGACGCGCCCCTGGATGT
Organism: uncultured Opitutia bacterium; assembly: GCA_903855995.1. Taxonomy (GTDB): domain Bacteria; phylum Verrucomicrobiota; class Verrucomicrobiia; order Opitutales; family UBA953; genus UBA953. The sequence goes on from CAIOAN010000009.1 coordinate 106,418, forward strand.
CGCGGATCGGGATGACGAGTCGTCCGCGGAAACGGCAGCGCCAGCGGAGCGGATCGGGCACACGGTCGACGCCGAAGAACAGACCCGTCTGGGCGAGGGCTTCCTTGGTGTAGCCTTTCTTGATCAGGCCGGGGATGAGTCGGGAGTCGTCCACGGGAGCGAAGCCGATGCCGAAGTCATCGGCGATCTCGAGGGAGAATTTCCGTTTCTGCGTCCAGAACTCGCGTATCCATTCGCCGTGCACGGGATCTTCCAGGAAGCAGCGACGCCAGTAGTCCGCGACGAGTTCGTGGATCTCCAATAATTGGCCGCGGAAGGATTTTTCGCTCTTCCCGTCGCCGCCGCTCTCGTATTCGAGTTTGAAGCCGAAGCGGGTCGCGACGCGTTCGATGGATTCGGGGAAGTCGAGGCCTTCGCGATTCATGACCAGCTTGAAGGCGTCGCCACCTTGCTGGGTGCTGAAGCAATACCAGAGGCCGGTCTCGGGGTTGACTTTGAATGAAGGGCTCTTCTCGGACTTGAAGGGGCTCAGGCCCCACCAGTCGCGCCCCCGTTGCTTCATCTGGGTGTAGTCTCCGGCGAGCGCGACGATGTCAGCCCGTTGGCGGAGCTCGTCGATCGATCTGCGTGAAATGCGGGCCACGGCTGTCAAGGGGTGTCTGTCAAGTGGGGCGGGGCAAACGTAAATAATTCCCAATCGGCGATTGGGGGTTACCCTCGGTTATGCCTAGGGGTGGGGAGCCTGCAAGGGGTCGGGTCGCTATTTCAGCACTCGTCGCAGAGTTTGTGCCTAATCTGCTTGGCTTGGGCACGGCACTCGGCGGCCTCGACCAAACGTCCGGATTGCTCCAAGACTTCCGCCAGGTTATCCAGCACGGTCGCGGCCTCCCGTTTCTCCGCGCCGGGCAGCCTTTGGGCGACGACAAGTTGGCGGCGAAAAAGGATTTCGGCTTCGGCTCGCCGGCCGAGTTTGAGTTCCAGTCCGCCCAGGATGCTGAGGGTATTAAGAACGTCGGGGTGTTCGGCGCCGAGTGTGGCGGTTTCCAACTTCAACACTTCCCGATAGAATTCCGCGGCTTCCGCTAGACGGCCTTGGCGGTAGCATATTCCGGCCAACTGGGTGCGCAGGTTGATGAGCGCTTCCGTCGAGCCAGCCGGCGGCTGCAGGAGCAGCGTCAGCGCTTCGCGATAGAGACGCTCCGCGTCACCGAGATCATCCATGGAGACATCGATCCCGGCGAGTTCCCGCCGTAGGTCGGCGGCGGCTGCCCTTTGGTCACGCGACAGGGCTGGGCTCTCTTTTGCCAAAGCTTCTCTCAGGATTTTTCGGGCAGTGGCCGACTGATGATTCGCCACCGCTTCCGAGGCTTTTTGGCGCAGGCGTTCGGTGTCTGACCAGGCGGCCTCGCCCGCGCATCCGAGTAGAAGTATGGAGGCGGTCAGGCCGCTTAGCCAGCGATGGGTCATTTGTCCCCGAGGAAGCTCGCGTCGTCGCACTGCGCCTTGAAATAGGGCGAAGCGCCGTCGACTTCGACCGTCAGCACGTGATTCCCTGCGCTGATGGCGAAGTTGGACTGGCCGTTCTTAAGGCTGATGGCCTTGTCATCGAGCCAGGCGGCTTTGACGCCGGTGAGGACGAGCGGCTTCGAACTATTGGAGGCCGTAGTGAAGCGGGCGCTCGCGTAGAGTCGGCCAGGATTGAATTCCTTAGGCAGCTGGCCGTTGATCAGTGTGTAAACCGGCGTGGGGGCGGCCGACTTGGCGAGCGCACCAGGTGGCTGGTCGTCGAAGACCCAGAGGCGGGCGACGTTGCTCTTGCTGGCGTCAAAGGCGCCGGGTTTTCCGATCTCACCCAGGAAGGCGAGGAGGTTGCGACGTGGAACGAAATCCAGGGCATCAATCAGGCCGGCGGGCATGATGCTTCCGATGTTATCACGGCTCAAGATGTTCGCCTTGAGGATGGGGAGTTCGACGCCCGGACCAGGTCGAATGAAGAGTTCGGTCGCGGTTTCGCGGGCCGGAATACCCGTCATGACGGCGCCGTCCTTCATCTTAAAGGAGAAGGCGTGGTAGCCCTCCTTCACTTTTGCGGCGGGATTCAGGACGCTTTCGATGATGTAATCCAGCGGCGCGCTGGCGCCGAGGCTGCTGAGATCGGGGCCGAGCTTACCACCAGCACCGCCAATGGCGTGACAAAGCGTACAGCCGGCCTTGCGGTAATGGATTTCACCGTCGGCGGGGTCGGCGCCTTTCTGGATGTTTGCGATCATGCCGGCAATTTCAGCCGTGAAGTTGCGCGTCGACGAGGCAGCTCCGGTGAGGGGCTCGATGGTCTTCACGAGGGCCTGTCCGCCGCGGCCGAGCGACCGGGCCGCTTGAAGGGCGGCGGCGAGACAGTGCGGGCTGAGCTCCTTGGGGAAGTTGTTGGCGAGGCGTTGGGGGAAGCCACCGGTCTGCAGGAGAGGTATCCAGACCTGGAGGGCTGCTTCCTTCGTTTTGATCTGCGCGAAGATTGAAGGTAGTGCCTTCATGGCTTCGCCAGGAGCGTGAGCGGCGAAGGCGGGCAGGGCGGATTGCCGGACGGCGGCCGGGCGGCTCTGGTTGGTCAGGCTGCGTAAGGCGTCGAGCGACGGCTTCTGGCCGATGGTACGTAGGGCGGCGACGGCGGTGACGCGCAGGGCGCCGTCGTTCTCGCGGCCGGCGAACGCGCCGATGGCCGGCACGGCTTGCACCTGTTTCCACTGGCCGGCCAGACGCACGCAGGCGAGGAGCAGTTCGCGTTCAGTCTTGTCGTTGAGCAACGCGCCGACGCTGGCGAGGTCGCCGGAGGGGAGTACGTTGCGGGTCGCGGCTTCAAAGAGGGCCTTCGCGGCACGTAGGCGGGCGGCTGGTTGCAGCGTATCTTTGTTGATGAAGGATGCAAAGAGCAGGGTGGCTTCTGCCGGCGTGCCGGCTTTACCGATGAGTTCGATCCAGGGTCCGCTCCCGGCGGCATCGATCTGGCGGCCGACGAAGAGGCGTTGGACGTAGGGAGTGGCGATACCTGGATCGATGGCCTTCACAATGGCATCGAGGCTGGCTTCCTGTCCGTTGATCTTTTCGGGATGGGCGGCGACATCTTCCAGCCAAGGACGGGCTAGTTCATTGACGCTCGTCCACGCGGCGAAATCGAGGAAGGTGTCCTCGGGGTTCTTCGGAAGGTTACCGAGGACAGCGGCAGCGCTTTCGGGCGTGCGGATGCGCGCCAGGGCGCGATGGGCTTCAAGCTGGACGCGTGGATTGGCGTGGGTCAGGAAGGGGACGATGAGCGCAATGTCTTTCTCGCTGCGTGCCCCGAGCGATTTGCCGAGTTCGCGCAGGCCGACCTGAATGCTGACGGTGTCGGTGCTCTTGAGCAGTGTGGCGAGGTGCGCAGTGTCGTCGGTGCGACCGCTCAATAGCCAGGCGGCATGGCGACGGGTGACTTCATCCTTCGTCCATTTGCTTAGCGCGGACTGAACTTCAGCCACGGGTAATTTGGCGAGCTCGCGGCGAGCCTGTTCAAAGTCCCAGCGGTTAGGTGAGCGGAGTTTGGCCAGAAGTTCGGTCACGGGCTTGCCGGTGAGCGGCTCCCAGATGAGCGGGGTGCTGGCCTGCGGAGCGATCCGCCAGATGCGGCCGTGGAGTTTGTCGCGGCGGGGGTCACGGAAATCCACTTCCCCGTGATTGATGATGGGGTTGGACCAATCGGCGACATAGAGTGCACCGTCGGGGCCCATCTTCGGGGTGATCGGGCGGAAGGAGACGTCGCTCGTACGGACGACATCCGGAAGCTCCTTGGTCACGTATCCGGACTTCGGTGCGGAGTCGGCGGTAAAATCATTGAAGCCGAAGCGCACGATGCGGTGCGCCCGGAAGTCGCAGGTGATCGCGTTACCTTGCCAATCTGCGCTGAACAGTGGGCTTTGAATGAGTTCCAGGCCACTGAACTTAGGGTAAGAGCCAGGGCTGATGCTGCCGACAAGGCGGCGGGCGCCTTCGGACGGAGGGAAGGTCGCACCGGGGAAAGCCCAATGGACGCCCGTACCATCGGCACCCGAGGTGAGGAATGTCTGGCCGTTGAGGTCTTCTTGCTGGCCCCAGGCATTGACGAGTCCTTTGGAATGAACTTCGAGACGCTCGGTGTTGGGGTCATACGCGAAGGCGACGCCTGAATTGGCTCGCACAAGGCCCCACGGCGTCTCGAGGTGCGAATGGATGTAGATCGTCTGGTGGAAGTAAAGGCGGCCATCGATGCCCCAATGTAGGGTGTGGACGATATGGTGGGTGTCTTCAGTCCCGAAGCCACTGAGCACGATGCGGCGCTGAGCGAGGATGCCGTCGGCGTTTGGCTGGGTGAGGTGGAGTAGTTCGGTGCTGGCGCCGACGAAGCAGCCGCCGAGGTTGTCGGGAGCCACGCCGGAAGGAATCAGCAAGTGGTCGGCGATGATGCGTGAAGTGTCAGCGACACCGGTGTGCTTGGTGTCTTCGAGGAGGATGATCTTATCGTTGCCGGTCGACGGACCGAACTTGGAGGCATCGCCGGTCATCTGTGCCGCGAGGTCCTCAGGGTTGACCTGTGGGTAGGTATTGGAAGTCGCGACCCAGAGTCGTCCGGCGGTGTCCCAATTCATGTGGACGGGTTTTTCGAGCAAGGGGTTCTCGGCGAAGAGCGTCATCTTCAATCCGTCAGAGAGCTGAAATTCCGGTGCGGGTAGGGGCGGCAGGACGTTCAGTTTGGAGGTCGATTTCGGCTCCGGTGCAAGGGTGCTGGGTTGTCCGTTCGAAATTGCGACGACGTCGGCCTCGGCCTTATCGATCAACGGATCGAATTTCGGAATTTCGACGGCGTTGCGACCTTGTTCGCGACTACGGAAGCCGAAGATGTAAGTATAATTAGCTGGGCGGCTGCGGTGGAAGAAGAGAGAGTTCTTGCGTAGGATCGATGCCCGCAGCGATTCGGTGCTTACCGACGGCTTATCCCAGCCGTCCTTGTTGACGCTCCAGCCAAGCTGGGCGGCTAGGCCTTCGCTCAAGGCGCGATAACCCTGCTCGGTAAGATGGATGCCGTTGTCGGTGCCATGGTCCAGCGTGAGGCCGGCCTGGGTCTTCCATCCGGATTTCAGGAACGCCGCGCCTTTTTCGGCGGCGAGTTCGCTCAGGGCAATTTCATAGGCAGCGAGCAACTGGTTATGTTCCGAAGGATCGGGCAAGCCGGGGCGAGAGCCGCGGAGGTCTTCGTGTTGGATCGGACCGAGGATTACGAAACGCACTTTTCCGCCGGGGCTGTTCTGCGTGATGAGTTCCATCAACTGGGCGACTTCGCGCTTGAGGCGGGCAGGCGTGTGCTCGGTGCCGTAGCGTGCGGGATCAGGATTCAGGGCAGGGTCGTTCTTGCGATAGGTGAGTTCCTCGAGCGAGGCGGCCATGCCGTAGCCGATGACGGCCACGGTTGGCTTGACGACTTCGAGCTGCTCCTTGAGTCGGTCGAGTCCTTTGGCGACGGGATCGAAGCTGGCGCGCGAAGCGCCCAGAGGCGTGTCACCGGAGTATCCGAGATTGCGCACGGAGAACTTTTTTCCAGGGAACTCCTGCCGCATCTTGGTCTCGATCAGGCCGTAGTTGTTCTCGCGCTCGATCAGCACGTCGCCGATGAGCAGGACGCGGTCACCGTCTGCGAGCGTGAGTTTGCGATTTTCGCCGGCGGCCTGAGCGCTTGGCTGGAAGACAATGAAGGCACAGAGTGCCAGCAGGGTGGGGAATCGGGGCATGTGGGGATTGGAAAGGGTTTTGGGAGTATGGCGAGGCGACTTTCGACCCCGAGGGAAGGAAGTTGTTGCCAACGGGCGGCCTTTAAAATCGGTCAATTAAACTAACCTTAGGCAATCAGTCCGCGAATTGCGGCCAGCGTGCTCGAAATGCCAGTTGCGCCTCTTTGTCGGGAATGATCGGACGGCTGGGGTCAGCCAGGAACTTGAGCGGGAAAGCCGGCTTGAGGTGCAGGATGTGCACGATGCTCTCTTTGACCTCGAAAATGGCATACCAGGCGCCGCACCCTATATCGAAGAGGTCGCCATGCCGGCTGCGTATTCGCCTTGTTCGATGCGGACTGGGATCTCGGCTCAGAATTTCCAGCAGGCGCGCCTCGAAGTCGATCGACCACGTGTGCTTCAGCCAAGCCATGTGCTCCTTAGCCTGCGGGGAGAGTCGCACCGCAAAGGCCGGGGGGGCGTTCAGCGCGGCATCGACCTCGTCGATCCAGCCGGCCTTTGAATCCGGAAAGGAGTCATACGAGGGGATGTAGGGCTTGATATCAAAAACGGGCGTGCCTTCCACGAGGTCGCATGGTCCAAGAATCAGTTTCCCTTTCTTGATCTCGAGCAACTGGACGGGCGTGATGCCGATGGGGTTGGGTCGGTGAGGTGAGCGCGTGGCGAACACGCCGCGGCGCTTCGAGGGTCCCCGGGGTGGGAGTACTTCGGGTCGCCAGTCTTTGTTACGGTGGAACCACCAGACGAGCCAGATGCGGTCAAAGCCTTCGAGGTCTTTCAGGGCCTTCTGATATTTATCGCCCGGCAGCATCTCGAGGATGTTGGTCTCGGGTTGCTTCTCGTCCGGCTGGTGCCGGGCATTAAATTTCAAAGGCTTGCCGGAGCGGATGAAGCCGATGGGTGTGATGGTGAGTCCCGATTCCAAGATGGCCCAGACCTAGGGGTGAAGGTGGAAAAGGCAAAGTTTCATTGTGTTCCGCCTGTCGGGTCCTACCCCTTGTTTTCACGGATGTCCGCCGAGATCATCAATCTTTCCTGTTATAAGTTCGCGCCTTTGGCCGACCTGGAGGCCTGGCGCATCAAGCTCAAGGCCGTCGGCTTGGAGCAGGAAGTGAAGGGGACGATTCTCCTGGCGCCGGAAGGGATCAATTTTTTTGTGGCCGGCACGGCCCCTCAATTAGCCGCGGTGCTCGCCGTGATTCGTTCGATCCCGGGATTGGATGATGTGACGCCCAAGGAAAGCCCGAGCACCGAGCGCCCTTTCCGCCGCCTGTTGGTCAAAATCAAGAAGGAGATCATCGCGTTCGGCGTCGAAGGGGTTGATCCCTCACGCCGCCCGGCCGCCAAGATTTCCGCCCGGCAACTCAAGCAGTGGCTCGATGAAGGCCGACCGGTGACCTTGCTCGATACGCGGAATGATTATGAAATCCGGATGGGCACTTTCAAGGGGGCGGTGGTGCCTCACATCTGGAACTTCCGGGATTTTCCCGCGGCGGTCGAGAAGTTGCCGGCGTCTCTGAAGTCACAGCCGTTGGTGATGTTCTGTACGGGCGGCATCCGCTGCGAGAAGGCCGGGCCGTTCATGGCGATGAGGGGATATACCGACGTTCTGCAGCTCGACGGCGGCATCCTCAAGTATTTCGAGGAGGTCGGGGGCGCCCATTACGAGGGCGAGTGCTTTGTCTTTGATGAACGCGTCGGGGTCGGACCCGATCTGCGGGAAACCCGTTCGGTGATTTGCTTCAATTGTCAGATGCCTTTGACGGTCGAAGATCAGGAGCTTCCGGCGTATGTGTACGGTGCGACCTGCCATCATTGCATTGCCGGAAAGCCGCGGGGGCGCGGCAATACCGGCGAGGCGAGTTTACCAGCGTAGTTCCGGGAGGCTGAACCAACGCCGCTGGCTGCGCGGGATGCGTGCAAGGATGTCGGCTTCGGCGACTTGGGTCATGATGCCCGTGCGCACCAAGGCGCCGTCAATACCGACCTGTGCGGCGCCAAGAAGGTCGTGCTCCGGGCTGTCTCCGATGGCCAGTACGCTCATAGGCGGCGGGTTGCCGGCGACGGCGAGAGCTGTGCGATAGATGTCGCCGTGAGGTTTGCCGAAGTAACGGACGTCGGCGCCTTTGCGTTCGAGCTCCTTGGCGATGGCTCCGGCCGAAGGGCGTACCCCTTTAGGGGTGAGCATCTCGAGGTCGGGATTACACACGACGATCGTGATGCCGCGGTTGGCCGCCTGGGTGAGGTCACGAATCTGTTCGCGCCAATTGCGGTCCGGCTCCTGGCTCGCGGCGAGGATGATGCCTTCCGCGTCGTTGGGCCAAGCGCTGGTGAAACCCATGGCTCCGAACCCGTAGTCTGTGTCGGGTTTGCCGGAAATATGAATCGCCGAGCCGGGGAGGAAGGCATCGCCAAACTTCCCCGCCCGAATCGCCGCCTGAGCGGCGTCGCCCGAGGTGACCACGTGGTCGATGTGTTCGGCGGTGAAGCCGAACTGCGCGAGGCGCAGGAGGTTGTCCGCTCCGGGTTTGGCGGAATTGGAGAGTACGACGACCACGCCGCCGCTCTCGCGGAAACGCCGCAAGGCTTCGGCCGCCTGCGGGTAGCTCACGGTGCCGTCATGCAGCGTGCCAAATTGATCCACGAGGAGCACGCCGTATTGTCCGGCGACTTCAGATAGACCGGTGATGTTTTGCAGTTGGCTCATGCGAGTTTGATTTCGCGACCGAGGGCGCGCCAGGCGAGCCGGGCGGCCCCGGCGGCGGCTTCTTCGCTCCAGGCGGGGGTGAGCGGGACGCCCAAGAGCGACTGGCGGATACGCATCCATGTGGCGCTCTGGGAGCCGCCGCCCGCGTGCCGGACGGAACGAAGCGGCGGGCTGCCGAGCTCGGTCAAACGGGCGTAACCTTGTTGTTCAACGCACGCAAGGGCCTCGTACATACCTTGCAGGAATTGTGCGTCGTCGCCGGGTCGAGGGACGAGGCGAGGCTGGAGCTTAGGGTCGGAAACGGGGAAGCGCTCGCCGGGCGAGGGGAGGGGGTAGTAATCGAGGCCCGTGCTTTGCTCCGGTTTCATCCGTGCTTCCAGTCGCTTGAGTTGATCTTTATCAAAGAACTGCAGCAAGGTCTTGCCGCCGCAGTTCGAGGCGCCGCCGGCCAGCCAGCGATCGCCGAGGCGATGACTGTAGATGCCGAGTTCGGGCGCGAAGATGGGCTGGTCGCACAAGACTTTAAGTACGAGCGTTGACCCGAGGGCGGTGGCCGCTTCACCCGGAAGTTCCGCCCCACTGGCGAGGAAGGTCGCGCATCCATCGGTCGTGCCGGCGGCGATGACGATGCCGGGGGGAATGCCGAGTGCGAGCGCCGCATGGTCGCTGACCTGTCCGATGCGAGTGCCGACGGGGACGACTTCGGGCAGCAGGCCGGGGGCTAAGCCAAAGGCGGGTAACCAGTTCGGCCAGTTACGTGCCACCGGATCATAGCCAGTCTTCAACGCATTATTCTCGTCGGTCTGCCAATCCGTGGCTCCAAGGCAGTGATTGATCCAATCCGCCTGATGCAGGATGCAATGGAGGCGAGGAAGTTTCATCCAGGCCAGTGCACGGGCGGCGGGCGAGGTCGCACCGTGGGCGGCGCTTTCCTTGGGGGCGAGGGTTTTGATTTTAGCCGCCAGGTCGCCCGTGTCGGCGTCGTCGTACATACGGGCCTTCGCGAGCGGTTGGTTATGATTATCGACCGGGAGAATCGTGCCCGAGGTGGCGTCGACCGCGATCGCGCGGGCGTCGGAGAGGTCTATTTGATTGCCTAACTCACGCAGGGCGGAGCGGCAGCCTTCCCACCAGTCTGCGGGGTTTTGTTCCCGGCGCAAACCAGTGGCGACGGTGGCAGGTAACGAAGCGGAGCCGGTTCCCAAGAGCACGCCATGGGCGTCGACCGCGATGGCGCGGACCCCTGTGGTGCCGAGGTCGAGACCGATGACGAAGCCGCGCATGTGTTTTTATTGAGGGGCAGGGGAGCGGGGGCAAGGATGGAGCAGGTCGTAGCGGTAAGCGGTAAGCGGTTGGAAAAGCAACGAGGAGAAAGGTCGGCCACCCATATCATGGGTTTGGCGCGGTTATGCTTTCTATCTAACCGCCAACCGCTATCCGCTCCTTACTTTGGGTTTAGTTCATCCCAGCTCTTGAGCGCGCAGGTCTTGAGGTAAGGTTCGGCGGCGGCTTGCCAATCCGGAGTGTCAGCCGCCTTTATGAGATACCAAATCGGCCGCTTCTGGTCTGGTTCTGAAATCGTGCCTGCCTTGTTGCTCCAAAGACCGAGGCGCAGGCCGCCTTCCTTGGAGTGATCTACTTGACGATGGTAGAGAAAGGCATCAACGGCGCCATTGAGCCTGGCGATCTTTTCCCAGGCGTAGGCGTAGGCCGCGGCCTGTTCAGCGAGGGCTTCGGAGCGGGGGGTGACGTTGAAGCCTTGTTCCGTAAAGCTGAGACGTCGCGGCTTGCCGTCGAATAGCAGTTCCGAGGTCGCCAGTTTCTTTGTGAGCACCTCGAGGTTTTTGAAAGTCACCTTCGGCGTGGTGTCGTCGAACGTCACCTTGTCGAGCCAGGTCCGTGGATCGCGTAGATTCGAGGGGTAGGGATGGAAGGCCAGGTTCCAGTCGAAGTCGCCGCGTTCACGGGCACGCTTCGCGAACAATTCGAGGAGCGTACGCCCTGGGCAGGCCTGCAGCGGATCTGGGTTATTCTTAGCTGTCCAATGGTGCTCCATCGAGAGATAGATGCGGGCGTGGGCGGAATGATGACGCAGCGATTCCCAGGCGAGGCGCACTTGGTCTTCATATTGGATGGCGACTTCCTCGACCGAGGCCGGCCCCATCTGATGCCACTCATGGTGCGAGTTTACCTCATTGCTGACGACCCAGCCCCAGACGCGTCCATTCGGGGCGTCGACCGAAGACCATCGTCGAGCGATGAAATCCGTGAGGGCCTTATAGCAAGCGCGGCCTTCCGGTGTGACCGTGTTGGCGGCCATCGTCGTGCCTTTCACCGGATCGGCCTTGGGGTGAGTCGTAAGTCCGCGGACGCGTTCGTTGGGCGAGCGATAGGTGATGACGATGAGTGTCAGTACGATGCCCTTATCGCTCAGGGGTTTGATCTGTCGATCCATCGACCGGACGTAACCTTCGTTGAGCGGGAAGATGAATCCATCCGCAGAGGCCGTGAGCTGGCCGGGTTTGGCTTCCTTCTCGGCGGAGAGCAGGCTGCCGAGATTGAGATTGATACCCGCGTGGTGGACGCCGAGCTCGAGCACGTCGGGAATCATCTGGACCTGGATGCCCTTGGGGCTGGAGGTTGCCGGGTAGGGTGCAGGATTCGATTCGGCGAACGCCACTGAAAACGAGCAAAGGCAGCCAAGTAGCAGGGGGGGCATCAATGGGGAGACAGGATGGGGAGCGGAAGGTTTCAATCGGAAAGGTTGCCGATTGACCGATGCGGTCTCGTCTTTATTAATCCTTATGAACCCCATGCGCATCCTGGCACTTCTTCTCTGTCTGGTCGGCGGCCTTCTGTCCGCCGCTCCCTCCCCGCAGCCCAACATCGTCTTTATCTTTTCTGATGACCATGCGTATCAGGCCATCAGCGCCTACGGCGATTACCGGAATCTTAACCAGACCCCGAATATCGATCGCATCGGCAAGGAGGGTATGCGTTTCGATCGAGCACTGGTGACGAACTCCATCTGCGGCCCGAGCCGTGCTGTCATTCTGACCGGGAAATATTCCCACCTTAACGGATTCTACAACAACACCAACTCGGTCTTCAACGGCGAGCAGCTTACGTTCCCGAAACTCCTGCAGAAAGCCGGCTATCAGACCGCCATCGTCGGCAAATGGCACCTGGGGACGGATCCGACGGGGTTCGATTTCTGGCAGGTCCTTCCGGGGCAGGGCATTTATTACAACCCGCCGATGCTGACCGCGGCTGGTAAGATTCAGAACACAGGCTACGTGACCGATATTATCACAGAGGCTTCGTTGAACTGGTTGGAACGGCGCGACAAGAATAAGCCATTCATGCTCATGTGCCAGCATAAGGCCCCCCATCGCGAGTGGGAACCCAATATCAAGGACCTGAATTTCGACAATGATCGCGTCTACCCGGAGCCGAAGAGCCTGTTCGACGATTACTCTCATCGGGCCAAGCAGGTCGCCGACAATGACATGACCATCGCCGGTACGATGACGCCGAAGGACGTCAAACTCGTGCGTCCGGTGCAGTTGGATGCCGAGCAGGCCGCCATCTGGGATGCTTATTACGAACCCCGTAACGAGGCTTATCGCAAGGCCGACCCCAAGGGGGCTGACCTGGTGCGCTGGCGCTATCAGCGCTATATGCATGACTATCTCGCCTGCGTGAAGTCGGTCGACGACAGCGTCGGTCGCGTGCTGAAGTATCTCGAGGACCACGGGCTGGCCGAAAATACGATCGTCATCTATTCTTCCGACCAAGGCTTCTACCTCGGTGAGCATGGCTGGTTTGATAAGCGCTGGATCTTTGAGGAATCCGTTCGCACCCCCTTGCTGGTCCGCTGGCCGGGAGTCACGAAACCCGGCTCGGTCTGCAAGTCTCTCGTCTCCAATGTGGATTACGCTGCCACCTTCCTGGGTATGGCCGGCTTGCCTGCACCCGCCGAGATGCAGGGACGCAGCCTGACGTCGATTCTGGCTGGCACCACCCCCGCCGACTGGCGGACCGATTTCTATTATCACTATTACGAATATCCTTCTCCGCACCATGTCTCCCCGCACTACGGCGTGATCACCGAGCGCTACAAACTCGTCCACTACTACGGCAGTGGTGAAGAAAAGACGGATCTTTTCGACAGTGAGAAGGACCCGCTCGAATTGCGCAGTTATTTCGGCGACAAGGAATACGCCACCGTGCAGGCCGACCTGGAAGCCCGTCTCAAGCGACTGCGTTCTGAACTCAACGTGCCCGAGAAAGACGACCCGCTGGCCACTGGCGAGCGCAGTCGCAATCCGGGTGCCAAGGGCAAGAAGGCTGGCGCGGGCAAGAAGGCACCAGAGGCCAAGTAGGCCTATTCGCCGACCTTCAGGGAGTTCTTCTTGGCCTTGCCTTTACCGGCTTGGTCCAAGGTGGCGTCGTAAGCCGGATTCGGTGTTGGTAGCTGGGCGTCGACCGATTTGAGCCAGGCATCGAGTTTGGAGCGCAACGCCTTGGCGCGATCCGGTTCGGTGGCCGCGAGGTCGCGTGCTTCGCTCACGTCCAGTGCGAGATTATACATTTCGTCACGACCGTCTTCGTAGAAGTGGACCAGCCGATAATCACCCGAACGCACGGCGCTGTAGGGAGTCGCACCGCCCGGATGGTAATGGGGGTAATGCCAGAAGATGGCTTCGCGATCGGGCTTCGCACCGCTCTTCAGCAAGGGCGCCAAGCTGACTCCGTCGACCTGCGATTGGAGCGGCTTGATGCCTGTCATCTCGAGGATCGTCGGGTAGAGGTCGAGGCTGATCGCAGGAGTGTTTTCGATGGTGCCAGCCTTGGTCACGCCTGGCCAGTGGACGATGAGAGGCACGCGGACGCCGCCCTCGTAAGCCGAACCTTTGCCGGCGCGTAGGGGGCTGTTGTCGGTCGTGGGCAGAAGGCCGCCATTATCGGAATTAAAGATGATGATCGTGTTATCCTCGAGTTTTAGGCGTTTGAGTGCGGCCCGGATCGTCGCCAGGGATTCATCGACGGTGCTGATGAGGGCCGCGTAGGTGGCATTTTTCTGTTTTAGGCCTGTAGTGTCCTTGGCTTTGAATTTGGCGATGACATCGGCCTTGCCGGCGATCGGCTGGTGCACGGCGTAGTGGGGTAGGTAGAGGAAGAAGGGTTTGTCCTTGTTCGCCTCAATGAATTTCACGGACTCGGCGGCTTCGCGGTCGGTGAGGAATTCGCCCTTGGGGCCGTCCTTGAGCGTTGGGATTCCGTAGGGGGAAACATAGCTCGGCGGCTGCCCACGGTGGTAACCGCCGATGTTGAGGTCGAACCCGTGCTTGTCGGGGTAGTACGCTTCATCGCCTTCCTTGAGGCCCGGTGTAAGGTGCCATTTGCCGATGCTCGCCGTGGCATAGCCAGCGGACTTCAGTTGTTCGGCCAGGGTGATTTCCTCGAAAGCCAGGAACTGCGTCCATTCCGGAATCTTGAGTTTCGCATGGGGCCGCACATGGCCTGAAATCCAATCGGTGAGATGAAGGCGGGCAGGGTATTTGCCGGTCAGCAAGGCGGCGCGGGTAGGGGAGCAGACCGTGCAGGCGGAATATCCTTGGGTGAAGCGCACCCCGTCCCGGGCGAGTTGATCGATATTCGGGCTCTCGTAAAACTTGCTGCCGTAGCACGAGAGATCGGTCATGCCCATGTCGTCGATGAGCATGACAATCACGTTAGGCGGGCGGTTGGCGGGGTTTTCGGCTGCTGGCAGGGCCGAAACTATCAAAACGGCCGCATAAATGAGTGAAAGAAGCTGTTTAGGCATGACGTAAGGTATGAGTGGGCCGCTCTGGCATCTCAAGCCGTATTGAGGCATAATCTTCACATGAGGGATTTCTTAAACGGTTGTCAGGTTAGCCAGATTTGGCTTAGTTTTCTTGTAGTCACCCCTCCCTCACCCCAGCCCTCTTATTGTATACTTCTATGGAGAAACTGCTCACTTCCTTGTCCGTCTGTTTCGCCTGCGCATCTCTGGCGCTCGCTGCTGCGACTTCCGCTGCCGGCGGTCCGCCCGGTGCTCAGCTCGCCGCGACGGCGGACGATGGCCGGATCGCGACCGCCGCCGCGATGGCGCACATGGATGTGGCTTCCTTCAAGAAGGCCGCCGCCCAGGATAAGGATCTCAAGATCGACGCCAACGGACACGGTTTGTATATCTGCGGCGGCATCATGCCAGCCGCTCAGGGTATCACGGTGACGACGGGCACGGACACTACGCAGTATACCAGCGCCCCTTTTGCCGTCACCGCCACGACAGCGTTCAAGCTGCATAGCCGCCCTGGCGCCGCTAAGGTGATTTACCTCGATTTCACGGGTCACACGACGCCGAGTACGACCGGCTGGTCTTCGACCACTTTCACCACGCCGGTCTTCATGCTGCCGGGAACGACCTCGGCAACGGCCCAGACCAACCTGAATGCCATTCGTGATGTCTGGTTCCGGGTTTCGGAGGATTATGCCGCCTGGGATATCGACGTGACGACCGAGCCGCCCGCCAGCACGGCCCACGGTCAGCGCTGTGTTATCGGCGGGAAGTATAACGACTGGTTAAAGATTGCTTGCGGTGGCATTTCGCAAATCGGGAGTTTTGGGACGCATGTGCTGGATGGTGCCGACACTCCGAATTTCGTCTTTCTCGATGGAGTGGGTTATTCCGTGAACGGCATGCAGACGTCCGCTTCCCACGAACTTGGTCACTCGGTCGGTCTCAGCCACATGGGCGAGGTCGCGGTGGGGACTACTGCGGCCAAGGGTTACTCGTCCGGCCACGCCATTTCCGGACTGACCGGCATCGGCATGGTGGGCCCCATCATGGGTGCCTGTTACGGCGTACCTCTGGTCCAGTGGTCCAAGGGTGAATATCCCAACTCTAATAACACTCAGGATGAAATCGCTTCGATTTCGACCTATGCAACCCACCTCGTGGGTGCTCGCGACGACTTTGGGGACACGCTCGCCACTGCGACCGTGGCTCCGGGTAACACGCTGGCCTCCGGAGGGGTGATCGCGGATTCCTCCGATGTGGATTTGCTAAAGATCGCGGCGGGCCCTGGCCCGTTGACGGTGACGGGCAAGGTTTCGTATGCCTATCCTGACCTTAAGCTCGCGCTTTCCATCTTGGATTCGACCGGTACCGCCGTCGCCACTAATTACTCCGTTGCCAGCATGGCCTCAACCGTGACCTATACCGTTCCCTCCCGCGGTACGTATTACATCAAGGTCGTCGGCGTCGGGTTTGATCCGGCTTCGACTACCTGGACCAGCACGGGTGTGACTGGAACCGTTGTCGGCAACGGCCTCACGGGCTTTACCAATTACGGTTCGATTGGTCGGTATAGCCTGACGGGTTCTTGGAACCCCCAGCCGAACACGCTGCCTGTCGCCGCGATCACCGCCGTGCCTACCACCGGAACTCGCCCGCTGGATGTCGGCTTCATTGGGTCCGGATCGACGGATACGGATGGCGTGGTCGTCGCCTATAATTGGAACTTCGGTGACACCAACGGCGCCGGCAACACGTCGTCGGCCACGAATCCTCACCACATCTACCTGGCTCCTGGTACCTACACCGCGACGTTGAAGGTCACCGATAATGACGGCGGTGTCTCCGCGCCGGCCACTCAAGTGATCACCGTCGGTGGTTCCGTTCTTCCGAACACCGTCAAGATTGCTTCAATGACCGCCTCTTGGTTGCCGACGACGAATGTGGAAGTAACCGGCCAGGCCGCCATTCAGGTTGTTAACCAATACGGACAGCCGGCCAAGCTCGCCGCGGTGTATGTCGACGTTACCGGCTCCGTCAGTGGTAAGGCGGCTGCTCGCACGGATGACAACGGCATGGTCTACATCACCATGCCCAAGCAGCTAATCTCGAGCCATTCGACCTACACCTTCCATGTGAGCAGTATCGTACTGACCAACTACCCATACCCCGCCGTCGGCAACACGCCTTCGTCCGCCTCGGTCACTTTGACGCGTTAAGCGCTCAAACGGGTGGGGGAAAGGGCGGCCTGCGGGCCGCCTTTTTTGTGTCCGGAAGGTCGTGCCCCCCAGGGTCGTTAGACGCCTTGCGGCCGCTGGGCGAGGGGGCGCAGGGCGGCCGACAAGCAGAACAGGGCGAATCATTGGTCCTCCGGCATGATTATGATCCGCCGTTCCTCCGGGTCGGCCGGATTCCCGACACATTTATTTAGTAAAAATATAATATAAATTACTTTGTAATAAAAAAACAGTGAAGTAACTTCGGCGGAACCCCGCCACCCCCAGGACCCCATGAACCCACTGTTTTCCCGCTTGTTGATCCTCCTATGGCTGGTCGCCTCGGCCATGGCGGCCACTCCTGGCGTCACCCCCGGCGGCAAGTTCCAAGGGATGGCGATGGCGGAGGGGGTCGCTGACGACCGCCTCGCAATCGCCGGCGCTAAAGTTGGACGCACCTTGTCGGAGGTTAAAGCCACGGCGGCGAAGGATAAGTCCCTGCATGTGACCGCCGATAATCGGTTGGTTTATATGTGTAAGTTCATCGGCCCAGCAGGAGGCCATGTCGGCACGACGTCGGCGATTCAGACCGGCCCAGACACCTCCACATTTACGGGCACCTCTCCCGCGGTCACCGCGACCTCCGCTTTCCAGCTACATAGTCGCCCGGGTGCGGTCCGAGTGCTGTATCTTGATTTTGTCGGATATATTTACCCTTTCAGCACGGGCATGGTTACTCCGCGTTTCCAACTTTCAGGAACCACCAATCCGCTAGATCAGGTTAATCTTAACGCCATCCGCGATATCTGGATGCACGTGTCAGAGGATTTTGCTGCGTGGGATATTGACGTCACCACCGCGCCCCCTTTGGCCTCGGCTCGGGGTCAACGTTGCGTGATTGGGGGCAGCTCCATGGATTGGTTGGGCTTAATGGGGGTCATGGGCATCTCGCATGTGGGTTCATTTGGAGGCTTAATCAACGGCTTGGATGATCCAAATTTCGTTTTTGTGGACGATGGTTACACGCCTGATGCACCCGTTCCTAGCAATTACGAGGTAACCATTCTTTGTGTCGCCCATGAGGTCGGCCATACCTTGGGCCTAGATCACTGGGGGGAAAACTGGTGGGCTGGCTCGGGTGGGGAATATACCTTCGGTCATTTTATTTCCGGTCACGCTGGGGTCACGTCGGTTTGCCCAATCATGGGAAGCAGTGGGCTCGTGGGCTGGCCCGCCGTATGCAATCTTAACCAATGGTCGCGGGGAGACTATCCCTTTGCCTATGCCTCAACCCTTACGGGCACGCAGGATGACCTTGCCGTTATTTCCACCTTTGTCCCCTTGGTCGCGAATGACTATGGTAACACCTTGGTTACGGCCACGGCCGTCAGCGGATCGACCATCACGGCGGGCGGTGTGATTTCCAGCAGTACGGATGTTGATTTAATGAAAATTAACGCCGGCGTCGGACCGTTGTCGCTGACGGCCTTGACCCAGTCGACCTATCGAACCAGTGTCGGGAGTCTGAAGGTGAGCCTCTCGCTGCTCAACTCTGCCGGCACCGTCGTCGCCCGGAACTACTCGGTGGCGGGCATGGGTTCGACACTCACCTACAGCGTGCCCACGATGGGGACTTACTACATCAAGGTGGTCGGGGTTGGCTATAATCCTGCCATCACAACCTGGACCAACACGGGGATCACGGGCACGGTGGTGGGTAATGGACTCACGGGGTTCACCAATTACGGCTCCATCGGTCGCTACAGCCTAACGGGTTCCTGGACCGCCAAGCCTAATATCTTGCCAGTGGCCTCCGTGCTGGCTGTGCCGACCACGGGCACGTGCCCGCTGGTGGTCTCGTTCATCGGCGCGGCATCATCAGATGCTGATGGGACTGTCGTCGGTTATAACTGGAATTTCGGAGATACTGGGAGCGCTTCCAATACGTCCACTGCGATGAATCCCTCTCACACCTATCTCTCGCCCGGCACCTTCATCGCTAGCTTACGCGTCACGGATAATGATGGCGGGGTTTCTCCGGCCGTGACAACCGTGGTCACCGTGGCAAGCCCGGTTGTCAAGATTGGCTCCATGACGGCGACCTGGCTGGCGACGACCAATGTGGAAATCACGGGACAAGCCGCCGTGCAGGTCGTCAATCAGTATGGCGTCCCCACCAGGCTGGCGGTGGTTACGGTCGAGGTGTCTGGCTCAGTTAATGGTAAGGCCGCTGCTCGGACCGATGCGAATGGTATGGTTTATATCACGATGCCTAAGCAGCTGAAGACGAGTCACTCGACCTATAACTTTCACGTGAGCAATGTCGTCCTGGCGAACAGCGTGTATGCGCCCGGGAGCAACACACCCGCCTCGGCAATCGTCAGCCTCACGCGCTGAGGAAACATTGAAAATGATAAGGGCGGCCGGCCGGCCGCCCTTTTTTTGCGCCTCGACGGAGGCTCCGATTAAGCCAGAACGCCTTTGACGACGTGGGCTTCTTCGACGCCGGTGAGCTTCACGTTGAGACCGCGGAACTTGAAGGTGAAGCGCTCGTGGTCGATGCCCATGCAGTGCAGGATTGTCGCGTGGAGGTCGCGCAGGTGCACGCCGTCCTTGGCGATGTTGTAGGCGAAATCATCAGTCGCCCCGTATTCGAAGCCAGGCTTGATGCCGCCGCCGGCGAGGAACACGGAGAAGCAGCGACCGTGGTGGTCGCGGCCGCTAGCCGGGTTGCCGAAGCCGCCTTGGGTGAAGGCGGTGCGTCCGAACTCAGTGGCGAAGATGACCAAGGTGTCCTCGAGCAATCCGCGGGCCTTGAGGTCTTTGATGAGGGCGGCTGTGGGTTGGTCGATGTCGTGGCACTGGTTGGGCAGCTGGCGGGCCAGGGCGACGTGCTGATCCCAGCCACGATGGAATAGTTGCACGAAGCGGACGTCGCGCTCGAGCAGTCGACGCGCGAGCAGGCAGTTGGCGGCGTAGGAGCCCGGGCGGGTCACCTCGGGTCCGTAGGAGTCCAGGGTGGCTTTGGATTCCTGAGAGATGTCGGCCAGCTCGGGGACCGAGGTCTGCATCCGGAAGGCCATCTCATAGGCCTTGATACGGGTAATCGTCTCTGGGTCGCCGAGTTCGCGGGCACGTTCTTCATTCAGAGTCGCGAGGTCGTCCAGCAGCTCACGTCGCTGGGCGCCGTCGACGGTCGGAGGGTTCTGTAAGTATAGCACCGGATTCGCACCTGGCCGCAGGCCGACCCCTTGGTGATTGGACGGCAGGAAACCGCTGCCCCAGAGACGCGAGAAGACCGGCTGACCGGGATTCTTGCCGGTACCTTGAGACACCATCGCGATGAACGCAGGTAGGTTGGCGTTCTCGGTGCCCAGGCCATAACTCGCCCAGGCGCCCATGCTGGCGTAACCAGGCTGCTGATTACCCGTGTTCAGGAATGTGATGGCCGGGTCGTGGTTAATCGCCTCGGTGTTCAGGGTTTTGATGATGCAGATATCGTCCGCGATGGTCTGGATATGCGGGATGAGGTTGCTGATCCAGGTGCCGTGCTTGCCGCAGGCTTTGCCTTCCATGAGCGGGGGGCGGACAGGATAGCCCTTCTGGCCGGAAGTCATCCCAGTGAGGCGCTGGGTGCCTTTAATCGAGGGAGGCAGGTCTTTGCCCGCAAACTCGTGTAAGGCGGGCTTGTCGTCGAATAGGTCGACGTGGGACATGCCACCGGACTGAAAGAGACAGAGGACACGTTTGGCTTTAGGGGCAAAATGCGGAATCCCTGCCAGGCCGCCTTCGCGGGGCTTCGTGCCAGCGGCTAGCAGCTCCGGGAAGAGCATCGAGCCGAGGGCCAGGCCGCCGACCCCGCGGGCCGATTGCCCGATGAAGGTTCGGCGGGTAAGATGATTCTGAAACTCGTGTTGCGGATTCATGGCTTAGTTGCGGGTCACGGTTTCGCTGAGGTTAAGGATAAGGGTAGCCACCTGCATCCAGGCGGCATGCTCCGCAGCCGGGATCGCGCTGTCGCGCAGAGATTCTCCGGGGCTGAGAACTTTCAGGGCACGTGCATCATCTGCCGCATAACGGGCCCGTTCGCGAGCGAGGGCCTTGAGGATGACCGCCTGTTCTTTGTCCGAGGGGGGACGGGAGACGGCTTCTAAGAAGGCCCAGCGGATGCGGGCGAAATCATCAGTGCTCTCATGGATGATGCGCTGGGCGAAACCGCGGGCGGCCTCGACGAATTGGACGTCATTGAGTGTGACAAGTGCCTGCAGCGGGGTCGTGGTGTTGCTGCGGCTGATGGTGCAGATCTCGCGATTCGGCGCATCAAACGTGACCATGTTGGCCGGAGGAGCCGTGCGCTTCCAATAAGTATACATCGAGCGACGGTAGAGTTTTTCGCCATGGTCTTGGACGAACACCTGGGAGGTCGCCGGCGAACTGCCGTAGTGGCTGACTTCGCGCCAGAGATCGAAGGGTGAGTAAGGATTCACGCTGGGGCCGCCGAGTTGAGGGACGAGTAGTCCCCCGGCTTGCAAGGCTTGGTCGCGGATGAGTTCAGCCTGTAGGCGGAAGCGCGGACCACGGGAAAGGAGGCGATTGGCCGGGTCCTTTTCCAAGAGTTCGGCGGAGGTGCGCGACGTCTGACGATAAGTCGACGAAGTCACGATCTGCTTCATGAGTCCTTTGAGATTCCATCCTGACTCCACGAAGTCGACCGCCAGGGTGTCGAGCAGCTCGGGGTGACTGGGCCACTGGCCTTGGAAGCCGAAATCTGAAGCGGTCGTCACGATGCCAGTACCAAACAGGAGTTTCCAGACACGATTAACGGCTACCCGAGCGGTGAGGGGATTTTCCTTCATGACCAGCCACTGGGCGAGCCCAAGCCGATTGGCAGGGGCTCCAGCGGGCAGGGCGGGCAGCTTGGCGGGCGTGCCTGCTTCCACCTTCACCGTCGGCTGGGAGTAGTCTCCGCGGTTCAAGATGAACGTCTCGCGAGGTTTGGCGGAGATGTTCATCACCATGGTCGACTGGGGTTCGGTGAGCGTCTTGGCACGCTCCTGGGCGTTCGCCAGATCGGTGCGGACGGCCTTCAACTCATCGGAATGTTTCGCGCAATAGGCCCACAATGTCTGCTGTTGTTCGGCGGTGCGCTCGACCGATTTGGTCGCCAGGATGCGCAGGATGAATTCCGGCAGGTCGGTGCCGTCATCGTGGCCAGTGAAGGCGAAGAGTTGACCCTCGCTCGGAGCGCCCCCCATTTTATTCCCGAAATAAATCTGCGTGGTCAGGTAGGGCTGATCTTGGGCGGTGATTGGCGTGGCGAATGTCACCGTAATATGGTGAGCACCAGTGGCTGCCGGCGGCGACCATCCTTGGTTGAGTACATTGAAGGCGCGCACATCCTGCGCCGGATAATCCTCAGTCCAGGCATCGGCGGTGATGTGACTGAACTTCAGGAGTCGATGGATATTTACCTGGTCGCCGGCAATCTTGTCGGCGGTGACGTCCACCGCGGTGAGGACGAAGCGTCCGGCGAATTCATCCATGGGCTTAAGTGCTACTGGAGACTCTTTAGCAGCTTTGGCGGCCTTAACAGCCTTGGCGGCCTTGGTCGGCTTCGGTGCAGCGAGCGTGTCAGGGAAGACGAACCGGAGTCCCGCGATGGGTGCCTCGGCTTGCGGGGTTTCGCCTAGGATGTCGTAAGCGGTCTTGGTCGTACCTTGGAATTTGTTACCTTCGACGGTGAAGCCGCCACCGCTGTTGGGCGTGGAGATCTTGAGCAGTTTGACCGGGATGAGTTTGAGGCCGAGCTTACGATCGGCTTCGCGCTGCTGCTGTGTGCCTTCCCAATGGGCGAGCGCCTTGGGGTCGGGTTCCTGCAGTCGCTGATTAAGGGCGGCGATGCGGGCGAGTAGGGTGGGGAGCTCATTCGTCTTGAGGACGGTCTTGCGCAGCGCCGAGGGAAGCGAGTTCACGCCGGCGTTACCGTCGGTGGCGCGGTCGTCGAGGGTGTTAAAGAAGGCAAAGATGCGATAATAGTCCTTCTGGCTGATCGGATCGAATTTGTGGTCGTGGCATTGCGCGCAACCGAGGGTCAGGCCCAGCATGGCTTCGCCGAGCGTCTTGACGCGGTCGGCGTTGTAGTTGACGAGGTTCTCGGCGGGGATGGTGCCGCCCTCGTGGGTATTCATGTTGTTACGCTGGAAGCCGGTGGCGATGAGCTTGCCGTCGTCAGTGTCAGGCATGAGGTCGCCGGCGATCTGTTCCGCGATGAAGTGGTCGTAGGGCTTATTGTCGTTGAACGCCTGTATGACCCAATCGCGCCAGAGCCAGAGGTGACGGCCTCCGTCGATGGAGAATCCGTTGGTGTCGGAGTAGCGAGCTGCATCCAGCCAATCGAGGCCCATGCGTTCGCCGAAGTGTGGATTAGCCAGCAGTCGGTCGACGAGCCGACCGTAGGCGTCGGGCAGCTTGTCTTGGATGAACGTTTCGACTTCGGCGGCCGTCGGGGGCAGGCCGGTTAGGTCGAGCGTCACGCGACGGATGAGCGTATAACGGTCGGCTTCCGGTGAAGGTTGCAAGGATGCTTCGGATAATTTCTTGGTCACCCAGTAATCAATGGCGGGAAGTTTGTTCGCGGTCGGCAGGGGGGCGCGCTTCGGGGCGACGAAGGCCCAGTGCTCTTCATATTGAGCGCCTTGTTCGATCCACGCCTTGATTTTGGCCTTGTCGTTCGCCGTGAGCGAGAGGTGGGATTTGGGTGGCGGCATCACCTCATCTTCGTCGGTGGAAACGATGCGCTCCCAGACGGCGCTCTTCTGCAGGTCACCCGCCACGATGGGCGTGCCGTGCTTGTGTTCTCGCATCGCCTCGTCGGAGAGGTCGAGTCGGAGTTTGGCCTTACGGGCTTTCTCATCGGACCCGTGGCAGCTGAAGCAATTCTCTGAAAGGATCGGGCGGATGTCCCGGTTGAATTGGATGTTCTCAGCTTGGGCGTACGAAATCGCCTTCAGGCTGAGAAAGAGGGCGAGTTGCAAGGGGCGGTGCATCTGGACTTAAGACAAGGGCGGAAGGAAGGGGTTTCAATCCGTATCGTCACCTCCCGGGCATAGGTGATAGCCCTACCTTTGGGCTGGAGGGGGCGGGTCATTGGGTTAGATTTTGCCCACCCCCTATGGCTACTGTACCGCTTCCATCATCCCGTCGGGAATTCCTCGGCGCCGCAGCCTTCGCCCTGGCTGGCTTGGCGACGACGACCCGCCTCGCCGCGGCCGAGACTCCGAAATCCCCCGTCAAGCGCCCGCCCAATCCTTTTGTTTATAAGTTCAAGATCGGCAACATCGAGGCCTTCTCCATCAGCGACGGTCACATGCTCTTCAAGCAAGGGCTCGAACTCATGTGGCCCGAAGCGGACCGTCCGGTGATGAAGGACGCTCTCCTCTTCAATCGCGAGCGCCTTGATGCCCTCCCGCTCTACGTAAACATCATGGGCCTGAAAATCGGCGACGAGGTCGCGCTGATCGATGCAGGTTTCGGAGAGCGCCACCCGAATCCTAATTTCGGCTGGTTCGCCGAAGGCCTCCGTCAACTCTCCATTAAGCCCGAGCAGGTCACGACCGGTTTCCTCAGCCATTCTCACTCCGACCACCTGGATGGCTTTGTCGACAACGGTAAGCCCGCCTTCCCGAACGCGAAGATCTACCTTCTGCAGGAAGAGTATGATTTCTGGCGCGGCCCGAACCCAGATTTCTCCAAATCGAAGCGCGATAAGAAGCCGCTTCCGAATATGGTAAAGACCGTCTGTCGCAACTTCGACATCCTCAAAGACCAGCTCGTCATCACCAAGGACGGCCAGAAGCTTTTCCACGACGCCGTCACCGTCATCGCGGCGCCGGGCCATACCGACGGCCACGCCTGCTTTGAGATTCGTTCCGAAGGCGAGTCGCTCATCCATATCAGCGACGTCGTCCATCACCACGTGCTCATGTTCGACAATGTCGGCTGGACCGTCGCCATGGACCATGATCCCGAGACCGCGGTCAAGACCCGCAAGAAACTCTTCACCCGCATGGCTGCCGAAAAGTCCCGCGCCTTCGGATTCCACCTGCCGTGGCCCGGCATCGGCACGGTCGTGCCCAAGGGTGATCAATACGCCTGGGTGCCCGAACGATTCAGCTGGGGTTCCTGATTATTATGAAAACAACCCTCTTGCTCCTCTGCTGGATGGCGTTGGGTGGCCTGACCGCCACTTCGGCCGCTTCCACCCCTGCCCGCAAGGCTTCCGGCGGGAAGACGGCACCGGCCACGCCGGCGCCGGTGGAGTCCGACGAGGATAAGCTGACGAAATACAATGAGGTGAAGGCCAAGGCGGAAGCAGGCGACGCCGAGTCACAGATGAAGATGTCGGGCTACGCCCTGAACCCTCCGGTCAAATCAATCCAGAAGAGCGCCAGCGGCCAGCTGGATTGGATGGTCAAGGCTGCGAAGCAGGATTATCCAGCGGCCCTGGATCAGATGTGTGTTTTCTACCTGAATCAGGCCAAGGCCAAGAAGAACAACCCCGACGACTTAGCCGAGGCTTATAAATGGATGCTGATCCGCGACAAGTTCTCGGGGAATTCCGCCTCCGCCGCTTTTGGCAAGAATATCGGTGATGGCCCCAAGGCCGAAGGGCAGAAGCGGGCGGATGCCTACTTCGCGGAAAAAACCGCGAAATAACTTCGGTCGTACCTCGGCCTTATTGAAAGACAATCGGAGCGGGCGCGGCCGGCGCCGGTCCGGCCGTTGCACCATTTGAAAGCTGTGGGGTGCCGGGTGCCGTGCGCTGCAGCGTGTCGCCGCCAGTCTGGCTGTTCACGCGTTGGATCTCGGCCATCAATATCGCGATTCCTTGTTGGCGAAGCGTGTTCATCTGCTCAAGCATCGCATTGCGTTCAGAATCTGGCGCGGTGGCCCAGGCTGCTTCGATTTTATGGCGTTGATCGATGACCTCGCGGTAATCCGGTCTTTGGCCGAGGGCCTGGAAGGCTTTTGCCGCATTGGGGTCGCTGGCGAGAATCGTCTCGCGGATGCGCCGGCCTTCTTCCTTCAAATCCGTGAAGCGGTCCTGTTGTTGCTGGTGTAGCTCGGCGACCTTGTCGACTTTGAGTGCCGGGCGGTTGGCGACGGGGGGCGGGGCCGACTTGGGGGCGTGCACGGTCTCCAGGGGGCTCTCCACCGCCATGCGAGCATAAGGAGACTTGGCCTTCGCGGGTTGCTCGAAGAGGCGGTAGGCGCCGACTATCACGGCAAGGCCGACCAACGTGATAATGACAATTTTATTCATAAGGTACGATGCCCGGGGAGAGGGGGTAGGATTAACCTTATGTCACCATCATTCAAGATTGGTTCCGAGATTTGAGCACAGGATGACCCGGGGCCATGGCGTGCCATGCCGCCTTTTCCGCGCCCCTGCCTCGACCGGTCAGTGGATGCCCTGGCAGATTGAATGGTGCGTCTCGATGGCTTTCGTCAGCTGATTCATATAGGCCTCGACGGCTTGGATCGTGGCGGGCGTGATTTCACTCGGGGGTGCGAAGCCGGCCAGGGTGACGTTGGATTCGGTCAGCGAGGCCATGGATGCCTGGTTGCGTTTCGCCCAAGCATCGATGGCTTGGCGGCTTTTGACGTCCCGGGGCAGGGGCATTGCCGCGATGGCGGACATCGCGTTGTTATTTGCCAGAACGATGGCCTGACCAACCGAGATTAGGCCGGCGACCGAGGCGACGAAAGCCGGTTGATTCGCGGATTTCACCGCGAAGGCGTACTCGGGGCGCGCCTTCAGGTAGCGCTGGATGAGCTGGTCGCGCTGACTTGGCACAGAAATAGCACCGAGCGTGGTCGTCATGACCGTGAGGGCGAGCAGGAGGAGGTGGCGCATGAGGAGAGGCTCTCGGGTCCATGATGAATGGCGAGATAATAAAAGTTTAGTATAAATACTTTGGGGACCGATGGTTCGTATCATTTTAATCAATGCTGGGTTCCCGGGCGTTCCTGCTATACTGTCAACGCCATGAGCCCTCGACTATTTCCGTGCCGCGGGGCGATCCTTTTGGTGGCCTGCGGTCTGGCTGGTTGCGTCGAACGCAAAGCGTACCCGTCTTTATTCTCGTCGGGCGATGGGTTTGTGAACGCCCTCAGTAGTATCTTCCTAGTCGTCAACGAATTCGGGCTGCTCGTGCGCTCGGGTTTTGAGCACGGGGAGCGAGTTATCGTCACCCGTACCTGGGAGCATTCGATGTCGGTGAGAGAATTAGATGAGCTCACGATCTTGGCGAATAAAGGTGAGGCCGCGGCGCAGGATAATTTAGGTTCATGTTATTACATGGGACGCGGGATGGCCGCGGACAGCGGTCTGGCGGTGCATTGGTATCGACTGTCCGCCGACCAGGGATTCGCGAAGGCCCAGCATAATCTCGCGACATGCTACGAGTTCGGGGAAGGTGTGCGCCGGGATGAAACCGAAGCGTATGCCTACGCCAGTCTCGCCGCCGAGACTTACGACGAAGATCGCCAAAAGGTCAGCCATCTGGAGTCGGTGATGACGCCGCCGGAAATTCTCCAGGGCAAAGCCCGTGCGACTGTCCTCCGGTCGATGATCGCTGCGAAAGCGAAGGAGATTAAGCCGAAGCGATGAGGGCCATGGACTGGCGGGTGCCGCCAGATAATTCAAGGTGGCAGGGGGTTGGTCGGTGGTCTGCGGGGGAGTAGGGCGTCGGTTTCGCTCAGCTTGAAGCGGACGCTCACGACGGAGTTCTGCTCGGTTCCGGCAGCGTATTGGACGTAGGTCGTGGCCACGACCGTGCCATCGGCCAGGAGCTCGACGCCGGGGTACCCGCAATCGCCGGCGCGCTTGCCGTAATGATGGAGGAGCTTGATGCGATATTGGCCGGGTCGGCCGGACTTCAGGTCGTCGTAGGTGCCGACCCAGGCGACGAAGTTTCCTTTGGTGGGACTGTTGAGAGCCTGGTCGCGGAAGCAGACGACAATACGGCCGTCGGACGTGAACACGCCGTTGTGGCGATCGCCCGTGAGGCCCCAGTTCGTATCCACCGGCGTCGACCACGTAGCGCCTTCGTCCTGGCTGAACATCATCAGGCTGCGGCCCTTGTGGGTGTTCTCGCGAAGCAGGCAGGCGAGTTCCTTGCCATCGGGTGAGCGAAAGACGAACGGTTCGCATGGGTTCTTGCCGGCGACTTCGGCGACGATGCGTGGCTCGGACCAGGTGAAGCCGCCATCGGAGCTGATTGTCTGCAGCGTGACGAGCGGGGCCTTGTCGGCGCCGCCGGGTCCTCGGTGGTAGAGTCCGAGCGTGCGTCCATCCTTCAAACGGACGACGCTGCTGAAGGTCATCACGCAGGGGAAGTTGAGCGGAGGCATTTCTTTCCAGGTCTTACCTTCGTCCTCGCTCATGATGCTTGGCATGCCCGGGCCGCCGCGTTTGCCGAGGGCGGCGGAGAAGACCCACAGGCGGGCTTTGCCAGCCGGGTCGACGATGCGATAAATGCTTGGGCAGTTCTGGTGGGTCGCGAAACCCTTTGGCAGGGTGGCGTCCAGACGCGTCCAGGATTTGCCGCCATCATCGCTGCGGGCCATCGGCCCGGCGGAGCCGCCGTGGTTGATGCACCAGACCGAGTAAATCGTCTGGCTGTTCGGCATCAGGAGGGTCGTCGGATGGCCTTGGTAAAGCGTCGGCGTGCCCGCGGCCACGACCACTTGGCGTTCCTTCTGTCCCGACAGGTCGACCAATGGTAGGTTCGGCTTCTCTTCGGCTGCGACCAGCGCGGTCAGGCAGAGCAGGGCGGCAAGCAAAGGGCGCATGGGGACTTGTCTAGGGAGCTCCACGGACCTGCCAAGCCTGTTTGGGATGTTATTCGGTCGTTTAGCCTTAATGGAGCGCAAGCCGGGCGGCGGGATGACGCGTTGCTATCTCCGGCGCGCGGTCGTATTAAATTTTTAATGACACGCCGATCCCCGAGCCCCAGCCAACCTCCGTGCCCGGCCGGCGGATACCCTGCATCGGTATTATCGATGAAGGCATGCGGCCAGAAGGTGCTATAATTCGCCGCTGTGAAATCATCCCCCCTCAGGTTCTGGCTTACGCTATTGGTGCTCTCATTGCCGCTCAAGCTGCCCTTGCGCGCCGCGAAGCCTACCTTGACCCTATCGTTCGCGGAGACGTTGGCCGCGGGGAAGGCCGGCGACCCCCGTGCGCAATTCAATCTCGGCATCTGCTACATGAACGGCGAAGGCGTCGCGAAAGACGCGGTGGTGGCCGTTTCTTGGTATACCAAGGCGGCCACTCAAGGGAACGCTTCGGCGCAGAATAACCTTGGGATTTGTTGCGCGACGGGCAACGGCACGAAGCTTGATCCTGCCCAGGCCATCTATTGGTGGAAGAAGTCAGCGACCCAGAATGACAGCCATGCAGCATGCGGCCTTGGGCGGGCTTATGCGACAGGTTCCGGTGCACCGAAGGATCTCGTCCAGTCGATTTTCTGGTATCGTCGGTCTGCGGGGCTTGGCTATGGGCCTGCCCAGCTAGAACTCGCCCGCGCCTATAGCCGAGGCGAGGGGGTGACGAAGGATTTGACCGAGGCTATTAAGTGGTATCGGCAGGCGGCCGTTGGCGGGAATGTTTTTGCTCAGTCCACGCTGGGCACCGCCTATGCCACCGGTCTTGGGGTGTCGCGGGACGTTCAAGAAGCGGTGAAATGGTACCGTAGGGCCGCCGATGGTCAGGATGCGGAGGCTCAGAAAGCCTTGGGTGACGCCTACGTCAAGGGGGAGGGCGTGCCCCGGGATAATTTCTTGGCCTACGCTTATCTGCGTCTCGCGAGCCCTTATCTGGAATCGGCGCAGCAGAGCTTGGCAGAGTTGAGCAAGAAGATGTCGCCGAACGAGATCGCGACGGGAAAATTACGTTATGCGGAACTGTTGAAGAAGATCGGGCAACCTCCAGTGCCCGCGGCGCCTATCCCGGTCAGGATCGCTAACGCATCGGGCTTGCCCGTGAACCCCTATCGCCAGGCCGCGGAACAAGGGGACCCCTTGGCCCAGACCAATCTCGGGGTATGCTATGCCACAGGCAGAGGCGAGGTGCAGGACGTGGTCGAAGGCGTGAAGTGGTACCGCAAGGCCGCAGATCAAGGCTTCGCCCGAGCTCAAGCTAATGTGGGGGCGGCCTATGCTTCGGGTGTCGGTGTTGCGAAGGATGATTTCGAAGCCGTGAAGTGGTATCGCAAGTCTGCCAACCAAGGTTATGTCATCGCGCAGTCCCTTCTCGGGGCTTGCTACAGTTCCGGCCGGGGCGTGGCCGTGGATGACGTGGAGGCCTTCGCCTGGTTTAATCTCGCCGGGATGACGAGCGAGTCCGCACGCAGGGGTATGTCTCTGCTGGAAGCAAGGATTTCTCCCGCAGATCGCCTGAAGGGGTTGCGGCGCGCGCAGGAGATCCGGGTCGAGATCGATGCGAAGGGTCCTTCCGGAACCAAGGATGGCTTTGATAGGTTCGAACAATCACGGAAAACAAAAGAACTCGAGCTGATGCGCAAGGGGGCCTGAGGTTTTTTCTATCCTTCACCTTTCCGCATGGCGGCCTATCTCCCCATTCAGGTTTCGCATGACGGAAGTCGGCCTATCACCGGGCTGAAGGCCAGGCTGCTGGGTTTCGCGTTCATGTCGATGGCGACCGGATGTGCCAGCCGACCCTACCCAAAGAATAATGGCGGATCATCCATGGGGTCAGGCCGTACCCTAACGTAGGCGTAACTAGATTTGCCAATTTAGGGCGTGTTTAGTTGCACCCTTAACCAAGGTGCGGCCTGACCCCGTGTTCTGCCCCGTTTGCCCGATAGCCTGTATCAGGATTAACGATGCACGCTAGCGCCCGAACTGTGTTATAATTGATTCATGTCCAGCCCTACAAAGTCAGTATCCAGCAGCCCATCGCGACCATTCGCTTGGTTGGCGGCCGCCCTATTAGGCATAGCCATTATGCTCTCCATGAGCGGATGCGCCGTGGTCGAGCAGGTCATCAGTTTCGGACTGATTGGGTCACACTAAATTATCGTCCGTTCGTCGGTCCTTGGTTGGTCGAAGCCCGTACCATCGAGTCTGCCCTCGCCCAGGCCGGCATCGACATCACCTGGTGCCGGCGCGCTTGGGATACGCAACTTTTCCCACACGCCACCCGCGGGTACTTTCCTGATCGGGGACGGGCTAAGACTGATAGCCTGCATCAGGATTAACGATGCTCGCTTGCGCTGGAACCGTGTTATAGTTGTCTATTATGAAACCGCGTACCCCGGGCTTTTGGCTGATCGTCGCAACCGTCGGCCTTCTGGCCCTGCTGCCGATGCAGGCCTTAGCTGGGATGACCCCGGAGGAGGTGAAGGTGTTTGAGGGCTATAAGGCAAAGGCGGAGACGGGGGATCGGGTGGCCCAATTCAACCTGGGGAATTGCTACGCCAACGGCGAAGGCGTGGCGAAGGACCAAGTGCAAGCTATGTCGTGGTATCGCAAGGCCGCTGAGCAGGGGTATGCCGAGGCCCAAGTCCAATTGGGCTATTGCTACGTCAACCTGGGGTTTTGCTACCACATCGGAAAAGGCGTGGCGAAGGACCAAGTGCAAGCGATGTCGTGGTATCGCAAGGCCGCGGAGCAGGGGCTTGCCAACGCCCAATGCATCCTGGCGAACGGCTACTACATCGGCGAAGGCGTGGCGAAGGACCAAGTGCAAGCTATGTCGTGGTATCGCAAGGCCGCGGAGCAGGGGCTTGCCTACGCCCAATTCATCCTGGGGA
>CAIOAN010000010.1 GCA_903855995.1 uncultured Opitutia bacterium
CCAGCAGATCCCCCACGCGACGTAGTCGCGCCTGCTTCGCAGCAGTTCACCATGCCAGCAGTTCCCCCGCGCAAGCTCAGGCCTTGGCCTGAATCTTGCGCCGGCGCCGCACCGCGGCGACAGCGAGCGCGAGCGCCCCGATACCAAGGCCGTAGGTGGAAGGCTCGGGCACGGCGGTCAGCGTAATCGCCCCGTTGGCGGCGTTGTAATCGAGCGACCAGAGGCCAGCGATATTAGGCGCACCGTTGGTGTAGGTGAACTGACTCAGATCGATGCTGAAATAATCGTTGATGTTCGTGCTGCTGCCAAAGTTCAGGCCACCGGAGCCGATGACACCGAGGTTGAAGGTGTGGATGCCCACCGTGCCCCAGGAGAAGTCCATGTTGGTGGCGGCGCCGGCGTGCGTGCTGGTGTCATACGAGATGACCCTGAGCACAGCCTTGTTCGCGGAGTTGATCGAGCTGACGTCGAGTCCGTTGAAGGAGAAGAAGTCGTAACCCGTACCCGCGGCCTGGGTCTTGTCCCAGATCTTGAATTCCACGATCGCACCGCTGTTGAGCGTGGTGGTGCTGTTGATCGTGACCGTGCCGATCGTGGCGCCGTGCGTGAGCGTGGCGTGGTCACCGATGGTGATATTACCGACCGAACCCTGCA
The DNA here is from genome assembly GCA_903855995.1 of uncultured Opitutia bacterium. GTDB lineage: Bacteria > Verrucomicrobiota > Verrucomicrobiia > Opitutales > UBA953 > UBA953. The sequence continues at coordinate 655 of CAIOAN010000010.1, forward strand.
CTTCCAGCGTACCGCCGGTGGTACCGTTGCCGGTGACATTGATATTATTAGTCACGCCCGTGGCCGTGATGACGACGCGACTTGTGTTGGCCACGGTGGTCACACCAGACCCGAGGGCGCCGGCGTTAGAGACGATGACCGTGCCGGCGTTGACCGTGAGGCCGCCCGTGAAGATATTCTTCGCGGCGAGATTGAGCGTGCCCGCCCCTTCCTTAATCATCGACCCGGAGCCGAAGTTCATCGCGGAGGCGAAGGTCGTGGTGGCCGTGGTGTTCTGGAAGCTCAGCGTATTGACCGCGGACGCGGTGCTAGCCAGATGCAGGCGACTGGAGATGTCCTGGTTGTTATTGGACTCCCAGCGCAGCGTGGTGCTATCGGCCAGATTGATCTGACCGGCATTCGTCGCCAGACCCAGGGCACCGAGGGTGAAGCCGAGGAGACCCGCGTTGACGTTCACATCCGCGTCGGTGTTCAGCAGGTTGCCCGAACCGCCGATGACCCAGGTGCCGACGCCGTTCTTGATGAGCTGGCTGAAGGCCTTGCCGGCGGCCGGCGTGCCGAGAGCTCCGGGCGCGAAGGCATTATCGAGGACGCTGTTGCCGCCGAGGGTGAGCGTGCGGCCCGAGGCCGTACCGCCCGCGAAGGCAATTTGGGCGGAACCGTCGACCACGAAGGCGTTACCACTGGCGGCGTCGGAGTTGAGCGCGAGCCCGCCGTTGGCGACCGTGAAGGCGCGGGTCAGGTGGGCCGAGCCGGAGTAGTTCAACGTGCCGCCGCCGATGACGAACTTGGTCGCATCCGTGGGGTCGGCCGCGCCGAGTTCCGTGACGTCGCTGAAGATCAGCTTGCCGGCCGAGACCGTGGTCACGCCCGTGAAGGTATTGGCACCCGTGAGGGTGACGCCCGCCGGCCCGGTGTAATTGAGACTACCGGAACCAGAGACCGCATTGGTGAACGAGTAATCTGGCGTGACGTTCATCGTCAGCGAGGTGCCGGCACCGATCGACACCGGACCTGAGCCGAGCGCGCCACCATCGGTGACGATCACCTTGCCGCCGGAGATCGTAAGGCCGCCGGAGAAGGTGTTCGCGACGGTGAGGTCGAGCTCACCCGCACCGCTCTTATTGAGGGCGCCCGTGCCGAAGTTCATCGATGAGGCGAAGACCGTGGCCGTCGCAAAGTTGTCCATGATCAGGTTCGCCGAAGCGCCGTTGGCGACCTTCAGGCGGGCCGAGATGTCATCGAAGTTGCCGGTTTCCCAGCGCAGCGAGGAGCCATTGCCGAGGATGATATCGCCCGTATAGGTATTATCGCCGAGCGCACCTGCCGTGAAGGCCAGCAGACCGGCGTTCACATGGGCGGTAGCATCGGCATTCAAGAGGCTGCCGGAGCCGTTGATGATCCAGGTGCCGACGCCGTTCTTGATCAAGTCGGTGAAGGCCCGGCCCGTGGCCGGCGAGCCAATTGCGGTCGGGTTGAACGTGTTGTTCAGCAGATTGTCGCCGCCAAGCATGAGCGGACGGGTCGTCACGACTGCCGCCGGGTCGAAGGACACCTGTGGGGTGCCATCGATGAGGAACGGCGCGGTGTTGGTGGCGTTAGCGTAGAAGCCGGCGCCACCATCCTTGACCGTAAACTTACGCGTGAAGTGGGCCGCACCGGTGTATTCCAGCGAGCCGCCGGCGAAGACGAATTTAGATAAATCCGTCTGGTCGGCGCCGCCGAAGGAGCCGAGCTCAGTGGCGAGCGGCACGCCGAGGCGGCTGATGATCGCCCGGCCACCCGCGAGGATGGTCGCGCCGGTGAAACCGGCGTTGTCGGAATTCATCGTCACCGCGCCCGGTCCTTCGATCGTGAAGGTGCCGTCGCCGAGGTTGCCGCTGGAAACCGTATTCGAGAATTGGTAGTTACCCGTGAAGGCCAAGGCCAGCGTCGCGCCGTTATCAATCATGACCTGCGCGTTGCCGACGCCGGTGTAATCTCCGAGCGCGTGCCAATTCGTGAGCGAACCCGTGTAGCTAAGGTCATCGACGCGGAGAGTGCCGCCGACGATTTCCATGCTACCCGTGAACTCATTGGCCGTGGTGCTCGTCAGGCGCATCGTGCCGGCGCCGGTCTTAACGAAGGAAGTCGAACCGTAGCCCAGATCGTCCACCAGAGCGCCCGTGACCTTGAGGGTCTTGCCAAGGGCAACGTCGAATTGGCGGGCGCCGCCGCCAGTGCTCACGTTGAGAGCCGAGATTTCAGAATCCTGCGTCACCGTGACATCACCCAACAAGGTCACGAGGCCGTTCGCCGTACCGGCGATGCGACCGCCACCCATCTGGACGGCGCCCAGGAAGGCCTGGCCGTTGTCGCGAACATCGAGCAGACCGTTGATCGTGGCAGTCAGCGGAGAGCTGGACTGGCCAATGTTGCTGGCGAAGCCGCCGACCGAGAGCGTCACGGTGCCGGCGGACGCGATCGTCAGATTCGTCGGGGACAGAAGGCCGTCCGTCGTCTCGATGCGCAGCGTGCCCGCATTGACCGCCACATTGCCGGTGAAGCCAGCCGGAGAGTAGAGCAGCATCTCGCCGTTACCGGACTTCGTGAAACCCGTGCGCTGGCCAGCCATGGTATCGACGAGCGTACCCGTGACCCAGAGGTGCTTGCCCGCGGCGACATTGAAGTCGCGCGGAGCACCGTTGGTGCTGACGTTGAGGGCCGAAATATTGGAGTCCTGCGGGACGGAGACATCGCCGAGGAGCACCCAGGAAGGAAGCGCGGGAGCACCTGCATCGCTCTTCAGATCGCCGCCGTTGAGGGTCACGCCGGCAAGGTAGCCCGTGTAAGTCGTGGCGTCGGCAATGCCGCCGTTGAGCGTCAGCGCCACACCATGGCTGACCAGACCGACGGCATCGCTGCCGGTGACCTGGAAGAGCGCACCGTTCTCAACCTGGATCGAGGTGGCCGCCGTGAACGAATGGTAGCCCTGGGCGGCCATCGTGCCCTGGTTCACGAAGGCACGGCCGGTGAAGGCCGAACCATCCTGACCCATGACGAGGAGACTGGAACTCTGCTGGACGATGTCGCCAGCGCCTTCGATGCGGACGTAGTTATCGTATTCCTGCAGCACGTTGAATTTCAGCGTCGCACCGGAGGCGATGACGACGCGATCCGCGCCACCCAGATTACCGAAGGTGCCCGCGAAGGTGCCGTCGCCGACCTGCAGCGTACCCGCATCGACGTAGAAGCGACCCGAGAAGCCGCCGTTATCGCGGACGAGGGAGGTCGTGCTCGTGCCTGCCTGGCGGAAGTAACCGGAGTCGGCGAGGCCATTGGTGAAGCGGAGGTCCGCGGTGCGATTGATCCGGAGCGTGGCGCCCAGGGAGATGTCGACCATGCTGGTGCCCAGCGAACCATTAGACGTCAGCTCGAGGATACCCGCCATGATGGAAGTCTGGCCGGCTTCATAGCTCTGCGCGGTGAGGGTCAGTTTGCCGCTGCCGACCTTCGTGAGGCCAAGGCTGCCGTAACCGACGCCCGTGTTGTCGCCGAAGGAGCCGCTAAAGGTGAAGTCCGTACCATTACCGACCGTCAAGACGGACGGGATGCCTGCCGAGGAATTCGTGAAGAAGCCACCGCCGCCGATGACATCGCTCGCCTGGTTGTTGCCGTTAAGGTCGAAGCCAGCGCCGGCATTGACCGTCAGAAGACTGGAAGAAGGCACCGCGTTATTCACGCCCGAGCGTAGCATGCCGGAGGCGACAGTGACGCCCGCACCGCCGAGGGAAGCGTTGGTGGTCGCGCCGGTGAGGACGAGGATGCCGTTGCCGGCCTTCGTCAGACCCGTAGCGCTGGCGCCGGCGGTGGAAGTCAGCACGCCGTTGAGCGTGGCGGTGACCGCCGGGCTCGCGACGGTGATCGTGCGGGCCGCGGAACCGAGATTGATCGGTGCGGAGAGCGTGAGGTTGGCGCCGGAGAGGCGGCCACCGAACGTGAAGTTACCGGCCACCGTGACCGCATTGTTCAACGTGCGGGCCGTGCCGTCGGTGGTGAGCGCGGTGCCATCGCCGATGACGAGGGTGCCGAGGCCGAGCGGGCCGCTCGTGATGGCGGTGCCGTTGAGATTCGTGTTGGCCGCGATCATCAACGTACCGCCGTTGAGCATGAACGGCGCCGTGAAGGTGCTCATGCCGCTAAGGGCAAGGATGCCGCCGCCGGACTTCGTCAGCGAAGCCATCGAATTCTGCGTGATCGGGGCCGAAATCAGGAGGCCTGCCTCGGTGAGACCGGCGTTGACCGTGATGACCGGGTTGGCGTGCAGGAACTGGACCGAGCCCGCATTGAAGGTCTGGGCCGTGCCCGCCGCATAGGCCGCGGCGCTGAGCTGCAGCACCGTGGTGCTGACGACGGTGGTAATGGTCGTGCCAGCCGGGATGCCTGGTCCGCTGATGGCCATGCCGATGGCCATGCCAGTCGTGCTCGCGACCGTGATCTGGTTGCTGGCGAGGGTCGTTACGCCGCCCGTCAGGACGGACGCGGAAATCAGCGGCGTCGTGACGTAGCTATTGTTGGTAGCCGTGATCGCATTCTGGGCCGAGAACTGGAGCGCGGAGGCCGCCGTGACGATCGGGTTAGACATCGCGCCATCGTTCTGGAACGTCAGCGAGTTAAGCACGTTGTTGCCGAACATGTTCAGCGTCGCGCCACCGTTGATGGTCACGTTCGAGGAAGCGGCGATCTGCTGGGCGTAGCCGGCCATCGTGACGACGACGTTGGTGCCCGAGGCGATACCGCCGATGACGAGGTCATGCGGGATGAGCGTCCAGTTGCCGGAAGACGAGAGGGTCGTCGTGCCGCCGAGGAGGTAGGTCGTGCCCGTGTAATCGTTATGGGCGGCGGCCGTGGCGTTACCGAAGCCGAAAGCCCCGTTACCGCTGCGGATGACATTCATCGTGCCGGTCAGCTTCGTGTTGAAGTTGACGGTGCCCTGATTGATATAGAGGAACAGGTCGCCCCCGCCAGCGGTGGTGATCGAGCTCGTGCTGTCCGCGCCCTGGAAGGTATTCGTCTGATTGCTGTTGCTGATCAGGCCGACCCCAAGGGTGATCGGCGAACCCGTGGCAATATTGAAGACCACCGCGTTGGTGCCGTTGGCGACGCGCCAAGTGTAGGCGGCATGCGCGCCGGTGATGGTGCGAGGGGTCGTGGTGGTACTGTCGGAATAATTACCCGTGGCGAGCGTGGCCGCCGTGATGTCCGTGCCCGTGAAGCTCGGCGTCGTGACGCCGTTATACGAGGCCTGCATCTGCGCCAGGCCGTAGGTGTCGGTGTAGGTCGCGAAGGTCGAGCCATCGGCGATCGCCCAGCCCCCGATAATATTGTTCGTCATCTGCGAGGCGCGGAACGCCACCCCGTTGATGTTGGTCAGGAAAACCTTGGACTGGGCGGTGAGGCCGGCGCTGCCGAGCGTATTGATGCCCGCGGAGTAATTGTTATAATCCCAGCCGTTGAAGTTCACCATGCTGCTCGAGGCAGGGGTGCGCACGAAATTATTAATCGTGATGATGTTCGTGCTGCCTTCGTTGATATAAGGCGCCGTGTTGAGCTGGTTGCTGCCGAAGGCGGAGGTGACCGTACCGAGGTTCACAATCGTGTCCACGGAGCCGGAACCGTTGATGGTCAGCGTACCGGCATTCAGATTGACCGGCGCCGTTGCGCCGATGCGCACGGGGCTGTCGATCGGGTTCAGGCCGTAGTTATCCCAGTTCAAGACACCCTGGTAGAGCGAGATCGAGGACGAATTGGCGATGGAGCCGGCATCGCGCAGCTGGAGCGTGCCGCCGCGGACCGCCGTCGGGCCGGTGAACGTATTGACCGAGGTGAGGGTCGTGGTGGTGTTACCCGAACGAGCAAAACCCATCGCACCGGCGATCACCCCGCCGAAGGTACTGTTATCCGTGGTGGTCAGCACCGCGCCGGACAGGCCGGTGACCGTGCCGCCCTGTCCAGGGAGGATATTCGAACTCGCGAGGCCGCGGACGACCTGGCTATTGGCGCCGAGGTTGACGACCGCCGTCGGGCTGTTGATTGAAAGGAACGTCAGCGTGGCGTTGGAGGTCGTTCCCACGACCGTCAGGGTATTATCCATGCCGGACGCGAGATTGAGCGTGCCGCCGTTGACCGAGACCAGCGTGCTGGCTGCGATGACGCCATTCGGCACACCGAAGGAGTAGACCGGAGCGTTCAAGGTCATCACGCCGCCGTCGGACTTCACGAAGCCCGTGGCGCTGTTGAGGCCGAGGAAGCCGGTGATGTTGAGCGTGGCCCCGGAGAGGACGTGGAAGGTGGGCGCCGCGACCGCGGTGCCGACGACATTGCCCACGGTGAGGTTCGCGGTGCCATCGGTGACGAGCACTGAAGAGGCACCGGCCAGCGAGAGCGTGAGACGATCCCCGGCGACCCCGAAGCCGCCGTAGATGGCTGGCGAGAAGGCGCCGCCAAGCGAACTGTTCGTGCCGCTGAACGTGAGCGTGTTGACCGTCGTGGAGACGAGCAGCGACTGTGCGCCGGTGACTCCGGCATTCTGAATACCAGTCCAGGTGGCGGGAGTGGTATTCAGCTCATTGGCGGCCAAAGCGCGCCAGTTGTTGCTCGTGGTATCCTTGACGAGGAAGCCCGTGCCGTTGCCGGCGACGCTGGCATCAGCCAGGATATCGCCGCGGACGGACATACTCGTGGTGCCGTTGAGGCCGGCGCCCTGCCCCGCGGACAGCGAGGCGTTCGTGATACTGAGATTGGCGCCCGCGCCGAGGCCGGCGATGACGAGGGAGCCCGAGTTCGCGTAGAAATTAAGCGCGACGCTCGAGGCGGATGCCGTCGGATTAGCACTCAGGGTGAACGTGGTCGCACCGGTGATGGCGGTGATGGTCGCCAGCGAAGGGATGCCCGCCCCGCTGACATACATGCCGACCGTGAGACCGGCCGTGCTCGGCACGGTGACCGCGGCGTTACCGTTGATCGTCGTGCCGGACGGCGTGGCGGTGCCAACGTAGTTGAGGGTCGAGATCGCGAGATTCAGCGCGCGACCGGCGCCGGGCGTGAGCTCGATGCGGCCCCCGCCGTTGATCGCGTTCACATTGAGGAACGATTCGGTCGTGTCGGCCGTGGAAGAACCCAGGACCGAGAAGACGCCGCCCTGGACGTTCAAGGTGCCGCCGAGCGCGCCGCCGAGACGGTTGTTGATATTCGCCGCGGTGTTATCCGCGACGAGCGTGCCGCCCGCATAGGCGTTGAACGTGGTGTTCGCGGCGGCGGAGGAGACGAAGGCCTGGCCGCTGGCGCCGGCATAGGCGAGACGACCGCCGCTGACGCTGATCGCGCCATAGGATGCCGTGGCAGGCTGGGCGGCATCGAGCGTGAGCGTGCCCGTGCCGATCTTGTTGATCAGCGCGTAGGCGCTGTCGTTGAAGCGCATGAACCGACCAGAGAAGGTCGTGTCGAGGTTGTTAAAGCCGACGTTGAGGGTCGGCGTACCGATGACGCTGTTGAAGATGTCGCCGCTACCGGACAAGCCACCCCACGAGGTGGAGAGGTTATTGAGGTCGAAACGTCCGGCGGCGCCCAGGTTCAGCGTCGCATAGCGCGAACCGGCGTTGAGCACGCCGTTCTTGATGCCACCCGCGGCCACCGTGAAGCTGCCCGTGAAGGCGTTCTGTGCGTTGAGCTGGAGGACGCCGTTGCCGGTCTTCGTGATGCCGCCGGAAGAACCGACGATGGCCTGAATGGAAAGTTCGGCCCGGAGCGGCTCGATGTCCGCCACGCCGTTGGTGGTCAGGCCTGCGACGTTGATCGTGTTCGGCGAAGCACCGAAGTCGAAGCGTCCTTCGAGGACGGTGAGAGTCGTCGTATTGGAAGCCGTGGCGGTGAGGCCGTGGCCGCCGATCTTGAGGATACCCAGATTGCCCCCGGCGCTGAAGGTCAGGTTGCTGGCCGTCGTCGCGGCGGGCTGACTGATGAGCAGCGTGACACCGTCCACGATACTGGCAATCGTCGCACCCACGGGGATACCCGAGCCGACGATGGCCATGCCGGTCATGAGGCCGGTGGTGCTGGCGACGGTGACGCTGTTGCTGCCGGAGCTGACGACGCCGGAGGTCAGATTCACCGGAGACACCGACGACCAGGAACGGACGAGCGGAGCCGTGGTGCCGCCGTTGTTATTGATGACGACACCCTCCTGGGTGCTGTTGCCGAAGTAGAAAATCTGCGAGCCGCCGTTGAGCGTCACGATATTACCCGGGTTGACCTGGTTCGGGGCGTAGGTCGTGAAACCGCTGGTATTATTGATGATCAGCCCCTTGGTGATGTCATTGGCCAGCGGGATGGTCGTCCAGCTATTCACCGTGAGGCTTCCCTGATTGAGGACAGTGCCGCCGGTGTAGGTGTTGGTGCCGGCGAGCGTGGCCGGGCCCGTGCCGCTCTTGATGACGGCGATGTCACCCTTGATGACGGCGTTGATCGTCTCGCCGGTGCTACCCTGTGAGTAGAGGAATAGTTCACTCGTGCCGGAGGTCAGGAAGCCTTGATTGATGACCGTGCCGATCGTCCAGGCGTTGTTATTGAAGCTGAGGATGCCGCCAGATCCGATGGTCAGCGTGTTACCTGCGCCGATGCTGATATTGATGCCTGCGACCACCGTGGTGTTCAGCGAGTTGACCGTGACGTCCTGGGTGATCGTCGAAGTACCCGCGACGAGCTTGATGTTCTCGGTCGGCAGGCTCGAATTTGAGATGGAAGTGTTCGCGGAGTAAGCGGCGAAGCCAGTCTGGCCGAGGTAACCGAGACCGAGGGTCGGGGAATAGGAAGCCCAATCCGAGGGATTGCCCGAAGAGTCAAAGACGGCCCAACCGCCGATGATATCATTCGTGAGGACGTTCGCGACGTTCGCGGTCGAGACGCCGTTGATCTGACCGATGGTGATCTTGGGCTGCACGCCCACGCTACCGGTCCACTTGTATTCGCGGAAGACCGCCGTGCCCTGCCCCGCCGTGCGGACGAGATTACCGATCATGAGGTCCGCCCCGCTGGCCTCGTAGACCGGGACCGTGACGGCAGCCGTGACCGTACCCGAAGCCGTGGCGGCACCCGTCAAGTTGAAGGTCGTCGGGCCGGTGATGGAGGCGATCCACGTGTTCGTATTCAGACCCGTGCCGGCGATCAACTGGCCGGCCACGAGGCCGGTCGTGGAAGCGACGGTCACGCCGAGGCTGCCGCTGACGGTGGTGATACTCAGCGGTGCGGTGCCCGCGACGTTGATGAAGTAGCTGCTCCCTTGAGCAAGGTTGAGTGTGCCAATCGTCTCGGACGAGGGGATGCCCGCGCGGCCGGTATAGGTGAACGTCGCACCGCGGAGGCTGACCGGGGCCGCGTCGTTGATGCGATTCAACACGTTGTGCGTGCCGACGTTGTTATCGAGGGTCAACGAGGCGTAGTTCAGGTCCAGATTGGAGGTGCCCGTGAAGGCACCGTCATCCTGCAGGATCGTCGTGCCGGCGTTCAGCAGCGTGCCGCCGACGTAGGTGTTGTTGCCATAGACCGTGAAGGTGCCGCTATTGGTCTTCGTGAAGTTGACGTTGCCGATGATCGTACCGGAGAAGTTGCGCGCATCGGTATTGATCACGAGGTTGCCCATACTCGTGAGCGAGCTGCTGGTGATGACCGAGCCCACGCCGGCGATCAGATTGTCGTTCCAGAAACCGTAGGTCATCTGGGTGCCGCCGTTAAGGTCGAGCGTGCCGCCGACGGCCGCGAAGTAATTGTTCGGGGCGATGCCGTTCTTCAGCCCGCTGGAGAACTTGACCGTACCGGCGTTGAGCGAGAACTGGCCCGTGAGGCTGTTGGTGCTGACGTTCGTGAGGCCGACGATCGCGCTGGTGGGCGGCGAAAGGAAGAGCGTGCCGTTGCCCGCCTTGACCATCGAGAAGTTGCTGGTGGACTGGCCGTTGCCGCCCGCGAGGGAGGTGGCGAGCGTGAGGTCGCCGAAGGTCCAGATATTGAAGTTCGGCAGGTCGTTCGTCTGATAGAGCGTGCCGCCCGTGATGGTGGAACTGGTGCCGGGGCGGACCAGGATGCCACCGCTGTTCAGGCTCAGACGGGCGCCGTCGGCGAGATTCAGGTTGGAGCTCAGGTCGAAGGTCAGCGAGTTACGCTTGGCGTTCGCGGAGACGGTCGCCGTCGAGCCGTTGTTGAGCAGGATGTTGCTATCCAGCACCGAGCCGTTGATGAAGCCCGCGATATTGGTCGGGTTGATTTCGTATTCAGGGGCGACCGGGTCCTCGCTCAGCGGGCGCAGGTAAGAGTTGATACCACCGGTGCTCGTGGAGGCGAAGGCGACGCCCGAACCGAGGGTGACGGTGACACCCGTGGCAGTAGCCTGGAGCGGTGCGCTCAAGGTGATGATGCCAGCGTAGTCGACGGAGGTGATCTTGGTGCCGGGGGCGATGCCCGCACCAGAGACGGAAACACCCGGGACCATGCCCGCGACCGCGGCGACGCCCAGCGTCAGGTAAGTGCGGCCAGAGACCGTGTCGCCGGTGGCCGTCGTGACGGCGGGACCCGTGGCGGAAAGATCGACGACCGCCCACGGCAGGATGGCACGATTGAACGTGCCGTTGGCGCCAGCTTCCCCGCTGAAAGTCGGGGCGGCGGCGAGCTGCACGCTCGCACGGGTGTTACCCGGAGCCAGGCCGATGCCGCGGAGCAGCAACGAGGCACCCGTGGCGGTACCCGTCTGTGCCGGGGCACCGCTACCCCACGCCGCCCCACGGAAGGCGAGGATGGCCTGCTGGAAGAACGCACTCTGGTCGATGACCGTGATGGTCGAAGCGCCGCGACCGAAGCTGGCGCCGTTGAAATTATCCAGCGTGGCGTGAGCGTCGGTGTTGATGTTGCCGAGCAGCGTGAAATTGCCGCCGCGGAAGGTGACATTATAAGAAGTACCAGCGAGCCCGAGACGACCGGTGTCGTTGTTGGTGGTCGAGTTATCGACGATGACGGAAGCACCGGTATCGATGTAAATCGCCGAGCGCCAGGCGGCGTTCGAATTGAAGACCAGCGAGCCCTGCTTGACCACCAGGCCGCCGCCGGCGGGATCCACGATGGAACCCGTGTTCGACGAGGTCATCGTGAAGGTACCGGTACCGTACTTGTTGATGGTGCCGAAGAGGATGCCGGAGCCGACCGTGAGGGCCGGGGAACCGAGGACGAAGTCGCCGTTGCCCACGAACGAGAGCGTGGAGAGATTCGTCAGGTTATTATAGATACCCCCGCGGATATTGAGCACGCTGCCGGCGTCGGCGCCGATGACGGCGTTGTAAGGCATCGTGATCAGGCCGGTGATCGTGTTATTGCCGGAGACATTCTCCAGCTGGCCGCCGAAGTTGATGCCGCCAAGGGATTGCGAAGCAAGGCCCTGGAGGTTGACCGGGTTGGCGAAGCTGTTGCCGCCGGCGAGCTGGAGCGCCGCACCGGTCCACCAGGCATTGGGCGAGACCAGAATCGTGCCCGTGCCTGCCGCGGTGGCATTGGCCAGACGCACGGCACCGCCGTTGATTTGGATGCCGCCGGTCCAGCCGGTGTTGTTGCCGGCCAGGACGAGCGTGCCGAGTTCGTTCTTATAAAGAACGTTGGTGGCCGCCGAGAGGCTGAACGGCGAGGTGAGGGTCAGCGAGGAACCCTGCGGCACGGTGATGGAATCCGCGGCGACGTTGAGGTTGACCGTACGGGCGCTGCTGATTGTGCCGACGGCGCGCAGGCCGACGGCGCTGGTGCCGTTGATCGAGATCGTGACCGTGTTGGCCGGATCGCCGAGCGAGGCGTCGGAGCCGATGGTCAGCATACCCGCCTGGATATCGACCGTGTTGCCGGCGCCACCGAAAGTGCTGGTGCCGTTGAGGACGAGCGTTCCCGTGCCCGTCTTGATCAGACCGACGTTCAAGTCGCCGTCATCGAGCGCGCCGCCGACGGTGAGGGTATTGGCCGAGACGGCGAGCGTCGGGATATCGCGGAGCGTGACCGCACCCGCACCGAGGTCGAGGGACTGCGTGCCGGTGAAGGTGAAGCCCTGGAACCACTGCATCGGGTTCGCAGCGGTCAGCGCCAGCGCCGCACCGGAGGTGTTGTTCAGCGTGACGCCGCTGGAGATTTTGAAAGTACCGGCACCGAGGGCAGTGGCACTCGCCAGATTCAAGGTGCCGGCGGCCAGACTGAGACCACCGACGCCCGTATTGGCACCACTGAGGGTCAGTGAACCCGCGCCCGCCTTGGTGACGGGGCCGGCGAAGTTGACGGCACCGGAAAGGGTCAGCGAAGAAGCGCCGACCCCCGTGACGGTCCACGTCTGGGCGCCCGTGGCCACGACCGGTGCAGAAATATTGACCGCGCCGCCGTTGTCCTGGACCAGGATACCGTTCGTGGAACTACCCGGAGCGATGGTCAGCGTGCCGCCCGTGCCAGGGCGAATATTGAAGGCGAAAACCCCCGCCGGCACCGCCGTGAAGGTCAGGCTGTCCGCGGACTGGTTGCCATCGAGCGTCAGGTTGAAGGCTGAGCCGGTGACGTTATTCGCACTGAAGAAAATCGAGTCCGTAGCCTGCGGCAGGGCGCCGAGGTCCGTGGTCCCCGAGATATCGGTGGCCCAGTTGGTGGCACCGCCCACATTGGCCGACCACGAGGCGCTCGTGGTGCCCTTATAGTAGCGGTTCTGGATCAGACTCGAAGTGATCGTCAGGGTGTTGCCGTTCGTGGAAATCGCGTAGTTCAGACCGGCCGGAGCACTGCCGAGAATCCAAGTGGTGGCGTCGAGGCCGCCGGCGGCGGACGTCATTAGCGTGTAAGTACCCACCGCCGGGGCGCCGCCGAGGCTGTTCAGGTTGAGCGAAGTCAGCAGCCCTAGGGTCGGGCGCGCCGAGAGAGCAATCGAGTCATTGACACCGCTGCTGGCGATATTGAGGTCGAAACCGAGGCTGGCTTCGTTGCCGAGCGACAAGGCGACCGAGCTAAGCGCGACTGCGCTGCTATCGAAGAGATTCAAGGTCGCACCCGCGGCGACATTGATGGCGGACACGCCCGCGGAAGTGAAACCGGCGTTGAGGCGACCGAGCGAAACCGTAACCGCACCGCCGTTGAGGTTGGCGGTATTGGTGACCGCCAGGGCACCCTGCCCCGTCTTGGTCAGGTTAGCGGCGACGGCGGAGTTGAGATTCGGAACGGTGAGCACACCGGTCTTCGAGACGAGTTCGACCGTGGCGCCGGCGGCGCCGGGGGCGAGTCCCTGATTAGCACCGAGGCTGACGCTACCCGTGCCGGTGTAACTCAGCGTACCGCCGCTGACGTTGACGATATCGGTCGCACTGTTGTTGCCGAGATTACCGGCGGTCGCGAAGGAAAGCTTGCCCGCGTTGACACTGATTGGGCCGCTAAACGTATTGGTGCCGGAGAGCGTGACCGTACCAGCCGTGGATTTCACCAAGCCGAAGGAGCCCGCCAGGACGCCGGAGATCGTGCCACTGCGGGCATCGACGTCGGTGAGGGAAGAGAAGGAGCCTGCGCCGCTGCTCGTGATGGTGCCCGAGGAGAGCACCAAGGCGCCGACGGTTTCGGCAAAGGTGACGGCGTTGAGCGTACCGCCGGCTACTGTGACGGTCGAAGTATCGTCAAAGGCGGTCGCGCTACCCAAGGCCAGGGTGCCCGCGTTGACGGTCGTGCCGGCCTTGTAAGTGTTGAGGCCCGAGAGCGTCAGCGTACCCGTGCCGTTCTTGATCAGTGAGCCCGTATCGCTGCTGATGGCGCCCGAGATCGCAGTATTGGCCGCGCCGGTTACCGTCAGGACATTGCCGGCAAGATTGACCGCTGTGCTATTGGACAGCGTGAGCGTACCGGCGTCGGACTGGACGCTGGCGCTGGCCGTCAAGGTGATCGGTCCGGCAAAGGTGTTCGTGCCGCTGAGATTGCGGAGCGCACCCGAGGAAGCCGAGCCCGCGCCCGCAAGCGAGAGAGCCTCGGAAGCCACCGTGATGCCGCCCTGCATTTCCAAGGAGGCACCGGAGTTGACCACCGTGCCGGCGACATTCGTGCCGAGCGCATTGGCATGGCCGACGCTGAGAATGCCTGAATTGACCGATGTCAGTCCATCGAACGCGTTATTACCCGAAAGCGTGAGCTTGCCATTGCCCGCCTGCGTGAGGGTCGCGGAAGAACCCGTGATCGTGCCGGAGACGACGGTGTTACCCGCGCCGGTGAAGGTCAGGGCATTGGTCGCCGCGACGATGGCGGAAGCGTTGTTCAGCGTGAGCGTACCGGCGTCGGACTGGATCGTCGTGGCTCCGCCGAGGGTGGCCGTACCACCGAAAGTATTGGTACCGCTGAGATTACGAAGCGCACCATTTGAGGCGGAGCCCGGGCCGGTGACCGTGAGGGCCTCGGCGCCGACGGAGATCCCGCCCTGAAGTTCGAGCGAAGCGCCGGAGGCCACGGACGTACCGCTGCCCGTCGTGCCGAGCGCGGTCGCATGACCGATGCTCAGGATGCCCGCGTTGACGTTGGTGACGCCCGTGTAAGTGTTGGCACCGAGCAACGTGATCGTGCCGGCGGCGCTGTTGGTCAGCGTGCCGGAGCCGGCGATGATACTCGAGGTCGCATAGCTACCCGTGCGATTGAAGACGAGCGCAGCGTTATTGGTGATCGTGCTGGCCGTGGCGCCGAGCGTACCGGTCGAGGAACCGGCGCCAACCTGCAGCGTGCCGGCGGCGATGGTCAGCGAGCTGGTGAAACTGTTGGTGCCGTCGAGGATTAGCGTATCGCTGCCGGAACCCGACTTCGTGAGCGTGCCGGAGACAAGGAGGCCGGTGACATTCTTGAGCGTGCCGCTCTGGAGCGTAAGGGTATCCAGCGGGTAGACCGTGCCGATGGCGTGTCCGGTCATGTCGACCGTGCCGCCGTTAAGGACGAAGTTGGCGGTCGTGAAGACCGTGGAGCCCTTGATGACATTACCCGCCATGGTCACCGTGCCGCCGGTGATCGTGACCGTATTGTTCGTCGTGGCCGCGGCGGTCGTGGTGTTCTTACCCAACTGGATGGAGAACGAGCCCGTGTTGCCGATGGTGACCGTGCCGCCGGAGATGTTCAGATTGCCGACATAGGCCGTGAAGACGCCGGCGAAGGAGTCCGTGACCGTACCGATGGCGAGAGCCCCGGCCCCGATGGTCGTCGTGCCGCCGCCGATGTTCCAAGCATAGGTCATCGTCGGCGACGTGACGTAAGCGGAATTACTGCGGGAATCGGCGAAGAGCACCGTCGTCGCATCGAGGGTGCCTTGGTTGAAGTTGAAGATGACCGGCGTCGCAGCGCCACGGGAGGAGGCACCGAGCGAGAAGGTGCTGAGCAGGAGGTCGGCGTTGTGTCCGTTCAGATCCAGCGTCTGCGGGCCACCGGCGCCCGTACTGGCGGTGCCATAGGCGAAATTGAAAGCCGCTCGGCTCACGCCGTCATACGCACGCACCTTGAGTGCGCCATTGGTGGCGGCCGGATTGAAGGTCACCGAAGCCACGTCGCGGCCGCCGGTGCCGATGTTCACCGTGTTGACATTGAGCGTGGTCAGGCCCGAGCCGAGCAGGACGACGTTGTTTGGCTGCGCCGTACCTGTGTAACCCTGTTGGTTGCCGACGTTGAAGGAAGCACCGCGGATGAAAGTGACCAGCGTCGTCGGGGTGACGCCCGTCGGGATCGGGAAATACATCGTCGCGAAATTCGTGGCGATGTTCGTCCCCGTCGGGTTCGCGACATTGAAGGCCCCCGAGGCGCCGAGGTTGGCGCTGATCGAGCCGAGGCCGGTGATGTCAAAGAGCGCGGTGTTGCCATAAGTCGCGCTGGTCGAGCCACCGACCTGGAAGATCGCCCCGGCGCTATTGACGACCAAGGCGCCGCCGCCGTTCATGACCAGGCCCGTGAGGCCGGTGGACAACAATGGATTGAAACCGACGGTGAAGTTACCGTTGACCGTCAGCGTCTTGCCCGTGCCGACGGTGATTGTGCTGGAAAGAGCGTTACTCGCACGGGCCTGGAAGGAACCGAACGTGGCGCTGCCGTTGGTCAGATCCAAAGAGGCGAGCATCGGCGACCCGATCGAAGGCGCGAGATACAGCGTGCCCGTGGTATTGAACTGACCGTCCGCGGAGGTCGCCACGGTGCCGGTGTTGCCAAGAATCACCGAGCCACTTCCCGTCACCGAGGTGCCGACGGGCAGCGTATAAGTATTGGAACGATTAAAGACGAGTGAGCCGGAGTCGGCGATGGCGCCTGATCCGAGCGTTCCAGTGGTCCCGCCCGCACCAATCTGCAGGGTGGCCGTGGAGGCGATGACGGAATTGCCGGAGTAAGTGTTCGTGCCGGTGAGCGTGAGGGTGCCGGTACCGTTGACAGTCAGGCCGGTCTTGCGCGTGCCCAGACCGAGGACGTCCTGGATTGTGCCCGCGAAAGTCGTGTTGGCACCCGCGTAGACGAAGGAACCGTCCGCGCTCGTGCTGCTATTACCGATGAGCTGGCTCGCCGCGGTGGCGCCAGCGCCGACCGTGAGCGAGGTGACCGTCTGCGTGAAACCGTTGAGGTCGAGAATCCCGACCGAGCCGGCGCCGCCGAGCGTGAGGGCGCCCAGGGAGAAGGCGTTATTGGCGCCGAGCTGAGCGGTGCCGCTCGTGATGACGGTGCCGCCGGTGTAGCTGTTTGCCGTGGCGAATTGGAGCGTGCCGCCGCCGGTGAAGGCGATGCCGATCTTGCGGGTGGAGTCAGGCTCCGCGAACACACCCCCGAAGGTGACGACGCCGGAACCTGCGAAGGTAAGCGTCGAGGTGCCGATCGCCGAATTGGTGACGGTCTGGTTAGCCGCCGTGCCGAGCGTGCTCAGGCTGGTGAGCGACTTGCTGGTGCCGTTGAGGTCGAGTGTGGCGCTGTTGCCGACACTGCCGAGCACGAGGATCGTGGAATTAGTCCAGGCGGCCACGCTGCTAATGGTGAGCGTACCCGACTTGACGGAGGTCATTCCTCCGTAGGCGTTGGAGCCCGCCAGCGTGAGGTTGCCTGATCCCGTCATGGAGCTCACCAAATCGCCGGCGCCGTTGACCGCCGTAGTCAGGGTGTAGCTGCCGGAGCGATTGATGACCAGGGTGCCGTCGTTGCCGACGGCCAGCGCGCCGCCGAGCGTGCCGGAGGCGCCGCCGTTGCCGACCTGGAGCGTCGCACCGCTCGCAACCGTGGAGCTGCCGAGGAAACCGTTGGCGCCCGTCAGGATGAGCGTGCCGGCGAGGACCGAGAGATTACCGCTGCCATTGATCGCGGAGCCGATCGAAGCCGTGCCCGGGAGATTGACCGAAAGCAGGCCCGCATTGCTGATGGCACCCGCACCGCTGATGGAGCCGCCCGTACCGAGCTGCAGGGTTTCGCCGCTGGCGATGACCGTACCACCGGAGTGCGCGAGGTTATTGGTGACGATGAGCGTGCCGCCGCCCTGGGCAGTGAAGGAGCCCGCGCCCGAAGTGGTGCCAGCGAAGGTGGAGGTATCTCCGCGGGAGAAGACTAAAGCGGCGCCCGAAGCGATCGCCGTGGCTCCGGGGAGTGCACCGCCGATGCCGATCTGGACGGTGCCGGCCTGGATGGCCGTGCCGCCGGAGAAGGTGTTGTTGCCCGTCAAGGTGAGCGTACCCACCCCGGACTTGATGAGCGAAAGAGCGCCCGCAGCGCCATCCGCGAAGACACCGGCGAAAGCATTGGCGCCGGCGAGGTTCAAGGTGAGCGCCGCAGCGGCAGCGCCGCCGTTCTGGACGACCGGCGAGCCGACCGAAGCGTCGGTGGCGAGACCCACGAGGGTGGCCGCGTTGCCGTTCAAGCTCAGTGAGCCGGTGGAAGCCGGACCGAAGGTCAGCGTGTTACCGACATCGATGGCGCCGGCCGAGCCGAGCACGATGGCGCCGTCGTTACGAATCTGCAGGTTACCCGAGAGGGTGTTGGCCGCATTAAGGCTGAGCGTGCCGCCGTTGACCACCAGGCCGCCGGTGAAGGTATTGCTCGCATTGAAGACGAGCGCGCCCGCGTTGAGGGTGACGATACCGGAGAGGTTGTTCGAATTATTGAAGGTCGCGGAGCCCGTACCGGACTTCGTGAGGCTTGCGGAACCCGCGATGCCATAAGAACCGCTGAAGGCGTAGTTCAGGGTGGAGTTATTGATAACGACACTGATCGGATCGACATTGCCCTCACTGATCACCACCGAGGTGTTGCCGGCACCGGCGCTATCATCGAATCGCACCGCGTCATTCGACCAGAAATCAGCGAATGATCCGTCGGAGAGCTTGAAGTTCTGCGCGCCCAGACCGTGGGAGGGCGCGGCGATGTGCCAGACATTATCCGTCGAGGCGTTGGCGAGGACTCCGGCCCACTTAGGAGAGTCACCGGTGATGGTGAGGGAGATCTGGCTGAGATTGTCATCGACCAGCGTGGCGATCTGACGGGCGCTGAGTCCCGTGATGGAACCCGCCGCGAGCGTGAACGCGCTATGATCATTGAGCGAAGCGTAGCTCAGCAGATTGAAAGTGCCGTTGCTGAGGACGCCGCCGAAGGTGGCGTAGACGGCCACCGAGCCCGCGCCGCCGTTGGCCGTGATGGCACCCGCGGCAAACGTCGAGGCGTTCACCCCGAGGTCGACGTTGGCGATACGGAGCTTGGCGGTGTCGCCCGACGCGGCGCCGAGCACGAGCGTGCCAACGGAGAGGCTGCCCGACACACCGTCGCCGGCGATGACCGTGCCGCCGCTGGCGACCGTGACAGTGCCAGCGAGCGCGCCCTTGCCACCGAGCGTGGCGTTAGTGGCGACGGTGGCCGTGACGCTGGCATCCGCCGCGCCGTTGACGATCATCCTGCCGCCAGTGATGGAAAGCGCGACAGGTCCGGTGATCGGCCCGCCCAAGGTGAAGGTACCCGTGCCGGCCTTGACGATGCTGCTCGAACCCGAGCCGCTGACCGAGCCGTCGAAACTGGAATTCGCCCCAGTCGTCAGGACGCCCGTGGAACCGAGGGTGAGCGCGGCCGCCGTGGCGCCGACGCCGTTGAAGGTCGGAATCGTCTGGGTCGTGCCATTGAGGTCGAGCGTCGCCCCGGCGACGTTGGCGATGGTGACCGTGGAATTAGGTGAGAACGCCCCGTTCGCACCGGCTTGGAGCGTGCCTCCGTTGATCGCGGTGGCGACCGCGTAGGTGTTGGCGCCCGAGAGGGTCCAGACACCGGCACCCGACTTCGCGACACTGGCCGCGCCCGTGAGCGCGGTCGTGATAACGCCGTTACCGGCGCCGGAAAGCAGTACCGCCTGATTGGTGGTGTCGGCGCTCTGGGCGTTGACGTTGCCGTTGAGGGTCAGCGAGCCAGCATCGGACTGCAGCGTGAAGGCACCGCCGTTCTGGGCGGTGAGATTACCCGCCCAGGTGTTGACACCCGAGACATTCCACAGGATCGGCGTGGTCACCGCGACCGCGGTGACGGACACCCCACCCTGCACCTGCAAGGCGGCGGAAGCATTGATCGAGACGGAAGCAGCCGTGCCGAGAGCCGTGTTATTGCGGAGGTTCAGGGTGCCCGCGTTGACGAGCACCGCGCCGGAGTAGCTACCCGCGCCCTGGAGGGAAAGCGTGCCGACATCATTCTTGGTGATACCGCCCGTGCCCAAGGTGAGATTATTACCAATCGAAATCGCGCCCACACCGCTAATGGTGAGGTTGACGTTGGAACCCGTGACGCCGCCCGAGAGGGCCAAGCTGCCCGCGTCGGCATTGAACCGAGCATCCGTGAGCATCGTGATGAGCCCGCTGACAGTGTTGGCACCCGAGATATTGCGGAGCACGCCTGAGGTGGCCGAGATCCCCGTCCCGGAAACCGTGATCGGCTCAGGCGAGGAGATGCCGCCCTGCACTTCCAGTGCGGCGCCCGCCGAAACGACCGTCCCGCCAGCGTTCGTGCCGAGGGCCGCGTTATTCTGAATATTAATGACGCCGGCGTAGAGATTGGTGACGCCGGAGTACGTGCTCGCCCCCGTGAGGGTGAGCTTACCGGAGCCATCCTTGAATAGCGCGAGCGGACGATACAGACCGTCGTTGATCGAGCCCGCGAAGCTCGTGGAACTGGTGGAGGCGAGGGAAAGGACCGAGACGCCCAGCAACTGGCCGGAGTCCGTGATGACGCCGCCCGCACCGGCCAAGGTGCTGATGGCCACATTGGGTGTGCCGTTAAAGTCCAACGTACCCCCGTTGATGACCAGCGCACCGTCGTAACCGGTATCGCCGCCCAGAGCGCCGGCGTTACCGATCTTCAGCGTGCCCGCGTTGACGGTCGTGCCGCCGAGGTGCGTATTGGCGCCCGAGAGGGTCTGCGTGCCCGCGCCGGTCTTCACCAAGGCGAGATTACCGGTCAAGTTGCCGGCGTAAGTAAAGTCACCCGTGTAACCAATGAGGGTGTTCGGTGCGTCGATCGAGAGCGTGATCGTCGACAGGGTCGCACTGCTGTTGGTGACCGCGGCCGTCTGGGTCGAGTAACGCGTCAGACCGCCTAGGGTCTGATTGAATCCGCTGAGGTCGAACGTGGCGGCGGCGCTGGTGCCGACATCCAGCATCGGCCAGGTACCCGCTCCGCGGTTCGTCTGCGTGGCCAGACCACCGCTGGCACCCAGATACATGTTACCCTGATAAAGGACGAAGTAATCCATCGTGCCGCCGCCCGAGAAGACGACGTTACCCACACGGGAACTGACCGTCTGCCCGGCCGCGGCATTGACCTGACCGTTGAAATACAAAGTCGCACCAGCCGTGCCGAAAATACCGCCCGCGCTCACGGTGTTATTCACCGTGACCGTGCCGTTGATGATGCCGGAACCCGCGGTCGCCGTCATGTAGAAGGCGCCCGAGCCGCTCACCCCGTAGGAGTTACTGAGGGTGACAGGATTGGAAAGTGTCGTGCCGGGAGCGATGATGAGCTGCGCCGCGCTGAACATGTTGACCGAACCGGAGCCAAAGGCGCCGGTCGCACCGTAAGTGACGGCCCCCTGGCCGCCAATATAGGTGTTACCGCTGTAACTATTGTTCGCATTGTTGAGCGTCAGGGCACCCGAGCCCGTCTTGGTCACCGCGATGCTGCCGGTGATCTGCGAATTGATGATCAGGCCGCCGGAGGCGTTGTTATCCCACTGGTGGAGAATCAGGTCGGGGCCACCGGAGGTGATCGTACCGTTGTTGATTGTGACCGTGTTCGCGGCCACCGTGGGCGTGACAAGCAGACCGCCGCTCGCAATCGTAAGACCGGCGGTCGCATCAAGGATGACAGTCGCCGCGCTGTTGAAGCGGAGGGAATTGATGTTGAGCGGGCTGGCGCCGATGGTGCTGGCCGTGCCGCTTTCGACATTCGTACCCGCCGAGGAAGCGTAGCCTGGATTGTAGGCCGCCAGCGCGCCAATGACGCCGCCCGTGACCGCCGCGAAGCCCGCGCCGGTATTGACCGTGGCGTAGCCGCCGAGGATACCGGCGGAGCCAGTGTTCGTCGTGGTCATGGAACCCGTGCCGATATTCGTGGCGCTGACCTGGAGATCCAAGCCCGAGCCGGGCACCGAGCGGGTGATGCCACCGAGGCTGACGGAGAGCGACGTGCCGCCGTTCAAAGTCCCGGCGACGATTGAGCTACCCGGCAGCAAGGTCGTGCTCGCGAAGGACTGCGAACGCACGCCCGAAGTGGCATAATTTTTCAAGCCCAACGTGCCGCCGCCGAGGACGAGCGGGCTGTTGATATTGATGATCGTGCCCGTGGAGTTCACACCGCTCCAGTCGAGGAGGATCGTGCCGCCCAAGATGGTGGTCGCGCCGGTATAATTGGCCGTCTGGGTACCCGAAAGAATCTGCTGAGCCGGACCGGTCTTGGTCAGGCCGCCGGAGCCGAGGGCACCGACACCGCCGTAAATCCAGCCGGTGAAATTGTAACCCGTCGCGCCCGAAAGCGTCAGCGTGTAACCGTTGAGGTTGACGATGCCGTTGCTCGGGGAAGTCGTCGTGGTGGTATTCGCACCGCGCAACGCCGGAAGGGTGACGTTCATCGCGAGCTGGAGGGTCGCGCCGGCGGCGACGTTATCGGGGAAGCCGATGGTCGCCGCGGAGTTCGCGATCAAAGCCGGGGCGGCATAACCCGCGTTGAACGGATTCGCGTTATTCAGGATGAGCGTGCCGCCGTTGACGAAGACGTTACCCGTCGAAGTGTTGATACCGTTGAGCTGCAGGAAGCCCGTGCCTTCCTTCTGCAGGACACCCGTGCCGTAATTACCAATGCCCTTCGTGAAGACGACGGGCGTGGCGGTGGTGAGCGTCAGTCCGGTATTCGTAGCGGTGGCCGGCTGGCTAATCACAAGGTTAGTGCCATCCGTGATGCTCAGAATCTGCGTGCCGTTAGGGATTCCCGTGCCGCTGATGTACATCCCCGCCGCCAGACCGGTGGTACTCGTGACTGAAACCGTGTTCTGTCCATTGGTCGTAGCGCCGCCGGCGGCGGTACCGACGCCGACGCCGTTGGTGCTGAAATAGTTGGTACCGCTGAGGAGCGAGACGACGGTCAGGTTGGTCGTGGCCGACAAGTCCGCGTTAGCCGGTAGCACCGTCGGGTCGAGACGGAGGGTCTCATTGCCCATCCAGATCAGCGGGCCATTACCGAAAGCGGCGTAGGGCGTCGTACCCGGTGCGGTCTGCACCGCGGAGAAAGAATAGCCGGCCCCCAGCGTCGTACCGCCGGTGTAGGTGTTGGCGCCCGTCAGAATCGTGGTGCCATAGCTTGTACCGGTCGTGCCGCTGTTGGCGGAACCGCCGGCGAGAACGACGGCAGCGTTACCGGTGATAGCGTAAGGGTAGGTGAAATTCGCACCGCCTCCGCCGAGGCGATAGGTAGCCTGACCGCTGACCACATTCGGGGTCAGCGTACCGGCATAAGTCAGATTATCATTCGAACCCAGGAAGAGTCCCGAAGCGTTCAGCGCCCGGAAGTCGAGATTCTCACTGGCGGTGCTGGTGCGGAGCGCAATCGTGCCCTGCGAGCCGTAGCCGATCAGCGGGATGAGCGAGCTCTGGATGTTGCCGGCAAACCCGGGGATGATCGAGCCGTACTGACCCAGGTTGACGACCGACGGCGAACCCATGTTCGCGACGGTATCGAAACGATAGGCCCCCGAACCGACGGTGTAAGAGCCCGCCCAGCCGGTGTTATCGGCCGTGAAGTTGATCGTGCCGTCACCGTAGCCGCTGTTCGCGTAGATGGCATAGTTGCCGTAGAGCTTGGCGCTGACAGTACCGATTCCGGTCTGCGAACGGATCGCGGAGTCGCCCATCAAGGTCAGGTTGCCCGCGAGCGTCGCACCGTTGTCGATGCGGAGCACGCCGTGCGCGACAGTGGCACCGGTACTTTCGGCCCAGCCGCCGCCGATGACATACCAGTTGCGGGTCAGCGTGATGGCTTGTGCGAACAGGAACTGGCCGCCGTTGTTACCGTAAATATAAACATTGCCGTTCGCTCCCGTGCCAAACGGCTGGGTGACCGCGGTGCTGGCCAGGTAGACGCGCTCGCCGCTGATATAGGTGTTACCCGTATAGGTGTTATTGGCCCCCAGGAGCACGCTGCTCTTACCCGCGCCGATCGCGAGGCTGCCACGGTAGGTGACGTCGGTGATACCGCTCGCGCTCTCACCGAGCACCGCGTTGATCGTGAGCGTGTTGCCCGTGTTGAAGATGACGAGTTCCTTGCCGGCGCCGGGCACGATCGTCCCCTGCCCTGCCGTCGTGCTGAGCGAGGAGGAGGCAGCGGCGCTACCGATGAGGATACCGCCCGTCGAAATGGTGAGCGTATTCCCAGCGGTGATGACCAAGTTCGCCGCAGTGGCGGCAACATTGCGGAAACTGGCGATCGTCTGGTTGGTCCAGGCGGTGGTGTTCGTGACCTGGAAGTCGACGTTCGTACCCGCCAAGGTGGAGGGAACCGTCGCGGCGCTCGAGGCCGTGTAGGCCGCGGTGGTACCGGTCTGGCCGACGCCGACGATGAAATTACCGGTGGTGCTCTTGGCGGCCCAATCCGTGACCACGGCGCCGGAAGTCGTGCCGGTGATCGCATAAGCGGTACCGTTGGCGTCGGTCAGGATGGTGTTCGCCGTGCCCGAGGTCGTGATGGCCCCGTTGGTGGCGCTGAGCGTGCCCAGAGGCTGCGAGACGACCAGCGTACCGCCCGCCGTGCGCGTGATCGCGCCCATAGTCAGCACCATCGCATAGGAGGCGGCACTGTTGTTGAGATTGATGCCTGAACCGCCGGTGCCGATCGTGGTGCTCACCACCGTCTGGGAGTTCCCCGCGGCCGCGCCGGTCATGGTCAACGCACCGCTGCCGAACGAGCTCGCGATGACCTGGGCACCGGAAAGCAGGGCGTTGGACTGGGGCGCCGAGGCGCCGCCGAAGATGAGGGTCGTCGTGGCCGGCAGAATATTCGTCCAGGTCGGCGACGCGGTGCCGAAGGTCAGCGCCAAGATGCTGACGTTGGTGACCGACGTGGCGGACGGCCCGGGCGAACCCGCGGCGATCGTCGTCGAACCGGTGTAGGTCTGATTAGCGCTAAGCGTGAAAGTATCCGTGCCGAGCTTAACCAGGCTGCCTGCCCCGCTCATGATTCCGGTATAGGCTGAGCTCACGCCGCCGTTACCCACACGCAGGCTGATCGGATTAGGCGTAGAAGCGTTGTCGGCCAGCGTCAGGTTGGTCGCGATGTTCAGGCCACCGACATTAAAGATATGAGAGGAGACCGACTGGTCAAAGACCAGCGTGCCGACGAGGGACGTGATCGAACTACGCGACAGCGCGTCGCTGTTGGACAGGTTGAGGGTGCCGGCCGCGATGGAGGTCGCACCGGTGAAGGTATTGGCTGCACCCAGGGTGAGCGTGCCGAGACCAGCCTTGGTGAAGGTGCCGCTGATACCGTTACGCGAACCGCCCGCACCGGTGACATTGCCGATCGTGCCGGCGAGCAGGACGTTATTACCGTTGGTATCGAAGGTGAGCGTGCCGGAAGGCATCGAAATGCCACCGGGGATCGCCCCTGCGCCACTGGTGATATCCGTCGTGGCACCGGTCGCCCAGCGGATCGTGCCGCCGTTGGCGACAAGGCCGCCCGCGCTGGCACCAAAATTGGCGCTGATCGTACCGGGGAGCACCGTGAGGCCGCCGGTCGAGGTGAGTTGCAGGCCGCCGGTGAACGTATTCGTGCCGGTGAGGGTCACGTAGTTGCCGACGATGCTGACATTGCTGGTGACGCCGCCCCCGATACTGGTCGCATACGTCAGCGTGCTGCCGCCACCGCCGAGGCGATAGGCGCCTGCGATGTAAGGCGTGAGCGTACCGGTGTAGGTCAGGTCGGCCGCGCTGGCGCCGAGTGCCATGCTCGGCAGGAACATCGGTCCCGCGTTGCTGAAGTCGAGATTGGCCGCGGAGGTCGCCGGGGTGAGGGAAATCGTGCCGAGGCTGTTGCCGTTGACAAAGCGCTGGACGCGGGCGAGGGCCGCGAGCGAATCGATGGACAGCGCGCCGCCGTTGGCGACATACATCTGGCGGCCGATGTTCACGTTGGCGAACGTGCTCGCGAAGAGCGTACCGCCGGAACTGATGGTGATGTTACCGTTACCGAAGCCGAGGTTCGTGAGACCCGTGAGGACGTTCGCACCGTTGAAGGTCAGCGTACCCAGGCCGAGTTTGGTGAGGGCGCCGGTCGTATCGTTGAGCGTCGTGAGCGGCGAGGGAATCGTGACGCTCGCGCCGTAACCACCGCCACCTAGGAGCGTGACCGTGGGGATCGTGCCCGAGGCATAGGTCCCAGGCGAGGTGATGACGATACCCGTGACGGCACCGCCGCTGATGAGCGCGTAACCCGCCGCCGGCGTTCCGCCTGCGAGCATGCCGGTGCTGCTGAAGACGACGGCGGGGGCCCCGATATAACCGGCACCGCCGGCGACAGTCAGATTGCCCTGCGTGACCCCGTAGCCAGAAGCCGGCGCGAGGTTCGTCAACGTCACCAAGAAATTGTTCGAATCGACCTTGATACCGCCGCTGAAGGAAGGAGCGGTGGCGACGGCCGAGTTATCAATGGCCCCGAAGACCGTGGTGGCCACGGTCTGGTACCCGGTGATCGTGACTGGAAGCACGCCCGGCAAGGCGGCGGTGGCCTTGATAGTGCCGCCCGCGAAATTAAAGAACGTCTGCTGGCCCGTACTCGCCCCGTTATTCTGGGTGATGGTCACGCCCGTCAGGTAGGTCCCGGCGTCGAAGTTGATCATCCCGATATTGTTCGTGCCGCCAGCACCGTTACCGAAAGTGATCTTCTGGGTGGTCGTGATCAAAGTACCACCGGCCAGATTCAGGACGCCATACTGATTGGCGTTGTTCATGTAGATGCCGAAGGGCGAGCTGGCGCCGGAACGATCGAGCGTGCCGCCCGGCCCGAGGGTCATCGTGCTCGTCTGGCCGCTGCCGCCGTACGCAAGCATCATCCATTCGCCGTTGAAAGTGACCACCGGGTTGGCGCTGCCGCCGATATAAGTGACCGCGGTGCCGCCGTTATAGTCGAGATTGACGCGGCCGGGCGCGAGCAACGTGCCACCGGTGACATTGAAATATCCGTAGCCGCCGGCGACCGAGTTGATACGGAAGCACAACGCGTCCGTGGCAGTCAACTGATTGAACGTCGCGGAACCGGAAGTCTGATTGTAGACGGCGACCGCCCCGGCGACCGACGCACCGTAAAGGTTATAATAGTTGGCGATGGTGCCGCTGACATTGACGATGGCGTAACCGGTCGTGCTGCCGATGTTGAGCAAGCTGCTGGCGGACGAACCGTTGACCGTGCCCGTGATGTTCAGGGTGCCGGCATTGACGGTGATATTACCCGAAAGCGGATTGTAGCCCGACAGCGTCTGCGCGCCGTAGCCGGTCTTGACGAGCGAGAGGCTGAGTGCCCCGCCGTCGCGCAGCGAGCCGGCGAACGTGCTGTCCGTGTTGTCGGTACCAATGTAGAGCGACGAGGCGGCCGCACCGTTGTTCTCCACATAACTGTTAGCGCCGCTGCTGGCGAGCGAGCCGACGTAGACCGTGTAACCGTTGGTGCGCAGGATGCCTCCATTGGTCGGGATGACCCGCGAATTCGGACTGAACGCATTGACCGCCCCGGCGGCCAGCACGGCGCCGTCAATCGTCGTCGTGCCGTAATAACCGGCACCAAACCAAGAGTTCGTGGGCGGGAAATAATAATTGGTCTGGAGCGCGTTCGCGAGGGTGCCCGCGATGGTCACGATGCCGCCCGCCGAGCTGCTGATCGTCACGCCGTTAGTGGCGGAACCGCTAATATTACCTGCGAGGGTGAGCGTGGAGCCGTTGGCACCGGTGCCGGCGATCGACCAGGTCTGCGGGGCTCCCAGCACGACCGGGGCCGTGATGGAGATATTACCTGCGTTGCTCTGCACGGCGATCCCATCGGTGGAAACCGCCGGGGCGATTGTCAGCGTGTTGATGTCCGGACCGCCGCCGCCGATGGAGACGGAGGTCACGCCGGTGGGCGTCGAAGTGAACACCAGGCCGCCGACGGTGAACGGCACGTCGAGCGTCGAAGCGTAGGCGGTCGCGGCGGAATTGGAGGCGCTGAAGATGACGCGGTTAGCGACACCGGGGAAGCCCTGGGCGTTGACCGTGCCAGCGGCGTCGGTGGTGAAGTTGGTATTGAAGGTCGTCTTATTGAAGGTCGACCAGCTGTTATCGCCGCTGATCTTCCAGTAAAGATCCGTGGCCCCACCGGCGAAAGCGGTGGTCGTGAGGGTCACCGCCGTATCGGTCGCGGCGAAGGCGAACGCCTGGCCGCCGAAGTTGGCGAGCTTACCCAGCGTGAAAGAGGCGCCGGAAAGGCCGCTCGGCGCCGTGATCAGATTATAGGTGCCCGCCTGCAGGCCGCCGAGACCGGTCAGGTTGATGAGCACGCGGTTGGCCGTGACGGCTGGGGCGGTGGTCGTGATACTGTCGTAGGAGGACAGGCCGCCGATGTCGAAGCCGAGGGTCGTGCCCGTGTAGCTGGTGCCCGCCACGACCGTGCCCAATTCGAGTACGCCGCCGCCAAGGTTGATCGCCTGACCCGCGGTGTTGAAAAGATTGAGCGCGGCCCCCGCGGCCACCTTGATGGCCGACGTGGCGAGCGGAGCGGCAACGCCGCCGGTAAGATTCAGGCGACCTCCGAGGACCGTCGTGGAACCCGCGTAGGAAAGCGTCGTACCGGAGACCGTGAGGGTACCGATGCCGTCCTTCACGATATTAAGGTTATTCTCATTAGTCCCCGCACCGCCGAGGGAGCCAGTGTAAGTGGTGGTATTATCCTGCAGGACGGTGAGCGTCGAATAGGCGGCGTTGCCGCCGACGATGGCGTTCGTATTGACCGAACCCAAAGCGCGGAGCGTGATCGCGGCACGGGCCCCATAGGTGCCGGCGGGCGTCGCGACCGTGAGGAAGGGAGCGGAGCCAGGCAAGTAACTGCCGGGATCCGAGATCACGACATCGGTGATCTTCCCCGCGGCCGAGACGACGGCGTAACCTTGCGCCGCCGTGGCACCGAGCTGACTGCCGATTGCATCGAAGGTGAGGATCGGCAGATTGCCGGGCAGATAAAGGTAGCCGTTGTCGACGATCGTGAGGTCCGCACGCTGCACCCCGGTGAGCGAGGTGAGCGAACTGACGGTCTGGTTAAGAGAGCCGCTGGAATTACCGAGCTGCACGATACCGGAAGTACTGCCTGAACCGAGATTCAAGGCGGCATTGACGGAGATACGGTTATCCGAGCCACCGCCGAGGATGAGGCGGCCATTGGCCGCGGTCGTCGCACCGGCATAGCCCGTGGTCGCGGCCAACGTCAGCGTGCCGGCACCGGCCTTCGTGAGGCCGCCAGGGCTGGCGCCGCTCGTGATCGCGGCAGGGCCGCTGGCCGTCGCAAAAAGGCTCATGCCGAACGACGTGGAGTCGGGCACATTATTGATGATCGTGCCGACGGGTACGCCCGCGCCGCTGACCGTCATGCCGACGAGGAGTCCGGCCGTGCCGCTGGAGACGGTCACGACCTGACTGGCGTTCGTCAGCGTAGCCGTAGAGAAGTTCACGCCACCGATCGAATTACTCAGCGTGATATTGTTCGTACCCGTATCGAGGGTGCCGCCCGCCGGAGCGAACGTCATGACACGATTGGAAAGATCGCCGGTGAAACCGTTGGCGAGCTGCAACGTGCCGCCCGCGAAGACGATGGCGCCCGTGTTGCCGCCGATATTGCTG
Source organism: uncultured Opitutia bacterium (assembly GCA_903855995.1). Lineage (GTDB taxonomy): Bacteria > Verrucomicrobiota > Verrucomicrobiia > Opitutales > UBA953 > UBA953. The sequence continues at coordinate 30,087 of CAIOAN010000010.1, forward strand.
GGCGAGGTGATGCTCAGCGTGCCTTCATTGAGGGTCGTCTGGAAACGACCTGAGCCGCCGCCGGCGGTGTTGGCGGCGGAAAGCACGAGCGTTCCGCGGCCGGCCTTGGTGAGATTGGCGTTGGAAACAAGGGGGGAGCTGATGATCGCGGTCAGCTGCGGGCTCACGGCGGCCGAGCTCGGGTTCATCACGCTGATGACATACTCCGTCACGCCGCTGACCATGATGCCGCTCTCGAAACCGCCGAGCGTGATGGTGTTGACCGGGATGTTGCCAGGCGCCGAAGGCGTCGCCCACGGATTCATCGTGAACATCATCGCCCCGCTGCCAATCTGCAGCGCAGCGCCCGCGCCGACGCCGCCGCCGAGTACGCTGAAGGCACCTGAAGTCAGCGTATTACTATGGAGGATGAGCGAATTGATCGCCGGACTGCCCGCGACGGAAAGGGTGCCGGACGGCAGGGCGCTCGAAAGCAGCTCGCGCACATTCGAACCTCCGCCGGAGGCGGCGAGCGTCGTATACTCGGTCGTGATGTCGAGGACCCGCAGCGAAATCGCATTCGCATCATAGGTAACAAAAGAGTTACCCATGTTGTATTCGGTCGCCTCAATCGTGCCGTTCCAGCTTTCGCCGGTGAGCCAGGGGACGATGCTGACGGTCGTGCTGCCCGAGGCACCGGCGGCGCCCGTATTCCAAGGGGTCGACTGGGGCGTGGTGATCGCCCACTTATAGTAGCCCGCGCCGACGAAATTGCCGATCGGCGAGCCGACGAGCGTCTGGGCCGTGGCGGTGGCAGTCGCGGCGTTGCTCAGGGTCAGCGTGTTCGGGCCGGTGATCGCGGTGACAATCGTGTTCCCGGCCAGCGCGTTGCCCGAGTAGCTGCCGATCGCGGCGGTGCTGAGCGTGAACGTCGTGCCGTTGGCGTTGACGTTCGTGACCGTGGTGCCGGTGGCGATACCCATGCCGGAGACCATCATGCCCACCTGGAGGCCGGTGGTGCTCGTGACGGTGACCACGTTGGAACCGTAGGTCGTGACCGCCGCGGCGAGCGCGGCGACCGGAAGATTGGCATTCGTGACAATGGAGCCGACGGTGATCAGGCTCGTGTCAGCCACGCCGGTGACCGCGGTCGACCCGGAGGTCAGCGCTGCGGTGGTCAGGGAACTCGTCGTCGTGCGATAACCAAGACGGCCGCCGCGCAGATTACCGGTCGAGTAATTCTGGCGCACCAGGTTCGCAAAGGTCGTCGCAAACGCGGTATTAGTAGTGGCATACTCGGTGATGTAGTTCGTACCGGTCGTGAGCACGAGGGTACCGAAGGCCTTGGTCTGGGCGCTGCCGATCGCGGAACGTAGCAGCAAGCCGAGCGGGCGGGTCTCCGGATACACCGAGCCGGCGACCGCATAGACAGACGGCGGCACGCTACCGGCGGCGGAGTTGAGCTGGATAACTTGAGCGGCCGGCAGCAGCGCGACGTTATTCGCGCTATAGTCAAGATACAGAGCCCCGTAACGATTGATGAAGACAATCGGATTCACACCCCCAGCGAGTGAAGTATATAGAAGGCCGGTGTTATTAACCAACTGCACCGAGCCGCGGTCGACAATCAGGTTACCGAAACTCGCGTTGGTGTTATTAATGACCAGGTTCGCGTTGCCCTGCATCATCAGGTTACCGTTACCCCGGATTTCACCGTTCCAGTTCGTGCCGACGGTCTCGGTCAGGACCAGCGTGGTGCCGGTGCCGAGGTTAATGTAATTGAAGTTGGCGTAGGTCTGACGATTACCCCCGGCAATCGAGCCAATGACTTCCGAGTAGGGCGTCCCCGCAGACAACGCGATGCCGGCACCGGCGCCATAGGCGAGCGTATCGATGGTAAAGTGGATGCCGTCGGGATCCACCGTGGCCACGTGCGACCCCATCGGGATGTTCGCGCCCGTGATGACCATGCCTGGGACGAGGCCAGCCGTGCCGCCTGTCGCGAAGGTCAGCGCCGCCCCCGTGGCGGTCGCAGGCTGGCTAATCATCAACGTCGTGCCGTTCTGGATACCGATGATCGTGGAGCCGGCCGGGATACCCACACCGGTGATACCCATGCCAGCGGAAAGGCCAGCGGTACTGGAGACGGTCACCAACTTGGAACCAGCGTTGGTCGCACCGCTCGCCAAGGTGGACTGCCCCGACAGCGTGATAAGATTAGAAGCCAGCGTGAAAACCGCGCCGGAGAGCGCGGGGCCATCGGCCACGACGCTGAAATTACTGCTGTCCTGATTGGTGAAGACCAACTGCGCGTTGTCCCCGATGCCGAAGCCGCCGCGCCCAGTGCGCGCCACTTCCAGGGTACCGGCCTGGATCTGGACGAGCCCCGAGAAGTCGTTGGAATTCGCACCGCCGATGAGGCGCAAGGTGCCCTCCCCGGTCTTGGTGATGGCCTGGGAGCCTCCAATATAAGAGGAGACAATCAGATTCTGGCTACCGACGGCGGCCGAACCCAGCGGAGGCTGATCCACCGAAAAGATGAGTTCGCGCGTCGACGAACCCAGCGAGCCACCCGAGATGACGGAGCTGTTGAGGGAGCCCACGGTCGGGCTGGCTACGCCAGTGGTCTGCAGCACGCCGCCCGAGACGAGGCGAAGCAGGATACCGTCCGAAATATTCAGCGTGGAATTACCTTGGGCGTTGAAACGCAGGGAGATGGGTGAAACCGGCGTCGAGATGATGCCGGTGAAGCCGGTCTGGTCCGAGATATTCTCAGCGTTGTTCCAAGTGGTGACGTCGTCCTTAAGGAGCGTGTTGACCGCGACGATATTGGCGCCGGTAAGGAAGTTGCCGGTGGCGGTGGCGAAGCTGGTGACCCCGGAACCGTCGGTGACCGTCGTAGCGGCACCCAGCACGCCCACGAGTCCAGAATACACATCGTTCAGGGTCGTCGTCGTGATGCCGTTGACGGAACTCTGGGTGCCGCTCGGGAGCGTCAGGCGAATCGTGCCCGCGAGGCGGGAGACGATCGGTCCGAGATTCAGGACAATCGGCTGGCTGTTCGTGGCGGTGACGCTGATCGCCGAGTAGGCGCCCGTGTTACCCGTACCGAGCGCCGGCAAGGTGAGGCCACCGACGTTCTGCGCGACCGCGGCGGAACTGTTGCCGATGAGCGACAGACTGCCGCCACGGAAATCGAGCAGCGCGGCGGGGTTGAGGCGGTTGGTCGGGGTGAGATAATTGAGAATCACCAGACCCGCGTCGAAGCGATTGGTCGCGGTGCTCACGCTACCGGACGTCTGATTCTCGCCGCGGAACTCGATCGTGCCGCCGCCGGTCTTCAGGAAACCGCTGCCTGCGCCGGCCAGAATGGCGTCGATGACAATTTCGGCCTCATTCGGCAGTAGGAGGTTGCTCTTATAGACCGTGAACGTGCGCTGGGCCGCGGCGCCGAGGCTCAAGACGCCGAGACCGGCGGTGCCGGTAATCGTGGCCTGCTGGGTGCCGCCCGTCGAATTACCTCTAGCTTCTACGACAAAATTTCCGTTCAAGGTCAACGTGCCGGCGCCCAGGAGAACCGTCGCCTGAGACGCCGCGGTAGACGCAGTATTATACATCTGCAGCGAACCGACGGTCTGGTTCGTGCCGTTGATGTCGAAGATCGAAGGGAACGCCGTGTTATTGACGTAGAGCGCGGAACTGGTGCTCAGCTGCTGACCGGCGCCGGTGGCGATTTTGATCGAGCCACCGTCGAGATAGGTCTGCCCCGTAAAGGTACTCGTCACCGGCATATTGAGCGTCAACACACCTGGCCCGATATGGGTGAAAACATTACCGTTGGTACCGGTCTGAATCAGACGACCCGAAAAAACGGTGTTGGTCGTGTAATCGCCGCCCGTTCGGAAGGTTGCCGCGGTGGTGGAGGTATTGATGATGATCGGCACCCCGACGGCCGAGACCGTGCCAATCGCGGAGTGGGTGCCGAGGGCGGCCGTGCTCAAGACGAAGGTGGTGCCATTGGTGATGCTAGCGATGGTGGCATTCGTCGGGATGTCCGCGTGGCCGCTCACGATCATACCCGGCAGGAGGCCCGCGGTGCTCGTGACCGTGACCGTCGTCGTCGAGTTGGTCACCAGATTGGCCAGCGCCACCGGCGTGCCGTAGAGAGCGGAAATCGAGCCGGCCGTGCCGTTAACCCCCGCCAGATCAAACGTCGTCTGGCCCTTCATGACCATGGGGTTATTCTGATAACCCAAGACACCGGAGTTCGTGCCGGCGGCGATGCCATTCACGAGCTGCGAACCTTCATTGAGGATGATCGGTCCGGTGAAAGTATTGGCCGCGGTAAGTTTGAGGATACCAGGTCCGTTCACGGTCAGACCGCCGGCTCCGCTAATGACCCCCGCGATCGTCAGGGTGACCCCAGAAGTGGCGACGTTGAAGTTAGCGTTGCCGCCCAGAAGGTTGAAAGTGTGGCTGTCGGCCGTGGAACCGGCCGCCAAGGTACCCGTGGCGCCCGTATAATTGAGCGTGGTGCCATCGCGCATGTTTACGACGGCCGCGATACCCAGGCCGAGTGTGCCCGCACCAGAGATGCCGGTGTTGCTAAAATTCAAGGTGCCGCCGTCGATGGTCACGGTCCCCGTGAACAGATTGGTGCCCGACAAAGTCAGGGCCCCGGGGCCAGCCTTCACGAGATTCGTCAGGTTGGTGACGCTGTTGTTGATGATGCCCGCCGAGACCGTGACCAAGCCCGACGAATACTGCTGCAGGATCAGGTCATAGGCACCGGATGCATTGCCGGATGGCATGATCGTACTGGTGGTCACGCCACCGAGGGAGTAGGCCGTGGTGCCGGTGAAAAGAATGCCGTCGTTCACCGCGAGCGTGTTGGCGCCCATGGTCAACGCATCAGTCCCGGCGGAACCGATGATTTTGATCGTACCGGCCGTCAACGCACCCGTGAGCGTGGCGGCACCCGTCTGGATATAGTTGACCGTGCTGACGCCACCGGTGGTCGGCAGCGCGAGGTAACTGCTGGCTGTCAGGGTAACCCCCGAGCCGACGGCGGCGGCCGAGCTGAGCGTGAAGGTCGTGCCGTTCGTGATACCGGAGATAATCGTGCCTGCGGTCGGGATGGAAGTCCCGGTGATGTTCATGCCAGGCAGAAGGCCTGCCGTGCCGCCCGCGGCGAAAGTCAGCGCGGAACCCGTGGAGCTGGCCGGCTGGCTGATTGTGACCGTGGTGGTGCCGACACTGGTGATCACCGTGCCACCGGGAATGCCGGGCCCGCTGATGCCCATGTTTACCGAGAGACCAGCGACGCTACCCACCGTGATGGTGTTGCTCCCGACGGTCGTCGCCCCACCGGTGATTGTGGTCTGCGCCGCCAGGGTGATGGTAGTCGTAGCGGTGGTGGTCGTCGCAGGCAGCGAGACCTGCCCGACGGTCGGCGTCGAGGTGAGTCCCGCCAGCAAGGCGTTACCCAAAATATTGCCCGTGGTCAGCCAATTGAAATTTGTGCCGTCGGTAAACACTGCACGGCCGCCGCCCATGATGCCGTTGGACAGACCGGTGGTCGAATAAATCGCGGTGTTGACCGGAGCCGAAACCAGCAAGGCCGCCCCCGAGGTGGTCATGGTGATGGCGCCCAAGTTCAGGGTCGTGCCCGAAGTGTCTCCTGCGGTGAGACCGATCGTGCCGCCGCCGAGACCGATCGTGACGGCACCCAGCGTCTGCGACGCCGCGAGTCCGGCTTTTCCGATGAGATTGAAATTGCCGCCCGAAAGATTGAGCGCGCCGCCCGCCACCGCGCCGGGCGACATCAGCGACTTCGAAGTCGCGGCGATGCCGCTGACATACGTACCCGCTGCACCCGGATTGGCGCTCGCCACGAAGTGGGTGGCATCGGTCACGCTCACCACATACTGGTTCGCCAAGAAGGGAGCGCCGGAGAGCACCATGCCGGATACCAGGCCTGCCGTGGAACTGACCGTCACGGTGGTCGACGTGGTGAGGGTCTGGACGATACCCAGCGTGGCATTCGTGACCGTCGCGGCGTTCGCGAAATCGAGATTGAAATTACCGCCGCTGACCGTGGTCAGGCCGGTGTAGCTGCTGGAGTAATACGGCTTCAGCGTGAAGTTGCCCGCCCCCACCTTGGCGATGAGCAGGCTAGCCGCGGTGGTCGAACTGAAATTACCGGTGAAGATCGTGTTCGCGAAGTCATCGCGACCGAGCGTGAACGTCGCCGCGGTGGCACTGGTGTTCGTGATGGTGCCGTTACCCGTCACCGACCCGACCGTCGTGGCCTGACCGTTGACATTGAGCGAGCTGAGTGCGTTGACCGTCAGGTTGGTGTGGAGCGGCGTGACGAGGGCGGCGCCCATGATCAGCTGCGCGTAATTCGAGCCGTTGCCGATGGTCGTGCTGCCGGCGTAGGTCAGCGCGGCGCTCGAGAGAACAACGGTGCCGCCGGTGGCCGAACCGTCGACGTAGAGGCTGCCGGCGGTGACGATCGAAGTACTGACGGTGGTACGTCCCGCGCCCGCGAAACGGAGGTCGGAAAGGATGGAGCGCAGGCCCGTCGTGCCGATGTTCAGCGTGCTGGTCGTGCCGTTCGCCGTCACGTTGGTGATCGTCAACGGGTCGTTGAACATGACCCCGACCGAAATAGTATCCGACGCCGTCCCCGTCTTGGTAATCGCGACGCTTGAGCTATTCCAAGCGGTGCTGCCCGTGATACCGTCCAAGAGCAGATAACCCGCCGGCACGGTGCCATTGGCCACGACGGACTGCAAGCCGCCGGCGATGGTGAACGACGAAGAGCTACCCGTGTCGCCGAGATTCAACGTCGCAAGCCGGACGACCTTGTTCAACGCCACCGTCTGGCTGGCGCCGATCGCCACATTCAGATTAGCCGTATCGCCCGCCGCATCCGGAAACGCCGTCCCCCCGACCCAACTGGCGCCGGCATTCCAATTCCAACCACCACCCGTACTTCCAGCGGTCTGAGCCCAGGTGAGGTTGGCGGCGCGGGCCGAGCGAGGGGTGGCGACACCGACGGTGAGCAGCGCGGCCGCGACCATCAGCGAGGCGCGAGAGAAAAGGGGACGGGGCTTCGAAAGTTTCATCGGGGATGTTTCCTAAAAGACACGGGGGCGTCTTAAAGCAATTGGGGGTTCGCCCTATAGTGGGGGATAGACCCTAACTGACAACAAACTTCCCAGAAGAACTGTCGAAAAACGGCCTTTATGGCCTTTATTTAAATGCGAACTTACTCACATTTAATGACCATACAGTCATATAAATAGCCTAAACGAAATATATCAATCAATAGAATCGCAAATTAGTTGTTTTTGACACATTTTTGAAAAATCACCCCCTTCCCGCCCTTGGGCCTGTTGAAAAATTTACCCGGGCCGGGAACAAACTCACTTAGCCGGCTTGGGCATCAACCAGGGCCGCAACGCTACAAACCACCGGGTAGCAATTTTCTCCGCGCCGCTGGCCGTGGGATGAACCTTGTCGATGATGGTATCTTTCTGCGGATCGAAGCCCGTATACTGATCGACGATCATCACCGGCTGATCAGGGCGATGCAGTTCACGGGCGAGTAACACCAACGCCTGATTGAGTTCAGGAATATAGGCATACTTGGGCAGCTTGCCGCTGGGAATCACCTGAGCGAGGAGGATGACCATGTGGGGATTATTTTTCCGGCCGGACTCAATCATGGAACGCGTCGCGGCGACGATCCCGGGCACGGGCTTCTCCTCGGCGGAATGATTGTGACCCGCGTGGATGAGCAGGATGTCCGCGGAATGCTGCTTGAGTTTCGCGGGCAGCATCTTCGCGAGATCCTCCGCGGTCTTGCCACCGTAGCCTTCATGCCAGAGTGGCCCGCCGGGTCCTTCCGATTGCTGCGAGCCGACGAATTCGAAGGGCAATCCCGCCGCCCTGAGTTTCTGCTCCAGCGGCAGGCGATACGTCACGAAAGTCTTCCCGCCCTGGGTGATGGAATCGCCGAGGGCCATGATGCGCGGCGGCGTGGACTGCGCGGACGCGACGGCGGCGAGGCCGGCGAGAAGGATGGCGAGAAGTGTTGTTTTCATTGATCGGAAAGAGGTATCTGCACGTTGCGAGACTCCTTGGTCTGGCTGTAACCATCGGCGGCGCCGAAGAGCGCGACGGGTTCCTCGCCACGGAACAAAAGCGCGGGTCGTTCGATGCGGAAACCGCTGTCATGCCCGTCCGCCCAGCGGAAAGTCGCGCCCACGACCTTCGGTCTTTCCGCCGCCTGCCAATGCAGGCCGTCGGCGGATTCAAAAAGCGCGATGCCGCCAGCGGCGCCGCTGAAATCTCCGACGACGTCCCGAGCCACGGCGAAGTAGCGGCCCTGTTTGGCCCCGAACCAAACATACGGATCTTCGGCGAGCATCCAATGCTTCGCGGCGCCCGGCTTGTCGGATTCGAAAATTTTACCAGGCGTCTTCACATAGACATCCTCGGGGGATTTCGCGAGCGCCGCCCCGTAACGCACCTTGCCGCCCATGAGTTTTCCGGGGACGATTTCCACGGCCTTGTAGATGAGCAGCACGGAACCATCGGGGCGCAGACAAGCCGCCGGGTTCGTGGTGCAGAGAGAATCAAAAGCGGCCGGATCGGGGCTGACGTCGATGATGGGATGATCGAGCCGCTTCCAGGGGCCTTCGGGCTTCTCGGCGACCGCCAGGCCCACGCGCTGATGGTTGCGGTGGGTCGCGTAGACCCCGTCGCCGACATTACCATTGTAGTAGAGGTAGAACTTACCGTTAGCCCTGAAAACATTGGGATTATGCGTCACCGAGCCATCCCAGAAACCCGGGCCGCGGGCTGGCAGGGCCACGTTCACCGGGCGAAAGGGCCGGCCCCAGGCCTCGGCCACGGCGTAGCAGATTTCGGAGTGAATCGCCCAGGCAGGCGCAAACCCATGCTTCGACTCCCAGCGGGAATAAAACAGATGCACGCGACCGTCTTCGGTCATCACCGGCGCCCCGCACCAGACATGGTAACCAGGCTGCGCGAAACTCGCCTCCAGGGGCACCGGCCGCACCCGGGCGCCGAGATCGAGCGGTTCGGCGGGGGAGGCGGAAGCGAAAGAGGCGAGCCAAAGGACGGTGAATACAACGGTCGATTTCATTGCAGGGAAATTGAGCTCCGCATCGATGGCTGGATTGAGGACTGCATCGAGCCCTGAATCGATAAGAAAACCCAGGCCTCATCCGTCTCCAGGGTAGGTAAGGCTATCCTCAGCCGTCCGTTCGCCGAGAGACGTGCGCACCCCCAGGTGAAGACGTTAGAAGCACAGAGGGCTGAATCGGTGGGAAAAACAGAGAGGGGTTTCAGGTGGCAGCCCCGGGTGGCAGGTGCCGGGGCTTTTCAACTCAGACCTCTGCTATCTGTCATCTGTCATCCACACTCGACTCAGCCATCACCCCTACCCCTATCGAATAAACTTCAACACCTGCTCGGCGAGCATCGCCATGCCCAGGCCGGAGATACCGATAAGGGTCTCGGTGATCGTCCACGTGCGCAGCGTCTGGCCCACGGTGAGACCGAGACACTCCTTCACCATCCAGAAACCGCTGTCATTGAGATGCGAGAGGAAGAGCGAACCGCAACCGATGGAAATGACCATCAGTTCGGGGCTCGTGCCTGGATGGGCGGCGAGCACGGGAGCAATGAAGCCCGAGGCGACGGTGATGGCGACGGTGGCGGAGCCGGTGGCGACGCGGATGAAGGCCGAGACCAGCCAGCCGTAAAGCAAGAGCGGTAGCCCCGCGCTCGCGGCCAAGGCGGCGAGCTGCTGGTCGACGCCCGCGGTGCGCATCACCAGGGCAAAACCGCCACCGGCCCCGACGAGAATGAGCGTCATGCCGATTCCCGAGACGCTCTGCTCGGAGAATTTCAGGAGTTCGCCGGCCGAACGACCGCAGCGCTTCCCAAAGGCCCACAACGCGAAAAGCACCGATAAAAGCAGGGCGATCACGGGGTTGCCGACGAAGATCGCCACCCTGCCCCAGGCGGCTTCCTTGGCGTGCAGGAGTTCGACCAAGGTGCCCGTGAGCAGCAATAAGACGGGCAAGAGCACCGTGAAAATCGTCAGGCCGAAGGTCGGCAAGGTCTGCCCGGCCGAAACCGACGGTGTGAATTCCGGCGTGGCGACATCGACGCGCTTGACGGCCAGTTTCGCGAAGAACGGACCGGCGATCGCGGCGACCGGGATACCGAGCACAAGGGCCCAGAGGATTACCTTACCCATGTTGGCATGCAGCGCATCGATCGCGATGACGGGGCCGGGGTGCGGCGGCATCAGCCCGTGCATGACGGAGAGAAACGAGAGCAGCGGCAGGACGAGGCGGAGAAACGGCTGGCCGGTTTCCTTGGCGAGCGTGATGACGATCGGCAGGATGAGCAGCAGCCCGACCGCAAACCACGTCGTCATACCCACGCAGAGGGCGAGCAGGATGATGCAAAGGCCGATGCGCGAGGGGCCGAGAGTGCGGATGAACTGCTTGGCCAGGACGCCGGCGCCGCCGGATTCGGCCAGGAGTTTCCCAAAAATCACGCCGAGCACGATGATCGAACCCGTGCTGGCCAAGGTGTTTCCGAAGCCGGTCTGAAAGGCCTTCAAGACGTCAGCCATCGTGAGCACGCCGGTGCCGGCAGCCACCATCGCCCCCAGAGCCAACGAGCTGATCAGCAGCGCAATGAACGGGTTGAGCTTCAGCCAGGTCACCAACAGGACCAGGACGGCGATGGCGAGCAGGGCGAAGATCATGGCGGAGAATTAGGGCTTCGGTGGGGCGACCGTCGCACGAGTAGCACCCGTGCTGATGCCCCCGTCAACCAACAAGGTCTGGCCGGTCACGTAGCGGCTCTCTTCCGAAGCCAAAAAGACCACCGGGCCGGCGAGGTCATCCGGTGCCCCAGGGCGCTTCAAAGGAATGCGATCGCAAAGGTATTCAACCCACTCGCGGTTCTCATAAAGCACGGCGTTCTGCGCGGTCTTGAACCAACCAGGAGCCAGGCAATTGACGGTGACGCCGTGGCGGCCCCAGTCATCGGCAAGACTCATGGTGAGCTGTTTCACGCCGCCGCGGCTGGCGCCATAGGGTGCAAGACCGGCGTATCCTGCGACGCAGGTGACGGAGCCGATATTGACGATGCGACCGTAGCCGCGGCCGATCATGCCGGGCGCGACGGCCTGCGACGTGAAGAACGTACCGCGGAGATTCGTGTCGAGGACCATGTTCCAATCCTCCCAAGTGACCTCCAGCGCGGGCTTGCGGGCGTTGCAACCGGCGTTGTTGACCAAGATATCGATGCGCCCCATCTGCTTCTCCACCGAAGCGACCGCGGCCTTGATGCTGTCGTGGTCGCGGACATCGAGATCAACGCCGCACGTGCGGCGACCGAGCGCCTCGATCTCCTTGCGAAACGGGGCGAGTTTGGAAGCATCGCGGCTCGACATCGCGATGTCGGCGCCGGCCTGCGCAAGCGCGCGGGCGAAATATTGACCGAGGCCGCGGCTGGTGCCGGTGATGAAGGCGACCTTGCCAGTGAGATCGAAGAATGCCATGGATGCCAGGAATTAGACCTTCGGGGCGAGGATGACCTTCATCACGCCGGGGGCGCCGGCGTAGAGTTTCGCAAACCAGTCGGCGCCCTGCTCGAGGGGCGCGACGGCGGAGATGATTTTGTCGACCTTGATCTGCTTCGTCGCGAGTAACTCGATGCAGCGCGGGATTTCGCCGGCCGAGGCACACGAGCCTTGCAGGCGGAGCTGGCGGGTGACGACAACCTGCAAGGGGAGTTCGGTCTTCGGTGAGAGATTGCCAACCAACGTGACGGTGCCGCCTTTGCGCACGGCGTTGATCGCGGAAAGGACCGTAGCGTTGAGGCCGACGCATTCGAAAGCGGCATCGGCACCCTGCCCCAGCGTGAGCGATTTCACATACTCCGTGAGGTCGCCGCCGGTCTTGGGATTGAAGCTGTGCGTGGCGCCGAGTTCTTTGGCGAGCGCGAGGCGAGAGTCCTCAGTGTCGACCGCGATGACCTGCGCGAAGCCGGCGATCCTGGCCGCCTGGAGCGTGAGCAGACCAATCATGCCTGTGCCCACGACGATGGCGGTGTCGCCCGGCGCGACGGGGGTCAGGCGGACGGCGTGCACGCCGACGGAGACAGCCTCGATCATCGCGGCTTCGGCAAAACCAAGTTCGGCGGGAAGTTTATGAAGAATGCGGGCGGGGACGGTGACGAATTCGGCGAACGCGCCGTGGCGGCGATAGTCGCCGCAGGACACGCCGAGCACCTGGCGATTATCGCAGAGGTTCACGTCGCCGCGCTTACAATGCACGCAAGCGCCGCAGAAAACCGTGGAGTCGAAAGTCACGCGATCACCGGCGACGAAGCCCTTCACCTGGGCGCCGACGCCCGTGATGACGCCCGCGGCCTCGTGGCCCATGACCAGAGGCGGGATGCGGCGGCCCGTGGAGCCGTCGAAACCGTGGATATCCGAACCGCAGATGCCGCAGGCGCGGACCTGAATCAGGACATCCTCCGGGCCGCAGACCGGATCGGCCACGTCGACGTAGGACATCTTCTTATATTCGGTAAGGAGGAGGGCTTTCACAGTGGATGAGGAAGAAGGGTTTTGGCGGAAGGGGCAAGACTAGGGAGGGTAGAATCAATCTCGGAGGACTGAACGGAGGACAGCGTATAGGGCTGAATGGATAAGTCCCGCCACCCGGGGCAGTGCATCGGGTAGGGTTGAGCGCCCTCGCTCAACCGCGGCTGACCAAGGGTGGTCAGCCCTACCGGCTGGATCGAGGTAGGGTTGACCACCCTTGGTCAACCGTCGGAAACCACTAGGTATTATCTCAAATCGAAATCAACATCCGGAAATGCCGTGATGGCATCTATGCAAGAGCCCCCCAAACGAAAGCGTCTGCCGCACATGCTGCCCGCATGGGTTGACCGCTCAGACCCGCTCTTCGTAACAATTTGCTGCAAGCAACGTGGGCTTAACTCGCTCGCCTACCCAAATGTATTTCAGACAATCCACCAAACCCTTCGAATCTATGAAGAGGCAGGGAAACTGAAGTTGTTCAGCCTGACCGTCATGCCGGATCACATCCACATGATTGCCAGGTGGAATCATGCGATCGGATTGGGACAAACGATTAAGTCCTTCAAAGGCATCATCGCCAAACGGCATGATATCGATTGGCAGCAAGGATTCTTCGACCATCGGATACGTTCATCAGGCGAACTTCGCGCCAAGACGGCCTATCTGCGAGCGAACCCGATAAGGGCTGGCTTTGTGAAAATAGAAGCCGATTGGCCCTTCGCTTGCCTTTGCGATGACAACGGCTGACCGAGGCGGTCAGCCCTACCAGCTGCATCGGGTAGGGTTGAGCGCCCTCGCTCAACCGCGGCTGACCAAGGGTGGTCAGCCCTACCCTTTGGTTTGCCTCCTCCTAATCAACCCCTACCCATCTCCCCATGAAGTTCCTCCCCGCCTTCTTCCTCTCCGTCCTGACGACCTTCGCCGCCGAAGGCCCTAAGCAATCCATCGAGAAGCTCGACCCTGCCCTGGATGCACTCCTGGACAGCGGCGCCAAGATTGAGACGCTCGCAACCGGCTTCACCTGGGCCGAAGGCCCGGTCTGGTATAAAGGTCGCATCGTCTTCTCCGACGTGCCGAAGAACATCGCCTACCAGTGGAAAGAGGGCGATGCGATGGCCTCGATCTTCCTGCAACCTAGCGGCACGGACGAGGCTTCGGCCAACCAAGGCTCCAACGGCCTGAGCGTCGACGCCCAAGGAAACCTGCTTCTCTGCCAGCACGGCACCCGCCGCATCGCCCGCCTCGGCGGTGACGGCAAGTTCCAGGTACTCGCGGCAAAGAACCAAGACGGCGCCCGCTTCAGCAGCCCCAACGACCTCTGCGTGGCCAAGGACGGCACCGTCTTCTTCACCGACCCGCCCTACGGCGTGCCGAAGGGCGAGAAAACTGAGACACCTTATCATGGCGTCTACAAGCTCTCGACCGACGGCAAGGTCTCCCTCGTGACGAAAGAAGTCCAGTGGCCGAACGGCATCGCGCTGAGCCTCGATCAGAAGTTCCTCTACCTCGCGGTCTCGGACAACAAGAACACCCGTATCGCCGCCTGCGGGCTGGATGGCTCCGGCCTGCGCGACGTCTTCCTGGCCGCGAAGCTGAAGAGCAAAGAGCGCCAAGGTGGCTGCGACGGCATGAAGCTCGACGTGAACGGCAATATCTGGACCACCGGCCCCGGCGGCGTGCTCATCGTGACACCTGAAGGCAAACACCTGGGCTCCATTCTCTGCGGGCAGCCTACGGCGAATCTCGCCTGGGGCGACGACGGCCACACCCTCTACATCACGTCCAAGGACTGCCTCTTACGCGTGAAGACCAAGGTCAAGGGCGCGGGATTCTGAGGGCAGGCTGACATAGGTAGGGACGGCTCTCCGAGCCGTCCGCACTTCGGCGGGTTCGGAGAACCCGCCGTACCAAAGCCCGCCACCTGAAGCGTCTCCCCTTTCTCATCCATTCAGCGCTCCATTCAGCCCTCAACGCAGTCCTCGATTCAGACCTCTGTCATCGACGAAGTCCTCCGTCCTCCCTCCTCTGTCCTCCGCTCACTTCCTCTCCAACTTAACATAATCCAACCCAAACATATTCCGCGGCGTGGCGGCGGGATTGGGTGCGATGATCTTCACCTCAAGCCTGTGCTCACCGGCGTCGAGTTCGAAGCGTCCGGCATCAAGCTCACCGGAAGTGACGACTTCAGCGGGGTTGTAGAAATCGAAGGGGCCGCCAGCGAAAGGCTTGCCATCGAGGGTGAGCTCAAACTGACCGTAGTCATGCGCCTTGGTGCAGACGAATTTAAGTTCGTAGACACCCTTTTCTTTGACCGGCAAAGCCAGTACGAGTTTATCGCCGACCTTACCGCCCGTCCACCAGAGGTGATCGTTACCGCTCCAGCGGCTGGCCTTAAATCCGCCCATAGGTTGATTTCTGGCCTGACCACCGGACGCAGAGATGACCTTCATCGATTCGCCTTCAACGGCTCCGTCGATCCGCCAGACGCCGGCCTGCAAGGAAGCCGCGGGTGGGCCGTCGGGTGACTGCAGATAGGCGACGAGATTGATGGCCTGTGTCTGTGTCAGCGCCTCCAACAAGCCTTCGGGCATCAACGAAACGGTGAGCAGGTCGCGCCTCTCGATCTCGCCCTTGCCGATGGTGAATTTGCTGCCGCCCGGGAGGGCGACGCGGAAACTCTGCGCGTCCTCGAACTGCACGATCCCGCTGATGGTGCTGCCGTTCTTCAACTTGAAGACATTGAGTTCGTAGCCCTTGCCGATGACCGCGTTCGGGTCGAGGACGTTATCGAGCAGGTAGTCGAGCTTGCCGAGATTGGAACCGGCGAGACCAGGGCCGACCTGATTTCCGATATATCCGTAGGTATGACAGAGACCGCAGGTCTGCAGGAAGAGTTCGCGGCCGGCCTTGTAATCGGCCTTGCGCAGCACATCGGGCTTCAGGATGGCCTGCCACTTGGCCTTACTCTTGGCGAAGTCGGCTTTGGTTGCGTTGACCACGCCCACGACCTGGCCGAGCAGCGCATCGACGGACTTATCACCGAGGGATTTTAACTGCCGCACGGCAACAGGACCGAGCAGCGCACGATTGACGCGACCCGCGGCGGCGGCCTCCATCAGGCTGCGGCCCCCGAGAAGCGTCGCCGAGAGCGAGGAAATCGCGTCGGCTTTTTCCGCGGGCGAAAACCCGGCGAACTTTTCCAGCAGGAAGGCGGGCGTCTTCTCGTCGCCCATCGTGGCCAGCGCCTGAATGAGCTGACGGCGGAAGGGGTCGGGGAGTTTTTCGCCGAGTGCGCCGTGCACCATCGGAGCGGCAAGGCGGTCGCGCGATGCGACGAGCACCGCCAGCGCGCGCTGACGGGCCGGCCCAGAGGCCTTGGCGTCGCCGAGATGCGTGCGGTAGAACGCCCGGCTGGCTTCATCGCCCGCGAGGGCGGCGAGCTCGTTGACATTGGCCACGGCCTCAGGGGAGGCATCCTGTCGGAGCGTGGCGGCGATTGCCGGCCAACCCGGCGGAGCCTTGAAAGCACCGGCTTGGCGCACACCGTCGACGACCCGGCTGACGATCTTCGCCCGACGGGCGAGATCGGCGGACTGCACCGCGAGGGCGAGGACGCGACCGCGCGCCCCTTCATCGCCTGCCAGGCGGCGATAAATGAAATCCGTGACGGTTTCAATTTTCGAGCCATCGGCGAGGGCGAGGCCCTGATCGGCGTCGGCCCCGACGAGCGGCTCGATGCCATACCAGAGCAGCAGCGGGATGTTATGATCCTTCGCATCGGTGGCGAGCGCGAGAAGCGGGCGGGCGATGGCGGCGCGCTCCTTCAAGGGCAGCACCGAGAGAGCCGAGGCGAGTTCACGGCGCACGACCGGCGAGGGTTCGGTGGCGGCGAGCTGGGCGAGCGCCGGCACGGCAGTGGTCCACTGCTGGGCGATCAGACGCACCGTCCAAGCACGCACCGAAGCATCCGCATCCTTGAGCGCGCCGGCGAGAAGACCGTCATCCAGGAGATTCGCGGACTGCAGCACCCAGAGCGCGCGGAGACGGCGGATCGGGTCCGCGGAACCGGTCAGCACGTCGCGCAACTTCGTGCGGGATTCGGCGGAAATGCTGACGCCCGACAAACCACGTTCGGCGAGGACCTTGCGGGCCTGACGGATGAAGTATTCATTGGCGTCGGCCAGCGCGATCTCGACCAGCTCGGCATCGGCGAGCACCGACAGATCGCGGGCGCGCGATACGGGGGTGCCGTAGCTCACGCGGTAGATGCGGCCGTTGGTGCGGTCCCAGATGTCCATATTGTTGTTATGGCAGACCTGCTTATCCGCCCAATCGCTGAGATAGAGCGCGCCGTCGGGGCCGATGCGCTGCGAGACCGGGATGAAGTGCGCGTCGTTGCTGCGCAGGAAATCGTTGCCGTGATGACCGACGTATCCGCTGCCCTCCGGCTCGGTCTGGTCGGAGACCAGGCGGTGGCCGTGAAGATTACCGAAGATCAGCATCCCGCGGTATGCGGCGGGGAAGTTATCACCGTTATAGATGGCGAGACCCGAGTGGGCGTGGCCACCGCCGACGCTGTCGGTGCTCTCCGGGATTTTCGAGACCACTGGCTGGTGGATGCGCGAGCCCGCGTAGTGGGCGTGGTCGGCGATGGTCTTGATATCGTCGTAGGTGTACGGATTGAAATGCTGGCCGGCCTGACGTTGGTAGCGCGCGCCTGGAAGGATGTGATAGAGGTGCGGGATCACGCAGGCCGTGTTGAAGAACTCGCCGCGCGCGTCGTAATCCAAGCCCCAGGGATTGCTCGTGCCCTCGGCGAAGACCTCGAAGACATGACGCGTCGGATGGAAGCGCCAGACCCCGGCGTTGATCTTCACGCGCTGTTCTTCCGGCGTACCCGGCTTACCGACAACCGAATGGGTGAACACCCCATGATTACCGTAGAGCCAGCCATCAGGACCCCAGACGAAACTGTTCAAGGTCTCATGGGTGTCGTGCGAACCCCAGCCGTCGAGCAGCACGACCGGCGTGCCCGCCTTGTCGTTGACATCCTTCGGGATGAACAGGAATTCCGGCGCCGCGCCGACCCAGACGCCGCCGTGGCCGACTTCGATACCCGAGACAAGATTGAGGCCGTCCTTGAAAATCGTGACCTTATCATAAGAGCCGTCGTGCTTCGTATCCTCGAGGATCAGGATGCGGTCAGGGCCCTGGCCTTCCGGGCGCTTCTTGGGATACGACAAACCTTCCACGACCCAGAGGCGGCCGCGTTCGTCGAAGCACATTGCGATCGGCTGCACGATCCGCGGTTCCGCCGCGACGAGCGACACCTGGAAGCCCGGGGCGAGCGACATGGTCTTCATCGCCTCGGCCGGAGTCTGACCGGTCTTGTAAGCGGCGGGCGGCACATGCTCGGCGGGACCAGGAGGCACAGCCGGAGCGGCGCCGCAGGTGATGGCGAAAAATAGTGCGAGGAAGCGCATGACGGGGTGATGCCACGATTGGGCCAGAAGGTGACTTAAGGAAGCCGAAATCCTGATACGCAAACGCCGTTCCTTAGGTCTTTTAACCCGCTTTCAGGTTGGCAACCTTTGGAGCGGACGTATGTCCTATTGGCTTCCCCATGAAGCATACCCTCGCCCTCCTCACCCTTCTCGCTGCGCTCGGCCAAGCCGCCATTGCCGAAGAAGTGAAACTCGTCGAACAGAAGGACAAACAGCAGATCGACGTCCTGGTCGACGGCCAGCCGTTCACTTCGTACGTCTATTGGTCCAACCAGAAGAAGCCCCTGCTCTCCCCGCTCCGCACCCCGGCAGGCAACATCTTCACCCGCGGCTTCCCGCTCGAGAAGGTCGCCGGCGAACGCACCGATCACCCTCACCACATCTCGTCGTGGTTCAATTACGGCAACGTCAACGACTGCGATTTCTGGAACTCCCCGCCCGAAGGTTTCGACCGCAACAGCAAGATCCCTTACGGCGCCGTCCGTCATAAGAGCATTCAGTCCATCGCCTCGGGCGCCGGCTCAGCCTCGCTGCAGGTCTCCTCGGATTGGATCATGAACGACGGCTCCAAGGTTTTGCAGCAGGACGAAACCCTCGTCTTCCGCGCCTCCAAGGACCTGCGCATTATCGATCGCATCATTACGCTCACCGCCCAGGATAAGGACGCCGTCTTCAAGGACTCCAAGGAAGGTGCCATCGCCATCCGCGTGACCCGCTCGCTCGAAGAGCCGTCCGAGAAGGCCGAAGTCTTCACCGACGCCTCGGGCAAGCCCACCGCCGTCGCCAAGCTCGACAACACCGGCGTCAACGGCGTCTACCTGAGCAGCGAAGGCAAGGTCGGTGAAAAGGGTGCCTGGAGCACCCGCGCCAAGTGGATGACCCTCTCCGGCAACGTGAAAGGCGAAGACGTGTGCATCGGCATCTTCGATCACCCGAAGAACAGCACCTACCCGACCTACTGGCATAACCGCGGCTACGGCCTCTTCGCCGCCAATCCGTTCGGCGCCAAGGAATTCACCAAGGGAAAGACCACGCTCAACTTCACCATCAAGGCCGGCAAGTCCGAGACCTTCCGCTTCCGTATCCTGATCCACTCCGGTAAGCTCACCGCCGAGCAGACTGAAGCCCAGTATCAGCAGTTCCTCAAGGACGTGCAGTGAGCGCGTCATCCGCGTGAACGAACAAAGGGCCGTCAGGCCCTTTTTTGTTTATAAAGAATAAGTGGTAGCGGTTGGCGGTTGGGAACACTGGCAAGCAAAGGGAGACCGGAAACCGGATGATTGGCCGGCGTACCCATTTTCAGGTCTCGGGTCTCAGCAATCAGGAGCCAGGTGCGGGTGAGAAGGTTCAGGTTCGGGTGACGGGACTTTTCCATTCAGCCCTCCGCCACCGATACAGTCATCTGTCATCGACCCTGCCATCGACCCATTTCGGGTGGCAGGTGGCGGGTTTCCATTGAGTTAGGCCTCTGTCTCCCTTGCCCACTGGTCGACCGGCCAGCTAGTTCTCCCTTCCGGCCAACTGGCCAACCGTTCAACTAATCAACTCGTCACTCAGTCCATTCAGTCCTCAACTCAGTCCTCGATTCAGCCCTCAATTCTCCCTTCAATGCCCTCAACGCCATGAAGACCCGCAAACTCGGCCATTCCCCTATTTACCTCACGCCCGTCGGCCTGGGCACTTGGGCGATCGGCGGCGGCGATTGGAAATTCGGCTGGGGCGCGCAGGACGACGCCCTTTCCATCCGCACCATCCATGAAGCGATGGCCGTCGGCATCAATTGGCTCGACACCGCCGCGGTCTACGGACTCGGTCGCTCAGAAGAAGTCGTCGGCCGTGCCCTGAGGGAGATGAAGGAGAAGCCGATTATTTCGACGAAGTGCGAACGCTGCTGGGAAGCCGATGGCACGATCGTCCCCCGCCTGAAGCGCGCGAGCGTGAAGCAGGAGTGCGAAGACAGTCTCCGCCGCCTGCAGATCGACGTCATCGACATGTACCAGATCCACTGGCCGCAGCCCGACGAGGATATCGAAGAAGGCTGGTCGGCCGTCGCGGAACTCGTGCAGGAAGGCAAAGTACGCTACGCTGGCGTCAGCAACTTCAGCGTCGCCCAGCTTAAGCGAATCCAGCCCATCCACCCCGTCACCTTCCTGCAGCCACCTTACAGCATGCTCAACCGCAGCATCGAGGCCGAACTACTGCCCTACTGCGAAGAAAACGACATCGGCATCGTGTCCTACAGCCCGATGCAGAAGGGACTCCTCAGCGGCAAGGTCACGAAAGAATGGGCCGACGCCCTGCCGACCGACGACCATCGCCGGAACGACCCGCAATTCAACGAGCCGCTGCTCTCCAAGAACATCGCGCTCACCAAGGCCCTCGCCGAAATCGCCCATCGCTATGGACGTAATTCCGCCGAGCTGGCCATCGCCTGGGTGCTCCGCCAGCCGCGCGTGACCGCCGCCATCGTGGGCGCCCGCAAGCCCGGCCAGATCAAAGAGACTGTTTTCGGCGGAAAGTTCGCCATCAAGCCGGATGATCTCGCCAAGATTGAGGAAGCCTTGGCCATCCGGGGCTGATGACGAGGGGAAGACGGGGACTTAACCTGTCCTTAAGGTACCTTGAGGTATCATATTATCCTCACCCTCAGCCATGCGCCCCCAGTCCTACGCTCTCCTCGTTGCCACGCTTGTCTTCCACGCCGCTGCGCATGCGCATATCCCACCCGTCGATAACCAGTATCGGACATCGTTCGAAGCACCCGCCATCGTCCAGCCGACCGCGCAGTATTTCCTGACGAGCACCTATCTCGCCGCCGCCAGCGGCACCGCACCGCTCCTCGCCACGCCCTTCCAAGCGTTCACTAAGAACGTGGCCGTGCGCTGGGATGAGAACTATCTCTATGTAGAGGCCAAGGGCCTGCCTGACCACCCGCTGATGGCTGGCATCAAGTCATGGCAGCAGCAGGTGCCGATCCCGCAGACCTATGCCGGCGCCTCCGCCTGGCGCATCCCGCTGAGGCCAGTGCCGGCCAAGGAACCGATGTCGGCCAAGACGCACTTCATGCGCGGCGCCATCGCGCTCGCGGCCAACGGCGTGCCGATTTTCAACGCACTCAACAACCGCGGCGACGATGCCAAAGCCTTCGGCGAGCTCGACAGCTTCGGTGGCCACTGCGGCAAGGCCGATGATTACCATTACCACGACGCTCCCGTGTTCCTCGAGAAGGAGCTGGGCAAGGGCAAGGCCATCGCGGTGGCCCTCGATGGCTACGCGATCTACGGATACAACGAACCCGACGGCGCCGCGCCTGGCAAACTCGATGAATTCGGCGGCCATGAGACGAAGGCGCTCGGCTACCATTACCACGCACAGAAGAAGTATCCGTACATCAACGGCGGGTTCCACGGCGAAGTGACGGAAGTCGACGGACAGGTTGACCCGCAGCCCTCCGCGAGCCACGTACGCCGCACGGGCTCCAGCTACACGCAAAGCCCCTTGCGCGGGGCGCTGATCAAAGACTTCACCTCCGACGGAAAGAAGTTCGCCCTGAACTACACGCTCAACGGCAAAGCCCTCAGCGTTAAATATACGCTCAACGACGACAAGACCTGGACCTTCATCTATTCCAATCCCGATGGCTCGACCGCCACGGAAACCTACACGCCCAGCGAACGCGGGCCCGGCGGCGGCAAAGGCAAAGCCGGCGAAAAGGGCAAGGGCAAGGGCGGCGAGAAGGGCAAGCGCCCTCGGCCCGAAGACGGCGACGCCAAGCCGAAGGGCGAAGACATCGAGGCCACCCTCGAGGAACCCGCCGGCGACCAAGCCGCGCCTCCTCCCGGCGAGGGCAAGGGCGGCGAGAAGGGCAAGAAAGGCAAGAAGGGGGGCAAGGGCGACAAGCCCGGCATGATCAAACCCACCATGGCCGACACGATTCAACTCAGTGTCTACGCCGACAACTGGTTCATCCTCTACATCAACGGCAAGCTGCGCGTCGTCGACTCAATCGACTACATGCCGCACAACGTCATGAACGTCGACATCTTGCCGGAATACCCGATGACAATCGCCGTGATGGCGCGCGACAACGCCGACCCGAAGACCGGCCTCGAATATGGCGACCACATCGGCGACGGCGGCTTCATCCTGAAATTCTCCGACGGCACCGTGACCAACGCCAAGTGGAAGGCGAAGAACTTCTTCAAGGGCCCGCTCGACCGCGACACGAAGAACCCGACCGTGCAGCACATCCCCGTGCCGGAAAACTGGTTCGCCGTGGATTTTGACGACAGCAAGTGGGCCCAGGCCACGGAGTTCACCGAGGAACGCGTCGGCCCGAAGGAACACTTTTACAAATATGAAGAGTCGTTCAAGGGAGCGAAGTTCATCTGGTCCGACGACCTCGACCTCGATAACACCGTGATCTTCCGCACCAAGGTCGAAGCACCCGCGGGCTACAAGCAGCGGTGGACCACGAAATCGGAATTCGATATCTCCAAGCCGCTGGGACAGTGAGCCACTCGCGGACCGGTGGGAAATAGGTGAACACCAAGGGAGACCGGAAACCGGGAAGTTTGCTGCGGACATAAGCCACCCCAGCCAATCATCCGGCTTCCCTTTTTGGACTTATCCCATCCGCCAACCGCTATCACCTGCCGCGGGTAGGGCTGACCACCCTTGGTCAGCCGCGGTAGGGACGGCTCTCCGAGCCGTCCGCTCGTCATCTCATGACGGCGGGCTCGGAGAGCCCGCCCTACCCAAGGCAGCCCCGCGGTTGAGCGAGGGCGCTCAACCCTACCTCGATTCAGGCGACAGCCCTCCATTCAGTCCTCTGTCATCGACTCCGTCATCTGCCCTCGACTCAGCCATCAACCCGACCCTCAATTCTCCCTACCCCCCCATGAAGACGCTCCCCCTGTTACTGGCCCTGGCCTCCCTTGCCCTGTTCGCTGCCGATACGCCGCCCGCGGCCAAGGTCGCCGTCAAGGCGAAGGCCAAGGCGGTCAATCCTGCGATGCTCGAGATCGAGGATGTCGCCGGCCTGCCGCGCGTGCTGCTCATCGGTGATTCGATTTCCATCGGCTACACCCTGTCCGTGCGCAAAGCGCTGGAAGGAAAAGTCAACGTGCATCGCATCCCAACCAACGGCGGGCCGACCAAGACCGGCACCGCCAACCTCGCCAAGTGGCTCGGTACCGGAAAATGGGATGTCATCCACTTCAACTTCGGTCTGCATGACCTCCGTCACATGGAAGACGGCAAGCGCCAGGTCGAGCCCACCGACTACGAAGCCAATCTCCGCTCGCTCGTCGCCGACCTCAAGAAGACTGGCGCGAAGTTAATCTTCGCGACGACCACGCCCGTGCCCGAAGGCAAGCTCACGCCTCAGCGCACCTTCGGCGACGTCGCCACCTACAATGACATCGCGCTCAAGGTCATGAAGGAAAATAGTGTCGCCATCGATGACCTTAACGCCGCCGTCGCTCCTGATATCGCCAAGCTGCAGAATCCTCACGATGTCCACTATAACGCGCAGGGCTACGAAGTGCTCGGCCAGGCCGTCGTGAAGTCGCTCAACGCCGCGCTCGCGAAGTAAGGACGGAGATACAAGGTGGTTGCGGTTGGCGGATAGGAAATACCAACGAGCAAAGGGAGACTGGCGACCGGGAAGTTTACTGCGGACATAAGTTTGAGACCGCACGTGCGCATCACGGTGTAGCCTACCCGACGCTCCAGCCTCCGACCGCCCAGGGACTCGATAGTAATCACGTCCCTACTCCGAAGAGCGTTAGAGGCCTTTAAGCACCCTTGAAGCGATGCCTGCATAGAGCGGATACCTCACCACGATGGGGGTCGCTAACCCCTTGCAGCAAGTCACCGTAGATTTACCCCGATGAAGTCACTGCCCCTATTGCTGTCCTTGCTTTGCCTTTCCCTTTCGGCTGCGCCCGCCGATAAGGACGCACTCAAGTACGTAGCCCCAGACGACAAATTATGGATGGGGGGCAAGGGTAAAACGGACTGGCACGGGTTCTCGATGGATGAGATTAGTCCGCGCTGGAACTTGAAAACTAAGTCCAATGGTCGGCCGTGCATCCTGATAATCGGCGACATGGAGGCGGACTGTTATAGCCAGATTGCCGCTCATGAACTTATCGGCAAAGCTAACGTATGGAACGGAACCATCTTTGGCCGCGCAATCGGAACCCCCTATGTGTTTAGTCCTGAACGAATTGACCTCCAGGAGGCCGGAAGGGGAGAATTAGACTATTTCGATGTGATACACTTTAACTGCGGCCTATACCTCCCCGACTTCAAAGAAACGGGCAAGAAACGGCAGCCTAATATTGAACTGGACGCATACGAGAAGGACGTGCGGGCGTGCGTGGCCTACCTCAAGAGGAATTGCCATGGGAAACTGATCTTCGCCACGATGACAACCACCATCTCGGAAGGCGACGTCGACGCCTATAACGCGATCGCCGTCAAGGTCATGAAGGAAAACGGCATTTCCATCAACGACCTAGCCACCAACGTCGGACCGAAATTGGCCAAGCTGCAGCGGAGATTCAATGAGCTCCCCTTCTATAAAAACGAGGGCTACGAAGTGCTCGGTAAGGCCGTCGTGAAGTCGATCAGCGCAGCGATCGCGAAGTAAGGACGAAGATACAAGGTGCTTGCGGTTAGCGGATAGCGGTTGGCACACAGGAAACGCCAACGACCAAAGGGAGACCGGAAAGTTTGCTGCGGGCATAAGACACCCCAGCACATCATCCGACCTCCGGCCTCCCTTTGAGTCTTATGATTTCACTTCGGGTGGCGGGTGGCAGCCCTGGGTGGCAGGTGGCAGGTTTTTCCAATCAATCCTCCCATAAGCCCTCTTTGCAGTCATCGACCCAGCCCTACCTCTATCCCTACCCCTCTAGCCCTGCAAATGAGCGGCTTTGATGCTGATTTGCAGGGCCAGGCAGGAACATTCCCCTTGGCAGAATGTTGAAAGAGCGACAGGTTTGCCTTTCCCCGTTCCAGACCATGCCTTCCCGCATGGCCCTCCCCTTTCTACCAATACCCAAAACCATGCGCAAGTTGCTCACCCTCCTGCTCGCCCTGACCGGCCTCACCTCGGTCGCGGCCGAGAACCTCGCCCTCCAGAAGGGTGATAACATCGCCTTCATCGGCAGCGGCCTCGCCGATCGCCAGCAACACCATGGCAACTTCGAGGCCCTGATCCATCAGAGTTTCCCCAACCTCGATCTCGTCGTCCGCAACTTCGGCTTCTCGGGCGATGAAGTCGGCGCGAACCTCGGCCTCGCCGGTGACAAGACCGCCGCCAAGCCCCACCGCTCCGACGAAGTCCCCACCCTCGACTACTTCCTCAACATGGTGCCTGGCGACAAGACCGAGAAGGTCGGCAAGGCTGAAGTCACCTACCATGCTGGCACCCACTTCCACGCCAACGTGATTTTCGCCTACTGGGGTTTTAACGAATCCTTTCAAGGCGAAGCCGGACTCGCCGGATTCAAGGCCGACCTCGATAAGTTCCTAAAAGTCACGCTCGCCGGAGACTTCGGCAAGGGCAAGCCTCGCGTCGTCCTCTTCTCCCCAATCGCCCACGAAGACCTTAGGTCATCGCTCTTCGACGCCGGCCTGGCCGCCGCGAACAACAAAGGCCTCGCCCTCTACACCTCCGCCATGGCTGAAGTCGCCAAGAGCAACGGCGTCCAGTTTGTCGACCTGTTCTCGGCTTCCAAGAAACTCTACGTCGCCGCCAAGTCTCCCCTTACCATCAACGGCATCCATCTGAATGTCGCTGGCGACGCCGCCCTCGCCCCGGTCCAATTCCAGGCCGTCTTCGGTCAGGCCGCCCCGGCCGTCAATGCCGACGTTCTTTCCGCCGTCCTCGAAAAGAACACCCAGTGGCATCACCGTTACCGCACGGTCGACCAGTTCAACATCTACGGTCAGCGCTCCCGCATCAAATACGAAGGCGTGGATAACGCCACCGTGCTTGGCCGCGAACTCGCCGACCGCGACATCAAGACCGCCAATCGCGATGTGACGATCTGGGCCGCCGCCAAGGGCCAGAAAGTCGAACCCAAGGACGACAACCTCCTCGCGCAGCTGCCCGTGCCTCCGAACCGCAAGGAACCAGTGCCCTATCTTGCCGGCGAAGATCAACTGAAATTCCTCTCCGTCCCGGAAGGCTGCAAAGTTGAGTTCGTCGCCGACGAGACCACCATCCCCGAACTCATCAATCCGGTGCAGATGAACTTCGACACCAAGGGCCGCCTCTGGCTCGCCTGCTGGCCGAACTATCCCGAGACTTCGCCGACCACCAAGGTCTTCGATAAGCTCCTCGTCCTCGACCTCGACCCGAAGACCGGCAAGGTCGCCAAGTCGCACGTCTTCCTCGACGGGCTCAACTGCCCGACCGGCTTCCAGTTCTACAAGGACGGCGTCATCCTGATCCAGTCGCCCGACATCTGGTTCGTCCGCGACTCCTCCGGCAAGATGGAGAAGGCCGACACCCGCGAGCGCCTGCTGACCGGCATGGACGCCGCCGACTCGCACCACGAGACCAACTCCATCTGCTATGAACCAGGAGGCGCGATGTATTTCTCTGACGGCGTCTTCCACCGCACGCAGGTCGAAACTTTCAATGGCCCGGTTCGCAACACCAACGGCGGCATCTACCGCTTCGAACCGCAGACCAGCAAGTTCTACCGCCACGTGCCCTTCGGCTTCGCCAACCCGCACGGCCGCGTCTTCGACTACTGGGGCAACGACATCATCACCGACGCCACCGGCAACGCCAACTACTTCGGCCCCGTCTTCTCTGGACACCTCGACAGCGGAGCCCACTCCAACCCGGGTACGATCTGGAACCGCCCCTCCCGCCCCTGCCCCGGCACCGCGATCCTGAGCAGCCGCCACTTCCCTGAAGACTGGCAGGGCACGTTCCTCAACACGAACGTCATCACCGTCCAAGGAATCTTCCGTGCCAAGCTTACCGAAGAAGGCTCCGGACTCAAGGGCACGACCATCGAGCCCAACCTCATCGAAACCGACAAGGAAAAGGCCGGCAACTTCCGCCCCTCCGGCGTGGCCGTCGCCCCCGATGGCTCGCTCTACGTCATGGACTGGTCACAGATGCTCATCGGCCACCTCCAGCATCACCTGCGCGATCCGAACCGCGATCACCAGCACGGCCGCCTCTACCGCATCACCTTCCCAAGTCGTCCGCTGCTCACGCCGAAGAAGATCGACGGCGAGTCCATCGAGAATCTCCTCGCGCTCCTCACTGAGCACGAAGACAACGTCCGCCAGCGCGCCAAGATCGAGCTGCATAAGCACGACTCGGCCCAGGTCATCGCCGCCACCCAGAAGTGGGCCAAGCAGTTCGACCCGACCAAGGTCGAGGATGCGCACCATCTCCTCGAAGCACTCTGGGTCCACCAGTGGCATGATGCGGTGAATCTCGAACTCCTCGGCCAGCTGCTCAAGTCGCCCGAGCCCCGCGCCCGTGCCCAGGCCGTCCGCGTCGCCATCTACCAGCGTGACCGCATCCCGAATGCAATCGGCATCATGGAGAACGCCGTCAAGGACGCCAACCTCCGCGTCCAGCTCGAAGGCGTCCGCGGCCTGAGCTTCTTCAACGGCAAGGACACCGACCGCGCCATTGCCGCCGCCTCCACCCTCAAGGGCAGCAAGGACCACAACATCGCTTACTGTCTCCGCGAGACGATGAAGCAGCTGGCCTCGCTCCCCGAAGGCAAGGGCATCGACCTCAAGGCCTTCACGCCCCCGAAGGAAGTCTCCTACGGCCCGACCGATAAGAAGCTCTCCAAGGAAGACAGGAAGATCTACGACCTCGGCAAGGAAGTGTACTTCCGCGAAGCCCATTGCGTGACCTGCCACCAGGCCGACGGTAAGGGCGCCGACATGCCGGCCGAGAAGGGCAAGCCCACCCGCGGCGCTTACCCGCCCCTCGCCCGCGAAACCGGTTACCCCGGCAGCCCCTGGCTCGAAGGCGACCCCGATCGCGTGATCAAGATGGTCCTTAACGGCCTCTACGGGAAGATGAGCCTCAACGGCAAGGAATACGGCGACATTACCACGGGCCAACCCGTGATGACCGGCCTGGGTCAGCTCATGAAGGACGACGAAGTCGCCGCTGTGATCACCTACGTCCGCCAGTCCTTCGGCAACAACCTCCCAGTGGTGAAGACCTCCGACGTGAAGCGCATCCGCGCCGCCCTCGCCGCCAAGAACAACCAGATGTTCACGACCGAGGAAATCCTGAAGGAGAATCCGCTGGGCACCCCGGCCAAGGCCGAGCCCGCCGCGAAAAAGAAGAAGTAAACCCCCAGGATTTGCTTTGCTCAAAGGGCGTGCCATCCGGCACGCCCTTTTTCGTGCCTGTCAATAAGTCGGGCCAATATGACGTGCGGTCCGCTTGCCTCTGGCCCGACTCCCGCAAGGATACGGACATCACTATGAGACCTGCCCTCTGGAAGGCCGTCGCCGAACACCTTAAGAAAATCGAGCCCGCCTATCGCCTCACGGCACGGGATGACTTCAACGCCCGCGTAGCATTGAAAGGCTCCACCGCGCTGATCCGCGCCTTCTACCAGCCGCGCGAAGGCGATGTCGCCGGCGAGGCCACCATCTACCTGACTTTCGACGGCCAGTCCGAGATCGGTGCGATTGCCGCCTTCCTCTCCAACCAGAAGCGCTACGCCAAGAAGCTACCCGCCGCCCTGAACTTCTCCCAGGAACTCTCGCAGCGAAAACCCGACGGCCTCGGCGAAGCCCGCCTGACCTTCAAGGCCGGCGTGGTCTCCTGGCATGATGAAAACCTCATCAAGCGCCTGTCCTCTTTCTATGCCGAATGCGTCCATGCGTTGTTTCAATTGCACGCGGAACTCATGACGGCCGAAGGGGAGTGAGCGGTCGCGAAGCGACCAGGGGCGGACGGACATGGGAATGATCGGTGATCCTGCCCGGCTCATAGCACGTGACATTACGAACGGACGCGACGCAGTCGCGCCCCTACCTCTATTCAGCCCTCAACCCTACCCTGCCCTCTTGCCTCCGGCCCGCGGGTCCTCCATTCCTCGTTCATGCGCCTCGCCCTCCTCGCCTCTCTTCTCTGCCTCGGTCTTTCGGCCGCCGAGTTCACGCTCTCACCAGACGTCAAAGCGAAGCCACTGGCTAAGCACTTCGAACAGGCGGGGTTGCCCTATGCACTGGACTATCTGACGTACCTGCCTGCCTCCTACGAAAAGGACCTGGGCAAGAAGTGGACGCTGGTGATCTTCCTCCACGGCTCAGGCGAGCGTGGCAATCAATTGAACCTCGTCCGTAAGAACGGACTACCCTTCGAACTCGATCGTCGCTCCGACACACCTTACATCATGGTCGCACCGCAGTGCCCGGCCAAAGACCGCTGGAACGTGCAGGTACTCGACGCCCTCCTCACCGATCTACTCAAGAGCTACCGCATCGACGAGCAACGCGTCGTGATCACTGGACTAAGCCTCGGCGGTTTCGGCAGCTGGGCGTGGTCCTGCGAACACCCCGAGCGTTTCGCCGGCGTCATCCCAGTCTGCGGCGGCATCGAACCTGCGAAGACCATCACATTAAACGGCATGCCGATTTGGGCGTTCCACGGCGACGCGGATAAATCAGTCCCGTTCGAGCGCGGGCAAGTCGCCGTCGAGGCCGCCAAGAAGAATGGCGCCAACGTGAAGTTCACCGTCTATCCCGGCGTGGGCCACAACTCCTGGGAAAAAGCCTACGCCGAACCCGAACTCGAAGCCTGGATCCTCGCGCGCGTCCGGAAGTAAGAGGCGGCATGCCTTGGGTAGGGCGGGCTCTCCGAGCCCGCCGTTGACCCGATTTGTATCCACACCTCCGTCCGCAAACGGACGGCTCGGAGAGCGGTCCCTACCCACTGCCAACCGCTTCCGCCTTTCATTTCCCTTCCCTTTCCCCCCGACGGGGGCTTAAAAAGACCCCTTCCCTTTACCGTCCATGACCTCCGCCCAAGTCCGCCAATCTTTCCTCGATTTCTTCAAGTCGAAGCAGCACTCGATCGTCCAGTCGTCGAGCTTGATGCCAGACTCCCCGAATCTGCTCTTCACGAACGCCGGCATGAACCAGTTCGTGCCCATCTTCCTCGGCCAGACGAAGTGCCCGTATACGCCTGGCCGCGCCGCCGACACCCAGAAGTGCATCCGCGCGGGCGGCAAGCACAACGACCTGGAGGACGTCGGCCTGGACACCTACCACCACACGTTCTTCGAAATGCTGGGCAACTGGTCCTTCGGCGATTACTTCAAGCGCGAGGCTATCGATTACGCCTGGGAGCTGATCACCGAAGTCTGGAAATTCCCGAAGCACCGCCTGTACGCCACCGTCTACCGCCCCGACAAGTCCAAGGGCGACCCTTCCGACTTCGACCAGGAAGCGTGGGATGTCTGGGCCGAGAAGTTCCGCGCCGCCGGCCTCGACCCGGCGATCCACATCGTGAACGGTAATAAGAAAGATAATTTCTGGATGATGGGCGAGACCGGCCCCTGCGGCCCCTGCACCGAACTCCACGTCGACCTCACGCCCGAAGGCGACACGAAGGGCACGCTCGTCAACGGCAGCGACGCGCGCTGCATGGAAATCTGGAACCTGGTCTTCATCCAGTTCAACGCCAATCCGGACGGCACCTTCTCCCCGCTCCCGGCCCGCCACGTCGACACGGGCATGGGCTTCGAACGCGTCAGCGGCATCATGCAATGCACGAAGAATTTCAAGGATTTCTCCGGCATCATCTCCAATTACGAGAGTGACGTGTTTGCACCGATCTTCCGTCGCCTCGAGGAACTTTCCGGTAAGAAATACGGCTCCACGCTGCCCGTCGCGGGCTCGACTGGCGACACACAACAGGAGAAGGACGACGTGGCTTTCCGCGTCATCGCCGATCACATCCGCACGCTCTCCTTCGCAATCGCCGACGGCATCCAGCCCGGCAACTCGGACCGCAACTACGTCCTGCGCCGCATCCTGCGCCGCGCCGTCCGCTACGGCCGCACGCTGGGCCTGAAAAACGGCTTCTTCCATCAGCTGGTGGGCGTGCTCGCCGATACGATGGGCGATATCTTTCCCGAAATCCGCACCCGCCGCTCGGTGGTGGCCGACGTGATCCGCAACGAGGAGGAATCCTTCAACCGCACGCTCGATAAGGGCATCGCGCTCTTCGAAGACGAGGCGAACAAACTCAAGGCCGGCGGCGCCATCTCGGGCGCCATCGCCTTCCGCCTCTATGACGAGCAAGGCTTCCCGCTCGACCTCACGCAACTGATGGCCCGCGAACGTGGGCTGATGGTCGACAGCGCCGGCTTCGAGAAGCTGATGGAAGAACAGCGCGCCCGCGCCCGCGCCGCCCAGAAGAAGGAAATCATCACCCTTTCCGACATCGGCTCCGAACACCCGACCGCCTTCGTCGGCTACGACGCGCTCCAGAGCAAGGCCAAGGTCGCGCAGATCGCCAAGATCAAGGAACGCTCCGCAGTAATTCTCGACCAATCCCCCTGCTATGCGGAGATGGGTGGTCAGGTCGGCGACACGGCTATGATCACCCTCGGCGGCCGCCAGTGGCGCGTCGCCGACACCCAGAAATCTGGTCAGACCTGGCTGCACTTCCTCGATGGTGAAGACGCCCCGGAAATCGGTGCGACGATTGAGATCGCCGTCGACCAGGCCCGCCGCGACGCCATCCAGCGCCACCACACGGTCACGCACATCCTGCATTGGGCGCTCCACGAAGTCGTCTCCAAGGAAGCCTCGCAGAAGGGCTCCGCGGTCGACCCGACGAAGCTCACCTTCGACTTCAACGGCGCGGCGCTCACCCCCGGCCAGCTCGCCGACATCGAACGCGTGGTGAATGAACGCATCCTCGCCAATGAAGCCGTGACGTGGAGCGAAGTCGCCTACGCCTCCGTCAAAGGCCGCCCGGACATCATGCAATTCTTCGGCGATAAGTACGGCGACTCCGTACGCGTCGTGCAGGTCGGCGGTAAGGCCGCTTCCCTCAACGGCTGGTCAATGGAACTCTGCGCGGGCACGCACGTCCGCCACACGGGCGAAATCGGCCTCTTCCGCATCGTCGGCGAAAACGCCATCGCCGCTGGCGTCCGCCGCATCGAAGCCGTCGCGGGGCTCGCCTCTTATGAACGGGCGAAGTCTGAGGCTGAGTTGCTGAAGACGCTCGCCTCCTCGACCAATACGCCGGTCGCGGATCTCGCCAAACGCCTCGAGCAGATCATGGAGCAAAGCTCCGCGCTCGAGAAGAAACTCAAAGTCTACCGCGACAAGGAATCTTCACAGCTTGCCGACGCGCTCGCCGCCAAAGCCAGCGACCGCGCGGGCCTGAAGTATGTCATCGCCCAGGTCAGCGCCGAGACCCCGAACGATCTGCGTGATCTCGGTGCCAAGGTGGCTGGCAAGGTCGGCTCCGCCGCCGTCGTCGTCCTCGCCGCGGTCTTTGGCGACAAAGTCTCCCTCGTGGCCAACTGCGGTCTGGACGCCGTCAAGGCGGGCAAGGCCGCTGGCAAGATCGTCACCGACGCCTGCGGCAAGCTGGGCGGTAAGGGCGGCGGAAAGCCCGACGCTGCGATGGGCGGCGGCACTGACGTCTCCAAGGTCGCCGAGGCCTTGGGTAGCGTTGCGTAATAGCCAGGTTTTACTGCTTTAGGTAAGGCGGGCTCTCCGAGCCCGCCGTTGATTCTTTCTGCTTCCGCATTTCACAAGGTGAACGGACGGCTCGGAGAGCCGTCCCTACCCCTATCTTGCTTTATCATTCATCTTCTATCGTCCATCCTGACTCTAATCCTCCGCTCATGCGCTTCCTCGCCTTCCTGCTCCTACTCCCGCTGATGCTCAACGCGGCAACCACCGGCACCACGCACCACGTACGCATGCAGGTCGACGCCGACCATCTCTTCCTACCGGTGTCCATCATGATCAAGGGCAAGGATCGCGCCGCGGTCGACGCCCGCGTCGACGAGATTCGCAAGGTGCTCGAGAAGCGTTTTGCCGACCAGCCAGGCTGGGAACTCCGCGAGATTACCTCCGAGTTCGCGCGGTCCGAAAATTCGAAGTCCTCTATCAACGTCACCAGCAGCAGTAAATTTTCTGGCGATGATGAAAGCAGGGGCGACGTCACCTACGTGGCCACCGCCCGCTGGGAACTACACACCGAGGCCGACAAAGGCCTCAAAGGCCTTGAGATCCTGCGCACGAAAGCCTCCGACCTGGTGAAGCCCAAGAGCGACGACGAGAAGCAGGCCGTCGGCAATCCGGAGTACGCGCTCACCCATCCGGACGACTCGCGCAACGAACTCCTCGATCAGATCAAAAACGATTTTGAAGAAGCCAAGAAGCACTTGCCTGAAGGCCAGTGGAAACTGGAAGTCTCCGACCTCGCCAGCCCCGTCCAAGTGAAGGCGCTGGGCGGCAAGCGCTTTGAGGTCAGCCTCGACTACCAGATGTCTTTCGTCACGCCGAAGCCGGAAAAGGCCTCGAAATAAGGCTTTTCCACACCAACTGCCCCGGCTTGTCCTTGCCCTTCCCTGAAGGGCGCCTAGTCGTCATTCATGGCTATCCGCCGCCTCACGCTCGTCGTCAACCGCACCAAGCCCGGGGTGGATGATATCGTGCACGCGGTGCAGGAGGCCGCCCAGAAAGCTGGTGTGACCCTCACCGTCGCGGACGGCTGGCCGGTCAGCCGCGAAACCCTCAAGGGTGCGGATGCTTGCGGCGTAGTCGGCGGCGACGGCACCTTCCTCGGAGTGGCTGAGGCCGCCGCCCTCGAAGGCGTGCCACTCTTTGGCATCAATCGCGGCAAACTTGGCTTTCTCGCGGCCTACCCGAGCGAAGACGTGGCCGCCTCGCTCCACTCGATCCTCTCCGGTGATTTCCGCGTCGAAAAACGTGCCCTCTTGGAGATTCGCTTTGCAGACGGCAGTTTCGCCCTGGCCTTGAACGACCTCGTGATCAAGACGCGCGACGTCTTCCGGATGGGCCGCTTCTCGGTCCTGGCCGACGGTGCAAGGGTCAATGAATACCGAGCCGACGGCCTGATTCTCGCCACGCCCACCGGCACCTCGGCCTACAGCCTGGCCGCGGGCGGCCCGCTCGTCGACCCGGCGGCCTCGGTCATCGCCCTCACGCCCATCTGCGCCCACACGCTCTCGAATCGTTCCGTGATTTTCGATGGCGAGACCGAACTCCAGATCCGGAGTGAAGACAGCGCCCTACTCGGCCTCTCGGTCGATGGTCGCGAGACCCTCGAAGCGCAAAGCCGCCTGCCGCTCATCATCCGCACCGCCAAGGTCCAGCTCGCCCTCCTGCGTCCGAAATCGCTCACCCATTTCGACGTGCTCCGCAGTAAGCTGAAGTGGTCGTAAACGAGGGGGGGCAAGCTGGCACGGGGGCACGGCGACACGGGGAAAGTAACCCACCTGCAGCCATAGGTAGGGTTGAGCGCCCTCGCTCAACCGCGGCTGACCAAGGGTGGTCAGCCCTACCCGAGACAACCTAACCTTCCCCGTTACTCGATACTCGTGCCCACGTGGCCCCGCCCGAGGGCGAGGCCAAGCGGTCGCCCAAGCGACCCTTGACCTCGCCCTCGTAGGCCCCTTTATCGCCGCTTCGATGCTGACGATTGCCAATATTTCTAAGTCCTACGGGCCCCGCACCTTGTTCGCGGAGGTCTCGCTGAATATTGCCCGGACGGACCGGCTCGGGCTCGTCGGGGCCAATGGCGCGGGTAAGTCCACCCTCTTCAACATCATCCTCGGCAAGGACCAACCCGACGAAGGCCTGATCGAGTGGGAACGCGGGGCGAACTTCGGCTTCCTCCCCCAGGAAAGCGCCCCAGCCGGCGATGAGACTATCCTACAAATCGCCACCAGCGGCGGCAAGCTCGAGCCTGAGAACGATGACGATTGGGATATCGACTACACCCTCGAACCGCGCGCCAAGAAAATCCTCGCCGGCCTCGGCTTCCGCGAAGGCGACGCCGACAAACTGGCCAAGACCTTCTCCGGCGGCTGGGTCATGCGCGCGCACCTTGCCCGCTTGCTCGTCAGCGAACCAACACTCCTGTTGCTCGACGAACCGACCAATCACCTCGACTTGGAAGCCCTCCTCTGGTTCCAGGATTACCTGACGCGCTACCCCGGAGGCCTCGTCGTCATCTCGCACGATCGCGCCTTCCTGAATGCGCTCTGCACCGGCACAATCGAACTCCGCGGCCAGCGCCTGCATTGCTATAACGGCAACTACGACGACTTCATCCTCGAACGCGTGGCCCGTAAAGATCGCCAACAAGCGATGTTCAAGAACCAGCAGCGCGAGATTGCCCACCTCCAGACGTTCGTCGACCGCTTCGGCGCCAAAGCCTCCATGGCCTCGCGCGCGAAATCCAAGGAGAAGCAAATCGCCCGCCTCGAGGAGGTCGCGATCGACGAACCCGAGGACGACCTGAAGAAGATTCAGTTCCGCTTCCCGCAGCCCCCACGCTCCGGCCTCAAGGTGATGAAACTCGAACACGTGCAGCAGTCGTACGGCGACCATGTCGTTTATAAGGACCTTAATTTCGAGTGCGAACGCGGTCAGCGCACGGTTTTGGTTGGCCCGAACGGAGCAGGCAAATCAACCCTCCTCAAGATCCTCGCCGGCGTCATCCCGATCAACGGCGGCGTGCGCGAAGAAGGCGGCAACGTCATCACCGGCTACTTTGCGCAGAACCGCGTCGACAACCTCAACCCCAAGTTGACGGTCCTCGAGAACGTCATGGAACTCCGCACCACGGAGAACGGCCTGACCGAACAGCAGGCCCGCGGCATGCTCGGGACGTTTCTTTTCCGCAAGGACGACGTAAACAAGAAAGTCTCCGTGCTCTCGGGGGGTGAGAAATCACGCCTCGCGCTGGTGAAGTTGATGATCAATCCGCCGAACTTCCTGCTGATGGATGAGCCGACGACGCACCTCGACATCATGTCGATCGACGCCCTCATCGCCGCCCTCAAGAACTACGAAGGCACGCTCTTCTTCGTCAGCCACGACGTGCACTTCATCCGCGAAATCGCTAAGACCGTACTGCACGTCCATTCCGGCCGCCTGACGCCGTATTCCGGCGACTACGCCTACTACCTCGAGAAATCCAAATCCGGCAACGAGCGCGCCGCGCTCACCGCCGGCTTCACCGACGCCCGGCCGAAACAGGAGGAGCCCTCCAAGCAGGAGAAACCCAAGGCCCCCGTGAAACCCTCCGCCGCGGATATCCGTAAACTGAAGGCCGACGTCACGAAATGCGAACAGCTGGTCGCGGAACTCGAAGCTAAGCAGGCCACGATCACCGCCGAACTCGCCGACCCCGCCACTTATACCGGCGGCGTGAACCTCCCGCAATTAAACGCCCGCCTCCGCGACACCATCAACGCCCTCCAGACGGCCACCGCCGCTTGGGAACTGGCCTCGCAGAAGCTGAGCGAGGCAGAGGGAACGTAAACGTTCCCTCTGCAGGGTAGAGTGGGCACGAGTATCGGGGAGGGGTCAGGTAGCAGCCAAAGCCGCCGCGGCTCTCATTCCAGCGTCCTTTGTATCCCCCTATACTCGATACTCGTGCCCACGTGCCCCCTCGGGGCGCCAGCCCCGCCCGCCATTCCTTTCTGGCTCTCGGGGAACCCTTCCCTTACACCCCTGTCCTTACCTGACACCCCCATGCGTTCCCTCACCCGTCTCCTGAGCGTGCTGTGCCTCTTGGCCGCCGCCGTCCCCTCCGCTTTCGGCCACGGTGCCGGCGAAGAAATGTCCAAGGCCGCCACGGCCTTCCTCGGCTCGCTCACCGACGCCCAGCGCGCCAAGGCGACCTTCAAATTCGACGACGCCGAACGCACGCACTGGATTTTCGTCCCAGCTGTGCGCCTCGGCCTGCCGATTAAGGAAATGAACCCCGGCCAGCGCCACTTCGCCCAGGCCCTCCTTTCCGTCTCCCTGAGCCAGCGCGGCCATATGAAGGTCGAGTCCGTCATGGCCCTCGAATACATGCTCTTCCTCATCGAAGAAGGCAAAGGCGCCAACAAGCGCGACGCCGAGAACTACTTCGTGTCGATCTTCGGCACGCCCGACGCGCACGGTACCTGGGGCTTCCGCTGGGAAGGCCACCACTGCTCCCAGAACTTCACCATCGTCGACGGCGTGCTCGTCGGCTCGACACCTTCGTTCCTCGGCACCAATCCCGGCCAGGTGAAGTCCGACACCCTTCATGTCGGTGATGCGATGCCCGGCCTTGTCGGCTTCGAACTCCTCGACCAAGAAGACGGCCTCGGCCGCGAACTCGCCAAGTCCCTCACCGCTGAACAACGCAAGGCAGGCTTCATCCCGGGCGAAACCCCGAAGGACGTCATCACGAGCAACAAGCCCAAGGCCGACGGCATCATCAAGCACAAGGGCATCGCTTTCTCGGCCCTCACCGCCGACCAGAAGAAACTGGCCGGTAAGATCATCGCCGAATACGTCGGCCGGGCTCGCTCCGACTTCGCCGTCCAAGAAAGTGCCGCCATCAGCAAGACCCCGGAAGACCAGCTCTTCTTCGGCTACAACGGCGGCACGGAAGCCGGCCAGGCTCATTACTATAGCATCCAGGGCCCGACCTTCCTCCTCGAGTTCGCCAACTTCCAGAACGGCGCCAACCACGTGCACGCTTCCTGGCGCGACCTGAAGAAGGACTTCGGTTACGACCCGCTCGCTGAGCACGCCAAGACCCACAAGTAAGCCTGA
This sequence comes from uncultured Opitutia bacterium, assembly GCA_903855995.1. Taxonomy (GTDB): domain Bacteria; phylum Verrucomicrobiota; class Verrucomicrobiia; order Opitutales; family UBA953; genus UBA953. The sequence goes on from CAIOAN010000010.1 coordinate 68,085, forward strand.
CCTAAGGCTGCTGACGAAACCCCGGGCCACCGGGGTTTCTTATTTCGAGGGGTCGGGGCAGAGGTAGGCTTCCAGACTAGGACTGTCTGAAGCTCCCTATCTCAATCCGTATTGGCTTTCGTTCGGCCATGCATCGTAACTACCCCAACCCCTGCCCCTACCCCTTATTTCACCATCCTCTTCCAGCCCTCCATGGTCTCTTTGAGGAGTTCCTTGGAGTCCATCGTGATGCCGAAGCCCTGAAAACCATAGGCGCCGCGGTAACCAGCGGCGCGGGTTTGGGCGACGAAGCCGGCGACATTATAAGACCCGCGGCCCAGCGGTTGAATAAGTTTATCCCAACCGAGTTTCTGCGTGTCGCCCGTGTCGGCGCCGTTGATCGTGATGAAGTTCAGGCGAGGTAGCGCCTCCTTGATGAGCGGCAATGGATCACGCTCCGAGCCCTCGACTTTGAGCCAGTGGCAGAGATTGAACGTCACCCCGAGCGCCGGATCGTCGACCTTGTTCGCGACGCGCAGGCAGACCTCGAACTGGGCGGCCCAGAAACCCGCGTGCGGGTAGAGCGAAATCTTCACGCCCTTGGGCTTGGCGTAAGCCAACAACTGGCGCAACTGCGGCACCACGATGGTATCTCCATATTCCGGCGGCAGATTGAGGCCCATTGGGAATTGGACCTTATTGAGGCCAAGCCAGAGCGTGCCACCCGTGCCCGCCAGTCCGTCGACCGCTTTGATGAGGTCGGGCGAAATCTCCACCTGACCATAGGTGAAATTCGAGACGTGGTAGCCGTTAAACAACTTGAGCTTCTGGGCAACCAGTGCCGCCTGGAAAGCTTTCGCCGAGTCCGGCCTCCCGCCTAACCCCGCATAGCCCAACTCCGCCAGTACCTGTGCACATTCCGCCGGCGGCAGTTTCGCGGCGGTATCCATGGCGAAGAACGGCGGCACGTCGGCCGCCAACATGGCGGCCGCAGAGAGAACAAGAGCGAAAAGTGTACGCATAAAATTCAGCGGATGGCGACCCCGTGGGCGGCAAGCTCCTGGAGGAAATCCTGAGGCGAGGGCGGGCTGATCAGGAAATTCTTGAACCAGCCGGTGCGACGACGCAGCAGGAGCATCCGTTTGGGATTCCCGGTGTTAGTCCAATGCTCGTTCCAGAAGACCCAATCGTGCGCCGCCCATTCGATGTCACTGAGGGCGATCTTACGCGCGGTGCAGCCGTAGAAGCGCACACGCACAAAGGCTTCGTCGACGGTGTAGGTCATGCCCCAGAAAATTGCGTGGATCAGTAATCCAGCGAACATGAAGGACCCGAGCAGGGGCAGCAGATGCAGGAAGACCTCCATTTGAGGATAAAATATAGCGCCAATCGGCCGGGCTTAAACCCAAAACCAAGCCCACGCTGGACAGCCCCGCCCTGTCGGGATTGCCTGTCCCCATGGCCCGCGCGACGAAGCACCTGAACACGAACGCCCTCTGGGCCGACGTCGGCGTGCGTACGCTCCGCCGTCTCGGCCTGACGCACGTGGTGATCTCGCCTGGCTCGCGCTCGACGCCGCTGGCCCACGCTTTCGCCGAATCCGCCGGACTGCATGTCACCGTGGCGCTCGACGAACGTTCGGCTGGCTTCATCGCCCTCGGCCTCGCCAAGGCCACCCGACGCCCCACCGCCCTGCTCTGCACCTCCGGCACCGCTGCCGCGAACTACCTGCCGGCTGTCGTCGAAGCCCGCCTCTCAGCCACGCCCCTACTCATCCTGACCGCCGACCGTCCGCCCGAACTCCGCGAGTGCCACTCTGGGCAGACGATTACGCAGAATGGAATCTACGGCGGCTACCCGGTATGGTCCGCTGAGGCGGCCGTGCCTTCGACCGACCTCTCCCTGCTCCGACACTGGCGTCAGCTCTTGGTCGACGCCTGGCAGCGCTCCCAAGGCCCTCTGGCTGGCCCGGTGCACCTCAATCTGCCCTTCCGCGACCCTCTCGCCCCCTCCGATGCGGAAAAGGGCTTCAAGGCGCCTGCCAGCCTCAATCTTGAGAAGTTCACATCCGTCCCGCCCTGCGGCATCGTCCGCCCGACCCTCACGCCCGCCACAGTGGCTAGCCTGCTTCCGAAGACGGAGCGCGGCGTTATCGTGCTCGGCCCGCATGCCTTTGAGGATCGCGACGAAAGCGCGGCGGGCCTACGTGAACTTTCCCAGCTGACCGGCTGGCCGATTCTCGCCGACGGCGCCGGCACGCTCCGCGGCGACCTCGCCGGCGATGCTTCGCTGGTCTCGGGTTACGATCTCATCCTGCGCGACGCCAAAGCCGCCAAGACACTACGCCCGCAGGCCGCGGTGTTCGTCGGACCGCTCCCGACCAGCAAAGTCCTGCGGGCTTGGCTCAAGGAAGGCGACATCACCGTCATCCAGCTCGGTCGCGCCGGCGAGAACACCGACCCCACCCATTCGCGCTGGAGCCGCCTCGACGGACAGCTCGTGCCCTCGGGCGACAAGGTTTCGTCGAAGGCCTCCGCTTACGGCAAGGCCTGGCAGTCGGCCCAGAAAGCCGCTGCCAAGAAACTCACGCGCATCGTGAATGTCGACTGGCCCTTCGAAGGCCGCGTCGTGTCACTGCTCGACGAGGCCCTTGGTCCGGACGACCGCCTGTTCGTCGGCAGCAGCATGCCGATCCGCGACCTGGAGTGGTTCTACCATCCGCCCGGCCCTGGCCCTGAGGTTCTCACCAATCGTGGCGCCAACGGCATCGACGGCACCGTCTCGACCGCGCTCGGCGCGTCCCTCGACGGCAAGCGCACGGTGCTCCTTTGCGGCGACCTGACTTTCCTGCACGACAGCAACGCACTGCTCTCCGCCTACGGCCATCGCGGAGACCTCACCGTGCTCGTGATCAACAACCAGGGTGGCGGCATCTTCAATCACCTCGCCGTGGCGAAGAGCGCCCAGTTCGAACAACTCTGGGGTACGCCGCAGGCGGCCGACCTCGGTAAGCTCTGCGCCGCCCACAAGGTGCGTCATGATCTCGCCGACGGCTGGAACGACCTGCGCCGTCTCCTCGAAGTCCGTGGTAAAGGCGTCCGCGTCATCGAATTCCGGACCGACCGCGAAGCCGACGCCGCCTGGCGCCAGAAGTCCTTTCGCTAATTCAGCCGAGAATTAGTATGGGGTCAGACCGCTTCTGAGTGATATCAGTCAGAAGCGGTCTGACCCCATACAATAGATGCGGAAATCAGGGTAAAAACCACCGGCCTGCATCTCGATTGCAAGCGCTCGGATGTCGGAGAATACTCTCCAAGTAATCCCCACCTATCCCGATGACCCTCGCCCGCCTCTTCCTTCTGCTTGCGATAAGCGGTGCACTCATCGCGGACGATAAGCCTGCCGCGAAGAAAACGGCAGTAAAGGGCGACGAGAAGGCCGTGGTGCTAGCTGAAAAGGCCATCCCGCGCACAGAACTCAAGGCACTGGTCGCGCCGGGCGCTTCGCTGAAGTTCGACTTCCCCGAGCTGACCGTGGACCGTCATGGCGCGATGGCGGCGTGCAATGTGACGCTGCCGGCCGGCTACGAGGCGACGAAAAAATATCCGCTGGTCGCCTGGCTCGGCGGCGGCGAAGGCGGCAACACTCCGAGCAAAGCCTTCCTGCCCGAAGGCGACTTCATCGTCGTCGGACTCCCCTACCCCAAGGGCGCGAACAATCCCGTGCAGGCGAACATGGTAGGAGAGTTTGCAAAAATCTGGGCGTATCACCGCTTCATGTTGGATGAGATCGCGAAGATCATCCCGAACATCGACAAGTCTCGCTCGATCATCGCCGGTTTCAGCAATGGCGGACATTCAATCGACGGCATGCTGCGCCTGAGCAGCGGCCCGAAGCTCACGGACTACTTCGGCATCTTCGTCTTCGCGGATGGCGGCGGCACTTCGTATACCTCCAAGGGCAATCTCCCGGACCTCAAGGGTAAGTTCGCCTACGCCTGCTGGGGCTCAGAGAAAGGTTCGAATAAGCCCGCCACCAGCCAGCTCCCCAAGACCCTCAAGGCCAAGGGCGCGACCGCTATCGGCAGCGAGATGACCGGCGTCGGCCACGCGTTCGCCGAAACCGAACACCCTAAGGTCGCCGAGTGGCTCGAAAAGGTCGCCTTGGCTACGCCGGCGAAAAAATAAGCCGCCGGCCTAGAAATAGGTCCTCAGGAATTCCGCCTCGGTCGCGGACAGCGGCTTGTCGCCGGTGGCCATGGCCAAGGATTTCGGGAAGTGCTGGTGCTCCGCCGGCAGGACGCGGAATCCGTGGCGCTCGTAGATCGTCGGCTTGACCTCGGAGAAGAGCAGGAAGCGCATGTCGGGCTGGGCGAAGCGATGCAGCTCCATGACGGCGCGGAGCAGCCGCGAGGCGTAGCCCTTGCCACGCTGTTCCGGCGAAGTCGCGACGGACGCGAAGCCGATCAGGCTCTCACGGAAACGCAGGACGTTCAAAGCGGCGACGGGCTGCCCCGCGGCGTCCTCAAGCAGGTAACGCGTGCCACGCAGGTGATTCGGATCGCGGTCCTTAGCGGCGCAATACTCGTCGAAGGTCTTATCCTGCTTCCAAGCGTCATAGCCGAATGCCAGCACCGCGTGCAGATCCTCGGCTTGCACGAGACGCAGACGGCCCACCGGCGTAAAGCGTTGGCGGCCGTCTTCGATCATGCCCTCGAACATCGGTTGCGGGCGGACCCACGTGCGGGCCTCAGGATTATCATACAGGCAGCGATAGACCACCTGCGGCGAAAGATCCTCGGAATGCGCCGCGACCCCAAGCCGGAGGTAATGGTTGCCCTTGTAGTGGCGGTAGAGGGTCCAGGACATGGGTACACAGGGGGCATGGTGACACGGGGACACGCTGGCAAGGCTGTTGAGCCAAACCCCTTGTCACCTTGCCCACATGCCCACGTGGCCCCTGGGCGGACAGAGCCCGCCCACTACTTCGCCGGCCCCCAGTGCTTGGTGAAAGGGTGCACGATGACGAGCGGCCTGCCGACGACGTCCTGGGCGGGCACTTCGCCCCAGCCGCGCGAATCAAAACTATTGGCGGAATTATCCCCCATGGCGAAGTAATGGCCCGGCGTCACGGTATATTCCTCATTCAGCGGGATTGCATAGCGGTCACCTCCGGCCTCGGGCAGATAACCGAAATAACCTTGGTCCATCGCCCGGCGGCTGTTCAGCACCATCGGCTCGGGCGAAGTCACGATCTTTCCGTCGACATATAGCTCGCCCTTCTCACCCACGCGTAGCTTCTGGCCGGGGACGCCGGCGAGACGCTTGACGAAGTAATTCTGGGAGGGCTGGCCGTTATGGTCGTCGAGGCCGCGGATATTATTCGTGCGGAAGACGAAGGTATCGCCGCGGGAGGGATCGACGAAATTGTAGGATACCCGATCCACGAAGAGCATGTCGCCCGTGAGAATGTCGAAATTAAGAAGCGTCTTACCCTGCGTCGCCTGACGGCCCGTCATGAGAACTGGACCGAACGGGCCATTCTTGATCCGTCCGTCGCGGGCGGCCTTGGCGAAGACCACGCGCCAGCGATCCTCATCCTGCCTCGGCAGCGACAATTTGGATTCCTCTGGGAAGAACGTGCGCAGCAGGACGGTTTCGAAACCGAAATCGGCCGGCATCACGATCGTCTGCAGGCCCGCCCCGACCAGCACTTCGTAACTATCCGCCGGCCCCTTCCAGATACCGGACCCAAAGAGACCCGTATCCAGGCCGCGTGCGCGCGGATGGAGTCTGTATTCGACCTGATTATTACCCGTGCGCACCATGCCGATGGGAATACCAACCTCGCCCGTAGCCTCGGCGGCGATGACATACGTGGACGTCCACTGCGTCAACTTCTTGACCACGCGCATCGGCAAGCCCGGCTCATCCGCATCTGGTGAGCGCACCTCGGCGTTCATGCCGTTATATGTCGGCCACATGGAGTTCGTCGGGATCTTGAAAGGCTGGAGGAAGAAACTGCGAATCGAACCGGCCACAATTGCTGCCATCACGACCATCTCGGTGTAATCGGTGCCGGCGGTGACGGGGTAGATTTTGCCGCCGTTGCGCACGAGCACTTCGTGCAACTGATTGAGCATGGCCTCCACCTGCGTAATTTCCAAAGTCCGGTCCTTCGCGACCTGGCGCACCTTCTCGGCCAGCTCAAGCTGGGTATTGAGGGCCTCCTTCGTGAGCACGTCGGCGCGGTAGAGCTCGATCTTCTCCGACGCCTCGAGCAAGGACTTCCCGATCTTACGGAGTTTACGACGATAGTAGAACGACATGGGGAGGACTCCGCCAAGTTAGCGGAAGCCCCACCGAGGGAAAGCCCGAATTAGGACTTAACCCTCGTTCTTGAGGATCTTGATGAAGGCTTCCTGCGGGATATCTACCTTGCCGATCTGCTTCATGCGCTTCTTCCCTTCCTTCTGCTTATCGAGGAGTTTGCGCTTACGGGAAATGTCGCCGCCGTAGCACTTGGCCGTCACGTCTTTGCCGACGGAACCGATGGTCTCGCGGGCAATGACTTTGGAGCCGATGGCAGCCTGGATGGCGATTTTGAAGAGCTGACGAGGGAGGAGCTCCTTGAGCTTCTCGCAGAGGTTGCGGCCGCGGCCTTCGGCCTTGGACGCATGCACAATGGAAGAGAATGCGTCAACCGGCTCTTCGTTCACGCGGATGTCCATCTTCACGAGGTCCGAGGTGACGTATTCACCGAGTTCGTAATCCATCGAGCCGTAGCCGCGGGTGATGGACTTCATGCGGTCATTAAAGTCGACGAGAATCTCATTGAGCGGCAGCAGGCAGACGAGGACCACGCGGTCGCCATCGATGGTCTCGGTGCGTTCGCAAACGCCACGCTTTTCCTGCACGAGGGTGAGCATGTCGCCGATCGACGTGCCCGGGATGTGGATGTGCGCGCGGATGGTCGGCTCTTCGATATGCTCGATGGCGGACGGGTCGGGCATGACGACCGGGTTGTCGAGGATGTGCTCCACCCCGTCGGTGGTATAAACCTTATAAACGACGGATGGGTAGGTCGAAAGGATGTCGAGGTCGTACTCGCGACGCAGGCGCTCCTGGACGATCTCCATATGGAGCAGGCCGAGGAAACCGCAGCGGAAACCGAAGCCCAGTGCGGTCGAACTCTCGGCGGTGTAGGTCAGCGAGGAGTCGTTAATCGCCAGCTTGGAGAGTGAGGTCTTCAGCTTTTCGTAATCGGCCGTGTCGAGCGGGTAGATGCCGCTGAAGACCATCGGGCGGACTTCCTTGAAGCCCGGCACAGGCTCCTTGGCGGGGTCGTTGGCGAGGGTGATGGTGTCGCCGACCTTCACGTCGGCGACTTCGCGGATGTTGATGACGAGGTAGCCGACGCAACCCGGACCGAGTTCATCCTGGGGCTTCATCTTCGGCGAGAAGATGCCGACTTCCTTAATGACGGAGCGGACGCCGTTGTGCATCATCTCGATGGTCTGGCCGGCCTTAAAGGTGCCCGAGAAGACGCGGACGTAGCTGATGACGCCCTTGTAGGAATCGAAGAGCGAATCGAAGACCAGCGCGCGGTGCTGCGGGTATTCGGACCAGCGGGGCGGCGGGACGCGCTTGATGATAGCGGCGAAGATCTCGTCGATGCCGATGCCAGACTTACCCGAGGCGAGCACGGCGTCCTGGGCCGGAATCGTGAGAATGTCCTCAACCTGACGGCGGGCCTCTTCGGGGCGGGCGCTGGGGAGATCGACCTTGTTGATGACCGGGACGATCTCGAGGCCCTGATTCATCGCGAGGGTGGCGTTGGCGACCGTCTGGGCTTCCACGCCCTGGGAAGCGTCGATCAGGAGCACCGCGCCTTCGCAAGCGGCGAGGGAGCGAGAGACTTCGTAGGCGAAGTCGACGTGTCCCGGGGTATCGATAAGATTGAGGATATACTGTTTACCGTCTGGCGCGGTGAAGTTCATCGTCACCGGGTGGCATTTGATCGTGATCCCCTTCTCACGCTCGAGGTCCATCGCGTCGAGGAGCTGCTCCTTCATCTGGCGCTTCTCGATGGTCTTCGTATGCTCGAGCAGGCGGTCGGAAAGCGTCGTCTTGCCGTGGTCGACGTGCGCGATGATGCAGAAATTGCGGATGTGGTCTAAGGACACGGTAAAGAGGTGAAAGGCTTAATAGGACTGCGGACAGGACGCTTGTCCAGCGTTAGCCCCCGCCGGGCGAGGATTAGGCCGGAATATCGGCGAACTCGTGCAACGAAGCCACCGGGGCCTCGGGTGCGGAGCGCTTCATCATGCCGGCCAGCACGCCGCCGGGGCCACATTCATAGAACTGGGCGATGCCAGTCGAAGCCGCGGCCTTGCAATCATCTTCCCAGAGGACCGAGGAGACGACCTGCTTGACCAGCGCGGCGCGGAGATCAGCCGGCTCGGCGAGCGTACCGCCGGTGGTATTGGAATAGACGGCGACCTGGGGGCGCTTGAACTCGATGCCCTGGAGAAACGCCTCGAAGGCCTGACGAGCCGGCTCCATGAGACGACTGTGGTAGGCACCCGCGACCACGAGGGGCTTCACGAGTTTGAAGGCACCAAACTCCTTGGCGCGGGCGACGGCTTGGGCGACCTTCTCGGCGTCGCCAGAAATCACAACCTGTCCAGGGCAGTTGAAATTAGCGGCATCGATATCAAAAGCGGCGCAGAGTTTGGCGATGTCGTCGCGGGTACCACCGATGACGGCGGCCATGCCACCCTTGGTCTGGTCGCAGGCGAGCTGCATGAGACGACCGCGCTCCGCGACGACTTTGAGTCCGGTTTCGAAATCCCAGACGCCGGCGACGGCGTAGGCGGTCAGCTCCCCGAGCGAGAGACCCAGACAGGCCTTGAGGTCGTTGAGCTTGCCGCGCTCCTTGAGGACCTGGGCAATGGCGTAGCCCTGGACATAGAGGGCAGGCTGGCAGACCCGGGTCTCGGTGAGGACTTCGGTCGGACCTTCGAAGCAGACCTGCCGAAGGTCGAACGGGAGAACCTGGGCCGCACGGTCGTAGAGACCCTTAGCGAGGGCTGAACCTTCGTACAGGGACTTACCCATGCCGACGACTTGGGCGCCTTGACCGGAGAACAGAAGTGCGGTGGACATTGAATGGAGGGAGGGAAAAAGGGCGAGAGGGTCAATGATGGAGAGAAAGGTCAGGGGGCATGCTGGCAAGGGGACACGGGGACATGGGGAGATGCCAAAAAGAATGATAAGGAAGGGATGAGGCATAACGGCCGTGCCCACGTGTCGCCGTGCCCACGCGCCCCCTGATTCACCCCTCCTTCCTTGACCACCCCACCCCCTCCCCCTACCCCTAGCCCTTTCTTTCACCATGCCCATCGCCCTACTCTCCGTCAGCGACAAGACCGGCCTCCTGCCCTTCGCCCAGGCCCTCGTCAATGATCACGGCTACAAGCTCCTCTCCACCGGCGGCACATCGAAGATGCTGCGCGACGCCGGCCTGCCGGTGACCGATGTCAGCGAACACACGGGCTTCCCCGAGATCATGGAAGGCCGCGTGAAGACCCTGCACCCGAAAGTCCACGGCGGCCTCCTCTGCCGTCGCGATTCGCACGAACACCTCGACGAAGCCAAGAAGCACGGCATCGAGCTCATCGACCTCGTCGTCGTGAATCTCTATCCGTTCGAAGCCACCGTCGCGAAGCCCAACTGCTCGTTCGAGGACGCCATCGAGAACATCGATATCGGTGGTCCGTCGATGCTGCGCAGCGCGGCCAAGAACCACGCCTCCGTCTCGGTCGTCACCGATCCCGCAGATTACGAGCGGGTGCTCGCCGCGATGAAAAATCCGGCCGCCCTCGGCGAACTGCGCCGCGAACTGGCGTTGAAAGTCTTCCAGCGCACTTCGGCCTACGACGCTGCGATCGCCAACTACCTCGAGTCGCAGGCCCAGCCCGGCGCCGGTAATGTACTCGGCCTCCCTTCGCGTTTCACCACGACCCTGCCCATCGCGCAGCGCCTCCGCTACGGCGAAAACCCGCACCAGCAGGCTGCGCTCTACGGTTCTTTCCACGAGGCCTTCGAACAACTGCAGGGCAAGGAGCTCAGCTATAACAACATCCTCGATATCACCGCCGCGACCTACCTCATCGGCGAGTTCGAGCGCCCGACAATCTGCATCCTGAAGCACACCAACCCTTGCGGCGTGGCTTCGGCTGACACCCTCCTCGAAGCCTGGCACAAGGCCTTTGAGACCGACAAGCAGGCCCCGTTCGGCGGCATCATCGTCGCTAACCGCACGGTCGACAAGGGCCTCGCCGAGGCCATCGCGGAGATTTTCTCAGAAGTTATCATCGCGCCGGAATTCGACGCCGATGCGCTCGCGATTTTCGGCAAGAAGAAGAATCTCCGCCTCATGCGCGCCAAGGTCGGCCTGCGCGCCGACACCCTCCGCGAAGTCCGCGCCGTCATCGGCGGCGTGCTCGTCCAGGACCGCGACCAGAAGCCCGTCAACCCGCGTGAATTCAAGGTCGTCACCAAGCGCCAGCCCACCGCCGACGAAATGACCGCTCTGCTCTTCGGCTGGCGTGTCGTCCGCCATGTGAAATCCAACGCCATCGTCTACGCCGGCAAGGAACGTACGCTCAGCGTCGGTGCCGGCCAGATGTCGCGCATCGACTCTTCCCGTATCGCGGTCTGGAAAGCCGGCGAAGCCAAGCTCTCGCTGACGGGCTCCGCCATCGCCTCCGACGCCTTCTTCCCCTTCCCAGACGGCCTTCTCGCCGCCGCTGACGCCGGTGCCACCTGCGCCATTCAGCCGGGAGGCTCCGTGAAGGACCCTGAAGTCATTGCCGCCGCCGACGCGCGGGGCATGGCGATGGTCTTCACCGGCATGCGCCACTTTAAGCACTGAGTTCCGCGTAGCGGAACTCAGTGCTTAAAGTGCAGGGGACACGCTGGCACGGTGACACGGGGACAAGGGGGAATACCTCACCAAGCGAGGTGGACATCTTCCTTTATATGGGCGGCAATGCCGCCTCATCACCCCGTGTCACCGTGTCACCTTGCCCACTAGAGTTTGATGCCGATCCTCTCGAGCAAGCGGGCGAGGTCGTCGTCGCTGCTGAAAGGAATTGAAATCGCGCCCTTGGTCCCCTTGCGGACGACGGTCACGGGTGTAGCGAAGTGGGAGGCGAGGCGCTTCTGAACGTCGGCGACGACGGTCTTTTCGGTGCGCTTGCGATCACCCTTCTTGCCGCCGGCGAGTTTTTTGACTTCCGCCTCGGTCGCGCGGACGGAGAGGCCTTTTTCGATCACGAGGCGGGCGATCTGCACGCGATGGGCCTGGTTCTCGAGGCCGAGCAAAGCCTTCGCGTGGCCAGCAGAGAGCTGTCCCTTCCGAAGGTAACCTTGGATCTCGGGATCGAGTGAAAGCAGACGCACGCTGTTGGCGATGGTCGCGCGCGGCTTGCCGATGCGGTCGGCGACGGCTTCCTGGGTGAGGCTGAAGTCGCGCATGAGCGAGGCCACGCCGATGGCTTCGTCGATAGCGTTAAGGTCGGCACGCTGAAGATTCTCCACGAGGGCGAGCACGGCGCTCGAAGCGTCGCTGGCCTCGATGATGCGCGCGGTGATGGTCTTCTGGCCGAGATGCTTGAAGGCCCGGAAACGACGCTCCCCGGCGATGAGCTCGAAGCCATCCTTCACCTTGCGGACGACGATCGGCTGCAGCAGCCCTTCGGAACGAATGGATTCAGCGAGTTCCTTGACCAAGGCCTCGTCGAACTCGCGGCGCGGCTGGCGAGGATTGGGCACAATCGTGCCGACGGGAATCTCAAGCAAAGTCAGGCCGGGCGCGCTCGACGTCGGGGCGGCGACGGGATTGACGGGCGCGACGGGCTTAGCGACGCCGCTGCCGATGAGGGAGCCGAGACCGCGGCCGAGGGATTTCTTGGGGGGAGTGGCCATGTTAAATTAGCGAGCGAGGGTTTCGACCTGTGGCACGAAAATATCGACATCAGCGCGGAGTGCGGCGGCATTGGGGAGTTTGTTCACGAGCATAATCCATTCGGGCTTGGAGCCCAACTGACGGGCGATGCGGCTGACGGAGTCGCCCGACTTGACGTGATACTTGATGCCCGTGCGCGGCATCTCCGGAGGAAAACCGTCGGCGGCCAAAGCTGGCGCATCGGCCTTCGCGGCTGAAGCCTTCGGGCTCGCCGGGGCGGTGGACTTAACCGCGGTGGCGGCACCGTTCTTACCGAGGGCGGCGTTGACCTGGCGGGTGAGCTCCGCGAGCGCCGCGTTCACATCCGCGGTCTGTTGCTTCAGGCGACGATCCACTTCGGCGAGCGTCTCGGTGCGGGAGCGGGCGAGGGTCTCGGTCGAGGAAGCGGTCGGAGCCTGGGCGGCCTTCTGCTTGGTCAGCGACTCGCGCAGGTCGGCGTTCTCTAGTTTCAACTTCTCCACCTCGTTGCGGAGTTCGGCGAGATCCTGCTGGATACCGGCGAGCTGGGCGTTCTGGGCCAGAAGTGGAGAGAGACCGAGAAAAAGGAAGATGAGACCAAGACGCATGGGCAGAGGAAAACAGGTGGGGCCGCGGAGAGCAAGCAAGGTAGGGCTGGGCGCCCTCGCCCAGCCGCGGCTGACCAAGGTGGTCAGACCTACCAGCCACCCCTCCCCTCCCCCCTGCCCTTATCCCTACCCCTTCTAATTATTCTGTATCCCCGCCCTTCCTCACCCTACCTTGCCCTCCGATGTCCAAAGTCTTGGTAGCCCTCTCCGGCGGCGTTGATAGCGCCGTGGCGGCCCTTCTGCTCAAGCAGCAAGGGCATGAGGTGCATGCCGCCTACTTCCGTACCTGGATGAACGAGGAAGGCCTACCCTTCCCCGGCGAATGCCCCTGGGAAGAAGATGTCCGCAACGCGCAGGCCGTCGCCGCCCATCTCGGCCTGCCGTTCCGGATCATCGACCTCGTCGAGGACTATAAACGTACCGTCGTGGAGTATCTCGTCGAGGGCTACCGACGCGGCCTGACCCCCAACCCGGACATCATCTGCAACCGGGAGATGAAGTTCGGCGTCTTCCTGCGCAAAGCGCTCGCCGACGGCTTTGACGGCATCGCGACGGGGCACTACGCCCGCCGCCGCGCGAACCCCGACGGCACGTTCGACCTCCTCGAAGGCCTCGATCCCAACAAAGACCAATCGTACTTCCTCGCGCTGCTCCGACAGGAGCAGCTCGCGAAGGCGATCTTCCCAATCGGTGAACTCCTGAAGCCCGAAGTGCGCAAGATCGCCGCCGACGCCCGCCTGCCCAACGCCGAACGCAAGGACAGCCAAGGCATCTGCTTCCTCGGCCAGATTCCTGTCCAAGATTTCCTAGAGCGTCATATCCCCGACGCACCTGGCCCCGTCGTGAACGCCACGGGCAAGGCCATCGGCCAGCACCGCGGGCTGCATCGTTACACCATCGGCCAGCGCAAGGGCATCGGACTCCCCTCCAACACCGACCATGAATATTTCGTTGTCGTGAAGAAAGATTTCGCGACCAACACCCTACACGTCGCGTTCGATAAGCCTGATGCACCCTGGTTGTATACCGACATCGCCGTCGCCCGCGACTTTACGTGGATCAATCAGCCCGTCGGCGGCGAGCAGGATATCCTCGCGCGCGTGCGCTACCGCGACGCCGCCACGCCCGCACGGTTCATCCCGCAGGCCGACGGCTCAGTCCATCTCCGCTTCGCCCAGACCCAACGCGGCCTCGCCCCCGGGCAGGTGCTCGCCGTGTATCAAGACCGCGTCCTCATGGGCGGGGGAGTTTTCATATAAGAGGACACGTGGGCACGCTGGCACGGCGACAAGGGGAGACGCATAAGGGTTAGATCAAAGCCTGGGGCTAAATGAGCGGCTGCTTCGGCCCTTGCCCACGTACCCACTTGTCAACGTGCCCCCCTCCCGTCTCACTCACTTGACCTTCTCCGCAATGTGCGGAGGGTAAGCCCATGCCCGAAGGCTCCGCAGTCCAACGCATGTTTTCCGGCATCGCCTCACGTTACGACTTCGCGAACCGCGTCCTGAGCCTCGGCCTTTGTGTTGGCTGGCGCGACCAGCTGGTCGACGCCGCGAAAGCCGCCGACCCCAAGAGCGTTGCCGACCTGGCCACCGGCAGCGGCGATGTCGCCTTCGCCCTGCGTCGCACATTACCGGCAGATTGCGCGATCATCGGCTATGACTTCTGTGAGCCGATGCTCGAACTGGGTCGTATCCGCGCGAAGAAGGAAAATATCGCGCTAGAATTCAAAACCGGCGACTGCATGAGCCTCCCGATTGCCGACGCTTCGCAGGACGTCGTCACAATCGCGTACGGCGTGCGTAACTTCGAAGACCGCGCCAAGGGCCTCGGCGAACTCCGTCGCGTCCTTCGCGCAGGCGGCACGCTCTTCGTCCTTGAGTTCTCCCAGCCCGACCGCTGGTTCCGTCCGTTGCACTTCATCCACGTGCGCTGTGTGCTGCCGATTCTGGCCGGCCTCCTCACGGGAGACTTCGGTGCCTATAAATATCTCGGCACCAGCATCGCGGGTTTTCCTAACGCCGCCGGACTGGAGACCGAACTGAATGCCGCCGGATTCAGCCGAGTGAGCCATAAAAGGATGCTTTTCGGCACCGTCGCCCTCCATCAGGCGGTGGTTTGAAAAATTCCTTGCTTTAGGGGCCCGTGGTCGTTTGCTCAACCACCTCACTACGGGCTCGTGGTGAAATGGATATCATTTCTGACTACGGATCAGACGTTTGGGGTTCGAATCCCTACGAGCCCACCACTTTGAGCGCTAACCGGATTAAAACCCCGGTTAGTCGTATTGGGCGGCATGGCGGAGGCCAAGCCGCCAAGCCGCCAAGCAGCGGTAAGCGGTGAGCGGTTGGCGGATAGGAAAGCCCCGCCCCAAGGGGAGACCGGAAACCGGAAAGGATGCTGCGGATCCATTTTTAGGTAGGGTTGAGCGCCCTCGCTCAACCGCGGCTGACCGAGGCGGTCAGCCCTACCAAAAGTCAGTCCCCAACCCATCCTCCGGTTTCCGGTCTCCCTTTGAGCGGGTTGTATCCCCAACCGCTAACCGCCTATACCTTGTACACGTCAGGCATCTTCGTGCCGGACGGGTACACATAGGCCCGGTCCTCGAAATTACGCAGTTCCACGATGCCATCGTGGATAGCCTGGACGTATTCGGGATTGATCGGGACCTTCCCGCCGCCGCCGGGGGTGTCGATGATCAGCTGCGGCACGGCGTAACCGGTCGTATGACCGCGGAGCGCGCGGATGATCTCGATGCCCTTCTGGATGGGCGCGCGGAAATGGGTCGAGCCTTCGATCAGGTCGCAGGCGTAGAGATAATACGGGCGGACGCGCATCATCAGGAGGCGATGCACGAGCGACTTCATGACTTCCGGGTCGTCGTTGACGCCGGCGAGGAGCACGGACTGATTACCGAGCGGAACGCCGGCGAGGGACAGGCGTTCGCAGGCGGCCGCGAGCTCGCGGGTGACTTCCTTCGGATGGTTGGTGTGGATGCTCAGCCAGATGGGCCCGTGTTTACGGAAGACTTCCGCGAGCTCCGGCGTGATGCGCTGTGGCAGGAAGACTGGGATGCGCGAGCCGATGCGGATGAACTCGACGTGCTTGATCGCACGGAGACGGCCAAGGAGTGCGTCCAGCTTGGCATCGGAGAGCAGCAACGGGTCGCCGCCGGAGAGCAACACGTCGCGGATCTCGGTGTGCTCCTCGATATACTTCAGGCCGGCTTCGAGTTCAGGGTGGAAATCGTAGGCCTGCGCGTTCGAGACGAGGCGGCTACGCGTGCAGTAGCGGCAATAGGAAGCGCAGCGATCAGTCACCAGGAACAGCACCCGGTCCGGGTAACGGTGGACGATGCCCGGGACGGGCATCGTACCCTCTTCGCCGACCGGATCCTCTGATTCACCGACCGCAACGTAGGATTCCTCGATGCGCGGGATCACCTGTCGGCGGACCGGGCAGTTCGGATCCTTCGGGTCGATCAAGTTGAAGAAATGGGGGGTGATAGAAAGCGAGAGCTTATGGGGTGCGAACAGGCACCCTTCCCGTTCCTCCTTAGTGAGCTCCAACATCTCCTCCAACTGCGCCAGGGTCGTGATGCGGTGGCGCATCTGCCAATGCCAGTCATTCCACTCCGCAGCAGGCACGTCCTTCCATCGGCCCTGTCCGGCATGCCAGTTTTCGCGGAGATCTTTGGGGAACATCGGCTAAGACCTCCAACTTAACGGGCGTGACGTCCAATGCAAACGGGGAAGCAACTTGGGGTCATCCGGCAGGCGGAGTCGGCCCCTTGCGCCCAAACCGTCCCGAGAAAGGGTGCCACAGCTGGCCAAAGAAGCCTGCAGGTACCTTTTCCGGGACGCCGAAGTTTTGCGGCATCCGGTCATGCGGCATGTAGTAAGTACCAAAGAGGATATCCCAGAGCGGCAGAAGCCCGGCAAAGTTCTTGTCGATCGCCTCCGGGTCCTTCGAGTGATGCCAACGATGGAAGACCGGCGTCGAAATCACCGAACGCAGCGGGCCGAAATCCCAATCGACGTCGGCGTGTAGGAAAATCGCGTAGAAGGTGAAGAACACGACGGTCCCCAGGGTTGTGGTTGGGTCGAAGCCGAGCAGAAGAACCGGCGTCGCCTGCGCGAGTTTGTCGATGACTTCGTTAACCGGATGCACACGCACGCTGGAGAGCCAGTCGAGATCCTCCGAGCTATGATGGACCGCATGGAATGGCCACCATGCGCCCGTATGGAAAAGGCGGTGGATCCAGTAGCCTGAAAAATCCACCAGTAGGTAGATCTCCACGACCTGGAGCCAACGCGGCTGTTCGAGCACAGGACCAAACCCCCTGTACAGGTTCGAGCGAAACTCCTCCGGGGTAGCCAGTTGCAAGGCGATGAGCAAGAAGGCTGGGACGATGAGCAGAATCTTTGGCAACAGCTTCACGAAGGATAAAACAAAGAAATAAGCCACATCGACCCACATCCCGCCGCGAAGCACGGAAGCCCTGCGGCGATTGCCGAGGACTCTCTCTATGAGATAGAAAACCAGCCCCAGGACCAACAATACGACCAGCTTCTTCGCCAAGTCCATGAGGCCGGCACCGTCCGCTTACTTCTTCTCGACGACCCAGAAGTTGCGGTATTCGACGGCGTCGCCGTGGAACTGCAAGGCGATCGGCATCTTATCCGCGTGCTTCACGTAAGGAGGATTCTTCTTATGGCTGCTGGGTCCGATGTACTCGGAATTATCCTGCACCTTCACGCCGTTCATGACGACGGTGATATGGGCCGTGCTGGCGACGGTGCCGTCGGCATTGAAACGCGGGGCGGTCCATTCGACATCGTAGCTGTTCCAGCTGCGGGAAGGCAGGCAGGCGTTAAACAGCGGGGGCTTCTGACCGTAGAGGGCGGCGGTCATGCCGTCGGCGTAAGTCTCGTTCTTCCAGCAATCGAGGACCTGGAGCTCGTAGGTCGACATGAAGAAGATACCGCTGTTGGAGCTGCCCTGGCTCTTCTTCTTAGGGTCATTCTCGTACCCTTCGGCCGAGCGCCATTCAGCGTGGAGCGAGATGTCGCCGAAGGTGCGCTTGGTGCGGATGCCGTTGCCGCGGGCGACCATGGCGCCGTCCTTGAGCAACCAGAGAGTAGGGGCGTTCTTGGGAGGCTTGGCGTGCGTGACGGTGTCAGGCTCCCACTCCGTCGCGACGTCCTTGCCATCAAAGAGCACGATGGCACCAGCCGGAGCAGCGGCTTCATTGCACTTAAGTTTGGCAGCGTCAGCACGTGGCGGCTGCGGGCGGGCGGAGTCATGGACGTGCCAGGTGGTGCCCGGGATGAGCGGGGTATCGGTGTAGCCTTCGGCGGCGACGAGGCCGGCGGCGGCAAGGAGGGTCAGGAGTGAAGCGATGCGCATGGGGTGTGAGGGTGCAGACACGCTGACGGGCCCTTGGTTCAACGGAAAGGGGAAACCTTTAGGGGTAGGGGTAGGGGTAGGGGTAGGGGTCGGGGTAGGGGTAGTCGATCCAGCCACCCGCCACCAGGGGCTGCCAACTGCCACCTGAATCGACAACCTCTACCCCTGCCCCTGTTAAATCTCTCCTTTTGCCTCATTTTACCCCCTTCCCACCCCTGCCCATACCCCTATTCCATTGCCCTTCCCCGCCCAATTCTCCAACTTTGGGCCCATGTCCGCACCGAAGGCCCGCTTCACCCTTGAGTTCGAAAAGCCCCTCCGGGAACTCGAGGACAAGATCAACTCCCTCCGCGCCTCCTCCGAGAGCGCCGGCATGGATGTCTCCAAGGAGGTCAAATCCCTCGAAATCAAGATGGAGCAGACCCGCCGCGAGGTCTACGGCAACCTGAACCCCTGG
Source organism: uncultured Opitutia bacterium (assembly GCA_903855995.1). GTDB lineage: Bacteria > Verrucomicrobiota > Verrucomicrobiia > Opitutales > UBA953 > UBA953. The sequence goes on from CAIOAN010000010.1 coordinate 86,529, forward strand.
CAGCGCGTCCAACTGGCCCGCCACCCCCGCCGCCCCTACTCCCTGGACTACATCGGCATGCTCTTCGATGACTTCCAGGAGCTCCATGGCGACCGCCTGTACATGGACGACGAATCCATGGTGGGCGGCACGGCCTTCTTCGAAGGGCGTCCGGTCATGGTCATCGGCCAGCAGAAAGGCCGCGATACCAAGGAAAACCTCCGCCGTAATTTCGGCTGCCCCAATCCCGAAGGCTATCGCAAGGCGCTTCGCCTGATGAAGATGGCCGCCACCTTCGGCCTGCCGATCATCACCCTCGTTGACACCCCCGGCGCTTTCCCTGGCATCGGCTCGGAAGAGCGTCACGTCGCCGAAGCCATCGCGGTCAATCTCCGCGAGATGAGCCAGTTCGGCGTGCCGATCATCACCTTCGTCATCGGTGAAGGCGGCTCCGGCGGCGCCCTCGGGATTGCCGTCTCCAACAAGGTCTACATCCTGGAGAACGCCTACTACTCCGTGATCTCGCCCGAAGGCTGCGCCGCGATTCTCTTCAAGGACCGCGCCCACGCCCCCAAGGCGGCCGAAGCCCTGCGCCTCGACGCACCTAATCTCCTCAAGCTCGGCGTCGTCGACGGCGTCGTGAAGGAACCGCTGGGCGGCGCCCAGGAAGATCCGGCCGCCACGGGCTCCGCCATCCGCAAGACCCTGCGCGACTCGCTCGCCGACCTCTCGAAGGCCTCGCCCGAGAAGTTGATCGAGATGCGCTACGCGAAGTTCCGCGCGATGGGTGTGTTCTCCGAGTAAGCATCCAGCTCAGGCACCAAAAGGGGCGCACCTGCGCCCCTTTTTCATGGCAAACCAGCCCGTGCTCAGCCGCCGTTTGAAAGGATGCGGATGTAGCGCGTGTAGTTGCGACCGTAAGTGTAGACGATGCGCTTGAAGTCCTTATCGGGTACCTTCTGGCTGTTGTTGATCATCTGCAGGCCGCGCAATTCCTTGGAGCCTTCGGGCGTGAGCACCGTGATCGAGACCTCGACGGCGCGCAGCGAGTAAGGCAGGTAAGGCAGCCAGGCCGCATTAGACTGCGTGAGCGCCATGGAGTCCGGATAGATGCGGTCCGAGAACACTCGGAGACGCGAAGTGAAGTAATCGTAGGGATGGACGCTCGCTGAGCTCGGCGTCTGCAACGGGATCACCGGAGCCCCGTTGGGCGCATAACGCAGAGGGGCATCCGCAATCGAGGCACCGCCCTGGGCGGTCTTCCACAGGCCGAGCCAGCTGCCGGTCGAGGCCGCCAGCGAACCTTTGTCATCCGCGGTAATCGCCCCGCTGGAGCCGCTCTTGCCGACCAGGATCACCGGACGAAGCGTGGAAGGCAGGCGGGCGCAAGGATCCTTGAGGGCGGGCGCCGTGGCCGTGGCCGGCAGTGAGGAAGCGCACCAGAGGACGAGGTTCATGGCCACGACGTTCGAGCCGATGAAGTTGTTCTCATCCATCGTCCAGCACGGCGAAGAGCTGGCGATATTGGAGTCGATGAGCACGCGGGTCTCGTAACCCGGGGTCGGCGAGAGCGAGTAGTTGGCGAACTTGCGGGCGCCACTCCAGTAGTCCCAAGGGTATTTCGGCGCAGCCAGGCTGGAGTTGAGGATGAGCGGAAGCGCATCCACAAACGTATCCTCGGAGTCGATGATGGTCCGATAGACGCCGTAGACCTGCTGGATGGTATCGCCCGGTGCATCGAAGGGGGATCGCTGTCCGATGCGATAGGCGATCGCGCTGACGTCGCCGCGCAAAGCGGTGCGACCAGCACCGGGCGTCCAGCGCGGACGGTCCGGCGGAGCGGCGAAAAGCATCAGCATCGGATGGTCGGCGGACTGCAGGTTGCCGACGGGGCCGGGGGCGCCGGTGACATCCGTCGAGCCGGGTACGACAATCTCCATCCAGCAATGGCCGTCGGCGCGGAGCACAGCGGTCGAGAAATCATTCTCCAGCGCATCGAGCACGCCTCGCGCCTCGGACTGCGTCGAGAGATCCGCGACGGCGCGGTCGTAGACGCGCATCGTGTCCGAGGCAATCGTGACGACCGTGAGCACGATGATCACCATGATGGCCGTGGAGACCATCACCTCGAGCAAGGTGAAGCCGCGACGCGCGCTGCGGAGAAGGGGGTTCATCGGCTGAGGACAATATTCTGGACGAGGAGCGGCTGGCTTTCCGTCTTCGTGAACGACGAAGGGGCGGAGTAATCGTGAGGGAAGAATTCCGCCACGACCGGCAGGTAAGCCAACGCATAGTTCGCCGGCTGAGCCGGGACGGGCGAGACACCCCAGGGCGGAGCGGCCACCTTGACGGTGTCGGGCTCGAGCGTGGCGGCGTTGATGGTGGCGCGCTGGCCGACGAGGAGCTTCGACAGCGAGAGACGCACCCGCATCGGGGTGCCGATAATATTACGTCCGAACGAAGCCGGAATGGAGAGAGTGTTGCCCGCGCAGTAGGCGACTTCCATCACCGACGGATTGGAGGAAAGTTTGTAGGTGCCCGCCGAGTCCTTGTCATTGTCCGGGCTGACGATCTTACGCTCGTAGACGAAAAGCCACACGGCGCTGGCGCCGTTATCCTTGGCGTTCGCGAGCAGACGATAGGCGATGTCGAAGTTGGAGGCGGAGGCGTTACCGCCGTCGAGCGTGAGACCCCCGTCGGTGACGAGGAACTTTGTGCTGGCGGGATCCTGCTGGCCGGAAGCATCGAGATAGACGATGGACCGCGGATTATCGAGTGCGCCAATGAGGCGGCTCACGCCGGCCAGGGCACGATTCGTCTGCATGATGTCGTCGACCTGCTGGAAGGTCGAACCGAGGATGCCGACCAGCGAGAGGATGGCGACGCCGACGATGCCAATGGCGAGAGTCACCTCGACCAGGGAGAAACCCGGGCGGGACTTTACATGAGGGGCGGAGAGGTTCATCGCGGGAAATTATTTGGCTTTGTCCAACTCGTCGGCGTCGAGCGTCATCGAGACATCGCCGTTGGGCCGGAGCGAGAGAGCGGCGAACTTATTCGCATCTGCCACATCCAAGGCAGCGGTGCCGGTGCCGGTATTGCGGACCACGCCCTTGGCGAGCACGATGAGCACGCGACCGAGGTGATTGGAGGCTCCGGTGCTCTGCAACTCGATGTAATACCATTTCTTGGGGTTATACGTCGTGTCCATGCTGCTCAGCGCCATCGGCGAATTCGTCGGTGCGTAAATCATCCAAGGCGGATTGGAGGTCGGCGAATCATTAGCGCTCGTGGCGGCGTTATCGGCGAGCTGTCCGATCACGCTGCGGCGCGTATTGGCGGACACGGCCAAACTCATCTTCGTGCCCGTATCACTGGCCGGCGGGACGAAGTAAACTCCAGCCGGCAGGAGCTGCGGCGGCTCCGGAGAGAACCACTTGAAGTTAGGCAGGCTGGTGTTAATCGTATTCGGGTCTGTGCCGCCGAGGTCTGTCGAACTGACGCCACCGACAGCGATCACGAACTGGCGAAGGTGATTCACTTCATCGTCGGGATCGTTGAGGATCAACAGACGATAGCGTGTGCCATAACTGATGCCGGTGGTGCCGGGGCCGCGATTCATCAAGGCCATCGCGCGCACGGTGCGAAGGGAGGAGGCGATAAAACGCTCGCCGGCCGCGAGGCCGCCGCCGTCTCCCGGAGACAGCCCGAGGAAGAGCCCGGAGATGAGCAGGATGATCGTGATGACGACCAGTAGCTCGATCAGGGTAAAACCCTTGCGGAGCTTTTTCACGACATTGGTCATTGAATCGCGATGACTTTATCGAAATCAGACGCACCCAGGCCATCAAAGGACTCGAAATCCCCCCCCAGGTCCGTCGTGTAAATGATCACGCGCGCTGGCAGGCCGGTCGAGGTGGAGATCGCCTGGATGTCCGGCGGTATTGAATCGGAGCCTGCGCCGACGTTGATATTCTTAATCGTGCCAGTGCTATCGGTGTCGAAGATGATGCGAATGTGGCGATTATTGAAGCGATCCACCAAGAGGCTGTTATCGTTGAAATTAGCGAAATCCTCGAAGTCATTCTTGCCGAAGGCGCAGAACTCTTCGGCGTTCTTATTCAGCGCCTTCCGATCGGTGGTCGAGAGAGCCAGACCCGTCGGGGAACGACCAGAGAGGGCTTTCACGAACTTCAGATTGGTCGAGGGGTCCTCCATATAGTAGAGGGTGTCTTGGGTGGTATCGTAAGATGCGCCGATATTCGGAAAGTAGCCGTAAACCTGTTTATAGCGGGTGACCCCGGTCGCCCACTGGGAAAAAGCGGTCTGGGCATCGGCATGGCGGGCCTGCTTGCGCACGCCGGAAATGGCGGGGAAGATCATGGCGGCCAGAATGCCGATAATTGAAATCACGGTGAGTAATTCAATCAGAGTGAAACCTGCGCGACGACGGGAGGGCATGGGAAAACGGGGATAGATTGGGGGAATGACATTCTACGGCCGAGGTTAAGGGGTTGAACAGTCAAAAAAGGGGCCGCAGGCGCCCTCGCCCACCCTATCGAAAGCACAAAAAACAGCCAATCGCCACCAAGGTTGGCCCGATCGCCCAGAACAGCAGGCGCCCAGGCGACACGCCACCAGCAAACCACGGGGCGAGAATCGATTGGCCGGCAGGGTTCGGGGCGTTGGCGATGACCGTCAGGCCACCACCCGCCAAGGCCCCTGCCATCACCGCATGCCTTAAAGCTTCAGCCTCAGGCCGAGCCAAGGCCGCGACCTGCGATGCCAAATAGGTGACGGCGGCGTTATCATTGAAAGACGTCAGCACCGTCGAGAGCCCCAAGAGAGCAAATTCATCCAAGCGACCCAACAAGGGCGAGATCCACCAGCCTTGCACTCCGCCTAGGACGACCAGCCCCGCCAGAAAGAAACCGACCAACAAGGGCCCGCGCAGCCTCAGGCCACTCTGCCACTTCGGCGTGGCCACGGTGAAAGCGAGAAAGGCCAGGAAGCCGCCCAGCATCAAACCGAGGTGATGCCCGGAGAGCATGAAGACCGTCCAACCCATGAACATCAGATGCACCGCGGTCACCCCGAGAGGCACGGCATCCCCTTCATCCCTCGCCGCCGGCCCGACGGAGAGCGAGGCCAGCTCCCGCCGGAAAATCCACCCGTAGGAAAGATTGGAAATCAGGATGGCCGACAACGAGGCGACGCCGAAATGCCCGAAGACTTCCTTCAACCCCCAGCCCCACTTGGCCGCGACCATGACGAGCGGCGGCGCCGCAAAATGTGTCAGTGCCCCGCCGACGGAGATATTGACGAACAACAAGGCGAGGGTCGCGTAAGCCAGCCGGTCCGAGGGTTTCAGGCTGTAAAAACGGGCTGAAAGCAACATCGCCGCGATGGTCATCGCCGCCGGCTCGGTAATCAACGAGCCGAGCAAAGGGGCGAGCGTCAGCAAGACGAACCACTGCGCACGCGCCGAGCCGCCGAACCATCGGGCCACGACCCCGAGCCAGGCCGCGGCGAGCCTCATGACAGGCCGCGACGCCGCCATGACCATGATCACGAAGACGAAAACTGGTTCGATGAACTTCGACGGCCCGGACGGCGCTCCGCCGGCGTAATCGCCGGTCTCGACATAGCGGCACGCGAAAACCCACCCCTTCCCCGGCCAGCAGCTCAAAGCTGCGAAAAGAATAAACGCCCAAATCCCGAAGACTGCTTCGACCTCTCCCAACAGATGCAGCAGCGCCGCCCGCCGCGGCGCCGTCGCCTCCACGCGCTGCGCCGCGCGCGCGAGCTTCGGAGCAAGAAACGCATGGACGACGGCGCTCAGAAATATCCCCGTGCCGGCCCAGAGGAAAGAATCCCCAACGACCGCCGCCGCGAGTTCCGACCAAAGTCCTGGGTGCGCGGGCATGCCCCACCCCAAGGACTTCCCTCCCCTTTGGCAACCTCAGCCGAAGCGCGACTACTTAGCTGGCGTGGGCGCGACGTCGGGGCGGGCACCGCCGAGGGCTTTCACGAGGTCGACCTGCGCGCCGAGGCGGTCGAGGCGCACGCGGGCGATAGCTACCTGCGATTCGGCGAGTAGCCGGCGGGCGGCCAGAAACTCCATCGGGGCGGCCTGGC
>CAIOAN010000011.1 GCA_903855995.1 uncultured Opitutia bacterium
CGGAATTCAGCCCAATCACCGAGCGGGGTCCAGGCGGACATGCCCTCGCGCCAGCCCAAATCGGAAGCGAGGAAGCGCTGGGAGGCCAGGCCGGCGGTGATATCCTCGGCAGAGAAGACTCCGAGTTGCGCGGAATTGCGGGCGACGTGGATTTGCATGGTCATAGGTAAGTCCCGAGGCCAGCCCCTCGCAAGCCAGCACGTCTCACCGGGTCACTGGCACCTAGAAGGTGGGGCTAAAAAACGGCCAAAGTGCGAAAGAGGAGGCCGCGACCGAGGCACAACAGGAAATAAAACCGAGTCCGAGCAGGGCGAGCAACGGCTTCCAGACCGAATCCCCGTGGACGACGGATAAGAATACTAGAAGCAGGCCGAAGACGAGCAAAGGTAGCACGCAGTTCAACAAGGGGAACCAAGCAATCAACAGGACGGCGCCGACGACATAGACCATGGCCCGGGTCGTCGCCATAAGACCACCCCGGCCGCCGCCGACCACATACAGCAACGCCTGCGTGAGACAGGCCGCTGTCGGCACGAGAAGCATGACAAGCACTAGGACGGCGCCGACAAAAGAGCCAAGCCGGCCGAGGCTGACCCCGGCTGGGACGGCAATCGCCGGGAGTGCTCCGGCGGAAAATAAAGTCGGCCACTTCACTTGGGCCGACAGGAGGGCATAAACGAAATAAAATAACACGGCGGCCAGCAGACTGGTACGGCCCAGCCACCAAAGTGAATTTCTGATCGACGTCGACTTGCGCAAGGCTTCGGCGGTCGAGCGCGGGTGAAAAATCACCGAACGAAAAGTGTCGAAAGTTGCGCGCCATGATTTCCTCGCGAGGCCAGGTCCGGCCTCCCAAGCGGGCACCACCACCGGCATCAGCGATCGAAAGGCCTGGGCGGCGCCGATAAATTCAGACCGGGCGGAAAGCGGCACCCAGCGAGCCTCGCCCTCGCACCACGAAAACACTGAGGAAGCGAACCGCCCTGTCGCCAAGCCGGCTTCGACTTGGGACTTACTGAACTCGCCGAGGCCGACGCCCCGATCGGCAAGATGGTAGGGGGCGTCGGGCATGGCGGGCGGTAAAGTGGTGAGGAGGGCGGGACTCGAACCCGCGACCGGCGGCTTAGAAGGCTGCTGCTCTGAATCCAGCTGAGCTACCCCCTCATGAAAATGACCGTATGACGGCCACCGCACTTGGGCAAGCCGTCAGCAGACTAGCAGATCAGGTCTCTGAAATTGCTGAAATCGGCCGAAAGCCCGCTCGGCATGCCCTTATTGATGACCGAGACGGCATCATGGGAGTGCAGGGACTCGAGGTGCGAGCAGGCGATGACGAAGTCACGAACGCGGGCGTCGCCGTCGAACTGCTCATAGACCACCCGGGCGGCATCTTCGACAAACTTAGAATAAGCGCCGTTGAGCTCGGCGAAAGCCTGCTCGTCTTCGCGCTTCACCATGACCTGGGTCTCCGTCTGGAGGCCCTTGAGGCAGAGGTCCTTCATGTCCTCGATGAAGAGGCTGCGACCGGGCGAGACTTCGGCGACCACGCGGGCCTTGGAGCGCTGCGAGTGGGGAATGCCGTAGGCCGAGCGCTCTTCGCGGGCGTGCTCAGTGAGCTCAGCCGAACAAGGGCAGGCGGAGGAATAGACGAAGTCGAAGTGGACGTAGCGGCGGAGACGGTCGAGATCATCGATCGTGCCCTCGAGAGTCGCACGGTAATACTGCCAGCCCTCGAGTCCCGAGCGGAGGGACTGCTGCAGGATCGGGTAGCGGAACTCGACCATGATACGGGCGCGACTGCACTCTAGGTCTTTCTTGTAGCGAATCAGGATTTCCTCGAGCAACTCGTGTGAGACCACGCGATCCTTGAATTCGTAGAACGTGCGCATGATGCGCGACATATTGATACCCTTGCGGTCGGCCGCGAGAGATACGGAGCCCGTCACCGTGCACTCGAGCGTGATTGGCTTGCCATCACGCGTGGCGACGAGCATCGGCAGGCGGAAACCGGAGATGCCCACGTGCTGGATCGGGACATTGGCTCCCTGAATCTGGGAGGCGTCCTTATTCTGCATGTCTGGCAAAGTTGCCCGATAGGCATCGTTCGCCCGGAAATTTCGGTCGTAGCGACGGGAGAGATCCCGGCTGCGGGGCGGATGGTCGGCGCGACTCATAGCGGGAAGGTTGAGGGAAAAGCCCGGGTGGGCAAACGGGCGGGTTGAAATTGTCCCCTGCGCTGGAGCCACCTGCCGGATTTGAACCGGCGACATTCTCATTACGAATGAGATGCTCTACCAGCTGAGCTAAGGTGGCGGCGCAGAGGAAGGGTGAACATGGGGAGTCGGGCCCGAAAATCAAGCCTTGGCCGAGCGGGAATGCCCTCGCCACCCCCAGCAAGAACCGCAAATTACCCCTAAAGCCCCATGCGAGCCGCCTTAATCGCCCGCCAGTTCGATGTCCAAGGGAGGCTCGTCACCGTCGAGCCCTATGGTTCGGGTAACGTCAACGACACCTATCTGGCGATTTTCCGGACCACCTTCTCGGAGCAGCGCTTCATCGTGCAGCGCATCCGCAAGTCAGTCTTCCCGGACCCCGAGGCGATCATGCAGAACATGCGCGTTCTCACGGACCACTGTCACGCCAAGCTGGAAGCCGAGGCAGAGGGCGCGGACCGCATCTGGCAGTTACCCAAGATCATCCAGACCAAGACCGGCGATGATTGGGTAACGGACAGCGATGGTGATTTGTGGCGTGCGATTTCCCAGATTGCCAGCGCCCAGGCGTATGAAAAAGTACGCAACCCAGAGCACGCCCATGAAGCGGGAATCGTGCTCGGACATTTCCACCGCATGGTCAGCGACCTCCCGGCCGCGAAGCTGCGCTACGCCCTGCCTGGCTTCCACGTCACGCCGAGCTACCTGGCGAAGATGGACGCCGCGCTCGCAACGCCCGGAGGCCAGGAGCGTCTGCATGACTCATCGGAATCCAAACGGGCGGTCCGCTTCGTCGAAGCTCACCGCGCCCGCTGCAGGGTGCTCGAGGACGCGCTCGGGCGAGGCGACCTGCAGCTGCGCACCACGCATGGCGACCCCAAGGTCGGCAACATCATGATCGATGAAGCCACCGGGCGCGGCACCTGCATCGTCGATCTCGACACCGTGCAGCCCGGGCTCGTGCACTATGACATCGGCGACGCCACGCGCTCGGTCTGCAATCCGGCCGGAGAGGATGCCGCCGAACTTGGGTCCGTCATCTTTGATTTAGACTTATTCAGCATGATTTACAGGGGTTATCTGGCCCATGCCCAGGACTTCCTCAGCCAGGCGGACCATCGCCATCTCTACGACTGCATCCACCTGATTCCGCTCGAACTCGGCATCCGCTTCCTCGCCGACCACCTGGCGGGTGATGTGTATTTCAAGGTCCGCTACCCGGGACATAATCTCCGCCGTGCCCTCGTGCAGTTCAAACTCGCGGAAAGCATCGAAGCCCGGGAATCCTCCATCCGTAAAGTACTGGGTTCGTCCTGATGACACCCGCCGCCGACAGCCTATCCGTGACCCTCTGGGTCGCCCTCGGTATCCTTGCCCTGCTCATGGCGCGAGGAGCTTGGCGCGGATATCGCCGCGGGCCCCTGCGCCAGCTGGCGGGACCTGCGGCGATCGCCGTCGGCCAAACGGTGGGTTGGCTTTTCGGATCGGACCTCGGGCACGCCTGCCTGCAAGGGACGACCTTCCCTTGGATTCTGCGCGGAGTGGCGGGCATCATCACCCTCTCCTGTCTTGCCGGGTTGATTTGCTATGCGATCTTCTGGCGGCTGGGTCGCCTCCCCGAAGGCCAGACGGAAGCCGAGAGCCCGGTTCTCGGCTCGCTCGTAGGCTGCTGGACCGGGGCCCTTTATTTTATTATAGCCGTCGCACTCCTCGCGGCGGCGGCCTCCATCTACGACCTGCTCGAGGCACCGGACGCCCCGCGGCATCACTGGACCGTCGAATTGCGCAACGACTTGTCGGCTACACCCCTCACGACCGGCCTCAAGACTTGGTCTCCAATTCCAGACCGCCAAAAGACCCTGATCAAACAAACCCGGAGGCTGATGGCAGATCCGGAGGCCAGAAAGCGGCTCATGGCCCAACCCGAAATCCGGGCCTTAGCCGCTCACCCGACCCTTTATCAAGCCTGGGAGGATAATAAAGTTCGTGAGTTATTGAATAACAAGGACTTAACTGGATTCATTGACCACCCAAGAGTACGCGCAGTGTTAGCCGACGAACAGCTGCAAAAAGACGCGGAAAAGGTCGATTTACCCCTGATAATCGAGCGGTCCCTCCAAAAACCACAAAAGTAGGGCTGGATGATATTTTTTTGTAGTCCAAGCGGTCAGAATACCTATGTTCAAACCTCCCTCCCCCATCACATGAACAAGTTCTCGTTCCTCCTAGCCGCTGCCCTCAGCCTTTCCTTGCACGCGCAGGAAAACAAGCCTTCCGCTCCGGCCGCCACCCCGACAGCACCTGCTGCCGCCGCACCCGCTGCCGCCAAAGGCGAGCAGAAGACCTACTTCGTCGAAGTCTGGAATGGCAAGAGCGCCAATGATTGCCTCGCCTTCCAGCGCAACATCCAGCTCCTCTCACAGGAGCTCGAAGAGCTTAAGAAGCTCCAAGTGTTCCTCGATAACGCTCTGACCACACCGGAGCGCGAAGCCCGCGGTCACGACATCGCCGCCAAGCAGGCCAAGCTCAAGGGCGACAATGAATCGATGGGTAAGCTCTACAACGGCTTCAGCATCGACCGCCCCTTCCAGTTTATCCCGACCAAGGCTCTCTTCGCCGTACCTCTCTCCAATGAGGACCACGCCAAAATCTCGGCCGCCAAGGATTTTAAGCCCGATTCCGTAATCATCGCCGGCGACAAGAAGTTCCTCATCAAGGACACCATCGCTGGCCAGGTTGAGGTCGAAACCTTCCAGATCTCGCTGAAGCGCATCGTCGACACCAAGGCCCAGCTTCAGCAACTCATCGACCTCCAGCCCAAGCTGACCAAGGACGACGACAAGAAGAAGGTCGAGAAGGCCATCAAGGAAGTCCAAGACGAGCTCAACAAGAGCCTCGAAGAGTTCAAGAAGGCCCGTGGCTTCGACTACCCCTCCGAAAACATCACCCTCCCAGCTGAAGCCAAGCTCGCCGTCCAGATCACGGAAGAAGAAAAGAAGGCCATCGACGCCAAGACTAGCCCCGCCAAGAGCGAGCCGGAAAAGAAGTAATCCTGCCCCCCTTACCCCACCCCAAACCTAAGCACTAAAATGCCTACCGCCACCGACACCCCCGCTGCTCCTGCCGAAGCCCCCAAGGGTCCGGTCATCGAGCTCATCCCGCTCGGACAGAACCTCGGACGCGTCGTCCTCACCATTGCCAACCAAGGCTCCCTTGCCCGCTTCCAACAGGAACTCGGCACCCTCGGCCAGCAGCTCGGCCGCATCCAGCAGTTTCAGCAGCGCATCCAGACCGCCCTCACGACGGTTGAGCGCGACGCATTGGTCAAAGTCGCTGAAGCTGAAGTGAAAGACTTCAATGAAAAGGACGGCGTGTTCGTCAAGGTCTGGGGCTTCACCATCACCGCCCTCGCCAACCGCCAGACGACGTTCGTCAACACCGCCCTGCGCCTCTTCGCCATCGTGAACGAAGAAGAGGCCGCCAAGGCCCGCTCGGACAAGGGCTTCAAGGAAGAGCAGCTCGTCATCCGTGGCGACCGCCGCCTCCTCCAGACCGCTGAAATCCGCGGCCTCGATCTCGTGGTCCAGTTTGACCAGTTCGCCAAAGTCCTCCAAGCCCGCCGCGACGCCTTCCTCCAGCTGACCGAGCTCCTCAAGCGCTCGACCAACGAAGAAGAAAAGGCCCGCATCAAAACCCAGCTCGACCAGACCGCCGAGTTGCTCGAAAAGGGCAACAAGGAGATGGCCGAAAGCGTAGGCTACTCGATCACGCACAATTACGAGATCGAAGTCCTGGAATCCAAGTTCGTCATCCTGCTCAACCAGGAAGAAGTGAACCAGGTTCAGAATCTCTTCGCCAACGCCCAGCAGCAGGCTGCCGCCCAGGTCGCCCCGGTGAGCATCGAAGCCCCCAAGGCCGAGAAGCGCATCGTCGAAAAGAAGAACTAAGCCTTTCTGCGAAGGCTTAAACCTAAGGCCCGCCTTTGCTTGCGGGCCTTTTTGTTGCCTAGAATAACTCGCCCTGGCTCGGCTCAGCGGGCGGGGCGGACTTCTTGACCGGCGGCACCACCAAACGAGGCAACGCAGGCTCGGGAGCCACGGCGCGGCCGTGCTTCGACTGATAGCGTCGCAGCGTCGAATGCATCTCCATCTCCATCAGAAACGCTTCTGTCGCGCTGATATCTTCCGTGACGGGCAAACCTGGCTCAAAGGCGAAATCCGTCTGGAAGGTGACCAGCTTGAGGTTGCCACGGATACGTTCGGCTTCCGTTTTGATCTGCTCGCGGAAACGCTCCGGCTCAATGGTATCCGTGGCAGAGAGAACACCCTCAAGGTCGCCGTGCTCGGTCAGCCACTTGACGGCGGTCTTGGGGCCGACACCGCGGAGCCCTGGAATATTATCCGCCGCGTCCCCGACCAAGGCGAGGTAGTCGGCGATGCGTTCCGGCGGCACTCCGAACTTCTCCGTGACGGCGGCGGCATCGAGTCGGCGCCAGCCCAGCGCGGGATTGGCCGTCGGCGGCGGGGCCAGCTGCAGGACCTTGCCTCCCACGCACTGACCGAAATCCTTGTCCGCACTGACGATGATACACTCGTGGCCGTCGGCCGTCAGCCGACGCACCGCGGTCGCAATCAGATCGTCCGCTTCGACTCCCCTCTGCTCCATCACCTGGAAACCCAGCAAGGAAGTCAGTCGCTTGATCTCCGGAATCTGCAGGACAATATCTTCCGGGGTGTCATCGCGCTGCGCCTTGTATTCAGGCAACGCTGCCAAGTGGCGATCCGAGCCGCCGAGGTCAAAAAAGACGATGCTGCGATCCGGCTTCTCGCCTTCGCGTAGATCCAACAACGACTTCATCCAGCCGTGCAGGGCTCCGGTCGGAAACTGATCTGTCTGACGGCGAAGATTGGACCGCTCCATGGCGAAGTGGCTCCGGAAAACCAGATTGAAGCCGTCGACAAGCATCCAGCGCATGCACGGATTGTCAGAGAGGTCGGCGGCACCATCGAGAAAAAAGCAGGCCCGCCAAATGGCGGGCCTGTTCGGGAGACGATGAGGTCGGCGCTTACTTGGCAGGCTCTTCGATGACCTTCGGAGCGGCCGCCGCAGGGGTAGCAACTTCGATCGGCTCGCGGTAGACTGCGCCGCCCGGGGAGATGAGCGTGGGGTTCGAGAAAGTCGAACCAGCGCGCATGCCGGGGTGAGTGCTGCGGAGGGTGGCGCCGCCCGGGGAAACCAGGTTAGCGGTGACGAAGACCATGAGGCTCTTCTTCTGAATCGTCTTGCCGCTGGAGCGGAAGGCCGCGCCGATAATCGGAATCGAACCCAGGACAGGGACGCGGTCTTCAACCGTCTTCACTTCTTCGCGGGTCAGGCCACCGATGACAACCGTGGCGCCGTCGAAGACGGTGACGTCGGTGGTCACTTCACGGGTGCTGAAGATCGGCTGGAAGAATCCCGAAGGAACGACGACCGTCGTGCCGGCAGAGATAGCGATCGAGGTGCCGCCGTATTCGACGAAACCTTCGAATTCAGTCACCTTCGGCTTCAGGTTGAGGGCGATGGAATCATCGGCCGCGACGGTAGGGGTGACTTCGAGCGTCACACCGACTTCCTGGACGGTGAAGTCCTGGGGAGTGCCGGCCGTGATGGTCACACCCGCGGAACCGCCACCCGTAGTGGTGCCAGTCGAAGCGGAGGTACCGACGTTGGACTGAGTGTCGCCGTAAGCCTGCGGATAGCGGAGCAGCTGGGCCACCTTGATGACCGCGGTCTTACCGTCGAGGACGGTCAAGCTCGGGGAGGACATCAGGTCGCTGCCTTCATTTTCTTCAATCGCACGGATCATGACACTGAGGTCATACTGGCCGAGCACGCCGACCTTATTACTGAAAGTCTGGGCGGTACCGCCGAGGTTGACGCCTCCAGGCATCGTGGGCGGAGAGATATCGTAGCTGTCAGCTTTGCCAGGGGTCGTGGCGGCGGTACCGCTGACGTTCAAGGCCGGGGCAGGGCCATTGTTCGTCTTGAACACGGAGTTAATCGAACGGAGACCCGTCTGCGCAATCGGGGCTGCCGCCGAGCCGACCGTCCAGTTCACGCCGAGCTCATTGAGCATCTTCTGTTCCACTTCGATGAACTTAGCCTCGATGTGGACCTGCTTGATGTCGGAGTAGCGACGGATGATGTTCTTCACACGGTCCAGATTCTTACGGCTCTGGTAGACGATGAGGTTCGTGCCGTCATAGGACAGCGTGGCGGGCGGTTCGAAGGCGACGCCCGAACGGGTAAGGAAGTTCTTGATTGCGACTTCTTCGGGGCGCTGGCCATCGCCGGCACCTGCGGCGCTGGCGGCGGCACCACCGAAGGGGCTGGCGGCGGCACCACCGGCGGCACCACCGGCGGCCGGGGCACTACCGCTGGCGCTCAGGCCAGTCATCTTAAGAACAGCAGCCGTCGAGAGGGGGTAGATTTCCGTTTCCAGGAGGCTGTCGCCGGAATCCTCGCGGACTTCGATGATGCCTCCGGAGCTGACGGAGAAACTAAAACCAACGCGCTTGCAGACGTACTCGAGGCACTGGTAGACCGAAACGCCTTTAAGCTGGATGCTGACGCTGGGGTTCTTGTTCGCGGGATCAAGGAGGACGATGTTCACGCCCTTCTGGTCCTTGTCATAGTTCTGAGAAGCCTGAACGAGACTCTGGAGAGCGCGCTCGAGGGGCTGATCGCGGACGGTGAAGCCGGGGTCCGGAATCAGGATCGACTTCATCTTGTCGATGACAGGGTCAGCGGAGTTGCCGAGATCCTGCTTCGTGTTTTCACGATTGAAGACTTCGGGTAACTTCCAGGTTTCATCGAGGAGCTCGAGGAGCTTGCCCTTGGTGACGCCGCGGTTCCACTGGCCGGAGTTCTCCGAAAGCATCTGGCGGATACGGACCTGGTAGGCCTTGGACTCGGAATTGTTCGGCTGGTACTGCAGGACTTCGCGATAGGAATCGAGAGCACCCTGATAGTCGCCATAGAGGTAGCGGGCACGGCCCTTGACTAAGAGATCATTGACCTTCTCATCCTTGGCGCGGAGGCCGGGGGAGATTTCGTCGACGCTGCGGTAGGAGGGGTTATTGCGCTTGGCGGCGTATTCCTTCTTCAGGCGAACGACGCTGGGGTCTTCGGAACCCTTGAGCTTTTCGTAATCACGCAAGAGCGACTCCGCGCGGGGAATGTCGCGGGCTTCGATGGCGATGAGCGCACGACGGGCGATGGCCGAGCCCTTATCGTCCTTGGCGCGAGCCTTCAGGTCCTTGTTGACCAGCGAGTCAGGCCCGAGCTCCTGGGTGATCCGGTCGATCTCATTGGAGGCCTTGTCGAGGGAGTCAGCATCACCCTTACGGATGAGGCTTTCGGCCGCAGAAAGAGCGTCTTCGCTCTTGCGAAGGCTCGTGGCGCTGGCCGTGGCGAGGCGCTGCACTTCTTCACGAGCGACATTGTCGCCACCCTTGTCGCCAGCTTCGCGCTGAACGTTGATTTCCTGCTTCGCGATCACGAGGCTATCGCGAACCTTCTGGCTGGCAGGGGTGTCCGGGAGACCGGCGATGGCGCCGCTAGCACCGTCGAGGCGTTCGAGGGCGGCCTTAAACTGACCGTCGGCGGCCTGCTTCTTGGCGGCATCAATGGCCTGAGCCACTTCAGCAAAGAGTTTCTCGTGCGTCGTGGCGACGTCCTCAAGGGCGCTGGCCGGCTTGGCGGCGGGCTCGTCGGCGGCCTTCTTGGCAGCGTCGGCGGCGGCCATGGAAGCCTTCACTGAGGCGAGGCCCTCCTTGGCACCTTGGTCATCGGCATCAATCTGAATGATCTGCTCGAACTTATCCTGGGCAGCCTGGAGATTACCTTCGTCGCGAGCCTTGAGGGCTTCGACGAGGAACTGGCGCTTACGCGCCTGGGGGTCGCCGTCCTGCGCGACCAGCGAGCCGGCGGCGAGGGCAATGGCGAGTGCGGCCCAAGCGAGCTGCGAACGGTGGAGGTTTTTCATGAGTTTGGGGCTTTGAAAAGTTATTTCTTGGTGGGGGTTTTTTCGACGGTGGGGGGCTTAGTCTTAGGCTTAGGGGGAGGGGGAGGCGGAGGCGCAGGCACAGAGAGTGCCTCGCTAAACGTCTTCTTCGGCTTCTTGGGGTTAGGAGCGAAGTGCTTATCAAAAGTCACCGTCTTGGATGCTAAGTCAATTTCTTTGACGGTGTAGACGGCCTGATTGTAGGTAAACTTCTCGCCCACCAAGTGGAGCGTCTTGGTCCAGCCTGGCTCGCTCGCGGAAGCGATAACGATGTCAGTCCGGCCGGCGAATTCGAGGGGCTTAATGTCGTCGATATCGACAATCTGTCCAAATTGGCGGTCATCCACGGTCAGCACCTGGCGCACGGTGATGATACCATCAGCGTCCTTATCCTTCACCACCTTGAACGCCTTAAGCGTGAGGTAGGGGGCATCCGGAATCGGCTTATTCAGCTTACAGCCCTCTATGTACTGCTTGGTCTTGATATTCTGAAGCGTGAACAGGCGGTCTTCCTCTTTGGCGTTACGGGGCAGGATTGTCTCGATAACAATAAAGGGGTAGGTCGGATGACCGACGGACACCAAACTGATGCCAAACGGGGGCAGCACCTCGGCCTTACGGCTGCGGGGCACATAATCCTTAATAGAGGCATCCCAGACGACGTCGATGGTCGTGAAAAGGTCGTAATCCCAATTGTCGTCGTTCTCTTCGGGGCTGAGCCAATCCTTCACATTGTCCTCGAGCGAGGCGAGAGGGGAAGACGGGTACACCGCACCCTGCGGGGGCTGCTCTTTGAGCTGTCGGATCAGCGCGGCCTTCTCATCGACGTTATCAATGACGATGGGCCGGATGATGCCGGGAAACATGCCCAGCTGGAGGCCAAGGTAGGCGAACACGCCTATGCAAAGCAGCAAGGCTCCGGCGGCGATGAGAAGGATGTCCTTACGAGAATTCATGTCCTAGGAGCTCTTATTTCTTGGGTTCGCCCTCAGGAGAGCTGGCAGGCTTCTCCTCCGGGATGGAAAGGTAATCGACCTGCACGACGAAGGCGGAGGGCTTGCGAGGAAGGGCCAGCGGACGCTTATCCTCGGCAGGAGTAGCGGCGGCGCCGAGCTTACCAGTCGTAGCATTGGCGACCGGCGCTTCGACAGTTTCCGCGCCGAAGAAACCGTTGCCGGCGGGGGCGGCGGCCGGCGCGGCGGCGGAGGTGGCAGCGGTGGCGGCACCCAGAAGTTTTTCGATCTCCTTGGTCGTGGCGCCTACCTCAACCAAAGTAATGGCGAAGGGGCGGCCGGAATTACGGACCTTGTTCACGAAGGTGCGAAGCGTAGGCGTATAACCGACGAAGCGCACGCGGAAGGAAAGGGTCTCCACCTGGTTGCGTCGGTCAAACGTGCGCACGGGGGCGAATTCGTCGGCCTCATTGCGGGAGCCATCAGCTTCCGGCCCGTAAGTGCCGGCGCCCGGCTTGCCTTCAGGAATAAGGGTGAATGTTTCGATCGGCTCGCGATCGATAGATTCAAGCAAGAGGGGGGAGCCAGCCGGGCGAGATTCCGCCAGCTGACGGAAAAGGTAATCAACGATCAAACGCTGCTGGTCGACGTGCTGGAACTCGCGCTTCGGGGAAGTGCCCTGATTGCGGATGTAGCGGCGGAAACCAAAATCGCAGGGCTCGTTGGGGAGCATCTTGATATCCTGGTCGTGTGCCAGTTTGCGCCAGTCATCGACGGACTGACGGAGAAGTGAACTCAGGTCGGCGGCGTTGCTCGTGCTCTTGCCGCGGATGGCGAGATCAGGGTTGCCGGCGATGCTGGTGCGGAGCGCCGAGATATGTCCGGTAAGCTCGGCGAGGTCTTCGACCGACTTCTTGACATTATCGGCAGTGAGCGAAATCGGGGCGGAGCCAGGAGCGAGCTCATGTCCCTTAAGGAGACGGCTGGTTTCAGCTGACGCCTTAACCAACGCTGCGTCTGCCTTTGATTTGGCGGCGTAAGCGAGGTAGGAGAAAATCGCTCCGCCGAGGAAAATCGCGGCGGCGAGGATGATGCCGGCGAAGAAGCCGGGGTTCTTTTTGAAATTGTCCATGACTTAGAGGGCCTTGTCCTTCTGGATGACCAAGGTGAAAGTTACTTTCGGGGAATGAGCAGGATCGGCGAAGACGTGGATTTCGTCGCCGGGGACCGAACTGACATAAGGCGACTTCCGGACCGCATCGATGAGCTGAGAGCGATGCTGACTCATGACCTTCGCGTTGTGCTGCTTGAGATCAAAGGGAACCTCGGTGAAAAGGAAGCGGGCGGTGACGACGACCTTGGTGACGACCACCGGGGCGGGCGGAGGCTGACCTTCGACAGGGGCGGGCGCCGGGAGCGTCTCATACTTCACATGAAGTTCTTCAATCCAGGTGTTCTTGCATGAACCGACGCGGGCCTGGAGGTCGCCCAAGAACGCCGGCCAGTTCGAACGATTCAAGACAACCGACTCGAGCTCCTTGCTGACGGCGAGATATTCCTGCGCCTTCTTGCGCGAGTCGTTGAGCGAATTTCGGTGAGCGGAAAGTTCCATCTGCCGAGCGCTCAGCACGGCGACCTTCTCCAGGTTCTGATCAACGGCGGCACTGAAAGCCAGATAGACCGGCAAGGGAGCCATGGCCGCGAGGAAAGCGGCCACGAGCAGCAGCGGCTTGCGGGCGTCGAAGGCTTGCTGGGCGGCGATATCGCGCGGGACCAGGTTAACGCCGGTGGACTGGGAAAGAATCAGGCGGGCGGCTTCGCCCACGACCTCGGAAATCTGGTACTTGGCTCGCTGCACGGTGTCCGTGGTGACTTCCGCGCCCAGAATGACGACGGACGATGGGTCGAACTGCTCGACCGGCAGGCGAAGGGTTTCGCAAAGCTGCTCGGCGAGACCAGGCACCTGCGAGCCGCGGCCGGTGACAAGGATCCGGGCTGGCTGGCGACCGTTGGTGCCGCGGCGCACATTGATGAGGCGGCGGTTGATATCCTGCGCAAGCCGGCGAATGAAAGTCTGGGAGTTGGCCTGCAGGATCGCCACCTGCGGATCGGACTCGGCGAGGTGAATGACGCCGGAGAAATAGCCCACCTTGATTGCCTCCGCGGTCGCAAAAGGCTGACCGGTGTTATCGGAAACACCCTGGGTCAGCAGGTTGCCGCCGATGTTCGTGGCGGACTGGATGTTGACGCCGCCGGGGCCGACAAAACTGAGCGTGGTGGAACGAGCACCTATGTTGATGATCAGAACCTCCTCGGTGGCCGAGCCGCCGGCGAGACGGAAGGCCTGACTATCGAGTAAAGGGGCCGCCTGGATGGAAGTCGGGCGCAGACCCGTCGCGGAAATGAGATTGGCGATGCGACTGGCGATCTCGGTGCGCAGCGCGAACAGCAGGACTTCGGCTTCGACGCCATCGGAGGAAATCACCTGGCTGTCCCAGATGACTTCATTGAGCGGATAAGGAATGGCGTTCTGGGCTTCGAAGGCGACAATCTGCGCCTGCCGCTCGCGCTCGACCTGCGGGACTTTGAGTGACTTCTGGAGGAGAAGGAAGGCCGGCGCGATGACCGTGACCTGGCCCGAAATTTGGTGAGCGTTGACGAGGTCTCCGAGGGCGGAAACCACCGCGTTTAACCATTCATCGTCGCCCGTGAGGCCGGGGGTGATTTCTTCGACGTAGAAGTGCTCAAGCACCAGGCTGCCGGACTCGGCGGTGAACTGCGACACCGAGACATTCGATGCGGCAAGATTAACAATAGTGGCCTTCTTCTGGCTCATACAGGAAAGGTATAAATAGGGGGTTAGCGAGCTCCGGCGTCTTCGCGGATAAACTCGGGAGACGGCGAACTGGCGGGCAATTGATCGAAAATCGAATAAGGCACAAGGAACTGCGGGCGCAGGATACCGGTATTCGCGGCGACCCCGCGGTCAGCCAAATCCTTCGCCCCATCAAAGAGCTTCTTGTCCTGAATCTGCTTATGGATGGCGGCATCCATGCCCAAGGTAATCTTACCCCGCTCATCAAAAAGGGGGACTTCTGTGCCGCCGACCTCAACCTGGACATAATAATAATCAGGGGTGGCCTTGAGCCGGTCGCGGGCGACAACGTCACCGGGTAGATAGAAATATACCGAGCGCGTGCTTCCCCCGACTTCCATCGTTAAAACGGTCGCCGCGGCCCGGTAGTAGGTAAACTCGCTGGCATCCTTCCCCGTGCCAGACTTATAAATCTGGGTGACGGTGACCTTCACTTTGTCGACCCAACCTTTATTAGCGGCCTTCTTGGCCCCTTCCTTGGGCTCTTTGCTCTCGGGATTGAAGTTCGCCTGAAGCTCCACCTGCATGCGAATCCAAGGATGTTTCTGGCCTCCGAGTTTAGCCGGATCAAAGTGTACGGACTTAACAGAGACGGGCGCCTTGCCGCCCGCGACAGGCGCTCCCTCGGCCTTGCTTTGGGCAAAAGCAGCAGGCAACGAGAGGCAGACTGCCATTACATAGGCAAAAACAGCACGGACGTGGGGCATGGGGAAGGTAATTTTTAGGCTGGGGTGTCTTTGTGGCAAACGTAAAAACGGGATGGGAACAATTCATAATTGCAAGTATGTTGCATTTGGAATGGACTCGTAATTCACCCCCTTAGCTCGTGGCGCGACCGTCCCTCATAATACTGATCTCGCTCCTCGGCGGCGCCTTCCGGCTTTCCGCCCAGAATCTGCCGAAAGGAGAAATTGTCGCCACTTTTTCGATTACGGAAGATATTACTCAACATGTTATTGGTCAAGGGTTTAAATATAAATCAATCGTCCCGCCTGGAAGCGAAATCCACGGATTCCAACTTAGCCCAGCCGACGTCAAAGACCTCAACCGGGCGGAAATAGTCGTCGGCATCAGCCCCCTCCTTGAGCCTTGGCTACAAGCCTGGGCCGCCGCCAATCACCAAGAAGCTAAAGTCGTCTGGCTGGATGCAGCCGGCCAAACCAACGGTACCGACCCCCACTTATGGACCGACCCCAGGGAAGTCCGCCAAATGTCCGAAACCCTTCATAAGAAAGTGACGGGCTTTCCCCCGGTTAATAATTCAAAAGAATCATATGAATCATGGCTGGGTGAGATCGACCAGGTCGACGCCAAGCTTGCCAAGCTGTTCGCCGACCTCCCCGCCGACCGGAGAGCCTTCATCTCGCAGCATCCGAACCTGGGATGGCTCGCCCGGCGCTACGGCCTGCGGGTCGCCGGCACCATCCTCTCCAGCGGGACGGCGGAAGCCGCCGACCCCTCAGCCTTTCATTTCTCCGAAATCCTCAAACTCATCCGCCGGGAAAAAATCCGCGTCATCGTGACCGATGAAGGCCAGCCCGGCGGCTTTGCAGAACGACTTGCCCAGGATGCCGGCCTCGCGGCACCCGTGAGCCTGACCTTCGAGACACTCCAGCCGAAAGGAAGGGAAGGCGACACTTGGGCCACGATGATGCTCCGCAACGGCCGTCGGCTGCATGATGCCTTACTCGCCCCATGAGTTCGCTCTTCCAATCCATCAGTCGGGCCGCTTTCGCGCTGCTCCCCACCCTGCCCTATACGCCGACGGAAAAAACTGGTTGCGGCGGATTCGCGGTAAAAGCCCACAGCCTCTCCGCCCGCGCCCGCACCGACGGCCCCGTCGCCTTCCGCGATGCCTCTTTTGAAATTCCCTGCGGTTGCCGCACGGCGCTCATCGGGCCCAATGGATCGGGCAAATCAACACTCCTGCGCGTGCTCGCGGGCCTCACACCGGCATTCACCGGCGAAGTCGAGGTCGCCGGGACCCCCCCCCGCTTGGGGCAGCGACGCATCGCCTATCTGGCGCAACGACCCCACCTCACCGAACACTTCCCCCTGCGCCTCCGACGACTCGTGCAGATGGGCACCTATGCTCATCATGGCTGGTTTGAGGAGTGCTTCCACGGCGACACGGCCGTGGATCAGGCGCTTTTTAAAATGGGGCTCGCCGACCTGGCCGAGCGCCCCGTGCATACTCTTTCAGGCGGACAACTCCAACGCGGGCTCATCGCCCGCGCCATCGTACAGGGCGCGGAAGTGATGCTACTCGACGAGCCTTATGCCGCCCTGGATCAAGCCAGCCGCGAGATCATCGACACATTCCTCTTCGAGCAAGGTCATGCGTTCACCGTGGTGATGGCGACACATGATCCCGCTGACCTGGGGCGATTTGACCGCATCCTGGAAATGCGCGGAGGTACGATTCACACCAATCACGCGTGCGAAGGCCACGACCACCGCCATGCTTGAGCTCATCCGCGAACCTCTGGGCGAAGCGTTCTTTACCCGCGCGCTGCTCGCCGTCGTGCTGAGCAGCCTCACCTGCGCCTGCTTGGGCGCTTACGTCGTGCTCCGCCGGATGGCATTCGTGAGCACCGCCCTCACCCATTCCATCCTCCCCGGGGTCATCGGCGCCCTGCTCCTAGGAATCTCGCCCTACGCCGGGGCGCTCGTCGCCGCCCTGCTCACCGCCGCGGGCGCCGCCTGGCTCGCCTCGCGCGAGGGCACGAGTGAAGATAGCGCCGTGGGCGTGATGCTCTCGGTGATGTTCGCCGGGGGTATCGCCTTGATGCAATACGCCAACTCCTGGCGCGACTTCGCCGGACTGCTATTCGGAAGCGTCGTCTCGGTGGGATCTTCGGATCTCATCGTCATCGGCTCGACGACTTTCATCGTCCTGCTGGGCTTACGGCTGCTGCACAAGGAACTCGAATTGGCCTCCTTCGACGAAGAATACGCGAGCCTGCTCGGCGCCCGGCCGGCATTGATGCGCGTCGTTCTCCTCGCATTGGTCGCCCTCGGCGCGGTGTCATGCGTGCGGCTGGTCGGCGCATTGCTGACGACGGCGCTCTTCGTCATCCCCGCGGCGACCGGAGTGCTGCTTGGCCGCACAGTCCCGCAAGTCATGGCCTGGGGCGTGGCCTGCGCGCTCAGCGGCGGCATCGCCGGCCTTTATCTCTCATACTACTTCCCGGCCGTACCTTCCGGCGCCGGCATCGTCCTCTGCTGCGCGGCGCCTTACTTGGCCGCCCGAATCTTCGCGCCCCGGCGCTGATTAAAAACGCGGCGGGCGGAGGGCCAACGGCAAGCCCAACACCTCGCGGGCGACAATCGCCTGACGGAGCGCGGACCGACCGAAGAACTGGGCCCGCGATTGGGCTCGAGCGGGGCGAGTAACCACGAGGGAGGTGGCATCGAGGTGCGTCGGGGCTGCGACGACAGGAACAACGGGAGTCGGTGCAGCCAGGATTTTTACCGGGGCCGAACGAACCCGACGTGCTCGACGCACCAAGGGCGGCGGCGCAGACGCGAGGGGCGCCGGCTGGTCGGAACTCATCTTGATCTTGCCGACCACCCAGGCCACCCCGGCGGCCAGCGCGATGACAACCTTGATGAATAAAACCGGCTCCACAGTTAGGCCTTGGCGCCCGGCACCGGACCGTCACCGGCGATGCCCTTGCGCATCTCGGTGTCGGAACGAAGGTTTTCGAGGCGCTGGAAATCCATGTAACCCATGCGGCCGGAACGCAGCGCGTCGGCGAGAGCCTGCGGAATCTGGGCTTCAGCTTCGACTACACGCGCGCGCATCTCTTCGACGCGTGCGCGCATTTCCTGCTCAAGGGCGACAGCGGCGGCACGGCGGATTTCAGCCTGGGCCTGCGCCATGTTCTTATTGGCGTTGGCCTGCGCCTCTTGGAGCATCGCGCCGATGTTGTCGCCCACGTCCACGTCGGCGATGTCGATCGACATGATCTCGTAAGCGGTGTGGGCGTCGAGACCACGCTCAAGCACGGTCTTGGAAATGCGGTCCGGGTTCTCGAGCACGACCTTATAGCTCTCGGAAGAGCCAATCGTGGTCACGATGCCTTCGCCGACGCGGGCAATAATGGTCTCCTCCTGGGCGCCGCCGACAAAACGGTCGAGATTGGTGCGCACCGTCACACGCGCCTTCACCTTCACCTGGATGCCATCCTTGGCGACGGCGTCGATGGTGGTGCGGCCGCTGGCCGGATTCGGACAATCGATCACCTTCGGGCTAACGGACGTGAGCACGGCCTCGAGCACGGATTTGTTCGTACCGCGGGTCGCGATGTCGATTGCGCAGGCGCGGTTCCAATCAAGATGCAGGCCGGCTTTCTGGGCGGCGATGAGCGCCTGCACCGTCTGGACAATGTTGCCGCCGGCAAGGTAGTGGGCGTCAATCTTCTCGACGTCCACCGAGAGGCCGGCCTTGGTCGCGGCGATCTTAGCGTCGACGATCACGGTGTAAGGCACGCCGCGCAGGCGCATGCCGACGAGGTCGAAGAGCCCGACCTCGGCCCCCGCCAGGCGCGCGCGCACCCAGACGGCGAGGAACGAAAGCAGGAACAGGACGAGCAGCAGCAGGGCACCTGCCGCCACGAAGAGAATAATATTAGTCATTTGTTCGGGCATGGGAAATTTAGCGGACGCGCCGGACGGTGACTCGACCGGAGGCGGCCTCGGTGACGATGACCGAGGCGCCGCGATCGACGAAGCCATCAAGGGAGAAGGCCTCGACCAGAACTCCCTCGATTTCGATCGTGCCCGAAGGGGCGAGGGCCGTCGAAGCGACGGCGGTCTTGCCCACATAGACGGCGAAACCAGCCGCGGCCGGCACCGCCGACCCGGCGTTGCTGCTGGAGTTGATCATCGAGCGGCCGATCGAAGTGTGCGGCAGGAAACGGCGGAAGGCGAAGAACTCCAAGGCGAGCACCACCACGAAAATCGTGGAGAGCAGGGCGCAGGTTCCGGCACCGGCCTCCGCCGAGAGATAGATGCCGTAGAAAGACACCACGGCCCCGAGAAATCCCAGAATCACGGTGGGCAAAAAGAACTCCGCTCCGATCAGCACCAACCCGGCGACGAGCAGACCGACGGGCACCACGAGAGAAACTTCGGCGGAATGCGCGGCGAACATCGACATAGGACCCAAGTTGGAGGGGCACTGTCGGTTTTCCAACCTTTTCTGAAAACGAAGCCCTATAAAAACCTTCTTAAAATATACTATCTGGCGCCGTCTCGCTTGCAGGCATGACCGCCGCGACCCTAATCTGGGTCATGCCCAAGAAACCGCCCGCCCCCCGGCGCACCCACGTGAAAGAAGCTCACCTCGTCCTCCAGGACGCACTGCTCAAAGTAGGCGCCGCGGCGGACCGCTCCAAAGGCGCCCAACAGAAAGCCCACGCCGAAGTCGCGAAGAAACTCGGTGTCTCGACCTCGATGCTCTACAAGTGGCGCGAGCCGGCGGAAAAAGGCAGTGGCCATCCTAATCCGCTCGAGCGCACCGCCATCCTGATCGAAGCCACTGGCGACACCCGCATCGCCGACTGGATCGCGCAACGAGCCGGCGGCCAATTCACCGTCGATGATCCGGCATCCCCTCCGGCCGGCCTCGACAAAGCGGCCAACGCCCTTGTCCGCGAATTCGGCCTGCTGATCGCGGAAGTCGTCGATGCCATCGAAGATCACCGCATCACGCCCGACGAATCCCAATCGCTCCGCGAGAAATGGAACGGCCTGCGCAAACGGGCGGAAACCTTTGTGCGCACCTGCGAGAAGGGGGACTACGGCCCCAAGGCCTGATGCTTTTCGCTTTCCCCGCTCCGCCGAGCATGTAACCAGAAGCCATGGCTGAATTCACCATCCGCCCTTACGGCGACCCGATCCTTCGGGCCAAGGGCGACCCTGTGCGGGAATTCGGTCCGGCCCTGCGCTCGCTGGGCGAAGCAATGCTGGGCGCCATGCGCACGGCCAAGGGCATCGGTCTGGCCGCCCCGCAGGTCGGGCTCTCGCTGCAACTTTTCGTCATGAACGTGAAGGACGAAGACTTCCTGCCCGTACTCGACGGCAAGCCCTGCGAACCAGCGGACATCATGCCGATGCTGCTGGCCAACGCGACGGTGACCGTCCCCGCCGGCGAGCCGGAGACCTACACCGAAGGATGCCTCTCCTTTCCTGGCATCACCGGCGACGTCGAACGCGTTGAACGCGCGATCGTGCGCTACCGCGACGCCGAAGGCGCCCCGCATATCCTCGAATGCGAAGGCCTGCTCGCCCGATGCGTGCAGCATGAGCATGACCACTGCCAAGGCGTGCTCTTCATCGATCGCATGACGCGCCCCCACCAATTGCTCACCGCCGCGAAAGTGAAGAAGCTCAAGCGCACGACGCTCGCGGAGATGAAGGCGGCCCGCAAAACGGGCGCCTGATCACTTCGCGCCCGCGGCCTTGAATCCGAGGGCCAGCCGGCCTACCTCGATCGCACCCGCACCGAGAGGAGTGCTACGCACCTGATAGGAAATGCCCGCGCCGCCGGTGACCGCCTCGACGCCCCACTTGGCCTTGTAGCCTTCGTTGCCCGCGACACCCGAGCCCGTGGCGGCGATGAAATAGGAGGCGGCACCAATGCCCACGCTGGTCTGCGTGACGCAGAGATGCGTGAGCAAGGCAGCGCCCAGCGGATCGCTCTGCGCGTCGTAGCCAAGGATCCATTCACCGCTCTGGCCCAGGCGAGGAATGAAGTTCCGGGCGTCGTTCAGTGTGAAATTACAAACCACCGCCGACGCTCCGGCCGCAGGCGGCGCGGTCGTCACAAAGGCGGCCTCCGAGGCGATGACCTTCATCGAATAGGCATCTGCCATCCGGATGAACATCAGCCCATAGGTGTCATCGGCGGCGATCGAATAGAACTCTCCCCACACGAGGGCAATCTGATTGGCCGAGACCGGCGCGGCGACCTCGCGCGAGAACGTCGGGCGCTCCTTGGCGGACGGCAAAGAATAACGGTAACCCGTGGACGGAGCCGACGCCAAGACATTGGCCTCGCTCAGCTTCATCCCGCCGCGGATGTCTTCCGTAAAGGCCACGGGGCGGGAAATCTTCCGCTCGGAGGAGACGCTCACCGCGCCGATGACGTGCACATGCTGGAAGCCTAGTCCGCGGGCCTGAGCTTCCAGTCTCTTCGCTGACTGCGCGATCGCCGGAGCCCAACCCTTCTGGACGAGGTCGACGGAGAAGGAAATCGGCTTGAGGCTTTCGGCGGCGCGCACGGCCGCAGCCAAACGCAGACGCACCAATGAGGGCGCGGCTTGTTGAATCTGGGCGGTCCCTTCATCGATGATCTTCTGGGCGCGAAGTTTGATCTGCTCCGGAGTTTCCGTGAGGCCGCCGACCTTGGGCGCCTTACTGCCGGCTGCCGCCGCGAGGCTGGTCGCCATAATGCTATTACCCTGCTTGGCGCGAAGCTCACCTTGCTGCGTCAGACGCAGAGCGTTGTTCCACTCGACGGCCTCTCCTGGCTTTAGGTAGCGCACGACCTCCGCGTCCGGCACCGGCGGGGGCGGCGGAGGCGCGACCTCACCGGCGGCGAGAATGAACAGCGAGGCGAGGAGGGCGTACATGGCGTTCAGGATTCGTCAAACTTGCGGGTGAACAAAGCATCCATTTCGCCCAGGAGCGCGGCGGCATCCTTGCCCCGGACGGAGAAGCGGAGAATCGAGCCCTGTCCGGCGGCGAGCATCATGAGCCCCATGATGCTCTTGCCGTTGACCGACTCCTCATCCTTTGAGACGGTGATATCGACATCCGGATAGCGGTTGGCCAGACGGACGATCTGAGCCGCCGGGCGGGTGTGGATGCCCATGCGGTTCTGGACGGTGAATTCTCGGGCCAAAGCCTCGTGGGTCTCTTCCATATAAAGGGGTCTATCCGGTGACGGACACAGGATAGACAAAAAGGGAGGGGGGCGGCAAGGCGGGTCAAGGCAAATTGAGCCCAAGGGAGGGGACGCTTGACCTTCCCTGCTAGACCTCTCCAATCAAACCAAACGAACTACCGTGGCCAAGCCCGCTGTCCTTACCCATCCGGAATCCCTGAAGCGCCCCGCTGGCCCTTCGGACTACGCCAAAGATCCCGTCAACGCGGCCATGTCAAAGGCCGACAAACTCGCCCTTTACACCAAAATGGCTCGTATCCGCCATTTCGAGCAACGCTGCATCCGAATCTACCAGCAGGGTAAGATCGGGGGCTTTCTTCACCTTTATGTCGGCCAGGAGGCCGTCGCCGCTGGGACTATCTCCCTGTTGGGCAAACATGATCATATCATCACCGGTTACCGCGACCACGGCCACGGCCTGATGGTCGGCATGGGCATGAATGAGTGTATGGCCGAGCTGACGGGGCGCGTGACCGGCTGCTCCCAAGGCAAAGGAGGCTCGATGCACTATTTCGCCCCCGACAAGAACTATTGGGGTGGCCACGGCATCGTCGGCGGCCAAGCCCCCCTCGGAACCGGACTCGCCTACGCCGTCAAATACATGGGCCTCAAGGGCAGCTGTCTCGCCTACATGGGAGACGGTGCCGTCAACCAAGGCGCCGTCCATGAAGCCTACAACCTCGCCTCGCTCTGGGATCTCCCCGTCATCTTCGTCGTCGAAAACAACGGCTATTCGATGGGCACCTCCCAGGAGCGCTCCACCGCCCACCCGGGCTGCCTAGCCAAGCGTGCCGAAGGCTACAACATGGCCTGGGATGTCGTCAACGGCCACGACGTCTATGAAGTCCGCGCCAAGACCGCCGTAGCCCTGAAGCGCGCCCACGAAGAATCCAAGCCTACCGTCCTGGAGATTTTCACCTACCGCTACTTCGGCCACTCGATGGCCGACCCGGACAAGACCTACCGCGATAAGGAAGAAATCAAGGAATACCGCGATAAGAAGGACCCCGTGCTCCTCTTCGAGCAGGAACTCCTTCGCGAGAAGGTGCTGACGCCAGAACTCTCCCAGAAGATCAACGAGGAAGCCATGGCCGAAGCCGACAAGGCCGCCGTCTTCGCCGATGAATCACCCGACCCCACGGTCGCCGACATCACAAAGCACATCTACTGGGAAGAAGACAACCGCGGGCCGAAGACCACCAGTCGCGGTACCATCATCTTCGAATAAACCCTCTTCGCACACACTTTCATGGCTGTCATTTCCTACCGCGAGGCGCTGCGCGCCGCGATGCGCGAAGAACTCAAACGCGACGACAAGGTCGTCATCATGGGCGAAGAAGTCGCCCAGTTCAACGGCGCCTATAAGGTGACCGAGGGCCTCCTCAAGGAGTTCGGCCCGAAGCGCATCGTCGATACCCCGATCTCCGAAGCGGGCTTCATCGGCCTCGGCATCGGCGCCTCGATGCTCGGCATCCGTCCCGTGATGGAGCTGATGTTCTGGTCCTTCTCGTATGTCGCCTTCGACCAAATCGTGAACAACGCCGGCAACATCCGCTACATGTCTGGCGGCCTCATTAACTGCCCAATCGTCATCCGCGGTCCGGCTAACGGCGGCACCAACGTCGGCGCCACCCACTCACACACGCCCGAGGCCATCCTCGCCTCCCACCCCGGCATTAAGGTCGTCTGCCCGGCCACCCCCTATGACGCCAAAGGCCTGATGAAGGCCGCCATCCGCGACAACGACCCGGTGTACGTGATGGAGAATACGATTCTTTATAACGATAAGGGCGAAGTGCCGGATGAAGACTATATCGTGCCACTCGGCGTCGCCGACGTGAAGCGCGTGGGCACTGACCTCACGATCGTCGCCCACGGGCGCGCGGTGATCACGAGCCTGAAGGCCGCCGAGATTCTTGAGAAGGAGCACGGCGTCAGCGTCGAGGTCGTCGACCTCCGCTCCATCCGCCCGCTCGACGAGGAGACTATCCTCACCTCCGTCCGCAAGACGCACCGCGCCCTGCTGGTCGAAGAGAACAAGCCCTTTTGTGGCGTCGACGCCCAAGTGGCCTACCTCATCCAGTCGAAGGCGTTCGACGAACTCGACGCCCCGATTCACCGCGTGTCCTCCATCGATGCTCCGCAGATCTACTGCAAACGCATGGAAGACCTGCAGATGCCTAACGTCGAACGCGTCGTCGCCGAAGCACTCAAGGTCCTCGCCTAATCCCCACTCTCAAATCCGATGGCTGAAATTATCGATATGCCGAAGCTCTCCGACACGATGTCGGTGGGGACTTTGGTGAAATGGAACATCAAGGAAGGCCAAGTAGTGGCCTTCGGCGACATCTTGGCTGAAGTCGAAACCGACAAGGCGACGATGGAACTCTCCTGCACGGTGCCCGGCACGATCCTCAAGATCTACGCCCCGTCCGGCACGCAGCTGCCTGTCGGCGCACCGATTTGCGCCATCGGCAAGAAGGGCGAAGCCGCCCCTGAGCCCTCCGCTGCCCCCGCCCCCAAGGCTCCCGCGACCGCCGTCCCGGCGATCCCCGAGAAGACCGACGTGAGCTGCGTGCCGGCCGCTCCCGCATCCTCCGGCGCACCGTCCGCTCAGTCCGATGCTTCGCGCACCAAGGCTTCACCTTACGCCAAGCGCATGGCTGAAAAAGCCGCCCTCAATGTCGCCACCCTCGCCGGCTCCGGCCCCGGTGGCCGCGTCGTCGGTCGTGATGTTGCGGCGGCCGCTTCGGCCCCTGTCGCTTCCGCTCCGTCCGGCCCGATCAATGTCGCCGTGGCTCCGCCCGCCGACGGCAAAGGCATCCAGCCCGACGCCGACGTCCCGGTGGGCGGCATGCGCCAGACGATCGCCCGTCGCCTCCTGGAGTCAAAGATCACGGTGCCGCATTTCTACCTGGAAGTCGAAGTCGACGCCGCACCGCTCATGGCCATGCGCGAATCGCTGAACAAGCGGCTCGCCGAAGCCGGCGGCGAAGGTGCGATCAAGCTCTCGGTGAATGACTTCATCCTGAAAGCCTCCGCCGAGGCTCTCCGCCGCGTCCCCGCGGTCAACGCTTCCTGGGCCGGCACAAGTATCCGCACCCACGGCGCCGTCCATCTCTCCTTCGGAGTCGCCCTCGAAGACGGCCTGGTCACCCCGGTGATCCGCGACGCCCACGCGAAGACGCTCAAGGATATCGCCGTTGAAGCGAAAGCCCTCATCGGTAAGGCCCGCGCGAAGAAACTCACGCCGAACGAAATGTCGGGCTCCACCTTCACGGTCACCAATCTGGGCATGTACGGGGTCACGGGCTTTTTCGGCATCATCAATGTGCCGAACGCCGCGATTCTTTCCGTCGGCGCGACCATCAAGAAGCCGGTCGTCGACGCGCATGACCGCCTGGTGATCGGCCACCGCATGGTGATCGGCCTCTCGGGCGACCACCGCGTGGTCGACGGTGCCAATGCCGCTCAGTTCCTCCAGGCGCTCAAACAGCTCCTCGAAGAACCCGCCTTGATGCTGATCTAAGCGGAACGAAAACTTCCCTGCAAACCCGGGTCCGCGAGGCATCCGGGTTTTTTGTGCCTTTAGAAAGTGCGCACCGAAGATAAGCCGCCGTCCACATGGAGCACCTGCCCGGTCATGAAACGTGCGTGGCCGGAAAGCAGGTGCGTGACGAGCGTGGCGATATCCTCCGAACGCCCGACCTGCTGGAGCGGGTGACGTTTCGCGGCGGCTTCCTTCTTGAGTTCAGAATTCAATAGCGCGCCGGCCAGCGGGGTATCGGTGAGCGAAGGCGCGATGACGTTAACGCGGATCGCGGGCGCCCATTCGGCGGCGAGGCTCTTCGCAAGCGCTTCAACGGCCCCCTTGGCCGCGGCGATGCTGGCGTGCATGGGCATGCCCTGTGCGACGGCGACGGTAGAGAAGAGCACGACCGACGCGCTCCCCGATGCCTTGAGCGACGGGAGCGCGGACTGGAGTGCGGCGATGGCCCCGAAGAGATTCACCTGTAGGTCGCGCTGAAAATCCTCCGGGGTCAGGCGATGGAAAGGCTTGAGCGAGATGGATCCCGGAAAATAGACGAATCCGTCCAAGCGCTCGGGCCAAGTCAACGGCCCCGGGGCGGCCGCCTCGAAAGGCTGGGCGATGATTCCGAGGTCGGCGAGTTTCTCCGGCGCACGACAGGCGGCGTGAATGAGATGCCCGTCGGCCTGGAGTTGTGCAACGGTCGCGCGGCCGATACCGGAAGTTCCGCCGATGATTGCGATATGTTTAGACATACCCTGAAGGTTATCGGGCCGAACTGATGGTCAAACGCTCCGCCACTTTTTACGGGCATGAAAAAGGCCGGAGGCGAACCTCCAGCCTGATCAAAACACCCTATCGCTCGCTTACTTCTTCTCGGCGGGCTTAGCCGGCGCCTTGCGCGGGGTCTTCTTATCCAGGTTCGCCTTGAGTTCTTCTTCCGAGAACTTCGTGGCGATACCAGCGGCAGGAACTTCGGCCTTCGCAGTCCAGACGATCGCATTCAACACGAGCATGCGCTGGCTGTCGATGGACCAACCGGCGTGATAATGGCCGCCACAGAAACCGAAGCCGCGGCCGCCATCCTTGCGGCTCACCGCCCAAGCGACGACCGCCGGCTGCTTCTCCTCGACCATCTTGCGGACGTCAGGGTTGCCTTCGTGGGCGCCATCCTTGCGGCTCATCGTGGTGGCCGGAGCGATGGCCTGAAGCACGGGCGTGACGCCTTCCATGTTGTCACGGAAACGCATGTTGAAGTACCACTCGTCGCTCGAGCCAAAAGGCTTCACGCCTCGGCTGACCGGGTGATCGGGCAGCGACTTGAAGTCGGCATCCCAGTGAGGATTCACAGAGTAGAAGGACTCGAAGTATCCGCCGAGCCAATCCTTGAACTCGAGGGCGCCCTTGCCCTTGGAGGAGCGGCCAGCAGGAGGCGGGCTCACAGGCTTACCATCCACACTCAACCAGCCAGCGCTCTCGTAGGCAGGCTCCACGGCGTAGTGCAAACAGACGAAGCCACAACCAGCGGCCATCTTCTTGGCAAGCTGATCGAGGTGGGGAATCGCCGGGTGGCCGTTACCGCCGTCGGAGTAGATCACGATCGTATCGGCTTTGGCGACGCGCTCGTCGGAGGGCCATTCGCCATTGAGGGCGACGTCGACATTCACGAGGTCGGCCGCACCCTGCTTCAGGCCGGAGGCGAGGAGCTGGATGCCAGCGTTATGCTCGTGCTCACCCGGGCCGTGGCTCGGCTTACCGGCGATGAGGAGGACGTTCTTCTTGTCCGCGGCCGAGACGAACGCGGCCGAGAGCAGAAGGAGACTAAGAAAAGAATTCTTCATGGGGTTACTTAACTTCCTTGAGGATGATGTCCTTAAACTGGACGGTCATCGCGGTCCCGGCGTGGAGCTGGAGAGCGAGGACGCCTTTCTTGGCGCCGATGGCGGTCTCGTCGGTCACGTCGATGGTCTGCATGCCATTGATGAAGTGCTGCAGGTGGCCTCCCTTGGCGACGATGCGGTATTCATTCCAGTCGGCCGGTTTGATCTTGGCCTGGATATCCTCGGACTTGCCGAGCGAACCGGTGACCTCGAGCTTGGGGTGCTTCTCGTCCTTGCCCTCATGGACGATGACCTTTTCACCACGCTTGGCGAGGATGCCGCGACCCTTCTCTTCGTAAAGAATACCCGAGTAGGTTTTGCCGCATTCGAAGTCGGCCTGGTAGCCAGCGACGACGAACTTTGCTTCGTCGACGACTTTGCTGCGATACTGGACGCCGGAATTACCGAACTTGTCGGACTTACCATCGAGATCAACGATCTTATACTGGAAGGTCAGTTCGAAGTCGGCGACTTCACCATCCCAGACGAGGAACGTGTTGCCCTTGGTCGGCTTGGCGGCGGTCGTCTGACCAGTGATGACGCCGTCCTTGACGGACCAGAAGTCCAGGCCCTTCCAGCCGGTCAGGTCTTTGCCGTTGAAGAGGTTCTTGTCCTCGGCGGAAACCGTCGCGCAGAGCGCGGCGAAAGCGAGGAAGGGGGTCAGGAGCTTCATATTTTGTTGGGGGTAAGGGATTACTTCTGCTTGCCGAAGAAGCGGTTCAGATTCTTCAGGCCCTTGACAGCGATGTCATCGCGGTGCGGCTCCATCTTGCGCCAAATGGCGGCGGCCCGGGCGATGACCTTCACGTCCGTCGTGAAGGACTCGATGACGATGTCGTGCTTGTAGCCGATTTTCTTGAGGGCACCGACAATCGGCTTCCAATCCAGGGAGTCTCCGCCGGGGGTGCCGCGGTCGGTACCGCAGGCATGGAAGTGACCGAGGTGCTTGCCGGCCTTGAGGATGGCGGCGGCCTGATTCTTCTCCTCGATGTTCATATGGAACGTGTCGAGGTGTAGCTTCACGTTGGGCAGGTTGATCGCTTTGACAAGGCGGAGGCCCTGGTCGCAGGTGTTAAGGAAGTCGGTCTCGAAGCGGTTCAGCGGCTCGATGTCGAGCTCGATGCCTTTCTGTTGAGCGTACTTGCCGATGGCCTTGAGATTCTTGACGACCATCTTGAAATGCAATGCCTTGGTCTTGTCGTCATGCGCGCCGATCAGGCCGACGACGGAGTAGAGCGGGCCGATGAGGCGGGGGCAGCCCATGACGGCGGCCTGGTCGATGAGCGCCATGATATACTTACGACCGGCGGCCTGGTCCTGAGCGCTGCCGCGAAGGTCGCGACCGGGGCCCATGCAGGCGCAGATGGATCCGATGGCGATGCCCGCCTTGGCGGCGGCGGCCTTCAGCACCTTCGGGTCGGTATGGGAAGGATCCTCAATCGGGATCTCGACGGTGTGGAAGCCCCACTTCTTGAGCTTCTTGAACATGGAGACGCTCTCGTTGGTGAACGGGGAGGCATAGAGGAAGGTATTGAGGCCGAAACGCATGGTAGGTTGGGGGAGTTGGGGAGGGAGGGACTTTTGGCAGGCGAGCGAGGGCGGTCAAGGCTGGGCGTCTAAACGGAGCCTTTTAAGGGACCAGTTCGCCGAGGACAAGGAGCCCGCCCGGGAAGAAATTCAGCGGGGCGAAGCGCTCGGGCTGATCGATGATATTCTTATTCTTGGCGAGGACCGCGGCCTTGTCGATCGGGTCAGCCAGAAGCTCGAGGCGCACGGTGTGGATGCCTTCGGGCAGATCCGTACCGACCGTGAAGGTGCTGAGGCGGTTGTAGGTGCAGTAAGCGTCGATGCGCTGGACATTATTCTGCTTCTTGCCGTCGAGGGTCACGCCCACTTTGCCGCCCGCGGGGCCGACGATGTCATAGACGGCACAATGGGTGCCCTTGAACTTGAATTCGATGCTCTGACCGGGCTGCGTCAACTTGACCATCGCGGGTAGCCGATTGGCCCAGCCCTTGGCGAAAGCATCGGTCTTCATGTCGGCGGCGACCAGCCCATCGGAAAGTTTCGCCGCGGTGATCGGCGCGAGGGTGGCGCGCTCGAAGTTCGCCGGATCGAGAGCGAGATTGCTCACGTGCGGCGCCGGTGCGTTGTTCGCGATGGCGAGGGCGGGCAGCGAGCGTACGATGGCCTGCGTATAGAGTACGTGACCGGTGGATTCATGCGGATGGACGCCGTCCGCCGCGAAGACGAGCTTGTCACCGGCAGCCTGCTTCTGCTCATCCGTCTTGGGCAGCGGCGACTTCCAGACAAGCTTGCCGGCCTTGGCGAGCTTCGCGACTTCCATGCCGAGGGCGATCGATGGGATGCCGTAGAATTCGGAGACCTTCTCCATCGCGCTCGCGGAGCGTTGCAACTTCCCTTCGAGCATTGCTGGCGAAAGCGCTTCAGTCAGGGTATAGACGAAACAGATGTCGCAGCTCGGATTGGCCTTCCAGGTCTGGCGCACGATGCCCTCCATGCAGCGGATGATACGCTGCGGATCCGCACCGCCGTCGTTCACCGCGAATTCTACGAAGAGCAGGTCAGGGTTCTTGGAGAGGACATCCTGCTGGAGTCGAAAGACGCCGAGGTCCGAACCGGTGCCGCCAATCGCGGCGTTGATCTCGGTGAAGGTCGACTGCGGATAGGCCTTCTTGAAATGGGCGAGGGTCTGCACGCGCCAGCCGTTCTGCGCGGTGATCGAACCTCCGAGGTAACCAATCTTCAACTCGGCGCCGGTCGTCTGGGCCTTGAGGAAGAAATTCGGCAGGCCGCCGCGGGCGCGGACCTCCTGAGCGTCGACCAAGGGATAGTCCTTGTCGGCAGCATGGCCGAGCACGGCGGCGCACAGCGCCAAGGCGGAGAAGAGCAGTCTCATGGGGTGTCTTATTAGACGTAAGGAAACCCCGCAGGTTCCAGCCAATTGGCAAAGCGGAACGAAAAAACGAAAGTCCGCCTTCCTTCCGAGGCGGAGACACGTAAGTTCATCGTATGGATAACGTCACGCACGCCGCCCTGGGCATCGCCGCCGGTATCGCCGTGCATCGCCGCGGGGGGTCGATTTCCGCCGCCGCCGTCGCTGCCCTGCTCGCCGCCGAAGCCCCGGACCTCGACGTCTTCCTCCGTTCCGCCGACGACCCGCTCGAGGCCTTCCGCTGGCACCGCCACTTCACGCACAGCTTCGCCTTCATGCCCATCTGGGCCTTGCTCAGCGCATGGGTCACGACCCTCTTCTTCCATCGCCGTCACAACGTCGGTTGGCGCGAGCTCTTCCTACCGGGACTCGCCGGGGCGCTGACACACCTGCTATGCGACGGCTGCACGAGCTACGGAACGATGCTCCTGTGGCCATTTACGGAAGTGCGCTACGCCTGGGACTGCCTACCCATCGTCGATCTCTTCGCCACCCTGCCTTTGCTGACCCTGGCCATCATGGCCTGGCGCAAGCATTCGCCCCGTCTCGCGACCTACGCCCTGCTCTGGTTCGCGGCCTACGCCGCGCTCGGCATGTGGCAGCATGCCCGCGCCGAACGCAGCCTCCGGACTTGGTTCGCGCAACGGAACATCGAACCGGAACGAGTCGCGATCAAACCGACGATCTCGAACCTCTTCGTCTGGCGAGCCATCTGGCTGAATGACGGGCGTTGGCAGGTCGCCGCCCTTCGCAACCTGCCGTTCACCGATACGCGCATGGTGGTCGGCGAAAGCCGCCCGGCCTGGTCGGCGACCTCCGTCGGTAATCCGCCGCCTTACTCCGAAGGTGCGCATATCATCGCCGACTTCTCGCGCTTCACGGGCGGATGGAACACCTATGACGTCCAGCCTGGCGCCATCTTGGTCGGGGATATCCGCTTCGCGATGCTGCCGACCAGCAGCAAGCCGCTCTGGTCTGTCCGCTGCGCGCCTGGCGGCACCCGCGCCGACACCACGCTCATCATGGACCGCGGCCTGCAAGCCGGCGACTGGACCCGCTTCGGCGCCTTGCTCTCCGGCTCAGATTCCCGCTTCATCGTCACCAAGTAACATGCGTTCCCTGCTTCTTTTCCTCGCCGCCGCCGCGATGGGCTCCGAACCCTCGTTCAAGCTCGTGCTCGAAGATAACTTCGACGGCACGGAACTGAACGCGAAGACCTGGAATATCGAAACGGGCAAGCGACGAGAATCCCTCAACTCGCCCAAAGCCGTCGACGTGAAGGATGGGGTGCTCAAAATCACGACCTGGACGGATACGGATAACACGACATACTGCGGCTTCGTCACTTCGCGCAAGAAGTTCGCCCTCGTCGCCGGCAAGACCGAAGCCCGCTGCCGCTTCTCCGTCCAGCCCGGCACCCAGATCGCCTTCTGGGCCCAGTCGATGACCTACGGAAAATCGGGCAAAGCCGAGGCCGCCGCGGAAGACGGCGTCGAGATCGATATCCTCGAGACCACCGGACTCAAAAAAGGTGGTTATCAATCGGTGCTCCACTGGGGGCCTTATAAATCACCCACGGAAAAGAAGAGCAGCTCCGTGCAGCATCCGGCCGCCGTGGGCGGCGAATGGCACGACTATGGCGTCGAATGGGATGCCACCGGCTACCGCTTCACCTTCGACGGCAAAATCGCCTGGACCGATGCGAAATGCCCGGGCTCCAAGGCTCCGGAGTTCCTGCTGCTGACCAGTGAATCCAATATCAAGAGCTGGAACGGCGAACGCCCAAAAGAAGGCTACGGATCGAAAGAGGCCTCGAAGAACACCTTCGAGATCGACTGGGTGAAAGCCTGGGAGCGGACGACGCCCGGCGCGAAATAACTCAGCGCAGCTCGAAGCGGTAAGTTGCCAGCGCCTCGGCCGTGACCGGGGTGCCGTTACGGACCGCCCCCGTGAACCGCGACGACCGCGCGGCGGCCAGCGCCGCCTCGTCGAGCCAGCGACTTCCGGAACTGCGGATCAACTCGACGCGGTCGACTTCGCCTCGGGGCGTCAGCGTGATCTTCACGCTAACCTCACCTTCGGCTCCGGCCCGGCGGGCACGCTCAGGATAAGCAGGCTCTTGCCGATGTTCAAAAGCGGGGGCGGTATAAGATTCCGCGACCGGCACCGCGACGGCGACCGGCGCGGGGGTGGCAGCAGCGGCCAGGGAAGCAGCGGAGGGGGCGGAAATCGCCGGCGAGGGCGCCGCCCCAGCCGCTAAGGGGGTCGTGTTATATTTAACCGGCGCGATTTCCGGCACACCTGCGCCGACGGCGACGCCCGCCTTCACTTCACCGGGCAAGGCAATCGGTTCAGCCACCAAGGAGATCATCAGGACGCCGCCTTCGCGGGAAGGCTCGGGGCCGCGGCCGGAGCCGCCCGCCCAAACCGCTGCGAGGGCCGCGAGGTGGACCGTGGCCACGGCACTCCAGATCAGGCGATGTCGGCGGCTTTCAGTCACGCTGGCAGAGTCGGCCCGCCCCCTTGATCAGTCAAGAACAGGGCGTGTCATTTCGATAGGTCCGGCGGCACCATCCACAGCAGACTCCAGCTGCCATAGGGTCGGAGACGGGTTGGCTTGGCCGTCCGCTCGAGTGCCAGCAACCCCGCCTTGCGGAAGCGGACGGCCTGATCGCCGTCGGGCAGGCCGAGCAGGACAGCGGCCAACGCAGCGAGGTGAGGATTGTGACCGACTAGTAGCCGGCTGTGCCGGGCCTTCGCCAACTGGAGCGCCGTGCCCCGTGGATCATGTTCTGGCTCGAGTCCGGCCAGCACCTTGAGCGGCAGGTCCGAACGGGTGGCGATCTTGAGCAATTGTGCCGTCCGCACCGCGCGCACCAGCGGGCTGTGCTCGATGGCCGCAACCGTTTCGAGCGGAATACGCCCCGCGCCCTTGGCCAGATCGGCGACCTGGCGCTGCCCGCGCGGCGTCAAATCGCGCGACGCATCGGGCTCGCCCGGGACGGCCTCGGCATGACGGAGCAGGAAAACGCGCATGCCCCTCAATGTGCCGGATAATAATATTTATGCAAATCGGTCTTGCCCCGACGCGCCGGGCGGCGACCAATCGCGCGTGCGCTTCACCACGGCCGCCGCCCTGCTCCTCAGCCTAATCCAGCCAGCGGGCGCCGTCGTCACGACGCGCTACTCCGACGCCGGGATGACCATCAGTGGCGCCATCTGCCTCGACGCCGCCACGGGCGCGGTGCTTG
Organism: uncultured Opitutia bacterium; assembly: GCA_903855995.1. Classification (GTDB taxonomy): domain Bacteria; phylum Verrucomicrobiota; class Verrucomicrobiia; order Opitutales; family UBA953; genus UBA953. The sequence continues at coordinate 33,659 of CAIOAN010000011.1, forward strand.
CGGAGAACAAGGCCGATTGGCCGGGGCATCCGGCGAGCGTCACCAAGCTGATGACTTTCCTCCTGGTGCTGGAGGATATCCGCGACCACAAGATCACGCTCGGCAGCCGCGTGAATATCGGCCGAGAGCCCTCCCGCGAGATTGGCTCGCGCGTCGGGCTTTCACCGCAGGAGAACTTCTCCATCGAAGAACTGCTCTTCGCTCTGATGCTGCAATCCGCGAACGACGCTGCCGTGGCGCTAGCCGTCGACCGCGAAGGGACTACCTCCGCCTTCGTCGCCCGCATGAATCGCCGCGCCGCCGAACTCGGTATGAGCCGCACCCACTACGTCACCCCTAATGGCATGACCCAAGGGCGCGGCCCGCATGATGACTCGACCGCCCGCGACCTCGGTAAACTCTGCGTGGCCATCTGTAGGCTTCCCGAGGCCCTGCGCTTCACCAGCACCAAGACGTATACCTTCCGGCGCCCGCTCCGCCCGATGGACCTCACGAACCATAATCACCTCCTCACGCTGTACCCGGGCTGCGATGGATTAAAGACCGGATGGACCCAGGCGGCCAACGCCTCGATCGCCACTACGGCCAAAGAGGGCGAACGGCGCGTCATCGCCGTCGTCCTTGGCTGTGATAGCCCCGGGGGGGCCAAGGCCGCCCAGCGTCTCCGCGACAAACTGGCGGCCGACCTGATGACCGAAGGGCTCAGTAAGTTAAAGCAGATCGAAGCAGGAAAACCGAAGGCCGTCCCGCAGACCGCCACGGTGGCTCCCACGGCTAAAAAAGCCGTAATCGCCCGCAAAGAGCCAGATTTCTGGGATTGGCTGGGGGATTTGTTTAGCTTCTAAACCCCAGCCAGAAGGGGGTAGAAAGAAGTAGTGAACATTTGTTCATTTTGCTTGCAAGGGAGCCCGCGGTGGGCAGTTTCCCTCCTGCATACCCAACGCTATGTCCGCCAAATCCGAACCCACCGCTAAGGAAAAATCTGCCACCCAGGCAGCCGAGAAGAAGACCCTCGATCTGGCTCTCTCCGCCATCAACAAGCAGTATGGCGACGGCACCCTGATGCGCATGGGAGACGCGACCAAGATGCAGGTCTCGTCCGTCTCCACTGGCTCGGTCGCCATCGACCTTGCCCTCGGCGTCGGCGGCCTCCCCCGCGGACGTATCGTCGAGATCTTCGGCCCGGAGTCCTCGGGTAAGACGACCCTCTGTCTCTCCATCATCGCCGAAATCCAGCGCCAAGGCGGCAATGCCGTCTTCGTCGACGTCGAGCACGCCCTCGACCCTCGCTACTCTAAGGTGGTCGGCGTCGACCTCGACAACCTTCTGGTATCCCAGCCGGAATCCGGCGAAGACGCCCTCAATATCGTTGAAACCCTTATCCGCTCCGGCGCCGTTGACGTGGTTGTCATCGACTCCGTGGCCGCCCTGGTTTCAAAGCAGGAACTCGACGGCCAGATGGGCGACGCCACCGTCGGCGTCCAAGCCCGTATGATGAGCCAGGCGATGCGCCGCCTCACGGCCGCGATCAGCCGCACGAACTGTATCTGTATCTTCACGAATCAGATTCGCGAAAAGATTGGCGTGATGTTCGGCAGCCCCGAGACCACTCCCGGCGGCCGCGCCCTGAAGTTCTTCTCCTCCGTCCGCATCGACATTCGTCGCATCGGCCAAATCAAGGAGCCTTCCGGCAAGGTCATCGGCAACCGCACCAAGGTGAAGGTCGTGAAGAACAAGGTCGCTCCTCCCTTCACGGAGTGCGAGTTCGACATCATGTACACTGAAGGCATCTCGCGCAGCGGCTCGGTCCTCGACCTCGGTATCGAACATAAGATTCTCGAGAAGAAGGGCGCTTGGATCGCCTATAACGGTCAGCTCATCGGCCAGGGCCGCGAAGCCGCCAAGGATTACCTGATCAAGAACCCCAAGGTCCTGGAAGAAATCCAGAAGATCATCATGGAGAAGGTCCAGGTCGTCGGTGGCATGACCCTCGGCGTCGGCGTCGCCGATAACGTGACCGTCGAATAATCAATCGTTGTTGGCTAGCCATAGCCCGGGCCGCACGAAAGTGCGGCCCGTTTCATTGGCGGAGTGCGCCTAGCGCACCTCTTCAACCTTGAGGGTGGAATTCACCGGCTTAATCGCGGCCTTCAAGGCAGCGGCCAGGCGATCGAACTCCACCTGCGAACTCTTCGCGACGGCTTCCATGTCCTTCTTGGCTTCAGGGCTGCGGAAGAGGGTCTTGATCTGCTTGGTCTCGTAGGCCTGCTTCTCGACCACGGCCTTCCAGATTTCGGCAAACGTCGCCGAGGTCGGATTCTTCGGGAACTCAACGGCAAGATTCACGCCCTTGGTCAGCTGCTCGGCGGTGAAGACCTTGGCGTCAGCACCCCAGGTGACCTGTACTTTAGCCGATTTAGCGCCGGTGACTTTAAGCGTGAGGCGATTCAACTTTCGCTGGAAATCAGCAAGCTCCACACCGGCGGCAATGGTGTCGTCCTTGGAGATATCGCCGGCCTCAAAAGAGAACGGGAGGCGGAAACTGCGCAATGAGACGACCCCGCCCTCATACTTCATGATACGCTGGCCTTCGCGGGCCGCGGCCTTGCCGGCGGCGAGGTCGACATTGATCTGCCCCACGTCGCCGCGCAGGCCGAGGCCTTCCAGGTAAGCCGTCGCCATCATGACGTGGCCAGCCCAGCCAGGGTGCACGCCGTCGTTACCCTCGAGTTTGAAGCCCGCACCGAACTTGGCACGCGATTCATAACCCTTGAGCAGCATCGGCCAGTAGACATCGGCGAAGGAGACGCCCTCGGCCTTGGCGACCTCAATGTCGATGTTGCGGAAATTAAGCAGAGCGAGATTGAGGGTCTCCCAGGTTCCCTTGGCGGACTTCACCCACGGCGGGACGGAGTGAATCGTGCCCGAGGAACCGAGCACGACGCGGGCGCCGGCGTCCTTGAACTTTCGGACGACCGCCGTCTGGTTCTGGCGATAGGTTTCCGCGATGGCATCATCCTTGGGCACGTAACGGAAGTCGTTCATCCCGTAGCAGGTCGTGGCGATCGTCGGCTTGAAGCGCAGGACGTCGTTATCCATGCGCTTCAGAAAACCGCCGGCCTGCTCGCCGCTCCAGCCGTACTGGCGGACCGTGACATGCAGATCGGAACGAGCGGCGACGATATAAGCCTCCATGAGGACGCTGTATTTCTTCTGCTCGGTGATGGAGTCGCCACAGATCGCGAGCCGGTCCTCTTTCTGCAGCAGCACGCTGGTGGTCGCCGGTGCCTGCAGGCCGACATAATCAGCCGGTACGCTGTCCGGCCGAGCCTGATACTGCTGGCAACCGATTAAGGCAGCCGAAAGGAGAAGAATAAGCACGCGGGGGTTTCGCATGCCGTCGTTGTAGGCCGACCCCGAGGGAAATCTATCCTGTTCTACCCACCCGCTTGCTTTTTAAGGACAAATGAGTCATATTAATCCTCCCCTGCAGTGTTCGACACCCGCGGCAGCCTCCCTTCCCTACGAACATAATATACGGGAGGTGCGACCCGACCGGCCTCGTCCGAGCCGTGGCAACGTACCGCCCACCTAAATCCAGGAAAAAGTGGAGCTCCAATCGGAACCGGCACAGGCGGGGGACCTTTTAAAACAAACAGGCGGCGGAATCATCCGCCGCCTGTTTGCTCGTTGATTACCCGAAGCTTAACCAAGTTTCAACGGCCCGGCTTCACTGAGACTGACGTTGCCGAAGGTCTTCACCTTATGGCCGAAGCCGTGGGCAAGGGCCATCAGGAAGCGGTTGTGCGGCTCCTTGGTGAACTTGAGCGCCCGTCCCGTCTTGAAGCCGAGGCCACCGCCGATGAGCACCCATGGGATATCCTCGTGGGTGTGGCTGTTCCCCTTCCCGAGCTCATTCGTCCAGACGATGGTGGTGTTATCCAGCATGCTTCCCTTGCCATTCGGCTCCGGGGTTTCCTGAAGGCGCTTGGCGAGATAGGCGATTTGCTCAGCGAACCAGGTGTTGATTTTGATGAGCTTCTCCACTGAACCGGTATTGAGGTCGGGGTCGTGCGAGAGCGAGTGATGACCCTCTTCGATCCCGATCCACTTCATGCGGGCACTGCCGACCGAATTCGTGAACTGGAAGGTCGAGATACGCGCCATGTCATTCTGGAACGCGCTGATAAGCAGTTCGGTCTGGAGGCGGGTGATTTGCGGGATGCTGTCGTTATCCAGCGGCACGCCGGCGGGCGGCGAGGGCGGGACTTTGACCGCGGCGGCGGACTGGCTCTCCTTGAGGCCGCGCTCGAGCTCGCGCAGCGCGGTGGTGTGCTGATCGAGCAAAGCCCGGTCATGGGAGTCCACACTGTTGGCCACCTTGGCGACATCGTCCTTCAAACCGTCGAGGACGGAGGCGAGGTTCTCGCCTTCTTTCATCGAGCCGTAAAGTTTGTCGAAGAGCTCGTAGGGGCTTGAGATAGGCGCGACGGGCTGGTTGGCGCCGGCGTAACTCCAGCGCGTCCAAGGGTCGGCGCGATTGCCGACAGCCACGCCGATTTCCAGCGAGCCCATGCGCGTCTTGGTTTCCGGCTTCGACTGCAGGTAGTTCCGGATCGTCTGGTCGATGGAAGGTCCGCTGGCCCAGCCCGCGGGAGCGCCGCCCCCGCCCATGATATTTCCAGGGAATAGCTCGATGCCCGTGAGCAGGCAGCTCATACCGCGCATGTGCCCATCGCCGTCGCCGCGCACGCGATTATTGACGCCCTTGAGCGTGAGCATGCGATCTTTGAAAGGCTCGAACGGCTTCAGGATGGGCTTGAGCTTGAAATTGGAGCCTTCTTCTTCGGGCCAGAACGCCGGCGGCACGGTGCCGTTGGGCGAGAACACAAAGATCAGGCGCTGGCGGCGGGCCACGGGCTCAGCGGCGCCGAGTGAGGTGAGGCCGCCGAGGAGCGGCAGGGCGGCGGCCGAAAGGCCGAGGCGACGGAGGAAATCTCTGCGATGCTGGAGGGACATGTTCTTAGCGGTTAAGTTGAGATGGTTGGACCGGGTTGGCGCGCATCGCAGCCACCACGGCGACTTCGACGGCGAGATTGCGCACATGGAAGTTGTCGGCGCGGAAGCCATCGGTGAGCTGCCCTAGTAACTCGGGAGAGTAGGCGGCGGGCGGCTGCTTGATGAGCGCGTGAAAGAGATTGCGGACAAAGCCGGCCTGCCCGGCCTGGCTTTCCGCGGCGTGCACGGCGACATCGCGCGCGCCCCGGAGCTTGATGACCGACCCGTCGGCGGCGGTATAGTCGGCGGAGGCATCGACGGGCTTCTTGTTGTCGGTCTCGCGGACTCGCCCCACGGCGTCGAATCGCTCGAAGCTGAAGCCGAGTGGGTTGATGGTGACGTGACAGGACTGGCAGGCGGGCTTCGCCGTTAGTTCGGTGACTTTCTCGCGCATGGTAAACGAGGGGTCGAATTTGTCGTCCATGAAGGCGATCGCCATGGGCGGCGGCTTGAGCATCCGGCCGAGAATATTGCGGGTCACAAAGACGCCGCGATGAATCGGTGAACTCGACTTTGTGTACGAGAAGGTGGCTAGGACGTAAGGATGCGTCAGCACACCCGCACGCTGCTCGGCATCCATCTTCACGGGCTGGAAGCCGGAATTGGTGACAATCTTCTGGCCATAGAACTTCGCCAGGCGATCGTTCATCAGGATGGTGTCGTTAAGCAGCAACTGGCGATAGTCTGATTTCTCCGACCAAACCACGCTCTCGGAGAAAAGATCGAGCGATGTGCGCAGATCCATGACGACGCCTTGGTCGAAGCCGGGGTACGCCTTCTGGTCCTTGGCGATTTCCGAACCTTCCTCGACGTGCAGCCAATGATGCAGGAAATCGCGGAGCTTGGAGCGCGCCCGCGTGTCCTTCATCATGCGTTGAGCCTGCAGGCGGACCTGTTTTTCGTCATGCAGCGCGCCGGCGGCGGCGGCTTTCAGCAACGCTTCATCGGGTACGGAATCCCAGAGGGCGAGGGCGAGACGGGAGGCGACAGCGTAATCATCCTGCGGGCCGGCGCCGGGATAGAGGAAGTAAGGCGAGGAAAGCGTAAAGATCAGCGCTCGCTTGGCGGCGACCTCCGGGGCGACGCCTTCGGCGAAAATCCGCGCAAGGTCAGACTTCTGCAGGTCGGTGAGCGGGCGGCGGTAGGCCATCTGGGCGAAGCGCAGGCAGAAGGCCTTCAGCTTCTCGCCGCGATCCGCTGCGTCGGCCTTGGTGCCGGCATATTCATAAAGGCGGCCGCCCAGATGGGCCGAGACCTGGAGGGCCCCCTTGGCCATCGCCTCCGTCCATTCCCGCGAGACCGACACGCCGCGCTCATAGCCGATACTGCTGTCATCCGGGGGCAGCGAAACATCGATCACGTCGACATAACTGGAGAATTTCGGCGAGAGGTTCTCGGAAGGAATCACCGTCCAAGCGCCGCCGGGCGGACGCCACTCAAGTTTGATCGCGGCGGTCTTATCCTTATACTTAAAGAACTCGACCTTCAGCGGGTAGCTCCGGCCGCCGAGCAGAAAGAGGGGCGACTGCGCGGAACGGGAAACCCCCGAGCCGACCCAGAGGTCGATCAACGCGCTCTTCTCGCTGCCGTTCTCGGGCGCATTGACATACAGACGCGCCCCGTTGGGCGTGGTGATGCGAAAATCATATTCGCCAGAGTCGGGCACCAGGAGTGCCCCCGTCCAATCGATCTTGAACTGCGCAGTAATCGTACCCTTCTCCGGCGGCTTGGTGCCGTAATCAAAATCAATCACCGGGTCGACGCGGGTGTCGAAGCGGACCTCGGGTCGGTCGCGATCCGGCTTAGCGGGATCGCGCTCTGGCCGTTCGCGATAATTACCCGCCAAGCCGCCGGCCACGGTGGTGGCGGTGGTGCGGCGGAGCGAACCGAGCAGATCGGCGACGCTTTCGCGGTACTGGCGGTCGGTCAGGTGCGCGAGTTCGATGCGGGGCGGATTATTCCGCGCCCGGGCTTCGGCGGAATAGAATGCCTTGTGGATGTACTCGGCGGAGGCGGCGCACTCGGCGGCCGAGAGCGCCCCCGGATCATCCTCGGGCATTTCCCGGAGAATATACTTCGCCAGGAACGTCGGCGATTTCTCGCCGACCAACGGCTCGTCGGCCTTGCCGGCGACGCCCTGCCCGACCGGGCCGTGGCAACGCTGGCACTCGGCGCGATAGACCGCCTCGCCGGTGCGCGGCGCGGCGATATTTTTCTTATAATAGCGCTGGCCCTGACGACCGCCGACCGCAACCGCGACGAGGAGGAGCAGGACTAGGACAACCTTGGTGACACGGGCGAAAGACATGCAGGGTAAGACCCCCACCATCACCCCTTAGTTCCTCTAAATCAAGCCAGCCTCCCCGAAACTGAACCATCCTTTGCCGGCTGGGTCCGATTCGGGACGGCCGACCACCACATGGTCCAGCAACTCTACCCCGACCACCCGGCCGGCCTCGGCCAGCTGGCGGGTCACGGCCCGATCCGCCGGGCTAGGGGTCGGGTCGCCGCTCGGATGATTATGGGCCACAATGGCGGCCGAGGCGGCGTGCTTGAGGGCCTGGCGAAAGACCTCACGGGGATGCAGCAACGAACTGGTCGCCGTCCCGGAGCTCACCTCATGGAGCGCCAAGAGCCGGTTGCGACGATTGAGACACAGCACCCAGCACTTCTCGACCGACAAGCCGGCGGCAAAGGGCTCGAGGCGCGCCCAGACCTTGGCGGGCGCATCCAACTTTTCGCCAGGATCGTGGGCGCGCTCGCGAATCCGCCGGGCCAGCTCCATCGCCGCAGCGAGTTCCGCCGCCTTCGCCGGCCCAAGGCCATGCACCCGCCCGAAGTCATGGGTATCCCAGGTCGCGAGCGCCGCCAGCGTGCCTGACTCCGCGAGCAAGGCCGCGGCCACGTGCGGCGCGGGCGCGCCCTTCGTCCCCGTCCCGATCAACAACTCAATCAACTCGGCATCCAGCAAGGCCCTTGGGCCCAGCCGAACAAGACGCTCGCGGGGACGATCTTCAGAAATCATCCCGCGAGATTGCCGCGCTCAGCCGGGGGCTCAAGGCGACCTATCACCCAGCAAGACCACCCAGTTTGCGGTAGCGTGCGAGCACCTTCCCATAAGCCGGCGTCAAGGCCTCCAGGGACGAGACGTTCAAGCCGAGGTCCTTGAGCAGGCCGTCCCGTAAGCCGTAGATCCAGGAATGGACTTCGACTTGCTGACCGCGCGCCCAAGCATCTTGCATCACCGTCGAGTGGCATACGTTGGCGGCCTGCTCGATCACATTGAGTTCGCAAAGCGTGTCCAGTTTGGCCGGACCCAGCACGGATTCCACGGCTAGCGCGTGCTTATGATGCACATCGCGCACATGCCGTAGCCAGTTGTCGACGAGGCCCACCTTACGCCGTTCGAGCGAAGCCTGCACTCCGCCGCAGCCGTAATGACCGCAGACGATGACATGCTCTACCTTGAGCACATCGACGGCGTATTGCAGCACCGAGAGGCAGTTGAGGTCGGAGTGCACGACGACATTGGCGACATTGCGGTGCACGAAGAGCTCACCGGGAAGCAAGCCGACGATTTCGTTCGCCGGCACCCGGCTGTCGGAACAGCCGATCCAGAGATAACGGGGAGACTGCTGCTTGGAGAGGGTCTCGAAAAAAGAAGGGTCCTTAAGCCGCACGCCTTCCGACCATTCACGATTTTTTTCGAACAAGTTTTCGGCGGCGGACATCGAAGCGGTCAGATTGTGGAATATCTTGTGAGAGCAAGAGAATTAGGGAAGGCATCTGCAGTCATCATGGAACCCTCTCTGTTTCGCCCCGCCCTACTGACCGTGGGCCTGCTCACCGTCTCCAATCTGTTCATGATGTTCGCTTGGTACAGCCACCTGCGCACGATGAAGGACAGCCCGTGGTGGATCGCCGCCTTGGCGAGCTGGGTCATCGCGCTCGCAGAGTATCTCGTCATGGTCCCAGCCAATCGCATCGGGCACGCCGGCGGCCTCTCCGGCGCCCAGCTCAAGGTTATCCAAGAATGCATTACACTCATCCTCTTCGTGCCCTTCATGATCTTTTTCCTCGGGGAGAAATGGAAAATTGACTACTTATGGGCGTTTTTCTGCCTCGTAGGGGCGGCCTTCTTCATCTTCCGCCCCGACAAGGGTTGAAACTCCGCCGCTCTGGTGGTGTATTATAGGTCATCATGAAGCTCCCCACCCTGGCCCTCGCCTTCCTTACGGCGTCCCTCGCCGCCGCCACGTCCTCCAATAAATCGACGAACGGCAACCAACCGACGAGCAGCAACGCAACTGTGCAGGTCGACGGCTCCGCCACCGCTAGCAAGAAGAACTCCAAGAAGGATGCGGCAGCAGCGCCGGCCGACCCAGTCTCTCTCGTGGCCGCGAGCGTCGATGCCGCCACGCAGATCGCCATGGAAGCCGCCAAGGCCGCCCAGGCCGAAGCGGATAAGCTTGCCGCCATCGGCACCGACAAGGCCGCCGCTCCGGCCGTTGACCCGAAGTTGGCCGCCGCCGCCGTCACGGGCGCCGCCGCCGTCGCCAAGGAAGTGAAGAAGGCGAAGAAAGAGTCCGATGCGGATAACGCCGCCGCCGCCGACAAGAAGCCAGCTCCGGCCGCTGACAGCAACGACGCCGCGCCGGCCGCCAAGCCCACGCCGAAAAGCAAGAAGTCCACGAAAGACGCCGCCCAATAAGCGACGGCAACGCCCAGAGCCCCTTCATTGGGGCTTTTTTGTGCCCCGATGAAATCTGCCCCAGGGGTTGAAACCTTTGAGCCCAGTGGCTGTATGAGAATTACCCCTCATGTATAAGTCCCTACTTCTCTTGGCGCTTTGCAGCGGCCTAGCCCAAGCCGCCGAACCAGCGCCCGCCAAGGACGCGCCGGCGGCCCCGGCCATCAAACCCTTCTTCGATCCCGCCGCGCCCGGCCCGACGGTCGACCCTACGAAGGATGTCCCGCCTCCGGTGATTCCGACGCCCTCAGCCCTTCCCCCGGAAAAGAAGAAAAAGAAGAAGTAAGTTTCCCGCCCCTTAAACAAAAGACCCTGGCGCTCGCGAGAGCCCAGGGTCTTTTGTTATCAGCCAATCGCGAGGTCAGTCGACCAGAACTTCACGGGGGCTCGAACCGTTCTCGGGTCCGACATAACCCTTGTCGTGGAGAATATCCATGATGCGGGCGGCGCGGTTATAGCCAAGCTTGAGGCGACGCTGCAGCAACGAGACTGAAGCGCGGCGCGTCTCCTTGATGATGGCCCAGCTTTGCGCGACGAGCGGATCTTCGCCGTCCTCGCCTTCTTCGGCGTCGTCGCCGCCTTCGGCTCCTTCCTTGATGGCGTTGACGACATCCTGGGCAAATTCGGGCTTCCCGTTCTTCTCAGCGAGAAACTCGACGATGGCGGAAACTTCCTGCTCGCCCACGAACGCCCCTTGCACGCGATTGAGCGAAGCGCTGCCCGGAGGCACGAAGAGCATGTCACCCCGGCCGACGAGGGTCTCGGCGCCACCGCGGTCCAGGATGGTGCGAGAGTCGATCTGCGAAGAGACCTTGAAGCCGATGCGGGTCGGCAGGTTGGCCTTGATCAGGCCGGTGATGACGTCGGTCGAAGGACGCTGGGTGGCGAGGACGAGGTGAATACCTGCGGCACGGGCCAGCTGGGCGATGCGGGCGATCGAAGTCTCGATCTCTTGGGCGGCGACCATCATCAAGTCCGCCATCTCGTCGATGATACAGACGATGTAGGGGAGCTTCTCTTTCGGGATCTGCACGCCGTCGTCGATGATCTCTTCGGCGGCTTCGGCGGCGGCGACCTGCTCGGCGGGGCTGAGCTGGAGTTCCTCCTGCTTCGGGGCGCCGGCTTCCTTGGTGATCTTGGCGTTGAAGCCGTTGATGTTCTTCACGCCGCACTTCGCGAAAATCTTATAACGGCGCTGCATCTCGGCGATCAGCCACTTCAACGCCGCGGGCACGCGCTTCGGGTCGGTCTCGACCGGGATGAGCAGATGCGGGAGGCTGTTGAAAATCTGCAGTTCGACCATCTTCGGGTCGACCATGATGAAACGGAGGTCGTCCGGCGTGCAGCGATAAAGCAGGGAGACGATGATGGCGTTGATGCAGACCGACTTGCCCTGGCCAGTCGCACCGGCGATGAGACAGTGCGGCATCTTCGCGAGATCCTGGATGACTGGCTTGTTGGTGACACTGTCGACGCCGAGGACGACCGGGAGCTCCATCGTGGACTCCGCCCACGCCTTGGATTCGATGATCTCACGCAGGAGGACATCCTTACGGGTCTTGTTCGGAATCTCGATGCCCACAGTACCCTTGCCCGGCACGGGGGCGAGGATGCGGACGGCCTCGGCCTCGAGGTTCATCGCGATATTATTGGAAAGATTGGCGATGCGTTCGACGCGCACACCCGGGGCGGGCTTGATCTCGTAGCGCGTGATCGAGGGTCCCTGTTGGATGCCCACGTCGACGCCGTTAGCCGGGTCGACCGGAATGCAATCCACCTTGAACTGCTTGAGCGTCTCGATGAGGTCCGACGCGCGCTTGCGGAAATCCTCAGGCACGACGGCCCCGGTAGACTTTGGCTCATTCAGCATCCCGACGGCCGGGAAGACGTAATCTCCACGGCGCTTTAAAATCTGTCCCGCCGAGGCCCGCTCGATCTTATCAGGCTTCACGACAAGCACCTTGCCGGCATTCGGACCGAGCGGCTCCGGCGCCTTACGCACGGGCTTGGCCTCCGGCTCCACTTCTTCTTCATCCTCGTCGACGACCTTCGTCTTGGCCTTCTCGGGCTTCTTATCCTTCACATCCTTGGCGTCGGACGAAATAGTGACATTGTCGGACTCGACGAGGTCGGGACCTTCTTTCTCCGTCTCCTCGGGGCCTTCGTGAGGGATATCGACGACGGGAATAGACTTCGATGGCGCCTTGGCCGTGGAAGCGGGCTGGGGCACCGTGATCTGGGCACCCACGACTTCCATCTGCTTGCGACGCAGCTCGGAGGCGAGGGCGGCCTTGCGGCGCTGTTCCTCCGCGGCGGCGAGGGCGGCGGCTTTGCGACCCGCGTTCCAAGCCCCAAAGCTGTCGCGCAATTCCGCGATCCAAGAAGCGAGCGTGGCCTTGGGATCGTCGGCGAGAGCGCCGAGCAAGCAGAAGCCGTAGGGGAAGACCAGGATCCAAGTACCGTAATCACCGAGCACGGGCTGACAAACCGAGCCAAAGAGGAAACCTCCCAAGACGCCGCCCGGCCCGCGCGGATCGAAGGCGACCGTGACGCGCGTCGGCCCGAGCCAGAGCGTGAGAATCGGCGCAAAGAACAAGACGCAGGCCGCCATCAACGCCACCTTGGTCGGCCACAGCGTGTGGGCGCGCTGGTTGAGCGCGAACCACGCCGCCGCGAACAGGAAGAACGGAATCAGGAAGGCGGCGTATCCGAAGAGACTGAAGAGCACCACGGCGACCGTGGCGCCGAAAGCGCCGCAAGGATTAGATTCGTGGGCGGCATTGGAATCGGCCGGCAGGCTGAACGTACGCTCGAGCCATTGCGGCAGCATGTTGGTGTCGTTGCTCCCGTGGAAGAGCATGGCGACGAGCAGGAACGCGCCCAGCAAGCTGAGCACGACGGCGAGGATGGGTCGGCTCTCGCTGGCCGGGCGGGCGAGCGTAGCGGAGCGTTTGCGGGCGGGAGCGGGCATGATTATTCGCCGAAAAGGGTTCCTTGGGAGGATGCGGTATCCCCACCGGCGGGCGGCGGCTCAGCGTGGAGGTGCCGGGGCGGGCGAGTGACGCGGGCCGCCAGCGCACGCACGCGCTCCTGCGCGAGGCGCTCGACCGTCGCGGACAGTGCATGGCGAATCCACTTCGGCGTGAAAGACGCTGCCGAATAATCGCACGGGCCGTAGCCATGAACGCGACCCGCCTGCAGCAGCGCGTCGTTCTGCGCGAACTCGGCTTCGCTCTCCGGCACATAGACCGCGAAGGCCTTGCCGCCGTTCTTCCGCAATAGCGAGAAGACGGGTACGTCGCTCGGGCCGTCGGCGACATAGATCATATTCTCAAACGGCACGCGGCGATCCTCGGTCCGCACGACGGCATTGACGTCAATCTCGGCGTTCTTGTTGGAGCCCTTGTTGATCTCGAAAAGGAAGCGGGTCTTGATCGTGTTGTCGACCATCGCGGCGACCTGCGTGATCTCCGTCGGCAAGTCGAGCGAGAGCTCATCCTGCTTGGTGAAGTGGGGCGGCAGCGGGTGCTCGAGGAATTCGCAGCCATAGATGCCGTCGCAATGCGCGGCGAGCGAGGTGCCGCGGATCATTTCGGCGAGACCCGTGCTGATGATGTAATGCTCCAGGACGACCTCGACGTTGTGCTTACGACCGAGCTCGCGGACATACTCCTTGAGCGCTGGGAAGAAGGCAGGCAGGCCGGGGCAGAGTTCGATTTCGGCCCCAAGCTCCCGCAGGCGCTTGTTTGTGAGGCCCTTCATCAGCCCGGACTTCACGTAGCTGAGGAGGTGGTTTAAGTAGACCGAGTCCTTGGGCGTACGGATGCCCTTGCGGGCGTAAAGTGCTGGCAGCTGGTTGGTTTCCTTCCAGAATTGCTCCTCATCGACCCCGAAAGCCTTGAACAGCGGGGTCTGCATGTAGCCTGGGCAAAGGGTCTTGTCGAAATCCCAAACACAGGTGACGACGTGGGTGCCGCGAAGCGCGGGTTCCTTGGGCTGCATGATGATCGAAAGGGTTGAAGGTCGGGCTTGCGGAGAAGGACCTGCCGCACTCCATTGAATAACGAACAGGCCTGTCCTGTCCAAGCCCGATTAGCCCCCTTCCCGATGTCCGCCAGCCCCCTCCGCCCCGACCTATCCAGCTTTCGCCGCCGCCTGGCCGAACTCGAAGGCCTGATGGCCGACCCAGCCACCTTTGGCGACAGCCGGAAGGCGGCTGCCCTGGGAGCCGAACTCCGTTTCACGTCCAAGGCGGTCAAGGCCGACGACGTTCTCACGGGGTATGAAAAAGAGCTCGCCGAGGCCCATGCCCTTTCAAGCGAGCAGGATGCCGAAATGCGCCGCATGGCCGAAGAGGAAATCGCCCGCCTGACCCCCGCCGTCGAGGCCTCCCGCGAACTGCTTATCCGGGCCATCATCCCGCCCAATCCAGATGACTCCCGCAACGCGCTGGTGGAAATCCGGGCCGGTACGGGCGGCGAAGAAGCCTCCCTTTTCGCAGCCGAACTCCTGCGCGCCTACACCCGCTTCGCCGAAAAGAAGGGCTGGAAGTGCGAACTAATGTCGCTCTCGCATTCCGATCTCGGTGGCGTCCGTGACGCGGTGATCCTGATCGAAGGCGAAGGGGCCACCGCCCTGCTCCGCCATGAAGCCGGTGTCCATCGCGTCCAACGCGTCCCGGCCACCGAAGCCTCCGGCCGCGTCCACACCTCGGCCGCCACAGTCGCCGTGCTCCCGGAAGCCGAAGAAGCCGAAGTCGTCCTGAAACCCGAAGACCTTGATATGTCCGTCGCCCGTGCCAGCGGCGCCGGCGGTCAGCACGTCAATAAGACCGAGTCCGCGGTGCAGATCATCCACAAGCCGACGGGGCTGATGGTCTACTGCGCCGATGAACGCTCCCAGCTGCGTAACCGCGTCAAAGCCCTCCGCGTGCTTCGCTCCCGCCTGCTCGACCTGACCCGCGCCAAGGAACGCGAGGCGCGCGCCGACGCCCGCAAGACACAGGTGGGTTCGGGCGATCGCTCCGAACGCATCCGCACTTATAACTTCCCGCAAAACCGGATCACCGACCATCGCATCGACCTGACGGTACACGGGATCGAACAAGTGCTCGAAGGAAACCTGGATCAGCTCGTCGACGCCCTCTTCGAGGCCGATTTGCGCGAGCGCGCTGAGGCGATTACTCGTCCGTCAGCTTAAGCATCGCGCTTTCCTCGCCGACGAGGAATTGCCCGCGGGCGGCGTGACCGTCGTCGATCCAGCGATCGACCACCAGCAAGGTCCGCTGGAACGAACGCCCCGGACTCTCTGGCGTGAAGATGATGGCAGGCTTGCCCGCGGAGCCCTTCTGCACAAACCGCCACGTGCCCGACAAAGGGCATTGCGCGAGACTCTGCGAGAGGGCGGCGGCGTTGAATGGCGTAAGCTCGGCCGGCACCCGTGTGAAATCGAAATCTGTCGGCCAGAGCTCCTTCTCCGCGTGAAATTGCAGAATAGTCGTGCGGGCCGCCTGGAAAACCTTCGAGACCGCGTCGGCCTTGGCGTGATCCTGCACCACAAAGAACCCGGCCAGGACCAGACCCGCCACCAGCCCCAGGAGACCGAGCGAGAACGCGGACCGCCAAAGCGGGGTCAGCGGAACGCGGACGATCGTGACATCCTTGGTGGGGTCTTCTTCGGACATACGGAGAAGCCCATCATTGCCCCTCCGGAGTCCGACTCAAGCCTCGAGGGCTTGTTTTGTGCCTTGGAGAAAGCCAGCCGCCCGCCTTGATGGGAGCCATGGACGCGGACTACCTCCAACGCTTCGCCGGCATCGGCCGACTCTACGGACGCGCCGGCATGGAGCGGCTCGCGGCCTCGTCATTCATGGTCGTCGGCCTCGGCGGCGTCGGCTCCTGGACCGTCGAAGCCCTCGCCCGCTCTGGCGTCGGCCATGTGGCGCTGGTCGACGGTGACAGCGTGTGCGTCTCCAACACGAACCGACAGTTGCACGCCCTTGCAGGCAATATCGGCAAGCCAAAGACCGAGGCCGTCGCGGAACGGGCGCGGGCGATTCATCCGGCGATCCGCACCACGCTGCACACGCGTTTTCTCTCCCGCTTCAATCCACACGAGGTGCTGGCGGATTTCGACGGCGTGGTGATCGACGCGATGGATGCGTTGTCTCCGAAATGCGGCCTGATCGCCGAAGCGGTGAAGCGGAAACTGCGCGTGGTGTCGGTCGGCGGCTGCGCGGGGCGGCTCGACGGCACGCGCCTGAAAGTGACGGATCTCCGGGACTCGCGAGACGATCCGCTGATGATGCTCGTGCGCAAACGCCTGCGGCAGAACTTCGACTTCCCGCGAGGCAAGACGCCCTTCGGCGTTTCCTGCGTCTGGTCTGATGAGCCGTTCACCCAGCCGACCGACTGCGAAGGCCTGCCGGGCGGCGAGATTCCCGAGGGTGAAGACCTACACCCGAACTGCGAGTGGGGCTATGGCACCGCGTCGCACGTCGCCGGCGCCTTCGGTCTGGCCGCCGCCGGCGAAGCCCTGCGCCTAAGCCTACTCCCCAAGGAATAACCGGCGGAAGTTGCGGGCGGTCATCTCGGCCGACGATGCGGATGAAACGCCCAGCGTGCGAGCGAGCTCCTCGTTATTACGCACGAGGTTCGACGGGTGGTTCTGTTCCGTGCCATCCGCCGCGGGCGGGAGCGCGCGCACACGAAATTCCGGGGCAGGGCAAAGCGCGGGCGCATCCGTCTCTACGAGAATGCGCTCACGCGGAATCGCCGCGGCGAACTGGACCCGGAGGTCGGCCTTGCGCGGGATGAGATGGTGCGCGCTGAAGGAGAAATAGGCTCCGAGTCTGGCGAGCTCCGGGACGAGCTCGACCGGGCCGTTCCAACTGTGCAGGAGGAATCCCCGGAGCGGGAGATCAGCCGCCCGCAGGATATCCATCAACGGCCCGATAGCTTTCACACAATGAATCGTGAGGGCGCGGTCAAATTCGACGGCCAAGGCCAGCTGGATGCGGAACGCCTGCTCCTGCGCGAGGGCATCGAAATCCTTCACCCAACGGTCGAGCCCCATCTCGCCGACGCCGGCGGCGGGATTCTTAAGAAGCAGACCACGGAGTTGCTCCGCCCAATCTGGCGGTGCGGTCGGCACGTCCCAGGGATGCAATCCGAACGAGAGCAGATTGCGCGGGTCGCGGCGGCCGAGAGCGGACACATCTTCCCAGTCGGAGGGGGCGCTGCCGTTGATCATCGCCAGGCCCACGCCGTCCGCCCGGGCTTGCTCGACCGCGGCGTAGGGCACCTCGGCGAACTGATAGTGGCAATGGGCGTCGCAGAATTCCATCGAGTGCAACCGATGCTGACCGTGACGCCCGGCGCCTCAACGACGAACCACCTTGCCCTGCCGCCCCGCCCTCGCCTATCTCCGTGGCAGGATGAAGACGCCGCCCTTGCCCACCGAAGCGCTGATGACCGTCACTGGCCTACCCTACCCGCTCAAGGCGAAGGGCAAGGTCCGTGAAGTCTTCGACCTCGGCACGCATTATTTGATTGTCGCGACTGACCGTCTCTCGGCCTTCGACGTCGTGATGCCCAACGGCGTCCCGGGCAAAGGCATCCTCCTCACCCAGATCAGCCTTTGGTGGTTTGATCAAGCCCGCCTCGTCTTCCCGACGCACCTCGTGCCCGACCACGCCAACGCGCTGGCCAAGGCCCTGCACGGCCACGAACACCTGATCCCGCGCTCGATGCTCGTGCGTAAGCTCAAGCCCCTTCCGGTCGAAGCCGTCGTCCGCGGCTACCTCGCCGGCAGCGGCTTCAAGGAATACCAAAAGACCGGTGGCATCCTCGACCACCCGCTCCCCGCCGGCCTGCTCGACGGCTCTAAACTACCGCAACCGATTTTCACCCCTTCCACCAAGGCCGCCGAGGGCCACGACGAAGCCATCACCCGCGCGCGCTGCGGCGAAATCCTCGGCGAGAAGGTTTTCCGCACGGTGCAGGAAACTTCCATCGCCTTATATCGCATGGGTGCCGAACGCGCGGCCAAGGCGGGCGTCATCCTGGCCGATACGAAGTTCGAGTTCGGCAGCGCCGCCGATGGCTCGCTCGTGCTGATCGACGAAGTCCTCACGCCCGATTCGTCGCGCTACTGGCCGGCCGCCACCTGGCAGCCCGGTCGCGCCCAGCCTTCCTACGACAAACAGTTTGTCCGCGACTGGCTCGAAGCCCAGCCGTGGAACAAGACCGCACCGGGCCCGACCCTGCCAGCGGAGGTCGTCCAGAAGACGCAGGCGCTCTATGCGGAGTGCCTCGAACGCCTCACGGCTTGAGATAACAAAGAGGCCTGGAGTCCCAGAGGCCCCGAGGGAGGGACTGAGAGTATTGAGTATGGAGTATCGGGGGAGTGCTGCCTTCGAGGTAGGGCTGACCAACCTTGGTCAGCCGCGGTTGAGCGAGGCGCTCAACCCTACCCAAGACAAAGGACCACCGCACGTGGTGCTGTCCCTACCCGATATGTCGCGGAACCGCGGTCGACAGGCAGGGTCGGACAGGTTACCTCATCGACCATGAAGCCGACCCCGCTCCTCGCCCTCCTACTTGCCTCCGTCGCCTTCGCCGCACCGGAGCCCAAGTTCCGCATGCAGGAAATCGATAAGATCAGCATCGGCTACGGACTCGCCATCGCCGACGTCGATGGCGACGGCAAGCCCGACATCATCCTCGCCGACCAGCACACGGTGCAGTGGTATCATAACCCGGACTGGAAGAAGCACGTCATCGCCGAGAACCTCACGAAGGACGACAATGTGTGCATCGCCGCCCGCGATATCGATGGCTCGGGTAAATGCGCCATCGCCGTCGGGGCCGGCTGGAATCCTTCCGACACGGTCAAGAGTGGCGCTGTCTTCTTTCTCATCCCGCCGGCCGATCGCACCCAAAAATGGGAGGCCGTAAAGTTGCATCACGAACCTACCGTGCACCGCATGCAATGGGTCGAAGTTTCCAAGGGCCGCTGGGACCTGGTCGTCCAACCCTTGCACGGGGTCGGCAACAAAGCCGGCGTGGGGGTGGGTGCGAAGATGCTCGCCTACGAAAAGCCGGCGAACCCCAAAGACGAATGGAAGGTGCGCGTCGTCAATGATGTCAGCCACATGACGCATAATCTGCAGCCTGTCCGCTGGGTCGCCGGCTCCGCCCAACAGATTATCTCCGGCTCCAAAGAAGGCCTCTGGCTGAACGCGCCACAAGGTGAAGGCTGGACCGCCGTCCAGATGACGAACGTCGCCGTCGGCGAGGTTCGTGACGGCAAGCTGCCGAACGGCCAAACCTACCTTGCCACGGTCGAGCCGATGCACGGCACCGCTTCCGCCATTTACACCAAGGCCTCCGATAGCACCTGGAACCGCCTACAGGTCCTCGATGGTTTCAAGGATGGCCATGCGATCGCTTGCGCCGACTTTCTCGGCACCGGCTCGGATCAATTCATGGTCGGCTGGCGCGGCACGGACCCCGGCATCCGCCTGCTCACCCCCAACGACGATGCCGGCAAGACCTGGCGCACCAGCGTCATCTCCACCAAGGAAGCCGCCGTCGAAGATTTCAAAGCCGCCGACCTCAATGGCGACGGCAAGCCCGACCTGATCGTCGCTGGCCGCCAGACCAAGAACCTCGTCATCTTCTGGAACGACCGCTGAGGCGTCCGGCATAGGCATGAAAAAGCCCTCGTGAGAGGGCTTTTTGCTTTCAGGAAATAGTCCGACTAGGATTTGAACCTAGACAAGGAGAATCAGAATCTCCTGTGCTACCATTACACCATCGGACTGTCCTGAGTCGGTTGACGATGGGACTCCCCAGCGGTTCGTCAAAAAGAAAGGAGAGTCATTCGGTGCCGAAATTGCCTTAAAACAGAGGCCCAGAGGCCCGGAGGCTCAGTTGACCAGAGGGACATTCCCGTTTCGGGTGGCGGGTGGCAGCCTCAGGTGGCGGGTGGCAGGATGAAATTTCCTGGTGCCTGGATCGAGGTAGGGACAGCACCACGTGATGTCCTCTGCCGCCGAACGCACGACTCAGATTAGGACGCGATAGTGATCACGTCCCTACCTCAAGACAGCCGCAGCCCAATCATCCGGTTTACGTCTCCCTTTGAGCGCCATATTTACCCCGCCACCTGAACCCCGGGGCCGCCACCCGAAACGAGAACTAGGGCAGCACGCGGTGCTGACCCTACCTTAAGATAATCACTCCCCAATACTCCATACTCAATACTCCATATACCCTCCTTCACCTCTCTCCCATCCTCGAGTCCTCCAGCCCTCGCTTACTTCCTCTTCTTCGGCTTCTTGGCGACCTTCGGTAACAAGGCTCTCAACAGCCTCGTGGCCTCTTCGCGATCAATCTTCGAGTCGGCGATTGCAAAGGTGAGCTGCTCCCATTTGACCGAATCAGGCTTCGGCTTCACGCCATTCAAGCGGAGAAAGACCAAGGCCGCACCCAAAGCCGTCCGTTTATTCCCATCCAGAAACGGGCGATTCCGGCAAAGGTAGAAAAGATAAGCCGCCGCGACTTCAGCGAGATCTGCAAACGGCGAGAAACCTCCGATGGTGACCTGCGGGGCCGCGACGGCGGATTCCAGTAACGAAGGTTCGCGCAGGCCGTCGGCACCGCCGAAACCCGCCAGTGCCGCCGCATGGATTTCACGAACGATTTCCACCGAAAGGTGGAAGCAATTCTCCGGCGTGATCTTCACGCGAGCTTCCGCATCGTGCGGGCATAGTTCTTCATCACGCCGCGGACGGCCGCCGTTACTTCCTCCTTGGAGGGACGAGGGCGGAGAGGGGTAATGGTGATCGTGCCGCCTTCATGCACCTCGACATTGACGTCATCCCCGACCTTAAGGCGGGCGAGCTCCATCAGAGCGGCATCGAAAACGAGTCCTTGGGAATTACCGAGCTTGGTCAGTTTTTTATGCATGGGTAATACAATGTATTACTCTTTAAGCATGTCAAGTCGGTCCAACAAGGAACTCGCCCCAGGTTGAATTTCTAAAATCCGCCCTCCTTACCGAACCTTACGGGGTTTCTTCGCGGTGGCGAGTTCGTCGTCGATCGACCACTCCGGCCAAGTCTCGCGGGTGTAGCGCTGCAGCTCGATGAGCGCACTGCGCACCAGCTCGGAGGGTTCGCCCTTCCACCTGAGGCCGACGCTGATGGGCTTGAAACCATCGAGCGGCAAGGCCCGCACTTCCGGATGATCGGCGCCGGTGCCTGGCGCGAGGTTCACCCCGTAACCTTCACCGGCGGCGACATAACTGGTGACGAGCTCCATCGAAGTGGCCTCGATGGATTGATTCCATGTGGCTCCCAGGCGCTTCATGTCCCGCTGAAAACTGCGCATGACGCTGGTCGCCTGAGGCAGGCCGATCAGTGGCACGGCGACCTTCTTCTGCTTCCAAAGTTCCGCCGCGGTCTTGATGGGCGACTTGCGTGGGACAATCAAAACAAGCGGCACGCGCGTCAGGCGGAGCTGGCGAAACTTCGCGCTCGGGCGCTCATCGATGGGTACCACGGCGATATCAATGACCCCATCGGCCAGCCAGGTTTCAAACTGGGTCTGATAGCCTGAGCGCATGCTCAGCTGCAGGTTCGGAAATTGCGCGCGCAGGCGCCGGGTGACCGTGGGAATATGATGCAGGAGCAGCAAGCCCGAGGCCCCGAGACGGAGTTCTGGCCGTTCTTCGCCGCGCAGTTTATCCGCGACACCAGGCAAGCCAGCGAAGAACGGCTCGATATGGGCGAAGAGCTTCTTGCCAGCCGTGGTGAGCCGGAAAGGGGTGCGTTCGAAAAGCCGGACGCCGGCCTGATCTTCCAGCGCGGCCATCTGGCCGCTCACGGCCGGCTGCTGGATACCGTAGGGGATGTGGCGGACCGCCGCGCTGATTCCGCCGTGCTTGGCGACATAGTAGAACAGCTCGAGGTGATGGACGTTCATCGGGGTGGAACCATCTTCCGCCGCCCGCCCCTCGAAGCAACGCCCTTCGGGTCCGGCTATCAGATTAATCAATGCCCCCATCAGGTTTATCGATTAACGCCCCACGGCGGACCGGCGGTATAATATTAGCCTTAAAAAATGAGCTCGCTCCTCCTCGTCAGCGCCCAGGCCCTCGGCGTCGTCGCGCTCGCCGACTTCATCTCCGGCCTCGTCCATTGGCTGGAAGATGCGTACGGCACCGAAACCACTCCGGTGGTGGGAACCCTCATGATTCGCCCGAACATTATCCACCACCATTACCCTCGGTATTTCACGAAGCTCAACTGGTGGCAAAGCTCCTGGGATCTCCTGCTCCTCGGCGCCCTGATCATCGGAGTCGCCGCCTGGACCGGCGTGCTCACCTGGCATGTCTGGCTATTCGTCGCCATCTGCGTCAACGCCAACCAAATCCATAAATGGTCGCACCAGACGCGGGCCGAGAACGGCCGCCTCGTCTCGTTCCTCCAGGACATCCATCTCCTCCTGACCCCGCGGCAACATGCTCTGCACCACACGGACCCCAAGAACACCTACTATTGCCCGGTCACCAACCTGCTAAATCCGGTTCTGGAGTTCATCGGCTTCTGGCCGAAGCTCGAAGCCGTCATCGAAGCGCTCACCGGCGCCACCCACCGGAAGGACGCCTCCAACCGCGGCGAAGGCCCGGCGCCCGCCTGGGTCGCCGAGCTCCGCCGCCCCTCGGCCGCCCATGCGCATGACCTCGGCTCCGCCCGCCGCCCCGCAGCCCACGCCGTTATTGAGATGGAGAGCGAACTAGAAGGCCTACCGCTAGGCGGATCGTAATCTTACTTCGCCAACGGGACCTGGGAATTGCCCATGAGGTAGGCAAGGAGGTCGCGCTGCTGCTCAGGCGTGAAGGCCTGCAGGAGTCCTTCCGGCATGAGCGAGATGGGCAATGTCTGGCGCGATTTAATGTCCTGCTTGTCGATGACGGTCTCTTGCCCGATCGCTCGCAGGGTGAGCGTCTGCTCGGTCTGCGCACCGACGATGCCGCTGAGGACGCGACCGTCCTTGAGCGTGAGGGTATTCAGATAATACGCAGCATCCACGACGGCGCTGGGGTCGACGATATTCTCGAAAAGATAATTAAGATCATGACGGCCACTCCCGGTGAGGTCCGGCCCAAGCGCACCGCCTTCGCCGTAAAGTTTGTGACACTGTCCGCACACACCGGCGAAGATCGCCCGGCCCTTGCCCTGGTCGGCCTTGGCGAGTGATTCAGGCGTATGCCGCGCCTTGAGTTCGACGACGAGCTTGAGTTTGTCCGCGGAAGTCTCGCGGGCTTCGCCCCAGACTTTGGCCAGCTGAGCGGTGAGTTTCTCATTGTTGAACGCCCGAATCTGCCGCGCGGCCGCCGGCCCGAGGTTGTCCTTCGCGATCTTGCCCGAGGCGATGGCAGACAATAGTTCGTTGGCGAACTTCGCACGCGAAACCAAGGCCATGATGACCTGCGGGCGCTCATGCGGATAGAGCTGCGGATAACGGGCGATAATCTTTTTCGCCACCGCCGCATCGTCAAACTGCGTCAGGCCTTGGACGGCTTCGAGACTGAGCCCGCGCGTGTTCAAGAGTTTTTCGCAGTCCGCCCGGAGGTTCTTGTCCTTGGCTTCGATCAGCGAGAGCAGTGCGACGCTCCGCTGTTCCATCAGGGCGTTCTCATCCAGGGCGACCTTACGGATATCCGCAAGGGCTTGGCCGTCGCCGAAGATGACGTTGAGCTGCCGCACCAAGACGGCCGTATCAGCGGCGGGGGCGGGAATGGCGGCAACGAAGCGATCCCAGGCCGCGGGCTTGGTCGCCTTACGGAGTCCCTTCAAGGCCTCAGCCATGCCGGCGACCACGGATGACTGTCCTTCCGGCATCTGGGAAAAGCCTTCGATCAGGGCATTCAAGGCGGTGGGCGACTTCACGGAAGCTTCGGCGATGCGGCGAGAGATGAGCTTCGTGACGAGCGGGACGCGGCAGACGTGTGCGCAATTCACGAGTTCATCCAGCGGAAGCTCGCGGATGCCCGTCCAGACGAGCAACGGGAGATTATGGTCGGTGACGTCTTGGTCGTAACGCAGCAGGTGCTGGGCCACGAGCGTGCGGACCGCTGGAGTGAGGAGCGGCAAGGCTTCGGCGAGCGCGAGACGCGCACGCTGGCCGTGTGGCTCGCTGGCGAGCTTGAGGAGCGCGGCTTCCTGTAGGTCGCAGGTCGCAATCATGCCATCGGCGAACTTGGCTAAGATGTTGTTCCGTTCCACGAGCGGATCGGTGAGCTCGCGTTCGATAAGGCGGGCGAGGACGTCGATGCGCTTTTCGGCGAGGATGGCCGCTGGCGCGTAATGCTTGGCGTGCTCAGCGGCGAAAGGCTTGTCGGCCGACTTTACGGTGCGCATCGCCTGCAGGGTCGAATGGGCGTTCAGCGCGAGGACGGAGTCCGCTTCGGACGCGAGCTTCTCCCAGGCGGCGGACGCGGACGAAAGGTCGACACCCTTCCAGGCGCGCTCACGAAGTTCCCAGCGCGCCATGCGCACGAGCCACTCGTTCTGGCTGCGCTGCAACTCGACGAGTTCTGCGGGAGTGGCCTTGGCGAAATCGACCTTGGGCCGCTTAGCCTCTCCGTACGTAACCTTAAAAATACGCCCGGAGGTGCGGTGGATGCCGTCCTGGTCGTGACACTCACCGATATCGCTCCAATCGAGAATCGTCACACCGCCATCGGGGCCTTGGCTGATTTCAATACCGCGGAACCATTCGTCGTCGGACTTCAACATATCACCGACGTGTTTCATGACCAGTGCGCTGCCGACCTTCTCAATGCGGTCGATATTAGTGCGGCGACCATGAAGGTTAAGGGTGAAAAGCTTGTCGCGATATTCCGCCGGCCAGTTATCACCTTGGTAAATCATCATCCCCACGTGGGCGTGGCCCCCGCCGAAGCTATCGGCGCCGCCGCGGCCACCGTTGGCATCGTTCCATTTCTTGCCGCTATCCCAGTGATAATGGTCGGCTTGCTGATCGATGAGTTCGTAGACAAACGGATACGGATCCTCGCCGTGCATACGCTTGAAGTGGGCGCCGTGAATACCCTGCCAGCCATGACCGATGACCGTGTTGATGAAGAGCAGCTCGTGGTCCTTCGTCCAATCGGAGCCCCAGGGATTGGTCGTGCCGTGGCAATAGGGCTCGAAGACTTTCGTCACCGGGTGGTAGCGCCAGAGACCACCAGCGGTGGGCTGGCGCTTTTCCTTCGGCACGCCGGGGACGTCGATCCACGAGGTGCTCGAGATACCGACGCGCCCGTAGAGCCAACCGTCGGGGCCCCACTTGAGGCCGTTGGCGAAGGTGTGGCGGCTGGCTGCCGTGGTGCTGAAACCATCGAGCACGACCTGGGCCGGACCAGCGGGCTTGTCGCCGTCCATGGGGATGAAGAGAAGGTTCGGAGGGCACATCGCATACACGCCACCGAAGCCGCGCTCGATGCTGGTGAGCATTTGCACGTCGTCCGTGAAGACCGTGCGCTTGTCGAAATGCCCCGTGTGCTGGGAGTCCTCGAGGATGATGATGCGGTCGCGGAGCTTCAGGTCGAAGCGCTCCTTGCCGTCGGAGTACGTGTAGTTCTCGGCGACCCAGAGGCGGCCGCGCTCGTCCCAGCAAAGGGCGATGGGCTGGCGCACATCTGGCTCGGCGGCGAACAACGTGGCCTTAAAGCCCTCAGGCAGGTGGAGTTTAGAAAGCGCCTGCTGCGGGGTCAGCAACGGGATGGTTTCGACCTGATTATTGGTCGGCTCCGGGAAGGGCGCGGCGATGGCGGCAGCTCCGAGAAATAAGGCGAGACTACGGGCGGACATGAGGGTCCGACCAGCCTGCGGGGCCGAGGTTCCGCATCAACCTAAGACCGTCTCAAAATCCTTTGGCAATCTGGCCGTAGACGTCGGTCGAGGCCATCTGTGATGGCAAAGCCGCGGAGACGGGCGCGATGAGCACGGGCCAGTCGAGCGAGTCTTCGGGGATGCGACCGTGCGAACCCTTCACCAGTGAGGCATCCTGCGAGATGACCTTCATCAAAGCCTTGAAGCCGAGCTTCTTCTTCAACAGGAACCAGGCGACCGAGAGCATCGGAAAACGGATCTTAGGGTCGATGAATAGCTCGACGGGGTCGTACCCAGGCTTGCGGTGGATATCCACGGTGCGCGCGAAATCTGGATCACCGTCGCCCTCCTCCCACCAGTAATAGGAGAACCAGCTGTGGTCATCGGCGACGACGACGAAGTCGCCGCTGCGCACGTGCTTGATGCCGGCCGCGGTCTGGCCTTCGGCGTCGAGCACCTGGGCGACGCCGGGCGTGGCAAGGAGGACCTTGCGGACTTGTTCGTGGACCGAGGGATCGAGGACGACGACGTGTGCGACCTGGTGGTCAACAACGGCGAAGGCCTTAGAATTGAAGGTGTCGAGCGTGAGGCTGCCGGCCTCGGGCTTGAGCTCGAGCCAGTCGTGCTTGCGCAGTATCTTGTTCAGCGGCACAGCACGGTCGACGGCGGTGATGGCGTATTCGGAGACGATGAGGACTTCAACGCCGCGAGCTTCGAGGAATTCGGCGAGGTCGCCAACGAGCTGATCGACGTCACGACGCGCGGTATCGCAGCGCGGGTCGGCCGGGCCGAAGCGCTGCAGGTCGTAGTCGAGATGCGGCAAGTAGACTAAATTAAGGTCCGGCTGCTCATGCTCCTCAATCCAGCGGGCCGAATCGGCAATCCATTGCGAGGCGGGCAAGCCGGCGCGGGGACCCCAGAAGGAATGAAACGGGAAATCGCCGAGCTCACGCTTGAGCAACTCCTTGAAGCGCTGCGGGTAGCTGGCGATGTCGAAGATCTTGCCGCCATCAGCCTTATAAACCGGGCGCGGCGTGACGGAGATGTCGGCCGCAGTGCCCATGTTATACCACCAAAAAAGATTGGAGACCTTGAGCTTGGGATTCTTGGCGTGCAGTTCGTCCCAAACTTTCGGCGCACCGACGACGCGGTTCGACTGCTTCCAGAACTGCACCTCGCTCAGGGTGCGATCATACCAGCCGTTGCCGACGATGCCATGTTCGCTCGGCTGCTTGCCCGTGAGATAGTCGGACTGCGCGGTGCACGTCACCGCGGGGAACGCCGGGTGCACCTTGGCGACGGAGCCCTTCGTCGCACGCGCGGCGAGGCGTGGCATCACGCCGGAAGTCAGGTCGCGGACGGAAAGACCGACGACGTTCAGGACCGCGCGGCGCATGTCTGCAAATCGCGCGCCCGAAGTTCGTCGGCAGCCTTACGGACGACGGCGGAAGCCATCTCGTGGACCTGGGTGGACTTACCGATGGCCGTCGGGAGAACCAGTGTGAGCTGGCCGCCGAGGTGTTCGCGAAATTCTTCGAGACCAGCGAGCATCGGCGCGCCCCCATCGAGATGCATCTCGGGGGCATAGATCCGGAAGCCCAAGGCGACGAGCAGGTTGAGCGAGCGTTCGGTCTCTTCCTTGCCGAAGAGTCCAAGCTCGCGGGCGCAGATTAAGTCGAGTGCCAGGCCGACGGCCACGGCCTCGCCGTGCGTCAGTCGATGATTCGTCATCGATTCCAGCTTATGGGCCGCCCAATGGCCGAGATCGAGCGGACGGGCGCTGCCCAGTTCGAAGGGATCGCCGTTGCCGGCGATGTGGCGGGCATGCAGCTCGGCCGAGCGGCGCACCGCACGACCAATCGCGGGAATATTGCCATCGGCGAGCAGGCCAGACTCTTTCTCGAGATTGGCGAAGAAGACCGGATCCTTGAGGAGCGAAACCTTCACGGCTTCGACGAGTCCGTCGCGCAGGCCGCGGGCATCGAGCGAGGCAAGGAGCGCGAGGTCGTTGACCACGGCCGCGGGCACAACGAACGCGCCCGTGAAATTCTTCTTACCAAAAGTATTGATGCCGTTCTTCACGCCGACGCCGGCATCACCCTGACCGAGCGTCGTGGTGGGCATGCGGACGAGACGCACGCCACGGTGGGCGGTCGCGGCCGCGAAGCCGACGGCGTCCAGAAATGCGCCGCCGCCGATGGCGAGGACGTAGGAATGGCGGCAGATCTTGTCGGCCTCGATCGCAGCGAGGGCGGCCTTGACGACGGCGGAATCCTTCTTCGCGGCTTCGCCTCCGGTAAGCACGAGCGGCTGACGGGTGAAGTTCACGCCCATAGCCTTGCCGTAGGCGGCGATTTCGGCGACGAAGCCCGGACGAGAGTTCGCCAGGCCAGAATCGACGATGGGGATGACCTTGGCACCCGCGAACAGGTCGGCCAAGACACGGTTACCCGCAGCGAACGCCCCTTCCGTAAAGAAGATGCGGTGGCGGTAGGTTACCGCGAATTCGAGGTCAAGGGAGTCGTCCATAGCCCTGGGGGAGGGTTTATCAGAAGGATTTAGACCGCCTAGGACAAGCCCAGTTCCGATAAATAGACCGCCCGAGGCCCTCAATTTCCGCCCATTGCCGCAACTAAGTCGTCGGAATCCAGCGACGGAAGAGCAGCGTCAATCCGAAGCACCCCAGCGGGAGCCACCAGAAAAGCCCCGAGGAACGGGTCACGCCAAGGTAAGCGTTCTGGAGCGTGCTTTCGGAGCCGTACATCTGCGCGGTATAAAAAAGAAAAAGACTGTTGGCGGCTAAATCGAGCAAAGGGAAGGAGGCGAGCCGATCAGACACCCGAGCGCCGACCCCAGCGGGGAGCGGGTGCTTCCGGTTGGAGCGATAAATCCAAAGCCAATAAAGGGCGCAGCCGAAGAGTGTCAGGCGGAGGGAGGGCTGGGCGCCCAAGGAGGATGCCGCGATCAACAACGGCAGCGGCACCAAGTATAAAAGGAACTCAGCCCAGCGCGGCGGCTGGCCGTTGCCGGACTCATGACGGGCGACGAGGGTAATCGAAAAAGTCAGCAACCAGAGCACGAGCGGGTGGGCGATCAGCGCAAACAGCCGAGCCGTATGCCAAGCCTGGTCAGCATCAGCGAGCGCACAAAATCCGATGGCTGGGAGCAGTGCCCGGCACAGCCCCATGACCGCGGGTGCCCAGGCCACCTGCTTGTGCCAGCGATTATAAACAAGGACGCTGATCGTGAGCGCGAACGCCAGCTTCACGAGGAGCGCACGATGAGCCGCGAGAACATGACTGCCCGCGGCGAGCGCATCACGACCATCGGTATAACAGGAACGCACCGTGATGAGGAAACCCAGGAGCAGGCCGAGCCCGCCGACGACGTAGGCCGTCCGGAGGGAAATCAGGCCGGAGGGAATCGGTCGAGACGGGCGATGCTCCGCATCCCACTTCGCATCAAACGCGTCGTTGAGAATCATCCCACCCACATAGGTCAGCGAAACGCCCAGCCACAGGCCGAATAACGACAGGGTGGCGAGGATGATCCCAGGGATGTGCTGCGCGAAGACAAAGGCGAGCAACCAGCCGACAAAGAGATTCGACCACACCGTCGGCAGATTGGAACCGCGGGAAAGAATGAGCCAGGCGCGGAGTTTCGCGGTCATGATCAGAGCGGCCGCACGCCGCGCTGCGCGAGCTCGGCGAGCGTCCAGCGGTATTCCTCGGCGATCATGTCGGCGACGTCGGCAGCACGATGTTCGGGCGGGAGGACTTCCCAAGTATACGTTTCGATTTCCAGTTCGCGGCAGGCGCCGGGAGTTTTCGCGATGACATCGAGGGCGGCCTTGAGATGATCGTTGGTCGTGGAGAGCTCGTCCGACAAGTGATCGGCGTTCACCGGTACGTGGAAGTGGACGCGCAGTTCCTCGAGCGTGTGGAGCTGATCCATCGAAGCCATCGCGAGCGGGATGTCCTTGAAGCGCACAATGGAGCCGTCCTTGGCGCGGCCCATGGTCTGGTGCAGGTAGGTGGGCTCGTGCATCTTCGCGAGGCGCGCGAGGGCGACCTCGGTGGGCTTTAACTTCAGCGCGGAGCTGAGGTGGAACTTGAGCACGGGCGCACCACCGGCATTGAGGCGCGCGATGGCCTCATGGGCTTCTTCGTATTGTAGGGCGAAGTGACAGGTATCGTAGGCGATACCGAGGTGCGCGTCGACGAGGCCGCGGGCGGGCTCTTTGGCGCGCAGTTGTTCAAACAGACGGAGTGCTTCGGGCGTGTTCTCGGCGTGGCCGATCGGCTCTGGCTCCAAGGCCAGGCGGAGATGCGTACCCGTGCGATCGCGTAGGCGGGCGAGGTGTTCGGCGCACGCGAGCAGATTGCGGCGCATGACCTTGAGCTCGTCCGCATTGCGGCCGAAACCCTTGAACGAACCCGGCAGCGTGCTGACGGTGCCGACCTTATCCGGCGGGCCAAACGCGGCGAGGAGGTCGAAGAGGCGGTTGGTGTATTCAAGGCGCGGGGCCTCGCACCAATCCGGGGCAAAAACATTATCCTTCACGGCCTGGCCGTGGAACGGGCCGAACGGGAAACCATTGATGCCGGCGACGACGCAGTTCTCTTTATCGAGCCAGGCGCGGAAAGCCGCGAGCGTGGCAGGCACGGCGAGTTCCTTCGCGGCGAGGTCACCGAGGCGCAGGCCGAGCACATAGGTCTTCCCGGGGCAGACGCGGTCGCGCACGCGCAGCGCGTGGTCGCGCAATCCAGCGAACGTCTCCACCCACCCTTCGCCGCGGTGGACGTTGGTGCAATAGGCGAGGGTAAGTCCAGACGTGAGCTTCACGCGGGTCAGGCTTGGGCGGCGGGGGCTTTGAAGCGGCTGTTCTGCGAAAGGAACTTCACCGGATTACCGTAAACAAGGTTGTCGATAGCGGTGGCGGAGTGACCGCGGCGGCGCATCTCTTGCGCAGCCTTTGGCACCGACAGCGGATCACTGTGACCCCAGTCGCAGGCGCTATTGAGCCAGACACGTTGGGCGGCGACGGCCTCGATCATATCGACGGCGCGGGTCGGCGTGGCCTTCGATTCAGGATAGAGCGTGATGCCGGCCCAGAAACCTTGGTCGAGCACGTCACGGATCGTATGTTCTTCGACGTGATCGATGATCACGCGCTCGGGTCTCACGACGCCATTGGCCTTGAGGCAATCCATAATCAGGCGGGTGCCCTTGCGCTTGTCCTCGAGGTGCGGCGTGTGCACGAGGATCATCTGGTCGTACTGCACCGCGAGGGCGATGTGCTGCTCGAGCACCTTCATCTCATTGCGGGTGTTTTTATTGAGGCCGATTTCGCCGATGCCGAGCACCGTCGGGGCTTTCAGAAATTCTGGAATGAGCGCGAGGACGTCAGCGGCGAGCGCCATGTCTTCCGACTCCTTCGGATTGATGCAGAGCCAGGAGTAGTGCGGCAGGCCGTAACGGGCAGCGCGCTTGGGCTCATGTTGGGTGAGCTGGCAGAAGTAGTCATAGAAGCCATCGGCCGACTTGCGGTCGAAGCCCGCCCAGAAAGCTGGCTCGCAGATTGCCGCGCAGCCCGCGAGGGCCATCGCCTGGTAGTCGTCCGTGGTGCGGCTCACCATGTGGCCGTGTGGTTCGATATAGCGCATGGGCGGGGCTTACTTGAGGCCGGGCCAGACGCCCGAGGCGGCCTTCGTGTCGGCCTTTTCAATGGGGACAATGGAGGGGTCGCTCCAGAGATTCAGGATCTTGGCCACGCGGCCTTCATCCTTTTCCAGAAGGAGCGGGAGCGCGTCGCGGAGGCCGCGGACGCGATGGTCTTCGCCGCCCGAGGCGCGGTCGAGGCGGTCGAGGAAGGCCGCCAGATCGAGCAGCTTATACCGCGCGTCCATGAAATGGAGGTCGGCCACCTGCTCGCGACTCCGGGGAGGAATGTAGTCAGCCATAAAATCAGGCGATAGGTGCAATCACCACCGCAGTGCCGTAGCAGAGCACCTCGGTCGCACTCATCTTAACCTCTGAGGCATCGTAAGAAACCCCGATGACCGCGTTGGCGCCCATGGCGGCGGCGTGGGTGATCATCTGGTCGTAGGCGGTTTGGCGGGCCTGCTCGCACATCTCCGTGTAGGCGCCGATCTGGCCGCCGATGAGGCTCTTCAATCCGCCCAAGATTCCCTGCTCAATCGTGGGGGAGCGGACAATGAGGCCACGGACGAGTCCCTTATAGGCAACGACGCGATATCCCTCTACGGCGAAAGTGGTGGTCACGATGATGCCGGAAGGCAAAGCGGGAGGAATGGAGCTCATCTTAGGGGTTAAGAACCCTTAAAATGCCCCGATGTTCCCCGCTGGTCAAGCCACCCCACCCTGCCGATAGCGGCTTACTTGCCTTCCTTCTCGTATTCAGCGGCAGTCCAAGGCGTCTTGCGGTCGGCATACTTCGCCTTGATGGCCTTCACTTCAGCCTCCGTGACCGCCGCGCCCGAGTTGCCGAAAGAATTGTTCACGTAGGTGACCACATCAGCGATATCCTTATCAGAAACGCCAGCGACGGGGGGCATCATGCTCGTGTAGGTCGTTCCCTTAACGGTCACAGGGCCGATCATGCCATTGGTGATATTGCGGACAGCGATGGAGGCGCTCTTCGCGATCCACTCGGACCCGGCGAGGGGCGGGAACACCGGAGGCAGGCCCATGCCCGTCGGCTGGTGGCAGGCGATGCAGGTGCGCGAGTAGACGGCCTTACCCCGCTCCATGGTGGCAGCGTCGGGTGCGGCTACGGCAGCGGCGGCGAGGAAGCAAAGGGCGAGGGACTTCAGGGAGGTCATGGCAGGATTGGGTGTGGGAAGAAAGGAGAGGGCTTTTAAGAAGACCTCAAAACGAAAAAGCAGTTCCGGCCCAAACCGTGAGGTAATTAGCCCACGGACGAGCGTGCATTAGCCTGGCCGGACAAGGTTTATACGACAAAGAGCGCCTTTCTGGCATGGCGACATCATACCATAAAACCCTTTAAAATCAGATGGAAAGCCGTCAAATCCACCCCACGCTTAATAGTATGAAAACGCCAGAGCCACGGGAGGAGTGGATGCGCCGCATCGACCCCGCCAGCCTGCGCGGCGTCTTCGACCACCTGCCTGGGGTGATGTTCTTCGCCAAGGACCTGGCGGGCCGGTTCACGATGGCGAACCTCGCTTTCGCCCAGCGCTGCGGCTGTGCCGACGAAGCGAGCCTGCTCGGCAAGACCGACGCCGACATCTTCCCGCCAGAGCTCGCGGCGGCCTTTAAAAAGAAAGACCTGCAAATCTGTCAGACTGGGCAGCCCCTACCGCGCATCATTGAGCTCTTCCCCAACGAGAGCGGGGAGCACGTCTGGTATGAGACGACCAAGATTCCGATGTTTAACAACGAGGGTAAGCCCTGCGGCGTCTGCGGGACCGTGCGTAGCTACGAGGGGACCAAGGCCCTACTCGAGCCATTCCTACAGGTCGAAGCCGCCGCCGAGTTCATTAAGGATAACCTCGGGGAGCCTCTTAATATAGAGAAACTTGCCAAGCTCACCGGCATGTCCGTCCGCCAATTTGAACGCAAATTCCACAACGCCTATCAGATGAGCCCGCGGGCCTATCATGTGCGCATGCGGGTGGCCGCGGCCTCGGATCTGCTCCGCACCACGGCCCTCCGACCCTCGGAAATCGCCCACCAGACGGGCTTTTATGATGCTAGCGATTTCTCCCGCCAGTTCCGCCGGGCGATGAAGGTCAGCCCGACCGAATTCCGCCGGGGGTAAAATCCAAGCCGCCGGGTTGGCCCGTCGGAATAATCATACTCCAAGAAGCCTACTCGACAGAGAGGGGGTGATGGGTTTTATTCACACCCGTACCCCCTACCTCCCTACATGAGCACAGATACAACTGCACCTAATGCGAAGCGCCTACTCTGGGCGGGCTTCATGGCTATCCTTGCGGCCGGCGTCGGCTTCGCCCTCCGCGGCGGCATCTTCGGCGCTTGGGCGTCCGAATACGGTTTCACCGGCTCCCAGCTCGGCGCCATCACCGGGGCCGGCTTCTCGGGCTTCTGCTTCGGCATCATCATCGGCGGCGTCCTGGTCGACAAGTTCGGCTACGGCAAGCTGATTGCCCTCGCCTTCTTAGGTCACCTCATCTCGGCCGTCGTCACCTTCGGTGCCACCACGCCTGCCAACGCGTATGACTTCCTATATTGGGGCATGTTCATCTTCGCTTACGCTAACGGAACCCTCGAAGCCGTGGCCAATCCGCTGGTCGCCACGACCTTCCCGCAGAACCGCACGCACTACCTCAACATCCTGCACGCCTCTTGGCCTCTCGGCATGGTGGTCGGCGCCGTCGCCTCGTACTTCCTCGGCTCCGTCCTCCACCTCGGCTGGAAGGGCCAGCTCGCCTTCTACCTCGTTCCGACCGTCGCCTACGCGGTGATGTTCTGGGGTCAGACCTTCCCCAAGTCAGAAGCTGCTCTCAAGGGCGCCAACTTCGGCGAAATGTTCAAGGACGTCGGCCTCCTCGGAGCCGCGGTCGCTTGCTACCTCGTGGCCCTCTTCTTCGGCGGCGCCACCACCGGCTTCGTCATCGGTGGCGTGCTGCTCATCGCCGTCGGCTTGATCACCCGCTTCTCCTTCGGCTCCCTCCTCCTGTTCGTGCTCTTCATCACCCACGCCCTCGTCGGCGCAGTTGAACTCGGCACCGACTCTTGGATCGAAGCCATCACCGGCAACCTCTTCACCGCCGACCAAGGCAAGACGCTCTTCATCTGGACGTCCGCCATCATGTTCGGCCTGCGCTTCTGCGCTGAGTTCATCGAGA
Organism: uncultured Opitutia bacterium; assembly: GCA_903855995.1. Lineage (GTDB taxonomy): Bacteria > Verrucomicrobiota > Verrucomicrobiia > Opitutales > UBA953 > UBA953. The sequence goes on from CAIOAN010000011.1 coordinate 68,229, forward strand.
AGAAGGTCGGCTCCCCGATCGGCCTGCTCGTCGGTGCGGCCGTGCTCGCCGTCGTCGGCCTGCGCCTCGCCTCGGGCATGGACTCCTTCGTCGTGGCCCTCATCGCCCTCGGTATTTACGCCCTCGGCAAGACGTTCTTCTGGCCCACGATGCTCGCCGTCATCGGCGATCGCTTCCCGCGCTCCGGTGCCGTCGCCATGTCCATCATGGGTGGCATCGGCATGCTCTCCGCCGGCCTGATCGGTGGCCCTGGCCTCGGCTACGCCAAGGACCGCTACACCGCTGAAGCCCTCCAGAAAGACGCCCCTGCTGCCTACGCTTCGGCCAAGGCTACTGGTGAGTCGAAGTTTCTCTTCCTCGCGCCCGTAACCGCAGTGGACGGCACTAAGCTCGAAGCCGCCAAGAAAGCTGGCGCCACGGGTGACGCCAATCAGAAGGCCATCGTCGCCGCCAACCAGGCCGGTGACCGCGCCACGCTGAAGGCTGACTCCTTCATCCCCCTCGTCATGGCCGGAATCTACCTCCTATTGCTCTTCTACTTCAAGAGCATCGGCGGCTACCGCGCCCTGAAGATCGAAGAGCAGGTCTAAGTTCCTGCCCTCGCTATGAAGCTGAAGGCCGCCCACCCGGGCGGCCTTCTTGTTTGGTAGGTTTGCGAACAGGCCTCGTCGGTTCCGCCCTAGCAAATCGGCTTCCGTCCGCGGGCGAGTTTGGGCTGAATGAAGCCACACCCCCATGAGCACTCCGAAGATTCGCATCGCGCTGGCCGGCCTCGGCTTCGGCGCCGAATTCATCCCAATCTACCAGGCCCACCCGAACGCGGAGATCGTCGCAATCTGCCAGCGTAACCCGGAGAAGCTCAAGGCGATCGGCGACCGCTATAAGATCGCGAAGCGCTACACGGACTTCGACGCGCTGCTCAAGGACCCGGAAGTCGACGCGATCCACATCAACACGCCGATCCCCGACCACGGGCGCCAATCCATCGCCGCCCTCAAGGCTGGCAAGCACGTGGCCTGCACGGTCCCAATGGCGACCTCGATCGCGGAGTGCGAAGAGATCGTGAAGCTGGTGAAGGCGACGGGCCTGAGCTACATGATGATGGAGACGGTGGTCTACGCCCGCGAGTTCCTCTACGTGAAGGAGCTCTACGACAACGGCGACCTCGGCCGCCTGCAGTTCCTCCAGGCCTCGCACCAACAGGACATGGAAGGCTGGCCCGGCTACTGGCCCGGTCTCCCGCCGATGTACTACGCCACGCACTGCGTCGGCCCGATGCTCGCCCTCACGCAGGCCTCCGCCGAATACGTCTCCTGCTTCGGCTCCGGCCGCATCGCCGAGGACATGATTCCGATCTACAACTCGCCCTTCGCGGTCGAGACGGCCCACATCAAGTTCCATAAGTCCGACGTCTCGGCACGCATCATCCGCTCGCTCTTCGACACGGCCCGCCAGTATCGCGAATCGATCGACGTCTACGGCTCGAAGAAATCCTTTGAGTGGCCGCTGATCGAAGGCGAAGAGCCGGTGATCCACACGGCGAAGAAGGCCGAGCCTGAGATCCCGCAGAAGGTCAAGGTGCCCGACTTCGCCCACCGCCTCCCGAAGGAGATCCAGCACTTCACGACCAAGGGCGTCTACGGCGAAGGCGAAGACCACCTATCCTTCACGCAGGGCGGCGGCCACGGCGGTTCCCACCCACACCTCGCCAACGAATTCATCCAAGCGCTGCTCGCCAAGCGCGAGCCGTTCCCGAACGCGCGCCAGTCCGCCAACTGGACCTGCACCGGCATCCTCGCCCATGAATCCGCGATGGCCGGCGGCGAGCTCCGTAAACTCCCCGCGTTCACGTTGCCCGCGTAACGAGTTGACCGGTTGATTCGTTGATCCGTTGGCCAGAAACCAAAGAGGTAGGGACAGCACCACGTGCTGTCTTTTTTGTGCCTTGGGTAGGGACGTGATCACCATCATCACGTCCGTTCGCTGACAGACAAACGTCGTCGTCGTGACCGACTAAGACCCGATGACTCCCCGCACCGCCGTCGAACGGATGCGATGTCATCGCATCCCTACCCCCGCCCGCCACCTGCCACCCGGGGCCGCCACCCGCCACCTGAAGCGATACATCTCCATACTCGATACTCCATACTCTGGCGCACATCTTACTCCTGTGCCCCGTTTCCTCGCCACCCTCTTCCTCCTCCCCCTCTCGCTCCTCGCGGCGGACCGTCCCTCGGTCGGTGCGATCCGCTGGGACGCTTGGAGCGGTGGCGGCGTGACCGAACAGGTCGAGCAAACGCTCAGCCCAGAGAAACATCGCTCCCGCCTCCCTTGGTTCACTAAGGTCGACGCCGTTGACCGCGCCCACATCGACGCGTCCGCGGATGGCATCATGGAGCAGGAGATTGCCTACGCGAAGAACGCCGGGCTGAACTACTGGGCCTTCCTCACGTATCCTGAAGGTGATGCAATGAGCTCGGCGCTTGCGCGCTACCTGCGCAGCCCTAAGCGCGCGGATCTAGGTTTCTGCCTGATCCTCCACCAGACGCTTTCCGTGCCGGCCGCACGCTGGCCGGCCGAACGTGACCGTGTCATCAAGCTCCTCCAAGAACCGGGCTATCAGAAAGTCGGCTCACGTCCGCTGGTCTTCGCCTTCGACCTGAAGACGGAACACCCGACCGTGAAGGCCCGCTTCGATGAGCTGCGCGCCACGGCGAAGGCCGCCAGCCTCGAGCCTTACTTCATTTACATGGGCTGGAGTCCGGCGCGCGATTTCAAGGCACACGCCGCGGAAGGTTTCGCCGCGGTCTCGGCCTACGCGCATCCGGGGACGGAGCCGAACTTCGCGAAATACGTCGACGCGTTCGAACGCCACGCATGGGCCAATGCGCTCGCGACGAAGACGCCCTATGTGCCTCTGGTGACCACGGGCTGGGACAAGCGCCCGCGCCAGGATCATCCGGTGTCGTGGGAGAAGAACGCCGGCTACGCCGACCAGAAGACCTTCCCCGCCACCGCCACGCCCGCCGAGATCGCCGCCCACCTCGGCCGCGCGGCAGCCTTCGTGCAGGCGCATCCCGATATCTGTCCGGCCAACACGATTATCGTCTACGCGTGGAACGAGCACGACGAAGGCGGCTGGCTCTGCCCGACCTGGACTCCCTCCGGCCAGCCAGACACCTCCCGCCTCGACGCTGTCCGCAGCATCCTGAGGTAGGGACGCGTCGGCGACGCGTCCGCCTTTCCCTAGCATCTCGGTGGCGACACCGTCGGGGCCGCCCCCCGCCTCCTGGAACGGATGTATCCACCTTTGCACAGGCCACAGGCCGATTTGCACTTGTGCACGTCCAGCCATCCGTATGGCGACTCTGCCGCGCCCTTCTTTAAGATGGAACTACCCCCACCCCCTATGGTCATATCAGCCATGCTCCGATACCCCCTGCTCGCTGCAGCCTACTTGGCTGCGATTCTCGCTGCGTCCCCGCTCCACGCCGAAACCTCCTGGATCTGGGCGAAGAAGAATAATACCGCCAACCAGGAGATCTGGGCGCGCGCCAACGTCGACCTCAAGGAAGTCCCGGCCAAGGTCGAGCTCCTCGCCTCGGCAGACAATCATTGCACCGTCTGGATCAACGGCAAGGAAGTCGGCGGCAGCGACGAATGGCAGCAACCCTTGAAGGTGGACGTCGCCGCCCAACTGAAAACCGGCCACAACACCATCGCGATTCTGGGCCGCAACGACGGTGGCATCGCCGCCATCGCCTTCCGCCTTACCGCTGCCAAGCAAGTCCTAGCTGAAACCGACGCCAGCTGGAAAATCACCGACAAGAATCCCGGCAAGGGCTGGCAGGCGGATGGCGTGGATGATTCGAAGTGGGAAGCAGCGACCATCGTCAACAAGATGGGCGCAGCCCCTTGGGGTGATGTCTTCGCTGGCGGCAAACTCGCCGGCAAGAAAGCCGGCAAGCGTGCGCCCGCCACTTCCGTCGCGGCTCCCGATTCGCTGATTCTTCAGCCCGGCTTCAAAGCCGACCTGGTCTACACGGTGCCCCGCGATCTGCAGGGCTCATGGGTCTCGCTCGCAGTCTCACCTGAAGGTGACCTCGTCGCGGGCGACCAAGGTGGCGTGCTCTGGCATATCTCGCTGAAGAATCCGTCCAAGCCCGTCGTCACGAAAATCGAGACGAAGGCCATCGGCTGCCACGGCCTACTTTTCGCCCACGGCGCGCTCTACGCGTGCACGAGCGAGAAGGGCAAAGGCGACATCTGGCGCCTGCGCGACACTAAGGGCGACGGCTCCTACGCCGAACAGACGCTCCTCCGCTCCCTCAAGGGTGCGGGCGAACACGGCCCACACCAGCTCATCCTCGACCGCGACGGCTCGATTCTCGTGGCCGGCGGCAACCACACCAAACTACCCGACGACGAAGTACCCGGTGCTCCGGCGAAGCATTACGACGAAGATGACCTTCTGAAGAAATTCGAAGACCCCAACGGCCATGCGGTCGGCATCAAGGCCGTCGGCGGCTGGATCGCCCGCATGGACAAGGACGGCAAGAACTGGATCCGAGTGACCACCTGTTTCCGCAATCCGTACGACTGCGCGGTCGCCCCGGATGGTGATATCTTCTCCTACGACTCCGACATGGAATGGGACATGGGCGCGCCTTGGTATCGCCCCACCCGCATCAACCTCTGCACGCCCGGCGGCGAACTCGGCTGGCGCTCCGGCTCCGGTAACAACCCGATCGCCGAACTCGACACACAGCCTTCGCTCGTCGACATCGGTCCGGGCAGCCCGACGGGCACCACCATGGGGACCGGCGCGAAATTCCCCGCCGCCTACCAGCGTGTCTTCTACGCCTGCGACTGGACTTACGCCACGCTCTACGCCATCCACCTCGAACCGCAGGGCGGCGCTTGGAAGGCCCGCAAGGAAGTCTTCGCCGCCGGCCGGCCGTTCGCCGTCACCGACGCAGTCATCCGCCCGCAAGACGGCGCCATGTACGTGACCATCGGTGGTCGCGGCGGCCAGGCCGCGCTCTACCGCATCCGTTACGAAGGTAAAGAATCCACGGCACCCGTAGCATGGTTCGATGCCACCCCGGAACAGAAAATCCGCCGCGAACTCGAAGCACTCCGCAACGTCGCTCCTTCCGCCACCTCGCTCGATAAGGCCTGGCCGCTCATGGGCCACGCCGATCGCTGGGTGCGCTTCGCCGCCCGCATCGCCGTCGAACACCAGCCGGTGGAACAGTGGCGCGCCCGCGTGAAGGCCAACGACAATCCGGACCTCGCGCTCAACGCCGCCATCGCCCTCGCCCGTTGCGGCGCTAAAGAAGACCTGCCGGCGATTATCGCCGCGACGGAATCCACCGCCGGCAACAAAACCCTGCGCCTCCAGCAGGATCGTCTCCGCGTCTACCAGGTGGCCTTCTCCCGCCATGGCCAGCCCGATGCCACGACCGCGGCGCAGCTCGGCAAGGAATTTGCCTCGCGCCTCCCTTCGGGCGACACCGGGCTTGATCGCCAACTAGCGCTGGTCTCGATCTTCCTGGGCGAGCCCACCGCGCCCGCCAGCGTCCTCAAGGCGATGAAGCTCGCGACCAACGGTCCGGCCGTCGAAGCAGATCCAGAAATCATCGCCCGTAACCCCGGCTACGCCAACTCCGTCCGCGCCTCGATGGCCGTCACGCCCGCGTCGACTCGCATCGGTCTCGCGGTCTACCTCGCTCGCGCCGAACACGGCTGGACGCCTGCTCTACGTAAAGAGTTCTTCGGCATGCTCGACGTGCTCGGCCAGTCCGAAGGCGGCCACTCGCTGAAAGGCTTCGTGCGCAACATCCGCAAGGAATCCCTTGCCCTCGCCCCCGAAGGCGAACGCGCCGCGCTGGAGGAGATCGCTCCAGCGACCTCGCGCAAAGCCGCCGCCCCTCTGCCGACCGCCGATGGCCCTGGCCGACTTTGGACGCATGCGGATGCGTTGAAGTCCTGGGAAAAAGCCCGCACCGATAAGTCGCTCGACTTCGACAATGGAAAGAAGCTCTTCTCCGCCGCGCTTTGTTCGCAGTGCCACCGAATCGGCGATCTCGGCGGCGCGCAGGGGCCCGACCTCACCAGCGTCGGCTCGAAGCAGAGCCCGGCCGACCTGCTCACCAGCATCATCGTGCCCAGCGCCGTGGTCTCCGACCAGTACTCGAACTCCGTGATCACGCGCGTCGACGGCGGCAAGATCACCGGCCGCATCCTCAACGAAGAAGGCGACAAGCTCCAGCTGGCTGTGAATCCGTTTGATTTCTCGGTACAGCTCTCGATTAACCGCTCCGACATTCAGGCCATCGACCGCGATTCCATCAGCCCCATGCCCATCGGCCTGATCAATTCGCTCAACGAGCAGGAAGTCGCGAACCTCATGGCGTTCCTGATCTCCGGCGGCAACGCCAAGGACCCGCTGTTCACGAAGTGAGCGCTTCGTGCTCACTTCGTGGGGTTCCGCGGGCAGGGTGAACTGCGGCGAAACCAAAGATTAGGGCGGCTTCGGCCGCCCTACTTGTTGGTCGCCATCCAACTTAGTTAGGGATGACATCGCAACCGCTGTCTTGAGGTAGGGGCGGCACTGCGTGCTGCCCTAGCTCTCCGCCGTCCCCGCTCCGCGGTCCAACCACGCCCGCGACGAGCGGAGATTGACGGCGACCAGCATGCCGACCTTGAGGCCAAGGTAAATGAGGCTGGTGTACATCAACGGAAAGATAATCTGGGGGGTGAGGCTGCGGGCGGCGGACAAGTTCGCGACGATGTTCAGGGTCGAAACCACTGCGGTCACCAACGTGATCGCCAAGAGAGCGTTGAAAACTATTCGCGCCGCACGCTGACGCATCCACACGCCATAGGCGCTGGCCGCGAGTCCGATGAGATAGGCCCAGCTGAAGAGATTCAGCCAGAGTGGTATCGATGACGCGGCCGCCTTGAGATCGGGCGCCTGGCTCAAGGTCCGAAAGAGCATGGCCTTCGTGAGCAGCTGCAGTCCGACCGACAACGCCGCGATGCCGACCGCTATCCGGATACCCAAAGGCCTGCCGACCGGAACTCGATTCTCCGCCACCGGCACAGCTTCCATATTCATAAGACATGCTATCGACGCCAACCTCGCCGCGTCAAACCAGAGAGCCAGGGACAGCCTAGAGAGAATGACTCCCTTCCTCCGGGCGTTCTCATCCCTTCGAATGAATGCATTGGCCCCATGTCACCGTTACTCATGCCCACGTGCCCCCTAGAAATATATCCTGGCGGAGGGGAAGGGATTCGAACCCCCGGAACCTTGCGGTTCATCTGATTTCGAATCAGACGCAATCGACCACTCTGCCACCCAAACTGCCGTTATTCCGACCTTGGCGTTGTTTTGGCGCACTTTCGGGCTGCGAGGAGAAGCGTCTTCCAGCCGATGAGGATCACGAAGCGCACGCTGGTTCCTCTGCGTCAGTCGAGGGGCCTGATGGCTCATCGGCCGGATCGGGCCTGGGCGGTCTGCTACCCGGAGCCAGGCGCCGACGGCTCGAGTAAGCTGGGCCGGCGATACTTCCGTAGCCGCATGGAGGCGGAGACCTTCTGCGTCCAGAAGCGCAGCGAGCTCTTCTCTCTTGGAGTCGACGCCAACAACCTGACGGACGACATCAAGCGCCAGGTCCTATCCTGCCTCCAGATGCTCCAGCCGACCGGCAGGTCCCTGACCGAGGCCGTCAGCTGGTTCGTTAAGCAGCACAAGGCGACAGAGGCTTCCGTCACGGTGAAGCTGGCTGCTGAATCCCTGGTGCGCCGGGCGACGGCCGATGGTCAGTCGCAGCGCCATGTCCAGGGCATCTCCAGCGTGATGTCGATCTTCGGCCGTGCCTACGGCGATAAGCTCGTGGCTGAAATCAAGGGCGACGACATCCAGGCCTGGCTGGATGCTTACCGCACCAAGGACGGCAGGCCGCTCAGCTCGGTGAGCTTTAATTCATACCGGCGATACCTGGGACTCTTCTTCGCTTTCTGTGTTCGCCGTGGGTGGGTACGCACCAATCCATCGGGCCAGGTGACTGTCCGGAAGGTGATGAGCAAGGCCCCCAGGTTGCTCTCGCCTCAGGATCTCCGGGCAATCCTCTCCGGCACGCCGTCCGAGCTGAAGCCCGCCGTGGCGATCCAAGCCTTCTGCGGACTGCGAGTCGCAGAGATGGCCCGCCTCCGCTGGTCCGATGTGCTAATCAACCCGGAAGGAGGATACATCCAGGTCGGCGCCGATAATGCGAAGACGTCCCGCCGGCGCCTCACTCCGATTCCAGCGCAGCTGGTCAGCTGGATCTGCAAACAACGTAAGGCGGATGGCTTTGTCTATGAGGCGGGGAAGGGAAGCGTTGACTCGCTGCATCGTGCGGAGATCGCCCTGCGTGAATCCCTCTCCGGTGTTGAGTGGGGACGTAACGCACTCCGGGCCTCGGCGCTGTCCTATCGCTTGGCCCAGACCAAGGACGCAGCAGCTACGGCGCTCGAGATGGGCAACAGCGCCACCGTACTCCTGCGTGACTACCGTGAGCTCACGACTCCGGCCAAGGCCGCCGAGTGGTTCGGCGTCGAGCTGTGATCCGCACCCCTACCAAGCACCCCTCCGCCACCCCCCCGAACCGTTAGTCTACTTATCGTCCCAGGGGCGTCGGAAAAATCTGGGGTTAATAGAAACTTTCTCCTACAAACCGTAGAGGATGAGCGCCTACCTCTACACCTGGAATCCGAACAACTGGAAGTGGGTCGACCTTCAGGAAGCGATTTTCAGGGTAAACAACGGAGAAGAATATAACCGGTACTGGAGCTGCGGCGTGACGAAGCGAATCGCCCCAGGGGATACGTTCCTCTTGGTCAGACTTGGAGTTGAGCCTAAAGGCATCATCGGAGTCGGATATGTCACGTCAGCACCATATCTCCGACCCCATTGGGACGAAGCAAGGAAGGCTGCAGGCGAAACAGCGCTTCGGACTGATCTGCTCTATAAGGTGCTATCTGAAAAGCCAATCATCAGCATGGTGGAGTTATCCCGACGCTTCCCTCAGCACAACTGGACGCCACAATCTAGCGGAACATCCATACCTGAGACCATAGCCGCCGAACTGATAGCTGAGATTCAATCTGACCAACGCTTCAATTTCGAACCATCGACCAAAGAGCAGATCAAGCTCTACTCGGAAGGCCGACCAAAGACCGTAACATACAGGACGTACGACCGAAGTTCTGATGCACGGGAAGATTGCATCCGGCACCATGGATACAATTGCGCCGTCTGCGGGTTTAATTTCGAAGCAAAGTACGGTTCAACCGGGGAGGGATTCATCGAAGTCCATCACCTCAAGCAGATCGCCGACCGAGGGGAAGAACACCTCGTCGATCCGGTCAAAGACCTCCGGCCAGTGTGCGCAAACTGTCACCGTATGTTACACAAGACCCGGCCACCGTTAGGTATCGAGGAATTAAAACTGAAACTCTCAGGGAAATGATGGACTGGGAATCCGGCATCCCGATTGACGAAGTATTGGTTGTTTTGTGCCCCCCTCCGCCACCCCCCTGAACCTGCAGTCTACTTATCATCCCAGGGTCGGCGAAGAAATCTGCCGGCCTTAAAAAGTTTCTCCTACATCTCGTAGTAAGTTCCCCCCTATGGCTGGAGGGTCCTGACAATGAAACCCCCTAGATTATAATAACCCCTAAATACCAAGGGGTTGCCAAGGGTCTCGGCTGAGGTATCCATCTAGGAGTATATCCTACAAATCGTAGGACCCCGTAGATGAACAAAAAAGCCCTCAGCGAGACGGACATCCGTACCAAGTTCATCACTCCTGCGATTGCAGAGAAGTGGGATGTGATGACCCAGGTCCGTGAGGAGGTCTTCTTCACCGCCGGCCAGGTCATCGTCCGGGGTAAGACCGTTAGCCGAGGCACAGCCAAGAAGGCTGACTACATTCTTTACCATAAGCCGAACCAGCCCCTGGCGATCGTCGAGGCCAAGGATAACAACCACACGGTCGGAGCCGGGATGCAGCAAGCGCTCGAGTATGCCGAGATCCTCGACGTTCCTTTCGTCTACAGCTCCAACGGTGACGCTTTCCTGGAGCATGACCGCACGAAGAAGTCCGGAGTGGTGACCAGGGAGATCCCTCTAGATAAGTTCCCTAGCCCTGAGGAGCTCTGGGCACGCTACAGCGGAGCGAAGGGCTACACACCTGAACAGGAAACCGTAGCCACCTGGGATTACTTCCAGAACGACGTTCGCAAGCCGCCTCGCTACTACCAGACGATCGCCATCAACCGTACCGTCGACGCCATCGCCCGAGGCCAGAACCGCCTGCTGCTCGTCATGGCCACCGGCACGGGCAAGACCTTCACGGCCTTCCAGATCATCTGGCGCCTATGGAAGTCAGGAGCGAAGAAGCGCATCCTCTTCCTGGTAGACCGCAACATCCTGGCGGACCAGACCAAGACCAACGACTTCAAGCCGTTCGGTGCGGCGATGACCAAGATCACGAACCGCCACGCCGATAAGTCCTTCGAAATCTACCTCAGTCTTTACCAGGCGGTGACCGGAACAGAGGAGGAGGCCAACATCTACAAGCAGTTCTCCCCGGACTTCTTCGACCTGATCGTCATCGATGAGTGTCACCGTGGCAGCGCAGCCGAAGACGCCAACTGGCGCCAGATCCTCGACTACTTCGGCTCGGCGACCCAGATCGGCCTGACCGCCACACCCAAGGAGACCAAGGAGGTCTCCAACATCGAATACTTCGGCGAGCCGGTCTACACCTACTCACTACGCCAAGGCATCAGCGACGGCTTCCTGGCCCCTTATAAGGTGATCCGAGTCGGCCTAGACAAGGACCTCGACGGTTGGCGTCCCGAAGCCGGCAAGACAGACAACCATGGTCATCTCATCGAGGACCGTGAATACAACTCGAAGGACTTCGACCGCAACCTGGTGCTGGAGCGCCGCACGGCCGCCGTGGCCGCCAGGATCACGGAGTTCCTGAAGGCGAACAACCGCATGGCGAAGACGATCATCTTCTGCGAAGACATCGATCACGCCGAGCGCATGCGCCAGGCGATGGTCAATACCAACGCCGACCTGGCCTCCGCCAACTCGAAGTATGTCATGCGCATCACCGGCGACAACGACGAGGGCAAGGCGCAGCTCGACAACTTCATCGACCCCGAGATGGCCTACCCGGTTATCTGCACGACATCGAAGCTGATGACGACAGGCGTCGACGCCCAGACCTGCCATCTCATCGTCCTGGACCGAAGCATCAAATCGATGACCGAGTTCAAGCAGATCATCGGCCGAGGAACCCGTATCAACGAGGACCACGGCAAGCTCTACTTCACGATCATCGACTTCCGACAGGCCACTGCCCTCTTCGCCGATCCCGATTTCGACGGCGACCCAGTGCAGATCTACGACCCGAAGCCGGAAGAGCCGGTCCAGCCGCCCGACGAACCCGGAGACGACCCGCCTGAAGACGACCCGTGGGGGCCGGAAGAGGATAGGCCTAAGAAGTATTACGTCGGAGACGTCGAAGTCCGTGTCGCTACCGAGCGAGTCCAATACCTGGATGCCACCGGTAAGCTCATCACGGAGTCGCTCAAGGATTACTCACGCAAGACGGTCCTCGGCACCTACTCTTCCCTAGATGCATTTCTCGCCGCCTGGAAGGACGCCGACAAGAAACAGGTCATCGTCGAGGAGCTTGGCCTCAAGGGCGTGTTCTTCGAGGAGCTCGCCGGCCAGGTGGGCGCTGACTACGACCCATTCGACCTGATCTGCCACATCGCCTACGACCAGCCGCCCCTCACCCGCAAGGAACGGGCCGAAAAGGTCAAGAAGCGCCACGTCTTCGCCCGTTACGGCGACAAGGCCAGGGCCGTAATGGACGCCCTTCTAGCCAAGTATGCCGATGACGGCATCGGCAGCGTCGAGTCGATGGACATACTTAAGGTCGACCCGATCAGCCAATTCGGCACACCTGTAGAAATCGTCAACGTCTTCGGCGGCCGAGAGGCCTACCTCAAGGCGCTGCATGAGCTCGAAGACGCCCTCTACTCCCCTGCCGCATAATCAATGGCCAACGTTTCCAATGTCATCAAATCCATCCAGGACACCATGCGCAAGGACGCCGGCGTCGACGGCGACGCCCAGCGCCTGGCACAGCTGGGATGGATTTTCTTCCTGAAAATCTTCGACGACCGTGAGAGCCAGCTCGAGATCATGGAGGACAACTACAAGTCCCCCTTGGCCAAAGGACTGCGCTGGCGCAACTGGGCGGCTGACGCCGAGGGCATCACCGGAGATGAGCTCCTGAGCTTCGTCAACCTGACGCTGATCCCCAAGCTCAAGGCCCTCAGCGGTAGCGACCCTATCGCCGTCCTGATCCGAAGCACGTTCGACGGTGCCAACAACTACATGAAGAACGGCACGTTGTTGCGCCAGGTCATCAACAAGATCAACGAGATCGACTTCAACGCCACCGACGACCGCCACCTCTTCGGCGACATCTACGAGCAGCTGCTCAAAGACCTGCAGTCAGCCGGCAACGCCGGCGAGTTCTACACGCCCCGAGCCGTCACCCAGTTCGTAGTTGAACAGGTCGACCCCCGTATCGGCGAGAAGGTCATGGACCCGGCCTGCGGTACCGGCGGCTTCCTGACCTGCGCTATCGAGCACCTGAAGAAACAGTCCAAGAAGCCTAAGGACGTCCGCACCATCCAGGACACGATCCACGGCATCGAGAAGAAGCACCTCCCGCACGTGCTCTGTATGACCAACCTCATGCTGCACGGGATCGACGTCCCTTATAACGTTCGCCACGACAATACCCTCTCCCGCCCACTCAAGGATTGGGGCGTTAAGGAGCAGGTCGACGTCATCGTCATGAATCCGCCCTTCGGCGGCACCGAGGAAGACGGCATCGAGGCCAATTTTCCCGGCGAGTTCCGCACCAGGGAGACTGCCGACCTCTTCCTGGTCCTGCTCATGCGCATACTCAAGGACGGGGGCCGGGCCGGCATCGTCCTTCCAGACGGCACGCTCTTCGGAGAAGGCGTCAAGACCCGCATCAAGGAAGCCCTCCTGACCGAGTGCAACCTACACACCATCGTCCGGCTGCCTAAGGGCGTCTTCAACCCCTATACCAGCATCAACACCAATCTGCTCTTCTTCACCAAGGGAACGCCCACCAAGGAAGTATGGTTCTATGAACATCCATACCCCGAAGGTGCTAAGAGCTACAACAAGGGTAAGCCGATACGCATCGAAGAGTTCGAAACGGAACGTGCATGGTGGGGCAGCGAGAAGGATGGCTTTAAGTCACGTGAGGAAACCAATCAGGCATGGAAGGTCAGCATCGCCCAACTTAAAGCTTCCGGCTTCAACCTAGACCAGAAGAACCCGAGGAAAAAAGAAGAAGGCCCCGGAGACATAGAGATCCTCATTCCTGAATACGAGAAGCTGCTTGGACAGATAGCAGCCACACGCAAGGCCCTCGAGTCCGAGCTTCGTGATGCGCTAACAAAGAAGACGAAGTAAGTCCAAATGGACACCGCCACGTTCTTCGAAAAGTTTTCGCTCTTTGCCCAGGCCGAAGACGCCGCCACACGGTTTCGTGAAGTTGTGCTTAATCTCGCATTTTCAGGAAAACTAAAGGGGACAGATCTGTCTGGCTGGGAGACCCACCCAATAGGTGATTTTTTTACCGAAGGGCTCAAGAGCATCAACGCCCCCGAGTCGCCCAACCAGACCTACGAGCTCTGGAGCGTGCCCTCCTTTGAAACCAGAGTCCCCGAAATAGTGACAGGCGCCCAAGTAGGCTCCACCAAGCGAGAACTCAGAGACGGCACAATTTTACTGGGAAAGATTAACCCGCACCTCAACCGGATCTGGGTTGTTAACCGCAGGACCAATCACCCAATGATTGCATCGCAGGAGTGGATCAACGTCACGGCCGGTGACAAATGGGATACCGGATACCTTGCCAGGCTCCTCTCCTCCCCTTCATTCAATCGCAGCGTCTGCGCCACGGCCCAAGGAATGGGTAGTCTAACCCGGGCAAACACCAAGCAAGTGGCTCAAATCGTGGTTCACTGCCCGCCGCTAAAGGAGCAACAGAAGCTAATCGCCAAGGTCGACGAGCTGATGGCGCTGTGCGACCAGCTCGAGGCGCAGCTCAAGGAGCGTGACATCAAGCAGGCCGCCCTCGCCAAGGCTGCCTTGGCCAAGTTCACCGAGAATCCGTCCCAGGAGAACCTGCAGCTACTGTTCCACCCTTCGTTCTCAATCGAACCAGACGACCTAAGGAAGTTGGTACTCAATCTTGCAATCAAAGGGAAACTAGTCGCCCAAGACCCCGACGACGAACCGGAAGAGACGCTCTGCGAGCTCGATGCGGCGGAGTTTTCATTAGAGATTTTGCACGGGTGGATTTGGACTAGTCTCGCTAAACTAGCGGAAATCAATGGTGGGTTCGCATTCAAGAGTACTGACTACACGGAAGAAGGAATAAGAGTGGTCCGTATCTCTGACTTTGATGAATTCGGATTTAAAGACCACAAAGTCGTCAGGCATGCATTCTCGAATGACTTGCAAAGATTCACCCTCGAAAAGCAAAACATCCTAATGGCGATGACTGGCGGGACGGTTGGTAAAAGCTATTTTGTTCGCACCTTGCCAGAACCGATGGTTGTTAACCAGCGAGTTGCGACAATCAAAGTCTACGACTCTACTTTGCCTAGCTACATCGACATCGTGATCCGATCCGAAATGACTCAAGCTGTCATCCGCAAGGCCAAGAACTCCACAAATGACAACATTTCGATGGGTGATATAAAGGGATTAAGAATCCCAGTCCCACCCCTCGCCGAACAACGGCGGATCGTGGAAAAAGTGGAGCAACTGATGACAATGGTGGACGCATTAGAGACGCAACTCGACGCCTCCCGCACCACCGGCGAGAAGCTGCTGGAGGCGATGGTCGCTGAGCTGACGAGCGCCTGATCCAACGGGCTACGGCTTGGTAAGGGGCGGCTAGATCCGCAGGGCTGGCGCTAGGCCTGATTAGTTACGCATACACAAGAGGCTGCCTGTGATTGGCTTGCGTGGCTTTATAATACTTCACTATTACTGACAGTAAGTCGGGTGCATCTATTGACACCAAGCAGTCAGCATGCTATTGTATCTCCATCAGCCGCCTACCGGGCGGTGCGGAACTCCACCCATAGCGTGGACTCCTCGCCCCCCATGAAACGGCAGTGCTCATTGAAAGTTGAGTTAGTTGTTTCGTCCCCGTGTCACCAGATCCGGGGACCCACGGGCCGCCGGCGACGGCGCCCGTTTTACTTTAGATCACGGGCCGGAGCGTAAAACCTCCCGCCGAACACGACAGCGAGACACCTATGAAATCCCCGTGGGTAACGGGGCCTGTATGCCAGGTTTGGTGTTAGACGCAGTCGGGGCTAACTCGGTACGCCGAAAGGTGCCAGGTGCAAACCTGGCACAGCTCGTGATCCCCTTTCGGTCAGCGATTACTTTAGATCACGGGCCGGAGCGTAAAACCTCCCGCCGAACACGACAGCGAGACACCTATGAAATACACCCTGGGCA
>CAIOAN010000012.1 GCA_903855995.1 uncultured Opitutia bacterium
GCAAGCAGCTCGGGCTCGAGTGATGTCGTCGCCCGTCCAGCCTGGGACCGGCCTTTACCTGCACGTCCCTTTCTGCGCGTCCTCGTGCGACTTCTGTTCCTTCTACCAAGAACAACCTAAGCGCGGCGAGATCGACCGCTATCTCGGCGCGATTGAACGTGAGATGGAGCTGCATCCTCCGGGCCGTGTCGAAACCGCCTTCTGGGGCGGCGGTACGCCGGGCCTGCTTCCGGCGGAGGATTTGCTTCGCCTCGGCCGAGCCATGACCAAGGCCGCCGGGCAACCGGGGGAATGGACCGTTGAACTCGCCCCGTCGTCCGTCCGGGCCGACAAACTCGCGGCCCTCAAAGAAATCGGCGTAACCCGCGTTTCGATGGGTGTGCAAAGCTTTGACGACGCCACGCTCGATGCGCTCGGCCGGCGCCATTCGCCGAAGCAAATCATGGAAGCATGGGAGCTCATCGAGGCCGCCGGCTTCAAGAGCCGTAACCTCGACCTCATCTTCGGCATTCCCGGACAGGATGAGATTCGTTGGACCGAAGATCTCCGCCGCGTGGTTGAGCTCAAGCCCGACCATCTCTCGACCTATTGCCTGACGTTTGAAGAAGACACGGCGATGTTCGTAAAACTCTCGCAAGGCAAAGTGAAGATCGACCGTGAACTTGAAGCCCGCCTCTACCGTGGCACCTGGGAAATGCTCGAAGCGCACGGCTACGCCCAATACGAGACGTCTAACTTCTCCCGTCCTGGCCACGCATGCCGCCACAACCTCATCACTTGGGAAATGGGTTCATGGATTGGCTACGGCCCTTCCGCCTCCTCGCAATGGGGCGACCGCCGCTGGACCAACCCCGCCAACCTTGATCAATGGATCAAAGGCATCGAAGCCAGCTCCCCAGCACTCGAGCAGGTCAAAGATTTGAGTAAGGCTGACCTGCTCTGCGACGCCCTGGTCTTCGGCCTCCGCCTCAACGCCGGCGTGCAACCGGCGGAACTCGCTCAACGCTTCGGCACCGCGTTGCCCGCGGGCGTGCTTCGCCTTTTCGCCAACCTCATCGGCGAAGGCCTGATGGAAAACATCGGCCCCACCTATCGCCTGACCGGCGAAGGCCGCATGCGGGCCGACGCGGTCGGCGTGGCCGTGCTGGAGCAGTTCGACTAGCGCGAGCCGCGGCCTTCAGCGCGAAAGTTCGCGCCAGCGGAGGTTGCGGTATTCCACCTTCATCGGCGGGCCCACGTGGACCTGCACGCCGATCTTGCCCTCGGGATGGCGAGCGGAAGGCTCATCGTCCACGACGACGCTCATCACGTGCCCGTTAAGAATATGGATCTGGGTGCCGCCGCGGACGACCAGGTGATATTCGTTCCATTCACCGTTATGGATGAAGGCAGTGAGCTCCTTGATGTCGCCGAGCGAGCCGATTACCTCGGCCTTCTGGCCAGGCCGGACACGCGTGATCTGGCCGCGCATCGCATTAAAGGTCCGGCCGCGTTCCTCATAATTCTGCCCGGTATATTTATTCGGCCCGTCGATGTCCGCCTGCGGCCCCGTCAACGCGAAAGGAAGGCCGGGCACGTCGGCGCTGTGGTAATTGATGCCGCTGTTGCCGTGATCGGAAATACGATACTCCGCCTTGAGTTCAAAATCTCCGGGCGCCGCACCGTCCCAGATGATGAAGGTATTGTTCTTGAGCAAGGTGGCCGGAGTTACTTCGCCCACCATGGACCCGCCCTGTACGCGCCAATACTTCGGGTCTCCCTTCCAGCCCGCGAGCGACTGGCCGTCGAACATCGGACGCCATTGGAGCGCAGCCTCATCCGAAGGCACGGGCATGGTCTGCTTAGGCTTGGTTGGGCCGGTCTTCTCCTGGGCCGACAGGCACGCTGCCAAGAACAACGCGAGCTGGAAAGTCACTCGAGGAACTGCGAAGAGAATCGGCCTCATGCGCATGCATTTCGAACAACTGGACCCAGCATGCAACGGCTATGTCGGCGAGACAAACGCCCGAAATCATCCCATTAGATGAGTGCGGACCGTTGCAGTCTCCCGCTCTCCTGCTTACATCAGGACATGCGTTACCCCGCCCTGCTCGCCTTCTTTATCCTACTCGGAGTCTCTGGGGTGCAGGCCGCCGATCTTGCCGGCTGGACCGAGATAGCCCCGCGCGACGAGATTCGTCCAAACTTCTCGCACGACGCCCAGACGCTCGTTATTACGCACGACACCCGGGAAGGCTTGGATGGATGGTATCAGCAGACCTTCCCCGTCAAAGGGGGCGACTTCATGAAGTTCAGCGCCACGCGCAAGACCACCGGCGTCGAGAATCCGCGCCACAGCGGCCTCGCGCGCATCGTCTGGACTGATGCCAAAGGGAGGAACGTCGTCTCAGCGACTCCGGGCGCGACGGCTGAGCCCGAGCATCCGATTGACGGTCCGCTTGACGCCCAAGGCCGAGCTATCGTTGCCGGCATCTATCAGGTTCCGCCCAAGGCCACGCAAGCGACCATCGAACTCCATCTCCAGCATGCCCCGAAGGGGCGCGTCGAGTGGAGCGACATCATCTTCGAGAAGTCCGCGGCAACGGCGTCCCGCAAGGTCCGCCTCGCGACGGTACAATACATTCCGACCGGCAAGTCGCCGCGACAGAACTGCGAAGAGTACGCCCCGATGATCGCCGAGGCCGCCAAGCAGAAGGCCGATCTCATCGTCCTCGGCGAGACCGTGCCTTACGTGCGCACGAAGCTTCAGCCCTCCGAATGCGCCGAGCCGATCCCGGGGCCCACCACGGAATATTTCGGCGGCGTAGCCAAACTAAACGCCATTCATATCGCCCTCAGCCTCTACGAACGCGAAGGCCACCTTGTCTACAACACCGCCGTTTTGATCAGCCCCGAAGGAAAACTGCTCGGCAAGTACCGCAAGGTCTGCCTGCCGCACGGCGAGGTTGAGAAAGGCGTCGCGCCGGGCACGGACTATCCTGTCTTCGATACGAAGTTTGGCAAAGTCGGCTTGATGATCTGCTACGACGGCTTCTATCCCGAAGTCGCCCGCGCCCTGACAGCCAACGGAGCCGAAGTCATCGCCTGGCCAGTCTGGGGCTGTGATCCGTTGCTCGCTCGTGCCCGCGCCTGTGAGAACCGCGTGTATGTCGTCAGCAGTACCTTCACCGACCCGAAGAATGATTGGATGATCTCCGCGGTCATCGACCCCGCCGGAAAAATCTTAGCCCAGGCGAAGGAAAGCGGCAGCATCGTCGTCTCCGAAGTCGATCTCTCGAAGCCACTCGCGGGACCTTACAACCTCGGCAGCTTCCACGACATCGTGCAGCGCCACCGCCCGGGCGCAGCGAAGTAAGCCAGGGGCTAGGCGAGCGGAGGGAGGAGATAATGAGAGGACTGAGTGGAGGAAGCAGTGGATGGCCGGGTCGATGACAGAGGACTGAATCGATGACAGAACCCTCCAGGCCACGCTTGGGTAACAGCCTTCGTTGCGATGAGACGGTGAAGCGGCCACCCCGAAGCATGGAAACAACTCCGGACGGACCGCCCTATCGACAGCTCAAGGCTTGGATAGAATCAAGGGACTTGGCCGTGTTGATTTACAGGCTTCGCGCAAGACGACCAGCATCCATGGATTGAGGACTCGCCGACCAGATACGACGCGCAGCCATTTCAATCCCCTCGAATGTCGCCGAAGGTATCGGTCGGGGGACAAATCGGGATTTACTTCGATTCCTCTACATCGCCCGCGGCTCCCTGTGCGAACTCGAGTCACAGATAGACGTCTGCCAGCGCACCGGCTTAATCAAAATCGAGGACAGCCGAAACATCACCGACCAAATGTCCTTGGTCGGACGCCTGATTGGCGGATTGATCAGCTACCGAAAATCCCGACCCGACTGACTATGCCCCTCCGTCATCGATTCAGCCATCTGTCATCTGCCATCGACTCCGTCATCTCCCCTTAATCTGCCTCAGCGCCTCGTAGGTCGCAATGCCGCAGGCGGTCGAAAGGTTGAGCGAACGCGTCTTGTCGTTGAAGTGTGGGATCTTCACTTCGCGGTCCGCGCCGAACCAAGCGTGGATCTCATCGGGCGTGCCGGAGCCTTCGTTGCCGAAGACAAGTCCGTCGCCTTCCTGGAACTCCGCATCCCAGAGGCCGCGCGTCGTCTTGGTCGTGAAGAGCCAGAGACGCTCCGGCCGGCCGGGCGAGGCAAGGAAAGCTTCCCAGTTGTCGTGGTGGCGGACGTCGAGTTCGTGCCAGTAATCCATGCCAGCGCGACGCAGTTTGGCGTCGTCAATCTTGAAGCCTAACGGGTGGACGAGGTGTAGCACGCAACCCGTCACGGCGCACATGCGGCCGACGTTGCCGGTGTTCGGCGGAATCTCCGGGCGGAGCAGGACGAGGTGGAGCGGCGCCTTCACTTCCGTCGGCTCATCGCGCGCGAGATCTCGCGCTTGGCTTCGCGTTCCTTGATATCCTGACGCTTGTCATGCATCTTCTTGCCCTTGCCCACGGCGAGTAGGCACTTCGCCAGGCCGTGCTTGAAGTAGATCTTCAGGGGAATGATTGCGTGGCCGCCGGATTGAATCTCCGCGGCGATCTTCTCGATCTCCGCCTGCTTCAGAAGCAACTGGCGCGTACGGTAGGAGGCATGGTTGTTGAGGTTGCCGAAGTCATACTCCGCGATGTGCGCGTGGTAGAGCATGATGCCCTTCGGGCTGATCTTAATAAACGCGTCGGCGATGTTGGCCCGACCGGCGCGAAGGGACTTCACCTCGGTGCCACGCAAGACGATCCCGGCCTCGAAGGTCGGGCCAATGAAATAGTCGCGTCCCGCCTTCGGGTTATTGACCTCGGGTAGAACGTGCTCTCGGCGGGCGGCCATCGGAAAACGAAAGGGCTACTCGCCGGCAAGCCGGCTGCGGCGGAAAGCTGCCTTAGGCAGGCAGGCGATCTTCCGGACGGAACTCCCAGGAGATGCGACCTTCGATGATCTCGCGGAGGGCCATGTCCTCAGGGGAAAGCTTCTCGAAGACGTCACCCAAGGTGTGGTTGTACTTCGGAGGCTGGACGGAGTAGTCGGCCGTGCTGCGGAGCTGCTTCACGCGCTTCGAGACCACATTGATGAGAATGTTGGCGTCGGGGATGACTTTACGGGCTTCCTGGAGGTAATCGTCGCGCATGGTGGGTTTCCCGAGTAGGGAACCACGGAACCTAGGGCACGACCCCCCCGTGGCAAGCGATTTTTGGCCCATAAAATGCCTTTGCCCTGCCAAAACACTGGGTTAAGCCCATAAGCATGCCCGACAAGAAGCCTTACGGTGAAACCATGAAGTCCAAGGGAGGCCTAACCCGGCTCATCAACGCCCTCCGCTACACCTGGGACGGACTCCGTGCCGCCGCCAAGCACGAGGAGGCCTTTAAGCAGGAACTCATGGTGGTAATCCCTCTCTCCATCGCGGCTTGGTTTGTGCCCGTCCCTGCCTACGAACGTGCCCTACTCTTCGCGGTTCTTCAGTTCATCCTCATCGTCGAGCTGATCAATTCCGCGATTGAGGCCAACACGGACCACATCTCGCTCGAGCGCCATCCACTGGCCAAGCGGGCGAAGGACATGGGCAGCGCCGCCGTCTTCCTGACCATCGTCATCGCGGTCAGCACCTGGGCGGCGGTGCTGTGGAGTAATTTCCCGCAGAAATAAACCTAGGCCTTCGGCTCTTCGCCAGCCGGAGGCTTGGCGCTGAGACGGAGCATCCGCGCACGGGCGTCGGGCGAGGATTCGCTGAGGGCGACCGTTACCCAATCCAGCAGACCATGGCGCACTTCACCCAAGGTCTCACACTTGCGTAGAGATTCGATACCCCCCGAGGCGGTGATGGCCTTCGCGAGGCCGGACATCTCCTTGAGAAAGCCCACGCGCTGGCAGTCAGGGATCCAGTAGGCCACGACGAGGTTCACACGATTGCCGTCTTCGGCCTCGTAGTCGATGCCAGCGGAGGACCAACCCAGGGCGCAGAAAATTTCGGCATTGATGCCTTCGACGCGCGCGTGTGGGCAGGCCACGCCGGGGGCGATAGCAGTATTTCCGGTGCCTTCGCGGGCGAACATCGCCTCGACCACGCCGGAATCATCGGGGATTTCCGGAATGGCTTCGAGTACGCGGCCAAGGAATTCAAACGCTCCGCGCTTGGAAGTCTCGGTCAGTTCAAAAAGTCGGCCGGCCTGGAGGGCTTCAAGAAGGATGCGCATCGGAGAGTCGGAATCAGGCCGCGCGAAGGCGCGGGCGGGCAATCAAATGGGCGAGGGTGACATAGGCAACCGTCATCAGCGCAAGGGCCACCCAGAAGGTCACCCCAAGGGAAGCGCCAGCGAGGCCGAGGCCCTTGGTCCATGGCGAGAAGGTCAGCCACCCAGCGAAAGTCACCGCCGAGAGGGTCGTCAAGGAAAGCTGCCAGGAGGCGCGGGACTGGATGAACGGCATCTGTGCCGAGCGGATGACGTGTACCACGAGCGTCTGGGTGATGTTGGATTCGATGAACCAGCCGGTATGGAAGAGGACGATGAACTGAGCCTGCCCAGCGGAGTTCCCGGCGGCGACAAGCTGACTCCAGGTGCCGCCGCAGACGTGCGGACAGACCACGAACCACATCAGGGCGAAGGTGAGATAATCGAACAAGGATGACACCGGCCCAAGCCAAACCATAAACCCGCGGATGCCGCTGATATCCCACTGGCGCGGCTTGAGAATCTGATCGGACTCGACGCGGTCGAACGGAATCGCGGTCTGCGAGAAGTCGTAGATGAAGTTGTTAAGCAGAATGAGGATCGGGCTGAGCGGCTCGAATGGCAACAGAATCGCCGCGCCGAGCACGGAGAACATATTGCCGAAGTTCGACGAGGCCCCCATGCGGATATACTTCTCGATATTGCAGAAGATGCGGCGGCCTTCGTCGATGCCGTCGACGAGCACCAGGAGTGATTTTTCGAGCAGGACGACGTCGGCGGATTCCTTCGCGACATCCACCGCGGTGTCGACGGAGATACCCACGTCGGCGGCCTTGAGGGCGAGCACATCGTTGATGCCGTCGCCCATGAAGCCGACCGTATGTCCCTGGGCCTTGAGCGAACGGATGACCTGCTCCTTCTGCGAAGGCGTCAGGCGGGCCATGATATCGGCCTCCAGCACCGCAGCATCGAAGGTCGCCTTATCCATCGCGGCAAGCTGGGCGCCGGTGAGGACGCGGCCGACGGGCATGCCGACATCCGCGCAGACCTTGCGGGAAACGAGTTCGTTGTCGCCGGTGAGAATTTTGGCGCGGACGCCGCGGCTCTTGAGGCCGGCGAGCGCGGTCGCGGCGGTTTCCTTGGGCGGGTCGAAGAAAGCAAGATAGCCGAGCAAGACCAAGCCGGCTTCGTCGGCCGTCGAGAAGACTTCCTTCGAACGATCAAACTCGCGGTAAGCCAGCGCAATCACGCGGAAACCCTGGGCTGAGAGCGAGCGATATTCCTCCATGACCTCGTCCTTGATCAAAGGAATCATCGTGTGGATCTCATCGTCGATCTGGTAGCGATCGCAGACGGCCAGAATCTCTTCCACTGCGCCCTTGCAGATGAGTAGGTGATCTCCTTCGTGATCCACGACCACCGACATACGGCGGCGCTGGAAGTCGAACGGAATCTCGTCGACCTTACGGCAGCTGCGCTCGACGTCGAGATCGGTGCGATTGAGAATCGCGCGGTCAAGCAGGTTGCGGAGACCCGTCTGGTAATACGAATTCATCCAGGCGTAGCGCAGGACGTCCTCGGAGTCGCGGCCGATGACATCGACGTGACGCTGAAGGACGATGTGGTCCTGCGTGAGCGTGCCGGTCTTATCGGTGCAGAAGATGTCCATCGCCCCGAGGTTCTGAATCGCATCGAGTCGCTTCATGACGACCTTGAGGCGAGCGAGGGAGCGCGCTCCCTTTGAAAGGCAGGCCGCGAGGATCATCGGCAGCATCTCCGGGGTGAGTCCGACGGCGACCGTCAGGGCGAAGAGGAAGGCCTTCTGGACGCTATGAGTGTGCCAGGCGTTGAAGCCGAAGGTAAGCGTCACCATCACCAACATCATGCGAATCATCATCCACACGAAGCTGCGGGTACCCTTTTCGAAGGCGGTCTGATCCTTGCGCTCGACGAGGCGGGCGGACATCGCGCCGAACTGCGTCTCACGGCCAGTGGCCAAGACTAGTGCCTTCGCCGAACCACTCTGCACATTGCTGCCCATCAAGCAGCCGTTGGGGCACTCCTGCGCGGAAACATCGCCCGCGACCGTCGCCATCACCACGCGTTCGACGGGCATGGATTCACCGGTCAGCGCCGACTGGGAAAGAAAGAAATCCTTGGCCTGGATGACACGGCAGTCCGCCGGAATGATCGAACCGGCGGCCAGCACCACGACGTCCCCCGGGACGATCTGGTCGATCGGCACGGTGATCTCGACACCGCCCCGGATGACGTCGCACGTCGATTTCACCATCGCCTGTAGCTTCGCGATGGTCGCCGCCGAGCGGCTCTCTTGGAAATAGGAAAGGAAGACGGAGAAGAAAACCATGCCGCCGACCAAGGATGTGCTCAGGATGCGCTTGGTCTCGTCGTCCTCAAAAATAAACGAAAGCACGCAAATCACGATTAGTTGGACGACCAGCGGCTCCTTGAACTTGCGCAGCAACTCGATGATCGGCCGCGGACGGGGTGCGGTGACTGAATTGGGTCCGAACTCGGCGAGCCGGGCGGCGGCCTCGTCGGCGGTGAGCCCTTCGCGCCGCGACTTGACCGAGGTAAAAGCCTCTTCCTCCGGGCCATGCAGCAACTGCGTCGTACGGTGATTTTCTTCAGGGGCTTGCTTCTGGACGGCCATGACGGAAAGGGGAAAGCCAGCCTACAAACGCCCCGCGACTGAGCCAGCCCATAACTCCACCGACTTCGACGATGGCGTGACGGGCGGGCAACAACTTGCGGCGACCTAGGCCGGATCCGCGCCGGGCACAAAAAACCCGCCGAGGTCCGGCGGGTTTTCAAGGTCCTGAGGAAAGGACTTAGCCCTTGGTGACCAGCCCGGCCTTGATGGCCTTGACCGAGACCCACTGGCGCTTCACCGAGCCGTTAGGCTGGACGACGCGGATGCGTTGAACGTTCGGCTTGAACGTACGCTTGGTCTGCTTGACGAGCTGGAAGCCGATGCCGCCACTCTTCTTGGACTGACCGCGGTGAATGATGCGGCGGCCCTTGACGGGGCGCTTGCCGGTGACGACGCAGATACGGGACATAGTGTTCGGGCTCCTTTTGGAAAGTCGGAGCAAAGGAGTGCCGAGGCTCTTGGCAAGCGGTAATTACCCCTTAAGTCCGCTTCAGAGCCCGTTCGAGCCCCTGCAATCCTGCAGAAAGACCGTCCGGAGGCGTCAAAAGGCTTAAAACGACACTTGGGAGGGAGGGCGGCATGCCAAAGAAATATCCAGGGTGAAGCCAGACCCCCTCACTGAGAGCGTTCATCACAAACCGGTCCTCATGGACGCCAGGCGGTAAAGCCAGAACGGCAGTCCAGCCCGCTGGGCGAGGCAAGACCGTGCAGCCCGTCGCCGAAGCAGTCGTCCAAGTCCGGAGGGTCGCCTCACCCTGAGCCAGGCGGGTGCGGACCAGCGCGCGGAGGGGTTCGGCCCGGCGGAGGAGATCAGGCAGGGCCAACTGAGCAGGGGTGTTGACCGAAAGGAAAGCGTCGGCGATGTGCTCGAGGCGGCGACAAGCCTCGAGCGTGGCGATGGCCGGCCCGGCCACGACAATCCAGCCAAGCTTCAGCTGCGGCGCGAGCGCCACCTTGGAAAGGCCGCTCAGCACGAAGGTCAGCACATTCGCTTCGCCGGCCCAAGTACCCGGCGAGGCCACACCTTCGGCGGGATAATCCAGAAAAACTTCGTCGCAGACGATCGCCAGGCCGTTCTTCAAAGCGAAGCCGCGCAGGACGTCGCGATCACGACGACCCACGAAAGCGCCCGTCGGGTTGGAAGGGTTGATGGCGAGAATCGCCCGGGTCTGACGATTCACACTGAGCGTCGCCGAATCGATGACCCACTCGCCAGCCAGCTGCACGAGCTGATACGGACGGAGCGTCACGCCTTCGAGCGCGGCGATTACTTCGAGCAATGGGTAGGCGGGCTCGGGCACCAGGATTTCATCGCCTGGGTTGCACAGTAACTTGAAGACCCAAGAATAGGCTTCGCTCGTGCTGGCTGTCAGGCAGAGACGGTCGACCGGTACGCGGGCACCGCGCGAAGAGTAGTAATCAGAAACGGCGGTGCGAGCGGAGGAGAGGCCGAACGGCGTCGGATCCTGCCGCTGAATACCGTCGCGGCGCAGGAGCGGACCGAGGTCGGTGGCGGACCAAGCGAAGCCGGCGTTGGCGGGATTGGAGTCCGAGAGGTCGAGCACCGGCTGGCCAGCGGCGAGACGTTTCTCCTTGGCCTTGCTCAGGGCGTTAGTCGTGTCGGCGAAAGAGAGTCTCGAACTGAACATAAAGAAGGTAGAAGCGGTTGGCGGTTAGCGGTTGGCGGTTGGACCGCGAAGGTGGCAACAATCCGCAAGCAGACCCCACAAGCAAGGGTTATGAGCCCGGAGGGGACTTATGTCCTATGGCGCGTGTCAGTAGACCGGAAGGACGGAGCCGAAGGCCCGATTACCTTGTCGGGCTCGGCGGCGCCGTCGCGACGAGAGGCCCGGAATCGAACAAGCCCTCCGAGGGGACGGCCAGCTTCCTCGGCGCGGCCCAGAAGCGACTCGCAGATACGGCTATCCAGAAGGCCGGCCTCCTGCATCACCTCCACCTGGGTGCGCAGCTCACACAAGGAACCCCTCGCGATGTAAAGGAACCTCAGGGCGTCCTGATTCGTCCCCCGGCCAGCGCCTTCGGCGATGTTCGACGGCACAGAGATCGCCGCCCGGCGAAGCTGATCGACGAGTGCGAAGTCATTCCGGACCGCCGCGACATTCACGACTCGATACACTTCGACCGCGAGGGCCTTGGCGGCCTTCCATGCCGAAAGATCGCGATAACTGACTACCTTGGGATTCTCTTGGGGATGCATAGACTCCCCATCATCAAGAAACGCGCTCCCACCGCACGTCCCGCTATTACCCATGACACGACTGACAAACTTCCTCCACGCCCAGACCCCATAATATCCCCACCCTGCCGCTTTGTGCGCCATCCCAACCGCCAACCGCTAACCGCCAACCGCCGCCACCCCCTTTGCCTCCCAATTCCAGATTGAACTCATCCCCTCCCCCTCCAAAGGTGTCCCCATGTCCCAGCAAGTCGTGAAGCCCCGTGTCCGTGGGTTCATCTGCATCACCTCCCACCCCGACGGCTGTGCCGCCGCCGTTCGTGAGCAGATTGCCTACGTAAAATCCCGCCAACCCATCCAAGGTGGACCCAAGTCCGTCTTAGTGATCGGCGCTTCCACGGGCTACGGCCTGTCTTCTCGCATCTCCGCCGCCTTCGGTTCCGGCGCCGCCACGCTCGGCGTGTTTTTCGAACGCAACGGCGAAGGCGACAAGCCCGGCTCGCCCGGCTGGTACAATACCGCCGGCTTCCACGCCGAAGCGAAGAAGGCCGGCCTCAAGGCCGTCTCGATCAATGGCGACGCCTTCTCGGCGGAGCTAAAGACCCAAGTCATCGATGCCATCAAGTCGAAGATGCCTGGCGGAAAGATCGACCTCGTCGTCTACTCCCTCGCCTCCCCTCGCCGCACCGCTCCCGATGGCGTAACATATAAGTCCGTCCTCAAACCAACCGGCGCACCTTTCCACGCCAAGAACCTCGATACCGACCGCAAGGTCGTGAACGACGTCACCCTAGAAACCGCCTCGGCCGACGACATCGCGCAGACGGTTAAGGTCATGGGCGGCGAAGACTGGGAACTCTGGATGAACGCCCTCGACGGCGCCGGCGTCCTCAAAGAAGGCTGCCAGGCGGTCGCCTACTCCTACATCGGGCCGCAGGTCACCTGGCCGATCTACAAGGACGGCACCATCGGCAAGGCGAAGGAAGACCTCGAACGCGCCGGTCGCAAAATCGACAGCCTGATGAAGCTCCATCGCGGCCGCGCCTTCGTCTCAGTCAACAAGGCCGTCGTCACGCAGGCCAGCTCCGCCATCCCGGTCGTCCCCCTCTACGTCTCGCTGCTCTTCAAGATCATGAAGGCCAAGGGCACGCACGAAGGCTGCATCGAGCAGATCCAGCGCCTCTTCGAGAAGCAGATGTACAACGGCAACGCCCTCGACTTCGACGAGAACGGACGCGTCCGCATCGATGACTGGGAAATGTCCGACGACGTACAGAAGGCCGTCTTCGACGTCTGGCCGCATGTCACGACCGAGACTTTCGACACCCACGCCGACTTTGCCGGCTACCAGGCCGACTTCATGAAGAACTTCGGCTTTGGCCTCGCCGGCATCGACTACGAAGCCCCGACCGAAGTCGAACGCACCCTCGAGGACGCTTAAGTGA
Source organism: uncultured Opitutia bacterium (assembly GCA_903855995.1). Taxonomy (GTDB): domain Bacteria; phylum Verrucomicrobiota; class Verrucomicrobiia; order Opitutales; family UBA953; genus UBA953. Next base: position 12,546 of record CAIOAN010000012.1, read on the forward strand.
CCAAAGTCTTCTCCATCGCGAATCAGAAAGGCGGCGTCGGTAAGACGACCACCACCGTGAACCTCGGCGCCGGCCTCGCACGCCTCGGCATCCCGACCCTCATCGTTGACCTCGACGCGCAGGCCAACGCAACGAGCGCGCTCGGCATCGAGAAAACCGAAGGCAAGTCCCTCTACAAGGTCCTGCACGGCGAAGCCAAGGCCGCCGACATGGTTGTCGCCACATCCACCGACAAGCTCGACCTGATCCCTTCCGAGGTCGACCTTGCGGCCGTCGAATCCGAACTGGCCCAGGCGGAGAACTACCTCGGCCGCCTGCGCGAAGCCCTCGCGCCGCTCATCGCCGCGGGCAAATACAAAGCCATCCTCATCGATTGCCCGCCCGCGCTCGGCATGCTCTCCATGAACGCGCTCGGCGCCTCGGACCATCTGATCGTCACCCTGCAGACCGAATACCTCGCGATGGAAGGCCTCGGCCAGATTCTCGGCGTGGTCGACCAGCTCAAGGCTGCCGGTGCGACCGATAAGCTCACCGTCGGCGCGATCGTGATGACGATGTACGACGTACGCACGAAACTCTCCCGCCAGGTCGTCGAGGAAGTGAAGACCCACTTCCCTGCCCTCGTGATGGACGCGATGATCCCGCGCACGATCCGCCTGTCGGAGTGCCCGAGCCACGGCCAGACGATCTTCCAGTACGACATCCACTCCCCGGGCTCCGTCGCCTACGACGCGCTCGCCAAGGAGTTCGCCAAGCGCTTCGCGCTGAAGTGAGCGGCGCCGGCCAGCCGCGCGTCCGCCGAGTCCGGAGTTTCGAGGAACTCAGGGCCACGCGTTTCGCCGATGGCGTCAACGCCCTCTACTGGGAACGGACGCTGCCCGGCGATTACGCCGAGGTGATCGCGAAGCTCGGACATGGCGATGGCATCGTGCCGCTCGAGGATGAACGCATCCAAGCCCTCGACCTGACGCCCGCCGGTAGACTTGCCGCCGAGGCGATGCTCGCCGATCAACAGCTTTTACGGGACCACGACCTCGCACCATCACTTAACTGCGTCTACGACTGCGTGCGCGGCACCGCCGCCGGCACCGTGCCGACCGATGTTACTTCGTTTCACGTCGATAGCGCGCCCGTCGAGGTCGACACCTGGCTCTGCACCTACCACGGCGCCTGCAGCGAAGGGCTCCGCAACGAAGACGCCGCACTCAAGGTCGAGATTCCGGAGATTCGCGCGGTGCTCCTAAAGGAATACGGCGGCGCGGACGACGCCAGCTTCGCCGAGTTCCTGCATGAACACAGCTACGACTCGCACTACGCTCCGAAGCCCGGCGCGACGCCCTACCCCTTCGGCACCTTCACGCTCTGGCGCATCGCCACGCGCTGGCCCGGCAGCCCAGTGCCGCCGTGTATCCACCGCGCCCCGGAAAACCACGCCGGCTCACCGCGCCTACTGCTGATCAGCTGATTTACTTCACCAAGGTCAGCTTGGACGGGTAGCGGCGTTCGGCGTTCCATTCGCCGAGGTAGATATCGCCGGCGGAGTCGACGTAGAGGTCGTGCCCATGCCTGAAGACGGACTGCGCCTGGCTGAGTGGCTGGAGCTTACCGTCGATATACTTGGGCTCGCTACCACCCGGTGCGCTGAGGACCTTCTTGGTGACGCGATCCAGCACGAGCAGGAAGCCCGACTGCGCGAGGCGCTTGCCCTTGGCATCCTTGCTCCAGCAGACGGCGGTATAAATCTTATCGCCACGGAAGCACAGCTGACCCGCGAAGGCGCCTGGCAGGTCAATGGTGTCGACATACTTACCGTCCAAGGTGAACGCCTTGAGCTGGTTCTGGCTGCGCGAAGGAACCCAGACGAGCGGGCCGCGCGGGTCGGAGGCGTCGATCGAGATGCCGTGGGCGTTGCTGAGATTGGCGGCATCCTTCGTCGGCCCGCCCCATTTCTTAAGCAATTTTCCTTCGAGTGTGAACTCGTAGATGAAATTCGAGCCGTAACCATCGGCGACGAGCAACGTGCCGGCGGGAGTCCGCGCGACCGCGCATGGCATGAACTTGCCATCGCTCAACCCGAGCTCCTTCGGCGTCGGAAACTTGCGCACGACCTTCCCGTCGGTCGTCAGTAGAGTAATGCGCCCTTCAACAGCGGATGGGTTCCAGCCTTCAGCCGCCATGTGCCAGCCGGAGTCGACGTGCACGAGATACTCCACGCCGTCTTGTTCAAAAATTGCGAGGCCGTGCCCGCCGCCGAGGCCGGCACTGATCGAACGCACGTAGCGGCCATCTTTCTCGAAGACGATGAAGTCGTTCTTCGGGTGATCGGTCACCAAGTAGATGCGGCCAGCCTTGTCCTCAGCCAGCGCGTGCGAATTGACCACCGGGGCGACCGCCGGATCGGCCTTGGCCCATTTCATGTCGACGGAGTAGCGAGCGGAGCCGTGCCCGAGGATGAGGACATCTTTTTCCTGCGAGAACAGGGCCGCACAAATAAACACAAGGGTGACACGCATAGATTTTATCATCCGAGGATTTCGGTAGCGATTTCTTCCCAGAGGTCGCCGATCTGGGCCGGCTTCCGCACCGGCCGGCCGGCTTCCGCGAACCAGTAGCGGGCGTTAGCGAGATCGCCCTCGATGAGGTGCAGTAATGCATGCAGCCAGGAACCTATCGGCGTCTCGATATCCTGGGCGATTTGATGCGCCGCATCCCATTCTCCCTTCTTGATCAACCAGAGCACCCTGGCCTCGGGCGACAGACCGGCAGGCGGCTGCGGATCGCGGGCGGCGGAAATCTTAAGCTCGGCGGGGGTCATGTCGGGTAAAGTCGTCATCATTGGGTCCGAAGGTGGGCGGTGACAATTCCGGAGCGAAGCCCTGCCCCCTTGCCAAGCAGGCCGCGGGCTCCATTCTGGCAACCACCCCCCTTCTGATGATCCGTCACATCATCCGCCATCGCCCCCTGATTGTCGCCTCTGGCGTTGCTTTCATCCTCCTCGTCGATGCGTCGAATCAGATGGAAGTCCCCATACGCCACGTGCCCGGCGAAATCTACAATCGCTACCTGAGCACCCTGCGCGCCAGCGACGCCCCCGCCCGACTGCTCGACGAAGCCAAGGCGGACAACGCCCAGGCCCAATATATTTATGCGCTGCGCCACACGCGCTTCGCTCCCGCCGACCTGCAAATCGAGCCCGATTCAACAGTCGCCTTCACCTGGATGAGCAAGGCCGCCGCGAATCGCCACCCCCGGGCCATGGCCGTGCTTGCGCTCTATTACTTAAAAGGTATCGGCACAGCAAAGGACGAAGAGAAAGCGAGCGCGTGGGCGCAGAAGGCTTCCGACAAGGGTCAGCCGATGGGAACCCGCCTGCTGGGCGAACTGCGCCTCATCGAGGCGGAACGATTGGAACAACAGTTCAAGGCCCAGCACGCGACCGAGGACGAAAGTTCGGGCAGTTTTCAAATCGCCCGCAAAGCGATGCAGGCGCGCCGTAACGAAATCAGCAAGGCGGGCTTCGGGCAGATTGAGTTAGCCGCCAAGGCCGGAGATCCGCCCGCCCTGCGACTTCTGGGCAAGGCCTACGAAGAAGGCCACCCCGGCTTCACCCAGAACTACCGCGCCGCCATGGATTACTACAATCAGGCGGCCTTGAAGCGCGATCCGCTTGCCATGCAACTGCTCGCCGAACGGTATGAAGGCGGCACGACGACACCCCAGAGCCTTTCGTCCGCCTACGCCTGGCGCCTCGTAATCTTCGAACTATCCGGAGACGACAAAGACCGGAGCCGGCTGGGCGAGCTGAAAAAAGTCATGAACCTCGCCGAGATACTCGCCGGACAAGAACAAGCCCAGATAGCCCTCCGGCAGCTCCCGTCGGAAAACGACGCGGCTCTGGCCCGGCTCAGCCAAAGCCGCTGACCTAAAGACGAACGGGGTTTGACGCATCGGGGCTTCCCGCCTCGATAGCGTCATGTCCGTTCAGCCACGCCGTGCCTTGACCGGCGTGCCCGCGCACGCCTGGGCGGCCTGTGCCTGTTCCGAAGGTGCGGAGCGGAGCGTAATCATCCTTCTAGCCTCCAATCTCGGCGCGGCCGAAACCTTGGCGGAAGAAACCTCGCAGCTCCTCACGCTACTCAACGGCGCCCTGCCCGTCGCCCGCACCCTGACCGAATCTGACGCAGCGGTTCCGGCCTTCGAGGCCGACTGTGACCTGCTCGGCGTGCTCTCCCTGCTGCGCCATGGCGGCCACGACCCAAAGAAGCCGCTGCTCATCGCCTGCACCCCGGGATCCATCACCCGACGTTCGCCCGCCCCCGAGGCGAGCGCCCAGGCGGAGATCGTCGTGCGCAAGGGCGAGAAACTTGCGCTCCGCGATTTCGCCAAACGGCTGGCGGAAGATTTCGGCTACGCCCACGAAGCCCTCTGCGAACAGCCTGGCGAGTTTGCCCTGCGCGGCGGCATCCTCGACGTCTACCCGCTCAACGCCCAGATGCCCGTGCGCATCGACCTCTTCGGCGACACGGTGGAATCACTCCGCCCATTCGACCCCGCGACGCAACGCAGTGAAGGCGAAGTCGACGGCCTCGTCATCTGCGCCCCGCGCGACGATTCGGGCACCGCACCCGAAGCCCCTTTCTTCCGGCACCTACCCGCCGACACGCTGATCATCTCGGTCGACCATTGCCACGAGGACGTTCTCTGCACGGAGCTCCACCGGGCTAAAGTCGATGAGCTCATCCTCGAGGAAACCGATGATGCTCCGGTCGGCTACGAGGCCCTCGCCCTTGAATCTGCGCCAGGGGAATCACTGCTCATCGGCGGCGCCACGGATAGCTCGGAGGCCCGACCCGCCTTGCTCCGCGCCGCAGCCTCGCTGGCCAAAGACGGCCGACCCTGCCTGCTCGCCGGCGACACGGATGGATCGGTCGATCGACTGAACGCGGATATCGCCGGCGCCAAGATCCGCGGCTTTACCCCGCGCGTCATCCATGGACGCTTCGGGGGCGGCATTCTTCTCGCCGCCGGAAAACTTCCCGGACTGCTCCGGGACGGACTCATCCTGCTCACCGAGCGCGAACTATTCGGAAGGCGGAAGCGACCACTCGCCTCCTTGCCGCGCCGGCGCACCGCCGTTCGGGCCGCTGTCGGCCGCGCCCTTGACTTTGGCGAACTCGCCGACGGCGACGCGCTCGTGCATGCGACCCAAGGCGTCTGCCTATTCCGTGGCATCAAGGCCCACGAGCATAACGGGCGAACCGAAGACTTCATCGGCCTCGAGTTTGCGACGAAATCGATGTTGCACCTCCCCCTACGGGAATCGCATCTCCTCACGCGATACATCGGCATCGGCCGGATTCATCCGAAACTTTCCAAGCTCGGTGGAGGCGGCTGGGAAAAGTCGCGTAAGGCCGCCGAGAAAGCGACCGTGGACCTCGCCGCGCAATTGCTGGCGATGCAGGCCGAGCGCTCCACCAAGCCAGGCATCTCGCACCCGAAGGATGCAGAAAACGCCTGGATGGGCGAGTTCGAACGTTCCTTTCCACACCGCGAGACACCCGACCAAGCGCGCGCCATCACCGAAGTAAAAGCCGACATGGAACGGGCGGCGCCGATGGATCGGCTCGTCAGCGGCGACGTCGGCTTCGGCAAGACCGAGGTGGCCTTACGCGCCGCGTTCAAATGCGTACTCGGCGGGCGACAGGTCGCGATTCTCGCGCCCACGACCGTCCTCGCCCAGCAACACTTCGAAAGTTTTAAAGAGCGTCTGGCCCGCTGGCCCGTCTCCGTCGAACTCCTCAGCGGCTACCGCACCGCCAAGCAGAAGGCCGACGTCCGGGCGCGGGCCGCGGCCGGCACGGTGGATATCGTCGTCGGCACACACGCACTGCTTTCCGATGGCACGAGCTTCGGCCGCCTCGGCCTCGTCATCATCGACGAAGAACATCGCTTCGGCGTTCGCCACAAGGAGCGCCTCAAACAGTTGCGGTCCGAAGTCGACGTGCTCGCCATGAGCGCCACGCCGATTCCGCGGACCCTCTACCTCGCCTTGGTCGGCGCACGCGACCTGAGCGTCATCGAGACGCCGCCGCGCGAACGCCTGCCCATCCGCACCGTCGTGCGCAGTTACGACGAGAAACTCGTGCGCGACGCCGTGAAAGCCGAGCTCGCCCGCGGCGGACAGGTCTTCTACCTGCACAATCGCGTGGAAACCATCCGGGCCGTCGCGGAACGCCTTGCGGCGCTGCTCCCCAAGGCGCGCATTATCGTCGGCCACGGCCAGATGGGCGCGGGCGAACTGGAAGAGACCATGTCCGCGTTTGTCGCCGGCGAATACGATGTGCTCGTCTGCACGACGATCATTGAAACCGGTTTGGATATCCCGAACTGCAACACCCTGATTATCGAGGGCGCGGACCGCTTCGGACTGGCGCAGCTCTACCAGCTGCGCGGCCGCGTCGGTCGTTTCAATCGCCAGGCTTACGCCTACCTCTTCCTCCACCGCCACGCCGCGCTCGTCGGCACGGCACATCGGCGCCTGTCCGCTATCCGGCAATATAACCAGCTCGGTGCCGGCTTCCGTATCGCCATGCGCGACCTCGAGCTGCGCGGCGCGGGCAACATCCTCGGCGCGGCCCAGAGCGGCCACGTGGCCACCGTGGGCTTTGATTTATATTGCCAGCTGCTACGCCGCAGCGTGGCCAAGCTGCGTGGCGACAAGGGAGCGATTAGCGAACGCTGCGAAGTAAACCTCGATTTTATCGACCACACGCAGGCCGCTCTCGGCACCGAGCAGGCTAATTCGAGCGACGGCGAAGTCGCCTTACTAACCGCCACGCTCCCCGCAGACTGGATTCCCGAGACCCGCCTGCGCATCGAGGCGTTCCGCCGCGTGGCCCTGGCCCTCGACGGCGCGGAGGTCGCCGAACTACGGACCTCGCTCAAAGACCGCTACGGCAAGCTTCCGCCTGAAGCAGAAGCCTTGCTGAGCCTGGCCGAGATTCGCTGTCTGGCGGAGGAGAAAGGTGTCATTTCCGTGACAACCGACGGCCATACTTTGCGCTGCCTAAGCATCGCAAATCAACGGGCTCCTGAGCCGATTATGGTCGGCAACCGGTTTCCCCGCTTGACCGTCAAGGACCCCCTGCGGAAACTGAAAGAAATCCGAGGATTCCTCGCACGCATCCTTCCTCCTTCCGGTACATGAACGTCCCCCTCCTCTCCTTCGCACTCCTGCTCGGCGCCTCCGCGGCATCCGGACAGAGCGCTCCCGCTAGTTTGGAGGAAACGGCCGCGCAGCGCATGACGGCTGTCAACTCTGACCGCATCGTCGCCTCGGCCGCCGGACAAGGCATCACCGCCTCCGACATCCGCCGCCAGCTCGAACCTTCCATCCAGCAACTTCGCGCCAAAGGCCAGAGCGACGTGACGTTTTTCAAGGAACTCGAAAAAGTCAAAGACGAGACGCTCAATGCCATGACCGAGCACCAACTCGTCATCGCCGAGTTCCGCGCCAGCGCCGCCAAACTCCCGGGGATCTACACCGACGGGCGCATCGAAGAAATCATCCGCCATGATTTCGGCGGCGACCGCAATCGCTATGTCGCCTCCCTCCGGGCCGGCGGCTTGACCCCGCTTTCCCACCGCAAATTCATCGAAGACGAGATCATCTTTGATTACATGGTTAGCGAAGTCCGGCGCACCGCCCTTGTCGTCGGACCCGGCCAGATCTCTGAATATTTCGAGAGTCACAAGCCCGACTTCGTGCGCAACGAGCAGATTCGCTTTCGTCAGATCACCCTGACCACGGGGGCGGCCGAATCGACCGAAGACGCACGTGCGCGTGCGACCGTCTGGGCCGACGCCCTGCGCCACCCCGAAAAAATCCCGGCCACACTCGCCCGTTTCAAAATCAACACCACCAAACTTAATTCCGCGCCCACGTTCGGCGATATCGCCGAGCGCATCAGTACCGACGGTTACGCCACGAAGGGCGGCGACTCCGGCTGGCGGGACGTCGACGCCATCAACGAAAAAGTCGTCGGTATCATCAAGAAACTGCCGATCGGGCAGGCCTCTGAAGCCATTGAATTCGACCTCCCCGGCGGCAAGCCTGTCTGGTTCATCGTCGTCCGGGAAGGCATCCACCCCAAGGGCTACGCCGACCTGAATGACCCCGATGTCATCATAGACATCGAAAACCGCGTGCGCGCCGAGAATTTCAAAGCGGCGATGACCACCTGGATCGCTGACCTGCGCCGCAAGCACCTCGTCGAAATTCGCTGAGATGAGTGCGAACCGACGCGACCCTAAGGCCGAAGTCGGCCGGGTTCCCGCCGCCCCCTTCCACTGCAAGGCCTTTCCGGTGCGCACCGCCGGGGCCCTCCTCCATGTCACCGCGCTACCCGGCGATGGGCCGGTCGGTAATCTCGGTGCCGCGGCGCACCGCTTCGTCGACTTCCTCCACGCGGCCGGTTTCAGTTGGTGGCAAGTCTGCCCCCTGGGCCCGACCGGCTACGGAGACTCGCCGTACCAGGCCCTTTCCGTATTCGCCGGAAATCCTTACCTACTGGACCTGGACGACCTTGAGGCTCGCGGCCTCGTCACCGCCGAGGAAAAAGCCAGCCAACGCCGACAGGGCGACGAGCCTACCGACTATGGACGTCTGTGGAATGAGCTGCGACCCCTCCTGCACAAGGTTGCCGAACGTGGCCGCGCCCTGCTAGCCACCGACCAAGCCTTCGCCGAGTTCCGCCTGAAAGAGGCCAGCTGGCTGGATGATTGGTGCCGCTTCTCCGCGCTGCGTGAAAGCAACGGCTTCACCGCCCCGCACACCTGGAGCAGTCAGGCCGTCAGCGAGGAGGCACGCGCCGAAGCCGCCGTACTGCAGTTCCTCTTCGCCGTGCAATGGAAAGCCCTCCGTGCCTACGCGCATCAACGCGGCGTGCGCCTTTTCGGCGATGAACCTATCTACGTCTCGAGCGACGGGTGTGATGCGAAGTTCCGCCCCGAGCTTTTTCAACTCGACGCCGCCGGTCGCCCGACCGCCGTCGCCGGTGTGCCACCGGATTACTTCGCCGAAGACGGCCAGCTCTGGGGTAATCCGCTTTACCGCTGGGATCATCACGCCGCCGACGGCTTCGCTTGGTGGAAGGCGCGGGTACGGCACGACCTAGAACTGTTTGACGCCATCCGCATCGACCATTTCCGCGGTATTCATGACTACTGGAGCGTGCCCTCCGGTGCGCCCAACGCCCGCGGCGGCGAATGGTGCCAAGGGCCGGACCTGTCGTTCACGAACGCGCTCGGCGATCTGGCGCTCGTCGCCGAAGACCTTGGCCTGCTCTCCCCCGGCGTGGAGGTGCTCCGCAAAGCCGCGAAACTACCTGGCATGTCCGTGCTCCAATTCGGCTTCGGCGGAGAACTCGCACAAAATCCGCACTACCCACCCAACATCACCGAAGACCGGATTGTCTATACCGGTACGCACGACAACGACACCCTCGTCGGCTGGTATAAGCAGGCTCAGCCCCAGGAACGTGCGCGCCTCGACGAACTCTACGGCGCGATGGAAAGCCCGCACATCACGCTAGCGGAGGCCGCCCTGGCCGCGCCAGGTATCGCGACGTTCATCCCCGCCCAAGATTTGCTCGGACTAGGCTCCGAGGCGCGCTTCAACACGCCAGGCAACCCACAGGGCAACTGGACGTGGCGCATGACGGATGCGCAGCTAACCCAACTCACCTGCGCGGCGGATAGCTGGAAGCAGCGCCTACGGGCCGCCCGGCGACTCAGCGCGTAAGCCGGCGATACTTCGGACGGCGCGGCGTATCCGAATCGAGGCCGAGGCGCTTGCGCCGATCTTCGAGATAGTCGCCGTAGTTGCCCTCGTGCCAAACGACCGTGCTGTTGTCCTCGAACGCGAGGATGTGTGTGGCCACGCGGTCGAGGAACCAACGGTCGTGGGTCACGATAACCGCGCAACCCGCAAAACCTTCGAGCGCATCCTCCAACGCGCGGATGGTATTCACATCGAGATCGTTGGTCGGCTCATCGAGCAGCAGCACGTTGGCGCCGGACTTGATGAGTCGAGCGAGGTGGATCCGGTTGCGTTCGCCCCCCGACATCACCCCGACCTTACGCTGCTGCACATCGCCCGTGAAACCGAAACGCGCGGCGTAGGCGCGAGCCGGCACCATGATCTTCCCGAGATGCACCATATCCTGCCCATCAGAAATCGCGGACCACAGCGGCACATCGGCCGGCAGGGCGTCGCGCGACTGATCGACGTAGGCGATTTTCACCGATTCACCGACAGTGAGCGTGCCCTTGTCGGGCTTCTCCTGTCCAGTGATCATACGGAAGAGCGTGGTCTTGCCGGCGCCATTAGGGCCGACGACCCCGACGATTCCGCCCGCAGGCAGGGTGAAATTGACATCCTCCATCAGGATGCGGTCGCCGTAGCCCTTCATGAGGCCGCGGGCGTCGATGACCGCGCCGCCGAGACGCGGGCCCGGGGGAATCCAAATTTCCGCGGCTTTTTCCTGCTGTCCCTGGTCCTGCGTGAGCATCTGTTCGTAGGCACGCAGGCGGGCCTTATTCTTCGCCACGCGGGCTTTGGGCGAGGCGGCGGCCCATTCGCGTTCACGCTCCATGGAGCGCGAACGGGCGGCGGATTGCTTCTCCTCCATCTCCAGGCGTTGCTGCTTCTGCTGCAGCCAAGAAGAGTAATTGCCTTTCCAAGGGATACCGCGGCCGCGATCGAGCTCTAAGATCCAGCCCGCGACGTTGTCCAGGAAGTAACGGTCGTGCGTGATCGCGATGACCGTCCCCTTATAACTCTGCAGATGCCGTTCAAGCCAGGCGACCGTGTCGGCATCGAGGTGATTGGTCGGTTCGTCGAGCAACAGGATGTCTGGCTCCATCAGCAGCAGGCGGCACAGCGCCACGCGGCGCTTCTCGCCGCCTGAGAGCGCGGAGACGACCGCCTCACCCGGCGGGCAGCGCAGGGCCTCCATCGCCATCTCGATGCGAGCGTCGAGATCCCAGCCGCCGCGCGTATCAAGAATCGTCTGAATCTCACCCTGGCGGGCCAGAATCTTTTCCTGCTCCTTTATGTCGTCGGTCTCCGAGACCTTCACGAACGTCTCGTCATACTCCTCCAGCAGCACCTTCATCGGGCCAGCCGCCTGCATCACGCATTCGCCGACCGTGAGATGTTCATCGAGCCGGGGCTCCTGGGCGAGATAGCCGAGCGTATAGCCCGGGACCTGAGAAATGGCGCCGTCGAATTCCTTGTCCTCGCCCGCCATGATTTTTAGCAGCGTCGACTTGCCGGAACCGTTGAGGCCGAGGACGCCAATTTTGGCCCCATAATAATATGAAAGGGAGATGTCCCGGAAAACGGGCTTCTTTTCGAAGAACTTCGTCACCCCCGTCATTGTGAAAATCACCTTGTCGTCGGCCATGGGGGATTAGGTTCGAAGAAGCGCCCCCGGGGGCAAGCGGAACCCGGCGGGCGGGGGCCTTTCCCGCTCTTGACATCGGAAGGGGGCGGACCAAGGTGGGAGTCAGTTCACCTTTACCGAGGTGGGTCCTGCCGGACCCGCTTTTTTTGTCCCTAAATACTTTCACCGAACACCCGCACCTACCATGAGCGTCGATATCAAACCCTACCTCCAGTACCTCGAGAAGGAGAAACACATCCCCAAGGAGGACGCCTGCGCCCTCATCGTCGAGGCCATCAAGTCCTCCGTCGAGAAGTCGGTCATGGCCGGCCAGAACGTCGAAGTCACGGCCGACCCCATCTCGGGCAAGCTCGAGGCCCACGTCATCTACCGCGTCACCGACTCGGCGATCGACCCCCTCCAGGAGATCAACCCCGTCGCGGCCGCTCTTATCCGCCCCGACGCCAAGGTCGGCGAAGAGATTCGCAAGCCCATCAACGTGGCCGACCTCGGCCGCATCGCCGCCAAGACCACCCAGCAGCTCCTCAATCAGCGCTTCCGTAAAATCGAGAAGGACCAGGTCTTCCAGGAGTACAAGGATAAGGTCGGCGATATCGTCACGGGTATCGTCCGCCGCACCGAACGCGGTAACGTCGTCATCGAGCTCGGCACCGCCGAGGCCGTCCTGACGCACAAGGAACGCTGCCATGGCGACGAATTCCGCACCGGTGACCGCATCCGCTGCCTTCTCCTTGAAATCCGCGAAGACCCGCAGCGCGGCCGAGAGTTCGTGCTTTCCCGCGCCAACCCGGCGTTCGTCCGCCGCCTCCTCGAACTCGAGGTCGCTGAAATTGCCGACAAGACCGTCACCATCGCCGCCATGGCCCGCGACCCAGGCTACCGCACCAAGATTGCCGTCGACTCGCGCGACCCGAAAGTCGACCCCGTCGGCGCCTGTGTCGGCGCCCGCGGCGCCCGTGTCCGTAATATCGTCAAAGAACTCGGCGGTGAGAAGATCGATATCATCCGCTACCATCCTGAGCCGCTCAAGCTGCTCGAGGAAGCGATTCGCCCGGCCAAGCCGCGCAATGTCCGCATCGACGAGCGCAGCCGCAGCATCTTCTTTGAAGTGGATGAAGACGACATGCGTATCGCCATCGGCAGCAAGGGCCGCAACGCCCGCCTAACCTCCAAGCTCATGGGCTGGGGCCTCAATATCCAGAAGGCCACGCACGCCGCCGAGAGCTTCGAAGCGAAGGCCGGCGACGCCGCCGTCCGCATCGCTGAGCAGCTGGCCCTCGCGCCGGAGCTTGTCGCAAAGTTCGTCGGCCTCGGTATTTCCAGCGTCGAAGCCCTCGAAGGAGCGACCGTGGAAGACTTCAAGGAAAGCGGCATCCCGACCGAAGAGGTCGAAGCTGTCCTCGCGGCCTACGCCAAGGCCCGCCGCGCCTAAGCCCCCTTCCTTAAGTCCCCTCCCAGCACCACCCGAACGAGCACATGACCGAGAAGAAGAAACCTGAAGCCAAGAAGGCGGCCGCGACCCAGCGCTTCAGCGACGTGGCCAAGGAGCTCGGCATCGAGGTCAAGGCGCTGCTCGCCCTGGTCGATCAGTTCGTGGCGGCCCGCCCGGACTACAAGGATTACGTCTACACGGAGGGCAAGAAGCCCGCCGCCTCGAGCAACTTCGGCAAGACTTACCGCGACGACTTCATGACGTTCGCAGAAGATAAGTTGCCAAAGAAGGCCGAGCCCGTCGTCGAAGCACCGAAGGCCCCTGAGCCCGTCAAGCCCGTCGCACCCGTGGCACCGGTCGCTTCCGTGACTCCGGTCGCGAAGCCCAATTCGCCCGCCCCGGTGAGCCTGCCGCCGCGCCCTACCATCGCGCCCGTGACTCCGGTCGCCCGCCCGCCCGTGACGCCTCCGTTGCCCCGCCCTTCGCCGGCCCAGCCGCCGAAAGTCGAACTGCCTCCAGTCGTCATCAGCAACACGCCGCCGACGCCGCCTGCCCGCCCGAGCAATATGCCTCCGGTCGTCCGCCCGCCCGCGGCGCCGATCGTCAATCGCCCCGCCGCCACCAGCAATCAGGCCGCCCCGGGAAGTAAAGGAGCGATCACCGTCCGCCCGCCCATCGTGGTGCGCGACTTCGCCATCGCCCTGAATCTTAAGCCCTTCCAGGTCATCGGTAACCTGATGGAACTGAACAAGGTCGTCAGCGTCTCCTCGGTCATCGAGGAAGCCGACGCCCGCAAGGTCGCCGAACGTCACGGCTACACACTGGAGATCCGCCACCGCGGTGAAGGCGTCCAGCCCGTCAAGAAAGTCGAAAAGCCTTCCGAAGACGATCCGGCCCTGATGACTACGCGTCCGCCAGTCGTCTGCGTGCTCGGTCACGTCGACCACGGCAAGACCACCTTGCTCGACTTCTTCCGCAAGACCAACGTCGTCTCCGGGGAAGCCGGCGGCATCACGCAGCATATCGGCGCTTACTCTGTGGCCTATCTGGGCGAGAAGCCTGAATACAAAGGTCGCTCCGTCACCTTCCTTGATACCCCGGGTCACGCCGCTTTCGCCAAGATGCGTGAACGCGGTGCGTCCGTCACCGACATCGCTGTGCTCGTCGTGGCCGCGGATGACGGTTTCATGCCGCAGACCGAAGAGGCCCTTAAGTTCGCCCAGAAGCACGCCAGCGCGATCGTCACGGCGATCAATAAGGTCGACTCCAAGGGCGCCAACATCGACCGCGTAAAGCAGCAGATGCAGCAGCGCGGCATCACGCCGGAGGATTGGGGTGGCGAAACCATCACCAGCCCGGTCTCGGCGCTCAAAGGAACCGGCATGACCGAGCTACTGGAATCCATCCTTCTTCAGGCTGAAGTCCTCGACCTCAAGGCCAACGCGAAGTGCCCGGCCCAGGGCGTCGTCATCGAATCGCAGATGGAGACCGGTCGCGGCCCCACCGCCACCGTCATCGTGCAGAAAGGCACCCTCAAGCCCGGCGACTCGTTCGTCTGCGGCGAGACTTGGTGCAAAGTGCGCGCGCTGATGGATGAACGCGGCACCCGCCTGCCCTCGGCATCTCCGGGCGTTCCCGCTCTCGTCCTCGGCTGGGATGCTGTCCCGGCCCCGGGCACCAAGTTTAAGACCGTCAAGAACGACCGCGAAGCGCGCGAGATCGCCGAAGAGGCAGCCCTCGCCGCCCGCAAGGCCGCCGAGGCCGTGCAGCAGGCACCCAACACCGGTGCCCGCCCCGGCATGTCGGACCTGGAACGCCTCATGGCCGCCCTCGCCCAGGACAAGGAGAAGATTCTCCGCGTACTGCTCAAGGCCGATGTCAACGGAACGCTCGAAGCCCTCGAAGGTTGCCTCCTCGAAATCAAGTCGACCAAGGTCCGCCTCGAAATCGTCGGCGGCTCCGTCGGCCCGGTCACGCAGGGCGACGTCGCCCTGGCCGAAGCCGCCAAGGCGGTCATCGTCGCCTTTGACACTAAACTCGAGAACGGCGTCCAGCCGCAACTCAAGCGCACCGGCGTCCGCCTCGTGACGCATGACATCATCTACGAGCTCATCACGCTCGTGAAGGATGCGATGTCGGAACTCCTCGATCCGGAAGTCCGCGAGAACAAGCTCGGTGCCGCCGAAGTGCGCGCCGTCTTCGCTCTCGGCAAGGAACACAAGGTCGCCGGTTGCATGGTCACCGAAGGCCTCATCCGCCGCGCCGCTAAGGCCCGCGTGGTGCGAGCCGGCAAGATCATCCACAACGGCCCGGTCGAGACCCTGCGTCGCTTCAAAGACGACGCCTCCGAGGTCAAAGCCGGCTTCGAATGCGGCATCAAGCTCGGCGGCTACGACGAATACCAGCCAGGCGATATCATCGAAGCAGTCGAGATGGTGCAGATCCGTCCTTCGCTTTAAAAAGCATGTCGCAGCGCCAGCTCCGGGTAGCCGAACTTGTCCAGCGGGAGATCTCCTCCTCGCTGCGTCAGGGCTGGGCCGCGGAGGCCGCCCTGATCACCATCACGACGGCGACCGTCTCGCCCGACCTGCGCCAGTGCCGCGTCGGCTACGCCGTCGCCGGCGATGAAGCAGCCCACAAGGCGGCCCGCGCCCTTCTGAAGCGCATTCGCACCGAGCTGCGCTCGACGGTCGGCGGCATCCTGCAAATGAAGCACACGCCGGAAATCCTGTTCACCCAGGACGACATCACCGGCGGTGTGGCGCGCGTCCAGGCCATGCTGGACGAGCTGTCCCGCAAGGACCGCGAAAACAAGCCTAAGTCCGATAACGACTAAACCGTCGGCGGGACGAGTTCGGGTAGATCGCGGAGCGCCTCGCGCACCACGGCGGCACGCCTACGGTCACGGCCATCGGTATCTAATTCCTCGCCGGCCCGGGCCTGCACGTGCGCCGGCTGGCCTTCAATCATCAGGCGATCGACGATATGGCGTCGCTCCTCATGGAGGCAGCCCATGTCGCAGGCGAGCCGCAGGTGGGAAAGCATGTTCATCGCCTCGGAACTCGTCAGCAGGCGGGCATAGCGCAGAACGCCGGCTGAGCGCGCGATGCGATCAAGGAAGCGCTCCCCTTCATCCTGGGCTAGCTTACGGCGGGCGTTCCACTCCTGCTCGATGACATTCTTAATCCAGCCACCGAGGTGCTTAAGAATCGCATCCTCCGACAGGCCGAGCGTCTGCTGGTTAGAAATCTGAAAAACGTTACCAGCGGCTTCGGTACCTTCGCCCAGCCAACCGCGGACCGCGAGCCCGTCCTGGTTAAGCGCACGGGAAACCTTATCCATGTGGCCGGCCAGACAGAGCCCGGGTAGATGGACCATCGCAGAAGCACGCAGGCCGGTGCCGACGTTCGTAGGACACGCGGTAAGATAGCCAAGACGGTCGGAAAAGGCCAGTTTGAGATGAGCACCCAGGGCATCATCAAGCTGCTCGGCGATATTCCAGGTACCGCGCAGATGCCAGCCGGCCTTGACGACCTGAATGCGCAAATGGTCCTCCTCATTGATCATAACCGAGCAGGTCTGATCGCGGCTGATGACAGCCGCGCCGCTCTTGCCGGCGGCGAGTTCTTTCGAGACCAGGTGGCGCTCGACCAGCACGGCGCGGTCGCGGTCGGCCAGTTCACCCATGCGGAGTACGTGACCGCGGCGGAACTTGGGCAGATCGTTCAGCGCATCCACGCAGCGCTCGGAGATCTCCTTGCGTTGCGGCACCTTGGCCCAACCCGGGAAAGGCATTCCATCGAGATTGCGCGCCAGACGGATGCGGGTGCTGAGCACGACGGCCTGTTGACCGCCCAGCAGGTGCGTCAGCTCGCTCTCATCATCAAGGATGTCTTGGACGGACATGATTAGGAAGGGGTGAGTTGTTTTTCCAACGCGGCGATCTCATCGCGCAGGCGAGCGGCCACCTCATAGTCTTCGGCGCTGATCGATTTTTCCATCTCCAACCGGGCGGCGACAAGCCGGCGGCGCAGCTGGGCGGCCGGCAAGACACCCGCCGGCGCCCGACCGACATGCTTAGGCTCATGTTGCACCTTGGCGAGCAAGCCACCGAGCGCATCGCCAAAAGTCTCCCAGCAGGACGGGCAACCCAGCCGGCCACGCTTGCGGAAGTCGATATCAGTGAAGCCGCACTGCGGGCAGGTAATCGTCGGGGCGGCAGGCGTGGCGGCCGTCAAGGCGTCGGCCAGCTGGAAAACTGCGGGATCCGTCGCTCCGCCCTTCTGGGCGCAAGCCTCGCAAAGATGCACCTTGGTGACCTTCCCGTGCACGACCTGGGAGAGGTGAACCGTGGCGGCCTCCTCGCAGAGCGAGCACTTGAGCGGCTTGGACATCGGTAACTACAGAAAACAGGCCTGCCTGACTTGGCAAGGGGAAGCGGGGAGCGGGGTTTGACTTCACGCCCGTCGGACGCTTGATGGAGGCCCGTCAGATGTCCACCAAGCCCCGCATTGTCATCACCGGCCTGGGCCTCACCGCCCCCAACGGCAACTCGCTCGGCGAGTTCCGCGCCAACCTCCTGGCCGGCAAGGCGCGCATCGCCGTCATCGACGTGCGCCACATGGGGCGTCACCCCGCCGGCGTCTGCGACTTTGACGCCACCAAATGGCAGAAGCGAAAGGAAATCCGCAACGGAACGCGCGTCGGTTCGATCTCCATCTACTGCTCACGTGAAGCCCTCGGCGACTCCGGCCTCGACTGGGAGAAGGTCGATAAGTCGCGCGTCGGCGTCTACCTCGGCATCACGGAGCACGGCAACGTCGAGACGGAGAACGAAATCCACAACATCTCCCTGTTCGGCAACGATACCAAATATTGGACGCACCACCACAACCCCCGCACCGTGGCGAACAACCCGGCGGGCGAGGTGACGATGAACATGGGCATCACCGGCCCCCATTACACCATCGGGGCCGCCTGCGCCGCGGGTAACGCTGGCCTGATTCAGGCCGCGCAGATGCTGCAGCTCGGCGAGGTCGATATCGCCTTCGCCGGTGGCGTCTCGGAATCCATCCACACTTTCGGTATCTTCGCCGGCTTCAAGAACCAGGGTGCGCTCGGCGCCCATGAAGACCCCACGAAGGCCTCCCGGCCTTTCGATAAGAACCGCAACGGCATCGTGATTTCCGAAGGTGGCGCGATTTATGTCCTCGAGCGTCTCGACGACGCCCTCGCCCGCGGCGCCCGGATCATCGCGGAAATCGCCGGCTGGTGCATCAACTCCGACGCCACCGACGCCGTCCTACCCAACCCCGAGCGCCAGACGGAATGCGTCCGTATAGCCCTCAAGCGGGCGGGCATGAAACCTCAGGACATCCAGATTGTCTCCACCCACGCGACGGCCACCGCTCTCGGGGACATTCAGGAATGCACCGCCTTGCGTGCCGTCTTTGCCGACTGCCCAGACACTAAGATCAATAATACCAAGAGCTTCATCGGCCACTGCATGGGGGCTGCCGGTGCCTTGGAATTAGCAGGTAATCTGCCCTCTTTTGACGACGGCTGGGTCCACCCGACCATTAATATCGACGAATTAGACCCCGAATGCGCCATGCCGGGACTGGTAATTAACCAACCCGTCAAGGTGGAGCGGGTAAATACCATCCTGAACAACTCTTTCGGCATGCTCGGCATCAATTCCGCCCTCATTGTTAAGAAATATGGGGTTGCCTGACAGGGTTTGGGCGTTTGAAACAAACCCCTGACAACATGACAAAGGAAGACATCAAGCAGGTCGTACTCGACATCATTGCCGACATCGCTCCGGACGAGAATCTCGCCGCCGTGAAGCCGGAAGTCCGTCTGCGCGACCAGCTCTCACTCGATTCGATGGATTTCCTAGATATCGTCATGGAACTCCGCAAGAAGCACGGCATCGAGGTCCCGGAAGCCGACTACGTTCAGCTGGCATCTTTGGACTCCTGTGCGAACTACCTGCTTCCGAAGTTTCTGGCTAAGTCCGGCAAGTAAGGGACTTCACCTACCGGACCCGAAAGGCCGCTGAAAGGCGATCTTTTCATTGCAGGATCCTGCAACCACCCCGACCCGTCGGTGTTCTAGATTTGCGGACACCCTGCACTCCCCCTCATATTCCCCCTGTGAACCCCGTCCGCCTCCTCGCCCTCGTTCTCGGTCTATCCGCCACGGCTTCCGCCGAGACTATCCAGCTCCGCAAGGCCGGCAACGCCACCGTGGTAAGCTTCGAGTACATCACCCAGGACGAGACCTCCATCATGGTGAAGCTGACCGACAAGGATGCCGTCCTGAGCTACAAGTGGGAGGACCTTGATGTGGATTGGGTGAAAAAGAATAATCCCAAAATCTGGGCCGAGCGCGAACTGCTGCTGGCCAGCGCCGACGGCGACAAGAAGATGTCGAAGAAGGACGCGGAAGTAGACCCGTTCGCCGCTGAATTCGTGGCGACCGACGCCAAGTCTCTCGCCAAAAACATCACCATCGCCCTGCAGGACGGGCTCAAGGGCATCGACATCGTGAAGATTGACGTCGTGTGCAAGGAATTCCAATTGGACGAAGCCCTCTTCTGGGTCGGCTACGAAGACCTCAAGAAGGCCAGCAAGGTCGTCTCCAAAACCGAAGTCGTCTCCAAAACCGAGGCGACGACCGAAGAGAAGGTCGAGAAGACCGTAGCAAAACCCCGCCCGGCGGTGGTCACCGGACTCAAAACCAAAGCGGCGGCGACGAAGGCCAGCACCCGCACCCCTGAGAATCTCGATAAAGACGCGGCGGCGAAAAAGGACTATGATGCCGATACCAAGCCTTTCAACGCCATAGGCTACATGCGCATGCTCAGCGAAGGCGGCTCAAAGGGAAAGCCCGCCTGGATGATCCTGCGCCGCGCGACCGAAGACCGGAAGAACATCCTGGCTGCGCTCAAGAAGTACGAGACGATCGCCACCGAGCTGGCGGAGAAGCCCGAAGCCAAAGCCTCCCGCGCCGAGATTCTCGTGCTCAAGAAAGCGATTAGCTCCGCCATCGAGTCGATTGAGAAGGTTAATCGCGACAACAGCGCCGTGGAGGCCCGCCTCCAGAGCGACTGCCGCGCCCTGCTCAACCAGCTCCCGCTGCGCTGAATTTCAGATCCCCCCGCAAAGAGTCCGGCCGCCTCCCCGAGGGAAGACGGCCGGTTTGAATGGTGGAGCCTATCGGGCTTGAACCGACGACCTCTTGCATGCCATGCAAGCGCTCTACCAGCTGAGCTAAGGCCCCGTTAAATGGAAAGGTAAACAAAGGTCCCCGCGCGGGCACGGTCAACGCTTTTTTCCCGCCCCCGGGAGTCTCTGGTTGCCAATGGGCGGTGGCCCCTTTGCCTTTCGAGCGTGGAAGAGTCCGAAAACAACCCAGAAGCCGTCGAACCGGGCGCCGAAGCCCAAACCAGCGCCCCAGGCGGCCGGGCACAGGGCGGCATCCGCATCGAAAAAGATTTCATCGAATCTCTCCCTGTCGGCGAGTGGAACGGACCTATCGAGCTGATTGAATCCGAACGGGATGCCGAAAAGGCCATCGCCTCACTCGCCCGGGACCGGGTCCTCGGCTTTGATACGGAAACCAAACCTTCGCACACGCGCGGTGAATACAACCTGCCCTCGATCCTTCAGCTTGCCGGAGAGCATCATATCTTCGTCTTCCGCCTCGATCACTGCGGCGGAATCCCCCTCGCCTTTCCGGTCCTCTGTAATGGCCGCCAAGCCAAGGTGGGCGTCGCGGTCCGCGACGACGTGAAAAACCTCCGCGCGCGCGCGCCGTTCGATGATCGCGGCTTCATCGACATCGCCGACCACACCAAGAAGACCGGCTTGGTCAACACGGGCCTCCAAGCTCTGGCCGCCCACTTCCTGCAACTGCAGATGAAGAAGTCGAAGAAAGTGCAGACTTCGAACTGGGCGAAGCCACTCGACGAACGTCAGATCCAATACGCGGCCAATGATGCGTGGTTTAGCCGAGAGCTTTTCCTGAAACTCGAATCCGACGGTCTGATTCCGAAGTTCGAATGAGTTCCCAGGCCTCCCGCGCAGCCGAGGCCTTGGGGTTGGATTCCACTCGCCGTCATATCTTTCTCTGCGTCAAATCGTCGGAGCAGGCCTGTTGCGGGGGCGAACTCGCGCTCAAATCCTGGGAGCACCTCAAGACACGACTTAAGCAACTCGGCCTGTCTGAACGTGGTGGCATGCAGCGCTCCAAGGCGGATTGCCTGCGCATCTGCGTCGGCGGGCCTATCGCGGTGATTTATCCGGAAGGCGTGTGGTATGGCCAATGCACCCCCGAGAACCTGGACCGTATCATCACTGAGCACCTGATGGGCGGCAAGGTCGTCGCCGACCTCCGTATCGCCGGGCCTATTTCGGCTTAACTTCTTTTTTCTTCGGGATGTCGACCTTCTGGGCCAGGGCCCGAAGCTTCGGATAAAGCTCGGCGTAAGACACGTCCTGGACGGCTGAGCCCGACTTCACGGCCATCGATGCCGCTACGCCGGCCGACTCGCCAAGGATCATCCATACTGGCTCCATGCGGATGGAAGTCATGGCGATATGGCTCGCGGAGACGCAGACGGGGACGAGGAGATTGGCGCACTGTTCCTTTTTCGGCACAATCGAACGGTAAGGAATCCGATAGATGCCGCGATGCTCGTCCTCGAGGTAGAGCATCGAGTAGTAGCCTCCCATGAGGGCCACCTTGCCTTCGAGGGCGACGGTGGCGTAAGGCCACTCATCGACGCCATAGGATGCCAGGCCGACCGAATCAGTGGGATTGGTCCGCCCCTCCATGTCCTTCTGGGTGACGACGTAATCCGAGACCATCCGCCGAGCCTCGCGCACGTAGAGCTGATGAGGGTAGCCCTTGGTGTCGTCGAACGCACCTTTCTCCAAGCCGGCGCTGAGGGCGACCTCCTTCTGCTTCGCGGGCACCGACGGGTCGGTACGGAGAAAGTGCGTCATGCCGCGGACGAAGTCCTGCTGCTCCTTCCAGATGCGTGCGCGGGTAGCGTAATCGCCATCAGGGTAGCCAGCGTTATGGCCGTAATTCGTGGGGGCGAAAAGCGCGCGGGCGAGATTGCCGGCGCCACCGGAATAAACCCGCCCGCCGCTCTTCTCCCAGCCTTCGACCTTACCGCGCATCACGCGCCCGGAAAGGATATCTATGCCCTGCTGGAACGCTCGGCGATACAGTTCATACTGCCTCGGGTCGTAGGGGGCCGGCGGCTCGATGGGCAAACCCTCGCCCTTAAAAACGAAGCGCCAACGGAAGCCGTAGCCCATCGTAAGTTTGTCGGCCTCGCCGACCGGAGCGACGGGCGTCGACTGAAGGCCCGGCAGCAAACCGCTCTGCGGATCGCCCGCTTTCACGTAGGGATCAATCGCGTAGACCGACATCGGCGGCTGCGCCCCGGCCAGGCTTTCGCCGTACGTCGGCTTGGCCTCACGACCGAACGCATAGGCGACGCCCGCCCGCGCCATCAGGTCGCCTTCGTAGGAGCAATCGATGAAGACCTTCGCCGTAATCGTGCGGGCGCCGGCCTTGGATGGCAGCGCCGGCGGACAGCCATATTCATCGAACGGTGCCAGATCCAGGGCGATGGTACGAATGACGCCGGCGGATTTTTCCACCGCGCTGACCCGATGCTCGAACAGGACCGTGATACCGGCGGCCTTGAGCATCTCGCCGAAGACGGTGCGATACTGCGCGTCCTTGAAATCCTTCTTGAGGATCGGACGCGTCGAACCGCTCACGGCTTCCTCGCGACCCCAATCGATGTGCATCAGGCCGCCGCCGGTCATGCCGCCAAGCCAGCGGCTGGGCTCCACGACGATGACCTTCGCGCCCTCCTTCGCAGCGGCACAAGCCGCCATCACGCCGCTCGCGTTGCCGCCATAGACGCAGACATCGTAGGATTCGGCCGCACAAAGCGTCGACAGACCGAGGAGGAGGACGGCGAGGTGGCGCAACATGGGGATGGCCCTTTGCTAAACCACCCTGACCGAAAGTCAAAGCGCTGCTTACTTCAAAGCCTTCTCGATAGCCTTCTCCAGCTCTTCGGAGTCGGGCTCGACGTCGGACCCGAAGCGGGCAATCAGTTTACCGTCGGCACTGATCAGGAATTTGTTGAAATTCCAGCCGACCGGACCCGGATGACCTTCGTCCTTGCTCATGAGTTTTTCGAACAGCGGATGCGGCGCGTCGCCCTTGATTTTCACCTTGGCGTACATGGGGAAGGCGACCTTGAAGTTTGTCTTGCAGAACTTCTTGATGTCCTTCTCCGAACCAGGCTCCTGTCCGCCAAAATCATTGCACGGGAAGCCAGCAACCACGAGCCCCTTGGCTTTAAAATTATCATAAAGGGCCTGCAGCCCCGTATACTGTCGGGTGTAACCACACTCACTGGCGACGTTCACGACGAGCCACGCCTTGCCACCTTTGACAGCTCCGAGCGTCGTGGCCTTACCGTCGATATCCTTGACGGGGACGCCGAGGAGACCGGGCGAAGTTTCCGCGGCCATAAGCGAAGTCATCAAGAGAGCGCAGGCGAGGGCGTGTCTAATCATGTGATCATTCAACCCGCTTCCTGAAGGGGGTCAAGCGACCGCCCTTAGGGCATTTCGGCACCCCGGGCGGCGGTGACGAGATGATACCACTCCTCCCGGGTCAATTCCAGCTGGTCAGCGGCGGCGTGCTGGCGAATTCGAGCCGGATTCGTGCTACCAACGATGGGAATCAGGCGGGAGGGGTGCTTGAGCAGCCAGGCGAGGGCCACCACCTCGCGGGTGACGCCACGCTCCCCAGCGATGCGATCGAGCACGGGCAAGATAGCCTTAGGGTTATAATGCGCCTGCCCGGGCAGCAGGTCCTTGCCACCTGAGCCAAGCAAGCCGGCCCCGAGCGGACTCCAGGCCAGCGGCGTGACCTTCAGCTGCTGACATTGATCCAGCGTACCATCGTGCAAGGCATACAATTGGAGCAGGCTCACCTCGACCTGATTCACCGCGAGCGGGAACGGCAGGCGCGACTGGAGCAGGGAGAACTGCGAGGGGCTGAAGTTACTGACGCCGAATTCGCGCACCTTGCCCGACTGGCGAAGTTCAGCGAAAGCTCCGGCGACCTCGTCCGCATCCATCAGATAATCCGGTCGGTGAAGATGTAGAAGGTCGATCGTCTCGACTCCCAACTGCCGCAGGGACAGCTCCGCCTGGGCGAGCAGATGGCCCCGGGAAAAATCATAGCGCACCGGGGCGCCTGCCGGACGATTCTTGAAGCGGATCCCGCCCTTGGTGGCGATAACCATACGCGCCCGCAGTCCCGGACTCTCCCGCAGAATACGGCCGAACACGCGCTCCGCCTCGCCGTCGCAATAAATGTCGGCGTGATCGAAGAGCGTATAGCCGGCGTCGACCGCTGCGAAGATCGCTGCCCGCGCCGTTTCATAGTCCGCGGCGGCGTCCCCGCGCGTGGCGATGCGCCAGCACCCGTAGGCCAGGCGGCTGGATTGCAGCGATGTCTGACCGAGCGTCTGCGTGCGCATGGCGGAAGATTACTTGGCGGAGGTCGGGCCGATGCGGGTCTTGCTGAGCGCCAGGTCATCGATCCACACCGTGAAGCCTTCGCCGGCGGCGGCCTGGTAATTCAGCCAGCCGAAGGTCAGGCTGTCGTAGATCGCCGGCAGCTCGGCGCCCGCGAATTTCCCAGCTCCTTTATTAACCGCAATATCGGCGACTTCCTGACCGTTGATATAAAAATGGTAGGACTGCGTGGCGTTATCAACGGACCATTCGGCGAGCGTCCATTCATCGGAATACTTCGCGCGGGTCTTGGCGCCGGCGCCGAACTCCCCGCGCTTAGCCGTCTGCACATTATACATCCAGGCATAGGTGCCGGTCATATTGGTGGAGCAACCCATAAGGCGCACCTCGATCGGATCGTTGAAAAGCGGACTGGTGGCCTTCCCGCTGACTAACGTCGTATGGATCGAGGCGCTGGTCTTACCTTCGGGGACGAGCGGGAGCGGCGAAGGGGTCTTCACCTTGAAATAAAGTCGGCCCCAGAACTGTCCGCCGAGCACGGCGAGTTCCGGGCCGGTCTTGGTGAGCGTCCGGCCGCCTTTCGTCGCCGGCTCGATGCGCAGCGACTTCTTGCCCGAATGGGAAACATCATCGACAACCCCGATGGCCCCTTTCTTGGCATAACCCTTCGGGGTCTCGCCCACTGGGGTGCTCTCGAAATCCTCATTAAGGATGAGTTTGGCAGTATCTGCTGAGACGGCGGCCGAAGCAAAAAGGACGCCAAGGAGGAGAAGACGGGGAGACATGGGCGGAGGTTAGAGCCCCTGCCCCTCGCAGGTCAGCCTTTTAGTTGTCGCCCGCGCCATCCTTCGGCCAAACAGCTTCCAAGACCGCCCGGAAAGCATCGCCGGGAATCAGGGTGTCCTCTCGGTCGATGATTTCGACGCAAGCACAGTTATCCCAGTATTCACCTTCTTTCTTTATATTCCAGAAAGCCAGCGCGAGGGTCTGCCATAATTCAAAGCCTTCGAGCTGCCCGCGAGGCAACCAGGCGACCGCCACCGCCACCTCCTCGGTCATGTCGGATTCTTCCCAGAGCACGTCGAACTTGCGGCACTCACTGGGCCCGAGGAACTGCGTCACGAATTCGGTATGCTTCGGACCGGCCTCGAGGTAATAGCGGCAAACGACCTCGCGCTCGGCCGGCTCAAGTTCTTCGCCGCCGTCATCATGATAAGTGAAAGGGTCCGCCATGCCTCAACCTCTGAGGGGGAAGCGGCTTCGGCAAGTCAGGATTACTTGCGAGCAGACCAAGCCAGCGCCACCCAGCCGGCGATCAACAGTGTGCCGCCGATCGGCGTGATGGCGCCGAGCCAACGCGGAGCACCCAAGGCCAGCGCGTAGAGCGTGACAGCAAAGATCGCGGAACCAGCGGCCCAAAGGCGGGCCGGCCAAGCGGAATGTGCCGCGATCGCACCAATGGCGACCGCGTGGGTCAGCAGATAGAAAGTCGCCGTCTGCCACCAGCCGGAGGCTTCCGGAATGAGCGCTAGGCGATCCTTCAGAGCATGGGCGCCGAAGGCCCCCAGCGCGATGGCGATCGCGCCGAGGAAGCCAGCGGTGACCAGACGATTCATCGCTTAGGCGCCGGCGTCGGCGCCGCTCTTCTTCTGCGTGAAAACGAGGCCCTTCTCGCCCACGGAAACGATGACCGGCTCTTCCTTGTGGTAGTCGGCCCGCAGGATGGATTCCGCGAGCGGATCCTCCAGGAGGCGCTCCACGGCGCGACGCAAAGGACGGGCGCCGTACTTTTCATCCCAGCCGTTGTCGACGAGGTAGGCACGGGCGGCTTCGTTCACGACGAGCTTCACGCCGAGATCCAGCAGACGCTTGGCCACCTTAGCGACCTCGATATCCACGATCTTGGTCATGTGCTCCTTGGCGAGCTGCTGGAAGATCACGATATCCGTGAGACGGTTGAGGAACTCAGGCTTAAAGGCGCGCTTGGTCTCATCCATGATGCGATCCTTCAGCTTCTCGTAGTCCCGGGTCGAATCGACACCGACATCGAAGCCGACCGAATTATTACGCTGGAGCACATCGGCACCGACGTTCGAAGTCATGATGATGATCGTGTTGCGGAAGTCGACGACGCGACCAAGTGAATCGGTCAGGCGGCCGTCTTCGAGAGCCTGCAGGAGAAGCTGGATGACATCCGGGTGGGCCTTCTCAATCTCATCGAAAAGCACGACCGAGTAAGGCTTACGGCGCACGGCTTCCGTGAGCTGACCGCCTTCGTCATGACCAACGTAGCCGGGAGGCGAACCGATGAGGCGCGAAACCGTGAACTTCTCCATGTACTCGGACATGTCGATCTGGATGACCGCTTCCGTCTCGCCAAACATGCGTTCCGCAAGCGAGCGCGCCAGGAGCGTCTTGCCGACGCCGGTCGGGCCAAGGAAAAGGAAGGAACCGATCGGACGGCGCGGGTCCTTGAGGTCGGCGCGGGAGCGACGGAGGGCGCGGGCGACGACTTCGCAGGCGCGATCCTGGCCGATGACAGCCGTCTGCAGGTCTTTTTCGAGCTCGAGCAGCTTCTTGGTCTCTTTCTTTTCGAGACGATTGAGGGGTACGCCCGTCCAATCCGCGACGATGTGGAGCATTTCATCTTCGCCGACCACGATGCGCTTCTCGTCGCGCTTCTTCCGCCACTCCTCGAGCATCTTCTCGCGCTTGGCACGGAGCTTCTTCTCCTGGTCGCGCAGATTGGCGGCCTCCTCGAACTTCTGATTGCGCGAGGCATCCTCCTTCTGCTGGACGATTTTATCGATATCGGCCTGGGCGGCGTCGATCTCGGGTGGGAGATTGAGGGAGCGGATACGGGCGCGCGCACCGGCCTCATCCATCACGTCGATGGCCTTGTCTGGCAGGTGGCGGGCGGTGATGTAGCGATGCGAAAGGCGGACCGCGGCCTCGATGGCGGCGTCGGTGTATTCGCACTTATGGTGCTCTTCGTATTTCGAGCGGATGCCGCGGAGAATCAGCACAGCGTCCTCGGGCGTCGGGTCGTCGACCTTGACGGACTGGAAGCGGCGCTCAAGGGCGGCATCCTTCTCGATGTGCTTGCGGTATTCAGAAAGCGTGGTGGCTCCGACACACTGGATTTCACCGCGTGAGAGCGCAGGCTTCAGGATATTAGAGGCATCCATCGCACCTTCGGCGGCGCCGGCGCCGACGATCGTGTGCATTTCGTCGATAAACAAGATGACGTTCTTGGCGCGCTTGATCTCATCCATAATGCCCTTGATGCGCTCTTCGAACTGACCGCGATACTTCGTGCCCGCGACCATCAGGGCGAGGTCGAGGGTGATGACCTTACGGTCGAGCAGAATCTCCGGGACGACGCCCGCGGCGATTTCCTGGGCGAGGCCTTCGACGATGGCGGTCTTACCCACGCCAGCTTCGCCGATGAGAACTGGATTGTTCTTCGTGCGGCGGCAGAGGATCTGCACCACGCGGCGAATCTCTTCCTTGCGGCCGATGACCGGATCGAGTTCGCCGGCCTTGGCCAGCTCGGTCAGATCGCGACCGAAAGTCTTTAGGAGCGAGAGGCGTTCGCCGCGACCGGGACGGCCGCCTTCTTCAGAGGAGCGGCGAGCGGAAGGCGGGGCGTCATCCGAGGACTCTTCCGACGGAGGGGGCGGGTCGCCTTCCTTCTTTTCAGATTCATCCGCGGCCGACGGATCGATATCGGCCAAGATTTCTTTGCGGCAGCGCTCCAGATCCACGTCGAGCTGCTGCAAGACGCGGGCGGCGACGCCCTCCCCCTCCTTCAGGAGGCCGAGGAGAATATGTTCGGTCCCGACGTAAGCGTGTCCCAGCGCCCGCGCCTCGGTGACGGCATGGGCCATCACTTTCTGCACGCGCGGGGTAAGCGGAATGGTGTCCGGAGCTTTCGCTTCCTCGGGACCTGGACCAACCTGCTTCTCAACGGCGCCGCGCACGGTCTTGAGGTCGAGGCCCATACGGCCGAGCACGTTGACCGCGACACCCTCGCCGAGCTTGATCAGCCCGAGCAGAATGTGCTCCGTGCCGACGTAGTTGTGATTGAACCGGCGGGCTTCCGCCCGGGCCAGCTCCACGACCTTGCGGGCGCGGGGAGTGAAATTATTGTTTTTGTCCTTATCCATAAAGTTGGGTTTGGGCTAAATGCCCGTACGAGGTTGGTAGCAGGGACTATGCCCGAACCTTGCGGAGGTTCAAGCGTTCCCCCGAAGTTGGTAATAACCCTGCCTTTTGACTTTGCCAGCGGACCCACCCGACTGTTTCTTCATTCACAAAACCATGGGTATCAGCATGCAAGCGGCGGGCCAGGCCCTCCGAGACCTCATTAAAGGTCTCAAAGGGCGAAAAGTCGCCGTATTAGGCCATATGCGCCCCGATGGTGACTGCATTGGATCGCAGACCGCTCTCTGCCGACTGCTGCTGGCCGAGGGCGTGGACGCCCTCTGCATCAACCGTGACCGCATCCCCCCGAACCTCGTGCCCTATGCGCAAGGCGTGACCTTCCTGAAAGCGGCTGATTACAATCCGGATGGCCGCGAGGCCATTGCCGTCGACTGTGCCGATGCGTCTCGGGTAGGGACGGAACTGCTCAGCAAGTTCCCGCTGGGGGTCTTGGCCAACATCGACCACCACGCCTCCAATCCCGACTACGCCCAGATCAACATCGTCGTGCGCGAAGCCGCGGCGACCTGCCACATCCTCGCCGCCGGCGCGCTCGCCGAAGGGCTGGCGGTCGATGCAATCACCGCCAAGGCCCTACACCTCGGCATCCTGACGGATACTGGCCGCTTCTGCTACCGGAGCACCACGGCCGACGTCTTTGCCATCATCGCCGAGCTCGTGCGTCGAGGCGCCGATCCTGCCGAAGCTAATTACCGGGTCTTTGAACAGGAGAGTCGCGGCAAACTCGAGCTCACGAAACGCTTCCTGAATACCATCCTCTTCCATGAGGACGGGAAAATCTGTTCAGGTGAACTCACCCAGGCGGATTACATCGCGACCGGCACCTCGAAGGAAGACAAGGAAGGGCTCGTCGAATTCCCCCGCTCCGTCGAGGGTGTCGAAATTGCCGTGCTCATGGAAGAAGGCGTCGACGGCATCCGTGGCAGCCTCCGGGGCCGCGACCCGAAGCTCCGCCTAGACCTCTGCGCCGGCAAACTTAACGGCGGCGGCCACATGCTCGCAGCAGGTTTCAATATGCAAGGCTGCCGATTGCCCCAAGACCGTGAGAAGATCCTCGGCATCGTCATCGCCCACTATCGCGAATACTCCGCGAAATGAGCGAGCCCATCGCCGAGCCCTCGGGCGTGCTCCTGGTCGATAAGCCGCAGGGCATCACCTCGCACGACGTCGTCGACAGCGTGCGCCGGCTCTACCGCACCCGCCGCGTCGGACACGCCGGCACGCTCGACCCGATGGCGACGGGGCTACTCATCCTGCTCGTCGGCAAAGCCACCAAGGCCTCCGACCAGCTGATGGCGCAGGACAAAGAATACCTCGGCGAAGCCACGCTGGGCGTCGTCACCGACACCCAGGACGCCGAAGGCGAGACGCTGGAGACGAACCCCGTACCCGAGATCACCGAAGCACAGGTGCGGGCCGCCCTCGCCACGATGCTCGGCGATCAGTTTCAAATTCCGCCGATGCACTCGGCGAAGAAGATCGGCGGCCAGAAGCTCTATGACCTCGCGCGCAAGGGTATCGAAGTCGTCCGCGAGCCCCGCGCCATCAGCCTCTCCGAATTCGAACTACTCTCGTGGCAGAGCCCAAAAATCAACTTCCGCGTCCGCTGCACCAAAGGCACCTATGTGCGTACGCTGGCGCTTGACCTCGGCCGCAAGCTCGGCCCGGGCGCCCACCTCTCGATGCTCCGCCGCACCCGCTCCGGCCAGCTCGACCTGTCGCGCGGCCATACGCTCCCGCAGCTCGGCGCGATGAACGACGACCAACTCCTCGCCGCCCTGGTGCCCACGCAGGAAGCCATCGGTGCCGCCCAAGGATGAGCGACGAACCTTCCATCCACCTTGCCATCGGCGCCTTTGACGGCGTCCACCTAGGCCATCGGGCAGTCCTCCATTCCGCCCGCGAGGCCGCCCGAGCGGACGGAGGTATCGTTGGCGTGCTCACCTACGACCCGCACCCGAGTAAGGTCCTGCGACCGGAGTCGTCGGTCCCGCTGATCTTCACGCGCGACCAGAAAGACGACCGACTGACCGAAGCCGGAGCCCAGCTAGTCCATCACGAGAAATTTGATCGCGCGCACGCCGGCATCGAGGCGGCGGATTTTCCGAAGTGGCTGAAGCAGACCTTCCCCCAACTGAAGTCGCTCCATGTCGGCTCTAATTTCCAATATGGCCGCGGACGCGCCGGCAATGGCGAGACGCTCATCGCGCATGGCGCCTCCGAAGGCCTGGGCGTGAGGCTCGTCTCGGCGATCGGCCTCGGGGATGAGACCGTGAGCAGCTCACGCATCCGCCAGTGCCTCGCCTCGGGCGACCTTGCCCTCGCGAACGCGATGCTGCTGCGTCCTTACGAAGCGGAAGGAATGATTATCGGCGGACGGCACCTCGGCCGTACCATCGGGTTCCCCACGGTCAACATCGCCTGGGAGCCCGAGCTCAAGCCCGCCTTCGGCGTCTACGCCGTTGAAGTCATCTTCAAGGGAGAAGCAATGCCCGCCGTGGCCAACTACGGACAACGTCCCACCGTCGAAAGCGGCCCCGTCGCCCCTCTGCTCGAAGCGCATATCCTGCGAGGCACGGCGCCGACCACCGGTGACGCCGTCCGCGTCCGCTGGGTCCGTCGCCTGCGCGACGAACAGAAGTTCGCCGACCTCGCCGCCTTGCAGGCGCAGATCGCCAAGGACTCAGCGCAGGCCAAGCAAGCGCTGGGCTTACTGGGCTAGCCGCGAGCGATATTCCGAAGGCACCAGGGATTCGATGAGCACCTGTCGTTCGGCCGGAGCCCCATCGGTCTCGACCTTGCCGCCCGACTTCAGTTCATCTCCTTCCAAGGTGAAGCGACGGGCGAAAAGCGTGGCATCCTTGGCGACGGACACGGAACCCTTCGATCCCTCGCGATGGATGAGTACGTTGTCCAAGCGCAGTTCGCTGTGTTGATCTTTGCCACCCGAGACCTGCAAGGCATGCTCCGAGGACGACAGCACCACCGCATCCGAGACTGCATATCGGCCATCATTCAGGAAGTAGAGATCAAAAGCCAGATTGTCGGCCAAGAAAACATGTCGGTAGGTTGTCTTGGCGGCCACCGTATCCGTGATGCCGGTGCTGTTGCCTATAGCGACCAGCCCATCGACGCGATATTCAGCGGACTCATGAGCACTGACGCCATCGTCACCGCACTCGATGGCGCGGATATTTTCGAATACCACGTCACGGCAATCGCCGTGGATATTGAAACCGTCATTATGCGGGTGCGTCGCCGTGATATTCCGAATCACCAAATGGGCATTAGCCCCACCCAAGCCGACCCCGACCGAACGCACCGGAACGAAAATCCGCGCGTCCGGGAGTTTCTGTCCGGCCGGGAGTCGGATGAAGAATGAACCGAAGATTTGGTTCGCCATCGCCTTGTCCCGGGCATGGTCCTGCACGAACGTCCACTCTCCGGCCTGCAGGTCTTCGACTTTCTTGAACGGCGCCTTCTTCCCCTTGGAGGTGCGACCCATATGATTCATCTTCCCGTCCCAAAGGAAGAACCAGCGCATGATAATCGGGTCATCCAGCCGGGTCAGAAGTTTCGAGGCCTCGAAGAGCCCGGGCGAAACCTCCGTCCACTGCTTAGGGTCGAGCGGATCAGAGCCCTCCAACGTGGCGCCATGGCCGTCGAGCGTGATCGGCTTACCGGGCTCGCCCTTCTTGCCATAGAAGCCTGCGTAATCGCGGTACACGATAGGCTGGAGGTGAATCGTGTCTCCCGGCTGCGCTAGTTTGATGGCTGCGGCGATGGTCTTCACATCCTCGCCTACGCGGATGTCGCGGGCTGACGCCGCCACGGTGGCGGTAATCATCACGCCCCAGATCCACGGGAGCAGCCTCATAAGGCGACGGCTTGGGCGAATTTCTTGATGATGCCACCGAAAGCGCCGTTCGAGAAGAACACCACGCAACGCGGGGACTTGTCCGACTTCACGAGCGTGATGAGATCGGCGAGCAACGCGTCATTGGAAATCGGGGCGAAGCCCTTCTTGCCGGCAGCGGTAATCGCCGCGGCCACGCCTTCGCTGTCAAAACGTTCTTCGCCCAGTTTGTCGGCGCGGTGCGGCGGAGCGAGAAAGACCTCATCGCCCTTCTTGAGCGCCTCGCGGAAAGCGTCCTGCATCACCTTGCGAGCAGCAGTGTTGCTGCGCGGCTCGAAACAGGCCACCAGGCGATGCTGCGGGTAGCGGGCGCGTAACGATTCCAGCGTCAGGTCAAGGGCCGTCGGGTGGTGACCGAAGTCCTCGATCACCGTCAGCTCAGGACGGTCGACGAGCACCTGCTGGCGACGCTGGACGCCTTGGAACTTATCTAATGCATCTAGCTTCAACTTCGTCGGATCCTTAGCATCAAGCAGGAGACCGGACGAGACGGCGGCCATCGCCGCGTTGCGGGCGTTGAAGAGACCCGGAAGGGCCCACTTCACCCTGCCCCACTCCTTACCCTTCCAAAGCAGCGTGAACGACGAACTCGTCGGCGACTCCTGGAAATCAGCGATGACTGCGTCGTTGCCTGCGCCCGTGCCAACGCGCACGACGGGGGCCCAGGTGACGTTCTTCACCAGACCGAGGACGTTGGCGTCATCTCCGTTGGCGACAATCGCGCCGTCGCGCGGGACGATGCGGATGACGTGGGAGAACGTGCGCAGGACGTCGTCGAGGTCGCGGAAGATGTCGGCGTGATCGAACTCACAGTTGTTGATCGCGAGCACGTGCGGCAGGTACTGGATGAACTTGCTACGCTTATCGAAGAAGGCCGTGTCGTATTCGTCGCCCTCGATGACAAAAGGCCCCCCCTTCTTACCAGGATGGGAGGAGTCCGGGAGGTCGCGCGGGACGCCACCGACGAGCCAGCCCGGCTCGGCGCCGTTGGCCTTGAGCAGCACCGCCGCCATGCAGGTCGTGGTTGTCTTGCCGTGCGTGCCAGCGACGACGAGGTTACGGCGTTCGTGCAGCAGACGGGTGCGCAGCAGTTCGGGAAGCGAGATGTAGGGCTGGGTGCGGGCTTCAAGCAGCCATTCCACTTCGGGATGTCCGCGCGAGGCGACGTTACCGACGACGACGAGGTCGGGCTTGAGCTGGGCCAGGCGTTCGGCGGACCAGCCTTCAAGAATATCGACGCCGGCGCCGCGTAGGTGATCGGACATCGGCGGGTAGATGCCGGTGTCGGATCCCATGACCTCATGGCCCAAGGCGCGCATCAGCAAGGCGGCGTTACCCATCGCCGTACCGCAGATGCCCATGAAATAAATGCGCATGGGGCAGATAAAAGCCCTCCCGGAGCAGAGGGCGAGAAACTTAGGCAAGCGACTCGCCCAAACAGGAGGACCCCGGTCACCTTGCGGCGGCCGGGGCCCTGTACCTTAATCTGACTGTGCTAGCTTGGCTTTCGCTGTCTGTTACCTGACTGACTGTCCGTTACCTTCGCTGTCTGACTGGCTTTCCGTCTGTTTTCACCGACTTCCGGCCATACCGACTTCGACTTTCACCGACTGAGCCGTCCTCACTGACAACCGGCCGGCACCACACCGTCTTCTTACGCCGCCTTTCCCAACTCGCCTAGGTCTGTCGGATGCGGATGATTCCTTTTTTCCTTATCCAGGCGATGGCGGCGGCGAAGCTGGCGGTCGACTTTATCGACCAAAATATCGATGGACTTATACAAGTCGTCGGACTCTTCCCTGACGACGATGTCCGGGCCCGGCAGTTCCAGCCGGATTTGAGCCCCGAATTCGCGACTGTGGTCGCTACAGCGGGTGTGGACGAGTTCGACGTGCACGCGGACGATCCGCGGGTTGTGGCGCAGCAGCTTCTCTGCCTTGGCGCGCACCGTTTCCTTCAGGGCGTCGGTGAGGTCCATATGGACCCCGGTCACGACGATCGGAGCACTTGTCATGTGTGTTGTGTTTTGTGGGGTGACGTGAGAATCTGCGCCCATGTCAAAGAACAAGACCGTCGATGATTTCTTCAGGAGTTTTTCCGTGGTTATCATATCAGGAGCTTCTTCCGGGATTGGTCGCGCCATTCTCTCGCGTATCGGTAATTCTGGGACCTCCGCGTCGGTGTTCAATCTTTCCCGCACACCTCCCGAGGGGGTCCCGAATTCCCTTAAGTTCACTCATCTTACCTGCGACCTCTCTCAACCTGCTGCCCTCTCGTCGGTTGTCTCTGAATTACAGAAACTAATGCCCCGAGAAGGTAAGATGTTACTCATTAATAACAGCGGCTTCGGGGCGTACGGAGAATTTCCGGCCCCGGCGCTCGACCATACCTTGAAGATGATCGACGTGAATGTGCGCGCGCCGGTCGAACTCACCGGTCGACTTTGGGAAGAGCTGAAAGCGCGCGGCGGCATGGTGGCCACCGTCGCTTCGCTCGCTGGCTTCCAACCGACGCCGTTGATGACCACTTATGCCGCGACGAAATCCTTCATGCTTGATTGGAGCGTCGCGCTCGACGCCGAGGCCAAGCGTCACGGAATCCGTTGCGTCGCGATCTGTCCCGGCCCGGTCTCCACGAACTTCTCCAAGGCCGCCGGCTTCGCGAGCTCCACTGGGCTGAGCGGCCAGACGGCGGAAGAATGCGCTGATGAAGCCATCTGGGGCATGGCTAAACACCGCCCCGTCGTCATCACAGGCTGGCGGCATAAGATCCTTGGCTTTGTCTCCGCCCGCCTACCCAAGCCCTGGGCTGCCGCGATCGGCCTGCGGGTGATTCAGCGCCTGAAACTCGACCGCTTTGTGAAGAAGGCCTGAGCCTACTTCGCGCCGTCGAGCAATTCGCGGGCGTGGGAGAGAGCGACCTTGCTCGAGCGGTCGCCGAGCATACGGGCCAGTTCGGACTCGCGATCCTTACGCCTCCCGTGGACTGGAGCGATCTCAACCGTCGTCGACTTATCGTCCTGCGTCTTGGTCACAACCAGATGGGCGTGGCCAAGGGCGGCGACCTGCGGGAGGTGCGTCACGCAGAAGACCTGATGGCCCTGACCGAGGGCGGCCAGTTCGCGGCCGACCTGGGCGCCGATCTCGCCGCCGACATTGGCGTCGACTTCATCAAAGACCAGGATCGGCGTGCGATCGACGGCGGCGAGGACGGTCTTCAACGCGAGCATCACGCGCGCGGCTTCCCCACTGGAGGCGATTTGGTCGAGCGGAAGGAGATCCTGGCCGGCGTTAGGGCAGAAAAGGAAGCGGACGGCATCAGCACCGTACGGGCCGAGTTCCGCGACGGCGACCTCGATCCGCAGGTCGGCCTTCTTGAAGCCGAGCGAACCGAGCATCTTGCGGGCGGCGGCGGCGAGTTTCTCGGCAGCCTTGGTGCGGGCGTCCCGGAGCACTTCGGCCTGCTTGCGGAGATCTTTCTCCACCTTCGCGGCCTCGGCTTTCAATTTTGCGACGCGCGCTTCGACATCACCCTGCGAGGCGAGCCGACGACGGAGGGCTTCGCGCTTTTCGCGCACCGCGTCAGCGCCGGGTCCGTACTTGCGACGGAATTCCAACCAGAGGTTCATCTTGCCGTCGAGTTCGGCGGCGGACTCCTCGTCGGAGGAAAGTCCGCGGCCTAGGCGCGCGAAGTCGGCGCGGATATCTTCCGCCTCGGCCGCGAGGGCATTCAGACGGTCGCGGAGCGAAGCCGCATCAGCGTCGATGCGGGCGACATCATCGCCGGCTTTGAGAAGTTTCGGCAGAACTTCACCCAGACCGTCCGAGCTCAGGCCAGATTCGAGCTGACCGAGTAAGGCCGCAAGTTCCTGGGCGCGAGATGAGCGAGCATGATCGCGCTCAAGCTTCGTGATAGACTCTTCGGAGAGGTCGAGCGAATCGAGTTTCTCGAGCTGGGAGCGAAGGAAGGCCTCTTCGTCCTCGGAAAGACGTTCGGCCGTGGCCGCCTCGGCGGCTTCGCGGAGCAGCTCGTTCCGCTGACGCCAGCCGGCGCGATAGGTCGCGAGAGCGGCGGCGAGACCGGCGTGCAGGTCGAGCATCTCCAGTTGTGTCTCGGCGCGCATCAGCTTCTGCGGTTCGCCTGGGCCATGGAAATCGATCCACAGCTCGCCGAGTTGCTGGAGCTGCGTGAGCGTGGCCGAGCCCCCATTGATGGAGATACGGCCCGCCTTGGTCGCATGGACTGAGCGCTTCAGGATGAGCAGGCCGTCGTCGCAGGCCGGCAAGTCGAGGGACTTCAGCACTTCGTTGAAGCGCTTGTCGCCGTCGGTCTCGAGTTCGGCTTCGACCGAGCATTCGTCGGCGCCCTTGCGGACGATTGTCTTCGCAGCGCGATTACCCGCAAGGAGCGAAAGTGCGCCGAGCAGGACGGACTTCCCGGCGCCCGTCTCACCTGTGACCACCGTGAAGCCCGCACCCAGCTCGAGCTCGGTGCGGTCCATCAGGGCGAGGTCGCGGATTTGAAGGCGGCGGATCATGCGGAGGGACGGCTACCGAACAAAGCGGAGCCGACACGAACACAAGTAGAACCTGCGGCGACCGCGGATTCAAGGTCTCCGCTCATTCCCATGGATAATTCCGGCAGGGCCACACCAAAGCGGGCAGCCAAGGCGTCACGGCAGAGACGCAGCTCAGCAAAGGTCCGGTCGGCGACCGCGGGGTCGTCGGAAAGGGGTGCGATGGCCATCAAGCCCTTCACGACCAAGGCCGGCTGGGCGAGGGCGGCCTCCAGAAGGCACGGTGCATCGGCGAGGTCGCAGCCGAACTTCGCGGGATCATCGCCCGAGTTCACCTGAATCAGCACCTCGCGACGCAGCCCCATCTCACCGGCCAGGCGGCCGAGGCGGGTCGCCAGTTCGGCGGAATCGACGCTCTGAATCACATCGAAGGCCTGAAGGGCCTGCTTCGCCTTATTGGACTGCAGATGGCCAATCAGCTCCCACCTCAGATCGGCGGGCGCCAGGGGGCGCTTCGCCATGGCCTCCTGCACCCGGTTCTCCCCTACCGAGCGCAATCCACAGCCATAGGCCAGTAAGGCGGCCTCGACGGGATGGGTCTTCGTCACGGGCAGCAGCCGGACCGATGCGGGGTCACGGTGCGCCTGGGCGCAGGCCGCCCCAATGCGGGCCAGCACCCCCTCGCAATGGGCCTTAAACTGGTCGGAGGTGACCATTTGAACCAGAGGGAGGGATAACCCGCGGGGAGTCAATGCGAGGGGCTCTGAAGCGGCCCCAGCCGCGACCCGCCTGATAAGCGTATCTACACTTGAAGCCCAAGCCCATTAGTTTTATTAATCCAACTGACTTTCACATCCATGCATATTGAGAACCTCAAGATCTTCCGTGACCTGGTGGACAACGAAAGTTTCTCCAAGGCCGCCAAGCTCAACGCCATCACCCAGTCGGCAGTCAGCCAGCAGCTGCGCTCGATGGAAAAACACTTCAACGTCCTGATCGTCGACCGGAGCCAGAAGCAGTTCCGCCTGACGCGCGAAGGCCGGAGCCTCTATGAGGCCGCCAAGGACATCCTCAATCGCTATGAACAGGTTGGCAGCGAGATGCAGGAAATGCGCAAGGTCGTCAGCGGTACCGTCCACATCTCCACCATCGTCTCAATCGGCCTGCACGAGCTCCCGCCGCACGTGAAATCATTCATGCAGGAGTTTCCTCACGTGAACGTACGCGTCGAGTACCGTCGCTCCAACCTCGTCTACGACGACGTCATCTCGAACGCCGTCGACTTCGGTCTGGTCGCCTTCCCGCAGAAGACCCGTCAGGTTGAAATCATCCCGCTCATGGAAGACCAGCTGGTCGCCATCTGCTCGCCGAAGCACAAGCTTGCCGCAAAGAAGGAAATCGATCTCGCCGACCTGCAGGGCGGCAAGTTCATCGGCTTCGACCAGGATATCCCGACCCGCAAGGCGCTCGATCAGTTCTTCCGCGAGCAGCGCATCGAACTCGAACCCTCCATGGAGTTCGACAACATCGAGACGCTCAAGCGCGCCGTTGAGGTCGATGCCGGCGTGGCGCTCGTCCCCGAAGGCACTATTCGCCAGGAAGTGGAACAAGGCACGCTGGTCATGTTGCGCCTGCGCGACCGTCGCGTAGCCCGCCCGCTGGCCATCCTGCATCGCAAGGGGCGCGTGCTGACGCCGGCCATGAAGCGTTTCATGACGCACCTGCTCAACAGCACGAGCATCAAGAGCGCGGCCTGATCAGACCCTGCGCGCAGCCGCGCGAGCGGCGACGGCAAAGCCTGGAAGCGCCTGGGCAAAAAGCAGTCCGAGCCCGATCCAGAGCAGACTTTGGCCGGCAGGGGCTCGCAGCGCCGTGCCCGCGCAACCCCACCACAGCAAGGCGCCCAGCAAGGGCTCCCAGGCTCGACGTAAGGCGGCCCGCGCAAGAGACCAGGAGCCGAGCAGTGCGCAGGCGAGAGCCGTCGCCACCGGAGCCGGCATTAAACCCAGCACGCCATAAGCATAGACGATGAACCCCAGCGAAACTACCAAGCCGGCCAGCACGGCGGCGTTCACGCGAAAATGGGTCGGAAGGAGGTAAAGTTTCACCCGGTGAGCATGCAGGTAATAAAGCGAGGCCACCGAAGCCATCGTAAGCGTGAGAGCCCAGATGTAGAAAAAGCCGCGAATGGGGATGGCGAAGCGTTCAATCGCCCATTGTGCCAGAAAGCACTTCGCCAGAATCAGCGACCAGAGGGCGCCGAGACGATCCGTGACCAACGCCTCACGGTAGGCGCGCTCCACCGAGAGCGAGAGCTCGGCTTCCTGGGCGGGCGGCAGCGAAGTGACCGGCATGGTCTATCGTGCCCACAACTTGAGACTGCGGATCGCGATCGCCACCGAGGGCGGCACCTCTTTCTCCCAGCCTGGCTCGTTTTTCCGGATTCGGTCAGCCAGGGTGCGCGGCTGGCACGCCATCGCCAACGGGTCCGCGCCGGTGATCGGCACGAGAAAACCATTGTTCAAAAGATGCTGGAAAAGGCCCGCCACGGAAGGACGCATCTGAATGTCGGAAGCCGTCACAACGGAATCCTCGGCTACGCTGTAACTCTCCGGGAAGCAGACCTTGCAGGCAATGGGATCAAGGATGAGGCGGCGCAGCTGATCTCCACACATCGGGTAGACCATGACCCGGACGCCGTCCTTGAAGAGGCGGCCGCAGGACTCCAAGACGCCGCCCTCAAGATGGGTGTAGTGCTCGGGGTTGAAGAGATCAACGAGGTTGTTCATGCCGGCCACCAGCGTGATGCTACCCGTGGTATGGAGTCGGAAATAAGCGGGCAGGCGATACCAGCCGCGGTGACGGGTGACCAGCAACGGATGCTGCATCGCGCCGACCAGGCGAATGCGGTCGATCAGTTCCGACTCCGGGTGCGGGTCCGCCCCGATGCACATCTCGAAGATCGGCAAGACATCCTTGCCGCCCTCAGGCAGGCTGCGCATCGCGCAGACGAGCATATCCTCGTTGACGAGCGAAACCGGCCGGAAAGTGCCTCGCGCCACGAGCACGGATTTCTTGTAAAAATATTCACTGGGGACCTGTGGGTCGCCTTCCGGGCCGAAAAGCACGGCATCGGTGAGGCCGAGACGAACCAGTCGCAACGCGGCGGCCCGATTATCAAAGGCGCCGAACGCCGGCCCGCTGAAATGGGCGAACTCAACCTCCACCCGGCCCGCCCCGACCTCGTCCACGAGGGCGGTCAGAAAGTTGTCGACGCTGTCGCGGGTGTTGAGCGCTGCGTAGATTAAATTGACCCCGACCATGCCCAGTGCGTCCTGCTGGCGCCCGGCGTCCTTATCCCAGAGTCGCAGGTGGAGAATGACCTCGCTCGGCTCGGCCTCGGGGGCGTCCTGAAAACGAATCCCAATCCAGGAGTGCCCCTGCCCTTTGCCGTCGTGCGGGATTGTCGCCACCGTATCCGCGAAAGCGAAGAAGCGGGTGACCGTACCACGCTCGGCCTTCAGCCGGTCGACCAGCAACCCATACTCATGATTAAGCATCTGTTCGAGCCGCTCCCGGGAGACATAGCGCTGAGGGTGGCCGTAAATCGCGTCACTGACGCGCATGTCATAGGCCGAGATGCTCTTGGCAACCGTACCGGAAGCACCGCCAGCCTTGAAGAAATGTCGGACAACTTCCTGCCCCGCGCCGATTTCGGCAAAAGCCCCGTAGGCCGATCGGTCCAAATTGATCGCCAGGGCTTTGCGGGAGGTGGCGGCACCCGCCACGGTCGAAGGCTCGAACATAGATGTAAATTAAGACCAGGAATCGCAGGGCATCGAGAGGAAAGAGGAGGCGAAAAAGTTGCTTTTGGTTGGCGAAAAGAAGATACGCCGACATTGTAGGCAAATCACCCCTACTTCCGCGCTTTCCTCATCAACCCCATGAAAGAATTCTTCAAATCGGTCCTCGCCTCGGCCCTCGGTGCTTTCGTCGCTGGCGTCGCCGCCTGCTTCCTGATGGTCGTGCTGATCGTCGCCATCGCGAGTTCGGGCTCCAAGAACTCCGAAGCCACCGCGGTGAGCCTCAAGTCCAAGACGATCCTGGTGATCGGCAACGATCTCACCCTCACCGACGCGCCATCCTACGGCACCCCGGGCCTGAGCGAACTGCTCGGCGGCGGCGACGGACCGCAGCTTGATCTTTTACGTGCGCTCGAAGCCATCGATCTTGCCGCCAAAGACCGTAATATCGCCGGCATCCTGCTCTCTGGCCGACTGGCCGCCGGAGTCGTGCAAAAAGCTGAACTGCGCAAAGCCATCCAGGATTTCAAGAGCACGAGCAAGAAGCCCGTGCTCGCCTGGATCGAGAACGGCTCCCAGGGGGAATTCTACATGGCGAGCGTCGCGGACAAGGTCTACATGCACCCGGCGGGCGAATTGGAATTCAAGGGGCTCGCCTCCTTCAACATGTATTACGGGGAGACTTTCAAACAGTTCGGCATCGGCGTGCAGGTCACCAAAGTGGGTAAATATAAATCCGCCGTCGAGCCGCTGATCGGCAGCAGCATGAGTGAACCGGCGCGCGAGCAGGAAGAACTGCTCCTGAACGGCATCTGGAAACGGGTCGTGGCCGAGGTGGCCAAGTCGCGCGGTCTAACTCAAGCCGCTCTCCAGCAGGCGGCCAACTCGTCCGGCGACTTCAATGCGACTACCTCCCTCAAACTTAAATTGATAGATGGCATCCTGCAGCGGGATGAGCTCGTGAAACGCCTACACACGGCGGGCGCCGGTGCCGATGAATCTGGCACCTCTTTCCGCCAGGTCTCCCTCGGCAAGTATGCCAATAAGGTGACCTTTCCACACAGCGGCGGCCGACTGGCCATCGTCTACGCCGAAGGCGAAATCGTCGACGGCTGGGGCGCACCCGGTGAAGTCGGCGGCGACCGACTGGCCCACGACCTCCGCATGATCCGGGGCGATGACCGCGTGAAAGCCGTCGTGCTCCGCGTCAATAGCCCCGGCGGTTCGGCCTTCGCCAGCGACATCATCGCCCGCGAAGTGGAACTCCTCCGCAAGAAAGGCCTCCCTGTTGTTGTTTCTATGGGCGACGTCGCCGCCAGCGGCGGCTACTATATCGCCGCCAAAGGTGGCATGATCATGTCAGACCCTTCGACCATCACCGGATCGATTGGCGTGTTCGGCCTGCATTTTAACTACGAAGAGTTGGCCAAAAAAGTGAATCTTGGCACCGATGGCGTGAAGACCAACCGCTATGCCGATCTTCTCGAAATGCACCGCGCCGCCACGCCGGAGGAACTGGCGATTGTTCAGACCATGGTGGACGGCGTCTATGAAGACTTCCTCAAGATCGTCGCCGACGGGCGCAAGATGACACGCGACAGCGTACACGAAATCGCCCAAGGCCGCGTCTGGTTGGGCAAAGACGCCCAAGGCATCAAGCTGGTCGATAAATTCGGCGGCCTGCGTGACGCCATCAAGGAGGCCGCCACCCTGGCCAAGCTGACTCAGGCCGAATGGATTCAGGTGCCCGCCTTGCATTCCGGACGGGAGACCCTGCTCCAGAAACTACTTTCAGACGGCCAAGATGAATCTCCGCTGTTCGCCAAGACTTCCGGCGAACGCGACCTGGCGCTCCAATTCCTGAAAGCCCACGCCGAGACGCTTAAGTCCATCCGGGCACTGAACGACCCGAAGGGCATTTACCTCACCTGCCCGCTCATCCTCCGCAAGCAGTGACCGGGTTCAAGGCTGGCGAGGAATCTGCGCCCGAGCCTCTGGTAGCCAAGCCTGCAGCTGCTTCACGCGAGTGGCGTCCGCCGGGTGAGTTGAAAGAAACTCCGGAGGCTTAGCTCCCCCGATCTTAGAGAAGCGCTCCCAGAAGGCAGGGGCGGCGTCAGGATTATAACCGGCGCGAGCCATGAAGAGCAGGCCGAGGTGATCCGCCTCGGATTCGTGGCTGCGACTAAAGGGCAGCAGGATGCCATACTGGGCCCCGACACCGACGGCGGCCATCCAGGTCGAACGGGTCTTTGTCGTCGAATTCTTGGTGGCCTCGTCGGCCACCGCGGCGGCGATGGCGACGCTCATCGATTGGGAGACGCGCTCAGAGCCGTGGCGGCAGATTACGTGAGACACTTCATGTCCGAGGATGACCGCGATATCGTCATCCGTAGGCGCATACTGGAACATCCCTGAATTGAAACCGATTTTCCCGCCGGGCATCGCGAAGGCGTTCGGGGTCTTGTCATCGATGACGGCGAACTCCCAGCGAGCGGAGGGGGGCAGGACGCCCGCTCGATCGTCGCGCCGGGCAGCGGCGACGATCTTCAACCCGATTTCCTTGATCTTCGCGAGGCGCTTATCGTTCGGAAGCTTCTTCATCTTTGAGAACTCCGAGGCGGACATGGAGGCGACCTCGGATTCATCAACAAAGATCAACTGGGAGCGGCCGGTGATGGGCGCATGCTGGCAGCCAACCAGTCCGAGAGCCATGAGCAGGAAGATGGAGAGCGGGGTTTTCATGGGTTGTAGAAAATCAGGATTTGGCAGGCGGCGCAGATTCAGTGGAATCCTGGCCATCTACGTAATACTTCCGGTAGGTGGAATCGTACGTATCCGTGTAGGCCGAAGCCATGCGCATCGACATGCTGTTCAAAACGACGCCCAGCAAGGGGGCCTCGGCTTCCTTCAGGCGGCTCAGGCAGGCGATGGCACTGCGCATGTTCACGACATTGTAGCGCACGACGTAAATAACGCCGTCGACCTTGGGGAGAAGATGGAGCGCATCCGAAACCGCGCCGATAGGCGGCGAGTCGATGAACACGCGGTCGTAACGGCTGCGCAGCTCATCGAGCATCGCCAAGAATTTCGGGTTGTTGATGACCTGCGTCGGGTTCTTACAGCTCAAGCCGACAGGGAGCACATCGAGTCCAGGGGAAACGTCGCGCACGATGGCCTCATCCAGCGTCATCTCCGCATTGAACCATCGGCTCACGCCACCGTCGCCGGTGAAGCCGAGGGACGGGCCGACGTTCGGGAGGCGAAGGTCAGCGTCGATCACGATCACTCGTTCGGCGTGCTGGGCGA
Source organism: uncultured Opitutia bacterium (assembly GCA_903855995.1). Taxonomy (GTDB): domain Bacteria; phylum Verrucomicrobiota; class Verrucomicrobiia; order Opitutales; family UBA953; genus UBA953. Next base: position 56,805 of record CAIOAN010000012.1, read on the forward strand.
AAATCAAAGCCAGGTTGGTGGCCACGAAAGTCTTCCCTTCGCTGGGGCGGGAGGAAGTCACCAAGAACACCTTGCTGCCGGCGACCGAAGGATTGACCTTCATCGCGGAGTAAATGGAGCGGACGGATTCGACCGCGATGCGATCCTTGTCCTGACGGGCCAGCAGGGCGCGATCCGGACCGGAGGTGGCCGTGACCCGCGGAATCGTGCCGAGCAGAGGCAAGCCGAGGCCGGCTTCGACATCCTTGACCGACTTGATGCGGTCATCGAACGTGCCCATGATGACGATTAGCACGACGCCGAAGCCGACGCCCACGCCGAAGCCAAGCATCGCGTTGAAGTAATAGTTCTTATTGATCGGCTTGTCCGACACCGAGGGCATGTCGAGAATGCGGATGGAGGTGCTCGTCCCGGAGGTAGAGGAGCGCAGCTTGGCCTCCTCGTAGCTCAGCTTCATGCGGGAAAGGAATTCTTCGCTGGCCCGGATGTCCTTGTCGACGCGTTCGAGCTCAATATTGGCCGCCTGGAGCTTGGAGATCTCGCTCTCCTTCGCCTCGAGATTGCGCAGGATGGCGTCGTAGCGCGAACGGGCATTCTGTAGGGAGGACTGAATGCGGCTGACCGAGATCACGACTGCATCCTGGAACTCCTTCTGCGTCTGGACCAGTTTCTCGCGGGCCGTGATCATCTTGGGGTTCTTTTCGGTGTAGATCTTCTGCATCGTGCCGATCTCGATCTTCAGTGAGCTGAGCGCCGTAAGCGTCGCCGCCACGTTCGTGTCGGCGCGGACCTGGGGAATGTCGGCCATGTCCCGCTTGGTCTTCACGTAGTCCGCGATGAGGCCGGCGATGATCTCCAGCTCGTCCACCTGCTTGCGGGTCTCTTCGCGATCCTTGACCAGGACACCGCGTTCGGCGGTGAGCGTATTCGTATCCTTGGCGATCGAGAGGAGCTTCTGCGTCTTGATCACATCGTTCTTCTGCTCATAGAGCCGGCGCACCTTGTCCTCGAGCGTCTCGATCTCGATGCGCGCCTTCTCGACCAGCGGATTGGTGATCGTGAGCCGCTCGTCTTCGCTGTATTTCTGGATGGCGTCGCAGAAAAGCCGCGCCACCTGGCGGGAGAGATCTCGGTTCGGGTGCGTGAAATCCACGTTGATGACCAAGGTCTGGCGCTGGGGGTTGATCCCGCGCTGCTTGGCGAACACTTCCTGTTCGGTGAGCGGACCGCTGAAGACACTGCCCGCCTGATAGGGCTCGAGCACGAGTTTACGCTCAGCGGACGTGAGCCGCTTCGACACAGCTTCGATGATGACGGCACTACGCATCGCTTCGACCGCCGTGAAGAAATCGTCGTTGGAGACGATCTTGAAGTTTTCTTCCGCCGCCGAACTGCCGCCGGCCAGATTAGGGGCAAGGCGGAAGACCCGAAGCCGCCCGGTCGCGCGGTATTCCGGGAGTGTGTTATAAGTGAAGAGAAGCCCGATGGTCAGGAAGACCAGCGCCGAAAGAATAATCCACCAATAGCGCTCTCGCAGCATGGTGAGATAGTTGCTGAGGGCATTCCCCTCCCCGCCCGAACCATATTTACCGTAGCCGCCACCGCCATAACCGCCCTGCCCGCCTCCATAATTACCGGCGCCATAGGAGCCGTAGCCGCCCCCGTAGCCGCCGTAGGAACCGTAATTACCATAACCAGGATTACGCCTGGGACCCGGCGCAGGCGGCTGATTCTGAGACTCGGGAGCGGGAGGGGCCATGAAATCAGATGCGGCTGTCTTCGACGTAGATCTGGTCTTCGTCTTCGAGGATGAAATCTGGCTCCTCGCCCGAGTCGATGCGACGCATGTCGCGGGTGATTACGACGGTGTTGCCATCGCGAATGCGTTTGACGGCGACGTCGGACCGGCGGCCGCGCGGGAGAATTCCGCCGGCCGCGGAAAGCGCCCGGCCCAGGGTCAGCGTCTCCTCGGGCGGGATGGAAACCGGCCCGGGCTTACCGACGTAGCCGGAGACATAGACGCGTCGTTCCGCATAAGTTACCATATTGATGGCCACCTGGGGGTCCTTGAAATATTCCCGGAACCGCGTGGCAATCTCGACCTGCGCCTGGGTGAGCGTCAGCCCTGCGACGGGAACCAACTGCTTGAGATACGGAATATCTACCGTGCCGTCGGCATTGATCCGCCGCTCGATCTGGGTGTCAGGTTCATTGATGACCAACACGCGGATGAAATCACGGGGGCGCAAACGGTAGCTGTTCTGCCGCTCGGACGGATTGATCGGGGCGCTGCCGGGCTTGGCGGCAGGGACGGGAGCCGATGCTGGCTGGCCAAGGACCAGTACGTTTTCCCCTTCTGGGGCGGCTGCCTCGGTTGAACCCGTCGTGGCGCAGGCTACCAAAAGTAATGCGGCCCCGAGGGCGCCTAAGATGCTTTTCAGGGCGATGGACATGGACGAAAGTTAGCGACGGCGTGAGGCGCGGTCAATAGGACCCTCCCGACCAAACCAAAAGACCTTCCGGCTTAGTAGCGGAAAGCCGCCGACAAGGTGAACATATTGGAGGTATAGTTCGCGCTCGGGGTCGATGGGGTCTTTGAATCCGTGAGATTGTAGCTGGCCTGGAAGCTGAGGTGGGAGCTGTACTTGTAGTCAGCACCCAGCATGTAGGTCATGGTATTGACCTGAGTGGAAGCGGAGAGCACGTCGGACTTGGTGGCCGAGAGATTGAAGGTCAAATCCTCGGCGGCGGAGAAATTCACACCGTAGGTATAGCTCTGGGTCTTCATCTGGCTGTCCGTCGAGGAGGCCGAGACATCGCGGGAAAGCGTCAGGCTGTGGTTGATCCGCTCCGTCAGCGAGTGATTCAGGCTGATCGAGTAGGACGGGTCATTGAGCTTCGCACCCGTCTCGTAGCCGTACTGGGCGTAGCCAGCCTTGATGGTGCCGTTGAGTTTTCCGGACTCGGTCAGCTGACCATTGACGGTGAGCCCGGCGAAATCCTTGTTAAGCTTCGTATGCGCCAGGGGCGTCGGAGCCATGTAGGAGCTGTAAAAAGGCGCGTGCGAGAAATCCGTGACGTCGTGCTGCAGGGCCAGACCGAAGCTCAGCTTCTCGAAGGCCTGGTAATCGATGGTCAGCGGGATCGACTTGGTGTTTAGCTCCGTCAGCGCATCGGTATTATAATTAAAAGCCCCGCTGCCCGGGGAGCTCTCGACCTTCACCGGATTGATATAATGGTTATAGGTGTTGGTGTAGCCGAACGAAGCCCGGAACTTCTCGGTCAGACGGTAGTTCAGATTAATGCCGTTCGAATAGTTAGCCTGCCGAACCAACGTAGGCCCGAGCTGAGCATGGGTGACCCCCTGCTGCAGAAGATCATCATTTCGGGCGGTGACGCGGTAGGATGAATCAAGATTGACGGAGAGAGGGCCGCCATCGGCATAACGGATGGCCGCGGATAGGGCGTCGCGCGAATCCTCGAGCGAGCGGAATTCGGCTTCGTTATAATAAATGTAACTGCGCTTGGCCGTGAGGTTGATCGAAAGCGCGGAATCCTTGCCATATTCCAGGGAGAACCCCGGGGTGACGGCCCAGTCGGAAGCCGATTTCTTGGCCGAACCGGAGAAGAGATTGTCCGTCATTTCGAGCGCGACGGAGGAGTCGAAGAAAATATCTAGGTCGTCACCGAGCTGCACCAAGGGGGAGGATGGCAACCAATTGGCGGCTTGAGCCATGGTGGCGACGGATAGGCAGGAAGCCGCGATAAGAAAACGAGACATGTGGGCTGGGGGTTGAGATTTGATAGGTAAAACGACAGGCCTCATCAACCCCCAAACAGAGGCTAAATGGTGAAAACGAGGAGGCTAAATGGTGAAAAACAAAGACCCCGCCCAAACGAGCGGGGTCTCGATACAGGCCCTTTAAGGCCGCTTAGGCAGGTGTCGGGGTCTGGAAGACGCGAATTCGGCGATAAGCCGGGAGGCCGGTGCCAGCAGGGACCAGATGGCCCATGATGACGTTCTCCTTGAAGCCAGTGAGATTGTCTCGCTTGGCCATCGTGGCGGCGTCCGTCAGGACTCGGGTGGTCTCTTGGAAAGAGGCGGCCGAGATGAAGGATTCGGTCTCGAGTGAGGCCTTGGTGATACCCAGAAGAATTGGCTCCGACTCGGCGATCTGACCACCGCGCTCGTTGATGGAGCGGTTGGCATGACCGAGGGTCGTGCGATCGACGTGCTCACCCCAGAGGTAATCGGAGTCGCCCGGTTCGGTGATGCGAACCTTGCGGAGCATGCGCGAAACAATGATTTCGATGTGCTTGTCGTTAATCACGACACCCTGGGTGCGGTAGACCTTCTGAATTTCCGTGATGAGGTAATCCTGCACCTTGGATTGGCCAAGAATATCCAAGATGTCATGCGGGTCGACGGCGCCTTCGGTCAAGGCCTGGCCTTGCTTCACCTTTTCGCCGGCGGCGACGATGATGTGCTTGCCGTGCGGGATCAGGTGTTCCTCTTCGCGTCCGATGGAGTCGGCGATGACGAGGCGCTTCTTTCCGCGGATTGAAGGCTCGAAGCGAACGAGGCCGTCAATCTTGGCGATTTCAGCAGCATCCTTCGGAGGACGGGCCTCGAAGAGCTCGGAAATACGCGGCAGACCGGCGGTGATATCCTGAGTCTTGGCGGCCTGGCGAGGAATCTTGGCGAGGATGGAGCCGCGGCTGACGATGTCGCCGTCGTCCACTTCGACGCGGGCCCCAGCAGGGATCGAGAAGGAGCCGACTTCCTTGCCGGAAGCGCTCACGATCTGAATCTGCGGATTCTGTTCGTCGGAGTGTTCGATGACGGACTTGTAGAACGCGTTGTTGGAGGCGTCGCGCTCTTCGGTGAAGGTCACGCCCGAGATCATGTCGACCAGGCGAACCTTGCCGTCCGCGTTGGCGATGATCGGAGTCGAGTTAGGATCCCAAGCCGCGACGAGGGCACCCTTATCGACTGGCTTGCCATCTTCTACACCGACGATGGAGCCGGCGACGATGCGATATTCTTCGATCGGCTGGCTGAGTTCGTTGAGGACGCGGATGGAACCGTTACCGTTGACGGCGATGAATTTGCCGGCCACCGGGACGGTGGTCAGGTCGACGTAAAGCACGGTACCCTTATTCTTGGCCTTGATTTCAGGAGTCTTGAGCTGAGCAACGCCACCGATGTGGAACGTTCGCATCGTCAGCTGTGTGCCAGGCTCGCCGATGGACTGGGCGGCGATGATGCCGACCGCGGTGCCGCGCTCAACCATGCGGCCAGTCGAAGGATCGAGGCCATAAGAAGTGGGCGGAATCGCATTCACGTTCATGTGCGTGAGCGGGGAGAGAACCTTGACGCGGTCGAGGCCGACGGTCTCGATGCGCTTCGCGGCCACTTCATCGATGAGCGCACCAGCCTTCACGATGACTTCGGAAGGGTTCAGCGGGTTCGTGACGTCTTCCGACGGACAGCGGCCCACGATACGTTCGGACAGCGAGACAAGGAGCTCGTCACCGTCGTAAATCGGGGTCTTCCACACGCCATTGGGAAGCTGGACGTGCACGCGGTCGACGCCGGCGTCGCGCAACTTGGCGAGTAGTTCTTCGGTAAGCGGGGCGTCGGCCTTCGCGAGCATCTTGACGGCGCCGGAAGGATTAGCCACTTCAGCAGCTAGGTGACGGCCGAGAGCGGCGTCTCCGAGCGTGATGACTTCGGAGCCGGGAGCGACATCACGGTTGTCCGTGACAATGACATCCATGGCGACGTCGCAAAGCTTACGGGTCATGTAACCTGCGTCAGCGGTCTTCAGCGCGGTGTCGGACAGGCCCTTACGGGCGCCGTGCGTCGAGATGAAGTATTCAAGGACGGAGAGCCCCTCGCGGAACGAGGACAGAATCGGGCGTTCGATGATTTCTCCGGATGGCTTGGCCATCAGACCTCGAGCGCCGCAAAGCTGCTTAACCTGGGCCTTGTTGCCTCGGGCACCAGAGTCCATCAGAACCCAAACCGGGTTGATGAGCATGCGGTTCGCGTGGCGCGGGTCGTTCTTACGAACTCCCGCCACCTTGGCGGACTCAGAAAGTGTCTTGTAAACAGAGGCGGCGATGGCGTCGGTCGCGCTGGACCAGGTGTCGACGACCTTGTTTCGACGTTCGTCCTGCGTGATTGTGCCAGCTTCGTTCTGACGCTGGAATTCACGGACCTTAGCGGTAGCGTCGCGAACGAGACCTTCTTTTTCCTTCGGGTAGATCATGTCGCTCACGCCAATCGAAATACCGGCCTTGGTGGCGACACGGAAACCGGTCTCCTTAAGGGCATCCAGAACCGGAATCGAAGCCTCGCGGCCGCAATATTTATAGGTTTTGAGAATAAGGTCACCGAGCTGCCCCTTCTTGACGGTCTCGTTAAAGAAACCGAGCTCAGCGGGCCAGATGGTATTGAAGATGATACGGCCGACCGTCGTGACGATCGTGCGGTTCTTCTCATCACCATGGACAGTCTTGCGGCCGCAATCTGGGTTGGCGTAGCGCACCCAGTCATGGAGATGGAGCGAGCCTTCGGCTTCTGCGAAGGAAGCTTCTGAGACGGAACCGAGCACTGGCAGGTGAGTCTTGTCGGCAGGCTTATCAGCCGGCTCAAGCGTCAGGTAGTAAGAACCGAGCACGATGTCCTGGGACGGCGTGAGAATCGGCTTACCGCTCGACGGCGAGAAGATGTTGTTCGTGGACATCATCAGGAGCTTGCACTCCATGATGGCTTCCAAGGACAGCGGGACGTGGACGGCCATTTGGTCACCGTCGAAGTCCGCGTTGTAAGCGGTACAAACGAGCGGGTGAAGGCGGATCGCATCACCCTCGATAAGGATGGGTTCGAAAGCCTGAATGGACAGACGGTGAAGCGTCGGGGCGCGATTGAGGAAGACAGGGTGGCCCTTGGTGACTTCTTCGAGAATATCCCAGACTTCGGGCTTCTTCTGTTCGATGTGCTTACGGGCACCGCGGACGGTGTGGGCGAAGCCCAGTTCCTTGAGGCGGCGGATGATGAAAGGCTCGAAGAGAACGAGCGCCATCTTCTTGGGCAAACCGCACTGGTTGAGCTTGAGCTCAGGACCGATGACGATGACGGAACGGCCAGAGTAGTCGACGCGCTTTCCGAGAAGATTCTGGCGGAAGCGGCCATGCTTACCCTTGAGCATGTCGGAGATGGACTTCAGCTGACGGTCGCGGTCCTTGACCGGCTTGCCGTGACGACCGTTGTCCAGGAGAGCATCGACGGCTTCCTGGAGCATGCGCATTTCATTGTGGATGATGACGTCGGGCGTCTTCATCTGGATGAGCTGCTTCAGGCGGTTATTACGATTGATGACGCGACGATAGAGATCGTTAAGGTCAGAAGTGGCGAAGCGTCCTCCTTCGAGAGGCACCAGCGGACGGAGATCCGGAGGAATGACCGGCAGCACCGTCAGAATCATATGCTCAGGGCGCTTACCGGAAGCCAGGAAGCCCTGGATGATCTTCATGCGGCGGGCGATCTTCTTCTTGATCTGCTTGGAGCGAGTGGAGCGGAGCTGGTCGCGGAGATTCTCGACCGTGGCGGCGAGGTCCATCTTCTTGAGCAGCTGCTGGAGGGCTTCAGCGCCCATGCGAGCCTTGAAGGCGTCAGGTCCGTGCTGTTCGACGGCGCGGCGATAGGATTCCTCGTCGAGGAGTTCCTTTTCTTCCATGCCGGTGGCGCCCGGGTCGACGACGAGGTACTTCTGGTAATAGATGACCTGCTCGAGCTGGCGGGTGGTCATGTCGAGCATCAGCGACAGACGGCTAGGCATGCTCTTCAGGAACCAAATATGGGAGACCGGAATCGCGAGGCGGATATAGCCCATGCGTTCGCGGCGGACGCGGGAAACCGTGACTTCGACGCCACACTTATCGCAGACGACATCCTTATACTTCACCTTCTTGTATTTGCCGCAATAGCACTCGTAATCGCGGACCGGTCCGAAGATGCGCTGACAGAAGAGACCGTTGGGCTCGGGCTTGAACGAGCGGTAGTTGATGGTCTCAGGGCTCTTAACTTCCTTGAGGCCCTTGACCTTGCGGTTACCGTGTTCGTCGAGTTCGTCGAGGAACTGTTCGCCCGTCCACTGGACGATCTCCTCGGGAGAGGCGATCGAGATGGAGACGAAATCGAAGGACTGTTCCTTCGTTTCGTTGGCGGTGAACTCGGGGGTGTGCTCCGGGTGAATCATGTCTTTTAAAGGTCGGGAGTTTGGTCGTGGGTCGTTCAGTTGCGGTCCGGGGTGCCGGTGCCGGTGCCAAGTCGGACGTCCAGGCACAAGGCCTGCATTTCCTTCATAAGCACGTTGAAAGACTGGGGAGTGCCGCTGACGAGGGTGTTATCCCCCTTGACGAGCTGCTCGTAGATCTTGGTACGTCCGGCGACATCGTCGGACTTGACGGTGAGGAGTTCCTGCAGCGTGTAGGCAGCGCCGTAAGCCTCGAGGGCCCAGACTTCCATTTCGCCGAAGCGCTGTCCGCCGTACTGGGCCTTGCCACCCAGAGGCTGCTGCGTGATGAGGCTGTACGGGCCGGTGGCACGAGCGTGAATCTTATCCGCGACAAGGTGATTCAGCTTCATCATGTAGATGTAGCCGACCACGACGTCTTGGTCGAAGGCTTCGCCGGTGTGACCGTTGACGAGCATGGCCTTGCCGGTTTCAGGCAGTTCAGCCTGCTTGAGGTATTCGCGAATCTGCTTCTCGGGAATGCCATCGAAGATGGGGGTGGCCATCTTAAGGCCGAGTTTGGAACAAGCCCAACCAAGGTGCGTCTCGAGAACCTGACCGACGTTCATTCGGGAAGGAACACCGAGAGGATTGAGGCAGATGTCGACGGGAGTACCGTCGGAGAGATAAGGCATGTCTTCGACCGGCACAATGCGGGCGACGACGCCCTTATTGCCGTGACGACCGGCCATCTTGTCACCGACCTGGATTTTACGCTTGGTGGCGATGTAGACCTTCACGTTCTTGATGGCGCCACCTTCGTCGATGCCCTGTTCGATGGCCTCAACCTTGCGGGCGCGCTCCTGCTCCAGTTCATCGAAACGGCGATGGTAGCCGTCGACGATCTGGCGGATCTTCTGCTTCACCGGCGAATCGTTCATCTCGATGGAGCGAGAGACGGAGGCCAGGCGGCGAAGGAGCGTCTTGGTGATCTTGCGGTTAGCCGGAATAATGGCTTCGCCGGTTTCGGAATTCTTGACGTCGAGCGGAATCTTTTCACCCAGCAGGATGTTCGAGAGGGACTCGGTCATCTCCTCGCGGAGGCGGGAGTCGGCCGTGCGGTACTCTTCGTTGACCTTCTTCAGGGCGCGCCGCTGGTCATTAGGCGAGAGGCGGCCGTCGTCCTTGTCGGTACGAGAGGAGACCTTGACGTCCATGATGATGCCGGAGATACCCGAAGGCACGCGCAGGGAAGTGTCCTTAACGTCGCGGGCCTTCTCACCGAAGATGGCACGGAGGAGCTTTTCCTCGGGGGCGAGGTCGCCTTCGCTCTTCGGCGTGATTTTTCCGACGAGAATATCGTCCGGCTTGACCTCAGCACCGATGCGGATGACGCCGTCACGGTTGAGGTTGCGCAGGGCTTCCTCACCAAGATTCGGGATATCGCGAGTGATCTGCTCTGGCCCGAGCTTGGTGTCACGAGCGGTGACTTCGAATTCCTCGATGTGAACGGACGTGAAGACGTCGTCTTTCAGCATGCGTTCGGAGAGAAGGATAGCGTCTTCGAAGTTGTAACCGTTCCAGGGCATGAACCCGACGAGGACATTGCGACCGAGGGCGAGCTCACCCTTGTCGGTGGCGGCGCCGTCGGCGATGATGTCGCCCTGCTTGACCTTATCCCCGCGACGAACGAGGGGACGCTGATTGAAGCATGTGGACGAGTTGGTCTTGAGGAACTTGCGGAGGTCGTAGACGTAGATGCCCTTGGAGGGCTCGCTCTTGAACTTCTTGTTCTCGAGCTGGGCTGGAGCGACTTCGCCATCCTTGGAGATGACGATGCGTCGCGAGTCGGCGGCGGCGACGATGCCGGGGCCTTCTGCGACGATGACCGTTTTGGAGTCGATCGCGACGCGACGCTCGAGACCGGTGCCCACATACGGGGCTTCGGTCACAACGAGAGGCACGCCTTGACGCTGCATGTTGGAACCCATGAGCGCGCGGTTAGCGTCGTCATGCTCCAGGAAAGGAATCAGCGCAGCGGCGACCGAGACGACCTGCTGAGGGGAGACGTCCATGTAATCGACGTCTTCCGGGTCGACTTCGAGGATGTCATCACGGAAACGGACGGTAACCTTGCCCTTAAGGCGACTGGCGTCGTCCAGTTCGGAGTTGGCCTGAGCCACCTTGAACTTTTCTTCCTGGTCCGCGGTCATGAATTCGACCTGGCTGGAAACCTTGCCGCGCACGACCTTACGGTACGGAGCTTCGATGAAGCCGAACTCGTTGATGCGGGAGTAGGTCGAGAGGGAGTTGATCAGGCCGATGTTCGGACCTTCGGGGGTCTCGATCGGGCAGATGCGTCCGTAGTGAGACGGATGAACGTCGCGCACTTCGAAGCCGGCGCGATCACGGTTGAGGCCTCCGGGCCCGAGGGCGGAAAGGCGACGCTTGTGCGTCAGCTCGGCGAGCGGGTTGATTTGGTCCATCAGCTGAGACAGCTGGCTGCGGGCGAAGAATTCGCGGATCGAGTTACCGAAGGGCTTAGGGTTGACGAGCTTCTGCGGGGTGATCGAGTCGACGCTCTGGTCGTATTCGTTGATGCGGGCCTTGACGGTCTTAACGACGTTCTTGAGGCCGGCACGACACTGGTTGGCGAGCAATTCGCCGACATTACGAACGCGACGGGAACCAAGGTGATCGATATCATCAATCGCACCGTCACCGGCGCGGAGTTTGCAGAGCAGCTTGGTGGCTTCAACGATGTCTTCCGGAGTGATGGTCCGGGTATCAAGCGACACGTTCAAGCTGAGCTTCTGGTTCAGTTTGTAGCGACCGACGCGTCCAAGGTCATAACGCAGGGGATCCTGGAAGAGGCGCTGCATATGGGCGCGGGCGCCCTTGACGTTGACAGGTTCGCCGGGTCGGAGCTTGCGGAAGATTTCCTTGAGGGCTTCCTCTTCATTGCGCACGGCACCGATGTCCTTACGCAGGGATAGAATGATGGCGCCGTCGTCGAAGGCGGTGTCGAACACGCCGAACTTCTGCTTCGGTAGCTGCTTGTGGATTTCCTTGAGGGTCTCGCGGGAGAGCTTGTCGTACTGCTTAGCGACGACCTTACCCGTCTCGACATCGACGATGGGGTCGGCGTAAACGAGCTGGGAAAGTTCTTCGGGCTCCAGCTCAAGTGCGGCCTTAGCGGTCAGATCGCGATGCTGGTAGAAGAGGGCCAGGATGTCCTTGTCGTCCTTGTAACCGAAGGCTCGAAGCAAGGTGGTGACGAGGAATTTGCGGCGGCGGCGGCGGCGGTCGAGGTAGACCCAGAGGAGGTCGTTCTGGTCGAACTGGACTTCGATCCAGGTGCCGCGGTCAGGGATGATGCGGAAGGCATGGAGCATCTTGCCGCTCGTGTGGGCGGACTCTTCAAAACAGATGCCCGGGCTTCGGTGAAGCTGGGAGACGACGACGCGCTCGGCGCCGTTGACGATGAACGACCCGCGGTCGGTGATCATGGGGATTTCGCCCATGAGGATTTCCTCATCCTTGAAGGCGCCCTTCTCGCGAAGGCGCAGTTTGAGGAGCACGGAAATCGCGTAGGTCGTGCCTTCGCGGATGCACTCGAGTTCGGTCTGCTTAGGCAGAACCAAACCGTACTCGAGGTACTCGAGACGGAAGTTGCCGTTGTTGCTCTCCACCGGGAAGGCTTCGCGGAACACGGCGTCGAGCCCGACGTTCTTGCGGGCGACGGCGGTCTGCTCCAACTGCAGGAAATCGTTGAACGAGAAGATCTGGTTCTCGATCAGGTTGGGCGGAGGGATTACTTCGCGTAGTTTACCGAAGTTTTTGCGCTCTTGAGGCATGGCTGGTGAAGGTGGGCTCGGAGTGTCGGGTGGATTCGGTGGTGCTGACTGGTTTGCCTGGTTGGTTCGGACTAGGCGGCCGTTGGGAAAGAAAAAGCGGGGAGGGTTGGGCGACCCGGGAGGGTGCTGCCCTCCCCGCTCTGAAATAGTTGCTTGATCGGATTACTTGACTTCGACCTCGGCCCCGGCGGCCTTGAGCTTGGTCTCGATATCCTTGGCTTCGTCCTTGGAGACGCCTTCCTTGACGGGCTTCGGAGCGCCGTCGACGAGGTCCTTGGCTTCCTTGAGGCCCAGGCCGGTGATGGCGCGGACTTCCTTAATGACATTGATCGGCGTAGCACCCTTGGCCTTAAGGATGACGTCAAACGTCGTCTTCTCTTCGGCAGCAGGGGCAGCGGCGGCGCCAGCGACGGCGACGGCGACAGGAGCGGCGGCGGAAACGCCCCACTTGGTCTCGAGGTCCTTGACGAGGTTGGCGATGTCCAGAACGGACTGGGCGCTCAGCCACTCGATGACTTGGTCTTTGGTGATGTTGCTCATGGTATCTGTTTTCCTTGAATGGTTAGCGTCCGTTGAAGGACATTTGAGGGCGCGAGGCCCCTAACCGGGGTTCTTTGGATGTTGGGTTGTTTTGGGTTTGGATTCCCCCCGCTCGGATGCCGCCACATGGCGACACCTCCGCGAGGAAAGGGGTTAGGCGGCCGTCTCGTCCTTTTGACGCTTGGCGTCCAGGAGGCGGACGACCTGCGAGGCGGGCGTGGAGAAGAGTGAGAGGAGCTGGGCGCGGATGCCGTCGAGAGAAGGCAGCTTCGAGAGGGCTTCCACTTCGGCCTTCGTGAGCAGCTTGGCGTCAAGGACGCCGGCCTTCACTTCGAGCTTGGAGAAATCCTTGAAGAAGGTCACCAGGACCTTGGCCACTCCGGTCGGATTGTTTCCGCCCGTGACGAGGGCCGTATGGCCGATCAGATGAGCGGCAAGATCAGGCAGGTTAGCCTGCTTGGCGGCGATGTTGAGGATGCTGTTCTTGACGACGTGATACTCGGCGCCGTGGACGCGAAGCTGGTCGCGAACGGAGGTGGAGTTCGCGACAGTTACGCCAGTGAAATTGGCGAGCAGCAGGTAATTGGAAGCAGCCAGCTGGGCGGCTACTTCGTCGACGAGGAATTGTTTTTCAGCGCGCATGTTCGTGTGTTCTCGGTTGCGTGGGGTTTATTAGGCGGTCGCGACAGCGGCCGAGTAAGGCTTGAGGTCGACGCCGATGCCAGGGCTCATGCTTGCGCTGATGGTGATCGACTTGATGAAACGACCACCGGAGAAACCGGCGGGCTGGGCCTTGACGAGAGCGGCGAGGGCGGCTTGGGCGTTCTCAGTGAGCTGGATGACCGAAAAGGACTTCTTGCCGATCACGATTACAATGTTGCCGGTCTTATCCATCTTGAACTCAACGCGGCCTGCTTTGACTTCCTTGATGGTCTTCGGGATGTCGTCGGAAACCGTGCCCGACTTCGGGTTCGGCATGAGGCCTTTCGGACCGAGGACGCGGGCCACCTGACGGACGTCCTTCATCGCGGAGACGGTGGAGATGGCGACGTCGAAGTCGAGGAAGCCGCCGTTAACCTTGGCGATCAAGTCGGCGAGGCCGGCGTAATCAGCACCCGCGGCGAGGGCTTCGGCGGGGTTCTCGGTGAAAGCGAGGACTTTGATCTTCTTTCCGGAACCATTCGGGAGGGAAACGGTGCCGCGGACCATCTGGTCCGACTGCTTGGGATCTACGCCCAGAAAGGCGGAGATCTCCACGGTTTCGTCGAACTTAGCGCCGGGCATCTTTTTGATGATCTCGGCCGCTTGGGCGACGTCATATTTGGCCTTCAGATCGGCGACCTGGAGGGCAGCGCGGTAACGCTTGCTGGGTTTTTTGCTCATAGCGACTTTTGGTCTCCTGCGGGATGCAGTGGTTGGGTTGGTTGGGTTGGTTGGAAAATTAACCGATGACTTCGATACCCATCGAGCGCGCGGTGCCAGCGATCATGCGGGCGGCGTTGGCAGGATTGACGGCATTGAGATCCTTCTTCTTCAGTTCGACGATTTCGAGAAGCTGCTTCTGCGTGACCTTGCCGACTTTGTCTCGATTCGGAACCTTGGATCCGCTCTCGATCTTGGCGGCCTTCTTCAGGAGCACCGAGGCGGGAGGGGACTTCAGGATGAAAGTGAAGGACTTGTCCTGGTAGACGGAAATGATAACCGGCAGGATCAGGCCGGCCTGGTCCTTGGTACGGGCGTTGAATTCCTTACAGAACGCCATGATGTTGACGCCCTTAGCGCCCAGCGCTGGGCCGACAGGAGGAGCAGGATTAGCGGCACCTGCGGGGAGCTGGAGCCTGATTTCGCCGACGACTTTCTTTGCCATGGTGGTAGTTTAGATGGTTGGGTTGGAAAAATGATCAGTCGCGGTCGTCGCGTTCGACCTGCCAGAACTCGAGCTCGACCGGCGTCGAGCGACCGAAGATATCGACGGAGACCTCGAGTTTGCCTCGATCGGCATCAATTTTGTCGATATTGCCCGCGAGGTTGGCGAAGGGGCCGTCGGTGATTTTGACGCGTTCGCCGATGTTGAAATTGACCTTCGGGACGACCTTATCGGCGGCATCAGCCATCTGCTGGATGATCGTGTTGATCTCCTCGGTCTTGAGGGCGACGGGATTCTGACCGCCGATGAGACCGATGACGCCATCGGTCTTCTTGAGGAAACTCCAGGGAGCTTCTAGCAGCATGCCTTCGTCATCGAAGAGACGCGCACGCACAAACAGGTAGGAAGGGTAAAGCTTCATCTCGCTCTCGCGCTTCTTCCCGTTGCGGAAATCCTTAACGGTCTTTACCGGCATGAGAATTTCGGCGACAAAGTCGCCCATCTCCTCGTCCCGGACGGCCTTGTCGAGGAGGCGCTTAACCTTGCTCTCATTATTGGAGAGGGTCTGGATTGTGTACCAGCGGAAATCGGAGGGAGAGGACATGGGGGCAATCAGCGAACGAGCTTAGTCGCGAACTGGACGAAGTTGGAGAGAGAGAAGTCGCAGAAAAAAACCACGGCACCCAGAAGGGCGACGGCGGCGATGACGACCAAAGTGGAGTCGACCAGCTCCTTGGCGGTAGGCCACGAGGCCTTGACGAAGACCTCGTTGATGGTCTCGTTCCAGAAGGCGCGAAGGCGTCCGAGAAAGCTAAGCATGGTGACTGGTGTTTGGTTTGGAGAGTGGCAGGACGGGAGGGAGTCGAACCCACAACCAACGGTTTTGGAGACCGCTACTCTGCCAATTGAGCTACCGTCCTGTACGGGTGGTTAAAGAGACGAATGCCGGGGCCCTTTTTAGGGGGCCTCGGCACCGTAGTAGGTCATTTGTGGTCAGGAAATCACTTGATGATTTCGAGGATCTGGCCGGCGCCGATGGTCTTGCCACCTTCGCGGAGAGCGAAGCGCTGGCCCTTTTCCATCGCGACGGGCTTCTGGAGCTCGATCGTGATCGTGACGTTGTCGCCAGGCATCACCATTTCCACGCCTTCCGGGAGGATCACGGTGCCGGTGGCATCGCAAGTTCCGAAGAAGAACTGAGGGCGGTAGTTGTTAGCAAACGAGGTGTGGCGGCCGCCTTCATCCTGCTTGAGGACGTAAATCTGGGCCTTGGCGACGGTGTGGGGCTTGATGCTGCCGACCTTGGCGAGAACCTGACCGCGTTCGACCTGGCTCTTTTCAACGCCACGGAGGAGGAGACCAACGTTATCTCCGGCCTGGCCCTGATCGAGTTCTTTACGGAACATTTCAACACCGGTACAGGTGGTCTTGATGGTATCACGGAGACCGACGACTTCGATTTCTTCGCCGACCTTGATGACACCGCGTTCGATACGACCGGTAGCGACAGTGCCGCGGCCGGTGATGGAGAAGACGTCTTCAACGGCCATCATGAAGGGCTTGTCGATTTCGCGCTTAGGCTCAGGAATTTCAGAATCCAGGGCAGCGAGGAGGTCCTGGATGGACTGTTCGCCCTCCGGGGTGCCTTCGAGAGCCGCAGTGGCGGAGCCACGGACGATCTTGGCGGTGTCGCCTTCGTAGTTGTACTTGTTGAGGAGGTCGCGGACTTCCATCTCGACGAGGTCAATCAGGTCAGGCTCGGAAAGGTCGACCTTATTGAGCCAGACGACGATCTTCGGCACGCCGACCTGGCGGGCGAGGAGGATGTGCTCCTTGGTCTGGGGCATGACGCCGTCAGCGGCGGAGACCACGAGGATGGCACCATCCATCTGGGCGGCGCCGGTGATCATGTTCTTAACGAAGTCGGCGTGGCCCGGGCAGTCGACGTGAGCGTAGTGACGGTTGATGGACTCGTACTCGACGTGCGAGGCGGCGATGGTCACGGTCTTGGTGGCGTCGCGCACGGTACCACCCTTGGTGATTTCCGCGTAGGACTTGTTCTCAGCCAAGCCACGACGGGCCTGGACCGCCACGATGGCAGCGGTGGTGGTCGATTTACCATGGTCAATGTGACCGATGGTACCGACATTGACGTGAGGCTTGGTGCGATTGAACTTCTCTTTGGCCATGGTTTTTGGTGGTGAGGAGGTGGTTTAGGTTGGTGTGTGGAAAGTGGTGGAGCCCCCGACTGGAATTGAACCAGCGACCTCGTCCTTACCAAGGACGCGCTCTGCCAACTGAGCTACAGGGGCGAACCGTCAACGTACTTAAGACGCGAAGGGAAGGGTTTGAATGACCTTCCAAAACCCCACCGTCAAGCGGATTTTTGCAAGGGTTTTACAGGCTGACTGGGGCTCGATCAGGGCCCTACTTGGAGCCGATAACTGCCGGGCGCGAGCTGCCCCGCCCAATTGACCCCAGCGGCCCAATCCAGAATCCTTTTATCCAGCGCCAAATCACCAGTGGAGCGTAATAAAGAGCCCAAAGCTGCTTTTCCCAGCGAATCTACCCCTAGAACAATCGCGGCAACCGCATTGAATGAGTTATTTTTGGGATTAACTGAATTTTTAACATCTAAGTGGGGTATTTTCCCGTGTAAAACAGGCTTTAATGCCCCACCTAATTGATATATTTCAAAATAGGCAACACGAGGAGCGATAGCTTGGCTATTAATCCGCTGAACTCCGAAGGTGGCAAACGGCTCCAGCTGGGACAAAGGGATGGCGGTTGCTGGCTTGGGGACAATCGGCTCGGGGGTCTTCAAGGCGGAAGCCGGACTCTTAAGTGGGTCCAACTGCAACACGGGCTCAGATTTCGGGAAAGGGGTGTCTTCGGGCTGGCCTATCTCCCCCTGCCCTCCTCCGCCTAAAGTATTACGGGAGGGGAAGAAGACGGCTGAGGTATCCAGTAGGACAAAACTCTCCGTCCGGGCATCCCCGGGCGGGACGAGGTAAACGCCGCCGGCCAAGACCGGGGCTGGCGGAACACCTCCGGCTGTTGGACGAAAAACCAAGAGGGTCAGGATGAAAAGGGCTAGTCCAGCCAACAAAGCCATCCGGGTGAGCGGCGGCAGGCGCCCGCCCGTCAGATTACGAAATGTCGTCAGGGCCTTCATGCCTACTCGCCCAGTCGACGCTCTTCCACCGTGACGCGCGTGATCGAACCGCGACCGTCCCGGATGAAGTTAAGTCCCATGACGTCGCCGGGCTTATGCCTGGAGATAGCCAGGCGAAGGTCGTTCCAGTTCTCGAAGGGCTTGCCATCAAGGGCTACGATAATGTCGCCCACCTTGAGCCCGGCCTTGGCCGCGGCACGTCCTTCGCTCACCACTGTGATGCGCACTGCGCCGGACTTTGAAATCGAGAACTTCGTCGCCTCGGCCAGGGGCAAATCTTCGCCCTGCACTCCGATCAGCCCGCGGACGACCTTACCCGTATTAGCCAAGTCGAGCGCGACGCTGACGATAAGGTTCGCGGGAATAGAATAACCAATACCCACGCTGCCGCCGTTCTCAGACTTGATAGCGGTGTTCATGCCGAGGAGACGTCCTTCGAAGTCCATTAAAGGCCCGCCGCTATTGCCTGGATTGATGGCCGCGTCCGTCTGGATGAAATCCTCGAAGAGCAGGCCCATGCCCTGCTTCCCAGAACGGCCGAGGGCGGAGACAATGCCAGACGTAACCGTCATGCCAGCATCAAGCGGATTCCCAATGGCAAAAACGACATCGCCCACGCGAGCCTTGTCGCTGTCCGCAAACTTAGCGGAAGGGAGATTCCGACCATCCACCTTCAACACAGCGATATCCGTGGTCGGATCAACCCCGAGAACCTTGGCCCGAAACTCGCGGCGGTCCTGTAGTTGCACAATCACGGTCTGGGAGATGGATTTCCCGTCAGAGCTCATCACGACATGTCGGTTGGTAATGACGTAGCCATCAGGGTGGATGATAGTGCCTGAACCGAGCCCCATAGGCATAAGGGTTTCGCCCGTCTGCGAATCCTTCATGACTTTATCGGGATTAATGCGCCCGCGGTAACGATTCAGCACGGACTGCGGGATGACTTCTGCCGTGCGGATGCTCACCACAGCCGGCATGACGCGCGCCAGCATGTCAGCGTAACTGGCCCCGGGGGCGGTGCGATTAATAGGGTGTGCGTCGGTCTCGAAACCGACGCCGGCGGCGGACGCAGCGGGGGCGAGCGCAAGGAGCAGGAACAATCGAACCATGGGCGAACTTTAGGAGTCCGCCGGGCCAATGCAAGCCGACCTCAACGGGCCATCGTGAACCCACCGCCCGGCTGCGTCGGCTCAGCCTCATCGCGATCCTTATTGAAACGCATCGAGAACAGACGGGTCACACCCTTCTCCTGCATGGTCGCCCCAAAGATCGCATCTGCCGCGGAGACGGTGCGCTTATTGTGCGTGATAACGACAAACTGAGAGAAACGGGTGAACTCACGGATGATGTCCGTGAAGCGGGCGACATTCGCGTCGTCGAGCGGCGCATCCAGTTCGTCGAGCACACAAAGCGGCGAGGGCTTCACCATGTAAATAGCGAACAGCAACGCGACGGCGGTCATGGTGCGCTGGCCGCCGGAAAGCAGCGAGATGCCTCGGAGTTTGGTCCCGGGAGGCTGAGCGATGATTTCGATGCCACTCTCGAGCGGATCCTCGGCCTGGACCATCGTAAGATCGGCCGTTCCGCCCACGAACAGGCGCTCGAAGGTGAATTTGAAATTCTTGCGCACCTGCTCAAAGGTGTCCGTGAAGAGCTTGAGCGAAGTCTCATTGAGCTCATCGATCGCCTTCGTGAGCTCTTCCTTGGCCTTCCAAAGGTCGTCGCTCTGCTTCGTAAGGAAGTCATGGCGGTCCCGTAGCGAGGAGTATTCCTCGACGGCGACGAGATTGACCGAACCCATACCCGACATACGGTCGCGGAGTTCGGCGATTTCACGGACGAGAGGCGGCCAGTCCGCCGACTCCATCGCGGCAAGTTCTTCGGCCGTCGGCTCGCCGCGGCGAACGACGGTCTTCGGAGCGGGACGCGAACCCTCTTCTTCGGGCTCTTCGAGGTCGTCAAAGGTGGCGATGCCTTCAGGTTCGCCATCGGCGAGCCAAAGCTGCAGGCGCCAATCAACCGAGACGACATCCAGCTGATGGTCAGATTGAACTTTTTCGACAATGAAGCCGCACTGTGAAGTCTGTTCGGCGAGCGAGACCTCGAGATTCTTGAGACGGGAATCGACCACCCGAAGACGATCGCGATCGACGGAGAGGACCCGGTCTTCGGACTCGAGACGGGCGTCGACTTCCGAAAGATCGGAGCGCGATTGCCCGAGCGTGACTACGCTGGATTCGATCTCCGCCGCCAGACGAGTGGAGTTTTCCTTAGCAGTTACAGAGGTCGCACGGAGTTCGCCGATTTGGCGCTCATTGTGCTGGGCCTCCTGTCGGCGGGAAACCAAGCGGGCAGAGGCCTCGGCCCGGCGAGACTCAAGCTCGGCAAGTTCGCGGCCGACGAGCTCGAGCCGTTGGCGCTGCTCGGCCAAGGAAAGTCTGACTTCACCGAGCGCGTTGCGACGTAGTTCGGCTTCGGCGCGCGCAGACTCCACCTGAGTCTCACCCGACCCGATGATGGCGCGCAATTCGGCAACCTGGGTGTCTTTCGCCGTGAGCGTCTCCTGCGCGCGATCGCGACGCTGGAGTGCCTCTGACTTGGAATTCTCAAGTTCATTGAGCTGGCGCTGCTCGCGGGCGATGCGCTCATCCGCGGCAACGAGAGTCTGGCGAGCAGAACGCTCATCCGCCTGCGCGATGGAAAGCTCTTGGGCGGCGAACTGGGTAGCGTCGCGGCACACGGCGACATCATTCTCATTGGCGTCCATCGAGGCCTGCAATCCGATGGCCTTTTCATTCAGAGTCGTGAGCTGATCATTTTCGGACTCGAGATTGGCGCGGACGGAGCGGATTTCGCTTTCACGCGAAAAGACCCCGGAACCGCTGCCGGAAGCGGCCTTGCGCGGACGGCCCGCATACACGAGACCACGGCGGTCGACGAGGTCGCCCTCGACCGTGGCCACAAGGAAAAATTCAAAACCTGGGTTAGCCCGCCACCACTTAATGTAATCGCCGAGCGAGGGACAGACGTAGCAGCCGTCGAAGAGGTTAGAAACTAGGCGGGCGTGAGCCGAAGACTTCGATTCAACCGCCGAAGCGGCCGGACGGAGCCATGAAGGGGCGGCCGAGCCCGAGCGGGCCGCCGGAGGGGCATCGACTTGGAACACCGCCCGGCCGAGCTGACGCTCGCCCATCTTGGCGACGATGCCAGGGAGGAACTCCGCGTCTTCTAGGGCGACTGCCTCGGAGGCGGCCCCAAGGATATTCTCCAAAGCGGCGGCGACCGTTACATCGATCACCGTCACCAGGTCTGCCAATGCGGAGGCCTTGCCGGAGCGCATCTCATCGGCGAACTCTCCCCGCAGAACGGCCTTCGCCGCCTCCGAGAACCCTTCGAGGCGGGATTGCATCTGCTCTAGCAGGCCGAGCTGGGCGGAAAGTTTGGCGACCTTGCGGTCCTGCTCGGAAATCGTGAGCTGGAGGGCGCGGAATTCGGACAGGAAATCTCGCCCCTTTTCCGTCGTCTCCTGCTCCGTCGTGCGAGCTACCTGCAGTTCTCCATGGCGGGCGGTCACCACCGCGCCACACTCGGCGACGCGACGTTCGAGACCTTCGCGCTCTTGCTTGGCCTGAGTCAGCGAAGCGGAGACGTCGACGTGTCGAGACTGGTAGCCGCGCAGGTCGACCTCGAGATTGGTGACATCGCCGCGAGCACGGGTCATCTCGCCTTCAGCGATGAGGATATCCTGGCGGGCGCGGCGCAGACGATTCTCTGATTCAACGAGTTGACGGGCCGCATCTTCGACCTGGCTGGTTTTGTCGCGGTAAGCGGCATCGGTGGCGGAGACAGAGCCGGCGGCCGTAGATTTGGCGTCAGAGCTACCGCGCAGGCGCATTTCATATTCAGCGATGGCCTGTTCGGCCTCCTGGGCTTCCCGGCGAATATCGCCCAGACGGGAGGCCAGATCGTCGGCGCGTAAATCTGCCGTCCGGGCCTCGTTCTCGGCGTTTTCCCGCGCGGTGCGGATATCAAATAAAGCCTGCTGGGACTGCTGCACGCGTTCGGCGAGTTCCGTACGAAGGGCGCGGTTCTGCGTCAGAGCGGCCTCGCGGTCGCGCAAACCCTCCGTCAGCGCGGCCACTTCCGCGCCACAAGTGGCGGCTTCGGCTTCGAGCGCGGCGACCTGGGCCCGGCGATCTCCGAACTGCTTGGCATGCCAAGCAAGGTCGAGGTGGGTGAAACGATGGCGAAGGCGGCGGTAGCGAAGGGCCTTCGCGGCCTGACGGCGGAGGCTGGCGATCTGGCGACCAACTTCGCTGACGACATCGGTGATGCGCGCCAGATTGGTGTCGACCCCCGAAAGTTTATTCAAGGCCTCGCGACGCTGCGCCTTATAACGGGTGATGCCCGCAGCCTCTTCAAAAAGATAGCGGCGTTCGGCGGGATTGGCGGAGAGGATCTGATCGATCTGCCCCTGCACCATAAAGGAGTAAGACATCCGTCCGATACCGGTGTCCATGAACAGGCGCTGAATGTCCTTCAGGCGCGACGGCTTGCCGTTGATGAAATAGTCGCTGGCGCCTTCACGGTGCAGGCGACGCATGACGGACACCTCGGAAAACGCCGTGCCCAAATCCTTCTCACAATCGGCAAAAATCAACTCGACCTCGCACTGCGGGAGGGGCTTACGGCGATCGGTCCCTGCAAAGATGACATCCTGCATGGCCGGAGCGCGGAGAGACTTCGCGCTCTGCTCCCCGAGCACCCAGCGGATGGCGTCGACGATGTTGGACTTGCCGCAGCCATTAGGGCCAACGACGGCCGTGACGCCGGGCCGGAGCTCAATGCGGGTCCGGTCGGCGAAGCTCTTAAATCCGTTGGCGACGATTTCCTTGAGGTACATCGAGGGGTGAAATGGCACGATTGCCCCACCCCACCCCTGCCGCAAGCGTCTTGTGCCCTCCCGGGGCCCCACTTATTCACGGTCCAAAATCGGCGAGGATTCGGGGTTGACGAGAAGCCTCCCCCCTTGTTCTTTCGACCCTCCCAAAGCTCATGTCCGTAGAAATCAAGATTCGCAAAGGCGAGACCGTCGACAAGGCTCTCCGCCGCCTCAAGAAGAAGATCGACCGAGAAGGCATCATCAAGGACGCCCGCGCTAAGCGAGGCTTCGAGAAGCCTGCCGAACGCCGTCGTCGCAAGAAGAAGGTGAAGAACTTCAATTCTTACCTCCGTAAGAAGTGGGATAACGCCTAAGCGCCCCTCCCTCCCTTAAGCCCGAAGGCCCGTCATTCCGACGGGCCTTCTGCTTTGGCCTGGTCGCCCCAATGCCAGGCAACAAAAAGGGCCGAACCCATGAGGTTCGGCCCTTGTCTCGGCAAAGCCGGTGAGGCTTAGCGCAGGAACAGGATCTCCTGGTAGGAGGGCATCGGCCAATATTCGTCGGCGACGATCTCTTCGAGGGCATCGGCGGCGGCACGAACCTTGAGCATGGCCGGGAGGACCTTGTCGCAGGAGTGCTTGGCCTGGGCGTGCGTGTCCGACTTGCTGACATCGCGGGCCGAATCCAGGGCTTCGATGGCCGAGGCAAGTTCATCGGCCAGGCCGATGACTTCCTTGCGGAGCTTGCCGCCGGACTTGGTCTTTTCAACCGGGGTCAAATCAGCCGCAAACTTCAAGGCAGCCGGCAGAAGCAGGGTCTTGGCGATATCGGAGACGAGCTTCGACTCGGTGTTCACCGTGAGAACATAGGAGTGCGTGTAGATCTCTTCGCGGGACTCGAGTTCAGCCTTGGATAGGACGCCCTGGCGTTCGAAGACGTCGACGGTGGACTTAGCGACGATCTCAGGGAGAGCATCGGGGGTCGTGCGAAGGTTCTTGAGACCGCGCTTTGCAGCTTCCTTGTGCCACTCTTCAGAGTAGCCATTGCCGTTGAAGACGATGCGTCCGTGCTTGCTGAGGATGTCCTTGAGGACGCCCTGCAGCGCGGAGTTGAAGTCGGCGTTCTTCTTGAGCGCGGCGGCGAGATCATCGGCCAACTTATCAAGGGAGTCGGCCATAATCGTGTTGAGCACGGTCAGGGGACCAGCCACCGAGAAAGCAGAACCCACGGCGCGGAACTCGAACTTATTACCGGTGAAGGCAAACGGGCTCGTGCGATTACGGTCACCGGCGTCCTTCGGGAGAACGGGCAGCGTGTCGACTCCCAGCGTCATGTGACCACCCTTGCGAGAACTGGAGGCGGAGCCGCTCTTCTTCACCTGCTCGATCACTTCGTTAAGCATGTCGCCGAGGTAGATCGAGATGATGGCGGGAGGAGCTTCGTTGGCACCGAGGCGATGGTCGTTACCAGCCGAGGCCACGGAAGCGCGGAGCAAACCCTGGTGGAGGTCGACGGCGCGAATCACCGCGGAGCAGAAGGTGAGGAACTGCGCGTTCTCGTGCGGGCTGTGGCCCGGTTCGAGAAGGTTACCGACGCCGGCACCACCGATGGACCAGTTCACGTGCTTGCCGGAACCGTTGACGCCCGCGAAAGGCTTTTCGGCGAGGAGGCAGACGAAACCATGCTTGGTGGCGACGCGCTTGAGCAGCGTCATCGTGAGCATCTGGTGGTCATGCGCGACGTTGGCGGATTCGTAGATAGGGGCGACTTCGTACTGCGAAGGGGCGACTTCGTTGTGGCGGGTCTTGATCGGGATACCGAGCTTGAAGCACTCGCGTTCGGTTTCCATCATGCAGGCAAGCACGCGGTCCGGGATGGTGCCGAAATACTGGTCTTCGAACTCCTGACCCTTGGCCGGCTTAGCACCGAAGAGGGAGCGACCGCAGGTGTAGAGGTCGGGACGGAGATGAAAAAGGCGAGTGTCGATCAGGAAGTACTCCTGCTCAGGTCCGCAGGAAGCGGAGATGTAACCGTGCTTCTTGCCGAAGAGGGCGAGCACGCGAGTGGCCGCCTTGTTGACGGCAGCCATCGAGCGGAGGAGCGGGGTCTTCTTATCGAGGGCCTCACCCTTCCAGGAGACGAAGGCCGTCGGGATGCAAAGCGTCGAGCCGTTCTCGGTATCGAAGATGTAAGCCGGCGAGGTGACATCCCAGGCGGTGTAACCACGGGCTTCGAAGGTCGAGCGAAGGCCTCCGTTCGGGAACGAAGAGGCATCCGGCTCGGCCTGAATCAGCGCCTTGCCAGAGAAC
This sequence comes from uncultured Opitutia bacterium, assembly GCA_903855995.1. Taxonomy (GTDB): domain Bacteria; phylum Verrucomicrobiota; class Verrucomicrobiia; order Opitutales; family UBA953; genus UBA953. Next base: position 81,681 of record CAIOAN010000012.1, read on the forward strand.
TGGGCGAGCGTTCCGTTGCCGTTAGGCTCGAAGAAGGTGTCATGCTTCTCGGCGGTGAAGCCAGTCAGCGGATAGAAGACGTGCGCGTAGTGCGTAGCACCGCGCTCGAGCGCCCAATCCTTAATCGCCGCGGCGACGACGTCGGCGGAAGCGGCATCGAGCTTGGTGCCGGATTCGATGTTAGCCTTAAGGGACTTGAACACGTCCTTCGGGAGGCGCTTCTCCATCTTATCTAGGGAGAAGACATTCTGTCCGTAGATCAGATCAATCTTCTCGTTGCGGAAGTCGAACGTGCCCGCGAGGCGAGGCTGTGAGGCAATCGCTTCGATGGCGTTGCGGCGTGCTGGGTTGGTGCTCATGGATTGGGGGATTAGGAAAGGTGATTAATTACGAACAGATGAAAAGCACCCCCCGTGCCACGCTTCAACAGGTAACGATTCACACCCTATATTGCTTAATTTTAGGCAATTATGTTTATATTTAGGCAAATCACTCCTGACTACTTCCACACATAGGTCGTCCGGAGGAAGTAAGCGGTGTCCAATTTAACCTGAGAAGGCAGGGGTTTTGACCTGAAATCGTTAGAAACCCCTAGTTTTAAGGATAACGGTCCCGTGCTCCGCAGGATATTTAGACTCGTCTCATGTCTAACGTAGAAATCTCCACCGTCCTGGAAGGAAGGCACGAAACTCAGGGATGAGTCCAGCGCCGCCCAGCCCAGTTCTCGCGTTAGGATCAAACCGAAGTCGGCCGAGGGGGCGCTAAGATTGGGATGCCCGGCGGAAGAGTAGCGCTCCAAGCGATGCGCAAGACCCGCCCGGGCATCAAGCTTTCCGCGGCCGTCTGTAAATAGGCGGAAGCCCAAGCCGGCGGCATTGACGGAAAAGAAATCAATCAACCTCGCGTTATCATAACCCGTATCGCTGCGAAGATACCAAAACATCACTTCTGTCGGGTTTGTCTCGTAAGAGAGCGTGGCATGAAGGTCGTCGGCCGAAATCTGGCTGCCGGATTCAGCCCGCGTGAACCGGATGCTTGCAATAATGGTGTCCGCCTTGGTGGCTCCCTTGGTCGAATATCCCGCGCAGTATCCCGAGCCCTGGACGACGCCCGAACGGCCCGAGATATCTAAATCCGCCAGTGAAGTCCATTTGCGCAGGCCCGCGGTTTCCGCCGGTCGCAAAGAGGGATCGCGCCAAAGCTCCAGGCTGGAATTGAGCGGGTTCGTCTCGGCTCCGCCGGATGAGACTACTCGACCGCCCACCGCCGAGGCCACGCCGCGCTGCACGACGCCACCCGAGCTGACGATGACTGGATCATCGGTCCGAAACGACTCCACAGAAGACAGCAAGAGCGTCTGCGAAGCAGTACCGAGCGAGGGTACCTTCATCTCCAGTACTCCGTCAGCCACCCGGATGATCCGGCCGCGCAGAAAAGTCCCGTCCGTCATGGTCACGGTATCCGCCAGCACAAGGGCGGGAATGAGTAATAAGAAACTGCTCCGCATCGGTTCATAGAAATGCGGAAGGACGGAGGGTTGCCAACCCTATGATTGGCGGTTGGAATAAGCCCATGACCCATGACGCCGTCATCCTCGGGGCCGGCCCGGCAGGACTTGCCGTGGCGAATGCCCTCGTGCGCACCGGGGCCCGGGTGAAAGTGATCGATCCTGCCATGCGGGTGGGCGGATCAATCCGGACCACGCAAAAGGACGGGTGGATTGTCGAGACGGGGCCCAACACCCTACAACTCGAAGGCGACGAGGACCTGGCGTTGCTCGCGGCCTATGGGCTGGGCGAAGCCACGCAATCCGCCGACATGCAGGCAGCCCGGCGCTATATCTTCGCCCACGGTAAACTTCACGGACTGGGGTCAAGCCCTGCCTCGCTGTTCGGTTCAGATCTTATGACCTGGCGCGGCAAACTCCGCTTGGTCTCTGAAGTATTCCGGCAGAGAGGCGGCAGCCCCAATGAAACGGTGGAAGCTTTCGCGACCCGGAGATTCGGACCAGAAGCGGCGGCCCTGCTGATGGACCCCGTGGTCTCGGGCGTCCATGCCGGCGACCCCGCCAGGCTGGTGATGGCGAACTGCTTCCCGCGCATCTACGCCCTCGAACAAGCCCACCGTTCAGTGATTCTCGGGCTTACGCGGCAGCCGCCGCCCGCCCGCAAGGTCGTAGGATTCCCGAACGGCATGCAGCAACTCGCGGACGCGATGGCAGCGGCCATACCTTCCGCAGACCTCCGTCTGGGCAGCGTCGCTACCCTCATCCGACGTGATGCGCGCGGCTGGCATGTCGCTTGGCGCGAAGCCGACGGAACGGAAGAGGGCGTCTGTGCCCGGAAACTTATTGTCACGGCACCCCATTGGAACTGGGCCTCCCTGCCCTTTGATGAATCACTCCGCCCAGCCCTGCGAGACTGGGAACGCTCCGAAGCGCCGCCCGTGACCATCGTCGCCCGCGGATATGATAAGCGGCAGATTGCCCACCCGCTGGACGGCTTCGGATACCTAACCCCGGGCTCGGAGAAACGTTCCGTGCTCGGCTGCCTCTTCCCGTCCTCAGTCCTTCCACACCGGGCTCCCGACGGCAAGGCGTTGCTCTGTTGCTTCATTGGCGGAGCCCGGCAACCCGCGCTGGCGCGACTAACCGAGCCGGAGCTGCGCGCCATCGTCGACGCGGAACTTGCGACGACGCTCGGCGTCACTGGCTCGCCGGAACAGGAATGGATTCGGCGGTGGGAGCGCGCCATCCCTCAGTACGGCGTGAACCAACAGCGGAAGGAAGAAGCTCTCTCTCAGGCTGAAGCGCAAAACCCAGGCCTGCATTTCCATGGGGCCTTCCGCGGTGGCATCTCCCTGATGCACGTCATCCGCGAAGGCGATTCTCTGGGTAAAAAACTCTCCCAATCTTAAGCGACCGGACGCTCTGATTCAGGATCAGGCAAACCGCGGACAATCCAGATTGCCGGCAGCATCAGGAGCGCCCCAACGATATAAACCCAGAAATGGGACCCGAAATGAAAATAGAGCAAGGCGGCCGTAATCGGGCCGATGACTCGAGCAAGCGAGCCTGCCGAGCGCAAGATGCCGAGATTGCGACCTTGTTCAGTTGAGTCGGAGTAAAGTGAGACGAGTGCCGATACGCTCGGCAAGATGAGGCCGGTCGCGAAAGAAATCAGGCCGAGCCCTAGATAGAACCAGGTCTTGGCGCCGTCCCCGGGCATGGCAGGAGTCGCCGGGATAAGGGCCACCAACACGAAGGCGGCGGCGGCGATCAACATGCCCAGCATGATGACGCGCCGTTGGCCCATGCGCTTGACGAGCTGCCGGGCGAGCCCTTGCGCGAAAATCATGCAGGCGCCGTTGAAGAGGAAGAGCCAGGCGTTGTCCCGCGGGCTGTAGGCAAAGAGCGCCAAGGTTAGGAAAACAATCGTGTTCTCCATACCCGTGAAGGCGACCTGATAGACGAGATTGGCAAATGAAGTCCGCCGAACCGGCGCCGAACGAACTGTCGCCAAATCGAAGACCGAAGGACGCTTCGCGTCGGCCGACGCCCGGCGCTCGACCGCGAGCGTCTCCGGAAAGAGTTTTACGACCAGCAGATAATTCAGGAGGGCGAGCGAGGCCGCGATGACCGCGGGCACCGAGAAAGGGTTTAATCCGAAGGAGCCCACGGCAGGCGAATGCGCAAAATGGTATGATGAGGCGAGTCCGCCGATCACCGGCCCGAAGACGAAGCCGAGGCCGATGCCAATGCCCACGATGGCCATTCCTTTGGTGCGTTCCTTCTCATCCGTGACATCCGCCGCGGCGGCACTGGCGACGGCGATATTCCCAGCCATCATGCCGGAAACGAGCCGGGTTAGGACGACCACCCAGAATTGGGCGGCAAATATCCAGAGAAAATATGAGAGGGCATTGCCGGCCAGCGTAATCGTCAGAATGCGACGACGACCCAGCCGATCCGAGAGCGCCCCCCAGATAGGTGAGAAAATAAACTGCAGGAGCGAGTAGAGGGTACTGAGCAGGCCTCCGAACAAGACCGTCTTCTTGAAGACCGTGTCGCCCCCCATCCATTCCGCCGCCGCATTCAAAGAGCCAATCAATGTACCAGCCGAGCCTTCTGTCCGGATATAATGGTCCAGTAAATGCGGGAACAGCGGGATGATAATACTGAAGCCCACGATATCCATGAAGACCGTCAGGAAGATGAGTCCGAGGATGCGGCGCTGCGGGAGGACGGCTAGGGCGGACATGCGTCCAAGATGGGGTGAACCCGATTCTTCGCAAACAAAACAGCGGCTTGCGAACGGGGCGGGGGCGGATGAGATTGCCCCCATGCGCCTGCCCTCCCTCCTTCTTCTGATCTTTGGCCTCGGCCTGGTCGATGGGCATGCCGCGATGGACCCCAAGCTCCTCCTCCTCGAACAGAAACTCAGCGGGTTCGAAGACAAAGACTACGCGGTCGCGGTCGAAAGGATGCTGGGGGAATTCGAACTGCGCACGGGCGTAAGCCTCAAGCCCGGCAGCCAACAGCGATGCGGGCTCAAGGTCTCTTCCGAATCCGGCGTCGGGCTCTCCACGCCCAAGCCGCTCGTCCGAGCGGTGAGCGCCGCCCTTCTGCGCCGTGGCTTTGCTCAGCGGGCGATCACCATCTGCGACTCTAAAACAGAGATGATGAAACAGGTGGGCTTCCTGCCTGCATTGTCGACCGCGGCCCAGAGCTTTGAAGGCTACCCGGTCATCGTCTGGGAGCAGTCCGCCGCCGCTTGGGCAAAAGAGCCGGGGCTACGCTACGAGAATCAAGTACTCCCCTCGCCCGGGTCTCCGCCCGTCGCCTGGGGTGACCCGCGCACGAGCATTCTACCAAAAACCCTCACCGATGAGGTGGATTTCTGGATCAACCTGCCTGTTCTCAGCGACAGCAAGTCACTCGGCGTGCACGGAGCGATGGCCGCCGCTTCCTTAGGCAATATTTCGAACGCCGACCGGTTCCTGGAGAACCCGGCCTCGGCCGCCAAGGCCGCCGTCGAAGTCTGCGCGATCCCAAAACTGGCCAAGCATAACTTTCTGACGATTCTCTCGCTCGAGCGTTATCAAGTGCTCGGCGGCCCGGTCTTTGATTCAACCTGGTGCCGATCCGAAAAGACGCTGCTCAGCAGCGCGAATCCGGTGATCATCGATTTTATCGGCCTGCAGAAGATCAACGCCGGTCGCTCGGCGAGCGGCGTTGAAACGATTCACCCGGAGCCGCCGATCTTCGAGCAGGCCAACGCGGGGGAAATTAGGCTGGGGACATGCCGGCCGGCCGATATCACGTTGGTCCGACTGGCGGCCCCGTAGACCCAAAAAAGCCGCGAGCCCACGCGGGTCCGCGGCTTTTCATGGAATACCTTAGAGTTTCAGGCCGAGCGCCTCCGAGGCGGTGGCGCGCTCTTCGAGTAACTCCTTTTCGGTGATTGCGATCTTCTCTTTGGAGAAGGCATCCAGTGGCAGGCCCGGCACGATTTCCCAGGAGCCATCGGCTTTCGTGCGCAAGGGGTAGCCGAACATGATGCCGACGGAAATACCGTAGTCGCCCTTGGAAAGAACGGCGACGGAATGCCAATCGCCCGCGGGCGTTGGGAAATGCAGGCTGCGCAGAGTATCAAGCGCGGCATTCGCGGCGGATGCGGCCGAAGAAGCGCCACGGGCTTTGATTACGGCCGCACCGCGCTTCTGGACATCGGCGACGAAGGCATCCTTCAGCCAGGCATGATCGGTGATCACCTGCATCACGGGCTTTCCGCCGATGGTGGCATTTGTGAAATCAGGATACTGGGTCGATGAATGGTTGCCCCAGATGGCGACATTCTTCACGGCGGAATTATGCGCTCCGGCCTTACCCGCGAGCTGTGACTTGGCACGATTCTCGTCGAGACGGGTCATCGCGAAGAAATTCTCGACCGGCAGGTTGCCCGCGGAACGTAGGGCGATGAGCGCATTGGTGTTGCAGGGATTGCCGACGACCAGAACCTTGACCGTCTTCTTCGCGCTGCGGGCGATGGCCTCGCCCTGGCCGATGAAGATCTTGCCGTTGATGCCGAGAAGGTCCTTGCGCTCCATGCCATCCTTGCGAGGCACGGCACCGATAAGCAGACACCAGTCGGCATCCTTGAAGCCGACATCAAGGTCGCCAGTGGCGACGACATCAGTGAGCAAAGGGAACGAGCAGTCCTGCAGCTCCATCACCACGCCAGCCAAGGCGTTTAGGCCAGGCCCAACCTCGATCAAGTTCAGCGCAACCGGCTGGTCGGGCCCGAAGACGGCGCCGGAAGCGAGACGGAAGATGGCGGCGTAACCGATGTTGCCGGCGGCGCCGGTGACCGCGACGCGAATGGGGGACTTGGAAGCCATAGAGGGACGCCTATCTAGGTTGACCGACCCCTCGGAGTGAAGCGGAAACTAAAGTCCCAGTTCACCCTGCATCAAATCATCGGCCGCGGGGGCGGACATACTATCCCGGACCAACTGGTGCAGCGGGGCGGCCGAACGACCGTCCTGCCCGCAGAGGGCGCGTAAGACCAACGCGGCCGCCAAGGCATCATACAATGCACAATGGTAACGTCGGCGGGCGGGCGGACAATGTTGAGCCGCCAGGACTTCCAGCTTGGGGCCGAGCCTCAGGCTGGAAATCAAGGACGAGAGGCGGAATTCGCCCAAGCTCGGTGCCCAGGCCCGGGCAAGGCGGCAGGTGTCTATCCACGGCCCCCACTCAGCAATGGAGGCCGCCTCGCCCACGAAGGCCGGGACCGCCGAGGGTCGCGACCAGGTCGCCCGGAGCAGGCCCGTCTCGACCGAGGCGTTGTGGGCGGCCAATAATCCTGTCCGTCGCAAAGAGACCCAGTGATCCCACTCGGACTCAAAAGGCGGCAGACCTTTGAGATCCTTGGCGACCAGTCCATGGCACTGCGTGTCGATGGGCGGCACGGGCTGACGCGACGCATGCAGGCGGGTTGAAGCCGTGACAATCTCCCCTCCGTATAGAGTCGCCACGCCGAACTCAACGACGCCCGTCGCCGCGCTCCCTTCGAAATCAATGACGTGGATCGGAATCTCTGACCAGATGGGGCAGGCGTTGCTCATCGGTTCAGCGCCACTCGTGTTTGGGATAGCGACCTTTGAGCTCTTTCTTCACGCCCTCGTAAGACCCTTTCCAGAATGCATCCAGATCAACGGTGCGCTGCTGCGTCCGCCGAGCGGGTGACTGGATGCAGATGACCATGGGGACCTTACCTAGGCAGACACGCAGTTTACTCCCAGGGAAATCATAAAGCTCTTGGACCGTGGCTTCGATCTCGGCCTGGCCGTCGGCGGTATATTCGATGCGCGCCGGGTGCTTCTTGCGGGGCAGAATCATCTTCTCGGGGCAATACGTCTCCAGCGCCATGGCCTGCTCATGGGTCAGCCAGCCGCGCACGACGCCGAAGACGGGACGCTCCCGGATGTCACGATAGGCGACCGCCCCGGCGCACACTTCTTCGATAACCATACGGCGGGCCTCTTCGTCGAAGAGCGGTATGCCGAGCTCGGGACAGTGTTTGGAAAGGAAATTGACGCGGCGAATCCAAGCGTCGACCGAGCCGTCCCATTTCTCCAACTCCAGCCGACCGGCGGCGACTTCGGCGGCGAGGAGGCGACTGGCGGCGTCGGAGGGCGCGTCATCGCGCTCCTTAGCCTCCAGCACGAGATCGCGGAAGCGGCGTTCGGTGCGGGTCACCACGCGCCGTTGGCTTGCATCATACCGGACCTGATGGACGGTGGAGAAATCTTCTGGGAATAATTCCTGCAACCAGCTTTCTTCAATCGCCGTCGCCAATGAGAGGTACGTCGTGACACCTCCGCGGGCCTGAATCTCATCCACCTCGGACGCGACCAATAGTTTTGCGTTCCGAATGGAGGATTCCCGGCGAAGTTCACCGCTGCGGCCATGCACCAAAGCGCAGCGTAAAGTGCCGGCATCCAAGCGGACGGCCAACCGGTCGGAAAATCCGAGCAAGATACAACGGCGCACCGCTGCCGGATCCGCAATTCGGTCGGTGACGGGGAGGCCCTGCCCTTCCGCCAGGCGAAGGAACTGCCTGGCAGCTTGATCGGCCTGACGCGCCGCCTGACCATGAACACCGAACCGGTCGCAAGCATCTGCGTCGAATTTCATCTCGCCGGCACGTTGCAACAAGGCGAGTCGCGGAAAGAAATCGGAGCCATCTTCCTGCTCCACGGAATCGCGCGCATTCTCGGTGCGGTCATCGACTTTTCGGAAAAGAATATCCCTGCCCTGTGCCAGACCAGCGATGCGGCAGACTTCGTAGACGCAGTCCAGTTCGCCGGCTGCCAGCAACATGCGGGCGTAACGAGGATGAGCAGGAAAGACCGACATACGCCGCCCGATCGAGGTCAGCCGGCCGGCCGCATCGACCGCACCAAGATCGCCCAAGACGGAAAGGGCTCTCAACAGGGCCTTGTCGTCCGGCTTTTCATACCAAGGGAATGTGGCCGCATCACCCCACCCCGAGGAAAGCAAAAGCAGAATCGTCTCCGAAAGGTCTACCCGACGAATTTCTGGCACCTCGCGGAGCGGACGTGCTTCGTGATCGGTCTGCGACCAAAGGCGGATGCAGCGGCCGGGGCCGGTGCGGCCGGCACGGCCGGCGCGCTGCTCCGCCGAAGCCTGGGAGACAGGCTCCACCAGCAGCGTGTCGATGCCGCGATGCGCATCGAAGCGGGCGATGCGGGCCAGTCCTGCGTCGACGACGGCACGGACACCGGGAATAGTAAGCGAGGTCTCCGCCACGTTGGTCGCGACGATTACCTTGCGCCCGGAACTCGGCTTCACCGCCCGATCCTGTTCTTCTGGCGGAAGTTCGCCGTAGAGAGGGAGAATATCCACGCCGCCAGATTCCGGAAGGTTCCTCACGGCTCCGATTGTGCGCATGATCTCGTAGGAGCCGGGCATGAAGACGAGCACATCGCCCTCGGCTTCCTCGCGAAGCAGCCGCCTCACCTGTTCGGCCGCCGCATCCCAAATCGGCCGCGTGGAGTTGCGAGGAAGATGCGTGTATTCGATATCAACCGGGAAAGCCCGTCCATCGGCCGCAAGCGTTTCCGCCGAGCCCAGCCATCTGGCGACTGCTTCCGTGTCCAAGGTCGCGGACATAGCCATGATCAGCAGGTCCGGACGCCGCGTCTCCTGCAGTCTTCGCGAGAGAGCTAATGCCACATCTGAATGGAGATTCCGTTCATGAAATTCATCGAATACGACTGCGCCGACGCCCTTAAGCTCGGGATCGGAGGCCATCTGCCGGAGAAGTAATGCCTCCGTCACGAATTTGATCCGGGTCTGGGCCGATTCCACGCGCTCAAAGCGAATCTGATACCCTACTTCACCGCCAAGTCGGACGCCGCGCTCCTGAGCGATGCGCGCCGCCAGCAGGCGAGCGGCGATTCGCCGGGGCTGTAAAACAACGATCTGCCCCTCGACGAGACCGAGGTCCAAGAGCATCTGCGGGATACGTGTGGATTTGCCGGAACCCGTAGGTGCACGCAGAACAATCCTGCGCACCCGACCGCAGGCGGCGACTAGGCCGTCGGACAAGGCATCAATAGGCAACGGTTGCTTCATTTCACGTCGAGTTGGAGCAGGCGAGCGGAGGCCTTACCGTCGATGATAGTAATTCTAGCAACAGTGACGGGAAGATTAAATCGGCGTGGACCCGCGCTGCCGGGATTAAGCCGGAGGACCGTGCCATCGAGACATATCATCGGCACATGGGTGTGCCCTGTGATGACGATTTCCGGCCGAAAATATGCTTCATCGACAGGGCGATGCCCGTGATGGACGAGCACCCTCAACCCGCCCACCAGTTGCAGGCAGGTCAGCGGCAGCGATTCATCGTCGTCGCAATTCCCGGCCACTGCATGGCAGGTGGCAATCTCAGCCAACTGCGGCAGGATCAGCGGACCGCAGACATCTCCCGCATGAAAAATGAGATCACACCCCTCCAGCGCAATCAACGCTTCGGGTCGGAGCTGACCATGAGTATCGGAGATGACGCCGATTTCCAGAGACGCCGACACGTTCAAAGAGGACGATGAAGTTTTCCGGCAGGGACTGCGCGCAAGGAGGTGAACTCCGCGCCAATGGTCTCCTTCAGCTTTTCTTTCAGGCCGGGCGGAAGCGCCTTAACCGCATCATGAAACTCCTTGTCGCCCGGGAAGGCCGACTTGCCCGCCTCGGCTACCGGCAGGGGCTCACCCGCGATGTCAGGAAAAGAGAATGGCGTGCTGGCGGGCGAAGGGGGCGCCTCCTCTTCAGGTGCGCCCACGTCCAATGGAGGCAAGGAATCCTCGAACGTGACCGTGTCCTCAATCGGGACGTCCGCGATACGTGAAACCGTCGGCATGACGACTTCGGCGGCGGCGACCACGATCGGCGCCGGCTCAGGCGCCGCCGACGATGTCTTTATTTTTTTTTGGCCGGGCTCCCGAGGGAGTCCAGCTGCGGCAGCGGAGATATCTTTGATGAGGCTATCTATTGACCTCGATCTACTTTGCTCGATCGCCTTGAGCAAAGTAACCTCGAAGTTCGCCCTCGGCGAAAGGCCATGGCGGATGCCCTGCTCTCCCTCCTGCAGGCATTCGAGGAGGCGAACGAGCTGCTCGGTGGCCAATGATCCACCCAGCTGGGCGCTGACTCCACCCGACTTGACGGAATCAAGCACCGCAGTACGGACGCGAATCTGGAGATCGGCCAGGACCCGCATGAGGTCACGCCCTTCGGTATGGAACGCATCACAGAGGGTCAGGACGTCCTTACCTTCGCCGGTCGAGATGGCTCTGCTGAGGTCCGAAATCTGTTGGGCGGAAGCGAGGCCGTAAATCGAGAGCACATCCGCTTCGACGATTTTCTTTCCAGAAAAAGAAATGATTTGATCGAGGATCGACTGGGAATCGCGCATCCCACCGTTGGCGAGGCGGGCGATGGCTTTCAACGCCTCGATATCGGCGATCACACCGTCGGCTTTCACAATACGGGTCAACTGCGCGGCGATGACCTCTTCGGAGATCGGATGGAATTCCAACCGCTGACAGCGCGAGGTAATCGTGGGGAGAATTTTGTCCGCCTCGGTCGTGGCCAAGATGAACTTTACCCAGGGCGGCGGCTCTTCCAGCGTCTTAAGGAGCGCGTTGAACGCATCTTTACTTAGCTGGTGGACTTCATCGATGATAAAGACCTTGAAGGGGCAATTGGCTGGTGAGAACTGACACTCATCGCGGATTTTCTTCGCGTCCTCGATGCTACGGTTGGAGGCGGCGTCGATTTCGATAACATCGAGGCAGTTGCCCTGCTCGATGGCGAGACACACCGGGTCCTCTAGGGAGAAATCTGGTTTCGGTCCTCCTGCGCAATTCAAGGCCTTAGCGAGGATGCGCGCCGTCGTGGTCTTGCCGGTGCCACGCGGCCCCACGAAGAGATAAGCGTGCGCCATACGCTTCGTCTCAAGGGCGTTGCGCAGCGTTTTGACGATGTGTTCCTGTCCGACGAGTTCGTCGAAACGGCGGGGGCGCCAGCGGCGCGCGATAACCTGGAAGCCGGGATCAGACACTGGCTTCTTGGTAAGGTCGGGCAGTCGGAGTGTCAACGGGGCAAACCCGGATTATTCCCACTCGATGGTCGCCGGCGGCTTCGAAGAGACGTCGTACACCACGCGGTTGATACCTTTCACCTCGTTGATGATGCGAGTCGAGGCCCGCTGCAGGACATCGTAAGGAAGACGAGCCCAGTCGGCGGTCATCGCATCGGAGGACGTCACCGCACGGAGAGCGCAGACATTGTCGTAGGTACGACCATCACCCATCACGCCCACGCTGCGGACCGGCAGGAATACCGCGAACGCCTGCCACACCTTGGCGTACTGCCCAGAGGTGCGCAGCTCGCTGATAAAGATGTCGTCGGCCTTGCGAAGCACTTCCAATCGCTCCTTGGTGATTTCACCGCAGACGCGCACGGCGAGGCCCGGCCCCGGGAATGGGTGACGCCAGACCATGTCATGAGGCAGGCCGAGGGCTTCGCCCAAGGCGCGCACCTCATCCTTGAAAAGTTCGCGCAAGGGCTCGAGTAACTTAAGCTTCATGTGCTTGGGAAGGCCGCCGACGTTGTGGTGGCTCTTGATGGTCGCGGCGGGTCCGCCGTTCGGTGAAAGCGACTCGATCACGTCCGGGTAGAGCGTGCCTTGGGCGAGGAATTCAACCTTACCCTTTTTCTTGCTCTGGACCTCTTTGATCGAGCGCTCGAAGACCTTAATGAACTCGTGTCCGATGATCTTCCGCTTGCGTTCGGGGTCGGTGACGCCCTTGAGTTCGCGCAAGAAGACGGACGAGGCATCGACGACGCGCAGGTCGACCTTGAATTTGCCGCGGAACATCTTCTCAACCTGGGCACGCTCGTTCAAGCGCAGCAGGCCGTTGTCCACGAAGACGCAGGTCAGCTGCTTGCCGATGGCACGCTGGATAAGCGCTGCTGCGACCGAGGAGTCGACGCCGCCGGAGAGACCCAGAATGACCTGAGCATCGCCCACTTTCTCCCGGATTTCGCGGACAGCGGTGTCGACGTAGTCATCCATTTTCCACGTGGCCTTGCAGCGGCAGATGCGGAAAAGGAAGTTGCGCAGGATATCAATCCCGCGCTCGGAATGGGCGACTTCCGGGTGGAATTGGATGCCGTAGAAGCGGCGCTGCTTGTCCTCGATAACGGCGCACTCGGAATTTTCGGTGGCGGCGACGGCCTTGAAGCCGCGCGGCAGGCGCGTGATCTTGTCGCCGTGCGAATTCCAGACACGCAACGGAGACTTGAGCCCTTGCAGAAGCTGCGAGCCCTTGCGGAACGATAGAACCCCGTGGCCGTATTCACGGTGGCTGCTGCTGGCGACATTGCCGCCGAGCATCTGGCCCATCAGTTGGACGCCGTAGCAAATACCCAGCACGGGCAGGCCCATATCGAATATCGCTGGATTAGGGTGAGGCGAGCCCTTGGCTTTCACGCTATCCGGGCCGCCAGAAAGAATCACTCCGACGACTCCGTCGGCGCGCAGCGTCTCCGGCGACACGCCGAAAGGATAGATGCGGGAGTGTACGTTGCATTCGCGGACCCGGCGGGCGATGACCTTGGTCAACTGAGAGCCAAAATCGAGAATAGCGATGGACTGGGGAGCCATAGTGGGAAGTTAGGAGGATTCAGAACTTGAGGCGAACATTGTTCCATCCACAACGCGGGCAAACCGCCTCTTCGCGACGGCGGGGGCGGACATAGATTACGTTGCAGCGGACACAGGAAAAGGAGGAGTTAATCCGGCGATGGTCAGCCAGCAGGACATCCCGGCGATCATACCAGGCCTGGAGACCCAGGAGCACCAACGCGGCCAGTCCGGCCAGGAAGGCCAGGAAGACACCGAGGTCGACGGTCTGGAGCATGAAAGGCGGGGGCAGGTTCTAAAAAGGCGAGACGCGCCGCCTGGGGGCGGACGCGTCTCGGGTTCAAGCCTGGCTGGGAAGCTTAGGCCTGAGCGGGAGCCGCGGCGGCTTCTTTCTTGGCCTTGGGCTTGCGGGCGGTCTTAGCCTTCGGAGTCATGGCCGGGGACTTGTCGTCCTTAGCCACCAGCTCGATGAGGGCGGTTTCAGCCGCGTCACCCTTACGGGCGCCGAGCTTGTAGATACGAGTGTATCCACCGTTGCGGGAAAGGAACTGCTGAACGTGCTTCTTAAAAAGCAGCTGGCAGGCGTCTTCGTTGCGCATCTTGGCGAGCGCGAGGCGGTAGTAGTGCAACTTAACGGACTTGTCCGTAGACTGCTCGGCCTTCTTAGCGAAGGTGACCAGATGCTCGGCGTAGGGACGCAGTGCCTTGGCCTTCGATAGGGTCGTCGTGATGCGCGCATTGGTGAACAACGCGGCAGCAAGATTGGCGATAAGCGAGCGGCGGTGAGCCGTCTTGACGCCGAGAACGTGATTGTGGGAGCGGTGACGCATGAGTGTAGGGTGCGGTCCGGATTATGCGTTGACGCCCTTGTCGAGCAGGCCCTCGTTGATTTTCTGTCCGAGGGACAGGCCAAGCTGTTCGAGCTTGGCTTTGATCTCATTGAGGGACTTCTTGCCGAAGTTACGGTACTTGAGCATCTCCTGCTCGGTCTTCATCGCCAGTTCGCCGACCGTATTGATGTTGGCGTTGTTGAGGCAATTGGCAGCACGGACGGAAAGCTCGATTTCATTGACCGACATGTTGAGCAGCTTGCGGAGACGGTTGGTCTCTTCGCTGATTTCCTTGTGGCCAGTTTCGAATTCGACGGAGTCGGCAGCGACGGTGTCAAACACTTCGAGGTGATGGCGCAGAATCGCGGACGCTTCCTTGAGGGCTTCGTCTGGGGTGATGCGGCCGTCCGTCGAGATTTCGAGGACGAGCTTATCGTAGTCGGTCTTGTCACCCGAGCGGGTGCTTTCGACGGAATACTTCACGAGGGTGACAGGAGAGAAGAGCGAGTCGACGGGGATGGAACCGATGGCCTGTTCGGCCTTCTTGTTCTCCTCGGCGGAAGCCCAGCTGCGACCTACGGTGACTTCGAAGTCAGCGTAGAAACGACGCTTGCGATCCAAGGTGCAGATCACCTGGTCAGGATTGACGAGGCTGACGGTGGCACCCTTGGTTTCAAACTTGATGTCCGAAGCCTTCACGGCGCCGGTCTTATTGACGTCGATCGTACCCTTGAAGGCCTCGCGCTTATTGGCCTCGGTGCGAATGCGCACCTTCTTGAGGTTGAGGACGATTTCGGTGACGTCTTCGACCACGCCCTCGATGGGCTGGAATTCGTGCTGGACGCCTTCGATTGTCACCGCGGAGATCGCGGCTCCTTCGATGGAGCTGAGCAGGATGCGGCGAAGGGAGTTGCCGATGGTGTGGCCGAAGCCGGTCTCGAAAGGATCGGCGAAATACTTGGCGTAGGTGGTCGTGGCCGAAGATTCCTCTTTCTTGAGGTTCTTGGGGCGTTGGAATTGTCCGAGGCGCTTGGTCATATCTGTAGTTCCTAGTGTGGTTTTGTTGGGGCGATCAGCGGCTGTAGAATTCGACGATGATCTGGACGTTGACGTCCGAAGGCAGTTCTTCCTTGGCGGGCTCGCGGACGATCTGTCCGTTGAGTTGTTCAGGAGAGACGACGAGCCAAGCGGGAGCCGAACGACCCTGACCTTCTTCGACAGCGCGCGTCGCGAGCTGCTTGGAGGAGGTGCGGTCGCGGACTTCGATCTTTTCACCAGGGGACGTGGCGTAGCTGGCGACGTCGACCTTATGTCCGTTGATGCGGATATGACCGTGGGCCACGAGCTGGCGGGCGGCTGAGCGAGAATTGGCGAAACCAAGGCGGAAGACGACGTTGTCGAGGCGGGTCTCGAGAATGCGCAGGAAATTATCGCCGGCGACGCCGCCCATGCGCTTAGCGCGGGCGAACGAGAGACGGAACTGCTTCTCGGTGAGGCCGTACATCATGCGAAGCTTCTGCTTCTCATTGAGGCCGACACCGTATTCCGACACCTTGCGGCGCGTGGTCTTGCCGTGGATACCCGGAGGGTACGGACGACGCTCCTCACCCTTGGAGGTGGGGAAAATGTTCTGACCGAAGCGACGGTTAAGCTTCGTGGTGGGTCCAGTATAGCGGGACATGGTTTGGTATTATTTGGATAGTTGGCGGATTGGGAGGACCCGCCCGGTTTGCCATAGCCGGACGGTGATGCGGAAAGCGGAAACGATCAGACGCGGCGACGCTTGGGCGGGCGGCAGCCGTTGTGCGGAATAGGCGTCGTATCGAGAATGGAAGTGACGTTCAGGCCGAGGACCTGCAGGGCGCGGATGGCGCTGTCGCGGCCCATGCCCGGACCCTTGACGCGGACGGAGACATCCTTGAGTCCGTGGGCCATGGCGAGTTTGGCGGCCTCAGAGCAGACGACCTGGGCAGCGTAGGCGGTGGACTTACGGGAGCCGCGGAACTGGTGGCGGCCAGCGCTACCCCAGGAGATCACGTTGCCGTTGGCGTCCGTGATGGTGACCTTGGTATTATTGAAAGTGGCCAGGATGTGGCAGATGCCAGTGGTGATGTTCTTCGAGCCCTTGGCGCGACGAACCTTCACTTCACCGAGTTCTTCACCAAGCAATTCCTTGGCGGTGATCTCCTTGCGCTCAGGTGCGGCGCCTTCGACCGGAGCAGCCGCAGGTGCGGTGACTTCGGGCGCGGCGGCGGAAGCGTCGGCGGCAGGGGCCTTGGGCTTCTTCACCTTGGGGGTCTTGGGGGCTTCTTCGCTCATCGTAAAATAATGTTAGTGTTAAAAATCTTCGGCTTACTTGGCAGGCGCGGCGGCGACGCCGACGGTCTTGCGCTTGCCCTTGCGGGTACGGGCGTTGGTGCGCGTACGCTGTCCGCGAACCGGGAGGCCGCGGAAGTGGCGGAGACCGCGGTAGCACTTAATGGCCTGAAGGCGCTTCAAGTTCTGGGCGATGTCGCGGCGTAGGTCGCCTTCGCACTTATAGCCCATGCGCACGATGTACTCGACGATCTTGTTCAGCTGCTCCTCGGAAAGGTTCTGAGCCCGCATGGCGGGATCGAAGCCTAGAGCATCGCAGATCTCTGTGGCGCGGCAGGGGCCGATGCCATAGATATAGCGGAGAGAGATCTCTACTTTCTTGTTATTGGGAATGTCTACGCCGAGGATTCGAGGCATGGTGTCCGTGCTGTTTGGAAGGTGGGAAAGAGGTCGGAACTTGGAGGTTCTGGTGGGATTTGAAAGCAAAAAATGAGGTTTAAACGAGGGTCAGGATTTCTGCCCCGTTTTCTGTGACTAAAACGGTGTGCTCGAAGTGCGCCGAGACCTTGCCGTCAGCCGTCCGGGCGGTCCACCCGTCGGATGCCATGACGATCTTATGGGAGCCTAAATTTACCATAGGCTCAATTGCTAAAGCCATACCAGGTAACAGTTTAGGTCCAGTTCCTGCTTTGCCGTAATTGGGGATTTGCGGCTCCTCGTGCATTTTACGGCCGACGCCATGGCCGACGAAATCACGGACAATGCCATATTCGCCGGCGGCCAGGGCCCCCTGAATGGCGGCGGAGATATCCCCCACCCTGTTGCCTGGTTTGACGGCGGCGATGCCAGCCATGAGGGATTTTTCTGTATCTAGGCAGAGCTGACGGGCCTGCGGCGCGACTGCCCCCACCATGATAGTACGAGCGTTATCACCAATGAAGCCATCGCGGCGGACGACCACATCCAGGGACACCAAGTCACCCTCGCGAACGATGCGATCGACGGCGCCGATGCCGTGGACGATTTCGTCGTTGAGCGAAATACAGACATAGCCGGGGTAGCTTAGGCGCCCCACGACGTAGCCATGGCAGGCGCTCTCGCAGCCGTGCCGGGCCATCAGGCCACGGGCGGCGGAGTCGAGTCCTGAGGTCGAGATACCTGGCACCACCAAAGTCGCAAGGTCGTGCAGCACGCGGGCGGCGGCCGCACAGGCGGCGCGCATGCGACTCACGTCCTCGGCCGACTTCAGATCAATCATTGCCAGCTAAGCTTAGCGAGCGAACGCACCCCAATGGTTGAGGCCCCAGGCCACAACACCCAGCAGGAAAAGGATCAGGCAGGTCTTCTCGAGCGACCCCAAGGCGGAGTTCTCGGAATCAGAACGAAGGCTCGCGGCTGGAACTGGGACGCCCCCGATACGGCCCTTCTTCAAGAAGCCCTCGTAGTTACGCTGCAGAAGATACGTCTCCACCTGGCGCATAGTGTCGAGCATGACTCCGACGGTGATCAGGCCGCCGGTTCCGCCGAGGAAAGTGGCCAGACGCATCGGGAAGCCCAGCTGCGAGATGAAGAGATCCGGCATCAGTGCGATAATCAGCAGGAAAATCGACCCGGCCAGAGTCAGGCGGGTCATCACGAAATCCAAGAACTGGGCGGTGTGCTCGCCCGGGCGAACGCCAAGGATATAGCCGTTATTCTTCTTCAGGTCATCGGCGATCTGCACCGGTCGGAACATGATGCTGATCCAGAAATAACTGAAGCCGAAGATGAGCACGGCGTAGACGCCGTAATAGAAACCGTTGTTGCGGGAGAAGAAAGCTGACCAGTCGTGCAGGAACGCGAGCGTGGGGCTCAGGGTGCTCAAGGGATTGAGCAACATGGGCGGGAAACTCATGATGGCACCAGCGAAGATCACAGGCATCACGCCCGCGTAATTCACCTTGAGCGGGAGATAGTTCGTCTGCGCACCGTACATCTTTCGGCCGACCATGCGCTGAGCGTACTGAATAGGAATCTTCCGGACGGCCTGGTTAATGGCGACCATCGCCGCGGTGACGGCCACGAAAAGGAGGATCATCCCGGCGGCCTTCTCCCAGCCGTGGGAATTGACCACACCGGCACCAACCTTTCCACCGAAAGTCATGTCGACGAAAGAAGTGAGCGCTCCAGGGATGTCGGCTAGAATACCGACCGTGATGAGGACGGACGTTCCGTTACCGATGCCGCGCTGGGTGATTTGCTCACCGAGCCAAAGCATGACGATCGCACCCGAAGTAAGGAGGCAGACGCCCAGGCAGACGAAGAGGGTCTTGCTCTGCATCACCACGATGGTTCCCGTGAAGCTTCCGAGACCGAGGGCCTGGCCGACCTGCTGAGGATTGCAGAACGCCCCCAGTAGCAAAGCTGACTGCACGACCGCGATGAGAATCGTCAGGTAGCGAGAGTATTGGGCGACCTTCTGACGTCCGACTTCACCTTCCTGCTGGAGGCGCGCGATGGAAGGAACGACGGCCGACATCAACTGCATGATGATCGACGCGCTGATGTAAGGCATGATGCCCAACGAGAAGACGGCTCCCTTGAGGAGTGCGCCACCCGTGAACATGTTATACATGGCCACCACACCACCCGACGACTTGTCAGCCATCGAGTGGTAGTAGTCCATGATGTCCTTCGGATCGATACCGGGCAACGGGATATTCGCGCCGATACGGGCCACGAAAACCAGTGCAACGGTCGCGATCAGCCGAGCCCTGAGCTCAGGAATCCTCCAGCAGTTGGCGAAGGCCGAGAACATCGAGGAGGAGGGCGAGCCGAGGCTCACTCAGCGGCGGTGGCCGACTTCTTGACTTCGATCAGAATCGCCTTTCCGCCGGCTTTCTCGATCTTCGCCTTGGCGGATTCGGAGAAACGGTGGGCCTTGACGGTCACGGCGCGAGTGATTTCTCCCGTGCCGAGGATCTTGAGAAGGAGGGCTGCGGAACGAAGCACCCCAGCGGCCTTGAGTTCTTCGAGACCGAAGGACTTGCCTTCGAGTTCTTCGAAGTCACGGACGTTCAGCACTTCGTAATCAATGCGGTTGACGTTGTTAAAGCCGCGCTTGGGCAGACGACGGTAAAGGGGCATCTGGCCGCCTTCAAAGCCGGGGCGATGACCGCCGCCGGAGCGGGCCTTCATGCCTTTGTGACCACGACCGGAGGTCTTGCCGTGACCCGAACCGCGACCGCGGCCGAGCACCTTATGGCGATGCGTTGAGCCCTTGATAGCGGGCAGAGAATGGAGCTTCATGTCTTTGGTTTTCGCTTAGGCGCGAAGGGCCTTGATTTGTTCGAGGGTGCGGAGCTTGGACAGACCGTCCAAGGTGGCCTTCACGATGGCCTGAGGGTTATTGGAACCCATGGACTTCGAAAGGACGTCCTTGTAGCCGGCAACTTCCAGGACCGCACGAACGCCGCCGCCAGCGATCAGACCGGTGCCAGGAGCAGCCGGCCGAAGCATGACAACGCCGCCGTCAGCATGGCCGACAACTTCGTGAGGAATGGTGTTACCGCGGAGATTAACGCGAACGAGGGCGCGGTGAGCACGATCGGTACCCTTGCGGATAGCATCAGGGACTTCCTTGGCCTTGCCGTAACCCACGCCAACGCGGCCCTTGCCGTCGCCAGCCACGACGAGCGCAGCGAAGTTGAAACGACGGCCGCCTTTGACGACCTTCGAGCAACGGTTGATGTGGACGACCTTGTCGTTGTATTCAGACGCCGGAGCGTCGTTACGATTGTCGCGACGTGGACCACGGCCAGGTCCGCCAGGACCACTGCGTCGGCCACCAGGGCCACCAGGGCCGCCGGGACCACGACGATCGCCACCAGGACCGGAACGGCCAGGGGCGCCAGGGGCGGCGGGAGCGGCAGGGGCCGCAGGGGCTTTGATTTCTTCGCTCATGAAATTAGAAGCTCAGGCCGGCCTGACGGGCGGCTTCGGCGAACGACTTGACGGTTCCGTGGTAGCGGCGACCGGCGCGGTCGAAGACAACCGTGGTGACGCCGGCGGCCTTCGCTTTTGCGCCGAAGGCAGTGCCGAACGAGGTGGCACCCGCGACGGTCGGACGCAGCTTCTGGCCGCGGAGATCCTTCGAGGTGGTGGCGAGAGAGACGAGGGTCACACCCTTGTCGTCGTCGATAGCCTGAGCATAAAGATGCATGTGGGTCATCTTGAGGGCCAAGCGGGGACGAGCGGCGGTGCCGCGAACCGTCTTGCGGATGCGCCAGCGGCGCTTCTGCGCCAGGAGATTCTTCTTCTGCAGTTTCATGGAATGTGTGAGCTAGCGGATTAGGCCGTCTTCTTGCCTTCCTTGCGGCGGACGTATTCACCTTCAACGCGGACACCCTTGCCCTTGTATGGCTCGACGGGCTTGTAGAGCTTGATGGAGGCGGCGACCTGGCCGACCATGTGGCAATCGGCTCCGGTGATGAGGAGTTTCGTACCATCGGTGACGACGACATTAACGCCGGGGGGGACGGTGTAGCGAATCGGGTGGGAATAGCCCAGCGCGAGGTCGAGTACGTTGCCCTTGAGCGCGGCCTTGAAGCCGACGCCTTCGATGAGAAGGGTCTTGGAGTAACCGGTGGTTACGCCTTCGACCATGTTACGGATGATCGCGCGGATCGTCCCGTGAAGGGCACCGGCGGAGCCGGGCTTGGTGATTTTTCCGTCCTTATCCTTGACCTCGGTGAGGTCAGTGACGTTGACGACCTTGGCGTCGGCGACGACGCCGACTTCCTTCGGGAAGGGCTTTGAGAGTTCGCCCTTGGGCCCCTTGACGACGACAACATTGCCTTTGACGGCAACAGTGACTTTGTCGGGGATATTGACGGGCTGCTTACCAATTCGGCTCATGACGTTTCTTGTTTAGGGTTGGGGTCGGGTCTTTACCAGACCTTGGCCAGGAGTTCGCCACCGACCTTCTGGCGGCGGGCTTCGGCGTCAGTCATGACGCCGCGGGATGTGGTGAGGATGGAGACGCCCATGCCACCGATGACTTTCGGGACAGAGGAGTAACCTGCGTAAACGCGGCGACCAGGGGTCGAGACGCGCTCGATACTCGTGATGGCAGGAACGCCAGCGACGTATTTAAGGGTGATTTCGAGCACAGGGAGGCCTTCACGTTCACCCTTGCGGGCGTTGGTGATATAACCGGCGTCGACCAGGATCTTTGCGAGACCCTCGCGGAGACGGGACCACTGGACGGTAATCGCGGCCTTGTTGGCCTGCGAAGCGTTGCGGATAGAGGTCAGGAAATCCCCGACGGTGTCAGTAGAAGCGGACATGGTTTTGTTTTTCTGTTGGATTACCAGGAGGCCTTGGTGACGCCGGGAATCTGGCCGTTGAGCGCGAGCTCACGGAAGGTGATACGGGAGAGACCGAACTTGCGGATGAACGCACGAGGTCGGCCAGAGATGGAGCAGCGGTTCTTGTGTCGAACCTTGGAAGAGTTACGAGGGAGCTTAGCGAGTTTGCGCTGAGCGTCGTAAAACGCCTCCTCGGTGGTCTTCGGGTCGGACAGGATCTTCTTCAATTCGGCACGCTTGACGGCGTGCTTCTTGACGAGGCGGTCGCGCTTGAGGGCGCGCTGGATGACGGACTTCTTGGCCATGCTGGTAAGGAGTTGGAGGGTTAGGCCTTGACGGCGGCGGTGGCGGTGGCGGCGGCGTCAGCCGTGCTGGAGCGACGGAACGGCATGCCGAGGAGGCGAAGCAGTTCACGGCCTTCATCATCGGTCTGCGCAGAGGTCACGATAATGACGTCCATACCGATGTTGGCGCGCTGGGAACCGTCGGCCTGGGTCTCAGGGAAGATCGTATGGTCCGCGATGCCGAGGGAGTAGTTGCCGCGACCGTCGAGGCGGTTGGAGGTGCCGCGGAAGTCGCGAATCATCGGAAGTGCCACCGCGGTGAGGCGGAGGTAGAACTCCCACATGCGGGCGCCACGAAGGGTGACGACGCAACCCAACGGCATGCCTTCGCGCACCTTAAAGGCGGCGACAGACTTGGAGGCCTTGGTGATAATCGGCTTCTGGCCGGAAAGCTTGGTGATATCCTTGACGACTTCGGCCATGTGGCCCTTGTCGGCTTCGGCTTTGAAAGCAGAATTGATGACGATCTTCTTCAGGTTAGGAACCTGGTGAACGTTCTTGTAGCCGCGGCTCTTGATGAGATCGGGGACGACCTTCTCGAGGTAGACCTTCTTGAGGTAAGGGACAGTTGCCATTAGCGTATTAAATCTCGGGTGGTTTCGTCTGGATTATTTCTTGGCGGCCTTGGCCGGCTTCTTGGCGCGACGGGCGTCCCAGAGGGAGCCGAGCATCACGTTGGAGCGATGGATGGGGGCTTCACGTTCGGTGATGCCGCCCTGCCCGTCCTGCGTGCGCTTCAGGTGGCGCTTGACGAGGTTGAGGCCTTCGATGGTGAGGCGTTCGTCAGCACGGTTATAGCTGACGACTTTGCCGCGCTTGCCTTTTTCGGCGCCGGCGATGACGACGACTTCGTCACCTTTCTTGATGTCGGTCTTGGACATGGTTTTCAGAGTACCTCGGGAGCGAGGGAGATGATCTTCATGAAGTTCTTGCTGCGGAGTTCGCGAGCAACGGGCCCGAAGATGCGGGTGCCCTTGGGGTTACCATTTTCGTCGAGGATGACGACGGCATTGGTATCAAAGCGGAGATAACTGCCATCCGCGCGGCGGATGGGAGCGACGGTACGGACGATGACAGCCCGGCAGACGGAGCCCTTCTTCACCTGAGCGTCAGGAGTGGAATCCTTGACGGAGCAGATGATGATATCGCCCACGCCAGCGGTATCGGTCAGCTGACCGAGGCGGCGGATCATGCGGACCCTGCGGGCCCCGGTGTTGTCGGCTACTTCGAGCCGAGAAAGCATCTGAATCATGTTATAAAGGTCTTAGGAGGGTAGGCCTGGCTTCAGTCTTCGATGGACTGGGCGGCGATCTTCGCGGCTTCGACGACGCGGATCACGCGCCAGCGCTTGAGCTTCGAGAGGGGGCGGGTTTCCATGATTTCGACCTTATCGCCGGCCTTGCACTCATTCTTTTCATCATGAGCGTGCAGGACGGTGCGGCGCTTCACTTCTTTCCCGTAGACGGGGTGAGGCACGGTGTACTGGAAGTTGACCTTGACGGTCTTGTCTCCGGAACGGGAGGCGACCAGACCCAGGAGGGTCTTACGGTTGGAGCGGGACTCGGACATCGGGAAATCGGTTCGGGTTATGGGTTACTTCTTCTTAACGGCAACGGACTTGCCGGAAAGGACGGTCATGCATCGAGCCACGTCGCGGCGCAGGGCGCGGAAGCGGGCGGGGTTCTCGACGGCGCCAGTAGCCTGCTTGAGGCGGAGGCTGAGGAGCTCTTCGCGGGCTTCGCGAATACGCTTCTGCAGTTCGGCCGGCGCCAGAGGGCGGATGGCAGTGGCGGCGGTGGGCTTGTCTTTCCGGTAGTTGGACATCGGTGAAAAGGGTCAGTTATGAGTGTTCAGGGCCGGAAGCATCAATACTTTTCGAGCTCTTCGCGGGCGACGAAGCGGCAGCGGACCTGCAGCTTGGTGTCAGCGAGGCGCATGGCTTCGCGGGCGACGGTGATAGTTACACCACCGACTTCGAAGAGCATCGTGCCCGGCTTGACGACGGAGACGTAGTACTCGACGCTGCCCTTACCAGAGCCCATTCGGACTTCGGCAGGCTTACGGGTCACAGGGGTGTGAGGGAAGATGCGCATCCACATCTTGCCCTTACGCTTCAGCGAACGGGAGATGGCGATACGGGCGGCTTCGATCTGATTCGCAGGGAGGCGGGCACGGTCCAGGGACTGGATGCCGAAATCGCCGAACGAAAGCGTGTTGCAGGCCGTGGCGTTGCCGCGGATCTTGCCCTTGCGGTGCTTGCGCCACTTGGTGCGGGCGGGTTGGAGATTGGCCATGTTGGTCTAGTTAAAGTCGGAGGTGTACGTTGAGGCTTAGAACTCGGAGTCCTTGGCGCAGATCCAGCACTTGATGCCGACCTTACCAGCCAGGGTGCGGGCTTCCGTGAAACCATAATCGATGTTTTCGCGGAGGGTGTGGAGAGGGACGCGACCGACGCGAGCGGACTCGACGCGGGCGATTTCAGCGCCACCGAGACGACCGCCGAGGCGGATACGGATACCATCGGCACCGTTGGTCATGGTGGTCTGGACGGCCTTCTTCATGGCGCGACGGAAGGAGATGCGGCGTTCGAGCTGCAGGGCGATATTCTCGGCGACGAGCTGGGCCACGAGGTCGGGGCGCTTCACTTCGTTCACTTCGAGGATGATATCGTCGATGCGGGCCTTGCCGGCGACTTTCTGGATCTCGGCGCGGAGGTTCTTAAGTTCATCGCCCTTGCGGCCGATGACAACACCCGGGCGGGCGGTCCAAATACGCACGCGGACCTTCTGGCCGGCGCGTTCGATGAAGATGCGGGGCACGGCAGCCTGGCGGAGCTTTTCCTTGAGGAACGTGCGGATGCGGTAGTCCTCCAGGATGTTGGCGGGGAAGTCGCGCTTGGTGGCGTACCAGCGGGATTCCCAGTTGCGACGGACGGCTAGACGGAAGCCGATAGGATTTACTTTCTGGCCCATTGTGCGAAATTACTTGGTGGCAGAACCCAGGGAGACACGAATGTGGCTCATGGATTTGTGGATAGGGTGAGCGGAACCGCGGGCAGCCGGCATCGAACGCTTGATGACCGGACCCTGGTTGACCGTAGCGGAGACGATCACGAGATCGCTGCTGGAAAGGTTGTGGTTGTTCTCGGCGTTAGCGATGGCGCTGGCGAGGGTCTTCCCGAGCAGGCGCGCGGACTTGCGAGGGATGAAGCGCAGGAGCTGGATGGCTTCCTCGGCCGGGAGGCCTTGGATCTGGCGCGCGACTTCTCGCACCTTCTGGGGCGACATGCGGGCGAAACGGGTGGTGGCGTGTACTTCCATGACGTTAGTTAAATGGGTGTTCAGATGCGGGGATTGGCGCGAGGGGAGACAAGGTCGCCAGAAGAAATCTGGGCGGAGGCGTCGAGGGAGAGGATGAGAGCGACCGAGCGGTGACGACCGGCTTCGGCGATGACGACGGCACCGAAGGCGCGTCCATCACGACTCACATTACAGACAGTGCCCGGGCGGAAGCCGCGGTCGTGTCCGCCATCCAAGACAACCAAATCCGTCGCGCGGGCGGTGATGACCGCAACGACCGGAGCCTTGCCGTCCGCTTCCGCCGAACCCAGAACGCGGACTTCCGCGCCGACCGCGGTGGCGGCGACGAGAAGGGCGGACATGGAAAAGGCGGCGCGCACGGTATGGCTTACTGGGCTTCCTTACGGGAAGGCTGGGTGTGCTGGCGGAAGGTGCGCGTAGGGGCGAACTCTCCGAGCTTATGGCCGACCATGTTTTCCGTCACATAGACGGGAACGAAGGCCTTGCCGTTGTGAACCTCAAGATTGAGACCGATGAAGTCAGGGGTAACCGTCGAGCGGCGAGACCAGGTCTTGATCGGCTTGCGACTGTTGGCCTTCTGGGCGACGGTCACTTTGTCGACGAGGTGAGCGTCGACATAGAAACCCTTTTTACGAGAGCGTGCCATGGTGAGATTGCTTGGTAGGGGTTAGACCTGCTTCACCTTCCGGCCGTTACGGCGAAGGATGATCTGGTTGTTGGAGGCCTTCGCCTTGGTGCGCGTCGGGAAGCCCTTCGCGAGCTGTCCCCATGGGGACTTGAGGTGCTGACGACCGCCGCCGCCCTTTTTCTTACCACCGCCACCACCGTTCGGGTGATCGACAGGGTTCATGGACATACCACGCTGACGAGGGCGAATGCCCTTCCAGCGGCTACGACCGGCCTTACCGAGGCTGGCGTTATGGTGATCGACGTTGCCGACGATACCGACAGTGGCGCGACAATCGGCGTTGAGATAACGCTGTTCACCGGAAGGCATGCGAAGAATCGCACGGCCGGCTTCAAGGCCGAGCAGCTGGGCGAAACCGCCAGCAGAGCGGGCGAGCTGTCCGCCCTTGCCAGGTCCGATCTCGATGCAATGGATGAACGTGGCCGGAGGGATTAGGCGCAGAGGCAGGGAAAGGCCCGGAGAGAGCTGCTCCTGCGGGGTGTTCGTGCTGACAACCTTATCGCCGACCTTGAGTCCATCCGGAGCAAGGATGTAGTTCAGGGTCTTGTCGGCGTACTCGATGAGGGCCAGGTGAGACGTACGGTTCGGATCGTATTCGATGCGAATGACGGTGGCCGGCTGATCGATGCGGTCGCGACGGAAGTCGATGGTGCGGTAAAGCTTCTTATGACCTCCGCCACGACGACGAGAGGTGATGCGGCCGTAGCAATTACGGCCCATGGCACGGTGATTGCTCTCAGTGAGAGTCGGTTCCGGGCGGCCTGCGTGCAGACCCTCGGTCTTGACGCGCACGAGGAAGCGCGTGCCGGGAGTGATGGGACGATGAGTGACGATGGGCATGGCTGGTCGGCTCCGAGATTAGGCGAGGGAAATGACGTCGCCCTTCTTGAGGGTGACGATGGCGCGGCGGGAGTTCGTCTCCGTGAAGATCGATCCACCGGAAAGGCGGCTGCGGCGCAGCTTGCCCTTACGGATGAGCATGTTGATCTTTTCGACGGTCACCTTAAAGGAGGCCTCGATGGCCTTCTTGATCTGAGCACGGTCAGCGCCAGGAAGGACCTCGAAGACGTACTTGTTATGTTCGGCGAGTCCGGAGGCCTTTTCGGTCAGGATCGGGCGAAGGATGATTTCAGAAGCGGGCTTCATGTTAGTACGACTTAGTTTTTGGCGCGCTCGAGGACCTTCTTGAGGCCTTCTTCCGAGATCAGGATGCGCGGGGTGCGCACAAGATCGAGAGCGTTGAGGTTGGAGGAATTGGAGAAGATGGCGCGGCTGATATTGCGGCTGGCACGCACCACGGAGTCGGACCAAGAGCTGTCGACGACGAGGAGTCGCTTGCCTGCCGGACTGACGTTGGAGAGGACCTTGACGAAGACCTTGGTCTTCGGCTGGGACACTTCGAACTTCTCGATGACCGAGATGCCGCCGTCGGCAGCGAGCTCGAAGAGAGCACGCTGGAGCGCGATCTTCTTAGCTTGGGCCGTGATCGTCTTGGACCAGTCGCGAGGACGGGGGCCGAAGACGATACCACCCTTGTAAAGCTGGGGAGCGCGCTTGTCGCCGTGGCGAGAGCCGCCGGAACCCTTCTGCGGGAGCATCTTCTTACCAGAACCGGAAACTTCGCCGTAGTCCTTGGTCTTGGAAGTGCCCTGGCGCTTGTTGGCCTGGTAGGAGACGATAACCTGCTTGAGCAGGGCCACGCCCTTGTCGCCTTCGAAAGAAGGGATGTCGAATTCCTTCTCGGTGAAGGCGGATCCGTCGGGCTTGTAAACTTTGAGCTTCATAACGCTGAGATGCTGGATGGGTTACTTGGCGGCGATGGCCTTCTTGGCCGGACGAACGAGGACAACCTCGCCGTTGGCGCCGGGGAAACTGCCCTTGATGAGCAGAAGGTTCTTCTCAGCGAGGACTTGAACGACGCGGAGATTCTGGACGGTACGCTGCACCTGGCCCATGTGGCCCGGCATACGCTTGCCCTTAAAGACGTGACCAGGAGTCTGACGCATGCCGATCGAGCCGATTCGGCGGTGCATCATGTGACCGTGGGAGTCAGGCTGGCCATCCATGTTATGGCGCTTCATGACGCCCTGGAAGCCGCGACCTTTGACGGTGCCGATGACGTCGACCATCTGGCCCGCGGTGAACTTCTCGACGGTAATGACGTCGCCGACCTTGGCCTCGGAGGCACCAGGCTGGCGAATTTCGTGAAGATGCGTGTGGGGGGCTACGCCCGCCTTGCGGAGGTGGCCGAGCTCGCCGCCGGACATGCGGCTCTCTTTCTGCGGACCAAAGGCAATCTGGACAGCATCATAGCCATCCTTGTCGACGGTCTTGACCTGGGTGACAGGACAGGGGCCGGCTTGGACGACCGTGACAGGGACGAGGTTGTTCTCCGCGTCATAGACCTGGGTCATTCCGATTTTTTTACCGAGTAGCTGGTGTTTCATTTTCTAAGAGGCAGGTGGCTGTTGAGGCCGTTTGGTCATTGCTGACCTGCATTAGGCTTGGGATTTCCTTGCGGAATCTTGGTCCTGATAGAGGGGCGTTGGCGGCCTGCGTTGGGTTAGAGGTTAATGTGGAAGGGTTGAGGAGTTAGACTACGATGTTGATGTCAACCCCAGAAGGTAGGTTGAGCTTCTTTAGCTCGTCCACGGTCTGGGCGTTGGGCTCCATAATCTCAATCAGACGCTTGTGCGTGCGGATTTCGAACTGGTCCATCGACTTCTTGTCGACGTGAGGGGAGCGATTGACAGTCAGGCGGGAAATGTCGGTCGGCAGCGGCACGGGGCCGGTGACGCGGGCGCCGGTGCGCTTAGCGGTGTCGACGATCTCATTGGCGGACTGGTCGACCATGCGATAGTCGAAGCCTTTGAGCTTGATGCGGATTTTGGTGCGGGCCATCGGGAAACGGGTGTGTTGGGGGTAATTAGGTGCGGGCCGGGGCGCGCGAGGAGGTCTCGACGACCTGCTTCAGGATGCCGGCAGGCACCTGTTCGTAGTTGCCGGGCTCCATGGAGTAGGAAGCGCGACCCTTGGACAGGGAGCGGACGTCCGTGGAATAACCGAACATTTCAGCCAGCGGGACGCGGGCTTCTATATTGCAGAGGCCGGCCTTGGTTTCCATGCCCTGGATCTGTCCGCGGCGGCGGTTCAAGTCACCCATGATGTCGCCCTGGTATTCTTCCGGAGTAACGACTTCGACCTTCATGATAGGCTCGAGGAGGATTGGCTTGGCGTCCTTCATCGCTTCCTTGAAAGCGAAGATGCCAGCCATCTTGAACGCCATTTCATTGGAGTCCACTTCGTGGAAAGAACCGAAGACAATGCGGGCCTTGAAGTTGATGACGGGGTAACCCGCGACAGTTCCGTTATTGGCGGCTTCGCGGATGCCTTCAATCGCGGGCTTGATGAATTCCTTCGGGATAACGCCGCCGACGATCTCGCTAATGACTTCCTCGCCTTTTTCGCCCGGAACTCGCGTGGCAACTGGGTTGGGTTCGAGCTTGATTTCGACGTGTCCGTATTGACCACGACCACCCGACTGGCGGATGAACTTACCCACGCCTTCGGAGGCCAAGTTGATGGTCTCGCGGTAGGAAATCTGGGGCTTTCCGGACTTAGCTTCGACTCGGAATTCGCGCTTAAGACGGTCAACGATGATTTCGAGGTGAAGCTCGCCCATGCCCGAGATAAGGGTCTGGCCCGTCTCAGGATTGGAGGTGACCACGAACGTGGGATCTTCCTGAGCAAGGCGCTGCAGGCCGATGGAAAGACGCTCCTGGTCACCCTTGGAATTCGGCTCGATGGACATCGAGATGACGGGCTCGGCGAAGGTGGTCTTCTCGAGGATCAAGTCGTCTTCGGCGGTCAGGGTGTCGCCCGTGGCGATATCCTTAGGTCCGATGATTGCGCAGATGTCGCCGGAGTAGGCGACGTCGATTTCTTCGCGGTCCATGGCGCGCAGGAGGACGATGCGCGAGATGCGCTCGTTCTTGCGGGTGCGAGGATTGTAAAGTGCTTCGCCCTTCTTGAGCTGTCCGCGATACACGCGGTAGAAGACGAGCTGGCCGACGTGTGGGTCGGACCAAAGTTTGAAGCAAAGGCCGGTGACCTTGGCTTTGTCGTCCGGACCGATGGCGATTTCCTTTTCGCCGTCGTCGGTGAACGCCTTCTGGGGGCGCATGTCGATGGGGGAAGGCAGGAAGTCGACGACGCAGTCGAGGAGCATCTGCACGCCCTTGTTCTTGAAAGCGGAACCGGGGATTACGCCGATGAAGTTAAGCGAGAGGGTGGCCTTGCGGATGCCCGTGCGCATTTCTTCGATGGTCACTTCCTGGCCGTCGAGATACTTGGAGGCGAGCACGTCGTCGAAGTCAGCGAGACCTTCGATGAGCTTGGTGCGCCAGAGTTTGGCTTCGGCCTTCTGATTCTCAGGGATTTCGATCGTGTCGAACTTCATGCCCTTCGGATCGGTTTCGTCGTAGAGGTAGGCGGTGTTCTTGATCAGGTCGATCATGCCCTTGAAGTCTTCGCCCTGGCCGATCGGGATGAAGAGAGGGTGTGCGTTGCCCTTAAGCTTTTCGCGGATGTCGTCGACGGCGCCGAAATAATCGGCACCGGTGCGGTCCATCTTATTGACGAAGGCGACGCGGGGAACGCCGTACTTGTTCATCTGGCGCCAGACGGTCTCGGACTGGGGCTGCACGCCGGCAACGGCGCAGAAAACGGCGACCGCACCGTCAAGGACGCGGAGCGAACGCTCCACCTCGGCCGTGAAGTCCACGTGACCCGGGGTATCGATGATGTTGATACGGTGATCGATATTCGCGAAATGACCTTCCTTCGTCTTCCAGCCTGCGGAAATAGCGGCCGCGGTGATCGTGATACCACGCTCGCGCTCCTGCTCCATCCAGTCGGTAGTGGCGGTGCCGTCATGGACTTCACCCATCTTGTGCACCACGCCGGTGTAGAAGAGGATGCGCTCCGTGGTGGTCGTCTTGCCGGCGTCGATGTGCGCGGCGATGCCGATGTTACGCGTGTGCTCCAGCGGGAACGCACGGGTCGGGGAATTGAGGGGAGAGAGGGTGGACATGGTCGGAACCAGGTATCGGCCTAAAATTAATTCAGTCGGAGATTACCACTTAAGGTGAGCGAAGGCGCGGTTCGCCTGGGCCATCTTGTGCGTTTCTTCGCGCTTCTTCACCACGTTGCCGGTGTTGTTGTAAGCGTCGACGACTTCAGCCGCGAGGGCTTCGGACATCGTGGTTCCCTTGCGGCCGGCGGCGGCGGCGACGACCCAGCGCAGCGCGATGCTGTTCTGGCGTTCGGGGGAGACTTCGACCGGGACCTGATAGGTGGCGCCACCGACGCGACGGCTCTTCACTTCGAGCTTCGGACGGCAGTTCTCGAGGGCACCGAGCAGCAGCTCGACGGGGTTACCCTTCATCAGCTTTTCGCTGACCTTCTCGATCGCGCCGTAAACGATACCCTGGGCGATGGACTTCTTGCCCGACTTCATCACGACGTTGATGAGCTGGCTGATGAGGGGGCTGCTATAGCGGGCGTCCGGGAGGTGGGCGCGCTTGGCTGCTTTGCGACGACGAGACATATTCTAAGGGAGTTGGGTGCGGAAACGGATTAGGCCTTCTTTTCCTTCGGGCGCTTGACGCCGTACTTGGAACGGGAGCGACGACGCTTCTCGACGCCGGAGCAATCGAGGGGGCCGCGGACGATGTGGTAACGGACGCCCGGAAGATCTTTCACGCGGCCACCGCGGACGAGGACGACCGAGTGCTCCTGGAGCTTGTGGCCTTCGTCGGGAATGTAGGAGATGACTTCCTGACCGTTGGTCAGGCGCACCTTGGCGACCTTACGCTGAGCCGAGTTCGGCTTCTTGGGCGTACGGATCATGACCTGCACGCAGACGCCGCGGCGGAAGGGCGAGTTGTTCAAGGCAGGCGACTTCGACTTGGCCTTGGGTTGGACACGCGGTTTACGGACGAGCTGGTTGATGGTAGGCATGGACCTCGGTAAATAGGGAAAAGAGTGTTTGGGCATAGGGGTCGAGGCCCCTCATGCAAGAGGAAAGTGCTTAGGTTTTAAGGTTTCTTTACTCGGCTACCTCCAACCGCCCTCTCTCGCCTTTTTTGGCGGGACAATTCCAGTGCCCACGCCATTACTCAAAACCCCTCTCATGCTCCCCGCTCGCCCCCTCTTCGCTCTTCTCCTCGGGATGTCATGCCTTCAAGGGTGGGCCCAGTCTGCTCCGGCCCAGGGCGCGTCACCGGCGCTGCCGACCGCAACCAAACCCGTTGAAGGAGCTAAAAATGAGGATAATGACGCCGAAACCATCATTTTAGCAGGCATTCCCTCGCTGAAAGACAAAGAGTCTGTGCTAAGCTATGCCCGCCAAACCTACATCAAGGCGGACTTAATCAAAGACCCTACAATCAAACAGATGGTTCGGCTCGCGCTGACCAAAATCGAGGACCAGCCGGACAAAGCCGCCACCCTTCGTCAGGAATACCTTAACCAACTCTCGGAATACTTCACGAAACAGGCAATGGAAGCCCAGGCGCTCAATCAGCAGGCTGACGCGCTTCGTTTGATCCAAATTGCGGTGCGGTGCAATCCGGCCAATGCTAAGGCTAAACTATTCTACGCCAACTTCTTACATACATCCATGAATCGCACGGATGACGCGATTCAGACCCTTCAGCATGGTCTAGAGTTTCTCCCGATCGACGATGCGCTCACCAAGGATTACCTGGATCGCTATTTCCAGTTACTCCAGGCTCGGGAGCGCGATCAAGAAGTCATTGATCAAGGCCTGAAGTTGCTCCGCGATACCAAGAATGTCCCGGCCCACCTCCGTGATTCGCTCTCCCTGGCGGTGGCCACCTCGCTTTACTGGACGGGCAAATATCCAGATTCCGTTAATATCATCACTGCCAACAGGTTAGATGACAAGCCTAGCGGTCTTTTACTCAAAGCTCGCGCTCTTTTCGAAGGGGGCAAGACCCTGGAATCCATCAGCTTACTTGAGTCGAAGACCTCCGCCTTCAAGGGCAGCGCCCGCGATGCCGTCCTTTCTCAGCTCGCTCGCTTCCATATCCTTCTCGGCCAGTCCAAGGTCGCCTTGGCCGTCACGGAAGAGCGTATCGCCGCCGACGAGAAGGCGCCCTTCCCTCATATTCAAAAACTCCAGCTGCTCGATCGTCTCCGCCTGAAAGATGATTTCGAAAAAGAACTGCGCCTGGTTTTTGAAAAATATGCCGGCAGCTCTTCGGCGATGATCGCGCTCGCGAATTTTGCAGCGGAAAAAGGCTACACCAACCTGACCGTCGCAATCGCGACTTCAGCGGCCAATCATAATCTCGAACGCGCGACCTTCGCCGCCCTGCACTTGGAAGCGCTGCTCAACAGCGAAGATCCGAACCAGGTGATCATCCAGTATCAGCAGGTCGTCGCCGCGGACCGGGGATTCTTCAAATCCAACGAGCCGATCGTACAGGCACTTCTGGGCATCGCTTACCACTCGCGCCGCAAACAAGACGCCGCCTCGGAAAAGCGCGACCACGACATCGGCGACCGCTATCTCGCCGAATTCCTGAAGGCCAAAGATCTCGGGCCCGAGGCTTACCGCTCCGTCGGGCGCCATCTGCGTCAGGTTCGCGCCAGCGATTCCGCCGTACGCGTCCTGGAAGCCGGCGTCATCGCCCACCCGCGCCACTCCCAACTGCGGGCCGACTATATCAGCGCGCGTATCCTCGCCGGCCAGACGGCTGAATACGGCACCCGCAAGTCCGTCGCCGACGAATTGGAGCTGCTGCTCAACATGCGCCGCCCCTCCCCCGTCGTCTGGCAGGACGGCGTGGCATGGCTCCGCTCGGAATCAAAACTTCCGGCTGAACGCGTCCGCCGCCTCGAAGCCAGCATGACGCCTTTGATCCGCAGCAACCTCGACCCCGAGGCCCTCGCTGGTCGCTGATTTTAAAATGTCCCTCGCCGCCAAGCGTGCAGAGCTCATCGCCGAACTTGAACCATTCGGCGACCACCATGAGCGGTTCCAATATGTCATCGACCGGGCCAAATCCCTACCGGCGCTGCCAGCCGAACTGAAGCTCGAGATATTTCTAATCGAGGGCTGCACATCGAACCTCTGGCTCATTCCGTCGGTCGAGAACGGCGTCTGCCGCTTTCGGTGCGACGCCGATTCTTTGATCACCAAGGGTGTGGCCTCGCTGGTCTGCGAATTCTACGACGGCGAAAGCCCGCAGGCCGTGGCCGACACGGACGCCGACTTCCTCGCCGCGGTCGGCATCACGCAGCACCTCTCGCCTAATCGCCGCAACGGGCTCACGAATCTGGTCGGGAAGATCCGCGCATTCGGTCGCACCGCCGTGAATCGCTGATAGGCCTCATCGGCGGCCCTAAAGAAAGGGTTGTTTCCGGGAAACGGATTTGCGCCGCGGCCACTTCCCGCGTCATTCTTCGCCGATGAGAGAGCCCGACCGTACCACGCCTAATCGCCGCTTGTTCGGCCTGTGCCTGTTTGCGCTCCTGTGGTCGATCCTGGTGCTCCAGGCGGGCGGCTTCACGACCAGCATCCACGCCGGGATGGCGTTCCTCGACTGGCCGCTCTCCAACGGCTCCGTCAATCCGCCCGGCTGGCTCACCGAAATCGATAAGTTCGCCGAACACTCCCACCGACTTGCCGCGACGGTACTGGGCCTTCTCGCCATCGCTATCGCCCTCGCGCACACCGTGCTCGAACCCCGCCGGTACGTCCGCCGGGCAGCGTATGGGCTCGTCACACTCGTCGTCCTGCAAGGCGGCCTCGGCGGGCTCCGCGTGCTTCTCGACAAACTGAACATCGGGGGCGACGGCAACTTCAAGGCGGTGGCTTTCGCGGTCGGGCACGCGGTGAACGCCCAACTGACCATCGCCCTGCTCGCCTTCATCGTGCTCACGCATAGCCTCGCCTGGCATCAGGCCGGGAAATGCACCCCGAGCTCCGTTCGACGCGGCGGGATCGCCGCTACCCTCCTCGTTTTCTCCGTCATCCTGGCCGGTGCTATCATGCGCCAGGGACATTTCACCGCCTGGGTCTCCGGGCCACAGGAAGGCCTATTCATCCCATCCATCGGTACGGGAATAGTTTGGTGGATTAATTTCCTGCATCGCAGCGGCGCCGTCCTCGCCGGTCTGGCGGTGCTGGGCTTTGCGGTGCAACTCGCCCGAAGGCGCTTCCCGTTGCTCCGCTGGGCCTCGCTGGTGGCGCTGGTCACATTTCAAGTGCTCCTCGGCATACTAAGCATCCAGCTGCCACATAACCCGCACGTCCGCACGGTCCACCTGGTCGTCGGCGCGGCTCTCTTCTCGACCCTCTGTGCGGCGGTCGCCCTGACCTTCCGCCAGGAAGGCCGCTTCGCCGAAGCCTAATCCGGCTTTCCGAAGCACGGACGGATTTACCTTTAACCTTTCAGCCAAAACCGCCACCACCACTCCATGAGCGAACGCGCCGGATCCCTGCCTGCCGCCTTCTGGGAGCTGACCAAGCCCCGGCTGTCGTTCCTTTCCGTGCTCACTTCGCTCGCGGGCTACTTCTGCAGCGCCCCGGAGCAGCCGACCGAC
Organism: uncultured Opitutia bacterium; assembly: GCA_903855995.1. Taxonomy (GTDB): domain Bacteria; phylum Verrucomicrobiota; class Verrucomicrobiia; order Opitutales; family UBA953; genus UBA953. The sequence goes on from CAIOAN010000012.1 coordinate 117,398, forward strand.
GCAAAAGTCCTCGTCTCCCTGGCCATCGGCACGGCTCTCGCCGCCGGCGGCTGCGGCGCCATCAACATGTGGTGGGAGAGCGATGCCGACGCAAAGATGGAGCGAACGTGCAATCGACCCATTCCGGCTGGCATCCTAAAACCGGGCGCTGTCCTCCTCTTCGGCATGCTGCTGCTCTCGCTCGGCGTGGTTCTCGTCTGGCAAGGCACCAACCCGCTCGCGGGGGCCCTGACGGCCGCCACGGCAATTTCCTATCTGTTCTTCTACACGCCACTGAAGACGATGACATCTTGGTGCACGCTCGTCGGCTCGCTGCCAGGTGCGATTCCGCCCATCATCGGCACCGCCGCCAAACTCGGACAAAACGGCGCCGCTCACATCGACACGATGGGTTGGCTGCTTTTCGGCCTCTTGTTCTTCTGGCAAGTCCCCCACTTCATGGCCCTTGCGGTGATGTGCCGCGAAGATTATGCCCGCGGCGGCTTCAAGGTCGCAACGGTCGACGACCCCTCCGGCCGTTCCGCCGCACGCTGGGCGCTCTTATTCATCATCCCGATGCTCTTCGTAGCCGGAGCAATCGCCACGAACTTCTTCCCGCGCTGGACCAGCCCCTTCGTGTGGGTCTCCTTCCTCGCCGGGGCCTGGTTCTTCAAACTAACGCTCGACTTCGCCGTGCCCGAACGTCGCGCCGCCATCGCTAAGCCCTTGTTTCTGGCCTCGATCCTCTACCTGCCGCTGGTCCTGTTGACTCTGACGCTCAATCGTCTTTTCTAAAGCGCATGGAAACGCGCGCCCAAAAGGCCCGCCTGCGCTCGGAACTGAAGGACCGCCGCACGGCGCTGACGCCCCGCGAACTGCAGGTCGCCGGCGACGCCGCCGCCCGCCTGATCACCCAGTTGCCGGAGTGGAAACAGGCGAAGACGGTCTGCCTCTACGCTTCGTTTGGCGGCGAGCTCCCCACCGACGCCCTAATGATGGTCGCGCTGCTCGAAGGCAAGCGACTGCTCCTTCCGCGCGTGACAAACAAGACCACGCTGGTCCTCCATGAAATCACGGACCTCGCGACACTCCAACCATCCCGCCTGGGCATCCGCGAGCCGAAGGCGACGGCCCCCATCGCCCCGCTGGCCGAGGCCGGCCTCGTCCTGCTGCCAGGCCTGGGCTTCGATGCCGGCGGCCGCCGGCTCGGCTTCGGCGGCGGTTTCTACGACCGGCTCCTGGCCAAATCGCCCCGAAAGACCTTCCTCCTCGGGCACGCCCACGCCTTCCAGCTCGTTCCACGCCTGCCGGAAGAGGCCCATGATATTAAAGTTAAGGCGGTCGCCACCCCGCAGGGCGTGATTCGCTGCCGAGCGCGCTAGCAAGTTTGCCAAGCGGGCGGATTTGTGTCCGTTGGAGGGTCGCCGATGACCGCCCCCCGACCAGACGCCATTCGCCTCCGCGGCGTTCGCCAGAACAACCTGAAGGGCTTCGACGTCGACATCCCCGTCGGGAAACTGGTCGTGGTCACGGGCCTCAGCGGCGCCGGCAAATCTTCCCTGGTCTTCGACACGCTTCACGCGGAGGGCCAGCGACGCTATGTCGAGACTTTCAGCCCGTACGTCCGTCAATTCCTGGAACTGCTTCCCTCTCCGGCACTGGATTCGGCGGAGAACGTCCGTCCGTCCGTCGCCATCAAGCAAGGCAACGCCGTGCGCACCTCCCGCTCGACGGTCGGCACGATGACGGAACTCTGCGATTGGTTCAAAGTCTGGTTTGCCCACCGCGCCGACTTGATCGATCCCGCCAGCGGGCTCGCCATCGTCCCACGCGGACCGGATGCAGCCTGGGAAGATTCCCTCGCTCGCTTCACTGGCCAATCACTCTCACTGGCATTCGCGGTCAGCAAGCCGGAGACGCTCGGATGGAAGACCATCGCGGAAGAATTCGCCCGCGCGGGCTTCAGTCGCGCCTTCGCCGGCCCACAACGCATCCGCCTCACGGAGGATGAGATTCCCGCCACCGCGAAGGAACTGCTGGTGATTCAAGATCGCGTGACCGTGGCGAAAGAGCAGGCCTCACGTTTCCATGAGGCAGCCCTCGCCGCATTTCGACTCGGCGGCGGACGTCTCCGCTTGCTCGACGATCAAGGCGCCGAGCTCTCTCGCTACAGTGAAGCCCTCGAATCCCCGGTCGATGGTCGCAAGTTCCGCCCCGCCTCGCCGGCGCTGTTCTCTTTCAATTCGCCCGTGGGCGCCTGCCCGGAATGTCGCGGCTTCGGCCGGGTCATCGGACTCGACTGGAATAAGATCATTCCGAATCCGGCGCTGACGCTCGCCGAAGGCGCCATCGCCTCTTTTCAAGGCACGGTCTATGGTGAGAGCCAGAAGGATCTCGTGCGCGCCTGCCGCAAGGCGGGCATCCCGCTCGATGTCCCATGGAAGAAACTCTCCGCGGCCCACCGCAAGTTCGTCGAGAACGGCGAGCCGGGCTACGTGCAGGGCGAATATGATTCGAAGTGGTATGGCGTCCGCGGCTTCTTCCGCTGGCTCGAAGGCACGACGTATAAGATGCACGTGCGCGTGTTCCTCTCGCGCTGGCGCGCCTACGAACAGTGTCCGAAATGCCAGGGACGCCGCTTCCGCGAAGAATCCCTCGCCTGGCGCTGGCAGGCTAAGACGCTGCCCGAACTTTACGCGATTCCAGTCACGGAGTTGCGCCGCCTGCTGGCACCGCTCGCCCCGAAGGATTCGCGCCACCCGGCCGACCACGCCCTGGAGGCCATCCTCGCGCGACTGGGCTATCTGGAGGCGGTGGGGCTGGGCTACCTCGCTCTCGACCGACTCTCTCGCACGCTCTCCGGCGGCGAAGTCCAGCGCGTCAATCTGACCTCGTGCCTCGGCGCCTGCCTGGCCGACACGGTCTTCGTGCTCGATGAACCGAGCGTCGGGATGCACGCCCGCGACCTCTCCCGCATGGTCGGCATTCTCCGCAGCCTGGTCGCCCAAGGAAACACAGTGGTGGTAGTCGAGCATGATGAATCCGTCATGCGTGCGGCAGATTGGCTGATTGAAATCGGCCCACGCCCCGGCGCCGAAGGCGGCCATCTACTTTATCAAGGCCCGCCGAAGGGGATCCTGAAAATCAAGAACTCCGCGACCGGCAACTGGCTCTCCGGCCGACGCCAGCCCGAGGTCCGTCAGCCGAGGCCCGTCGACGACACCACGCCTCGCCTCCGCGTCTCGGGCGCCACGGTCAATAACCTGCGCGACTTCTCCTGCACGATTCCGCTCGGCCGACTAGTCGGCCTGTGCGGCGTCTCCGGCTCCGGCAAGTCCACCTTACTCCATCAGGTGATCGGCCGACGCGATCCGGAATCCGGCGATGAAGCCCTGGAAGTGAAGTGGCTCAAGTTCGACAAGGATCCCGAAGAGGTGGCCTTGGTCGACCAATCTCCCGCCACACGCACGCCGCGTTCCAATCCCGCGCTCTATGTCGGCGCCTGGGACGCCATCCGTAATCTGCTCGGGAATTCGGCCGAGGCCAAGGCCGCCGGCCTCACGCCCTCGCACTTTTCTTTCAACGCCGGCGAAGGCCGCTGTGAACGCTGCGGCGGCGCGGGCTGGGAAACCGTCGAGATGCAGTTCGTCTCCGACGTCGCGCTACCCTGTCCTTCCTGCAACGGCAAGCGCTTCCGCGACGAGGTCCTGGCCTTCCAATATGACGGCAAATCCGTCGGCGACCTGCTGGCGATGTCCGTGACGGAGGCCCGCCAATTCCTTGGTGCCCGCACCCCGGCCTCCGCGCAACTCGCCTGCCTGGAAGAGGTCGGCCTCGGCTACCTTGCGATGGGACAGCCGCTCACGACGCTCTCGGGCGGCGAAGCCCAACGGCTGAAACTGGTCCGCTACCTCGCCAAGATTGATACCCGTAAGCGCGGCGCGCTCCTGTTACTCGACGAGCCGACCACCGGACTTCACCGCGAAGACGTCGCTCGCCTGATCGGTCTGCTCCACCGCCTCACCGAGGCCGGCCACTCCCTGATCGTCGTCGAACATCAGCTCGATGTGCTCAAGGCCTGCGACTGGATTGTCGAGATGGGACCCGAAGCCGGCCCCGGCGGCGGCCTGCTCGTCGCCCAAGGCACGCCGACCGAAGTATCCCGCGCCGGCACGGTCACCGGCGATTTCCTGGCGAAGGGCGACGCGGCATTTGCCGACCCGGAGCAACAACCCACCCGGCCCCGCCCGACCGCCATCTCGCTCCGCGGCGCACGCGAGCACAACCTGAAGAATGTCTCGCTGGAGATCCCGCACGGTTCGCTGACCGTGATGACCGGCGTATCCGGCTCCGGTAAATCCTCCCTGGCTTTTGATATTCTCTTCGCCGAAGGGCAGCGCCGCTTCCTGGAGTGCGTCTCGGCTTACGCCCGACAATTCGTCGAACAGCTCCCGAAGCCCGACATCGATTCTCTCACCGGCCTGCCCCCGACGGTCGCCATCGAGCAGCGCGTGACCCGTGGCTCCGCGAAGTCGACCGTGGCGACCGTGACCGAGGTGGCCCAATACCTCCGCGTGCTTTACGCGCGCGCGGGCATTCTTCACAGCCCGACGACGGGTGAGCCGCTGGAAGAGATGACCGAAGATGCGGTCGTCCGCCTGGTCGGCAAAAAAGCCAAGTCACTCAAGAAGGGATCCCTGCTGGTCGCCGCGCCGTTGGTGCGGGCCCGCAAAGGACATCACCGCCCGCTCGCCGAATGGGCCGAGACCAAAGGGCTCCGTCAGCTCCGCTGCGACGGCAAGATGTTCAAGGTCGCCGGCTTCGAAGGCCTCGACCGCTACTCCGAGCATGACGTGGATGTGGTCTTCGGCGAAATCCGCGCCGACGGACTGATCTCGCTCCCCGACGAATCCGAAGAATCGGGCGACAAAGCACTTCGCTCCTTGGTCCGGCAGGCTCTGGCGGCGGGCAAGAACGCCTGCGTGCTGCTCGATCCGACCGGTCGCCAGCTCGCCTACCTCTCTACCTCGCGTAGCGATCCGGCCACCGGCGAGTCCTTCCCAGAAGTGGACCCGAAACACCTGTCGTGGAACTCACCGCGCGGCTGGTGTCCGGATTGCCGTGGCCACGGACTGGAAGTGACGACCTTCTCCGCCGACGAAGAAGAATCCCTCAACGAGAACGCCATCGCCGACCGCGTGGGCGACCACCCCTGCCCGACCTGCCACGGAGAACGCCTCGGTCCGATTGGCCGCTCCGTCAAGCTGGCCGGCGCGAAAGGCCGCTCGCTCTCGCTCCCGGGCCTGCTCCGATTGCAACCCGATGAATCCCTGACCTTCCTCTCGGGACTCAAACTGGGCCCACGTGAGAAGGCGATTGTCGATGCGCTTCTTCCCGAGATCGGCGCGCGCCTGCGCTTCCTTGATTCGGTCGGCCTCGGTTACCTCGCCCTTGATCGCGGAGCGGACACGCTCTCGGGCGGCGAAGCCCAGCGCATCCGCCTCGCCGCTCAGCTCGGCTCCACGCTATCAGGCGCACTTTACGTGCTCGATGAACCGAGCATCGGCCTGCATCCGCGCGACAATGATCGCCTGATCGAATCGCTTCAGAACCTGCGCAACCGCGGCAACACCGTGCTGGTTGTCGAACACGACGAAGACACGATGCGCGCGGCCGACCTGGTCGTCGACATGGGCCCGGGCGCCGGGGTGCACGGCGGCGAAATCGTCGCCCAAGGCACCGCCAAGGCGCTCGAGAAAAGAGCCGACTCCATCACGGGACGCTTCCTGCGCGAAGCCATCCCGCACCCGCTCCGCGGCGCCCGCCGCCCGGTGGCGGGCAAAGGTGCTCCGGCGGAATGGGTGAAACTCAAAGGGGCGGCCTTGCGTAATCTCAAAGGCTTTGATGTCCAAATCCCCGTGGGCCGACTCTCGGTCGTCTGCGGCGTCTCCGGCGCCGGGAAAAGCACGCTCGTCACCGACCTCCTCGCTCCGGCCATCCGCGCCGCCCTCACCAAGAAGAAGGATGGTATCAGCGGCAAGGATGCGCTCACCGCCGTCTCGCACGAAGGAAAGCCGGCGTTCACTGCGCTCTCTGGATTAAAAGGTTTCCGTCAGTTGGTGGTCGTCGATCAAGAGCCCATCGGCAAGACGCCGCGTTCCACACCGGCGACCTACATCGGCGCCTGGGATTTGATCCGCGAGCGCCTGGCCTCGCTGCCGGAAGCCGCGATTCGCGGCCACGGCCCCGGCTTCTTCTCGTTCAATACTTCGGGCGGCAGATGCGAAGCCTGCTCGGGCGCCGGCCGCATCAAACTCGAAATGAGTTTCCTGCCCGACACCTATGTACCCTGCGAAGAATGTGCCGGCACGCGTTATGGGGTCGCCGCCAAAGCCATCCAATGGAACGGCAAGTCCGCCGCCGACCTCCTTGCGATGACCTTCGAGGAAGCCGCCGCCTTCCTGTCCTTCGACGCCAAGCTCGGCGATCTCTGCGGACTGATGGTGAAGACCGGACTAGGCTACCTCACGCTCGGCCAAAGCAGCCCGACGCTTTCCGGCGGCGAAGCCCAGCGCCTGAAACTGGTCAGCGAACTCGCCCAAGGGCTGCCAACTTTCCGCGAACGCTCCCGCGGCGAGATCCGCCCCAATCTCTACATTCTTGAGGAACCGACGATCGGACTGCACCAATCCGATTGCCGTCGCCTCATCGAACTGCTGCACGCACTCGTCGACCAAGGCCACACCGTCGTGGTCATCGAGCACCATCCCGACGTGATCGCCGAAGGCGACTGGGTCATTGAAATCGGTCCCGAAGGCGGCAACGCCGGCGGTCGACTCGTGCACTCGGGCGATCCGGAGTCCTTGGCCGCCCATCGAAAATCGCCGACCGCCCCGTCGCTGAAACTGACCCTCGAGCGTGGCAAGGCGGCCGCGAAGGCTTAGCCGACCGGGTAATTCTCGCGGTCCGAGTGATGTTATTTTGACCCGCCGACTGGCGAGGTCATCATGACCATCGCTGCCCATGGCCACCCCTTCGAATTCCCCGCGCAAACCTGCGCCGGTCATTGCTCGCCGCAGCAGCCAGACCAACTGGCCCGCCGTCGGGATCGGCCTCGTGCTTCTCGGCGGGGCCGGCTGGTTTATCTGGAAGGCGAATGAGCGCACCGAAGCACCGGCCGCCATCGTGAAAGAAAAACCCGCCGCGCGGGAAGTCGCCCGGGAGCCTGAACCGGAGAAGAAGCCGTTCGTCGCTGCGACGGAAACAAAGCCGAAGGCCGTCGACACGCCCAAGATGGTCGATGCACCGGTGGTAGTGGAGATGAAGACCGCCGTCAGCGAACTGAAGCCTTTCCTTTTTGAAGGCACCGCCCTGACCGACCCTAAGTTCTTTGCCGCCCTCGTGGAGGAGGCCCGCTTCCACCTGAAGGACGGCAAATGGGAGGATCATCTGACTCGCCTGCAGAAAGGATTACTGCCCGCCCTGCGCGCGACCTCCGCGACGGATGGCGTCGACCGCTACAATCGCCTGTGGGAAAGCCGCCTCTTCGCCCTCGGCATGACGCAGGCGCTCTTCATCCGCCGGGTGACGCCCGACGCCCTGCGCGCTGCCGCCAGCGGCGACGAGAAACTTCAGTCATTGCTCATCGACCTGCTGAGCCGCCCAGAGCTCCTCGAAAAATTCGCCCTGACCTTGAAGGCCGAAGATAACGCCGCCGAAGCCCTCCACGTCTGGTCGCTGCTGGCCACCGATGACACCGCCGCCCAGCGCGGTAAATACGACAATCTCCAGATCGCCTGCGCCGTGGTCTTCGACCAGCCGCTGACCTGGAGCCGCTTCGACGGCGGCGGCGACTTCTCCGCCGACGCCCTCACGCGCTATCGCTATTTCAAAACCAATGACGCCGCCGGACGCCTCTCCGGTGACATCCGCAAGACCTCGCCGCGCGAACTGGTCTGGGTCGTGGGTGCCACTGCCACTGAAGAGGAGATGACCTGGGCGCTGTCGCAACCCCGGCTGCGCTCACTTGGCGAATGGGCCCCGAGCTACGGCATGATCAAATACCGGATGGATTACGTAACCCACGAGAAGACCAAACTCCCCGCCCCCACTGAAGGCACGCTCAAGGAAATCCTCACCATCGGTGGCATCTGCATGCACCAGGCCCATTTCGCGGCCAACACCGCCCGGGCATTCGGCATCCCCGCGGCGTTCATCACCGGCGACGGCAATCGCGGCGGCCACGCCTGGTTCGCCTATCTCCGCAAGGACCACGAATGGAACATGAACACCGGGCGCTACAATGACGGCTACGCCTGCGGCCACACCACCGACCCGCAGACGCGCCTATCCGTCGGTGAGTTCGAAGTCCAGATTCTGGGCGACGCCCAGCGCCGCGGCGACCGCTTCCTGAAATGCGAACGCTTGCAGCTGGCGGGGCAGATCTACGCCGCCGCCGGCAATATCGACGGTCAGCGCGAATCCCTGCGGCTCGCGATCACCGCCGCCAATCACTGTCTCGAGGCGTGGCGCGCCTACGCGGCCTGCCTTGAAGCCATCGGCCCTTCGGTGAAGGTCGAAGAATGGAAAGGGTTTGTCGCCGACATGCGCCGAGCCTTCGACGAATGGCCTGATATGCGCGACCTCGCCGATGAGATGGAGGAGAAGCACCTCTACCCGACGATGACCGAGGATGAGATCTTCCTCAGCTGCAAGCGCGCCTACGACCGGCTCATGTCCGAGAAAAAAAGGCACGGCGAATACGACCGCACGCGCTATGATATCATCCAGAAGGCCGTCGCCCGCGAGTCTGCCGTGCTGATGAAAGACCGCGTGAAGAATGCGGAGAAACTGAATAACCTCCACCGCCGCGCCCTGGAGGATAATGCCGACCACCTGCCGACCTTCCGCACGCTCCTCGACGGCTACTATGAGGCCATCAAAGGCGACGCGAAACGGGAGGCGCTGTTCCTTTCGGAAATCGAGCGCGTCTACCGCCGTCGCATGGCCGGAAATGGCACGAATGACGTCTTCCGACTCAAAGCGGTGCTGGGACTGCTTGACCTCATCCAAGGCTACTTCGACAAATGCGGTGACCCGGGTCGCGCCAAACGGCTGCAACTCGAATCCGACAAACTTCAGAAGACCCTCGAGAAAATGAAAAAATGAGCCATCCGCGCATCCAACTGGGCGTCAACATCGACCACGCCGCGACGCTCCGTCAGGCGCGCTATCGCGGTGCGCACGCCTCACCCCACGCGGAACCGGACGTCGTCGCCTTCACCCGCGAGGCGCTCGCCGGCGGCGCGGATGGCATCACGGTCCACCTGCGTGAAGATCGCCGCCATATCCAGGACGCCGACGTGCTTGCGATTGCCCTTCTCCCGGGCATCCGCCTTAATCTCGAAATGGCCTGCACCGCGGCGATGGTGGAGTTCGCCTGCCGGCTCCGGCCAGCGGCCGTCTGCCTCGTCCCGGAATCACGCGAAGAGGTCACGACCGAGGGCGGGCTCGACGTCGCCGGCCAGCTCACCCGCGTCCGTGAGACCACCCGAGCCCTGAAGGCGGCGGGCATCGAGGTCTCCCTCTTCATCGGCCCCGACGCCCCGCAGATCAAAGCCGCGGTCGCGGTCGGTGCGCCGGTCGTCGAACTGCACACGGGCGCCTTCGCCAACGCTTGGAAAAACCCGGCGGCGGAAACGGAGCTCGCGCGCCTGCGCTCGGCCTGCGACCAGGCCCACGAACTCGGCCTCATCGTGAACGCCGGCCACGGCATCAACTACGACAACATCCGGGCCGTCCTGACCCTACCGCACCTGCACGAATTGAACATCGGGCACAGTATCGTCGCCCGTTCTATGTTCACCGGCATCCGCTCCGCCGTCGCCGAGATGAAATCCCATCTCGTCCGTCCCGCATGAAGCTCGAAGGCGGCAACGTGCTGGGCGTCGGCGTAGATCTCACCGAGGTAGCCCGCATCCGCTCCGCCCACGAGAAGCACGGCGCAAGTTTCCTCGCCAAGATTTTCACGCCGGCCGAACAGGCGCTCTGCCTGGCCAAGGCCGATCCGTATCCGTCGCTCGCCGCGCGCTTCGCCGCCAAGGAAGCCGCCAGTAAAGCCTTCGGTACCGGCATCGGCCCCGAATTCTCCCTCACCAGCGTCGGCGTGCTCAATGGACCCGAAGGTGAGCCGGTGGTGGAACTCGACGACAAAGCCCGCGCGCTGCTTACGGCCCGCGGAGCCTCCCGTCTCCTGATCTCACTCACGCACACCGACACGCTCGCCCAGGCCTTCGTGGTGCTGGTCCGCTAAGATGAGTGCCGCATCTCGCCTGCCCGTCCTGAGTTGCGCTGAAGCCGCCGCCGCGGAGAAAGCCTTTATCGCAGGCGACACGGCTCTTTCCTGGGAACTCATGGCGCGGGCCGCGCGTGGTATCGCCGTCGAAGCCCTGGATTTCCTCGGCCGGCCGCCTCAACGGATTCTAGTGCTCGCCGGTAAAGGCAACAATGGCGCGGATGGTTTCCTCGCCGCCTTGCACTGCGCTAGTCCGGACACGGAAATCGTGGCGATCTTCGCCGAGGGCGGCCCAGCCCACCCGCAAGCCCAACGAGCCTGGGCGACGCGTAAGCGCGGCGTGCGTATCGGGGTAATCGCCGCCGCTAATCTCGGCCGACTGGCCGATGAAGAATTCTGCCTGATCTTCGATGGCATTCTGGGGCAAGGCTTCCGGCCGCCGTTGAGCCCCGGACTCCGACAGTTTATCCGACAGACGGACAGGCTGCGCGGCCTGCGCATTGCCGTCGATTTACCGAGCGGCTTGGGCGACGATTCCCGTGGCCCAGCCTTCCACGCAGACCTCACTGTTTCCATCGGTTGCCTGAAGCGGCCGCTGCTGGCGCCCCTTGCGAAGAAATTCGTCGGCCGTCTCCGAGTCATCGATATCGGACTGCCACTCGGCGAAACCGAAGAAACCAGCGCGACGGCCGCCACGCTGGCTCCGCTCCGTCAGGTGCGCCGGGCGGACAGCGATAAGCGCCATCACGGCCGCGTGCTCATCGTCGGCGGCTCCGAAGGCATGCCTGGTGCGGTACTGATGAACACCCGCGCAGCCCTGCAATCCGGTGCGGCACTGGTCACCACCTGCCTGCCGGAAACGATTCGGGCCCGAGCGGCGGTCGCCCACCCGGAAGCGATGTGGGTCGGATTGAAGACGGATAAGCACGGGTCTCTGGATAAAAACTCCCTGCGGCTGATCGACGCGCAGCTCGAGAACAAGGAAGTCGTGCTCCTGGGCTCAGGCATGGGCAGTGCGGCGTTGCCATTACTCCGCGCCATCACCTCCCGCTGCCGACAGGACATCGTGCTCGATGCGGATGCCTTGCGCCCCGCCATCGTCAAAGCCGCGCGATCCGGCTCGCACCGAGTACTACTGCCGCACGCCGGTGAATTCCTCCGCCTCAGTGGCAAGAAATCCTCGGTGGCCGCCGGGCGCGCTTACGCGAAGAAAACGCGGAGCATCGTGGTGCTCAAGGGGCCGCTGACCTGCGTGACCGACGGCACCCTGAGCGTGCATATCCCTTTCGGCGGCCCCATCCTCGCCCGCGGTGGTTCCGGCGATATTCTCGCCGGCATCGTCGCCTCGGTGCTGGCTCGCCGACGCGAACGGGGGCTCTCGGCTTTCGAGGCCGTGGTAACGGCCGTCACATGGCATGCCCGGGCGGCAGACTACCTGAGACAAAACCAGGGGGAAGAGGCGGTGCGAACTACGGACCTGCTGGCTGAGTTATCCCCGGCGTTGCGAGCTTGATCCGGTAGTCCGAAGTGGGCGGATGCTTCCAATCCCCACCGCCGCACGCGCCCAGCGGGTTCTCCTGAATGGCCTGACCGGCGTCGGGCCCGTCACGGTGCGTCGGCTGCGCGAAGCCTTCGGCGGCGACCTCGCGACCGCGCTGGGCGCGCCGGCCGAACAACTCGCCAAGGTCTCCGGCGTGAGCCGCACCGCGGCCGCGGCCATCGCGGCCCGGGAATTTGATTGGGCATTGGAAATGCGGCGGACCACGGAACTCGGCTTCCGGCTCATCACGGAAGAAGATTCGGCGTGGCCAAACCAGCTTACCCGGCTCTGGGATCCACCACTCGTGCTCTACGCCGAAGGCGCTCATACGCCCGACGATCGCTGCGTCGGCATCATCGGCTCGCGCCATTGCACCACCTACGGAACCGCCCTCGCCCGCTCCTTGGCCCGCGACCTTGCGAAGGAGGGCTGGTGGATCGTCAGCGGTCTGGCGAGGGGCATCGACATCGCCGCGCATGAAGGCGCGCTCGACGCCGACGGAAAAACCGCGGCGGTGCTCGGTCACGGGCTGGACCTGACCTTCCCACCCGAGGCGGTGAAATTACGGAGGCGCATGGCTGGCAACGGGTGCGTACTTTCCGAATTCCCGCTCGGCCGACCGGCTGACCGGCAGAGTTTCCCGCAGCGCAACCGCGTCGTCGCCGGACTCGTGCGCGCCGTGGTGGTGATCGAGACCGATGTCGATGGCGGCAGCCTCATTACCGCGCGCTTCGCCGGCGATCTCGGCAAGACCATCTGCGCCGTCCCCGGGCGCGCCGATAGCCCCTCAAGCCGCGGTTGCCATGCTTTGATCCGCGACGGCGCCACACTCGTCACATCAGTCGATGACATCCTGACCGAGCTCGGCGAAAACCGCGGCGCGCCGGCCTTGCCTCTCGTGGATGATCCGCCGGAGTTCGCACGGTGGCTGCCGCATTTCGCCGGCGGGGCCGCGCAGGACGCCGAATCCCTGGCGCTGCTCACGGCGTGCGCGGTCGCCGAAGCCGCGGTGAGCCTGACGATGATGGAGATCCGCGGCGTGCTCGTGCGGAGGCCCGACGGCCGACACGAACGCTCCTGAATCAGCGGTGCGGGCGGTTGCCTTCCCCGGCAGGTACGGGCGCAAGCAGCGGGTTATTAAAAATATAGCGATCTATGACCGCCTTCGGCTTAGCGAAGACATCGCGCACCGTCGCCTGATAGGCGCGATACCCGGTGCCGAAACCAGAGGGATAGGCCGAGGCGCTCAACCCTTCGTGCTCCGCCAGCCACAGCGCCCGGACGCAATGCCAGCCCTGGGATACGAAGACGATGTGCTCTTTCGGATAATACGCTTTCGCGCGCAGCACCGAATCCAACGTGCGCCAGCCATAAGGATCTTCCACGATGGGGCACGTCACGCCCGCCGCCCGCAGTTGGTCAGCCATGGTGATCGCGTGCGCCTCGGTCCCCGAGCTGATGACAAATTTGATGCGGCCGGATTTGCACAGCTGTGCGGCGGACTCGATGCGCGGCCGAAACGTCCCGGTCTCTTCATGTGTCCCGGCGACGAACTCATCCGTACCCAATAAGAGCAGCACGGAGCCGGCCGGAACCTCCGCCGGCGAGGTCGCCAAACGACCCCAGCCCGCAGACCAGACCCAGGCATTGGAACCCACCAAGAAGGCCGCCAAGAACACGGCCAGAAGCTGGAGTCCTTTTTTGATCCACTGCAACATGGCCGAAGAATTGAGCCAGTAAGCCCAAAAGCAAGGGGGGACGGGATAGAGGTATGCTTAAATTTAGGCACATCATGATTGAGTTAAGGTCGAAAGAGGACATATTGGCGGGGTCCCTCCCTCTGGCACGGATTCTGCCTACTTTTACTCAATATGAGTGCCAATTCTACCGCCGCGATCGCCAAAGTTCTGGTCATCGATGATGACAAGGATCTGCGGTACTCCCTCCGTCGCGCCCTCGCCGGCCTGGGCCACACCGTCATCGAGGCCGACAGCGGCGAGACGGGAGTCGTGGCCGCCAAGCGCGAGCAGCCCGATGTCATTCTCCTCGATAACCGCATGGGCGGAATGACGGGCATTGAAACCCTCCAGATGCTCCGCGGCGCCCAGCCGCAGGCTATGGTGATTCTGATGACTGCCTTTGGCACGACGCAGACCGCCATCGAGGCGATGAAGTTTGGGGCCTACGATTATGTCATGAAGCCGTTTGATCAGGCCAAGCTGATCACCCTCGTCGACAAGGCGCTCTCCGCCCGTCGCGACCTGGCCAACGCCGTCAAGTCCACGCGCACCCTCGTCAATCCGGCGGACTACAAAGAAGGCATCGTCGGCAGTTCCGAGCCGATGCAGGAAGTGCTCAAGTCGATCGGCCAGGTCGCCGCGAGCGATGCGACGGTGCTGATCACCGGTGAAAGCGGCACAGGCAAGGAACTCGTCGCCCGCTGCATCCACCAGCACTCGTTGCGTGCGAAGGGCCCGTTCCTCGCCGTCAACTGCGCGGCCATTCCGGAAAATCTCATCGAATCCGAACTCTTCGGCCACGAGAAAGGCGCCTTCACCGGCGCGACGAACCAGAAGCCCGGCAAGTTCGAGCTCTGCGACGGCGGCACGATCTTCCTCGATGAAATCGGCGATATGTCGCTACCCACGCAGACGAAAGTCCTGCGCGCCATCCAGGAAGGCGAAATCCAGCGCGTCGGGGGCACGACCACGCTGAAAGTCAGCGTACGCTTGGTCGCAGCGACCAACAAAGACCTCGAAGCGATGGTGGTCACCCGCCAGTTCCGCGAGGATCTCTATTACCGACTCAACGTCTTCCGCATCCGCCTACCCGCCCTCCGCCACCGCAAGAGCGATGTGCCGCTGCTCGTCGACTACATGCTGCAGCGCCAGGCCGCGGCGAAGAAGATCCGCCCGAAGCGTCTCTCAAACGAAGCACTCGACGCCCTGCTCGCCTACGATTGGCCGGGCAACGTCCGCGAACTCGAGAATGTCGTGCAGCGCGCCAACGTCCTCGCGAAAGGAGAGACCATCCTACCCAAGGATCTGCCGCAGGACGTCCTCACGCCGCGCAAATCGGCGACGACCCCCATGGCTGCTCCAGTCGCCGTCAGCGCCGCCCCCATCACTGCTCCGGCGGAAATCATCTCCGCTGGCGCCGGCTTGGCGCCCGCCTACGATTCGATCTACCGGCAGTGCCGCGCGGGTGACGGTAAAGCGATCCTCAGCATCATCGAAATCGAGATGATTCGCCGGGCGATGGAGGAGACGCGCGGCAACCAGCTGCGCTCCGCCATGATCCTGGGCATCAATCGCTCGACGCTGAAAAAGCGGCTGCTCGAGATGCGTGAAGCGGGCATCAAAGTTTTTAGCTGAGGCAGGCGGGGCCACAGTCCCTGTCGTTCCGGCCCTAAAGCCGGCCCATGAGCAATTAACCTTTGCCACCGGCCACCCGTCGTCTTCGATGGCTAGCGTATGAGCACCCCCTCACCCCTCCGCACCATCCTGCTGGCCGCCGGCGCACTCCTCCTGAGTGCCACCGCCTTCGCCGGCGAAACCATCAAGCTGTTCGACGGCAAGTCCCTCGACGGCTGGAAAGCCACGACCACCGCCCCCGAAGGTACCTACAAGGTCGTTGACGGGATTCTCCAGGTCCGTGGCGGCAAGGCCGACCACCTCTTCTACGTCGGCGCCGACGGTAAGGCGACCTTCACGAACTTCGACTTCAAGGCGAAGGTGAAGACCTACGAAAAGGCTAATTCTGGAATCTACTTCCACGCACAGTATCAGGAAAAAAGCTGGCCGAAGCTCGGCTTCGAATGCCAGGTCAACGCGACGCACACCGACAAGAAAAAGACCGGCGGCCTCTACGCTGTCCGCGACGTCATGGATATTCCCGCGGCTCCCGACAACGTCTGGTTTGAATACCACATCCGCGTCGAAGGTAAGCACATCCAGATCTGGATCGACGGCAAGCAGACCGTCGACTTCACCCAGCCCGAAGATTGGGTCCCACCGAAGGGCATGGAAGGCCGCAGAATCGGCTCGGGCACGTTCGCTCTCCAGGCCCACGACCCGGGCTGCAAGGTCGACTACAAGGACATCGTCGTCGAGCGCCTGCCCTGAGCAGTCGTCCTAAGCCAGCGCTCGTGCGAGCGCCTCCATCAGGCGGGCCCTTACGGGTTCCGCCTTTTTTGTGAGCGCACGCTGCGCGGCTTCGTACTCCGCGCGCCCCTCGGGCGTTTCAATCCGGATGGGCGCCAGCCCCACCGCAGAAAAATCATAAGGGCTCGCGCGCATGTCGACAGCCCGAGCCTCGGCGGCGAGCTCCAGCGCATCGGCAGCCAGCTCGGCCTCCACCCACGGCTGCGCTTTCATCGTCCACTTATAGAGATCCATCGTGACATGCACGCACCCGGGCTGCTCGTTGGCGATCCGCCCATCGAGCGTCGGGGAAAGTTTATTCAAGGGCTTGGCGTCGGGCGTGAAGAAGCGGAAAGCATCGTAATGCGTGCAACGCACCGGCATCGCCCGGACGACCGCATCCGTGCCCTCGACCCCCAGTCGCAACGGCCACTCGCTGTGTCGGCGTTCGGCGGCGCGCCCGTAGACCATCGCCCATTCATGCAGGCCGAAGCAGCCGAGGAAAGCGGGCCGCAGCGCGACGGCGCGGCATAATTCCAAACTGAAACGCAGGCGACCCGCGGCGGCCGCATCAGGCGGCCGCAACCGGGTCAGCCCATCCGGCCCGGTTCCAAAACGGGAATCAGCGAGCAGCTCCTCGGCCTCGGCCAGCGCCACGCCGGCGCCCGGCGACCAGCGGGTACGCGCGCTGAGGCGAAAAGGATAATAGGTGAAGAGGAAATCCTCCACGGGGTCCTTCTCGCCGCGCAGCGCGCGTGCTCGGCGATCCTCCACCATCGCGGCCACGCGGGCTTGGTGCGCGGACTGGCGGGCACGCCACTCGGCCGCCGCAAGGACGGTCTCTCCGCGACTGGCGGCGGTCTCACTCACTCGAAACGACGATGATGGGCGGCGACCTTCACGTACTTCTCCGCCCAGCCTGGCAGGGCCGCCATCTCCGCGATGCTCAGTGGGCGGACGACCTTAGCCGGCGACCCCATGACAAGAGAACCAGCGGGGATCTGCGTCCCCTTCGTGACGAGGGAGTTGGCCCCGACGATGCAACGGGCGCCGATGACAGCCCCGTCGAGGATTGTCGCATGCATCCCGATTAGGCATTCATCACCAATCGTGCAGGCGTGGATCATCGCAAGATGTCCGACCGTGACACGGACGCCGACCACCGCCGGCATCCCATCGGCCACATGGACCACGGCGCCGTCTTGAATGTTCGAACCCTCCCCCACTGAGATCGGGGCGATGTCACCGCGTAGGACCGCACACGGCCAGACGCTAGCCTTGGGGCCAATGGTGACGTTCCCGATGACGACCGCCCTGGCGTGAACGAAGGCCGTGGCATGCACGCTGGGCACCTTGGAAAGATTGCGGGTCAGCTCCTTCGAGAGGGCTTCATCCGCATCCGTGGGCTCTCCGAACTGGCCGGCTTGGTGGAAAGGGTTCACAGCCCAACCTTTAAGCAGTCGCCCCCGACAGGGAAGACCGAACCCCTCGACCACCCATCTTTTAGCCCATTTTAACCCTAAAAACCCCTACCCCTCGACCAGCGCCTACCCCCGCACCTTTCTCTAATCCCTACCCCCACCCCTAAACACCCTACAATTCCCCTTGCCAACGCCCCTTCACTCCGTTTGCTCCGACCTTCCGACAGCCATGAAGGCCACATTTATCACCTCCGGTCGCCAGTTCACCGTCAAGCAAGGCGACATCCTCATCGTTAACCAGTACCCTGGTAAGAACGAAGGGGACATCCTCACCTTTGACCAGGTCCTCCTCGTGGGCGAAGGCGTTGCCGCCAAGATCGGCACCCCGACCGTCCCCGGCGCCACCGTCACCGCCAAGATCCTTGAGAACAAGCGCGGTGACAAGATCGACATCTTCAAGCACCGCCGCCGCAAAGGTTACTACCGCCGCCGTGGCCACCGCCAAGAGCTGTCGGTGATCAAGGTCGAGACGATTTCTGCTTAACCCTTAACGTTCAACCACCATGGCAACAAAGAAAGGCGGCGGGACTTCCTCCAACGGCCGCGATTCCACCTCCAAGCGCCTCGGCGTTAAACTCTACGGCGGCGAATTCGCCACCGCAGGTTCGATCATCATCCGCCAGCGCGGTACCCGCATGAATGCAGGCCGCAATGTCGGCATGGGTCGCGACCACACCCTCTTCGCCAAGGCCGACGGCCTCGTGAAGTGGGATGCCGAGCACCGCAAGGTGGAGATCGTTCCGACGACCTCCACGGCCTGCTCCATCAAGTAAGCCCCCCAAGGCTAACGCCCCGAGAAGCCGACCATCAGGTCGGCTTCTTTGTTTGGCGGACCACACGCCGACACCTCCCTCCCCCGGAGCAAAAGGCTCCGGGTCGCATGGCGGCCCTGCGCCCGGAATCTAAGCCGTACGGTTCCGGATGATTTCCAGCGTCGACTGGAAAATGGATCGGGTGGAATCGGCATACACGGGGTCGTGTACGACGTAATCACAGACGCACTCGATGGCCCGGCGATGAACCCCGCGCACACGGCGAAGCGTGCGCAGCTCGACCGCGAGCAACTGGAGTCTCTCCAAAGACATGAGCGTGGTGTCTGCTTCGGCTTCCTCACGAAAGCCGTATTCCGGATCTTCATCCATCTCCCGGTTAGAGGTGATGTTCTGATTTTGGTGCATTGGGGTGCCCCGGAATCCTAAGCCCGCCCACTGCCCTGAAAAGGCTGGTGATGTTAAGATTCGTACACTCGGCCGTGCCAACCAGGTGACGCCTCAGGCGTCGACCCCGGCCTGCGCAGCGCGGCGAAATTTCCAAGTCATGGCCACAGCGACGAGCACGAGCCCGCTCGCCAAAGAGATCCAGATGCCGACCGCACCCAAGCCCCAGACGCCGACAGGCAATCCGCCGATACGGAAGCCCGCGGGGAAAGCCAAGGCCAGGGCCAACGGCAGGCAGAATAGCCAGTAGACGGTGAAGACGCTCCAGGACGCCCAGGCGGCGCAGTTCACGGAACGCAGGAGATAGGCGGCGACGACCTGTACGCCATCAAAGGGCGCCCAGACGGCGGCGAAGATAAGTAGGGTCGAGGCGAGCATCGCGGTCTCGGTGCCGGCGACCCCATAGGTCTGCATCAATAAAGGCCGTAGCAGCACCATCGCGAGACCGTAGACGGTCATAATCAGCCCGCCCAGTATCAGCGCCCCGAGCCCGATGGCCTGCACCTTGCGTGGATCCTTGGCCCCATAAGCTTCACCCACCCGGATGCCGGCAGCGATGCCGAGACCGAGCGGCAGCATGAAGGCGGCGGAAGCCGTACTGATGGCAACCTGGTGCGCAGCCTGGGCGGTGGCGTTGATCCAGCCAGCCATGACGGGGACAATGGCGAAGATACCGACTTCGCTGAGGCTATGCAGCCCCGCCGGCCAGCCGGTCTTCATAAGGCGACGGAACACGGCGAACTGCAGGCCATCGGCCCAGCGGACTTCACCGCGGCCCGGCGTGAACCAGAGCCCGATGAGCATGACGAAGCGGGCGACGAGCGTGGCCCAACCGGCACCCGCGAGGCCCAGCGCCGGAAAACCCCAGTGACCGAACATCCACAACCAATTGAAGAAAATATTAGCGAGGATGCCGGCGCTCAGCCACGCGAGCGAGATCCACGGCTGGTGCTGCGAATCACGATGCCCGCGCAACGCATGGAAAGCCAGCCCGGGCACCATCGCCCAAGACATGAGGATGAAGAACTCCTGCGTCTCGGCGGTCACGGCCGGCGACGAACCGAGCAGCGGAATGAAGCGCGCCGCCCCATGCGAAAGAATCGCCGCGGCGATGCTGAGCGCGATGGCCAAGGTCATGCCGTGACGCAGGATCGCGGGCGAGGACTCCTCGACGCCCGCTCCGTTGTCCTGCGACTGATACACGGCGATGGCGCCGACGACCCCGATGCCGAAGACGTAGGGAATATAATTAAGGTTCGAGGCCAGGGCTGACGCCGCCAGGGCGGTTTCGCCGAGATGACCCGCCATCGCGACGTCGACCACGAACATCAGCCCGTAACCAAGCATCCCGAGCATGATCGGAATCGCCAGCTTGAGCGTAGGGCCGATTTCAGAACGGATGGTGGACGGTGTTTCCAAGCCCCCAAGAGGAAAGGATAACCCCTCCGTTGCGAGTCAGTTCTTCGGGATGCGGTTGAGCGTATAATACGCATCCGCATGGTCAAGGGATTCGCCGGCCGCCGAGCGGAGACCGTCGGCATGCAGCTCGTGGATGTAAAGTTCCCGACGTCCATCGACCTTGAGGCGCACCCTGAGGCCGTCCGAGGCGACCTTGGCCGAGATGATGCTGTTCGGGGCCGACTGGATCTCGTCGCTGCCATACGCGCCCGAGTAAAAGAGCGTGTAGTTGGTCATGCGATAGGAGGCGATGTCCGCGGCGCGGGCGACGTCGACGGGCTTGGTGAAGACGAGTTCGAAGCCATCGGGCCTGGCCTTCATCTCCTTGATGGCGAATGGCACGGTGCCGTTATAGCGGAGGCGCTGCAGGCCGTACGCCTTGGTGCCGAGCGAGGACCAACCGCGACTGGTCATGCCAACCATGAGCGAGCCGTCCGGAGCAAAGCGAAGCCGCACGATGCCCGAGGCGAAGCCGCCGACGAACGGGAAGCAGGCGCCTTGATATTCCCCCTCGACCTTTTCCATGAAGACGCGGCTGATCTTGGCGTCGGTGAATTCGGCGACGAACATCTGTCCGTCGAACGGTCCAAACTTGCCGCCGGCGTCGCAGGTGGCGAGATCAGTCCCGCTACGGCCCATCTTATTATAAGGCATCCAGATCGCCGGCGCCCGCATCTCGGGCAGGGCCTTCAGCGCATCCGGGTAAGGAATCTTCGACGGCACCGGGGCGGAGAGATGCACCGGCGATTCGGGCAGCTTCTCGGAGGCGATACCTTCAGGATTCAGGAAGAACGCGCCTTTGCGCAGATGATAGATCGGCGTGGTCGGGATCCAGGTACCCTGCTGATCGACGCAGAAAATGTCCCCGGCGAGGTTCGTGCCGAGGCCGCAAGGCGAGCGCATGCCGGCCACCATGGGGATGAACTTGCCGTCCTGACCGATGATGCCGCCCCAGCCGCGCCATGGCGCTTTATTGTCGGCGTGATCACCCATGTCCACGTTGAGCGTGACCCAAAGATTGCCCTGCCCATCACGCTTAGGGCCGTAGGCGTAGCCATGGTAGGCACCCGAGACATTCCAGCCGCTGCCAGCAGTCAGGTATTCGTTGGCCACGCCAGCCCCCGTCGTGTCCCGCAGGCGGGTCATCTCGGTGCGTTGTGTGACGAGCAGGTCCTTGCCGTCGCTGAGGAGGCCGAGCGGCTCATGCAACCCCGAGGCGAAAAGTTTGAAGGTCGCCTTGTTCGGCTGGGCGGCGAGCACACCGTCGACGATCCAGACTTCGCCCTTGCGAATTGCGACGGCGAGTTTGCCGTCGGCGGTCCAATCCATGCCGCTGACTTCCAGCGCCAAGCCGGCGCCTGGTTTCCAATCCTTGGCGCGCGTATCGGCCGCAGTGCTCGCGGTCAGGATGTCGGCGATGTCATAAGACGCCGCGGAAAGCGCTGCGGCGGCGACGACGGCGAGGAGGAGGGCTTTCATTTCCAGAGATAGGTGAAGACGCGACGGCCCGGCGCGGAGGATTCTTTGACATCCAAGATCAGCCCTTCGGGGTGGGTGAACATCGGGGTAAAATCAGGCGTGGGCGCCCAGGTGATCGTGCGGCGCAGGCCGTTCTCGATGCCTTCGAAGGTTTCCGCGAGCTTCACACCGCTGAGTTCATACAGGAAAGTTGGCGTACCCTGCGCGTCTAGGCGATAGCCGAGGAAACGCCCGTCCGTCACTTTCGGCCAGGTGAGGATCTTTTCTCCCGGAGGTTTTTCGAAAATCGGAAAGCGAGAGAACCATGTCGTGTAGGCGTCGAAGAACCGACCCTTCCAGATCAGCGCCGGGCCGCCGTGCTCGCCGTCGTAGGCCAGGTGCACGCCCGTCGGGAAACCGACGAGAAGTGCGCGGACTCCGACGCCTTCGACAAAGCTGCGCTGCACGACGGGCCGCTCCGTGGGGACGATTTCATATTCTCCGTTTCGGTTCTGCGGAAAACCTTCGGGCTCGCCGTTGGCGCTTTCAACGAACTTGAAGATCGAGGCGATCTGCCTGTCGGGGTCGCCGCCAAGAATCGATGGATTGAAGGACTTCCCGGCTGGCCAGAACGACGGCATCAACGTGCCCGGGCGATAGGCCGCCGGGTTGACGAGATACGCACGCAGCCAGCCTTCCTGCAGGCGGGCGGCGATGTTGCTGAGGTCGGGCCCCTGGATGCCGAGCGACGGACGATCGCCCCAGCGGTGACAGGTGATGCAGCCCGCCCCACCCTGCGTGCCCATGAGCTTCCGCCCGGCGGTGTCATCGCCGCCTTCGAATTTCATCGCCGGCCGCGCATCGGCGACGCCGAGTAATTTTTCGAGATTCGCCGTCGCCGCCCCGAAGAGCGGCATCTTCACCTGCAGGTAAGGCCGCACGCGGTTTTCACCGGCGAGCACCTTGGCGAGCCACTCGGGACGGAGTTTGCCGCCGACACCCGTGAGAGGCGGCGGATAGCGACCCGTGTCGCCGAGATTATGGTCGCCCTGGAAATAAGGTTTACGGCCGGCATCGGGTCCGCCCTGACCGTCGCGCTCATGGCAGGCGACGCAGTTCAACGCCTGCAGCGTGAGGTCGGCCGCAAGCTTGGGCCCAGCGGCTTCGTCTTTCTTCGCCAGAAAGAGTTTCAGCGAGGCACGTTGGGCATCAGAAAGCGCATAGCGCGGACCCTTTGTATGATCGGCATCGAGGCATCCGCCTTCGGCCTTGTTCAATGCGACTGGCGCGGCGGCCACGTCCTTGGGCAAGTCGTGGCAAGCGGCGCAACGAGCAGCGATGACGGCTTTGCGGCCGGCCGCCACCTGTTTCGCATCAAGCGTCACCTGATCGATGGCCACATCCAGCCGCCCATCGCTACCTTGAAACTCAAGAAGGTAGCCGGCGATGTCGATGGAATCCTGTTTCTCCATCAGGATCTTCGGCATGCGCCCGTCGAGGCGGACCTTCAGCGGATCGAAGATGAAACTGCTGAGGCTATCGAGGCTGTACTTCGCCTTCAGGTCGGCGAGGCCGATGCTACGGTACGTGAAATCCGTAGCCTTCGGCACGCCGTCGGGCGGGACGAAATTTTTGCCCGGAGCATGGCAGGCGACGCAACCGAGCGAATTGAATAGTTCGCCACCGCGCCCGCCGTTCACGTGCATGATCTTGGCGGCGGCCTTGATTGCGGACTTAGATTTTAGCGTGGCAAGGTAATGTTCGATCGCGATAAGCGTCGGTTCGTCGGCCTTCGCCAACACCTGCGGCATGACTGCGCCGGGGTGCACCGTCGCGGGATCGGCAATGAACTTGCTAAGCCACTCGGAACGGACGCGCTGGGTGACGGTCGCAAGCGCCGGACCGCGCAACGTGGGCAGACCGGTCTCGCCGCCATGGCAGTTCACGCAGCCGAGCTCGTTGTAGAGCAGGCGGCCGCCTTCAGCCGTCGGCGTCGCCGCATGGAAGCGCTCGAAGCCAGTGACGAGAGGCTCAGCACCCAGGGCGACGGCGCCGAGCAGGATGGCGCAGCGCACCATCATGCCGTCTCGCGGATGCACCTATCCACGTAGGCACGTGATTTGTTCACGGCCGCGGTGATCTCACCGACAGTCGGCAGAATCGGGATGCCCCGCGGCATGGGGTGCATGAAAATCTCGGCCACGCCCTTGAAGTGGACGTCGCGCAGCGCCTTGACGACCAAGCGGTAGTCGAGCCCGCCACCGAAACCAGGCAGCTGCTGCATCTCGATCTCCTTGCTGGCCTTCTTGAATTCGCCTTCGGAGAACTCTTGGAAATAGATAAACGGGAGGTTCTTACCACCGGCATAGCGGATCAGGTCAGGAATCTGGTCGCGCCACTCGTGCAGGTGGTGCGAAGCGAAGGCGAGGCCGAGATTCGGCGAAGTGTTCAGGTCGGCGAACGCCTTGATCGAGTCGGGGTGGTGCAGGATTTGATTGATGTGATTCTCGACCGCGATGGTAAGGCCGAGTTCGGCGGCCTTGGCGACGTGCGGCTTCATGTCCTCGAGGAATTTCTTGATCGCGGCCTTGGCTTCGGCGCCCTGCGGATTCTTCGCCGCGACACATCCGCAGATGACGAGATCGCCGCCATGCTTCTTTACCCAGGCCATCTCTTCCTGGAGCTTGAAGGGCCCGAGCGGGTAGCGGGTGCTGGAACCGACGCGCACGCCGTGCTTCTTCAGCAGGGCCGCGAAGGCTTCCTCGCCAAGCGCTGTCGCCTGCTCGCGCTGGTCGCCGTGCACCTTGCACCAGATGTCGATCGACTCGGCACCCACCTTGGCGACTTCGGGGAGGATGACGTCGAGCGGCATCGTGCCATACAGCGCGGATGAGAGCGTCTGCCGGATCTTGAAATCATCCTTCGTCTGGGCCTGGGCCGACAGCGCCGCGAAAGCCGCGGCGGCTGGGACGGTGCGCAGGAAATCGCGGCGGGAAAGCATGGCGATTACTTCTGGTCGCGCTGGGCTTCGAGCATCTTGATCCACGGGCCGACAAACGAGCCATGGTCATGGAAGGTACGGCCGCTGACCATGTTGCCGTCGATGACGACCGGGGCGTTGACGAAGATGCCGCCGCAGACTTCGAGGTCGAACTTGCACTTCGGCACGGTGGCCATGTGCAGACCCTTCACGATGCCGGCACGGGCAACGATCTCGACGCCGTGGCAGACACTCATCATCGGCTTCTTGTGCTCCCAGAACCAGCGGGTAGCCGCCAGGAGGGCTTCGTCTTCACGCAGATACTCCGGCCCGCGGCCGCCGCTGAAGAAAATGCCCGCATATTCCTCGGGCTTGATGTCCTTGAAGGCGATGTCGCAGTTGATCGTGTAACCTTCCCACTCCTTGGTAATCGTCCAACCTGGCTTCACTTCGTGGAGCACGGTCTGGTAGACGCGCTTGTCGATCGAGGCGAAGACCGGCTGAAAACCGGCTTCCTGCAGGCGATAGACTGGATACATCGTATCGAGCAGCTCGGTGGCGTCGCCGATGATGACAAGCACCTTGGGCTTCTTGGCGTTCTCGGGCTTGTCGGCGCCCGACGAAATCGCGGACTGGTTGTGGTTGTCGACGAGGGCGGCGGAAGCGACGGCGCAAAGACCGAGCAGGCCGACGGTGAGGAGGCGGAGGTTCATGGGGGTAAGGAACTATATCCCTTCTTGCCCGTAAAGTCATTACAGGTATGA
Source organism: uncultured Opitutia bacterium (assembly GCA_903855995.1). Lineage (GTDB taxonomy): Bacteria > Verrucomicrobiota > Verrucomicrobiia > Opitutales > UBA953 > UBA953. The sequence continues at coordinate 142,711 of CAIOAN010000012.1, forward strand.
TGCACTAAATGTAAGGTTTCTGGTCAAAGCCATGCCCGCCTCACCCCATCGCCGCGCCCCGCGAGTCGCCCTGCTGATCGAGACCACCCGTTCCTACACCCGTGAGCTGCTCGCCGGCGTCCGGAGCTACGTGGCGGCCCACGGCCCGTGGTCGACCTACCTCGAACTTCGCGCCCTCGACTCTTCGCCGCCGACCTGGCTGAAGGATTGGGACGGCGACGGCATCCTGACGCGTACGTTCAGCGCCGAGACCTCCAAGCTGGTCGCCGCGACGGGACTCCCGGCCGTCGAACTACGCTCGACCCACTTCGCCGGTGGCCGACCGTTCGTGGGCTGTAATAATGAGGACATCGGCCGAATGGTGGCCGAACACCTCTATGAGAGAGGCTTTCGGCACTTCGCGGCCTACAGCCAGCGGAACGAGCGCTTCTTCGTCGAGCGGGTAGATAACTTCAAGAAGGTCGTCCGCGCTTACGGACACCGCTGCCTAGAACTCCCCGAAGATCATCCAGAACGCGTACCCGACTGGGAGCAGAGCCAGTCGCGCCTGATTTCCTGGATCGCGGAACTGCCGAAGCCCGTCGGTATCTTTGCATCGACGGATCAGCTCGGCGTCCGCCTGCTCGAGGCCTGCCAGACGGCAGGAGTCGCCGTGCCGGAAGAAGTTGCGGTCGTCGGCGCCGAGAACGAGGAAACGCTCTGTAGTTTCACCACCCCGCCCCTCTCGAGCGTCCGCTTCGATGGCCAGGCGGTAGGTTTCGCCGCCGCCGAACTGCTCGACCGAATGATGCGCGGCAAGGCCAGCCGCACCAAGCCCATCCTGCTGGCGCCTAAAGGCATCGTGGTACGCGGCTCTTCCGGCGAGCTCGTGATCAGCGACCGGCTGGTCGCCCGCGCGGTCGCGCTCATTCGCGAAGGCGCCACCCGCGGGCTCGACGTCAATGAGCTGGCCGCGAAGCTCGGAGCCTCGCGTAGCACGCTCGACCGCCGCATGAAGGCGACGCTCAAGCGCTCCCCGAAGGACGAAATCCTGCGCGTGCGCTTCCAAGAGGTGGAGCGGCTACTCCGGCAGACCAATCTCACAATCGACCTGATCGCCGAGCAGACAGGCTTTACGCACAGCCATTACCTGCAAGCGGCCTTCAAGGCACGCTATAAGCAAACGCCGGGGAAATTTCGGCGGCGCAAAATCTGAGCCTACGCGTTCAGCCCCACGACATCCTCAGGCTCGGCCCAGGCGAAGACGGTGGCCTTGGAACCGAGGCGATGACGCGGGTTGGACTCGGCGACCTTCAGGACCACGCCGCTCGGCGTCTTGAAATCATGCAGCGAGAGGTCGCCCTGAAAGAGCGAGTGGGTGATCGCGCCAGCGAAGGCGTTCTCATCCGGCGGCACGGAGTCGAGCTGCAGGCATTCGGGGCGGATACAGATCATGATCCGAGCGCCCGCCCCGGGAGCGTCGGTCGGAGTCGCCAAGGCGCCACGCACCTCGCCGATGGCCGTTTCGGCGACGAATTCGCCCGCGCCAACCTGCGTCACCTTGCCGGCGATAAGATTGGCGGAGCCAAGGAAAGTCGCGGTCCAGCTATCCACCGGACGGCGATAAAGATTGATGGGGGTACCGGATTGCACGATGCGCCCCTGCCGCATGATCGCGAGATGGTCCGCCATGGCGAACGCATCCTTCTGATCGTGCAGCACACAGAGCACCGTGAGGCCTGATGAACGGACGAGCTGGCGGATGGCCTCGCGCAGTTCGATGCGCGAAGCGGTGTCGAGATTGCTCAGCGGCTCGTCGAGCAGCAGCACCTGCGGGCGGAGGGCCAGGGCGCGGGCCAGCGCGACGCGCTGTTGCTGTCCGCCGGAAAGTTCCTGTGGCCGGCGGGCGGCCCAGGCTTCGGCCCCGACCAACTTCAGCGCGGCGAGCGCACGGGTCTTGATCTCGGCCGCCGAAAGTTTTTCGGCGTCGAGCGAGAAAGCAGCATTCTCGAGCACGGAGAGGTGCGGGAAGAGCGCGTAGTTTTGGTGTACGAAGGCGAAACCCCGCTCCGCGGCGGAAAGGAAGGAGCCATCCTTGCCGTCGAGCAGCAGCTGGCCGCCCTGCGGCTCGAGTTGGCCGGCGAGCACCTTCAAAAGGGTCGTCTTACCGCTGCCGGACGGACCGAGCAGGCAGCACAACTTGCCCGGCTCCACCGTGAGATCAACCCCGGTCAGAATCGGAGTCGTCCCGAGCAGGCGGCGCAGGCCGGTGATTCGCAGGGAGGGCACGCGCCGAACATAGGCCGAAGGCCGACCGGGGCGCAAGGTCGCTCGACACCCCCGCGATGTGAATGATTTCCCCCTCGGGTTCGCCTACCGACGCTTGCCACGGCCCGAGTTTATGGCAACTTGACTGCTCCCATGCGTAACGACGACGAAGACGAGGACGAGAAGACCCCGGCCGCCCCCAAGGACGGCGGACCGAGCTCCATGCTCATCCAGAAGAAATTCCTCGAACAGCGGAAGATCTTCCTCTGGGGCGCCGTGGAGGATGCCTCCGCCCGTGATATCGTCGAAAAGCTCCTCTACCTCGACGGTATCGACCCAGGTAAGGAAATCACCTTTTACATCAACACCCCGGGCGGTTCGATTACCTCCGGCATGGCCGTCTACGACACCATCCGCATGATTTCCTCGCCGGTGAAGGTCGTCGTAACCGGCATGGCCGCCTCGATGGGCTCCATCCTCCTCCAGGCACCCAAGGAAAAGGGTAACCGCCTCCTCTTCCCCCACTCCCGCGTGATGATCCACCAGCCGCTCATCATGGGCCGCATCCAAGCCACCGCCGTGGATATCCATATTCAGGCCCAAGAAATGGAACGCCTGCGCTCCGAGCTGAACGAGATTCTCGCCAAGGCCTCGAAGCAGAAAATCGAAAAGGTCACCAAGGACACCGATCGCGACTTCTACATGAACGCCGAGGAGGCCATCGAGTATGGCCTCGCCGACGCGATCGTGAAGAAGCTCTGAGCGGGCGCCACACGCATGGGCATCGGCGACCGGGCCTATATGCGGAATCGGGGCCCTTACCGGGAGCCCCTTTCCGCTACCGCTTGGACCATCGCCGTCCTCGTCGCCGTTTTCATCGTCAACCTGATCCAGGAGTCCGCCGGCGCGGACCTGCTGAGCTGGGCGATCCTCAACGAAAGCCAGCCTCGCCTCTGGCAGTGGCTGACGCACGGCCTGCTCCATGAAGGCTTCTGGCACCTCCTGGGCAACTGCCTCGTACTCTGGTGGACGGGCGCCATCGTCGAACAGGACCACGGCCGCCGGGTTTATTTTCAGGTACTCATCGCCGGCACGCTAAGCGGCGCGCTGGTCTGGTATCTCACGGGCGTCGGCGGCGCGCATGACGGCTCGATCATCGGCGTCTCGGCCGGAGTCTACGCCCTGATGCTGGTTGCGCTGATGGACAAGTTGGAACACCAGATCACCCTGCTGCTGTTCTTTTTCCTGCCGGTCACGCTCAAGGTCCGCTGGATGCTTTCGCTCACGGCTCTCTTCACCCTGCTCGGCTGGATCTTCGCCGAACTGCCTAGCCGCCACGCCTGGACAAAGTGGCATGCGGCCTGGCATGATAACATCGCCCACTCCGGACACCTCGGCGGTTTGATTCTAGGATTTGTCGCTTGGCACTATCTCCATCGGACAAATCAGGGTCCGAGCTACGCTCAGGTCCAGATGCCCACCTCCGAAGCACCCAGCCCGGCCATGGAAGCCCCAGCTGAAGACAATACCCCACGCTTAAATCCGACCCAAGCCGAGGCCCGAGCGGAGCTGGACGGGCTACTGGACAAGATTTCCGCCGGGGGTTTCGGCTCGCTCACTGCCGGCGAGAAACGTAGGTTAGAGCAACTCAGCGCCCGCTTACGCTGAGACCCCACCCTTTATGCGATTAAGACTGATTCCGCTGCTGGTCCTCCTGGCTGCGCTGGCTTCCGGCCAGACACCCGGCTTCACGACCACGCAGTCCATGCAGAACGAGACCCGCGCCACCGCGGCCCTCCTCGAAAAGCTCCACATCAGCCGCAAGGAGATGTCGGCGGTAGATATGAACTCGGTCGTGCGCACGTTCTGCGAGAATCTCGACGGCGCCAAGATGTACTTCACCGCCGAGGAGGTCGATGAGTTCACCGCCCGCTACGGCAAGACGCTCGATCTCTACCTGCAGCGCGGCAACCTGACGCCAGCTTTTGAAATCTACGCACTGTTCAAGAAAAAGGTCAACGAACGCACCGTCTCCAACCTGGCCGCGCTCGACAAACCAATCGACCTGACTCAGCCGGGCACTTTCCCGGTCGAACGCAAGAAGGCCAACTGGCCCGAAAACCAGGAAGCCGCCGACTCCCTCTGGATCCGCCGCCTCCGCCTCGACATGCTTTCGGAACTCCTTGGCGAAGACCGTCCGAACGGCTCGGCGAAGAACAAGGCCCCGAAAGACCATGGCCTGCCGGAAATCACCGCCACCAAGACCAAGGAAGCCGTCGAGCGCCTCAAGAAGCGCTACGACAAAAGCCGCACCTACCTGAACTTCGACCAGAATGAAGTAGAGGAAATCTTCCTCAACTCCTATGCCAGCCAGTACGACCCGCACTCGACCTTCTTCTCCCAGCAGTCGCTTGAAGAATTCGAGATCGCGATGCGCAACTCGCTCGTCGGCATCGGCGCCACACTCTCCGACGAAGACGGCTTCTGCGTGATCAAGGACATCCTCCCGGGCGGCCCGCTCGACCTCTCCAACCAGGTGAAGCCGGGCGATAAGATCATCTCCGTCGGCCAGGGGGAGAAAGGTGAGATGGAAGAGATCGTCGGCATGCGCCTCAGCAAAGCCATCGGCCGTATCCGCGGAAAACAGAATACCACGGTGCGCCTGCTCGTCGACATGGCCGCCGGCGGCCGCAAGACGGTCGCCCTCAAGCGTGACCAGATCAAACTCGTCGGCCAGATGGCCTCCGCCAAGGCCTTCGAAGTCCCCAACGGTAACAGCACGCTGCTGCTCGGCGTCATCGACCTGCCAGCCTTCTACGGCAAGAACCCCGACGGCTCCGGCTCCAGCCCCTCCGCCGACATCGAACAACTCATCGGCAAATTGAAGAAACTCGGGATCAAGGCCCTTATCATGGATCTCCGCAAAAACGGAGGCGGTCTGCTGAACGAAGCCGTCGACATCGCCGGTCTGTTCATCCCGAAGGGCTCCGTGCTCCAGGTCCGCGATAGCCAAGGCCGCTCTGAAGACTACCGTGACGAAGACGAGAAAGTCGCCTGGGATGGCCCCCTCATCGTGTTGACATCAAAACTCTCCGCTTCGGCCTCCGAAATTTTCGCCGGCGCGATGCATGACCACCGTCGCGCGATCATCGTGGGCGACGTGACGACCCACGGCAAAGGCTCGGTCCAGAACATCATCGAACTCAGCCGCTTCGACAAGAACCTGAAGTCCGCCGTGAAGGTCACCATCCAAAAGTGGTACGCCCCCAGCGGCTCCTCCATCCAACTGAAGGGAGTCCCGGCGGATATCGTGGTGCCGTCCGTCTACTCCGTGATGCCGGTCGCCGAAGCTGACCTCGACCGCCCCTTGCCCTGGGATTCCGTCACCCCCACGATGACCAAGCCCGATGAAGGCGATTGGCTCAAGGCGAAGCTCTCCGAGGGTCTCATCTCGCAGCTCAGCAGCGGCAGCGCCCGCCGCCAGGCCGAACTCCCGGAGTTTCTCACGCTCTCCCGCACAATCGACTGGACCAAGAACCGCCAGGGCCGGAAAGAAGTCTCCCTCTCGCTCGAACAGCGCCGCACCGAGCGCAAAGACGACCTTGAATTCCGCGACCAGATCCGCCGCGAGCTCGCCGACTACGCAAAGAAGGAATACAAGATCGCCGACGTGAAGCTCGACGCCGCAATCGAACAGGAGAAGAAGGAAGGCCCGGACTCCCTCGCGAAATCGAAGAAGGCCAGCCGCATGCGCGACCCGCTCGAAGATGATGACTGGCCGGAATACGACATTCAGCTGCATGAAGCCGTGCGCATCGCCGCCGACTGGAGTAACCTGCTCTCCGCCCAGCCCGTGGCCGCGAAAGCCGTAGCGGCACCGAGCACCACGAAGTAAGCCGCTGAGTTCTGCTTCAAAAGGCCGCCTTCCCCGGCGGCCTTTTTATTACGCACATATCAAGGCAGCGGCGCGCATGCATCTCGTCCGTTCGCGAACAGACACAGGAAGTTGTCACGGATGGCTAAGCCTCCAGGGATCTCGGGCGGCACGTGGGGCCGTCCCTGCCTCAACACAGGCAGAGGCGATGTCATCGCATCGCTCCCCGGCCGCCACGCGCCACCCGTCGTCAGTCGCTCGGGTCCACCCTCAACGAAGTCATCGCTGCAACCCACTGTTATTGATTGGCTTCTTTGATTTGCCGACCTGCCCACCGCCGCCCAGTTTAGCGCCATGCCCTCGCTCGAACTTCTGATCCTAATCACGGTGCTCGTGGTCGCGCTGCTGGTGCTAGGGAAGCCACGTCAAGCCGGTCTCGCCCTGCGCCGCCAGGATGGCGTCATCGACGGCCAGCCTGTGCAGCTCCACACCCTCACCAATGCCCGCGGCACGCAGATCTCCGTCAGCGAGTTCGGGGCCATGCTCACCTCGATCCGCACGCCCGACATCCAAGGCCGACTCAGTGAAATCACCCTCGGCCTGCGCAGCCTAGAGGACTACGTCGCCCATAACCGCCATTTCGGCAGTACCGCCGGGCGCTACGCCAATCGCATCGCGGGCGGCCACCTGCGCATCGACGGGCGCGACTTCACCCTGGCGGCGAACAACAACGGCCAGCACCTACACGGCGGCCTGCGCGGCTTCGACAAGCGCGTCTGGAAATCCGAAGCCCTCCGCACCGCGACGGCCTCCGCCGTACGCTTCACCTACGTGAGCCCAGATGGCGAAGAAGGCTACCCGGGCCAGCTCACCGCCGTCGTCACCTATACCCTGCCCGATGATGCCGATGAACTCCACATCGATTTCGCGGCGAAGACCGACGCCCCTACGGTCTGCAACCTGACGAACCACGTGTTCTTCAATCTGGCCGGCGGCGGCAGCATCCTCGATCACCGCCTGCTGTTGCTCGCAGACCGCCTCGTACCGGTGAGCCCGGCGCTCATTCCGACCGGCGAGCTGATGGATGTCACCCAAACCCCTTTCGACTTCCGCAGCGTGCATACCATCGGCGAACGCATTGGCGCACCCGACGATCAGCTACGCCGCGCACGCGGCTATGACCACTGCTACGACCTTGGTAACGCCCGCAACTTGAAGTCGGTCGCCTTCGTCAGCGAAGCCACCTCCGGGCGCACCCTGGAGGTACTCACCGACGCCCCCGGCCTGCAGCTCTACACCGGCAACTTCCTCGACGGCACGATTCAGGGCCGCTGGGAAAGGCCGTTGGGCTTCCGCCAAGGCTTCTGCCTCGAGCCCGGACTCTTCCCGGATTCCCCGAACCAGCCCGCGTTCGCGCGCCTCGGTTACCCCAGCGGCGTCCTACGCCCTGGCGAACAGTATGCCCAGAAGCTCGTCTTCCGTTTCGGCGTAATGAGGTAGGGACAGCACCACGTGCTGTCCTAGTTCCCCTAGGTAGGGTCGGGACCGCGTCACGACATAGCTTGTCTCGATTCTTCATCCCGAGGTAGGGGCGCGACTGCGTCGCGTCCGTTCGCAGCGCAAGATACGACGAGCCGGGCAAGATATCCGGCCGGATCACACCCTTCCGCCCACGGACGCCACGCAGTGGCGCCCCTACCCAATACACCCGAGCCAATCATACGGTCTCCGGTTTCCCTATGAGTTCAAAACTGCCGCCACCCGCCACCCGAAGCTTGTCCGCTTACACCCGCTTCGCGTCCTCGCGCACCTGCGATGCCGTACTGTCCGCCCAGAGCTGCTGGGTGACCTTGAGCAGGACGTAGCCGCTGACAACTGTGACCCCCGTGAGGATCCAGGCCATCGTAAGGCGCTTAGGGTCGCCGGCAGCATAAAGGAAGTTGCCGATGGCGAAGAGCGAACCCCAGATCAGCGCGCAACCCGCGATCCAGCCGACGAAGGCCGAGCCGATGCGATTCTCCTGAGCGATTTCCGCGTCACTGATGCCCGCCGCAGCGCGGATATCCGTCCAGCCGGGGCCAGCGGGTTTCACCTTCTGGCAGAAGGCGATGAGCGTCGCACGTTCCGTCTGCGGGCCAACGTATGCGGTGACAAGCCATGACAGCGTGGTGATACCGACCTGAATGATGGTCGTAACCGCAAAATCGGCATGCGGCATCAACCACGGTACCGCCACCGCGGTCACGAGCGACATCACCATCGCCACGACTTCACACCAAGCGGACACGCGCCACCAGAACCAGCGGGCCAAATAAAGCAGGCCGGTGCCAGCTCCGATGGAGAGCAGAATCTGGAACGCCTGTTGGGCCGAGGACATCGTCAGGCTGAGCAGCGCGGCGATGACATAGAGGAACACGGTCGAGAGACGGCCGACGTTCACATAGTGGGTCTCGCTGGCATCCTTCTTGATGAAGCGACGGTAGAAGTCGTGCACGAGATACGACGAGCCCCAGTTGAGGTGCGTCAGGATGGTCGAGGAATTGGCAGCGATGAGGCCGCCGATCATCAGGCCAACGAAGCCGACGGGCAGGAACATGAGCATCGCCGGGAAGGCGGAGTCATGACCGATAAGCTTAGGGTCGGCGTTCGGGAACGCTTTGACGATTGAGGCGAGGTCGGGATAGACGATGATCGAGCACAGCGCGGTGATGATCCATGGCCACGGACGGAGTACGTAGTGTGCGATGTTGAAGAAGAGTGTACCGCCGAGGGAATCCTTCTCCGACTTCGAGGCCAGCATGCGCTGGGCGATATAAGAGCCGCCGCCAGGTTCAGAGCCGGGATACCAGTTGGCCCACCAACTGATGGCAATCGGCAGGATAAAGATCATCAGCGCTAGGTCTGGCATCGTGAAGTTCGGGAGCATGTCCAGAATCGGCTGACCCTTGCCGTCCGAGACCGACATTACCGGCACGCCATGGGTCGTGATGACCTGCTGCGTGGAAAGCTTGGAGACCAGAGCCTTGAGGCCGGCCCAGCCGCTGGCATCGCCGGTCAGGCGGCCGACCTCGACGAGCGAGAACCACGCCGCGGCGAAGACGGCCGTCATCTTGATGAAGAACTGCACCATATCGATGACCAGCACACCCCAGAGGCCGGAGTGGGCGGCGAAGACGACGTTGAGGATGCCGCAGACGACGATCGTCTGCCAGGCGGGCATGCCGAAGAGGATGTTGGCGATCTTGCACGCAGCCAGCGTCACCATGCCCATGATGAAGCAATTGAAGAACAACCCGAGATAGAGGGCGCGGAAACCGCGGACGACGGAGGCGGCAGTGCCGGAGTAGCGATGCTCGTAGAACTCGAGGTCGGTCATGACGCCCGAGCGTCGCCACAGGCGGGCGAAGAAGAAGACGGTGGCGACACCAGTCAGCACGAAGGCCCACCACTGCCAGTTGCCGGCGACGCCGTACTTGCGCACCTGCTCGGTCACCCAGTTCGGGGTGTCAGACGAGAACGTCGTCGCGACCATTGAAAGACCGGCGAGCCACCAAGGCACCGAGCGACCGGAGGCGAAGAACTCGGCGGTGCTGCCGCCGGAGCGCTTGGCGAGGAAGAGCGCGGGGACGAAGCAGATCAGAATCGAAGCCGCGACAATGACCCAATCAATCCAGGTAATATGCATGGCAGGGGTAAGGGGTTGCATACTTCTCTTTCCGCCCGCCCTCCGTGGCAACCGCGTTCCCCTCCTCTATTTGAGCAGATGGGAGCATTAGTGCATCGAGGCTAGGGCAGCACCGCGTGCTGCCCTAGCCACTCCCGCCGCCTGCCACCCGAAACGTTGCCTCTCACTTTTGCACCTAGGTCAGCACGCAGTGCTGACCCTACCTCGAGACAGCGGACGCGACGCCGTCGCGCCCCTACCAAGACAAGAAGGGCGCCTTGCGGCGCCCGTCGTAAATCACCCGGCCCTAGCCCAGGCTCTGGCCTTCCGCTAAACTTACTTAGCGGAAGGAATCTCGTTCAACGTATACCAGCCTTCATTATGCCAGAGGCTGTCGCCAGCCTTGGATCTCACAGAGGTCACGAGGTGATGGATGTGGCCGCGGACGAGGCCGTCGACCACGAGGCGCACCTTGAGACCGTCAGCGGAGACAGTGGCAGACTTGACCGTCGGCGTGGTCTGATCGACCTCGGGGCTGCCGTAGCTCGACTGGTAGATGTACGTGAAGGTATCCATCGTGTAGTTCTTCACGTCGGCGGCTGCGGCGGCGTCCACGGGGTGCGTGAAGGTGACTTCGAAGCCGTCATTGCGGGCGGAGATATCATGCATCTCGAACGGCACCTTGCCCTTGAAGCGCACGCGCTCGAAGGTGAACGGCTTCGAACCGCGCGAACCCCAGCCACGATTGGAACCACCGACGAACATCGTGCCGTCTTCTTGGTCCATGCGAACCGGGATCAGCCCGGCTTCGAAACCGGCGAGGAAGTGGAAGCACGCGCCCTGATAGAGGCCGTTCACGACTTCGAGATTGATGCGCTGGACCTGCGAAGCGGTCTGCTCGCCGACCATCATCTGGTTCTCCCAGGGGCCGAATTTGCCCTTGGTCATATCGCAAGCCACCCCCGACGGTGAATTGCCGACGATGCCGTGCGGCAGGATCACCGAGGGAGGCACGAAGTCCGGGAACTTCAGTCGCTCGGTGAGGATACGCGAGCCGCTCACGGGCTCAGGCGGGGCCGGGAAATTCGCGAGGGCCGAAGACTTGTTGCCCGTGGGGTTACCCTGGAAGGAACCAGGGCGCAGCCACTTGAGTGCGGAGGAGCCGTTCCAGACGCCCTGATTATCAGTGTAGAACATGTCGCCCTTCTCATTGGCACCGATACCGCCCGGCGAACGGATGCCTGAGCAGGTTGGGATCATCTTGCCCTCGGGCGTCACGCGCACGCACCAGCCGCGCCAAGGCGAGTGGGCGTGGAATGAACCGCTGAGGCAGAGCACGACCCAGACGTCACCGTTGCGATCGGGCTCGGAGCCGAAGGCGTATTCGTGGTAGTCGCCGTTGATGCCCCACTTGGAGCAGATCGAGTCAAAGCGGTCGGCCTTGCCATCTCCATCGGTGTCGGTCAGGCGCGAAAGTTCGGGGCGGTTCGTGGCGAAGATTGATCCGTCTTTCCAAAACATCCCGAGCGGCTCGTGCAGACTGGAGGCGAACTTGGTCCACTTGATCTTACTGAGGTCGGCGTCGTAGGCACCTTCGGCGATCCAGACATCTCCACGGCGCGTGCCGATGGCGACTTTCTTGCCGGGCATCAGGGCGATGGAGGAGACTTCGCAGACTTCGCCCACGGGAGTGGGGATCTCGACGCGGTCGTAGAATTCATCCTGGCGCGCTTCAGATTCCTTCGTGTCGGGCTTCTTGGCGCCTTTCGCCGCCTTGGCGGGCGCGGCGGCCAGGCCAGCGGTCAGCGCGAGCAGGGCGAGGAACAGGGAGAGTTTTTTCATAAGTTTGTTTTCCGGTGGAAGGATTAGCGGAGGACGTAGCCAAGGACGGCCGATTCGCCGGGCTTGAGGGTGACGGTGAGGGATTTATCCGCGGCGGAAGCGCGCGGAGCGACGCCGCCCTGCCAGCGGACCTGCAGGAGACCGCCGATGTCGGTTAGGCCGTCGGAAGGTCCGGTGATGGCCACGCCGCGGGCCAACACGATGGTGACCGCCTTGTCGCCGGTGACTTTGATCGTGCGCGTCAGGGAAGACTTACCCGAGGCTTCTTCGGCAACCCAGGCGTCGGACACCGCAAAGCCTTCGCCCGCGGCCTTGAAGGTCGGGTTGCCGAGCTTATCCAAATCATAGCCCTTGAACTCCGCCGCGACAGGCGAGGCAGTGAACTTCCAATCGGCGCCTTCCTTCTCGCCGAAGTAACGGGTGACGGATCCAGCCGCGCCGCCGTCCAACAAGACCGCCTGGCCGTCGGAAACTTTGATCACGCCGGTACCGGCGGGGGGTTCGTTACCCGCGCCGCGATCGGTCCAATGGTGACCACCGTCCATGAACTTACCCGACCAGAGTAGCTCGACCGCGACGTTATCGGCGCTGTAAGCGAGGTTCATGCCGTTGGGAAAACCGATGCCGATGGCGCGCGGCGTGGTGCCGCCGATGAAATTACGGTAGATCGCCGCGACCCCGTCCTTCGGCTGGATCGGGATGGAGACGCGCGCCTTGGCGGCCTTGGCGGAACCCTTCACGTTCGACATCCACTTATAGTCCTTGTCCTTGGGGCCCTTGACGCCCAGGACGACGACGGCCTGCCCGGCGTATTGCACATACTCAACACGCAGGGGGGTGGAGCCCTGCTTGAGCATGACGGGCACTTCCTTCACACGACCGCCGATGGGCGCGATGCCCTTGATTTCGGCGATGCGTTCGCCGCCGACGTAAAGTGCCCCGAAGTCATCGCAATCAAAGACGAAGGTATACTTACCCTCTTCCTTGGCCTCGAAATGCGCGGTCCAGATCATTGCGTAATAGTTCTTCATGCCGGACTGGGCGGGGTCGATGATGCCGGTGTTGAAATCCTCCATGAGGGCGGGCTTCAGCTTGGAAAAATCAGGCATCTCTTTCCACTCACCCTTATAAAGAGTGCCGACGAGGTGCTTCAGCGGCGACTGGGCGACGGGGAACGGATGATCCTTGAGCAGCTCGTCAGCGGTCCAGGGCTTGAGGCGCGTGCTCGAGGCGGCGCGGACGGCCTTGACTTGGTCGACGGTCACGACGCTGGCGCGGCCGGCAAACTTCTCCCGCACGTAGCTCAGTGCGGCGGCGATCTTCTCGTCGCTCAGCACCGCACCCTGCGGGGGCATCTCGATATTGTAAGCCTTGCCAGCAACGTCGACCGGGCCGGTGAGACCGTTGAGGACGATCTTGATGGAGCGATCGGGCTGACCCTTGGGCCAGTCGCTGCCGGCGAGCGGAGGCAGACCGTTGAGGCCTTTCCCATCGGGACCGTGGCAGGCCACGCACAGCGTGTTGTAGACTTGGGCGCCATCTTCAGCGGCGGCGGCAAAGAGCGCCGAAACGAGAAGGGCGAGGAGCGACGAGGTGTGCATAAGGGGGGGGTCCGTCCATCAAGCCCCATATTTCCGACGGTGCAAGTCGGATAGGAACGGGAGGTAGGGACAGCACCACGTGCTGTCCTAGGTGCAAATGTGCAAACCTGCCTTCGGCCTGTGCAAAGGTGCAAAGTGGATGCAAGTTTCAGGTGGCGGATGACTTGGGTAGGGTCGGGACCGCGTCACGACCTAGCTGTATCCGTTTCGGGTGGCGGGTGGCAGCCCCAGGTGGCGGGTGGCGGGATCGGAGGTAGGGGCGCACCGCGTGCTGCCCTAGTTGCCACGGGTAGGGCGGTGATTGCCATCACCGCCGTTAAAAGCCGCAAGAGCGCAGTCGTCGGGTCTTAGCCAGTCGCCTTGGAGCCGCATATCCGTCCGCGAACGGACGTGATGGCAATCACGTCCCTACCTCATGATGCCTCTAAACAAAAAGGCCGCCCACAGGCGGCCTTGGCTAGGGCAGCACGCGGTGCTGCCCCTACCTGTCACGCTCACCGCGCGCGATACAGACCCTGGGGATCATAGACCCACCAAGCGTCGAACGGATTGGCCAAGGCTGGGAGCTCAAAATACGGACGGCCCTTATCGTCAAGGCGCGAGGTGATACCCGAAATCTCGGTGCGCGTCGGCGGCTGCGGCAGTGGCATTGGCATGGTGGCGGCTGGCGGCTGGGGGACGGGCAACAGGTCGAGTACGGAGGTCTCTTCGATGCGCTCGACGACATTGTCGACCCACTTGAGTTCCTTGGCCTTGTCGCCAAAAGCCTGCCAGTCGCCGGTGGAATCGTTCGCATACATTTGCTTCACGAACTCCTCGAGCGAAATGCCCATCTTCTTGGCCACCGGGGTGGCGAGGCGGTCGAACCACTTGGAAGTGAAATCGATCTGCTCCTTCAGCATGGTCATGTTGCCGCGCACGGTATTGGAAGCCTGGTGATGCAGGATGATTGTGTTGGGGTAGCAGAACGAGCGCTCGGATAGCGTGCAGATCACCGCGGTCATCGAGGCCGCGAAGCCTTTCACGACGACGTAGACCGGGGCTTTCGACGCAGCCATGGTCTTCTGAATCTGGTAACCGGCGGCGACCGAGCCGCCCGGAGAATTGTCCACCACGATGAAGATCGGGAATTCCGAGGACTGGTTGTTATAGAAGGCGATGCGCTGGCAGACGTAGTCGGCGAGCTGCTCGGTCACGACGCCGTTGAACGAAATGCGACGGTCGCTGACATAAAGCACGCCGTCGACAAGGGGCTCCTTGAGCAACTTAGCCTTGGCCTTGCTGGCGACCTTGCGGGCTTCGTCTTCTTTCTGGAAGCGCTGGATCTCGTTGGAGAGACGGGCGACGGTGTTGGCGGCCTCGAGCTGGAGCTGCTTGGCTTCGGCTTCAAGTTCACGGATCTTGTTCGAACGTTCGGTGAGACGGGCGCCCGAGCGGGCAGCCTCGAGCGCAGCCTGGCGCTCGAGCTTAGCGCGTTCATCTTCCAGCGCAGCGGCCTCGGCGGCGGCCTTGGCGAGCCGCAGCGAGCGCTCAGTCGTCAGGCGGTAGACTTCGGCGTTGAGCGGGGCAAGTTCTTCGGTGCGCTTGGCCTCGGCAAGCGCGAGCTCGGCGTCGATGCGGGCCTTCTCGCCGCGCATGCGGTCCACTTCCTTGAGCGAGGCCTTCTGCTCGGGGGTGAGCTCATCGCGCTGAATCGGCGCGCCGGGAGGCACGGTGGTCGGCTGAGCTGGGACCGTGGGAATAGCGGCCGCGGGAGCGAAACCGGGGGCGTCGGGCGCGGCCGCGGCGGCGCGTTTCGTCGTCTGCGCCAAGGCCGGCGAGGCGACCAAGACGGCGAGTGCGAAAGCGCGAAGGAAAGAGCGAGAGTGCATAGGTGTTGGTTTAAAAGTTAGCGGAGGACGTATTCGACCGTCGGGTCAAAGAGCCACCAGACATCACAAGGGCCGAGCGGCGGGAGCATCAGGCGAGGGCGGCCATCCTGCGTCTTGCCGGCGTCGACGAAGCCTTCGGGCATGATCTCCGTAGGCTTGGGTTCGCTGCCGGCGTTAAAGAAGGAATCTTCGGCCATCTGCTCGACGACGTTGGTGACCCAGTGCAGGCGGGCGGCGTCGTCGCCGGTGACCTTCCAGTCGCCAGTGGAGACGGATTTGTACATCTGTGCCACGAAATCCTCGACCGTGATGCCGACGCGATCGGCAACTTTTACAAAGATACGCTCAACCCAGATTTTGCTCCACTTGAGCTGCTCCTTGAGCTGCGTCACGTTGCCGTTCATACCGTTCGAGGCCTGGTGGTGTAGCACGATCGTCTGCGGGTAGACAAAGGAGCGCTTGGCCATGGTGGTGATGATAGCAGCCATCGAGGCGGCGTAGCCTTTGACGACGACGAACACCGGCGCCTTCGAGGTCTCCATGGCCTGGAGCATCATGTAGCCTGACATCACAGAGCCGCCGGGCGAGCGGTCGATGACGATGAAGATCGGGGCTTCGGCATCGAGCGCGTTGTAAAAGGCAATCCGGCTGCAGACGAAGTCGGCGAGTTTGTCGTCGACGCGGCCGTTGAACGGGATGCGGCGGTCGGAGATGTGCAGCACACCGTCGATCAACGGATCCTTCGGGTAGGAGAGCTTGGCATGCGAAGCGATGTCGGCGGCCTTCTGCTGCAGCTTGGCAATCTGCGCGACCGAGGACACCTTGGCGTATTCGACGGAAACCTGAGCGTTGGCGAGGCGGGCTTCGACTTCCAGTTCGGCACGAGCACGATCCTTGTCGGCGGAAGCCACGGCGGCCTTGGCATTCGCGAGCGAGGCCTCGATGGCGAGTCGGCCCTTCTCGGCGTCCGCTGGGGCGGCAGCGGCGTCGGCACGGGCCATGCGCACCATCGACTCGGCCTCGAGCTTACGCATTTCTAAGGTCTGCTGCAATTGCGCGAGGCGACGCTGGGAAGCGGCGAGATCTAGGCGAGCCCGGATGACTTCCGTGTCCAGTTCGGCCTTGATGGTCTCGGCGGATTTCTTGACGGGCCCCTGCTGAGCCAGGAGGAGCGCACTGAGAAAAAGAGGGACAAGGGCCAGGCGCGACATGGGGTAGGTGACTGTTTTGACAGATAAATGGTTCCCTTGAAGTCCTTTTTTGGTAAATCTACCCAAATGGACGCCGACGCCCCGATCACCCTGCATAATCGCCATACCGGCGGGACCGAAATCGAGCAGGTCTACGGTGAAGCCTGGTTGCGCCGCATCTACGGCCACCCGCTCGGTAAACTGAGTCTCCACGCCGTCGTCAAACGAGGCCTATTCTCCAAGTTATATGGCTGGGCCATGGATCGCCCGAGCAGTGCCCGCCGCATCGAGCCCTTTATCAAGGCCTTTAGGCTGAATCCGGCCGAATTTGCGGAAGCAGACCTCAGCGCGTATCGCACCTTCAACGATTTCTTCTACCGCAAGCTCAAGCCCTCGACCCGCCCGATTGACCCGCGGCCCGAGATGGCCGTGCTACCGGCCGACGGACGTCACCTCGGTTTTCAGGACGCTTCCCGCGTCAAAGGCATCTTCGCCAAAGGGCAGACTTTTGATATCCCCGCACTCGTCGCGGACCGCGCTCTCGGCGAACGCTATCTCCGCGGCACCGTCGTCTGCTCGCGCCTCTGCCCGGTCGACTACCACCGCTTCCACTTCCCGGTTGCCGGCGTACCGGGCGAACCCGTGCTGGCAAAGGGTCAGTTATATTCCGTCAACCCGATCGCCCTGCGCCGTCGTGTCGCCTACCTCTGGCACAACAAACGCCAGCGCGTGACCATCGACGCCGGCGCGTTCGGCCTCGTCACCATGGTGTCCGTCGGCGCCACCAACGTCGGCACTATCATCGAAACTTATCAGCCCGGCCGCGCCGTCGCCAAGGGCGACGAGAAAGGCTACTTCCGTTTCGGTGGATCATTTGTCGCCACCCTCTTTGAGCCTGGGCGGATCAAACTCGAGGCTGACCTTATCCAGGCCGGCGAAACCGCCACCGAACTCTACGCCAAAGTCGGCTCGCCCCTCGGCCGGCTCGCGTAAGCGCTTGCCTCCGCCGCCCGCGCCGCAAATCTGGGACACACAGGTTTGCTCGGGTGGTGGAATGGCAGACACACTAGATTTAGGTTCTAGCGCCGCAAGGTGTGCGGGTTCGACCCCCGCCCCGAGCACCCTGTACCCCTTATTGGCTCAACGCTTGGCTCAGCCAGAAGCCTAGCGACAAGAGCAGGATCGCGATAGCCAGCGGTATGCCGGATGCGTCTCGGGCCGCATGCGGGCCGGCCTTGGGATTGATCCCATATTTATTTTCCGCATGCGTGCCATCGGGGAAGACCAGCCATAGTCCGTAGAGCGGAATCAACGCGAAGAAGCCGCTCTGCCCAAGATCGTGACAGCGCTTGACGATAGCAGCTAGCCCGAGCCAACCCAAGACGGCAATACCGAGGATCGCGACCGGTAGGGTCAGCAAGAGCAGCGAGTCCGGGCAAGATCGTAGGAATTTCTGGAGCACCAAGAGTAGGTCGATGACAATCGCCATACTAAGCAAATAATCGATACGATGAATACGTCCACGGAATGAAAAAATGAGGGCTGAGACATAATCAGGGACTATAACACACGGCCAGCCTATGCGTGCATCGATAAAACTGATGCAGCCTATCGCTCGAAACCGCCGAAGTGCGGAGGACGGAAACTGGAATATTTACGTGCTGTCTCTAGGCAGGGGCAGCACCGCGTGCGGCCCTTGTTGCCTCATTACCCCCGCCGTGGGTTTTAATAAGTAGAGATGAGACCACCCTCTCATCCGTTCACAGACAGATGCACGGAAGCGATGTCATCGCATCCCTACCCGTTACTTCTTGGCTGCGGGCTTCTTCGCCGGGGCGAGGGGCGTCTGCTTCGCGGCGAGGACGGCGCGATTCATGGGCCAATCGGGATGAGCGCTGGCTTCCCAGATGTGCAGATCACGCACAGACCCTTCGGTGCCGATGACAAACATGAAGCTCTTCTTGGTCTGGGCGACGGCGGCGTTCTGCCCGGTGAGGGTGACGCCGTTGACGGTCGCGGTCATTTCGTCGCCAAGGATCTCGAGCAACACGGTGGTCCATTCGCCGACCTTGACGGGCGCCTTGCCGCTCGCGAGCTGGACACGCTGATCAGGCCCTTCGAAATCATTGTCATCCTTGATGAGGCCGAAGGCACCAGGAGAGATGCTGAGGCTGCAGAGGTAGGTGCGGTCATTCGTCGTGCGTAGCTGGAGGTAGCGCGATTTGAAGCCATGCGCGGGGTCTTTATCCAGCTCGACGTCCTCAAAGCGAACCTGGCACTGGACGATGATGTTCTTGAATTCCAAACCAAACGAGGCGGTCGAGGGGTGCTTGACCTGCGGGTTTTCGTGTCCCTGGAAACGTCCGTCGATCTGCTTCCACTGGCCGCCGCGCGACTCCGGTCCGGTGCCGTGAATCAGCCAACCTTGGAAGCCCGTGGCGTAACCAATCGGCTTGCCGGTATACTTCGGTAGCGGCTGTGAGAAATCCTGGCTGTAAATCTCCTTGCCGCGGACGGTCATGACCGTGGGGATATCCTCGGCACGCAGGGCGCCCAACGATAACGTGAAGGCCAGCAGTGCGGAGAAGGTTCTCATGGATATAAAAGATGAGACACCCCTGCGGTGAGGGTTGTTCCCGCCGAATAGTCCGGTGCGGCGCTCAGATTTCGAAATCCGTGCCGGATTCCGACAAAGCAAGCTGGGCGACGGTGAAACCGGCGAGCGACTTATCAAAACGCTTGGAAACCTCGCGCCACAGGGCGGCGACCTGGGGTCCGGAGGCGCCCTTTAGGGTGATCTTAGTATCAATCAGGTCGGGCTCCACGACGGCGAGTACCTGCTTGAGCGTGATATCCTCGGGCGACTTCGCGAGACGGTAGCCGCCGGTCTTACCGCGCTTAGAGTCCACGAGGCCTCCTTCGCGGAGTTCATTGAGCAGCTGAACGAGGTAATTAGCCGGGATGGCCTCGAGGCGGGCGAGTTCTTCGACACGCGTGACGGCTCCGCCGCGATTACGGCGGGCGAGCTGGGAAAGCACCCGCAGGGAATACTCGAGCTTGAGGGAGGCTTTCATGCGCTGTGTTTCGTGCCGGGCGAGGCGCCCTTGGATTCCGAGCCTACGAGGATGAAAGTGCGGTCGGCAATCTCATCTGGCAGAATGGGGGCCTTCGGGCGGGCAAAATAAGATGTGCCAAGAAAACAAACCCCCGTGTTCTGCACGACCTGAATCGCCCGGTCATCCCAAAGCTCGATCATGCCGAAGTCTTTCTTGTCGGTGACCTCGAGCTCCGGAAGGCCATGAATCTTCAGCCATGCCTGCGTTGCCGCGAGGCCTTCGGGGTCGCCCGCGCGAGCGGTCACGATTTTTACCCGCAGCCCCTTCTCCAGCCAGAGGCGCACGCGGCGCAGCATCAAGGGCACCGGCGGCCCGATATGGGTCATACCCTGCCAGGGGGTGGCTTCGGCGAGGGTGCCATCCAAGTCGACCCCGATCCAAGCCTGAGCGTTCGCCGGGCGGGTCGATGAGGCCCGTTCGGAAGGCATCGGCTCTTCCGGAGCGGTGGCGAGGTCTGGTCCCGGAGCACGCCGGGGCTTCCGGCGCAGCAGCTTCAGGATCCAAGGGAACATGCGGGTATGTTGCCCCCTTCAGTTCTTACTGACAAGCATCGAGGTATCTCAGCCCGAGAACTTGTGATGCAAAGGTAGACCGGGGGCCGGAGCGGGAGTTCATGAGGCAGCAACCAATCGTCCGGTTTTCCACCCTCCCCTTGAGCCAAGTATCTAGCCACAAGGGTGGGGCGCGACTGCGTCGCGGCCGTTCACAAAGGAAGGCTCGGAGAGCCGTCCCTACCTCATACCTCGTATCAATTCAGTCCTCTATTTCTTCCCCAACTCCCCTTCCGTCCAAGCATCAGTCCGGCCCTTGGTTTCGGTGCGGATCTTCTGCACGAGCTCGAGCGGCACGGGCGCGGCCTCATGATCCCACTCGCGGCGGATATACGTCAACACGCCGGCAATCTGCTCATCCGTCAGGAAGCCCGCGGCGGGCATGTCGTAACTATAATTATTTCCCTTCACCTTAATCGGACCGCGCAGGCCGTGCATAACGACCTTGATAATGCGCTCAGGGTCGCCGTTGACCCATTCGGAGTCCGCTAGCGGCGGTGCGAGGCCGTCAAGCCCCTTGCCCGTCGGCTGGTGACAGGCGGCGCAGAGGCCGGCGAAGGTCTGCTTGCCGGAATCAAATAAGGCGTGCTCTTCATTCGTGAGCGGCTTGATCACCGGCACGACAACGCCCGGCTTGCCCGGCCAGACGACGGTGCTCTTGAACCACGCGAGCACCTTGACACTCGCAGCGTCCTTACTCTTCGAGAGTTTCGCCAGCGAAGCCGGCTCGGCCGCGAGCCGCACCGGACGCTTGGCGGTGACGGTTGGGTGCGTCGACAACGAACCGAGCAGCGTGAGCTGCTGCGTCTTCGACGGGAGGGCCGCGATGATCGCGAGAGCTTTCTCCACGCGCCCGGCCTTGCGGGTGGCGAACACGCAACGGAGCAGCGCGGCGGGTAGGGTCTTGGCATAATCAGCGGGCTTCTTTAGCACGGCCTCGAAGACCTCGAGCTCGCGACCCTCGAGGCCGCTGATGAACGCATCTTGGATGAAGGCCGTCTCGGTGGCACGGTTTGCCAGCGCGGCGGCGGCGAGGTCGACGTCTACCGACTTGGCTTCGCCCATCGAAAGCACGAGTTGCTGCTGCACCTCCGTCGAGCCCTCCACGGGCGCAAGCTCGAGCCAGCGAGCGATGATCGCCTCACGGTCAGGCGAGGCCATCAATGATTCGGAGACGCGGATAGCGGCGGCCCGCACCCGGGCATCGGCATGGCTCAAGCACGTCAGCACCGCCTCGGCGCGGACGGCGCCCAAGCCTTCCATCGTCCACAGGGCGTGCACGCGGCCCATCGGGGCGGCGCTATGCTTGGCCGCTTCGACCAAGCCCGCGACCACGGAGACATCACCCTTCTCGACCAGGAGGCGCTGCGCCGTTTCACGGCGCCAGGAGTTGCCGCTGGAAAGTTCAGCGATGAGTTCCGCCGGGGACATCACGGAAAGCTTCTTGGCGGACGCAGGCGCGGGGCCTTCGGGGGCGATGCGCCAGATGCGGCCGAGCGCGAGGGGCTTGTCGAGACCGCGCTTCACGATCTGTTCGCGCAGGTAAGTCGTGAGCGAGATGCGGTGCTGGATGATGCCACGATACAAATCGATGACATAGAGCGCCCCGTCGGGACCGGTCAGCAGGTTCACCGGACGGAAACGCTCGTCGGTCGAGGCCAGGAACTCCGCCTTGTCGTAATAAGGCTGCGCGTCGAGGGCGCCGTCGACGGACTTCACGACATTGCGCGAAATGAGATTGCCGGCTGGCTCACAGACGAAGGCGTTACCGTAGGCGTCGGCCGGGAAAAGATCGGCGCGGTAGATCCAGGGCGCGCACGCCGCGGTGTATTCCTTGAGTTTGTAATCGCGAAGCATCTCCGGGCGGTAGCCGCGATTGATGCCGGGATTCACGCGGATCGGCCACACGAACTGCTCCTTCGCGACCTTCCAGTTGAGGCCCGTGGTGCGGCTGAGGTTCGGATTGCGATTGAGATACGATGAGGGGATCACATCGGCGCGGAGCTGGTCGCTATTGCTGTTATGATAGAGGTGGCCGAAGTCGTCCTGCGAGAGGCCCCACTGTCCGCGGAAATTGCTCAACCCGCGCACCCAGCGGCCGTCCTTGAATTTAAAGCGGGCCGTGTAGGCGCCCACGTAAAGCCAGTTGTCGTGGCCCCAGAGCAGCGCGTTCGGGGCGCGCTCGGGATTGGCGAGCTGCGGTCGCGCCGGATCGACGCGCACGCCGAAGTCGCTCGCGACCTCGGTGCGCTCATCGCACTTGCCCGTGCCCTTTGTATCGCGGCAGAACCAGAGGTGGGGCGGCGCGCCCACCAGTACGCCATCGCGATGCAGGGCGATCGCGCGCGGCATCACGATGCCGTCGAGAAAGACCGTGGCCTTATCGAACACGCCGTTGCCGTGCGTGTCTTCGAGCACCGAGATGCGCCCTCGCGGCTGATCCTCGTTGGTGCCGTCGAGGTCGGGCATGTAGCCCTGCATTTCCACGACCCAGAGGCGGCCATCCGGGCCGAACGTGGCTGCCACCGGATCACCGATGCCCGGATCGCTTGCGACGAGGGAAATCTGATAGCCCTTCGCGATTTGAAAACTCTTCAGTTCATCCGAAGGCGTCTGCGCCGGCGCCGCAGGAATCTTAGCATCGGGCACAATCTGCACCATCGGCTCGCCCTGCTTGTCGCCGATCTGGGCGCCCGCGGCGGCGGCGAGGCAAAGGGCGACAAGTGCGGGGATACGTCGGGGCATACGCATACCGACACTATGAAACCCGCCAGGTTGCAGGGTCAATCGAAGGACCGCCCGCCGGGGTTGTTTAATCGTCCGCGACCAGCCATAAAACTCCGGGGAGGGCCCAGGCCACAACCTGTCGTTTTCCCCATCACAAACACCTCATGGGCGGAGGATTGTTTTTCCAGCGGGGGGCTTAAAATGAGAGGGGTCATGATCGTACGCCTCACCCTTGCGCTATTCTTCCTCTGGCTCGGCTGGCCGGCCGGTCCGCTCGCGGCAGCGGGATCGGCGAGCGCCGCCGGAAATTCTTCCGCCGCCCTCATCGATTCGGATGGCGATGGTCTCAGCGACGAGGAAGAGCGCCTACTGGGCACGAATCCGCTCCTGGCGGATTCCGACGGCGATGGCTTCGACGACTTGGAAGAACTCCTGGCCGGCACCGACCCGCTGGACCCCCACGACCATCCCGCCACCGCGTGGCTCGATGCGGCCGGCGCACCACTGCTGGCCGTCGGCCATCGGCCAACCAACTACCTGCCCCTCTCGTCGCTGATGAACCCTTCGCGCCCGATGGTCGCCTCAGCGGCGGCCGTCAGCGGCGGCGGCGGGGGCGCCAGCGGCGGCTCCCCGACCTTCTATCTACGATATTATCAAGCGGACGCCTTGAAACAAAATATGTCGGCGCAACTGCGCATGACGAATCTCAAACCCGGCACCTACTTGCTCGTATGGAAGCACTGCGTGTTCACGGATCCTTTGGGCGAAACCCCCTCCTACCAGGTATCCATCGAAGCCGAAGGCGGCCGGACCATCGCCCATTGGGACACGCCTTCACCCGTCGGGAGTGACTGGACCTACGTCGGACTGCCTTTTGAAATTCGTGTCGTCGACCGCGACCTCACCATCGCCATCAATATCTCACCTGCAGCCAACGAGGCCTTCGACTACGATCTCACCAACGTCAGCGTCGTCCAAGCCGGGCTGGAGGTGGATTATGACCGCGACGGGCAGATTGCCGCCCAGGAACGCCCGCCGAACGGCGCCCCGTTTCGATTCTGGGTCAACGACGACAGTGATGCCGGCGAAAGCCAGGAGCGCGCCGACGTGCCGGGGCGGGCAAGCAACGAAGCCGACGCCTGGAAGCCGGGCATCAATGGCCTGCGTGACTTGGTCGATTTCTTTCCGATCAACTTGAACCTGACCGCGGTGACCAAGGCGCTCGATCCGGCCAAGGGGTTTCGCTATTACCTGAGCCAGGCCGACTCTGCCCTCCATACGGTCGAGACGAGCCTCACCGTCGCCGAAGCCGCCGCCATTCACCGCAACCCTGACCTGCTGGCGTTCGGGCCGACGGGAGACGGGCCGCTTGGCGCAGCCGTCGTGCAATCACCCGACCAGCACGGGCGAATCCCACTCACCGCCAGCTTCCTGAGCCAAGTCGGGCACGGGGGTGGAAGCGTGATCCTTGCGGAAGCCTGTCGGGTGACGACCTGTCCGCTCCGACTGATCATTGAAAAAGATGGCGTTGCCGTCGCCGCACTCGAACTCCCGCTGGCGATCGGTCCCGTCGAGGCGATGTATCGGCATCTCAATCTCAACAGCGTCTGCTTCGATTACCAAGGCCGACCCGTGCGCTCGCGAAAACCCGGCCGGCGCACCGAGCTCGGCGATCCCGCCGGCCTGCCGGATGCCGAGAGCGGCGACCATTGGGTCGTGCTCGTCCATGGATACAACGTCGACGGAGATTCCGCCCGCGGCTGGCAGTCGGAGACCTTCAAGCGGCTCTATGTGCTCGGCAGTCGGGCGAAGTTTATCGGGGTCACCTGGAACGGCGACACCGGCCTCGATTACCACAAGGCCGTCTTCCACGCCTTTCAAACGGGTAATGTGCTCGCGCGTTCCTTAGGGGTGATCGACCCCCACCGCACGCTGCTCATCGGGCACAGCCTCGGCAACATCGTCGCCAGCCAAGCCGTCCAAGCCGGCCTCGAGCCCGCCCACTACTTCCTGCTCAACGCCGCCTTGCCCATCGAAGCCATCGCCGGAGTCCGCGATCTGCCGACGCAAGCGGCGCAGATGACGGAAAAGGAATGGCGCGCCTACCCACGGCGACTGTTCGCCGCAGACTGGCATAATCTCTTCAGCTCGGATCCGCAGAGAAAAACCTACACTTGGGTCGACTGCTTCAGCCGAGTCCGCACGCTCGGCATCGCCACCAACTGCTACTCGCCGGGCGAAGATATTACCAACTGTCCTGAAGCCATCCTCTCCGGGTCCGTGCTCGCCACCCTGTGGGCCGGCCGAGCCATCGATTACGGCGTCTGGAAAACGCAGGAGCTGCTGAAAGGCGTCGGCTGGGCGCGCTCCCTGGCGAGCTTGGCTATGGAGCGCTCGCAAGGCGGCTGGGGTTTCAATGGCGAGTGGCGCGGACCTTATGTACCTGGAAGCCAATCCCACGGCACAGGCGGCTACTATGAACACGTCCCGCCCGGAGAAGCGCAGCGCATCACCGACGCACAGTTAATCGCCCACCCCTTCTTCCGTCTCTTTGATGAACGCTGGCTGCACGGGCCAAGAACTCCCTCGCCTTCGCCACTGCTCGACGCCGAACATATTCGTTACGACCTGCTCGCGCGGGGCATCCCCGCGATGACTTTCGCCGCCGGCGCCGAGCCCGTCCCGGGACTCCCCAATATCGCGGGGGCTCCCGCCAACATCAACCTGGAGGACACAGGCCGCACCCCTGGGCGACGCTGGCCGACCGACGGACATCAGTCGACCCGGGCCGACGGGCGCTGGCTGCACAGCGACTTCAAAAACGTCGCCCTACCCTTCGTCCACCCACTCTTCACCCTCATGATCACCCGTGCTCAACTCCGATGAGATACCTCACCCCCTACCTCTTCGTCCTGACTCCGCTCGCGCTGTCCGCGAACGACTTCACCCTGCGCGTCATCGATGAGTCCGGCCAACCCGTGGCCGACGCCGAGTTATCCGTGGTCCTGGACCGGATCAACGACCCTCGCTACGCTTCCAATGAACACATCCTCCAGAGGACCGATGGTGCTGGCAGCCTGCACTTCACTTCGCGGGATGATATGTGCCTTGCCCGCATCGACGTCAAAAAATCCGGGCATTACCCGTGCCTACTTGATCACCGCCAACACCTCAGTCGCTTCGAGCCAAAGCAGACGCGCATCATCACGCTGCCGCACCGAGGTCGCCCGATTCCGTTGGTCGTGCATGAGGTCTACCTCAGCGACGCTCGCGGTCCGCTCCCGGAAAAAACCTGGCTCGGCTTTGACCTGGAGGAAGGCGACCTAGTGGCTCCACATGGGAAAGGCGTGGTCACGGACTTCCGTCTGTGGCTGGAGTCGACGCAAGACGGCTGGAATGTCAGCCCTGAGGACCTACGCAAGGCGCACACCGAAGGACGGCTCTCCCAATTATCTGAGCGCGATTTCACGCGGCGACTCGGGCACTGGAACTCCGTGGTGCGGCTCGAATTCCCAGAGCCAGGAACAGGCATCATGGTCGAGCCGAGGTTCTGGCCGTACTGCGAACTCCACATGCCGCCTAACGCACCCGAGGCGGGCTACCTTCGCGACTTTGAACAAACCTGCTCGACCCGGAAGCCTTGGACGCCCGAAGAAGAAGCCAGCGGAATGTTCCTGCGCACCCGAGTGCAGCTCGCCGCCGATGGGTCGATTCTTTCCGCCCATTACGCCAAGATCATGGGCCGAATCCAACCCGGCGCCTGCGAGGTTAAGTTTCGTTCCTATTACAATCCAGCGGCGAACGACCGGAACCTGGAGTTCGATGCCAATCATAATTTGCGGGGCAGCCCGCTACGCCCGGGGGCCCTTGAGGTTCGTGATCCGTGAGTCGTTTTCCGTTTGAAGACCGTCTCTAAATCCCGATGATGCTTGTCGAGGATTCCCCCATGTACCCACCCACTCGTCCCTCGTTCGCCCTCGCACCGGCCACCCTCGTCGCGGCCGCGCTTTCACTCGTTACCGCCTCCGCCCAAGCCGCGGGTTTCACCGATATCCACCCCAGCGGCGCGACTACTGATAATACTTATGCCTACGGTGTCTCCGCCGATGGCAACACGGCGGTCGGCTACTCCAGTATTTATAGTTATCTGGGCTCAGCCTGCTTCTTTGATGCCGCCGGCCTGCATGACCTCGGCCAAGGCGCGGGCTCCTACGCCACGGGCGTCTCCGCCAACGGCTCCATCATCGTCGGCACGAAATCCGTGGGCGGTCTTGATCAAGCCTTCAAATTTTTAGGAGGCACTACGACGCTCCTGGGAGACCTCGGGGGCGGAACTTCCAACGCACTCGCCATCTCGGGCAACGGACAGGTGATTGTCGGGCACAGCTTTGACGGCACGGCCGAAGTAGCGTTCAAATGGACGAGTGGTGGCATGACCGCCATCTCCACGGCGCCCTCCGGGCTTTACCAAGACGCGCGCGCCACGGGCGTTTCGTATGACGGCGGCGTCATCGTGGGCTGGCTGACTGACAGCTATAGTCAAATCCGTGCCTTCCGCTACACCGGCACGACCCTGGAAGTACTCCCAGGTCAAATCGGTCAAGGCACCTTCGTCTTCGGGGTGTCCGCCAACGGAAATGTCATCGTCGGGGGCCTCTTAGATTCTGTCGGCTATCAATACGCATTTAAGTACACCGAGGCCGACGGCTTCGTCTCGCTCGGGTTCCTCTACGCAAACCAACCCACAGAAGCCCACGCCGCCAACGCCAACGGGTCGGTCATCGTGGGAATGGGCTATGCCCCCGGCTCGGGCAACCAGCATGCGTTCAAATACCAAGACGGTGTGATGACCGACCTCGGCACGCTGTTGGGCGGCACCTATTCCAACGCCACGGGCGTGTCGGCCGATGGTACGGTAATCGTCGGCACGAGCACCGTCACAGGCGGGTACTCGCATGCGTTCGTTTATGCCAACGACGTGATGCTGGATGCCAATGAATGGATGCGCTCGATCAACGGCGCCAATAGTGTGCTCTCGATGGCTTCGTCGCTCTCGGCCCTGCCGATGGAAGGGGCGCACCATCGCCCGCTGATGTCCTACGATAGCATGGGCAAGCAGAGCCAAGCTTGGGCGACCGGTGATTTCGGCGCGAGCTCCCGCCAGAGCGATAGCCACGTGACCACCGGTGAGATTGGCGCGAGCACCACCTTTGGTAATATGGTCGCCGGACTCGCGGCCGGCCACGGCTCCCAGAACCAGGACCTGATCTATGGCGGCAGCGCCCATGTCGCCGGCAACTACATCCTCGGCGAAATCGACGCCCGCCTCCCCGGCACGCAGGGCATTCTTTCCGCGGTCGTGCTCGCGGGCAACTGGCAGGCGAACACCTATCGCGGCTACACCACGGGAAGCGGCACCCAGTTCTCCTCGGGCTCGACCGGACTTAGCTCCCAAAGCCTGCGCCTTCGTTACGATGGCCCCGCGCTCCGTCTGATGAATCGCTGGGAGGCCTCCCCTTTCGCCTCCTTCACCGTGATGCGCACCACGGCCGATGCCTACGCTGAAACCGGCGGAAGCTTCCCCGCCCACTTCGACGCGCAGGCGCACA
Organism: uncultured Opitutia bacterium; assembly: GCA_903855995.1. Lineage (GTDB taxonomy): Bacteria > Verrucomicrobiota > Verrucomicrobiia > Opitutales > UBA953 > UBA953. Next base: position 171,003 of record CAIOAN010000012.1, read on the forward strand.
CCTCGCAGGAAGCCCGACTCGGCCTGACCACAAAATACATCCTCGGCACAGACACCTCACTGCTTCTCACGGGTGAATGGATTCATCGCTTCGACGCCACGACCGCGACCCTCACGGGCAACGACGTCCTCCATGGCGCGCTGCCCTTCTCGGCCGCCGGCCTGCCGGTCACGCGCGACCAAGCCCGTGTCGGCGTGGACGTGGACCACAAACTAAACACGGACACGCTGCTCAACTTCTCCGTGCATGCGGCGAGCAACGGCCAGAGCCCCGATTTCTCCGCCGCCCTGAGCATCCGCCGGGCGTTCTGAGCGGCCTTACAGAATCAGCATCGCGTCGCCGTAGCTGAAGAAACGGTATTCACGGGCGATGGCTTCGGCGTAGATCTCCTTAAGCCAAGCGAGACCATCCGGCGAGCCGGGGGTGAGAAACGCCGCGACGAGGCAGAGGAGTGTGGACCGCGGGAGGTGGAAGTTGGTGAGGAGGTGCTCGCAACAGCCGATGGTATCTCCTGGCTGGATGAAGAGTGAGGCGTCCGAATGATAATCTCCGGCCGCCTGGGCGAAGCCCTGCGTTTTACGAAAAGCGTCTTCACTCGCACGCACGGAAGTCGTCCCGACGGCCAGCCGCGGCCGGCGCTCCCTCAGGGCCATCATCGTCGAGGCCGGAATCCGATACGCTTCAGAGTGCATGACGTGCTGATCGAGATGATCGACGGTGACGGGCTGGAATGTCCCGGGGCCGACATCGAGCACGAGGTCAAAGGCGTCGTGGCCGCGGGCCTTGAGCACCGCCAGAAGCTCGGGTGTGAAATGCAGACCGGCGGTCGGCGCGGCGGCGGCGCGGGCGGCGCCGGGATCCGCATAAACCGTCTGGTAGCGCGCGGTGTCGTCCGCCGGGGCGAGGCCACGCTCCTTGCGGGCTTCGACGATGTAAGGCGGTAGCGGCAGTTCGCCCACGCGGTCAGCGAGGCCCTGCACGGTTTCGCCGGCGGGTAAATCGAACCGCACGCGGTATTCGCCCCGCTTGGTCTCGACGGCGACGGCATGGCGGCCATCGATGGTGAAGCCGGACGCATCGGAGGCACGTTTCCCCGGACGCAGCATGCACCACCACTCAAGCGAGTCGGCGGTGGGGCGCAGGAGAAGGCACTCCACCTTGCCGCCGGTGGGGCGTGCACCGAAGAGGCGGGCCTTGAGCACGGTAACGTTGTTGCGGAGCAGCACCGCACCAGCGGGCAGCAAGTCGGGTAATTCCGAAAAGAGCCGGTGTTCGATCGTGCGCGTGGCGCGGCGGACAACAAGCAAGCGCGAGCCGTCGCGACGCGCGGCGGGCTCCGCGGCGATGCGGGCGGGCGGGAGTTCGAAATCCAGCTCCCGGACGTCCATGGCTTACGCTCCGGTCTTCGGCGGCGTGATCAGTAGCTGGCCGTCGATCGCGCGCAACTGCATGAACTCGGCGCCGGGAGGAGCCTTGCGCAGCTCTTCTTCCACCGCGGAAAGCTTGGCGTCCATGTCATCGATGCGGGCGACGAAAACGGCCTCCGGCGTCGAAGGAATGGCGCAGGCGCCGTATTCACGCATGGTGTGATGCGAAAGCAGGATGTGCTCAAGTCGCTCGAGGAGCGAAGCCTCCAGACCGACCTTGGTGCCGTGCGTGCGCACGATGAAAGCGCCGAGGACGAGGTGGCCGTGCAGGTTGCCTGCGCGGGTGAAGCCGGCCTTGGCCATGCCAGGTTCGAGGCGGGAATATTCCTGCACCTTACCCAGGTCATGGAGAATCGTGCCGGCGACCGCGAGGGAGTGATCGACCTTCGTGTAGAGCGGCAGCAGCGCTTCGGCGCATTTGGCCATGCGCAGGGTGTGCTCAAGCAGACCGTGGCGGTAGGCGTGGTGCATGCCCAACGCGGCGACGGCTTCGTAGAAGCGCTCGCCGTGCTCTTCGAGGACGGATTCGACCGTGGCGCGCAAAGTCGCGTGCGGGATGCGGCTGATGATCCCGGCGAGGTCGGCCTTCATCTTCACCGGGTCCTGCTGCGAAACCGGGGTGAGCTTGCCCATGATCGCCGGATCGGAGCGCTCGGCGTCGGTGATCGGCGTGAGCAGATCGACCTTGAGGTCAGGGCGGCCGTTGAAGTCGCCGACCACTCCGCCCACGCGGACGATCGCACCAGGCTTGAGTGTCACGAGCACCGGCTTCACCGGAGAGTCGCCGAAGACGCGCACCTTGATGTCGTCGGTCGCATCAGCGATCACCGCTTCATAATAGGTAGAGCCGGTCTTCGCGGTCTTGGTGGCGATTTCCCCTAGGGCGCAGATTGCCTGGAAACGGGAGCCGACCGGGGAGGTCTTGCTTTCGCGGAGTGTCAGGAGTGGCTCGGACATGAGCGGGACAGTGGCACCGGAGGCGGGACGGAGAAAGAAAATAAGGTGTGCCCATGGGAGGGACGGCTCTCCGAGCCGTCCATTCGCGGACAGAGATACGGATATCCATCGGCTCAACCGCGGGCTCGGAGTGCCCGCCCTACCCGCACGCTTGCCCCCGCGCCCACCTGCCCCCTACTTTTTCGACATGTCCACCAAACCCGCCATTCTTGTCCTCTGCACCGGCAATTCCTGCCGCAGCCACATGGCCGAAGGCTTTCTACGGGCCGCGGTCGGCGACAGCGCCGAAGTCTTCAGCGCCGGCTCGAAACCAGCCGGCTATGTGCACCCGCTTTCGATCAAAGTCATGGCCGAGGCGGGCGTCGATATCTCCGCGCATACCTCGAAGCACATGAACGAGTTCCTACCGCGCCGCATCGATGTCGTGATTACCGTCTGCGGCAACGCCGATCAGGTCTGCCCGATGTATCCCGGCCAAGTCGCGCGCTTCCACTGGGGCTTCGACGATCCCGCTCACGCCAAGGGGACCGAAGAAGAAATCTTGCGTGAATTCCGCCGGGTCCGCGACGAGATCAAAGCGAAGTTCACCGCCTACGGCACGGCCGTGAAAGCCGGCCAGCTGCAGGGCTGAGCCACCACTGTTCAGGCCGCGCCGGCAGCGGTTATTAACCTTTGCGTTAACGCAGCGGAAGGGATTGCATCTCGCCACCCCACTGCCGATGAAACCTTTCCATGAAACGCGGCAGAAAATCCGCGCTGAACTTGAATCAGCCGCCCCGCAACGCGTCTTCGGTTCTGGCTGGGCCAGCGGCGTCCTGGGCATCGGCCTGAGTCTCGCCGGCCTGCTCCTCGTGATTTCGATGCGCGCTCCGGGTCAACTGCTGGCTGTGCCCGAAATTGCGCCCCTCCAAGCGAACCACTGGTTCAAGCTCGGCGTCCTGCTCCTGCTGGTCGGTGGCTTCGCTTCCTCGATAGTGAGCCTCGCGCTGCGCGAAGCCAAAATCCTCGGCACCACCGGCGTCTTGCTCGCGCTGGCGGCCACCGTCATCGGCCAATCCATCGTCACTGCGAACGCCGCCCACCCCTTACCGATTTACTTCGGCCTCGACTGGTTCGCGCTCAACGTGCTTTTCACCGGCCTGATTTTTATCCCCATCGAACGCCTGAACCCGCATGATGAAAATCAGCCAATCTTCCGCGACGAATGGCGCGAAGATGTCTTTTATGTCCTGGTCAGCAGCCTGATGGTGCAGGCACTGGCCTTCCTGCCACAGAATCCCGGCATACTGGCTGGTAAGCTCTCGGCTCTCGGCTCCGTCCGCCATTGGGTAGGCAGCCTACCGCTCCTCGTCCAGATTCCTATCATCATGTTCGCGGCGGACTTCTTCCAATATTGGGCGCATCGCGCCTTCCACCGCATTCCGTGGCTCTGGAACTTCCACGCCGTCCATCATTCCGCCCAGAGCATGGATTGGATGTCCGGCGCCCGCATGCACTTCGTGGAAATCCTACTCATTCGCTCGATCACCGCGATTCCGGTGCTGGCCCTCGGGTTCACGCCTCTGGCTGTGGAGGTCTACGTGCTGCTCGCGTATGTCTACACCACTTTGATTCACGCCAATCTCGGCTGGCGGCTACCGATCATCGACCAACTGCTGGTCACGCCGCAGTTTCATCACTGGCACCATGGGGCGGACAAGGAAGCGATCGACGTCAATTTCGCCATCCACTTCCCGTTGTTCGACCGGCTCTTCGGCACCTATCATCTGCCGAAAGATCAGTGGCCGACCAGTTACGGCATCGAAGGCCATCCCGTCCCTAAAGGCTATTGGGCTCAGCTGATTTACCCTTTCCGCCGGAAGTAAGCGCGGCGGAGGCGTGCCGCAAGCGGGCACGTGTCCCCTTGCCCCGGTGCCCACTTGCCCCCTAATGAGCGACATGCGCCTCCTCGCTTCCCTGCTCTTCGCCGCCGCTTCGCTCGCCGCCGCCGAGCGTCCAGTCGTCGACCACACCACCTACACCGCCGCGCTGAAAGATTTCCGCAAAGGCGCAAGTAAGTCGGTCGAAGCCCTGAAAAAAGCTGATACCACCCCAGCCGTGCGCCTCGCTGCCATTGATGATATTCGCGAACGACTCGTCGATGAACCGACGTCGCCGTTGACTGGCGAAGTCGCCGCACTCCTGGGGTCGACCGATGTCCAAACTACCCAGCTCCTCCTTTCCGCACTCGCCGAAGCGAAGGCCGCTGGTGCGACCTCGCAGGTAGCGGCGCTCGCCTCTAAGATAGATTCACCGCTCCGCGTGCCGGCAGCCCTGGCTCTCGCTGAAATCGGCGGCGCCAAAGCCGTGCCGATTCTCGCGGCACTGGCGAAAGATGAAGCGCTTGCCGAAAATATTCAGGATGCCCTGGTGAAGGTCGCTGGTCCTGGCGTCACCGATGCGTTCACCGCCGGCATCACCGACGCTAAGGCCGATGTCTCGGCGCGTAACGCGCTCATCAAGGCCGCCGTCGCCCGCAATTTCCGCGCCGTCGCCGGTGCGCTCTGCGTCGCCATTAAAGAAGAATCCATGCGCCTCGAATGCCAGAAGGCCTTGTTGAAACTCGCCCAACCGGCCGATCTCGCCGCCCTGCGCGACGCCGAGAAGACCATCACCAACGAGACGACCAAAGGCGCCCTCGGCCGGTTGATCAAGAAACTCGAAGCAGCGAAGTGAGCCGGATGCAGGGGCGCGCCGAGAGTACGGCGTATCGAGTATAGAGTATCGGTGGAGTGTTGGCCTTAGGTAGGGACGCGATCACTATCGCGTCCGCCCTAGAACCGAGCGGATGCGATATCATCGCATCCCGGCCACCTGACAGCTATGTCGTGACGCTGTCCTGACCCTACCCAAACAAAAGGACGGCCCGGAGAGCCGTCCCTGCCTTCCCCCGTACTCGATACTCCAAACTCTATACTCTACTTACGCAGCACCCAGAGCAGGCCGCCGTTGAGGTGCTTGATGAACTCAGGCTCGGAATAAGATTCCTTGGTGTGGCCGAGCGCGGTGTAGAACATGCGGCCCTTGCCCACGTCCTTACACCAAGCCATCGGGTGGTGTTCGCCGTTTTCCTTACCCTTGACCGGGCTGTAAGACTTCTCGTCGATTTCGAGGAGGACGATGTTGTCCGGGTCGAGATTCTTGAAGCCGTACCACTCATCCTTGCGCTTCCAGTCAGCGGAGAGATGGGCCACGGCGGGGTGATTCTTTACGATCGGGTGTAGCACGGCAAGCTGCTGGGCGGGATGGCCGTTGAAGAGACCGCCGACCATCTTGGCATACCAAGGCCAGTATTTATCAGCCGCGCCGGCGTCAGAGGCAGCATGAATGCCGACATAGGCGCCGCCGTTTTCCATCCAGGCCTGGAAAGCCGCGCGACGCGCAGGGGCGGCCTTGGCGGCGGCTTCCTTGGCTTCCTTGGTCGCATCCTTGGCGACAGCATCACCCATCACGTCGCCCGTCACGCTCATGAAAGCGACTGCGCGATACTTCGCGAGACTCTCGGCACCGAAGGAGGCGGCGTCTTCCGAGAAATCGACTTCGAGGCCGGCCGCCTTGAACTGCTCTTCGAGGAGTTTGTTGCCGACGATGATTGAGTCCTTGTGGCGGAAGCCGGCGGTCTTCGAGAAGACCAAGGCACGGTTGGGTTCGGCGGCCAGAGCGGCCACGGAAGCGAGAAGCAGGGCGAGGAGGGAACGCATGGAGTTAATCAGGGGTAGGGGTAGGGATAGGGGCTGGGCAGGAGAGCGCAAGGGAGAGAAGCGAGGAACTGCTGTCACGGTGGCAGGCTACAAGGCAGAGGTATCTCGTTCGCCGACGGGCGAACCCAGGGAGGGTACGATTCATCGTGCACTCCTTTGCAGGAGGGCGCGGCGTAGCCACACGCCCCTACCCTCGGACGCCCTGCGGCGGCCCACCGGCAATAATCCGGCTCCCTCGCTGCACCCATCGATTCAGTCCTCGCTGCTGTCATCGCCGCAGCCCACTTTTCCTTCCCTTTCCCTCCTTTCCTCGGAACGTTTTCCCCGTTATCCCTGTCCTACCCCTCTTACCACCCCATGACCAAACTGAATCGTCGTTCGTTCCTCCGAAACTCTTCGCTCGCCGGCCTCGCCCTCGGCTTCCCGTCCATCATTCCGGCCTCTGCGCTGGGCAAGGACGGCACCGTCGCCCCGAGCAACCGCCTCCAACTCGTGGGCATTGGCCTCAAAGCCCAAGGCGGCGGCGACATGCGCAACCTGATGTCCAAGAAAGGCGTCCAAGTCATCGCCGTGTGCGACGTCGATAAGCGCGTGCTCGCCTCTTCTTCTGAAGCCGTCGTCAAGAAAGGGATGGCCGCCCCGAAGCAATACGTCGACTTCCGCGAATTGCTCGCGAAGGAAAAGCCTGACGCCGCCGTCATGGGCCTGCCGGATCACTGGCACTCCGTCATCAGCTGCGCCACGCTGCGTGCCGGCATTGATGTCTACGGCGAAAAGCCCCTCGCGAAGACTTTCGCCGAAGGTCGTAAGATCGTCGACACGGTGAAAGAAAACGGCCGCGTCTGGCAGACGGGCATGTGGCAGCGCTCCACCCCGAATTTCCGCAAGGCGGTCGAACTCGTTCGCAACGGCGCCCTTGGTAAGATCCTCCACGTCGAAGCCGGCACCAACGCCAACACCCACAAGATGCCCGACGCGCCCGCGCCCGGCGAGAAGCCGCCCGTCGAAGTAGATTACGATCTCTGGGTCGGCCCCTCCGCCTGGATGGAATACGACCCGCGCGTCTTCCACTTCCACTGGCGCTGGAACCTCAACTTCGGCGGCGGCATGGTCCTCGACTGGGTCTGCCACCACGGCGATATCGCTGCGTGGGCGATCGGCAAAGACGCTGAATTTCCGGTGGCCATCGAAGGCACGGGCACGATGCGCGAAGCCCCGTGGAACACCCACAAGGATTACCGCTACACCCTCACCTACGCCGACGGCATGCAGCTCACCGTCACCAGCGAGTTCGAGGGCGTGAAGTTCACGGGCGAGAAAGGCACGATGTATGTCCGTCGTGGCAGCCAGACCACCTCCGAGAAGGGCTTGTTCGAAAAGGACCTCGGCCCGGATGCCTGGCGCTGCCCCGGTACCACCGATCACTTCCAGGAGTTCGTCGATTGCTGCCAGTCGCGACGCAAGCCGGTCTCGCACGCGCTCGCCGCGCACCACGCGACCGCGATCGGTCACCTCGGCAACGCCGCGATTTTCACCGGACGTAAGCTCAAGTTCGACGGCGCGGCGGGTAAGTTCATCGACGACGACACCGCCACGGCGATGCTCTCGCGCGAACTGCGCAAGCCCTGGTCGACGGACCATATCTGAGCGCGGCGCTACGCGCCGCGAGGGCCACGTGGAATGCAAAAGGGCGCCTGCGGGCGCCCTTTTTATTTAGGTAGAGCGGGCTCTCCGAGCCCGCCGATGAGCCGATTGAGACTCGTAGGTCTGTCCGCGAAGGGACGGCGCGGAGAGCCGTACCTACCCAAGGCATGGCAGCGAGACCCCCGCTGTCTTTTCTCTATACTCCATACTCGATACTCCATACTCTCACCTCGATCCGATGCCCCTTCGCCGCTCCGCGCAAATCGCCGTCGTCCTTGGTCTCATGGCCGTGGGCGTCTGGGTTGTGCGTGGCAAGAAATGGGAAGCACTCCGCCATCCAGCGGAAGTCGCGGCGAGGGCTGCGCCGGCGGTCAAGCCGCGTTCGGCAGCCGAGATCATTCCTCAGCTAAAAGATCCGCCCAAGCGCACGGGCATCACGATTAAAGATTTACTGGAAGGGAAAGTTCCTCAACTCAGCCAGATGGAGGTCGATGCCTTCCTGAAGAATCAAGGCCGAACGCCGGCCCATCTGCTCGTTGCCGCCCGCCTGCTCCACGATCTCAAATATGCCCGGGAAGCCGCGGCGATGGATCCGACGAATCCACTACCTCAGCTCGAACTCGCCCTGAGAGGCGAGACCCCTGAGGAGAAGGCCAGCGCCATCGCTGCCTTTCGCAAGGTAGCGCCAGACAACTCCATGGGCGATTACCTCGCGGCCCATCAAGCCTTCGCGGCTGGCGACGCGGGTGCAGCCGGAGCGGCGCTTCTGCAGTCCTTGGACAACCCCCTCTTCGCCGTCTACTCGCAACAACTCATCGCCGGCTCCGAACAGGCCTACCTCGAGGCCGGCTACGAACCCGAGGCGGCCGCGGGCGCAGCGCTGTTCTCCCTGACCCTCCCACACTTGACGCTGATTACGGAGGTCTCAAAGAACCTCCTATCCCTGCAGCAGGAATTCATCCGTTCGGCCGATTTCGATGCCGCCGAGCCCACCGTCATCATCGGGCTCACCCTCGGCCAGCGCATCCAGGACCAAGGCCCTTACCTGATTGACCAGCTGGTGGGCATCAGCATCGAGCGCCAGTTCCTCCAGCAGCTTGATCCGCTCACGGCGGCGGGACCCGGCGGCCAGACCGCCGGAGAACGCCTTGATGCCTTGAACGCCATGCAGTCGGAGATTCGGACCCTGGCCGGGTCCTTTGGCCCGGAGTTCGGTCAGCTGTCGCCAGCGATTCAGTCCCAGTATTTCGCTAAAATGAAAAATGACGGCGAACTGGCGGCCTTACGCTGGCTCCAGACGCAGAGGTAGCCTGCCTCAAGGCAATCCTAGGTCAGCACGCAGTGCTGACCCTACCCAAGGCAAGTTCCCGCCCCTGATTTTTCACTTCGGACGGCTCGGAGAGCCATCTCTACCTCCCGATACAGGCGGATGCGATGTGATCGCATCCCTACCCAAACAAAGAGGGCGCCCGCAGGCGCCCTCTTGATTTCCCCGCGTCAATGTGTCCCCCTGCCCACGTGAACCTCGCGGCGTTTCACGCCGCGCTTAATAACGATAACTATCGGGCTTGAACGGACCAGACTGCTTCACGCCGATGTAGGCGGCCTGCTCCTTCGAGAGCTTGGTCAGCTTGGCGCCGAGCTTGCCGAGGTGGAGACGGGCGACTTCTTCGTCGAGGTGCTTCGGGAGGACGACGACGCCGGGCTTGGCCTGCGCACGCGTTTCCCAGAGATGCAGCTGAGCGAGGACCTGATTAGTAAACGAGGTCGACATCACGTAGCTCGGGTGGCCGGTAGCGCAACCAAGGTTCACCAGGCGACCTTCAGCGAGCATGTAGAGCTGGCGACCATCCTTGAGCGTGTAGCGGTCGACCTGCGGCTTGATCGTGTCCTTCTTCGCGGCCTTACAATTATTGAGACGCGTGACCTGGATTTCGTTGTCGAAGTGACCGATGTTACAGACGATGGCCTGATCCTTCATCTTGAGCAGGTGCTCGAGGGTGATGATGTCCTTATTGCCCGTGGCGGTGACGTAGATGTCGGCCTTGCCGAGGGTGTCCTCGACGGTCACGACGCGGTAACCTTCCATCGCGGCTTGGAGCGCGCAGATCGGATCGATTTCGGCGATCTGCACCGTGGCACCGAGGCCACGGAGAGATTGGGCCGAGCCCTTGCCGACATCGCCGTAGCCGACGACTAAGGCGACCTTGCCGGCGACCATGACGTCGGTCGCACGCTTGATGCCATCGACGAGGGATTCACGGCAGCCGTAGAGATTGTCGAACTTCGACTTCGTGGCGGTATCGTTGACGTTGACCGTGGGCACGAGAAGGGAGCCCTCCTCGAGCATACGATAGAGACGCTTCACGCCGGTGGTAGTCTCTTCCGAGACACCCTTCCAGCTCTTCACAACCTTATGCCAGTGGCCGGGCTTTTCCTTGGCGACCTTCTTGAGCAGATTCTTGATGATCTGCTCTTCTTCGGATTCCGACGAAGACCAGGCCCACTTCGAACCGTTCTCCAGTTCGTAACCCTTGTGGATCAGGAGCGTGGCGTCGCCACCGTCGTCGACGATCAGCTCAGGGCCGTCGCCATTGGGCCAAGTGAGCGCACGCATCGTGCACTCCCAATACTCAACAAGGTTCTCACCCTTCCAGGCGAAGACCGGGATGCCGGCCTTCGCGATCGCGGCGGCGGCGTGGTCCTGCGTGGAGAAAATATTACAGGACGCCCAGCGCACGTCGGCGCCGAGGTCGACGAGCGTCTCAATGAGGACGGCAGTCTGGATTGTCATGTGCAGCGAGCCGGCGATGCGCACGCCCTTGAGGGGCTTGCGTTTGCCATGCTTGGCGCGCAGGGCCATGAGGCCGGGCATCTCGTGCTCGGCAACTTGGAGTTCCTTGCGGCCCCATTCGGCGAGGCTGAGATCGGCGACTTTGAAATCGGCCCCTTTCTGGGAGGCGCGAGCGGTTTTCTTGGGAGGCATGAGGGTGGGGAAATTAGCGAACGTTGCGGTTGATCGCCTTGACGAAGGCCTCAATCTTCGAGGTGACTTCCCAAGGCAGGCCCTTCTTGCCGAAGTGGCCGTAGTGGGTCGACGCGCGGTAGATCGGCCGACGCAGGTCGAGCTGGCGGATGATCTCGGCCGGATTGAAAAGGAAGATGTGCTTCACGGCGGCGAGGATCACCGCATCGTCGACGGCGCCCGTGCCGAAAGTGTCGAGGTGGATGCTGGTCGGTTCAGGGTGGCCGATAGCGTAGGCGACTTGGAGTTCGCAGCGCTCGGCGGCACCGGAAGCAACGATGTGCTTAGCGACCCAGCGGGCCATGTAGGCAGCCGAACGATCGACCTTGGTCGGATCTTTGCCGGAGAAAGCGCCACCACCGTGACGGCCCATGCCTCCGTACGAGTCGACGATGATTTTACGGCCGGTGAGGCCGCAATCGCCCTGAGGACCACCGACCACGAAGCGGCCGGTGGGGTTGATCAGGTACTCGGTCTTCTTGCTGACAAGGGCCTTCGGGAGGACCTTGCGGATAACCTGCTCGATGCAGAACTTCTCGATGTGGCGGTGAGAGACGTCAGCCGTGTGCTGGGTCGAGATGACCACGTTCTCAATGGCGACGGGGACGCCGTCTTCATAGCGCACGGCGACCTGGGACTTGCAATCAGGGCGAATCCATTCGGTACCCTTGGCACCGGACTTGCGAATGCGGGCCAGCTCGCGGTTGAGGCGATGGGCGAACATCACTGGGGCCGGCATCAGCTCCGGGGTCTCCATGGTGGCGTAACCGAACATGATGCCTTGGTCGCCGGCGCCCATCTTGGCGTGCTTCTTGCCTTCGGCCTTACGCTCATCGACGCCTTGGGCGATATCCGGGGACTGCTTCGTGAGCAGGTTGGTGATGAAAACCTTGTCGGCGTGGAAGACGTCGTCGTCGTTCACGTAGCCGATGTCGCGGATTGCGGCGCGCACGACCTCCTCGAAGTTAACCTTCGCCTTGGTCGTCAGTTCGCCGGCGATGACGACGTGGTCGCTCTTGACTAGGGTCTCGCAAGCAACGCGGGAGAACCGGTCCTGGGCGAAGCAGGCGTCGAGGACGGAGTCCGAGATGCTATCGGCGACTTTGTCCGGGTGGCCCTCGCCGACGGATTCGGACGAGAAGGTGTAGGAGTCATGACTTGCCATAAGGCTCACGAATCAAAGGGGTAAGCCGCCTTTAAGCAAGTTTGTATCCATGTATCAAGATAGGATGATATGTCATATGGGCCCAAAAGCAGAGCTCTAGGCAACGGCGGGGTCTCCGAGCCCGCTGTGGCCTAGATTGCGATTCGCACCCCGGTCCGCGAACGGACGGCTCGGAGAGCCGTCCCTACCTAGACACAGGCGGATGCGATGTCATCGCATCCCTACCTAAACAAAAAGGGCGCCCGTAGGCGCCCTTGGTTTCCGGCTGCGCCCGCCTTAGCCTCCGATTGCCTTCAGCGTACAGAGGTAGTCAATGAGCGAGGTGAGTTCTTCGACCGTGAGGCCGGCAGCGAGGCCTTCCGGCATCATTGACTGCGGGAGGTGCTTCTCTTCCTTCACGTTGGCGCGCTTCACCTTAGTGACCTGGCCGGCGATGTTACGCAGGGTGATTTCACCATCGGCTTCACCGCTCACAAAACCGATCTGCGAGGAGCCATCCTTCATATCGAACTGGAAGGTCTGGAAGCCCTGGGCAACGACCTTGCTCGGGTAAAGCACGGACTCGACGAGGTATTCGCGCGGAAACTTCACGCCGACGGAGCCGAGGTATGGGCCCTTCTGCTCGGCCGTGAGGGAAATCGCGTGGCAGGCGACACAGCCCTGCTTCGTGAAGAGGTTCTGCCCCTGCTTGACGTTACCGTGTCCCTTAAGCACGGCGGCGGAAACATCTGCGAGCTCAAGCTGGGCGATCTTCTTACCCTTGCGGGCGAGCGCCTTCTTGCCGGCCTCGAGCGCGGCCTTGGCGGCGTTATTCTGGAGGGCGTTGTCGCCCTTCATGCCGGCCTCGAGCTGCTTGTCGAAACCCGTCAGGCTGAGATCCGTGATGGCGTAGAAGAAGCCGAGGTCGCGAGGGTTCTTGTTCACGAGGTTCTGCACCTGCTTCTTCTGGTCCGGCTTCGACAGCGGGCTATTGAGCACATTGAAGAGCGCCTTCCAGAGGATGGTCGAGGTCGCGTCATCGGCGCCGTCGGCCAGGGCGCGGAGCTTGCCGACCTGCTTGAAGCGTTCGGAATCATAGACGAACTCGTTCACCAGCTGGATGGCCTCGCCAGGGGCGGAAGCATCCTTGGCCCAAGCGCCGAGAATCTTCAGGCGGTTCGGGAAATACGGGTCACCTTTGTCCCCTTGGGCGATGTCGATCACATGGAGTGCCTTGAAGCATTCAATCCTCTCGGACCACGGGCGCTTGGCTTGGAGGGCGGCGTCGGTGAGCAGGATGACGTCGGAAGGCAGCAGGTTCTTGGAGAACAGCGCGAGGCGCAGCAAATCGATGCCTTCGAGTTTCAGCGAGGAGACCGCAATACGGTTTTTGGCGATGACCTCGAGCGAGGCTAGGCGCGCCTTCTGCGGCAACTGGGGATAAGCGGCCTCAATGGCTTTGTGGATGCGCGGGGTCGCCGACCATTCGACCGGCTCGAAATACGGTCCGCGGTCGTCGGGGCGGGTGCTCCACCAATCCTTGTAGTTCCAGGGCTTCTCCACGTGGTAGAGGCGGGCGAGGGCGCCAACGGCGCCGACGCGGGTGCCATCATCCGCTTCCTGCGAGAGGGCGATCACACCAGCGACAGCGGCATCCGTATGTAGCTCCTGGAGCACGCGGAAAGCGATGTAGCGCTTGGCTGGGTCGGCGGCGGCGGCCAAAGCGGCACGCTCGTTACCCAGGCGAATGAGGGCGTTAATCGCCGTGTGCGGCAGACGATAGTGCTCGCCGTCCTTTAATTTGGATTCGTCGATGGACCAGGTTGAAGCGGCGTCGATAATAGCAGTGGAGGCGTCCTTGGCGCCGAGGCGCTGGAGGCCCACGACGGCTTGGAGTCGGACGCGAGGGTTGGCATCCTTCAAGGCGTCGACGTAAAGCTGCACCGGCACGCCTTCAAGCTCCTTGAGGCGATCCGTCATCGCACGCAGGGTGAACTCGCGGACCGCATCATCCTTGGAGAGGGCAACGAGGCCGGCGGTCGCATCCTTGCCCAGCATCTGCTTGTAAGTGAAGATCGCGGCGACACGGGAGTAGAGATGCCGCTTAGCGTCCTGCGCCAGAGCCAATACGCCCGCAGCCAGAGGGGTCTTCTTAAGATCAATAAGACGGCGGGAAGCCTCGAGGCGCTGTACGGTGGAGTCGGAGCCGAGTAGTTGCACGAGCTCTTCGTCTGAGACCTTCGTCACGTCGACATATTTAGCGCGGGTGGTGCCCACGGGCTCAATCAGCTGAATCTGGCCGACCTGCTTGCCCGCTCCTTGATAACTGAAAACGCCATCACGCCAGTCGGCGAGGTAGAGACGGGAATTGCCGTCGACGTCGAGGTCGGTCGGCTTTTTGACGTCCTGGAAAATATCTTGGGTGATCGTGAAACTGGCCTCAAAGGGGGACAGCTTGTGTGCGTAGAGTTTATTGGTCGTCCAGTCGCACGAGAACAAGGTGTCATTCCAATTCTTAGGGAAGCCGGGTTCGCTCAGGTAAAGCACCCCGGTACCGGCGCCGCCACCGTAGTCGGCGAGGGGCGGGGCCAGCTCATCGATGAAGCCTTTATACAAGCGGGGGTAGCCAGGATTAGAGAGGGAAGTGTAATGGAGAAAACGCGTATTCCAGCCCTTGCCGTCATTGGTGTTATCGCGGGAGAACATGTCGAGCGTCGGGGTAATCCCGATATCGACGATATTACGGGTCATCACCGTGTAAGTTTCCAACTCGGAGCCATCGGGGCGCACCCGGAGAACACCGCCGCCCTGCAGGGTGACGCGCGAACCATCGCGACTCTTGGCGCCGTCCATATCCTTTAGGATGCCAGCACCGAAATCGCCAACGGCGATATAGAGCCAGCCATCGATACCCATGCGACAGGCGTTGGTCGTATGATCGGCGCCGCGGGGGTGCTCGATACCGCCGCCCAAACCTTCGACGAGAAGAATCTTCTCATCGGCTTGGCCCGTGCCCTTCGTGTCGCGGAAGGCGGTGAGGAATGGAGGGTGGATGAGGTAAAAGACGCCGCCGACGAAATGGCCGCCGCGGGGGCTGTCGACCTTGAGGAACTCCGTGACGGAATCCGCTACGCCCGTGCCCTTTGTGTCGCGGGCAAGCAGAATCCGGCCCATGCCCGGAATGTGTCCGAGCGAGCCGTTCTTATCGGACGAAATATAGAGATCGCCGTTGCCGGCCGCCGAGAGCGCCGTCGGGTAGAGCTCCGGCTCCTGCTTGGTGCCGACATATTCGTGGATGGTGAAGCCTTCGGGGACCGCCTGCGCCAAGGCGGCGAGGAAGAGGAGGCTGAGTGATGAGCGTACCATAGGTGTAGCGGGGTATGGGAGTAGATGTAGCCCTCCCGGGGTTTGTTCCAAGCGGGAAGAGCATTCGCCCCCATCTTAGCGTCTTGCCCGTCCGCTTCCGGGGGATAACCCTCGTGCCATGGCCCTTCCGGTGCTCAAGCTCTTCCCCCGACCGAGGGAATTGACCCTGCGCGGGGGCTGGCTGGCCGTCCCCGCCCCACCCCACCCCACCGCCACCTTCTTAAAGGGACTCCCGACCACGATGTCCGAGGCCCAGGCAGCCCTAGACTCGGCCGGCGAGGGGGCTTGCCGGATTGTCCACAAGCCCGAGCGAGGCCCCGAAGGCTATCATATTGAAATCCTCGCCAGCGGCATCCGCCTCAATGCCGGCGATGCGCATGGCGTGCTCTATGGAGCGCAGACCCTCCGCCAGATTGCTGAGCAGTATCCCGACGAACTGCCGCACCTCGAGATCACCGATTCACCCGACCTGCCCGTGCGCGGCTTCATGGTCGACCTCTCGCGGACCCGCGTGCCCAAGCAGGGCGAGTTACTCCAACTCATCGCCGCCCTCGGCAAATTACGCGCGAATCAACTCCAACTCTATATAGAGCATACCTTCGCCTTTCCCGGACACGAGGATGCCTGGAAAGATGCCTCGCCACTGACCCCCGCGGAGATCCGCGAACTCGACGACGCCTGCGCAGCGGTCGGCATCGAACTCGTCCCGAACCTGAACACCTTTGGCCACATGGAGCGCTGGCTACGCCACCCGCGTTACCGGGCGATGGCCGAATGCCCCGATGGCTGGATTCATCCGCTGACAAATCAGTTCAAAGAATTTCCTGGCACACTACGCCCCGACCAGGCCTCCCTCGATTTCGCAGCCTCACTGCTGGACAGCTACCTGCCGAACTTCCGCAGCCGCCAAGTGAACATCGGCGGCGACGAGCCCTGGGAGCTGGGGCAAGGCTTCAGCAAGCAGGCCGTGGCAGAACGCGGCAAGCATCGCGTCTACCTCGACCACCTGAAGAAACTGTGCGCATTAGCCACAGCCCGCGGACACACCACGCAATTCTGGGGCGACATCCTCCTCGAAGACCTCGCCCTCGCACAAGATGCACCCGCGGACACCGTGCCCGTCGTCTGGGGTTACGATGCGGGACACCCTTTCAATGAGCAGTGCGGACGATTACACGAACTTGGCCGCAACTACCTGGTCGCGCCGGGCACGAGTGCCTGGCAGAGTTTCACGGGGCGCCTCGATAACGCGCTCACGAATCAGGCCGAAGCGGTCGGCGCGGCGATTCGTCACGAGGCACGCGGCATCCTCCTCACCACTTGGGGCGACAACGGTCATCACCAGCCTTGGCCGACTTCCTGGCTGCCCATGGCGGCGGGGCTCGCACAGGCCTGGGGTTTCCCCGCTAATCATAAGACCGACTTCACCGCCGGCTGCGCGATCCTCGGCGGGCTTTCCGCCGGCGACAGCCAAGCCGTCGCCGCCGCGCTCACGCAGCTCGGCACGCTCGATGGCAAGATTGCCAAGGCCAACCGCAACAAGAGCCTGACCTGGGATTTCCTCACCGCCAAGCCCGAGACGCTCGCAAAATTCACCGACGGCGTGACAGCCGCGGAAATTACCGCCGCGCAGACCCACCTCGCGGAAGCTGAGGCGCTTATCACGAACATCGCCGACGCGACCATTCGCGAAGAACTATCGCTGGGGGCGCGTCTGGCCGGCGCCGGATTATGTCGTGCGGCCGGTCAGGCCATTTCCATCGAAGAACAAGCCCGGCTCACGAAGGAATATGAAGTTGTCTGGTTGCGTCGCTCGCGCCCGGGTGGACTTGCGGAAAGCGCGGCTGGGTTGTTCGGATAAGCGTTCGCCGAATGGTGAACGCAAAGGTAGGGGCGCCCCTGTCCGCCGCAGGCCCGCCCTCATCCTTATTGCCACCTCCCAACGACGAGAACATCTTCTTCCCACCCGCCCCGTGGAAAGTCTCCGTCCATTCATTCGCCGGCTTCCCCGGCTCGCCTGCGGCCTGTTGGCGGCGGCCGGCCTGATCGCCGCCGAAACACCGACGGCCCTCCCGCCGCGGCCGGCGAAATTCAAGCATACGGACTTCAACGATGATGGGCTGTTCGGTGACACCCTGCCTGTCATTCAATTGATCATCTCCAAGGAGAACATCGACCACCTGATCAAGACCCCGCGGGAATTCGTCGAACTCACCCTGCGGGAAAAAGGTGCTGAGCCGATGGAGCACTGCGTCGTGAAACTCAAAGGGTCGGCCGGAAGTTTCCGCCAGATCACCGAAGACCGGCCCGGTTTCTCCATCCGCACCGCCAAGACGCACGACCAGGAGTTTCACGGCCTCAGCAAGTTCATGCTGAACAACTGCGCCCAGGACGGCACGCTGCTGCACGAGCAGATCGCCGGCGAAATGGCACGGGCCGCGGGGGTGCCAGCCTCGCGCTGCGGCCACGCGTATGTGACCCTGAACGGCAAAGCCCTCGGCACCTACGTCCTGAAAGAGGGATTCAATAAGGAATTCCTCTCTTACTTCTTCCCGAACACCAAGGGCCACCTCTATGACGGCGGCTTCGTCTCCGAGATCAACCCCGACCTCCAGTGCGAGAAGGGCGATCCGCGGGACAAGTCCTCCCTCCTCGAACTCATTGGCTCCTTCAATGAGACCAAACCCGACATCCGGCTGCGCCGCATGGAGCGCATCGTGGATATCGACGCCTACCTGCGCCACGTCGCGCTCGAGGAGATCCTCTGCCACTGGGACGGCTACTCCTTCAACCGGAATAATTACCGCATCTACGAGAACCCCGCCGACGATAAATTCGCTTTCATTCTCCACGGAATGGATCAGATGTTCGGGGACACGCGCTGGTATATTTTCAAAACCCCTTCCGCCGCCGTGCCCAACGCGATCTGGTCCGATCGGAAAATCCGGGAACGTTTCCGCGCCCAATTCTTCGCGGTCTATGAGCAAACCTTCCGGCACACCGACTGGCCCGGGCACGCGATCCATGTCGCCGCCGCGCTTAACAAGCGCCTCGCGCCCGTCGATGCCGAAGAGGCGAAGCGCTTTGACCAGCGCGGCAAGGACGCCGCCGGGGAGATCAGCCGCCGGCTCGAATGCGTGCGCAGTCAGCTCGAAGATGCCAGCCGGCTCAATCAAATCGGCGGCCGGGCCGTGCTCGGCGTGAATCAATACGCCTGGGCCGGTTCATCGGACAAAGGCGACACCACTGAAGTAGACCTCGACGGTAAAAATTGCCTGCATCTCCTCATCGGCGAACAGAAAGGCGGAGACTTTCGCCTCCCGCTCTCACTCGGACAAGGCAACTACCGCCTGACGGGGAAGATCAGAACTGCAGGCGTGAAGCCAGGCAAGGAGCTCAAGGGCAAGGGCGCCCGCCTCCGGATTTCCGGAGATACGTCCGTCGCGAGCCTCGACGGCGACCATGATTGGACCGAGGTCTCGCTGGACTTCACCGTACGCGAGGCGGACCCCGTACTCGTCTTTGAACTTCGCAGCCCGGCCGGCCAGGCCTGGCTGGATCGCAACAGCGTCAGCCTCACGCGCCTGCCCTAAATCCTCATGGCCTCCGCCGATCGCTTTGAATATAAGTTCCTGCTGAGCTCGGAACAGCGCGAGGAAATCATCGCCATGCTGGCGGGTGAAATTCAGCCCGACACCCAAGGCGCCCCGGACGGACGCTATCCGATTGTCAGCCTCTATTACGATTCACCGGACCTGCGTTGCTATTGGGACAAGTGGCGGGGCGTGCCGTCACGGCGCAAGCTGCGCATCCGCGTCTACGGCACCGCGGATGGGCGGGTTCCTTTCGCTTGTTTCATCGAGGTAAAGCACAAGGCCGATGGACGCGGTGCCAAGCGACGCGTCCAGACGACCCTGCCCACGGCGCTCGCGCTGCTCCAGGGCGCGGGCTCCCCGGCAGCCTTCCCGCCGGCCGAGCAACGCATCCTGGAGGAAGTCCGCCGCATGATGAGCGCGGACGGACTGCGCCCGACCTGCGTGATGCGCTATGATCGCCACGCCTATTTCCTTCCTCACGTCGGCGAAGACGAACCTCTCCGGATCACCTTCGATGAAGGACTCGCCGTACGCTTCGAAGAGCTGGCGCCACAACCCGACGATCGGCGATTCGAACGGCATGTCCTCGCCCCGGGCCAGTGTATCATGGAAATCAAAGGCTCCGGCGCCGTGCCGTATGCGCTCGCCCGCAAACTCACCTGCGCCCGCCTCTTCCCCCGCAAGCTCAGTAAATACGGAGAAGCCATCCGCCTCTTCGGACTAACCGCGGCCCGCGCCGCCTGACCCTTTCATAAACATGCACCCCATCCTCGCCAAATCTTTCGAGCCCATCACCAACGACGCCCCGCCCAGCATCATCGATAAACTCCTCGCCACGGACCCGTCGCCCGTCGCCCACCCCAAGGTGGCCGAGATCCTCTTCGCCATCCTGCTCAGCTTTGCGCTGAACAGCCTGATCGCCTTCGTCTACAAGCGCACCTACCGCGGTGCCCGCTACTCACAGGACTACGTCCACTCCCTGCTCATCCTCGGCACCGTGGTGACCATGGTGATCATGGTCGTGCACGGGGACCGGAACATGGCCTTCGGCATGTTCGCGGCCTTCTCTATCATCCGCTTCCGCCGGACGGTCGGGCAGGCTCGCGACATCGGCTTCATCTTCTTCGCGATGGCGGCCGGCCTCGCGGTGGGCGCTCAGCAGTATATGCTCGCCCTGATCACTGTGCCACTGGTCGCCCTGATCATCTGGTTAATCTCCAAGGCCGACCTTTTTGTCGCCCACCGCGGCTCCCACCTCCTGCGCATCCGCGTCTCGAACGACTGCAATTACGACACCGCGTTCAGCGAGATCTTTGGGCGCTACCTCACCGCCCATGAGTTGAAATCCGTGGAGACTATCCAGGCCGGCATGATGACCGAAGTACTCTACGAAGTGACCCTCAAGGAGGTCGGCGAGCTGGGCAACTTCGTCAACACCCTGCAACAGGCCAACGGCAATCACCGCGTCATCATCACCAAGATCAGCGACCAGGCCGCGCAGGACGGGGACTGAGCGCGAAGATAGGGCTGGCCGCCTCGGTCAGCCGCAACCGGGGAAGGATATTCGGCCCTCCCCGACTCACCTTGGACAGCACGCGGTGCTGCCCCTGCCTCGAGGCACCAAACAAGAAGGGCGCCTGACGGCGCCCTTCTTTTCCACGTGTCCTCGTGGCCTCTTGCCCACGTGACCCTCGCGACGCGCTCAGTCGCCGCCCTTGGAAGGCTTGCCGGTGGAGGAGAAGAACTCCTTCACCCGGGCGCGGAGATAATCGCGGTTCAGCTTGGCGATGACGTCGAGCGTGATGCTCTTCGGGCAATGCGCCTGGCACTCGCCGTAGTTGGTGCAGTTACCGAAGCCGGCTTCGTCCATCGTCTTCACCATGGCGAGGGTGCGGCGGTCGCGTTCGGCCTGACCCTGCGGCAGGATGTTGAGGTGGTTGATCTTGGCGCCGACGAAAAGCATCGCGGAACCGTTCTTGCAGGAGGCGACGCAGGCGCCGCAACCGATGCATTCCGCGGCGTCCATGGCCTCATCGGCGACAGGCTTGGGCACCGGGATATTATTGGCCTCCGGCGCGGAGCCGGTGCGCACGGTGATGAAACCGCCGGACTGGATGACCTTATCGAAGCCGGAGCGGTCGACGATCATATCCTTGAGCACCGGGAAGGCGCGGGCGCGCCAGGGCTCGACGGTGATTGTCTCGCCGTCGCGAAAATTGCGCATATGCAGCTGACAAGTCGTCACACCCGGGAGCGGGCCGTGGGGCATGCCATTGATCGTCATCGAGCACATGCCGCAGATGCCTTCGCGACAGTCGTGGTCGAAGGCGAAGGTGTCCTTACCCGCCTTGATGAGCTGCTCGTTGAGCATGTCCATCATCTCGAGGAACGAGGCCGACGTCGGCACAGCGGCGAGGGCGTGCTCCTCGAAGGCGCCGGGCTGGCAGCGGCGCTGACGCCAGACGCGCAGCTTGAGCGCGAGGGTTACTTCTTTTTCGTTTTCCTGGACCATGGTGATTACTTGTAAGAGCGGGTGGAGAGTTGGGTCTCCTCGTAGACGAGGGGCTCGATGTGGCGGACGGGCAGCTGACCGTCGCCCTGCCATTCCCAGACGGCGGCGTGGGCGAACTGGGCGTCATCGCGCTTGGCTTCGCCGGAATCCTGAAACTCCGTGCGGAAGTGGCCGCCGCAGGATTCCTCGCGCTTGAGGGCGTCGAGGCACATCATGATACCGAAGTCGAGGAAGTCGGCCACGCGGCCCGCGCGTTCGAGTTCGGGGGCGAGGGCGTCGCCGGAGCCGACGACCTTCACATTCTTCCAGAAATCAGCGCGCAGTGCCTGAAGTTCGGCGACGGCCTGGGTGAGGCCGACCTTGTCGCGGGCCATGCCGCACTTTTCCCAGGTGATCTTACCGAGTGCCTTATGATACTGGCGCGGGGACTTCGTCCCGTTGATCGAAAGTAGTTTCGCGACGCGGTCGTTGACGTCTTTCGTGACGGCCTTGAATTCCGGGGCTTCCTTGGAGGGGCGGCTGCCGATCGGCACGCCGGCGAGGTAATCCGTCACCGTATAAGGCAGCACGAAATAGCCGTCCGCGAGGCCTTGCATGAGGGCCGAGGCGCCGAGGCGATTGGCACCGTGGTCGGAGAAATTCGCTTCACCGCCAACGAAGAGACCCGGGATATTGGACTGCAGGTTATAGTCCACCCAGAGGCCGCCCATCGTGTAGTGCACAGCGGGGAAGATGCGCATCGGCTGCTTGTACGCGCTCTCACCGGTGATGTTCTCGTACATGTCGAACAGATTGCCGTAACGGGCGCGAATTTCAGGCTCACCCAGGCGCTTGATGGCGGCGGAGAAGTCGAGGTAGACGCCGAGGCGCTTTCCGTCGACCATCTGGCCGACGCCGCGACCTTCATCGCAGACTTCCTTCGCGGCGCGGGAAGCGATGTCACGAGGGGCGAGGTTGCCGTAGCTCGGGTATTTGCGTTCGAGGAAATAATCGCGGGCCTCCTCGGGAATCTCCGCGGCGGGCTTGGCGCAATCGGCCTTGTTCTTCGGGACCCAGACGCGGCCGTCGTTGCGGAGCGACTCGGACATCAGGGTGAGTTTCGACTGGTCTTCGCCGTGGACCGGAATGCAGGTCGGGTGAATCTGGGTGTAGCAGGGATTAGCGAAACCGGCACCACGGCGGTGGGCGCGGAATGTCGCGGTGACGTTGCAACCCTGCGCGTTGGTCGAGAGGTAGAACACGTTGCCGTAGCCGCCCGTGCAGACCACGACGACATCGGAGGCCCATGACTCGACGGCACCCGTGACGAGGTCGCGGGTGACGATGCCCTTCGCTTTGCCGTCGACCAGCACGAGGTCGAGCATCTCGTGGCGGGTATACATCTTCACCGTGCCGAGGCCGATCTGGCGGGAGAGCGCGGAGTAGGCACCGATGAGCAACTGCTGGCCGGTCTGGCCACGGGCATAGAAAGTACGCGAGACCTGCGCGCCGCCGAAGGAGCGATTAGCGAGCAAACCTCCGTATTCACGGGCAAAAGGCACGCCCTGCGCGACGCATTGGTCGATGATGTTGGTCGAGACCTGCGCGAGGCGGTAGACGTTGGCTTCGCGGGCGCGGTAATCGCCGCCCTTGATCGTGTCCTGGAAAAGGCGGCGCACGCTGTCGCCGTCGTTCTGGTAATTCTTCGCGGCGTTGATGCCACCCTGGGCGGCGATCGAGTGAGCGCGGCGCGGGCTGTCCTGATAGCAGAAGCAGGAGACCTCGTAGCCCATCTCGGCGAACGAAGCGGCGGCGGCGGAACCGGCGAGGCCGGAGCCGACCACGATGACGTGGTATTTGCGGCGATTGGCAGGATTCACCAAGCGGAGCTTTGCCTTATGGTTGTTCCACTTATCGACCAGCGGGCCGGCGGGGATCTTGGAGTCGAGATTCATGATCGCGTATGCTTACTTGAGGCAGCCCGTGAGGACGGCGAGAGGGAGGGAGATGAAGCCGAGGGCGATGATCCAGCCATAGGCCAGCGCGAGTCCGTCCAGACGAGAGCGCCAGCGCTCATTGCGGAGGCCCAGGGTCTGGAAGACGCTGCTCACACCGTGGCTGAGGTGCAGGCAGAGGAGCAGCATGCTCACGATATAGAAGACCGCGACTGGCTTGGAGCTGAAGCCGGCGACTACCATCGCGTGGACATCATCGCCGAAGGTCATGCCGCCGAGGGCCACGGTGCGGAAAGTGAAGTGCAGCAGGTGGAAAACGATGAAGGCCAGAATCACCACGCCGGAATAAGGCATGGTCCGGGAGGCCGTCGAAGCGCGGCGGGTCGCCTCATCGGCGGGACCTCCGGCGCGGGCGGCGCGATTTTCCAGAGTAAGCTGGATGCCGACCCAGATATGGGCGACGACGCTCAAGATTAAGGTCAGGCGGGCGACCCAGAGCAGGCCGGCATGATCATGCAGCCACTTGGCGTACTCATTGATCGCGGCCGGACCCTTGAACATCAGCAAGTTGCCCGACATGTGGCCGAGGACGAATCCGGCCAGGACGAGACCAGTGAGAGCCATCACGACCTTCTTCCCGATGGAAGAGGGTCGGCAGCTGGAGCAACAAGGACTTGCGGACATAGCGAGGGTGCGGGGACGGGATGCAAAAAGCATCAAATAGGTCGGGCCCACCCTTCCCACCCCGGACCTCTCTTAATGGGGAGGTATTAGCGAAAGCCCCCCGGGGTGTGAAAAAGGCTCATAAGCCGAAGGCCCCCGCGCCGGCCGACTGGAGGCGGGAAGCCGGAAAAACCGCTTGCCACAGTTTTTTTCGGCCGTGCAATTCGAAAGTCCAGACCGGCTCTCCGTCACAGGACCTGCCGGTCTTATCTTTTTTATAAAATCCCCGCCCCTCCGACCCCCTTTCCATGAAGTATATTTTTGTCACCGGCGGCGTCATCTCCTCCCTGGGCAAAGGCCTCACCGCCGCCGCCCTCGGCGCGCTCCTCGAATGCCGCGGCCTGAAGGTGCGCATCCAGAAATTCGATCCGTATCTCAACGTCGATCCAGGCACCATGAGCCCTTATCAGCACGGCGAAGTCTACGTGCTCAACGACGGCGCCGAGACCGACCTTGACCTAGGTCACTACGAACGCTTCACCTCCGGGGAACTCTCCCGCCTGAACAGCCTCAGCTCCGGCCAGGTCTACGAGACGGTCATCCAGAAAGAACGGCGCGGCGACTACCTCGGCAAGACCGTGCAGGTCATCCCGCACATCACGAACGAAATCAAGGAACGCATCCTTAAGGGTGGCGAGGGGGTCGATGTGCTCATCACGGAAATCGGTGGCACCACCGGCGACATCGAAGGCCTGCCCTTCCTCGAGGCGCTCCGCCAGTTCCAGCATGACGCCGGGCGCGAGAATGTCGCCTTCCTGCACTGCACACTGGTTCCCTTCATCAAGGCCGCGGGCGAACTCAAGACGAAGCCCTCGCAGCAATCCGTCGCCAAACTCCGTGAAATCGGCATCCAGCCCGATATTCTGGTCTGCCGCACCGACCGCCCGATCGGCGAGGAAAACCGCCAGAAACTTTCGCTCTACTGCAACGTCGGCGTCGAATCCGTCATCGAATGCCGCGACGTCGCGCACTCGATCTACGAGCTCCCGCTGATGCTGGCCGAGCAGCGCATCGACGACATCGTCGTCAAGCGTCTCGGCATCACGTGCAAGCCCATCGACATCTCGCCCTGGCGCGAAATCGTCCGCCGCCTGCTCGAACCGAAATACCGCGTGCGCATCGGTGTCGTGGGCAAATACATCGAGCTACAGGACGCTTATAAATCCGTCTACGAGTCCATCACGCACGGCGGCATCGCGAACGAAGCCGGCGTCGAGATCGTGCGTATCGACGCCGAAGACCTCGAGGCCAAGGGCACCGCACAACTCGAAGGCCTCGACGGTATCCTCGTCCCCGGCGGTTTCGGTAACCGCGGCATCGAAGGCAAGATCATCGCCGCCCGATTCGCCCGCGAACGGAAGGTTCCTTTCTACGGACTGTGCCTCGGCATGCAGATCACCGTGATTGAATTCGCCCGCCATGTGCTCGGCCTCAAGGACGCCCATTCGACGGAGTTCGCCCCGGAGACCAAGAACCCGGTCATCCACCTCATGGAGTCGCAAAAGAGCGTCGTCACCAAGGGTGGCACGATGCGCCTGGGCTCCTTTGACTGTGCCCTGACCCCGGGCAGCCGCTCCCGCGAGGCCTACGGGACCGACAATATCAAGGAACGCCACCGCCACCGCTTTGAATACAACGACGCCTACCGGACCCAGCTCGAGGCGGCCGGCCTCCGGGTCGGCGGGGTCAACCCCCAGAGCGGTCTGGTCGAAATCGTCGAGGTCAAGGACCACCCCTGGATGGTCGGGGTCCAATACCACCCGGAATTCAAGTCCCGCCCGGACCGCGCCCACCCCCTCTTCGCTGCTTTTGTGAAGGCAGCGGTTGAGAAGTCCCGGGCATCCTGCTAATTCAGAGACGAAACCGGCTCAGCCGGACGCTGCTTAGTGGGCGGAGAACCGCCGAACGCGCACCCCTGCGCGAAATTTCCCCACCCCCATGTCCACCAACATCAACGCCGCCGGCACTTGGGTGCCGCGCCTCCGCGAGCAGGTCGCCCGTGTCGTCGTCGGCCAGCAATACCTCGTCGACCGACTGCTGATCGGCCTCCTCGCTAACGGGCACGTGCTGCTCGAAGGTGTTCCGGGCCTGGCGAAGACACTCTCGGTGCGCACGCTCGCCCAGACCGTGCACGCGGATTTCTCGCGCATCCAGTTCACCCCCGACCTGCTGCCCGCCGACATCGTCGGCACGCTCATCTACGACCCGAAGTCCGGCGAGTATAACGTCAAGCGCGGCCCGATCTTCGCCAACTTCGTGCTCGCCGATGAAATCAACCGCGCGCCGGCCAAGGTGCAGTCCGCCCTCCTTGAGGCGATGCAGGAACGCCAGGTGACGCTCGGCGGCGAAACCCATAAGCTCCCCTCGCCGTTCCTCGTGCTGGCCACGCAGAACCCGATTGACCAAGAAGGCACCTACCCGCTGCCCGAAGCCCAAGTCGATCGCTTCATGCTCAAGCTCAACATCGGCTACCCAACGCGCGAGGAAGAGCGCCGGATTCTCGACGCCATGGCGACCACTTCGCCGAAGCTCGATGTCGAGGCGGTCATCTCACAGCAGGAGATCCTCGACGCCCGCAAGGCCGTCGACGCCATCCACGTCGCCGACCCGATTCGCGATTACATCGTCTCGCTCGTGCTGGCCACGCGCGGACAACACCCGGGCGGCCCCGACCTCGCCAAGTTCCTCCAGTTCGGCGCCTCGCCGCGCGCGACGATCAACCTCACCCTCGCCGCCAAGGCCTGGGCTTTCCTGCAGGGCCGCGATCACGTGACGCCGCAGGACATCAAGGATATCGCGCCGGACGTGCTCCGCCACCGCTTGATCCTCACCTACGAAGCCGACGCCGAAGGGGTCGACGCCGACGCCATCGTGCGCCGGGTGCTCGACGCCGTCAGCGTTCCCTAAACCGACCGGAGCGCCCGTGGACCGCCCCGTCCAGACCAACCCGCAGGAGACCCTCCGACGCGCCCAGCGTGTCGAGATTGTCGCCACGCGGATGGTCAACGACGCCATGGTCGGCGCCTACCTTTCACGCTTCAAGGGACGCGGCACCGACTTCGAGGAACTCCGCGAATACGTGCCGGGCGACGACGTGCGGGCGATGGATTGGAACGTCACCGCGCGCATGGGCAAGCCTTTCATCCGCCTCCACCGCGAAGAGCGCGAGCTCACCATGGTGATCGCGCTCGACGTCTCGGGTTCAGCCTCTTTCGGCTCCGGCGAAGCCACGCTCCGTGAACGCGCGGCCGAAGTCGCCGCGTGTCTTGCCGTCTCCGCGCTCAAGGCCGGCGACAAAGTCGGCCTGCTTCTCTTCAGTGATCAAGAGGAGCTCTGGGTGAGTCCGAAGAAAGGCCGCCGTCACGTCCTGCGTATCATCCGAGATGCACTCGAGTTCACCGCCGTCTCCCGCCGCACTTCTTTCACCCGCCCCATGCGCCGGCTCGGCCGCGCGCTGCGCCGCCGCTCGATGGTGTTCGTCGTCTCCGACTTCCTGCCGGGGGCGGAAGGCGGCGAAGCCATGGCCGCCGCCCTGGGCGAACTCAACGCGCGCCACGACACCGCATGCGTCCAGCTCGTCGACGAACGTGAGCGCATTCTGCCCGACGTCGGCGTCATCGCCTTGGAGGACGCCGAAACCGGCGAAATCCGCGAAGTCGACACCGGCTCCGCGGTGACCCGTCAGCGTTTCGCCGACACCGCCGAAGCCCGGCTTGCCGACACCGCCGCCGGACTAGCGCGCGCCGGTATGGACGTCGCCCGGCTCGAAGCCGCCGCCGCGGTGGCGCCCGCCCTCTCCCGCTTCTTCGAACGCCGCCGGCGCCGCCGCTGATGTTTCTCGCGATCGACGAAGTTCCGGTGGTCCTGCTCGGCCCCAAGCCGCCGATCGCCCCGAGCGGATGGGAAGCCCACTGGCCGTTCGCTTTACTGGCACTCATCGTCATCGGCGGACTCACCATCGCCTCGCGGCAGTGGCGCCGCCGCCGCCCTTCTCTCCCGGCCATCATCGAACTCGAGAAGGCCCTGCTGCAGGCAGAAGCCCGCCCGGGCGAAGGGGCCACCCGCGAAGTCACCTCCGCATTGCGGACCTATCTCGCGGCGATCGACACACGCGTCGCCGCCTCGCTTTCCACCGAAGAACTCAGCGTGCGCATCAGCGGACTCGCGGTCTTCCTGCCCGCCCGCCAGCCGCTGCTGGCGGCCCTGCGCAGCGCCGACGCCGCGAAGTTCGCCGGCACTCCGGTGGAGCTTCCCCTGTTGCTCGCCGGCGTGCGCGAAGCCGCGCAGCGCATCGAGGACGCCCGCCGAACCTTCGGCCAACTCCGCCGCTGACATGGAAACCGGCTTCGAATTCCAGTATCCGTGGGTGCTCCTGTTGCTGGCGCTGCTGCCGCTTTACGCGTGGTTGCGCGGGCGCATCGGAAAATCCGCCGCCCTGCTCTTCCCCGACACCACCCTGCTCGCCGGCATCTCGCGCCCTGTCCGCGAGCAAGCCGGTCGCCTGCGCGCGTTCGTCCGCCTGCTGACTGCCTCGGCACTCCTCATCGCGATCGCCGGGCCCCGGACCGCCAACAAGGAGATCGAACGGGAGACCGAAGGCCTCGACATCATGCTGGTCGTGGATCTTTCCTGGTCGATGATGGCGTTGGACATGAGCACCAAGCGCGAGGAAGTCACGCGCTGGCAGGCCAGTCAGAACGTCATCTACGACTTCCTCGGCAAGCGGCCCGATGACCGCATCGGCGCCGTGGTCTTCTCTGGCAAGCCCTACCTGCTGAGCCCGCTCACCATTAATAAGATCTGGGTCGAGAAAGGCATCGACCGGATGCACATCGGCATCATCCAGGAAACCGGCACCGCAATCGGCGAAGCCGTGGCCATGGCCGTCGACCGGATGAAGAACGTGAAGGGCAAGAACTCCAAGGTCATCATCCTGCTTACGGATGGCGACGACAACATGAGCAAGGCCATCCTCCCCGTGCCGGCCGCGGAGCTGGCCGCCGCGATGGGCATCCGCCTCTACTGCATCGGACTCGGCAAGGACGAACCCACGGTGCTTCCGCAGTTCGATCGCCGCACGGGCAAGCTTTACCGCGATGTCTTCGGCAAGACGCTGCCGATGCAGACAATCAACCCCGCCAATTACCTCATGCTCGGCAAGATGGCCAAGGTCACCGGCGGACGTTTCTACCGCGCACTGGACCAGAACCAGCTCAGTCGAGTCTACGAGGAAATCAATCGACTCGAACGGACCGAGGTGAAGATCCGCGAGTCGACGACCTACGAAAGCTACCGGCTCATCTGGGCCGCCATCGCGGGACTACTCCTGCTATGGGAACTCATCGCAGCCCTCGTGTGGCCGCGCTCCCCCTGAGGCATGGACTCCGCCGACTTCCATTTCGAGCAACCCTGGCTGCTGGCCGTCGCCATCGTCGGCGGTATCGCCGCGTTCGCCGCCCTGCGCTGGACTGAACGCCGGCGCCGCCTAGGGCTCGCTGATTTCGCCGCCTCGCGATTGCTGAGCCAACTCACCGCCGGCTATTCCGCCGCCCGCCGCACCACCAAAGACATCGCCCTATCGGCCGCCGTGATCCTGCTCGGGGCCGCCTTCGCCGGCCCCCGCTGGGGCATCGAGGTCAGCCAACAGCGCGGCGCCACCGAAGACGTCGTCTTCGCGCTCGACGTCTCCAAGTCGATGCTCGTGGCGGACATGTCCCCGACCCGGCTGGCCCGGGCGAAGGCGGCGATCGCCAATTTCGTGAAGCGCAAGGGCACGGGCAACGTCGGCTTGGTCGCCTTTGCGGGTCAGGCCTTCCTGCAATGCCCACTGACACGCGACTACGATGCGTTCTTCCGCTCGCTCGAAGAAACGGATACCACGAGCATCCAGGTTCCTGGCACCGACATCGGGCGCGCGCTGGAAGAAGCCGAGCTCGCCTTTTACTCCAACCGCAACCGCAAGCTCCTGATCCTCCTCACCGACGGCGAGGACCTCGAGGCCGGCGGCATCGAGAGCGCCAAGAAACTCAAACGCCGCGGCCTCGTCGTGCACGCCGTCGGCGTCGGCACGCCCGCCGGTGGCCCGATTCGGGTTCTCAGCGCCATGGGCGCCGTCGACACCCTGAAGGATTCTGCGGGCGAGGAAATCCGCAGCCGACTGGATGAAAAGACCCTCGGTGAACTCGCCGGCAGCACCGGCGGGCGCTTCATCCGCCTCGGCCAGGCCGGCGAGGGCATGGAAGCCCTGCGCCTCGCCATTCAAGCCGGCACCGACGAGAACGGCAGCGGCCGCCGCGGTATCCCGCGCGAGGAATGGCTCATCGCTGCCGCCCTGCTCCTGCTCATCATCGAATCACTCACTTCCACCCGCCGCGCCGCCGCCCGCCCATGAGAGCCTCGCTCTGCTTCCTCTTCCTCGCGGCCGGCCTCTTCGCCGCCGACAAGCCGCCCGGCGACCTTTCTGGCATGAACGCCCGAGAGCTGCATAACCGCGGCACCGAGCGACTCAAGGAAGGCGATCTGACCAGCGCCGAGGAAGCCTTGCGCGCGTCGCTCGCGATGGATGTGGATGAACTCCGCCCTCCCGCCCTTCATAATCTCGGCCATGTGCGCTTCGGCCGTGGCCGCGCCGCCCTTGGCGGGAAAACCTCCGCCGATATCAGCGAGCTGACCATCGCGCGCTCTTACCTGGAAGCAGCGGACGCCGATATCTCGGACATGAAGGACCAGATCGAGCTGCTCGACAAAGCCAAAGCCGAGAAGCGCGAGCCCGACTACGTACCCGCCACCGCCGCGCTCGGCGGAGGTATCAGCACTTACCGCACCATCAAGAAACTCATCCCGAAGGAGGAGGCCATGGTCGCCAAGCGCAACGGCATCATCGCCAGCTGGACACGCTCGGTCGGCGACTTCCGCGGCGCCTTGGAACTCGACGCCGCCGATGCCCAGGCCAAGGCCAACGCCGAGACGATCGAAGAACTGCTCCGGGCTCTGCGCCTCGAGACCCAGGCCTTGGAAGAGACGATCGAGGCCCAACGGAAGAAACTCGAGGAATTGCGCGAGGTCATCAAGGAGCTCGCCAAACGCATCCCCGACGAACACCTGCCGCAGTCGGCCCAAGGCGACGATGATGACGATGAGAATTTCCTCCCCCCCGAACGCCAGAAGCCGAATGACGGCAAGGGCAGCCAGAAGAAACCGCGCGAAGGCGATGAGCAGAAGATGACCGAGCAGGAAGCCCGGGGATCGCTCGAGGGCCTGAAGAATGAATTCGGCCGCAAGATGCCCGCCGGCCAGAAGGACGGCCCGAACGGCACTGGCGGCAAGGGCGGCAAACCCACCGACAAGAAAGGCAAGGATTACTAAGATGTGCCGCTTGCTCTCCCTCCTGACGGTTGGCCTGTTCGTGTGCGTCGCACGAGCGGAAGATCGTGTCAGTTGGGAGATCACGCCGCGCGTCACCGCCCCTGGACAGCCCTTTCGCCTGCAGATCCAGGTCGAGTCCGACGTCGTGCTCGGTGGCGCCCAGAACGTTGGCAAGGAAATCAAGCCGCCGCGCGGCATGGCCCTCCGCCTTTCGGGGCAGATCATCCGGCCGGACTCCACCGAGGCCACCCTGAACTTCTCCGGCGTCGCTCCAGATCAAGAAGGTGAATATATCATCCCGAGCTTCAACCTGCGCTTTGCGCGCAAGATCATCGTCGCCCCCGAGGTCAAACTGATCGTCAGCAAGACCGTGAACTTCCGCCGCTCCGAACAGGCCCGAGCGGAGCTGGAAATCCCGCGCCGCACCTTCTTCGTCGGCGAGCTCATCCACGGCGCCATCAACATGTACGGCGGAGAGTCCGAGGGTGTCGTCGCTTCCTTCGGACTCGAATCAGTCGCCGAAGGCTTCACGTTTCAGATTTCGGCCGACCGCCAGCCACTCCCCGTCGACAAAGGCCAGGGACTCCAGACGACCTTCGACCTGACGCCCATTCGCGAAGGCGAGAACGAGATCGCGATCAACGGTATCATGCTCATCCAAGCGGGCGAAGTTAATGCCTTCAGCACGGCCGGGCGCGACCGACCCTTCGCCTTCCGCCGCCGGATCAGCGTAGAGCACGTGCCGGAAAAAGGCCGCCCCGCGGATTGGTCCGGGGCGATCGGAAAGTTCACCGTCGAGACCGTGCAGGTCTCAAATGAAAAGCCCGAGGTCGGCGAGCCCATCCGCCTGCGCGCCGTGCTCACCGGCGCCGGCAATCTCGACCGCATCGTCCCGCCCGAGCTCGCCAGCAGTGAAATCTGGGATGTGCTCCCCGCCGTGGAGCGCCGCCGCCATGCGGAAGAGCAGCGCTTCTTCGTCTACACACTCGTACCCCGACTGCCCGGCAAACACGCCACTCCCGCGATTCACTTCTCCGTCTTCAACCCCGAGACACGCACTTATAGCAGGCTCGATTTCCCCGCCCAGGAGGTAACCGTCACCGGCAATGCGCCTGCGAAAGTCGACCTCGTGAACGCCGATCCGGCGGCACCCGTCGGCGGGCCAGGCAAGATTTCCGGTTTGGCGACGCCGCAGCCCCGCCAGGGTGCGACCTTCCTGCGCACCCAAGGCCCCGTGGCGCCGCTCGCCGCCTCGCGCGGATTCTGGTCTGGCAACCTCCTGGCCCTCCTCGCCACGACGCTCACCGTGGCTATCCTACTATACGCCGGCTACCTCGCGGCTCATCCCGAGATTCTCATCCGCCGCCGCGCCCGCGCCATCGTGAAGACGGCCCAGACAGCGACGTCTGAGGCCCAACGCCGAGGTGACGCGCACGCCGCGGCCATCGCCGCCGTCGGCGGACTCCAGGCCGGCTGTGCCGCCCTGCTCGGAGCGGAACCCGAAGCCATGACCCAGAGCGACGTGCAACGCGTCTTCCCTGGCGCCAACCGCGAGGATCTCGATATTCTGTTCGCCCACGCCCACGCCGGACGTTTCGGCGCTCAATCCGGCAACGAATCCGCCACCGCCCGAGAAGTCGCCCTCTCTCTCCTGCGCCAACTCCATAAAATGCTATGAGGACTCCTTTCCTCGCCATCACTTGCTGGCTGACGGCTTGTTTTGCCGCCGAAACCACCGGCCCCTCGGCCGCGGAACGCAGTTACGCCAAGGGTGATTACGCCGCGGCCGTCGAACAATGGCAGCAGGAGATTCACTCCCAGGGCGTGACCGCCGGCCTCCTCGGGGCCGTGGGCAATGCAGAATGGAAACTCGGCCGCAAAGGCCGGGCGATGATCTGCTGGGAAAGGGCACTGCTATTGGACCCTCGTGACACCGTAGCCCTGGCGGGTATCCGCCACGCTCAGAATGCCGGCGGCACGGAACGTCCGGCGATGACCTGGGCGGAAACTTTTTCGACAGCCGTAGGGGCAGATACCTGGCTGATCGTCGCGGCCGCCTCGTTCTGGGTGGCGCTGCTCACCGTCATCATCCCGAAGATGCGCCGCAAGCCGGCCAACGACTGGACCCAGCGCGCGCGCCTCAGCGCCGTCACGCTACTCGCCTTGTGCATTCCCGGACTATGGGGAGCGCGTTCGTACGCTTCACGTGCCGTCGTCCGCAAGACCGAGGTATCCCTGCGACTCACGCCCACCTTGCTCGGAGAGCCCCTGCACGGGGTGGCGGAAGGCGATGTCGTGCGCACGGGCCGCCCCTTCAACGGACACATCCGCATCACCACCGCCGATGGCAAGACCGGCTGGGTGCGGGCCGGTGAGATTGAGAGCGTCTGGGGCGGTGGCCTGCCGGCCGACCTCGACCAGAAGGCCGCGCCCTAATCCTTTCGCCTTGGAGAAGTCGGCCCGCTGGGCTTGGATGTCCCCGTGCGCATCCTTGACCGCCACGTCCTGATCGAAACCGCCATTGCTGGCGGAGCCGCGACGGGTGCGTTCGTCTTCGTGATGGTAGCCAGCAACATCCTCCAGCAGGTGGCGGGAGCCATCGCCTCCGGGCGAGTCAGCGGCTGGGAAGGCCTAGAGCTGGTCGGGCTGCTTTTCCCGGGCGTCATTCCTTACGCACTGCCAATGGGCATGCTCACCGGCGTGCTCATGGCCGTCGGCCGCATGAGCTCGCAACATGAGATCACGGCTATGAAAGCCAGCGGGAGCAGCCTCAGCCGGATTGCCCGACCGATTTTCGTGCTCGCGGCGTGCCTCGCCGTGATCTCCGCCTGGCTCAATCTCGAGATCGCCCCGATTTCCAACACCGAATACCGCCGACTCCTCGTCGGGTCCGCAAAAGATAATCCGGCCTCGGTGATCGCCCCTGGTAAACTCAACCGCCAGTTCCCGGGCATGGTCATCCGTGCCGCCGAGCGGGATGGAGAAGTCCTCCGCGACTTCTGGCTCTGGCGGCTCGACGCCCAAGGGCGACTGGTTCAGACCATCCACGCCAGCGAGGCACGCCTGAGTCGGGGCGAGAACAAAGCGGGGGAAGGCATCCTGCGCGTGGCACTCACCGACGCCCGCATGGAGTCGCGGCAAACCGGCGACCAGAGCTTCCTGCAGCCCGCCTCTTATGCGTCGGCCAAGACTTCCACCCTGGAGTTCCCCGCCTCGGGCGTCTTCAAAGATGGCGCGAATTTTGATCGCAAACTGCGATGGCTGACGACCTCCGAACTTTTTGATGCGATGGACAAAGGCTGGCAGGTGCCGCCCAAGGCCACGCCCGCGCAAATTGAACTGAGCAAAATGCTTCCCCGCACGCAGTTCATGTCACACCTCGCCGGCGCCTTTTCCGTCTTCTCCCTGGCCCTGCTCGCGGTACCGCTCGCCGTGCGCGTGGGACGCGCCGAGACCTTCGTCAACGCCTCCATCGCCCTCGGCGTGGCGCTGTCTTACTACATGCTGACCTCGGCGGCGGCCTACGTGAAGAATCCAGCCTGGCATCCCGACCTCCTGATCTGGATACCCAATGTCGTGGTCGTGGTCGTGGCCCTGACGCTGCTCCGGCGCGCCTCGCGCCACTAAGCGCTCAACGGTCGCGCCGATACCAAGCGAAAAAGGCGGAGCCCATGCAGAGCAAGGCGAAGATTTCGTTAAAGCCCTTCATCACCACCGCCCCCATGATCATATCAGATGAAGCGGTGAGGCCGCTGATGCGCGGCGCCAGCCGGTAGGAGTCGTAGATCGGGTGTTCGCCGAAGATGAGCGCGGCCCAGAGCGGCAAGTCGGCGATCATGAGCGCAAACGAATAGAACATCGCCGCCCCGAAACTGATGCGCGGCAACACGCGCGAATGGGAGAGCAGCGGCCAGACCATCAGCACCGCGGGCAGGAACATCGACCAATGCTCAATCACGTGCAGGGGGCGGCTCCGCAAGGCAGCCTCGTAGAGCTCGGGGAAATGCCAGATTGAGAAAAACAGCGTGAAGAGCACGCCGCCGCCGAGGGGGTGCACAAGGACCCGCAGGATCTTTGTCAGGCGTGGTCGCGGAGCCAGAAACCCATCCGTCAACTCGGGGGGTAGGCCCGTCACCAGCAACGGCGCGGCCACGTAAATGAGCAGCATGTGCTGCAACATATGCGCGGAGAATAAGAACCCCTCCCCGAGCTGATCCAGGGGCGAGCCCACGGCGAGGTAACCCACCAGGACCCCGAGGTGAAAGCGGACCGCATAGCCGACCGGATACGCCTCGCGACCGGGGAGGCAGCGCTGGCGAAACGGGCCGCAGGCGAGCGAGTAGGCCCAAGAGGCGCCGACCACCAGCAGCAGGAGGAGCGGCTCGGTGTGCCAGTGGAGCGGGATGCGCATTCACCTTCTAATTAAAGCAACCGCCTGCCTCCGCAAGCGTAGGCACAAAAAAGCCCCTCACGGGGCTACGGCCGACAGGAGCGTCTAGCGCTCAACTAAACCACTTCGGGTCGATGCGGTCGGGCGACAGCAAAGCGAGTAGTCCCGTAAAGGTCGCGAACGCCAACATGAGCGCTCCCACGAAGATCCAGAAGAGCAGGCGCTTGTCGTAGATCAGGTGCATGAACCACAGGATGACGGCGAAGAACTTGCCGGCGGACATGAGGCTGAGCACCGTCAGGACGACGGGCATCGGCACGGGCAGGAAGATCAGGACGATCTCCGCGCCGGTGACGACGGCCAGCCACAGGGCCAGCGTGATGAAGTGGTGATAGCGGCGAGTCTCCTCGGCGAGGAAGGCCGGGCTGGGAGCGGCTTCGGTAGAATGGGACATGGTCGGAAAGGTGGTTTATTTGGTGACGGCGGGAAGTCCAGTGCCCCAGAAGCCGTTGGGCCCGAGATACTCGACGAGATAGACCGCCGTGAAGATGATAATCCAGACGATGTCGACGAAGTGCCAGTAAAGGCCCGCGACTTCGACATCGAGCGCGCCGACGTGGCCGCCCAGCTTGCCGGTAAAGCTGTAGAAATACATCAGGATGAGCCAGAGCACGCCGATGGCGACGTGCGTGCCGTGCGTGCCAGTGAGGACGTAGAACGTCGAGCCCAGCACGCTATTCTGGATCGTCAGGCCCTGGTGATAGAAGTGTGTGAACTCGAAGACCTGGCAGCCCAGGAAGATCAGGCCGAAGAAGATCACGCCGAGGACATTGCGGCGAAAGGACTTGATCTGGCCCTTGTGCATCGCGGAAACCGCGAGCGCCATCAGGAACGAGGACATCAGCAGGATAAACGTCGAGAAGGACGTCAGTTCGATGTTGAACAGGTTCTGGATGAAGCGCTGGTGGCCTTCGGCGTCGGTGAAGCCGGCGGGGTAGAGCTTACGGTAGAGCAGGTGCGTCGAGATCAGGGTCCCGAAGAACATGCAATCCGAGGCCAAGAAGAGCCACATGATGAGCTTCTTGTGGTCGATCCCGGTGGAGGTGGGCGCATCGTGCGCGGCGGCGTTTTCAGACATGGAGGTCGAAGTTGGAAATGAGCGGTGAGACGTTGATCAGTGGGCGGCGGTCTCGGTCGGCGCCGGGGAGCCGGCGACAGCAGGAGTCTTGAGCATGTAGCCGCCCGGACCTTCGAGGGCCCAGAGCCAGATGCCGACAATCAGGACACCGAGGCCCGTGATGACGATCCAGCCGGCGTGCGGGACGCCCATGGCCATCATCGGCATGCCGAAACCGGCGAAGAGGAAGCCCGCGGAGGCGAGCAGCGGCATCCAGGACTGGCTGGGCATGTGGACACCGGCCTCACCGCCGTCGTTCTCAAACCCGATGCGCTTGCCACCGTGCTTGTCTTCAAAGAAGGCGTCGCGCGCGGCGATGACCGGAGCCTGCGCGAAGTTATATTCCGGCACCGGCGAAGGCAGCGACCATTCGAGCGTGCGTCCGTCCCATGGATCGCTGGCGCACTTCTTGCCCTTGAAGGCCGTCCAGACGAGGTTGACGAATGAGATGAACACGCCGAGGCCGAGGATGTAGGCGCCAATCGTGGCCACGAAATTCCAGGTCTCCCAGCCGAAGCCGGCGTGGTAGGTGTGTGTGCGGCGCGGCTGGCCGGCGAGGCCGAGGTAGTGCATCGGACCGAAGGCGAGATTGAAGCCGAGGATGACCATGCCCGAGGCGATATAGGCGACCGTGGCGTTCGGCATGCGGCCGAAGATCTTCGGGAACCAGAAATACAGGCCGGCCATCAGGCCAAGGAGCACGCCACCGAGGAGCACGTAGTGGAAGTGCGCGATGACGAAGTAGCTATCCTGCTGCTGGGCGTCGGCGGGAGCCGAGGAGTGCATGACGCCGGAGAAACCGCCGCACATGAACATCCAGATAAAGCCAAGGGAGAGGACCATCGGCGGCGTGAAGCGGACGCGGCCGCCCCAGATTGTGCCGAGCCAGTTGAAGATCTTGACGCCCGTCGGGACGGCGATGGCCATCGTGAGGAGCGAGAAGGCGGCGGTGGGCACGGGGCCGAGGCCGGTCGTGAACATGTGGTGGCTCCAGACGGCGAAGCCGAGGAAGCCGATGACGGCGCCGGAGAAGACGATGATCGGGTAACCGAAGAGCGACTTACCGGAGAAGGTCGGGAGGATTTCCGAGACGATACCCATCGCCGGCAGCACGAGGATGTAGACTTCGGGGTGGCCGAAAATCCAGAAGAGGTGCTGCCAGAGGATAGGCTGGCCACCGGCGGACGGGTTGAAGAAGTTGGCGCCGAAGGCGCGGTCGAACATGAGCTCGATGAGCGCGACCGTGATGGCCGGGAAGGCGAGGATGATGAGGATCGCGGTGACGAGCGTCATCCAGGTGAACACGGGCAGGCGCATCATGGTCATGCCCTTGGCGCGCATGTTGATGATGGTACAGATGAAGTTGAAGGAGGCAGCAAGGGAGGCGATGCCCAGCACCTGGATGCCGATGATCCAGAAATCCGTGCCCACCCCGGTGAAACGCGGCGCGTGGAGCGAGGCGTCGGCTTGGCCGAACGTGCCCGAGAGCGGTGCGTAGCTGAACCAACCGTTGGCGGGGGCGAAGTCCGTGTAGACCAGGTTCTTGTGCCATTCGAAGTTATTGAACCAACCGGCGAGGTGGCCGAACTCGAAAAGCCAGGAAGCGTTGAGCACGAAGGCGCCGAACACGAAGGTCCAGAGCGAGAACGCGTTCAGACGGGGGAAGGCGACGTCGCGCGCACCGATCTGCAGGGGCACGAGGAAGTTGAAGAACGCGGCCGAGAGCGGCATGACCCCGAGGAAGATCATCGTCGTGCCGTGCATGGTGAACAGTTGGTTATACATGCGCGCGGTCACGAAATCGTTGTCCGGGCGGATCAGCTGGGTGCGGATCGCGAGGGCTTCGACGCCGCCGACGAGGAAGTAGAACATGGCGAACGCTCCGTAGAGGATGCCGATCTTCTTGTGGTCGACGGTCGTCAACCAGTCAGACCAGCCGGTCGTACGGTCCGGACGGAGGAGGCCGAGGTCGCTGCGCTCGGGCGCCAGCTCGAGCTTGCTGGCGACGGGGGCGTGATGGGAATCGTGGGACATTTGAGGAGAAAAGGTCGGGGTTTATTTAAGCGTGAGGAGGTATTCCGCGAGGCAGTCGAGCTCATGGTCGGTGAACTTCTGCTGGGTCTCATTGAGACCGGCCACGTTGAACATCTTGTAGAAGTGCATGCGGTTGCCGGGCTTGACGTCCTTGGTCGGCTTACCGTCGGCGCCCGTGGCGACACCCGAGGAGCCGATCCACTTGATGAGATTGGCCTTGAGCACGGCGTTATCGACCGCGACCGAGGATTCGGTGTTCTTATCCTTCTGCTCGAGGGCGAGCTGGGCCTTGGGATCGCGGTTGTCGAGCCAGGCGCCGGCGAGCGATTTGCGCGAGGCAACGTGCGTGAGGTCCGGAGCGAACGCACCGGCGGCCATAGGGTTGCCATTGATGTTGTGGCACATCACGCAGGTCTTGGTGCCAAAGAGAGCCTTGCCCGTCTCGGCCTTACTGCCGGCGGCGACAGGCTGGGAGTCGGTCTTCTGCTTCTGCACCCACTTGGCGAACTCCGCCGGCTCGACGACTTCAACGCGGAAAAGCATGTAGGCATGGGAGTCGCCGCAGAACTCGGCGCACTGGCCGTAGTAGTGGCCGACTTCGTCGCCCTGGATCCACATATGATTCTTACGACCAGGCATGAGGTCGACCTTGCCGGCGATCTTCGGAATCCAGAAAGAGTGGATGACGTCTTCCGAGCGGAGATTGATGCGCACGGCCTTACCCTTCGGGATCACGAACTCATTCGGGACGGAACGCTTGTTGTCGTTGGTCAGGCCGAACTGCGGATACTCGAAGCGGAACCACCACTGCTTGCCGATGACATCAATCTCGAGCACCTGCTCCTCGACGACCTTCGCATAGTTTTCCTTGGCGCCTTCGACGCGGGGATACCAAGCGGCAAGCTTCGAAGTCGGGACCGCCGCATCGGGTACGTCATCGTCATACCAGATCGCACTGAGCGTCGGGATGGCGATGATGACCAAGGCGCCGATGGACGCGGTAATCAGGCCGATTTCGACGAGAGGGTTGCCGTGGCCTTCTTCGATGCGCGGGGCGTTCTCATCACCGGGCCGGGCGCGGAACTTGATGACCGCATAGACCAGCAGGCCGCCGACGAGGGCGAAGAGGACGACCACGAGCCAGACGGTGTCCATGAAGACATCATACTGGACCTGAGCCACCGGGCCCTTGGGGTCCAAGGTGGACTGGCGGACGTTCATGTCGGCCTTGGAGCAACCGGCCACGACGAGGGCCAGAATGGGGGTGGCCAACAGACCTACCCGACTAAAGAAGCGAGAAAACATAAAGGATGAGTTTCGGACGCCGGAAAATCCGTAAAAAGTATGTAATTTGCAAGCCCCCGCCTCCCAAATCGCCTTACTAGCGGGCGGAAATCAAAATGGGCGAAATTTTGTTTATGTAAAATACTTATAATTAACGACTTAACTAATATATCACCCCATCAAATCGCCTAATGAGGCCTCCCTCTGCCCCCTTCTACCCAACTTCCCCCTTGGTGGTTGCACCGCCCGCCGCCGTCTTTAACCCCCAAGGAGAGATGTCCTGGAGCAGCCCACATGGCACCCCCTTGCCCGACTGGCGAAGCCGCACGGTGGTCATGGCCATCATGAATCTCACCCCGGATTCTTTTTCCGATGGCGGCGCGATTATGAGTCCTGACAGTGCGCTGCGCCGGGCCGAACTCCTGCTGAACGAAGGGGCCGAGGTACTTGATCTGGGTGCGGAATCCACGCGACCTGGCGCCATGCCCGTCGACGCCGCCACCGAACTCAGCCGTCTCCTTCCCGTCATCGCGGCGCTGCGCCGGCGTTTTCCCGCGGCCGTTCTTTCCGTCGACACCTATAAGGCCGAAGTCGCCCGCGCCACGGTCGCCGCCGGCGCCGACCTGGTCAACGATGTCGAGGGAGGTCGCTTTGGAGCCCGTGGAATGGAGTCCCCGATGGCCTCGGCCTGTGCTGCGCTACGCTGTCCGCTGATCTTGATGCACCGCCGGCCAGCCGCAGCCTACACGGATTTCTGGTCAGAAGTAACCGACGATTTGCGGACCTCGATACGCCGCGCACTGGCCGCCGGCCTGCCCGCCGAACAAATCTGGACCGATCCAGGTTTTGGTTTCGGCAAGACCCCCGCTCAGAATCTCGCGCTCGTCCGGAACCTTGAA
Source organism: uncultured Opitutia bacterium (assembly GCA_903855995.1). GTDB lineage: Bacteria > Verrucomicrobiota > Verrucomicrobiia > Opitutales > UBA953 > UBA953. The sequence continues at coordinate 212,220 of CAIOAN010000012.1, forward strand.
CGCATCTCCGCTCTAGGGTTTCCGGTCATGCTCGGCGCTAGTCGCAAGTCGACCTTGGGCGCAGTCTTGCAGGAAACCGACCCGCTCCAGCGCGAACCCGGTAATATCGCGGCCATGGTGTGGGGCGTCAGCCGTGGTTGCTCGATGATCCGCACCCATGCGGTCGCGGAAATCCAGCCCTACCTCCGGATGGCCGAGGCCATGCGGCGTGGTCAGAACTGGCAGGCGGAAGAATCCTAAAAGAGGCCTCTTAAGGCCTCTTTGCGGAGGGCGGATCGGAAATGGAGCCAGCAGTCGGGCTTGAACCGACGACCTGCCGCTTACAAGGCGGCTGCTCTACCAACTGAGCTATGCTGGCCAAATCCGTCATTCACAGACTTGTTCACAGCCCGAGTCTGTCAACCTTCCGCATCGGGCGTGTTTAGGGGTTGAAATGGATTTGTTTTTGAACGGAATTCAAACCCCCCAAGCCCCGAAACCATGCGTATCCCTGTTTCCCTCCTTGTGCTCTGTGCTGGCATCGCCGGCTGCACCTCCTCCGTCGACAGCTCACTCGCCGATGTCGTCGAGATTCAGTCCAGCCCGAGCAGCGCCGCGATTCGCCTCAACGGCACGCTGGTGGGCCGCACGCCTACTAAGCTGACGCTTGACCGCACGCAGAACTACGACCTGCAGGTCGGCAAGGGTGGCTACACCGCCGAAAGCACCACGCTTAAGCCTCACCTGGTCACGACCAATGAAGGCATCGAGTTCGGCTTCCCCGCCACGATCAAAGTCAATCTCACCAAGGTCGCCGACGCCGGTGACGCCGTGGTCCCCGCCGGCGACCTGGCTGAATTTAAAAACGTGACCAAGAAGGTGGTCGGCGATGAGCCGAGCGCCGCCGCCAGCACCCGCGCTGACATCGCCTCCGCCAAGGAAGCCGCCACAAAGATCAAAGCCGAACTCGCCCGCCGTGAAGCCGCCAGCAAGGCGACCCTCGCCGCCATCGCCAAGTCCATCGCCGAAGCCAAGGCTGCCGCCGCTTCCGACACCGCCGCCCAGGCGAAGATCGCCGAAGCCGAGCTGGCACTTAAGGAAGCCACCGCCGAGGCGGAAGCCGTGCGCGCCAAGGCCGAGAACTCCCTTCGCAACATCGAGTCCCGCCGCCTCGCCCTCGAGAGCCCCAGCAAACAGGCTCAGGTTAAGTTCGAAGCCGAAAAGGCCGCCGTCGCCCAGAACGTCGCCGCCGCTGACGGGAAGGTCGCCGAAGCCCATAATGCCGTGACCGCCGCCGCCGTCCGCGGCTCCAGCCTTCTCGCCACCGAAGAACGCCTCGCCAAACTGGAAGCTTCTTATGCCGCTGAAGTGAAGGCCCTCAACGCCACCCAGGCGAACAGCAACGCCGCCCTCAAGGCTCTCAACGCCCGCACGGAAGAACTCGCCCGCATCAACGTGGGTGGTATCAAGGCCGCGAAGGCCGAAGCCTCCAAGGAACTCGCCGACATCCAGAAAGCCCTGGAAGAACAGAAGACTGCCGCTGGCAAGGCCCAGGAAGAACTCGCCGCCGCCAAGGCCCAGGAAGAACTCGCCGCCGCCAAGGCCGAGGCCGCCAAGAATTCCGCCGGCGGCGCCGAGAAGGCTCTGGCCGAAGCCAAACTCGCCAATGCCAAGGCCCTCGCGGAAGCCAATGCGAATGCCGACAAGGCGATCTCCGACGCCAATGCCCAGCTGAAGTCTCTTCAGGATAAGCTCGCCGCCAATGAGAAGGACGCGGGCGAGAAGCTCGCCGCCGCCGACAAAGCGCTCGCCGAGACCAAGGAGAACGCCGCGCGCGCCCTCGCCGAAACGAAGGCCGAGAGCGAGAAGCTCCTCGCCGCCGCCAAGGAAGCCGGTGAAACCAAGTTTGCCGAAGCCACCAAGGCCGCCGAGAAAGCCCTCGCGGATGCCCGCCTCGACGCCGAAGCCAAGATCGCCGAGGCCACCAAGGTCGCCACCGAAGCCAAGGCCAAGGCCGAGAAGCTCGCCTACTCGGAGTTCAACGCCCGCTACGCGCTGCTCGAAAGCCGCCTCCGCTCCAAGGCCATCACGGCTGACCAGTATAAAGACCAGCTCGCTGCGCTCCGCAAGGAACTCGGCCTCTGATTCGTCCGCCCGCGCGACACACAAAGCCCGACCCTCTGGTCGGGCTTTTTTGTTGGAAGCATGGCCAAGGCCCGCACCTTGTAGGGCCTATGTCGGAAACGCTCGCCCGCACGCCTCTCTACGCGCTCCACGTCGAACTCGGCGGACGCATCGTCCCCTTCGCCGGCTGGGAGATGCCCGTGCAGTATACGGGCATCATCGATGAACACATGGCCGTACGCAAGACGGCCGGATTATTCGACGTCTCCCACATGGGCGAAGCCCGCGTGCGCGGACGCGACGCCGCCGCATTCCTCGACGGCATCATGACCAACGACATGGCCACGATCCGCGTAGGCATGGCCCGGTATACGGTGATGTGCCAGCCCGACGGCGGCTGCGTCGACGACCTCATCGTCTACCGCCTCGCGGACACGGAGTTCCTGATCTGCCTCAACGCCTCCAACGCCCAGAAAGACATCGCATGGATGCGCTCGCTCGTCGGCCACCAGCAGGTCGAGATCATCGATGAATGTTCGGCGTGGGCCCAGCTGGCGATCCAAGGCCCCGTCGCGGAAAAAGTGCTGTCGGAGGTCACGGCCCTCCCGCTCGCCACCATCAAGCGCTTTGGTTTCCTCATCGGCGAAGTCGCCGGCGCCGCAGGCTGCATCGTCTCCCGGACCGGCTACACAGGCTCACCTGGGTTTGAAATCTATCTCCCCGCCGACTCGGCCGAAAAAGTCGCCCGCGCCCTACTCGCCGCCGGACAGCCCCACGGCCTGGTCCCCGCTGGCCTCGGTGCCCGCGATTCCCTCCGCCTCGAGGCGCACTACCCACTCTACGGACACGAAATCTCGGAACGAATCTCGCCCATCCAGGCAGGTCTCGGCTGGACCGTTAAATTCGCCAAGCCGGCCTTCGTCGGCCGCGAAGCCCTCCACCGCCAGGCGGAAGGCGGCCCGTCTTCCTCGGTGATTCTGTTCTCCCTCGAGGATCGCCGGATCGCCCGCCAAGGCGCCGCGGTCTTCGCCGGCCAGACCCAGGTGGGCGAAGTGCTTTCGGGCACGCTTTCACCAGTCCTGAACAAGCCCATCGGCACCGCGCTCGTGGCCGCAGGCTTCGCCGACTCACGCGAGCTGACCGTCGATATCCGCGGCCTCCGCCTCCCGCTGCACATCGCCGTGGCTCCCTTCGTGAAGTGAAGGGTTGAAATAATCTCATCCGACCATACCCCGAAGACATGAGCAACGTGCCCGCCGACCTCCGCTACACCAAAGACCATGAATGGGTCAAAGTCGCCGCGGACGGCACCGCCACGATCGGTATCACGGATCACGCGCAAGCCGCGCTGGGCGACGTGACGTTCGTCGACCTGCCGAAGGTCGGCCAGTCCTTCGGCCATGGGGACGTCTTCGGCACCGTGGAATCCGTCAAGGCAGCCTCGGACCTCTACAGCCCGATCTCGTGCGAAGTCCTGGCCGCCAACGGCGACCTGAATAATTCCCCTGACCTGGTGAACCGTGAACCCTACGGCGGCGCCTGGATGATCAAGGTGAAGGTCAAGAACGCCGCGGAACTCGCCAGTCTGCTCGACGCCGCAGGCTACTCCGCGATTCTCTGAGGAAGTCGGCGCTGGCGCCGCGAACCCTTGCCCTCGCAGGACTTTGGCCTACATAGTCAGGCCGATGTCCTTCGCATCCGTCCACGCCGCCCATCCCTGGGAAGAGGTCCTCGCCTCGGTCCAGGCGAAGACCGACGCTGAGGTGCGTCGGGCGCTCGGCCGCGCCGAAGCCGACACGGCCGACCTCGAAGATTTCAAGGCGCTCGTCTCGCCCGCCGCCGCACCGCACCTCGAACGCATGGCGCAGCTCAGTCACGAGAAGACGGTGCGTCGTTTCGGACGGACGATGCAGCTGTTCGCTCCGGCCTATCTTTCCAATGAGTGCCAGAATATCTGCACCTATTGCGGATTCTCAGCCGGGAATAAAGTCGCCCGCCGCACGCTCAACCCGGCCGAGATTCTCCGCGAGGCCGGCGCCCTGAAGAAACAAGGGTTCGATCACCTGCTCCTGCTGACCGGCGAATCCAACAAGGTGGCCGTGCCTTATTTCGTCGAAGCCCTCGATCTGCTCCGCCCGCACTTCTCCTCGCTGTCGATGGAGGTCCAACCGATGGAAACCGCGGAGTATGCCGAACTCCGCCGGCACGGACTCAACGCGGTGCTGGTCTACCAGGAAACTTATCACCGCGAGACTTATAACGTCCATCACCCGAAGGGCCGGAAATCCGACTTCGCCTATCGCCTTGACGCTCCCGACCGCGTGGGCGCCGCCAGAGTCCACAAGATCGGCCTCGGCGCACTGTTCGGCCTCGAAGACTGGCGAGCGGAATGCTTCTTCACGGCGCTCCACCTTCGCTGGCTGGAACGTCAGCACTGGCAGAGCCGCTACAGCGTATCGTTCCCGCGCATCCGCCCCCACGAGGGCGAACTGCAACCGAAGGTTGAGATGACCGACCGCGACCTGGTCCAGGCCATCTGCGCCTTCCGCCTCCTGAGCAGCGAAGTGGAACTCACCTTGAGCACCCGCGAGAGCCGTAAATTCCGCGATCACGCCTGTCGCATCGGTGTCACGGCGATGAGCGCAGGCTCGCGCACCAACCCCGGCGGCTACGCCGAAGGGAAGGACGCCTCCTTGGAACAATTCGCCATCGAAGACGATCGCACGCCGGCGGAATTTGCGGCAATGCTCCGCGCGGCCGGCTACGAAACGGTCTGGAAAGACTGGGATCCCTCCTACGACCGTCCCATCGCCCTGCAATCATGAGCCCGCTCCGCGTCTGGATCCATCACGACCAAGCCCCGGCCTGCAAGCCCGGCGCCCACGTGCATCTTTCGGCCGAGGAAAGCGCCCACGTCGTGCGCAGCCTGCGCGCCCGCCGGGGTGATGCACTGGTGCTGCTCGATGGCGAAGGCCTGGTCGTCGAAGGCAAGCTAGCTTCCGCCGATGGCGACGCCGCCGTCGTCGAAGTGATTCGCGCCCGCACCTCCGAACGCAGCCAACCGGAAATCACCGTCGCCCAGGGCATGCCCAAGGGCGGCACGATGGATGACTTGGTCCGCGGCGTCTGCGAAGCCGGAGCGGCGGCCGTCGTCCCGCTCGAGACCGCGCGCACGGAACTAAAATTGGAGGGCGACCGCGCCCGCACGCGCACCCAGCGCTGGCGGCAGCAAGCCGTCGAAGCCTGCAAACAATCCGGCCACCCCTGGCTGGCCGCGATCTCTGCGCCGATGAAATTCCAGGAATGGATCGAGCGTCTCCCCGAAGCCCAGCCAGACGAACTCCGGCTCACGGGTTCGCTGGAGTTCGACGCCGAACCCGTCGCCCACCTTGATTTCACGCCGGTGAAAAAAGTGCTCTGGCTCATCGGGCCCGAAGGCGATCTAACCTCGATGGAATATGCCGCGGCCCGCGCGGCCGGATTCCGTCCCGTCGTGCTCGGCCCGACGGTCCTGCGCGCCGAAAACGCGGCCCTCGCCTGCGTGGTAATCACCCAGGCTTTGGCGCGCAGGCTGGGTTAAATCAACAAGGCCGTCGCGAGAGCCGCGAAGGTCACGGCATCGATCGCCGCCCGGCGGCGTTCCGGCCAGCGCCCCGATCCACCACCCATGACCCAAATGGTGAGCGCACCGCCCATCGTCGCTCCGGAAAGAACCGCGGGCGCGAAGGCGAAATGGACGGCCGCCGCTAATGCCACCCAGGCAGGCAAAGGGGCCATGAAGCGGTCGGTCGGCACCTCGGCTCTCCGTATCGCCGCCAGATTGGCGAAACCTAATATCATGACGCTCGTGAAATCGGTGAACGTCCAAGATTCGCCCCAGCCCGCGCACGCCGCCATCAACCACGCCACACACAGCGCGCGCACCAGCCAACCGAAATACAGCCAGCGGCCGCAGTAGATGGCCACCAGCCCGATTGGCAGACCTCCGCCCACCCATCGGAAGATGCCCGACCAGATAACGAATGGGCGCGCGCCCGCGAACATGGCAGCAAGCACCAGCACCCCCGCTGCGAGCAGGAAGAACGGTCCGTGGCGACGCGCGGCTTGGTGACGCCAAGTCGGCGCCTCTGCCTCAAGCCGAGCATCGAGCCAACGATCGGCGACATAGCCCGCCCACACGAGCGCGCCGATGAGCATCATGTCGAACGGCCGCTCATGCTGGCCACGGCCGCCGGCCAGCCGCGCAAGCAGCACGAAAACCGGCCCGTCAAGAGACATCATCGCCAAACGTGCCCACCACGGCGGGGTCGGCGAAGCCTTCATCAAGCCTGGGCGCCCGGCGCCCGCGCGACGACCGCTTTCATGCGCCGCAGGATCTCGCGCAGTTTCTCGCGCGAACATCCGAAATTAAGCCGCACGTGCCCGGGACCGCCGAAGTCGGCGCCGTTGCTGAAACCGATGCCGCCTTTTTCAAATTCGGCGTGCGGATCCTCGAAACCGAGCGCAGTGACGTCGAACCACGCCAAGAAACTGGATTGCGGACGGGTGCGCAGCACGACGCCCGGCATGGTCTTTAGCTCCTGTTCGATAAGGTCCACATTGCCGCGGAGGTAGCTGATGCAGGCCTGGCGCCACTCTTCGCCGTGATCAAACGCGGCCTGAGTCGCGGCTAGGCCGAAGACATTCTGGTCGAGCGACAGTCCCTGCAGGACACGGCGAAAGCGCGTGCGCAGCTGGGGGTCAGGGATGATCGCGAAGCCGCAGGTGAGGCCAGCGATATTGAAAGTCTTGCTCGCGGCCATCAGCGTGACGGTGCGGGCGGCGATATCCTCGCTGAGGCTGGCGAAGATGATGTGCTTCGCGGCCGGATCCAGGATGAGGTCGCAGTGAATTTCATCAGAGCAGACGGTAAGGTCATGCTGGCGCACGAGCGCGGCGAGGCGGTCCAGTTCGGCCCGGTCGAAGACGCGGGCGAGCGGGTTATACGGATTGCAGAGGAGAAGCACCTTGGCGTGCGGCTGCGCACAGGCGGCCTCGAGCTTCGGCCAGTCAAACGTCCAGCGGCCACCTTCGAACACCATCTCGAGCTTTAGGGGATTGCGCTCTGACAGCACGGGAGCGGTCATGAACGGCGGGTAAACGGGAGCGGTGGTGACGACGGATTCGCCGGGCTTGCTGGCGCAACGAATGGTCGCGTGGATGCCCGGCACGAGCGAGCACATGAAGGTGATCCACTCGGGCTTAATCTCCCAGCCATGCTGTCGGCGCAGATGGCCGACGATGGAATGGAAGACCTGGTCGCGCTGGGCGGGATAGCCGAAGATTCCGTGCGCGGCGCGCTCCTTGATCGCGTCGACGACGGCTGGCGGCGACGTGAAATCCATGTCCGCGATCCAGCAAGGGATGATATCGCGGTTAGCATACTTGTGCCACTTGGTGCTGTCGGTCCCGGAGCGCTCCGGACAGCTGTCAAAATCGAAAGCCATAGTCTGAGGTGAACCTTGGATTGAACCCGCCCACGGGCAAACGCATTTTCTAGAGATGCGCTTTATCTCCGTGTCTTCGGCTTCCCTCCGCGGATGCCGCGTCCGTATCGGGCGGCGTGCGGGCTTCACCCAAGCCGTGACCGAGATGGGCGACCTCATCCTGCAGACCCCGGCGTCGGCCGCCGCCGCCCGGAACCGACTGCTCCGCTGGGGCGTCACCATCGTCCCGGGCCCGCTCCCCATCCATCGCCGCACCGTGGCCGCTGGCACGGATTTCCAATTCCGTGTCTGGCAAGCGACGCGCGGCATCCCCTCGGGCCAAACCCGAACTTACGGGGAGCTCGCCCAGAGAATCGGCTGCGAGTCGGCCCAAGCCGTCGGCGGCGCCCTCGGCGCGAATCCCCTAGCCATCCTGATCCCCTGCCATCGCATCGTCAGCGCCTCCGGGCTAGGCGGTTTCGCCTGGGGGCTTCGCCGCAAGCAGGCCTGGCTGGCCGCCGAACGCCGTGGGGTTGCTTGAGGACCTGGATCGCGGGCTGTTCGATCTGGTCTTCCCCCGCGACTGTGCCGTCACGCAGGAGCCGATGGAGACATCGGAGCGCCTGCACCTTTCGGCGGCCGGCGCCGACCGACTCGACCGCATCACCGACCCACGCTGTATGTGCTGTGGCCACCCTTTCGAGGGCGTCATCGAAGGCGACCGGGCCTGCCCGCACTGCCACGAACTCCACCCGGCGTTCGGCCGGGCGGTCTGCGTCTTCCGCGCCCGCGGGCCAGCCCGTCGGATCATCCATCGTATCAAATACCGGCACAGTCCTTTCCTGGTAGATGACCTAGCCTCGGTCGCCCTGGCGGATGACCTTTTCCGCCGGCACCTCGCTGGCTCCGTCCTGGTGCCGGTTCCGTTGCACCCCGCCCGACTACGCGACCGCGGTTACAATCAGGCGGAACGCATCGCGACCTTTCTCGCAGCGCACGTCCCAGGGTGCCGGGCCGAGTTCGTGCTCCGCAAGCAGAATGAGACCGTCTCGCAGACCCGCCTCGGAAGACAAGAACGCCGAAAGAATGTCGCCGGTGCGTTCGTCGTCATCGACGGAAAGCCCGTCGATCCGACGACCCGTTATGTCGTCATCGATGATGTCCTCACCACTGGGGCCACTTTGCATGCCTGCGCGCTCACGTTGCGGAAAGCCGGCGCGACGCTGGTCGATGCCGCAGCGCTCGCTCATGGGTGAGTGAAGCGTGGAGGACTGAGTCGATGACAGCATAGAGGGCTGAATTGAGGATGCAACTGAAGGGGGATTCTCGGATTCCTGACCTCGGGCTTGGGTAGGGACGGTTCTCCGAACCGTCCGCCCTCAATCAAACAAACGGTCTCCGGTTTCGCTTTGGGTTATATGTCCTCCCGCCACCTGCCACCTGAAACGACAACTAGGGCAGCACGCGGTGCTGCCCCTACCCAAGGCATCACTCCCCCGATACTCTATACTCGATACTCTCCATCAGTCCGGCCCACCAATCAAGGGGTCAACTAACGATGCCTCTCTCTGGTCAACGGAGCCTCTGAGCCTCCGGGCCTCTCAGTTGCCTCCCTTGCCAACTTGTCAACTGGTCAACTGGTCAACCAACTCGCCCGCCACGCCCATCTTGGCGACGACGAACGCGCGCATGTCCGGTGCAAGGGGCGCGGTGAACGTCCGCGTGATGCGCGGCGGGAAACGGAACTCAAGCTTGGCGGCGTGCAGTGCCTGGCGGCCCATCTCGAGCGCGGCACCGAGACGCTTGGTCCAGCCGTGCGCGATGAATTCCATGTAGAGCGAATCGTCGCCGCCGTAAAGTTTGTCGCCGATGACGGGCAGCCCGAGCCAGAAGGCGTGGGCGCGGATCTGATGCTTGCGGCCGGTGTGCGGCTGCACGCGCGCGAGGGTGTAACCGTTGCGGACGAGCATGGGCTCGAAGAATGTCGCGGCGGGGAGCGTGCCAGGGCCTTCGCGCACCGCGGTCTTCACCACCACCTGACTGGTCTCATCGGGCCCCAGCGGCTGATCGACCATGACGGGCTCCTTGAGCTCGCCCTTGAGGAGCGCGTAGTAGGTCTTAATCACCATCCGGCGCTCCATCGCGGTCTGCGCGGCGGAAGCGGCTTCGTAATGCTTGGCGATGAGGATGACGCCGCTGGTCTCGCGGTCGAGGCGGCTGACGAGGTGGGAGACTTCCATCTGCTTCCATTCCTTCACCGCGCCGACAAGCGAGGACCACGGGCCGTCCTTCGACGGATGGCACACGAGCCAGCCCGGTTTATCGAAGACCATGTAATCGTCGTCTTCTTGGATCAGCCAATTCGGCAGCTCTGCCGGATCGACCTTCGGCGTGGTGCCGCTCGGCGGACTGAAATGATATTCGCTCATGTGCGGCCAGGCAGGCGGTCCTGCCAATCTGCTCCGCTCGCATGATGTCCGTGAAAACGGGCCAGCACTTCACCGACCAGATAAAGCGAGCCGAGCACCACGATGACTTCGCCGTCGACGACGCAGATGCCGGCCTGCGGGAAAGTCTCCGCCACGGTCGCCAGCCGCACCTCGCCCTTGAAATCTTCCGGCAATAACGCGGCGAGTTCCGCGGCCGCCAGCGCGCGTTCGTTATCGGGCCGCACCAAGACCAAACGAGCGGCGTGCCGCGAAGCCACGCGCAGTAAGGAACGGCCGCGGTCGACGCTCAGTGCGCCCAGCACGACCGTCGGCGAAGGCAACGCACCCAGGAGGGGCTCGATGGCCCGGACGCCCTCTTCGTTATGCGAACCGTCGATGATCAGCCGGCGGCCATCAGCCAGCTTCAGTTCCTGCCAGCGGCCGGGCCACTCGACATGCTGCAAAGCCCAGCGCGCCTTCTCGGCGACGAACGGCAGGCGTCCCGCCAGTTCGCAGGCGAGCCAGGCGGCACCGGCGTTGCGACGTTGATGGGCGCCGCTGAGATTCGTCTCGGGTAATCCGGCCGCGAATCGGTCGCGGACAAAATGCAGCGGCGCTCCGACCTCCCGGGCCCGCGCGACGACCGCCGCCTCGGCATCGGCGGGTAAATCGCCGACCACGCAGGGCACGCCGGGCTTGAGAATGCCCGCTTTCTCGGCGGCGATTTGCGCCAGGGTGTCACCCAGGTATTCCTGGTGATCAAAACCGATCGACGTGATCACGCACACTTCCGGAGAACAGATATTCGTCGCGTCGAGGCGGCCGCCGAGGCCGGTCTCGAGCACGGCGACGTCGACCTTCTGCGCCCGAAACTCGATCAACGCGGCGGCCGTGATGAGTTCGAAGAAAGTCGGCGCCATCTCCGGGTCAGCGGCCCGGATCGCTTCGTAATGCGGCCGCAACTGCTCGGCAAGCGCCACGACCGCGGCGTCTTTCAAGGGCGCGCGGCCGAGCTGGATGCGCTCCCCGATGTGCACGAGGTGCGGGCTGGTGTAGAGCCCGGTGAGCCGGCCATGGGCACGCTGGATCGCCTCGATCATCGCCGAGGTCGAACCTTTGCCGTTCGTACCGGCGATATGAAAACAGGGCGCCGCCCGCTCCGGCTGACCGAGCCGGTCCGAGAGCACGCGCATGCGATCCACGCCGAGGCGCGAACCGAGATTGCGGAGTCCCGTGAGCCAGCGCAGCGTCTCGGCGGGATTCATCTCCGCGGCGGCCACGCTCAGGCGCGGCTCTTCGCGGCCTTCACTTTGACCTTACGGTGAGCCAGGGCGCGCAGGAGGCTCGCGAGCTTCGACTTCATCTCCTTACGGTGGATGATCATGTCGATCAGGCCGCGCTTGAGGAGGAACTCGGAAGACTGGAAGCCTTCGGGCAGGTCCTGGTTGGTCGTCTCTTTGATCACGCGGGCGCCGGCGAAGCCGATGAGCGCACCGGGTTCGGCGACGATGACATCACCAAGGGTGGCGTAGCTGGCCATAACGCCGGCCATGGTGGGATTGGTGAGGACGGCGATGTAAGGCAGGCCGGCGGCGCGCAACTTGGCGAGCGCGGCGCTGGTCTTGGCCATCTGCATCAGGGAAAGGATGCCTTCTTGCATGCGGGCGCCACCGGAAGCGCACACGACGACACACGGACACTTCAGCTTGATCGCGCGCTCGATGGCGCGGGTGACTTTCTCGCCGGCGACGGAGCCCATCGAGGCGCCCATGAACGTGAAGTCCATAATCGCCAGGGAGACCGGCAGGCCGTCCATCAAGCCGTGGCCGCAGACGACGGAGTCACGGAGGCCCGACTTCTTCTGGTGCTGCACGAGGCGCTCGGGATAGGAGCCGCCGGCGGTGAATTTAAGGGGGTCCTTGGAGGCGAGCTTGTGGTCGGTTTCCTTCCAGGTGCCGTCGTCAATCAGGAGCGCGATGCGGCGCTTGGTGGACAAGCGCTCGTGGTATCCGCTGATCGGGAAAACGTTCCAGTTAGCCTCAAGGTCCTTGGTATAGACCATCTCGCCATCGAGGGGGCACTTAGTCCAAAGACCCGCCGGGATATCCTTCTTCTTAGGAGTCGGGGTGTGCGTACGTTTACGAAAGACAGCCATGGTGAATGCCCGAAGATTGAAGAGTTATCGCCCGAAGCGAAAGGGTAAACCTGCCGCCAAACCCTCGAAAACCAAGGGAAAGAGGCGTTTAAGGGGGTCGCCCGGCTTAACGCGGACCGCGGTCGGTGCCGGCTAGTCGCTCGAGCACCTTCTCGTAAGCGTTCACGGCGCGCTCCGCCAAGCGGAGTTCGAAATTCTCGTCGGGGGCGTGCAGGTTCGAATCTGGGGTGAACAGACCGATCATGACCGAATCCAGGCCGGTCTCGCGGCGGATATCACCGATGATGGGGACGCTGCCCCCTTCGCGCAGGTAAAGCGGGGCCTTGCCGAAAGCCTCGGCGATGGCCTTGTCCGCCTCGCGGAACGCGCGGGCGAGCACTGGATTCTGGTCCTTGGGCGTATTGGGCCGATCGGGCGGGCAGACGTAATAAGCGGCGTTGCCCTGCATCTCGATGACCTCGGTGCGGACGCCTTTCGGGGCGCGGGCGCGGATAGCCGCCGCGACCTTGGCATGGACGTCGACCGGATCCTGTCCTGGCACGAGGCGGCAGGTGATCTTGGTGAAGACCTTGGAAGGAATGACGGTCTTGGAGCCTTTGCCCTGATAGCCACCGCCGATGCCGTTGAATTCCAACGTCGGAGCGAAACGGACGGCCTCAAGGCCATCGAGGCCAGGCGCGGGGTGCAGTTCATCAACCGCGAGGAAGCGGCGATACTCATCTTCGCTGAGCGGCAGTTTGCGTAATTCCTCCCGCTCCCAGCGGGTTGGCTGTTCGACGCCGTCGTAGAAACCGTCGACCGTCACGGCGTTGTCCGCGTCGTGCAGCGAGGAGCAGAGCTCGGCGAGAGCCTGGATGGGATTGTAGACCGCCCCACCGTGCAGGCCGGAATGCAGGTCCGAACGCGGTCCGGTAAGGCCGACCTCGAGCCCGATGATGCCGCGCAGTCCAGTCGTGATGACAATCTGGTCGGCCGAAGGCGAGGCGGTGTCGGACAGCAGCACGCAATCGGCCTCGGTGAGCTCGGCCTTATGATTATGCAGGAATTCCGGGAAACTCGGGGAGCCGATCTCTTCTTCGCCTTCGATCAGGAAGGTGATGCGCAGCGGGAGGTCCGGGCGGCGCTTCAGCAGGCGCGTGAGGGCCGCGACGGCGACCAGGTGCGGTCCTTTGTTGTCCGCGGTGCCGCGACCCCAGACCTTGCCGTCGCGCACGACGGGCTCGAAAGCAGGCGTCGTCCAGAGATTCAGCGGGTCGGCCGGCTGCACGTCATAATGGCCATATAACACGATGTGCGGCCACTCCTTCGGACCACGGCGGCGACCCAGCACAATCGGGTGCAGGGGCGTCGGGACGACTTCGACCTCAAGCCCCGCCTGCTGGAGCAAGCCGCAGATGTGCGCCCGGGCGCCGTCCATGCCTGCCTTGAAGGCCGGGTCGGTGGACACGCTGGGGTGCTTGACGTAGTCGATCAGTTCGCGGACGAGATCCATGGGGTGAAGTAAGGAGGGAATGGGACGAAGGGCAATCACTAGAGGCACGGAGGCTCAGAGGCTTGGTGGACCAGAAGGCTACAAACAGGTGGCGGTTGTCGGGCAAATCATTCCTGCCACCTGGAACGAAACCCCCTGCCTCACCCCTCCCCGATGCCTCCCTTGCCAACAGGTCAACCGGTCAACGGGTCAACTGATGCTACCTCTTCCGCCCCCATACTCCATACTCTTGAATCTGGAATTTTGTCTTCCCCCTTCCCTCTCTCTGGGGAGAGTAAAGGCATGTCCCCCGCGGAACAGTTGAAGGTCATGAAATCCCGCACCGAGAAATTCATCGGTGAGGCGGAGATCCTCAAGCGCCTCGAGGCCGGCAAGACCCTGCGCGTGAAGCTCGGCGTCGACCCCACCCGCCCTGATCTGACCTTCGGCCACATGGTGGTCTTTCAGAAACTCCGCCAATTTCAGGAGCTCGGCCACCAGGCCGTGCTCATCATCGGCGATTACACCACGCGCATCGGCGACCCCACCGGCAAATCCGAGACGCGCCCGGTCCTTTCCGAAGCTGAAATCGAGGAGAACGCCAAGACCTACCTCGAACAGGCCTACCAGATCCTTGACCCCAAGAAGACCGAGGTCCGCCGCAACAGCGAGTGGTTCGGCCAGATGTCGTTCCTCGACGCCCTCCAGCTCAGCCGCCGCATGACGGTCGCGCAGATGCTCGCGCGCGATGACTTCGCGAAACGCCACGCTTCGAACACGCCCATCTCGATCGTCGAATTCCTCTACCCGCTCCTCCAGGGCTACGACTCGGTGATGCTGAAGTGTGACATCGAGATCGGCGGCAGCGACCAGCTGTTCAACATGCTCGTCGGCCGCGACCTGCAGGAACAAGACGGCCAGCCGCCGCAGGCCGTGCTCGGCATGCCCCTACTCGTCGGCCTCGATGGCGAGAAGAAGATGTCGAAGAGCCTCGGTAACTACATCGCTTTCAATCACGGCGCGAAGGATATGTTCGGACGCATCATGTCCGTGCCCGACGCCACCATGTGGGTCTACTACGACCTGCTCCTGCTCTCAACGCCGGAAGAGATGGCCGCGCTCAAGGCCGGCCACCCGATGGAAGCCAAGAAGCAGCTCGCCACGCGCCTGACGGATAAATTCCACGGCGCGGGCGCGGGCGCGCAAGAACGCGCGGAATTCGAAAACGTCTTCTCCAAGGGCGGCGTGCGCACCGATATGCCCGAATTCGCCTGGTTGGCCGTCTCTGGCGGCGCGACCGAGATTGGCATCGTCGACCTACTGGCCGCGACGAATCTCTTCCCGTCGAAGAAGGAGATCCGCCGTCTCATCGAGGGCGGTGCGGTCAAGATCGGCGACGACAAGGTCTCTGATCCAGCCCTGAAAATCACTCAGCCCGCGGGCGAGCTGATCATCCAGGCCGGCAAGCGCACCTTCGTAAAGGTGAAGTAGGCGCGGCGCTTAGGCAGCCTGCTCGGCGCGGGCTTTGATGATCCGCAGGATATATGTCTGCAGGTCGTTCATGAGCCATTCCGTCCACCAGTGGGAGTAGAAGTTGAAGCCCGTCGAGAGACGCTGGTCGCTGGCGAGGTGCAACACGACGCGGTCGGCACCGCGCGGCTCAATCCAATAAGAACCATGCAGGACGTCGAAATACGGGCCCCCAATGGTGACGTGTTCATCAAACGTCGTCGGGGGGATATTCTTCGTGTCGGCTACGATGGAAAACGACAGGCGTTTATTCTCCTCCCACTCGGTCACTTTCTCGACGAAGAGCACGCCGCCTTCGAAGCGGGCGTAGCGCACCGAACCGACACCGGCGCCTTCCAGGATTGCTTCGGTCGGCCGCGGGAAACCCAGCTTATGGCTGAGCGAGAAACCGTGCTCGGCTTCGGTGATACGGGGCACCGAACGGATCTGCTTCCAGACCTGTCCTGGCGTAGCCTTGATTTCAATCGTCGTGTGGACCGTGCCAATCTCTGTCGCCCGATCTCGCCATGATTCCAACGGCCCGGTCACCAACGGCAGCAACGCCACCGCGGCGACGCAAAGGCGTTTCGAGCCGTCCGACGCCTGGGAATCGCGGATGACGCCGGCCACTACTCCGCCGAGAGAGGACATGAACGACACAATCGGGAGCCAGAGAATCACGCAGATCAGGCCTTCCAAGTTGAAGGCCAAGGCCGCCGCCATGAAAACAAGGCTGGCCAACCACGGGCCGAAGATCCGGCGCGGCCAGCTCTTCTGCACCTCGCCAAACCAGACCACCATGAAGCCGAGCACCAGGGGGACCAAGAAGATGAAACTGATGGTCATGATCTCGTAGAAGGCCGACGCCTTACCGCCATGTCTGGTCGGCGCGAACAGCAGGCGGCAGATGAGGCCGTAGCCCGCGCCGAGGACCAAACCGACCAAAAGCTGCTGGAGGGATGAAAGGCGACGGTCGCTCATGAGAATATCCAATCCTAAGGCATCACCCCGGAGGCAGGCAAGTCCGTCGCGGGACCGCCCCGCGAATAACCCCTCTGATTATGCCCTTCCCCTGCCCTCCGGGCCCTCCCTATTATCGCCCCTCGCATGGTCGACCCCGCAAACATCAGTCGAGACTTCGTGCACCTGCACGTGCACACCGACTACAGCATGCTCGATGGCTGCAGCCGCATCGACCGCCTAATGGAGCGGGCCTGCGATATGAACATGCGCGCGGTCGCCATCACGGACCACGGGAACCTCTTCGGCCTATTTGATTTCTGGAACGAGGCCAAGCAGCGCTCCAAGGGCGACGTGAAACTCAAGCCCCTCCTCGGCTGCGAGCTCTACCTGGTCTGGGACCACGCGCTCACCGACAAGCCCGATCGCCGCGAGCACAAGTATTACCACATGGGCGTGCTCGCCCGGAATTTCAAAGGCTACCAGAACCTCACCAAGCTCGTCTCCGACGCCCACGTCCGTGGCCTCCACTATAAGCCTCGCACCGACCTCGAGCAGCTCGCCAAGCACGCCGACGGCCTGATTGGCTTTTCCGGCTGCCTCCAGGGCGTCATCCCGCAGGCCCTCCTGCGCAGCGACTACGAAGCGGCGCGCAAAGCCTGCGGTAAGTTCGTCGAGATCTTCGGTCGCGAGAACTTCGTCATCGAAATCATGGACCACGGCCTGGAGGAGCAGAAGCGCATCATCGCCGACCTCCTCAAGCTCGCCACGGAATTCCAACTGCGCGTCGTCGCGACCAACGACGTGCACTACGTCGACGCCGGCGATTCCACCGCACACGACGCGATGCTCTGCATCCAGACCGGGGCGCGCCTCGCCGACGAGCGTCGCATGCGCTACTCGGCCCAGGAGTTCTACCTGAAGAGCGAGGCCGAGATGCTCCGCGTCTTCGGCGAAGTCCCCGACGCGATCAAGAACACCGTGGCCATCGCGGAGATGTGCGACGTCAAACTGCCCGTGGGGCAGAACAACTACCCGGTCTATATCTTCAGCGAAGGGGTGAAGCCCAAGGCCTCCGACAAGATCGATGAGATCCTCGACGGTTACGAGAAACTCAAGAACGGCCTGCTCGTCTCGGCGGGCAAGGCCGGCGAGTTCGTCATCGAAGCCGAGAAACGTAAAGGAATGCGGGCCAACGGCTCTTACCTCCTCGAACAGGTGAAGGCCGGCCTGAAGGAACGCTACGGCGTGGACTACGATTCTCCGAAGGCTTGGCAGGATGAGAAGATTCCTGGGGTCGGCCAGACCAGCCCCGCCGAACTCTGCCGCCGCGTCGACTACGAGATGGGCGTCATCGCCGGCACGGGCTTCGTCGACTACTTCCTGATCGTCTGGGATTTCATCGACTGGTCGCGTAAGCATGACATCCCCGTCGGCCCGGGCCGAGGCTCGGGCGCCGGCTCAATCGTGGCGTATTGCCTCAAAATCACGGACATCGATCCGATCCGTTTCGGCCTGCTCTTCGAGCGCTTCCTAAATCCTGAGCGCGTCTCCGCACCCGACTTCGACATCGACTTCTGCATGCGCCGTCGCGACGAGGTCGTCGGCTACGTCCGCAAGAAATACGGGGAAGACCGCGTCGCCAACATCATCACCTTCGGCACCTTTGGCGCCAAGATGGTCGTCCGCGACCTCGCCCGTATCCGCGACCTGCCGTTCATCGAGACCAACCGCCTCGCGAAGCTCGTCCCGGATGACATCAATATCTCGCTCGAGGACGCTCTGAAGAAATCCAACGAGCTCCGCGAAGAAGTCAGCATCAACCCACAGGCCGCGAGTATTATCGAGACCGGCCGCATCATCGAGGGCATGGTCCGCAACTCGGGTAAACACGCGTGCGGCATGATTATCGCCGACCGACCGCTCACCGACATCATCCCGGTGACGATGCAGGAAGGCGACCTGACGACCCAATACGCCAAGGACCCGGTCGAGAAACTCGGCCTCCTGAAGATGGACTTCCTGGGCCTGAAGACGCTCACGATCATCGACGATGCCCAGAAGCTCGTGCGCAAGCACCGGGGCAAGACCGCATTTGATATTGAAAAAGTCGGTTTTGAAGACGCCGCGACTTTCGCCCTGCTCAACGAGGCGAAGACTGTCGGCGTGTTCCAGCTGGAATCCGGCGGCATGCAATCGCTCTGCCGCAAGTTCCACATCTCCGCCATCGATGAGATCGTCGCGCTGATCGCCCTCTACCGTCCGGGTCCGATGCAGTTCATCGGCGACTACATCAAGGGCAAGGACGACCCCAGCTTCGTCAAATACGCGCACCCTCTCCTCGAGAAAGTCGCCAAGGAAACTTATGGCATCCTAGTCTACCAGGAACAGGTGATGGAGGCGGCCCGCGTGGTCGCCGGCTACACCCTCGGCGGCGCCGACATGCTCCGTCGCGCGATGGGCAAGAAGATCCGCGAGGAGATGGAGCAGCAGCGCTCGATCTTCGTCGAGGGCGCCAAGACGACCAACAACATCGACAAGAAGAAGGCCGAGGAAATCTTCGCGACCCTGGAGAAGTTCGCCGAATACGGCTTCAATAAGTCGCACTCCGCCGCCTACGCCATCCTCTCCTACCGCACCGCCTACCTGAAAGCCAACTACCCGGTGGAGTTCATGTCAGCCGTGCTGACCTCCGAACAGGGCAACGCCGACAAGCTCGCAGAATTCATGGCGGAAGTCGAAGCCCTCGGCATGAAAGCACTCGGGCCCGACGTAAACCAGTCCGACACGGACTTCACGCCGGTCATCAAGGATAACGCCATTCGCTTTGGTCTCGGCGCCATTAAGGGCGTCGGCGAGCAGGCCGCCCGCAATATCGTCGCCGAGCGCGAGAAGAACGGCCCCTTCAAGGACTTCACCGACTTCGTCGGCCGCATGGGCGAGTTCGACCTCAATGCCCGCACGCTGGACTGCCTCGTCCGTGCCGGCGGCTTCGACTTCACCGGCGAGGATCGCCGCCACCTCGTCGACTCCATCGAATCCGTCCGCCGCCACTTCGCCGGCGAGCGCAAGGAACGTGCCAGCGGCCAGGGTTCGCTCTTCGACATGCTCGGAGCAGAAGACGCTGGCGCCGCGCGCCCGACCGACCTGATTCTGCGCAAATCGGAGAAGATGCCGAAGCTCGAGATGCTCAACAGCGAGAAGGCCCTCCTTGGCTTCTACCTCAGCGGCCACCCGCTCGCCGATTACCATGGCCTCGACGAAGCCATCGCCACGCTCACCGTCACGCCGGACCGGATCGACCTTAATAAGACCGAGCGCCACACGGTGCGCGTCTGCGGCATCGTCGCCGGCCTCGAGAAGAAGATTTCCAAGAAGGACAATCGCCCCTGGGCCCTCTTCACCGTCGCCTCTCGCTCGGTGACCATCCCGGTCATGATGTTCTCCGATGCCTATGACGCCGCTGCCCAGATTAAGGACGGCGAACTCCCGCTGCTCATGGATGGCTCGCACGTCATCGTCGACGCCCGCCTCAACTGGCGCGAAGAGCGCGGCGAATGGTCGCTCAGTGCCCACGGCATCACGCCACTCCGGCGCGCACCGAGCCTGATTAAGAAAATCCTCTTCGCCCTCAAGCCCGGCCCGGAGGCCGGCGACTTCATGGAGAAGATCGTCGCCCACACCCGCAAGGTCGACGGCCCCACGATTGTGCAGATCGGCTTCCTCCAGCCCGACGGGCGTGTGCTCGTCGCCGAGGCAGCCCGCGGCATGACCACGCGCTTCGACACCGAGAGCTACGGCGCCTTCGGCCGCCACCCGGCCTGCGCCGGCATTCAGATCGAGCCCGTGCCGCCGGCCCAGGCCCCCCAGCGCAAGTACGGCCCGCGTGCCTGAGCCCCATGCGAACGCTGCGAATCGCCTTCAGCGACTTCATCTTCAGCCGCAACGACCGGGACCGGATGGCCTCATTTGACCCGAAGGACAACGTCTTCACTCGCCTGCTCGCCCAGGAATACGACGTGCGGGTCGTGCCGATGGCCGAAGCCGAGGTGCTCGTTTATTCCACCTTCGGCGAAGCCCACCGCGCCTTCCGCGGGCGCAAGGTCTTCTTCACCTCCGAGAACGTCCTGCCGGACTTCGATGCGTGCGACCACGCGATCACGTTCAGCCAACTGCCCGACGACCCGCGCCACTACCGCCTGCCGCAGTATGTATTCTACGTGGATGATGCCCGTCGTCTCGTGAAAGGCGCCGGCTTCGATGCCGCGGCGGCGCTTCGAGCCAAGACCAAGTTCTGCAACTTCGTCGTCTCCAACCCCCGCTGCCCACAGCGCAACCGCTTCTTCCGGAAGCTCAACCGCCGGAAGCCCGTCGACTCCGGCGGCCGCCATTTCAACAACCTCGGCCGCCCCATCGCCGACAAGCTCGCGTTCGTCCGCGACTACAAGTTCACCCTGGCCTTCGAGAACTCGGTCTCCGACGGCTACACCACCGAGAAGCTCGTCGAGCCCATGCTCGCGGGCAGCCTGCCGATCTACTGGGGCAACCCCCAGGTCGCGCTCGACTTCAACCCGCGCAGCTTCATCGACGTCTCGGCCTTCCCGGACTTCGACGCCGCCATCGATCACATCCTCAAGGTCGACGCCGACGACGCGCTCTACCTGTCCTACCTCCGCGAACCCTGGTTTAACGGAGACACCCCGCCGAGCTGGTTCGACGAAGGCGAGCACCTCGCGGCTTGGCGCCGCTTCTTGGCGACCCCGTGGAGCGAACGTCCGCGCATCTACCGCGATCGCGGCCTGCGCGACCACGCGCTCGGCACCGGGCTTGGCAGACATCTCTCCAGCCTCGGCACCAAGGTCGACGGACTACTCTGGAAGGCCGGCTGGCGCTTCTGATTGCCTAGGGGAAGGACCTGGCCAGGCACGCTAGGGTGTGCAGGCGCTTGAGCGTCGAATCCCTTAAGGCAGAACAAACGCGGACGAGCTTGCCAAATCCTTCCGCCGGAGGAGAAATGCGCACGCCGATTATGGACTTGCCCCCGTCGTCATGCAGACAAGGGAAAGGCCAGCAATGGAGCCCTCTTACCCCGTGGACCCAGCCCCGGACTAGGTATCCATCCACCGGCCTCGTGATGGTTTCGGAGCCCTTGAGCAAAGCGCGGGCACCTTCGGGTCCGATGGCATAGGCCACCGTCGTGTTGCCTGTAGATGACGGAATGCCGATGCGCACCCCACCCCCTACTTCGATCGAGCGCAGCAGGTGACGCTGCCAATCCGAATACAGGCTGACGAAGTCCGCACGCGGCATCTTCGCGACGACGCTACGAATGGCAGCGGCCGCCTCCGGCTTAAATCCGATATCATCCTCGACGACAACTACCGGTCCGCGCTCTTGGGCGACAATGCTTTGCCATGCGGAACGGTGGGCCAAGAAGCATCCGAGCTCGGCGAGCTTCATGTCGCATCCCCAACTCCGACGCATCTCGGCGCCCTCATAGGCCGGCGACATCACGGTCGGCCGTATGGCGGGTACGTGGACGAACTCGGCGCCAAGCGACTCGATGCGCGCCTTCGCCCGCTCGAACCTCGCCGAACCAGATTCGCTGATACAGTATATCCTGAAAGAAGAGGCGAGGGGGGCCATGAAGTGGGAAGGGCCTGCTTGCCCTTGGTGTAAAGCCGATGTCGGCTAGATTCGACGCAGGATACGCCCCAGCCAAGGTCGTCGCAACCAAGCGGTCGGCCAGCCGAGGCGATGCTTCCAGCGGCGGGTATGCAGCGGATAGTCCAGATGCTGATTCCAATCGGGCGACCAATCCGTCTCGTCCTTCGCGTGATCGACGCCGCGGCGGTGGGCGAGAATCGAAAAGACGCTCTGGTCATGGCGATGGGCGATGAAGCCGATGACTTCGTCGGCGGCGGCCGAGTCATCAATCAGGGCCCTCTCCTGCATGGCCTGGAACCATTGCTTCGCCAGGGCGACGTTATCCGGGCGCGCGACGATGAGCTGGCATCCCGCCTGCAGCATCGGGAGGGCACGCGACGTCGCGTCGTCGGCCCCGTGCTTCCGCAACAGGGAGCGCTTGGTGTAGGGGCCGATCGGATGGCCGGTCTCAAAAACAAACCAGCCTGCTGGATGAGCGCAGGTACGGGCAATGTAGTCCTGGAAGCGCGCCCTCCCTTCCTCGTTCAGCGAATACCCAGCGTCCACATACAGCAGGACGTCGCCCTCGGGCAGCGACGCGAGATGGCGCAGAATGATGTAGGGCTTCCACGTCCAGAATCCGTAGCCGCGGCTTGGATGCGTGCGGACGAAATCACCGCACACTTTCAAATAATCGGCTCCCAGGTCTGCGGCGCTCCATAGCGTGATTGTAGCGAAGCCGCCCATCGCCAAGGCTTCACGTCGCAACCGATACAATGAACCCATGCGTGAGCTCGCGAAGCTGAGAAGGTGGACCCGCGCGGTCATGTCATCCCATCATGAGCACCCACGCTCATCGGCAATCATTTATGAAGCATTTATGTCGAGAATTCCGGCCTGCCCATTCTGGATTGCTAAGGGCCTAGCCCCTTACCTTATATTCTTCTGTGGAAAAAATCCGCCTCAGCGTCGTCTTGCCGACCTACAATTGCCGCAGGCAGATGGCCCGGCATCTCGCCTCCATGGCGACCTGGGCAGATTTGGCGGATGAAATCGTCATCGTGGACAGCCGCTCCACCGATGGCACGCTTGAAGTCATCCGCAACGGACTCCGGCACCCCAATCTCCGCATCATCGAACGCGATCGAGGCCTCTACGAATCCTGGAACGAAGGCATCGCCGCGACCACCGGCGATTGGGTCTATATCAGTACCGCCGGCGACACCATCGAACGCGAACACTTGCTGCACCTGCTTGACCTCGGGGAAAGTTCCGCGGCCGACGTCGTGATTAGCGCGCCCACGTTCGTCCATGAAGATGGAAGCCCGCACCGCGACTTGGATTGGCCTCCGACCAAACTGCTATCGGCCTTCGGCCGGGGGCGCCCCTTCATAATTTACCCCGAGGCCACGCAGTTCCTGGCTTTCCAGAACTGCCCCAACGCGCTGCTGGGAAGCTCAGCCGCCGACCTCTACCGAGGATCCCACCTTCGAGCCCGGCCTTTCCCTGATGAATACGGAGTGGTCGGCGACACCGCGTGGATTATGCGCTACGGCCATGAGACCCGATTAGCGCTGACGCCAAGCAAGGGCTCGACCTTTTGTATTCACGAGAAGGAGACCAAGCTAACGCCCGAGGGTGCCTACTTGCTCTACTTACGCTTGCTTGAATGCGAACGAAAACTGCTGATGACTAAAAGCCTCGGTCAACGCTCACTGCTCGGTAGATTCTTCTCCTCGCAGGAGCTACCGCAACGGACAAAGCAGCTATGGGTAAAGAAGCGATCGCTTTGGCATGCGCGCGAAAACCATTTCGTCAATAAACTGCAGTGGATCGGCACGACCTTGAACTACCTTTGGCATAGCGCAGGAATGAAATTACGGGAGCGAAATGAATTGGCTGAACTAGGAATAGAAAAAACGTGGTTTAAACACCTTGAATCCTAGCCTCTTGGAGGTTCGTCCTTCCCCTGCCCTGCGGAGTTGGGCTAAGGTGCCTCCATGTCCCAACGGCCCCTTGGTTTCGGCATCTGGGGAACTGGCATGATTGCTGAGTTCTACGCGAAGGCTCTGGCCGAGATCGTCGGGGTGAAGTTGGTTGTCGCGGCTAACCACTCGACCTCCAAGGGGCGTGACTCCGCGGCAGGGTGCTTGCAGCCGCTGACGGAGCACGACAGGAGACTAACGTGATGAAGAGGGCCTTTTCCTTTTGTATTTATGGCGATAACCGCACCTACCTCGAAGGCTTGCTGAAGAACCTCGTGGCCATCAGCGCGCTGTACCCATCATTCGAAAAGCATATCTATGCGGGGTGTGACATTAGCGAGGCCTTCATCGATGCTTGTGAATCCTTCAGCTCGACTTACGTGCACCGGCTCCCGTTTACGGGCGGCAGGCTGATGTCCTGCCGGTTCCTTGCCATCGATCTACCTAATATAGAACTCATGATTGTCCGCGACGCGGATAGCCGAATTACGGCTCGCGACCGTTGGTGCATCGATGATTTCATCGCCTCGGACTACGAGCTTTTCACGATCAGAGACCACAAGTTCCATTATCGGGAAATCATGGGCGGGCTCTGGGGCATGCGGCGAATCCCGGGCTTCTCAATGCAAGCCGCTTATGCAGAATTCACGGCCGCCACCCGCGACCTAGACCGTTACCAATCCGACCAGGATTTCCTTCGGAACTTCATCTACCGTCGTTATCGAGAATCAATATTGATCTACTCCCCCACTTGGGCCTTCCCTGGGGAAACTTGCCGGAAAATAAGCCTCGAACGCAATGGTCCTCACGATTTCTGCGGCAACGTTATCATCGTTGACGCGCTCGGAGAGCGACCGCAGTTCGAGTCAAACGACGCATTGCCAGATAATTTCCAGCACCTGATTCGCTTGTATAAGCACAGCAAGGACGGGGTGAGGCTTACGCTTGCCGAGCGAATACGGGCTTTCTGGGACGGCGACTGAAGCCTGGCACAACGGGAGATCCGACCGTGAGTTCACTTGTCGTCTGTCTGCTTGAGGCAAACGTATCTGCTAGGATTCAGTTACCATAAACCTCCGCCCGTGGATACCCTTTTGACAGCCGCGATTGGGTGACTTTAAGTCCATATATGGCTACGATCTCCTCGCTGCTTGGCGCACTTCGAAGGTTCTGCGGACTGAGCGGGGGCGTGGAATATCCTTTGGTTAGCTACACGGATGCCCGCTTCCACGCCCACATCCCGAGAAACAGCCTTAGAACGATCTTCGAGGTGGGTGCGCGGCATGGCGACGAGAGCCGAGCACTGGCGATGATGCTCCCTGGCGCCAAAATCTACTCCTTTGAGTGCAATCCGGCGACGATTGAGTCCTGCCGCGAGAAATTAAGGCCCTTCGTGAATGTGACGTTTCATGACCACGCCCTGGGCTCCCGCGAAGAGACGCGCGACTTTTTCCCATTCGTCGTCGATGATAATCCGGGGGCGAGCAGCTTCTTGGAGCGCGTTGATGCGACCTTAACCCAGAATCGCACGGGCGTGAAGATACTGGTGCGCACCGGAATGGACTCCATGGAGAAGCATGGCCTGACCACGATCGACTTGCTTTGCATGGATGTCCAAGGCCTTGAGCTTGAGGTTCTAAAGGGCTTCGGGGAACGCTTGGAGCAGGTGCGCTACATCATCATGGAAGAACCTTCGCTGACGCCTTCTCGAGAGCACCTACCGGAGGGGATGCACTCCAAATACCTCGACGCGCCCAACCCCATCGCCATCCGCGCCTTCATGAAGTCGCACGGCTTCCGCGAATTAGTACGCCTCCCGGAAAACCTCATCGAGGACAATGTCCTTTACGGCCGGGCCTAAGCCGGCTTCATCGCCCTGCATGCGCACGTCGCACTTGGCCTCGCGGTCAGAAGCCGCAAAGGGATAGATTAAGACGTTTTTACGCCGGCCATATTATGTCGCAGGCATTCGAGAGCCTCCGCGTTCGGCTCCATACAGATGATTTGCCTGGCGCGATCAACGAAGGCGCAGGCATAACAGCCGATATTCGCGCCGACATTCAACAGCACGCCACCTTTGCGAAAGAGATGCTGGTAGCATCCGAGCGCCGACTGGTCGAAATCGAGTCGGCCGACCTGCTCGACCCACCGACCGAGATGCGTGTCCCTATCAACGATTGCCCAGCCTTGCTTCGTAAGTCGCATCCCAGATGAGGATACACTGGATAGACCGTCATTCAAGCCATCAAGCAAGCGACGGGAGTAGCCGCGCCCATGCCTCGGCCTGTTCGGCGAAGAGGCGCTGGTTCTCGGTCTTCATCCGGTCATGCAAGGCGACCAAGTCCGTGCGATACAGCTTACCGAAAAGCTCCTCTGGAGTGGACCAACGCTGGGCATTCTCGACCTGGTTGAAATACATGTATTTAAGCCAGGCCCGCTGAGCCTCGGGCGAGGGATCATTAGGCGAATGCGAATATCCCGTACTGGCGACAGGATGATGGCGCTCGAGCTCATCCACGGCTTCCTGGCTTTGATAAATTGGATGCAACCGCACATCACCCATCTGGTCGACGAGGAGCTCGTCCGACGGCACGAAGAACGGCAGGTTCATCTGGTAAAGCTCCACCATCGAGATGGAAAAGGCCGAATAGGGATTCATCAGCACGGCCGGGTGCCGGGCGAGGTTCTCCGGCGAAGCCGTATTACCGGGATAGATTTTCTTGATGAATTCGAACGTGTAAGGCTCGAAGCCATGGCGGGCCGCGTAGGCCGCGCTCTGCTGATTCAGGGCGGCGAGGTTATTCGCGAAGCCGATGATAGTATCGAGGTTGTGTGAAGGGCCGATAAGCACGATGCGATTCGCGGGCGCATAGGGGCCGGCCAGCAGTTCGGGCGCCAGATGGACGCAGACGACCGGTAAGCGGCGCAGTTCCACTCCGGTGTAATACTTGGTGTAGTGGAAATCATATTCCGACATCGTCGCCAGGACGTAGCGGGGATCCGCCGCCAGGACACGCAGATGACGAGTGACTTCCTCGAGCCGGTCGGCGGCGACGCTGATGTGAATACGGTGACCGATGTTCAGGATAAGCTTCACCGAGGTCGGCAGTTTAGTCAGTGCCTCGAGCCGCGACGGCGGGAAACTGCACAGCGCCTGGCGGAGTTTCCGTAATCCGGGTTGCCGGGCGAATTCCTCGCGCACCTGCGCCTCGGACCATTCGGCGAGATTCAGGAAGAACGCATCGCTGGTGACTGTCTTGCTGGAGGCATACTGGGCGTGCTTCGAAAGCGTACGAGCCTCCGCGTCGACACCGATCGAGCGGAGTAACGCGGTCTGCCACATGGTGGTGCCGATGTGCATATCCGAGACGATCAGCGTCGGCGTCGTCTCGCGACCGCGCCAGCGACGCCAGGCCTCTGCAAGACGTAGACCCAGCATGCGTAGCGGCTTCGCCATGGTCTGGCTTAGGCGAGGGCCTCGATCCAGGCAGCGAGCAGCGGTAGCTCGCGGGCGTCCTTCACGATGCCCTCGGTGACTAGGCGGGCGTAGAATTGCTTGAGGCCGTCGGGGCCGCTCGCGAAGCCTCCCGCTGCCAGGCCTTCATCGAGCAGGGCGATGAGGCGGTCGACGTGGACATACATTTCGCACTCCTGGAGGTAGTCCTTGAAATAATCGTGGGGGTTACGGTCCTGGAAGACCGTCGCGCCCTGGAAGACCATGCTCCGACCGGCGCTGCGGACGAAGGCCTGGGCGATATACATCTTGAGGATATCGCAGAAGCGGAAGCTCACGTAACTCGGGACGTAGAGCAGCGGGAAGTCGGCCCGCCGGCGCCAGACGGTGTTCTGCGTGTTGCCGGGACAATACTGGGTCGGGCCGAGCTTATAGTAGGCGCCGGTCTTCGCGAACATCACCGGCGAGAGCGACTCGTTCGCCGTTAGGCGGAAGATGGCGTCCACATCCGGATCGCCGTCCGCCAGGCCCTGGATGATGCTGACGTCGTCGAAGAATCCAGCCGCGGCGGCGGGCGTGCCATGGCGGTGGGAATCCTGATCGAGCACGCGGCTGAGCGGCAAACCGCGCGGCCAGATATGCTTATCAGTGAAGAGTCGGTAGAGGTTGACGGTCTTCGGACCGCCGACGACGAAGTGCGATGTGGCCGGGGCGAGTTCTGGATGGACCGACTTAGCGGTCCAGTCGTCGTAAGGGATATTATCATCATCGGTCTCAATGATGCACTCGTATCCTTGGTGCGCCGCGAACAGGTAGCCCATGTTCTTCCGGGCATAATGATTGAAGGGCAGCAAGGCGTCGAACGCCGGCGCGAGCTCCTTCTGGCGGGCCACGGAGAGGAACTCACAATCGAGTCCGGCGTAAGTCGCCTCGGGGGTCTTACGGTCGGCGACAATGATCACATCGACGGCGGGATCAGCGATGTATTTGAGCACGGACGGCGTCGGTGCGTTGATGGTCGTGATGATGACGCAGGCCCGGTTGCTCATGAGGAGATGTGTATGGGGGTATCGATGCACCCGCGGAGAGTCAATCCGAGGCGACCGCGATGCTTCTTCCTTCCCTGCGCCGCCGTCCGTGGCTAAGGTGCCTCCATGTCCCAACGGCCCCTTGGTTTCGGCATCTGGGGAACCGGCATGATCGCCGAGTTCCACGCGAAGGCGCTCGCCGAGATCGCCGGCGTGAAGCTTGTCGCTGCCTATAACCGTTCGCCCGCCAAGGGCCGCGATTTCGCGACCAAGCATGGCATCGCGTTCGCCGAGACACCGGAGGCGCTCCTCGCGAACCCCGACGTGGATATCGTCTGCCTCTGCACGCCCAGCGGCGACCACCTCGCCCCGGCCCTCGCCTGCGCCAAGGCGGGGAAGCACGTGGTCGTTGAGAAGCCGCTCGAAGTCACGCTCGCCCGCTGCGACGAGCTCACCGCCGCTTGCGCTAAGGCCGGCGTGACAGTCGCGGGCATCTTGCCTCGCCGCTTCGGCTCCGGCGCGGTCGCGCTCAAGGCCGCGCTCGACGGCGGTCGCTTCGGCAAGCTCACCCTCACCGGCGCGCTCATCCCGTGGTGGCGCACGCAGGCATATTATGATTCCGCGGCTTGGCGCGGTACGTTCGCCCTCGATGGCGGTGGTGCCGTGATGAACCAAGGGATCCACACGATCGACCTCCTACTCTGGTTCCTTGGCGCGCCCAAGCGCGTCTCCGCCACCGCCGGTCTCGTCGCCCATGACGGCATTGAGGTCGAGGATATCGCCGCCGGCTGGATCGAGTTCGCCAACGGTTGCCGCGCGACGCTCGCCAGCTCGACTGCGTGCTGGTCCGGCACGGGCTTCCCCGCTGAGATCCGTATTCATGGCACGACCGGCGCCGCCGTCCTGCGCGACGATAAGCTGACCGCTTTCGAATTTGAAAAGCCCCTGCCCTCCGACGCCGCGGTTATCGCACCTGCCACCGAAGGTGGCGGCGCGGGCGCCAACGACCCTAAGGCCATCGGCCATGCCTGGCATCGCTCCAATCTGGAAGAAGCCATCGCTGCGATCCGCACCGGCAAGCAGCCCGCCGTCAACGGCGCCGAAGGCCGCAAGGCCGTGGAATTGATTCTCGCGCTGTATCAGTCCGCGCAGGCCGGCGGTACGCCGGTGGAGCTGCCCCTCGCGCGAGATCCGGTGCTGAAGAAGCTCGGGGCTAAACGCTAGAGGCTCGGAGGCCCAGAGGCTCAGTTGACCAGACGATTCAGTTACCGCATCGGAACACGGGTACTGGGTTTCGGGTGTTAGAGTATCGGACCGTTTGCGCTCCTATATTTTTAGACTGCGTTGCCCTTTCTGTGCTGAGCCTCCGAGCCTCTGGTCAACTAAGCCTCTAACTCGCGGCTGCTCCGAGGCCCAGAGGCTCAGTTGACCAGACGATTCAGTTACCGCATCGGAAAACGGATACTGGGCTTCGGGTGTTAGAGTATCGGACCGTTTGCGCTCCTATATTTTTAGACTGCGTTACCCTTTCTGTGCTGAGCCTCCGAGCCTCTGGTCAACTAAGCCTCTAACTCGCGGCTGCTCCGAGGCCCAGAGGCTCAGTTGACCAGACGGCCGAGAAAACATCAGGGTGAAATCGGGGGCCAACCTAAGGTGTTAGACTCCATAAGGTCTTTGATGCTTACGTCAGCTGGGCAACCAGGCTGGAGTGATGGATTCAAAAGCCTCATCCGGAAAGCCGGTTATATTCACCTTCAGAGATCTACACGTCTGGCGGCTGTCTCGGTCGCTATCTGCTGATGTCTATCGAGCCTGCTCTTCGCCAATGCTTAGCCCGCACTATGCCTTATGCGATCAAATGGGGCGAGCTGCGCTCTCCGTGCCTTCCAACATCGCCGAGGGCAACGATCGTAGCAGCAACAAGGATGCGCTTAACTTTCTCCGAATCGCGCGAGGGTCGCTCGCCGAACTAGAGACCCAGCTGTGGATTGCGCACGATGTTGGCTGGCTTGACGCCGAATCCTATCGCCGTCTCTGCGAAAAACGTGGCGAGGTCGAACGTATGCTCGGCGGCCTTATCCGGACTCGCCAGGCCCGACTGAAAACCGACCAAGCCTAACTCTGCCTTTCTCTGGTCAACCGAGCCTCTGGGCCTCGGGGCCTCTAGTTTTTATGACTTCCGCTAAACTCTTCCATCGTCTTCCCTTCCCCCGCGTTAATGCCCGTGCGGGCGAAGACCTTGAAGAAGGTCATGACGACGATCTTCATGTCCAAAAGGAAGGACCGGTGATCGACATACCACACATCGAGCGCGAACTTCTCCTCCCAGCTGAGCAGGTTGCGGCCGTTGACCTGCGCCCAGCCGGTGACGCCGGGCTTCACTTCCATCCGGCGCGCCTGGAATGGGTTGTAGCGAGGGATATACCGCATGAGCAGCGGACGCGGGCCGACGACGCTCATGTCGCCGATGAGCACGTTCCACATTTCGGGAAACTCATCGAGCGTGCTGGCGCGTAGGAATTTCCCAAAAGCGGTCAGGCGCGCCTCATCCGGCAACAGTTCGCCCTCCGGGCCGCGGTCATCGGTCATGGTGCGGAACTTGACCATGCGGAACGGGCGCCCGAGGTATCCCGGCCGCTCCTGGATGAAAAGGACGGGGGAGCCGAGTTTCAGTCGAACGAGGATCGCGACGAGCAGCAGCAACGGCGCAAAGACGATGAGCCAGCCGAGCGAGAAGCCGATATCGAAGAGACGCTTGAGCATTTAGCGGTGAGCCGGGGTGATCCGCTGGGCGGAGACCTCTTGGATGAACGCTTCACGTGTGAAAGCAATTTCGTACTCCGCACGGGTGGCGTCGACCGGTACGGCCACCGTCAGCGTGCCGCCGCCCGCAAGGCAGTTGATCGCGGCCGTCTGTGTCTTGCCCGCGCCCAAGAACCGCAGGGTGAGCTGCGTGACAGCCTCCGCGTCGGCCACCGGCCGCCCCGTGAGAGTGACCCGCAGAAGTTGGCCCGCGTCGAGGAGTCCTTTGATCGGGAACGGCCCAAGCCGGCCAGCGGGTGCCACCAGATGCAGGCCGCTGCTCTGCCATGTGATCAGCGGGTGACGCGAGGGCGCGAGGTCGATGAGCGGTTCGACCAACGCGCGGTCTGGGCCCAAAGACACCCCGCCGGCGTCGGTCGCTTCGGAGCCCCAGGGTTTCGCCAAGCCGGCAGCGGCCACAAAGCCGGACCATCTCACCGGGACGCCCGAAGTGCCCCAGCGATGATTAAAGAGCTGCTCGCGACGGAGATAATCGGACTCGATGGAGCGCATGTCGCCCGCCTCCGCCAGGCGTGCGGCCACCGTGGATCGGTAGGCACAGTAAAGCGACCAAGCTTGGGCGAATTGATGCAGGCGTGCCCGCTGTCGCTCGTGCGGGCCGGCGGCATTGCCCGCGAGACGATCGAGTTCCGCTTGCGCCGTCTGTAAATCGATCTCGATACGTTGCCGTTCCGCCTCATTGAGCACGAAGACCCCGCGCTCATCCTGGAAGTGTCGCAGGAACTGATCTTTCCCGCCTTTCTGCGCATCGCGCGTCCAGGCGACGCCGACCGTATTAAAGATAGCGCGCATCGACCCCGCGGCGGGGCCGTAGGCGGCGGCAAACCAGCGGCGGAGGAGTTCTTCCGGATCGCGATCGGGGTCTTCGAGCAGCTTCGCCGTCAACCAGACCTTCGGCGCATCAAACGCCCACAAGGGTTGCAACTCCGCATACCAACCTTGTGCCCCCGCCCCGTGCGTGGCGCGGATGGCGGCGGTAAGCGGTCCGAAATTCACCCGCGGGCAGGCGACCGGCGCGCCGTAGGCATAATCATAAACACCGACGCGGCGGGCGCCCGATTGCGCCCAGGCGGCCACGTTGGCCCGGTCTTGGGTGGCGAAGGCGGGATCGCCGTAACCGAGCCGATCAGCGCAGACCCAGGGGAAGATGGCCGGATGCACGCGCACCGACGGTGCGCGCAAGGTCTGCATATAGGCCAGCGTGCCGATGGCATGATGTTCGCCGGCCAGATCGCCCGTCGGCTGCCAGAAGGAAGCCGCTACCTTGTTCAGAAAGCCGATCAGGTAATCCGTGCGGACCGGGCGATCACGATACCATCCTTCGGAGGCGACGGAGTCATCGAATTTTACCGAGTCGTTGACGCCGAAAGGAGCCGAGAACGCCTCCGGGTGGTCATAGAAAAAACTGCGGACGTAGTGGGCGCCCATCTCAGGGGCCTTGGGGTGCGCCAGGTTCGGGTTCGGCTCATACGCGCCGAGTAACGGTTCGTGGAGTTGCCCGCCGACGCGCGGGAAGAGCGTCGGGTCTTCCTGCCATTCTTTTTTCCCAAAGGCCGCATTCATCGCATGGGAGAAGGCCGGCGCGTGGCCGAGGCCGATGGAAAAAGCCCAGTCGGCCGAGACTTCATTCAGGCCGCTGAACTCGCGCCAACGAAACGCCGGCGAGAAATCATCGTGCGCGGGCGTGCCGACCTGCGTCAGCTTCGTCCATTCCGCGCCCTGCGGGCCAGGCTGGACGAAGAAAATCCCCAGCTGCTGTTCACAGAAGCGGCCGACGGCGATGCGCGTGGCCACCGGATTATTACCGAGCAGAAAAACGGCCGAGCCCACCACGCGGCGGACGGCGACGTCGCCCTCGACCGCTGGGGCAGCCACGCCGGCGAGGCGAGCGGCTTCCGTCTGGCCGACAAAGAGGGCGAGCGTCGGCGCGGCGCGGCCGGGAGTTTCGGAAAGTACCTCGGGCCGCTGGCCTGTCACCCGTTCGCACCATTCCGCCAAGGACTGGGCCGCATACCATTCATCGGGCTCAGGTTTTGCCGGCAGGATAATCGAAGCGTGCCAATGCCCCGCGTCGAATAGCCGTTCCGCCGCCGGCAAAGTGGCGGCGAGCGCGACCAGCAGAACTATCCATATCCGGGGCATGAGGTGAGTTAGGGGGTAAGGGGCTGCGGGGGCAAGATGAGTTGAACCGTTGATCAGTGGGCAGATTGGCAACGGATGCATCATGAGAGGCTCGGAGGCCCAGAGGCTCGGTTGACCAGAGAGAGCCAACACTAGTTGACCGGTTGATCAGAGGCCGAAACATCAAAGGGAAACCGGAGATCGGAGAGAGATAGCGTTAGTTGAACCGTTGATCAGTGGGCCCGTGGGCCAGATCGAGACAGTATGAGAGGCTCGGAGGCCCAGAGGCTCAGTTGATCAGAGAGAGCCAACACTAGTTGGCCGGTTGATCAGCTGGCCGAAACATCAAAGGGAAACCGGAGATCGGAGAGATAGCGTTAGTTGACCGGTTGATCAGTGGGCCCGTGGGCCAGAGGAGAGGCAACCGAAGGGGAGCCGGGAACCGGATGATTGCTTTGGGCAGGGGCGCGACTGCCTTCGATACCGCGATACCACACAATCGTGACCCGACGCAGCCGCCTTTTTGCTAACATTCGGGGGGAGCGCTCGCACATTAGCCCCACCCCGCAGCCATGACTGAATTGAACGATGTTCGCGACTTCTGGAATCGTAGCAGCTGCGGCGAAGTCTACGCCGGTCAGGGCACCGACCAAGAGCGCTACGCCCAGGTCAGCAAGCTGCGTTACGAACTAGAGCCCTACCTTTGTCCCTTTGCGCGTTTCGAAGAAGCCCAGGATAAAGACGTGCTCGAGATTGGCGTCGGCATGGGCTCTGACCACCAGAAGCTCGCCGAAGCCGGCCCGCGCAGCCTGCGCGGCCTCGACCTCACCGATCGCGCACTCGAGCATACCCGCCAGCGCTTCCAGGCCTTCGGGTTGCATAGCGAACTGGCCGCCGGCAACGCGGAGAAACTCACCTTCGCGGATAACTCCTTCGACTTCGTCTATAGCTGGGGCGTCATCCAACACTCCCCGGACACGCCGCAGGCGGCCCTGGAAATCCTCCGTGTGCTCCGCCCCGGCGGCGTGGCCCGCGTGATGATCTATCATCGCCGCTCGCCGGTCGGCTGGATGCTCTGGACGCGTTACGCCCTGCTGCGGGGCCGGCCCTGGATCGGGCTCGATGAGATCTACGCCCGCTACCTCGAATCGCCTGGCACCAAGGCCTACAGCGCCGCGGAAGCCCGGGCGCTCTTCGCCGGTGCGGCCAGCGTGCGGACCATCGTCACGCCCTGCCTCGGCGACCTGCTTGAAGGTGAAGTCGGCCAGCGCCACCGCGGCCTCCTCCTCACCGTCGCCAAGGCCCTGTGGCCGCGCTGGCTAATCAAGGCCGTCGCGCGGCACATCGATTTAGGCCTCGGGCTCATGATCGAGATCCGCAAGTAAGCGCCGACCCATCCGGGCACAAAAAAGCCGCGCATCATGCGCAGCTAAGAAAGACGGAGGCGGGAGAAGAAGTTATTCGGCCAAGACGAGCAGACTATATCCGCCGAACCAGCGGGCAGACAATTTCTTTGAAAATAGCCCGACTAAAGAGCGGGGCAGATTGGCCAGCGTCCGGCGAAAACTAGGGTGTAGCTGCGCTAAAGCTACGCCTCCATCCGTATACATATAATCGATGACCTTATGCCCGGTGTCCGTGAGCGTATCCAATGCCGACTCTGCGGAAAAATAATGCAGGTGTCCCACAGTCCGTCGACCGACGACGAAGCGAGCACGCAGTACGGAGGATACGTGGATATCGAGCGGAATATGATAGACCTTATAGCGGGCCTTGGCGCGACACCGGGCGGTGAACCCGAGATAATCTGGAATATGCTCGATGACATCGATGACGAGTAGCAGGTCGTTCTGTTCAGGACTCTGCAGGAGATCCTCGCAGAAATAGTCGAGCCCAGGCCGTCGATGCTTGGCGGCTAGCTCAATGGCATCGGGCGAGATATCGTAGCCCTTGAATTCAGCGGATGAGCCCATCTGGTCCGCCAGCGCCTTGATGACACCGCCGGCGCCGCAGCCGATCTCCGCGACCTTCTTGGCCGCAAGTCGATTGCGGGTGAGAAGCGCCATGACCTGGCTCGCCTTCCAAGGCGAGTCCTCGTCATGCCAGGACGGATTTGCCTTCAGGTACTACTGATTGGTGTAGATATTGTCCATAATTTGTCGTCTATATCGGCGGTGCCGCCACACTCTGAAAGCAGGAGTCGGAGCTGAGCGTGCTCCCCACGTGATTGGGCAGGAAATGCTTCATGGGGAGGGGGTGTCGAACCAAGGCGCGGTCGGTCGCACACCTTCGCCCAGGAAGGCGTGGCGGAAAACATCGACGAGATGCGCGCCGACCGCGGCAGGGGAGATTCTGGACGCAAAGGCCTTGGCCCGGAGTTTCTCATCCGCGATCAAAGCTGGAGAGTCCATCCGACGGGCCAGTTGCGCCGACAGTTGAGCGAGCTGGCCGGAGGCGAATACCTCGCCCGCCCGGCTCGCGGCGATGAGATCGCGGGAACCGGCGGCATCGCTGACCAGTACGGGGATGCCTGCACGCAGCGCCTCGCTCGTCGCCATTCCCCAGCCGTCATAGCGACTAGGCACCACGCAAAGATCAGCGGCAGCCAAAGCAGGGACGACTTGGTCGGAGGGAATTACGCCACGAAAGCGAACCTGTGCAGCCAATCCTAGGCGTTCGGCTGATGCACGTACGTTCGCCTGCGACGGTCCATCACCATAGACATCCAGCGTCCACGCCCGTCCTGCGAGCGGAGCCAAGGCCCCTAGTAGGATATCCAAGCCTTTATAGGGCGCGAGCCGGCCGACGAAAATGATGCGCAAAGCCCCTGAGGGTGAGGCTGCGACGGCGGGTGCGGGCGCGTCGCACTGATAAAGATACGGGAAAATCTGGGTCTTGGCGAACCCGATGGAATGATAGAAGTTTTCCGCCAGAGAACTGATCGCCATGACGGCGCCGATCTGACGACGGACGGGATAGTAATAACCGAGCGCCTTCAAGGCGTTCGGGATGCGCAACCAAGGCGACTTCATGGCGGTCTCGACAATCAGCCCCGCCTTGGGGTGCGCCTGCTTCAGAATGATCCGCGCCGCGCGGGTCACCGGCGGGTAGGAGCCTAAGCCGGAGAACAGATGGATCGCGTCGAGGTTGGCTGCGGCCAACGTATCCACGTTGGGCCGCCACCCGACGGCCGGCAAGAAGTGATCGCGCAAATGAGACCGAGCGGGCGACCTCCAGCCATCGCGCAGGCGATCCGCATACATATCCTCCACCCAGACGCCGGTCACGGGGGCGCCCCACTCTGCGGCGAAAGCATCGAGCGCGCCCACCTGATGGTGGGCTGGCATGTTCTGCCAGAAGAAGACAGGGGGCCTATCCATGACGCATCGAGCGCTTGCGTTCGCTTAGCCGGATACGCGCCTTGAGCACCGGACCATAAAGTGAAGGAAAGATAAACAAGGTGAGTAGTTTTACCGCCTTGGCCGTACCGACTCGGCGCAGCAACCATGCGCACAGGACTTGACCGGCCCGGACGAGCAGTGAACGCGTCTGCAGCAACCGCTGCTCCAGCGCAGAATAATCCGTCTCCCGGCGTAGATATTCATCCAGCTCAACCGGCAAGTTACGTCCATCGGCCCGGGCTTTGGCGATGTCGGCGGACAACTGCGCGCAGAACGCCGCCCGATCGTCGGCGAATCTTAGATTGCGCTGGACCATGTCCGCCGAGGTCTGCGCCTGCGAGGGGCTGTGCAGATTACCGTCGTGCGTCCGATAGCGGACCAGCTTGCTGGACAGGAAGCGGCCTTCGCCCAGCATGAGTCCGCGGATGGGCAGAATGACGTCTTCCCTTAGGATTCGGGGCGGAAGCTCGGCGAACGCCCGGAAGACATCCGCCCGGTAGGCGCATGAGGCCCCGATGATGGGGACATCCGTGCCTAGCATCATACCTAGCATAGAGAGCGCGGTATCCTCATGGCATTCCCCCTGACGCCCTTCGACCGGATTTCCTACCGCGTCGATGACGCTCACGGCGGTGTGGGCAAATGCGATGCGCGCATCGGCGAACAATTGCATCGTGCG
This sequence comes from uncultured Opitutia bacterium, assembly GCA_903855995.1. Lineage (GTDB taxonomy): Bacteria > Verrucomicrobiota > Verrucomicrobiia > Opitutales > UBA953 > UBA953. The sequence goes on from CAIOAN010000012.1 coordinate 249,449, forward strand.
CGCGACCCGTTCGGGCTCGGAGACATCATCCCCGGCGCCAAAGATGATGACGCGCCCCGAAGCGCGGCGCGTGGCGGCGTTGATAACCCCCGGGATACCCTGGTTCTGCGCATGATTGATGCGGATGACGGAAATATCTGAAGGGAAATCGCGGAGGGCCTCCTCGATCTGCTCACGCGTGCGATCCGGCGAGGCATCGTCGGTGAGAATGAGTTCCAGCGGGCGATACGTCTGCCGCGCCACGCCGCGGATGGCCTCCGCTACGAATGCCTCGTGTCGGTAGGCGAACAACGCGTAGGTGGCCAGTTCGGGCATCAGGCTTGAAATGAATTGATTGCGCCGATGACTCGCTCGGCCTGGTCGTCGCTCATCACGGGGCTGAGGGGGAGCGACACCACCTCGCGATGGATGGCCTCGGTCAGCGGGAAGTTCAGGTGACCCAGTTCGCGCGCATAAGCGGCCTGCTTGTGGGGAGGAATCGGGTAATGCACCTGGGTCTGCACGCCCGCGGCCGCCAATTGGGCCTGGAAGGCTTCGCGATCAGGAACACGCACGACGAATAGATGCCAGACGTGTGCCGCCGGAGCAGGCGGCGGCGCGGGCAGGCGCACGGCGGGATTCTTGATCTCGGTGAGATAGCGCCAAGCAATCGCCCGACGGCGGGCGTTATCGGCGTCGAGGTACGGCAGCTTGACGCGCAGGAAGGCCGCCTGCAATTCGTCGAGCCGATCGTTAGGCCCTTGGACGTGGTTCTGATATTTCTCCTTCGACCCATAGTTGCGCAAAGCCCGGACCATGTCGGCCAGCTTCGCATCCTTGCAGGTGAGCGCACCGGCATCTCCGAGTGCGCCAAGGTTCTTCGTAGGGTAGAAACTGAAGGCCGCCGCATCGCCCCAGGCGCCGGCCTTGATTCCGCCAATCTGCGCACCGTGGGCCTGGGCGGCATCCTCCAGAAGTAACAGGCCGCGCTCGCGACAAAGTTTAGCGACAGCCGGCATCTCCGCGAGCTGACCGTAGAGATGGACCGCCAGCACCGCCTTGACGTCGGGCGTCAGCGCGGCGGTGAGCTTCGCAGCACCGAGATTGAAGGTGGCCTCATCAGGCTCGACGAGGACCGGGCGGAGGCGGTTCTCCGTGATTGCCAAAATCGAGGCGATGTAAGTGTTAGCCGGGACCGCGACGCCATCGCCCTCTTTGAGCAGCCCCATTTCTTTCCAAGCGCGGAGCGCGAGGGTCAATGCGCTCAATCCGTCGGACGTCCCGACGCAGTGCGGCGAACCGACCCAGGCGGCGAACTCGGATTCAAAGGCCTTCACTTCTTCACCGAGAACATACCAACCTGAGTCGATGACGCGGGCGGCAGCGGCCTTAAGCTCCGCGGCGTGGCGTGAATTGATGGCCTTGAGGTCTAGGAATGGGATGATCATGTGTCCTTTATCTTCATTTCTTTCTCGCGATAACATAAATCTCGGCAGCAATTTCAGGATGGCGCTCTCCTAACCTCATGAATGCCTCCAGCATTTGGGGAGTCCAACTTTCCTCAATTTGGGTGTTAGATAAAGGCTTCAACCAATATCCACCCGAAGTATGGATAGATAACCCTGCATCGACGAAATCTGCCTTTAGAGAATCCAGATCATACACTCTCCGGTGGCCGTGGTGTAAGTCGGCCTCGTTAAGATAATAAATGCTTGGGATTATCTCCATTAGCACGGCAGCTTCGCGATGAATGGATCATGCATTGGGTACAGCTGCGAGAAGTATGCCGCCTTCAATTAGCCACCCAGAAGCCAACCGCAGAATGGACACTGGATCAGAAACATGCTCCAAAACGTGCCCCATCACGATTACATCATAGAGCCTCGAAGGTTTAAAATTTTCAAAAAGGGCCTCAATGATTTTTGCTGAAGGAAAACGTTCCCTCAAAATCTCGCAAAAGTGCGGAGCGCCTTCAATGACCGTAAGGTCATTAGTTTGATTCAACAACACGGCGGTCATGGCTCCTTCTGCAGGGCCGAGCTCGAGAACAGCGCAATCTTTTCTAATAAACCGGCAAAAAAGTTTGCCACTGTACAGTATGGTTTCTGGAGCAATCCCTTTACTATACCAGGAATCCTTTGCTACTTGCTGTATCCGATTAGTTTCAGATTTATTTTCGTTATTCATTTTAAAATAGCTGCCTTAACTCTTTGGCGACTGTGGCATTAGTCTGAGCCCTGAGGAATGCTTCTGATCTTTGACCTGTGCAAACGGCGAAAAAGCCTACTTCCGCATTAGTTGCTGCTCGCCAATCTGACTCCGTATCCCCGACATAAAATGTCGGCAAAACTTCCCGCAATGCGACGGTTTTTTGCGTAACTGCCTGCAAAGGATCGACGCAAATTATGCTGTCGAAATATTCCCTAATACCAAGGTTTCTGACCTGACAAGCAAGCCACTCACTCCGTGAACGTGCACTTAATAAAGTGAGCCGATGGCCAGATTTTACCCATTCTCCGAGAGCGTCACGCACGCCGGGTAACAGCTGGTCGAGCTGTAGCCAGCCTAGGCCCTCGACCTCATCCGCCCAAGCGGACTGGATTTCGGCACTTTGATTTAATGATAGTCCAGTTAAAACAAGCGAATCTCTAGTATTGAGACCAGCCCGCTTGTACTTCCAAACAGATTTCAAATCCGTCCTCAATCCATGTCGTAATAATACCGCAGAGAGCACTGATATCTGCCTAGCCTCGCACCCGACAATCGTTCCATCAAAATCGAGTACGATTTTCATGAACGAAAATCTGCATACTGTCTCGTCACATAGCACTCCCCGCTGAAGTCATTAAGGTGGCGATCGTAATTTTCACCGAAAGCCAGAGCGAATGTTGCGGAGAAGAAGTCATTCCCTGTAGTAAGGCACATGCTCGTTGCGGCGCCTGGTCGGGGGTTGACATCAATAATCATCCAGCCGCCCTCGCCACGCATGACCTGGAAGCAAAAACTACCCACTAAGCCAGCTGCTTTTCCCAATCGCGCAGCCAGATTATCTAATTCAGAATCACGAAACAACCTGCACTTGGTTGAGACGCCGGCTTTCGTCTCGATGCGCTCTCGGCAGACCGTCCAAGTCACATCTTCACCCGGATCTCTAAAAGCGTCGACGGTGAGCTCCGGGCCAGAGCAGATTTCTTGAAAGATCTCCTCCTCGCCTCTGGGCTGATCGCATTGTTTTAAAATTCGTACGCCTTTACTTCCGTAGCCAAACCTTGGCTTGGCTATTAGCTCACCAGACACGGGTCTTGTAGTTGAAGACAAATAAGTCTTCGGCGTCGGCAATCCTGCATCCTGTAAAAGTTCCACAGTTTTCCACTTATCGCTGACTTTAATCGCACTAGCTTCGCTTGGGGCAAGGATTCTAAGTTCTGGCGGGAGTAGCGGCGAGGATTTCAGTGATGCCGCCATGATTATCTCTTCTGGCATTAATGGCAGATAGACGGTTACCTGATTTGTAATAATGAGTTGGACGAGTTCGTCACGGTGTAGGTTATCCGAAACTGGTCGCACGATTTGATAAACATCTGCCAGGAGGGCGGCGGTCACTAAATGCGGCGGGTTAATATCCATGCATACGATACGGACGTCTTGCTTCCACGTACGACGTAGGGCTGAGGTAGCCGCAAAGCCTGTGCCCGATCCAGCACACCCGATTAACACTGTTTTCTTCATCTTTGTACAAATTGACCAAATTGAGCCCGGTCGCGGATATAGTCGGCCTCGTCGTATTCGGCGTCGGCAAAGACCATGAGGACGCAGTCGGGCGAGAAGTCGTGCATCTCGTGCCAGAGACCGGGGCCGATGAGGAGGCCTTGGGCGGACGAATCGAGTACGACAGTTTCTTCGCGGTTGCCGTCGAAAAGGCTGATCCGCACGGAACCGGCGACACACACGCATAGCTGGCTGAGCTGCCTATGGGCATGGAAGCCGCGGCTGACGCCCGGCTTGGTCCCATGGATCCAATAGACGCGGCGAACCACGAATGGCAGCGCGCCACCGACTTCGGCGACGGAGAGCTGGCCGCGGGTGTCTCCGTGGGAAGGGATAGTAATTTTATGAACTAAGGAGTGGCTCATGATAGATCAAAGCGTGCGGATAGGGCGTGCCGGGTTCCCTGCCACGACCGTACGCGGCGGCACCGAACGGGTGACGACTGAGCCTGCGCCCACGACACAACCTGCGCCGAGCGTCACGCCTTTCAAGATAATCGCTCGGCTACCGATCCACACATTGTCCTCTATCGTGACGACCGCCGATAGGCCGGCAGACTGACGACGTAATTCCGGGGCAAGCGCATGGCCGTCAGCATCCATGATCAGTACGGCATCCCCGATGAGGCAGTCCGCCCCGATATCCACTCCCGCTGATGCCAAGACCTGGACGTTATTGCTTAAATGCGTACGTGCTCCCACGCGGATGATTACCCCGGTCGCAGCCTGAAGACGGACTTCGCCTGTTCCTAGACGCGCACCCCCATCGTATCCGACGATGACGCGGTCACCAAAAATAACCTGTCCGGACCCCCCACAACTGAGAGGGACCATAAAAACGGGCCGGGCCCCAGTACAATTGAGCCGCCCGCCCGCCCTGGCAGGTAGCGATAAAAGCGAGCAGCGCTGGCGACGATACCAACGGCCGAGCCTCGTGACAAATTCGTGAAGAAACATGTTTAAGCAGCGTTCACCAGATTGCGCAGGTATTCGCCATAGCCTGACTTGGCGATGGGTTCGGCGAGGGCGAGTAGCTGAGCATCGGTGATATACTTCTGGCGCCAGGCAATCTCCTCGATGCAGCCGATCTTGAAACCCTGCCGGGCTTCGACAATCTGCACGAACTGCGAGGCCTGCAGCAGGGAATCAAAAGTGCCGGTGTCGAGCCAGGCGGTCCCGCGCGGCAAGACCTTCACGCTGAGCTTACCTTGGCGCAAATACTCGCGGTTGACGTCGGTAATTTCGTATTCACCGCGCGCCGAAGGTTTCAAGGCCTTAGCGATACCGACCACGGAGTTGTCGTAGAAATAGAGCCCGGGAACAGCGAAGCTCGACTTGGGCGCCGCGGGCTTCTCCTCAATGGAGAGAGCCTTGCCGGCGGCATCGAACTCGACCACGCCGAACCGTTCAGGATCTTTGACGTGATAGGCGAAGATCGTGCCCCCCTGGGGTCGCGCGCATTCGCGGAGCAGCGTGCCAAGGCCGGCGGCGTAGAAGATGTTATCGCCCAGCACGAGGCAGACGTCGTCAGCGCCGATGAACTTCTCACCGAGGACGAAGGCCTGGGCGAGGCCGTTGGGTACGGCCTGTTCGGCGTATGCGAAGCGGCACCCGAGCCGGGAGCCGTCGCCCAAGACCTCACGGAACTTTGGCAGATCCTGCGGGGTTGAGATGATCAACACCTCGCGGATGCCCGCGAGCATGAGCACGGAGAGCGGATAATAGATCATCGGCTTGTCATACACGGGCAGGAGCTGCTTGCTCATGACCTGCGTGAGGGGATGAAGTCGGGTGCCGGAACCGCCGGCGAGGATGATGCCTTTCATAAGAGTAAGACGGGGGAGAGAAGTCAGTCCGTCCGGAGCGCGCGACGGTAGGCCCAGAGACAACCGCCGGCGATGATGGCCGTGGGCAGCAGGCCCCAGTAGAGTCCGGCGGCGTGGCTTACGCTCACTTGAGCCAGCAGCAGCACGCCAGCCGCACCCGCGAATCCAGCCAAGGTGCGGGCTCCGAGCCAACGACCGCAACGCGCTCGAGCGACGCACATCATGACCATCGCGTAGAGAGCATAGCTCGCCAAGAAGGCGATGGCGGCGCCCTCCAGCCCGAAGGCTGGCAAGAGCATCCATGGCAAGAGCGTCGCCAAGACGTTGCCGAAGAGTTCGACGAGGATGACGGAACGCGCGGAGCCGCGGGCAAGCAACCAGTAGCCGAGCGGCCAGGCGAGCAGGCGAAGGAAGACACCCCAGATCATCCATGGCAACAGGCTCAAGGCCCCGTCGAACGTGCGGGCGTAGAGCAGATACACGCAAAGCTTGCCCATCGTCAGCAGGACCGCGAGGAGCGGCAGGGCCAGCAGCAAGCCGGCTTGAATCTGCTTCTCGGCGATATCCGCCGCTGCAGACTCATCTCGGGCCGAGGCGATCCGCGGGAAAAAGTCCGCCGCCATCGCGGCAAAAACAAATCCGGGCAGGCTGCCGGCGAGCGCATACGCCGCTTGATAGTAACCGGCGGCTTCCAATCCCGACTCGCGGACAATGATGAGTCGAATGACGTAAGCCGACAGCTGCGCCAACCAGCCGACGGCCATGAGCGCTCCGCCCAGATGGAGCAACTGGCGCAAGTCAGCGGGATTAGCCGGAACCATCACCGGCGGGCAGTGCCGGCGCGCGGCATTCCAGAGAGCGATGGCCGGCACGGCGGCGGCAAAAAATACGCTCAAGGCCACACCTTCGCTGCCCAGAAAATAAATGAAGGGTACTCCGAGCGTCAGCCCGCCCAAGGCGCCGATGATTTGAATCTTTGCGAGCGTCTTGACCCGGCCCATCGCCTGCAGGAGAGCCGACCACATCCCGGAGGCCACCAGACAAGGCACGGCGAGGCCAGCGATGGCCATCTCCAACGCATAACGATTGGAAGAGAACGTGGCGCGGCCCAAGGGCCAGAATAAGACCACCGCCGCGAAGAGCCCGGCCCAACTGAGGAAATACCCCAGCCGACGCACGGCGGCGATTTTATCGGCCTTCTCGTTGTCACCGGCGGCGGCGATCGTGCGCACACCCGAGGTCGCCAGACCCCAGCCGGCGAAGGAGGCGATGTTGCCGTTGAAAGAGTTTAGCACGCCGATCAAGCCGATGCCTGTAGCGCCGAGCACGAGCGCGACCACCTTTGTGCGCAAGAAGCCTACGGCCAGAACGATAACCTGAGCTCCGCCCATGAGGGCGCTGGAACGGAGGATGCGGGCAAAGGGCATGCGAGGAAGGTGTGGGCGGTTAGCGGTTGGCGGTTGGGAGCACCGAAGGCAATTCGAGATGGGGGCCTGCTGGCAGGGTGAACTGCTGCGAAGCAAAGGCCATGCGACTGAAGTCAGTGCAAAGGTGCAACCGGAGCGGAGCTCCTGTGCAAAGGTGCAAAAGTGAAATTAAGCCTGGGTCGAGGCTACGTAAGCCGCGAAGAAGTTGCGGCGGTAGGCGGCCCAGGTGTGCTTCTCGGCTTCTCGGCGCGCAGCTTGGCCCATCTGGAAAAGTTCGTCGCGGTGAGTCAGGGCCCATTCGATCTCGCGCTGGATGGCCTCGGTGCTACCCGGCTCGATGAGCAGGCCGTTCTCGCGATGGACGATGAAATCGGCGCCGCCGGTGCTGGTCGTACAAAGCACGGGCACGCCGCAGGCCATGGCCTCGAGAATCACGAGGCCGAAGCCTTCCGCGATCGAGGGCAGTGCGACGAGATCGCAGCATTTCATATCCGCGGCGAGTTCGGCGTCGGAAAGGCCACCGCGGATCTCGACGTCGACCGCTTCAAATCCACGGATAAGATCCCGGTCGACGGTTGTCCGCGTATAGAGGATGAGCTTAGCCGAGCCCTTAGGCAGGGAAGCCAAAGCCCCGAGCAGGTAGCGGGCGCCTTTGCGTTGAGAAAGCGCTCCGATGAAGCCAACCGTCAGCGGGCGGGCCGAGGGCGCGAGAGTACGGGCGGAAAAGAGGTCGAGGTCGACGCCGTAGCCGACGACGTGGACGGGTACCTTGGCTCCGGCCACTTCGAGCGAATGTTTCGTGAACGAACTGGCGCAGATGACGGCATCCGCCTCGGCGAATGAGCCATCGACTTCCCCGTAGGCCGACGACATCTCCGACTCCCGCCTCAGCGAAGCGGCGGCCTCCGGAACCAACGCGGCTTCCCGGACGAAGAGGTCGCGCAGGAACTTGGCCTGCGGGTGAACCTGAAAAAGGATGCGCGGAAGCCCAGAGCCGTCCAGCAGCCGGAATGCTGGCTCAGCGTAATAGCTGTAAGCGATGAGCGGAGCCTTGCGTGCCAGCGCGACGCGGGCGGCCTTGGCGCTTAGCCACCGATCGGCGGCGGCAAGGTGCGGGGAATCTTTACGGCCGTCGATCCGAGAGCCGAGAGAACGGATGAAGGAATTCCAAGCGGTGACGACCTTATCCGTCGGCAGGCCTTCGGCATGCCGGGCGGCGGCGAATCGCCGGAAGGAAGCACCCAGCAACGGGAAGCGGGACCACGAGCCGGGGCAATAGGCATCGGTGACCAATGCTTCCAATGCGCCGTGCTCTTGCAGCGCCAAGGCCGACTGGTAATGGTCGCGGGCACCTGCGAAAGCGATGACTGCCGATGGAGGAGAGAGGGACAAAGTGGAAATTACTTCAGCCGCGACCGAGGCGCTCGAGGCGATAGGAGCCATCGAGAATGGCTTGGGTCCAGGCGGGGTTGTCCAGATACCACTGCACGGTCTGGCGAAGGAGGCTTGGGAAATCCGCCCGCGGCGCCCAACCGAGTTCGGCCCGCGCGCGGCGGGCGTTGATCGCATAGCGCTGATCGTGGCCGGGGCGGTCGACCACAAAGGTGATCGCGTCGGCGTGTGGCTGGCCATCGGCCCGCGGACGCAGCTCATCGAGCAAGCCGCAGAGGGCTTGCACGAGCTCAAGGTTGCGACGCTCGTTGTCGCCGCCGAAACAATAGGTCCGGCCAGCGACGCCCTTCTCGGCCGCTAAGAGCAGGCCGCGCGCGTGGTCGTCGACATAGAGCCAGTCGCGGATGTTCTCCCCTTTTCCGTAGACCGGGATAGGTTCGCCGCGCAGGCATTTGAGGATGACGACGGGGATGAGTTTTTCGGGGAACTGATACGGGCCGTAATTATTGGAGCAGTTGGTCACGACTACGGGCAGCCCGTAAGTGTCATGCCACGCTCGCACGAGGTGGTCGCTGGCGGCCTTGCTCGCACTATAAGGCGAATGGGGCGCATACGGCGTCGTTTCGTCGAAAGGCTTCTCCGTAGGGCCGAGTGATCCGAAAACCTCATCGGTCGAGACATGCACGAAACGGAAGGCATCCCGAGGGGCACCGGACATGGTGCGCCAGTATCCGAGGGCGGCCTGCAGGAGCGTGAAAGTGCCGGTTACATTCGTGGCCACGAAGGCCCCGGGGCCATCGATCGAACGGTCGACGTGTGACTCGGCGGCGAGGTGCAGAATTTTTTCGGGCGACTGTTCCCCTAAAATCCGGCGTATCGCTTCGCCGTCGCAGATATCCGCCTGCACGAACGCGAAGCCGGGCTTGCCTTCGAGGTCGGTCAGCGAGGCGCGATTGCCGGCGTAAGTCAGCTGGTCGACGACGGTCACGGCGTGCCCTTGGGCGACCGCGAGGCGGGCCAGATTTGAGCCGATGAAGCCGGCGCCGCCGGTGATGAGGAGTTTCATGGGGCGGAGGAGTCGGACGAGGTGAGACGGAAGACGATGAAATGACCGAGCAAGAAATTGCCGATCGGCTGCACGGGGGCCTGGAGCCAGAAGGCGAGATCCGGACTCAGTCCGAACCCTTTCTGGAGCACCATGAAAATCACTTGGGCGAGCAGGAAGCAGGCGAGGCGGGCCGCGAAATATGAACGGAGATCACGCCACCACGGTGCGGCCGAACCGAACGTCCACCCGCGGTGCAAAACGAAGGAAAGGGCGAAGGCGACGAGGAAGCTTAGCACCCGGGCCCAGGAGGGATCCAGGCCGGCGAGGACCGACAGCTTGAATGCTCCGTAATCGCACAGTGTGATGGGGACGCCCGCGACCAAGAAGCGCGACCCGCGGCGGAGGAAGGAAGTCTGACTCATCGGAGCGAGACTCGGTTGGGTTCGCCAGGCAACGCCTGCCGGGAGCGACCGGCGATGGCGGCATAAAACCATTCCCCGAGGCGCGCGAACGGGCGACCGAGCGATCTGGGGACGCGGCGCAGAAAGAAAAGCCGGCAGACCGAGAGGAACATGAGTGAAGACGTATGGAAGACCCGGACCTTGGACCCGGGCTGATCAGCCCAGTCTACCGTCCGCTCACCGATGGCGGCACCCGCCGACTTGGCCGCCAGCAGCAGGTCGACGTCCACCGCCATGTCGCAGGTGTCCGCCTGGGCGAGGATGGCCGGCAAGAAAGCCGCCCGGAAGAATTTCGCTCCGCACTGCGTGTCGCGCGTGCGCAAGCCGAGCAAGACCCGCACCGTGAGGTTAAAACCGAAACTCGTGACGCGACGTCCGAACGGGCGGGTGGACATCACACGGCAGCCGACCATGACATCCTTCACCGGCGCATCGAGCAGCGCGAAAAGTGAAGCGGCCGGCGTGGCGCCGTCGGCATCCGCGAATCCCACCCACTCGGCATCACCCGCTTGACGAAAACCAGCGAGGAGTGCCCCACCCTTCCCGATCGGACCGGTGTATTCCATCCACGACAGTTCCGGGAAGACGCTCGCCAGGCGCTCGACGAGCGCGGCCGTGCCGTCGCGACAACCATTGAGGACGACCAGGAAGCGCACCTCGAGGTCAGCGCGGTCGCGGGCATAGGCCAGATAACTCCGCAACGGCGGCTCAAGGCGGGCCTCTTCGTTATAAGCTGGAATGACCAGCAGCACCCGTCGGCGAACTGAAGCAGGTGCGCTCATGGGGCGGTGGGGCTGGAGCGACGGAGAATCAGATAGCGGCCTTGGGCCGCCAAAGGTGGCGCGGCATCTGAAATATATACCTGTTCCCACGAACCCCCGAGCAGGCCGGTGAGGCTCGGCTGGTCGATCTCGGCCAGCACGAGCCACCGGACATCCCGCGCGATCATCGGGTGCGGCGGCAGCGACCGATCGTAAGTCCAGTAGACTTCCTGCCCAGAGGCGCGCAGGTCATAGTAAAGAGAGGTGGACGCGAGGGTGACTTCGCGCGGCGTGGCCAGCCCGCGGAACGCCCCCACCGCCTGCTGGCGTCGATCAACTTCCTTCACCGCCAGCGGGAGCTCTTGAAGGCGGATGGCGCAAGAAAGCAGGAAGAGCCCGGCCACGACGGCGACAAACCACCCACCCCGGGAGAAAGAACGGGTCGCACAAACAGGAAGCACCAGCAGCAACAGCGGCACCGCGATCATCCAGCTGAACGGCGACTGCCATAGCCCGATTTGCTGGATGACGATGGGGACGCCGAGCAGGAGCGCCAAGCCGCACCCACCGGCCGAAGCAACTTCGTTGCGCCAGCCTCGTCCGGAAAATCCTTCCATCAGCACTAACCCGAGGCAGGCGGGAATGAGCACCAGGAACTCCTTGCTGACATAAAATTTATCGAGATGGAATTCCCGGCCGAAATTCTCCCCCCGGTTGTCAAGGAACGCCTGCCAGACCCCCATCTGCCCGTAGGCGCAGCGCAACAGGAGAACCCCCGCCAAAAAACCGAACGCCAAGCAGAGCCCGGAAAGGAAGGCTTCACGCGTGCGGCGCCAGAGAAAGACCCCCGCGGCCGCGAGCGCGAAGTATCCGCAGAATTGTAGCCCGAAGAACACGCACGCGGGCCCGAGGAGAAAGGCGGACCAGCGCGAGCGGGCGCCGCCGACGCCGAACGTATGACTTAGGAACCAGGCAAAGAGCAAGAGGGCGAAGGCATCATGGCGCGCATGATAAATCATGTTTCCAGCCAGCGAATGCAGCATCATGCACAGGGCCACTCCACCCAGCACACCGCTGCGTCCGAGCGGATATCGGGCCGCGACCCAGCGCAGCAGGGCGATCGCCCCAGCGAGTTGGGCGAGGAAAAAGAACGCCCGGGCCGAGAACTGTCCGAAGCCGAAAAGCTTGAACCAGCCAGCCAGCAACACTGGCAGGCCGGGATTGCTCAGCCCCCAGGGGGTGCCGTGGCCGAGCTGACTCCAGCCATTGGAAAGGAAGCCCTTGCCCAGCGCGAGGCATGCACCCGGATCCACATAAAATACCTCATCCGTCCAAGCTGGATTGAATAACACCGCCAGCAGAGCGAGCCCGAGCGAGAGGGCCGCGACGCTGCCGAACGTGCGCGGCCAACGGGCAAACAATGCCGCAGGCGTAAGGCCGCCCGCATTAACTGGAGGGAACAGGCTCAGACGAAAAGTGCTTTGACGGCGGTGATGACGCGATCGCGGTCGGCTTCGGTCATAGCGGAACCGGAAGGCAGGCACAGCCCCTGGGTGAAGAGGCGCTCGCTGACCTTGCCGCCGTGCATCTCGGCGCCGGCAAAGACGGGTTGCAGATGCATGGGCTTCCAGAGCGGCCGCGATTCAATGTTCGCTTGCTCCAAGGCGAGCCGCACCTGCTCGCGGGTGACGCCCGCGACGGCGGGATCGATCGTCAGGCAAGTAAGCCAGCGCGTCGACTGGCCCCACGGCGCCTCGGGTTGCATGGTCACCCCGGGCAGATTCTGAAAGGCGGCAGCGTAGGCCTTGAAGTGACCGCGGCGGCGGCCGACCTTGCCCGAGAGTCGCGTGAGCTGACCGAGACCGATGCTCGCCGAGATATTACTGAGGCGATAATTGTAGCCGATGGTCGAATGCTCGTAATGTGGGGCGGCATCCCGCGCCTGGGTCGCGAGGAAACGCGCCTGCTTCGCGAGGTCAGCGTCGTCGGTGACCAACATGCCACCGCCGGAGGTGGTGATGATTTTATTGCCGTTAAACGAATGGATGCCCGCGAGGCCAAAGGATCCCGGCGAAGCTTCGCCATAAGTGGCGCCGAGCGCCTCGGCGGCGTCTTCGATCAGCTTCACGCCATGCTGATCGCAGCAGGCTTTGATGGGGGCGATATCCGCCGCCTGACCGTAGAGGTGCACGAGCACGAGGGCCTTGGGCGCCTTGCCCGCCTTGGCTTTCTGCTCGATGACGGCGCAGGCGAGCGCCGGGTCCATGTTCCAGCTGATCTCTTCCGAATCAATGAAGACCGGCTTCGCGCCGAGATAGGTGATCGGCGAGGCCGAGGCGATGAAAGTCAGCGAGGAGCAGAGGACTTCGTCACCCGGGCCGACGCCAGCGAGGCGCAGCGCGAGGTGCAGGGCCGCGGTACCCGAAGAAAGCGCCACGGCATGCTGCGAGCCGACAAGCTGCGCAAAATCTTCCTCAAACGCATCGAGATTCGGCCCCACCGGCGCGATCCAATTGGATTGGAAAGCTTCCAGGACGTATTCGATTTCAGCGGAACCGATGTCGGGAGGAGAGAGGTAAAGGCGAGGGAGAGACATGAGATTAAGGGCGTAAAAGTTTCGGGTGGCGGGTGGCAGCCCCGGGTGGCAGGTGGCGGGAAAAGCGGAGGCTAAGCGCCAAAAGGAAAGAGGAGGCCGGAAAGTTAGCTGGGATAAAAGTTTCGGGTGGCGGGTGGCAGCCCCGGGTGGCAGGTGGCGGGAAATGCGGAGGCTAAGCGCCAAAAGGAAAGAGGAGGCCGGAAAGTTAGCTGGGATAAAAGTTTCGGGTGGCAGGTGGCGGCCTCAGGTGGCGGGTGGCAGGAAAGTTACTTTGGGGTATTCTCTGATTACGGGTGGCGGGAAGTGCCTAGGGCACGGTGAGGAGTGTCTGTGATTTAACGGAAAGCCACAGAGACAATAGTGACTCTATGTGTGCCGCACCTATTGAACTTCGTGTCCTTGTCCTAGCAAATGAGCTTTCCGAGAGAATCTATCGCCTAACTGATGGCCGCGAATATCGGGGAGACGGCGTACTGCGAAATCAAATCCGGCGGGCTGGGCTTTCTGTTTCCAGCAACATCGCTGAGGGCGACGGAAGGAGATACAGCAAGGAAGGGGTGCGGTTCTTTCAGATCGCGATCGCCTCGGCCGAAGAATGCAAAAGCCAACTTGGTGTAGCCGGTAAACTTGGGGCCATACCGAGAGACGAATCGATACGTGCCATCGAAGACTATTCCGTTGTCTGCAGGATGCTGAATCGGCTCATCGTATCCCGTAAATCTAGGGGCGACGGCCTAGAATAGCCCGCCACCCGAAATTTCCCGCCACCTGCCACCCGGGGCTGCCACCCGCCACCTGAAACGAGTTAATCTTACTTCCACTTCCTATCCGCAAACACTCCCAGCGGAGCCAAGGCCTCGAATAAGGTCTTATTCAGGGGGTCCGCGATTAATTCCTCTATCCGCGCATTTGATGATATCCGAATAAACATCTGCTCATTCTTCTGATTAAATCCATAGGCTCGGATATCTTTAAAGACGAGCGGCAGGCGTTCAAGGCGGCCGAGCAATCCATTGCGCCAGCCCGCGGCCTGCTCTTCATACCGATTAGGTTCGCCGTTCACGAGGTGCCAGAAGGCGACGTTCTGCTTGCCACCGCGCGGCACGAGATACTGGCCGTATTCATAAGGGAGCAGCTCCCGCTCGCCGACGCGGCCGGCGACAGCGTACCGCCGCTCGGTCCGCACACAGCCGTTGTTCACCCAACAGGAGTCCGGATTATGCGAACCGGCGTCGACGACCGACACTTTGCCGGGCTCCCAGTAGGCGACGTAGACCAGGATCTGCGTCGCGTCGCGCACATACAGCACCTGCGCCGCCTGGCTGAAATTTAAAATCCCCTGGGCGCTGGCCAACGCCGCCGAAGATCCGGCAATCGGAATCTCCTGTCGCCTCCAGCCCGCTACTCCCGGAAGCGCCCGGATGAGCTCGCCCGAAAACCGCCGCGGCCGCTGCGAGGCAAACTGCGCCGCGATGACCAGCGCGAGCAAGCCCACGAGCATCCCGCCACCAAAAATCAGCAGGGCTTTGCGCATTTCAAAGGATACGGGCGGGAATGCCCACGACCGTCACACCCGCTGGGACATCGGTGACCACGACGGCACCGGCGCCGACGATGCTTCGGCTGCCGACGGACTTGCTCGGAATCACACTCGCGCGGCTACCCATGAAGACCCGATCGGCGACACGCACATGCCCGGTGATATCGCACTGCGCGCTCAGCGACGTCCACGCGCCGAGGGTCGCGTCGTGGCCGATGGTGCAATTGAGGTTGATCATCGCGAAGTCGCCGATGGCGATATCCGCGGAAAGAATCGCACCGGGGCAGACCACGACGCCGCGACCGAGTTTGACGCGCGCCCCGAGCAGGGCTGCCGGATGGATGAAGGTCAGGAATTCCGCCCCCGCGGCGACGAGCGGCGCCACGAGCTTTTCCTTCAAGTCCGGCATCCCGAGGGCGCAGACATAAATATGCTCAGGGCTGGGGCGATGGCCGGCGAGCGGCGCCACGGGGGCGAAATCGCCGAATGGCGCGAGCGCCTGCGGGTTGTCATCGAGGAAGCCAGCCAAGGCCCATGCCCGTCCGCAGTCCGGATGCTGGCCCGCCCAGGCATACATTTCGCGGCCAAAACCGCCGGCGCCAACAATCAGTAATTTCTTCATGAGCGGAGAGGAATCAGTGCGAGCAGGTCGCCGACCGTGCGGCAGGCCCGCACCTGGGCGCCGGAGATCTCGACCTTGTGCACGTGTTCGAAATGGGAGATGACGAGCAGGACCGCGAGCGAATCCCAGCTGGGCAGGCCATCCAGTCGCGTCGCCTCATCGGCGCCGGCGAGTACGTCGACATCGGCCTGGAGGGCCGGGAGGTGTTGCATTCGGGTCATGAGATTCAGGCGGGGAAAGAGCGGAGAGGCGCGACGGTGAGCGGACCGATTACGCCGGCGAAGGCGCCCCAAGACAGCCCGACGCCGAAGCCGCAGGCGACGATCTTGAGCGGCTCGCGTTCGAGACGATCGACCAGCCCGTCGATCAGCGCGCAGGGAATGGAGGCCGAACTCTGGTTGCCAAAGCGTTCGACGACGGCCATCGGGGTCTTCTCCGCGGTGAAGCCGCACTTCTTGGCGAGGGTCGAGAGCATGAAGCGGTTGGCTTGGTGCAAGACGAGCGCATCGGCGGTCTCGGCGGTGTAACCCGCGAGGCGCATGACCGCCCCCACGGCCGACGGGACTTCGCGCAGGGTGAAATTGAAAACCTCGGCGCCGTTCATGGCGAGATTGGCGGCGTGGCGGACGTTGCCTTCGCTATCTGTGATTTCGGCGAGCGGAGCCGCCCCAGGAGCCTGGCGCGCCCCACCCTGTGGCACCATGATCGCGGACGACCCTTGACCGTCGGCACCGAGAACGAAATGGAACGGTGCGGCGTGGCCGGTGCGTTCCACCAAGGTCGCCGAACCGGCGTCGCCGAAAAGCGGATCGGTGGAGCGATCGCCGGGATGCGTCAGCCGGCTGAGCGTGTCGCCGGCGCAGAGCAGCACGCGGGCGGCACCGCCATGGGCGCAGAGCAAGGCGGCCTGCTGTAAACCGTAGACCCAACCCGAACAGCCCAGGGCGAGATCGAAAGCGGCGGCCGACTTGCTGAGCCCGAGCCGGCCGTGGAGCAGCGAGGCATTGTTGGGCTGGGAATAATCCGGCGTCTGGGTGACGAAGATGACCGCATCGATGGAAGTGGCATCGAGGGCCATTTCTGCCAGCAGTCGGCGCGTCGCGTCTTCACACAAATCGAGCGCGGTCACTCCCGGCGCGGCGATGCGGCGCTCACGTAGGCCCACGGTCTTGGCGATGCGTTCCAGCTGGCCGCGATCAATACCCCGGGCAAGACCATCGGCCATGAAATCGCGCACCACCGAACCGGTGGAGACGGCGAGGCCAGCGAGGCGGATGTTGGAGAGAGAGGAATGCATGGGGCTTAATGAGGGGACAAGTTGGCACGTGGGCACGTGGGCAAGGGGAGAGGCAGATGAGAGGCTTAGTTGACCAGAGGCTCGGAGGCTCAGGGAGACTAACTAGCTGGCCGGTTGACAAGTTGACCAGTGGACAAGGGAGGCAGACGGGTTAACTCAAGGGGAAACCGGAGACCGGAATATTGACTGGGGTGATTTGAGGTAGGGCGGCGATTGCTATCGCTGCCGTTGGAGACCGAAGCCCTGAAGTCGTCGGGGCTTAGCTATGTCGAACCGACAACAGAATCACCTGGCGAACGGACGTGATAGCAATCACGTCCCTACCCATTCCATCACTGGTCAACCGGTCAACTAACGCTGTATCGTTCTGGTCCACCGAGCCTCTGGGCCTCCGGGCCTCTAGTCATGCGCGCTCTCACCGCCCAGCAAACTGCCTCACCCAGGACTCAAGGCAAAGAATGCCGAGCAAGGGATAAGCCGCGTCGATCTGGCCGCGGCGATCCGCCTCGAGTAATCGCAAGACGCCTTGGCCGTCGAACACGCCGGTGGCGTCCAATCTTCCGCTGCGAGCGAGCTCGGTGAGTTTTCGTCCATAGGCACCGTGGATCAACGAACGGAGCGGGAGACCGAAGCCGGCCTTGGGCCGATCGAGCACGCGATCCGGCAGGACTCCGCGCATCGCCCGACGCAGGATATATTTACCTTCGCTGCCATGCTGCTTGAGCGTATCGGGCAGGCGCTCCGAGAAGGCCACGAGATCAGGATCAAGGAAAGGCAGGCGGACTTCGACGCCATGTGCCATGGCCATCTTGTCGGTGTAATTGAGATTATGATCGGCGAGGAAAAACGATCGGTCGAGGTGCAGCATCTGGTTGAGACGGCTGACCCCTTCGGGCAGGCCATCCAGGGAGCGCAGGAGCACATCGACTGGGCGAGACGCTGGCTGGCTCGCCCGGAAGGCGGGGCTGAGCGCCGGGCTCAAGGACTCCTGGCTGATCCAGAGGAAGTAACTGGCCAAGCGCTCCGGCGCGGGAGCGTCGGCGTAACGGAACAGTTTTGAGAGGCGACGGGCCAGCGGGCCGGCGACTTGCGCATGGGCGGCCGAGCGACGCAGCAAGCTACGCAAAGGCCGCGGGGCCCAGGCCCAATATTTCTCCGAGCCCAAGGCCACATGTCGGCGATACCCCGAGAAGAGGTCGTCGCCGCCGGCACCCGACAGCAAGACCTTGACGCCTTGGGCGCGTGCTTCGCGGCAGATGGCCCGGGCGGCGAAGGCGGCCACATCCGGCGTCGGCTCATCGAGCTGCCAAACCATCAGGTCCAGGTCGTCGAGTTCGGCCTGATCCATCGTGCTCACGTGCAGCGGCGTGCGCATCTGCTCGCTGACATACTGAGCGTAGGGGAAATCTTCCGCGAAGCCTTCCTTGCCGAGACCCTTGAGTGAACTCGCCCCAATCGTGAAGCAGGGGTAACGGCTCGGATCGCCGAGGCCCTCGACCGCGTAATGGGCGACCGACGAAGAATCCACCCCGCCCGAAAGGAATCCGCCCACGGGGACATCGGACACCAACTGGCGCTTCACCGCCTGGCCGAGGTAATGGCGGCAGGCCTCGAGGGCGTCGGCCGTTTTAAACGGCTGCACTTCTTCGGAGTAATGCGCCGGAGCGAAGGACCCCCGGACTGGCTCCTGCCCTTCGCGCCATTCGACCCAGGTCCCAGGTAAGATTTTACGAATGCCCTTGGCCGGGGTGAGCTCACCTGGGGCGTAGAGCAACGTGAGATAGGAAGACACCGCCAAGGGATCCAGCGACAGATCCACCCCGGGCAAGCGGCACAAGGCTTTGATCTCCGAAGCGAAGCCATAGCCATCGGCGGTCTTCGCCCAGTAGAGCGGCTTGACGCCGGCGGCGTCGCGGACGACCAGCATGCGCCGCTCTTCGGGATACCAGGCCGCAAAGGCAAAAATACCGTTCAACCACGGCAGGCAATCCTTGCCGAAGCGCGACAGGAGATTGGCCAATACCTCCGTGTCGCTGTGGCCACGGAAGACCACGCCCTGCCGCTCCAGCTGGGCGCGCAGTGCGCGATAATTATAAATCTCGCCGTTGAAGGTCAGGATCAGCTTGCCCGCGGCATCCGCCATCGGCTGGGCACCGGCGGACGTGAGATCCAGAATCGAAAGCCGAACGTGCGAGAGACCCGCCCGGGCGTCATGCCACTCTCCGGAGGCATCCGGGCCGCGATGGCCCTGAGCGCGGCCCATCTGCGCGAGCAACGCGGGGTCGAAGCGACCGACATATCCGGCGATACCACACATAGCTCAGGAAGCGACGCTCCCTTCGGGATATAATTTCAACGTGGCTTTCGCCAGCGTATCCCAATCATGGACGCGATGAACATAGGCCTGACCCACCTGACCCTGGGTGCGGGCGGCGGCGGGATTCAGCAGCAAGGGAGCCAAGGCCTTGGCGAGGGCCTCGGGACCCTGCTCACATTGCACGAGCGCCTCGGCGGTCGACGCGTTCGACATATAACAACCGCGGGTGGCGACGACGGGCAGGCCCGCAGACATGGCTTCCAGAATCGCCAAGGCCATGCCTTCGGATTCCGAAGCGTGCACAAACACATTCGCCGCCGCATAAGCGGCGGCTTTGGCGGCCTCGTCCATGAAGCCCAGCCAGTGCACGCGGGGGGCGCACCCGCAGGACCGTACTAAATGGAAAAGCTTGGCGCCATATTCGCCGTCATGATCAGGGTTGCCGGCGATCAGCAGATGGGGGGCCGAGGCGCCGAGTAAACTGAGCGCGAGGATGATGTCCTCGAGTCGTTTCTTGGGCGTGATGCGGCCGATAAACAGGATCACGCGATCGGTGGCATCGATGCCGTGCTGTCGGCGGAGCGCTCCACCGGCTTCGGCGTCGGCAACTTTAACCGGGCGGATGCCATTAGGCACGACGTGGATCGGGGCGGTGATACCGAGGGACAGGAGCTGGTTACGCTCAAGGGGGGTGAGCGCGAAGACCCCGGTGGATCGATTGAGATTCGGGCCGGAGAATGCCCGGATGTAGAGCCGCTTCTTGAGTGACTTGAAACTCCAGTCCGAGAACAGCAACGGATCCAGCGCGCCGTGCGGGTGATAAAAGACCGGGAGACGGCATTGCTTGGCCGCCGCGCCGACCTGCAGGTTCAAAGGATTGAACGTGCTGTGCGCGTGCAACACCGTGCCCCCAGGGAGCGTCGCGAACTCCCGGACCATCCGATGAGAGCGCGCCAGGCCGAACAGCGGGTCCGGCATGAAGTAACGCACGGGCAGGCCGTCGAAATATTCTGTGGACCCGGCGCGAATGGCATTAGGCGTCCAGACCTGCACGTCCGCTCCGGCCCGACGCTGCGCAGAGGCGAGCTCGAAGACCATCTTCTGCACACCTCCGGCGTAAGCGCCGGGGAGGCATTCATAGACGACGTGGCGGACGGAGGGCACGGAGAGCGGGGGGGCAGGGTCAGCGGCGGGGCGGGCCGGGTGGCTGAGCGGCGAAAGGGGGCGTGATGTTGCCGTGTTCCAATGCCATGGGATCTGCGGGCGGCAGGTCCCAGACTTTCGGCGCAAGGCCGGGAATGGAGTGGAGGATCCAGATGAATAACATCGGCATGTTGTGCACGATCGTGAAGACGAAGAGCGACATCATCCCGTCGCGAAACACCTGCACGAGGATCATGAAGAAAATCAGGTACAGGTAGCGGCTCAGCCGGTCCATCGGGCCCGTGGTGGCACGCAGGCAGAAGGTCGTCAGGCCGAAGCCCAACAGGAGCGGCACGATGAAGATGCCGGCATAGCCATAGTTCAGGTAGGCTTCGCCGACGTAGGTAAGAATGCGCCCCTCAACGTTATATTGTCGGGTGCTGGTAGAGATATCCACCAAATGATCAGCCAGGCCGGGCTTATTGGCCCACCACGCCCGCGGCACGGGTAAGGTGATGATTGCAAGATACGTCGACCCTAGGAATTTCTTCTCCGCGAAGTCGGTCATGGTCAGGCCCGCGGCGAACTGATCGAGGAAGTTTTCCCCTTCTTCGCGTTTCTTGT
Organism: uncultured Opitutia bacterium; assembly: GCA_903855995.1. Classification (GTDB taxonomy): domain Bacteria; phylum Verrucomicrobiota; class Verrucomicrobiia; order Opitutales; family UBA953; genus UBA953. The sequence continues at coordinate 270,249 of CAIOAN010000012.1, forward strand.
TCCGATCGAAAGAATCTTTTAACTGGGTGACTACCTCGGCCGTTTCGCCCTGCTGAAAAGCCGTGCCAATCATCTTGAGCCGCGGGAAGAGCAGGGCCACCAAGACGGCGCCGATAACAATGGTGAGGGTCGGCCAGCGGCGCCGCCGCGCCTGCAGGTAATAGGCCGCAAAGAAAAGCAGCGGCAAAACAAGCATGAAGCGGTGGTAGCCCTGGAGGGCCACGAAGCTGAGGTAGAGCGCGACCAAAATCAGCCACTGGGGACGGAAGCCGTAGGTGAAGATCAGGGCCGTGAGGCATCCGATCGGCCACATGGCGACGACGGTCAGGTAATTCGTGGCCGCGAAGTCTTCACCTATCTCAATGCCTCCGCTCTTGATTGAAAGGAAGACACAGAGGCCCGCGGGTAGACAAACCGCGCAAACCGCGGCGATGATCCGCGGGTTGAGCACGCGGCGTTGCACGGGCCGCTGGGCCGTGCGCCCGAAGCGGGCGTGGGCCCAAAGGCAGCCGAATACGAAAAAGATCAGGGCGACATCCGCCCAGAGGAGCGCCCGAGAAATCTCCGCTTCGGTCACCACTTCGAAGTTAGCCGTGTTGCCATACATCGGAGTGGCCCCGGCGTAGAGATCCCACCCCCGCATGGTATAACTGAAGACGTGAAACAACAGGTAGACCGCCAGGGGGTGCCAGAACGACACGCGCCGAAACATGATCACGACGACGGCGATCAAGACGACCGCGTCGAAGAGGAGATTGAGGAGGATGGAATCCACTAGAAGATAAGACCGGAGGCCGAGAGGGCCGGAGGCGCAGATGAGAGGCAGTGCAAAGGTGAAATAAACTCTGGGGACGGGGGGCCAGGTTGCGGCTACTCGGCCATCAGCCGCGGGGACCAGGAGCCGGCTACCGAAGGCCGAAGGCCGGAAACCTGAAACAATACCCGTGCTTCCGTTGTATTCCCCACCGCTAACCGCCAACACCTGACCTTGGCACTAGGGATAGCACGTGGTGCTGTCCCTACCTCGTCTTTTTCAATCGCTCACCGCTGACGGCGGCGACGAAGTTGACCCGCGTGGGGGCTTTGTGCCGGGCGAGCTGCTGCCGGCAGGCGGTGCGCAGGGCTGCGCGCAAGGCTTCTTGGTCGGCCGCCGGGGCGACGACATCCACCACGACAGTCTGGCCAGTGAGCGGGTGGGCTTCGCCGCGCACCCGGCAATCGATCACTCCCGGCACACCGAGGATGACTGATTCGACTTCGGCCGGCATGAGCTTCTCGCCGCCGACGTTGATCATCTCACCCATGCGGCCGAGGATGCGGAGCGTGCCGTCGGGGCCGAGCTCGACCTTGTCGCCGGTGCGGAACCAACCGTCGTCGGTAAAGCGTTCGTTGCTGGCGTTGAGATAGCCGGCGATCTGGGTCCGGCTGCGGAGCCAGAGTTCGTCGTCGACGACTTTCCATTCCAAGCCGGGATCATCAAAGCGCAGGAACGTCGACCCGGGATCCGGGCTTTCGGTCCGAGTGATGCCCGTCTCACTGGTCCCGAACGTCTGGATGAACCGCGCACGCGGGAAGGCGGCCTTCAAGCGATGGAGCAGGCTTTCGGGCATCGGCTCGGTGCCATACGTGATCACGCGCAAGGAGCTGAGGTCGTGGCCCTCGACCTCACCCGAGGCGAGCAGGAGATTGAGAAACGTCGGTGATGCCGGCAGGACCGCCACACGATGGGTCGCGATCGCCGCGGCGACGCTCGCCGGCGCGCGGCTGGCGGGGATGACCAACAGGGAGCCAGCCGCCAGGGAACCCAGCAGGGTGTTCAAGCCGCCGATGTGATCGAAGCCTAGCAAGGCGAGCACGGGGAGGCGGCTTTCGTGGCGCGATTCATACGTCGCCAATAGTTTGGGAAAATCCTGCACCATTGCCTTCGGCACGCCACTGGTGCCGCTCGAAAAAAGGATCAGCCCCGCGGCACCCTGCTCGCGCAGGCGGGCGAAGAGCGGATGGGCGGAAGGCTCGTCGACGCGCGGGTAGAGGCTCCAGCTCAGCGGCTCGGTCGTGATGATCCACTGGGCGTTGATCAAGGCGAGTTTGGCGGGATGCTCGACCGCATTGCCCGACAGCGGCGCGACGAAATGGCCGGCCTCCGCGAGCACGAGTAACCAGGCGGTCGAAGCTGGCCCGTGTTCGCCGATGAGGCCGAAGGCCGTGGGGCGATCCAATTTCAGCTGCCGGAGAAACTCCCGTGCGCGCACCACCAGGGCATCCAGTTCACCGAAATTCACCACACCCCACGATCCGGCCAAGGCAGGCTTGGCGGAATAAGCGGTGAAGCGGGTGAGGAGGGACATGGGACGAAAGAATAGGAGGACTGAGTCGATGTCTGAATGGAGGACTGGATGGACGAAAGACCGGGTTGGTTAGTTGAACGATTGGCCAGTTGGCCGGAAAGGAGAACGAGAGGCTGAGTTGACCAGAGGCACGGAGGCTCAGGGGGGAGGCGATTTAACTTCGGGTGGTAGGTGGCAGCCACGGGCATCGGGGATTCAGTTGCATCCCCAACCGCCAACACCTAACCCGTGCACCTTTGCACTTCGGACGGCTCGGAGAGCCGTCCCTACCTTGAGCAGGGTAGACGCGGTTAGGACTATATCGAAGGCTGGCACGCAGTACCGACCCTACCTCGCTGCATTCCTTGCCCGCTGGCCCGCTGGTCAACCGGTCAACTAACGTTATCTCTCGCTGATCAACTGCCCAACTTTCCGAGATATTCCACACTGCCGCTGGCAGAAGCGGAGGCGCCGAGGCGAGCGACGACGAAATCCACGGCTTCGCCCATAGAGGTGCCGGCGGGGCGGCTGATCCGCGCATTAATTTTGGCGAGCGCGGCCTTGGGCACGGCGCGCGTGAGATCGGTGTCGATGGGGCCGAAGCCCAACGCCATGACGCGCACCCCCTGCGTGGCGAGTTCGGTGGCGGCGACGCGGGTCAGGGCCTCGACCGCGGCCTTGCTGGCGACATAGGCGGCTTCACCTTCCAGGGAAAGCGGCACAGCTACAGTGGTGAAATTGATGATCAATCCGCCGCGCTGACGCACCATCACTTTACCGACGGCCTGCAGGCAGTGAAACGTCCCAAGGTAATTCACGCGCATGAGCGACTCGGCCACCTTGCCCGGGGTGAGCAGGAAAGCATTCAGCGAGGCGGCCCCGGCGTTATTGATCAACAAATCGATGCGGCCGAGCTCAGCGACAGCCGCGACCGAGGCGCGAACGGCGGCCTCATCGGTGACGTCGACCAAGTGTCCGGTGAAATGCGCGTGCGTGATGGGTGCGGCCTGTCGGGAGAAACCATGCACCACCCAACCATCGGCCAACAAGCGTTCGGCCAGCGCGCGGCCGAGGCCTTTGGAAACTCCGGTGATGAGAGCGGTGGGCATTTGAATCGAGGGATGGAGGTGAAGGAGGGCCCGAGGGCTAGAGGTTGAGTTAGAGGCTGAGTTGACCAGAGGCTCGGAGGCTCAGGGGGAGAAACAAACTAGCTGGCCGGTTGACAAGTTGACCCGTGGGCAAGGGAAGCGAAGTAGATGCCCGGAGGCTCAGAGGCCCAGTTGACCAGTGGTCGATTGTCTCAAAGGGGAGCCGGAGGCCGGATGATTGGCTGCGGGAAACACATTTTCGGGTCACGGGTCTCGGCCGTCGGGTGCCTGGTTCAGGTGTTCAGGTTCGGGTACAGGTTCAGGACCTGAACTTTGCCCCGCACCTGCACCTGATAACCCGTACCAGAGACCTGAGGGCCGAGACCTGAGACCCGAAATTGCATCGCTCTGGTCAACCGAGCCTCTGGGCCTCCGGGCCTCTAGTTTCGGGTGATCTCAACCACATACTCCGCGAGTAAACCGGCGCGGCGGAAGGGAGAAGTGAGGCGGCTCATGGCTTTTTCGTCGGCGAGCGTGACAGTCTGGCCGGTGGCGACCCGGATATCTTCCTCCAGATCGGCGATCAGCGTGACCAGCCCGATGCTGTCGAGGGCGGCGGTCTCGCCGAAGAGGCGCGTCTGTTCGTCGGCCTGAGCCAGCTCGGGCTTGCCCAGCTCGTGGCCAAGGGCGGCGAGGCGGCGCAGGACGATTTGCAGGGCTTGTTCGCGGGTCAGCATAGGAGGAAAGATTTCAGGCGGCGACGGCCTCAAGGACGTCGATGAATTCCGCCGCCAGTTTGGGGCGGGCGAAACGGCTTTCGGCGAGCACCCGGGCATTCGCGCCCATGCTTGCCTTCAAGTCAGGATTGGCGGCGAGCCGCTGCAAAGCGTCGGCGAAAGCGACGGGGTCGGCGGGGGGCACGGCGATGCCCGCATTTTCGGTCGTAATCATCTCGGCCAGCCAACCGGGGTAATTGTTCACGACCGGAAGGCCGGCAGCGATGTAGTCGAAGAACTTGTTGGGCGACGTGCCGCGATAAAACGCCGGGAGATCGCGCAGCACCATCAGGCCGCAATCGAGCGAAGCGGTGATGCCGCCCAGCTCCTCCTTGGCGACGGGCGCGAAGAAAAGACAGTTGGTCAGGCCCTCGGCCTGTGCCTGCGCGGCGATGCGCGCCTTCTCCTTGCCGTCGCCGATGAAGGCGATTTTGACGCGTTGATCGCCCCGGCGGCGCAGCTCGCGCGCGACGGCGAGCAAGGCATCCAGCCCGTTGGCCGGGCCGTGGGCACCGGTGAAGCCAGCGACAAAATCTTCCGGCGAGATACCTGGCAGCGCCAGACTGCGGCGCCGACGAGGATGAAAGATCTCCAAATCGCAGCCGTTGGGGATCATCACGATTTTCTGAGTGGAGGCCGACCGCCGACGGATGCCATCGACGATACCCGGGGAAAGCCCGATGCAGGCGTCGGCCGAACGGTAGCCGAGAAATTCCAGCAGCGACATGCCGCCGAGAATGAATGGGTTGCGCAGGCCGAGGGCGCGGGGCAGTTCCGGCCAGAGATCACGCACCTCGAAGACGAAGGGCTTGCCGCGAAGCCATTTGGCCGCGAGGCCCGGGATGACCGCCGTGATCGGCGTCGAGGTCGCAAACACGAGGTCGTAATCCAAGCGTAGCGTGAGACCGATCGAGCGGGCGGCGAAGCGCAGGAACGACCCCCCGCGGCGCCAGAGCGAATCCTGGTTTGAATAACTCAGCGGCAGGGAAATGACATCCATGCCGTCCACCGAACCGCGATGCCAGTCATGCGCGGCGTCATACGGCAGCTCCAAACCGCTCTGGCGATGGGCGCCGCAGACTACCGTGACTTCATGGCCGCGGGCGAGCAGTGCGCGGGCGAATTCATAGGAACGCGTCCCGGTCGACCCCTGCGGGGTGGCGAAATGTTGATGGAAATAAAGGAGGCGCAACTAATTTAGGGGGCAAGCTGGCACGTGGGGAGACGACTCACTTCAGGTGGCGGGTGGCGGCCGCAGGTGGCGGGTGGCGGGTAATTTACTTCCTGCCACCTGCCACCCGAAACTTGTTTCGGATTAGATCGCCGCTTCCATCACCCTTGCGATCTTGGCCGCGGCGGTGCCGTCACCGTATGGATTACGGAGCTGGGAACGACGGGCGTATTCGGCGGGATCGGAAAGCAGACGGGTCGCGGCGGCGACGATGCGGACGGGGTCGGTGCCGACGAGTTCGCTGGTGCCGGCGGCGAGGCCTTCGGGCCGTTCGGTATTCTCGCGCATAACCAGCACGGGCTTACCGAGCGAAGGCGCTTCTTCCTGCACGCCGCCTGAATCGGTGAGCACGAAGGTCGAGCGGTCCATCAGCCAAACGAAATCTTCGTAGGCCGCCGGCGCAGCGAGCGCGATGCGCGGATGACCACCGAGGAGGCGACGGACCGGCTCCTGGACCAGCGGGTTGAGATGCACAGGGTAGACCACCCCGAGGTCGGGATGAGAGTCGACGAGCTGGCGGATGCCGCGGCAGAGATTCTCGAAGCCTGGGCCGAACGATTCGCGACGGTGGCCGGTGACCAGGATCCAGCGCGACTTCGGCGCAGCGAGATGCGAGGCGACGAAGGACGGAGCGATGCCGAGTCGGGAGCCGATCGCGGAAGCTTCGATGCCACCGATGCGCGTACGAGTGGCGAGCAGAGCGTCGATGACCGTATTGCCGGTGACATGACAGTGCGCGGCGGGGATGCCTTCGCGCAGGAGATTGGCCTTAGCCTCGTCGGTCGGGCAGAAGTGCCAGCGGGCGAGCGTCGACGTCACGCGGCGGTTCATCTCTTCCGGGAACGGCGAACGGAGGTCGCCCGTGCGCAGGCCGGCTTCGACATGGCCGACGGGGATCCCGGCGTAGAAGGCGGCCATGGCTGAGCCGAGCACCGTGGTGGTGTCGCCTTGCACGAGGATCGCGGACGGCTTCGCTTCGGCGAGCCAGGCGGAGACCCCGGTAAGCACGCGGGAGGAAAGCTCCGGCAACGACTGGCCGGGCGTCATCAAGCCGAGATCGACGTCGGGCTTGAGCCCGAATGAACCCAAGGCCTGATCGAGGAGCTCGCGATGCTGGCCGGTCGAGACGAGGAGCGGACGCAGGTGCGAAGATTTTTGCAGCTCCGCGAACACCGGCGCGAGCTTGATGCACTCGGGGCGCGTACCGACGATGAGGGCGAGGGAGGGCATTTTTAGAGGAGGGGACAAGCTGGCACGGGGGCACGGGGACCGGACGACAAGAGGAGGCTTGGTGGGCCAGAGGCTCGGAGGCTCAGAGAGATCGAGTTGAGCTGTTGAACGGTTAGCCAGTTGGCCGGAGGGGAACACTCGCTGGCCGGTTGACAAGTTGGCCAGTGGACAAGGGAGACCGAGGGTTAACTCACGGGGGGCCGGAGAAGATACAGCTATGTCGTGACGCAGTCCCGACCCTACCCATTGCATCCGTTGTCAACTTGCCAACTTTTCAACGGGCCAACTCACGGTGCATCTCTTCTGGTCAACGGGGCCTCTGGGCCTCCGAGCCTCTATTCCAAGGGAACCTCTTCTCCGTCGGCGAAAAAGCTGTGGGCCTCGAGGCGCAGGGAGCAGCCGAGCGCGGTGACGAAGGTGACATCGTCGCCGGTCGCGGCGATGCGGCGGCACCAGGAAGGCTCCTTCGAACCGTAGTGCGAAGAGTGCCACCCTTCCCCGCCGTCCGGGAGCGCGGTGACATATTCCTCCGTCGAGGGGGCGGAACAAGCGACGGTCAGCTGCTCGAGTCCTTCGCGAGTACGGCCATGCCAGCGCAAGGTGAAGCGTCCGTGCTGTTTGAGGAGACCAGTCAGGCGATCGATGATCACGAAACCGTTGGGGACCTTCACGACGCGCCGACGGGACTTGAAGCCTGGGAAGCCGAGGTGCGAGGCCGTGACGCCGTCGAACTGCCAGCGCACCTCGCAACCTGTCCAGGGCAACCAGAGGAAGCGGCTGACGCGGCGCATGGGCTCGAAGTCGCCGACGGTGACAAGATTATGGAAACGGGACCCGGCGAAACCATCCCAGCCACCCGGGGCATTATAAGAATACGTTCCCGGATCTTCGGCGATCCACTCGCCATCCCAACGGAGCGAAACATGCAGTTGATCGGCGTGCGACGGACGCGTGCGGAATTTTTCCGGAGCGCGGAAGAAGAGCGTACCGCGCGCGTGGCGCAGCTGGAAGACCCCGGCATCCCGGAATTCTGCGGGCGGACGTAAGGCCGGGGCGGCGCTGGCGGCCACGGGTCCCAGTAGGAGAAGGGAAGCCTCGTCCCAAGGTCCGGATGGCAGGCGTTCACCCTTGAAGAGCGCGAGGGCGGCGCCGACAGCCGGACGGAAATCCTCGAACGGACAGCCGCTGAGGGGAAAGAGGTTGGCGCCATCATCCGCGCCGTATCGTGGCACGGTGCCATCGGCTTCCATCAAGGTCGCCAAGAAGTCGGTCGCGGCGATGGCCTTGGCTCGCACCGATTCGGGCAAGGTGTCGCGGACGGAACGTTCGACGACCTCGGACCAGGTCAGGAGCTGCAGGAGCAGTCGATGGTAGTTCGACGAGTGCTGGCTGAAACCACCGTCGGGGCCGATGAGCGCGTCGCACTGACGGGGGAGCAAATCCCTCCAGTCATCGTCGGGCCAATGCGGAGAACCGCAGAGACTAGGCCAGAACCGGGCCGCGGTCTGGAGTCCGATCAGTTCCGCAATGCCGTGGTTGTTCTTCTGCGACAGTGCGTAACTCAGATGGTCGCCGATGCGTTCAGCGGTCGCGACAGCGAGGCGTGCGGCGAGCGCAAGACGGGCGTCGGTCGTAGACGGGTGATCACGGAAGGACTGCAGGGCGAACGTGACGGCGATCAGACGAAAGGAAGCTTCCTGCCCGCACATCCAGTTCGGGCCGCGGTTGGGAGGATTGCGAGCCATCCAATCCTCGAGCGTCGACCAGAAGAGTTCGACGTGACGGTCGTCGCCGTCGCGCAGCCAGGCACGGACGAGGGCGTAGGCCCAGGAGAAGCGGGAGAGCTCCCAGACGCCCTTGATATCGTCGGCGGCGGCATCCCCTAGTCGTGACCAATGCCGGTAAGGGTCGATGGAGCGGCCGGTCAGGACATTGCGAGTCCAGCGGTCCGGACGGCCGACTTCGACGAGCTGATGCGAGAAGATCCGGGCGTAGCCGCGGGCGAAAGCGTCCGCTTCGGCAATCGGCGTAGCGCCGGACTCGACGGACCACGCTTCGAGCTGCGGCGCGAGGCGCGCGCGGTCGAGTAAAGCGCTCGGGAGACGCGGCGCGGACTGACGCCATTTGGCCGGATCAAAGCCCACGGCGATATCATTCCACGGGCGCATCGGTGAACGCCATTCCCAGACTCCGAACTTACGCTCGCACGCCCAACGCGCGCGCTGGAAGAGCCAGGAAGGGCCGAGGTGATAGAGAAGAGGAAAGAGCACTAGACGAGGGCCGGAAAATTAGAGGCTTAGATTTGGTAAACTAGCTGGCCTGTTGACAAGTTGACCCGTTGGCAAGGGAGGCGGACGCGTGGGCCCGTGGACCTGCGGACTGAATGGAGTCTGTAGGCAGGGATGCGATTGCCATCGCATCCGTTCGAAACTGAAACCGCCTAGTCGTCAGGTCTTAGCTCTGTATGTCAGACTTCACCGTCGCACGGCGAACGGACGTGATGGCAATCACGTCCCTACCCATTGTCTCCCTTGTCAACTTGCCAACGGGTCAGCGGGTCAACTAACGTTGAGTTTCTCTGGTCAACCGGGCCTCCGGGCCTCCGGGCCTCCGGGCCTCTAGCCTCGAATCACGCCCCGCGTATCAATCAACTTTTTACCTTTGAGCTGCTCAAGGGTGAGGCCGGCGAAGGCGCGGTGATCGACGAGGAGGACGACGACGGAAGCGCGGGCGAGGGCGTCGGCGAGCGGGACGAGTTCCGCCCTGCCCTGCAGCGCCTTCGGTAGCGCGGTCACATGCGGCTCGACCGCGAGGACTTTGAGGCCGGCATCGGCGAGCAGGCCGGCGATCTCGACCGCCGGTGATTCGCGGAGATCGTCAATGTTCGCTTTAAAGGCGAGGCCGAGGCAGGCGACGGCGGCGTCCTTGCCGGCCGCGGCGCGCACCTGAGCGACGACGTGATGGGGCTTCGAGTCGTTGACCTCGCGCGCCGTGCGGAGGAGTCGCGCTTCCGCGGGAGCGGCGTCGACGATGAACCAGGGGTCCACCGCGATGCAATGGCCGCCAACGCCGGGGCCGGGTTGAAGAATCTTCACGCGCGGGTGCCGGTTCGCCAGACCGATAAGCTCCCAGACATTGATGCCGAGCTTGTCGCAGATCAACGAGAGCTCGTTGGCGAAAGCGATGTTCACGTCACGGAAGGCGTTCTCCGTGAGCTTGGCGAGTTCCGCCGTACGCGCGTCGGTGAGAAAGATTTGGGCGGTACAGAACGTCGCGTAGAGGTCGCGCGAACGCGCCGACGCTTCCGGGGTGAGCCCGCCGCAGATGCGATCATTGGAAACAAGTTCCTTGAGCATCTGTCCGGGCAGAATGCGTTCTGGACAATGCGCGTAAAGGAGCCCGTCGACGGTTCGACCGAGTTTGGTCAGCTCATCATCGAGCCAGGCTTTGACTTTCTCCGTCGTGCCGACCGGCGAAGTGGACTCCAAGATGATGAGATTGCCGGCCGCGACCACCGGGGCGATCGAACGGGCGGCGGCTTCGACGAAAGACAAGTCCGGCACGCGAGCCCCATCGGCGCGCACTTGGAAGGGCGTGGGCACCGCGATGATGAAAGTGTCGGCCGGGCCAGGCTTCAGGGCCGCTTTGAGATTGCCCGACTGCACCGCGGCGCGCACCAGGACATCGAGGTCAGGCTCTTGGATATGGATGCGGCCGCTGTTGATCGTCTCGACCACCGCCGGAGTGACATCGACGCCGAGGACGCGGCGCCCCTTCGTCGCGAAGATGGACGCGGTCGGGAGGCCGATGTAGCCGAGACCGAGGACGCAGAGGGAGGACATATTTATAGGGGGTAAGCTGGCACGTGGGCAAGGGGAGAGGCTAATGAGAGGCTTAGTTGACCAGAGGCTCGGAGGCTTAGGAGGAGAAATAAACTAGCTGGCCGGTTGACAAGTTGACCAGGTGACAAGGGAGACAGAGGCTTAACTTAAGGGGGGCCGGAGAAGATACAGCTATGTCGTGACGCGGTCCCGACCCTACCCATTGCATTCCTTGTCAACTTGCCAACTTTTCAACGGGTCAACTAACGGTGCATCTCCTCTGGTCAACCGGGCCTCTAGCTTCTTAGCATTCCCTGCATCCGAATGCTCCAACGGGAAACTTCTTCGATTTCATCGAGTGGAATCGGCGACGGTCGGCGCGCGGCGACGGCGGCGAGAAAAGCGCGGAGCGCTTCGACGTGTCCTTTCTGCGGCGGACGGAGCCAGCCGGCGCGGGCGCGCACCGTCGAGAGACCTTCGCCGCGCAGGTGGCGCCAATTATCGAGATGGATGGCCCAATCCGCTCCGGTCGCCACGATGACTTCCTTGGGCAAGTGGGTAGGCTGATCGGTCAGATAGTTGATCGCGGCGGTCGTGCCATCGGCGAACGTGAGCGTGAAGCGGCCGGCATCCTGGCCATCGATCCCGCGCATGAGCGCACGGACGTCGGTGATCGGCTGGCCGACAAGAAAACGGAGGAGGTCGACGAAATGACAGACCTCGCCGACGATACGGCCACCACCCACCGTGGGATTCAATGTCCAGTGGTCGGGCGGCAAGGTCCCGGCATTGATGTGGAGCGAGATCGAACGCGGGCCGGGCAGACGCCGCAATTCATCCCGCAGGCCCAGTGCGAGCGGGGCGAAGCGACGATTGAAACCGACCATCAGCGGCGCGGTGCTGGCGCGGGCCGAGGCCATGACGGAAGCGAGTTCCGTTTCATTCAAGGCCAGCGGCTTTTCGACCCAGACCGCCTTGCCGAAGCGCAGGCACTCCGCGGCCTGGGTCGCATGATCTGCGTGGCGCGTACAAAGCAAGACCGCGGCGACCGCCGGATCATCCAAGGCCGTGGCCGAATCCGTGCTGGCGAGCGGCGCATGAAAGCGGCGGGCGACCAAGAGGGCGTTGGCGCCGTGGGCGGAAATCGCCGAGCGCAACGTGAAGGCTGAGCCCGATTGCACCAGCGCCGGAAGCAAAGTGCGGTCGGCGAAATTACCCGCTCCGATCAAAGCCAGCCCCAGCCCGGCACCTTGCGGCGACGGCAAGGTAATCGTGCGGCCCAGCGCCGCTGGCGATTGATCATATTCCAACAGGACACCGAACGTGCGCTCCGAGGACAGGGCCGAGTAGGCGCTCGCCGCATGGATGAAGGCGTGGCGACGGGAAATCAGCGGCACCGGCCGCAGCTGGCCGCCCTCCATCCATCGCAATACCTGTTGGAAATTCGCCGCCGCCGAATCGGTCGATGAATCCGTACGCGGACCGTAGGAATTCGAAACCTGAAAGGAAATTTCCTGGCGGTAGAAATCGGCACGGTTAAGCGCGAGGCCCGTCACGCCCACCAGCACGACCCGGCCGCGCAGGCGGCACATCCGGGCGGCCTGATTGACGGGATCGCTGGAAGCCGTGCTCGCGGTGATCAAGACGCCCGCGGCGCCCTGCCCCGCCGTCCAACGCATCGCGGCGGCCACCGGATCGGCTCCCGCCGCCAAGACAAAGACTGCGGCGCCGGCTTGAGCAGAGACCGCGCACTTATCCGCATCGGGATCAATCCCCAGAACCTCGCAGCCCAAGGCCCGTAATACTTGGACGGCGAGTTGCCCGACCAAGCCTAAGCCCATCACGACAACGCGATCGCCGGCGGTGGGGGCCAGCAGGCGGGCGCCTTGCAACGCGATAGCGGCGAGCGGCGTGAAGGCGGCCACCTCATCGCTTACCCCGTCGGGAATACGGGCACAGCTACGCGGGTCGGCGAGCACCACCTCGGCGTGAGGGCTATTGGAAATCACGCGCTCGCCCGCGACGAAGAGGGAGTCGCCGGCATCGAGCACCTGGCCGACATGGCAGTAGCCGAGCGGGATCGGCTGGGCCAGTTTGCTGCGGACCGCGGACCACGTGGCGAAGATTCCTTCGGAACGCACCTTGGCCAAGACCGCGCGGAATTTTTCCGGCTGCTGGCGAACTTTACTGAACCAGCCGGCTCGGCCGAACTCGACCAGCATGCGTTCCGTGCCAAGCGAGACCAGCGAGCACGTCCCGCGGATCAAGACACGGCCCGCCTGCGGACCCGGGGCGGGCACGACGGCGAGCTCCGTCTCGCCGGAACCCAGATGCTGGAGCAGTTGGAGCAAAGCTTTACTCGGGCTTACCCGAACCCTCGGCGGAAGATTGCGCCACGAAGGCTACCATGGCGGCGCTGATGAACGCCGCGGCGTACATCAGGGGCGTGAACCAGAAAATCAGGTCGATGAAAGCGTGCGCCCCCAGCAGCAGTAGCACGCAGGCCAAGGGAATGGATTCGGCATGGCCGGGACGAAACGCCCGGACGAGTTGGCGGCCCAGCCAGAGCAGTGCGGCAAAGACCGGCAGCAAGCCGATCACGCCCCACTCGGCCAGCATCTGGAGCCAATCGTTGTGGGCATACAGTGCGCGGATGGACAGTTTGCCGGAGGCATCCTGCTGCTCCTTTTGCTTCGCCTGATAGGGCGGCGAGACCCAGCGGAACGAACCCGCACCATAGCCGGACCAGACTCGGCCGCTCCATCCACCGTCCGTCGCCAAGGCCCAGGAAGCGCGTCGCAGGGGCGCGCGGTCATCAGCGCCCGTGCGATGGTACTGGGAGGACTTCGCCTGGAGCTTATCGCCCAGTGAACGCAGGTCCGCCGTGAAGAGGAAGGCCAGCGCCGCGAACAATAGCGCGAAGAGCGTGACGGACGCGATTTCCTTGAAATTATTTCGCCCGCTGCTGAATCCGATAAAATACGTCGCCGGGATGGCGACGAGCCCGAGGGCCACCACGACACCCGTGGCGCCCATACTGTTCGTGAGGCCGACAAAGAGCGCGAGGTAGAGCGCGATGAAGGCGCTCACGAGATGCGGCCCGCCGCGCAAGGCGTTATGACTCGAGCGGCGGATGTGCCACGCCGTGAGCGACAACGCGACCGCGACATTGAGATACAGGTAGACCCCCGCGTGGTTATGATAGATGAAGGGCCCGAAGCACAGCGCCGCGTCGGGGATCGGGAATCCGAGAATCGTGCCTTCGGCATACTGGTGCAGAAACCCGCCGATACCATAGAGACAGGCGGCGCCCACGGCGATCCAACCGAGTATCACGTAACCACGCCGACGGCGCAGCCCGACGATCAAGGCGCAGAGTATCGCCCAGGGGCCGGCCAGGATGAGCATCACCCGCCAGGCGTTCATCGTCGGGTGCGTCGTATCCGTGGTGATGAATGGAGCGCGCAGGCCGGAGGGTAGCCAGTTCACGTGCGCCAGCGGGACGATGTCGAATTTCCCCGACTCGATGCCCGCGACACCCTGCTGTGCCCAGAAGGCGGAGCGATCGACGACTTCGCCCCAAGCGTTAAAATCCTGCACGACGAAGTAAGCGAACAAGGCGAGGCCCGCCCAGAACGGGACGAGGCGGAACAAGTCTCGCCGACAATTCTCCGCGGGACGGGAGCGCAGATCACCCCCCAACATGAAGAGCCCGAAGGCCGTGCCGATGAAGGCGGCGGAGGGGAAGGCGATGAAATCTAGCCAATGGGACGAGAGCATTTCCAGGCCGGTGACCGTCGCTCCCGCCAGTCCCGCCACAATGCCGAAAAACCAGAGGATGAGCGCCCCTCGCTGCACGGGCAGGCTGCTCACCGCTGCCAGCAAAGCCGCCAGCGAGAAGCCGAGTCCGGCCGCGATCGCCCAAAGCAGGGCGCCGCCGATGCCGAGCGGAGAAAGCACCATCACCACGGCCGAAAGGATCAGCACCGTCAGCTCGCGGCGCGTGAGCGGCGGACGCTGGCGGCGGGCTTGCTCGATGTGTCGAGGGTCTGTGGTCATGAGTGTGGGCGGGCGATGGAAAGTTTCAGCCGAGAGGCCGATACTTACACGAGGCCGGCCTGATAGATGTCGTGGATGCGAATCAAGCCGAGGCAGCGGTGGCTGGCGGCATCCGTCACCGGGAGTACGGAAATCTGGGAAGGTCGGTCCTCCATGATGCGGGCCGCTTCGGCCAAGGACATCGGCGCGTGGGCGCGGACCGGATTGATCGTCATGATATCGGCGGCGCGAGCGGTGTTGATATCAATGCCACGTCCCAAGGCACGGCGCAGATCACCGTCGGTGATCAGCCCGGCGAGAGAGCCATCGGCGGCGAGGACGCACGCCGCGCCGTGCGGGAAGCGCGTCATCGCAATGACCGCGTCGCGCAATAAATCGGTCGGCTTCGCGCAAGCGCAGCGTTCGAGCGGCTGCAGGGCTTCGCCGACAGTCAGCGTGAGATTGCGGCCCAGCTGGCCGGCGGGATGGAAGCGGGCGAAATCCGAAGGGCCGAATCCGCGCTGCGTCATCAAACCAGCGGCGAGGGCGTCGCCCAAGGCGAGCGTCAGCAGCGCGCTCGTGGTCGGCACGAGCCCGAGCGGATCGGCCTCCGGGCGGGCACCGATGTCAAGGACGAGATCCGCCTGCGTAGCGAGCGGCGAGGAGGTGTTGCCGACGATGGCGATGATCGGCGAACGGAACGAACGGAGCACCGGGACGAGGCGAACGAGTTCGGCCGTGGTCCCGGAGCGCGAAATCAAGATGACCGGATCACCCGCCTGCAGGATGCCGAGGTCGCCATGGACGGCATCCGCCGCGTGGAGGAAAATCGCGGGGGTGCCCGTGCTGCAGAGCGTCGCGGCGATCTTCTGGCCGATGAGGCCGGATTTGCCGACGCCGCAGAGGACGACTTTGCCTGGGTGCGCGGCGATGAGGTCGACGACCTGCGTGAAAGACCCATCGAGACGCGTGGCGAGTTCGGCCAGCGCGGAGGCTTCGGCCTGCAAAAGGGCACGGGCGGAGTTCAGGGGAGTGGACATGGAAGGAAGGGATGCGGGGTTGATTAGTTGATTGGTTGGCCAGTTGGCCGGAAAGGAGAACTAGCTGGCCGGTTGACAAGTTGACCAGTGGACAAGGAAGGCAAGCGACCGAAGGAAGACACGGGGGCACGAGGACCTGAGGCACCTTGAGGCAGGGAGGCGATGGCCATCGCCTCCGTTCGAAACCGAAACCGCCACGTCGTCGGGTCTTAGCTATTTTAGTCAGACTTCCCCGTTGCATGACGAACGGACGTGATGGCCATCACGTCCCTACCCATTGCATCTCTTGTCAACCAGCCAACTGATCAACGGGTCAACCCACGTTGCCTCTTGACGCCAAGAGGCGCCGCGCGGCTTCGAGATCCTCGGGGGTATCGATGGCGATCGGATGGTAGTTCGTGATGACAGTCTGGAAAGTCATGCCGTGGGCGAGGAAGCGCAGCTGCTCGAGCGACTCGGCGGCTTCGAGTTCGGTGGCGGCGAGCTGCGCATAGCCGGCCAGGGTCGCGCGGTCGTAACCATATACGCCGATATGCACCCAGTAATCGCGGCGCTGGACCCATTCCGCCGGAGCGACGCCGCGGAGATGAGGAATCGGGCTGCGGGAGAAATAGAGAGCCTCGCCGTTTTCAGCGCGCACGACCTTGACCACGCTCGCGGCGTGCAGACGCTCGCTCGTCTGGATCTTGGAAACCGCGGTGACCAAGCGGCAGCGGGTTTCTTTCCAGCGCGTGATGAGGCCATCGAGCAGGTCGGGCTCGATGAAAGGTTCGTCGCCCTGCACGTTGAGGAAGAAATCGCCGGGCAGATGTTCGATCACGCTGGCCATGCGGGCGGTGCCGGAGGGGCAGGCCGGATCGGTCATGAGCACCTCGGCGCCGAACGCACGGGCGGCGGTGGCCACTTCTTCCGAATCCGTGAGGAGCACCACGCGATCCGCCTGGCGCACGCGCTTCGCGCGCTCCCAGACATGCTGGACGACCGGTTTGCCGCCGAGATCTAGCAGGACCTTGCGCGGCAGACGCGTCGAGGCGATGCGGGCCGGGATACAGAGGGTGACGGAGGGCATTTTTAGTTTAGGGGGCAAGCTGGCACGTGGGCACGTGGATAAGGGGAGGTAGAGTGGCTTAGTTGACCAGAGGCTCGGAGGCTCAGGGGAGAGGCGATTTAACTTCGGGTGGCGGGTAAATAATCCTGCCACCCGGGACCCGGGGCCGCCACCTGCCACCCGAAGCGATGCCTTTACCGCCGTGCTTCCGCGGGGTTCGCGAGATACCAGGCATAGGCACCGCGAATACCATCCACCATCGAGATGCGGTGCTTCCAGCCGAGCGCACGGATGCGGGAGACATCCATTAATTTGCGCGGCGTGCCATCGGGCATCGCGGGATCGAATTCAATCCGACCTTGGAAGCCGACCGCCTGGGCGACGCCTTCGGCGAGCGCGCGAATAGTCAGCTCTTCACCCGAGCCCACGTTGATATGGCCGGGTTCTGCATAGCGATCCATGAGCAGGAGGCAGGCTTCAGCCAGGTCGTCCGCGTGCAGGAATTCGCGGAGCGGCGTGCCTGTGCCCCAGAGACGCAGCACCGGATCGCCGCGCAGCTTGGCCTCATGCATCTTGCGGATCATCGCCGGCAGGACGTGGGAGTTCTCCAGGGAGAAATTGTCGCCGAGGCCGTAAAGGTTACAGGGCATCGCGCTGATGAAATCGCAGCCATATTGCGTGCGCGCGTGTGTGCAGAGCTTGATCCCGGCGATTTTCGCGACCGCATACGCTTCGTTGGTCGCCTCGAGGGGGCCGGAGAGGAGCGAGTCTTCGTGGATCGGCTGCGGCGCCAGCTTCGGGTAGATGCAGCTTGAACCGAGGAACAGCAGTTTGCGGACGCCGGCGAGGCGGGCGCCCTCGATCACGTTGGCCGACATGATCAGGTTGTCGTAAAGGAAATCGTACGGCGCGAGGGAGTTATACTTAATGCCCCCGACGCGCGCGGCGGCCATGATCACGTAGGTGGGCGCTTCGGCGGCGATAAAAGCGCGGGTCGCGGCGCCGTCGCGCAGGTCGAGCTCCGCCGAGGTGCGCGTGATCACCGCCTGGTGACCCGCGGCACGCAGGGCGCGGACGATCGCCGACCCGACCATGCCGCGGTGACCCGCGACGTAAATCTTAGCCCCGAGGTCCATCAGCGGTTTTCGTGCGCAATCTTCTTGAGGTCATGGTCGACCATCTTCTGCACCAGTTGCTCGAAGGAGGTCTGCTGGGGATTCCAGCCGAGTTCGCGGACAGCCTTGGCTGGATTGCCCAGGAGCTGCTCGACCTCGGTCGGGCGGAAGTAGCGCGGGTCGACGGCGACGAGCGTCTTGCCCGACTTGCGGTCGACGCCCTTCTCGTCGGCACCCGTACCCTGCCAGTCGAGCTCGATGCCCGCGCGGCGGAAGGCGTGGGTGCAAAATTCGCGGACCGTGTACATCTTGCCAGTCGCGATGACGAAATCATCGGGCTGCTTGTGCTGCAGGATGAGCCACATGCACTGGACGAAGTCCGGGGCGTAGCCCCAATCGCGCTGCGCCGAGAGGTTGCCCAGGAAGAGGCAATTCTGGCGGCCGTGGACGATGTTGGCGACCGCGAGGCTGATCTTGCGGGTCACGAAGGTCTCGCCGCGGCGCTCAGACTCGTGGTTGAAGAGGATGCCGTTGCTGGCGAAGATGCCGTAGGCTTCGCGGTAATTGCGCGTGATCCAGTAAGCGTAGATCTTCGCGACGCCATACGGGCTGCGCGGGTAGAAAGGCGTGGTTTCCGACTGCGGGACTTCCATCACCTTACCGAAAAGCTCGGAGGTAGAGGCCTGGTAGATACGGACCTTCTTCTCCAGCTTCAGGATGCGGACCGCCTCGAGGAGGCGCAACGTACCGACGCCGTCGGTGTCGGCGGTGTATTCCGGGATATCAAACGAAACCTTCACGTGCGACATCGCGCCGAGGTTGTAGATTTCATCGGGCTGGATGTCGCCGATGAGGCGGATGAGGTTGGTGCTATCGGTGAGGTCGCCGTAGTGCAGCGTGATCTTCTTCACGTGAATATCGCGGACCAGGTCCTCCATGTAGAGGTGCTCGATGCGCTCGGTGTTGAATGAGGACGACCGGCGGATGACGCCGTGGACTTCATAGCCCTTGCCGAGCAGGAATTCGGCGAGGTAGGAACCGTCCTGGCCCGTGATGCCGGTGATGAGTGCGCGCTTCTTCATGAATGGGGATGGGTAAAAGAGGGGGGTGGGCAGGTCTACCTCATTCACTGCGGGGAACTTGCCTGGGCGATGATGCGCGAACTGCTGTCGATCTTGAGGCCGAGGCCTTCGATGAGCGCCGCCCCGTGCTTCTTGAGCACGAGCATCTCGGGGATATTGCCGGCGTTGCGGTCGCCGCCCTTGCAGAAGACCGCCTCGTGGCCGAGGGCTTTCGCTTCACCGATCAACTGATCGAGGGTCGCACAGACCGAGCCATCCGTATCGATGGAGAGCACCGCCCGGTCGACGACGCGCAAGGCGGAGGTGACGGCCAGGCGCGTGTCCTGGTCGATGAAGGCCTTGCCTTTTTTCAAGGCGGCCTGGGCGTCGGTGTTCACGATTACCCAAAGGATATCGCCCTGCTCGCGGGAGAGCTGGAGCAGTTCGAGGTGACCGCGATGCATCGGGTCAAAGTAGCCGGAGGTGATGGCGATGCGCATGAGTCGAAAAGGTGTTAGCGGTGGGCGGTTAGCGGTAAGCGGTTAGGAAAATACCTGCCGCGGCGGGGCTTGGGATTTATGAGGCCGTGAAATATTGGTTCGGGTTTTTGGTTGGTTGTCCTAACCGCCAACCGCTGTCCGCTTATACCTATTTTGACTACCCGGGCAGGCTACCGCCCGTGGAGGCGATTTTGCCAGCACGTATGGGTAGAGAAAACTGTCACCGGCCGCGCCGGCAGAAAGGTCAGGAGCCCGGAGGGGGCGGGAGGAGCAGCGGGAAGAGTTCCAGCGCTCGACTGTTCCAGCGATTGAGGCGCTCCAGACGCTCGACGACGGCGGGCGTCGTCCCGTTTTGCTGGGCGTCTTGGAGGACGCGCTTCAGGGAGGGCGTCGCCTGCTCGAGGGCAGGGAGAACTTGGCTGCGAAGAAGAGCGACGAGCGAGGACGCCAAGGAGGGTGTCGGCATCCAGCTTTCGCGGCGCGACCCCGGGGCTTTTACGGAAAGGATCATTTCGTGATCCCTTAAAAACTTAAGTCCTTGGCTGACAGAGCCTTTACTCATCCCTAATCGCCCTTGAATTAGGTCGAAATTAAGGGGGCGCGGGGCCAGGTAAAGCAGCGCGTAAATCTCCGCGACTGACCGAGGTACGCCCAAGATGCCGGCCATACGCACAAAGAAATCGGCTAGCTCGATCTCGTGAGGCTGCAGCGGCTCAAAAGAGGGGCGGCTTTTACGCCGACCGGCGGTCTTTTCAGAGGGGGGCTTCATAGGGCTAAACCTTGGGTTCAAAAGAGGCAGGCCCAAGTTTCAATATTTTTTGAACTCAAGCAAGGGGGAATTGTGGATAACTTCCCAAGGAGCCCGGATTGGCCCTAAAAACGATGACCCCACCCGATCCGGGGCAGGTCATCTTGAAAAGCTTCCACCTGGCGCCCCCTTGGGGATTCGAACCCCAGTTACCTCAGTGAAAACGAGGTGTCCTGGACCGGGCTAGACGAAGGGGGCGGTCGGTGGAAGTGAGGAACGTAGGAACGAAGCGGGGCTGGTCAAGATTTTAGAAAAGCGCCCCAAATCCTGACCCCTAGGGGCTCAGCGGCCGAATAAACTTTGGTCTTTGTAGGGATCCTGGGGCTTACCATCGGACTTCTCCCCATGTAACTGCTGCTGTTTATGACCAAACCACGCGGCCCCGGCGGCCGAGAGCACGAACAGCACCATGCCGGCACGGATCAACCATTGGCGGGTGGCGGACGGTGTCGGGTCGGTGGTCATTAGCATAATACAAGGCATGTTAATGGGCTTTGCAATCCATCCGCAGTTTTTACAAATGTATCTCACCCCCTAGTCTTACCCCCTTCCGATTCTGCATGAGCCCCAAGCAGAAGCCACTGGTAGTCATCATTGAAGACGATCGCAGCCTCGCCGCCAACATCGCCGACCAATTAGTGACCGCCGGATTTGCCTCCCAAATATTTCACAAAGGCGCCACGGCGCTGAAATTCATCGGGGAGAGTCATGTCCACTTGGTATTGCTGGATCCGAATCTGCCCGACCAAGACGGCCTAGTCCTCTTGGAAAAAATCCGGCGCCTAAATCACTCGCCCGCCGTCATCTTCCTTTCCGCCCAGCGCAGCGGGCCGCAGGTCGCCACAGCGCTCGAAGCCGGCGCCGATGATTTCGTCGGCAAGCCGCACCATCCCGAAGAACTCATCGCGCGGATCAACGCGGTGCTTCGTCGCAGCGAGACTTCCGGTGACAGCCGGCTCACCGGCAACGCGGACCTCGGTACTGGCGTCTTTCTTTTCAATGGCGTGGAAGTGTATCCCGAGCGCCTCGAGCTGGTCTTCGGCGGCAGCAAGCGGCGCAAGCTCGGCCGGAAGGAACTCGGCATCCTTTATCACCTGCACGCCAATCCCGGCGTCATCATCAGCCGGCACAGCCTGATCCATGCGGTCTGGGGGGTGCACGCCGATGTGCGTAGCCGCTCGCTGGATCAATACATCGCGAAGATCCGCGAGGCGTTCGCTGAGTTTGGGCGCGGCCTTGAATGCTTCCGGACGATTCACGGCATCGGTTACTGGTATGAGCCCGTGCCCACCAACGGCGAAAACGGCGGACGAAAAGGTCGGCGGGCTTGATTCCTGCGGGAAGGCCCCCATTGGTGAGGTCATGAATATCCGCTGCTACCTCAAACCCAGCTGTGGCTGGAGCAACGGCGTCCGCGCCATCATGGCTAAATACGCCCTAACCTACCAAGACGTGGACATCATCAACAGCCCGACGAACTACGCTGAGATGGTGGAGAAGACCGGACAGCGCCTCTCCCCTTGTGTCGAAATCGATGGCGTGATGCTGCCGGATATCTCGGGCGCCGAAGTCGAACAATACCTGCTCGCCAACGGCTTGGTGGTCCCGAACGACAAAGCGCCTTCCGTACCGATCAATGCGCCGTGCACCGATGCGGAGCACGAGAAGATGCGGGTGAAGACGGTTCGGTTTTTCTGAGCGCCTAGGCGCCTAGGTATTAGCGGTTAGCGGTAAGCGGATAGAAATGAATTCCAGGTGTCGG
Source organism: uncultured Opitutia bacterium (assembly GCA_903855995.1). Taxonomy (GTDB): domain Bacteria; phylum Verrucomicrobiota; class Verrucomicrobiia; order Opitutales; family UBA953; genus UBA953. The sequence continues at coordinate 292,094 of CAIOAN010000012.1, forward strand.
GTGACGGCCACGGCTGTCGGCGACTCAGGAGTCGGCTTTTCAGCCATCAGCCGCGGGAGCCTGGAGCCGGTTGCCGAAGGCCGAACAGCAGATACCCGAAAGGCCGATGCCCCGGTGGCCGGCACCTGACACCATTTTGAGCTGTCTGCTTGGGTAGGGGCGCGACGGCGTCGCGTCCGTTTACAACCGTAGGCAGGGAGTCATCGGGACTTAGCTAAATTAATTGAACTCTGCGTCGCTAAGCGAACGGACGCCACGCAGTTGCGTCCCTACCTCCGAATCACTCGCTCTTCCCGGCCGCGAAATCAGCCAGGGAGTCGGAGACCCATTGGCGTTGCTCGTCGGCGAGTTCAGGGAAGATCGGGATGCTGAGCACTTCCGTCGCGAGCTGCTCGGAAACCTTGGCGCTGTCGTGGCCACGGTGCGATTTGCCGACGAAGCATTCCTGGCGGTGCAGCGGGATCGGGTAATAGATTTCGCAGCCGATCTTACGGGCAGTCAGGAAAGCCTTGAGCGCATCACGGCGACCGCCGGTCACGCGCAAGGTGAACTGATTCCAGATGCCCTGGCCGGAGAAATCCACCGGGAGCAGGATCTTCGCCGCCGCCTCGGCACCGGGGCGGTTCTCGGCGATGCCGGGGCGGCCTTTGAGCGAGGCGTGATAGAAGTTGGCATTGCCGGCGCGCGCGCAGTTATAGGACGGCAGCTGCGGCAGCTTGATGTGCAGAAGCGCGGCCTGCAGGGGGTCCATGCGGAAATTCGCTCCGACTTCGCGGTGATAATATTTCGGCTGCATCCCGTGGACGCGCAACATGCGCGCGCGTTCGGCGAGGGCGTCGTCGGAAGTCGTCACCAGGCCGGAGTCGCCCAGGCCACCCAGATTCTTGGAGGGAAAGAAACTCGTGGCCCCGAAATCGCCGGAGGACATCGTGCAACGGCCTTTCCAGCGGGCGCCCATGGATTGGGCCGCATCCTCGATGACGCGCAGGCGGTGCGCCGAGGCAAAGGCCTGAAGCACATCGAGATCGCAGGACTGGCCGAAAAGATGCACCGGCATGATGGCGCGGGTGCGCGGGCCGACCTTACGGGCCGCATCCTCCAGATCGATGTTGAAGTGGTGCGGGTTGACGTCGACCCACACAGGCGTCGCACCGAGACGTGACACGGAACCGGCCGTCGCGAAGAAGGTAAAGGAAGGGATCAGGACTTCGTCGCCCTCGCCGATGCCAAGCGCCATCAAGGCGAGCAGGAGCGCATCGGTGCCAGACGAGACGCCCAGGGCGTGCTTCACGCCGAGGAACGCCGCGCAGTCTTTTTCAAAAGCCTCGAGGCGCGGGCCCATGATGAACATGTTGGAGCGAAGCACTTCGCGGAACGCGGTCTCGAACTGGGCCTCGAGGGCGCGGTTCTGGGGACCTAGGTCAAGCAACGGGACGTTCATCATGGCGCAGCAGGCTTCTCCCACCGCCCGCCCGCACGGGCAACATCATTCAACCGAACGGCGCGTACGCAGCAGCAGGAAAAGCCCGAGCCCGGCGAGCGGCAGCGTCCAGAACTGACCAGCGGTCAGGCCGAGCACATAGCCGTCTTCAGCCGAACGGAAACACTCGCAGACAATGCGTGCGGCTGAATAGAGGAGCAGGAATTCACCGGCCAGACGGCCCGGCGGCAGTCGGCGCGGGTAGCGGAGCAGGACCCAGATGAGCGGCAGGAGGCCTTCCCCAAACGCTTCGTAAAGCTGCGACGGATGCCGGGGCATCGCGCCTTCATGGGGGAAGATCACCGCCCAAGGCGCCGACGAAGGATCACCGACGAGCTCGCCGTTGACGAAATTCGCCAAGCGTCCGAAGAAGAGGCCCGCCGGCGCGAGCGCGCACAGCAGGTCGCCCAGAGAAAGGAAGTCCACTTGGCGGCTGCGGGCAAACCAGAGCCCGGCGAGCAGCACGCCGAGGAAACCGCCGTGGCTGGCCATCCCGCCCTGCCAGACGCGGAACAACATCATCGGGTCGGCGGCGAATTCGGCACGAGCGTAGAGAGCGACGTGGCCGAGGCGACCGCCCGCGATCACGCCGACCATGATGGCTGTGACCAAGGTCGATTCATCCAGACCGTTGCGCAGCGGCGTCAACCCAGCCTTGCGCCAGCGCCCGAGCAGGTAGGCCGCGACCATGAAACCGGCGGCGTAAGAGAGCCCATACCAATGGACGCCGCGCAAGGCCCAGCCGGCCGGAAAGTGAATCGCGACCGGATCGAGGTCGTGCACCCAATAGGCTAAAATCGAGGACATCATGTCGCGGCCTTCGGCGGCACCTCGCCGCCCGGACGACGACCGACGCGGTGGCCGCGCTGGCGCGCGAGCTCACGCATGTCTGGATGCGGATCATCCTTCTCGTAAATCTCCACGCCCAGCAGGGATTCAAAAACGTCCTCGAGCGTGATCACGCCGGCGAACGCCCCGAACTCATCCACCACCACCGCGAGGTGCTGATGCGCCCGCACGAGGTCATGAAGAGCGTCGGAGAGCGTCGCGTTCTCCGGGACGATGTGGGCCTTGGACATCAGTTCTCGGATGGGAACCTCACGGCGGCCTTCGCCGGCGGCTTTCAGAATATCACGGCGGCGGACCACGCCGACGATGCGATCCGGATTCTGCTCCCAGACGGGCATGCGGCCATGCGGCACGTTGGGGTAAAGACGGAGCACGTCGGCCACGGTCAGGTCCGCATCGATGGCCGTGACGACCGGCCGAGGCGTCAGCACATGTGAGACCGGGATGTCGTCGAGGCGGACCGCGTTGGAAACCAGATTGCTCTCCGCCTGGGTGATCTTGCCTTCGCGCGCCGCGGCCTGGGCGAGGCTGCCGATGTCGGCATCCGCGCGGTCAAGGCCTGGCTCCTCCGGAGGGGCGAGGGAGTCGTGAAGTTTGCCGAAGACACGGAGTAATTTTGCGGCGCCGCGCACCAGCTTAAGCGGGGCGGCGATACGCGGGGCCAGTTGTACTCGGAAATGCATGCCGACCTTGCGGGGAAGCATGACCGTGAGCCAAGCCATGATGAAGGAGACGGCGATCACGCCGAGCGCGGTCAGAAGGGCCACCTGCCAACCCGTGGCGACCTGGGGGAAAAGCCGCCCGCCGACGAGGAAGCCGCCGAGGAGCGCGCTCATGCCGACGAATGCCGCCGACAGCACCTCGAGGGCCGCGAGGGTATTCCCTTGGTCGCCCCGCGAACGCTCAATGGAGACGGCCGCCTTAGCGTCCTGACGGCGGAGTTCTTCCAACTCGGCATGCGACAAGGTGGAGACGACTCCAGCCACGAGGGAGATCCCGGCGGCGCTCCCATTCAGGAGGATAAAAATTGGCCAAAGCAACCATTCCATGTGCGGGTTTCATAGGCCCGCCCGCTGGGCTTGGCGAGGGAGAATCCCGGCGTTGACCCTAAGGAAACCTCACGAAATACTCACCCTATGACCCCTCGTGAGCTCCAGGTTATCTCCGCTCTGGCCGTCTTCCTGACCGCCTCGCTGCCCGCCGCCGCCGGAGCGATCGCCTTCCGCACCCAGCCCATCCTCGCCGCCACGCTGACGGGCGAGCCTGGCAAACTTCCCGGACTCACGGGATTATTTTTCAATAACTTCAAGGCCGCGTTGCTCCTGCTCATGTTCCTCGGCGCCGCTGCGACGATCGTTGCGATCCGCACCCACTTTAACAAAGAAGCCGAAGCCCCGACCAAGATGGCGACGTTGGTCGTCACCACTTGCTTCTCTTCCCTGCTCAGCGTGATCTTCCTGGCGTTGCTGATTCTGGCGACCGTGATGCCCGTCTACGCCAAGTTGATGCAGCGCTGAGCCCGCCAAGCCGCCAACGCCGCCAGCATCGCACGGGCCTCCGTCTGCGGACCCGTTGATTGCCAGCAGACTTGCCGTTCTGCATCGGAGCACGTCGAGCTCAGCACGCCTCCACCCGCCAAGGTAGAACGCAGCACCACGACCGATTCAGCCCGCGGCGGGAAAGGCTCCGCCACTTCTGCGATCTTGCGGCCGGCGGCGAGAACCACGCCGCGGAACTGGGCCATCGCCGTGCCGCCAAGGCGACCCGTCGAGGCGGCGGGGAAACACCAGTGGGTGCCGTCCCACCAAGCAAGGGAGCTGCGCGTGGCTTCGGCCACATGCCCGGTCGCGTCCAGCTGCACGCCTTCGATGTCGGTGTCGTGCGAGATGGCACGGAGTTCGCGCCAGGCGACGGAAGAATTCTGCCACGGACCGCTCTTGGGACGGGGCAGCCATTCGGGGGCGTCGCGCCGTGTCTGCAAAAGCTGGAGTCGAATCGCCGGCGGCGTCGCGGGCAACGGGCGCACGGTCACCCACTCGGTCGCCAACGTATCCATCGCACGGGGCGCGACAATTAAGCGGACGATGGCATCGGTCAGCTGCTCGCGACGGAGGATCTCGCGCAAGACCGGGGCCCAGCGCACGGGGTCTGGCGCGGCGCCCAACGTGAGCCTGTTTGAATCAATGCCGAGGCGGGGGCACGACTGAACCAGGCGGGCGAGGTGATCCGGCAGGCACTCCACCTTGCCGCCGCGGAGCGCAAAAGTCTCAAAAAGACACGGACCGGGCGAAATCACGGATACCTCCGCGCCGTCGGGCAGGGGAAACCATTCGCCGTTACGCCAGCCGATCATGACGTCAGCGCCGCGCGGTTGGCGGCGAGCAACGGTGCCTGCGCCTTGCGGAGGCTTTCGGCGTATTCGCGCGAAGGCACAGAATCCGCAACAATGCCGGCGCCGGCCTGGACGAAGGCCCGGCCCTCGGCGGACCACAGGGAACGGATGATGATGTTGAGGCAGAGATCGCCCGAGGCCCCGATCCACCCCAGCGATCCCGTGTAATAACCACGGGCCACTGGTTCGAGTTCCGCGATGATCTGCATCGTGCGCACTTTCGGCGCACCCGTAATCGTGCCGCCGGGGAAAAGCGCCCGGATGACTTCGGCCGGGCCCGCGGCGGCCTGTAATCTGCCTTCCACCTGGGAGACGAGGTGCATCACATGAGAGTAGCGTTCGACCGCCATGAATTCAGGGACGCTCACCGTGCCGGGCTGGGAGACGCGACCGACATCATTCCGCAGAAGATCCACCAGCATCAGGTGCTCCGCTTTTTCTTTCGTATCGCCGGCTAATTCCTGCGCCCAGGCCAAATCGGCGGCGGCATCGGCCCCGCGCGGGCGCGTGCCGGCAATCGGCCGGGAAGCGATGCGTCCGGCGGAGACCTCAACCAATAGCTCCGGCGAGCCACAGACCAGCGTCGCTCCGGGAAGTCGCACCAAACCCATGTAGGGGGAAGGGTTGGCGGAGCGTAGCGCTTCATAGGCGCGCAGCGAATCGACCGGTGCGACCTCCAGCCGCGTCGAGAGGTTGACCTGATAGGTGTCGCCGGCGGCGATATACTCCTGGCAGCGGCGGACCGCGGCGACAAAGGCGGGTTCGGCCAAAGACTGGGCGAGTGGCGATGCAGGCGTGGACGTGGTCGCACCCGCCACGGCCGGCTGAGCCACGGTGCGATGCCAATGCGCGGCGAGAGACCGTGCGCGTTCGCGGGCCGACCGCAGGGTCGCAGCGGGCGGGCCGACCGGACAGAGCACCACGACCGTCAGCTCCTGTTTTGAGGCATCAAACACACAGGCTTCGGAAGCCTCGAGAAAAGCGGCCAACGGTGCCGACGGATCGGCCGGCGCCGCGGCTACCGGTTCGAACTGCGCGGCCAGTTCGTAGCCGAGCAGCGCGATGAGCCCACCCTGGAAGGAAGGCCAGCCAGCGAGGCGCGGGGCGCGGACTTCGCGCGACCAGCGCCGCAGAAAGGCCAGGGGGCGTTCGGAAGTTTCTTCATGGGCGCCGTCTTCGGCGTGCATCACCACGCGCCCGTCGGCAAAAAATACCGTCGTGCGGTGCGCACACGGTACCGCGATGGTGAACGAGCCCGAACGGCCGCTCTCGAGCACCGCATGGTGTCGTCCGGAGAAAAAGCCCTCCCAGGAGGCCGGCAATCGATCTGCGCGGAAGCGCGCTAGGTAGGGCAGATGCGTCCAGCCTTCGCCCGCGGCGGTCCAGTCGGCCGCGCTTACTTCCGCCAGAATTTCGGGGGCTTCAGCCACGGGCAAGGTTCAGCTTATAACCGGAGAACTCCGGCTGCGAAAGAATCTCCGCGGCGCGATCCATCGTCAGGCCATAGACGTGGAGCTCTTGGCGCGAGCCCTTCGAGACCACCGTGAGGCGCAGGCCGCCGTCGAGCGGCATGATTTTGATCGAAAGCGTCTTCGCGCCGACGCGGGCGCTGATGACGCCGCGGGAGACGCGACCATGACGCTCCAGGGCTTCGGCGACGGGGCGCGCGGCGTCGGTCAACGTCGTGTGCGCGCCCGCCCTGCCCCGGCCCTTCGCCATGCTCAGGCGATCTCCCAATGATAGGGATGGGAGGAGAGCATCTCGCAGCCCTTCTTCGTGACCACGACACAATCTTCAAAGCGGCAGCCGCCGATGCCCGGATAATAAAGCCCCGGCTCGACGGTGACGGCGTTACCGACGACGAGCGGAAGCGGGTGGCGCAACGAGAGTGAAGGGTCCTCATGGATGTCGTAACCCAGCCCGTGGCCCGTGCCATGGAAGAAGCCGACGTAGACATCTTTCACCAGGCCGGTCTTATAACGGAGCGACTTGAAGTAATCGACCACCACCGTGTGGACCTTGGCGCCGGTCACGCCCGCGCGGATCGCCTTGATTGCGCGACGCTGGCCCTCGAGGACAGCGTGGACCATCTTGCGCTGCTTTGCGTTGGCCTTCCCTTTCAGGTAGGTGCGGGTCATGTCGCCGTAGTGATGAGAGGCGATATGGCGCGGATAAATATCGCACACGATGAGCTCGTTGGCGCGGACCGGTCCCGAGCCCGAGCAGTGGCAATCCACCGCTTGGTCGCCCGGCGCGATGATCAGGCCGATGTCGCAGAGACCGCCGGCGCGGAGGATGGCGACCTGCGCCTCCTCTTTCAGGATCTCCGCCGTGAGCAAACGACCCCCCCATTGCAGCAAGCCCTTCTTGTCGGCCTTGGATTCGGCTAGGATTTTCTCAACCGCCTTGAAGCCGGCGACGGCCGCGACGTTGCCGGCGCGGATGCCGGCGAGCTCGGCCCGGGACTTAATCTGGCGACCGGGGAAAAGTTCGGGTGAACCGCGTTCGTTGTGCTGGGCGCCGACCGGATGAAGTTCCAGGCCGAGTTCGCGGAGGCGCTCGCAGAGGCCGACTGGGAAATCGGCGGGGACGCGGAAGCGATGCACGCCGTGCTGGAGGGCAGCGAAAGCAATGACATCCGCCAGACCCGCCTTCGGGTTAGTCTGGCGCAGGTCTTTGAAAATCTCGGCCATGTTCAGGACTTCGTCGAAGGCCGATTCTTCTTTGGCGCGACCGACTTCCATCCCTGGCAGCAGGCCGATCTTGCGACCGGCGGCGGAAAAGGCCGGGAATGGGTCGGAGGCGTGAAAACCGCCGAACCAGCGCAGGTCGGCATTCTTGGAGGGGGTCGCCATCATCAGCACATCGCGGACGGGGGCGGGGGATTTGCGGGAGGGGCGAGCCATGGGCGCAGGATGACGGAACCCGGCTCGCCGTGAAGCGCAAACGGAGTGGCAGTCCCCCAAAAGAGGGGCACGATGCCCGCATGCTCGCCGAAGCCTCCGACGCCCTGCCCCGCTACGTCTTCCTCCCCCAGCTCCCGTGGCTCGAACTCCTCGCCCGCGGCGTGCTCGTGTATATCTTCCTAGTCATCCTCATCCGCATGACCGGTCGCCGGCAGGTCGGCATGATGGCACCGTTTGATTTCATCCTCCTGCTCATCCTGAGCAACGCCGTCCAGAATTCCATGAGCGGCGGCGATAACAGCCTCGCGGGCGGGCTCTTCATCGCGACGGTGCTTATCGCGATGAATACGCTGATGGCCTGGCTCACCCGCCGCTCGAAATTCATCGAAGGCCTGCTCATCGGCCAGCCCGTGTTCATCATCCGCGCGGGCGTGCTGGACGAAAAAGTCATGGCGCGGGAGAAGATCACGCACCATGAACTGGCGGCCGCGCTGCGCTCCGCCGGCTGCCCAAACATCGAGCACGTACGGCACGCGATTCTCGAGACGAACGGCACGATCAACATCGTCCACCGGGACGCCGCTTGACCGTCGCAGGGGATTTCCGCAAGATAGCGGCTCCTGGCAACGCGGGTATCGTTCAGTGGTAGGACCTCACTTTCCCATAGTGGTGACACCAGTTCGAATCTGGTTACCCGCTCCAGGAGCCCCCGGCGGGGCCTGCAGGTAGGCTTGACCCGGGCCCTTTCCGTGGGAATAGTGCCCGTCCTTGGCCACGCGGGTATCGTTCAGTGGTAGGACACCACTCTTCCAAAGTGGATACACCAGTTCGAATCTGGTTACCCGCACCAAGGAAAACCGGCCTCAGTTCCGCCAAGGAAGCTGACCCGCCGGCGTGACCTCGAGGAATTCCTTCCAGGCCTCGACCTCGTCGGCCGAGAGGGAGGAGGCGACCACCAGCCGCCACTTCGGTTTGGCCGGAACGCGGCGCAGCGTCATGCCAGCCTGTTCGGGCAGCCGGTTGGCCTTGCGTGAGTTGCAACGGATGCAGGCCGTGACGATGTTCTCCCAGTTCGTCTTCCCGCCGATGTCGCGCGGAACCACGTGATCAAGATTCAACTCCTCATCGCGGAACTGGCGGCCGCAATACTGGCAAGTGTTTGCGTCGCGCAGGTAGACATTGCGGCGGCTGAAGCGGATCTCGCGGCGAGGCACACGATCATAGGCCCCCAGGAGCAGCACGCGGGGCACGCGCAGCGAGAGGCAGGGGGAGCGGACGGATTCGTTCGCGGGCGGCGGCTCCTCGAGCGAGAACTTCACCCACTCCTCGGCATTAAGCACGCGATGGCCCGAGGAATCCGCGTGCACGGCCGTAGCGCGGCCACGGAACAGTAGGCTCATCGCCCGAAGCACGCCCACGATATTAACCGGCTGCCAGAGACGGTTAAGAACAAGGACACGATGTTCGAGGCGCGGCGGCAAGGCACCTCCTGTCTAGCGAACCTGCGGGGGGTGGTCAACACCCTCAGCGGTCAGCGCTTCTTCTTGGACTTCGTCGGCGCCTGCCCCGTACCGACCGGATCAGGTATCGGCGGGGTCGTCTCCAGATCGGGGAAGTTCACGGGCACTTCGCCCTGTGCCGACGCGGGGAACAGGAAAGGCACCCCGTCGATGCGGACGCGCAGACGTTCGATGTCCGTGGCGCGGAGCTCGGTCGGGCCCTTCACATTGATAAGCACTTCTTTATCCTTCGGACCGAGCACGCCGGAGGAACGCATCTCGCCGGTGTTGATCTCGCGCAATTCATAACGGACGCCTTTCTGCGTCGAGGTGACCCCGACCTGATGGGGCCGTCCCACCGGCTTGGGCGGCAACACGACCACCGGCGGCTTAGGCTGCGGGCGGCTCGCCGATGAGGGCGAGCCTAGATAAAAAATGCGATGATGATGGCGATGACCGCGATACCGATGATGCCGTAGATCAGCATGTCGCGGTTCACCGAGATCGATCCGCCGGGAGCGGGCGGCTCGAACTCCGCATCCTCATCCGCACCGGCTTCCAGCGGACGACGCGAGGCCTTGGCGGAATGGTGCGTATTGAAATCGGCGCCGGCCTTCTCGTCATCGAGGCGGAGATACTTCGCGTAGACTTTCACGAAGCCCCGCTTGTAGACGTCGGCGAGCGGAATCGACTCAAACTGGTTGGCTTCCATCGACTGGAGATAGTCGGTGCGGATCTTGGTGAACTCCGCGGCTTCGCGGAGGGTCACACCCAGTCGCTGCCGGGCTTCTTGAAGGCGTTCGCCGAGGGTTTGCATAGACGGAGATTCGGCCGAAGCGGAAAAATACGCAAGCCTCTCGTGGCTCAGGCCAGCAGGTCCCAGAGGGCCAGCCAGGGCAAGGCCAACCAGCGCAGTCCCTCGTGCAGCGCCCACTGGAAGGGCGGAAGGTTGATGAGCACCAGCAGAATGATGAAGCCCCAGCGCGAGAGGGTAAGGAACATCTCTTCCGTATAGAGCCCCAGACGAAGGGCCACGCGAGAGCCGTCGAGCGGCGGAACGGGGATGAGGTTAAACACAACCAAGCCCGCATTAAGAAAGATACCCTGCAGGAGGAATTTCACGATCACCGCATCCTTTACTTGGTCGAAATGCCCCAGTCCGCCGATGACGGCCAAAATAAAGCACAGCACTACATTCATCGCTGGGCCGGCCAGGGTGATCAGGATGTCATCCATCCGACGAGTCTTCGGATTGGGGAGGGAAATCTGGACGGGCTTACCCCAGCCGATGAGGCCGAAGCCCGGGCTGAGGAAGATCATGAGCGCCGGAATCGCGATGGTCCCCATGGGGTCCGCGTGGGCGAAGGGGTTGAGGGTGACCCGTCCCTGCCGGCGAGGGAGCGGATCGCCGCGCATATCCGCCATCCAGGCGTGGCCGAACTCATGGAGGCCGATCGAGATGATCAGTAGAATGAGCTGCAGGAGGCCGTCGCGAAGATGTCCGATATCCATGTTAAGGGGCGCAAGGGTTGTCGAAGTTTGGCATGGAGGACGGCGGGATGGAAACGGCTGCGGACCGCCAAGCCAATCCGAAACCCGCGGGGGGCTACTCGCTCCTTGAGGAATCAAGGGGAAGCAGTAGACCCCATGCATGTCGCTCGCCGCCCGCATCCGACTCGCCCAACAGCGCGGCCTCGGCCTGCCGCAGGCGAAAGTGCTGGCCAAGCTGGCCACCCCGAGGGCCATCCAAGATTTTCTCGTCGATTTCCCGCAGAACTTCGAGCCCGAGGGCGACACCGCCCGTTCCGTCGAACAGGCCCTCATCCACCGCAAGGCCCACTGCATTGAAGGCGCGATGATCGCCGCGTTCGCCTTATGGCTGCAGGGCCACCCTCCCCTGTTGCTCGATTTCAGCGCACACCAAGACATGGATCATGTGATCGCGCCCTTTCGTGTGAATGGGAAATGGGGCGCCATCTCCAAGACCAACTACGTCTGCCTGCGCTGGCGGGATCCGATTTACCGCAGCGTCCGTGAGCTCGCGATGTCGTACTTCCACGAATACGCCAAAGGCCCTCGCAAGTCCCTGCGCAGCTACTCCCGGCCCTATGACCTGAGTAGCCTGCCGGCCGAAAAATGGGTCAATAATTCTAAAGATTGCTGGGAGATCGCCGATCTCATCACCGCCGCGCGCCACTATGAGATTGTCACCGACAAAGAAGCGAAAGCCTTACGGCCGCGCGACGACGTCGAACTCCGCTCGGATAAAGTGACCGTGTTCCCGATCCCGAAGTGGAAGCGCCAGCGGCTCTGACGCGGCTCAGCGCCGGCCGTCATACCAGATATCACAGTTCTCTGGGCGCTTCGCTGCGCGTCCAGCAGTGAAGAGCATGCGGAAAAAGAATCGGGCGGCTTCGGTGACCGTGTAGAGCTTCAGCTTACGCGAAGAGGTACGCAAGGGGTACTCGGCCAAGATAACAAAACGACGGCCGCGACGACGGGCGATGGCCTTAAGCCGACGGCTCAGGAAGACCTCTTCGCCGGCGTAATATTCGGTGCCGAAGCCGCCGGCTTCGCGGAAGGCGGCGGCTTCGACCCAGACGCACGAACCCGCCGCCCAGCCGGCGAGGCGGCTGCACAGGTTCCAGATACCGCAGACGAAACGAGCGTAGCGAGGCGTGCCTGGTTCGAGCTCGACCGTACTTCCGCCACCGAGCGCGCGGCCGGCGGAAATCTGGTCGGCGATGGCCGCAAAGAGCACGGGTGAAGGAGTCGAATCCGCATCGATGAAAACCAACCAATCCCCGGTGGCCACGCGCGCGCCCGCGTCGCGGGCCCGGCCGATCTGGTTCACCGGTTCGAAAACGACGACCGCACCGGCGGCACGGGCACAGGCCGCCGTGCCGTCGGTCGAATTATTATCGCAGACCACGCACTCCCAGGTCCAGCCGCGCCGCTCGAAGGCGCTCGCAGCTGCGCGGATAGCCGCGAGCGCCGCCGGGAGGAGCTTCTCTTCATTGAACGCCGGGATGACGACCGAAACGCGTATCACGACGGAGGGTGCGTTCAGCTGACGTGCTCGAAGGCGCAGGCCGCCGCGCCGACGACGCCGACGTTGCCGCCCAGGCCGGCCGGAACAATCGTGCAAACCGCCGAGAGGCGCGGGAAAGCGTAGTTGCTGGCGCTCTTGCGCATCGGGACGAAAAGAGCATCGCCCGCGGCGGTCACGCCGCCGCCGACCACGATCACATCAGGGTTGAACGTGTTGATCACCGCGCCGAGACCACGGCCGAGATAGTTGATCGACTGATCCCAGATTTCCTTGGAGAGAGCGTCGCCCGACGCCATGGCCTGCAGGATGTGGTGCGTGGTGACATGCTCGGCACCGCCGGCGAGACCCGCGAGCGTCGAGGCTCGGCCGGTGGCCAGAGCTTCGCGGGCGCGGCGGGCGATGGCCGTACCGGAGGCGTAGACTTCCCAGCAGCCAGGGTTGCCGCAGCCGCAGCGCGGTCCGTCCATCGTCAGAGGAATGTGGCCGAGCTCAGCCGCATTGCCATTGCTGCCGCGCATGAGACGCCCGTCGATGACCGCACCGCCGCCGATGCCTGTGGAGACGGTGATGTAGACCACGTTCTTCTTACCCTTGCCGGCGCCGAAACGATACTCGCCAAGCGCGGCGGCGTTGCAGTCGTTATCAATACGGGCCGGCAGCCCGCCGAAAGAGTTGCTCAGGTATTCCGTGATGGAAAAACCCGTCCAGCCCGGGAGATTGGGCGAGCCGTCGACGCAACCGCGCGCGATATCAAGCGGGCCAGGAGAGGCCACGCCGAGCGCGACGAAATCCACTGGCTTCAACTTCAGCTCAGTCAAAAGCAGGTGGGCGGCTTCCGCCACGCGTTCGCAGGCCTGGGCCGGGCCTTTTTCGGCGAAAGTCTCGACGCGGCCGGAGCCGAGGACGGAACCATCTTCATTGACGACGCCGAAGGCGAACTTCGTGCCACCCAGATCAAAAGCGAGAACTTTGCGCATGGAAAATTAGTCACGAGCCGGACGCGAGAAATCGTCCTGCAGGCGGACAACGTCTGACAAATCAGGCGTGGAAACCTCGAGCAGAACACTATCCGTCACCGCTTCGAAGCGATGAATCGTACGGGCGGGCACATGGAGAGACTGCCCGGGATTCCAGAGATACACATCCTCAGGGCCGACAAGGTCGCCCGCGGGCGCCTCGCGTGAGGCGAGCGGGCGGAAGGTCACCTTCACCTGTCCGGAGAGAAGGAAGAGTGTCTCCGTCTTGCGCTCGTGGTATTGAAGGCTCAGGCGGCGCCCGGCCGTCACTTCCAAGACCTTACCCGCATAGGCAGGTTGGTCGGCATACCAGATTTCCCGCCCCCACGGCTTCTCCACGACCTTGGGTGAATGCAGCGGACTGGGCATGACAACGGTCTGTCGAAAAGCCGCCGATTAGCCAAGCAAATCCCCAAAAAAGTCCGGCTGATCCGCGGCACCAACCATGGGCTCGACCAACTGGCGGCCCTCGCAGGCCACGCGATTCACATCGGGCGACACTCGATGCAGGGACAGTGTCCGCTCTGGCGCCGTGATGGCGAGGGAGGCGAAATCTTCCGGCGAGATGGCGCGCTCGGAAAGCCACGCCTGCCGGGCGGCACCCATGAGCACCACCGGCATGCGTGAATGCACTTCAGCGGCTTCGCGGTTCGGAGCGACGGTGACGAGGCACACCGAGCGGCGGGCCAGCCCATCGGGCGTCATTTGAAATGACCAGAGCCCGCCAACCGCCAGCGGCCCTCCGTCGGCGGCACGGAAATAATACGGCACCTTCAGACGGCCCTCCGTCTTCCATTCATAATAGCCGTCGATCGGCACGATACATCGGCGCAACCGCGCGGCTTCGCGAAAGGTGGGGCGCTCGAAGATGCCTTCCGCGCGGGCGTTGGCGTGGCCCGGTTCCTTTGTGTCCACCGACCAAGCCGGGACGAAGCCCCAGGGTAAAGCTTCGGCGCTCAGCCTGCCCTGCTCTCGGCGCAAGGTGAGCAACGGCGTGCCCGGAGAGATATTAAAGCGAGGCCCATGGGCGACCGGTGGGGCCGCCAGGCTTCGCACGATTTCCTCCCAGCGAGAGAACTGGGTGACGCGGCCGCACATGCAGTCAGCGCCGGCTCAAGCTGGCGGCAGCCCGGGCGGCCGGGTCGCCGCCGCACCGGTGCGCAGAGAATTCAAGACCGTCAAGTTGATGAAGTGCATGATGCCCAAGACTACCACCACGACGCCGACCGACTTGCTTAGGTGCTCGACGACCTCGATTCCGGTCTTCGGATGTTCCTTTGAAGAAAGGAAGAGCAGCATGAAGCCGACATTCACGAGGTAGAAGCCGATGAGTAGGAGATTGTTGACTGAGTCAGCCATCGTCTCGTTGCCGTGGAAGGCCTCGAGTAGGAAAGGCCGACCGCTGCGGAACAACGTACGCCCGACCCAGATCGTCACGGCGAGGGAGAGCACGAAGTAGATGCCGTATTCGAGATACGTCAGGGAATCATTGGCTTCGGTGGCGGCGAGCATGGCTTTAAATTAGCGGTGATAAGTATGGCCTCAAGTCTACAAATCAAAGGCCTTACCAATGCGGCGGCCGCTCGTCGGCCGGCGGGCCGGAGTCGGCCACATCGCTCGACCGGACCACCTTCGCCTCCGTGCGTGCCAAGCGATCGGACAGTTTGGCGACCTCGCGCGAGAGCTCGAGAATCACCCGGTCCTGCTGCTCCACATGGCGCTGCAGAAAGGTAAGGCGCTCTTCGATTTCATGCAGGCGAGGATCCATTCCCCAAGGGTGCGGAGCGATAAAGCCGGGGCAAGCCCCGCAACCGATGTTTTTTACGGATAATTAACCCGCCTCTGGGCGAAAGCAGGTGATTGGCGTTTGTGCCAAGCGATGGGCCGTCTACGCTCCGCCCCATGTCCACACCCCTGGACATTCCACCGGCTGACCCCAGCCCGGATACCCTTACCCGGCCGCGCCTTCCCTTCTGGCGGCGGCTAGGAGGAGAGGGTTTGGCGGTCTCGATCCTCATCCACGTGGCACTGGTCGTGATCGCGCTGGTCTGGGTCATTGCAACCATCACCGACCAGGCCGCCAAAAAAGATCCGGAGGCCTTCATCACGGGCACGGGCGGCGGGAACGGCGGCCAAAAGGCGAAAGAATTCAAGACCCGGCTCCAGCCCAAGAATATCAAAGCCCTGGCGAAGACGAACGCGCGCATCACGACCAAGAACGCGAACTCCACGGTGGCGATTTCCAGCCTACCGGTCTCGGCACCTTCGATGTCGCTCGGGGGCGCCGCGGGCGGAAACTCCAAAGGCTTCGGGGGTGGCAGCGGCGGCGGCATCGGCAGCGGCAAAGGCGCCGGCGTCGGCGGGGGAAAGAATTTCATCTCCATGTTCGGTGCCAAGCTGAATGGTGGTGAGGCCATCGGCATCGTCGGCACGTTCTACGACTTCAAACAGGATAGATCGGGGAAGCCCACCGCCGCCATGGGTGATCCGGCCAATCAGGGCTCGAAGGCCAACGGGCCGGCCATCGCGGCCTATCGCAAGGAAGTCCACGAATTCCTCGTGGAGCGGAAATGGTCCATCACCTCGCTCTCGGATAAATACCGGGCCCCAGACGTGCTCTGGGCCGCGCAGATTTTCATCCCTAATGTGTCCGCCGACATGGGCCCGAAAGCGTATGGCGTCGAAAAAACGGTAAAGCCCTCGCGTTGGATCGCCCATTACAAAGGGGCCGTCAAGGTGCCGCAGACCGCGAAGTTTCGCTTTGTCGGAATGGGCGATGATTTTCTCTGCGTCAAATGGAGCGGCCGCGTCGTGCTCGATTCGGGCTACGACCAGCCCATCGTGGGCGGCGGCAATATCTACCCAGACTTCGGGAAACAAAAATTCGCGGAAACCCATCCGTCCAAACTCGGCAAACCCCTGCGTTGTGGGCCGTGGCTGACCATGACGGCCGGGCAGTCCGTGCCGCTGGAGATCGTCATCGGCGAAACGCCAGGCGGGCTCTTCGCGGCCTTCCTGCTGTTTGAGGTCGCGGACGCCGCCGGCAAAGGCACGGGGTTGAAGCTTGTACGGTTTGCGGATTCACCGCTACCGGCGGAAATCGCCAAGGGTCATCCGGACGTGCCGAACGTCGATATGCTCGCCAAGGGCTGGCTCTTCAAGCCCGTCAAGCAGGCCGACGCGCGCTGATCAGCGGCGGCGGAAATAGAATTGCTGGCAGTTAAGACCGAACAGTCCGGCCCGCTCAGCGGCGGAAAGGTGCTTCGCGTAATCATCCACGAGCATCAGCGCCTGACCGTAGCTGCCCGCAAAAAGACAGACCGGCCAATCGGAGCCAACCATCAGGCGCGAAGGACCAAAGGCCTCAAAGACCGTATCGAGATAGGGGCGGAACTGCTCGGGCTTCCAATGGTAATGGTCGGCCTCGGTGATCATCCCGGAGACCTTACAATAGACGTTGGGCAGCCGAGCCAGGCGTCGCAGCTGCGACTTCCAAGGCTCAATTGTGCCGTCCTTGATGCGTGGCTTGGCGATGTGATCGAGGACGAAGGGCTGTTGCGGAAAGGTCTCCGCGAGGTGCGTAGCGGCCTCAAGCTGCTTGGGGTAGATCAGGATATCGTAGGTCAGGCCATGCGCGTGCAGTTTGGAGATACCGCGCTGGAAATCTTTCCCGAGCATGAAATGATCATCGGGTTCCTCTTGAACCACGTGACGCACCCCGACGAACTTCGGGTGCTTCGCCAGTCGAGCCAAGTCGACATCGACGCGCTCGGAGCGCAGATCGACCCAGCCGACGACGCCCTTCACAGTCGCGTGCTTATCGGCGAGCCCTAGCAGCCAGTCGGACTCCTCGATTACCTGGCGCGCCTGAACCGCGATGGAGCCGTCAAAGCCCAGCGGCTGTTGCAGTGCGGCGAGGTCTTCCGGCAGCCAGCTGCGGTGGAGCGCGGAACCCGGCGGGATCCACGGATATTGCGCCGCGTCGTATGACCAGAAGTGCTGGTGGGCGTCGAGGCGCATGCGGTCAGACGACGTCGACGATCGCCTTGATCACGCCTGATTCTGGCTTCAGCCAAGTCGGGAAGACCGCGATCATGTCATCGAACTTCGCGTGGTGCGTGATCCAAGGCTTGGTGTCGATCACGCCGTCCTCGATAAGCTTGATGATGCGTGCAAAGTCCTTCGTGTGTGCGTTACGGCTGGCCATGATGGTCAGCTCCCGACGATGCAGCAGTGGGGCGTGCGGGAAGGTGAGTTCTTGTTGCGTGATGCCCACATAGACTACGCGGGCGGCGAACGTCGCATAGGCGAAGCAGGCCACCATCGATTTGTTGCTGCCCGTCGCATCAATGACGACATCGGCCAGCTGCCCGTTCGTCAGCGCGGCAAGGGCGGGGACTTCCGAGCCGTCTCCCTTCGCCTGAATCACCGCATCGACCTTCATGACATCGGTGCAGAACTTCAAGCGATCCGCGTTCATGTCCATGACGACGCACTTCGCGCCGGAGACCTTGACGAACTCGACGGCCGAAAGGCCGATTGGGCCCGCGCCGATGACCAGGACGGTCTCACCGGCCTTAGGGGCGGCGCGGTCGACGGCGTGACAGCCGATGGCGAGCGTCTCGACGAGCGCGAGCTGGTCGTAGGAAAGCTTCGTGGAGGTGTGCAGCTTGCGAGCCGGGAGCAGGAATTTTTCCGCCATGCCGCCGTCGCACATCACGCCCAGCGTGAGATGCTTTTCGCAGCAGTTGGTGTAACCTCGGCGGCAACTGTAACACTGTTGGCAATTGATATACGGCTCGACCGAACAGCGGTCGCCGATTTTGACGTTCTGCACGCCCTCGCCAATGGCAATCACCTCGACACCCAGTTCGTGGCCGGGGATGCGCGGGTACGAATAGAAGGGCATTTTCCCGAGATAGCCTCCGTAGTCGGTGCCGCAGATACCGATGCGGTGGACGCGCACGACCGCCTCGCCCGGGCCAGGAGCGGGCGGCTCCGGAATATCGATGCGGACGAACTGCTGCGGCTGGTCGAGACGAATGGCTTTCATCGGCTTAGTTGTTCTCCTTGAGGCCTTCCAGGTGCCCGAGGTTCTTCACCGGGGCGAAAATCTGGAGCACTTCCGTGAGCAGCTGGCGATCGACCGGCTCCTCGGCCCACTTGGCCCAGTTGCGGATGTTAGTGGGGTTCGCGCTACCCGAGACCGTCGTGGTGATGTCTTCATGCATCAGCGAAAACTGCAGGGCGACCTTGGCGATATCGACGCCCTTGGAGGCGCAATGGGCGGCGGCGGCGCGGGCGGCGGCCTTGACGTTCTCGGGCTCCTTGAGCCAGGCGGGCAAAGGCGCGTTGGTGAGCAAGCGGGCGCTAAAAGGGCCGGCATTCATCACGCCGATGCCCTTGGCTTTCAGATAGGGCACCGTCTCATCGGCAAAGCGGGTGTTCTGGAGCGTGTACTGGTTATAGCTCAGCACGCAGTCCACGTCGGTCTGGTCGCAGATGAATTTGAAGATTTTCTGCGGGTAGCCGCTGAAACCGAGGGCGCGAATCTTGCCGGCCTGCTTGGCTTTGCGCAGCGCGGGAATCGTCTCGTCGACAATCTGCTGCATCGGGACGAACTCGATATCGTGACAGAGGGCGATATCAAGGTGGTCCGTGCCGAGGCGGTGCAGGGAGACGTCGATACTTTCCGCGACGCGCCGGGCGCTGAAGTCGAAATGCGCGAGGTCGTAGCGGCCGAGTTTAGTGCATAACGTATAACTATCGCGCGGGACGCCGCGGAGGGCGACGCCCAGGAGTACTTCAGATATGCCGCGGCCGTAGAAGGGCGAGGTGTCGATGAAGTTGAGGCCGCAGTCGAGGGCGACCTGGACGGACTTCAAGGCGTCGTCGAGGGCGACACTGCGGAATTCCTGGCCGAGCGACGAGGCGCCGAAACTCAGGATGGGTAGATTGATCCCGGTCTTGCCGAGCGGACGCGTTTTCATGGTGCGAAAGTTTAGGCCGTGCGGCAGCCAACGGTGAGGAGCACGTTACCCCAGAGGGCTTGGTCGCCGGTCTGGATGGTGAGAATGTGGTCGGCGGATTCGACGGCCTTGTAGAAATCCCACTTCAGCACGGGGTGCAGCTCGAGTTTGAGCCCGGCGGCTTTCACTTCCTGGCGGAACTCAGCCCAGACGGGTGGCTCCCCCTTCTGCGCGTAGGGATCGTCGGCCGGGATCCCCATCGTGTTGACGGCGTCAACTGGCACCGCGCTAAGCACCGCCCGGAGCACTTGGGCGACGGTCGGGATGCCGGGTGAGAGATTCAATGAGACCAGTTCGGCGTTGGGGCCGCGCTTCGTCCAGGCAGGATAATTACCATCAGCGATGAGAATCACGGAGTGGTGGCCAGCACGGCCGAGCACTTCGTTGATCTTGGGATGAATGAGCTGGTGCTTGAGCATGGTCTTAGCGGGGTAAGTGTTGGCGGATCACCTTGATTGTCTGAGCGGCAGCGGCTTCGGGGTCGGGCAGCGGGAGGATTTCGCCGGAAAGATACCCCGCGAAGCCGAGGGACTGCAGGGCCGCGATGACAGGGGCGGCCTCCGTGTGGCCGAAGCCGATGGCCCGACGATTACTGTCGGCGAAATGGACATGGCCGACATGGCGGCCGCAGGCGCGCAAAGTCTCTGCATTGGAGATTTCCTCGATGTTCATGTGGAACAGGTCGCAGAGCAGCTTGACGTTATCCGTCTGCAGCGTCTCGAAGAACTTAGCCGCATCCAGCTGGCGGTTGAGCAGATTGGTTTCGTAGCGATTCAGGGCCTCGTAAAGGAGAGGCACGCCGTGCTGCTTGGCATGGGCGCCCAGGTCTTCCAGCGCTTCGGCGAGCCAGGTGAGCGCCTGCTCGCGGGTGACATCGCCTTCGGCCTTGCCCTGCATCGAGCCGATGATGGCCGGCGCCTTGAACTCGCCGCCGAGGTCGATAATGGCCCGGATGAATTCACGGGCCTGTCGGCGGATCTCCGGGTCGGCGTGCGTCAGGTGCCATTTATGGACAAGCCAGCCGCCGCCGGTGCCGAAGGCTGCCACGACGAGCCCATGCTTCTTCAGCAAGGTGTGGAGCGCGGGGCGATCGATCGAAGCCGCCGAAGGGGCAAAAATCTCGATCGCGTCAAACCCGAGCCTCGCGGCGGAGGTCGCGGCGGCGTCGAGTCCGTCCCAATAAACGAACGGTCCGCCCTTAGCCTGGGCGACGAGTGAAACCGTGATCGCAGTTTTAATCACAAGGGAACTCTGTCCGCTCCGCGAGGAGGGGCAAGTTCCGCTTAAATGACTTTAAACGAAAAACGGCGAGTCGCCGCCGAGAAACGGCAACTTACTCCGACAAGCCGGGCGAAGAGCGCCCCTTCACCAAGCGCTGCACGAGCGCGAAGCGGAGGATCTGCTCCATCTTGGCGATTTCGACGGGGTCGATATCCTTCTGTCCACGGGCGGCTTCCACCGCCTCACGAGCACGAGCCTCGGCGTTCTCGACCGACTTCAGGTCGATCTTGGCTTCGTCAATGGCCGCTTCGGTGACGACCGAAACCTTGTTCGCGACGACGCGAACGAAGCCCTGATCGATGGCGAGGCGGGTGACCTTGCCTTCGACCGTCACGATGATTTCGCCGGCGGCGACGATCGCGGTGATCGGAAGGTGGCCGGGCAGGATGCCGATGCTGCCCATAGCGGTGGGCAGGGTCACGCTGTCCGCCGGGCCTTCGTAGGCGCGACGATCAGGAGTGACGATTTCGACCGTAAGGGACATGTGGCTTATTTCTTGGACTTCGCCGAAGCTTCGAGCACTTCGTCGATGCCACCCTTCATGTAGAAGTCGTTCTCGTTCACCTGGTCGAGTTCGCCGGCGAGGATCATTTCGAAGCCGCGCAGGGTGTCGTCGAGCGCGACATACTTACCGGGCGAGCCCGTGAAGATTTCGGCAACGTGGAAGGGCTGGGAGAGGAACTTCTGCACCTTACGGGCGCGGAAGACGACGAGCTTGTCGTCAGGGGAAAGCTCATCCAGACCGAGAATCGCGATGATGTCCTGGAGGTCCTTATAGCGCTGCAGGAGGCCTTGAACGCCGCGGGCGACGCGGAAGTGGCGGTCGCCGACGACTTCGGGCGCGAGCGCGGTCGAAGTGGATGCGAGCGGGTCGACGGCCGGGTAGATGCCCAGTTCGGCGATGCGGCGCTCGAGCACGACGGTCGAGTCAAGGTGGGCAAAGGTGTTGGCGGGAGCCGGGTCGGTCAAATCGTCCGCCGGGACGTACACGGCCTGGAAGGACGTGATCGAGCCCTTCTTGGTCGAGGTGATGCGTTCCTGGAGGTTGCCCATTTCAGAAGCGAGCGTCGGCTGGTAACCCACCGCGGAGGGGGAGCGACCGAGGAGCGCGGACACTTCGGAGCCGGCCTGCGAGAAACGGAAGACGTTGTCGACGAAGAGGAGCACGTCGCGGTTCTGTTCGTCGCGGAAGAATTCAGCCATCGCGAGGGCCGAGAGGGCGACGCGCATACGAGCGCCAGGCGGCTCGTTCATCTGGCCGTACACGAGGGCCACCTTGGACTTAGAGAGGTCCTTCTGGTCGATAACGCCCGCTTCGGACATTTCGTGGTAAAGGTCATTACCTTCGCGGGAGCGCTCGCCGACGCCGGCGAAGACGGAGAAGCCGCCCTGCTTCATCGCGATGTTATTGATCAGCTCCATGATGACGACGGTCTTGCCGACGCCGGCACCACCGAAGGCGCCGACTTTTCCGCCCTTCACGAAGGGACAGATCAGATCGATAACCTTGATGCCTGTGCCGAGAAGTTCGGCGGAGGTGGCCTGCTCCGTCAGGGGCGGAGGCAGACGGTGGATCGGGTAGCGCTTCGTGTGCTCC
The DNA here is from genome assembly GCA_903855995.1 of uncultured Opitutia bacterium. GTDB lineage: Bacteria > Verrucomicrobiota > Verrucomicrobiia > Opitutales > UBA953 > UBA953. The sequence continues at coordinate 314,195 of CAIOAN010000012.1, forward strand.
ACGGGACCGCGTTCGTCGACGGCATCGCCGGTGACGTTAAAGATGCGGCCGAGGACGCCGTTGCCGACGGGCACGGTGATCGGGGCGCCGGTGTCGATGGCTTCGCTGCCGCGCACCAGGCCTTCGGTGGTGGTCATCGCGACGGCGCGGACGAGGCCGTTGCCGAGGTGCTGCTGGACCTCGAGGATGAGGCGGGTGGCCTTACCTTCGACTTTGTAGTCAATCTGAATCGCGTTGTAGATCTCGGGGACCTTGTCGGCGGGGAATTGGACGTCGACGACGGCGCCGAGGACCTGGGTGATCGTTCCTTTAGTGCTCATGATATTTGTATAAGTGGGTGGGGAGGAAAAAGATTACTGGGCGGCGGCGCCGGCGGTGAGCTCCAGGATTTCCTGGGTGATCGCGGCCTGGCGGGCCTTATTATATTCCAGCGAAAGCGCGGCGGCGATTTTCTTGGCGTTATCCGTGGCGGCCTTCATGGCGACCATGCGGGCGCTGAATTCGGAAGCCTTGGCTTCGAGGACGGCCTGGTAGACCGCCTGTTTGAAGAAAAGCGCAGGCAGTTGATTAAGGATGTCGGCGGCCGACGGTTCGAAAATCATGTCACGCGCGTCGGCGGCGGACTTTGGCTCGGGCAGGCCGAGTTTGGCGCGGAATTCGCGAGCCTGGTTGACGAGGCTGTCGGCCGGCAGGAGCTGCTGGACGCGGGGAGCCTGTACCATGGTGTTCTTAAAGTAGGCGAAGAGGACTTCGACCGTGTCGACCACTCCATCGCTGAAAGCCTTAAGGAGGTATTCGGCGGCCGGACGGACTTCGTTGAAATTCGCGCGGTCGGTGACGGGGAAATCGGCGAGGACCTTGCGGCCGGAGCGGGCGAGCGCCTGTGCGCCCTTACGACCAATACAGACAAACACCGCATCCTTCTGTTCAGCGGCGAGACGGACCAGGTTGCCGTTCAGCGCGCCGGCCATACCCTTATCGGGAGTGACGAGCAGAATACCGCGGACCTTGACCTCGCGCTTGGTGAGCAACGGGTGCGTGAAATCGCCGACCTTGGACTGGGCGGTATCGAGAATCTCGCCGAGCAATTCGGCATAAGCGCGACCGGCACGGGCCGAATCCTGGGCGCGCTTCATCTTCGAAGACGCGACGAGCTGCATCGCCCGGGTGATCTGGCCGGTGCTCTTAACCGATTTAATTCGGTTACGGATCTCGCGGAGTCCCTTAGGCATGAAACGTGTCGGTTAGGAAGTGAGGTGAGAAACGGCTCAGGCCTTGAAGCTACGGCGCCAGGTCTCGCAGGCGGACCGGAGTTCGGCTTCGCCGTCCTTCTCGATTTTGTTGCCCTGGCGAATCTTGGTGAGAATGGCAGGCTTGGCGGTCTCGAGGTGCGTCTGAAGCGAAGCGGCGGCGGACTGGACGGACTTGACCGGCATGTCGTTGAAGAAGCCGTTCTGCATGGCCCAGATAATGCCGCACTGGATTTCCGCCGACTTAGGAGCGGTCGGAGGCTGCTTGAAGAGTTCCACGAAACGGTCGCCCTTATCGAGGATGCCCTTGGTCTGCGCATCGAGGTCGGAGCCGAACTGCGCGAAGGCCGCGAGTTCGCGGTAATTGGCGAGCTCGCCCTTCACCTTACCGGCGACCTGCTTAAAGGCCTTAATCTGCGCGGCGGAACCGACGCGCGAAACGGAGAGACCGACGGAGACGGCGGGGCGGATACCCTGATTGAAGAGGTCGGTCTGGAGGAACACCTGACCGTCGGTGATCGAGATCACGTTGGTCGGGATGTATGCGGACACGTCGCCGGCCTGCGTCTCGATGATCGGCAGAGCAGTGAGCGAGCCCTTGCCGGCCAGACGGGCGGAGCGCTCGAGGAGGCGGGAGTGAAGGTAGAAGACGTCGCCTGGGTAGGCTTCGCGGCCAGAGGGGCGCTTCAGGATCAGCGAGATCTGGCGATACGCGGCGGCGTGCTTCGAGAGATCGTCATAGACGATAAGCGCGTCCTGACCGTTTTCCATGAACCACTCGCCGATGGCGGTGCCGGAGAAAGGAGCGAAGACCTGATTGGCGGCGTTGTCGGCGGCGGAAGCGGCGACGACCACGGTGAATTCCATGGCGCCAGCCTTTTCTAGGGTGCCGATCGTGCGGGCGATGGAGGAGTTCTTCGTGCCGATGGCGACGTAGATGGAGAATACCGGACGGAAGTTGGCGTCGCCCGAGGCGAGACCGACGCGGTTGGCGTTGGCCTGATTGATGATCGTGTCGATCGCAATGGTGGTCTTGCCTGTGGCGCGGTCACCGATGATCAATTCGCGCTGTCCGCGGCCAATCGGGATCATGGCGTCGATAGCCATGATGCCCGTCTGCATCGGCTGGTCGACGGACTTGCGGGGGATGATGCCCGGGGCGATCTTTTCGACCGGGTAGCGTTCGCTGGAGACGATGGGTCCCTTGCCGTCGAGCGGGTTGCCGAGGGCATCGACGACGCGACCGAGCAGGCCTTTGCCGACCGGGATGGAGAGAAGGCGACCAGTGGTCTTGGCTTCCATGCCTTCCTTCAGCTTGGAGATGTCACCCATGATGACGCAGCCGACGGTGTCTTCGGCGAGATTGAGGGCGACGCCCTGCAGGCCTCCGGGGAGTTCAATCATCTCGTTCATCATGACGCCGGAGAGGCCGTCGATGGAGGCGACACCGTCCGCGAGGGAAACGATGGTGCCGACGTTGGATTTGCCGGCGCGGGTATCAAGGCCGGCGATGGCTTTCTGGATCTGGTCGATCGCGTTGCTCATTGTATTTAGTAAATCGGGTTAAGGTTGGGGAGGAGTTCAGGAAAGAGACTTGGCGAGGTTGGCCAGGCGGAGCGAGGCCGTGAGATCGGTGACATCGTCACCCACGCGCACGCGGAAACCGCCGAGCAACGCATCGTTGCGGCGGGCGACCGGGCGGACGGTGCGACCGAGCACCTTGGAGAAATGGGCGGCAATCGCGTCGGCTTCGGCAACGGCGAGCGGACCGGCGTGTTCGATGCGGGCTTCGCCACGGGCGAGCTCGCGACGGACGTTGGCGAGGTAGGCGCGCAAGAGCGGGCGCAGCTGGTGCGCCGGACGAGATTTCGTCAGCGCGGCGAGCACGGCGCCGACAAGATCGGCGGAAACCGCTCCGCCCTCTAAAGAGAGAGCGAGGAGGCGCTTAGCTTCGGCTCGGACGGTGGCGGCAGACATCGGAAAGGATTAGCGGGCGAGCTGCTTGACGGCGGCCTCGTTGAGGCGGCCGCGCTGGGCGTCGTCGAGATTCTGTTCAAGCACCTTGGCGGCGGTCTCGACCACGAGGCGGGAAACTTCGCCGCGGACTTCGTTCATCATCTTCACGCGGTCGGCTTCAATCGCGGCCTTCGCCTTGGCGATGACATCAGTCTGCGCTGCCTGGGCTTCGGCCTTGGCAGCTTCGACGGCCTGCTTGGCGGAGTTACGGGCGTCCGCGAGAATCTTGGCGGCTTCGTCGGAAGCGGCGACCAACTTGGCTTCCGCGGTCTTCTGCGCGGCGGCGAGCTGGGCCTCGGCTGCGGAGCGGTCCTTTTGGAGCTGCTCAGCCTGGTGGATGCGTTCCTCGAGCTGGCCGAGCGCCGGCTTGATGGCGAACTTGTAGAGAACGACGGCGAGGATGGTAAAATTGACGACCTGGACGAGGAGGTGCGGTCCATCGACGCCGAAGCTGCCGAAGAGCTTGATGATATCGCCGAGGGGGCCGGAGGATTCGGCGGCGGCTGAAGCGGCGTGCGCGGCTTCGTGCGCGGGTTCGGCGGCGAGGAGGGCGGAGAGGAAGGTCATGGTGAGGACTTTGAAATAGATGTGGGTTTCAGCGCTGGGAAAGAGAAGTGGCGGGCCCCTCGCGGGGCCTCGCCACGTGACCGGTTACTTCGCGAGGAAGATCGCGTAGAACGCGACGGCTTCGGCGAGAGCCATGCCCAGGATGGACTGGACGAGGATCTTACCGGAAGCATCCGGATTGCGACCCACGGATTCGACGGCCTTGGCGCCAACGAGACCCACGCCGATAGCGGCAGCGAGACAGCCGGCAGCGGCAGGGAGGGAACCAGTGATTTCAGCGATGATCATGTTGTTTTATGTTTTGGTTTTTCTCAACGCGCCGCCGGGGGACTCCCGGCATGTCGCACGCCTTGAAAGCGAAAGGGATCAATGGGCGTGCTCGTCGTCGTGGCCGCCTTCGTGGTTACAGATGAGGCCGATATAGACGGCAGAGAGGAGCGTGAAGACGAAGGCCTGAATGAGCCCCACGAGGACTTCGAGCAATCCGGCGACGGCGGGGACGACGAACCTAGCGATGTTGCCGAGTGCGTGGATCAGGTTTTCGCCGCCGAAGACGTTCCCATAGAGTCGAAACGAAAGGGAGATGAGGCGGAAGGCGATGGAGACGACTTCGATGCCGCCGACGCCGAGGAAGATGAAGCTCAGCATGAGCCACATCGGGAAGCTGAGCTCCTTCTTATCCGCCTTGTTACCGAAGAGGTCGAAAATCAGCACCTTGAAGCCCGCATAGCGCAGCACGAAATAGGTCCAGGCGACGAACGAGATGATCGACAGCGCGAGGGTGGTGTTAAGGTCGGAAGTCGCCGGCCGAATGGCGTCGAGCCAGTGACCATGCGCATTGTACTTGATGGTGCCGACTCCAGGAAGCAGGCCGCTCCAATTCATCAAGAGGATGAAGATGAAGAAGCCACAGAGGGTCGGGAATACCTTGCCGATCATGCTCTTACCGACGATCGGCTCGAGAGCATCACGCAGTCCGGAAGCCATGCTTTCCACCAACGCCTGTCCCTTGCTGGGGATGATTTTCGGGGTGCCGACCAGCACGCGGATCGCGATGATGATGACGGCGGCCAGAATCCAGGTGGTCAGGATGGAGTTGGAGACCGGGATGGTGACCGTGAAGCTGGTAAGGTCGGTGGCCTTCGGATTGACGCCTTCTTCGTTCGCGAGAGCGAAGGCTGGGGCAAAGAGACTGAGGAGGAAAAGAGGGCGCATTTAGACGCGGGAAAGGATTGGTGAACGATTCCCAGCAGGATGGTCAACCCTGCGAGCACCCCCATGCCCAGAGTAAGGGTCAATAGGCCCCCCTATTAGGTAAACTAATCCCAGTAACCCGATTACGGAGAGAGGCGCACGATGTCCCAAACGCCCTTATTCGGGGTGTAATGGAAGCGGTCGTGGAGCCGATTGGTGCGCCCCTGCCAGAATTCGAAGCTGGTCGGGACCAGACGGTACCCGCCCCAATGGGGGGGCTTCGGGACCTGGCCCTCCGGGTACTTGGCTTTGAGTTCCGCCAATCGCGCCTCTAGGACCCCGCGATCGGCGATAATATCGCTCTGGTCGGAGGCTAAAGCCCCCAGCTGACTGCCGTAGGGTCGGCGCGCAAAATAGGTCAAAGACTCTTCCTCGGAAGTCTTTATCAATGAACCTGTTATGTGAATCTGTCGCTCCAGGGAAAACCACGGGAAAAGGAGGGTGGCCCGGGGGTTCACGGCGATTTCCTCCCCCTTCTTACTGTCGTAGTTAGTAAAGAAGGAGAACCCGCGCTCGTCGGCAGCCTTGAGCAGGACGGTCCGGGAAGAGGGAAAGCCATCCAGCCCGAGGGTCGAGAGGACCATGGCGTTGGGCTCGATCACCCCGGCGGTCTTGGCCTGCTCGAACCACGCCTTGAATTGGGCCAACGGCTGATCGAGCAGCTCATGACGGTCAATGCCGTGCGCCGCGTACTCTTTACGGAATTCCGAAAGGTCCATGCCGAGATATTAAATAGGGAGGCCAGACCTGCAAGCGTTAGCGCCCTTCCCTCTCGCCAGTCCAGACCGGCCACCCACCTTAGTAGAGGTGAATCTGGTGCTCATAACCGTCGACGAAGCCAAGATCGGGCTCCCCCCCGACGACGCCCGCGCCCGACACCTGCGCGAGACGGTCGGACTCGCGGTCGGCGGCACGTTCCACGTCGGCATCGAGAACGGCCTGCGCGGTATCGCCACGATCACGACGCTCGCACCGCAGCTGACCTTCGCAGTCGCCTGGGAAAAATCTCCACAGGCGCGTCTACCGCTGACGGTGCTCATCGGCCTGCCGCGTCCGCAGACCGCGAAGAAAATCCTCCACGACCTCGCGAGCCTCGGCGCCGCGCGCATCGTCTTCTTTGAATCCGCGAAAGGTGATCCGGGTTACCTCACCAGCTCGCTCTGGAAAGACGGCGAGTGGCGCGAGCACGTCCTCAAGGGAACCGAGCAAGCCTGCTCGACGCTCGTGCCTAAGGTGACGCGCGTCGGCTCGCTCGCCGAAGCACTCGTCGGGCTCGATGCGAACGCATGGAAGCTCGCGCTCGATCCCTATGAAGCGGCGGGCGCTCCGGAAATTTCTTCACCGGCGATCGCCGCCGTGCTCGCGATTGGACCCGAGCGTGGCTTCGCCGATGAGGAACGTGTGGTGTTGCGGAATGCCGGTTTCGCTTTCGCGCACCTTGGTGATCGCATCCTGCGCGTCGAAGCCGCCGCGCTCGTCGGCGGCGCGCTCATGCTCGCGCAGCTGCGCGTCTGGGAAAAGCACCGGTCGCTCGACGGCTAATCACTCCGCGGACTTACGGACGAGGACCGACGCGGCGGGCTGGCCTTTGCCTTTGCCGATCACCTTGCGCAGCTTCCAGCCTTCGGGGACCGGGACTTCGTAACCGCCGGGGGCCTCGAGGATCACGCGCACATGGGCGCCTTCTTCGGCATAGCTCACTGCTGTCGCGGCGATCTCCGCGCCCTTCGTCTGCCACAGCTCCCAGGGCGGATCGGCGAAGACCAGGTCGAAGCGGCCTTCAGCCACGCCGGGCTTGGTCGCGTCGCCGGTGATCTTGGTGAAGGGAAGCTCGGCCTGGCCCATCGACTTCGCGACCGCGGCGGCGTTGGCCGTCAGCTCAGAGCCAATGCGCTGATCAACGCAGGTCGCGCGCAGCGCGCCACGACTCAACGATTCGAGTCCGTAGGCACCGGTGCCAGCGAAGAGGTCGAGTACCGCTGTGCCGGGTACGAAGGCCGCGAGCGAGTTGAAGACGGCCTCGCGGATGTAATCCGTGGCCGGGCGCACGCCTCCCTGCGTGGGAACGCGGAGCTGGATGCCTCGTGCGATGCCGCCGGTGACGCGCATGGGTTCAAATTCGCGCGAGCGCGCGGAAGGTCAACGGCGTTCGGCGCCCAGCACCTGCCGCTCCGGCGACCAGCACGTGGTGCGGCCGCCGACGTCTTCGCGGACGAGAGGCTTCTTTGAACGCGGGCAACGACCGCCGTCTTTCCAGCGATGGTTGAAGAGCCAGCTGTCAGGCGGGTCGGACCAATCCTTGCCGATGACCTCCATCGCCTCCGCGCAGACCTCGCGCAAGGTCGCATGCAGTTTGCGCACGGACTTCGGACCAAATGATCCGCCCTTGGCTTGAGGATGGAAGCCGGCACGCCAAAGGACTTCGTCCGCCATCCAATTGCCGATGCCAGGGAAGCGCTCCTGCATGAGCAGTACCGGCTTGATCGATGTGCGAGCGCGGCGCCGCAGGAAGACCTCGACCACGCCGACGGTGAATTCGGGCGAGAGGATCGCTTGCGGGATCTTTTCCCACCACGGCGGCACGCCTTCGCCTTGCCAAAACTGGATGCGGCCGAACTGCCGAGGGTCGACGAAGGCGAGTTCCTTGCCGCCGGTCATCGTCAGCTTGAAGTGATCGTAGGGAGTCGGCTCACGATCGGCGTCGCCGGCTTCGAGGCGACCCGTCATCCCGAGATGTACGCCGATCCAGATGTTGCCAGAAAAACGGAACGCCATCTGCTTCGCCGCAGCGAAAGACTCCAGGAGTTTCGCGCCCGTGAGCGCCTTGGTCATCGCCTTCGCATCCACGCCGCGTCCGACTCGGGCCTTAGGATTCAAGAAGACCTTTGCGACCTTGTGGCCAATGCCAGGATTCCAGCGTCGGCGGAAATATTCGACTTCAGCGAGTTCAGGCATGCGGGGATTGATAATGCACCTCGTTTGGCCCCTAACCGCAAGCGGATGCCTAAACTTGGACAGATTCGGACAGTGGCTGCATCGTGAAGCCTGTTTTTGTGCAAGCGCGGTAAAAAACGTCTCTCGGCATGCGAATTGCTGAGGTAACGCATGGGTACAAACCTGCCGACCATCCTCCCGATGCTCCGATTCTGGATCATCATCTTGGCCTGCGTCCTCACGAGCATCACCGCCCAGGCCCACCCTGGCCACGAAGGCGGACACGACGGGGACGAGTTCGTCTGGACCGCCGATCATCTCGCCCGTCACCCGGCTGCGACGCTCATGGTCTTGGCCGCCATCGCCCTAATCGCCTGGGGTGCTTTCCGTTTTTTTACCGCGACGCAACGACAGCTCAAGGCCGCCGCAGGCCGCAACCCAGTCGCGGATAAGACAGTCTAAGTGTCGACCGAAGGCTCGCCAGGGTATCTCGTAGCCGAATCGGATCAGGAGAAACAATGCGGATGCTCCAGCCGATCTGGCGGAGGCGGCTAACGCCCAGCCAGACGCCATCGCGATGAAGCGCGGCGATCTCGGCGCGCCAGCTCGGGTCTATTTCCATCGTCGGCGGCAAGAAGACGATATTGGCGAAGCAGGAGCCGACACCCGTGCCCGAGAATTCCGCCAGCGACCGAAGCGAAGCTCCGGTCTGGTCGAAACGTTCACGCAGGATGAGTTCACCCTCACGGCGCACGGTTAGGCCAAGCACGAGGCGGTCCCAGGTCCACGCTTCGCCATGAGCGAGACGTCCCGGCATCAATTGGTCGATGAAGAGCAGCGTCGAGCCTTCCGCGGCGTCGATGGTGGTCTCCTGGAAGTAGGTCGAGCCGCGGTGCGGTACGATGGGCTCAGGAAAGACTTCCAGGGTCGCGTCGCAAGCGACGGTGAAATGCTGGCGACCGGTCGCATGGCCACCCTCGGTCATGCGGAACAGGCGGCTCGCGCTTGGCGTGGTGACGAGCAACGCCGCGCCGACGTCGACCGAGATCGAAGATTCGAGCAGATCGCCTTCAAGGATACCGGCGGTCGGGTTGACGACCTGGGCGTGCAAGACTTCCGCGTCCGGATCCCAGTTCGGCTTACTCAGGTGGAATGGTGCACGGAACGACTGAGTAGACAACGCCGTGCTGCCATCCGAAGCCCGGACGGCGCGCAAATGGAGATGTCCGTCGAGCGCGTTCACGAAGCGCGGGCCTTGCGGGCGAAGAGTACTTCGCGCTCAATCCACGCGATGACCTGGTCGAGGTTGTGGTGGCGCTTCAGGTCGCAGAAGACAAACGGCCTTTCACCACGCTGGACCTTGGCGTCGCGATCCATGACCGAAAGATCGGCGCCGACGAGCGGGGCGAGGTCGATCTTGTTGATGATGAGCAGGTCGCTGTGGCGGATGGCCGGACCGCCCTTACGCGGGATCTTCTCACCCTCGGCGACGTCGATCACATAGATGAAGGAATCGACGAGTTCCGGCGAGAACGTCGCGGTGAGATTGTCACCGCCGCTCTCGACCAGCAGGAGCTGGAGGTCCGGGATGGCCGCTTCGAGTTGCTGGCAGGCCTGCTCGTTCATCGTCGTGTCGTCGCGGATGGCCGTGTGCGGGCAGCCACCGGTCTCGACACCGAGAATGCGGCCTTCGGGTAGCGCAGCATGCTTGCGCAGGAACTCCGCGTCCTCGGAGCAGTAGATGTCGTTCGTCACGACCGCCATCGAGTAGCGCTCGCGCAACGTCTGGCAGAGGCGGAGGCACAGCATCGTCTTGCCGGAGCCGACTGGGCCGCCGATGCCGATGCGAGGAGAGCGGGGAGGAGTCATGGTCGTCAGGAAATAAAGAGGCGGGCGTTGGCGGTCTCGTGGCGGGCCGAAGCTGCGTCGAGCCAGGGATTAAACCAGCCGATCTCGTCGAGTGGCAGCTCGCAGGCCGGACCGACCATCGCGGGGCAGAGCGACACCATCTCGGTGAGCAGGCTTTGCGCGGCGTTCTGGCCCAAGCGGAGGAGCTTCGTGGCCGCGGCAATCACGCCGGCGACGGACGCATAGCAGACCGCAGCCAGCACTGCCGCGAGCGGCGCGCCGTGGACGCGCGCCTCGAGGGCGGCGGAGACCGCGGTGCAATGCGGCCAGGACCCTTCGCCGGCGCGACGCAGGAACTCCCGGGCGAGTTCGTATTCATGGACGTTCGCCAAGAGTTCAGCCCGCTGGCGGCCGATGGCTTCCGCGGCGGAACGCAGTTCGCGCGGAGCACGCAGCGCGGAAGCCAAGACGCAAACCTCGGCCACGGCGGACCAATCGCAGGCGCCAAAGGCCTTCCATGCGTGGGCGGCGAGCGGTAGGTCGACGTTGCGCAACGAGGGGAGCACGGAATTCAGCAAGAAAGCCCGCAAAGTTGTGCGATCGCGGACCGCGCCGGCATCGATCATCCCTTCGAGCCCGAAGGAGTGCGCATACGAACCTGTCGGGTAAAGCGCATCGGAAGCCTGGAGCAACCCGAGCAGCCAACCGGTATCAGTGCTGGTGGCTGGGGCCGAATTCATGAGCGGGAAGAGGTCCGCGGGCGAAGTGCCCGGGGCGGAAGACAAGCATGTCGGCGGAGAATGGCAGGCAGAGTTTCTCGAGCAGGCGACGGGCGACAGGCGAGTCGGCGACAATCAGTCGTCCGGGCTCGGTGGAAGCTTCGAGGTGGAGGTTGCCAAACGCCCAGCCGAGGCCGGCGGCGGCGGTGCCCGCCATATCAAGCGAGACGCAGAGCACTGGCTCCGGAATCTGCCGGATAACATAGCGGACCTCGGCGGCCTGCAGAATCGTGTCGCCGTGTTTGAACGGCCTCTCGAGCTCGAAGCCGAACGGGGTGCCGTCTTCAGCCGTCGTCCGCCAGATCCGCTTCGCCACATCGCGTCGTTCCGCGCGCACTGGTACTTCCGAAAGCGAAAGGTCGGGCGTGAGGACAGGGCCGCGGACAAGGCAAAGGATGGTCATCTCAGAAGAGGTGGTAGCGCTGGGCCAGCGGGAGAATTTTAGCTGGCTCACAGGTGAGGTGTACGCCGTCGGCGGTGACGCGGTAAGTCTCTGGATCGACCACGATGCGCGGCATGGCTGCGTTGAGCACCATGTCGGCCTTGCCGATCTTGCGGCAGTGGCGGACCGCTTCGAGGCGGCGGGAAAGTCCGATCGAGGTGGGCCCGCGCGGATCGGCGAGGGACGCCGCGCTGACGAATGTCATGCTCGTGCGGTTCATCGCCTTGCCCGTGCCGCCCCACTGCGGACGGTAGAAGGTCGGCTGCGGGGTCGGGATGGAGGCGTTCGGATCACCCATGTTGGCCCAGGCGATGAACCCTCCGCGAAGGACCATCTCCGGCTTTGCGCCGAAGAGCGCCGGCTTGAAGACTACGAAGTCCGCGGCCTTGCCGACCTCGAGCGAACCGACCACGTGGGCGATGCCGTGCGTGATCGCTGGGTTGATCGTATACTTGGCGAGGTAACGCAGGATGCGGAAGTTGTCGGCGGCTGCATGCGAATCGCCGGCGAGGGCGCCGAACTGCTCTTTCATCTTATGGGCGGTCTGCCAGGTGCGGCATACCACTTCGCCGATACGGCCCATCGCCTGCGAGTCGGAAGACATCATCGAGATCGCGCCCAGGTCATGCAGGCGGTCTTCGGCGGCGATGGTCTCGGGGCGGATGCGCGACTCAGCGAACGCGACGTCCTCGGGGATGCGCGCGTCGAGGTGATGGCAGACCATCAGCATGTCGAGATGCTCGTCGATTGTGTTGACCGTGAACGGACGCGTTGGATTAGTGGACGAAGGCAACACGTTCGGCTCGCCGCAAACGCGGATGATGTCGGGGGCGTGGCCGCCGCCGGCGCCTTCGGAGTGGTAGGTGTGGATTGCCCGTCCCTTGAAGGCGGCGAGCGTCGTCTCGACGAAGCCCGCTTCGTTGAGCGTGTCCGTGTGGATCGCCACCTGGACATCGAGTTCGTCAGCGACACCGAGACACGTGTCGATGGCTGCTGGGGTCGTGCCCCAGTCTTCATGGAGCTTCAGACCAATGGCGCCGGCGCGGACCTGTTCGCGGAGCGGATCAGGCGTCGAGCAGTTGCCTTTACCAAGGAAGCCAAAGTGGACCGGATAGGATTCCGCCGCTTCGAGCATACGATGGAGATTCCAGGCGCCTGGCGTGCAAGTCGTAGCCAACGTGCCATGGGCGGGGCCGGTGCCGCCACCAATGAGGGTCGTGACACCCGAGCTGATGGCTTCGTCGACCTGTTGCGGACAGATGAAATGAATGTGCGTGTCGATGCCGCCAGCGGTGACGATGCACCCTTCGGCCGCGAGCACTTCGGTGCATGCGCCGATGATCATCGGATTGGGCTTACCGGTGGCGGGATCCGGATAGGCGGAGCCGAGGCCAGACTGGATGCCGGGATTACCCGCATGGCCGATGCCGACGATGCGACCGCCCTTGACCCCGATGTCGGCCTTAATCACCCCGAGCACTGGGTCGAGGATGAGCGCATTCGTGACGACGAGGTCGAGCGACTCGGCATCGGAGGCGGTCGAGGACTGGCCCATGCCATCTCGGATCACCTTGCCGCCGCCGAACTTCACCTCGTTGCCATAGCCACCGACGCCTGCCACGAGGTCGGCTTCGACTTCCGCAAAGAGGTTCGTGTCGCCGAGGCGCACCCGGTCGCCAACGGTCGGGCCGTACATCTGGGCATACTGGAGTCGGGAAAGTCGCAGGCTCATGGTTAGAGAGGTCCGTTCACGTGGCCGTTGAAACCGTAGACCATGCGCCGTCCGGCAAAGGCCACGAGGGAGACACGGCGGGTGTCGCCGGCTTCGAAGCGCACGGCGGTGCCGGCGGCGATATTAAGGCGGAAACCGCGGGCGGCGGCGCGGTCGAACTTCAGGAGCTCGTTCGCTTCGGCAAAATGAAAGTGCGATCCAACCTGCACAGGGCGGTCGCCGGTGTTGGCGACCTCGAGCGTGATCTCCTTGAGGCCGACGTTGGCGTCCAGGTCGGGCGCCTTGGCAGGGATGATTTCTCCAGGTTTCATGGGCGGATAGGATTGTGGACTGTGACGAGTTTCGTGCCGTCGGGGAACGTGGCCTCCACCTGCACGTCGTGGATCATCGAGCCGACGCCGTCCATGACGTCGGACTCCTTGAGGATGGTGGTGCCATAGGACATCAGTTCGGCTACCGTTCGCCCGTCGCGCGCGCCCTCCATGATCTCATAGGTGATGATGGCGATCGTCTCGGGGTAATTGAGTTTCAGGCCGCGCGCTTGTCGGCGGCGGGCGAGGTCGGCGGCGACGACGACCAGGAGTTTTTCGCGTTCGCGAGGGAGAAGGTGCATCGTTCAAACTTGGAGATGGGTGCGGACCACTTCGTCCGTGAGATCGGCGATCACGCCAGAGGAAACGACCGTGCCGCGGTCGAGGGCGTAATAGCGGTCGGCGACCGCGCGGCAGAAATCGACATACTGCTCGACGAGCAAGATGGCCAGGCCCGTGCCGTCGGGGCGAGGAATCGTGCGCAAGCGGCGCAGTGTGTCGCCGATTTGCTCGATGATAGACGGCTGGATGCCTTCCGTCGGTTCATCCAGAATGAGCAGCTTCGGGTCGCAAAGCAGGGCCCGCCCGATGGCCAGCTGCTGCTGCTGCCCGCCTGAAAGCACCCCGCCCTTGCGCGCTAGCATCTCTTTGAGCACCGGGAACAGTTCGAAGACCCGCTCCAGTGCCGCTGCCGCGTCGGCTCCCTTGCGGCTATGCACGACCAAGCCCACGCGAAGATTTTCTTCCACCGTCAAGTGCGGGAAAATATCTCGGCCCTGGGGCACGTAGCCGATGCCCAGCCGGGCCCGCTGATCCGTCGGCAGGGCGTGGATTGGTTTCCCGCCGAACAGAATCGCCCCCGTGCGCACGGGGAGCAATCCGGTGATGGTGCGGAGGGTCGTGGTCTTGCCCACGCCATTGCGACCCATCAGGGCGACAACTTCACCCGTACGGATCTCGAGCTCGACGCCGCGCAGGATGCGAGAGCCGGCGATATCGGCTTCGACAGATTGAAGATGAAGGAGGGTGCTCATCGGGTGCCGTGTTTGCCTCGGCCGAGGTAGACTTCACGGACACGTGCGTCGGCCTGCACATCGTCAAATTTCCCTTCGCAGAGCAAGGCGCCCTGATGAAGGACCGTCACGCGGCCATTGACCGCAATCTGCTTCACGAAAGTCATGTCATGCTCGACCACCACAAGGCTGTGCTTGCCGGCGAGCGACAGCAGCAGCTCTCCGGTGCGGCGGGTCTCTTCATCGGTCATGCCCGCGGCGGGTTCATCGACCAGCAGCACCCGCGGCTCCTGTGCCAGGAGCATCCCGATTTCTAGCCACTGTTTTTCGCCGTGCGCCAGCAGGCCAGCCTTCCATTCGCCCTTCGCCTCGAGGCGGATGAGTTTCAACAGTTCGTCGATCCGGTCGTTTTCCGTCGACCCGAGCTTATGGAAGAGAGATGCGAACACTCCGCGAGCACCGCGAATGGAGAGAATCAGATTCTCACGCACCGTGTGTTCGGCGTAGACGCTGGGTGTCTGAAACTTGCGCCCGATACCGAGTCGGTTGATGGAAACCTCATCAAGTTTGGTGAGGTCATGGCTGTCGGCCGGATCGGTGCCAAACTCGATCTTACCCTTGTCGGGCTGGGTGCGCCCAGTGAGGAGGTCGAAGAACGTCGACTTGCCGGCACCATTGGGACCGATGACCGTGCGCAGTTCTCCTTCGAAGAGGTAGAAGTTGAGGTTCGAGATAGCCTTGAAGCCATCATACGTCTTCGTAACGTCTTCGACCGTGAGTAAGGGATGAGCCATGGGTTTAAACGGTGGCGGAAGTGGTGGGGCGGAACTTGCGCCAGAGCGGGGCTAGGCGGGCGGGGAGACTCACCAGCCCGCCGGGCAGGAAAAGCACGACGAGCAGGAAGAGTCCGCCGAGCAGGATCAGCCACATGTCGGGCATCGCGCGGGTTGCGTAGCTCTTCAGCAGGTTGACGCTGATGGCCCCCAAGATCGGGCCGGCGATGGTTCCCCGCCCGCCGACCGCTACCCAGACAATCGCTTCGAGTGACTTATCGGTCTGCATATCACTCGGATTGATGATGCCAACCTGCGGCACATAGAGGGCGCCGCCGATCGCCGCGATGAGAGCGGCCACGACGAAGATGAACAGCTTGAACGCGGGCGTGGCGTAGCCGCTGAAGAGCGTGCGGTTCTCCCCATCGCGAATCGCCCGCTGGACCAGCCCGAACTTCGTCCCTTGCAGCCAGCGCAGCAGCAGAATCGTGCCAACAAGCACGGCGGCCGTGACGATGAAGAGCCCGCGCTGCGTCAACGGCTCACGCAGGGCGAACCCGAGTTCGAGCTTGAAATCGGTAAACCCATTGTTGCCGCCCATCAGCGTATTGTTGCGGAAGAAGATCAGTGCTCCGGCGTAGGTGAGCGCCTGCGTCAGGATTGAGAAGTAGACGCCTTTGATGCGGGAACGGAAGGCCAGCCAACCGAAAATTCCGGCAATCAAACCCGGTAGCAGGAAGACCATGAGCATCGCGAAGGAAAAATGTTCGAACGGCTTCCAGAACGCGGGAAGTTCGGTCCAGCCCAGAAAGACGAGGAAGTCGGGGATCGGCTTGTGGTACTGCCCCTGGTCGCCGATCATACGCATCAGGTACATGCCGTGCATGTAGCCTCCGAGCGCGAAGAACAGTCCCTGCCCGAGTGAGAGCAGCCCGGTCCCGCCCCAGAGCACATCGACCGAAAGAGCGAGCAGCGCGTAACAGAGATACTTACCCCAAAGATTGAGGGTAAAGTGGTCGATGACCCCGAACGCATCCAGCGTGGGCAGCACGAGCATCGTCACCGCAGCGAAAACCAGGATCGCAGCGGTCGCATCGCTCGGCGGAGCGGGGGGTTCAAGTTTTTCAGAGGTTGCCATAGCTTAGTCGAGGCTTCGGGAGCGAGCGGCGAAAAGGCCGGAGGGACGCCACTGCAGGAAGAGGATGATGGCGCAGAGCACCAAGATCTTGCCGAAGACGGCCGAGTCCTGGGCGAGGTTCTGCAAGCCGCCGCCGATAAAGGGCACATTAGCGAAGATGCCGGCGACCGTCGGAGAATACTGCTGCGTGAACTGGTCAAATGTGCCGATACCGAGTCCGCTGATGACCGTGCCGACGAGGTCGCCCACGCCGCCGACGACTACCACCATGAAACTGTCGACTACGTAGGACTGCCCGAGCGCCGGTCCGACGTTGCCGATCTGACTAAGGAACGCGCCCGCCAATCCCGCCAGACCGCTGCCCAGCGCGAAGGTCAGCATATTGACGCGCTCCGTGCGCACTCCCATACAGGCGGCCATCGACCGGTTCTGCGTGACGCTGCGGATGAGCAGGCCAACGGAAGTCCGGGAGAGCACCAACCAGACACCGATCACAATGAGCGTCGCGAAACCGATCACGAAGACACGGTTCCAGCCGAGCAAGACGTCTCCCACAATCCAGTTGCCGCTGAGATAGGCCGGGCTCCCGACTTGCACGTTGTTAGCACCGAAGGTCAGCTTAAGAATCTGCTGGAGCAGAAGGGAGACGCCCCAGGTGGCGAGTAGGCTTTCCAGCGGACGACGGTATAGAAAACGAATCACGCCGCGTTCGAGCAGGACGCCGGCGGCCGCGGCCGCGAGAAAACTCAGCGGCAGGGCGAAGAGAAAGTAAGATTCACGCCACCAGCCCGTGGTGTGCATCCCGGGGATATTCAGC
Organism: uncultured Opitutia bacterium; assembly: GCA_903855995.1. Classification (GTDB taxonomy): domain Bacteria; phylum Verrucomicrobiota; class Verrucomicrobiia; order Opitutales; family UBA953; genus UBA953. The sequence goes on from CAIOAN010000012.1 coordinate 331,069, forward strand.
GAAAAACCGAAAGGGGAAAGCGCGAGTCCGTTGGCGAAGACGTTCTGCACGACATAGGTCGTGTAGGCGCCGATGGCGATCATCTCGCCGTGCGCCATGTTGATGACCCCCATCAATCCGAAGGTGATCGCAAGGCCCAGGGCCACGATGACCAGAATGCTCCCGAGGCTGAGGCTGCGGAACAACGTTCCCCCGAAGTCGACCGCGACCCGGTGGCGTTCCACGGCGAGCAAAGCCGTCCGCGCGGCATCGACTAACCGTGGATCTTTAAGAACGGCCGGGTCCTTCTGCATCGTCTTGATGAAGTCAGTGCTGGCGAGCGACTGCAGCGACTCGAGTTCACGCAAGGCCGCAAGTTTGACCTCGGCGTCCGGAGATTTCAGCCGCACGAGGGCCAGCGCTTCGCGAAGGGCTTTCACCACGGCGGGATCAGTCTCCAGGGGCAACCGGCGCTCTAGAGCAGGTAATTTTTCCGCCTGCTGACCCTGCCCGATGGCCGCCAGTGCGCTGAGTTTCTTGGCCCGGTCAGGCGAGGAAAGTGCCGTGAGGTCCAAGACGGCCTTCATGACTCGCCGGAGATTAGCCGAGTGACCGGCGGCGTTGAGATTATCGCCGACTAAGCGGAGCCCGATGGACTTACCGGTAGCCACCGAGATCGCCTCCTGCGCGCCTTTGGCATCTTTAGGTCCTTCCAGTAGGACTGGGATTGCGGCAGCACCCGCAGGCTCGTGCAGGTAGAGCCGGTCTTTCCGCCAGGCATCAAATAGAGGCAGAATCGAGTCATCAGCCCGGCCCATCAGCTCGTTTAGAATTTCGCCCTGATTCTTTTCGGACTTGGCGATGGCGGCGCGGGCAATGCACTCGCGGGCCTCTTCCGCTATCAGCGATGAGAAAAGGCTGAGAAAGGCCGTAATGATGAAGAGTTTCTTTCGCACCGTGATTACTAGTGAGCAACTACCGTGCCAAAGGAAGAGGGCGGACCCCCTCAGGTCCGCCCTCGCTATGAAGCACCGACGACTGACAAATATTCGGCTTACTTGAACTTACCTTTGAGCCAGGGCTCGCCGTAGACGTTATCGAAGGCCTTCAGGATCTTGAACTGACCGTCGGCCTTGGTTTCGCCGATGAACACGTTCTTGGTGAGGTGCATGTTCGGCTGGGTCGTGACCTTACCGCCCGGGCCGTCGAAGGAGACACCGGACTTCCAAGCCTCGCGCACCTTATCCACATCGAAGGAGCCGGCCTTCTCGACGCACGCCTTCCAGAGGTAGACGCCGTCGTAGGAGAGCACCATCGGGGAGCAGGTCACGCGGCCGTCCTTAACGATACCGGGCACCGTGCTCTTACCGAGCCAGGCCTGGAAGTCGGCCACGAACTTCGTGTTGGCGGGGGACTTCAGCGTCTGGAAGTAAGTCCAGCAGCCGAGCTGTCCGACCAACTTGTCGGCGGGCAGTCCACGGAACTCGTCTTCGGAGATCGAGAACGAAACCACCGGGCAGGTCTCAGCCGTCAGGCCCGACGCAGCGTACTCCTTGAAGAAGGGCACGTTCGTGTCGCCATTCAGCGTACTGACGACGGCGGCCGAACCACCCGCGGAGAACTGCTTGATTTCAGCGACAATCTGCTGGTAGTCCGTGTGGCCGAAGGGCGTGTACTTACCTGCCGAGATGATCTTGCCGGAAGCATCCTTGCGGAAGCCGCCGCCAATGTTCTCGAGCGGGACGCCCTTGCTCAGGAGATACTCGAGGAGCACCAGGTTGGTGGTCTGCGGGTAGACGTAGTCGGAGCCCAGGAGGTAGAACTTCTTGACGCCCTGCGCGAGGAGGTAGTCGACCGCAGGGGTAGCCTGCTGATTGACCGCTTCCGCGGTATAGGCGACATTCTTAGACTCTTCTTCTCCCTCGTACTGGACGGGGTAGAAGAGGAGGCCGTTGTTCTTCTCGTAGACCGGGAGGACAGACTTGCGGGACACGGAGGTCCAGCAGCCGAACGTCACGGCGACCTTGTCCTGTTCCAGCAGCTGCTTCGCCTTTTCAGCGAAGAGCGGCCAGTTCGAGGCGCCGTCGACGACGACTGGCTCGATCTTCTTGCCGAGCACGCCACCCTTGGCGTTGATCTCGTCGAAGGTGAACAGCAGGACGTCGCGGAGGGAGGTCTCCGAGATCGCCATCGTTCCCGATAGCGAGTGGAGGACGCCAACCTTGACGGTTTCTTCCGCCCGGGCGGGCGAAACGAGGGAGGCCAGGGCAAGAGCCCCGACAGAGAGCAGACTGGCGATTCGTGTGGTTGACATGGTGGGAAGCTGGGCGGCGAAGTCCTCCGCTTAGAACTTGAAGATGCTCTGCGCCGCCAGGTAGGTGGAGGAGGGCGTCGCGCCGTGGGAGGAGATGTAGGAGACTTCGGCGCGGACGATGAAGTGGTCGTTCACCGAGTAGCTCGGCGAAAGGGTGTACTTCATGTTGCTGCTGCCGCCGGTCGGGAGATCCTCGCTGATACGCGAAGTGAGGGACCACTTGGCGTTGAGGCCTTTGGTGTAGGCCAGGAGCCATTCGGTGCCGACACTCTCAACCTTGATGACTTCCGCGCCGATTGAGTCAGTCTTGCTGAGCGCATAGCTGGCCCAGAGGTCATAGAAGACGGTCTTGGTGGCCACGTCGTCAGCTACGCCGAACCAGATCGTCGTGTCCTTGATACCCTTATAGGTATAGTAGGCCTCGAGACCGGGCTTCTTAAGGTCGCCGTCACCCTTGTAGGCGTCAGCGCCGTAAAGGGAATCAACAAGCGCAAACCCGGCACCGTAAGTGGCGGTGGAGTAGTCGATCTTCACGCCGCTGTGATAGGCGGGAACGGGGTTAAACTGCGTGTAGGCGTAAGAAACCTGTGCCATATTCGGAACATCGAAGGCCTCGTAGCCCATGTAAGAGAGGAATTTCCCGGCCGTGACCGTGAGGCCGCCACCGACATCGACGGTGAAGTAGGCATCCAGCAAGTCGGTCTTGGAGCCGCCGTAATACAGGCTGGCGTAGCCGGTGACGTTACCGAACTTGCCGGTAGCGCCGAACTTGGCGGCCGTCAGTCCCATCGTGCTCGTGGAAGAGCCGGTGGTCGAGGTGTAGTCGGCCGTGGCCACCGCGTAACCGTCGAACGTCACCGCGGGGGCGGGAGCGTCAGCGGCCTGAGCGGCGATCGAGGAAGCAGCGGCGAGGAACGCTACTGCGAGTTTGGTGTGGGTCTTCATGTTGGTAGTTATGGTTGGATGCTTGGTAGCGAGACCCATTGAGCATCGGGCGTGCCAAAGTCACTGGATGCACCGGCTGGGCGTATTTCGTGTCACGATTTAGTCACGGCTGAGGAAAGCGCGTCGGCGATAAATCCGATTGTGAACAAGTTGCGGAAATGCGGGCAGACTCGACGGAGCGAAGGCCGATGCGTGAATTTAAGCGTGCGGTTTTTCCATCTGGCTAAAATCGCCCACCGTGGCTTGATTTAATCCATGCACGATGCTGACCCCACTCGTTACGCTCACGCTTCCTTCCAGGCGCGCTGCGGAAAGTCCGGTCTGCATCTCCCAAGGGTTTCCCTAGGCCTCTGGCACAACTTCGGAAGCGTCGACGAGTACACGACGGCCCGCTCCATCGCCCTTCGTGCCTTCGATCTCGGCGTCACGCATTTCGACCTGGCGAACAACTATGGCCCAGTCCCCGGCTCCGCCGAAGAAACCTTCGGACGCATCCTCCGCGAGGACCTCGGGAAGTATCGTGACGAGTTGATCATCTCAACCAAAGCTGGCTACACCATGTGGCCCGGGCCGCACGGCGACTTCGGTTCGCGCAAATACCTACTGGCCTCGCTCGACCAGTCGCTGAAGCGGATGGGGCTCCCCTACGTCGACATCTTCTATAGCCACCGTCGCGACCCGAATACCCCGATGGAGGAAACGATGGGCGCGCTCGCCCACGCCGTCCGCTCGGGGAAGGCCCTTTACGCGGCCATCTCCAATTACAATCCCGCCGACACCGCCCGGGCCTGTGCCATCCTCCGCGAGCTTGGCACGCCCTGCGTGGTCCATCAGCCGAAATACAGTATGTTCGAGCGCACCCCGGAAGCCGGCCTGCTCGACACCGTGGAGAAAGAAGGGATTGGCTGCGCGGTCTTCTCGCCGCTGGCTCAAGGCATGCTCACCGATCGCTATCTGCAAGGCATCCCCAAAGACGCTCGCGCCGGCAAGGTTCACGGCTTCTTGCGCCCCGAGCAGGTCGACGCCGTCCGCATGGAAAAAGTCCGCGGTCTCGCCAAGCTCGCCGAAGAACGCGGCCAGCCCCTCGCCTCGATGGCCTTAGCCTGGGTGCTACGCGACAAGCGCGTGACCACGGCGATCATCGGCGCCAGCAAGGTCGCCCAACTCGAACAATGCGTGGCCGCCGCCCATTCTGCGCCGTTCGCCTCCGAGGAGCTCAAGCGCATCGACACGATTCTGGCAGGCTGATCGTCCACTCCGGGGTTGTGCCAGCCGAGCCCTGCCGCAAGGGTGGTTCTATGTCCGCCGGTGCCGCCCTCCCCTTCAAAATCAGCGTCCTCGTCTTCATGCATGACGAGGCCGGACGTCTCCTGCTCATCCAACGCACCAAGGCCCCCAACATCGGCTGCTGGAGCCCCATCGGTGGCAAGCTTGAGATGGCCACGGGCGAATCCCCTTTCGAATGCGCTGTCCGTGAAACCGAAGAAGAGACCGGCGTGAAAGTGATGACTTCCGACCTTCACCTCTTCGGGATGATCTCCGAGAAAGGCTACGAAGGCCAGTCGCACTGGCTGATGTTCCTCTTCGACTGCCGCAAGCCGCTCAAGGGCCTCCCGCAGACCATCGACGAAGGGAAGTTTGGTTTCTTCGCCCGCGAAGAATTGGACCGCACCGCGATCCCGGAGACCGATCGCACCCTGCTCTGGCCCGTCTACGATGAACACCGCCGCGGGTTCATCTCTTACCGGGCAGAATGTCATCCCGGGGCGCCGCTCAAGATGATCATCGAGGAGACCCGCAAACTTCCCAACCTAGACTGACGATGGATGCCGCCGGATCTGCCGCCGAATTCAAGCGCACCAATCGCAAGCCTGCGTATCCAATTGGCGCTGACCTCCGCGCCTATCTTTCTCGCGAAGGCCGCGAAGTACCCCTGCCCGTGACCTACGCCGAGCTCAGGAACTTCACCGCGGCGATGCCCCTGCTCGAACGGGGTAAAGATACCCTCTGGGAGACCGTCGCCTACGCGCACGAGGAGATGGACCGGCTTTCCCAGGGCCTACTCGAGACTTACGCACTGCTCCGCGGGGAAGGGGGAATGAAAGTCTTCAGTCACGTCTACGTCGACCGCGTGGATTTCTGCTCTTTTGGCAACTCCCAGCCGTTCCGGGTGCGCATCGTCAACGCCTACAACGAGAATCACGACTATTTCTATGTGAAAATCGGCGATGCCTCGCGCGTCTGTGGACTCGAACTGGAGCACCTACTCTCGCCGAACCGTATGCTCTACCTCACCTGGGGTGAGACGCTCGTCGAAGAACACGTCACCGGTATCCCCGGCGATATTTTTGCCGAGAAATGGCTCGATGCGGACGGTCACCACCCGGTGCGTCTCGCCAAAGAACTGATCAAGTTCGAAGAGCGCTGCCTGGTGCGCCTGCTGGGCGACATGCGGGCCTATAACTTCGTCATCGCGGTCACGCCGGACTTCGACGCCACCGCCATCCGCGTCCGTGCCATGGATTTTGACCAGCAGAGCTACGACGGGCGGCTTCGCTTCTACCTACCAGGCTCTTTTAAGGAAAACCGCCCGTTCACCCAGCTTTGTGCCAAACACATCAACGCCGCCTCCGCCGCCCAGTATCGCCGCGAAGAACAGTCGCTGATCCACCGCCGGCACCTGGCCGCACCCGATCGCGTGAAGGACCTGCTGGCCGCCATGCGGTCCAACCCCCTCACCTCCCCTGAAAAAGCCCGAGAACTCGCCGATGGTCTGGCCGAATATCACCGGGACCCCGCTTTCCGGCAGCATGTCGATATGGCCGGCCTGATCGGCGAAAGCCTCTCCCGCCTAGACCGGGTTTTGCGCTCTTAATAGTAAGCGCTGGACAGGACGCGCGCCGAGTGGGCAAACTCCGAGGCCTGCGATGAGCGACTCTTTAAGGCACGAATGCGGCATTGCCCTTGTCCGACTGACCAAGGACCTGAAGTGGTATCAGGAAAAATACGGCACCCCGCTCCACGGCTTCAACCAGCTCTTCCTCCTGATGGAGAAGCAGCACAACCGCGGCCAGGACGGCGCGGGAATTGGTTGCGTGAAGATTGGGGCCGAGAACGGCGAGGCGTTCCTCTTTCGCGACCGGGAAATCGGCGCCCAGGGCCTGACCCAGATCTTCACGCGCCAGATCAAGACCTACGCCGACAAACTCCGCGAAGGCGTGGTCGTCCCGGAATTTCCGGAAACAGTTAAGCGTCATTTCGACTTCGGGGGCGAACTCCTGCTCGGTCACCTGCGCTACGGCACCTCGGGCACCTTTGATTCGGTCTCCTGCCATCCTTACGCCCGTAAGTCCATCTGGCCCACCCGCAACCTACTCGTCGCCGGCAACTTCAACCTGACGAATACCGGCGAGCTCAACGCCTCGCTCACCGAGCGCGGCGCCCACGTCATCTACTCGACCGACACCCAGTCCATCCTCGAGGAGATCGGCTTCTGGCTCGACGAAGAACACGACCGCCTTTTCAAGGCCTTCAAGGACCAGGGTCTCGAAGGCGCCGCGGTGCAAACGGAGATCTCGAAGCACATGGACGTCGGCAATGTCCTGCGCCGAGCCGCCAAAAACTGGGACGGCGGCTACGCCATCGCCGGCCTCATCGGTAACGGCGACAGCTTTGTCATCCGCGATCCGAACGGCATCCGCCCTTGCTGGTATGTCCGCACCGAAGACCTCGTCGCCGTCGCCTCCGAACGCGTCGCTCTCATGACCATCGTCGGCGTCAATCAGGAGGATGTCCATGAACTGCCTCCTGGCTGCGCCTTGATCATCAAGGCCGACGGACGACATAGCATCGAATCCGTGCACGCCCCGGCCGAGCGCCGCCACTGCTCCTTCGAACGCATCTACTTCTCCCGCGGTAACGACCCGGAAATCTATGCCGAACGCAAGGCCTTGGGCGCCGCCCTCGCCGATGACGTCATCGCACAGATCCGCGACGATCACGACAGCGCGGTCTTCTCCTACATCCCGAACACGGCCGAGATCGCGTGGTACGGCCTCATGGAGGAACTCCGCAAACGCCGCCGTACACAGGTTCGCGACCGACTCGTCGACGCCCAGCGCGCCGGCAAGCTGGACGAAGCGATGATCGATAAACTCGTGCTCGGCGGCTGGCCGCGCGGCGAAAAGGTCGCGCATAAGGACGTCAAACTCCGCACCTTCATCTCGCAGGAGAAGAACCGCATGCAGATGGCCTCGCACGTCTACGACATCTCCTACGGTACCGTCCGCGAAGGCGACACCTTGGTCTGCGTCGACGATTCCATCGTGCGCGGCACCACGCTCCGTCAGTCCATCCTGCGCATCCTTGCGCGCCCGAACCCGAAGCGCATCGTGATTGCCTCCACCGCCCCGCAGATCCGCTACCCAGATTGCTACGGCATCGACATGTCCGAGATGGGCAAGTTCCTCGCGTTCCAGGCGACCGTCGCCCTCTGCAAAGATCGCGGCATGGGCGAACTTCTCCGCGAAGTCTACGAAGACTGCGTGGCTCAGTCGAAGCGCCCGACACGCGATATGAAGAATCACGTGAAGCGTCTCTACGATGCTTTCACCGACGTGGAAATCGCCGCCAAGGCCGCGGAGCTCGTCTACCCGACCAAGTGCGCCTGGAAGGGCGAACTGGTGCTAGTCTTCCAGAAAATCGGCGCCCTGCACAAGGCCTGCCCTACGAGCCAGGGAGATTGGTATTTCACCGGGAACTACCCGACGCCGGGAGGGCTCGGCGTGCTCAACCAGGCTTACATCAACTACTGGGAAAAGCGCGAAGGCCGCTCCTACTAATCAGGAGTAGAGCTTGAATGGAGCTGTGCGGGCGCGATATGCGGCCGCATCGGCTTCCCATTGAGCCATCCAGCGGGCGATATCCACCTTGGCCCCTTTGGCGCGAATATCTTCAAAGAAGGCTTCGCTCCCGACGTGCTTAATAAAAAGATCGCGCTCGTTCTTGGTGACGCGCGTAAAAGGATTGGACGGATCCCAGGCGCAGGCCTGACGCATCATATGCAGGGAGATTGCCGTGGGGTGGAGGCGCGGCCAGTCGTTCACCGTGAGGTATACGCCCTGGGTGCCATCCGCCATGAGCTTCGGCTCAAGCGTTAGGCCCGGTACGGCGTTACCAAGCGCGGCGACAATATCCGCCGCCTTACGGCGGGAATATTTCATGAATCGGAAATGCATCGAATCGCCGAACGAATGACTGAAGTCGCCGACGATGCAGCCGAGGCCGACCATAGAGTAACCGAGCGCCGCCTGGGGGGTTGGAATACGCGGCGAGGTCGCCACCCAATTAAGGCCAGTCAGATTCCACGTCATCGACCGGCGCCAGCCGCGCATCGGGACGACTTCTAGCACCCCGCGGCGGCGCTTGGCCTCATCGAGTTCCAGCACACCAGGCGTGGCGACGGCCCAGCGGGCGATTTCACCGATGGTGAGACCATGCATGTAGGGCGTCTCATACGCACCCACGTAACTGCGCCACTTGCGGTCGAGGAACGGACCTTCCGCTTTTTCTCCACCCAGCGGATTCGGGCGGTCGAGTACAACGACCCGAATCGGACGGTCGAGAGAGAAGCATGCCTCGATGACGTAGCGCATGCAGCTGATGTACGTATAGGAACGCGCGCCGACGTCCTGGAAGTCGATGACGATGGCGTCGAGCCCGGCGAGCATCTCCGGCGTCGGGCGACGGGTCGCGCCGTAAAGCGAATACACCGGCAGGCCTGTGCGCGCGTCCTTGGCATTCTTGATCACGACCTCGGCCGCGGCGTTACCATCGATTCCGTGTTCCGGACCAAACAACTTCACGAGTTTCACGCCCGGCGCACGCGCGAGCACATCGACCGTCCGCTGGCCGTTGCCATTGACGCCTGCCCGGTGCGTGACCAATCCGCAACGTAAGCCGCGCAGGGAGGCGAACCCGTCGGCTTCGAGGGTATCAATGCCCAGCATCACGCGTCCGCGCATTGTCGAGGGCGCTGGAGCGCCAGGGGCGATATTCGCGCCGGGCGAAGGAGCACTTCCGCCGCCGGAAGAACCGCCGCCGGAACAGCCGGAAAGAAAAGTGGCGCCGAGAGAGCCCGCGGCGGTGAGGTGAAGAAACTCGCGGCGGTCCATGGGAAGCAGGTTCGCCCATCCTCGCTTATTGGCGGAGGGGTTCAAAGTCCGAAATCAACTTTCGCTCGTGCGCGGGCCGGGCCAAATTCCGTTTGCAGAATAGGTTCCGCCCGACACCGTCAGCCTCATGCGCGTCGCCCTCCTCGGCTCCGGTCGCGGCTCAAATGCCGATGCGGTCCTCCGTGCCCAGGCGGAAGGTCGGCTCGGCCAGGCCAAGGTAGTCGGCCTCTGGTGCGACGTCCCGACCTGCAAGATGCTGGAGCTGGGCCCCAAGCATGGCGTGCCAGCACGCTTCCTCGATACCGGACCATTTAAGACAAAGTTCTCGCCCGAGCGTGAACAGGCCTGGGCTGACGACCTAAAGGCCGCGAAAGTCGACCTCGTCGTCCTCGCCGGCTTCATGCGCGTCATTAAAGCCCCGCTGCTCGAGGCCTTCCCGGGCCGAATCATCAACCTCCACCCAAGCCTCCTCCCAGCCTTCCCGGGACTGGACGGCATCGGCCAGGCTTGGAGTGCCGGAGTCCCCGAGGCAGGCTGCACGGTTCACTGGGTCAACGCGGAGATCGATGGCGGCGCTCACCTCGGCCAGACCCGAGTCCGCCGTGAGCCGGGCGACACGCTCGAGTCCTTTGCGAACAAGATCCACGCCGCGGAGCACGCCCTGCTCCCCTCCGTCATCGCGCGCCTAAGCGAGACTCTGACCCGATGATCGAACTAAAGTGCCCCATTCACGAGGATATGGTTCAGCCGCTGGAAGACCATTTCTGCGAACTCACGCGTTCCAGCTGGATGCTTTTCCATGAAGGTCCCGGCAAGCCGCACTTCGTCATGGGCTATTTTGAAACGAAGGCCGAATCTGACGAAGCCTGGGCGGACCTGCGTAAGGCTTTCAAGAAACTGCCGGATAAATATGAAGAGACTGTCTTGGCCGACAAGGACTGGAAAGAGGCTTACAAGGAGCACCTCAAGCCATGGGATTACGGACGTCTCCACTGGGTGCCCGCCTGGATGCGGGGCCAGCATGCCGTCCCCGCGGATGCCGCGGTGATCTGGTTCGACGCCGGCCTGGCCTTCGGCACGGGCGACCATCCGACCACCCGTCTCTGCGCGATTCGTATGATGGATTTCCTTGAGACCCATCCGGCCGCGAAAGTATCCGTGACCGACGCCGGCTGCGGCTCCGGCATCCTCGCCCTCTCCGCCGCCAAACTCGGGTGCGGCCGCATCGTCGGCTTCGACCGCGATCTGGAATCCGTCCGCGTCAGCATCGCCAATCGCGCCGATAACGGCATCGCCGACGAGGCCGTCGCATTCCATCACGCCGGTCTCGAGGAAGGCTTTCGCCTCACCGGCCGCGCCGACGTCGTGTTGGCCAATATCATCAGCGATGTGCTCTGCATCTACGCCGACAATCTGGTGGACTCCGTGAGCCCCGGCGGCGTCCTCGCCCTAAGCGGCATCCTTGCCAAGGAGCAGGCTTCCGTCCGTGCCCATTTCGAAGAAAAATGCCAGGCGGCTTGGGGCGAAGGAATGAAGGCCGACGGACGCATCATGGGCGAGTGGAGCGATGTCGCTCTCTTCCGGCCGCTTTGAGCCGCTTGCTTCTCTCCCCTTTTCTTCTTCTCTTCAGCTCATGCCCGAAGCCGCCGCCCTAAGTATCCGTTACGCCCGTTGGATTGCCCTGCTCTTCGGGATTCTGTGCCTAGGCCTTGGCGTCAATGAACTTGTCGGCGGCATCACGCTCGGTCCGATTCATCTTCCTCCGCGTTGGAACCCCGCCGTGGTCACCTTCCCCATGGCCCTCCGGGTCGAGTCCTGGTTCCTGATTGGCTACGCGTTCTTGCTGTTTCTCCCGTGGCGCTCACTGCGCAACCGTAGGCTCTGGAATCTATTGTTCTCCGTTCTTTGCGTGGCATCGGTGATCTACGCATTCGCGATGATTTCCGAAGTCATGGCCAAGAATTATATCGCCCAGAATGCGCATATGAAGGCCAAGATTCCGGTGTTCCAGGCAATCCTGCTATTCCTGAGCTTGGGCCAGATTCCGCTCGAGCTCTTCAGCCGGAAACCCGAACTGCTCGACTGATCAAAGCGCGGCGAGCAACTGGCGCCAAGGGATGAACCAAGGCCAGACGAGGACGATCACCAGGAAAGAAATGGATATGCCTGAGGGGACCTCCGCGCGTCTTCCGTCGATGAGTCGGGGTAACGCGTACGTGAGCAGCCACACTGACTTGTAAATCACCTGGAAGACGAGCAGCCAGAGGAAGCTTCCCGGAGAGACTAGCCCGAGGACGGAACAAACGAGGATGGCGAGCCAAAGGGAGCCAACCAGCGCGCGCCAACCGGCACTTTCCACGAACGCTCCCTGATCCGTGACCGATGGCTTGAGCAACGTGGCAAAGCCGACTGGAACCAGAATAAAGATGTTCGCCCAAAATAGAAACTGCGCCGCCGCCATAAATCAGAGCGCAGCATGCAGCGCTTCAGCGCGGCGGATCGCTTCTTCAAGCGTCGGCGCGGTGACGGTGATATGTCCCATCTTGCGGCCCGGGGCGGCCTTGCCTTTATCGTAGAGGTGCAGCTTGGCGGAAGGGTCCGCGAGGACCTTGGTCCAGTCGGGCTCCTGGCCGTTGCGCCAGACGTCGCCGAGCAGATTGACCATAGCGGAAGGAGCGAGCGGCTTTGTACCGCCCAGCGGCAATCCGCACACCGCACGAATATGCTGCTCGAACTGGCTGGTCTCGTTGGCGTCGAAAGTCTGGTGTCCGCTGTTATGTGGACGCGGGGCGAGCTCGTTGACGACGATGCGGCCGTTCTTTACGAACATCTCGACGGCGAGGAGGCCGACGAGCTGAATCTTCTCGGCGATGCGAAGCGCCAAGGCGCGAGCCTCCGCGGCGGTAGCCTCCGAAATGCGGGCGGGCGAGATCGAGAGATGGAGGATATGGTTACGATGGATGTTCTCCGCGGGATCATAGACGGCGGTTCGTCCGTCGACCGTCCGGGCGACGAGCACGGAAATCTCCATCTGGAAAGGCACCCAGGCTTCGAGGACGCCGACGGCGCCACCGATCTTACTCCATGCCGCGCTGAGATCCGCTTCGGCGGTCGGTAGCTTGACCTGTCCTTTGCCGTCGTAACCAAAGTCAGCCGTTTTTAACACACAGGGGAACCCGACCGTCTTCACCGCTGCCTCCAGCTCGGCAAGAGAGGAGACCACGGCGAAGTTGGCGCACGGAATGCCAGAGGCGCGGAGGAATTCTTTTTCCCGGCGGCGATTCTGGCAGATCGCCAAGACATTCGCCGAAGGGTGGCAAGGGACAGACTTTGCAACGTACTCGACCGAAGCTGGCGGAATGTTCTCGAACTCGAGGGTGATGCGACCGCAGCCTTGGGCGAAACGCGTCAGCGCGGCGGTATCGCTCCAGTCCGCGGTGATATGCTCGTCGGCAATCCCGGCCGCGCAGGCTCCGGGCGAAGGGTCAAAAGTGCGTACCTTGTAACCCATGCGGCGAGCGGCGATGGCTGACATCCGTCCGAGCTGGCCTCCGCCCAGAATTCCAATGGTGCCACCTGGCAGCAGCGGCGACTCCATGGCTTAACGCTTCTTGCCCTTGCGGCCAGGAACCGGGTTATCCAGTACGGCCTTGGTCTGCGCAGCGCGATACGCATCGAGCTTCTTGGCGAGCGGCGCGTCGCTCAGGGCGAGCACGGCGGCGGCGCCGAGAGCGGCGTTGATAGCTCCGGCGCGACCGATGGCGAAAGTATGCACCGGGATGCCCGCGGGCATCTGCACGATCGAGAGCAACGAGTCGATGCCGTCGAGCGCCTTTGATTGGACGGGCACGCCCATGACCGGCAGTGAGGTCATCGCCGCGACCATTCCGGGTAGATGTGCGGCCCCGCCGGCGCCGGCAATGATCACTTGCAGACCGCGGCCGCGAGCGGCCAACGCGTAGTCCTTGAGCTTAAGCGGCGTGCGGTGCGCGCTGACGACCTCGGCTTCGAAGGCGATGCCGAGCAGCTTGAGCGTGTCCGCGGCGTTGACCATCGTCTCCCAATCCGACTGGGATCCCATGATGATGCCGACCTTCGGGGCGGATGAAAGCGCGCGTGCCATGCCCGAAGCGTGCCCCACGGCGGCCCGCCTGTGAAGCCCGAAGCGAAAAAACTAGTCTAGATAAGGGGTGTATTCCGGCACGAGCTCGCGGATGCCGAGCTTGCAGGCCTGGCGATCCAGGGCGATCAAACCTTGGACGCGGGCCAGCAAGCCGCTCAACGGCGCCCGTTGCGGGCGATCTACGATAAAGCGGAAGACCCGCGGGTGTTCGGTCGGGCGATATTGCTCACCCTCGTGCTGTAGCTCTTCGACTAATTTCTCTCCGGGGCGCAGTCCCGTGATGCGGATCTCGATATCGATATCCGGCCGCAGGCCGCTAAGTTCGATCAGCTGGCGGGCGACATCGACGATTTTGAGCGGCTGACCCATCTCGAGTACCAGAATATCTCCGCCCGTGCCCAGCGTGGCGCTCTGGAGCACAAGCCCGACTGCCTCCGGGATGGTCATGAAATAACGCTTCACGTCGGGATGCGTAACGGTGACCGGTCCGCCGGCGGCGATTTGTTTGCGGAAAATAGGAATCACCGAGCCGGACGAACCCAGCACATTACCGAAGCGGACCGCCAGGAAGCTGGTCTTGTTACCGGGGGCGGCCTGCAAGGCGGCAACGGTCAGCTCGGCCAGGCGCTTCGTCGCACCCATCACATTCGTGGGATTGACCGCTTTGTCGGAGGAAATCAGCACGAACTTTTCTACGTCGTATTCCGCAGCGAGGCGGGCCACCACGGCCGTGCCGAGCACGTTGTTCTGCAGTGCTTCGGCGGGCTGTGATTCCATCATCGGCACGTGCTTGTGCGCGGCGGCGTGCAAGACGAGGCTGGGCTTATAAGTCGCGAAGAGCTGCCGCAGGCGGACTTCATCGCGGACATCGGCCACGATAGGCGTGATGAGCGCCCCGGCGCCGGCCGCGATCAACTCCTGCTCGGCCTGGTAGAGCTGCACCTCACACTGATCCAAAAGGATTAATCGGGCGGGGGAACGGGCGGCGACCTGCCGGCAGATTTCCGTCCCGATACTGCCGCCGCCACCGGTGACCAGGATCGTCCGTCCAGCGATCATGGCATCGATCGCTTCGTCATCGAGTTTGGCGGGTTCGCGACCCAATAAATCTTCGACGGAGATCGGGCGGAGGTCGCTAGCGCGAACACGGCCGCCAGCCAGCTCGGCGAGCGAGGGAACGACCAGCACGCGCAGCCCGCTATCCGTCGCCAGCGTGCTGACCTCGCGGATGCGTCGGGCGCTGGTGACCGGCATGGCGAGAATCACCTCCGTCACCCCATATTTCTCGCCGAGTTCACCCATGCGTTCGGGGGCGCCCACGACCGGCACTCCGTGAATATTAAGCCGATGCTTACTCGCATCGTCATCCAGAAAGCACACCGGCTCAAGACCGTGGCCGCGGCGCGAGATCAAGTCGGCGGCGAGCTGCGCACCGACCTGGCCTGCCCCCACAATGGCGATGCGTTCGACGACCCCGGCGCGGCCTTCGGCTTTGGACCAGAAACGTTCGCGGAGCGCACGGATCGAAACACGGAAGCCGACGAAGAGTATCAGCGAGAGATTAAAGTCCACCAATGTGACGCCGCGGGGGATACTGGCGGCATGGTCTGGACCGACGCCGACGAAGAACGCTGGCACGATGAGTGCCAGCGCCGCGGTAGCCGCCAAGGCGATGCCCATCTTCAGCGCATCGGGTAGGCGGAAGAAATAAAATACCCCGTCGAACTGACCAAAGGCGCCCAAGAGCAGGACTTTCAGCGGCACAATCCAAACCAAAGCCAGCAACCTCTGCTGATGGAGATATACTGCGAACATCTGCTGATCGGCTTTCGTCATTTCCTCGCCACCGCTGAAGCGGAGCTCATAGGCGAACCAAAGAGACAAAGCGGCTAGCCCGCCGTAAACCGCGAAGAAAAACGCGGCACGCTGGAAGCGATTGACGGGGGACTGCATGGTCGGGGTCTTCCCTTAATGAAGGAGTTGGCCGACCTATTCAACGATGATGCGAAAGCCTAATGTGCGCATCTTTTCCCGTTTAAAGAGGGTTTTCAAAGGTATCCCCGGCGTGACGGGCGAGGCGACGCTCCCGCCGATGACGCCTGCCTTCTCCGACTGGGAGTCGGCCTGCAGCCATTCCTCGACGTTGCCCAGCAAGTCATGAAAGCCGTGCAGATTAGGGGATGATGTCCCGACGGGCCGGGCGCTGACGCCGTCGGTATTTTCCGATGACCAGACCTGGCGAGACACCGGGGCCTGCGCGGCGGCACCCACGGCGGCCGTAAATTCTGGCGCCGTAGGCAGGCGGACCTTGGAGCCCAACAGCCAGCCCAGCCGGTCGCAGAAAGCGATTGCCTCCGCATAGGTCACCGATTCGACGGGATTGGCCTCACGGCGGGTCGAGCTGGGATTGGCGCCCATCAACGAGGAGTAAAGCCCTTGGGGAATTTCCGTGCGATACATGCGGACGCCCTGCTGAGGCACGGGGAGTAAGTTCTGGTCTACCATCGGGAGCAACGTCCGCACGACTGCTTCGTTGGCGGTCAGATACTCCAACTCGATGCGCTCGGCGTCGGCGGGAAGGAATACTCCGGTGTTCGCCTCGGCGAGTTTGCGCCCGACCTCCAGCCATTCATTGGCCTGCCGGATGGCCGCATCCACATGCCGCTGACGCAGGTCCGCGCGCATCTTGCTGATCCCCTCGCGGGCCGCGGCGATCTCCTTATGAAAGCGCGCGAAGTTGAGCTGGCGGGCGAGGCGGGCCTCCTCGTTGCGATCGGCATAGGCGCTCCGCGGATATTCTGTGAGTAATCGCCCAAAGGCATCGGTCGCCGCCTGCCATTCCTGCGCGGCCTTTTCCCAGTTCCCGCCAGCGACGGCGGCTTGCGCGAAGTTCTGCTGCTTCTTCACCGTCGCCCAAAGCGATCCCGAAAATGCTGTCTCGCGGCGGTCGGATAATTTTTCCGAACGCCCGAACTCCGTGTCGCGCACATCGCGATAGCGGGCAAGAAATTCTGTTTCCTGATCCATGGCGGCGGCGAACTTGGCGGCCGCCTCGTCAAAGAGCCCCGAGCTCAGCAACTTCTCCCCTTCGGCTTCCAGCGCTCTCCCTTTATTCCAAATCGCTTCGGACTCCAGGCGACGCAACCGGGTATCAAGTCGGGCTTGGCGCCCTGGATCACCCAAGCCGGCCGCATCCCATTTCGCGGAAATCTCTTGTTCGCATTCCAGCGCGCGGCGAAGCAAGCCGATCGCGGCGGGGATGTCTTTCTTGGCGAGCGTGAGCGCGTTTTTTTCCTCCTCTTCTGACTCTCGGCGCAGCCTTTCGCTGCGGAGCAGGTGCACGCGCCGACGCAAGGAATCCAGGCGCTGGCTATCCGTGCCGACCGCCTGCCGGGCGATGATATACTCCTCCTGGGCTTGGAGTGCCTGCTCCAAGATGAGCAAATCCTCCTCCTTGAGTTCAAAGCGCTCCTGCCGGACCTTCTCGAAGGCCATTTCCAGATCCACGGAGCGCTTTCGCAATTCCTCGATCCGCTCGGGTGTGGCGTCCGCTAGGCGTTGGCGGGTGCTTCGCTTATCGGCCGTATACAAAAAGGCGCACCAAGCCGCCAAGACCAGCATGAGCAAGACCAGCAAAGGGACCCGTAGTTTCAGCCAAGCCTCCCGGAGAAAAAGACGTCCTTTGTTCGGCCGTGGATTTTTCCCGACGACAAAGTCCGTTCTGGGGTTCTGGGGGCCTTGGGTCATGGCAAGCCCGACAACTTTGTCGCTGGCGGTTTGTTTGCTTTAATGGTTACCTACTCTGGTCCATCAAATTAATCTCATCAACCTTGGAAATGGCTCAATTTAAGCGCATAGCCGTCATCGGCGCCGGCCTCATCGGCGGTTCTGTCCTCCTGGCCGCCGCGCGGCGCGGGCTGGCGGGATCGCTGGCCTGTTGGTCTCGCTCCGAATCTTCCCGGGCGACCCTCCGCGCATTCAATGTCGCCGAAGTTTTTGAGAGCGCCGCCGAGTGCGTGAAGGAGGCCGATTTGGTCGTGGTAACGACCCCCGTAGATACAGCTGAAGCGACCTTCGCTGCGATTGCACCCGCCCTCTCGCCCGGCGCGGTCGTCACCGATGCGGGCAGCGTCAAAGTCGCCATCCTGCTCGCCGCCCGGCGCCTGCCCGCGGTAAACCCTTTCATCGGGGCTCACCCGATGGCCGGCGGAGAGAAAGCCGGAGCATCCCACGCCTCTGCCAGCCTCTTTGAGAAACGGGTATGCTTCATCACCCCGTCCGGACAAGACGACCCGCGAGCCCTGGACCGGGTCCGCACTTTCTGGAAAGAGCTTGGTTCGACGCTGACAGAAACCGATGCCGCCAAGCACGACGAGATCGTGGCCGCCATCAGCCACTTGCCGCACGCCGCCGCCGCCGCCCTGATGCTGGCCGTCATGGATCAACCTGGCTTCCGACTGGAGGCCTCCGGCCAAGGCCTGCGTGATGCGACCCGGATTGCCGCCGGTGAAGAGAATCTCTGGGTGGGCATCCTGCTCGCTAACGCCCGCCACACGGCGGAAGGCTTGCGGGCCGTCGAACAGCGGGCGGCCCAGCTTCGTCAGGCCATCGAGTCACAAGACGCCGCGACCTTGCGCCAGCTCCTTGCCGAAGCCCGGATCGCCCGCCAATCCCTCGACCGGAACGCATGAGCCCCACTTTGGTCATCAGACCTTTTCAGACCCCGGCCCGCGGCGTCGCCCAAGTTCCCGGATCCAAGAGCATCACGAACCGTGCCCTGATCCTCGCCGCCTTAGCCGATGGACCGACGGTGCTGACCGGCGCGCTCTTTAGCCGCGACACGCGAATCCTCATCGCCGCACTCCAGGCTCTGGGCTTTGACGTGACCGCCGATGAGTCGACCCACGTAATCCGCTTGACCGGTCTGGCGGGAAAAATTCCGAACCGGCGCGCGAAACTTTTCGTCGGTAACGCCGGCACGGCCGCACGCTTCCTCACCGCTTTCCTCGCCCTTTCGCCGGGGGGTTGCTTCGAACTCGACGGCGATGAGGCCATGCGGGCCCGCCCCATGAGCGGCCTGCTTGATGCCCTGACGGGCGCCGGCTGCCGCGCGACGAAGCCCGATGGATCTCCAGCGACACATTTCCCTTTTACCCTGCATACGTCGGGCAACCTCGGGGCTCTTACCGTCGACGCCTCCGCCTCTTCGCAACTGCTCTCCGCGCTCCTCATGGTGCTCCCCTTGAGCCCCGGCGCCTCCGTCACGATGAAAGGCACGACGGTGTCCGAACCTTTCGTCGAAATGACGGCCCGCATGTGCGGCCAATTTGGTCGCCCTCTCCGCCGCCAGGAAAACGGTGGCTGGGCTTGTGAGGAATCGGGCAGCTACATCTCCCATCCCGCGGGCTACGCGATCGAGCCAGACGCCACGGCGGCGAGTTACTTCATCGCCTTGCCAGCCGTCACCGGCTTCGGCGCGTGCGTACGCATCGAAGGTTACGCCCACGGCGGGCTACAGGGTGATACCGCCTTCGCCAAGGTTGCGGCGGCTTGCGGCGCGATCTTGCGGCCCGCCGCCGGCAACATGGTCGTGCAATCCTGGAAGAACGTCCAAGGCGGCGATTTCGATTTCAATGCCTTCTCTGATACGTTCCTGACGCTGGCCACACTGGCGACCCTCGCCGCGGGCCCAGTGCGGATCAGTGGCATCGCCCACACCCGCAAACAGGAAACCGACCGAGTGCTCGCCATGGCGACCGAATTGGAGCGACTGGGGATTCGCGTAATACCTTCGGCCGCAGAACTGCGCGCGGATGATGCGCTTTCGGAACTGATGATTTTCCCCGACAAGGGCGCGCTCCGTAAAGCAGCGGCGAATGGCCCGGTCGCGATTCACACCTATGAAGACCATCGCATGGCGATGAGCTTCGGCGTGCTGGGTTGTCTGGATCTCTTTGGAGACGGGCGTCCGTGGATCGCTATCGAAGACCCCGCCTGCACGCATAAAACCTTCCCGCATTTCTTTACGGCCCTCGAAGCCCTGCGGACCAACTTCGTGCGAGTCTCCGTCGACGGTGGCGCTGCTTCTGGTAAATCTAGCACCAGCCGGCGTATCGCCCAAAACATGGGCCTGCTCCATGTCGACACCGGCGCCCATTATCGTAGCCTGACCCGGGCGCTGTTGGACATCGGTGCGTCGGCGGAGGATTCAGCTTCTATCGGGGCGGCCCTTAAAAAAATCCGCCTAGGTTCGCAGATTGTCGAGCGTGGCGGCGCGCGCAGCTCGGCGCTAACGCTGGGCGGTCAGCTTCCTTCGGATGAATCCCTGCGGACTCCCGAGGTGAACGCAGCGGTGTCCAAGATGGCCGCCCTCCCCGTCGTCCGCACCTTCCTCCTCGAGTATCAACGCAGCCAGGTGAAACTCGCCCAGGAAAGCGGCTTCACGGGTGTCGTAATGGAGGGGCGTGACATCGGCTCCGTCGTGCTGCCGGACGCCGAAGTCCGCATCTTCCTCGAAGCCGATGAAAGTGCCCGCGCCCTACGCCGAGCGGCCGAGGGCCAAGCGGACGCCGTGGCCCAGCGCGACTTGATGGATTCGACGCGCAAGACTGCGCCGCTGGTGTGCCCCAAGGGCGCCCATCGCATCGACAACACCACGCTCACCTTAGAGCAAGTCGTGACGGAAATCTCCGGCCTGATTCAAATCGCCGCCCTGCCCAGATGATTCTCCAATCGAAGAATCTTATCTATAAGGCCGTCTACCATGGCGCGCGCTCCCTCATCGAAGTCTTCGCTACACTGGAAGTCACCGGATGGGAGGGCGTCCCGGCCGGCGCCTGTCTCTTCGCATCCAATCACCAGAGCATGCTCGATCCACCCTTGGTGGGCTCCAGCCTCCCCCGCGAAATCTCCTTCATCGCCCGGCGCTCCTTATTTGATAATCCCGTGTTTGGTTTTGTGATCCGCGCTTGTCATTCTATTCCCGTCGACCGAGGTGAAGCTGATATTGGTGCGATTCGCGCGGCGCTGAACGCCCTGGCTTCCGGTGAAGGCCTGCTCATTTTCCCGGAAGGCACCCGCAGCCACGACGGCGTCATCACTGAACCGAAGGCCGGCGCTGGTTTGCTCGCCTGCAAGTCGGGCGTGCCCGTGATTCCTATCCGCATCCGTGGCACGCGTGATATCCTGCCCCGAGGTTCTTTGTTCCCGACCGGCTCCGCGCGCGTCCATCTGCGCTTCGGGCCGGCGATGCTGGCCGCGGAGTATGATCCGGGCAGCGACCATCCGGGGCGCTCCATCGAGGCGGCACGCCGAATCTTGGAACGCATCAAAGCGCTCCCGGACGAAGTCGATCCCGGTCTCTGACCGGAATCAGGAAATCCGCTGCGGCATCACGACGCAGAGGAAGTCATCCTTCAATCCACGGATGACGCCAGGGGACATGTCGTCCTTGAATTCGAAATCGATTTCGTCTTCCGTCAGCGCCTTCAGCGGGTCGATGATATACTGCGGGTTGAAGGCGATGTTCACTTCTGGGCCGTCGTACTTAATCGCAATGGGCTCATGGGCGTCGCCACTGTCAGACTTCGCAGAAATTTCGAGATTCTGGGTCTTCTTGGAAACGCTCAGGCGGATCGTGTTGTTGCGGTCATCCGTCATTAACGCGGCGCGATTGACGCTTTCCAAAATCTTCTCGCGCTCGAGACGCACCTTGGAGCCGGCTTCCTTCGGAATGACCTGGCGGTAGTTAGGATAGTTGCCTTCCACGACCTTGGAGACGAGCTGGATGCGGTCTACGAGGCCTTCCTCGTTCTTCGGGATATCGATGGTGAAGCCGACCTGACGTTCGTTGTGGGAGACGTGAGCGACGCCACCGGCCTTAAGGAGGCGCATCAGTTCGATGATGGTTCGGGCTGGAAGAATCAGCGCAAGGGTCTTGTCTGCGCCTTCGATCTTGCGCTCGCACTTCGCGAGGCGTCGACCATCGGTTGCTACCACGGTGAGTTTACCTTCGGCGAATTCAAAGAAGACCCCGTTGAGGATGTAACGGTTTTCATCGGACGACTGTGCGTAGCTCACTTTGCGGAGCATATCACCGAGGTCATCTTGGTTGATTGAGATCGTCGGCTGTCCGGCGAAATTGGAAATGGGGGGGAATTGATCGGCGGGGAGCCCAGCGATTTGGAAAACGGAACTACCGGAAGTGATTTTAACGCGATCCTTGC
Organism: uncultured Opitutia bacterium; assembly: GCA_903855995.1. GTDB lineage: Bacteria > Verrucomicrobiota > Verrucomicrobiia > Opitutales > UBA953 > UBA953. The sequence goes on from CAIOAN010000012.1 coordinate 352,828, forward strand.
CGGTGAGTTCGACGATCGTGTCGCTGCTCGAAAGGGCGCGAACAATCGGAACGAGTTTTTTCACCGGCAACGTGATGCGACCTGGTGAAGTCACGGTCGCTTTGATTCGGCAACAGATGCCGAGATCCAGGTTTGTTGTGGTAAGTGTTACCGTATCGCCTTCGGCTTCGATCAGCACGTTCTGCAGAATCGGCATCGTGGCACGGTTGCCGACGACGTTGGTGACGCTGGAAAGTCCGTTGAAGAAATGATTTCGGTTAACCTTGAACTTCATGATGTCCAAAGGATTGAGGGGTCGAGGGGGTCGAGGCAACCACGCAATACCCACATCCGGCCTGAACCTGTTCTTAATTTATCTTCATTTATAAATACCAGTAGCATCAGTAGGTCTCGGAATTCCGTGGATAGTTTCACAAGACGCTGGATGGAGGGGTAGATGTGCAAACCAAACTCCTGTGCCCAAGGGGTGAACAACTCCGACCTTGTTCACATTACCAGTGTCACACGAAATCCTCACGGTCTATTCACACTCCGGACACCGGCTCATCGTCATCCTCAGGAGCGGGGTCCATCTCGCTTTTTTTGAGGAGGAAAACATGCCTGAAAATACTCCACCCGATATATCCCAGAAACAGCGCTGGGAACGAATACTCGGGGAACTTAAATACTAATGCGCCGGTGATGATGATCAGGATGAAGACGCGTGTGCGGGCCCGGGCGGTCCAATCTAGCTTTTTGAAACTAGGGAAACGGACATTGCTGATCATCAGGAAGGAGATGATCAGCATCAAGGGGAGGAGGCTCCATGACCAGGCCTGCACGGTCTGGTGGTCGGCCATGACCTTGGAGAGCACTAAGACGAGGGAGGCTATCATTCCCGCTGCCGCAGGGGACGGCAGGCCCACAAAATCCCCGCCGGCCGCACGCTTTTCATTCCCCGGTACCAATGGATTGGTCAGGACGTTAAAACGCGCCAGCCGCACGCCGGCACAGAGTAAATAGATGAAAGCCAGCAGCCAGGTGACCAGCTGGACGTTGTCGGTGGCTTCGGGTTTAATAACCAAGAAACAGGCCATGAGGGCCGGAGCCACGCCAAAGGAGACCGTGTCTGCGATGGAGTCGAATTCCGCTCCGAATAGGGATTCCCGATGGGTGGCCCGGGCGACCCGGCCGTCAAACAAATCGCAGACGCAGGCGAATAAGATGAACCAAACCGCGGTGATATAATGATCAGCGCGGGCGGCGGCTTCGATGTTCAGGAAGCGTGCCTCAATGCAGTTCTTCATGGCCAGAAAACCGCAGAGCATGTTCCCAGCCGTGAAAAGGTTGGGCAGAAGGTAGATGCGCGCGGCCTCCTCGGGGGAAGAATAAGCACGTTTTTCTTGAGGATTTGGCACTTTTTTAGGATTTAGGGTCGTCGAGGTATTTCCAGAAACCGCCCTCTTGTTCGATGCGGGCTTCGTCTTCCGGGAAAGGCAGGTGGGAGCGGAAAGCGAAATCGGCATAGGTGTGGCGGTGGAGCACATAGTTAGCCATCAGCGAGCCTTCGGTGGCCTCGAAATAAATACGGAATTCGCCCACGCGCAGGCGGTGATAGACGTGCCCGCCGCGCCGCACGGTGCCTAGTTCGGAACTGCCGCGCAAAAGGTCTTCCGGGGTCAGCGAGGAGAACGCCTCGACGACTTCCATCTGCTCGAGTGTCGGCAGCTTGGCCAGCTCACGCATCGCCTGGTCGCTGAAGTTCACTTGATACATCGGACGTGAAGGAAACGCGGAGCGGGCACCAACGGCAACCTTTCAGTTGCCGCTACGCCAGGCCAGGATGAGCGATTCGGCCCGCTTTTCAGTTAAATTCAGTACTTTTTCAAATCCGTCACTTTCGCCGTAATAAGGATCCGGCAAAGCGCGGTTGCCGAGAAAAAGTTCGAGTCGATCATGGCGTGCCGCCGGACACCATGCGCGCAAGGTGGCGAGGTTCGCTTCATCGGCCGCAAGAATGAGGTCAAAATCAGAGAAATCCTGCGCACAGACCTGACGGGCCCGGAGTGTCGCTAGCTCATAACCCCGTCGTCGGGCGTGCTCAATCGACCGAGGATCCGGCGGCTCGCCGTGGTGATAATTTTCGGTCCCGGCGGAATCAAAATGCATGTCAAGGCCGGCCCTTTTTGCCTGGGCACGGAGCACCGCTTCCATTGTTGGCGAACGGCAGATATTGCCCAGGCAGACGAGCAGAACGCGGCGAGGCTTCGCAGCCGGCGGCATGCTCAGACCTTACCGCCGAAACTCTGGTGGTCGTCCAAATCCAAGACGTCGAACCAGGTGGTGATATCCTCGCGCTTGGCGCCCGCAGGGGTGGAGGACTGGTACTCGCTCAATTTAGATCGGCCGCCGGGCGCGCTGGGGGCTCGCTGCTCGTGAAACGCGCTAAAAGCAGCGATTTCATAGCCCTGACGGGGCTTCTTGGCATTAGCCGTCAGCCATGCGAGGATTTCTCCATCACCTAAGCCCTTGTCAATCTGTGCTTTAAGTGCATCAGCATCAATATCCAAGAAGTCCAAGACATTACGATCTAGGGAGCAGCCGTAGGTGTATTCGCCATTTTTACCGGTCTTGGTGGCGCGGGCCTTATCGATCATCCGGGGCAAGATAACAAAGCCACCTAGGCGGACGCGGGGGCTACGCGGGGGGTGTTGGGTAAGGTCGTAGAGATCGTGGGGCATAAGAAAGGTCACCCTACCCCACCTTTCTCATTCTGCAAGGAAACAGGAGGTTTTGGAGGTTTGCCAAAATGTCACACCACACTTATTTCTTCCGTATGACCCTTTCCGTGGCTGACCTCTCCACCTATCCCTTATCCAAGGGATGCTGGCAGGGATGCGCCGCGGTTTTCTTGGCTGCCGCCCTCCTCGATTGGTGGAGCGCTAAAAACGAGGCCCGTCAGTTAAAGAACGCCAGTCTTTGGCTCCTCCGGGGCGGCTGGCTGATGCTCACGGTGATGTTGGCATATCACGGGCTGCGCGCACACACTTTGCCCATTAACTCCCCGGCGGAGGTCTTACTTTCGATCGGCTGGGGGCTCACGGGTTTAGCCGGATTTTTGGATCTAACCTTTAATCATCGTCTCCCGACTTGGGCGATTGCCACGGCGGCGGCGCTTTGCCTGCTGGCAGCCTCTCTTCTCTGGGCGCCGTTCTTGCCGCACGACGCAAGCGGAAAGCCGTTGATCGCGATGCACGTGGGCGCCGCCATTCTCGCTTACTGTGTCCTCGCGGCCCAGGCCTTGAATTCCGCCGCTTATCTCCTGCAGCATCGCGCGCTGGAGCGCCGCCAGTTCGGAGGCATCTATTCGTTGCTACCAGCGCTCGTTCCTCTTGATCGCATCGGCAGCCAGATGCTGGGGGCGGCGGTTTGGTTGCTCGGGCTTGCCCTGGCCATCGGCGCCACCGATTGGGTGCAGCGCGATTTGCCCCCGCTGGGCATCCCCAAACTTGCCGCCGCGCTCATCGCTTGGTCGGCCGCTCTTTTTGTCACCGTGCAGCGCCGACGGAATCGTCTCTCTGGTGCGGCGTTCGCGCGGGCATCGTTGCTGGCCTTCATTCCGGCGCTTATCGCCCTTTATTTCTCCCTCCCCGCGGCCAAATGAGCGACCGCCCGAAGAATCTCGTGGCGCTTAGCGCTACCCATCGCACCGCCGGGCTCGATGAGCGCGCCGCGTTCACCCTGCCCGCCGGCGGGGCGGAAGCTTTTTATCAGGAAGCCCGCGAAGCTGGTTTGGCGGAGACCGTGCTGCTGGCGACATGCAACCGACTGGAAGCTTACGCGGTGGGAGATGAAGCCGCGGCCCTGCACTTGCGCCGCGCCTTGATGAAGGCTACGGGCGCCCCGACGGAAGCACTGGATCGACATCTCCGGCCGGTGCCCGGCCTGCAGGCCGTCGAACATCTTTTCGCTGTCGTCTCCGGGTTGGAGTCTCAAATGGTGGGCGAAGTTGAAATCGCGGGCCAGGTAAAGGATGCTTACGCCGATGCGTTGGCGCGCGGCATGACCGGCCCGGTGCTCAACCGGATTTTTCAGCGTGCATTCCAGGCCGGTGCTTGGGCGCGGACGAACACGGGTATTTCCCAGGGCCAGGTCAGCCTCGGCAACGTGGCCGTCGACCTGGCGACGCGCGTGTTTGGATCACTCACGGAAGCGCGCGTGCTGGTGCTGGGCACGGGCGATGTCGGCCGGCAAGTCGTCCAGGCGCTGGTTTCGCGCGGAGCCGCGCAGGTTTCCGTGGCTTCCCGCACATTTGAAAACGCCCGCGTGTTGGCGGAGGAATTTTCCGGCGCTTCTCTCTCCTTGGCCGACGCGCTTCGCCAGGCGCATGCGCACGATGTCATCGTGGGTTGTGCGACGGTGGAGCGAGCCTTGCTCGATGAAGAAACCTTGCGCGAGCTGACCGCCCGCCGGCAGGGTCGCCCCCTACTGCTCGTCGACCTCGGCGTGCCTCGAAATTTCGATGCGGCCGCCCGATCGCTCGCTGGTACCTACCTTTGTGACCTTGATGACCTCGCGGGGGTGGCCAATGCCAACCTGAAGGCGCGACTCGCCGAAGTCTCGCGGGCGCGCGCGGCTTTGGCGGAGAAAGCCGCGCGCGCTTGGGGTGCGGCTAATCATCAGGCCAGCAACGGAGCCTAAACTTATGAAACCCACCGTTCTCATCGTCGATGACGAGAAGCATTCGCGCGAAGGCCTCCGCTCCGCCCTCGAGGACAAGTATGAGGTCTTTGTCGCTAAGGATGCGGTCGAAGCCGCCCGGCTCATGCACGACGTGCCGCCGGACGCCGTGCTCACCGATCTGCGCATGGCCGGCGAAGACGGGATGGCGGTGATCGACCGGGCGTTAAAATTAGCCAGCCAACCCGTCTGCATCATGATGACCGCTTATGGCGACGTGGAGACTGCCGTGCAGGCGATGAGCCGCGGCGCCTATTGGTTCATGCAGAAGCCGGTCGACCTCCGTCAGGTGGAAATCCTCCTGGACCGCGGACTGAAGGCCCGCACCACGGAAAAGGAAGTCGTCACCCTGAAGACGCGCCTGGACCGAAAATTCTCCCTCGGCGAAGTCATCGGCTCTTCCGCGGCTTTACAGCGTTCCATCGAACAGGTCCGCTCTGTGGCCTCTTCCAACGCCACCGTCCTGTTGTTGGGGGAGACGGGCACCGGTAAGGAGCTCTTCGCGCAGATGATTCACCAGGCCAGCCAGCGGGCCAAGGGCCCTTTCATGGCCGTCCATTGCGCGGCCATTCCGGCCAACCTCCTTGAGTCGGAATTATTCGGCCACGAGAAAGGTGCGTTCACCGGCGCGAACGAACGGCGGGTCGGCCGATTTGAATCCGCGGACGGAGGGACGCTTTTCTTGGATGAAATCGGCGAGATCGACGCCACGACACAGGTGAAGCTCCTGCGCTTCCTCGAGACGCGCTCCGTGGAGCGGCTGGGTTCGCACAAGCCTATCGCGCTCGACCTTCGCCTGGTGTGCGCGACCAACCGTGATCTGCAGCAGATGGTGCGCGACGGGAAATTCCGCGAGGACCTCTTCTATCGCCTCTCCGTGGTGCCGCTGCGCCTTCCGCCGCTGCGCGAACGGCAGGATGACGTCCCCCTCCTGCTGGCTCATTACCTTGAGCGCTTCGCGAAGGAGAACGGCGTTCCGCCGGCCAAACTTTCGCCGGAAGCGGAGGCTATCCTCGTGCGCTATGCCTGGCCCGGCAATATCCGCGAACTTCGCAACGCCAGCGAGAACCTCGCTGTGTTGCGTGCCGGAAAGGTCGTCGCCCCCGCCGACCTGGACCCGCGCTTCACCCAGGCCCCGCTCCCTTCCACGTCCGCGCCGGGCGCTTTGGCGGTCTTGCCGAATATGTTGGATCGAGAGCAGAATGAAAAACAACTGCTCAAACAGGCCTTGTCCACCGCTGGCGGCAATCGCACCAAGGCTGCAGAGCTCATGGGCATTTCGCGTCGCACCCTGCACCGGAAATTACTGCAGTGGCCCGAGCTCGACCCGGGACCCGAGCAAGCGTGAGATATTTTTCAACCAGCCTCCTTTTGCTGGCGCCCGTGCTGGCGGCGGCGGCTGACATCAGCGGAACCGATCTGCTCGCCGGGGCTTTCGCCAAGAAGCTGGAAGCCGCCGGCGCGGTGTCAGCGGATTTTTCGGGCACCCTTCCCTCGCGCCAGGCTTTCGCCGCCGGTCGCGTGGGCGCGGTGATATTAATGATGCGCGAGAATGAAACGGCGCCCGCGCCGGCTTCCAAAGTTCCCGTGGAGCAATTTCGCCTCGCCTCGGCCGTCGGGGTGGTGGCTGTCCATGCTTCCAATAAGATGGATCAACTGACCATGGAGAATCTGGTCGCCATCTTCTCCCGCGAGGCGCGCAGTTCCGCTTTGAATTGGAACGACCTCACGACCCGCGCCCGCTCGGAGATCATCACGCCGGCAGTCTGCTCGCCTGTGGGCACCCTGACGCTCGAGGTGTTTCAGGGACTGGTCATGGAGGGCGCCCCCTTTCGCGGCGATGTTCGTCTCCGCGTTGACGTGGCGCTGGCTTCCGATCTCCTCGCTTCCCGTGCCGGTGCGGTCGTATTGATGCCGCGTCCGCCGGTAGGCCCAGGGCGGGTGCTGCCTATTGCCGATGGGCGGGCTAGTCGGCCCGCGACCGCTTATTTCCCCGACGAGAATAATGTCTATAATGGCGACTACCCCCTGCAGCTCCCCCTCGTGGTTTACGTGCGGCAGGATAAGTTGGCCGCCTTGAAGCCTGCCCTAAGGTGGCTCTTCTCGGATGAAGCGGCCGCGCTCCTTGAAAAGCAGGGCCTCCACCCTGCTCCTAAGGCCGCCCGGGTCCGCTTTGCCCAAAGGCTTGACACTCGTTAGGGCGTTTGGTCTGCTTCCCTCCCAACGCGCGCGTAGCTCAATGGTAGAGTACCACCTTGCCAAGGTGGCTGTTGCTGGTTCAAGTCCAGTCGCGCGCTCCACTTTAAAAATGGAGCAAAAACCCGCCGAAAAACGGCGGGTTTTTCATTTTAAGCCCTATTCAGAGGCAGGCAGCGTAACGACAATCCGGAGCCCCTTGGGATTGACAAGTTCAGCGGAGGCCGAGCCACCGTGGAGCTCCGCGACTTGCCGGACAATACTCAGCCCCAGGCCACTTCCCCCGGCCTTCCGAGATTTATCCGTGCGGTAGAATCGGTCGAACAGCCGGGAGAGTTCGGCCTGGGGGACCCCTGCCCCGTCATCTTGCACACCCAGCTCCACCCCGTTGACGGTGTTGCGGGTGCTGATCGTCAGGAGGCTCATGCCGGAGGCATGGGCCAAGGCATTATCAATCAGGTTCTGGATCAAGCGTCGGGCCTGCACGGGGTCCGCATCGGCATTTGCCGCTTCGAGGTGTAACGCGAGGCGCACGCCGGCCGCTTTGCAACGGGCGGCGAATTCCTCGGCCACTTCGCGGGCGGCCACATGAAGGGCATCCGGCTCGCGGCGAACGCCCTGAGCGGTCTCGAGGCTCGCCAAGGCGAGCAATCCTTCGACGAGCCCTTGAAGCCTGCCCACGGAGTTCACGATTTTAAGCACGAAGCGCCCGCGATCTTCCGCGGACATCGTCGCTTGGTCTTCCGCCAAGGTCTCCGCATAGCCGCGCAGGATGGTGACGGGCGTGCGCAGATCGTGAGAGACGTTGGTCACAAAATCTCGCTCCATCGCCTGGAGGCGTTTCAAGGCGGTGACGTCGGCCAGCACGAAAATCGCGGCATCCTCGCCGAAGGCCTCCGGGTCGGTGCGCGCCCCGGCGCCTTGAATCCACACGTCGGCGAGCGGGGCGCGATTCAGGAGGATGGTCGAGCGCGCGTCGCCGGCGACGCGCACCTGTCGGATCAGCTCGATGAAGTCGGCGCTGCGGACGAGCGGTACGATCGGGCCGCCGACATCACCAGGGTTGAGATTGAATAAAGCGGATGCCGCTGGATTCGCGAGGCGGAGACGATCCTGCGCGTCCACGACCAGGACGGCGTCCGTCAGCGGCGCGAGCAAGGCTTCGATACGCCGCGATGCTGCGGCACGGATCTCGCTCTCATTCGCGGTGCGACTTTCGATGGAGAGGAACAACTCGTCCAGGCGCATGGAACGTACAAGCCATCCCCGCGGCCGCTCGGAGGCCTCGCCGCGAAGCATCGCGCGGCGTGCCCAGCGGACACAGCGTCCAATTTCGGCCAGCGCCCAGCCGAACAGCACGGCGATCGCTAAGAGGAGCAGCCAAGGAATCCAAGACATCTACGGGAAATCCTGTCAGGCTTCGGCCGACGCGCGAGTGCAAACCCCTTCAACCGTTTACGCGATAACCGACCCCACGCACCGTATCGATCACATCGCCGGACGGGCCGAGTTTCTCGCGGAGCCTCCGCACGTGCGTATCCACCGTGCGGGTTTCCAGGTCCGGCGAATAATTCCAGACATCAGCGAGCAGTTCTTCGCGTGATTGCACCCGGCCCTTTCGCTCGATCAGCAGACGCAGTAATTTGAATTCGGTCGCCGTGAGTTCGATCACCTTGCCCGCGGCGGTGACTTCGTGGCGCTCGATGTCGAGCAGCAGTGCACCCGCAGCGAGACGCGTCGAAGGTTTGGCCGCCGCTGATTTCGCCCGGCGCAGGAGAGCTTGCGCGCGTAGCATCAGCTCGCGCGTATCAAAGGGCTTCGTCACATAATCATCCGCCCCTGACTCGAGGCCTTTCACTTTATCGGCCGTCTCCCCTTTCGCGGTCAGGAAAATCACCGGGGTGTCTTGGAGGAGCGCATCAGCGCGGACCATGCGCAGCAGCTGCACGCCGGTGAGCTCAGGCATCATCACATCGAGGATGATTAGGTCAGGGCGGAAATCTCGGGCCAGGCCGATCGCTCGCAGTGGGTCGTTTAAGGTCCGGATGGCGTACCCCGCCTGCTTGAATTTGTAGTCCAGCAGTTCAGTCACGTCGGACTCATCGTCGACGATCAGGATGCGCTTGAGATGTTCGGCGTCCATGGGAAGGCCTTCACTTAATCCTCTCACACGTAAGAGCGCCAGAGTTAGGTGACGAATGAAACAAACATGAAACGACCACTATTAAATAACTTAAATTATTCACTATTAATAAGTTACATAAGTAAGAAACACGAACGTCACATCAAGCGGCCACAATCTTTACAAGGCGCTGTTCCACGTGGAACAGCGCCCTACCCTACCCCTTGTCCTTAGGTTTATTTTGCCCTAAAAAGGACCATCAACAATGACACATCCGCCGGATTAACCCCGCTGATCCGACTGGCTTGGCCTAGAGTCTTGGGCTGAATCGACTGAAGCTTTTGGCGAGCTTCGATGCGTAAGCCATAGGCTTTTAAGAAATCAAAACCTTCAGGCACTTTAAAGGAGTCCAAATCGTGCAGCTTACGGGCGTTCCGGGTTTCGCGCTCTAAGTACCCTCGGTATTTCACCCGATACATGACTTCAGCCTGAACCTCAGGGGCTTCAGCTAGGAATGTGGGCGGCAGGTCTTTAGGGGTGGATTCCCAGTTTCGACGGATTACATCGCCCGCAATCCCCCCAGGAATGGCTAATTTTTCTAAATACTCGATCCAATGGGCGACTTTTTCCGCCTTAGCCTCAATCCGCACCAAGCGTTCTTTAGGCACGAGCCCGAATTCGCTTATTTTATCCTTAAGCCGGATTTCAGCACTTCCATGATTGAATAAGAGGCGGAATTCGGCGCGACTGGTAAACATCCGGTAAGGCTCCTGAGTGCCTTTAGTGACTAAATCATCAATTAAGACGCCAATATAGGCTTCGTCCCGGCCGATTACCATCGGGGTTTGGCCTTTGACCTTACAGGAGGCATTGACCCCAGCGACCAGGCCTTGGGCAGCGGCTTCCTCATATCCAGAGGTCCCGTTAATCTGCCCGGCAAAGAAGAGACCTTCCACCTTTTTGGACTCCAAGGTGGGGTAGAGTTGGGTAGGGGGCGCAAAATCATACTCCACGGCATAGGCAGGGCGGAGCATCACGGCTTTTTCCAGACCGGGGATCGAGGCCAACATCTCTAACTGGACGGCAAAGGGCAGGGAGGTCGAAAGGCCATTGATATACCATTCATCCGTATTCCGCCCCTCGGGCTCGAGATAGAGCTTATGGGTATCCTTATCGGAGAACTTCACGAACTTATCTTCAATCGATGGGCAGTAACGCGGTCCTACGCCGGTTATCTCACCGCCATAGAGAGGGGACAGGTGGAGGTTCTCCTGCACGATCTTACCCGTGGCGCAGGTGGCTTCCGTCATCCAGCACGAGACCTGGTCACTTCCCGGAGCCCAGCCGGGGAGCCGTTCGCCCGCTTGTTCCACGTGGAACAAATCGGTTACTTGGCGCGTATCATGGAACGCAAAAAGGGTAGGGGATACATCCCCTGGCTGTTCCTCGCACTTACTGAAATCAATGGAGGATCCGAGGATACGCGGAGGGGTACCTGTCTTGAGTCTTTGAAGTTCTATTCCAGACTCTAAGAAACTGGCTGACAAAGACTTAGCACTAAAATCACCTAGCCGTCCTCCTTCCGTTTTATTAGCCCCTATGTGCATCAGGCCGCGTAAGAATGTTCCCGTGGTAACCACCACGGTTTTACCGTGGAAGGCGAGGTCCAGATTCGTCTGAACCCCGACGACGGCGCTCCCCTTAAAAATAAGCCCAGTGACCTGAGCTTGGAAGATAGTCAGCCCGGGTTGCAGCTCACAAAGATGCTTCATCCGGAATTGGTAGGCTTTCTTGTCGCACTGGGCCCGGGGGGCCTGGACGGCCGGGCCCTTGGAAGAGTTCAGCAGCCGAAACTGGATGCCGGTCACGTCGGCGGTCATGCCCATCTCTCCCCCCAGGGCATCGATCTCGCGGACGATGTGGCCCTTGGCCTGGCCCCCGATGGCGGGGTTACAGCTCATCTGGGCGATGGTGTCGACGTTCCCCGTCAGGAGCAGAACATCGACCCCCATGCGGGCGGCGGCCAGGGCGGCTTCCACGCCGGCATGGCCAGCCCCGCAGACGATGACGTCGTAGGGGCGGTCGGGCCCGAGGCGGATTTGTTTGTGAGGTCGCATAGGCGCTCCCTCACCGGAGGGAATCACTTACCTATGCAGAAGGAAGCAAAGAGCTTGTCCAGCATACGCTCATTATCAATGCGGCCGACAATCTCCCCCAGGGCGTCCAGGGCGACCCGGCCCTGGGCAGCGGCGAGTTCCGTCTGAATCGGAGCCTTAAGGTGATTGGCGGCCTCCGAAAGGGCGGTCGCGGCCCGGGCGAGGGCTTCGGCATGGCGCACACTAACCACGAGGTCCTCGGCGCCCGGGGCGATCTCCTTGGCCACGAGGAAGTCGCCGAGTTTCGCGCGAAGTGCTTCGGCGTCGCGGCCGTCCAGCAGGCAGGCAGAAAGTTTCGTCAGCTCTGGCTGGAAATTTTTCTGCGCGGGATGCGCAGGCAAGTCGGACTTGTTGGCGATGATCAGCGAGCGCGCGGGATCGAGCAGGGCGATGAGTTCCGCGGGCAGGGCAGGGGGCTCGGCCGAAGCGTCGACGACGAGCAACCGCAGGTGCGCGCCGCGCGCCTGTTCCAGTGCGCGGGCCATGCCGAGATTCTCTAGCGCCGAACCGCCGGTGCGCAAACCGGCGGTGTCGATCGCCGTGACCGCGAGCGGCAGTCCTGCGACGGGGGCCTCCAAGTAGTCGCGCGTCGTGCCCGCCTCCGGGCTGACGATGGCCCGATCGGCGCCGGCAAGAACGTTGAGCAGGCTGGATTTCCCGGCGTTGGGTGCGCCGACCACGGCGACGCGCAGGCCGGTGCGCAGGGTGCCGTCGTGCCGGGCGGTCTTGGCGTATCCAGAAAGTTCCGACACCATTTCATGTAAGCGGGCCGCGGGGCCGCTGGGGTCTTCGGGCGGCAGGTCTTCTTCAGGGAAATCGATGTGTGCCTCGAGTTCGGCGAGGATCTGCAGTGTGCGTTCCGTCCAGCCGGCGACTTGGCGGCCGAGTTCGCCGGCGAGCATGCGGCGGGCGGAGGCGAGCGCCCGCTCGGAGCTGGCGTGAATCAGGTCGGCGACGGCTTCCGCCTGGGTGAGGTCGATTCGACCGGCGAGATAGGAGCGGCGCGTGAACTCGCCGGGTTCGGCGAGACGGCATCCGCGCGCGAGACAGTCTTCGGTGATCCGGCGCACGAGCAGCGGATTGCCATGACACGTGACTTCGAGCGAATCATTGCCGGTGAAGGAACGGCCGGCGTGCCAGAGCACGGCGACCACCTGATCAACGGCTTCACCTTCGCGGTTTCGCCAGATGGCGAGCGTCGATTGTTTTTCGATCAGCGGGGTGCGACGGCTGAAGGCCTCCTGGGCGATTTGTGCGGCCAACGGGCCGTCGACCCGGACGACCGCCAGGGCCGAGCGGCCGGCGGGTGTCGCAGCGGCGACGATGGTCTCGGAGGCAGGCATGAATCGGTGAAACGTCATCCCAAGGGGCGAGGGGAGGGGAGGCAAGCGGTGTCATACATCCGCAAAAAGGCTGGAAGGGAAGGGCGGGCCTGCCACAGTCCGCCGGAGACACCACCGTGGAAAACCACCGCTTCCTTCTTCCTGTTTCGGCCCGCCAGATTGCGGCGGCCCATGGCACCCCTTGCTATGTCTATGACCAGGCCACCCTCGAGGCTCAGGCCGAGGCCATGTTGGCCTTTCCCAACGCCTACGGATTAACGGTCCGGTTTGCCATGAAGGCCTGCCCGAACGCCTCGGTCCTGAAGATCTTCGCCAATAAAGGCTTACATTTTGACGCGAGTTCTGGCTGGGAGGTTCGCCGGGCGATTCATGCGGGTATCCCGGCTGACCGCATCTCCCTCTCTTCCCAGGAACTCCCGGAAGATTTCTCCACTCTTCTTAATAAGGGAGTGCACGTGAACGCCTGCTCTCTCCTTCAGCTGGAACGGATCGGTCAGGCCCTCCCCGGCCAGGAAGTCGGGCTCCGCTTCAACCCCGGTCGCGGATCGGGCGGTACGGGCAAGACCAACGTCGGCGGGCCGGACTCCTCCTTTGGTATTTGGCACGAGTGGGCCGACCAAGCTCAGGCCCTCGTGAAGCAATACGGCCTGAAGGTCGTCCGCATCCATACCCATATCGGTTCAGGTAGCGACCCCGTCATCTGGCAAGAAGTCTCTGCGGCAAGCCTCGCGCTCGTCAGCCGTTTCCCAACGGCGCAGACCCTTAACCTCGGTGGTGGCTACAAGGTGGCCCGCGTCGCGGCAGAGAAGGGAACCGACCCGCAGGTCGTCGGCGCGCCGGTCAAAATCGCGTTCGAGAAATTCGCCCAGACGGACGGCCGCAAACTCCGCCTCGAAATCGAGCCGGGAACGTTCCTCGTCGCCAACGCCGGCGCCGTGCTCTCCCGTGTCCAGGACATCGTCTCCACCGGTGCACGTGAATTCCTCAAGCTCGACACAGGTATGACCGAGATCCTCCGCCCATCGCTCTACGGTTCACAACATCCCGCGCATTTGTATCCCGCTTCGCCGACGACGGCCGTGAAGAATTACGTCATCGTCGGGCATTGCTGTGAATCCGGAGATCTCATCAGCTGCGCACCGGGCGAACCCGAGACGCTCGCAGCGCGGGTCTTGCCCGAAGCCAAGGCCGGCGACTTATGTGTCATCGGCGGCGCGGGCGCGTATTGCGCCGGCATGAGCACGAAGAATTACAACTCTTTCCCGGAGGCACCCGAGGTGCTCCTGCGTCGCGACGGCAAGTTCTCTTTGATTCGTCGTCGCCAGTCGCTCGAGCAGATCTTGCAGAACGAGCAGCCGGCCGAAGGACTCTGATTGTGCCGATTCTTTCGCCAGCGCTGGGCGCCACGGTGCCCGACTCGCCGCATGCGACCGTCGTCTGCCTGCCGACGCTCGCCGATGTCGAGAGTTACGAACGCAAGGAGGAGCGCGTCTGGAAGCTCCTGCGCTCCGGCTATCCGCGCTTCGTCCGTAACGAGCTCGTCACCCGTGCCGCGCAGGAAGCCGCCCGCCGGCTTGGTCGCACGGGCGAACTTTTCCCGCTGATCTCTGAGGGGAGTGCCCGTCGCCTGGCCGAATGGGCGGGCGCTCCGACGACGTCACTCGACCGCGTCGGCGACTGGTGCCTCGTCGCGACGCCTCCGGGCGACGCGGCTGTTCGTCTAGCCAAGATGGTGCAACACACGGGTTCGCTTATCTCGTCGCGTCAGGCAGAAGCCTGGCTGGCGGGGCATGCGCCCGTCGACGGCACCGCCGCCCTCGCTACAATCCGCGTGACGCTTTCGCCCTTCCTCACCGGCGTAAATCCGGCCGATATCCTGGTCGCCGCCTCTGGCATGAACGCGGTCGACGCGGGTATCGCCGCCGTCGATAGCGTGCAACGCGCCCGCGGTCGTTCCGCGTGGGTCCAGCTCGGCTGGCTCTACGTCGACTCGACCCGGCTCTTCGAGAAAGCGCGCGATGCGAAACATCATTTCGTCTCCGATGTTCGCGACCTCGCCGCCGTCGAACGCCTCCTGGCGTCAGGCACCATCGCCGGCGTTTTTACCGAAGTTCCGAATAACCCGCAGCTTGAGACCGCAGACATCCCGGCGCTCCGCGCGCTCTGCGACAAGCATGGGGCTAAGCTGTTACTCGACCCGAGCAGCGTCGGCCTCGCCTCCGTCGACGTCCTGCCCTTCGCTGATATCCTTGTCTCGAGCCTGACCAAATACGCCGGCTCCGAAGGTGACGTCATGGCCGGGCTGCTCGCCGTCAATCCGTCCCGTCTGGATGCGACGGAGCTGCTCGATCTTGCCCGCCGCCGGCTCGAGCCGCTGCCGGCACTCGACCTCGGGGTGCTCGCCGCGCAGATCGGCCGCATGGCTGAAGTCACCCAGCGTCTTTCCGTGGCCGCCGCCGAGATTGCTCGCCGACTCGCCGCCCATCCTGCCGTCGCGCGCGTGCGTACGGCCGATCAAGGTCCGACTGCCGACGCCTACCGTCACCTCGTGCGTCCGGGCGCCGGAGCCGGGGCGCTCATCACCTTAGAGCTCCGCGGCGATATGCGTCGCGTCTACGATCGCCTAGCGGTCGCCAAGGGGCCGAGTTTCGGCCTACGGTTCACTTTAGCCGCACCGTTCCTCTGGCTTGCGCATTTCGAGGAAGTCACGAACGAGGCGGGTAGGGCGCATATCCGTGCCGCCGGACTCGACCCGGATTTGCTCCGCATCTCCGTCGGCCTCGAGCCGCTGGAAGAAATCTGGGCAGCGTTCGATCACGCTCTCTCTAAATAAAGCAACCCGCCGGGGGGCGGGTTGCGTGTGGGTCAGTTGGACTCCACAGGTTTATCTTCGGGCTCCTCGAGGTCCTCCTCGTGGTCGTCGGCCTTGGCGCCGCCTCTTTTACTGCCGCCCTTCTTGGCTGCCCGAGCCTTCAGCATGCGCTCACGGAACGCCGCGCGCTCTTTGTCTTGGATGGCCGCCGCCCCTTCATCGACCTTGGCCAGACCGGCATCGAAAGCCTTGCGATAGGCTTCTTCCGAGGCCGTCGACTTCTTGCGGGCGGCTTTATATTCAGCCAGGGCTTTGTGGGTCATGGCTCGGTCGGCTTTGGACTGCTGCTCGGCCGAGAGCACTTCCGGGAGCTCATTGGTCGCCTTTCGGGCGGCGATGAGCCGGGCGTGCTCGGGGTCGGGCGTGTGGCCCTCGTCTTTGGCGGGGGCGGCGGGGACTTGAGCGTGGAGGCCGAGGGCAAGAAGGACCGCGGCGAGGGACTGTTTGGTTGTTATCATGGGTGGTGGTGGGAACGGGCTTGAAGGAAGTGCGTCCTAATTGGACAATACAAGTGCCTCTCCCTGAGGTTCACCCCATGAGCTTATCCCCCCGTCTTTGGCTGGGCATCTTCCTGATGTTGCCGCTGGTTCTTTCCGCGCAGAAAAAAGGCCGCGTCTTTAATCAGATGGAGATGACGCCCCTGGCCGCGGTGCCCGCGCTGCCGGATGCATTCCCGCAGGTCGTCGGCACGCAGATCATCGGCCCCGCGTATAAGTTCACCAAGGACGATGCCATTCTCGAAGCCGCGAAAGGTATCAGCCAGATGGGCTCCCGCGTCCTGAAGATCAACGTCCAGGTGCCCGCGCAGCTGACGGAATACATGACGATGCCCTTCACGCATTACATCATCTGGTATCGTTCCAACGGAGCCTGGGTGAGCGGCTTCACGCCCGAGATGAAGCGTCGCGAATATAACGCCATGTACGCTTTCACCAAAGATCTGCTCACCCGCTATGATGCGACCGGAAAGACTTTCTTCATCGGACACTGGGAGGGCGACTGGTATTTGTTGCCCGATCAGGACGTCAAAAAAGACGTCACCCCCGAGGCGGCCGCCGCCATGATCGAGTGGCTCAATGTCCGGCAGCAGGCGGTGGACGACGCCCGCGCCGAAGTGCCTTACAGTAAGTGTCGCGTTTTCACCTACACCGAGGTGAACCGCGTGCGCGATGCGATGAAGGACGGCAAGAAACGCCTCGTGAACACGGTGCTGCCCAAGGTGAACGTGGATTTTGTTTCTTACTCCGCCTACGATTCCCAGCTCCTTTCCGCCGAAGAAGTCCGCGCCACGCTGGACTACATCAACGGACAGATTCCGCCGAAGCCGGGTCTGCCCGCAAAGCGTGTTTTCATTGGGGAGTGCGGGCTCGCCTGGGCTTATTGCGGCGGCGACGGAGCCGTCCACGAGAAAAAGAACCGCGAAATCCTCGGCAAGTTCCTCAGCTGGCGCCCGGCCTTCGTGCTCTTCTGGCAGTATTACAACAACGAAGTCAAAGACGGCCAGCAGGTCGGATTCTGGTTGATTGATAACAAGAACAAGAAGACGCCGCTGTATGATACCATGGCGGAACTTTTCGCCGCCCAGGAGCAGCTTGGCCGCGACCTCAAGGCGCGCTCCCGCCGGCTGCCCGCACTGGAGGAAGTCGCCGCGTTCAGCGAGAACTGGCTGACCGCCCGCGGCGGCGCGGCTAAGTGAGCGGACTCCGGGCTTGAGGTTATTCAGGCCCTGCTGAAATTAACGACATGCGCAACAAGCTCTTCATGGAGGGACTCGGCACCTTCCTCCTGTGCGTGGCCTCGATGATGAGCCCTAGCCCGATTAACGTCGCCGCGATCCTCTGTGCGTTGGTCTATCTCGGCGGGCCAATCTCCGGTGCCCAGTATAATCCGGCCGTGACCCTGGCGCTTCGCCTGCGCGGTCGTTTCGGGTGGCGTTCGATGGCTTCCTTCATCGCCATCCAGTGCGCAGCCGCCCTGCTGGCGGCTTTGTTCGTCGGCTTGATCTCCGTGCATGACAACGCGCACACCAAGGATGCTGTCGATGCCTTGAGCGAGCCGGCCTTTGGGGATTTCTGGGCCGCGTCCGCTGTCAGCTTGCTGGGGGTGTTCTTCCTGGCCTTGGTCATCCTCATGGTGGCTACGTCCCGTCTGACCTCGGGGAACAGTTATTTTGGCGTGGCCATCGCACTCGCGTATCTCGGCCTCGTCGGGACTTTCACCGAATTTAAGCCAGACCTAAATCCCGCCTACAGCCTTGCATCCGCCTTGCAGGGTTGCGCCATCGCCCTCTTCGGTGATGACGGCAATGCTGGCGCGTTCGGCAAGGAATTCGTCTATCTCGCAAAGATGTCCCCGCGGGTGTTCGCCGATATCATGGTCGAGCTGATGGGCGGAGCGCTGGCGGCATTTACTTTCCGCCGTCTCTTCCCAGAGGATCGGTGAAATCTGATGGGATGGCTTGAATCGGGCAGGGGAGCCGCCAAGGTGGCGGTATGAACCCGCTCTTCACCGCCCATAAGCATTACGGCACACTGCTCCTTGCGCTCGTCCTCGCTGTCATAGTCGTCGCCCTGACCAAGGGCCCTAAGCCCGTCTTCCAGCGCATCGTTGCCGTGCTCGTCGACATCAACCTTGTCGTCGGTCTCGTGGCGTTCTTCACGACGGCTCGCCCGATTTCCTGGTTCCACCCGATTCTCGCCCTCGGTGCGGTCGGCCTCCTGCACGCGGGTGCCAAGAGCGAAGACAAGGCCAAGGTCGTCCGTTGCTTCTCGATCGCGCTCGTTCTCCTCGTCGCCGCTTGGGCCGTCAATGCCTCCTGGGGGCCGGAGTGGTTCAAGACGAACTTCGTCAAGCTCCCGGCGGTCGCCAAGTAAGCCGCCACGCTACGGTCAGGTGACGACGGCCCGGACATTGTCCGGGCCGTTTGACTTCCCATTGACCCGACGCTTGTTGGGGAGACAATCACAGGACACGTCTGATGTATCGCCTCGCCCTTAACATGCTCTTCGGAGACCGCGCCAAGCTGGCGATGCTCCTGTGCGGCCTGGCGTTCTCGGCGTTGCTGATGGCCCAGCAAAGTTCGGTCTTCTTCGGCATCATGAGCTGGACCTATACGCCGATGGTCAACATCCGCGCGCAGGTCTGGGTCAGCGACCCGATGGTCGAGCAGGTTAACGACGCCAAGCCGCTCCGCGACACCGACCTAGGGCGCGTGCGTTCCGTCGATGGCGTCGCGTGGGCCGCCCCTCTTCACACCTCCTTCGTCCAGGCGCGCATGCAGGACGGCAACTTCAAGTTGATCACGCTCGTCGGCATCGACGCGGACACTTTTGCCGGTGCGCCCGCCGTCCTGACTCAAGGGCGGATTGAAGACCTACGTCTGCCGGACACGGTCATTGTCGATGAGTGGGGCGCCCAACTGATGGGGCGCACGGAGATTGGCCGGGATGGGAAACCGAAGACGACACCCTTGAAGGTGGGCGACACTTTCGAGGTGAATGACATCCAGGCGCGCATCGTGGGAATTTGTAAGGTGCGCCGAGCTTTCACGGGCGGGCCATTCGTGTACACGACCTACGACCGCGCTAAGGCATATACCCTCGGCGCCCGCCGCACCTTAAGTTTCATGCTCGTCGAGCCGCAGAAGGGTATCACGCCGGCCGAACTTTGCGGACGCATCGAACGTGAAACGGGACTGAAGGCATGGACTTCTGACACGGTAATCTGGAGCTGGGGTGAGCGCAGCCTGGCGCGGAACACCTTCTGGTGGTTCTGGACTAACACGGGCATCCCGTTCTCCTTCGGCACCGCGGTGTTGCTCGGGCTCTTCGTCGGCATCGCGATCTCAGGCCAGACCTTCTATTCCTTCATTCTGGAGAACCTCAAATACTTCGCGGCCATCAAGGCGATGGGAGCGGGCATGGGCGTGATTGCCCGCATGCTCTTCGTGCAGGCCTTTACCGCCGGACTCATCGGCTTTGGCCTCGGCGCGGGGATGGCGCAGGCCATCGGCCGCGCGATGATCGAGAAAGGCATGCCCCCTTTCGTGATGTTCCCCCAAATCCTCTGGGCGACGTTCGCCCTCGTGCTGGGCATCAGCTTCGTCTCCGCCGTCATCGGCATCATCAAGGTGTCACGCGTCGACGCCGCCTCGGTCTTTCGCGGATGAGTCACCAAGCCCACACCGTCGCCGTCCGCGCCACCGGCGTCGACATGTTCTTCGGTACGCCCGAGAATCAGGTCGTCGCGCTCAAGCAGGCCGACTTCGAAGCCCGCCGCGGCGAGCTCATCATGCTCGTCGGACCTTCCGGCTGCGGGAAGACCACCCTGCTTTCTGTCATCGCCGGTACGCTCACGCCGCAGGCGGGGACGGTTGAGGTTTTCGGCCAGCGTCTCGATGGCCTCGGCCAGGAGGAACTCACGTCGTTCCGCCGCAAGAACCTCGGCTTCGTCTTCCAGTCTTTCAACCTGATCCCGACGCTTTCCGTCGTCGAGAACGTGATGGTCCCGCTCCTGATCCAAGGCCGTCCTTACGATGAAGCCCATGCCCGTGCCCACGCGATCATCGAGAAGGTCGGCCTTAAGGGCCGCGAAGAGGGCAGACCCAACGCGCTCTCTGGCGGCCAGCAGCAGCGCGTGGCTATCGCCCGCGCGCTCGTCCACGAACCCCCGTTGTTAATTTGCGACGAACCGACCTCAGCCCTCGATAAGGACACGGGGGCACATATCATGGAACTCGTGCGCGACCTCTCCCGCTCGCCCGAACGTTGCGTGGTCGTCGTCACGCACGACCATCGCATCTTCCGTTTCGCAGATCGCATCGCGGAGATGGAAGACGGCCGCATCAGCCGCGTCGTCGACGACCCGAAGCTCCTCGACACCTCCCATCTCTAATCACCCTTATGTTTAAGAAACGCATCCTGCTCTTCGCCTTGGCCCTCGCCGGCGCCGGCGCCGCTTGGCAGCTCACCCGTGGTACCGCCAACGAGGCGCCCATCAAGCCGCCACCCTATGAGCCCGCCACGCGCGACAAGGACGGTCTCATCGCCGCCGCCGGCCTGATCGAGGCGGTCGCGGAAAATACCCAGCTCGGTTCGCCCACTTCCGGAACAGTCGCAAAGGTCCATGTAAAGGTCTGGGACAAAGTGAAGGCCGGCGCTCCACTCATCACCCTGGATGAGCGTGACCTGCAGGCGCAGTTCCAGGTGCAGAAGGCGGCCGTCTCGGCCGCCGAGGCCGCCTCTGAGCGTGCCGATGACGCCGCCCGTCGCTGGACGGGAATCAAGGATAGCGGCGCGGTCTCCGCCGCCGATTTGCTTTCATACCAAGTCGCCGCCAAAGAGGCCAAGGCGAAGCTCGCCCTCGCTAAGGCCCAGTTGGATCAGACCTCTGTCATGCTCGACCGCCTGGTACTACGCTCACCCATCGATGCGACCGTGCTTCAGGTGGGTGTGCGCGTCGGTGAATTCGTCGCCGCCGGGGCCAAGGCACCAGTCATCCTCGGGGATATTTCCCGCCTGCAGATTCGTTGCGATGTCGACGAGCAGCTGGCCACACGCATGCGCGACGGTCTCCCCGCCAAAGGCTATCTCAAGGGGGAGAGTTCTCTGGCTGGCGGTGCGGATCGGTCAATCGCGCTCAAGTTCGTGCACATCGAGCCCTTCGTCATTCCGAAGGCCTCGCTCACGGGTGCCAGTGTCGAGCGCGTCGACACCCGCGTTTTGCAGGTCATCTATCAGTTCGAACGTCCCGCCGGCCGCGCGATGTTCGTCGGCCAGCAGATGGATGTTTATATCGACGCTTCCCAAAATGCATCGGGCAAATAAAAGTTTCCTGCTCGGGGCCGCGCTGCTCGTCGGTTGCGCCCATGAGGCTGCCCTCCGCCCGGAGGACTTGAAAATCACGCCCGCATTTTCGCAGGCGGGCGTCCGGGCGGATGCGGACTGGTGGAAGTCGTTCAACGAACCGCAGCTCAACGGCCTCATCGATCGGGCCATGTTGGCTAATCCAGATCTCGCTGTGGCGCGGGCCCGCTGGCGCGAAGCGCGCGCTGCCTTGCAGGCGGCCGATGCGGCGCTCCTTCCGCGCGTCGACGCACAGGTCTCTTACAACTCGCAACGCACATCGGCGGAGTCTGGCCGTAATTTCCCCGGCATGCCGCGACGTTTTGATACGGCGACCGTCGGAGCACAGGCTTCTTGGGAACTTGATCTCTGGGGTCGGAATTCGGCCCGCTCCGCGGCTGCGGCCGCGGATGCGTTGGCCGCCGGATTTACCGCTGAGAGCGTCCGCGTCGCCCTGGGTGCGGAAGTGGCGCGGCTTTGGTTCGCGGTCCAGTCGGCCCGCCGCGATGTCTCCTGCCTCACCGATGAGTTCCAAGCCCGCTACCGCGAGATGGAAATCATTGAACAGGGCGTGAAGGCCGGATTGCTTTCCACGGATCCTCTTTCCACGGCCCAACTCGCCGCCGCCCAGGCTAAGTTAGATGAAGGTCAGGCGCATCGCCGACTGGCTGGATTTGAGAACGCGCTCCGCGTGGTCATCGGCGCCCAGCCGGGCGAGATGCTTCCCTCTTCGCCATCCGTGGAGAACCACCGAATCAATCCGACGTTCGGAGCCGGCGTGCCGTCGGAGCTTCTTCTTCATCGTCCGGACCTCGCCTCATCCGCCGCCCGACTTGATGCGGCCATGTCGCGCGAAGGCGCGGCCCGTGCGGATTTTTATCCGAGCGTCACGCTCACCGGCCAAGCTGGCTGGCAAGCGGACCCGGCCTCGCGGCTGGGTCGGGGCTCGGCTGGATTCTGGACGTTGATGCCCTCCGTGGATCTGCCACTTTTCGACGGCCAGTCACGCGAGGCTAATTTGGAAGCACAGCGCGCACGTATCGATCTCGCCGGCGCGGAATGGCGTAAGGCGGTGTTGGTCGCGTTCCGCGAAGTTGAAGATGCGTTGGCTGATCTCCGGGAACTTAACCTGCAGGTGGACCTTGCCCTGCGCGTGCAGAAGGCGGCTGCCGATCGATTGAAGAACGCCCAGACGCGTCTGCAGGCAGGCGTCGCCGATGAGCGTGAACAGGTGATCGCCCGACGGGATGCCGCTCAGGCGTTGCGGACGTACAGCGATTTGGAATTAGAACGTTGCCAGGTCTGGGTGCGACTCGCCGCTGCGACTGGCGGCGGCTGGGTGCGACCGGCCGCGGAGCCCGCTCAATAAAAAAGGGCGTCCGCTAGGACGCCCTTTCTGTTGCCGTCAAGGCGCTCAGGCCTTGATCTGCGGGCGCTTGGGATCCGGCCAGTCGATGTGGAAGAACTCGCCGCGGGGCTTGTCCTTACGCTCGTAGGTGTGGGCGCCGAAGAAGTCGCGCTGACCCTGGAGCAGGTTCTGCGGGAGGTTCTCGGTACGGTACGAATCGAAGTAGGAAAGAGCGGAGCCGAGGGTTGGCACGGGGATGCCATGCTTAACCGCGAGGGCGATGACCTTGCGCCAGTTCTTCTGCGCCTTCTTGACCGTCTTCTTAAAATACGGGTCAAGTAGCAGGTTGGCTAGGCGAGGCTTCTTGCCGAAGGCTTCGGTAATCTTCTGGAGGAAGCGGGCGCGGATGATGCAACCGCCGCGCCAGATCTGGGAGATCTCGCCGAAGTTGAGCTTCCACTTATATTCGTTCTGCGCTTCGCGCATGAGCTGGAAGCCCTGGGCGTAGGAGCAAATCTTGGAGCAATAGAGGGCATCACGAATCTGTTCGATGATCTTGGCGCGATCGGGATTGGTCATCGCGCGCTTCGGGCCACGGAGGGCCTTGGCGGCGGCGACGCGCTCATCTTTCACGGCGGAGAGGCAGCGGGCGAAGACGGCTTCGGCGATGGTCGGAGCGGCGACACCCATGTCGAGGGCGTTGGCGCTCGTCCACTTGCCCGTACCCTTCTGGCCAGCGGTGTCGAGGATGACGTCCACGAGGGGTACGCCGGTCTCAGGGTCCTTCTGCTTGAGCACCTTGGCGGTGATTTCGATGAGGAAGGAATTTAGGTCGCCCTTGTTCCATTCTTCGAAGGTGGTGCCGATCTCGTCCGGGGTCATGCCGAGGAGGCCGCGCATGAGGTCGTAGGCTTCGCAGATCATCTGCATGTCGCCGTACTCGATGCCGTTGTGGACCATCTTCACGTAGTGACCGGCGCCGTCGGGGCCGATATGGGCCACGCAGGGTACGCCGCCCTTGATGGGCTTGCCGGGGGTCGCGCCGGTGAGCTCGACGCCAGTCACGGCGTCGACCTTGGAGGCGACGGCTTCCCAGATGGGCTTCAGTTCGGCCCAGGCGGCGGCATCGCCACCGGGCATAAGGGACGGGCCAAAGCGGGCGCCTTCTTCTCCGCCGGAGACGCCGGAGCCGATGAAGCGTAGGCCCTTGGCCTTGAGTTCGCGTTCGCGGCGGATGGTGTCGGTCCAGAGGGCGTTGCCTCCGTCGATGATGATGTCGCCCGGTTCGAAGACCGCGGCGAGCTCGTTGATCACGGCGTCGGTTGGCGCACCGGCCTTGACGAGAATGACGGCCTTACGGGGCTTCTTGAGGGAGGCCGCGAAATCCTTGATGGTCGGGCAGCCAGTCAGCTTACCCGGGGTCTTCGGGTTTTCCTTCACGAACTCGTCGGTCTTGGCGGTCGTGCGGTTGTATACCGAGATCGCGAAGCCGTGATCGGCGATGTTGAGGGCGAGGTTCTGACCCATGACGGCCAGACCGATGAGACCAATGTCGGATTGCATAAGAGGAGCCAATGCGAACCCCCGCGGGCTGGCATGGCAAACAAGAAAAGGGGCAGGTTTCGTTCAAAAGCTCTGGTTTTCGGCACCGCCGGCCGTCTTTCCCCTCGCCTCAATCATGGGGTATCCCATCGTGAGTCGCTGTCATGTCCCAGCTCGTCGGCAAACGCATCACCCTCGGTATCACCGGCTCCATCGCCGCTTACAAGGCTGCGGACCTGACCTCCCAACTGGTCAAATACGGCGCCGAGGTCCAGGTGGTCATGACCAGGGGCGCCACGCAGTTCATCACACCGACGACTTTGCAGGTGCTGTCCCGCCGCCCGGTCGGCATCGATATCTGGGCCGAAGGGACGAATTCCGTGCCAAGCCACATCGAGATCGCCGACACGACGGACCTGCTGCTCGTCGCCCCTTTGACGGCGAACGTGATGGCGGAGTTCGCCCACGGCTTGGCCCCTGATCTCCTGACGAGTATCTATCTTGCTACCCGCGTCCCAGTCCTGCTCTGCCCGGCGATGAACGGCAAGATGTACGAGCACCCGGCCACGCAGGCCAATTTAAAGACGCTGCGCTCGCGCGGTCACGCTATCGTCGAACCAACCGAAGGCATGCTCGCCTGCGGTTACGAAGGTATTGGCAAGCTCGCGCCGGTCGACGAGATCGTCAGTCGCGTGCTTTCGATCTTAGGCTAAGCCCGATGGATTCTCGCGACCTCCGCCAGCGACTTGAGGCTTCGGCGAAGGCGTTGGGCTTTGATGCGTTTGGTGTCGCGCCGGTCGAGGTCGACGTGCGCGCCGACTATTTCAAGAAGTGGATCGCCGATGGCATGCACGGCGACATGGCCTGGCTGGCCCGCAATCCGGAACGGCGCACCGATGCGCGCAAAGTTTTGCCCGAAGCTCGCAGCTTTGTCGTCGTCGGGCTGAACTATTATCAGCCGCATCCGCCCGCTGGCTACCGTATCGCGAAATACGCCCTGGGGGCCGATTACCACAATGTGATGATCGCTCGCCTTAGGCTGCTTTGCGAGGAGATGCAGTCGCTCGGCGGCGAGCAGAAGCCGTACGTCGACACCGGTCCGGTGCTCGAGAAGCCCGTCGCCGCGGCCGCTGGTCTCGGCTGGCAGGGCAAGAGCACGATTCTCATCCACCGCGGCGCGGGAACGTGGCTTTTTCTTGGGGTGATTATAACGACGTTGGAACTGGAGGCAGCCACGACGCAGGAGCCGGACCGCTGCGGCTCGTGCACGCGTTGCATCGAGGCCTGCCCCACGGCCGCCATCATTGCGCCTTATAAAATGGATGCGCGCAAGTGTCTCGCGTACCTGACCATCGAGCACAAGGGCGCCATTCCGGTCGAATACCGCGAAGCCCTCGGCGATCGCGTCTTCGGCTGCGATGACTGCCTCGATGTCTGCCCTTGGAACAAGTGGGCCGCCGCTACCCGCGAGGCTCATTTCGCGCCACGGCCGCATCCGCCGCTTCGCGAGACGCTCGCCTGGACCGATGAGCAGTTTCTGACGCATTTCAGGGGGACGCCGGTCGAGCGTCTAGGGCTGCACCGCTGGTGGCGGAACGCGCTGACCGTCCTCGGTAACGTCGGCACGCCGGACGATCTTCCCGCCATAGCGGCTCATCTTAATCATGCCGATCCGATGGTTGCGGAGCATGCGGCCTGGGCGGCCGAACGTCTGCGGGGCGGCTGAACCTACGGGTTGCTTCGGCGGCCAGGGTTGTCCTAATTGGGTGCCGTGACTCTCGCCCAAGCCTATTACGCCCTCGCCGCGGTTTTCCTGCTCGCCGGCTATCTGGTCTTAGCGGATGCGCCGGCGTTGCGCACATTCCGCCGTTCGAACAAGGCCACCTTGGTGCTCACGCTCCTGGCGGTCGCCTGGTTTGGTTGGTGGCTGCAAAATATCCCTGAAGCCGATCTCGCCGGCCTGTCGCGCTTGCCCGTGCAGGTCGTCTTCATCGGCGCCGGCCTCGCCGCCATCCTTTACATGCCCGACTTCCTGGCCGTGCGGTCGCTGGGCGTGCTCATGCTTTTCCTTGCCCGCCACGCGCTGGACGCGGGTTACCGGCAATTGCCGCAAAGCCTGCTCGATGCTTCGGCGAGTTACGGCGTGTTGGTGCTGTTCGGCTTCTGGTGGGCATGTTCGCCGCCGGTCTTTAATCGCCAGTGCGACTGGGTTCTGGCCACCTCCGGCCGCCGCCGCGCCGTCGGCGGATTACTGGCCCTTCTGGGTCTTGCGTGCGCCGGCCAGTCGTTGCGCCTGCCGTGAGTCGCGCCTTGCTCATCGTCGTCTCGGGTCCGGCCGGTAGCGGCAAGACGACTTTGTGCTCCCGTCTGACGGAAGCCTTCCCGCAGGCGATCCGCAGGGTCATCACCTGCACCACGCGTGCACCACGGCCGGGCGAAGTCGACGGGGTCGACTACCATTTTCTAGCCCGCGAAAGTTTCGAACAGCAAATCACCAAGGGGGTCTTTCTTGAGCACGCCGTGGTGCACGGCAATCTTTACGGTCCGCGCTCGGCGGATGTCGCCGCCCACCTCGACGCGGGATTCGACGCATTGTTGAACGTCGACGTCCAGGGCGCCGCGACCATTCGCGCCAAGGGCGAGGCCGATAGTCGTCTGGCCGCCGCCTTGGTGACGGTCTTTATTCGGGTGAGCGACCCGGTCGAACTTCGCCGTCGGCTCACCGGTCGCGGCACCGACCACGCCGACGAGATTGATCGCCGCGTGGCCACGGCTTCCTCAGAGCTTCTGCATGCGGGCGAATACCAGCACGTGATCGAAAGCGGCACCCGGGAGGCTGATTTCACGACGCTCGAAACCATTTATCGTTCCGAGAAGCGACAGCACCCATGATGGAAAAGAGTGATATCGCGACCGTCCTCGACGAGATTGCGACCTTCATGGAACTGACGGGAGAGAACCCGTTCAAGATCCGGGCCTATTCCGCCGGTGCGCGCACCCTCGAGAACATGACGGAAGACCTCGGCGTGTTGATCGATAGCGGCAAGCTGGCCGACATTCCCGGCCTGGGCGAGGCGTTGGTCGACAAGATCACGACCCTTCGCCGCGACGGCGTGTTGCCCTTCCACCAAAAACTCAAGGCCTCCATTCCCGCCGGCCTCCTGGAGGTTATGCAGATTCCCGGACTCGGGCCGAAGAAGGTCCGCGCCCTCTGGACGCAGCTGGCCGTGGAGGATTTAGCAAAGCTGACGGAGGTTTGTGAGTCCGGAGCGGTCGCCGAGCTCAAGGGTTTCGGCGCCAAGACCCAGGAAAAAATCCTCGAAGGGATCAAGAACCGCATCGCCTACGGCAAGCGCCACCGGTGGTACGAAGCCGCGGCGATCGCCGAGCCGATTCTCGCCGGCCTGCGTGCGCTGCCGCAGGTCTCGCTCGCCGAATCCGCCGGATCGCTCCGCCGTTCCCGCGAAACAGTCGGCGACCTCGACTTCCTCGTGGCCTCGTCGGAACCGAAGCCGATTATGGATTGGTTTGTCGCCTATCCCGGCGTGAAGGAGGTGACCGCCCATGGAGAGACGAAGTCCAGCGTGCGCTTCGAGAATGGCCTGCAGGCGGACCTTCGCGTCGTGCCCGCGGAGCAGTTCTATTTCGCCCTCCATCACTTCACCGGCTCGAAGGAGCATAACGTCGCCATGCGCCATCGCGCGCTCGGGCGCGGTCTCAGCATGAGCGAGTGGGGCTTCAAGTCGGTCGATGAGAAGACCCCTGCGCCCGGCGCCGCGAACGAAGCAGAGGTTTTCCAGGCGCTCGGGCTGCCTTGGATTCCGCCCGAACTCCGCGAAGGCAACGGTGAGATCGACGCCGCCGAGGCCGGCAAGCTGCCGAAGCTGGTCCAGCTTTCCGACCTGCGCGGCGTATTTCATAATCACACCACGGAGTCCGACGGCGATCATACGCTCGACCAGATGGCCGCCGCCGCCGAAGCCCACGGTTGGGAATATCTCGGCATCTCGGATCACTCGAAGTCCAGCTTCCAGGCCGGCGGTCTCGACGAGGCGCGCCTGCAGAAGCAGATCGAGGACATCGCAAAACTTAATGCCGCGAAGAAATATCGCGTGCGTGTGCTTAGCGGCAGTGAGGTCGATATCCTGAAAGACGGCATGCTTGATTTCACCGACGAGTTGCTCGGCCGGCTGGATTTCGTCGTGGCTTCGGTGCACAATCTTTTCACGCTCGATCGCGAGGCCCAGACGGCGCGCATCATCAAGGCCATCGAAAACGAACACGTCGACATGATCGGGCACCTCACCGGCCGGCTGCTTAATAAGCGCGAGCCGTATGAGGTCGATGTCGCCAAGGTCATCGACGCGGCGGCGGCGAACGAGACCATCATCGAGCTGAACGCGAACCCTTGGCGCCTCGACCTCGACTGGCGTTGGTGGCGTCGCGCCGCCGAGAAGGGCGTGCTGTGCTCGATTAATCCCGATGCGCACCACATCGATCAACTGGCCTTTGCCGCACACGGCGTGCGGATCGCCCGCAAGGGTTGGCTGACTCCGGAGCAGGTGCTCAACACGCGCCCACTGCCCGAAGTGCTCGCCTGGCTCGGGCGCTAAGGTCTCCTTACGGCTCGCCCTCGGCGGGCGGATTGCCCTAAGGTGCCGCATGCTGCATGATAAGCGCCGCCTGCTCCTGATCGCCGGACCCTGCTCGCTCGAATCCGAGGACAACTGCCGCACGGTCGCCAAGGAGCTCAAGGCTCTGGCCGCCCGCCACCCGGAGCTTAATATTATTTTTAAGGGTTCTTACGACAAAGCCAACCGCACTTCCCTTGGGGGCGACCGTGGTCCAGGCATGAAGGCTGGCCTCGATCTCCTCGCAATGGTCAAGAAGGACTACGGGTTCAACGTGCTCACCGATATCCACGGGCCGGAGCAGTGTGAAGTCGTCGGCAAGGTCGTCGACGTGCTGCAGATTCCCGCATTCATGTGCCGCCAGACCGACCTCCTCGTCGCGGCCGCCAAGACCGGCAAGGTCGTCAACGTGAAGAAGGGCCAGTTCCTTTCCCCGTTTGAGATGCGCTTCGTCGTCGATAAGCTCGAAGGCGCCAAGGCTGCCGAGATCTGGCAGACCGACCGCGGTACGACCTTTGGTTATCAGAACCTCGTCGTCGATATGCGCTCCTTCCCGATCATGGCCGGCTTCGGCCACCCGACGATCATGGACGCCACCCACGCGGTGCAGCTCCCTGGCGCCGCCGGCGGTTCTTCTGGTGGCCAGCGCGAATACGTCCCGGTCCTCGCCAAGGCGGCCCTGGCCGCGGGCGCCGACGGTCTCTTCATGGAGACGCACCCTGATCCGCAAAAGGCCATCTCCGACGGTCCTTCGCAGGTCCCTCTCTCGGAATTCCCGGTGCTCGTCGAATCCTGCCTGCGCGTCTGGAAAGCCGTCCGCGCCTAAGCGGTCAGCTTCGCGATCGCTTCCCGGTCGGGCTTGCCGCTGGCATTCGTCGGCATGACGGGAACGAACACATACCGCCGCGGACGGGCTGCGGGCTCGAGGGCTTCGCACGCCTGGCGCAGCGCGGTTTCCGTTTTCGCTGGTGCGATGACGCAGGCGGTCACGACTTCGCCCCAACGCTCGTCGAACATACCCAGCACCAGGGCTTCCTTGATGAGTCCGGTCGCCAGCAGCGCTTGCTCGACGCGGGAGGGGTCGACTTTTTCACCGCCAGTGATGATGACACGATCCGCTCGGCCAAAGATTTTGACGGAGCCATCCGCCGCGACTTCACCCCGATCGCCGCTCGTCCATGGGCTGCCCATGGGGCCATCGGGCCATAGACCGAGGCCAAGGGCGGCCGTCGCGACCGTGATGACGCCTTCGGGATTCGTCGTAAAGTGCGTACCAGGAAGGGGGGTCCCGCGGACGATTTCGCCCGACAAGATTTTCTCCGGGGGGCAGAGCGCGCAGGCCGCCGCGGTCTCGGTCGAGCCGTAAGTCACGAACACGGGCAGTCGCCGCATTCGAATGCGTTCAAGCAAAGCCGTCGGCATGGCTGAGCCGCCGAGCAGAATCACATCGAACTGCCGCAGCCACGATTCGCCCTCAGGGTGATCGAGCAGGCGCGAGAGCTGAGCGGGCACCAGCGAGATGATTTTGGTGCCATCGGCGGGCAGTGAGACGGAGGGCGGGGCCGTTTCCAGATTGAAGCGTCCATCGATTACTTGATGTTGAGCGCCCGTTGCGCGGGCGCGGATGGCCGGCATCAGTCCGCTGACATGCCACGGCGGCGTGCAGGTCACGCCGTGCAGTTTGGGGCTTAGTCCGCGCGCGACGAGCGCATCGCGCAGACCGAAGGCGGCGGCCTGCAGGGTCTCCCGCGAGTGAATCACGAATTTCACCTTCCCGCCGCTGCCACCGGTGGGAATCATCAGCCGGCCGCGCCAGTTGAGGGGCCAGTCGCAGGTGCCGAGGCCTCGTGGCTCCAAGTCGATTCCTTTCACAATTGTTCCGTGGGGAAGCTGGCGAGCGGCTTCAGCGCGTTCGGCTTCCGCCCAGCGCGGGTTGCCGAGAAACACGGGCAAGCCGGCGTCATGGGCCTGCAGGACTTCCTGGAGGTAGGCCTGTGCGTCCGAATGGAAAATCGCCACGGCGCTCATGCCATTTGCTTCCAGAGTTCCTGCCAGCGAACATTGAGCAACCCGCGTGCGACTGGTCCGGCTTCATGGCGATCACGGCCGTCCATTTCAAAGCGTCCGAGCGTGTCGAAGCCGATGGCGCCGGTGTGCGAATCCTGGGCGGCGAGCCACAGGGCGGCTTGGCGGCCGATGGCGGTTTCAAAAGAAGACGAGTAAATTACCGGACCACTCCGGGCCCGGCGCCAGCGGAGCACTTCATCCCAGTCTCCGGCGAGGCAAGGCTTCACGACGACGGGTCCCGGCCATTCGATGCCTTGCGGCGTCAGGAAAGATTCATCCAGCGCGATTTTCTCCGGCCCGAGCGAAGCGTAGCCGGGGTGGCCTGGTGGCAGAGGTTGCTCCAGGAACTCCACGTTAGGCAAGCTGCGCACCACGGCGGCCCACGCGCGGGCCAGCTCAAGATTGAGGGAGCCGTTGGCGTCGAGGCGGAAGCGAAGCGTCGGCGAACATTGACCGAGTAAGTCCTGCAACTGCTGGCTATCCGTCTCGGCAAGAATCTTGAGTTTGATCGTGTGATAACCCTGAGTCGCCTTTTCGGCGATGCCCTCCGCGGTCGGCGCGGTCAGGAGACCTGCGCAGGGTAACGAGCCAGTGAAAGATTCGATTTCATTCCAATGCTGGCAGGAAGATAGGGCCGCACTCAGGCAAGGCAGGCTGCTCCGCGAGGCCGCGACCGTGGCTTGGAGTCGGGAGAGGCTACCTTGAGCGGAGCGCAGAGCCTCTACGATTTGATCGCAGTTCTCGGTTTGGAAGCCCGGCCAGGGCGCCGCTTCGCCGTAACCGACGCCTTGGGCATCCTCCGTGCGGAGCAGGACGCGATCGACCGCCTCGACCGTGCCATGGCCGGTGGTGATGGCTTGCCGGAACCTTCGGCGCACCCTCAGAAAGTCGATTTTACCACTGTTCATCCCTGCGATGGTCTCCAATTACGGCCAAGTCGCAAAATCAATTTGCCAGCCCAGAGGGGGGTGCCTAACACCCTTTGGGGAAACCGACCACTCATGGCCTCCTCGAAAACCAAGGGCCGCGTTTCCCTAGATGAACGCTTTTACCTCGCCGCCGACGCGTTCTTTCCCGCGAACGCTGGGCTGGGGCTGACTTACGATGACGTCTCCTTGGCCACCCGCTATTCCGAAGTCCTCCCGCGGATGACGCGTCTCGATTCCGCCCTTTCCGACGCCTTGCCCCTTTCTTTGCCGATCGTCTCGTCCGACATGGATACGGTCACCGAACATCGCATGGCTATCGCGATGGCTCTTAATGGGGGCCTAGGTCTCCTGCATTACAATATGTCCGAAGCAGAGCAAGTCGCCGAAGTCCGCCGGGTGAAGAATCATATTCACGGCATGATCGGCGACCCCGCCGTGGTGTCTCCCGAAGACACGATCTCCCAGGTGCTCGCCCGTATCGAGCGCGATGGCCTTGCCTTTAGCACCTTCCCGGTGACCGCTCCCGATGGCACGCTCCTCGGCTTGCTTCCGGGCAGCGCCGTCAAGGAGCGCCACGGCCAGCGCAAGGTCGTCGCGGTCATGATTCCCCGCGACAAGGTCTTTACCGTTGTGGAGAAAGATCTCGGGAAGGATCCGATCGCCACCGCTGACCGCAAATTCTCCGACCATGTCGGCCAGAACAAACTGCTCGTGGTCGATTCGAAAAACCGCCTCCGCGGCTTGTTCACGCTGAGCGACATCGAGCGCATCTCGGAAGAATCCCGTGCCCACGTTCGCCCGACCCGCGACAGCGATTTCCGCCTGCGCGTCGGTGTCGCGGTCTCCGTGCCGCGCACGGCCGACGGCGAGATCGACCGCGTCCGCTTCTTGGCGCACGCCGCCGCCCTCGTCGATGAAGGCGCCGATGCGATCGCCATTTCCACGGCGCACGGCCACACGAAGGGCGTCGGCGACGCGCTTCGTCTCCTCCGCAAGGCCCATAAGGAACTCACGCTCATCGCCGGTAACGTCACCAGCGGGGAGGGGGTCGAATTCCTCGCCGCCGCCGGAGCGGACACGGTCAAGATCGGGCAGGGGCCTGGTTCGATCTGCACCACGCGCATCGTCGCGGGCGTCGGAATCCCTCAGTTGACGGCCCTCTATGTCGCCTCCCGCGCCGCCGCCAAGAAAGGCGTCCGCATCCTCGCCGACGGTGGCATCACGAAGAGTGGCGATATCGTCAAAGCGCTCACGCTTGCGGATGCCGTCATCCTCGGCGGCTTATTGGCCGGCAGCCGCGAGGCCCCAGGCAAGTTGATGGAAATTAACGGCAAGACTTATAAAGAATATCGCGGCATGGGTTCGCACGAAGCCATGCGCAAGGGGTCGGCTGCCCGTTACGGCCATTCCTCCAGCGGCAAGTTCAACAAGGTCGCTGCGGAAGGCATCGAAGCTCTTAAGGAGGTCTCGGGCACCGTCGACCAAGTTCTCGGTACACTGGCGGGCGGCGTCCAGAGCGGGCTTGGTTATGTTGGCGCTCAGAATCTCTCCGAACATCGTCAGCGCGCGCGTTACATTCGCGTCACCCCGGCCGGCCAGCGTGAAGCGGCACCGCATGACGTCATTGAAATCAAAGCCGGCTCTTGATCATCCCCAATGTCTTCTCTTCTTCGCGGAATCCTTCTTTTCATCGGGGGCGCTATCGTTGGTGCCGCCGCAGTCTTTCTGATCGCCCCCGGGTTCACGATTGTCGTGGCCCGGGCGCCTTCGGAGCAGAAGACGATGGTCGCCAGCCCACCGGTACCTGTTTCCGCTCCGGTGGCCGCCGTCGTACCCAAGCCCGCCCCGGTGGTGGTAGCCGAGGTGAAGCCAGCGGCCGAACCTGCTAACGCAGAGCCCGCCAAGGTGGAGCCGGTGGCTAAGGCAGATACGACCAAGCCGGCGATGGAAGTCGCGAACGGCCTGCCCGCGTTGGATTTCAAGGCAATCTCCGAGCACTTCATTTTCTGGCCGAAATCCGTGACCGTGATAACCCCAACGACCGTGCAGCTGGCCGAAGACGGCAAGAAGACTGGCGAATTCGCCTTGGCGGCCGGTGCGGTGCTCCAGCTCTCCAAAGTGCTCCCGGAAGGGCAGCTCGAGGTCCGGGCGCGTGGGGCGAAGTTTGAAATCAACAGCGCCGCGACGGACTTCGACGGATCCCTGCGCAAGCGCGTCGCCGAACTACAGGAAAAAGGCTCTTCGTTCGCCGCCCCTTATCTTGCTGGAGCGACGCCTGCAGCCACGG
Source organism: uncultured Opitutia bacterium (assembly GCA_903855995.1). Lineage (GTDB taxonomy): Bacteria > Verrucomicrobiota > Verrucomicrobiia > Opitutales > UBA953 > UBA953. Next base: position 386,883 of record CAIOAN010000012.1, read on the forward strand.
CTCCAGTCGTTGCAACTGCTTCCGCCCCTACGGCGGCCGCGGCGGTTTCTGCGGCAACTCCCGCCGGACCCAAAGGCCCTCTGACGCTTGAAGACAAGGTCAACACACTCTTCGGCCGCAAGTCCGAGCCCAAGGTTGAAGTAAAGACTGAGCCCGCCGCTCCGACGGCCACCCCGGCAGCTGCGATGGCTCCCGCCACCGCCGTTGCGCCCGCCGCCACCGGCGACATGAAAGCCGAGAAATCTCAGGACTTGGATCGCAAGGTGAATCAGCTTTTCAAGAAGGACGCCGCCAAGTGAAGTCCGCCAAGGTTTTCTCCTGGAACGTGAACGGTGTCCGCTCTGCCCTCGGCAAGGGGCTTGCCGACTTCATCGCTACGGCCGACCCCGACGTCCTCTGCCTCCAGGAGACGAAGTGCGAGACCGCCGTCGCCTCGACCCTAGGCCTGGCCTACCCGCATCAGTTTTGGCATGAGGCTGAAAAAAAGGGCTACTCCGGCACGGCGGTGCTTTCGAAGAGCGCCCCGCTCAATGTCGCGACGGATTTCCCAGGAGACCATCCGCCCGAAGGGCGGGTGGTTACCGCGGAATTTAAGGGTGTCTTCGTCGTCAGTGCCTACGTGCCAAATTCTCAGCGCGAACTCGAGCGGCTTGATTACCGCCTGCAGTGGGATGCCGATTTCCGTAAATACCTCGCCCGCTTGGCCAAGCAGAAGCCCGTCGTCGTCTGCGGCGATTTGAACGTCGCTCACGCGGAGATCGACCTTGCCAATCCTTCGACCAATCGCCGCAACGCCGGCTTCACGGACGAGGAGCGCGAATCCTTTAGCCAACTCCTTTCGCAGCATGGCTTCACCGACACGTTCCGGGCTCAGCATCCCGAACTGGCGAAGCGGTACAGCTGGTGGAGTTATCGGCCGGGCATCCGCGCTCGGAATATCGGGTGGCGCTTAGATTACTGCCTGACGTCCGACGGCTTGAAGTATTCCCAGCCCGACATCCACGACAAGGTCACCGGCTCCGATCACTGCCCCGTGTCGGTCCAGATTCAGGCCGAACTTTAAGCCGCGGCTGGCTGCTCGCCGGTTAATTGGCGGACCCACGGCACCAGGAAAATAAGCACCACCGTCAGGCCGCCGACCAGCAGGGCCTGCTGCCCGAAGAAGTGCGCGAGCACCTGAGGGTCCTTGCTGTTGAAGTCTCCGGCGACCACGCCCGCCAGCTTATTGCCGAGTGCGGTGCCAAGGAACCAGACTCCCATCACGAGTCCGGTGAGTTTCGCCGGAGCGAGTTTCGTCATCGCGCTTAGGCCGACGGGGCTGAGACAGAGTTCTCCGAGTGTCTGCAGGAAGTAGACGGCGATCAGCCACCACGGGCTGACTTTGCCTTCGGCCGTGAGTTTTGCCGCGGGCACTAAGAGCGCGAAAGAGAGGCCGAGGAGAGCCAGGCCCCAGACGAATTTCATGGGAATGGATGGCTGGCGGCTCCGTAGGCTGACCCAGAGCCACGCGAACAAGGGCGCGAGCGCGAGGATGAAGAGCGAGTTCACCGACTGAAACCATGACGACGGGAAGGCATAGCCGAATAGCTCGTTGTGCGTGAGGTCGTCGGCGAACAGCGTCAGCGTCGAACCGGCTTGCTCAAAGACCGCCCAGAAGAGAATCGCGCAGATGAAGAAGATCAAAATAGCTGCGATCCGGCGACTATCGGGGTCTCGTTTAATGACCCCGAAGTAAATCACGCCGGCGACAGGCAGGGCATAGACGACCAGATTGATCCAGGCGTAGGTGTCGGAGGCAATCATGACTGCCAGCATAACCGCCGTCCCGAGAGCGATGAGCGCGAGCCGACTCCACGGACGCGGTGCGGCATTTTCCGGAGCGTGACCGATGTGCGAGAGGAAGTGTAGCCGGCGCATATAGATCCACATCCCCAACGTCATGCCGACGCCCGCTGCGCCAAATCCCCAATGCCAGCTATGCCGTGGATCCAGCCCCCAGCACCAAAGCTTCCATTTGAAGTATTCATCCTGGGCGAGCCAGCCGACGATGAGCGGCGAGGCGAAGGCCCCCAGATTGATGCCCATGTAGAAGAGTGAGAAGCCGGCGTCGCGGCGCGTGTCGCCATGGGAGTAAAGCCCGCCGACGAGCGTACTGATGCTCGGCTTGAGCAGGCCGGTCCCTAAGGCCACCAAGGCGAGGCCGGCGTAAAAAGAAGGGATGGAGTTGAAGGCCAAGGCGTAGTGCCCCGCGGTGATAATCAGTCCACCGATGAGCACCGCGCGGCGGGCGCCGATGAAATTATCGGCGAGGTAACCCCCAAGGATGCACACCATGTAGCTCGCCATGGTGTAGTTGCCGTAGATTTGAGCGGCGACCTTTTGATCCCAACCGAGACCGCCCAGGGCCAGCGGGGCGATCATGAACAGGAACAGGATGGCCCGCATGCCGTAATAGGAGAAGCGCTCCCACATCTCGGCGTAGAAGAGCATGCTGAGCCCCTTGGGGTGCCCGGCGATGCCGCCATGATCGCGCTCCGTGTGCCGGGCGGGGGATTCGACCCCGGGGGTGATTTCGTGCATCGGTAGGGGGGTTATAAGCAGTACCGAGGGGGAGGGGGAGTCGGGAATGCAGATTGGCCCCAAGTGGAGGGTCGGCGTTGACAACGTTAAGACGAGGGCTACTTTTGAGACTCATTCTCAACTAGCGTGACCCCGCTATCCCAACTTCTGCCCGGCCAATTCGGGAAGCTGGCCTCGCTCAATCCCGAGCGGGGGGTGGATCAGCGTTTGATGGCCTTGGGACTACTCCCCGGGATGGTGCTGAAGCTGGTTCGCAAGGCCCCTTTAGGTGACCCCTTGGCTATCGAGTTCGGCGGCCAGGTGGTAAGCCTTCGCCTCGCCGAGGCGGAGAACCTGATTGTCGACGTTTCTGCCGATTGTCCCATCCAGCGCCCCCGTCCCTCGTGAGCCAGAGCGATCAAAGCCTCTTGGTCGCACTGGTCGGTAATCCCAACACCGGCAAGTCGACCCTCTTCAACGCCCTCACGGGGCTGCGTCAGCGCGTCGGCAATTACCCCGGCGTCACGGTCGCTCGAAAATCCGGCACGTGCGATTGCGGCAACGGCCAGAAGGTCGAGCTGGTGGATCTGCCGGGCTTGTATTCCTTGGCGGCCGCCTCGCCGGATGAGCAGGTCGTCACCGACGCCCTCGCTGGTAATATTGCCGGCGACCGTCAGCCCGACGCGGTCGTGATGGTGGTCGATGCGACCAACCTCCTCCGCAATCTTTTTCTCGCCTCACAAGTCGCCGAGCTCGGCCGCCCGATGGTGATCGTGCTCAATCAGTCTGACGTGGCGGATAAGCAGGGGCTACATATCGACACGGCCCTGTTATCGCAGCGGCTCGGCGGCGTGCCCGTCGTTCTCGCGTCAGCCTGGAAAGGCGAAGGCGTCGCCGAAGTGCGTCGTGGGATCGCGACGGCGTTGGCTGGCCGGATACAGATGAAGCGCGTAGCTTGGCCGGCGAAGATCGCGGCGGCCCTGACCGACGTCGTCCAAGACGCGCATCGCGATACCGGCAAGGATGTCTCCTCCGCCGAAGCGCAGCGGCTGCTTTTCGACGCGGGGAATGCGCATTCCGACCGCCTAGGATGGAGCCAGGCTCAGCGTGACAAATCGCTTCGGGCCGCGCGCGACAAAGTCCGCACCTCGGGCTACAACCCCATGGCCGCGGAACCCCTCGTGCATTATGCCCATCTGCGCGCGCTACTCGAGGGCGTGCTCCGCGAAGGTTCCGTTCGTGCCGGCCGCTCGGCCGCCGTCGATAAACTTTTGCTCCACCGTTTGGTCGGCCCTGTGCTCTTCACGGTGATTATGCTCGGGCTGTTCGCCTCGGTCTTCTGGCTCGCGAAATTCCCGATGCAGTGGATTCAGTTCGGCGTGGATTGGGTGAAACTCACCGTCGCGCATTCCATGGATTCGACGCCCATGCTGCAGAGCCTCGTCGCCGACGGCATCATTGGCGGGGTGGGGGCGTTCCTCGCCTTCCTGCCGCAGATTCTCATCCTCTTCTTGTTCGTCGGCATTCTGGAGGACAGCGGCTACATGGCGCGCGCGGCCTTCATCATGGATCGGATGTTCAGCTGGTGCGGGCTGAACGGTAAAAGCTTCGTGCCGATGCTCTCCGGTTTCGCCTGTGCCATTCCCGGTTTGCTTTCGACTCGTACGATTGAGGACCCCAAGGCTCGTCTGGCGACGGCCTTCGTGGTGCCGTTCATGAGCTGCTCGGCGCGCTTTCCCATTTATGCGCTGATGTGCGCGGCCTTCATCGGGCCTATCTATGGTCCCGGCTGGGAATCCGCCGTCATGGTCGGCATGCATTGTGTCGGCCTGCTTTTCGCCGTGCCGACGGCTTTCGTCCTCACGCGGTTCGTGCTCAAGGTGAGGCCGCAGCCTTTCGTGCTCGAGTTGCCGCGCTACCAGATGCCCAAGCCGCGCGACGTCCTCTGGCGGATGTGGCAGAACGCCGCCGAATTCGTTTCCAAGGCGGGCACGGTCATCTTCGCCATCACCATCATCGTCTGGGCGCTTTCATATTTCCCGCGCGATGCGTCCGTCGCCGAGCGCATCAAGGCGGCCAACCCGGCGGCCACTGAAGAAGGGGTGAAGGCCAAGGTGCAGGCCGCCTACGTCGAGCAGTCCTATATGGGCCGCTTTGGCAAAGCCGTGCAGCCGGTCTTCGACCCGCTTGGCTTTGACTGGAAGATCACCGTCGGCGTGCTGGCTAGTTTCCCGGCCCGCGAAGTGATCGTCTCGACGTTGGGTGTGACTTATTCGGTAGGCGAAGGGGCCAAAGCGGATAGCCAACATCTGCGCCACGCGATGCAGGATGCAAAGTGGCAGGAGGGCCCGCGCGCGGGTAAGCCGATCTTCTCGCTCGCCGCCGTGCTTTCGCTGATGGTCTTCTTCGCGCTTTGTTCGCAGTGCGGGCCCACCATCGCCACGCTCGCCCAGGAATCCGGGGGCTGGAAGTGGGCCGCCGCCTCGTTCGTTTACATGACGGCCCTGGCGTGGATTGTCTCCGCCTTGTTATATCAAGTCGTCATCCGCCTCCTGCCGTGAACTACGAAGCCATCATTGTCGGTGCCATCGTGGGCGTAGCCGCCGGCTGGCTGGTGCGCCGGTGGGTGGCCGCCGCGAAGCGCCGTAAGGAAGGTGGCTGCGCCGGTGATTGCGGTTGTTCGGCGAAACTGAAGCCGAAGAAGTAACCGAGACGGGGTTGACCCGTTGATCAGTTGGCCAGTTGGCCAGGACGGTCGCGGCACTCAAGGGTGACCGGAAACCGGGAAGTTAGCTTCGGACATATATCACCAGCTAATCATCCGGTCTCCGGTTTCCCTTTGAGCCCGTGGTCTCTCTGGTCAACTCATCAACGCGTCTTCGCTCACACCGGCTGCTGCTGGCTGAGGCAGTGCAGCGCACCCCCTTCGATGAGCAACAGTCGGCAATCGATGCCGACGACTTTTCTTCCCGGGAAGCAATCGGCGACGATGCCCATCGCGATCTTATCGGAATCCTGACCGTAGAGCGGCACGAGGACGCCGTCGTTCACGATGAGGAAGTTGGCGTGGCTGGGCGGCAGGCTGCGTCCGGCGAGGCGGATGGGCTGCGGCAGGGGTAGCTCAATGATATCGAGGCGATGGCCGCGTGGGCGCATCTCGCGCAGGCGGCGCAGGTTCTCCTGCATCGGGACGTAATTCGGTGAGGCTTTATCGGCCTCACTCACGGCCAGAATCGTCCGCGGGCCGATAAAGCGGGCGAGATTATCGATGTGCCCGTCGGTATCATCGTTGGCCAGGCCTTCCCCGATCCAGAGCAATTCATCGATTGTGAGGCCGTCACGGATCGCCGCATGGAACGCCACGTCATCGCGCCCTTCGGCGCGGTTGGGGTTATTCTGCACGGCTTCCGTGGTGAGTAGCAGGCCGTCGCCAGAGACCTCGATGCCGCCGCCTTCGAGTTCGAAGGGGTAGCTGAACTTTTGCAGGCGGAGCAGCTGGGCGATTTTCGCGGGGACCTGATTGTCGAGTGAGGCTTCGAATTTTCCGCCCCAGCCGTGAAATTCCCAATCGGTGAGCGCGAGTTCTTGGCTGCCGGCGTTCTTCACGAAGATCGGACCGTGGTCGCGGCACCAGACGTCGTCGGTGGCGATGTCGGTCAGCTCAATGACGGAAAGATCGGCCTTGGCGGCCTTGAGTTCACGTTCGGCCTCCGCGCGGAGCTTGCCGGCAGCATTAATTTTTACGGGCTGGAACTTTGAAATCGCGGCGGCGAATTCCGCAAACTTCGCAGGGATGAGGTCGTAATGGCCGGGCCAGAGCGCGGAGTTCGACGGCCATGATAGCCAGGTCGCGGACTGGGGTTCCCATTCCGCGGGCATGCGGAATCCGAGGGAGCGAGGGGTGGCCATGCGAAAGGTCAGTCGCGCAGACGGCGCGTCAGGTCCGAATAGGCGTCGATCCGGCGGTCGCGGAAGAACGGCCAGATACGGCGGAACTCGCGCTGCTTCACGAGATCACAGTCGGCGAGCAGCACTTCTTCTTGGTCGACCGATGCGCGCGCGACGATTTCGCCATACGGATCGGAGACGAAGCTCTGGCCCCAGAACTGGGTGCGCCCTTCGGTCCCGACGCGGTTGGTCGCGGCGACGTAGCAGCCGTTGGCAACGCCGTGGCCGCACTGGACGGTCTCCCACGCATGATGCTGGGCGCGGCCGAGCGCCGCTTTTTCTTCGGGGAGCCAGCCGATCGCAGTCGGGTAGAAAAGAATCTGGGCGCCGCCGAGCGCAGTCAGGCGGGCCGCCTCGGGATACCATTGGTCCCAGCAGATGAGCACGCCGATGTCGCCATGGGCGGTCTTCCAGGTGCGGAAGCCGAGGTCGCCGGGAGTGAAGTAGAATTTCTCCTCGAAGCCGGGGTCCTGCGGGATGTGCATCTTCCGATATTTTCCCAGCACCGTGCCATCGGCGTCGATGACGGCCGCGGTGTTGTGATAGACCTCGCTGCCGCGCGCCTCGAAGAGTGGCGCAATGATCACTACGCCGAGGCGTTTGGCCGCCTTGGCGAGTTCGGTGACTGACGGACCGGTTTCAATGGGCTCCGCCAAGTCAAAGTTCTTTGGGTCCTGGTTAATGCAGAAATACTTCGTCGTGAACATCTCCTGCAGGCCGATGATCTTGGCGCCTTTCGCAGCCGCTTCTTCGATGCGCGGCAGCGTCTTGCGGACATTGGCCGCCGGGGTGTCCTCGGCGGTGAGCTGGATGAGACCGACGCGGACGGAATCAGCCATGGCGCAGGTCGTCAGTAGACGAGCTTGTTGATCGGATATTCCACGATGCCCTCGGCACCGGAGGCCTTGAGGGTCGGGATGAACTCACGCGCCTGACGCGCATCGATAATCGTCTCCACCGCGATCCACTCCGGGTTGCTCAACGGCGACACGGTCGGATTACGCAAGGCGGGCAAGGCGGTGGCGACCTTTTCGAGTGCGGCCTTCGGAAGATTGAATTTCAGGCCGACCATGTGCTGAGCGGCGAGGGCGCCTTGCAGCATAAGCACGATCTGCTCGATTTTGGCGCGCTTGCCAGGATTGGCCCATGCGGTCTTGTTGGCGACGAGGACGGTGGTGGTCTCCATCAGCTGCGCGACGATGCGGAGCTTGTTGGCCTTGATGGAGGAGCCGGTCTCGGTGATGTCGACGATGGCGTCGGCAAGCTCGGGGACTTTCACTTCGGTGGCGCCCCAGGAGAATTCGACTTCGCACTCGACGCCCTGCGCCTTGAACCAGCGCCGGGTGGTCTCGACGAGTTCCGTGGCCACGCGCTTACCGGCGAGGTCTTTCGCGGTTTTGACCGGAGAGGCTTCGGGCACGCACAGCACCCAGCGGGATTTCTGCGCGGAGGCCCGGCTGTAGATCAGCTCACTGACCTGCACGACATCGGCGTTATTTTCCTGGACCCAGTCCTGGCCCGTGAGTCCGCAGTCGAAGAAGCCATGCTCGACGTAGCGCGCGACTTCCTGGGCGCGGATGAAGCGGCCGTCGAGGGCCGGGTCATCAAAAGAGGGGCGGTAGGAACGGCTGCTCTTCGTCACCGGGAACCCGGCGCGGGCGAACAGCTGGAGGGTGGCCTCCTCAAGGCTGCCCTTGGGCAAGCCGAGCATCAATTTCGTGGCTTCCTGACTCATTAGACCCTTGAGGAAGGTCACCGTGCGGGGCTCCGCAAGCATTAAGGGGTTGACCTAGGGGAGGCCTAAAAAGACCCTATTTTAAATAAAAACCATGCAACGCTCCCAGCTTCTCCTCGCCGTCGCCGCTCTGCTTGTCGCTTGCAATGTCCCTTCCCAGTCCGGCACCGCCGAGGCTGGCCCGCGCTTCTCTTGGGAGAAGGCTGGTGCCGCCCCGGTCGTCGACAACACCCGCGCCACCGTGGTGGCCGTGCGCGCAGAATATAGCCTCATTGAACTGGCCCGCTCCGAGAAGGCTGAGCCCAAGGCCCGCCTGCAGCTAACCAAGGGCGGCAAGAACCTGATCGTCGAAGTACTCAAGTCCGATGAGAAGACGACCGTCGTGGGCATCGTGACTGGTCAGACCAAGACCCCGGTGCTCCGCGTCGGCGACGAAGTCTCGGTCAGCCCCCTGGCTCAGTAAGCGTCCGGGAGACACACCCGAGACAGAAGGACTCGCTTGCCCGGTGCAGCGGGTCCTTTTTGTGGCTCGGCGCCGTCTTAAAGGTTTAAAAATGGGCTATTTGCCTCCGCCGTTGACCCACTTGCGTGGCATGCCTACTGCTCAAAACCCCTAACCTCGCATGAATCAACCGTCTCCATCCCGCCGACTTGGCAGCGCTCTGCGCAAACTGGTCACGGTTCTTTGCGGGATTGGGCTGTTTCTACTCGTGGTGGCCCTCCTGGGTGTCTGGTCGATTGGTCGATTCGCCCCCAAATTCCTGGACGCCTCGTTGTCCTCAAAGACGGGTGCTCGTCTGGCCGTGGAAACCAACGACACGAACCTCTTTGCCGGAAGGGTCGCGTTCTCCGGCCTCACGATCACCAATCCCTCACGCTGGCAGGAACGGGAGTTTCTCAAGATTCGCCGCATCGGCCTCGAGGTCGACCCTTGGTCCTTTCTGTTCGGTAATACCCAGGTGGTGCGCGAGGCCGAGCTTGATATCGAGCAACTAGTCATTGTCGGCAAGGAGGCCTTCATGGCCGACAATAACGCCAAGGACATCGGCAACGGCCTCAAGGGTCATGATGTACCCGTCTCGGCTCGGCCGTCCGCGCATCTGCCGGCGGAGCCAGCCGCGCCCCGTCAGTCATTTCACATCGATCACCTTCGGGTCCGCGTCAATCGCATCACGGTAATCGCCGGCGACGGCACGCCTGGCCGCCGAGTCATCGTGGACCGTGCCTTCGACTACGTGTTTGAAGCCCGTGGTATCACCGACCGGAATTTCGACGACAAAGTTTCCGGCCCGATGGGACAGCAGGCCTTGCAGAACGTGATCGAGCGCCAGCCCGATCTCGTCATGGACCTCGCCCGCGAGAAGCTCCGCAAATCCGTGACCGAGAAACTCCTCGGCGAAAAATAATCTCATGACCGACCCAACCCCTTCCTCTGAACCGATCCAGCCCGATGCCGCGACCCGTATCGCCGAGCTCGAGGGACAGATCGCGCTCCTTAAGGACACGGTGCTACGCACCAACGCCGACCAGCAGAATCAACAGCGCCGTCATCACCGAGAGGGCATCGAACTCCGCAAGTTCGCCACGGCCGGCCTGCTCGAAGACCTGCTCCCCGCGCTCGATTCGTTGAACCTCGGATTGGAGTCCGCCGCGAAGCATACGGACGGACGCGCCGTCGCCGAAGGCTTCCGGATGGCCGTGCATCAGCTCCGCTCAATCCTTTCCTCACAGGGCCTGGCGGAAATCAGCCCGCTTGGTCAGCCTTTTGATCCGGCGCGCCATGAGGCGGTCGGGCAGGAAGCCAGCATTAGCGTGCCCGAAGGTTCCGTCGCCCGTGTCGCCCGTTCCGGCTGGCTGCTTCATGACCGCGTCATCCGACCGGCGGCTGTCTTTGTTTCCTCTGGCCCTGCCAAGTAATTTTTCCGATGGCTGAAGACTATTACTCTCTGTTGGGTGTGGCGAAATCCGCCTCCGCCGACGACCTCAAGAAAGCCTATCGTAAGAAGGCGATGGAGTTCCATCCCGACCGCAACCCCGGCAACAAGGAGGCGGAAGAGAAGTTTAAGAAAGTCTCCCGTGCCTATGAGGTCTTGGGGGACGACGCTAAGCGTAAGCTTTACGATCAGCATGGCGAGGCCGCCTTCGATCAAAGCATGGGCGCTGGCCCCGGTCGCGGTGCTGGCGGCGGCCGTGGTGCCGACCCGCGTGATATTTTCGAACAGATGTTCGGCGGCGGCGGTGGCGGCGGCTTCTCCGATTTCTTTGGCGGCGGCGGTGGTGGCGGCGGAAGCAGTAACGACAACTCCGGCGAAGACCTGCGCGTCGATCTCAAGATCACGCTCGAAGAGGCGGCTGAGGGCGTGGAGCACAAGATCCCTTATCGTAAACATGTTGCCTGTACGAAGTGCGGCGGCTCCGGCGCCAAGCTGGGGCGAAGAAAACCCGTTGCGGGACATGCCATGGCCAAGGCCAGGTGATTCGCAGCCAAGGGTTCTTCTCTATGCGTCAGACCTGCCCTGATTGCGGCGGCGAAGGGGTGCGCATTGACAAGCCTTGCCGGCCTTGTTCGGGCGAAGGCCGTATGGTCGGCGAGGCGAGCGTCACGGTGCGCATCCCTCCGGGCGTCGACACCGGCACCAAGCTGCGTTCTTCCGGCAATGGGTCCGCCGGGCGTCGCGGTAATTCCGCCGGTGACCTTTACGTATATATATCTGTCTCGGAGCACGAACTTTTCGAGCGCGACGGTAATGACCTCGCCTGCAGTGTGCCGGTGAAGTTCTCCGTCGCCGCCCTGGGCGGCAAAATCACCGTGCCGAAGCTTAAGGGCAAGACGGTCCTGAGCGTTCCAGCCGGCACCCAAGGTGGCACGGTTTTCCGTCTCCGCGGAGAAGGCATGCCGCCGCTCCGTGGCTCGGCCGTGGGCGATTTATTGGTGCGCGTCGATATCGACGTCCCGAAGAAGATGACCGATGCCGAGAAGAAAGCTTTAAAGGCCTATGCCGACGCCTGTGGCGACGAGGCCGCGCCGGTTTCCGAATCATGGCGTTCGAAGTTCAAGAAATTCTTCCCTTAAGCCCCTTGCCCGCGGACCTCGCTTCGGCCTAAAGTCAGCCATGCCTCGCGATTCCGGCCAGACCGCCCGCCTCGTGCGTCGTTTGCGCTGGGATGAGCTCGATGCCGCCTGGCTGCGGAGTTTCGTCGAACTGGCGCGCGCCGAAGATCTCGAGGGCGCCGGCCTCCGACATCGGCCCGTGCGGTGCGGTGATCCTTCTGCGGCTTTGCTGGTCGGCACCGAGCAGGCGCGGGCTCGCATCGTTGCTCGCTGCCCGACGGTCCTCGCCGGCCTGGGCCTGATGGAAATTGTTTTCGCGGCCTATGGCGGGCGCTGCCACGGCAAGCCGCTCGCCTATGACGGCCAGTTCGTGCCCGCGGATACGGCTATCGCAGAAGTCGAAGGGCCTGCGGCGGAACTGCTTTCCGCCGAGCGTATTCTGCTCAACTTCATGCAGCGCCTCTGCGGCGTGGCCACGCGCACGCGGGAGCATGTGCAGGCCCTCGGCTCCTCCCCGACCAAACTCTTGGATACGCGCAAGACGACTCCGGGATTCCGCATGCTGGAGAAATATGCGGTCGGGCAGGGAGGGGGCTATAATCACCGACTCGGCCTTTTCGACCGCATCATGGTGAAGGATAATCACCTCGCCGCCGGCGGCGCCACGGCTTCCCGTCGACTGACCGAACTGGTGGTGCGGGCCCGCGAGAGCCGACCGGATTTATTGGTCGAGGTCGAGGTCGACCGATTGGCGCAGATCAAGCCCGCGCTGACGGCCGGCGCGGATATCATCCTGTTGGACAACTTCTGCTTGGCCGATTTGCGCGAGGCCATCCCGATGCTTCGCGGGGAGGCTTGGTCGGAGGTCAGCGGTGGCGTCAGTCTTGCGACGCTTCCGCACATTGGTGCGCTGGCCCCGGACTTTGTTTCCTGCGGCGGCATCACCCACGCGGCGCCCTGGTGCGACCTCGGACTCGACTGGACCTGACGCCATGTCCGTCCTTGATAGCAGCATTCTACTCGCATTCCTCGAAGCCGAGGGCGAACCCGTCAGCGGCGATCGGCTGGCGAAAGAACTCGGCGTTTCCCGGGTGGCGATCTGGAGCCGGCTGGAGCGTTTGCGGGCGAGCGGATTTGGCTTCAAGGCCTCGACGCGCAAAGGCTACCAGCTGAAGACTGTCCCGCGGGAGATCAACGCGGCCTTGCTCGATGCGCACCTCCGCCGATTAAAAGTCCGCCCAGAGATAGAATTTCTTACGTCGGTTGACAGCACCAACTCCGAGGCCGAACGCCGACTGGCGGCCGGACAGGAGGCCCCCTTCGGCGTGCTCGCCCGCGTGCAGAGCGCCGGGCGTGGTCGGCTGGGTCGTAAATGGCATAGCGGCCAGGTTGGGAATCTTTACCTCTCCCTCGCGTTCAGGCCGTTTATACCGCACGAGCGGCTGAAGCCGTTCACGTTATGGATGGGCTTGGCCCTCTGTGCGCACATCGAGCTGGCCCATGGTCTCAAGCTCGGATTGAAGTGGCCGAATGACCTGCAGACGCCGGATGGGCGCAAGGTCGCGGGCATGCTCACGGAGGCGAGGCTCGACGTGGATTCGGTGCGCGAATTGGTCTTCGGCATCGGCTTCAATATCATCGGCCAGCCTAAGGATTTTCCGGTGGAAATCCGCACCCTGGCGAGTTCCCTCGAGCAAGCGCTCGGCCACGCGCTCGACATCAATCAGGTTGCGGCGGGAGTCATCGCCGCTTTGCTGCGCGCGTGGGAGCAGTTCGAAGATGGAGTTTGGGCGCGTTCATTCCGAAAACTTTGGCAGCATCATGACGTCTTGGTTGGGAAGTCCGTGCGCGTCGGCCTGCGCGGCGATCCAGTTGCTGGCATCGTGGATGGTATCGACGACGAGGGCTCATTGATTCTGCGGACGGGGGGTGGGCGCCGCAAGGTGGTCTCCTCGGGCGAGGTCACGCTGCGCAAGCATTAGGCAACCAACCTTGCCCTGCACCGGCCGGGTCGTTAAGCCTAGGACGTGGCCCTGCTCTGTTTTGATGTCGGCAATACGCACACCCATTGGGGCGTGGTGGAAGGTCGGCATGTGCTGATGCAGGGAGAGCTGCCTACCCAATGCCTGGATACGCCGGCCTTGCAGGCCCTGCTCGATACGCACGCGAACGCCGGGGTGGCGTTGGCCAGCGTGGTGCCGAAGGTGACGGCGGTCATTCAGCCGGTGCTGCTCAGCAGCGGTCGACCTTTCTATCATCTGCAGCACGACACCGTGCGCGGGCTAGGCTTTGATTATCCTAAGCCGGCGGAAGTCGGCCAGGATCGGCTCGCCGATTGCGTCGGGGCCCAGTTCGTCGCCGGAGCTCCCGCCGTCATTATCGGCATGGGCACTGCGACGACGGTCGATATTCTGACGGATCGCGGCTATGCAGGCGGCATCATTGCCCCGGGGCTGGGCGTTATGACCCAGTATCTCCATGAACGTACGGCTCTACTGCCAGCGCTTGACCCCGCATCGTTGCTGGGAGGTCCCGCCATCGGTAAGTCGACCATCGATGCCATGCGGGCGGGCTGCGCCCTCGGTTTCGCCGGCATGATCGGCGCCTTGCTCGACGGCGTCTGCGCTGAGCTCGTCCGGCAGGGGTCTCCGATGCCTAAGGTGATCGTCACCGGGGGGGCGGCGGTTTACCTGCCTGCGGTATGGCGTGATCGGGTGTTGCACGAGCCCCACCTGACCTTGATCGGCTTGGCCGAGGCACATCGCCGTCACTTCGCATGAGTCAGCCTGATCCTAACCGTAAACTCCGCTGGATGGTACCGCTACTCGCCCTGATCGTCATCGGGCAGGCCGGCTTCTTCGTTTTCGCCCTTTTCTCAAAGCACAAGCTACCCCCCGCCTGGCCCATGCTGGCTGGCGACATCGTCTTCTCGCTCCTGGTCCTCTTCGTGCTTTGGCGGACGTTAGGCCGCCGGGGCAAGGATTAGGCCTTCATCAACTTCAGGAGCTCCTTGCGGCGGGCCCGGATCTCGCGGCAGCCGGCCTTGGCCAGCCGGTCGGTCGAAAAGGCTTCCACGGTCAGGCTGGCCACGGCCGTGCCGTAGACCATGGCCTGCTTGAGGGCGGCGAAGTCAGTGGCCCCGACTGAGGCAAGGTAGCCCAACAGGGCTCCCGCGAAACTATCACCGGCGCCGGTGGGGTCGCGCAGTTCCGTCACCGGATAAGCCGGCAGCGCAAAGAGGCCATCTTCGTGGAAAAGCACGGCGCCGTGTTCACCTTTCTTGATGATCACCGTCTTGCAGCCGTGTTTGCGTAGTTCGCGGCCCGCGACAATCACGTTGGCCTCCCCGGTGAGTTTGGTGGATTCGGTGTCATTGATCACCAGCAAGTCGGCGCGGCGCATGACCTCGCCGAGTTTTTCGCGCTGGGTCTCGATCCAGATGTCGATCGTATCGGCGAGCACGAAGCGAGGCGCGGTGAGTTGATTGAGGACTTCGAGTTGCAGGTCCGGGCGGATGTTGCCGAGCATCACGAAGGGCGTGGCGCGGTGGGCCTCGTTGAGGCGCGGCTTGAAATGTTCGAAGACATTGAGCTGGAGGTCCTCCGTGTCGCGGCGGTTGTAATTCTCGTGATAGCGGCCGCGCCAGAAAAACGTGCGCCCGCTCGCATCGGTGAGCAGGCCGTCGAGGTCGATGCCACGTTTGGCGAGCTTCTTGCGATCGCGATCGCGGAAGTCATGGCCGACGACCCCGACGATGCGCGGGGCGGCGAAGTAGCTTGCAGCAAGGCACGCATAGGAGGCGCTGCCGCCCAGGATGCGCTCACCTTTATCGTGGGGCGTGACGATGCTGTCGTAGGCGACGGAGCCGACGACGAGGACCGGGTCAGGCTCGCGGCCCTTGTTCTTGATACGGGTGGGAGAGGTCATGAGAAAAGTTCGGGGCGGGTGTCGCGCAGGCGATAGAGCGCGAGCAGCGCGAGGGAATGTTGGGCCGGATCGGCGATCGCCGCCGCCAGCGCGGCCTGCGGGTTGAGGCAGAGCACCTGTAGCTCCTCGTGTTCATCTGGAGCCCTGTTTGCAGTGGGGCGGACGCCTTCCAGCAGCACGAAGTGGCAGCGGTTGGATTGGATGGCGGGGTTGGGCGCGCAGGTCGCGAGCAGTCGGGCGCGTCCGCCGTCGAACCCGGTTTCTTCTGCGGTCTCGCGCACCGCCGCGAGCACCGGGTCTTCGCCGGGCTCGACCATGCCGCCGGGCGGCTCGGTGGAAAGTTCGCGCGTGCCGAAACGATATTGTCGTACCATCACAATGCGGCCGTCCTCGGTAATCGGAAGGGCGAGCACCCAGTCCGGACCGCGTAGCACAAAAAAATCACCCGCTCGTTTGTCGAGCGGGTGATTGCAATGTTCCTTGTAGACCCGGAAAACTCGGCAGTCGGCGTGGAGCGCTTCATGCTGGACGGACCAGCGTGCGGGCGCCGACATGCAGGGAGCTTACTTGGTTTTCAGCTTCTGACCGATCTGGAGGCGGTTCGCATTGACGCCAGGATTGAGTTCCTGGAGGGCCTTCAGCGAGAGACCAGCCTTCTTGGCGATACCGCCGAGCGTGTCGCCCTTGGCGACAGCGTACTCGCCGGGACCAGCCACACCACCGGTGGCCTTGCCGCCTTTGTCACCAGCAGAGGGAGCCGGTGCCTTCTTGGCGACGGTCTGCAGAGCGGTGATGGCGTCAGTGAAAGACTTGTTGTTCGCTTCGGAAGCGGACTTGAAGGCGGCGAGGTCGGCGTTGATAGCCTGAACGTCGGCGGCGGAAGCCTTGCCGGCGATCGCGGAGCCGAGTTCAGCCGCGGTCTGGGCGGCCTTAGCGGCTTCGTCGTTAGCCTTGGCAGCTTCGCCCTTGGCCTTGATGCCAAGCACGAGGCCGGCGGCGCCGAGTGCGAAACCAAGGATACCCACGATGAGCGGGAGCTTGGATTCGGATGAAGAGGAGGAGATGCTGTCGTTTTCCATAGTAGGAGGAGTTTTGCGGGTTGGAACGGTTTGAGATTACCAGTTTGACACATACGGCAACACCAAATCATGGTGTTCTTCGGGTATCGGGCAGTATCTCAATTGGTAGAGTCCCTGCTTTGGGAGCAGGGTGTTGCAGGTTCAAGTCCTGTCTGCCCGACCACCCGGTCTTGGATTTACGCTAAATTGACAATTTAGGCGTAAGTCAGAACCTGCCCATCCTTGATCACCGTGACGTGATTAGCCCCGTCGGGGCGGGTCGAAGCTTCCGTCCGGCCGATGACCTTGGCAGCTAGACCGAGCTCGTCCGCCAGCTTGAGCGCCACGGCGACATCGTCGGGTTCGAGGAAGATTTCTAGGCGGTGACCCATGTTATAAACCTGATGCATTTCCTTCGCATCGGTGCCGCTGACCCGGGCGATCTCCGCGAAGATCGGTGGGGTGGGGAAGAGCGAATCTTTGATGAAGTGGACTCGGGTGCCGAAGCGGCGGCACTTGGTCTGGCCGCCGCCCGAACAATGAACAATACCCTTAACTCGCTGATTACCTAAGGCTTGCAGAAGCCTTAGCGCATAAGGAGCATAAGTACGGGTCGGCGAGAGCAGGGCTTGGCCGACGGTAAGGGACGATCCCGGCAATGGGTCGTTCATCTTATGAGGGCCGCAATATGCCAGGTCGGCTGGCGTGGCCTTGTCGTAGGTCTCTGGATACTTTTCGGCGTAATATTTAGAAAGCAGTTCGTGACGGGCGCTGGTCAGACCATTCGAGCCGATGCCGCTGTTCTCGCCTTTCTCGTAATGGCAACGGCCGCCAGAAGCGATGCCGACGATAGCCAGGCCGGGCCCGACACGCGCGGCGTCGACGACATCTTTTCGGGCCAGGATAGCCGTTGCGGTCGAATCGACGGTCAGGGTCGGGGTGAGGTCGCCCACGTCGGCGGTTTCACCTCCGCCGGAAGTGATGCCAAAGCCTTGCGCGCGTAGCATGGCGAGCACCTCTTCGGTGCCCTCGATGAGTTCGGCGAGGATGGCCCCCGGAATAGCCTTGGCGTTGCGATTGATCGTGGAGGAGAGAATCACGCCCTTCGTCACGCCGACGCAGAGCAGGTCATCGATGTTCATCACGATACTGTCCTGCGCGATACCTCGGAAGACGGAGGCATCGCCGGTCTCTTTCCACCAAAGATAAGCGAGCAGGGCTTTCGTGCCGGAGCCATCGGAATGCGTGACGACGCACTGCTCAGGATTGCCGGTGAGCTGGTCCGCGACGATC
The DNA here is from genome assembly GCA_903855995.1 of uncultured Opitutia bacterium. GTDB lineage: Bacteria > Verrucomicrobiota > Verrucomicrobiia > Opitutales > UBA953 > UBA953. Next base: position 404,455 of record CAIOAN010000012.1, read on the forward strand.
TTGCAGAACGCCGAAGGATAAAGCCCGCGGTCGAGGCGGTCCACGGCGGCATGCACCTCGCTCTTTGAGGCGGAGACTCCGCGGGCCGCGTAGCGACCTGAATCGGAGGAGGGCTTGCTTTCGTGCGCCATGGCTCTTGCGTGCTTATCTCCGACCCTGCTATTGGGTCAACGCCCTTCTCCTCGTGCAGCGATTCTTCCTCCACCCAGAAAAGCCGTGGCTCCGTCGCTTGACCGCCGCCGTGGCGGGCCTACTGCTCGGGCTGCTGCTAGTGCTCGCGTGGGGCCTGCTCAACCAGTTTTCGATTCGCCGACTCGCCGCGGACTTACGCCAAGCCTATGATACCCATGATGCGCGCGCGATGGAGCAGCTCTTCTGCTGGTCGGGTGTCGACGACAAGACGCGTGCCCGTGTCCGCCTCGTGATCTTGCAGGAATTCGAGCTGCCAGTGGAGGCCGTGGCGGTGCGCCCGTTGACCTTGCTTGATCGCAACTCCGGACCGGGCCTCCGCCCTAATCTCAAACCCGATGCGACCGTCGAAGTCATCTATGCATCCCCGGATCACCTCTCTTCGGCTTTTCTGGTCGGACGCGACGGGTGGTGGCGACACCGTTTGGTGGTCATGGTGCCCGCCAATTGACGCCGATTCTTGACAGCGGCCCCGCGGCGTCCACTTAATCGTGGCCTATGGCTGACAAGAACGACAAGCGTCCCGAAAGCGCCCCCGGCAAGTTCTACGTGGATTCGCAGTGTATCGACTGCGATCTTTGCCGCGAGACCGCCCCGAAATTCTTCATGCGCCAGGATGACGGCGGCTATTCTTACGTCTTCGCCCAGCCGACCGACCAGGAAGGCATCGATAAGTGCATGGAAGCCCTCGAGGGCTGCCCGGTCGACGCCATCGGTAAGGACGGCGAATAATCGCTGCGTCGATTTTCTCAAAAGCCCCGGACCGCCGGGGCTTTTTGTTTGGTAGCTTCCGGGGCTTCGCCTAAGTTCCACCCATGGGCGTAAAAATCTCCTGCGAATACCTCGGCGACCTCCGCGTGCGCGCCACCCACGGTCCTTCGGGCACCGTGTTGCACACCGACGCGCCGGTGGATAATCATGGCAAGGGCGAAGCGTTCTCCCCGACCGATCTCACCGCGACTTCGCTCGCAGCGTGCATCATGACGATTCTCGGCATCCAAGCTAAAGGGCTCGGATTAGACTTTCGCGGACTACGCATCGACGTCGAGAAGCACATGACGACCGAGGCCCCGCGCCGCATCGCGAAGCTCGAGGCCACGATTCAGATGCCCTCCGGTATCGCGGAGGATTTGCGCGACCGCCTCATCCGCGCCGCCAACGCTTGCCCCGTGAAGCAATCGCTTCACCCCGTCGTCGAGATCGCGCTGGTTTGGATTTGGTAGGGATGTGATGACATCGCCTCCGTTCGCTAGCGCCCCTAAGAAGTCCATGAACTTAGCTAAGACCCGATAGGTGACAGGTGTCGGCCCCGGGAATTAGCCCTTCAGGAATCGGCATTTCAGCCCTCGGCAATCAGGATCCTGCGGCCGGCTCCCGATCGCTGAGACCTGAGACCGGAAAAATTCCCCCAACCCCTATCCCTACCCCTTAACTCACCTTTGCACTGCCTCTAATGGGTCTGCCTCGTGCCTCGCCCTTTCCTAACCGCCAACCGCGATCCGCTAACCGCCTCTACCAGTGGCGCTTCTTGTGGCCGATGGTCGCGTAGTACACGAGGTACAGGTAGCAGGGTAGGATGATCCAGTAGGCTGAGCGCTCGCCGTTATGGTCGGCTAGCCAGCCGTAGCCCAGCGGAAGGATGGCGTTCCCGCAGAGGCCCATGATCATGACGGATGCGCCGACCTTCGTGAAGCGGCCGAGCCCGTCGAGCGCCAGCGGCCAGACGCCAGCCCAGGTCAGCGAGTTGGCGAAGCCGAGTAGCACCACGAACCAGAGTGAGATATCCGACGTATGCCCGAGGAATCGTACCGAGCCGTGCGCCTTGACGATGAGCACGGCCAACACGATGCCGAGCGTGGTACAGAGGCGCAGCATGGCGAGCTGAGAGACCCAGCGCGGAATCAAGACGATGCCAGCCACATACCCTGAAATCATCGCCGTTAGCACGTACGACGGGAAGACCTTCGCCTCGAGTAAGGGCATGCCCATCGATTGCGCATACGGGATAATGGTGTCGACGGAGATCACCGAGGCGCCGACATGCAGGAAGATACCGACGGCACCAAGGATGAGGTGGGGGAAGTCCAGGATGCTCGTCTTGTCGGCGTTCGCTTCGGCGACCTCATCGGTCTCGTGCTCGGTGTCGATCTCCGGCAATGGAGAGACCCGCACCAAGAAGCCGAGCACGAGTAATGCTGACCCAACGCAGAGGTATGGGGCGACCACGCGGCGGATGAGCTCATCGAGCGCCGCCGCTTTCTCGGCGGGCGCCATCGTCGCGAGCCGTGCGAAAAGGTCCGTGTCAGTGACTTTGAACACGACGGCCGCAAAGATGAACGGCGCGAGGATGCCGGCGCCCTTGTTGCAGATGCCCATGACGCTAATCCGGCGCGCGGCAGTCTCCTTGGAGCCGAGGACGGTGATGTAGGGATTGGCCGCGGTCTGCAGGATCGCGAGGCCGGCTCCGAGCGTGAACAGCCCTCCGAGGAAAATACCGTAGGTGCGGGTCATGGCCGCCGGAATGAAGAGGAAGGCGCCTGCAGCCATCACCCAGAAGCCGATCATCATGCCCTTCTTGAAGCCGGTACGTTTCAGCAGATGCGCGGCGGGCATCGAGAATACCAGGTAGGAGATATAGAACGCGAACGTGACTAGGTAGGCCTGGAAGTGGTTCAGCTCGCAGCTGATTTTGAAGTAGGGGATGAGGATCGCGTTCACCCAGGATACGAAGCCGAAGATAAAGAAAAGCACCGCGATGATCGCGATCGAGACGCGGGTTTGGCCGGGCGTCAGGTCGCGCGCATGGATGGGGGTGGAATTCATGCGCGGGGTGAAGTCAGCCTGCCGCCTCGCCGACCATGAGCAATAAAAAGACCCCGGCGTTCCGGGGTCTTGGTTTAGGCGAAGAGGGTCCTGGTTAGGCTGAGCAACCGCAGCCTGCGGAGCCGCAGCCGCCCTGCTTCTGCGCGACGGGCTGCTCAGTGGAGCAGCAACCACCGGCCGAAGCGCCTTCTTCAGAAGAGCAGCAACCACCCTCGGAGGCTTCGCCAGAAGAACAGCATCCGCCTTCGGAGCCTTCGCTCGAGCCGCAGCCGCCACCGCCGCAACAACCGCCCGACTGGTGCGGATGACCGTGGGCGAGCTCGGTGAGTTCGGCGGCGCGGACGGCGACGACCTTGATGTCGAAGTGCAGCGTCTTGCCGGCGAGCTCATGGTTGCCGTCGAGCGTCACTTCTTCGCCTTCGATCTGTTTGATCGTGAGGACGCGCATGCCGAGATTTGTTTCGGCGTGAAAGCGCATGCCGAGCTGCGGAGTGTTGGCTCCGAAAGCGTTGAGCGGGACGCGCTGTAGAAGTTTGTCGCTGTATTCGCCGTAGCCGAGCTGCGGGGGCACCGTGACGGACTTGGTGGCGCCGACTTCGAGACCTTCGACGCCCTGCTCGAGTCCGGGAATGATGTTCTGGGCGCCATGGAGATACTCCATCGGACCGCGATCGCCCGAGGCGTCGATGACATTACCCTGGTCGTCCTTCAGGGTATATTCGATGCTGACGACGGTTTCTTTGGCTACGCGCATGGTGTTAAGGACCGTTGAAACTAGGGGGTTCGGGGCCGCTGGCAAGTCGCCATGCCATCTAAACCTTGACCGACCCCGCGGGTCGGGGTTGCCTAACCCTCCTGCTGTTTGGGGCCGTAGCTCAGTTGGTAGAGCGCGTCGTTCGCAATGACGAGGCCGTGAGTTCGAACCTCATCGGCTCCACCAGCAGGACTCCGGCTCAGGCCGCGGGGCCTTCCGTCTCGTCTGCCTCTTCGGTCGCGTCGAGGTTCAGCAGCAGGCGGGCCTCGGCGTCGGGCAGCTCCGCGACCTTGGTCATCTTCTTTGCAATCTTCCGATGGCGGTCGGTCGCATCCGTGACCACGGAGCTGGCCTCCTCGAGCTTCTTATTGATCTTCTCGAGCAGGTCCCCGAAGTTTCCGAAGTCTTTTTTGACGGCGCCCAGCAACTTGGCGATCTCCGCGGACTTTTTCTGGACTACCAAGGTCTGGAAGCCGACGCGGAGCGAATTGACCAGCGCCATCATCGTTGAGGGCCCGGCGACCACGACGCGCTTTTCCTTCAACGTCTTTTCGATGCCGGGGTATCGGAGGACTTCGGCGTAAAGCCCTTCGGTCGGGAGGAATAGAATCGCGAAGTCCGTCGTCCGGGGCGGGTTGATGTATTTCGTGATGTCGGTCGCGAAGCTGACCACGGTGGCGGCGAGGTCTTTCTGGGCCTGGAGCAATGCGGCGGTATCCCCGATCTCCGCCGCGGCCACGATACGGTCGTAGTCTTCGCGGGGGAACTTCGAGTCAACGGGCAGGTAGACCGGCCCCTCTTCGTTGCCCGGGAGGATGATGGCAAACTCGACCGTTTCGCCGCTGCGTTCCTTTGGTCGGAAGTTTTTCACGAATTGCTTTTCCGGCACCAGCGAATCCGAAAGGAGGCTTTCCAGGAAGGTTTCGCCCCAGACGCCGCGGGTCTTCACGTTCCCCATGACGCGCTTGAGGTCATTGATGTTGGAAGTGATCTGCTGTACTTCTCCTAGGCCTTTACTGACCGCCTCGAGCCGCTCCGAGACTTGCTTGAAGCTTTCGCCCAGTCGGGACTCCAGCGTCTTCTGCAGCTTTTCGCCGACGACATCGCGCATCTCATTGAGGCGTTTTTCGTTATCCAAGCGCATCGCCTCCAACGACTTTTCCATATTCCCCTGCAGGGTCTCGGTCTTCTTGGCGTTCTCGGCGGAGAAATCGGCCACGGATTTCACCGATTCACGGCGTGTCTCAGCCAACGAGGCGACAATCTCGAGGCGCGATTCGCGGAGTCCGTCCGTCAGCTCTTTCCGGATGTCATTCGCCTGCTGCGCCTGGGCGCTCCGAAGGCGGTCCGTTTCCTTGGCGATATCGTCGCGGACGGTGCGCGCCACGAGTTCCGCGAGCCGAGCTTGCTCTTCCGGAGATACGGTCGAGCCGCGCGTCTGGTTGCGCAGGAAGACGGCAAGACCGATCGCGCTCAGGATCACGACGGCGCAAATGACAAGGGTATCCATGGTTATAGTGGAAAGACACTCTGCCCGGCCGCGGGCCTTCCGCAACTTATCCCCGCGGGTCGCCGTCGATCGCGATGGCATTGCCGAGTTCCCACGCGGCTTCGTAGGCGGCAACATAATCTGGCGAGGACCATGCGGGCGAGGCGGGCTCCCCGCCGAGGCCGGCGATGAAGCCGTAGCGGATGCCGTGGGAGATCCTTCGTCGGCGGGGATTTTCCCGGGCGTTGCTCCATTCGAGGGCGGCAGTGAAGCCGGCATCGGGAATTGGTTGGACGACCGAACGACCCACCTGCCAGGCGACGACTCCAGCGTGGTCGAGGTCGCTGACACGCTTACCCAAGGCAAGTGAGGTGGGGACGGGGCCATTCTCTCGGCCGCCGGCGAGATGGTTTTGGATTTGGAGGCGAAGGGCCACGCGCCAGCGTTCCTCGGCGGTCAGCAGGCCGAAATCAAAATCAGGATCATCGGCCGCGGCGTCGCGCAGCTCTGTCCGGGCGTATTTGCGCCATTTGGCCAGCCACGCCTCCCATTCATCCGTTCCCCGGAGGGGTGGCTTGCCCAGCCAATCGGGAAGGTCTTCGCGCATGGGGTCGTCTTGGAGAGGGTTTATGCCCCAGCGGATCGCCCATGGCAAGCCTAAGGTGAAATAATGTTCACTAAGCGTCGCCTATTCGGCTGGCAAATGACCCATCTGCAAAAAAACCTTAAAAGTGTGAATTCTAATCGAACAATTCACGGAGACTGGTGTTATCCAAGCGTACCCTACCTCCAGTGATTAGCTCTATTTCGACCCCACGTGAACGGCGGGCCCAATTGCCCCTTTTCTGCTTCCTCTTAGCCAGCGCCATGCTGCCGTCCGAAATCTTCGGACAACAGGCTGCGCCCGCGGCGGCTGCCGCCCCGGTTGTCGCCGTCGCGGCTGCCGTGCCGCTCCCGGGCCTCGAAGGCTCCGATAAGGTGGGCCCCGTTATCTTGCGCGATGAGACCGTCGCCCAGGTGCTCGAATTGATGCAGCGCTGGACGGGTAAATCCATTCTCCGCCCGCAGGCGCTGCCGGCTAGTCTCTACACCCTTTCGCTTCCGGCTAACATCACCCGCGACGAAGCACTGCTCGCCATCGAGACGTTGCTCAATCTGAACGGCATCGCCGTCATCCAGCAGGGCGACAAGTTCCTGAAGGTCGTCCCTAATCTCGTCGCCAAGGGCGAGTCCCCGACGCTCATCACGGACAGCACGCTGAAGCTTCCTCCGAGCGGCCGCATTGCCTCGAAGATTTTCACGCTCAAGCACGCCAACGCTCAGGAATTCGCGACCCAGATCGCCACGAGCCTCAACACCACGCTTGGTTCGGCTCCGGTCTTTTTCGGTCGTAACAACGCCCTGCTGGTCACTGATTCAATCACGAATCTGCAGAAGATCGAGAGCCTGATGCTGCAGCTCGATAAGCCGCAGCTCGACGTCGTGGCTACCAAAGCCTACGTGCTCAAGAATGCGATGGCCGCCGATATCGTGACGAAGCTCACGACCATGCTGCGCACACCGCAGGCCGCCGCTGGGGCCGCTCCGTTCCGCCTCAGCACGGGCACAACCTTCTTGGCCGATGAGCGCACTAACCGCGTCCTGCTGCTGGGTTCCGCCGACCAACATGATTTCTTCGACAAGCTGATCGAGACCCTCGACCAGAAGTCGAATCCGAATACGAAGACCGACGTAATCTTCCTCCGTCACGGCGACGCCAAGGCGGTCGCGGACCTCGTCACCTCGCTCGTCACTGGCCAGACCTCGGCTGCCACCAAGAGTAACGGTGCGGCGAAGAGCTCCACGCTTAATCGCACCCCGGTCGCCGCCGCCGCACCTGGCGCACCTGGCGCACCCGCCGCCGGTACCTCTCAGAACGGCGCCGATGAGTTCAGTAGCATGGTCACGATTCTTCCGGACATCCGTAGCAACTCCGTCGTCGTGTCCGGCACCACTGATGACTTGGTCCTGCTTCATAACTTGGTCGAGAAGATCGACATCGTTCTACCACAAGTGCGCGTCGAGGTCGTGATCGCCGAAGTCACGCTGACCGACAACGACCAGAGCGGAATCGACGCCCTCGGCGTCAACGTGGTCAACGGACGACTTCAGGGCGTCGGAGCGACGATGCAGGGCGCGACTATCTCAGGCAACCCCACGACCGCGACCAATGCATTCCCGACTCCTGTATCTAATGTGAACGGCGTCGTCACCGCGCAGGGCAACCTTACCGCCGCCATCGGGCTTTCTTCGACGCCGCGCCTGAACCACTATCGGGTGCTGTCTGTTCCCGCTGTCACGACCACACACAACAAAGAAGCGACCATCTTTGCTGGCGAATCCGATCCGGTGATCACGGGCTCCACGGCATCCACGGTCACCCCGGGCACCACCACTTCCACGGTGACGATGCGCGACATCGGCATCCAGTTGAAGATTCTGCCTCTTATCGGCAAGGACGGCGCCGTGCAGTTGCAGGTCTCGACATCGGTCGAAGACATCATCGGGCACACGACCATTGACGGCAATTCCCAGCCGATTATCGGCCGCCGCACGATGGATTCCTACGTCAGTGCGAAGAGTGGCGAAATCGTCGTCATGGGCGGCCTGCAGCGCACAGTGAAGTCGAAGACGTCCAACCGCCTCGGCCCGTTGGGCTGGCTCGGCGACCTGCTTGGTTCCTCCACGGAAGTGGACACCCGCCAGGACATCGTGGTCTTCCTCCGCCCATACGTGCTAAATTCCGACGCCGTTGATAATCTCGACGCCCTTAACCGTGTCGACCGTTCGGTCATCGCCCCTGAGGTGCGCAAAATCTTGGACCGTGTTCCCGGACAGCCGCTGCCCCCTGATAACGCCGTTAAGACTCCTGCTTCGCCTGAAGCCAAGTAACATGCTCACTGTTGACCGGCACGGACTGCCCTCGGCCCTCGCCGAGCGACTGACCGACGAGGTTCGCGCCTCGTTCGTGGAAACCCCGCGCGAGGGACGCTTTAAATTCCTCGCCCAGGCGCTCAACCTCGATGAGGCCGGTCTGCTCGCAGAACTCTCCAAACTCACCGGACTTGAGGTGCTGGACGAACCGGCGATCGATCCGGAAGGCCTCAAGATTCTGCCCGCACGTATCGCCGCCGAAGCTCAGGTCGTCCCGACGCTCCTCCCCGGAGGCGAAGAAGGTCGTCTACGGCTCGTCACCTCGCTGCCGCCGGATATCGATACGGCCCAATGGATCGCGACTTTCACGCATCGCCGCCCGAAGTGGTATCTCGCCCCCCCCGAGCGCGTCTCCCAGCTCATCAATGAAAACTACGGCGTCGGCTCAGGCAGCCTCGACGACGAAGACGATGATCTCCCGGAGCAGGAAGCCGCGGGCGCCGATGTCGAAGCCGACCAGGACGCCGCCGTTGTACGTTTCGTGACCGAAGTCCTTTCGCAGGCCGTCGCCGAAGGTGCGACCGACGTCCACTTCGAGCCGCAGGAAACCAACCTGCGCATCCGGTATCGCGTCGACGGCATCCTCATCGCGATTCCACTCCCGGATAATCTCGCCCGCTTCCAGGATGCCATCATCTCGCGCCTGAAGATCATGGCGCGCCTCAATATTTCCGAGCGCCGCCTGCCGCAGGATGGACGCATCAATTTCCGCGACGGCAAGAACGTCCTCGATATCCGCGTCTCGACAATCCCGACCATCTACGCCGAATCCGTCTCCCTGCGTCTGCTTAATCAGCGCAAGGAAGCCTACAATATGGACCGCATCGGCATGAACGCCGAGGAGCAGGAGGCCGTGCGCAAGGTACTTGATTACCCTCACGGTATCATTTTGGTGACCGGCCCTACGGGCTCCGGCAAGTCCACGACGCTCAATGCTTTCCTCCAGGCGATCAACTCGCCGGAGCTGCGCATCGTCACGATCGAAGATCCGATCGAATACGAAGTCCCGGGCGCCAATCAGGTTCAGACCCGCGCGGAGATCGGACTCACCTTTGCCGCCGCCCTCCGCAGCACGCTGCGACAGGACCCGGATGTCATCATGGTCGGTGAAATTCGCGACTTAGAGACCGCCGAAATTTCCATTCGCGCTTCCCTCACGGGCCACCTCGTCTTCTCGACCCTCCACACCAACGACGCCCCGGGCGCCATCACGCGTCTGGTCGACATGGGCGTGGAGCCGTTCCTCGTCGGTTCAGCTGTCGAACTCGTCATCGCCCAGCGCCTCGTCCGCCGCCTTTGCTCTGATTGTGCGAAGACCGTACCGCTCGACCGCGCCAAGGTTCTCCCCGCGCTCGAATCGCTCGGCATGGATGAAAGCTTTCTCAAAGGAGTCACCACATTGCGCGAGACCGTGGGGTGCCGTAAGTGCCGCAACACTGGCTACCGCGGCCGCGTCGGCGTCTTCGAGATCTTCCACCCCAAGCCGCTGCACGACTTTATCGTCGGCCGGATTAGCAATCGCGAACTCACCGAGAAGGCGATTGCCCAAGGCATGCGCCCGCTGGCTCAGGCCGGCTGGCTGAAAGTCGCCGCCGGACTTACGACCGTCGAGGAGCTCGTGCGTAATCTCAGCTCGAACGAGTAATCCGGAGCGATGTCCGTCTATAATTACACCGCGCGCGACGCCAAGGGAGCTTCGACCGAAGGCACTGTCGACGCTCAGACACGTCGCGAAGCGCTGCGTAAGCTTCAGGCCCGCGGACTCAAGCCCAGCAAGATCGAAGAGGCCGGGGCCGCCGTTCGCGCCAAGGAGGCCTCCAAGGAGGGCGGACCTGCCGATAAGGATCTCGAGCCCACCGAGGCCGAGTGCCTGCCGTTCTTGGAATCCATGGCCGACCTCGTCCGCAGCGGGATGTCCGCGGGCGAAGCTTTGCGCCTGCTCGCGCTTCGTCTGCAGAAATCCCGACTCCGCGCACTTTGCGCCGGTATCTGGGCGAAGCTCGGCGAAGGCCAGAGCCTCTCCGTTGCGATGGGCGCCTACCCGAAGGTTTTTGACGGACAGACGCTCAACCTGATCTCTGCAGGAGAAGCCACGGGTAATATCCGCGACGTCCTCGAACGTTTGATCGCGCACTTCACCGAGCAGAAGGAGTTCCGCCGCAAGCTCGTCAGCGCGATGGCCTACCCGTTGTTCATCTGCGTCATCGCCATCGGCGTCGTCATCTTCTTCGTGCTCTTCCTGCTGCCCCGCCTGCAGACGCTCCTCAACTCCCTCGGGGGGAAGCTGCCGCTGTCGACCAAGCTGCTGATGAATTTCGCGAGCTTCTTCGTGGTCGCCGGCCCGATCTTCGTCGTCATCGCCATCATCACCGCCATCGGCATCGTGCGCTGGCGTAAGACGGAAGAGGGTAAGATCGCCTCCGACGCCTTACTGCTCAAGGTGCCGATCGCCGGCTCTTTCGTGATGCGCGTCTCGGTGTTGAACTTCTGCCACACCCTGGCCGTGCTCCTAGAGAACGGAATCACCACTGCCGAAGCTTTGCGTCTCGCCGAGAAGACCGCCCCGAACCGCGCGCTGCGCCAGCAGCTCCGCGAGGCCACGGACCGCGTGCTCGAAGGCGACAGTCTCTCCAAGGCCTTGGCCCGCACGGGTTATTTCCCGCGGTTGTTGCTCGACCGTGTCGCCGTCGCCGAACAGACAGGCAATCTCGCGCCTGGTTTGCGCGACATCTCCCGCTCCTACCGTGCCGATCTCGACCGGTGGTTAGGCACGATTTCGCAGACCATCTCGGCCTCGGTGCTGGTCGCCGCCTTCTCGTTCGTTGCGTTCATCGCCTTCGCGATCGTCGCCGCCGTCTTCGAAGTCAGTTCCAGCTTCCGGTTCTAAACGCTGTCAATGTGGAGCGGATGCGATGATATCGCCTCCGACTGCATCGGGTAGGGTTAAGCGCCCTCGCTCAACCGTGGCTGACCAGGCCGGTCAGCCCTACTTGCCGGCTTCTTCCGCGGGCTTCACGCCGGAAGGCAGGGTGCCGATGAGTTCCAAGGCGGTCACTTGAATCTTAACGGTGACCGTGCCGGCATTGCCGCGGTCGGCCTGCAGAGAAAGCTGCCCGATAGCGAGGTAGGGCGCGCGCGTCTTCACGCTGTCGTAGAAGCGGAGCACGCTGGCCAAATCCGCCTTGCGGCAGCTCATCTGGAGCGAGTGGATGGCGAACTTGCCGGCCTTGGTGGTCTTGGGTGACTCGGTGTTGGCGGAGAGGCCGGCTTCCTTGGCCGCGTTGACGGCCTCGGCGACGAGCTTGGCTTCGTCGTAGCCGTGACCGGAGTCGAGGCCTTGCACGGCGAGGTCGGTTGCCTTGCGGATCTCAGCCTCCTTGTCGGTCCAGGATTTCTGAACCTTGGCCTCCTCCTCGAGGCTGCGCCAGTTTTCCCAGCCGCCATTGACGCGGGCCCAGGCGCCGGTGGACCAGAGTCCGGCTGCGACGACAATCGCGAGGAGCGCCATGATGCGCTCGCGTGGTTTCAGGCTGAAGAAGAAGTGTTTCATTGTTTGGGGGCTTCGGCGGCTTTGAGCAGGGCGGCCTGCTTGAAGACAACCTCAAGGCGGAAGGTGGTGGAGGTTTCGCGAACGCGCGGCTCGCTGTTGGTGGCAATTTCGACTTCGGGCATGGCCTGCACGGCCTTGAGCAGCTCCGAGATGTCGCCGGCATTCGGCGTCCGGGCGTCGATGATCATCGTCGGCTTGGCGAGCGCGCTGTCTTTTGCTTTCTTGATTTCGCAGATGACGGTGGTGAATTCGACGGTGGCCGGCCGCTTCTCGTTGACGAGCGCGAGCATCTCGAGGGGCAGCAGGCGCTTGACGCCGAGCTCCAGGATGCGGGCCGAGATACCTTGGGAGGCCTCGATGTCCACGACCAGCGGTCGGCGGGTCTCGTTGATGGCTTCGAGGGTGCGGGTGCGCACGCCGATGCCGATGGCCGTGAGCTCAAAGAGTAGCGAGAGCACAAGGACGGCGGCGCTGACGCGGACCACATTCCAGATGATCATGTTCGTACGCTCTTTCTTCCGCCGATCGGCGAGGAAGTCGGCGTCGCGGATATCAGCGTCATCAAGGCCGGCCTTGGGGATGATGAACTCATCGCCGACTTCATCCTGGAGCACAAGTTTGCCTTCGGCGACTTCCCCGGTGAGGCTACCGCTGAGATTTTCGACGGTGAAGCCGGCGGTCAGGCTGGCTTGGACGGCGGCGTCCGCGGCGATGCCAGCTTCGTCGGTGTCAGCCAACACGGCGACCACGACGGCGGCAGGCAGGGCGTCGCCTTTTTTCCAAGCCAGAGCGGTCAGACGTTCCGCACCGCGGTGCACGACGACACCGTCTTCGGCTGGGCGATGGCCGCAGAGGGCCAGGAATTCGGGGACCACCGGACAGTCTTCCGGCCAGGCGAAGCTTTCTTCGGGCGTGAAGCGGCGGCGATGAGCAGCGTAAGCGAGGGCTTCTTTGCCATCGGCCGAGCTGACGTATCCGATGAGCATCTGCTCCAGAGGGAAGGGCGAGATGGCCTCAAGGGCCAGGTTGACCTGATCGGAGGCGCCTTCTCCTTCGATCATGAGGCGGCGGACGAAGAAGCGATTACCGGGCAGCAGGGCGGCCGACAGTGGCTTGGCGCTTTTAAGCCAACTAGTGAAGGAGGTCATTTTTTTGTGGCAGGGGGTCGGTTAGAGGGGCCGCTGGAAGGGGAGGCCGCCCGCGGTGCCTGGGTGTCTTTGGCGGAGTCGTCGGGTGGTGCGGGGGGGGCGCCGTTATCTTCTTCCCAGGCGAGAATTTTGAAGGGGTAATTGATGGTGTTGCTGGCAACGCGGCCGCTCATCGTGGACTTGCCCAGAGTGGTGGCTGCCTCGATGCCAGGAGTGAGGTAAGGGGTAGGTGGGGAATTAGTCGACCGCGTGGAGGCTGTCGAGGTTCCCGTTGTTTTTGGAATAGTAGGGGCTTTGGTGCCCGCCCGGGAGAGCCCGATGCTGGCGTCGGTATCCGGGTTGGGGGTGGGGGAGGGGTAGGCGACGTCCTCACGGATGGCCACCAGGGCGCTCACTCGGCACTTAGAGAGCCCTTCCTGCACCGTGACCCGGATCCACATCAGGATCACTTCGTCGTCGAATTTGGACATGTTGACGTTTCCGCCGATCAATTGCCTCACCTCGCTCGTGACGCGGAAGTAAGGAGGCGTACCCACGATCTTTTTCTTAATCTCGTCCTGGCGGTCACGGATGAGCCCGACCTGTTTTTCATCGAGGCCCTGCGAATAGAGCACGGCGTCGGAGGCTGTGTTGATATTGGTCGTGGTGAAGGTGTAGAGGCTGACGCAGGACTTGAAGGTGTCGAAGATCGGAGTGGTGTGCCCCTGTTCATCGAAGAAGAATTCCTTCGCGACGCCGATACTCCGGAACTCCTCAAAGGTCCGGATCGGGCGACGCGGCGGCCGGAATGAAAGCGTGGAGCGTTGGTAGGCCGCGTCGGTCGCTTCTTCGTAGAGGGATTCGTAGGATTTATTCTCCCAGGCGACAATCGCGTCGGCGACGCGCTCGGCGTCATTCTGCTCCATACCCAGGGAGTAGAGCAGCTGGATGAGGTCGTTTTTGCTGAGCACGCTGAGCGGCAACTTGGCGGTCTCATCTTCATAGTCGAAGGTCACCTTGAGGCCGTCGCGGGCCGGGAAGCCGGCGTAGACATGGGGATCCTCGAAGCCCTGGGAGGGAGCATGGATTTTATTAAGGTCGATGGAGCGAATTTCCGCGATGACGGCTATAGCGAGCTCGAGTTCCGACTGGGCGTCGGCGCGCAGTCGACGTCGGTCGGCCTCGTGCGTGGCCATGGAGAGCTCCAGGGAGTTATCCTCCATGAAGCGCCCAAGGAGCAGGGAGGCGAGGGTCACGAGGACGAGCACGACGATGATGACCGATCCGCGGCGGGAAGCTTTCTTCATGGACTTGAGGCGCCAGTGCGCTTGATGGGAATATTGAGCACGGATTCGGACTTGAGCTTGCCGCGTTCAAAGAAGATATGCACCCGGGCCGGCTTCAGCCAAGCGGTGCCGCCAGTGTCATGCTTGGGCTCGTCCTCCACTGACCACGACTTGAGGTCGGCATCGTAATACTCGTATTTGAGCGTCTTCACGAAAGGGCTGATGACCGTGTCGTGCAGGTCGCTCTTCTCCCGCTCAAGCTCGCAGCGGGACTGCCACTGGAAGATCAGCCCGCGGTCTTCGGCGACAAAGACGGTGAAGTCGACGTCGGGGAGCGGGGCGTCGGGCCAGTCGGCCAGACGTCCGGAATCAGCGAGCAGAAAGGTGAGCCTCGGCTCGGTAGTCCCGCTGCCATTGTCGACGTCCTGGAGCGTGACGCCGGAGGCGGTGGGGCCGTAGGTGGCTGTCTCGAAGGCATTGCGAACCATGGCCGTGGCGGCGCGGGCGTGCTGATCAAAGAGGCGCTGGTCGCGGCGATCGCCCCAGAGCTCACTCATTGAGAATAGGAACGTATTGAGCGCGACCATCAGGATGCCGAGCAACATGAGCGAGACGAGCATCTCGAGCAGCGTGAACCCGCGCCGATGGAAGACGTGGCGGCTCATTGCTTGGGAGCGGGCGCCGGTGGGGCGCCACCATTACCACTGTTACCACCGTTGCCACCCCGCGGGGCTCCGTTATTGCCGTTGCCGGTATTCCGCGTGTTGCCCGTGTTGCCCGTGTTGCCCTTATTCCCGGCGGCGCCGGTGTTCCCCGTGCTGCGCGCGTTCCCGGTGGCGCCTTTCTGGCGTGTGTTGGGTGTTTGTTTGCCCGAAGGATTATTTGCAGTCGGTGCACCCAACTTTCCGATATGCGTCGGCGTGCTGCGGAAGGATGAGTTCCCCATCGCCTCATCGTAACCGCGCTCCTTGAGCAGCCGCTCGCGGGCTTCGTCGCGGATCTTCTGGCGGTCCGAGGGGATGGACCAAGTCGGCCGGAGGAGCATGCGCGATTCTGTGCGCGCCGCCGCCAGCGGGCCGTTTTCTTCCGCTTGAATTTCGGCGGTCAGTTCGACGGCGAAGAGATCGCTCACCGTGGTGGCTTCGATTTTCCCGCTCCACTTCGCGGTGCGGTTTCCGGGCAGGTGGATTTCGCCGCCGGTTTCGACGTCATCGAAGCCGGGTGTCTCCAGCAGGGCGGCCCGGCAACGAGCCATATCGTCAAGGGCCTGCTCGTCTTGCTTGAGCGCTACGCGCCCGAGGAGGACGTTGGAATACGCAGCACCAAGGCCGACCGCTGCGAGCGCGAAGATCGCGAGGCTCATCAGAACCTCAATCAAGGTGAAGCCGCGGCGTCTCATTTGGCATCGACCGCCGGAAGCGGTGCGCAGGTGAGCGGGTCGATCGGCGTGATGCGCCGGTCCTCGGCCGTGGAGATTTCGAGTCGAACGCGATCGCAGGTGCCGTCGGGGAAGAAGCGCATGCGCGCGAGAGGCTTCTCGGAGGCGACGCCGCCGAGCAAGATGGCGCCCGAGGATTCCGGTGCGAGCACCTTGACCGTTTTGCCATCGGAGCGCGGGAGCGTCTCCTCATGCGGCGGCTTATCGTCGGTTGGGATTTCCTCGCTCCAGGTAAAATCGGGTCCGGAGTCATCCAGCGACGCCACGGGGACGAGTTCGAAGATGCGGCCTTTTTCCACGGATGCCCGACGGATGGTCTGCAGCAGGGCGAGCAGCGCATCCTCGGGGTCGGAGCGCGCGGTCCCCTTGAGGAGCGAGGCGGATCCACCGATGAGCACCGCCGCAAGCATGCTCATCAGGCCGAGCACGAGGAGCGTCTCCAGAAGGGTGAAGCCGCTACGCACCGGTTCACCGGATCGATGCTGCGAGGCTCCGTTCACCAGTTGCCGATATCGTCCGCGGTGTCCGGCTGCTTATCGCGACCGATCGAAAACAGGTCGTAGCTCTCGGGATTGTGGGTGCCAGGATAGCGGTACTGGTATTCCTGATTCCACGGGTCGAGAGGGAGGCGTCCGCCTTTGGCTTCCATGTAAGGACCGCGCCATTTGTCGGCCTTGCCTTCCGGGGCGGTGATCAGGGACTTGATGCCTTCTTCGGTCGAAGGGTAGTCGCCCATGTCGATGCGGTAACGCACGAAGGAGGTCTTGAGCGACTCGTTGACGAAGAGCTTGGCGACGCCTTCTTGGCTCTGTCCGAGGATCTTGTCGGTGTTCGTGACGGCGAGGCCGACGAGCATGCCGACGATCGCGACGGCGATCAGAATCTCGAGCAGGGTGAAGCCCTTGCGCAGACGGCGGGCAGGTGTTTTCTGGACGGTGGTCATGGGTGAAAATTAGTTGGCTTTGGGTGTCTTCGAGCCCTTGGAGGTCTTGGTGGTCGGTGCCTCCGCGGCAGCTCCGGCAGCATCGCCGCCGCGATTACGCCCACCGCCGGCATTAGGGTCGCCGCCATTACCGCCACGGAAACGGTCACGCATCGATTGGCGGAAAGCTTCGATTTGTTCCGGGGTCAGCTGGGGAGCAGCGGCGCCGCCCGCAGTGGGCGCGATACCGTTGTTCACGGCGGAAATCATCGGAGCGGGGGCCGGGCCGGCGTACTTCACGATCACGGCTTGGTGCAGTTCCATTTTCTGCGGCTGGCCGCCGTTGTCGACGAGCAGGGATTCGTTTGCGAGGTCGAAGCCTTTCACGGTGACAGGCACGTTGATAGAGGGAGCTTCGCCCTCCGCTACCCAGGTAGACTGCTTAGTCAGAGAATTGTAGATACTGTAGTAGTTCACGCCGCCTTCGGCGTACATACCGCGGAACTCAAGGGTGCCCGGGGCGGCGTTGGCCGCGGCGGGTCCGGCCGAGGCGCCGAAGGGAGAATTCTTGACCAAGGATTCGAGGTCGATCGCCTGGGCGGAGGTGGCCCCGGCGAGCATGGCCGCGAGCGTCAGGAGGCAGGGGGTAAGTCTGTGCAGGATAATCATCTTCGGAAAGGGGAGGGGTAACTCTGAAACACCAAGCGGAGGCTTAGGTTTCTTACTTCCTACGACATCTTGAAAGGCGCTCGGGGTTAATCGAGGAATAATGCCAATAGGTGCAGTCATTTCGCCATGTCGGAGGGCATCTTGCGAACGGCCGATTAAGCGGGTAAATACTATTAAACACTTAATTAACAACATGTTATGAGTATTAACAAGTATTTAACAACTTTTTGACGATGATGGGCTTTCGTTTGCAACCAAGACCCGCCCCTTTTGTCTCTTTAGGTGTGATGCAGCGATCAGCCCCGAGCGTAACCCCCTGGCCCGCCTTTGTCTCTATGGGCGTCTGGGTGGTGGCGTGCCTAGCGGGTGCCCGCGCCCCGGCCCAAGACTTCCAACACGACCTCGTCCCCTTCCTGGATAAATACTGTTACGAGTGCCACGGCGGCCAGAAGACGAAGGGAGATTTGGACCTCAAGGCGGTTAAGGACGACTCCCGGTTCTTCCGGGATCAGCGCGTCTGGCGTGAAGTCATCAATCAGGTGGTCGCCGGCGAAATGCCACCTGCTAAGAAGACCGTTCGGCCGAGCCCTGCAGAAATTGAACAACTGGAGACCAACGTGCGGAAACTGCTTTCCCGGGCAGTGGTCCAAGCCAAGGTCGATCCGGGCTCCGTAACCATCCGCCGGCTTAATCGCACGGAGTTCAACAACACCATCCGGGATCTGTGTTACCTCGATTCCAACTTCTCGGTGGATTTCCCAGCCGACGACTCGGGGTACGGCTTCGATAATATCGGCGACGTCCTGTCGTTCTCTCCGGTGCACCTCGAGCGTTTCATCGCCGTCGGCCAGCAGATCGCCGCCAAGGCGTTGCCGCTGACGCCCCCCGAGCCCGATGGCACGGGCGTCGCGATGGTTGAGATGACCCCGCGCGGGAAGACCACCGAGCAGACCCGTTTCTTTAATCCGGACCCCGCGATGTCCGGGTACATGGAAGTCCCTTCGGATGCGGAGTACCTTCTTTCCGTCCGGCTCAAGCCGACGGGCGCCGCCGGCGATCCGCCGCCCAAGATTGCTTTCGCCATCGATGGCGCCGAGGTCGGCGTGCAGACGATGAAGACGGTGACGAAATCCGAGGCACTCGAGGTCAAGGTGAAGCTCGCCCACGGCAAGCACCTCTTCACGATGACGTGGCAGAATGCCCCGCCGAATCTGGCCTCGGCGAAACGCACGCTTTCCGGCTACCGACTCTTTTTGCGCGGCCCGCTCGATACGCGCACGGAGATGCAGCGCCGCTTGGCGACACTGACGGATGGCAAGGTCGGCGAGGCTCGGGCCCGACTCATCGTGAATTGGTTCGTCAGCCGAGCCTTCCGGCGCCCGGCGACAGCCGGCGAAATCACTCGCTATATCAAGGTTTTCACCACGGCGGAGCAGGCCGCCGGCGGCACCTGGGAGGCCGGCGCCCAGGCGATGATTGGCGTCGTGCTGGCCTCGCCGAAGTTCATCTTCCGCGCGGAACAGGATGAGCAACCGACCGCCGCCGACGCCCATGCGGTCGGCGAATTCGCCCTGGCCTCGCGGCTCAGCTATTTCCTCTGGGGATCGATGCCCGACGAGGAACTCTTCAATCTCGCCTATGCGAAGAAACTTTCCGCCAGCCTCGAGGCGCAGGCGCAGCGCATGCTGCAGGATCCGCGCTCGCGGTATCTCGTGACGGGCTTCGGCCTGCAGTGGCTGCAAGTGCGCCGCCTGGCCACGGTGTCCGTCGATGTGAGCATGTTCCCCGAATTCAATGAAGCGCTCCGCGCGGCGATGATGAAGGAGACCGAACTGTTCCTCGGTGAGATCGTCAGCCGCGACCGCAGCGTGCTCGACATCATCGACGCCGACTTCACCTACGTGAACCGGCCGCTCGCGGATTTTTACAAGATTAAGTCCTCCGCGTTCTCGGTCGACCGGCGCGGCCGCGACAAGGGCGAGTTCGTCCGGGTGCAGCTGCCCCCGGGTGATCGCGGCGGCGTGCTCACGCAGGCCAGCATTCTTACCGCTACTTCGAATCCGACGCGCACCTCGCCGGTGAAGCGCGGCAAATGGATCCTGGAGCAGATCCTCGGCACACCGCCACCTCCGGCCCCGGCGGATATCCCGGCGCTCGAGTCGCAGCACCAACTCACGGGTACGCTCCGTCAGCGCATGGAGCAGCATCGCCAGAATCCGAGCTGCGCCTCGTGCCACACGCGCATGGATGCCCTGGGTTTCGCCTTCGAGAAGTTCGACGCCGTCGGGCAGGTCCGCACGCAAGATGAAGGCAAGCCGATCGACCCCTCGGGGAAACTTCCGGACGGCCGGGCTTTCACGGGCGCCGCCCAGCTCAAGACCTTCCTAAAGGCCGACCAGGACAAGTTTGTCCGTAATCTGTCTTCGAAGCTTCTCATCTATGCTTTGGGTCGAGGCGTCGAATATTACGACGAACCAGCCATCGATAAGATCGCCTCGTTGGCGAAAAAGGGGGAAAATCGCTTTTCCGCCCTGGCGGTCGCCGTGGTCTTGAGTGACCCCTTCCGACTTCGCCGGGGAACATCGCAGGTTGAAACGGTGTCGAATAAGCCTAAGACCAAGTGAGCCCCGCATGAAGACCGATCGCCTCAATCGCCGAACCATCCTTAAAGGGATGGGCGCAGCCTTGGCCTTGCCTTGGCTGGAAGCGATGGGCGTGCAGAAGTCCTGGGCCGCCGGCAACACGCCTGTTTCGCAGGCTGCGCCGAATCGTATGGCGTTCATTTACGTTCCCAACGGGGTGAATATGGACGGCTGGCGCGGTGGCAATAAGCCGATCGCCGAAGGGGCCCTGCCCACGAAGCTCCCCCCGATTCTCGAGCCGCTGGCCAATGTCCGTAATGATTTCTCCCTCCTGACGGGTCTCACCGCCGATAAGGCTCGCGCCCATGGTGATGGTGGCGGCGACCACGCCCGCGCGATGAGCGCGTTTCTCACCGGAGCCCAGCCACGCAAGACCGACGGGGCCAATATCCGCGTCGGCATTTCCGTCGATCAGCTGGCGGCCGCCCGCGTCGGTGACCGCACGCGCCTGCCCTCTCTCGAGGTCGGGGCCGACGCCAGTAAGCTCGCCGGGGGTTGTGATTCCGGCTACAGCTGCATCTACGAATCGAATCTTTCCTGGCGCTCGGCGACGCAGCCGATGCCGAAGGAAGTAAACCCTAAGCTCATCTTCGAGCGCCTTTTTGGCTCCGGCACGGACATCGAGCGTCAACGCCTCTCCGCGCAACGTAAGAGCGTCCTCGACGCCGTGCGCGATGATTTCCGAGAGCTCAACGTTCGGCTTGGCACCGGCGACCAGCACAAGCTCGATGAGTATCTCACCGCGGTGCGCGAGCTCGAACTGCGCATCCAGAAGGCCGGCACGATGGGCCAGCCCAAGGTTCCCGCGACGGCGGTCGCCCCCAAGGGTATTCCGGAGAGCTACGCCGAGCACCTCAAGCTACTCGCCGACCTCGTCGTCCTCGCTTTTCAGACCGACACCACGCGCATCTCGACGCTGGTCTTCGCCAACGACGGCAGCAACCGTTCGTATCCATTCATCGGTGTGCGCGACGGCCATCACAGTATCTCGCACCACGGCAATAATCCTGAGAAACTGGCGAAGATCCAGGACATCAATAAATTCCACACGACGCACCTCGCGTATTTCCTCGAGCGCCTGAAGTCCGTGAAGGAAGGCGACGGCACGCTGCTCGATCATTCCATGATCGTCTACGGTTCCTGCATTGGCGACGGCGACCGTCACAACCATGATGACTTGCCGGTGCTGCTTGCGGGCCGAGGTTGCGGCACCATCCGCCCTGGTCGCCACATCGTCTATCAGAAGGAAACCCCGATCAATAATCTCTGGGTCAGCATGCTGAACCGCATGGATATCCATGATGTGCAGCTGGGTGATAGCACAGGCGAGTTGAAGAAGTTGAGCTAAGCTCATTGCTTCAGTTCAGACCCTCGCATCTGGAGTATCGGCGTAGTGCCCTCTGTGCTATGTCGGGATGCGATGACCTCGCCTCCGCCGACTTTCTGCCTCGGGCAGGGAGGGCGCAACGAAGCCACGCCCTTCCCACCGGGCGCCATGCCAGCAGCTCCCCGTATGTGCCTGGCGCCTGTAAACCTTAACTTGCGATTAAGCCCCACACTTTCCCAAAAATTTATTATCCAACCTTAAGAAACTTTTCGTTCCCCCTCGGCGTTCCACCTTCGTACGCTCACCCCATGAACCCCGCCGAAGGCCCCTCATCCGGAAAACCCAACCCCTTCTACAAGCCGGCCTTCGGCACGGTCGTCCGACGACAATTCCTCGGCCTGATGGCGGCGACGTTCGGCTGGACGATGCTCTCGCCCGCCTCCGCGCAGGACGCGACGGGCAAAGGCAAGGGCAAGGGCGGCAAAGGCGGGAAGGGCGTCGGCGATGATCAGTCCAAGGCCCGCGGCCCGGTTTTCCAAGGCGAATACGTCCTCCCGGAATCTCTCGCGGAATATTCCAAGCTTTCGCTGATCTTCGGTCGCGCAACCGAGAGGGCCATCACGGCCAGCTTCGTGCCAGCCTCCACGCTGGAAGCGTTCCTCGAGATCGGCACGGCGAAGGGTAAGTATACCCGCAAGACATCGGTGACCCAGCTGCCCTCGGGCAAGGCGACGGAAGTCGTCATCGACGGCCTTTCTCCGAACACGGAATACTTCTACCGCCTGAATTACCGTAAGCCGGGCGCGGGCAACTACACCCAGCGGGCCGAAGCCCGCTTCGCCACGCAGAAGGCCCCGGGCTCGTCCTTCGTCTTCACAATCCAAGGCGACTCGCATCCGGAGCGCCCGCAGTCCAGCCACCCGGATCTCTACGCCCGCACGCTCGCCACGGCCGCCGCCGATAAGCCCGACTTCCATATCTGCATCGGCGACGACTTCTCCATCGAACGCATCCGCACGATCACGGATACCAACTGCGCCGTACCTTATCTCCTCCAGCGCCCGTTCCTGGGTCTCGTCGGCTCGGTCGGGCAGGTCTTCTTGATGAACGGCAACCACGAGCAAGCTTCGCTGTTCAACTTCTCCCAGAAAGACGAACGCCACGACGTCGCGGTCGGCGTCCAGAAGGCCCGTAATCAATTATACCCGCTTCCAGGCAACGAGGGCATCTACACCGGAGCCGTCGAGCCCTTCAAGGACATCGGCGCACTCAAGAGCTACTGTGCGTGGACTTGGGGCGACGCCCTATTCGTTCTACTCGATAATTACTGGCACTCGCCGGTACTCGTCGACAGCGGCTTCGGCGGCAAGGGCGGCAAAGGGGAGAAGGGCGACGACAAGAAAAACCGAGATTGGTGGGGCATCACCATCGGCGACGCGCAATATCACTGGCTCAAGAAGACCCTCGAGACCAGCAAGGCGAAGCACAAGTTCGTCTTCGCCCACCACGTCCTCGGCTCCGGCCGCGGCGGCGTCGACGAGGCGGATCTTTATGAGTGGGGAGGCTCCGGGAAGAAGGGCGAAGGTTCGTTCAAGGAGAAGCGCCCGGGCTGGGAACTTCCGATTCACCAGCTGATGGTAAAGCACAAGGTCAGCGTCTTCTTCCAGGGCCACGACCACCTTTACTGCCAGCAGGAGAAGGACGGCATCATCTATCAGGAACTCCCCATGCCTTCCGACCACGGTTACGTCGCCTACAACGAAGACCGCTACCAGTCAGGCAAGAAACTCCCCAGCGCTGGCTACATCCGCGTCACCGTCACGGCTGCTTCCGCCAAGGTCGAATACGTCCGCTGTTTCCTCCCCAAGGACGAGACCAAAGAGGCGCAGCAGGGCATGATCGCCCATGCGTACGAAGTGAAAGCGAAGAACGCCTGATTTTTGAACCATGAGACGCCTCTCTCTCCTCTTCATCGCTTTGGGCTGCGCGGCCCTCGTGCCGGCCAAACAACCGAACGTGGTCCTGATCCTCATCGATGACATGGGCTGGCGAGACCCTGGCTTCGTCGGCAACAAATACATCGAGACACCGAACATCGATAAGCTTGCGCGCGAAGGGGCGATTTTCTCGCAGTGCTACGCGAGCGCCCCGAACTGCGCGCCGACCCGCGCATGCCTGCTCACCGGCCAATACACGCCACGACACGGCGTCTACACCGTCGTCGACGACCGTTATACCCCGGGCCAGCCGCACATGAAGGTGATGTCGACCAAGGGTAACGACGAGATCCCCGACAAGACCGTCACGATCGCCGAATCCCTCAAGGCCAAGGGTTACGCCACTGCGCTCATCGGGATGTGGAACCTCGGCCGTGGCCGTAACGGCTCCCCGGGCAATCCGACCGGTCAAGGCTTTGATATCTATCATCGCCCGGACGACTTTGATTTCGCGAAGGACGCCTACAAGAACGAGCAGGGCAAGTATCTCTCCGATGCCCTCTGCGACGACGCGGTCGCCTGGATCGAGAAGAACAAGGACAAGCCCTTCTTCCTCTACTTCCCCGACCACTCCGTCCATGAGCCGTTCGACCCCAAACCGGAGCTACTCGCGAAGTATCAGAAGAAGATTCCCGCCGGTCTCGATAAAGGCATCACGCCGGAGTACGCCGCGACCTGCGAGGCCGCCGACGTAAGCGTCGGTCGCATCATGGCGACGCTCAAGCGCCTCAATCTCGATAACGACACCCTCGTCATCTTCACGTCCGACAACGGTGGCCTCCCTTACGTCGTCAACCCGCTCCGCGGCAGCAAGGGTCTCCTCTACGAAGGAGGCCTCCGCGTCCCGGGTGCGATCCGCTGGCCCGGCGTCATTCCTGCCGGCAAGACCTACGACGAGCCCGTGCTGAGCATGGACTTTGTGCCCACGATCCACGAAGCCCTGCACGTCCCGCTCCCGAAGGATCAGCCCATGGACGGCGTCAGCCTCTTCAAGCAGGTCACCACGGGCGCCGCGCTCAACCGCCAGGCCATCTTCTGGCACTTCCCCTGTTACATCGGCAGGGGCGAGCCGATGAGCCTCATGCGTGCCGGTGATTATAAACTGATCGAAAAATTCGCCGGGCCCACTTTCGAGCTCTACAACGTGAAGAAAGATCCGAGCGAAGCGAAGGATCTCGCCAAGGCCGAGCCTGTGAAGCTCGAAGAACTTAAGAAGCTTCTCCTCGCTTGGCAGAACGACACCGGTGCGTTCCTCGCCGATCAGCCGAACCCGGCCTACAATCCCAACGCCAAGGAGCCGCGCGGCGGCGGCAAGGGCGGTAAAGGCGGGAAGGGCACGGCCAAATAGCACTTCTCTCGGATTTTTAATTAGGGTCACCGCCGCGGTTTTCATTCTACTGACGAATGACGCGGCGATGTTACGGATGCGTGACGTCCGGAGGAGGCCGTCGTCATTTAGACTAATGCCGCAACGAGGTGACGGTTTTGCGTCATGCTATTATCGTGATTGAGCGAGAGGAAACGGACGGGAGACTTGCCGATGCCAGATGAGTGCTAAAGAGAAAAACTTCCTGCGGGCTCGTTCGACCGATGAGCCGCCAGCGCCGTCGATCAAGGAAATCGGTTTCGCCGGTCTTATGCGCGCATGGATGGCGAGGATTGTCAGCAGTCGTGGCTTGATGGTTTCAGTCTGCATCCATTTCCTGCTGATGATCGTCGCCTTTATCTGGGTGGTCTCGGTATTCACCGATAAGTCGGTTAAGCAGGCGGATTTTCTCGCCACGGGCGCGGGTGGCGGCGCCGCCGGCGAAAGGGCTAAGATTCTAGAACATAATCTTCAGGTGAAGAAAGAGAAGACCCTTGCGAAGAAAGTCGCTCGGATCACCTCCAAGAGCGTCGAAGCCAAAATCGCGCTTCCTGACATGCGGGTAAGTATGGTTTTACCTGACGCCATGTCCTCCAAACTCTCGGGGAGCTCATCGAAGGGCTTCGGGGGCGGTTCCGGCGGCGGGATGGGTTCAGGCAAAGGACTGGGCGTGGGCAATACCCGTAATTTCGTCGGCCGTCCGGTCATGGGCGCCCATATTGTCGCCACTAAAGTCGCTGTCTTTATGGACGCCTCCCGCTCCATGGCGCGATATCTGGATCGGGTCGAGGGGGAGATTCGCAAGCAATTCCCCGACGCCGACGTCTTCATGTATTCGGGCATCTGGACCAACGTTAAAGACGATGTCATCATCGGTGGGTTACGCTATAAGGGATCCACAGGCCGTTCGGGCGCCCCGCCAGTCAAGCTCACCGACCCCGAGAAGTTGACCGCCAACGGACGCCACATCTTCAAGCAATACGATGCTAATTTCAAGACAGGCTGCGTCGGAGCCTGGCTAGATATCATGCGCAACGAGCGGGCATATGATGGCCTGGTAATCTTCTCTGACTTCCAGGATGGCATCACTCAGTACCGTAGCCCCAAGGGCGAGAAGTCGGAAAGTTACTCCACGCGCAATGCCACGATGGTTTATTGCGACAGCATGCGCTCGACCTTGCCGACGGACGAGCGCAAGCCTGCGGAGAAGCGCTGGGAGGAGGAGTTGATCAATGTTTTTGCCGGCGGTAAGTCCGGACACGGGCCGCGGCTCTATCTTTTTTCGACTCAAGTGGAGCCACAGTCATTGTTTGCTCGCTGCGTCACCGCCTCGGGCGGGCAGTCTAAAATGGTGGAATGGCTGCGCGATGGCGGCAATCCGCCGCCCGACAATGAAGAGGTGACCATCGGCAAGCCAGTCGTGGTCAAGGGAGCCACGGGTTCCGCCGTCCCGGGTAGTGTACGGGCCGCGCGCTGAGCCGCCCGACTCGTGGGATGCTCGCACACTCTCCGCTGTGAGCGGTGGGTCATCCTCCAAACCCGGGGTTGAAGGCTTTGGCGGCCTTGGTAGTCTCAGCCCATGAGACTACCCCTGTGCTTGCTCGCGTGCCTAGCCACTTTCATCGCCGATGCCAAGCCGCTCAAGGTCTATGTCCTCGTGGGGCAGTCGAACATGGAGGGCCATGCGAAGGTCGAGACGATCGACTACATCAGCGAAGACCCCGCGACCGCACCATTGCTGAAACGCATGCTCGGTCCGGACGGTAAGCCGGCCACCGCGAAGAACGTGTGGATTTCATATTACACCGGTATCGGCGAAAAGAACGGTGAGGGCTTCGGCAAACTGACGACCGGTTACGGCTCGCGCCAGGATCCCGCGAAAGATGGCGGCAAGATCGGCCCCGAATACACCTTCGGCCTGGCGATGGATCGCGCCGGCGACGGTCCGGTGTTACTCATCA
Organism: uncultured Opitutia bacterium; assembly: GCA_903855995.1. GTDB lineage: Bacteria > Verrucomicrobiota > Verrucomicrobiia > Opitutales > UBA953 > UBA953. Next base: position 430,968 of record CAIOAN010000012.1, read on the forward strand.
AGGCCGCCTGGGGCGGCAAATCCTTGAACTACGATTTCCGCTCGCCGGGCGCGGGACCCTATCCGCGCACCAAGGCGGATCTCGAGAAGGACAAGCATCCGCTCGCCGACTCGGGCCATTATTACCGGCTCATGATGGCCCACGCAAAGCAGGTGCTCGCCGACCCCGGCCGCGTCTGCCCAGCTTATAATCCCAAGGAAGGCTACGAGCTGGCCGGCTTTATCTGGCTGCAGGGGTTCAATGACATGGTGGACACCAATTTCTACCCTAAGCAGCCGAAGGGCGCAGTCGGCAACCGGTTCGCGTTATATTCCGACACGCTCACCGCGTTCATCCGCGATGTCCGCAAGGATCTCGGTGCGCCCAGGCTGCCGTTCGTCATCGGCGTGATGGGCGTCGGCGGCAAGGACCCGGGCAGCGAAGACAACCTCGCCTTCCGAGAAGCCATGGCCGCGCCGGCGACGCTACCTGAATTCAAAGGCAACGTGGCCGCCGTGCGCACCGCCCCGTTCTGGGACGAGAAGCTCGGCGCTATCCAGGACAAGAAGGACAAGGTCCGCCAGATGAGTTACGAGCTCAAGAACAAGGGTAAGCGCTCGGCCAACGCCGATGGCAAGATGACTGAGCCGCAGCAGAAGGCTTACCTCAAGGACTACGAGGCCAAGCTCATCTCCGCGGACGAGGCCGCGATGCTGAAGCGAGGCGCGTCCAATGGCGGTTATCATTATCTCGGTTGCGCCAAGACCTTCGCGCTCATGGGCGAGGCGTTCGCTGAGGCCAATCTCCAGATGCGCTCCGCGCAGAAGTGATCGGCGAAGGGCAGCCTTTTCGGAACGGCGGTGGCGGTGGCTGGGTCAATCCTAAGGGAGACCAGAGGTCGGATGATTCGCGGGCGCGCCCCTGCCACGCGCCCCTGCCGCCTCACTTCGGCGCCTTGCCGTAGTAAGGGAATTTATCCCAAGCGTCGTAGGTCGGGTCGAGTCGAGGGTCGTGGGTCTCGCGCATCCAGGCGTCGACGCGGGCCCGGTGGGCCGCGAGGTCCGCGGCGTAGGTCGGGTCGGCGGCGACGTTGGTCAGCTGGTGCGTGTCCTTGCGGAGGTCGTAGAGTTCTTCGAGCGGACGCTTGCCGAAAATGCGGGCGAAGAAAGGTCGACCGAGGTCGTCGTTCTGGTGCGCCAGCAGGAAATCCTTCGATGCGGTCGTATCGACGTCGCCATAGGGCCTTCCGTGCAGGAAGAGATTGTCCGGATCGCCAGCGGGCCAGCGGTTCGGGCGGAGATTGCGGATGTAGAGGAAGTCGCGGGTGCGGACCGCGCGCATCGGGTAGCTGAGGTGGCCGTTGCGGACGTCGGCGTGGCGTTCACGTTCGATGAAGACCGCGTCGCGACCGGTCGTCGCCTCACCGCGCAACAGGCCTGTCAGGCCCCGCATCGTCATCTCCTTCGGCGTAGTCAGGCCGGCGGCTTCGAGGAAGGTCGGGGCGAGGTCGCCGAGGTTGACGAACGCGTCGACCTTCAGGCCGGCCGTGGCTTGCTTACCCCAGCGGATCGCGAGCGGGACGCGGGAGCCTTGGTCGTAGCAATTGCCCAGGCCGCGGGGCATCTGCCAGCCGTTGTCGCCGGTGTAGACGACGAGCGTGCGCTCGAGCTCGCCGGCGGCCGCGAGGGCCGCGAGGGCCGCGGCCGCTTCGCGATCCATCCGCACGATGCCGCCGTAGTAATTCAGCAGGTCCAGGCGCACTTCTTCGCAGTCGGGCAGCTCGGGAGGGACCGGCAGCTTGGCGGCCTCGAGGCCGGCCTGCTTGGCGTCGTCGAGGAAGGCGCGCTTACCGCCGCGCGTGGCCGTGTCGGTGTTGCCGAGCCAGAAGAAGAACGGCTGGCCTGGACGGCGCGCTTTTAGGAAGGCGTCGAGCCCGGAGAACTTTGGTCCGACCGGATTTTCTTTCCAGCCCGAGGCCTCGGCGTTGCCGGGCGCCCAAGGTTTGCCTTGGTAGCCGATCGCGTAACCCGCGTCACGGAGCAGTTGTGTGACCACCGGGGTGTCCTGCGGGAAGCCGCTCCAGAGCGAGGCGCGTTCGCCGAGTTCGTGGATTGCGCGACCCGTGAGCAGGCTCGAGCGACAAGGCGAACAGGAGGGGGCTGGATTGAACGAGTGCGTGAAGAGTACGCCTTCCTTGGCGACGCGATCAAAGGCCGGCGTGCGCGCGTGCGGATCGCCGAAGATGCCGGCGTTGGGGTAGCGCCAGTTGTCGCCGAGGATGAAGAGGATGTTCGGGCGATCCGCGGCTCGGAGTCCGAATGCGGAGAGCAGGATCAGGCAGAGGGCGGGGGTGAAGCGCATGGCAGCGAGGGCTCGAGGGTAAGCGGCCCGCGGACAGGAAGGTAGAAGGGTGAGGTTGGAGTATCGAGTGTGAAGTGGGGGCGCTGCGGGGCTGCGGGGGAACGTAAACTAGAGGCACGGAGGCTTGAGGGCTCAGTGGACCAGAAGGATGCGCAGTTGATCGGCGGAGGTGTGGGATGGTTGATTCGAGGGGACGGCCAAGGAGCTGCCTCGTGTCCCATTTAACCAGCTAACTAGCCAACGATTCAACTGATGTTCGGGGTCGCGGCTAGGGGGTGGGGCGCGACGGTGTCGCGACCGGAAGAGGTGTCACGGGGGACGCGTGCGTCGGCGCGTCCCGCCCTGAGGAACGCAGGAGAAAGCGGGTTCTAATCAGGGGCCTGGCACTTTCCTCTTGCCCGCACGGCTTCCGCGGACTTCCTCGATAGTCCTGGTAAGGAGGGGTGGCAGAGTGGTCGATTGCGTCTGATTCGAAATCAGATGAACCGCAAGGTTCCGGGGGTTCGAATCCCTTCCCCTCCGCCAGGTTACTTTGAAAATAAGGCATTCCGAAAGGTTGCCCGTTTTCGGGATGTTCGCAACCCACGCCGCTGGCATCCCCAAAGTGCGCCAAAAGTGCGCCATGATTCCGGGTATCGCCCGGCCCGGCGATGGCTTGAAGTAAAGGTGCCTCAAAGCATAACAACGCCAGCAGATAGCCGATGAAGCCCAACTCCCGAAAACCCAAGCCGCAGGCGCCGATCGACCAGCGCCCTGTGGAATGGGATTTCCGCTGGGTTGGATCTGAGGCCGAGGCAGAACATGTGCTGGCCCTTGAGCAAGCCCGGGAGGCCTTGCGCCAGGCTGATATGCGCCTGACGACGAGCCGTGAGAAAGCTGCCCTGCGCAGGCTCGTTATGGCGATGACGGTGAGGGGTATGCTTACAGCTGAGCCCAAGCTTCTTGGCTTAGTGGATGGGCTTAAGCGTTCGGCCTTTGTTGCCGGCGTTATTTCAGCTTTTGTCAGGCCATCCGAATTGCGGGAGGTTGAGCTACCGACGGCCTTTGAGTTGAGGCATCGTATCAGGTCGATATCGGACCAAAAGCTCAGCCCAGGAGCTCAGCTGCATATCACCCCCTTATCAAAGGAGAAGCACTTCACCCCTTGGCCTGCGACATCGGACAAGTTCTTCGTATTCCGCCTCCACCAGGGAATGACAACCGACCAAGCGAAGGAACAGTTCGCTGAATGGGCTGATGCAAACCTTCCGGCTGGTTCAAAGCGCAAGGGAGGTCGGCCCGAGCTACCGAGCTGGGGCCTCCAGCGCTTGGCCTTCTTCCGCTTCGCCCAGGATAGTGCGCAACCTCGACCTCATGCTGCCTTCGCAGTTTCAGTCCGTGAGCATGCAAGCAAGGGAATGGCGTCGGAGTTCACGGAGTTCGGGAATCGCATGTATGCTCCGTTCATGAACCCCAAGGCGAACCAGCCCAAGGCAGCTACCTGGTCGGAATCGGTTTCAATCGTCCGCAAAGAGTTCGCCCCCATCGTCGACGAGCTGGTCGATGCGGTGAAGTCGATCTCCTGAATTCGGAATACCTGCGGAGGTTTCCCGAACCGCATTTATTTCCGCAGGGACGTTCCCTGCGGTATGGATGTCGGCGATGAGCAATATCAACGAACCCGCCGGCGAAGCGGACAACAACATCGCCAAGAACAACCCGCCCTCCCTGCGCCCTGAATGGATCAGGCTACCGAAGGAGGGCTCCAACTGCGTGTTCACGGGCCTCAGCCGTTCCTATATCGCTGGGCTGATCCGTGAGGGAAAGGTCCACAGCCGCTCACTGCTTAACCGTGGAGCCAGGCGTGGCATCCGGTTGATTTCCTACGACAGCATCATGGACTTCATCAAGGGATCCTCGGAGGAGCGATGAAGCCTCCCGTGCATAAGTGCGTACCCGCATGCGAGCCGTCCGCTCGCCGATCTCCAGGTGCCGCCGGCATGTCGTCGGCGCTCCGCCCTGCCTTCTGCGCTCGTTTGAATGGCCGGTCCATGTCCTTCTCCTGGTTGCCATGTGATCAGGCCTTGGCGGCAAAGCCAGGTGGCTTTAACGATGCGTGCCACGGGGGTCTGGCATGGGACGAAAAGGTGATTCCACCCAATGTCCTACAGTGTGTAGGAGATTTGGTAGAGGGCGTAATTCCATGAGTTACGATTGGATGGACGACTCTGTCGACCACGAGGCCGAGCGCATGATCTCCGAGATTCAACTCCCGAAGTGGATGGCGAATCTAGTACCACCCGAGGGACTGAGCTGGATTGGGCGGTTTGCCTGGATGATGCAACGGCAGCATGCGCAAGCGCTTCGCATGGAGCGCTATCGTGAAAGGAAAAAGGCCGGCTTGGTGTCGCCTCCGGCCAGGAAGCTCACGCCGGCTCAGAAGCGGGCTAAGAACCGTGTGCATGCCCAAGCATATCGGGATCGTCAGCCGAAGAAGCCGAAGCGTGACCACCGGGCAAGCTACGTGGCATGGCGCAATAAGCGAGACGCAGAAGATGCGGCTGAGCGTGCAAGGCGTGAGGCGCAAGAAGATGCCGCCCGAGAGTGATCGCTTCGCCCAGGAATGGATGGCGCTGTTGGCCCGGCCTGATCCAGAGCCTTCCGCCCTGGGAGCTGAAGTTGTCGAAGCTGGCTTGCCTGACATCGGGTCGTATTACGATCTGGTCGCCAGGCTATCTCGGGCGCCGCTGCCGTATCCGCTGCAGGGCCGGCAGCTGCCGCCAGGTTCCAAGGTCCAAGTCGTGGCTTGGGCATATCAGCTGATCGAAAAGCAGAAGCTTCGTCATCGAGCTTGGTCCAAGCGCCAGGCCAAGGGGCCGTTTGCCCCGAGGCTCAGGAAGCCAGCGGTCATCACGGCAGAGCTGAAGCGTGAACGACAGCGCAGGTACACGGCGACCTACCGGGCCAAGGTTCGGAAGCAGCTGGATAGTATCCGCAGGTGGGACGCCCCGACATCGGGCAAGATGCTCAAGCGCCGTCGTCGGCGCCGTTGAGTCAGTTGTTCGAAAGGCAGCCGGCGGTAAGGGACTGGTGGGTATGTGAACTGCCCAGTAGCCTGAGGCGTACTGGGTATGTGGTCCTTTAGGACACATACCATCCCGTAGGGATTACTCTACTTTACTCCAATGTTTACTGGGGTTTCCTGTGTATAGATTTCGAGTAACGGTTGCACGTCATGCGATCGAACGAACTCGGCTTGCCGCATTTCCCCTAATGTTTTGAGGCGATTGGCGCCTGCTCGTTTGTGATACGGCACTGACGTGGAGCTTGTACTCATCTCGAGAGTAAACCTGCAGTAAGCCGAGAGTAAGCCGTAGAGTTACTCTGGGGCGGTCCAAAGTTACTCCTCCACCGTGTAGGCATTTGGGAGCCCCCTCACGTGCGTACGTGCGCACGCACGCACGAGGCGACTAGTTCCCGGCGCAACCCTAGGCCAGGGTTTGGGCGGTCAGTTTGACGTTTGCACGCAAGTCGGGCTCACACCTTCCAGCTGTCCTTCCCCTTCCGGAGAGTCCACGGCCAGATCATGTCGTCGTCGATCATGTCAGGCGGGCAGTCGATGGACCACATGTAGGAAGGGAAGTGGTGGTAGTACAGGTTACGCAGCCGGCGAGCCGGCGCCGTCTCGGCCTCGGTCACGCCGATCCTGGTCAGCATGCGCTTGGCCTCCTTCCGGTGTTCATCGGCCCTAGGGTCTGGCTCCATTTCCTTCCGGACCTTACGGCCGCCCTTGGCGTCCTTAGCCAGGGTCGTCAGGATGTACGACCGGAAGGTCAGGACACGGTCATCGTTGGTCTCGCCTGCCACCGAGCCCAGCAAGCAGGACCTCAAGGTCGAGGCCAGCGTCTGCGGGGTGCTGCGGGCGTGGATCTCTCGGTATCCCAGGTCTCGCAGCCGGCGGAACGTCACGCCATGCAGGTAGATCATCTCCTTCGTGCAGGTGTCCTTGGCCTGTCCTGACATACAGGCGATGATTCGCCGGTCGGCGGCGCAGATCACGGGCTGCGGACGGCGAGGGTCAGGCGCATCGCATCCGGGCGCAAAGTTCCGCAGCGCCTGGCTGAGCTTCACCCAGCTGGTGTCACGGCTCACCCTGTAGCCGGCCTTCCGGAGTTCATCTGCGGCGATGTGTTTGTAGCAGAGCACCGTGTCGCTGTCGTTTCCTCGCATGCCTGCCTGGAGCATGCGGTAGAGCCTTTGGTAGTTTGGGTTCATAAAGGGGATCACAGGCCATTTCCCGCATGGGGAACGTCTTCAGTAAGGCCCGGTTAACCTCGTTTGCATAACCACCAAACCCGGAATACGGGGGCCCTCACCCAGGGCAATTTCATAGGTGGCTTGCTGTCGGTCGGTGGGAGGTTTTCAAGCTCCAGCCTGTGATCTAAAGGGGAACATGCGCCGTGCCTCGGCTTTCGCTGAGACATCCTTCTGGCCTCATTGGCATAACCACCAAACCCGGAATACGGGTCCCCATTGCCCAGGGGTATTTCATAGGTGGCTTGCTGTCGTGTTCGGCGGGAGGTTTTACGCTCCGACGCATGTTCTAAAGTCGTCGCTGACCAAAAGGGGATCACGGGCTGTGCCCAGGCTTACGCTTGGACACCTTAGGCGGACCTGTTAGCCACCACAGCAAAAGTACCGAGCCCCCCGCAGGGGAACCGCATTCACCCATCGGCTAAACGGGATACTTTTCAGCTGGTGTTTCGGCGGGAGGTTTTACGCTCCAGCTCGTGATCTAAAGTTATCGCTGACCGAAAGGGGATCACGGGCTGTGCCAGGTTTGAACCTCGCACCTTTCGGCGTACCGAGTTAGCCCCGACTGCGTCTAACACCAAACCCGGAATACGGGTTTCCCATTGCCCAGGGTGTATTTCATAGGTGTCTCGCTGTCGTGTTCGGCGGGAGGTTTTACGCTCCGGCCCGTGATCTAAAGTTATCGCTGACCAAAAGGGGATCACGGGCTGTGCCAGGTTTGAACCTCGCACCTTTCGGCGTACCGAGTTAGCCCCGACTGCGTCTAACACCAAACTCCCCACAGGGAAGGGCCTCTTACCCAAGGCAATTTCATAGGTGTCTCGCTGTCGTGTTCGGCGGGAGGTTTTACGCTCCGGCCCGTGATCTAAAGTAATCGCTGACCGAAAGGGGATCACGAGCTGTGCCAGGTTTGCACC
>CAIOAN010000013.1 GCA_903855995.1 uncultured Opitutia bacterium
CGGCACGCTGAACCTGGGTTCCAACGCCAGCATCAGCGATGTCTTCAGCTTCGACGTCAGTAGCTTCGTGTACAGCGAGGGCACCGGTTCGAATGCCGGCCTCTGGTCGCTGGATTATAATTCCGGTTCCGGTGCGATCACCCTCACCGCCGTACCTGAACCCTCGACCTACGGACTCGGCATCGGGGCACTCGCCTTGGCCGTCGCAGCCTACCGTCGCCGTCGGCAGCTAAAGAAAACGGCGACCACGCCCTGAGGCCCCACCCGAAGAACGGGCAATTCGGCTTGAATAAGCGAAGGACGGCCGCAAGTTGCCGCCATGACCCTAGCGCCTTGGTTCAAGCCGGCGATCACGTGCTCCCTAAAAGCAGGCTACGGGCGTTCTGATTTCTTCGCCGACCTCGCGGCCGGCCTGCTCGTCGGCGTGGTCGCCCTGCCTCTCTCGATGGGCCTGGCCATCGCCTCCGGCGTCAGCCCCGAACAAGGCCTCTACACGGCCATCATCGGCGGCGTGATCGTCTCCCTACTCGGCGGCTCCCGCGTGCAGGTCGCCGGCCCCGCCGGCGCGTTCGTCGGCATCTGCGCCGCGGCAGTCATCACCCACGGCTACCTCGGCCTCGCCTTGGCCACCCTGATGGCCGGCGTGATGCTCCTGGCCTTCGGCGCGTTGCGCCTGGGGAAGTACATCGGCTACATCCCCTACCCGGTCGTCATCGGCTTCACGACGGGCATCGCGCTGATCATCGCCAGCACGCAGATCGATTCCGCCCTCGGCATCACCGACCCCACTCCAGCGATACCCGACTTCATCGGTCGGGTCGCATACGTCTTCCGGCACGCCAGCCAGATCCATCTCGGCAGCATCGCGGTCGCCGTCGGCACGCTCGCGATCATCGTCGGCCTGCGGAAGTTCTCGCTCAAGATCCCGGGGGCCCTCATCGCTGTGCTGCTCGGCACGCTCATCGTGACGCTCGTCGGCGTGCCCGAGTCCTCCATCCCGACGATCGGCACCAAGTTCAAGGAGATCAGCGCCCAATTCCGCCTGACCGACTGGAGCAGCGCCCTGCCCGACCGCTCTGCGTGGCTGCACAAGGCCTGGGACGTCCTGCCGCTGGCCTTCGGTATCGGCCTGCTGGTCGGCATCGAATCCCTGCTCTGCGCCGTCGTCGCCGACGGCATGACCGGAGACCGCCATGACTCCGATACCGAACTGGCCGCCCAAGGCGTCGCCAACATCGCCTCGGCCTGCTTCATGGGCCTGCCCGTGACCGGCGTCATCGCCCGCACGAGCACCAACGCCCGCGCCGGCGCGAAGTCGCCAATCTCCGGCCTGATCCATGCGGCCACGGTCCTGGCGATCCTGCTCATCCTGGCCCCGCTGGTGAAGCTCATCCCGCTGGCCTCCCTGGCCGGCGTCCTGCTCTCGGTCTGCTGGTACATGGCCGAACTCCCGCTCTGGCCCCGTCTCTTCCGCGCGGGCGGCTCCGACATGGTCCTACTGGTGCTCGCCTGCCTGATCACGGTCTTCGTCGACCTAATCTGGGCCGTCGGACTCGGCGTGATCGTGGCGTTCATCTTCCTGCTCATCCGCAAATCCTCTCATCCCGAGAAAGAGGAACCCGAGACCATCGACGTCGTGGAAGCCGACGCCGAGGTGCGCCTCGCCCTTTCCGGCCATCTGCACTTCGGCCGCGCCGCCGAACCGCGTGCCGTCGAAGCCCGCCTCAAGGCCGGCACGCTGCACCTGACCCTAGACTTCAACCACGCGCTCTTCGTCGACTGTTCCTACGCCCAGGCCCTCCGCGAACTCGCCCTCCATGCCCGCAAGCAAGGCGTGACCGTACGCGCCGTCGGCCTGCATGGCCGCTCCGCCGCCGACTTCGGCCGCTTCGGCCTGCGCGAAGTCATCGGAATTTGAATACATAAGATTGTATAAGGAGGTCCCGGGGGATAAAAACCCTTCATGCGACATGCCCTGCTGGCCTTCCTCACGCTTTGGCTATCACCGCAGAGCCGGGCGCTCTACATGCAGATCGACACCGAAAAAGTGCCGATCGAACGCATCCTGGAGAATCTTCGAGCCAAGCTTAAGCTCCAACCGGACAGCTTCGATCTCCACTATCAGCTAGCCCGCGTCCATGCGATGGCCGCCTATTCCGAAGCCACGGTGCTGCCGGTCTATAAATCATACAAAGGTTTTGCCGGCCGGGTCATGTATACGGAAGGTGGTGGCGACAATGGCACCCCCATCGAGTGGGGATTCCAGAACGACCGCGGCGAGCGACCCAAGGGCAACGATATCGGCAAGAATTTCACGCTCGCCCTGCAGCATTATGAATCCGCCCTCGTCCTGATGAGGAAATCCAGCGACCTTGATGACATCAGAGGCCATGTGCTACCGGTGCAGTTGGGCTACGCCTGGTGCTTGGAGATGTCCGGCCTCAGAACCCAGGCCCTGGATTCGTATCGGCAGACCTTCTGCGCCGCCTGGCAGCTCGAGGTCTCGCATGATTTCGACGTCCAAGGATGGAAAAGCGGGAAGACTCTCAAACTGAATGACCTCAAGCCCATCGAAGAGCCGGCGGCCGACAAAACAGGCCGTCTTTCCAGCAGATACCCCGGACACCTCGGACCCGGCATCTGCTTCAGCGAAGAATGTCTCCACTACATGCTTCGTCTCCTCGACAAGCGGAAGGATGCGACGGAAATCGGGTTACTGAACTACCGCAAGAGCCACCTGTCGACGATGGGCCGCATGATCACCCCCATCCTCATCCCGCTTGCGGACAGCCCGTTCGAAACCTTGATCAACCCTGACGCTGGCGTGGCCTTCGACCTCGATGGTTCCGGCCTGGCTCGCCACTGGGGTTGGATCACGCCCAAGGCCGCCTGGCTGGTCTTCGATGGCAAGCAGACGGGACAGATCACCTCGGGACTCCAGATGTTTGGCAGTGTGACGTTCTGGATCTTCTGGCGTGATGGCTATCAGGCGCTGGGCTCGCTCGACGCCAATGGCGACGGGCTAATCAACGGGGCCGAGCTCAACGGACTGGCGCTGTGGCAGGACATCAACGGCAACGGCATCAGCGAGCCTGGGGAAGTGAAGCCGCTCACGGCCTACGGCATCGATCAACTATCCTGCCGCGGTGAATACGCAGGACCTGGACTGCGCCAGAGCCCTCAAGGCGTCCGCTTCAAGGACGGCTCCGTTCGCCCTAGTTACGACTGGGATTCGCCGATGTGCGCCCCGGCGGCGGCGAAGTAACGGCAAGTTGTCTGAGATTGCCCCACAAGGGTGCCACACCTAGGTTGCGGCTGTGAGCACGCCCTCCCTTGAAGCCCTGAAATCCGTCGCGCTGGCCACGGCCATCGCCGCCGGCGACTTGCTCGCCAAGGGCGCCCAGATGAAGGTCAACGCCTCGACCGACGACGACGTGAAGATGCAGGCTGACGTGGACTCCGAACATCTCGTCCGCGACATGCTCAAGGCCACGGGGATTCCGGTGATCGGCGAGGAACTCGGCGGCGACGCCTCCCTCTATGACGGCGACAGCCTCTACTGGGTCGTCGACCCGCTCGACGGCACCTACAACTACCTCCGCCGCCAGCCTTCGACCTGCGTGTCGCTCGGACTCATGCGTGGCAAGGAACCGGTGCTCGGCGTGATCCATGACTTCACCGGCAAGAAGACCACCCTCGGCGTCGTCGGCGACGGGAGTTATATTAACGGTGTCCGCCTCACGCCTGGCTGGGTCTCCGACATCAAGGACGCCTGTATCATGACGGGCTTCCCCGCCGCCGCCGACAAATCCGGCCCGGCAATGCAGCGCTTCGTCGATCAGGTTGGCCGATATAAAAAGATCCGCATGATCGGCTCCGCGGCCCTCGCCTTGGCGTACGTCGGCGAAGGCATCGCCGATACCTATTACGAATCAGGCACGAACCTCTGGGACGTCGCCGCTGGCCTGGCGATCATCAAGGCTTCCGGCGGTTATTTCCGACTCGTACCCACGGGTAAGCGTCCGTTGAACTACGACCTCTGGGCCTCGGCCCGCGAGGAGTGGACGCGCTGAGCCGTGCCTTAGGCGTGGACAAGAGGCCTGATACGGCTAGGTTTCCGACGTGCTCCTCGCCCTGACCAATCCCATCAAAGAAGCTGTCATCAAGCATGCGGTGGAGAATTACGCAGAGAAGATTCTCGGCCAAGACTACGCCACGCCAGGCTTCTGGGTCGCCCTCGCAATGGTGGTTGTCTACATCCCGCTCCTCGGACGCATCGCCGCCGCGCACTTCTTCGGCAAGGACGGCACGACTTTCGGCATCGGCCTCACCGGGCTCGTCTCGGTCGCCCTGACCTTCGCCGCCATCTGCATGGCGGACACGAGCCTTTCGGGCTTCATCCCTAAGTCCATTGAGATCCTGGTCATCTCCTTGTGCACCGCCACGGTCGTACTGCTCGTCACCAGTGCCTCAGCCCAGGTCCTGAGCATGGGCTTCGGCCCTTCCCTCGGCCTGCAGTTGATCTTCTGGAATATCGTCCTCCTCGCCCAGCTGGCCACGCGCTTCCTGATGGATTTCTGGAAGCACATCTGAGGCCTGACACCCCTAGATAACAAGCAGGCCGGCCTCCTCGCGGAAGCCGGCCTTCTGCTTTGACCGTTTACCGAATCAGCCCGTGGCTTGGAGTCCGGCGGCGATGGCGTTCAGCGACAGGAGCATCTGAGGCAGGAGCGCATCCGCTTCCTTGCGGTCGCCGTCGGCTACCTTCTTGCGCCAGTCCTTGAGCAGCGCGACCTGCTGTTCGTGCAGGAGGTCGATCGCGGATTCGCGCAGGGCGATGACCTTGCGGAGACGCGGACGGCCTTCGCTGAGCTTCGAGCCGGAAAGCTCGTCGAGCATCTTACGGGTCAGGTTATGCTCGGCGAGAATGCGATTGAGGAAGAGGTCGCGGAGCTTCTTGTCGGTCACGAGCGCGCCGTAGAGCTTCATCATGCTGCGATTGGACGCCAGCACGCTGGTGGAGGCGTTCTTGAGCATGTACCGCAAGGGCGGCCAATCATCGTAGTTCTTACGGATGACCTCGAAGCCCTTGGGGTCCTCGTCCTTGAGGCGGGCGAGCGCGGAACCGACGCCATACCAGCCGGAGAGATAGAAACGAGCCTGGCTCCAGGCGAAGACCCACGGGATGGCGCGCAAATCCTCGAGCGAGGCGGCGCCGGTGCGCCGCGAGGGGCGCGAGCCGATGCGGCTGGCTTCGATGACGTCGATGGGGGTGGCCTGACGGAAGAACTCGATGAAGCGAGGGGTAAGGATGAGCGACTGGTAGGCCTCACGGGAAAATTCGGCGAGACGATCCATGACCTTGGCCTGGCTGGCTTCACTGCGAACGGCGAAGTCATGAAGGAAGGTATTCTGAGTCACACCAGCGGTCAGCAGCTCGAGGTTGTTCACCGCGGTGATGTGATTGGCGTACTTCTGGGTGATGCTCTCACCCTGCTCGGTGACGCGCATCTCGCCTTGAATTGAACCCTGCGGAAGCGCGTCGATGAAGCGGTGGGTCGGACCGGCGCCGCGCGAGATGGTGCCGCCTCGGCCATGGAAGAAGACGATGCGGACGCCGTGCTTTTCGCCGACGGCGGCAAGGTTCTGCTGGGCGCGGTAGAGATTCCAGAGCGAGGCGAGGATGCCGCCGTCCTTATTGGAGTCGGAGTAACCGATCATCACCTGCTGGGTGAGTCCGTCGGTGATGCCGGCATCACGACGAGCCTGGAGCGTGCGCTTGGTCATCGGATGCGACAAGAACGCATCCATGATGCTAGTGCTGCGCTCGAGGTCACCGATGGTCTCAAAAAGCGGGACGACGGGCAGGAGGCAGTAAGCGTCTTCGGGGCCGCCGGCGGTGAGGCCGGCCTCGCGGGCGAGAAGGTAGACGGACAGTAGGTCGGAGACCGAACGGGTCATGCTAACGATCAACGAGCCCAGGCCGGCGGAGCCATATTGGCTGATATGGGTGACCAGGGTGCGATGGCAGGCGACCACGGCATCGGCCTCCGAGCCGATGCTGGCCTGCTCACGCAGGAACGGACGGGTCGAACGGAGCTCAGAGGCAAGGAAGCCAAGGCGCCGGGATTCGTCCCACTGGCCGTAGCTGGTGTCATCCTGGCCGGTGGCGGCGAGGAGTTGCCCGATGGCCTTGTCGTGGAACGCGCTGTTCTGACGGATATCCAGCACGGCCATATGGAAGCCGAACGTGCGCAGGAAGCGCAGGAGCGGGTCCAGTTCGGCGCGGGCGATACGCCCGGCGCCAACTTCGATGAGAGTCTCGCGCAAGAATAACAGGTCGGCGATCACGCCTTCCGGCGTACGGTGCTGCCCGTGGCCGAGTTCGCCTTCGACGTTGGGGAGGCGCAGGCGGATGAGATTGATGTACTGGCGCCAGGTTTCGCCGATGTTGCGCTTCATTGCGGCTTCACCGGCTTCGCCATGAAAGGCGGCGTGCTTGGCGACCTGACGGGTGAAGACCGCCGGAGGTTCCTGCAGGTGATCGCCGAGTGAAAGACGCTGGCCGAGGGTCTCGAGGCGCTCATTGCAAATCGCGATGGCGGTCGAGCGGAAGAGATTAAGCGCGCGAGTGGTGACTTCCGCCGTGACGAGCGGGTGGCCGTCGCGATCCCCGCCAACCCAGGTGCCCATGGCGATCTGAGGCAATGAATCAGGGTGTTCGATACGAACCGGGTCAAGGCCGGCCTCTTCCCAGGCCTGACGCAGACGCAGGTCCATGCTGACCACGGCGTCCGGGAAGACCTTCGAGAGGAAGTAATTAATGTTTCGAAGCTCCGAGGCCACGTCGGGCTTCTGATGGTAGATTTCGCCGGTGCGCCAGAGACGTTCGAGCGCGACCTTGATCTCTTCGCGGATCGCGCGCTGCTCGGCGACCGTCCACATGTTATTTTCGCGACGGACCAGCAGCTTATAAATCTCGCGGTGAATCTCGAGGACCGTGGCCCGCTTGGCTTCGGTCGGGTGAGCGGTCAGCACGGGCTCGACGCGCATCCGATTGAGGCGCTTGGCGATCTGCTTGTCGGTGAGGCCGGCGGCGATGAGCGCACGGAGCGCGCGACCCCACGAGCCGGGATCCGAGGCGAGACCGTGCTTGTCCTCACGGAGTCGCTTGGACTGCGCGGAGGCATTCTCCTCGACCATGTTCAATAGTTGGAAGGCGATCGAATACGCCTGCACGCCGCGGTAGGAAAAGATCTGCACGCCGCGCAATTTGCGCTTCCCCATCCAAGGTAAAGTGCCGGCGAGATCCTTGTGGTCGAGCTGCTCGAGCACCTCGACGAAACAGGTCATCATGAAGTCGAGGTCCTTGTCGACTTTCTTGAGCCCACGGGCGAGATCGGTGCTGATGGCCATGCGACAAGGGTCGTAGCACGGGCGGCGGAAATCTCGCAACCGCAAACCCCCGCGGCTTGCATCTCAGGCCGTCCGCACTTTGATGGAAAGTCGCCATGTCGGACTCTCGGCTCATCCTCCCCGACCTCTGGCAGCAGGCCGCCCTCCGCGCCCTCCGCCAAGGCGAGGATGTGGTCATCCAAGCACCCACCGGCGCCGGCAAGACCTACGTCTTCGAACTTCTGGTCAAAGGGGGGCATCGCGGCCAGGCGGTCTACACGGTGCCTACCCGCGCCCTAGCCAACGACAAAAGGGCCGAATGGCTGGCGTTGGGGTGGGACGTTGGTATCGCGACCGGGGACGTAAGCGACAACCTCGGAGCCCCGATCATCGTGGCTACGCTGGAGACCCAAAGGCATCGATTCCTGGAGGGACGGCACCCCGAACTGCTGGTCGTGGATGAATACCAGATGATAGCCGACAGCCGCCGAGGCGCCGCCTACGAGACGGTCTTAGCCATCACCCCGCCGACCACCCAGCTCCTCTTGCTCAGCGGCAGCGTCTCAAACCCCAAGGCTGTGGCCGACTGGTTGCGCAGCCGGGGCCGCAAGGTCACCCTGATTGAAGAGCATACCCGGCCGATTCCGCTTGAGGAAATATCGCTCGATGCCCTCGAAAATCGCGAGCCGACGGGCATCAAGGGACACATCGCCCGAGCGGTCATCCGGGCGGTGCTGGGTGACCTTGGACCGATCCTGGTCTTCGCCCCTCGCCGCCGAGCCGCCGAACAAATCGCGCGGGACATCGCCGCCGGCCTGCCCATGGGCAACGGCCCCCAGCTCTCCCCTTCCCAACGAGCCATGGCCGGCGACGACCTGAATCGGTTGCTGCGACAAGGCGTCGGCCTCCACCACAGCGGCCTGACCTTTGAGCAACGTACCGCACTCATCGAGCCCTGGGCGAAAGCCGGCAAACTGAACGTCGTGGTGGCCACCACCGGACTGGCCTCGGGCATCAATTTCTCGCTGCGCTCGGTCCTGGTCACCGACCGACGCTACGCCGCCGAACATGCCGAACGAGAAGTCCGGCCGGATGAACTCCTCCAGATGTTTGGTCGTGCCGGCCGCCGTGGCCTCGACGACCGTGGCTTCGCGCTCTGGACCGGAGACAGCCCCCGCCTCGGCGAAGCGAAGCCCCTGCAACTTAAGCGCAGCGACGCCCTAGACTGGCCGGCCTTCCTCTCGATCATGCGTCGGGCCGCTGACCCGAAAGCCGCGGCCATCCAGCTGGCGCAAGCACTCTTCACCCGCGAACCCATCGATCTCGCGCTCGATCGGCTTGATGAATCTTCACCGGCTGACCTGCCGACCGCACCCGCCGGCGCCACCCGTCAGATTCATGAAATCTGCGGACGCAACGGCACTTGGCAACGCGAGCGCCCAACCCATCTCGTACCGCTCACGCAAGCGCTCATCTACGTCAAGGATACCTGGCACCCCGCCCTCTCCAAGCCGGATTCCCTGCGCGCCCTGCCCTATGGAACACCCTGCAAACTTGAGACGAGCGGTGAGATCCGCTACGGGCGCACCATCACCCTGGCCCACTTCCCCAAGGAGGCCGGCGCCGCACATCTCACGCCTGCCGAATGGCTGCTCAAGGCCCTGCGAAAATTTGACGGCGGCCAGCTGCGCACTCGCACATGGAAACTTGAATTGCTGGAGAAAGAAATCCTGCCGCTCCTACCCAAGCTCACTCAAGGCGGCGTGGCTTACGGAGGGCTTTTCCTCGGGCGCGATAGCGTCCAACTGAAACTCGATTACGCCCAGGCCGAAGTCCGCGTCTGGCCCGATGCGGATAACCATCCGCTGATCAACCCACCCCGACGATCTATCGAGAAGCAAGATATCAATCTGCGCGAAGTGCTCGGTGGCGGCACGCTGCACACGGCGCGCGCCGGGCGACTCTGGAAGAAACTGGCCCTGATCGACACCGCCGCCCGCCCGACCGACCGCGGCCACATTGCCTCGCTCTTCCAGCACGGCGAAGGCCTCGCCGTCGCCGCAGCCTTGGAAGATCACGCCTACGACGCCCACGCGCTCGCCTGGGATCTCGCCGAACTCCGCGCCGGCGAACGCGTCGCCTCGGCCGGCCGCAACTCCAGCCGCCTCGGCGCCTGCTGCCGTCTGGCTTATAAATCCCTGACCGCCGAAGGCTACCTCCGCGAAGGCCTACCCGCTGGGTTCGGCGAAGGTTGTGCGGAAACACTCAAAGGCTTTGCCTTGCACGGCAAGATTCCACCCGTCGATGCCGACGGCCACGGCCCTGGCCAGGGCGACCTCGAACGCGCCGTCCTCGAATGGCGCAGCACCCTTCAATTAATCGCACACGGCCCCGCTCATCCCTCGCACCGCTGGCAACAACTGCGCGCGGCGGCCGTGGATGTGCTCGGCCAGATCACCGGTCCGAAAACCGGGCGACGCTGAGAATTATTTCGCCGTGATGGCTTTGGCCGCGGCCTTGGCCATCTCGCCGGCTCCGGCGGTGTTCGGGTGCACGCGATCGGGCAGGAGCTCGGGCGACTTCTCCAGCGCGGCATGCATGTCGATCACCTCGCAGCCGAGCTCTTTGGCGAGCACGTCGAGGCGCGGAATCTCCTTCTGGATGTTCTCCTCGTTGATACCGTAGTTGCCCTTGCCGGGGACGGGCACCGGACGGCAGACAAACACTTTCGGCTTGGACTTAAGCGTCTGGAAGGACTTCACGAGCTCGCGGTAATCGGCGGCGAACTCCGCCTCGAATTTCCAGTTCTGCGGCTTGGTGTCGTTGGTGCCGAGCATGATGACCACGATCGCCGGCTCCATCGCGAGGGCCTCCTGATATTTCTTTTCCTTCCAGTACGGGAAATCGCCCTTCTTGAGGAGCGTCCGGCCGCTGACACCGAAGTTACCGACCTGGTAGCCTTCACCGAGCAAGCCCTGCAGCTGCGCGGGATAGGATTTCCCCTTCTGGGCGCCGGCGCCCTGGGTGATGCTATCGCCGACGCAGGCGACTTTGACGGGTTCGGCGGCGCGGGCGGTCATAAGAGAAATAAGGGCGAGGAGGAGGATTCGCATGGGGTCCGCTTAATCAAAGCCACCCGAAGGCCTTTCCAAGACCTAAGTATTGGCCCGCGGCGCTTTTGCCCTTCCCTGCGAGCCCGACGGGCGCTAACTTGCTTGGACAGTCATACATGTGCGTTCGCGCGGAGCAATCCGTGAGGAAAGTCCGGACACCACAGGGCAGGATTCCCGCCGCAAGTCGGGGCACGTCGCAAGGCGTGACGGATAGTGCCACAGAGAAGATACCGCCTCCTCCGCAAGGAACGAGGTAAGGGTGAAAAGGTGGGGTAAGAGCCCACCGCTCGAAGGGTAACCGACGAGGCAAGGTAAACCCAATCCGGTGCAAGACGAACAGGGACCGTCCGAGGTCGCCCACCAAGGTCCCGGGTTGTCGCACCGCCGCAAGGCGGGTCCGCAAGGTCAGAGAAATGAACGCGCAGGGGATCGGCGAGAGCCACCCAAGGACAGAATCCGGCTTATAGTGTATGGCTCAAAAGACGGAGGGCCGAACGGAAACGTTCGGCCCTCCCCCTTTGCACTAGGGGCTTACGGCTTGATTCCAATTACATCCAAGGGCATCGATAAGGACACATGGAGGCTCCCTCGGCACCGTCGGTCCGGCTCAACGAGGTACTTCGTACTGGGGCCCGCATCGCCATTCTGGCCCCTCACCCTGACGATGAATCCTTAGGCACGGGGGGGCTCATCCAGCGCGCCCTGGCCGCCGGAGCGGAAGTCCGCGTCATTTTCGTCACCGACGGCGATAACAACCCCTGGCCGCAACGCTTCGTCGAGCGCCGCTGGTTCATCGAAGCCCCCGAACGCGCCCGCTGGGGCGCTCGCCGCCGAGCCGAAGGCCAGCATGCGCTTCAGCTACTCGGTGGCGGCAGAGTCCAAGCCGAGTCCCTCGGACTGCCCGACGCCGGCATCCTCGCCCTCTGGGAAGAAGACCTGCCGGGACCGCGTCCTGCTTTTGAGAAGCTCCTGCGCGAGTGGCAGCCCACCTTGGTCATCGTCCCGTCCGAGATCGACCGCCACCCGGACCACCAAGCCACCCATCTCTACGGCCTGGACGCCGTGCGCACCACCGGCCTCCACTGCTTGGTATATTCATATCTCATCCATCGTCCCTGGTCCCAGAAGGTCATGCGACGACACCTGGCCTCCGATCAGCTCGAACTGAGCGATGCCGAAAGGTCTCTTAAACTGGATGCCATCCGCTGCCACCACACCCAGATGGCGCTGAGCGGCGAACGTTTCGCCAAATTCGCCAGTCGCGAAGAACGCTATACCCTCGTCCAAATTTCCTGAACATGCACGCATCATCCAGCCCCGCCCCCGCGGGTCCCGCCTTCCTGCACTCGACCCGCTTTCAAGCGATGGTGGTGACGGCCCTCGTGCTGTTTCTTTTCTGGTGGCGCCTCGGCAGCCTCGGACTCATTGATCCGGATGAACCTTTCTACGCCCTGACGAGCCGCGAGATGGTGCAGAGCGGAGATTGGATTACGCCGCGCGTCTTCGGCGAACCGCAGTTCGAGAAACCGATTCTCTTCTACTGGGAAACCTGCCTCGCCCAGATCATCTTCGGGGATAATGAATTTGCGGCCCGCGTACCCGGCGCCCTCGCCGCCAGCTTGGTTGTGTTCCTGACCTGGGGTATCGGCCGAAAACTCTTCAACCCGCTCGCCGGATTCCTGGGCGCACTCGTCGTCGGTACGGGCGGACTCTTCGTGGTGATGTCGCGCCTGATGTTGACCGACCTTTCCCACACCCTCTTCATCTCCGCGGGCATTTATTGCCTCTGGCGGGCGTTCCATGATGAACCCCGACGTCTCCGCTGGTTGTTCGCCCTGACCGTCTGCTCGGCGCTTGCGATGCTGACCAAGGGCCCACAAGGACTGCTCTTCATCGCGATGGCCAGCGTTACCTACGGCTGGCTCAGCGGATTGAAGTCCCCTTGGAACGGGCGCAACCTCCTACTCTGCGTGCCTCTCTGGCTCTTCCTCGTCGTCCCGTGGTATCTGACGATGTTCATTCTTCATAAGTCCGGCCCCACCTCGCCGGCGACCGGCTGGGCCTACTACTGGGACTCCTTCTTCATCCACGAGAACTGGGACCGCTTCTTCCACGCCGAACACAAGGGTAATGACCATTGGTATTATTACCTCGAAATGCTCATCGGTGGCTCGATCCCTTGGATCCCGTTGATCGTCGCCTCGCTCTGGGAAACCGCCGCGAACTTCCGGCAGAGGTTCCGCAGCCAACCCGGCCTCACCATGGTCATCTGCTGGCTCATCCCGTCCTACCTGTTCATGACCGTCGCAGCGAGCAAGCTGCCCAGTTATATCTTCTTCCTGACCGTTCCCGTGGCTCTGCTGGCTGGCGTCACGCTGGAGCGATGGATTACGCAAGGCTTCGGCCCCATCGAACGCTGGGCGGTCGGGGTCTTCACGCTGCTCCAAGGTGTCGCGCTCATCTGGTATATGCCGGCCTTCCATCCGAACTCGCTGCCGTTCCTCCCGCAACTCATCGCGCTCGGGTTGCCGCTGACCATCGCCGGGATCTGCGCGCTTTCTCGCCGCGCTTTCCTCTGGGCCGCAGTGTCCGCTTCATTCAATGTCGTCCTAGTCTTCACCGCCTTCTTCTGGATCGAGGCCCGACTCGAAGGCACGGCAGGCAGCCGCGAAATCTGCAAGATCGTCGCGCAGGTCCGCCAACCGGGCGAAAAACTGGTTACCTGCAGTTTCCTCGGACGCGCCGCAAAATTCTACCTCGGCGAGACCCCCGTCGCCATCTTCGTCCCCGATCAGACACTTCTCGGCGATTACGGGAAAGGCAACTTCCGCCCCTACTACCCGTTCTACTCCTACCATCCGCTACCGCAGCTCACGATCGAGAAGCAGCTCGGTGCCTACGTGGAAGCCAATGGCGACATCCTCTGCCTCGGCGAGAAACGTGACTTCAAACTTCTCAACAGCAGCGAGACCTCCTCTGTCCGTGGGCGTTGCGAACTCCTCGGCGAAACCGGCGACACACCCGGACGCGCCGTCTTCCGCATCAAGTCCACCAAGCCGAAGCCCGCTAAATAATTAGATCCGGTAAAGGAGTTTGAAGAACCGAATCGTATCCCGCACCGGACGAATCTTGCTGGGCTGCCCCTGGTAGATCGTCCGGACCGGTACGTTCGTAATCCTCCCCCCGGCTCGCGCGGTCAGCAGCAGGACCTCGGTCTCGTAATCGTAATGGTCGCTCTTGGCGGCCAAGATGGCCGGATTGGCGACCGCCAAGGCCCGATACCCACATTGGGAATCAGGGATGTGGCAGCGACAGAGATTGCTGATGAGCCACGACATGGAGGCATTCACCATCCGACGAACAAAGGGCATCCCCTTGGGATTGGAAAAACGGTTGCCCGCGACGAGCGCGACGCCCGGCTCCTCAATGGCTTTAAGGAAAAGCGGCAGCTGTTCGGCGTCGTGCTGACCGTCGCCGTCCATAGTGATGCCATGGGTGTAACCCAGCTCAGCGAGCCGAGCGAAAGCTGTCTTGAGGCCAGCCCCTTTGCCCTTGTTGACTTCATGGCGAATCACCAGCGCACCCGCAGCCAGCGCCTTGGCCGATGTCTCATCCGGCGAGCAGTCGTCGATCACCAAGACGGTGTCCACGAAGCGCTTCGCCTCACGCACCACTTCAGCGATGCGCGCTTCCTCGCGGAAGGCAGGCACCACGATGGCTACGCGCAAAGGAGATTTGGACATTAAAGTCGAGAGAGGCAGCGATGAGCCGGAGCCGGCATCCGCTTAACCACGCTGAGCAATCGGCGCGTAAGCACGCTCGGTGTTGCCGACGTAAATCTGGCGCGGACGATGAATCTTCTGCTTCGGCGTCTCGGCGATTTCCTTCCAGTGCGAGATCCAGCCCGGCATGCGACCGATGGCAAAGATCACCGTGAACATCTCCGTGGGGATGCCGATGGCCTTAAGAATGATACCCGAGTAGAAGTCGACGTTCGGGTAGAGATTGCGCTGCTTGAAATAAGGATCGTTGAGTGCGGCCTCCTCCAGGCGCATCGCGATGGCGAGAAGCGGGTCATTAATGCCGAGGACTTTGAGAACCTTGTCACACTGGGCCTTGATGATCTTGGCGCGAGGGTCGTAGTTCTTGTACACGCGGTGACCGAAGCCCATCAGGCGAACGCTCTTGGTCTTGTCCTTGGCGTCAGCGATGAAGCGCGAGCCATCGTCACCCGAGGCATGAATTTCCTCAAGCATCTCGATGACAGCCTGATTGGCGCCACCATGCAGCGGGCCCCACAGGGCGCAGACGCCGGCGGAGACGGACGGGAAGAGGTTAGCGCCACCGGAGGCGACCATGCGAACGGTCGAGGTGGAGCAATTCTGCTCGTGGTCGGCGTGCAGCAGGAGGATCAAGTCGAGCGCCCGGGCGACTTCCGGGTGCACGGCGTAGTCGGCGTTAGGTTGCGAGAAAAGCAGATGCAGGAAGTTGGAGCAGTAATCCAGACCCGGCTTCGGGTAGACAGGCGGCTCGCCTTCCTTGGAGCGGTGCGCGAGGGCGGCGAGCGTGCGGACCTTAGAAATCAGGACCGCGGCGGTCTCGTCGAACTTGGCCAAGTCGTGCGTGCGCTCGTTGGTGCCGAGTTCTGGATAGTAGCAACCGAGGGTGTTCAGCGTGGCGGATAGTACGGCCATCGGATGGGCGTTACCAGGGAAACCGCTCAGGGCGATGCGCAGGCCTTCGTGAATCTGCGAATTATCCAGGATGCGGGCCTTGAAGGCGACGAGCTGGGCGGACGTCGGGAGTTCGCCGTAAATCAGCAGGTAAGCCGTCTCAATGAAGTTGGATTTCTCCGCCAATTCCTCGATGCCGTAGCCGCGGTAGCGAAGGATACCCTTCTCGCCATCGATGAAGGTGACTTTGGACTCACAGGCTCCCGTATTGGCGTAGCCGTCGTCGAAGGTGATATACCCGGTGTCGTCGCGTAGCTTGCGGACATCGACCCCGCGTTCGCCTTCGGAACCGACGACGATGGGGAGGACGATTTCCTTGTCGTCCAGTTTGAGGGTAGCGTTTTTTGAGCTCATGCGGGGGTGGTGCCGCCGGAGGACAAAACTCGCCTCAGCGGACGGCTAAAGTCAGGAAATTGCGGTAGAGTTGCAAGCCTTTGACCTGACTTTTCTCAGGATGGAACTGGGTCGCGAAGACCCTGCCCTTCCGCACCCCGCTCACAAAGCGCCCCGCATAGTCCGTCTCGCACCAGACCAACGCTGGATCGGTCTTCACCACCCGATAACTATGGACGAAATAAAATGGCTCCCCTTCGGCCTTCAGGCCCTCAATCAAGGGGCTCCCCGGCTTGAAGATTGCCTCGTTCCAGCCCATGTGGGGGATGCGCAGGCAGGGCTGGGAGGGGAAGCGCTCGACGACCCCTGGAAAAATACCTAACCCAGGTCGGTCAGCCTCTTCCGATCGCTCAAAAAGGACCTGCAACCCCATGCAGACCCCCAGGAACGGGCGGTCAGCGGCAATCCATTGCTTCAGGAAAGATTCAAAATCAGTCCGGCGAATACAATCCATGCAATCTGCCATGGCCCCCTGCCCCGGGAAGACGACCAGTTCTGCCTTCTCAGCTTCTTTCGGCGTAGCGGCGAGGAAAGCATCCGCCCCGGCCGCGACCATCGCCCGGCTAACGCTACGGAGATTCCCCATGCCGTAATCAATCACGGCCACGCGAGGACGACGGGCTGACCCGGAAGCTTCCACGATCAGGCCAGCGAACCCTTGGTGCTCGGCACGCGACCACCCTGACGGGAATCGATTTCGACGGCCTCGCGCAACGCACGGGCGAACGCCTTGAAGAGCGCTTCCGCAATATGGTGCGGCTCATCGCCATACTCGAGGCGAAGGTGAAGATTGCAGCCGAGTGAATTGGCGACGCCTTGGAAAAACTCGCGCACGAGGGCGATATTGAAGTCCTTCACCATGTAATTGGTGATCTCGACCTGATAGACCATCATCGGGCGATTACTGAGGTCGATGACACAACGGGCCAGCGTCTCATCCATCGGAAGAATAAAGAAACCATAGCGGCGGATGCCTGCCTTATCGCCCAAGGCTTCCTTGATGGCCTGCCCGAGGACAATACCGACATCCTCTACGGTATGGTGATAGTCGACATCGGTGTCGCCCGTGGCCTTGACCTTGAGGTCGACCATGGAGTGACGGGAAAGCAACGTGAGCATGTGGTCGAAAAACGCGACCCCGGTGGAAACTTCCGACGCACCGGTTCCGTCCAGATTCACCTCAAGGGCGATCTTGGTCTCGGCGGTATCCCGGCGAATGCTAGCTTTGCGAACTCCTGCGCTCATCCTCGAAAAATCCCCGCGGAAGGCGGGATTGTCAACCTCACCCTTCCATCCAAGCCGCCACCGCCGCCAAGAAGGCATCCGTTTCCTGCTCGGTGCCTACGGAGATACGCAAAGATTTCTCGGTGAGGCGATGGCCGGGGAAACGCCGGACGAGGATCTTGCGGGCACGGAGGAACTCGAAGCAATCTGCGGAAGTCTCGACCGAAGCCGCGTGCGTCGAAGACACCGGAGCCGCGAGGACGAAGTTTCCGGAGGCGGGGTTCACCTGCCAGCCCATCTTCCGCAACGCGGCCACCAGACGGTCGCGCGTGGCCCGCACCTGGTCGATTGTCACGGTCAGCCACTCGCGGTCATCCAAGGCGGCGGCCGCAGCCACCTGGGCTAGTCGGTCGACATTATAACTATCGCGGACGCGGTGCAACAAATCCGCCACGGGGCCGGGACACAAAGCATAGCCGACGCGCAGGCCGGCCAAGGCATGCGCCTTGGACATCGTCCGCGTGACGACGACATTCGAAAGCTCGCGCGCCAATGCGACGCAATCATCGGACGCAAAAGAGGCATACGCCTCATCCACCACCAGCAATCCCGAGAACTGCCGAGCAATCTCCCGGACGACGCGGGGCGAGAAAGCCACACCTAACGGCGCGTTGGGATTGGTCAGGAAGAACACGCTGGCGCCGCAACCCGCGACGGCGGCGGGATCAACACTTAGATCATCGGCGACCGGAACCCGGATGACCTCTGCCGCCTGGGCCGCGGCGAGCACAGGATAGAGCGAGTAGCTGGGGTCCATCATTCCGATGGGCCGACCAGGACCGGCGTAAGCCCTGATGAGCAAGTTAAGGATATCATCGGAACCATTGCCCGCCACGATGCGGGCAGGGTCGAACGAGTGGAAACGTCCGGCCGCTTCGCGCAAGGGCGCCGAGTCTGGCGAAGGATAAAGACGCAGGCCGGCTCCTTCATTCGCCAACGCAAGCCTGATTGCCTCCAAGGCCCGGGAGCTGGGCGGATAAGGATTCTCGTTGGTGTTGAGTTTGACCCACCCCCCGCCCTGCGGCTGCTCCCCGGGAACATAGGCACGCATAGCCGCCACATGCGGATTCGGAAGCGGTGAGGACGATGACATCAGCGAAGTTTTAATTTGGTGGCGGCGAATTCCTGCAACAGCTGCCGCGTCTTCCCCGCATCCGCCGAAGCAATCACCCTGGCGGCGAGCTCCTGCAGTTCATGGCTGACGGAATGACGGAGCACGAAGCGGACTTCCGCCAAGGCGGCGGGCGTCATGCTCAGCTCATGCACGCCGAGGCCGATGAGCAGCGGAGCCCAGACGGGGTCGCCGCCCAGTTCGCCGCAGACGGCCACAGGGATGCCGCCCTTCTTGGCAGCTTGGAAAATCTGCAGCAGCGTACGCACCACGGCCGGATGACAAGGGTCGTAGAGCGAAGCGACGCGCTGGTTGCCACGATCGACCGCGAGCAAATACTGGACGAGGTCGTTGGTGCCGACGCTGAAGAAATCCGTCTCCGCAGCCAGCTCTTCCGCGACCGCGGCCGCGGACGGAATCTCAATCATCGCGCCGAGGCGAATCGAGGCGGACGGCCGAATACCTTCGGCGCTCAGTTCGCGTTCAACCATGCGGAAGAACTCCTGGGCCCGCCGAAGTTCTTCGATGCCTGAAATCATCGGGAACATGACCTGCACGGGGCCGAGGACAGCGGCACGGATGATCGCCCGGAGTTGCGGGCGGAATACGTCCGGCCGCTCTAGGCAAAGCCTTACCGCGCGATAGCCCATGAACGGATTGGCCTCATCCGCGAGATCTCCCAATCGTTTATCTCCGCCCAAATCGAGCGTCCGGAAGGTGACCGGTCGACCCTTGGCCTGCCGGACCACTTCGGCATATTCCGCATATTGCACCTCCTCGCTGGGCCAGGAATCAAGTCGCAGATAAAGATTTTCCGTGCGGTAAAGGCCCACACCGCGGGCGCAATAGCCCAACGCGTCTTCCATCTCCGCCGGGTCGCCGATGTTCGCGAGGAGGATGAAAGCCGCGCCATCCGAAGTCAGATCCGGCAGCGCTACTTCGCGCAAAACGCGGTCGCGGCGATTACGAATGGCTTGCTCCTTGTCGCGATAACCATCGATGGTCTCCGGCGTCGGGTTGAGGACGATCAAACCGGACTCCCCGTCGACCAAGATAACATCGCCCTCCTGGACGGCCTCCATCAGCCCCTTCACCCCCACCACGGCCGGCACGTCAAGCGAGCGGGCCATGATCGCCGAATGGCTCGTGCGCCCGCCCTCTTCCGTGACAAAGGCGAGCACGCCGCCGTCATGCAGTCCCGCCGTGTCGGAAGGCGTTAGATCACGCGCGGCCACGACATGCGCCTGGGCGGCACGCCCGACGCGCTCCGGCTGGGTGCCGAGCAGCTGATCAAGCACGCGCCCGGTGACGTCCCGGATGTCCGCCGCCCGCTCGCGGAGGAAGTCGTCGTCCATCTTTTCAAAAATCTCAATGTAACGCTGCGCGACCTCCTGGAAACAGAACTCGACGTTAAAGCCACTCCGTCGCACCTCCTTGCTCACGTCATCAATCAGGGCGACATCCTCCAACACGAGCAGATGGGCGTCAAAGATGGAGGCTTCGGATTCGTTCAACTTCCGGGCGATATCATCCCGCAGTTGAGCTATTTCCAGACGGGTGGCGGCCAAGGCTGCCTCTAGGCGACGGATCTCGACCTCGGCGTCGGCGACTTTCTCACAGGCGACGATGGTCATACCCCTCATCAATGGATACGCCGGACCACGGGCCACGCCAGGAGCAGCGGCGATACCACGGAGGCGAACCTCTGGCCTATGATTTCCGGCCTTCATTCGTTGCGTCAAATGACTCCGCCCGCCCAGAGAGGCAAGCAGGATTAGCCTTAGGTCTCGACGGTCGTCGGCTCGTCCGTGGGCGAGACGATATCCGGCATGATCGGGGGCAGCACCAAATCAGGCATGTCCGCCCCCTGGCTCAAATCGAAGTCTTGGCTGATGTCCGTCAACAGCCGCTGAGGCATGTCGACCGAACCGAGGATGGTTTCTTCCGCCGCCGGAGCATCGATATAAGAAAGCAGACCGGAATACTCGGCGGGGATGGTCACGCGCAATTCCACGAAGACCAGTGCGAGCAGGCAGAGGTGCGCAAAAGAACGGCCCATCCGCTGGGAGAAGGCGTGTAGCCACTGCATGACGCCGGCAAAAGAACGTTCCTCCCGACCGCTGAGGAAACTCAGCTGGGCGCGATGCAGGCGCACCTTAGACTGGAAGCGATTACGCAATTCAGGCGAAGCCTTGAGGGCATCGCGTAGGCGTGCCATCTGGGACTCGGAAGCATTACCCTCAAGGAAACTGGCGACTAAAGATTCGAATTCGGAAGTACTCATCCGCGAAACTCCTCACCCATGAGATCACGCAGGGCTTCGCGTGCCCGGTTGATACGACTCTTCACCGTCCCAATGGAGAGACCGAGGTCTTCGGCGATCTCCTCGTAGGACATGTTGCGGACGTTGCGCATGGTAAGAATACGAGCGTGCTCCGGCTTCAATTGTTCCATGCACTCGGCCACTTTTTTGACAAATTCGTTGTGCTGGGCCTCATGATTAGGCCCCTGAGCACCGTCAGAAAGGATATCATGCAGGGTGGCACCAGGATCATCCCCGAGATCAGCGTCTAGGGACATGGATTGATCGCGCTTACGGCGGCGCCAGTACCAGTAACGGTTCCGAGCCAGATTCGTGCCGATCTGATGGATCCAAGTCGAAAAAGTGGCAGTCCCGCGAAAGGAGGTAAGCACCCGGTGGGCGCGAATGAAGGTATCCTGCGTGATTTCCTCTGCGTCCTGACGGTTTCGTAAAAGGGAGAAGACCTTGGCGAAAATACGCCCCTGATACTTAACCACGAGTTCGTTGTACGCGGAAATATCCCCTTGTCGGGCTCGGTCCAATGCGGACTGGTCAGCTTCGGTCTCCATGGTGGGGTTTAAGGCTGGGCGGGGGACCCTGCTCTCGTAAGGACATATCTTTACAAAGACCCCTGCTTAATCAACCTCTTTTCCTACCCCTCTCCCGGAGCCGATGTTCAACCTTTCCAAGAATTCCCCCGCACTGGCGTGGGTCAATTGTCTCAATGGCTCCAAGGGTAAGCTGGAAGGCCTGCCCGCCTCCCTGCCCACCGACAGCCCTACCCCCACTTTGACGGTCAGTTCTGGGGATACCGGCCTTGCCATCGAACCCAACGGAGCCGGCAGCATCTTGGTCAACGGCACACACCTCCGCCGCAGCTTCCCCGTCACGGAAGCCACCGCCGTCCAACTGGATGACGCCCTGCTCATTGTCGCCCCAGCCAACCTGGGCGATTTCTCTCAAGTGCGCCACGACAACTGGGTGCTATTCGATGCCGACACCGGAACTCAGCTCGGCGAATTCCCGCCTAGCCGCTTGCTCGATGTCGCCGCCGAACTGGGACGCGCTACCGACACGCTAGCCTGCACGCCGCAGGGACTAGAAATTGGTTTCACGCTTTCACAGATCGCCCCTTTGCTCTCCCCGCGGGCGATGGTGCCCCCAGAGTCCCACGCGAAACCCCTCCTCGCTGCCGAGCAGAATCGCGGCGCCCATATCTGCCCCGTCTGCTGGACTCGCTTTGATTCGGGCGATGCTCTCAGCATTGCGGTGCATGAAGATCTCCGCGGCGACCCAATCCTCGGCTCCGACGCACGCCTGCGCTTTCACCCCACGCGCTTCAATGACCAAGGCCTCGCCCTCGACCCGATGGGCCTCGCCTGCACCGACATTGCCTGCCCACATTGCCGTCGCCAACTCCCGCCCGGCTATCTGGACATGCCGCACCGCATCGTGTCGCTCATCGGTGCCCCGAGCTCAGGTAAATCCTACTATCTGGCCGTCCTGACGCGCGTTCTGCAGGACAAACTGCCCGACGACTTCAATCTGGCCTTCAAAGACGGCGACCCCAGCGGGAACATGCTGTTGAATCAGATGCGCAACGCGCTCTTCTCCGCCTCCACCCCGGAAGACGCCCTGCTCGGCAAGACCGCCCTCGAAGGCGCTACCTACGAAAAGCTGCCCCGACTGGGCCGGATGGTCTCCCTGCCCCGGCCGTTCATCTACTCGATTAGTCGCCCCGGCAAACAGCGCCAAGAAACTTCGGTCATCCTTTACGATAACGCTGGCGAACATTTCGAACCCGGCATCGATATCCACGACTCGCCCGGTGCGATGCACGTCGCGACATCGGCCGGACTGATCTTCCTATTCGACCCGACGGCCAACGCCCGCTTCAAAGCCAAACTGGTCGGTGTCGAAGACCCGCAGTTCGCACTGAAAGGACGCATCGACCAACAGGACAGCATCCTCGCAGAGATGGAAACCCGCATCAAACGCGTGCTAGGCCTCGCCCAAGGCGAACGCATCCGCACCCCACTCGCCTTCGTCGTCGGCAAATGCGACACTTGGGAAAAGCTCCTGAGCTCACCCCTCGAACAGGTCATTCAATCCGGCACCCTCGATCTCGACGCGATACAGCGCAACTCCGACCGCGTCCGTGCCGTACTGGTCTCACTCTGCCCAGGCCTCGTCGCTTCCGCCGAATCTTTAGCGCAGGAGATTCGCTACTTCGCTGCGTCCTCCTTCGGCCACATGCCAGTCATGATCCAATCCGGACTGAACAAAGGCCGTATCGCCCCCGACCCCCAGCGCCTCGCTCCCGCACACGTGGAAGAGCCCGTCTACTGGCTTATGCACCTGGCTTCTCCGGAAATGTTCCCGGCTGCTCTGACCAACGCCTCCGCCCCCCAGGCCCGCTAAAATGCCCTCTCAACTTATCTTTACCTCCGCGTCGCAAGGTCTCGCCGCCGGGCGTTCCGGCTTCTGCACCGTCGCTCGCCATCGGGCCATTCCGGACCGTCTCACCCAACTGCTTGAAAACATCGGCACGCCCCACGAAAGCACCGAAGGAGAGACCTTCACGTTCCGCGAACTCGAAGCCGGTGGTAAGAATTGGTACGTGCTCTCTCGCTTCGTCGCGCACGGTCTGGACTATACGCAGCGCGATAATCGTCTGGCGCATCACCTGATTTTCTCCGGTGAAGAAGCTGCCTTCCTACCTCCGCCCGCTTCAATCGCCGGCCGCTGGAAAGGCTGGCGCAACGAATGGTCGGGCACCCCGACCTGGCTCGAAGGCGAAGACAAGCCGCTCGCACTCGAAAACCAAGTCCCCCTCATCCCAGCGACGACGTGGCGAGAGAGCACCGGCACGGGAGCCAAAGCTGCCTGGTTGATCAACGCCTCCGGTCCCGCTTCACTGAGCTTACTGAATCCGCCGGAAACAATCCGTCTGTTGCGCCTGCTGGCCGAATCCTCGGCTCTCATCGGCAAAGCGGCCTGGGCCGCCACCTTTACCACCGACACCAGCCTCACGGGCAGCGACGGCTTCATCTGGGCCGTCGGCCCCGCCCATGGCCGTGCCACGATTGATTTCGCGACCGCCGCAACCCTGCCCGCCCCGACGGGAGACTTTGCCCGCCAAGCCGCGGTCGGCGTCAGCAAACCCGGCATATTGCCGTCAGGAAATCAAAACCGATCCCGACCTGCCGCCCCCGACAAGTCAGGCGCGAACAGTTCGCTAGGCCTCTGGATCGGCCTCGCCGTCATCCTCACGTTCGGCGCCGTCGCCGCTGTCCTGCTCTCCGGCCGCAACAAGGAAACCCCTCCAGTCGCCGCAACGCCGACGCCTGCCCGACCCGCCCCCTCTCCCGCCGATACGGCGAAGACCGATGACATTCTGCGCGCCAACCGGGCCTTGACGGACGTGCAAAGCCTGATGGAAAGCGACGACTATCTCGCCGCTGCCAAACTCTGGCTGGAGACCGCAAAACTCTCGCCGACCTTCGCTCGTAACTACCGCGAACAAATCCTCCCGCGCATCCTCAGCCATTTCGCCGCGTCCACGAGCAAGCAACTACTGGCCAGCTTAGAGCGCCCCGGCATCCTCAACGACCCCAAGACCTGCCAAGTCGTCGCGGCTGACGCCGAGGAAGCCCTGCGCATCATCGAGGAACTCAAAGCCCCACATGACGAAGACTGGAAACGACTCGCCGCCATCGCCCCCCGCGCCCGCGACCTGCTGACCATCGACGTCCGACCGGTGATCATCATCTCCGGCCAATGGGGAAGTTCCGACACGGGCGCAAAGGGCGCGTCGCAGGCCGATTTCCGCCTCTCTCTGCGGGCCGCCGATCAAATCACCAAATTCATCGAAGCATCAGGAGCGACGACGCGAGAAGCCGTCACCGCCAGCATCCGTCTTCTCCCGCTGACGTCATTCCACCTGCGCGATGATAAGACCAAATTCATCCCGGCGGAAATCCGGCGCGACCGCCAGAGTAGCGCCATCGAATCCACCCCGCAGCCCGGACGCGACCCGGCGATCGCCATCAGCGTCGGCACGCGCAAGAATTCCGTAGAATTAAATCTGCTCGACGGTGAAGGCGCCCGGACTGACGCCAATCGCCTCATCGAAGTCAAATTGGCCAATGGAACGCGCCAGTGCTTTGCGCTCGTGGCCGACCAGACTTCCCTCAAACCCCTTAACCTCGGGGCCAGCGGGTTGCGCCTCGACACCGATACGGGAGTCGTCCGCCCTTCCAACTGGACGGAAAGCGCCGTCAATAGCTTCGTGTGGATCAATGGCGCCATCGGCCTCTTCCCGGCCGGACACGAGTTCCCTGACCGCGATCTGCCTTCCGTGCGCGCCACCCGCTCGGTACTCGAGACCGACATTATCCGCCTCGAAAGCAAACAGGGCCCCGACGCGCCGTTATACGAGGCGATTGCCGCTCGCCGTAAACTCTTCAAAGGGGGTGACTATCTCCAGGCTGGTGCGCCCTGGGTCATCCAAGCCATCAACGCCCAAGGCACGGCCGGCCCGCGCCTCCTCGAATTCCGCTGACCGATGCTGGCCGAACGTCTCATCGCCCGCATCCGGGGCCAGCTGGAACTGAACACCCCCGACCTCGAAGCACGCTCGCTGGCCGGCGAATACTCCGCGCTCTGCCTGCGCGCCCGCGAACGTCTGGAACAATGCGCGACACTCCTCCGCAGCGGTAACGAGCACGCCGCCTTCCAGGTCGCCGAATCCGACCCCGACCTGCTCAGCCTCTGTGCGCTGCTAAGCTTCGCCGAATCCGATCGCTGGCAGCAGCTGTGCCGCGAACGCGGTCTTCCGCCAGGCTTCCCGCTCGACGGCCAGCACATCCTCGCCGTCGAAAGCCTCTACGGGAAAGAAATCGGCGAGAACCACCCTCTCTACCGCGACTATCGAGATGCCATCCGCAAGCGCGACGAGGATCGCGCCCTATCCGTCCTGCGCTCCATCGCCCGCATCAATCCGAACGACCCGAACGCACGCTCGGAGCTCAGCCGTCTTTCCGCGAAGTTCCTCCGCGAGTCCCTCGGCAAAGTCACCGCACTCTTCGCCGATCATCGCGATGAGGAAGCCATCGAGCTGA
Source organism: uncultured Opitutia bacterium (assembly GCA_903855995.1). GTDB lineage: Bacteria > Verrucomicrobiota > Verrucomicrobiia > Opitutales > UBA953 > UBA953. The sequence goes on from CAIOAN010000013.1 coordinate 25,455, forward strand.
TGAACCGGATGGAGCGCTTCGGCGCCAACGATCTTTCCGACGAGAACCCCTGGGACGACGCCATGAAGCGCCGGGTAGCCTGGCTGCGCTCTAAAGCCCTCCAACAAGTCACCGAACTCGCCGCCGAAGCGGCGGAAGCACGTCAGGGCGGCCACTGGGAAGCCTGCGCCTCCAGCCTCGGCCGCGCCCGCTCACTCGAACGCGATCATCAACTCAACCTCTCGGCCAACCTGCTCGCGCAGGTCACCGAGCTCGAAGCCTGGGCCGGCGAACTCGCCGCCGCCGCCGAAGCCGAAGCCGGACTCCGGTCCGGCGTCGAAACGCTGACCGACGAATGGAATGTGCTCTGCCAGGAATCCGCCCGCGGCTCCTCCCCGGCCATTCTCATCGTTCGCCTCAACAGCTGGCTCGAACGCGCCGCGCCGCTTTCGGAAAGACTCCCCGAAGGCCTCGTCCGCGAGGCCCGCGCCCTGCGCCAGAACACCCGCAGCCAACTGAGCCGTCGCTACACCCTGCTCACGACCGCCGCGGTGACGGGCCTGGTCGCCATCATCGTCGTGGGCGTCTGGTTTAAATATAACGAGAACCAACGGGAGGCAGCCCGCGATCAGCTCTCGGAAGCCCGCCGGCTCGTCGAACTCTACGACCACCCCGCGGCGCTCAAGGCGCTGAAAAAATATGAGAGCGAACCCAACGCCGCCGTTGAGGAGGCCACCCGCCGCGGGCAAACGAAGGAACTGAACGAGCGGATCGCCGCCCAGACCGCGGCCGAACAGCGCCTGAGCACCGAGGCGCATCAACTGAACGACATCGGCCAGAAGGGCCCTACGGTCGCCAACCTCGCCGAAACAACCAAGCGGGTCGAACGGTACCAGGAATCGTTCAATCGTACTCCAGGTCTGCAAGCCCGCCTGAAAGCCATCTTCCCTGACCCGGAAGCGCTGCTCGCCGCCTGCCGCCTCATGCAGGATCAGGTGCGCACCGACCTCACCCAACAACGTGTCGCCCTGCATAAGGCGATGGGCGACGGCGAAACCATCACCGACATCACCACGGCCGCCGATGCTCTCGACAAACTCCGCGTCGTCCTCCGCACCCTCTCCGACGGAGGCGTGAAGGAACTCGATGAGGCCTTCGCCGAAGCCGACCGGGCCGGCGTCCGCCTCGACGGCGAACGCAAGACCGTCAACGCCCTGCGCGCGCTCCGCTCCGCCGCCGACATCAAGAGTTACCTCGAAGCACTGGCCGATACGGTCAAGAACACCGTCGACGAGAAATCGGACCTGAGCAAACGCGCGGCCTTCATCGCCGAAAAGGCCGACACGCTCCGCAATCTCCCGCGCACCGCTCTGGCTCCCCGCGTCGGTGCGATGTGGGATGCCGCCGCTACCGCCGATCCTCAGGGCGTGTTCCATCCCGCCGTTCTCCTCGAACCGGAGACCCGCGCGCTCAGCACGCTCTCCGATGACGCAGTCACCGCCTCCCTTCATCGCTACACCATCCGCCAATACACCGCCCGCGGACCGCAAATCCTGCGCATCGCCCTCATCGCAGGGGAGATTGCCGAGAAACGCGTGACGATCACCGACGGCTTTGAAATCATCCAACGTGGCAAGGAACTTAACCGCGACGGCACCGTCATCGAGTCGACATGGAGTCGCCGCGAGTTCAACAACGGCGTCCGCGCCGGCGAGGAAGCCGCGGAACAAAGCACGATCAAGGAGCTCGAATTCATCCGGCAAATCGCCCGTTTCCAGGACCCGAAGACCGGCAAACTCCTCGAGCCCCTGATCCGCACGATGGACCGCATCCGCCGCAACGACTCGCCTTACCCGGAACTCCGCGCGTATCAGCTCCAGGAACTCTACAAACTCTCGATGGGCCGACCGGAAGTCTGGGGCGTACTCTTCTCCCCGTCCGCCCAGCGCGACGCCGAACAGCTTCGTCGCCTGACCCAGAATTCCATGCGCCCGCTGGACTTCCTTTTCAAAGATAAATGGGCCGACATCCAGGCCGACCTGCGCGGCTTCCTAATCCGCCAAGGCGGCGCCACCTATTCCGAGGAAGCACGCTTCTGGCGGGCGACGTTCTCCACACTGCGCAACAAGCGGCTCATCCTCGCCGGCATGGTCGGCCGCGACGGTCAGCCGGTCTTACGGGAACAAGTCAAAGGAAGCGCGCTTTACGGCTTAGACAATGAAGGCAAAGCTACGGTGCTTTTCCGGGTCGGCGACGACGGCACCCCGCAACGGGTCGCTGACGCCGCCCCGCTCTCCCCTCTGCTCCGCTACCCCGGCACCGTCGCCGACGCGGCCAACGCCGCCACCATCCCCAAGGGCCTGCTACCGCCCGACGGAGGCTGGGAAACCCTCCTTCAAGGTCGCGACCTCTAAGCAATGTCTCGCCCCACCCAATTCCGTCTTCGCTGGAAAGGTGCCATCTCCGGCCCCTTCCCCTTACCGCGCATCAGCGAGATGCTGCGCTCAGGTGAGATCAGCCTGATTCATAATATCGAAGTCGATGAGGGTTGGATGACCGTCCGCGATTACTTCCGCACCATCGGCCTCAATCGCTCCCCCGCCCAGATGGGCATCAGCGAAAGCAACGCCCGCCGAGACGACGACTCGGCGGCGCCGCCCACCGGCGCCAATCTTCACACGTCTGAGACGATGTCTGTCGAAACGGGCCGCAACGCCGCCGGCGAATCTCTCGAGCGCACCGTGCGCGAAGGCTATCTCTGGTGTGGCTCCACTTTCCTCTTTCCGCCGATCTTCGGTCTCTCGGTATACGCCTGGCACCTGCTTTTCGCGGAGACTCCGCCCATCTCGCTCTTCATCGTACTGTGCCTCACGACGGCCGTCGGTTGCTTCCTGCCTGTTTCGTTCGTGCAAAAAATCGGGCGCACACTGGACCAGGAAGGCCTTGGTGAAATTCGTCAGGCGCAATCCAACCTGGCCGTCCTGCTCTCAATTCTGAGCCTAGCCATCTGGCTAGGCGCCTGCTGGTTGCTGGTTCACACCCGCTCCTGACCTCAATCGGCTTGACGAGCCCGAAGGGCTGGGCTGGACTGACCGGACTCGGTTTTCGGTAGTGTAGCTCAGTTGGTTAGAGCGAGGGACTCATAAGCCCTAGGTCGGCAGTTCGATCCTGCCCACTACCACCACCGGGTGAGTCTTTGACCCCCCGCGGCCTTCAGGCCTTCAGAATGGCCGAAGCCGGGATATCCAAGCCGTCCTTCCAGAGGGATTCGAGGGCGTAGCTCTTGCGGATGTCTTCGCGGAAGAGGTGGAAAAGGATATCGAAAGCGTCGACGACGGTCCAGCCGCTGTCCTTCTGGGATTCGGAGCGGGAACTGACGCCGCATTCATCCAAGGCTTGCTCGAGCGCAATTCGCAGGGCGCGCAGGTGCGGCTCAGAAGTACCCGTGGCAATCACGAGGAAATCAGCCACGGAAGAAATCTGCCCGAGTTCCAGAACGCGGACTTCAGCCGCCTTCTTGTCATCAAGCGCCTTGATGGCGGCGATGAGGTGTGCGGGCAGCTTAGGCATCACGACCATCGGCTTCGGGGCCGTCTTCTCGCCGCGGGCCTTGGCCTTGAGCGCGGGAATCTTAGCCACAACGCGACGTGCCACCGGCTTACGCGCGGGCTTGGCTGGCCCACGGGATTTGGCCGCAGGCTTACCGGAGGTTTTCTTCTTCTTGAGGGCAGACATGGTCAGGCTTGGTAAAGGGTTCGCTCTTCGATGTGGCGGGCAACCTCGCTCGGCAAGCCGTTTCGGGCCGATTCGCCCCTACGCAGTGTTTCTCGCAGTGCGGTGGACGAAACCTGGACGGCTGGGGCGGTCAGCACGGTGAGCTTGATATGAGGCGCCAGCACCGCAGGCGGAACGGTCGAGATACCGTCACGGGAAAGCACCGCGAAATCCACGAGTCCGCAAAGTTCAATGACGTCCTTCCATCGATCGAGCCGGGCCAGCTGATCTGCCCCTAATATCCAGACGCGCCAGGCACCGGAAAATTCTTGGGCCAACTCGCGGGCGGTATCGATGGACCAACTGGTGCCGCTTCGGTTGAGCTCACGCTCATCAATGCACACCCAAGGGCTTCCGGCGAAGGCGAGCTGACACATGGTCACTCGCTCTCGGGCCGAGGCCACCGGCGCACCCGATCGCATTGGCGCCTGACCAGCGGGTATCACCCGCACTTGATCCAGCCCAAGCTGCTTCCACGCCGCCGTCGCCGCCGCCACATGCCCGTTGTGCGGAGGGTCGAAGGTCCCACCTAAAATGCCAATCGCGGAGGGCATGCCGCTATTACGCTCGGCACCCCGGCCACTGGCAACCCAAAGCAGGCTTGAGCCCGAGTCATTACCTCGAAACTATCCCGACATGGCATCTGCCTCGCGATTCCTGCCCCCGGGCTTCGACCCATCCCAGCCTGTCGTCGTCATCGCAGGCAAAGGCCGCTACCCCGCCCTGCTCATTGAATGTGCCCGTGCCCGAGGGGCGGCCGTTAAACTGATTTCTTTCGAGGATGAGACCGACCCGACCCTCATTGCTTCGTTCGCTCCGGCGGATCACCGCTCGGTGCCGGTAGGCAAACTCGGCACCCTGCTCGACTCCCTGAGCGAGCTCCGCGCGGCCGGCGCCGTGATGGCGGGTCAAGTGACCCCACGCAAACTCTTCAGCGGCATGGTGCCCGACCTGAAACTGGTCGCGCTGATGGCCTCCCTCAAAGCACGCAACGCCGAGACGATCTTCGGTGCGATCTCGGCCGAGATTGAAAAAATCGGAGTGCGCATGCTCGATGCCCGCGCCTTCCTGGACGACCACCTGGCCACCATAGGCTGCATGACCGGCTGGAGCTGCGGCATCGCCGATGAACAACTCGCCTTCGGCACCCGTATGGCCCGCGAAATGGCCCGTCTCGACGTCGGTCAGGCCGTCGTGACAGCCAAAGGCACGGTCATCGCTGTCGAAGCATTTGAAGGCACCGATAACATGCTCCGCCGCTGCTCCCAGACGGGAGGCAAGGAGATGTTGCTGACGAAATCCTCCAAGCACGCCCAGGATTGGCGCTTCGACGTACCCTGCTTCGGGCTGAAGACACTCGAGAGCATGGCCGAAGGCGGCGTCACGAAGGCAGCCCTGGAAACGGACGGGGTCATTCTCATCGATAAGCCCGCCGTCATTGCCCGCGCGAAAACTCTGGGCATCGACCTCTGCGGCTTCTCCGCCTGACCGTCGTCCGATGAATCGCCGACACTTCCTGAGTTCCGCGATGCTCGCCAGCCTGGCTCCGCACGCCGTCGCGGCCGAGAGCGCCGCCGACTCGTTTGACTTCGCCTACCTGACCGACATCCACGTGCAGCCGGAACTCGGTGCCGCTGAGGGCTTCCGTCAGTGCCTCGATCAGGTGAACCTGCTGAAGACACCCGCCGACTTTGTGCTGACGGGCGGCGACCTGATCATGGATGCGCTCGATGTGGGCATGGATCGAGTGCACCAGCAGTTCGAAATTTTCGATGAATGCATGAAACGGCTCTCACTTCCGGTGCATCATACGATCGGCAATCACGACGTCGTCGGCTGGTCCGCGAAATCGGTGGTCCAACCCGATGACCACGATTACGGCAAGAAACTCTTCGCCGACCGTTATGGTCGCGGCCGCACCTACCGCAGCTTCGACCACAAGGGCTGGCACTTCATCATCCTGGACTCCATCGGCCAGCACCAGGAGACCCGCGACTACCAAGGCTGGATCGATGACGCCCAATTGGATTGGTTGAAAAAAGACCTGGCCGCCACGGGCCGCTCAAAGCCGATTATCATGGTCTCCCATATTCCCTTCTACACCACCTGGCATCAGGTGCTCGGAGGGCCGACCGCCAAGCTCGACGGCAAAGCCATCGTGGGCAACCTCCACACCTTCCGGAAACTCTTCGACGACTATAATATTCAGCTCGTCCTCAGCGGCCACGGACACGTCGTCGAACGCATCGAGATCGGTAAAGTGACCTACCTGCAGGGCGGGGCCGTCTGCGGCATGTGGTGGAAAGGCCCGGTCTTCGGCAAACCCGAAGGCTTCGGCACCATCACCTGCCGGCGCGATGGCACCTGGCATTGGCAATACCGAGATTACGGCTGGAAGGCGCGTAAGTAAAACCGGCTCAGCCTTCGAAGAAATTCCAGGCGACCGCGCTCTCCGCCAGCACCCAGGCGACCACCAGGGCGAAGACGATCAGTAGCCAGCGACGATGCCGCACCCAGAGGTTCGGCGTCTCGTCCGCATGATCCAGTCCATGCCGTGCACTGAGCATCAACCGCATCTTGGTTCGCCAAGGAAGTTTCGTCTGCCCCGAGAGATCCGGGTGCGCATACGTGCTCTCCCGGTAGACGGGCTTGCGAAACAGGCCGGCAATGCGACGCAGCATCCCTCTTCCTTACACCCTTTACCCACGCTTTACAAGCGGAGGGTCTCGGGGTAATCCCTTGGACGTGAAGTCTAACACCCGGTCCCTCCGCGCCCTCAAAGGCGTCCGGCCTATCGTCTGCCTCACGGCTTACGACGCGATCACGGCCCGCATCGCCGAAGCCGGCGGGGCCGACCTCATCCTCGTCGGGGACTCGGTGGGCAACACGGTCTTGGGCATGCCCGATACGGTCAGCGTCACCCTCGACATGATGATTCATCATTCTGCCGCCGTGGCCCGGGCGAAACCGGAAACCATCATCGTCGGCGACCTGCCCTTCGGCCTCGCCCATGACAGTTTCCCCAAACTTCTCGGCTACTGCCGCCGCTTCCTCCAAGAAGGTGGCGTCAAGGCCGTCAAGATCGAAGGCGGCGTCGCCCTCGCTCCCGCGGTGGCCCGCCTAATCGATGCCGGCATCCCGGTCATGGGCCACGTCGGCATGCTACCCCAACGCGTCCATTCAGCCGGCTATCGCCGCCGCGGACTGACTCCGGCAGACCAGCGTCAGCTGCTTATCGACGCCCAATCCATCGACGCGGCAGGCGCCTTTGCGATGGTGGTGGAATGCGTCGACGAAACTTTCGTGCCGCAGATTACGGCCGCGGTCAAATGCCCAACAATCGGCATCGGCTCAGGTCGCGGTTGCGACGGCCAGATTCTGGTGATACACGATCTGCTCGGCTTCACGATTGAACCACCACCTTTCGCGCGTCCGGAAGCCAACCTCCACCGCGACGCCGTCGCCGCGGTCAAACGCTGGGCCGCCAAGGTCCGCAGCAAGAAATCTCGATGAACTGCGTCATCTTCGGAGCAGGCGGCTGGGGCACGGCGATGGCCATCCATCTCGCGCGCCAAGGCCACACGGTCACACTGGTACCTCGCCGCGTCGAACAAGCGGTCCTCCTCGCGACGACGCGCGAAAATAAAGACTACCTGCCCGGCCATCGTCTCGATGATTCCATCCAGATCGGGCTAGAGCCGCTACCGGCGCTGATGGATGTCGAGCTAATCTTCCTCGCCTGCCCCTCCAAAGGACTCCCCGAACTGCTCCGTCAAATCGGCCCCTCCGTCAGCACCTCGACCGCCCGACTCGCCATCTCCCTCTGCAAGGGTCTGGATTTGTCGACCCTCCGCCGGCCCACTGAATTAATGGCCGCAGCCTTCGGCCCCATTCCAGTCGCGACGCTCAGCGGCCCCAGCAACGCCGATGAAGTCGCCCGCGCTCAACCGACCGCCCTTGTGCTCGCGGCCGAAAAGAACGACGAGAATCTCAAGGAGGTCCAAGCCGCCATCAGCGGCCCCACGCTCCGCGCCTACACTTCGTCCGATCTGGCTGGCGTCGAAATCGGCGGCACCTTGAAAAACGTCTACGCCCTCGGTGCCGGTCTCTGCGATGGCCTGGGCCTCGGCTCCAACGCGAAAGCCGCCCTACTTACGCGCTCCCTCCAGGAAATGTCGCGCCTCGGCGAAGCGGTCGGCGGACGTGCCGAAACCTTCCTCGGCCTCGGCGGCGTCGGCGACCTGATGGCCACCGCCCACGGCGCCTGGAGTCGCAATCGTGCACTCGGCGAACAAATCGCCAAAGATCCAAAGGGCGCCCTCGCCGCCCTCGCCACGCGCCGCGAAGCCGTGGAAGGCCACCGTGCCGCCGAAGCCCTTTCCAAACTCGCCCGTCAGCGCGGGATCGACGCTCCGATTCTTTTCTGCCTTCACGCGATTCTCTACGAAGGGCTCGATCCGCGCGCAGGGGTGGCGGCACTGATGACCCGCGACCTCCGCACGGAGGCATGAGCGACCCTGGCTTCGAAGCCCGCGATTCCGCGATTGCCGGACTCGGTCTCTTCGCCACCCGGTCGTTCACCCGGGGTGAACGTATCGCCCCCTATCAAGGTCGCACCACGACGACCCTGCCCTCGCACCACGACGCCACCCATCAGGTCTATGCGCTCGAGATTATCCCGGGCGTCTGGCTCGACGGCTCGCCGACTACGAACCCGGGACGCTATGCCAATCACTCCTGCGCCCCGAATGCCGAGTTAATCTGGGAAAGCCAATCGGCCGAGGCCTGGATCGTCGCCGCTGACCCGATTCAGGCCGGCCAGGAAGTGACGTTTGATTACGGGTTTTCGCTGGCTGAAAGCCTCTTTCACCCCTGTCGATGCGGGGCCGCTGAGTGCGTCGGCCGCATCATCGCCGCCCCCCTGCGACCCCAACTTCGCCGGCACCTGCGTTTTTCACGTCCAAGGGATTGACCACCCTCGCCCAGAAGGTCAGTTTTCGCAGGTCAAACACCCCATTTCTCCATGAAAAAAGTCGCCCTTACCGAGCTCGATCCCCGGCTCCAGAAACAAATCGCCGCCGCGGACCAGCAACTGAAGACAAACCCCCAGTATGCCATTGAGATTCTCTCGGGCATCCTGGTGCGTAATCCCGGCTGCATCGAAGTGCGCCGCACCCTGCGCAAGGCCCAGAAAGCCGTCCTTGGCACTAAAAAAGGCCTCTTTGACGGACTCACCAGTGCGCTGACTTCCGGCAAGATTGCCAAAGCCGTCGAAGCTGACCCGGTCGCCGCCATCATCGCCGCCGAGGAAGCCCTCGCCAAGAAACCGACCGACGCCAATGCCAACAAGACCATCGCGCTGGCCGGCATCAAACTTGAGTTCTTTGAACTCGCCGCCTTCGGCTACGAAGAACTCTGCGCCAACGCCCCCACCGAAGTCCAACACTTCATCGACCTCGCCAACACCTGGATTGCCGGTGGCGAAAACGACGCGGCCCTCGACGCCGCCGACAAGGGTCTCAAACTTTTCCCCGGCAATGGCGACCTGCAGGAATCCGTCCGCCGCGCCTCCGTCAATAAGACGATGAAAAAAGGTAACTGGGAGGACAAGGGCGACTTCCAGTCCAAACTCAAGGACAAGGACGAGGCCCTCCGCATCGAACAGGCCTCCCGCACGGTCACCGACTCCGCCACGGCCCTCACCCAGGCCGCCGATGTCGCCATCAAGATTCAAGCCTCGCCCGACAGTCTCGATCTCTATCGCGATATCGTTCGCCTGTTCGTCGCTGCCGAAGACCTCGACAGCGCCATCGCCTGGTTACAACGCGGCCGCCTGACCACCCTCGGCAAGGCCGACACCTCCCTGGAACGCCAGGAAAGCGACCTGATCACGCGCCGCTACGAGCGCACCTCGAAGCAGCTCCGCGAAGTCATCGCCGCCAACCCAGCTGACACGGCCAGCAAGGAAGCCCTCGCTAAGAACGAAACCGACCTCGCCGAATTCCGCCTCGCGACGGCCACGAGCATCGTCGAGCGCTACCCGAATGATTACTCCTTCCGCTACGAACTCGGCATGCTCCTGCTCGCGGCCAATCGCCTCGACGAATCCGTCCAGCAGCTCCAGTACTCACAGCGCAATCCGAAGTTCCGCCAACCCTCGCTCCTCGCCATCGGCCGCGCCTTCACCCTCGCCGGAAAGTTCGACCTCGCGATCGAGCAGCTGACCGTCGCTAAGAGCGAAGTGCAGCTGATGAACGACCTGAAGAAGGAAATCATCTACTCTCTCGGTGACACATTCGAGAAGATGGGCAAATCCAAGGAAGCTGTGGATGAATACAAGATCATCTACATGGCTGAATCCGGCTACCGCGATGTCGCCAAGAAGATTAACGACTTCTACGAACGCCAGAAGGGCGCTTCAGCCTAAACCTCTCGCCAGCTCGATGCTTCCGCGCGGCCGGCCTAGCCCGACCGCCCACCTCTTTCTGCCCAATGGCCCTCACACCCTTTAAAAGCAAACTCATCGCCGACGTCGGCGTCAGCATGGGAGATGAAGGCAAAGGCCGGCTGATCCCGGAAATCGTCCGCGAACTGCAGGCCCTCACGGGCCGCCGTGACGCGGTCGGCACGGTGCTCAAAGTCAACGGCGGCGCCAACTCGGGCCACACGGTCGCGGGCCTCAAACTCAATCTACTCCCGGGCGGCGTCGCCGAACGCGATGTCTCCTGCCTCGCCCTGGGCTCCGGCGTCGTCGCCGATCCACGCAAGGCGCTCTGGGAAGCCCTGCCGCTCGAGAAAATCGGCTACCCGGTCCTCTCCCGCCTGCTCATCGATGAACGCTGCATGGTCAGCGATGTCGCCCATCGCATCCTCGACCTGGCCTGGGAGGACTACCGCATCCACGTGCTCGGCCATGAAGCCCGCGGCTCCACGGGTCGCGGCATCACGCCGGCCTACGCCGACGAGGTCGGTCAGTTCCAAATCCATTACTCGGAATTCCTCGGCGGCCAAGCCGACTACGCCGCTCGCCTTTCAGCCCGCCTCAACCGCGCCGCGGCAATCGTCTGCGATGTCTGCAAACTCTCCCCGGAGAAGTGGGCCGGTCTCTTCGCCAAACTGACCGAAGCTGAACTCCGAGCCAACAAGGGCGCCATCGAATCCGGCGTGTTCTCTCCGGCGGAATTCGACTTCACCCGCTTCGCCGGCAAAGAGCCCTTCACCTTCGACCACGCGGCGGTCCTGGCCTGCTACTGGAAAGCGGGCTCCTCCCTCGCCCATGCAATCGGCGACGTCCGTGAACACATCCTCGGCGACCTCGCCGCAGACCGCAGCGTCATTGGCGAATTCGGCCAAGCCTACTGGCTCGATAAACGTGCGGGCTTCGCCCCGAACGTCACGGCTTCCCACACCTACACGCCAGAGTTCTTCCAGTCGGCCGGCATCCCGGTGCAGGCCATCCACACGGTGGGCTGCTGCAAGGCTTACGACACGAAGGTGGGTACCCACGTCTTCCTGACCAAGATGGAGGACTCCCACCCGCTCCAGCGCGCCTTGGCTAAACTGGAATTCGGTACGAGCACCGGGCGTCAACGCATGGTCGGCTGGTCCGACCTGGTGGAGAAAGCCGACGCCCTCCGCTACGGCGGCTACGACGACCTGGTCTTAAACAAGCTGGACGCACTTTCGCCTCATGGCGAATGGCTCGGCGGCGACCTCCAGGTCTGCACGGGCTACCGTGATGCTTCTGGTAAGATCCTCTCCGGGGTTCCCCGCAACGATGCCGTGCGGCGCGGCCTGCAACCGGTCTACGCCACCCTCCCCGGCTGGAAAGCCGACATCACCAAGGTGCGCTCGTTCGCCGACCTGCCTGCCGAAGCCCGTCGCTACGTGGCCTTCACGATGGCTGAGATCGTGCGCCTGGCTTCTCGCGGCGGCTCCCTCCCCTCGCTGCCGAATCTCCGCTACATCGGCGTAGGTCCAGACCCCGACCAGATTGTGTCGGATGTCCCAGAGACAGCCGCCCTCATCAAACTGGCCTAAGCCCGGCGGCGCCTCCGATGGCCGAACTTCAACATAACTTCGCGATCCCGCTCTGGGCCCTCGTAGACCAAGCAAAAGTCGAATCCGGCAAGTCCGACATGCGCGGTCTGGCCAAGGAACTCGGAAAGTGGCTGGCTCATAATTTTGACGTCGATCACAAGGGCGTGGCCATCGAAGAGCCCTCCGGCACCGAACCTGGCGCCGTCCCGATGTTCGTCGTGGCCAGTGTTCCGGAATCCCAGTGGCCGGTGATGATCGCCCTCGCCCAGAGCCGCTCCTGCTCGCTCTTCCTGGTGCTGCCGATGGAATCCGGAGTGTTCACGCTCAAGGAGCTGAATATTCCGCCGGCGGAATAATTCTCAACGGGCGAAGGCTTTCACGGTCTCGAGATGCAGCTCGGCGACCTGCTCAAGCGTGAGGCCACCCCACGTGTAACCGCCGGCCAGCGCGAAGATGTAAGGCACCTTGCGCTGGCGCGCCCATTGCACAACGCGTTGCTCGCGCTTCCGGATGATCTCCTTGGTGATACCCTTCATGCCGCCCGCCTTCTCAAACGTGTCCATGCCGGCGTTATAAATCAGGAATTCCACGGGCTCGAGATGCCGTAACGCCCGCTCAACTTCATCGAGGTAGGTTCGCGGATCGCCAACATCGACATAGAAATGACGCGCCGGGACGGTCGGCTCCCAGGAATCAAAGCCGTTGACGGTGACATCCGCGAGGGACACGCGCTCGTCGTCGCCGAGGATATCGAACGTCCCGCCGCCGGCATGCGCATCCAAGTCAAGGATGCCCACCCGCCCGACCTCCTTCAACGCCTCGAGCGCCGCCAAGGCGAGTCCATTGAATTGACAGAAGCCGTTACCGGCCGCCCGGCGTGCATGATGCAACCCACTCGAAAGGCTGCCCGAGCGACCATGGAGCAACGCCTCGTTCACCGCGTCGCGCATACCTCCGGTCGAGGCGAGGATGCTGCCTAGCAGCTCCTGCGACCACGGGCCAACCTCCAGGAAACTTTCCTTCTCCTCAAAGGTGCTGCGGACATAGGCCGGGGCATGGATGGCCTCCAGTTCCTTCCGCGTCACGGGCTTCGGTGCCCGCAGTTGCACGGCCCCCGCCTGGCCGGCCGCGATGAGTTCGGCGACAACGCCGGACTTGGTCACCGTCTCGGACTTTCCTTTGACGACGTAGGCGGAACTATAGAAGACAACGAGCGGTGCGGACGGCATCCCAAGGTTATACTAATAACCTAGTGCTCCGTCAAATCACCTCCCCGTCCTACGATATCACCCGCCAGATTAGCTTTTCGCCTGCCGCATCATCCGGCGCAGGATGACCGCGGCCTCTAACTGCCCCGAAGGGAAAAGGTAGATATTATCCCCGCCGGTGTCGCGGGCGATGACGATGGCGTCACTAAAGGCGCTGACGTCGAGGATCTTGGAGTACTTGAAATTGAAATTCTTGAGCTCCCCCTTGAAGATCACTCGCTGCGAAGTGAAGGCGAGCGTGCCGGTGTCGATCTGCACGGTCTGCTCCTCAGTCTCGCGCTGGACATCATAATTTCCCATGCGATAGCGGATGGGGCCGAAGATCTTGATGCTACTGGAGAAGCCGCTGTAGGTCCGCCCGATGGTGACCTTCTTCTTCTGGTAGAATTCGACCTTCTGCGACCAGAAGCAGGTCTCGGAGCCGAGTTCTAATTCGGTCTCTACCGGAGTCAGCGGTGCCTTGTAGAGCGACCAAAAGCCCGCCGAGCGCTGGATGCGCCCGGTCAGCTCCGGCAACGCCTCATGGAGACGGATTCCCATCGCCAAGGCCTGGGCGGTAATCTCAGCGAGTTTCGCCGGATCGATGATCTCCACCCCGTCAATCGTTTCGCTCACGGCCTGCACGGATGTGAGGATATATTCCTCGATGGCCTTCTGCCGAACCTCCGCGATGTCCGCGGCGGGCAGCATCACCTCATGGGTGAGGAGTGCGAGCTGTCGCGCCTTCTCCTCGGGCGGTGCCTCGCGCAGCAGACAGGTTCGCAAACCGGTGCCGAGGTAATCCTTAAAAGCCTGTTTATGCACCTCGCCGGCCCGCTCCGGCGTCAGGCCGAAGGTGATGGCGAGATTGCCGAGATCAGCCCGCTCCTCGTTGGCAAATAAACGGTCCGCCAGATAACTGGACGCAGCCTGCGCATACCATGCCTCCAATTCCTCGCGGCAACGGCGGCGGACTTTGTAACCGACCGCCTCATCGATCTTGGCGATGGCCGCCTCGGACACCAGACACTCCACCGGGGCCTTGGCGAGCTGATCCCAGAGCAGGACCAATCCGGCGGTGCGATTCTCGCGCCCCATGATGCCATCGAAAAAGTTGGGGTCCTTGACCTCGGGACGCGCGAACGGCAGCACGCGGGCCGGAACAAATAATGTCGCCAGTGGCTTCCAGTCCGCCATGCCGGGGCGCCAATAAAAGTCCCCCGAGAGCAACTCGCCGGCGGCCAGTTTCGACCTCACGTCATCGAGTGCATACGCACCGATCTCCGCGCCATTACGGGCGATATGCAGGGGGTCGCTGGCCATGCTTGGTAGTATGGAATTACCCTCAGCCCGCCAAGCCCTAACCCCGCCTTACTTCTTCAAGGCGCCTTCGATGCTTTCCGCGACGCGCGCACCTAGGAAATCATACCCTTCACCGGTGAAGTGCACATCGTTGGGATTCTGCAGCTTGGCCAGATGCGGCGTCATCGCGGTGAACAGGTCGTCCTTGGGAATATTATACCTATCCATGACTTCGGCGGCGAAGTGATTCTTCTGGATGATGGATTCGGCGGTCTGCTTCTGCGCCGGATTGTCGGGGATGGGCGTGGTCGTGGCCCAGATGAGTTTGGCGCCGGTCTTCTGCAGACGCTGCACGATCTGATCCAACCGCTGGACGTAGTCCGCCGCCGGCGTGGCACGGTCATGGATACCGAAATTGAAATGAATAAGGTCCCACTTCCCCTCGCCCAGCCAGGCGTCCATGTTCTTGAGGCCGGAAGCAGTGGGCCCGCAGTTGGCCGGAGCCCGATGCACGTTGGCCTTGCCGGCAAGCGCTTTGCGGGTGGCCTGGGTGTAACCGCGCGAAACGGAGTCGCCGATCAACAACACACGCGGCAGCTTGGGGTCGTCCTGAACGAAATCCCAGGCGGTCGAACGGCCGGCGAGCTTATCGCGCTTATGGATGGGCAGGTAGAAACCGTTGCCAAGATTGGCCTGCAAGACCTTCTCCCAGGCTTGCTGGTCGGCTGGCAACTGGGCCACCAAGGCCTGATATTTTTCTTCCACGACCGCATCCTGCGCGGCCTTCTTGGCGGCGGCCTGAGCCGCAGCTTCCTTGGAATTAGTGGGCTCGCCCTTGGGCGGTTCGGGCGCGGCCACCAACACACCAACGAACCAAAGTGACAGGAGAGCACGGAACTTCATGGGGATGACCCATCTTCCAACCTCACGCCGAGCCTGCAAGCCGTCAGTCAGGCGGCGGTGACCGCCCGCACGACCTGGGCCAACATCCGTCGCCGCAGTGCCTCGGTGCGTGCCGCCACCCCAGGCGAAGCCATCTGCAGACGTTCGACCCCCCCGGGGCCATTGGCCGCCCGCACGAATTCGGCATCTTCGGACGCCCAGATGCACGCGGTGGCTCCGTCGATTTCGGGATGAAACTGGAGCCCTACGATGCGGCCGAGCCGGAACATCTGAACTGCGCATACCGTCGTCGAAGCGAGCAATTGCGCCCCCGCCGGCAGAGCACAGGCATCGCCATGCCAATGCAGCACTTCCATCTCAGCCGGCAATCCAGCGGTGATGACGTCCGTACCGACCATTCGCAACGCCCCCCAGCCGACCTCCCGCATGGGCTGACCGTTCGCATCCCGCATGGGCGCGACGGTCGCGCCCGCGGCATGGGCGATCAGCTGCATGCCAAGACAAATCCCGATGCAAGGCCAGCCGCGCTCCCAGCGCTGGCGCAATAATTCAACGACGGGCGCGAGCCACGGAAACTCCGGCTTGCCGATATCCGCCACCCCCATCGGGCCACCCATGACGATTAAAATATCACGTTCCCCTAATTCCGCCGGCCATGGCTCGCCGCGAAATGCCTCAATGATCTCGACCTCGTAGCCGGCGTTGCGCAACAGAACCCCGAGCAACCCCGGACCCTCATGGGCGATATTTGTGATACAAACGGCGCGCGGCATGAGACAGCATCCAATCCGCCGTTCACGTTCTGACAATCATAGGCTGTCGGCGGAACGAGTTTGCCTATAATCTGTCAGAAAGATCCCTGATGAAAAATCTCCTGCGCTCCGCCCTCCTCTGCCTGCTCGCGCTTTCGCCCCTCGTCGCGGCCACCCCGACCCCGGCGCCCGCCCCCAAGCCGCCGGCCCGCCCGCCGGCCACGTTCGCTGACCTCCCCTTCGGCCCGCACGTGAATCAACGACTGGACGTCTATGTGCCCCCGAAAGGCTCCGGCCCCTTCCCGGTGCTAATCTGGTATGGCGGCATCTGGAAACCAGCCCGCAACGTCCCCGACCCCCATCGTTTCCTGCCCGCAGGTATCGCCCTAGTGGCCGTCGGCACCCGCACCCTGAGCGACGGCATGACCGACCACCAGAAAGAGCCCGTGGCCTACCTGATGGATGACGCCTGCCGGGCAGTCCAATTCGTCCGAGCCCACGCCAAGGAATGGAACCTCAACCCGGACCGCATCGCGGTCGGTGGCGGCTCACAAGGCGCCCTGCCCGCCCTCTACGTGGGCTGCTCCGTTGACCGTGCCAACCCTACCGCAGCCGACCCAGTCGAACGCGCCTCCTCCAAGGTCACCTGCGTTGCAGCCTACCGCAGCCAGCCCAGCATTGATCCGCTGCAGATGCAGACCTGGGTGCCAGGCGTCCAGTGGGGAACCCCGGCCCTCGGCTACGCCTCTTTCCCCGAGACGCTCAAGCGCCGCGAGGAACTTCTCCCCATCATCAATCGATGGTCACCCGACAAACTTCTCCGCGCGGAGTCAGCGCCCATCTATTTCGAAAATAACTGGGGTCTGACCCAGCCTGATAAAGTCAGCGAAGCCGACTACAAGGTGCACTCCCCAGCCTGGTCACTCGGCTTTCAAAAACTCGCCGAAGCCGCCGGCACGACTTGCTTCGTAAAATACCCCGACCATCCGACCGAGGGCTACGACGACATCTGGGATTTTATCAAGAAACGCCTGACGACCCGCTGAGGAGCAGCCCACCGACGTCACTTGCTGACGCCGCTCATGGGATAGTCGGTGACGACCTTCCACGCGATTTCCTGGAGGAGACGATTGAGCTTTTCCGCCTCGGGCAGCTTGGCGAGCTGGCTGTTTACAGGTAAGCCCACGGGGCTTCGCTTATAAATAACCGCGAAATGACAGTAGGCGGCCAGCACCCGGATATGGGCCGCGGGATGTCCAAGCGCGTCGGTGAAAAGCTCGTTCTGCTTGGTCACGCCGGGCGCTTCGCCGCGAATGACCTTATCACGCAGAGCGATCACGGCTTCACCACACGGCACGATGACAATCTTGGCCGCAGGGATCTGCCTATTAAATCCAACCACGAAATCTTCCACCATCTTGAAGTAAGGCTCATGCTTGGACCGCAACTGCGCGACAGTCAGACCATCACGGTCGATGACCTTGGGCCGCCCTGCGGCCGAACGCCACAGCTCGACATCCTCATAGGGAACCCAGTTCTGCTGAAGGGTGAAGCGCAGCTTGGGGTTATGCTCCAGACCAAGCTTCACGAAGTTCTCGATCCCAGGATCAGGCAGTACGGTGATCGCCATGGTAAACAGATCCGCCGTCCCCGCGGTCAGCACGGGCTTGGCCTTGTTCTTTTCCACCGGCAGATTCCAGTGCTGAATAACCTGCGAACCACCGATCGAGGAAATTGCGAGTTGCTCGTGCCCCTGGATCTTAGCGGCCTTGGCCATCTCCGCGACCAGCGGCGGCATCCAGACGTGAAAACTATGTCCGGCGCTCAGGATCTTCAGTCCGGCAGGCGGTGCCGCCTCCTCGGCCGCAAAGCTGGAAGTAAGCAAGGAAAGGGAGGCCAGCAGGATTGGGGCGAATCGCATGCCGTCATCCTTTTGGCCGACCGATCGGCGTCAATCCCGACCCTTCCGCATGCACGGAAGAGCCAGGACTGCGTCAGGTCGTATGGTCCTTACGCCAACTTACTTGCTGGAGCGATAGGGGGCGGCCGGGAGTCCGTCCTTACCCGCGGAGAAGACGCTGACTTCGGGGAAATTGGCCCAAGCGTAACGGACCTCCTTGGGCTCCTTCACACCCTCGGCCGCAACGGTGACATGGACGCCGTCCGCCGAAGCCTTGGCGAAAGCCCACTTACCATCCGCCGCGAGCAGGCCGAAGCCCTTGCCGTCATTCTTCAGAGTCACGGCGCGATCGTAGGTGAGCACCCAGGCGTCGCCCTTGCGCTCAGATTTCACGACGCGCGGCGCTTCGCCGTCGGTCCGGGTCTTATAAACACGCTGCAAAGCGACGGCGGCGAGGCGCTCGCCGACCGGAAGTTTGTCCTTGGGGTGGATGTTCTTCTCATCGCCGAGATCGATGTTCACCGACATCATGGCGCCGGGGACATTATCGGCGATCCACTCCATGGATTCGCGAATCTTCGGCCAACCGTCGTCTTCGACCGCCAACTCAGGCTTGCGGGCCTTGAAGCGCGGCAACTGGACGATAATGAAAGGGAACTGCTGACCCCAGGCCTTGTGCCAGGATTTGATCACCGAGCCGAGCACCCACTTGTAGGCCTCGGGCTGGCCGGCATTGGATTCACCCTGATACCAGAGGGCCCCGCGCACGGAGTAACCAACCATCGGGGCGATCATGCCGTTCCAGTTCATATGCGGCCCATTGGACCAGACGGGATTCACTCGGTTATCTTTCTTGCCACTCTTCTCGAAAGCGACCGCACGGGCCTTCACGCCTGCGGCTTCCTTCTCTTCCCATCCCTTGCCTTCTGGAATGTCGTCATACATTCCCGCCGGACCCCAGGCCTCGGCCCGCGTACCCCCAATCGAGGAATGAATCAGTCCGACCGGCTGCTTAATGCTGGCGCGCACATCGCGCCCGAAGAAAAACGCAGCCGCCGAAAAAGAGGCGACCGTATCGGGCGCCGCGATCTTCCAGACACCCGGCATGTCCTCCATGGCCTCCGCCTTGGGCGTATGCGGCACGTAGAACACGCGGAGACCGTTGTCACGCGCATGCGATTTGGCTTCGTTCACGACATCCGCCAGGCATCCGCCGACCGACATATCCATATTGGACTGGCCGGAACCGATCCAGACTTCGCCGACGATGACGTCGTGCGCGGTGAAGACTTCCTCGCCGGAGCTCACAATCAGATCCATGCCCTGCTCGCTCGGCTTGAGGCCTGCGAGCGCGGTGCGCCACTTGCCGTCATTACCAGCGGTGGCGGACGCCTCGGAGGAACCGAGTTTCACGCTGACCTTCGAGCCGGGGTGGGCCTTGCCGAAGACGGCGGCATCACCGGCCTGCAGGACAGCATGGTCAGAGAAAACAGAGATGAGCTTGAGTTCGCCGGCCGAAGCCAAGGCGGAACAAAACAACAGGATGGGGGTAATGCGGGGTAGCATGCCGATAAGACACCCCTTTTGCCCGCAGGTTGCCAGCCCTTTTCCCTTTCTATTAGACTCCTCATCCGCCGGGCGGCGCTTATGAGTTATATCATGAAGCCCCTTCCCCTGCTCATCCTGACCCTGTCCGCCGCCGTCTTTGCCGTCGAGGAAAGCCCCCGGCCCACTTTCAACCCCGACCAGGCGCGTCCGTCCGCCGAAGGCCCCCGCGCCCCGGCCAACGACGTCCAGCGCGGTAATCGCAACAACGCGCCGTTTGCCCAGTTGTCGCCCGAGGAACAACTGCGACTCCATGAAGCGATGCAGAAAGCCCAGCAGGATCCAGTTGTGAAGGAAGCGCACGAACAAGCCGCGAAGGCCCAGCAGGCGGCGATGGAGGCTCAGAAGAAAGCCCGCGAAATCACCGACGACGCGGCGCGCAAGGCCGACCCGTCCGTCGCACCCATTCTCGAGAAAGTGCGTAAAGCCATGGAAGCGCGCCAAACCCGCCCACCGAACGCCGAACCCAGCACCCCCCGCAACACCGATGGCGGTAATCGCGCCAACATGAATATCGGCAATGCGCAACGCTTCGACCCGATGGCCCAACTCACCCCCGATGAACAACGCCGCGTCCGCGAGGCGATGGGCAAGGCCAACGCCGAACCTGCGGTGAAAGAAGCCCGCGAAGCCGCTGCCGCTGCCCAGAAGAAGGTGATGCAACTCACCGAAGAATTCGCCCGCAAAACGGACCCCGAAATCGGACCGCTCTTGGAGAAACTCCGAAAGTCGATGGAATCAGGCCGCGCTCGGCCCTCCGAGGAAAGCCCACGTCAGCGCAACAACCGGGGCGAATAATCCCCCGCAACCTTCTTTCAGGCCGGCCCGCTGGGTCGGCCTTTTTATTTCCCATCCTCCGCCCTGTCTTCATATTACCCCTAACCCCATGACCCTTCCTGCCCCCGTTTCTCACACCCGCCTCCTGCCGGCGCTCCTGCTCGCACTGAGCAGTAGCCTACTGGTCTCGCCAGCGCTGGCAGAAGACACCCGCCTCGGCCCCCTCAAAGATCTCAACGGCACCTTCCCCTTCCCCGCCCCGAAGTCGATCCAGGATTGGGAACCGCGCCGCGATTTCGTCCGCCGCCAGCTACTGGTCTCCCAAGGGCTCTGGCCGATGCCGACAAAGTCGCCGCTCAATGCGGTGATCCACGGCAAGATCGATCAAGGGGACTACACGGTCGAGAAGGTCTACTTTGAGAGCGCTCCGGGCTTCTTCGTGACGGGCAACCTTTACCGTCCCAAGAACGTCACGGGCAAGGTGCCCGCGGTCGTCTTTCCGCACGGCCACTGGACCGACGCACGTTTCCTCAACCAAGCCGACAAGTTCGTCCGCGAAGAGATCGCCACCGGACAGGAACGCTTCGAACAAGGCGGCCGCTCGCGCTTCCAGTCGATGTGCGTGCAGCTGGCGCGCATGGGTTGTATCGCTTGGCAGATCGACGCCCTTAGCGATTCCGATTCAATTCAGTTCTCGCCCGCCATCATCCATAAGTTCGCAAAGCAACGTCCCGAGATGAACCGCACCGAAGGCTGGGGACTCTACAGCCCCCAGGCCGAAGCCAACCTGCAAAGCGTGATGGGACTACAGACCCTGAATTCGATCCGAAGCATCGACTTCCTGCTCACCCTGCCCGAAGTCGACCCCACCCGACTCGCGGTCACGGGCTCCAGCGGCGGCGGCACGCAGACGATGCTGTTAGCGGCCACCGACCCACGGCTGGCGCTCTCCTACCCTGTGGTAATGGTCAGCACGGCAATGCAGGGCGGCTGTTCCTGCGAGAACGCCACGCTCCTCCGCGTGAACTCCGGTAACGTCGAGATTGCCGCCCTCTTCGCCCCGAAACCCCAAGGCATGAACACCGCCAACGACTGGACGAAAGAAATGGCTACCAAGGGCTTCCCCGACCTACAGAAACTCTACGGGCTCTACGGCAAGAAGGACTACGTGACGTTGCAACGCGGCGAACACTTCCCTCATAACTACAACGCGGTCACGCGCATGGGCTTCTACGAAGTGCTAAACCGCCACTTCAAGCTGGGGCAGCAGTCGCCCATCGTCGAAAAGGATTACGCCCCCCTGCCCAAGGAGAAGCTGACGGTCTGGGACGACGCCCATCCGGCTCCAAAATCCGGCGACCCGGAATTCGAACGCGGCCTGTTGAAATGGCTGAAGTCCGACGCCGAGCAACAGCTCCTCGCCGCCGCCAAGACGCCCGAAGGTCGCGAACACACCCTCCGCCCGGCTATCGAGGCCATCATCGGACGTCCCTACGCCCACGCCGGCCAAGTCTCATTCCCTGACGCCAGCACGCAGTGGCGCGACTCGCACTTCCGCACGCAAGGCAAACTCCTCAACACCACTTACGGTGAAGAAATCACCATCGACTGGCTCCAGCCGATCAAGCCGACCGGCGAAGTGGTGATCTGGCTCGATGATGCCGGCAAAGGTGCTGCCCGCCTCGCCGACGGCACCATCCGTCCTGAACTACAGGAACTCATCGACCGCGGCGTGGGCGTGCTCACGGCCGACCTGTTCCTCCAAGACGATAAGAAGCTGAAACAGACCCGCGTCGTGACCGGCCCCCGGGAAGTCCCGGCCTACACCTTCGGGTATAACCACGCGGTCTTCGCCCAGCGTGTGCACGACGTCATGACCATCACAAGCTACCTGCTCACCCCCCGCGACAGTTCCCAGCCGGCGGTGAAGAAGGTCTCGCTCGCCGGCTTCGGCAAGATGGGAGCCATCGCCGCCGCCGCCCGCGCCGCGACCGGCAAAGCCATCACCAAGGCCGCTGTCGACACGGGCACCTTCCGCTTCGGGCAGCTCCTGGATTACCGCGACCCGATGTTCCTGCCTGGCGGCTCCAAGTATCTGGACGTGCCCGGCCTGCTCTGCGTCGCCTCCGCCCAGCCGCTCTGGGTCGCCGGCGAGAAAGACGCCGCACTCTTTCCTTCGGCCTCGCTACACACGGACGGCACCGATGCCAAGACTGCCGCCGCGGAGTGGCTCCTCAAATAATGCACCGTCGGACCTTGCTGACTGGGCTCGCCCTCGCCCCCTTCGCACAACTGCTGGGAGCAAATACCACGGAACGCATCCGCATCGCCCAGATCGGCACGTCACACGCCCATGCCTCAGGCAAGATGGATGCGCTCCGCTCCCTCACCGACCTCTACGACGTCGTCGGCTTCGCCGAACCGATCGCCGCCCGCCAAGCCGCCGCGCAGAAAGCCAAGTCTTTCGCAGGACTTAAGTATCAGACGGAAGAGGAAATCCTTGCGGATCGCACCATCCAAGCCGTCGTCATCGAGACGACGCTCGAAGACTCCGCCCGCGCCGCGCTCGCCGCGCTGAAGGCCGGCAAGCACATCCACCTCGACAAGCCTGGAGCGGAAAAGCACACCGACTTCGTGGCCCTCCGTCGTTACGCGGCCGAGCAGAAACTCACCGTGCAGATGGGCTACATGCTGCGCTACAACCCGGGAATCCAACTCCTCGTCCGCGCCGTGAAAGAAGGCTGGCTCGGCGAAGTGATGGAAATCGACGCATCGATGGGCAAGCTGCTCGACGAAGGCACGCGAAAGCGCTTCGCCCAACTCCCCGGCGGCGGCATGTATGAGCTCGCCTGCCATCTAGTGGACACGATCGTCACGCTCATGGGCCCTCCAATGTCGGTCCAATCCTTCGGCAACGCGACCCGCGCGCCGCAGGACCCGTTCGTCGACAACCAGCTGGCCGTACTCTCCTACCCCAAGGCCACGGTCACGATCCGCTGCAACCATGCCGACCCCTTTGGCGGACCAAACCGTTATATCACCGTCCGTGGCACTCACGGAGACATGGAGATTCGCCCGCTCGAATCCGGCAAAGGCACCCTACGCCTCGACCAGCCTCGTGATACCGTCAAGGTCTGCCGCGAGGAGAACGGGGCGATGGTCATGCGCGCCGAGACTCGTTTCAAGAAAGGCGAGAACGCCTTCGAATTACAGGTGCCCAAGGGTCGCTATGACGAAGAGTTCCGCGACCTGGCCCGCGTCATTCGCGGACAGGCTTTCGCTTGGTCGGCCGAACACGACATTGCCGTGCACGCGACCGCGCTCCGCGCCGCCGGCCTGACGCCCTGACGCTCGGTTACTTCAGGACTTGGGCGGCGAAGCCCTGCATGAGCTTAGCCTGGGCTTCGTCCACCTTGCCGGTCCATTTGGGTGCCGGCTCTTTTACGCCGTAGATCTTACCGAAGAAGACCAAAGCGTTGAGATAGGTACCCACGACCTCGGGATGCGAATTATCCTTCTGATGCAGCCGAATGGGCTTAGGCGAAGCGTAGTTGAGTTCCCAAGCATCGCCGCACGGAACAAAGGTCGCGCCGTTATCCTTTGCGACCACGCCATACCACTTCCGGAGGCGGGACTGCATCTCCTTAGGGTCGGCACCGACGTCGGGCCCCTGCTTAGCTGACTTCCAATAGTCGGCATGGCGTGCCCACGTCTCATAGAAGTAGACCGTAGCCTTAGGGCTCTTGGCCCGCACGCGTTTGCAAAGCTCAGCGGCGCTCTCGAGGAACTCCCTTCGCGTCGCCTCATCCGTCTCGGCAATGGCCGGCTCCTGGCTCTGCCCCTGAAGAACGACGACATCCCAACCGCCCTCCTCGATTAACTTCATACTCCCTGCGATGCCCAGCTGCTGCTTGAGCGTACGGCCACCGGGCGTAGAGGATTTCACCACCGGCTCCCTGCGGCCGGCGCTCTTCACGACGTCCAAGAAGACGTCGGGGAGTTTATTGACTCCAGTGTAGCTGTTGCCGATGAAAAGAACGCGTTGTGGATCCTCGGCGAAAGCGGCCGTGGCAAGCATCAGTAAGGCGACCAACCATGACATCGGGGCGAATCTCATGGCGGTCAGCATTCCGTCGAATCCAACGATGACAACCCCGTCTTACCAGAGAACCGGCTGCGTGACGCCGATATTACGCTGTACCTCAGGGTCGGTCGGGTCTGATGGCAGCTTCTTCCACAAATCGAGATAGGCCGTCTCCCCGAATTGGCGCCCGGCGAAAAGGAGGCTCGGCTGACGGGCCGGCCAACCCTCCCAAGCTTGGACATCGGGCTTGAGCGTCCACTTGGATTTGTCGGCGAGGAACGGATAGAGAAACGCCACGGCCTTACGGATGCCACGACCGTCGGGCAGCGTGAACTCCCAGAGATTATCCTCCTTGGTCGAGAGCACCTGGCAAAGGAGCACCATGTTATCCAGCTGGAAGATCGAGTAGCCGTAAGGCTTGGTGCGACCCAGCTCCAACGGGAAGCCGCCATCGACGGCCATCTGCTTGCCGACGAACACTTCCTTATACTGCTTACGACAGGCGGCGAGTTTCGCCTGATCTCCGATGAAATCCGCGTAGACGGAGAGCTGCAGGTAGAAAGCGACGGCGTGGTTATTCTTCGCCGCAGCCTCCTCCTTGCCGTTCTTGCTGGAAACCATCCATTCAGCAAGTTCGCGGAACCAACCGCGCAGGTCTTTCGCCATTCCGGACGGGAACGCCGGCGACCGCTCGAGGGTCCTCACGGCAGCGGGCACTTCGATCAGGTGCAGGGCGTCGATGACGCCGATACCACGCCCTGGCGAGACGCCGGGGACGGCCTGCGCGAAGTTGAGGTTCGGGTTCATGCGCAGCTTGGCATCGAGGAAGAAAACCCTGAGCAGCTCGGCGGCCTTGACGGCATATTTATCGTCACCGGTGATCTTATAGGCGGCAGCCAGCGCCGACACGGAGTCGCGCAGGGTCTTCACGACGAGACGATGCTGGCTAAAGTTTTCCGGATTGGTCTCCCCATCCCGGCGAATGTAAGGGAGGCCGTTGGGTTTGCTGGCATCCGGCCACCAGTAATCGCCATTCGAGTAGAAATCATTGGGCCCACCCTCACTGAGCTTAGCCGGAAACGCGGTGAGGCTGACTGGAGCCTGCGTCAGGGCCTTCGCGGCGGCCTTCAGGATACGCTCCCGGTCAATAGAGGCCACATCCACGACGACCTGGGGTGCGACAGGTGTCCCGGCGATCGCCAGCGCCACGATAGCAGAGGCGTCAGCCTCGGGCTTAGCCTTTGCCTTGCTCTTGCTCTTCGACTTGGCCGCGGGCTTTTCGGCCTTCGGCTTGGTCCCATCCGACTTCGGAGCGGCTTCGGCCACAGACTTGTTCTCGACGTTCAGGAACTGCGTGCGACGGCCCTCGGAGGAAGCGCTGAAGACGGCCTTATGGCCGACGACCTTGGCGCTGATCTGCGCTCGGCCGTTGTACATCTGCACGACGCGGGAACCAGTCGAGGTGCCGAGATTGTCCAGCAGCTGCCCTTCCCCGATCATGCCGAAACGCACGATATTCGAGCAGTCGAGGCACGGCACACCCTCGGCGTCGGCCATGCGCGCTTCGATCGTGACCACGCCATCCTTCTGGGCGAGTTCGGTCAGGGTGAGCTTGGCCGGCTTGCCCCAGGACTTGGACTGGTAACCGACGGTAAGCTCGTCGACGAGCTCGCCTGCGGCGCTCTTGGCGACGGCACGCAGCTTATTGGGGCCATCCTTGAGCACGACATTCCAGCGCAGACCGGCGGCCGGGAAATCCTGGCTGTCGCGCTTCCTGACGCCGAGACTCTTCCCATCGGCGAAGAGCTCGACTTCGGCGCAGTTGGAATAGACGCGGAACTCTTTGGCTTCGCCGGGCTTGCCCCAGCGCACAGGCCACTCATGACCAAGCAGACGCACCATCGGCTTCTCCGACCAATAGCTCTGGAAGACGTAATAGCCTTCCTTCGGGGTGCCGTCGCGTTCGACGACGCCCTTCTGGTTCACGCGCGGCACGGGATTCTCCGGGCGCAGCGGCGTGGCGAAGTCCTTAAAAATCCACTGGGCGCTGCCAGTGAGCCACGGCATCTTCTCCTGCTCCTTGAGGTGCCAGTCGAAGAGGTTGACCATGTAGCTTTCAGACCAATCGCCGTCTTTGGACATGCGAACCTTGCCGCCGGTCTTCTTGTAGGCCTTGCCCTTCTCGGCGGTCCCTTCGCCCACGGCCACCTTTTCGATCATCTTCTCAGGCTCTTCCGAGAAACGGCGGGCATGGCTGTCACCGCCCCACTCGGCATGGAAGAAATGCGTAGTGTCTTTGAGGGCCTTCTCAGCAGAGGCGGCGTACTCGGTATAGCGACCGGAATACCAGCCAGCCCAGATGCTCGGGGAATAGACGTCGACGATGTCCTTGCAGAAATCGCAGCGGCGAATGGTCGTCGGACGCGACGCGTCCAGCTTGTGCGCAAGGTCGTTCAATTCCTTCATGAAGGCGCGGATACCTTCCTTGTCCTGCGTCTCGAAGTCGCCCGGCCAGTCGTTTTCGTTGCCGAGGCCCCACATGATGACAGACGGATGGTTGCCATGCTGCTCAATGAGGGCCTTGAGCATGTCGCGGCACTGCTGCTTGTAACGGTCACCGCCGATACCACCGCGGCACCACGGAATCTCCTCCCAAACCAGAAGTCCAAGCTCGTCGCAAAGCTTCAGCACCAACGGCGCCTGCTGGTAGTGGCCCAGCCGCACGAAATTGGCCCCCATGTCCTTGATGGCGACGAGCGTCTGGCGGACGACCTCATCCGGTACGGCCGCAGCCACGCCAGCATGGTCCTCGTGGTAGTGCGTACCACGCAACAACAGGCGCTCACCGTTGAGCTTGAACGGACCGTGCTCGACCCACTCGAAACTCCGGAAACCGAATGCCTCGCTGAGCACCTGCTCACCCTGCTTGGATTTAAGCGTGACGACACACTGATAAAGATTCGGGGACTTCGGTGACCATAGCGCCGGCGAGTCGACCTCCAACACCCAGCCTGCAGACGGGGCCGCTTCGGAACTCTTCACGACGTTGCCCTTGGCATCCTTGATCGCCACCACCACCTGCACCGTGTCGGCAAGGGCGCCTGGGTTACTGAGCTTCAATTCAACCTCAACCCGACCGTGACCGGCCTGAATGGACGGATGGATCGCCACGCGTTCGATCGCAATGGCTGGGAGATAAACCAGGCTGACATGTCGATAAAGACCCCCGTAGCGATTGAAGTCGCTGAGATCCGAAGGGATACTCTCGGCGTCGCGCGAGTTATCACACAGCACGGCGACCGGCACCTCGCCCTTGAACTCCGGACGGGCGGCGGCCTTGGCCGCCGCCTCGGTGATGTCCACGGTCCATTCGTCGTAACCGCCGACATGCTCACCGACTTTCTGGGTGTAGACAAAGACCTGCGACTTCTGACCGGCGCCGTCGAATTTCAGGAGCGTGCGGCCGTTCGGATAGGGGTTGGCAATCTTAAGTTTGGTGCGATACCAGCCCTGACCCTGATAGTAGCGGATGTCCGGATCGACGGAGTCACGACCGTTGAAGCAGTGCGGCAAGACGACGGGCGACCACGTGACGTTATCGCTGGCGGCGTCGCCACGCCAGACCTCCCAGGTACTGCCGAGCGTACCCTGATAATATTCCCAGCCAGCGGACAGGCGCTGGACGGTCTCGGCCGCGGACGAAGAGACGGCAAGCAGGACGAGGAGAAGACGGACGAACGTGTTCATAGCAAATTTCATCAATTAGCCAGCATCAGCCCGCGGCTTTCAATGCCAGAGAACTTAATCCTGGCTTAAGAATCGGCCAAAGTGCCTTATTTTTCGGCAATTCCCCAGACCTTTTCGACCACCTTGAGCATGCCCGGGTCCTTGGCCTGTAATTCTGCCCGATCAAACGGCTCAAAGTCGTTGCGATCAAAATAGGACTCGGTGCTCTCGGCGAAGTATTCCATCTGATTGTTCATCGCGTAAGCCTTCGAAGGCTTGTCGGCGAACTTCTCGCCGGTCCAACGTTTCACGGCGTCATACTTCCCCGACGCTTTCGCCTGCTGATAGGCGCCGAGGATATCTGGATTCTGATAACCGCCGGGAACGATTTTGTCGTGATAGGAATGGGCAAGCTCGTGCAGGACAAAGACTGGCATGCGCTTCGTCTCAGGCTCGAACCGTTCGACATTCGTGAACTCCACGGATTTCGCCAATGCGATCTCGCGACCTGATTGCTTGATCCAGTCCAACCCCCCGTGGTATTCGGCGGTGGTGCGGATGCCCGGATACGGCAGGGTGAAGTTCAGCGGGGTCTTCTTAAGTTCAGCGACGGCCCTCGCCGGCACGAGTCGGATGATTTTCTCGAGATGCTGATCAAGCATGCCGACGGCCTTCTCGACGGCGGCGGCGTTTCTGGCGATCAGACGTTCGTCGATGCGCAACGTCCAGCCGCGCAGCTCACGCACCTGGCGATCGCGCCCGGCCATCTGCACGGCGGCCTTCCCCAAAGCCTCCCCGACGAGGAAATAGGTCTCGGCATTCCCAAATTCGTGGTGTCCATGGCTCGGATTGGGCGAATCCTCCGCCTGGCGGACAAACTCGCGGGTGGGCACGAAAACGACGTTATCCTTGAATTCAGGATGATTCGCGACAGCCGCCTGCGCCTTGCGCAGCGCGGTCCATTCCTTCGGCGCCTCGACCCATGCGCCGGTGAGTTCACCGATGATCACAGGCAGCCTGGGGGCGTCGAACTCCTTGCGGATATCATGAATCAGGCAGGTAAGATTGTGCTCATACTCCGGGAGCGCGATCTTCGCGTTCACGCCGTCGTTCCATCCCTGATACCAGACGAACCCCGCGAGCTCCACGGGCGCACCATCATAACCCGGGAAATCCTTTCGCAGATTCGCCAGCGCTTCGCGAATTTCTGCGACCATTTTAAGATAATAAGAACCGGTCTCGCCGCCGGCACTCGGCGGGCGGAAATCACGATAGAGACTCTTGCCCCCCCAGGCGGTCTTGATGAGCAGCACCTGATCTCGGTAGGCCTCGCCGACAATATGGCCGAAGGCGAACTCCGGGCCGAAATGATGGACGTCGCCATACACGGCGTACCCCAACCCGAGATCACCAGCGAGCAGCGGCTGCTTCTCGCGCTGATACCGCACCCAGACATCCTTCCGCACCACCCATTGGCCATCCTTATCCTTCAGCCGGGCATAACGTTCACCGGCATCCGGACGGGCCATGACTTCAACGAGCGTGCCTTTGCCGCCATTGTAATCCTTGCCCTTCAAGTCCACGACGGCCTGCCCTTCCATGTTCGACTGGCCGGCCAGGATGAAGACCTTGAGTTTCTTGACGGGCTCGGCGGCCGATAAGGCACACCAGCAAAGGAAGATCGGGGCAAATCTCATAACAAACTTATCCGCTCATTACCCAGCACCCGCAAGCCGAACCCCGCCGATATCGATTCATTCTGCCCTCGATTCAGCCTACGATTCAGACATCAATTCAACCCCCCCTCCATGCTCCCCCACCCCTTCCCTCTCTCGGGTCTCGCGGACGAAGCGGCCGACGACATCGACGGCCAGATTTCCGCGCACAAGGCCCTCCATTGGTCCTGCCTCGAACTCCGCCTGCTCCACGGCCGCCAGTTTTCCAGCGCCGCGGTATCTGACGACGATTTCCGCTGCGCGGTCGATAAAATCGAATCTGCCGGAATGCACGTCAGTAGCTACGCGTCGGCAATCGGCAACTGGAGCCGTCCCATCGCCGGCGACTTCCAAATCGATTTATCCGATCTCCGCGTGCTCATCCCCCGCATGCAGCGCACCCGGACACGCTTCGTCCGTACGATGGGCTGGGTCCGCGGCGAGGCTTCTGATGAATCTTGGCGCGATGAATGCGTCCGACGCTACAAGGAGATGGCCAAGATGGCGGCCGACGGCGGCATCCTGTTGCTGCACGAAAACTGCGAAGGCTGGGGCGGCCTGTCCGGCGACCACGCCCGTCAGTTCATTGAACGCGTGAATCACCCGAACGTCCGCTACCTGTTCGACATCGGTAACACCGCGTCCTACGGTCAGCCAACGATGCCTTTCTATAAGGAGGTGCTTCCGTTCGTCGAATACGTCCACATCAAGGATTGCCGGCGTAATCCCGCAGGCGGCAAGAGCAGCGCCTTCACTTACGCTGGCGAGGGCGACGCCCACGTCCGCGAAATCCTAATCGACCTCATCCGCCGCGGCTACAAAGCAGGCGTCTCAATCGAACCTCACGTCGCCAGTATCGTCCACCTGGGCGAAGGCACGAAGGCCTCCCCGCAGGAACGTTTCGACTCCTATATCCGTTACGGCCAAGGCCTCGAGAAGCTGCTCGCCGAAATTCAGGCCGAGCCACTCCGCTCGCCCTGATTGACCCATTCCATGCGCCTTCTGCTCATCCTCCTGGCCGCCTGTCTCTCGGCCGCCCCCTTCGAGAGCTGCGACTACCGGGATGATGTCGCTGCTGCCGCCGCCTGGCGCCCAATCGAAGGCTCCCCGCAGGCCCGTTCCCTCACCGAAGCCGGCCGCTCCGCCCTCCGTCTCGATTGCCCGTTTGCCACCTTCAAAGGGAGTCGCGTTTACTGGGATCATCCGCTCGCCGTCGACCTGACCCGGGCCGAAGGCCTGCGGTTCGACATCCGTTGCCGCGACCTCGGCCCCATCTCAGCTTTCCACCTCTACCTCGAAACGAAGTCCGGCTGGTATAACGCTAGCTTCATCCCGCAGCGTCCAGGCCAGTGGCAGACAATCGAACTTCGGAAAGCAGACTTTCATATCGAAGGAAAACCCACCGGCTGGTCCGAACTCCGCACACTGCGCCTCGCCGCCTATCGCGCAGGCGAATCCGACACCTCTTTCGAAGTCCGCGACATTCGTCCGCTCGGCGTGCTCGGCGAAGACACCCATATCTTACTTATCAACGCAAGCGAAGCCGGGGAGCGCTTCGACACCGTGACGTCCCGGTTCCTCTCCGCCCAAGGGATCCGCCACGCCCAGGCGACCGAAGCTGAAATCACGCCCGACCTGCTGGCCCGCGCGGGCCTGGTCATCCTCCCCAACAACGGCAAACTGCCGCCGACCACCGTCGATACACTCGTGGCTTACCTCGAAAACGGCGGACGGCTCCTCGCCTTCTATTCCTTGCCGGCTAAATTACAGGCCGCGGCGGGCTTCGCTCCGGGCAAGCACCTGAAGCCGGCGGAGAAAGGCGTGTTCGCCGCCATCCGCCCGGTCGGCCCCGACCTGATCGGCGCACCTTCCAACACGCAGCAGAGTTCGTGGAATATTATCTCCTCCCAGCCTGTCGCCGGCCGGAGCCACGCGGTCGCCGAATGGCTGAATGCCGCCGGCCAGCCTTCCGGCTACCCCGCGGTGCTCGCTTCCTCCAACGCGGTGCTGATGACCCACGTTCTACTCGACGAAGACCGCGCCCATAAATCGCAGTTACTGCTGGCAATGGTCGGACACCTCCTACCGAGCATCTGGCACGAGACCATCGCCGCCCGCCTCAGCCGCCTCGACACGATGGGTCAACATGCCGACTTCGCCGCCGCCTGTGCCTATGTCCGTTCCCGCGCTCCCGCCGACTCCGAAGCCATCCGCCGCCTCGATGACGCGATTCGACTCCACACCGCCACCCGTGCCCAAGAGAAGGCCCAGGCCTACACCGACGCCCTGAAATCAGCCGACGAAGCCTACGCGCGCTTCGAGGAAGCCTACTGCCTCGCCCATCCGGCCAAACCGGGCGAATTCCGGGCGGTCTGGTGCCACAACGCCTACGGCGTCAAAGGCCGCACCTGGGATGACGCCATTGCAAACCTCAAGGCCAACGGCTTCACGGCCATCATGCCCAATATGCTCTGGGGGGGCGTAGCCTTCTACCCGAGCGAAGTGCTCCCGGTCGCCGCCGGGGTGGCGGACAAAGGCGACCAGATCGCCGAGTGCCTCGCCGCCTGCCGCAAATACGGACTGCAGATTCACGTCTGGAAAGTGGACTGGAATCTGGGACACGAAGTGCCCGCAGCGTTCGTCGCCCGCCTCCGTGCCGAACATCGCCTCCAGCAGAGCGACACCGGCGAAGAGGAGCCCTGGCTCTGCCCTTCCCATCCGCTCAACGGCCAGCTCGAACATGACGCGCTCGTCGAGGTCGCCCGAAAATACCCGGTCGACGGCATTCATTTCGATTACATCCGCTACCCAGACGGTCATCACTGCTTCTGCCCCGGCTGCCGGACCCGCTTCGAGACCTCCCTCGGGAGCACCCTCGCTCAATGGCCCGCCGATGTGCGGCCGAAAGGCGTCCACCACGAAGAGTGGATCAAGTTCTGCCAGGAAAATATCAACCAGGTGGTGCGCACGACCAGCGAAGATGTCCGTAAGGTCCGGCCGGGCATCAAGGTCAGCGCCGCGGTCTTCCGCCAATGGGACCAGGACAGTCGCGTGGTGATGCAGGACTGGAAACTCTGGTGCGCCCGCGGCTGGCTCGATTTCGTCTGCCCGATGGATTACACCGAAAGCGAGACGGGCTACGCGGGCTGGCTGCGCCTGCAGAAGACCTGGGCCGGCCCCGCGGGCCTCGTCCCGGGCATCGGCATCTCTTCTTCGCATTCGTCGCTGAGTCCCGACGCGACAATCCGGCAAATCGAACTCACGCGTGCGCATGGCACCGGCGGCTTCATCCTCTTCAACTACGGCGAACGCGAAGCCCGCGAGATGATCCCCCTGCTCGGACTCGGCCCCACCAAGTCGACGACGAAATAATTCCGGCGCGAAACCCCGCGCGCGGTTTCATTCCGAGTTGAGATGTAGCTTCGAAGAATAACCGTGCTCGCCGAAAAAGCGGGTCGGCACATAGGCGACGACAATCCGGGGAGCGCGCCCGACGCGCACAATTTCATGGTCGTGCTCACGCGGCAACTCCTTGGGCTCCATGGCTTCTTGTCTCACCGGCTGATCGCCGGTCCGGGCGGGCGCACACTCAATCAGGGCCAGCACCGTGATGCCCACTATCTGCAACACCGGCAACAGTGATGAGTAGTTCATGCGGGGTAATGTATCGTTAAGACCATTCCCCGCACCCCTAAGTTCACGACTAGGCAAAACAGCCTATCATACGGACTCCTAATGCGCGGCCCACTCGTCATAAGATTAATATACTCAGCTAAGTTGGATGGTTGATTCGAGCGGTCCACGCCTCGGTTCAGGACCCGCACTCGCACCAGCACCCGATAACCAAGACCTGAGATCCGACCGCCGAGACCTGAGACCCGAAGATGCCCTCCCGCCACCTGAGACCTGGGGCCGCCACCCGCCACCTGAAATTAACTGTGGTCTTGGGTAGGGTTGAGCGCCCTCGCTCAACCGCGGCTGACCAAGGGTGGTCAGCCCTACCTTAATTATATCCCCTGCCAACTGGCCAACAGCTCAACCGGTCAACTAATCGTGTCCCCGTGTCCCCATGCCCACGTGCCCCCCTCGCGGCTATGCCGCGCGGCACAAAAAAACCCGCCACTCTCGTGACGGGTCGTTGGGTTCCGGTTACCCGGTACCTGAAGGGAAAGCCGATTAGGCCTTAACCTTCTTGTCCTTCTTCTTCTTTTCGTCGCCAGCAGGAGCGGCGGCACCAGCGTCAACGGACAGGGCCTTGGCCTTGTCATGGACGGAGGCTTCGACCTTCACGGCCTTGCCCACGAGGTCCTTGAGGCCGTCAGCACCCTTGGTTTCCGGGGTGATGGCGATGGTGGTGTCCTTGCCGCCTTTGACGGAGACAACGATCTCCTTCTTTTCGGCGTTGAAGGACTTGAGGGTGCCTTCAGAGGTGGCGGTCTTGCCGCAACCAGCCTGAGCGGCGGCAGCGAGAGCGAGGACTGACAGGATGCTGAGGATGTTCTTCATAGTATGTTCTTAGGGGAGAAGCACTTTTCTGGAGGATTCCTTAGGAAAAGCAAACAACAATCTGGGTTGAATCCCCTAATGCGGGTCGCATCTTGCGGGGATGAAAAGGCCGCCCTACCTCTTGCTTGCCCTGTTAGTGGCCTTTTTGGGGGCTTTTTCCAGCCCGCTGAAAGCCCACTCGATCCCGGAGATTCCCGTAAAGGCAAGTTTCACTTCCAACGGCCAGGCCGAAATCTCCCTGGAAATCAACCCCCGCAATTGGGAAATCAGCCCCGCCGAAGCCCCTTCTCTCGAGAATAAGGCCTTCCTCCTCTACTCCCGCGATCAGCGCGAAGCCCTCATCAAACGGACCAAGCAGTTCATCGCGGAGTCCATCGAATTCACCCTGGAACCAGTCGGGCGCATCAATCCGGATTTTGACTTCGATTTCGTCGCCGAGACCGGCAAACCCCTCAAGGCGATGGATGACGCGGTGGTCACCCGCGGTAAATGCAAGCTCACCATCCCCGCCGGAGCGACGGGCTGGAAAATTAAATCCCTGAAAGGCCACAAGGTCTCCGTGGTCTTCATCAATGTGATCAACGGGGTCGAGCACCCCCGTGTAGCCGTCCTCTTTCCGGGCGAATCGAGTTTCACCCTCGACCTGACAAACCTCACCGCCGGCAAGCCCACCCAGGCGACGGCCGGTGCCGTCTCGGCCCAAGGCGACAACCACGGCGGCTGGGAAACCTTCAAAGACTTTCTGACCCACGGCTATGAGCATGTCCTGCCCGTGTCCGCGATGCGGACGGACTGGACCAAGATCGTCGACGGCCTCGATCACATTCTTTTCGTACTTGGCCTCTTCCTGCTCAGCCGCTCTTGGAAGCCGGTGGTGACCCAAGTCACAGCCTTCACCCTCGCCCACTCCCTCACCCTCGGCCTGGCCGCCGCCGGCCTGATCCACGTGCCGTCCAAGGTGGTCGAGCCGATCATCGCAGCCAGCATCGCCGCAGTGGCCCTCGAGAACATCTTCCGGCCACGCTACTCGAACTGGCGCATCGTCATCGTGCTCATCTTCGGCGCCTTCCACGGCTTGGGCTTCGCGAGCGGCCTGAGCGAGCGCCCCATCCCGAAGGATTCGTTCCTCCTCGCCCTCACGGGCTTCAATCTCGGCGTCGAAGGCGCCCAGCTCACGGTCATCGGCCTAGCGTTCCTGCTGACCTTCTGGATCAGCAACGAAGAAAAATATCGCCGCTGGATCGTCATCCCGGCCTCCGCCGCGATCGCCCTCACCGGGATCGTTTGGGCGGTGCAGCGCCTCTGGGCCTAAACACGAAAGAGCCGCTGCTCGGCAGCGGCTCTGTTCAGAATCCACGGACGCCGGCGGGCGTCTACCTGTTAACGGTGACGCTGCTGACCGCGTTCTTGCTGGCATTGTAAGCCTTACCGGTGAACTGCACATGGGTGACGGCGAACGTCACACTTCCAGTGGTCGTCGCGAGCATACGCTCCGAGACGACTTCCACTTGACCGTTGCGATCTGTCCGCACCTGGACCTTCCCGTTGAGGATGCCAGAGGCGGTCAGCGAGACGGTCGCTCCGGACACGGGTTTACCGGCATTATCAGAGATGGTCACGGTGCAGGCGAAGTAACCCATGGCGTTGCGATTCGTCGGGCGTGGACGGACCCCGCTATCGTCATCGTCGTTATCCGCGTCGCGGCGCACAGCCCTCCCATTGGTGATGTCAAACCAAGCGGCGGTCATACCAGAGACATCCACGTAAGCCGTCGTCGGCGGCGGGGGTGGAGGCGGCGGCGCCGCGGTGACGTTGATGACGGTGGTCGTGGTGTTGGTGAGATTGATTCCATCAATCACGGTGAGCGTGGCGGTGAAATTACCGACCGCGGTGTAGACGTGCACCGGATTGGCGAGGCTCGAAGTCACCGTGCCGTCACCGAAATTCCACAGATAACGCAGCGCCCCGGCGTTGGTCGTCGTGGAATGAGCCGAAGAGAAACTCACCGACAACGGGGCGGCACCGTTGGTCGGAGTCGTGCCCACGGTCGAAGCCACGGGAGGATATACGGGTGGAGGCGGCGGCGTGCTCGTCCCGACCCAGCTACCCGTCAGCGAGAAACGGCCGACCGACGCATAGTTGCTGTAATTGGTCGCCCCGGTGCCATCGGCTGCTCCGCGGAGAACGATATAATAGATACCCGGGACGGTCAGAGTCGCGGAAAGCGATGCGTTCATCCCATTGGTCCCCGTCGCGACGCCGGAGGCCACGGTCAGCCCGGCGGTGTTCACCAAACTAAGTGCAATCTTGAGATCCGGATCCCGGTTGGCCGCCAACGCCGAGAGATTAAGTGCGCCGACCCCCGCCTGGATGGCATACCAAGCACTGTCATTGGCATTACGAATAATCCCGCCGGCGGTGACCGAGGTACCGGTGACCGGGGTGGCATTGGTCGGGCCGGTGCCATGATCTGCCACGATGAGCGGCACACGCGAGGTAATGATGGCAAGTTGATCCTGCGGATTATTCGCGAGCGGGTATTCGCCCTTACTCCATTGGGTGACGGCTTTGTAATAACTCACGCCCATGATCGGCGCCCAATCACCCTGCCCTCCAAAATATTCCACCCCGGCGGCCGTTCCCGATGCGACCGTGCCGTCATGATAAAGACCCAAGGTGTGCCCGCATTCATGGGCCGCAGCTTCTGCGATCGCTTTGTTAGAATTGCCCAACTGCGCCGGGAAGACGAACGCCGGGATGTCATTCGAGGCCGCCGAAGCGGCGACGACTCCGCCGAAGGTGCCGACATACGCCACGCCGCCGGCCGCCGAACCAAGCCAGTCGAGACTCGAACCACCGATCACGCAACGTACGCCATACTGCGCATCGGTGCTGGAGGTCCGCCGAATGGCCTCTTCCCCCGGATCCTGCGTGGTGACGTCGATGTCCCACGGTGCGTAATCCTCCGAGACACGACGCCAGATATCCTGGATGACCGCGAGCTCGGTGTCAGAGAATGCCGTCGGGTTGCCATCCAAATCAAACGGCGGGGTGGTGATGGTCGCGCTCGTGCTGTTCCACGGCGTGCCGGTGGTGGCGTGTCCTTTGAAGTCGAGATAGATCACCTTCTGGGCACCCGGACGCGAATGCAGGAAAAAAGTCTGCGCGAGCGGCTGAATCGCCGTGCCGGTGAACGGCGAATTATCCGTGCCGACGACATCCTTGTTTGGCAGCGCCTGGCAGATGACGAGCGCTCGATTCGCCGCATCCAGATGCACGTGCGGACTGTTCCGCGCAAAGCGTCGGAACGCGACAGGCTCAGCCCCAGCCTGAGACGCCGCTTGGTTCAGTTCGTTGTCGCTGGCCTTATTGGCTGGGCGATGTTGCGGACCTTCGGCCGCGTGGAGAGAAAACGCCGCCAATAAACCGACGATCAGAGCACGGGGTAGCTTGAACATGTCATGATTATCGCAACCGCGCCCTCCTCGGCAACCTTTTCTGTCTTCATCTTCAACTCCTCACTGTCATCTCATCTTTACTTCCTCACCGTGGATGACGCCAAACAAACGAGGCGACCCAAAGGCCGCCTCGCAACCCCGCCCTGTGGCTGGGCCGCCTTACTTCTTAGCTTCCTCGAGCTTTTCTTTGGCCTCGGGGTGTTTCTTGAAAAACTCTTCCTTCTGCTCGGGGGTCATCTTCTCGAGGCGTTCCTTGATCTTGCCCTTGAGCTTCTCCTTCTGCTCAGGGGTGGCGTCTTCAGCCTTCTCCTTGAGCTTGGCTTTGGCCTTCTCGAGTTTTTCGGCGACCTCGGGGTGGTCCTTCAGCCAGGCCTTGCGCTCGTCAGGCGACATGGCCTTCAGTTTTTCGAGGTGTTCCTTGAGTTCGGGATGATCCTTAAGGAACTCGGCGCGCTTATCGCCAGAAGGAGCCTCCTTGCCGGCCGCCTCCTTTACGCGCTCCTTAAGTCGCTCGACGGCTTCGGGATGATTCTTCAAAAACTCCTTCCGCTCATCAGGGGTCATGGCCTTGATTCTTTCGCGGAGCTTATCGAGACTCTCTTCGCCGGGACGGTCTTCCGCTCCCTTGGCTCCAGCCTCGCGGCGGGCCCCGCCTTTTTCGCCGACATTTGGCGCCGCCTGCACGAGGGTGGTGAACATCATCAAGACGGCGATGATGGTGGGGATGAGTGAAGCGATGTTCATATTCATAGGAGTGTGTGAGATTCTTGGATGAAACCCCTGCCCCCATCAAAAGGTTTCAAAAATCTCGAAAAATCATCTTCATTCCCCCTTAAGGTTCACCCCCGGCCCCAAGGTAGGGACAGCACCGCGTGCTGCCCTGGGTGCCTCTAGGGTAGGGATGCGATGACATCGCATCCGCCTTGACCCTAATCCCATTCGGTCGCGACGCCGCCGCGCCCCCGTGTCCCCACGCGGGCCATTGGTCTGCGCTCACCTCAACTCCCCCATCATCTCCAGGAGATTCTTCACGATGATCTCGGCTGCATCTTTCTGCAC
Organism: uncultured Opitutia bacterium; assembly: GCA_903855995.1. Lineage (GTDB taxonomy): Bacteria > Verrucomicrobiota > Verrucomicrobiia > Opitutales > UBA953 > UBA953. Next base: position 64,282 of record CAIOAN010000013.1, read on the forward strand.
GACGTTCGTCCCGAGCCAGGTCTCGTATCCACCGAGCTCATGCTGGGCGGACGTAGGCAGATAGCCGTGCCGGCCATTCCCCAGGCCAACCACCATGGTCCGACCAAACGGGCTCTTCTTCTTCAACTCGAGACCGGTCTCCGCAAAAGTCTCAAACGGGATCGCGCAGATGGCAAGGTCCCCAACCTGAATCGCCTGCAGGATGATATCAATGGTCTCCTCAGGTCGCGTAGCCGCGGACACCGTCGAGCCCGCATAATTCGTGGCGAGCCGCGGGAGTCGCGCAATCGCTTCCTTGTCCTTGATGGCGAGGATGGCCTTGGCGTTCAAGACCTGCTCGGCGGTGGGCCGGCGATACTTCAAAGTGAGGATGCGCTGGACCATGCCGAGTTTGACGTCCGCCCGGTGCACCCCGATCTCTCGATAGGCCTTCCAGGCAGTGTCCGCCGCCTCGCCCGCCACGATCCGAATCTGTTCAAAGGGCTCCCGCGGGGGACGGCTCGAACCGAAGGGGTTATTGTTGATATCACCAGAGGTGCCGTTCGACATCGCGGCGACGAAACGATCGTCAGCTCGAAGGCGCGAAGGCATCAAGCGCGCGAACTCGCCGTAATAATCAGCCGAAACCTGTCCGGTCGGCATGCCGCCGACATAATGCAGCGAATAGTTGGCAAACAAGGCCAGGGGCTTTCGCTTGGTATCCTGTAACGAGAGGATGGTGATATCGGGGTCCGTCGGCCCGGCGGGGCGCTCCAGCACGTCCGGAGAATTATTCGGGTTCATCTTCACCTTATCCAGCTCCCCGAAGGGATTGGGCTCCATCTTGCCGGGCTTCAAATACCACCGACGGTTGAAGACCTCCCCGGGCAACGGCTGCGCCGCCGCCCCGGCCAGGGCGGGACGTAGTTTGCCATGCGCCTGAATGATGGCCTGCGAGATGCCATCCAGCATGACCTGTCGATAGGCGTTCGCTTTGATCTGCCGGTCTGAAAGTTTAGGCCCCCCGGTGACCTCCGCCACAAATTCATCAGCAGCGCCCACGCCGGTGTGCGTATGCGTCGCAGATACGAGCATGTGCTCCACAGGAATGCCGGTGGCCTTCGCGGCGATCTCCTTCGCCTCGGTGGCAATCTTCTTCGGGACGCTGAGATGATCGATCACCACCCAGGCAATCTTGGTCTTACCATCGTCGAGCACCAAAGCCCGCGCGTTCAGGGGGTCATGCGTGCTCGTGGCAGGATTTGCACTAAAGCCTCCCGGCATGTTCATCGGCAACATCGTCGGGGTGATGTCCGTCACCGCCGCTCCGGCTTTCAAGACCGCCGCCGATAGGTTCGAAACCAAGGACACAGACAACACAAACAAACAGGCATAGGAACGCATGGGGAACGGGGTATGCCCACCAGCCTGCCCTCGCCCCCACCCCTTTCAACCCCGCATCTGGTAGGGATGCGATGACATCGCATCCGCTGTATTTAGGTAGGGGCAGCTCGTTCGCCGCCGTTCAACATGCCCACTCACGGAGTTTCGCCGCGCTTTGCCTCCCTTGCCAACCGGCCCACGGATCAACCGGTCAACCCACGTGCCTCTCTCTGATCTACCGAGCCTCTGAGCCTCTAACTTGTATCGCTGCCTTCCTTGTCAACGTGTCAACTTGCCAGCCGGCCAGCTCATCTGCATCGCTCCGGCCAACTGGCCCACGGATCAACCGGTCAAAGAGTTTACGTGCGCGCTCAGCGCACGCCCCACCCCTCATCAAAGAACCCGGCATCGGTCACCTTACCCGGCCACTGCGCCGAGGGCGCCACGGTGATATCCACGATCGCCCAGTCGGGAAGCTTCGGCGTCTGCAAAGCATTGGTGACATCGCTGCCCTGACGGAACGTATAACCGCTGTTCAGGACGACATAGCGCTCGGGGGCCAGAGGATTCGGATGGATCAAGATCGGCGCATGGGTCGCGGCATCATAGCCATCCTTGCCGACTGACACCTTACCACCGTCCCACTTAACGGGCAGCTTCGGCAGCATCCGGGCGATGACCTTATTAGACTCGGCATCCCCCCAAAGGATGACGTGCTTGGTCTTCATAAGCTCATCGGTGACGGCGATGTCGTCGACGATGGGTACCTCCCCGCGGAAGTTCACCTTCCACTTACGGACGGCTAGTTCCAGCTCGGACTTTGCCCAGGCATCGACCTTCGGATGCGAAGACTTGCCGGTCGGCCGTACAAAGACGAACGCACCCATGAAGGCGTCGTCGATCGGCCCCTGAAGGTCGTGTCGCTTCTGCAGGCCGGGTCCGGTCCGGTTCAAGGTCCGCGGGTCCACCCACCCACCGCTGATCTTCTCGAAACGGGTGACGCCCTTGAACGTAACGCCGTCGACGGTCACCTCCGGCGACCCTTCGCTGGGCCAGACGTCCAGCACACCCAGACTGAACTCGGTCACGCCCTTGGTCTTCACCGTAAACTTGGCCGCGCCGACCTTGGTCGCCTCGATCTCGGAGCGCACCCAATGCTCCTGGAGGCCGTGCACGGTCACCCAGTCGATCTTGTTATATTTAAGAGTCGGGGTCGACAGGCGGACCGTCAGCGGCGCCAGGGGGCGCCCCTTCTCCGTCGCGGCATCCATGAGAGCGTCGAGCTGCTTCTTGGTCTCGGGGTGATACTTGTGGCCGGTCTTAGGCCCGAGCAGCTCCGGGATCTCGAAGCCACGAGCCTTGGCCGCCTCGACCATCTTCAACCCCTGCCAGCGAGCGGGATCTTCGTCGCCGCAATACAGATAGACCGGACGGTTCGACAGGTTGAGGACATACCCTGGGACATCATATAAAGAGAAGAGCTTCCGCTCCCACTCCGTCGGGGGCACCTTGCCGGCGGCATCGACCTTAGAGTATTCGGCAGTCTCGACGAACCCAGCCCCGGGGGTGATGGCAGCAAAGAGATCAACGTGCTGAGCACCGATATGCCAGGCCCCCGCCCCGCCCATGGAGAAGCCACGCAGGGCGACATGATCCCGACTACACCCGTATTCCTGGAGGGCGTGCTCCATGGCTTCGAGCAGGTCCGTCTCCCCGGCGAACTTATAGGCATTACAGAAACGGCCATAAATATTAAGGGTGATGGTCTTGGCCGGGGTAGCCAAGGCCTTGGGTTTACCCAACTGGGGAACGAGGAAAACCAGCTCGGTTAGGACATCGCTCCGGCCATGCAGCCAGATGTCCAGTCGGCCACCGTTAGCCGGACGGCCCTCAGGGATGATCAGGCCGTAAGGCTGGACGGAGCCGTCAATCTTCGAGCGATAGCCACGCACGACCTGCCCAGTCGCGGCCTTCCACGGCGTCTTGCCCGACTTCAGGTCGGCCAAGCGCTCGTTGCCCACTTTCAGGAGGTTCTTGGCGTCGGCGACCTGCTTGATGGAGTAGATTTCGTTGAGCTCAACCGCCCAAAGGACGGCCTTGGAGAAGATTTCCACGTCTGGCACATACCCCGCGACGTCTTTACCAAGCACGCCGGGCTTCTTCAGTGCCTCGACGTCGGCCTGTAGCTTCATCGCTCCTGCCAGCAGCTCGGTCTTATCCTTATCCGCGAGCACGATTCCCGCCGGCGGGCTCTTCGCGTTCTGATTCTGAGCGGAGAGTGTCGCGGTCAGCGCGAACAACAGGCAGGCAAAGCGGATAATCATGGGAGCAGTGGGGCGAGACTCCCCACCCTACGCCCCACCGGAGGGCTGACAACACTGCATCCTCCGGATGCAGGGGGATCGGCTGGCATGGTGAACTGCTGCGAAGCAAAACAGCGATTGCCTCGAGGTAGGGACAGCACCACGTGCTGTCCTAGTTGCCACGGAGGGACGTGTCGGCGCACGCGACGATTGCATCGTGGTAGGGATGACCGGCTCGGTCATCCACGGTCGCGACACCGTCGCGCCCCTACCTTCCCGCCACCTGAAGTGATGCACTCACTCAAAGGGAAACCGGAAACCGGGATTAATGCTACTGCCTGAGGTAGGGATGACCGGCCCGGTCATCCGCGGGCGCGCGGGCCGCACGCCCCTACCATGGTAACCCAAGCTAACTATCCGGTCTCCCTCTGCTGCCCCCTTTGAGTTCTGCCTCGGCCCTGGTCCACCAAGCCTCTGGGCCTCTGGGCCTCCTCATCCCGGCGCTCCGCGCCGGGATGAGCCCGCCTAATCCTCCGTCCGCTCGTAGTTATATTTTACTTATGCCATAAAACCGGGTCGCCCGCCCCTTGCGCCCGGTAAGCGGAAATGCCAGTCTAGAACTTTATACAACAACACAGCCCTGCTCTTTCGCATCCTCTTCATGTCCTTCTTCAGCTTCAAGATCCGCCCGTTTTTCCGCACGCTCGCCGTCATCGCCACGTGCCTCTGGCTCTCGCTCATCGTCGCGTACGTCGCCGATAAGCTCAGCAACCGTCGACCTCCGGGCGAAACGACACCGAAGGGTGCGATTCAGGATTACGCTGCGCACACAGATGATCGGCACGGCACGCGCGCCAACCTCGACCAGGACGAGCGACTGTTCGGCCGGCGGATGCGCTCGGATGATCGGCGCTTTTTCTCGGTCTTTGAGCGGAGCGACATGGAGCTGCTCGTCGGATTTCGCACCAACTTCATGTCGGACTTCCGACGGGCCTTCGGGAAGCGAATCGGTCGGGTAGAGAAACCCGCACCGGATCGAAGCTACGTCGTCACGGCCATCCTGCGGAGCCTGACGTTGGAGCTACGCGGCCACGGAGCGAAGGATATTGAAGTTACGATCGGCCAGATCGCCGAACACGTGAGTCGTCTCGAACGCGAGGAAGAATCATCGGGCTATTACCGCTGGAAGCCGACGATCAAGACATGGAAGGACGACGAAGGCTTCTGGCATCTCGCCAATGTCCGCGAGGAGAAGGAAATCGAGGACCTCCGCCGCGAACGCGAAACCAAGCCGCTTGATTCCTCCGATTATAAGGAAGCCATCGGCCGCATTCCTCCGGCCTACTCGGCGTACTTCCGGTCCCTGACGAACGACGACGCCCAATCCCTCGTCGAGATCGAAACCTTGCTGGGCCTGCCGGAAGCGGGACGGAAGACGCTCGAAACCATCGCCAAATATCGGCGCGCCCGCCTGACGATGGATACGACCAACTGGGCCGAGCTGGACGACGCGGAAGCCAAGAGCCGGCTCGCGCGGATCCGCGCTGACTTCGCCGACGCAGCCCGGCATGCCGCGGAAGGCGCGCTGGACCCTGCGGAGATCAGCGACAACGGACGCTACTGGATCGCCTACACGCGCTCGATGATCATGCCGACCGAACGACTGGTCCGGCTGGGGGAAGCGGACCTTCCGGGCGCCTTTATGACCTACCTCGGCATGCCCGAGCGGATGGAGTCCAACAGCGTCAACGCCTGCTTCCGCCTAGTAGCCAACCTTTGCCGCGAGCAGGCTTTCGACGAATGCGCGAAGGACGCCGACCTCAGCCGACTGATGACGATGTACCTTTCTTCCAACGGCGACGTCAACCAAGGCGAAAGCCTCGGCGGGCAGCCGCTCAAAGATTATATCACCTCATGGCTCAACGCCTTGTCGCGCGCCAAAACCAGCCTGCGCTTCGACCCGCATCGTATCGCCTTGCTCCAGTATCGCTCCGACCGATGGCGTGATTGCATGGAGACGCTCAAGCTCGTGCCGACGGACGACGCGTTCTCGATGTTGCTCGCCTCCCGCTGCAACCTCCGGCTGACCGGCGACCTGGCACGATCCTATGGGATTACCTATCCGCCGTGCGGACCCAAGACCTACGCCGAGGTCTTGAGCTACGCCTTCCCACCTCCGACCGACCTCCCGACGTTCGAATGGTGCGTCAACCTAGACATCACCGAGTCGGCGAAGGTGCGGGACCGGCTCGCCAGCGAACGCGGGCTCCTGGCTCTCGAACTCGGATACTTCTCCTCCGCCATCACCGATTTCGAATCCCGCGGACATGGCGAGGAGGTGCGCTTCGTCGCCGAATGCGTGATGACGATCGAAGAACTCATGGCCCAGGTGGATGCTCGACGCAGCTACCACATGCCTTCACCAACCTTGCGCAACCGCTGGGGCGATGATGTCGGCAACCTCGACACGATGCTGGCGTCCCGGCTATTCCGACTTGGCCGGGAAGAGGACGCCCTCCAATACGTCCGCCCACGCCTGTTCGGGAAAGCCAGCAACTATGTCTTCCTGCGAAAATTAGCGAAAAATCCGGACCTCGATGCGCGGTTCCGCGCCGACGCCTATTGGCGCGCCTCCGAGCTGGTCCCAGCCCTGACCGATGAACTGCTTAAATGCCCCTACGCTCCCTGGGTCTACAAAAACTTCAGCGAAAAGACCCTGACGAATCACACTCCCTACGACTCTCATCCGCATCAGCGACTCAACCTCGGGCAGGAAGGTGAACGCTTCGTGACCCATCCGCTGTTCGCCCCCAAAGAAGATGAGCGAAACCGGATCAAGCATTGGATTGCCGACCACTACGACCAGCCGGCCTCGAACAAGGACGACCCGCGCTACATCCGTTTCGCCCTCGCCGTCGAAGCCGGACGCCTGTTGCCGGCCAACGACCCGGAAGGGGCCACGATCCTCCAGCATGCGGGCAACCTATTGAAATACCATGACCCCGATGCCGCCGTACCAGCCTTCCGACTGCTGGCGACACGCTACGCCAAGACGCCGTTCGGTGAGTTCGCCGCCAAGCACAACTGGTTCGCCAAGGAATACCCGACACCGGCCGAAGACATCCTCAGCAAGTAGTCCTGACGAAAAGCTAAACCTCTCACAAGAAACGACCTATGCGTAGCCTGACCCTATCGACCCTGCTCCTCCTGCTGGCTGCAAGCCGTGCCTTGGGCTATCCGGAAACCACGCCGAGCATCGCCAACCGCGAATGGCTTGATCAGGATAGGAACACCCTGGGCACCCTCACGTTCGAGAGTGAATTCATGGGCGCCCGGATTGCAGCCGACGATTTCCGTCAAAGGGACTTCTGGGACGATCACGATCGGCTCCCTGGCATCATCGTCCGGTTGCTCGAGGAGGAACTGGCCTCCCCCGTCGACCCTGCCAGCAAAATAACTTCATGGCCTTATGGCATCACCGATGACGTCTTACGCCGTAAAGTCTTGAACGCCTACGTCGCCGAACTCATCGGCCACCGGGAAAGTCACATCGGTCGATCCAACGACATCATCTATGAGCCCGATGACGAGCACCTCGACTATCGGCACGATACTTTCAACATCTATGACGAACAGCCAGGCGTCGGTAAATTCAAGCCGACGAGAGGCGACGCGGTTAATATTGCCCTGATTAATGCTTACGTACCTCCGAATTATCGTGATTTTCTTTTCATCACCAAGGCCGACACGCCGGCGAAACTGCTGGCGGCCGCTCGGCTCACGGGTGATGACTCGTTTGTCGCGCTCTGCGTCCGCTATGAGATCATGCAAAGCCTGCTGCCTTCTCCGGATTTCTATGCGGCCAGCGGAGATGAGGTAAAGGCCTACGGCCCCTACTCGCCCAAAGAAGGCTATGCGCTCGCCGAGGGAGTCAGGGCGGCCGGCCTCTCCTCAGCGCGCCCAGGCCTGCCGCCCGACCTCGCGAGGGATCCTCTGAGCGTCAACGTCCTCGTGACGATGGCGACCGCACGGCTGATCTGCTGGCAGGAGCTGGGGATACCGTCCCGGGAACAGGCGCTAAAGGAACACGTCGCCATGCTCACGCAGGCTGCTAGCGAAGGCGCGCAGCAGGCGGTCTCGGTCCTGCGCTCGACCATGCGGCGGGAGATCGAATCCCGACACCGACACTGGGATGACCTGGCCAAGGACCCACTGCTGCGACGACTGACGACCCTCTACTTCGAGCCGCAGGATTTCAACAATGGGGGGAGCGGCGCAGCCGAAGCCTGGCTGAAGTCTTTGGCTGAGGCGGAGACGCATGATGAACCATTCTGCGCCCGGCTGTCGAACGTCCTCGAACGTGCCTACGAGACACAACACTGCGAACAGGCGCTATCCATGGCGCCGTCAGACCATCCCGAAGTCCACTACCTGCGCAGTCGGCTCTGCCGCGGAGATCTCAGCCAGCGGTTGGGCCACCTCAAGGCGGCCGTGGAAGGCTTCGAAAAGAATCCGCTCAAGGAATTTTCGGCGGACATCCGTTTTCACGCCGGCAACGAACGTTTCCACACCTACCCCTTCGAGATCGATGAATCATTAGACCGGTCCACGCTCATCCGTCTGGAATATGTGGACGCCATGCTGCTGGCCGGTCAATTCCCCGATGCGTGTCGCGCCGCCCGCAAACTCCCAGAACAGCTCGATGTCATCTATATCGCCGACGTCCTGCTCAGCATCGACCAGCTCCGTGAAGTCGCCGAGGAAACCTGTCCGGCTGATTATGATGTCGAAATGTACCGCGAACGCCCGGTCATCAAGATTTCGGATGACCATCATTCCAACGAAATCGCCTTACGGATGATTCTCGCAAGGCGGCTCTTCCAGGCCAACCGTTACGAGGAAGCCTGTCGATACCTGCCGAAACAATTCAAGGAAGGAGGATTGGCTTACGCGAAATGGATGCGCCTGGCCGATGACATCTCCAACGTAGCGACAGAACGCGGCCGTGCCATGCGTAAGGCCGCCACCGCACTCAGCGAAAACCGCGAAATCTGGTGCACGACCGGAGGGTACGGCTGGTATTTCGGATGGGAACGCATTCCCCACTACCAGAAGCGTCGTGATACGTCTCGTTTCAGCGAGGACGAACCCCCGCGGGTAGAGACTGAACGCATCGAGTCGGCTGAAAGCAGGATCACCCCTGACTTCGCCAACAACCGTAATCAGATCGGCATGCTTTGCCTCCAAGCCTCGTTCATGTTGCCGAAGGAAGAAGCCGCCGAGGCCCTTGTCTTCGGCTACGGCCAGGCTTCGCGGTTCTATCCTGCGATCGCGAACGTGATGCGCAATCGACTGCTCACCGACTTCAGCGGCACCGAGGCCGCCAAGCTCTTCTTCACGCCCGAAACACCCTCTCGCTGAGACAGCTGTCCCTCATCCTTTTCCCAATTCCATTCTCTAAACACCATACTCGCACCACCATGCGCCCCTACCTCCGACCGCTCATCGTCATCAGCTCCGCCCTCGCCCTCGCCGCCCTCATCTCTCTGGCCGCCGTGACGCTGACAGAACCTCCCGCCGTTAAAAAGATCCTAGATCTGGGTCGAGCGAAGACACCCCAGGAAGTTTTCTCAGCGGCGAAAGCGGCGGCCGCGGGCGGCGATCCTCAGGCGCTGCTGACTCTCGCCGAGTTATTTTCGATGGGGGCAGGAACCACGAAAGATAAAGCCGAGGCGGCTCGTCTGCACAAGCTGGGAGCAGACCAAGGCGATGCGGAATGCGAGATCAGTTATGCCCTGGATCTTCAACTAGGCAGGGGTCTCAAACAAGACGTTGACGCCTCCCTTGTCTGGCTACGTAAGGCCGCCGACCAGAAGAACGGCAAGGCCGAATACCACCTGTCACATGCCTATAAAAAAGGCACGGGCACGCCGGTCGACCTGAAGGCCGCCCGCGAATGGTTGATCCTTTCAGCCGAACACGGTTTTTCGGAGGCACGCCTCGACCTCGCTGAGGAAATCATGGCGCAAGAAGACTGGAAACGATCCAAAATTATCGTGAGCTTGGCCAAACCGGCTGCGCTGGAAGGACAAGGCCGGGCGTGCCATATCATGAGCTTTGTCTACGCCAAAGGGGTCGGCGTCAAAGCAGACCAGGTCGAATCGATGGCCTGGCGACTACTCAGCCTAGTTGCGGCCCACCCCCCGGCGGGGGACAACTATCATAATGAATACGAAGCCTTGAGCGAAGAAGAGCAGGCCGCCGCCGAGAAACGGGCGGCGGAACTGTCGGGCAAGCGTCCGTACCGTTCGCCGTTCGCTCGCGACCCGAAAGAAGTCGCTGCTGAGAAAATTGAGTTTTCGACGACGAAAGCCAAGGCCGAGCAAGGCGACCTGAAAGCACAATATAGGATGATTACCCTGTACGGAATGGGGCAAGGCACCAAGCTGGACTTGACCGAAGCCGCCCGATGGTGCCGCAAGGCCGCGGAACGAGGACATCCGGGGGCTCAATTTTACTTAGGGGAAATGCTGCATCAAGGTGTGGGCGTCAGCGAAGATTCTCGGGAGGCTTTTTCTTGGTATCTTAAATCCGCCCAACAAGGATCAGCGGAAGCAGAACGCGCGTTAAGTCTCTGCTTTCAAAATGGCTACGGCGTGGAAATGGATCTGGTTCAAACCAAACATTGGCGGCGAAAGGCCGCGGAACATGGCGACCCTCGCGCTCAATGTGATATGGCTTTGGATTATTACGACCGCCATACACCTGACCCCGCCAATGATGTCATTGCCGCTCGCTGGTTTCGACGAGCCGCTGAACAACTCTATCCCAAAGGCACCTTAGGCCTGGGCCTCTGCTACATATCCGGTCGCGGCGTCGAACTGGACAAAAACGAAGGACTCGCATGGATGCTCAGTTGCGCCCGTAGCATGAACGAGTCACAACAAGAAAAGGTCACCTTGATACTCCAGGATTTCAGCGAGGCAGAGATCCTTATTGCCCAGACCCGGAAAGACAAAATCGTCGAGGAGTGCAGTAAAAAGAACGCCCCCTCGGCGGCCAGCACGGGCTTATGAATAAACCGTCCCCCACCCGACCGGCTATTTGATATGCTCGGCGTGGGCCGGGACGATCTGTTTGAGCTCGTTTGCCTCTCTCTGGTCCACCCAGCCTCCGAGCCTCCAGGCCTCTCATACTTTCGCAGCTCCGCCGCGCTGCCTCCCTTGCCCACGTGTCAACTTGTCAACTGGCCAGCTCATGTGCCTCTCTCTGAGCCTCTGAGCCTCCGAGCCTCTAACTTGTATCGATGCTTTCTTTGCCAACTGATCAACGAGTGTCGTCCCTCGCAACTCCGCTTTCGCACGCTTGCTTCTCCCCCTGCCCGCGTGCCAACATCTCCCCTCGTCGCTTGCGACTCCGCCTCCGTGTCACCCACCACCTTCATCATCCTGTTCTTCGCCTCGACGGCGGCCGGATGTATTGATGCCATCGCGGGCGGCGGCGGACTGATCAGCGTCCCGACGCTCCTCGCCGTTGGCATCCCCCCGCAGCTCGCCCTCGGTACCAGCAAAGCCCAAAGCACCGTCGGCACGATGATGTCCACCTGGCGCTACGCCCGAGCCGGCCTGATCAACTGGAAGGAAGTCCGGCCGGCGATGATCATCACTTTCATCGCCTCCATCGCCGGCGCCTGGGTGCTCCTGCATACCAGTAACCGCGTACTCGGCCTGATCATCCCTTGGGCGCTCATGGGCGTGGCACTCTACGTCTACCTGAATCCGAAGCTCGGTGAGGAAATCAAACCCGCGCGCATGTCCGTCGCGATCTTCGCTCTGCTCTTCGGCGGGCTGATCGGTTTCTACGATGGTTTCTTCGGACCCGGCACCGGCGCCTTCTGGACTCTCGCGATTGTCGGGCTGCTCGGACATGAACTTACCAAGGCCACCGCCTACACCAAGGCCGTCAACCTCGCCAGCAACGTCGGCGCCGCGAGCTTCCTGATCTGGAAAGGCGACGTCCTCTGGCCCGCCGCTCTCATCATGATTTGCGGCCAGCTCATCGGCAATTACGTCGGCGCCGACCTCGTCTTGCACCGCGGCTCTGCCTTCATCCGCAAAGTCTTTCTCGTCGTCGTCGTCGCCCTCACCCTCAGCCTCTTCCTGCGCCGCTAACGGCCTCGAGGCACGGTCAGCTAGTCAGCCTCTCTCTGGTCCACCGAGCCTCTGAGCCTCCGGGCCTCTATTGTGCGCCCCTTGTCCCCGTGTCACCATGCCCACGCGTCCCCTCGAAGGCTCCGCCTTCGCCGGTAGGGACGGCTGTCCCCAGCCGTCCGTTCGCGGACAGACGCACGCACCTCGATCGAGTTCCTATTCTCTCAATACCCAACGGCGGGCTCGGAGAGCCACGCCCTACCTTGATTGCCTCCCTCTGATCAACCGAGCCCCCGTGCCAGCATGTCCCCTCACGCAAGCGCTTGTCCCCGTGTCACCATGCCCACGTGTCCCCGCGCGGACATCGTCGCTGTTATCCTTTCGCGACGATTCCGCGCAACTCCTCCATCGCCGCACTTCCCGCATCAATCGCCATCCCGCTAGCGTCTTTGACCGAGCTATGCTGGGCGTAGTCTTCGAAGACTTGTTTCTTCTGCTCGACCAACAGCACCAAAGCCTCGTCGACCGTTCCCTTGGCGATGAGTCGGTGCGCATTGACCTTGCGAGTCTGGCCCATGCGACGGACACGCGCGATGGCCTGTCGTTCGGTCGAAGGCTTGAACTGCGGCTCCATCAGGATGACCACCTGGGCGCACTGGAGATTGATGCCCACGCCTCCGGCTTCGATCTGCAGCGCAAGAACCCCGAAGCCTTCCTTGGCGGCGAACCGGTCCAGCACGAGCTGGCGTTCCTCGGCGCTGATTGATCCATGAATCTGCGGACATCCCCCGACCACGGTACTGACGTCATCCAATACCTGACGAAAGAACGAGAACACGGCGACCTTACGTCCGTCTTCCTCGTACCCCTCGAGGAGTTCCCTGAGACGATCGAACTTGGCCGACTGACGCCCCCCCGCGCCGATAGTAGCGGCCAACCGCTTATGCATTAGGTTGTCAGGACTCGCCCGATAGGCCGCGACGTCCTCCGGCTCGAGCGGGATCACTTCGTCGGTCTCGGTCAGGTCAGGGAGTTCGGTCAGGACGTCAGCCTGAGTACGACGCAGATAAACCGGCGCCAGCTTCGTCCGGACTTCCGCCGGTGCGGGGCGGACCTGATTCAGCAGCGCCGCCACCTCAGCGTCGACCTTCGGCTGGACGCTCTTCACGAGAAACTGAAGTTCGCTCAGGCGATTCTCCAGCGCGGTACCGGACATGAAGACGAGAAACTCAGTGAGTCCGCTGAGCCGGACGACCGACTGCGTGCGCTGGGTTTCGGGATTCTTGACCGAATGAGCCTCATCGACAGCCAATAGGTCAATCAACGTGATCTTATCCACCAATCGACCGAGGGTCGTGTAAGTCGTGATGGCCACCCCGCCCTCGCGCTGCCACTGCTCCAGCTCATCGTCGCGATCAAACCCGTGCACGATGATCGGATTGAGCTTGGTGTGTTTCTTCACCTCGCGCTCCCAGTTGATAAGCACGCTGTTCGGAGCGACCACGAAGAAGTGTTTCTTTCCCTTGGCCGCCAGGTGGCACATCGCCGCCAGGACCTGAATGGTCTTACCAAGGCCCATGTCGTCACCGAGCAGCACCCGCTTCTGGCAGATGATGTATTGGACGCCGAACTGCTGATAACGTCGCAGGTTCGCGGTCATTAGACTAAGGTCGACCTGCGTGGCTTCCACCGCATCGGCGATCTCTGCCGGCAGCCCGCCCCGCATATCCGGGCCAGCCAAGGCGCCCTTCGCGACCACCCGGGCGGGTAGCACGCTCTCAAGTAGCGCGATGAACGTCGCCGCATTCCCGGCATAACGTTTCCACGTCTCCGCTAAGTCCATCGTTAGCCGTTCGGCGTAATCGGACAGATTACGGGCTTCGGTATTAACCCAACGGAACTCGGCGGCTAGATGACTGGTCGAGCGGGCTAGGTCTGCCTGTGAGCCCACGGAAAAGAGATGATCACTTAGCCGAGTCTTGGCCCGGAGGGCTTGTAGCTGCTCGCCCGTGTCCAGGTAGCGGAGCTGAGCTTCATCGGTGCGGGCCGAGATCTCGCGGACCAGCGTCTCATATTTCGCAAGGGCCACCAGCAAGCGGCCATCGGACGGACGGCGGTTATCAGGATCGGGCAGCAGACGTACGTGCGCCCGGGCGGATTCCTGGAATAGCCCAAAGGCCCTAATCGCTGCCTCGGCCGTCACGTCGCCGACCCCTCGGTAGTTCAGTAAAGAACCGAACGAACGCCCGGACAGATCGGCCACCGTCCGGAAGCCAGCGGATTGCAACGGACCCACCGACGCCCCGAAGTCTTTCAGTTCAGCGATCGGCGTCGCCTTCATCTCGGCCATCACGGCCTCTTGGATGATCGCCTCCGTCGCCGCGATGATCTCCGCCCGGGCCTTCGGCAGCACCTGCGTCAGCCGCTTCATCTGCTCTGAGGCCAATCCCGCGTCCGCATGCACTCCACCCCGCCCGGACCGGACCTGCATAGCCCGCCCAACCCCCTTGAAGTATTGTGAAATGCTTTTGAACATACCCTCCCCTCACTTTGCCCGCCCCACCCCACCCCGCCAGCGCTAAGGTTCAACAAGAAAGGCATTACTGGGACCCGTCACAACATCGCTTAGGAGATACTCGACACAGTCGATCAAGCAAGGCTTGCGGGGAGACTCGCCCGCAACTTACTTGGCGGAATGCTTCACCCTGCGCACCTGTTAGGAGCTTCGCTGCTTCTCTCCGGCTGCCTGTCTTCCGGTGAAGCCCGCCTCCCGGGCGGCACCTATCGGTTGCAACCAGCCTCGTTCGCTCCCAAAGCGGACACCTGGGAGGAAGTCGAGTTCCAGCACCCGAAGGGACAAGGCAAGTTCCTCGTCCACATCCTGAATACCGGTGCAAAGATCCGCCTGACCATCCTAGACCCAGCCACAATGGCGACCCTCCTCGCCTGCTCCTATGAGAACGGCGAGCTGAAACGCAGCGGCATCGACCGAGAGATTCCCGACGCTCTCCCCCTCGCCCTCCTGCAGATTGCTACCTGGCCAGCCGACGCGGTGCAGGCCGGGCTGACGGGCAGTCTGCGCATCGTCGCGGAGCCACATCGGCGAGTCCTCGAGGATCAACGCACCCCCGTCGCGGTCATCGAAGGATCCCCCTCTGGCCAACGCACCATCCGATTGCCAAGCTACGGTGCCACCATCACCGTGCGAACCGCCCCCCAGCCATGAACGCGCGCATCTTCATTCAGGCCTTTTCCAGCGTTTCCGCGATGGGTGGTGCGCTTAATGCTCATGCGGAGGTCCTTCGCTCAGGCCAGAGCCCTGGAATGGGGCTCGCGACCACGTGGCGGAAAAAATCCGCCCCTGCTTTCGTCGGTGCCGTCGAGGGCCAGTTCCCTTCCATCCGGAATAAGGAGCATGATACCAGGAATAATCGCATCCTCCAGGCCTCCCTGACGGCGATCGAAACCAACATTCAGACGACCATTGCGACCATCGGTCACTCGCGCTTCGCAATCGTCGCCGGGACAAGCACCTCTGGAATCGCCGAGGCGGAAGACGCTTTACTCTGCCGACCGCCCGGCGAAATCAGCGATGACTATGAATATGCCAGGCAGGAGTTTGGCTCGCCGGCCGCTTTTCTCGCCGACCTGCTCGGCACCACGGGACCCTCCTTCGCTCTGAGCACGGCCTGCACCTCGAGCTCCAACGCCTTCATCTCTGCGCGCCGCCTCCTGCGGCAAGGTGTGGCCGACGCGGTGCTCGTCGTGGGTGCCGATTCCCTCTGCCGCACGACCGTCGAGGGTTTCATTGCGCTCGAAGCCGTCGCAACCGACCGCTGCCAGCCGATGAGCGCGAACCGCAAAGGCATCAATATCGGGGAAGGTGCCAGCGTCTTCCTGCTCTCTCGGGAATCCGGGCCGCTCGAACTGTTGGGCGTAGGAGAAAGCTGCGACGCCTACCACCTTTCCTCCCCGGATCCACAGGGCCGAGGTGCGGAGGCTGCCATGCGTGCCGCCCTGCACGATGCAGGGCTCGTCGCCACCGACATCGACTATGTCAATCTCCACGCAACTGGGACGATTAAGAATGACCAGATGGAAAGCCTCGCTATGGCCAGAGTCTTCCCAGCCGGCGTCACCTGCAGCGGAACGAAACCTCTTACGGGCCACGCGCTCGGGGCCGCCGGCGCCATCGAAGCAGCGCTCTGCTGCGTCGCGATCACCGACAACATCATTCCTCCCCACATCTGGGATGGCCAGCCGGACCCAGACCTGCCGCCGCTCCGTCTCGCCGGCCTAGGACAGTGTTTCCCGCCGGCCGCGCGACGTATCTGCATGACGAACAATTTCGCCTTCGGCGGCAGCAACGTCAGCCTGATCTTCAGCGCCACGCGATGACTGAGTTCCCGGCCATCGAGCATCTGATTCCGCATCGCGCACCGATGGTCTTCCTCGATCGTGTCTCGGAATTCACGACGACGCGACTTGTCGCCCATTATCTTCCTCCGCTCGAGCATTGGTGCGGCGAACGCGGACTACCCTCGTTCATGGGCATCGAGATCATCGCCCAAGCCATCGCCGCCCACAATAGCCTGCATTCCCGACAAACGAACGCCAACGCCGCACCGTCGTTGGGTGTGCTCTTGGGAACTCGACGCTACGAGGCGACCCAGCCCTTCTTCCCCCTCGCCGAAGAAATCACCGTCGTGATCGAAGAGAAAATGCAGGATGCCTCCGGCTTCGGGGCCTTCGAAGGCGTGCTGTTTTCTGCGAGGCAGGTAAAACTCGCTTCGGCGACCGTAAAAGTCTTTCGCCCCGCTGATTTCAGTGCCTACATGACGTCCCCCCGCACCCCATGAAGAACCGTCGCGTCCTCATCACCGGCTCCAGCCGAGGCATCGGGAAGGCGATTGCCCTCCGATTAGCCCAGGACGGCTTCCATGTGACCATCCACTGTCGCGCCCGGCTCGAGGAGGCCGCCCAGACGGTCAGGGAAATTGAAACCTGCGGCGGCAAGGCTGACGTGCTCAGCTTCGACGTGCGCGACCTCGCCAAGGCGAAAGCCGAACTGGAATCTGCCATCACCGCTCATGGCGCCTACTGGGGCGTCGTGCTGAACGCCGGAATCATCCGGGACAATACCTTCGCCGTCATCGAGCCGCTCGACTGGAGCGAGGTCATCGATACTTCCCTGTCTGGCTTCTACAACGTGCTCCACCCGCTGGTCATGCCGATGGTTCGCCTGCGTGACGGCGGTCGGGTTGTGCTGCTTTCTTCGGTCGCGGGTGTAGCTGGTAACCGTGGCCAGACCAACTATAGCGCGGCGAAGGCCGGATTGATCGGCGCCGGCAAGGCCCTCGCGGTCGAATTGGCTCCGCGCGGTATCACCGTGAACTCGGTCGCCCCAGGGCTCATCGACACGGAGATGACAAAAGACGTCGATCGCTCCCATGTGCTCCCGGCGATCCCGATGGGACGCTCCGGCACGGTCGAAGAAGTCTCTGGCGTGGTCGCCTTCCTCTTCTCTCCGTCGGCGTCCTACGTGACCCGTCAGGTCATCGGCGTGAACGGAGGCCTGATATGAGCCACCGCGTCGTCGTCACAGGCATGGGCGGCGTCACCGCCCTCGGCAGCGATTGGCCGACGATTGCGGCCAATCTGCACGCCCGCCGTAACGCCATCGTCCGTATCCCGGAGTGGGACATGTTCGAGAACATGAACACCCGACTCGGCGCCCCGGTCCCGGATTTCGCCGTGCCAGCCCACTGGCCGCGCAAGAACACCCGCTCCATGGGACGGGTCGCCCAGCTGGCCGTCCGCGCCACGGAACTCGCCCTCGCTGAGGCCGGTCTCAACGCCGACGTCACTATCAGGGATGGCCGAATGGGCGTGGCTTATGGTTCGTCCTTTGGCAGCATGGATCCGATTCGCCTCTGCGGCCACGCTCTCTCAACGGGGTCGACCAAGGGCATCACCTCGACGAGTTACCTGCAGGCGATGAGCCATACGACGGCGGTCAACATCGCCCTACACTTCGAGCTCAAAGGTCGCATCATCCCGACCAGTAGCGCCTGTTCCTCGGCGAGCCACGCCATTGGCTACTCCTATGAGGCGATTCGCAGCGGCCGCCAGACGATGATGGTCGCCGGCGGCTCCGAGGAATTCACGCCCGCCCACGCGCTCATCTTTGATACCCTCTTCGCGACGAGTACCCAGAACGAGACGCCCACCCTTACCCCTCGCCCGTTCGATCGTTCCCGTGATGGCCTCGTGGTCGGCGAGGGCGCCTGCACACTCGTACTTGAGGATCGCGAACATGCCTTGGCCCGCGGCGCCATCATCCATGCCGAGATCATTGGCTTCGGGACCAATTCCGACGGCGCCCACGCCACGCAACCGACTTCTGCGACGATGGCCCGTTGCATCGAGATGGCCCTAGCTGACGCTGGACTATCAGCCGACGCCATCGGCTACGTGAGCGCCCACGGGACGGCGACCGACCGCGGCGACATCGCGGAAAGCCACGCAACCTCCCAGGTGCTGGGTGCCGCGATACCCATCAGTTCGATGAAGAGCTACCTCGGTCACACCTTAGGAGCCTGTGGCTCGATCGAAGCATGGTGGGGCATCGAGATGATGAAACGCGGCTCCTTCGCCCCGACGCTTAACCTCGTCGAACCCGACCCGGCTTGCGGCCTGCTCGACTACATCAAAGACGAAGACCGCGCCATCGAGACGGAGCATATCCTCAGTAACAATTTCGCCTTCGGAGGCATCAATACCTCCCTAGTCTTCCGGCGGGTGCGCTAAGTTCAGCCAGCCACCGGCACCTGCTTCGCACGCAGTCGACGGACGCAGGCCTCGATGATCACGTCTAATTCCCGATCGACAGTCTGACGTCCATGCGCCCGCTCGGTTGCTTCGACCGTCTGACGCAAGGCTCGACCGGGTGCGGAAGCTCCGGCAAGCCGACTCCGCAACAACACACCCTGGCTCGCAGCCAGCAACATGGCTGCGACGACCTGTTCAGTGAGTTCCAGGATGCGTAGGCAATCGCGGGCGGCGATCGTCCCCATACTGACCTTGTCCTGGTTATGGCACTCGGTCGAACGGGAGAAGGCAGTGGCGGGCATGGTCAGCTTGAGCGCCTCGGCGGTCCAAGCGGAACACGAGATCTGCAGTGCCTTAAAGCCGTGCTGTAACGCTTTGGCCCGACCAGTCTCTCCGACGAGATTCGCGGGTAGACCGTGGTTGTAACGGGCATCCACGAGCAAGGCCATCTGGCGGTCCAACAAGTCGGCGACGCTCGCGACGGCGAGCTTCAGCCCGTCCATGGCGAAACCGACGTGACCACCATAGAAATGACCACCATGCAGAATCCGGCCGCTCACTGGGTCGACCAAAGGATTATCGTTGGCGCTGTTGACCTCATTCTCGAGATCACGACGTACCCACGTCAGGGCATCCTCCAGCACGCCGATGACATGCGGGGCACAGCGGACAGAGTATCGATCTTGGATGCGACTATGCGACGCCCCCCGCTTGACCCCGAGGTCCGACCTCAGGCGAGCGGCAACGGCTTGCTGGCCAACATGTGGTTTAGCCGAGAACAAAACCTCGTCAAAGTGTTCGGGATTACCGTCGATGGCATAGCTCACCATCGCGGTAATACGGCTGGCTGCCCGGGAAAGGTATGCCGCCCGATCGAAGGCGAGGCACGCCAGTCCGGTCATCACGGCCGTTCCATTCATGAGCGCGAGGCCTTCCTTCGGCGCCAAGGTGATTGGCTGAAGACGGGCCGCCTTCAGCGCCGCCATGGAGCTCATAATCTTGCCCCCATGGCTGGCCCGTCGCTTGCCGGTCATGGTGGCGGCGACGTACGAAAGGGGCGTAAGGTCACCACTGGCTCCGACCGAACCTTCGCAAGGAATGCGCGGGAGAACGTCACGGTTCAACATGCCAGCAAGAAGTTCCAAAAGCTCAGGACGGACCCCAGAAAATCCCAGCGACAAAGAGTTCAGGCGACAGACCAACACAGCGCGCGTAGCGATGGCATCTAAGGGCGCGCCCGTCCCAACGCCATGGTAGCGAATCAAGTTATCCGGCAAACCGGCCACAAGGTCGGCAGGGATCTCGGTCGTGCAGTTGTCGCCATAACCCGTGTTGACGCCGTAGACGCAATCTTCGTCGGCCAAGGCCTGTCGGAGAAATTCCGCGCCACGGATGATGCGCCGGCGATACGCTGCGGACTTCGGTAGGCCAATCGGCCGGTCGGCCACCGCGATCGCAACGACGTCTTCGATACTCAGGCGTGACTGGCCGACGGTGACGGGAGATTTATTTGCGCGGGCCATGGGAAACAGGGGTTGGGCGGGGTTGCCAGAAATCGAAGAAGTTGAACCATTGCAGGGGATGTGCGACACAAAGTTGCTCTAACTTTGCCGCATAACGACGGGCAAGCTGGGCCAAGACTTCCGCCCGCTGCGCGCGCGGCAAAGAGATCTGGTCGGCGAATTTCTCGACGACTACCTTGTAGCCGCCGTTATGCCCAAGGCAGAAGAATAGATAGACCGGACATTCCAGTGCGGCCGCAAGGACGAACGGACCACGGGGAAACTCGGCGGGGGCGCCCAAGAAATCGGCGGACACGGTCTGGCCGTTCTCACTCTGAGGTGTGCGGTCGCCGACGATCACGACGCATTCGCCACGATCGATAATCTCCCGGAGGCGTATTGCGGTCTCGGGACCAAAGCTACAGACATGAATGATATCCTGAGCGGAGGCGGGTGCCGCATCCTTAATAGTGCCCGTGAACTTGGCCGCGTGGGCAAAATGCACGACCGCGTGGAAGCCAGTAAAACCATAGCGGGCCGCGACGGCGCGCATCATCTCCAGATTGCCGAGATGTGCGCCGATAATCAGCGCACCGCGTCCGTTGGCTCGCGCCTCGCGCATCATGTCGATGTCTGGAAAATCCAATTCGGCGATGAGCCATGGGTCGAGCCAGGCGGTCAGTTTATCATGAGCGGAAAAGCCGAATTTTAGAAATAGTCGATAGGCGTTCCACCAGCCAGGCCGCGGGGATTGTCCTTCGGTGAACTGATGCAATCGGCGGAGATAATCCAACGTGGCCCGCCGGGCGGTCCCGCCGGTAAGGAAGAAATAGGTGACGATGAGCGGAATAAGCGGGAGGGCCAGCCAGCGGCCGAAGCAGCGGTGCACCCAAGAGGTGAAGGCCAGACCCCAACGGGATCCGCGTTCCTTCGCCCGCGCCCAATGCGTGCCTCGACGAGGTACCCCGCCGAGGCCAAAGGCGCGGCAGGCGAGATTCCACGGCATGGCGCAGGCTAGCCGCGTGTGCGTCCAGCTGATGAGGACATTATCGAGTAGGGGCTTGAAGTGGGACTTTCCGTCGACGGGATAAGTGACACGTACAGGCCGCCAGGCCATCGGCACGCCGCGCCAATGGAGGCGAACCACAATCTCGATATCGAAGCTCATCCGGCTGGGTAGCGTTTGTTCGTCCAACAAAGCGCAGGTGGCCTCGAGGGGATAAAGCCGGAAACCGCACATGGAGTCTTTGATCTCGAAGGACATGGTCTCAACCCACACCCAAAAATGCGTGAGGTAACGGCCGAGTTTACGACCCATCGGAATCGATGCGTCGTAAACGGGATACCCGCAGACCATCGTCTCCGGCGATTCCCGCCCTGCCGCGAAGAAGTCCTTGAGTACGGAGAGGTCGTGCTGACCGTCGGCGTCGACCTGCATGCCATGGCTAAAACCGGCCGACCGCGCGGCACGTAAGCCCGCCATCACGGCCCCACCCTTCCCGAGATTGATCGGCAGTACGACGAGCTTGACCAAAGGATTCTCCGCCGCGACCTGCGCGAGGATGGCGGCGTTCGGCGCATCGCTGGCGTCATCGACTAAGATGAGCGGCAAACCATGGGCGGAAAGCCGTGCCATCGTGCCGACGGCCGCCGCGCTGTGGTTATAAGACGGGACGATGAAGCAAGGTTTATACATGGAGCACAGATTGGCGGAGCAGCGCACCGGAGGCCTTGAGCTTGGCATCGTGGTCGTAACGGAAACGTACACCATCGGGACAGCGGGTCAACGTGAGCTCGAGCGTCTCCGCTGGATAAATGGCGGCGTTGAACTTAAGGTTATCGATCACAGTAAATTCAGCCGAAACGCCTAGATAGGTTTCAGCAATTAAAGCAGCCCAATCGATGATTGTTACGCCGGGCAAGATCGGCAGGCCGGGGAAATGGCCGGCGAATATGGGTAACTCCGGAGGCACCTTAAGCGTGAGGCGCACGCCGTCTTCCAAACTTTGGTGGGCCAGCAACTGCGGCCAGCCGGCTGCGGCCGGGAAACCTTCGCTAGGCGGATCAAAGATCGCGCGCAAGGTCGCCTGCGTCGCCTTCCCCCGGGCGTCCGCCGGGAGCCGCGGGAGGAATTTCCATCGTCGGGGCGCAACGACGGCGTCATGTCGAACCAACAAGGCCGCCCGTAGCTCGGCGGCTAAGGCAATGTAATCGACCGTCGGTAACTCGCCGCGCGGCACGACAATCGCAGCGAGCCGCGCATGGCCTTCAGGTTGGAAAATCACCGCGCGACGCACCGCGGGATGCGACTCGATGATGGCTTCGAGTTCCGGCAAGGATACTCGCCTTCCTTCGACCTTCGCGATGCGGTCGACGCGGCCGAGCAATTCAAACCGGCCGTCGCCGCCGATTCGGACAGCATCGGCGGTCAGCTCACCTCCCGGCGCGACGAACGGCGAGACGACGCGAAGCCGGGCGTCGACCCCGGCAGAGACCACGACGCCGGGCAAACTCTCCCAGGCCTCCCCACCCTTCTGCTGCCGCCGCCACGCGACGCCACCGGTCTCGGTACTTCCATAGATTTCCACCGGCGAACCCCATCGCATGGCGACCTCCGAACGGAGGAGGCTGCCAGAAGAGAAAATGGCCTTCAGGGGAGCGAGGTCGGGGATGTCCTCCGCCGGCACACGTTCCAAGAGCGACGGACTGCTGACCAAGACGAAGTCCCCGCCGCGACGGAGGCATGCTAGGACGGCATAGCCGTCTCCCAGCGGATCACACCGGAAGACCCGTCCTGACCAGAGCGGCCAAATGATCCGAAAGATGGTGCCGTAAATGAAGTGGTGGGGAACGGTGCCAATCACCTGTGCTGCCCCAAGCTGCCCGCCAAAGGCCGCCTCCATCGTCTCCGCCTCGCCGACCAAGGTGACGAAGGCGCGGGTGACGCACTTCGGCTCACCGGAACTACCTGAGGTATGGAAAGAAATCCGCCCACCGTCAGCAGGTTGCCAGAATGACGCGGCTCCCGAGTGAGCAGCAACTTCCCCGCAGAAGACAGCCTTAGGGTGACGCGTCCGCAGCGAAGCCAGGGTCGCCGGCTGATGATTCTGCGGCACGACCGCATGCCGACCGCTCAGGCAAACGGCCAAGAGATCGACGGCGAACGGATAGCCCTCGGCTGCATCCATGATCCACTCTTGGACTGAGCTGGCGGCCACCGCGCGGGCCTTCGCCAGGACATCTTCGCGGAACTGACCGAGCGCGACGACCCGATCCCCGATGACACAGACCGACGCCTCGTCCGTACGCGCCGCGCCCAAAAGACGGCTCGTGAGAGCGGCGGTCTCGGCAGACGAGCCGCCCAGCAACACCCGCGATAAGTAGGGTCGCCCGAGACGCTCCCCGAAAACGAGCAAACCAATCAGCAAATAGGAGACGCCGCCATTATAGAGGGCCCAGAGTCGGGCATCACCCCACCACACGGTGAAGGCGGCGAACGAGCCGTTCAGAAAGAAGAAACCGCACCAGACCTTCGTCAGGATGCGCGTGTAGCGGACGCCTTCTGCCGGCAGCTCGGGCTGCTCCAGCCGCGCCAGGCGCTCGATCGCCGTCGGGCCGCCGCGCAAGCTGCCCCCGAAATACATCAGTAGCCCGAGATTGACGACGATAGGATAGGTCATCGCCGCTTGGCGACTGTCGGAGATGAACACAAATGCTGCCAAAGCCGCCATCAGCACCGGCGCGAGGAGATCGGACCACGACGAGGACTTGCGCGACACAAAGAGCCCGCCCGCCATGCCGAGAAGCGGTAACGCCAGCCAATACGGCGGCAGAAGGAACACCATTACGACTACCGCAAGCGACAGCAGAAAGGTCACCGCTGCGCCCGCCCGGCCCTTCATTGCCCGGGGTCGGTTCCCTCCTCGAGCGAAACGATGATCATGATGACGTCCTGCACCGTCCGGACGCCCTTGAATACCTCGGGTTTGATTTTTTTACCGGTCAAATCCTGCAGTTCGAGCACAAGGTCGACGGCGTCCAGACTGTCCAGACTTAGCTCCTCGTAGAGTTTGCAGGTCGGCATGACGTCTTCCGGCTTGATGCTGAAATTCTTAGCGAAGATCTCACGGATCTTCAACAAGGCTTCTTCTTGATTCATTTAAAAGGTTCGGCGGTCCGCGACGAAGGCGGCCAAAGTGTTGACGGAGGCGAAGTGCCGGCGGGGGTCGTCGCTCTCGGCGTCGATCGAGATACCATAACGCTTGCGGATGGCGACCCCTAGCTCGATGGCGTCGATGGAGTCCAGGCCGAGCCCCTCGCCGAACAAAGGGGTATCTTCGCCGATCGACTCCGGTGTCACCCCCTCCAAAGCCAGGGTGCTCACGATGAGCGTCTTGATTTCCTGATGAAGGGGAGTCATGGGGCGGACCTGA
Source organism: uncultured Opitutia bacterium (assembly GCA_903855995.1). Taxonomy (GTDB): domain Bacteria; phylum Verrucomicrobiota; class Verrucomicrobiia; order Opitutales; family UBA953; genus UBA953. Next base: position 88,863 of record CAIOAN010000013.1, read on the forward strand.
AAAGGGTCTCTTTAGACATAAAAAATAACTCCAATTGGCGAGTTAATTTTCGGACCGCCATCGGCCTGACTTCGCCGTTCACCGCGTCGGCCCAAATCTCGGGCGGCATCGGCTCGAGGACAATCAACTCTAGCTCGAAACGTCGATCAGGGACATGATACCATGATTGCCCCTTGAGGAGGGAGTCGGGACGGCAGCGGATGATGACGGGGAGGATGGGCTTACCCGAGGCGAGCAATAAGTGTGCGGGGCCACGCTGGAAAACCATCGGCTGCCCTGGCGTCGTCCGAGTGCCCTCCGGGAAGATGATGAGCGGCTGGCCGGCCTCCATGGTCCGCCGGCAATCCTCGACGAGTCGATCAGGCTCGCCATTCTCGATGTAGCCTGCCGAACGGAGCGTACGACCAAGGGCTAACTTCCGGAACAAGGCCGACTTGATCACGCAGTTTGCCTGTGGGATCAAGCCCATGAGCACGACGACATCGATGAGGGTGGGGTGGTTCGCCAAGACGAGCACGCCTCCGGCGTCGCGTAGCCTCTCGACGCCATCCACCTTGAGGCGCATGCAACCGGTATGCTCAATGAGCCAAGTCATGAACCGAAAGAACTTCTGTACAAAGAAGCGGGTGCGTCGACGCAGGACCTGCTGATCACGCGTCAGGAGACAAAGCAAGGGCAGGAAACCGCAAGAAAGGCACAACGAACCAGACGTGAACATCAGGAAGCAGAATCCCGTGGCGAGGATTCGCCAGATTCGTCCTGCATTAAGCATGCGGCTCCAGCCTCCAGGCACGGTGCGCCCGCGTCCAGCTGCCTCCTTCGCGCAAGGCACTGGCGAGCGCGGCTAAGGCGTGGCTTGCCGTTGGCTCCTCAGCGCTGTCTTGACTCAGGGAGTATTCCTTGCCGCCGGCGCCGACCAAGACGGCCAAGGCACGAATCGGCGTCGGATCGGGCACGCCATGCCTCAATAGCGCTGGCACCGGGGCGTCGGCGCAGATAAATAAGACCGGCTTACCAAGGTCAAGATGCGTGAGCGCGGCTTCCAGCAAGCCACACCAGCAGGACTCTTCGCCGGCCGACAACGCGACGGAAGGCGAAACATCCTTTCGCGCGATCGAATAGATGCCTGGCGTAGAATTAAGTACCGATAGAGCGAAGGACGCCGGGGATGGTCCGTCGACACTCTCCAGCCGGAGGCTCTCCATCAGACCCAAAGTCCGCGTGAGCTCGCCATGCTGGCTGGCATAGACGACCCGGACCGGACCGATGTCACCCGCACAGATATCCGCTACGGCCAACGCCGCCCTGCCCTGCGGGCTTAGCCGACGCCGCAGCAGTGGATCGACCGAATTAAGTTCGGGCAAAGCGTTTGCCGCGCCTTCCCAGTAATGCCAACGGACTACGGGAAACCGTAGACTCTGCAGAGACACCACAGAGCTCACGGTTGGACGGGTGTCTGTGAGCGGAGCGGATAATGGAGGAGCAACTCGGCGAAAACCGGATCCAGCTTGGTTTCGACGTGCTGGAACTTGGTCAACGCCAACCCGCCCTTCGCCCGCAAATGATACTCAGCGTGGCCGACGAGGTCGCTGCGGTGATGCACCCAGAACTCGGCTGACGAGAGATAGGTCGTCACATCCCATGAGCGTAAGGCCGTGTAGGTGACCACATACGCGTCACCGGCAGTATCCGATTCCTTGATCACCCTCGTGGCGATGCCTCGAGACTCGAAACTCTTTATTACGTAAGGCAGGAAACCATCCATCGTGACCTTCGGATTTTCCCGGACCAAGACTTCCTTCACACCGGGAGCCAGCGGCTCCACTGTCACTGAAGTGCAACCGACGGAGGCGAAAGCGACGAGCAGGCTGAGATAAGAAATGAGACGCATGGTTAGAGAAGATTTGCGGGCGACGGGAGACACATTGCCGTTGACTTTACTATTACCGAGTCCGGGTCGGTGCCACGTTACCACCGACAGCGACTCCGGCGATATAAACGATGGTAACTTTAAACTTACCAGGCGTCGCGGTGGTAGTATCCTCCTTGGTCTCGACGCCGTTCACTAGCTTGGTCACTGATTTACGCGAAGTCTTCGCAGCGGGGATGTAAACCACCGTCTCCTTATTGCCGTCGACTGAAGTACTGACGGGCGCGCCAAACTCACGCACGACATCCGCCTTCGAGGCCTTTCGCGCTACCAGATCATCAATAGTCTGGGCATACTGACGGTCATGATGATGACAGCCGACAAAAAGGAACATTATGACTAGGATGGCGAAGGGGCGTAAGCTCATGGGCCCATAAAAAACCCCTCGTCATTCCTTGCAAACTTTTAGCATATTTGACATTTAATATATTACGACCTACGGTCCGACATGCGTCCGAGGCGTGCCATCGGCTGGTTCTTATTGCTTTATTCCATCGTCCCGCACGCCTGGGCCTCGCCCCCCGTCATGCTGGATGAAACGGCGTGTCGCGAGGCGTTCGCCGCAATCGAACGGCCTCCCTTGCTCCGGGCCGAATTCACCCAGGAGAAGACCCTGCCGGACGTCGCCCGGCCGCTCCGCGCTAAAGGCGAGCTACTTGTCTCCGCCGAACTGGGCGTAATCCTTCGCACCCTGAGTCCGGAGTTCGCCCGCTCGACTAAGGTCATGCCGCTTTCTCGACCGAACACCGACCGACCAGGCATCGAAGCCCGGATCAGCCGGATGATCCGGGCCGTGCTCATCGGAGAATACGGTCCACTCGCCGAGTTCTTCTCCGCCAAAGGTCGCCGCGATGGTGCGCAACTCCACCTCACTCTCACACCGAAATCGGCCGAAGTCCGTTCGGCCCTCCAATCAATCGAACTGCGATTCGGGACCTACCTCGAACAGGTCGACATCAACGAAGCCGCCGGCAGCAAGGTGCGCCTGATGTTCTCCGGCTTCCGCCCGACGCCCGACCTCTCCGCCGACGAGCGACGTAGCTTTGCGGAAGCCGACGAGCGATGATCCGCCACCACTGGCTCACCCTCTGGCTCCTCCTGCTCGGGGCTGTCGCCGCTTGGACCGCCCAACGTCTTAGCCAGGGACAAGCGGTGCGCTCCGACCTGCTCGCCCTGCTGCCCCGGGCTTCCGAACAGACGCCGGTCCAAGCCGCACTGGAACACCTAGCCGCCTCTGGCGCCAACCGCGCCTTCCTCCTCGTCTCGTCGCCAAACCTACCGGCCGCGATCGTCGCCACCGACGAGGTCGCCGCCTCGCTGCGCGACTCCGGGGCCTTCGCCAAGGTGATCGCCAAGCTGCCGCCCCCACAAGGCAAGGCGGTGCTGGCCTTCTTCCAGCACGCGGCTCCGATACTCGCGCCGACCCAGGCTACGGCCGACCTCCCTCGACGTTTCTTCGAACGGAGTTACGGGACCTTCTCCACCACGGGCACGCTCAGCCTCGCCGACGACCCCTTTGGCTTCGCCGACGACCACCTCCGTTCCCTCCCTTGGCCGCAAGTGGCCCTCACCTGGCAGGATGGCTATCTTACCGCGAAAACGCCTGAGCACGTCTCCGTCCTCGTCATCCTTGAACTCCGACCCAACATCGGCGAATACACGGCGCAGCTGGCCGTGGCCAAAGCCGTCGACCAGGCCGAGCGCGACCTGCGCAGACGGATTCCAGCCGCCTCCGTGAACCGCCTGGGCGGGGTCTTCTACGCCGAAGCCGCCCAAACGGGCGCCCGCCACGACACCGATCTCATCAGCATAGGCTCGGTGCTCGGCGTCGTGCTCCTGATGCTGCTGGTCTTCCGCTCGATCGCTATGCTCGCCACCGCCCTCGCCAGCATCGCCGCCGGCGTCGTCGGCGGCACCGCCGCGGTGCTCCTCGTCTTTGGCGAAATCCATCTGCTCACCTTGGTCTTTGGCGTCAGCCTGATCGGCGAGTCCGCCGACTACTCGATCCAATTAGTCTCCGCCAAGCTCTCGGACGATGAAGAGCGCGTCACGGGCTGGCTTGGACGCGTCCTTCCCGGGCTGGGCATGGCGCTGGGCACCAGTCTACTTGGCTACGCCGCGATGACGCTCGTCCCCCTGCCCTCGATCCGGCAGATTGCGGTCTTCGCCCTCACTGGCCTCGCCACGGCGTTCGCGACCGTCGTGCTGCTCGGCCCCACCGCGACCGGCGTCCTCCGCGGAGGTAAGGTCTCCGCTGTCTTCGGCGACCTGGCGGAGATGGTCCGCTCCCTCGGTCGCCGCCTTGGATCGAAGTCTGTTGCCGCCGGTGTGCTCGCCGTTGTCGTCGGCCTCTGCCTCGGCTCAACCATCCGGACGGACGATGACGTCCGCAGCCTGATCAATCGCCCACCCGAACTTCTGCGCCAAGAAGCCGTCGTCACCCAGACGCTCGGCGCCGGCATGTCACCGCAGTTCATCCTGCTCCACCCGGCGGCCGGCACTGATGAAGCGTGCTTGCAGAAAGCCGAAGCTCTGCACGCACGTCTCGTCCGCTGCCGCGAGGCCGGTCAGCTCGGCGGCTGGATCTCACTGGCCAACCTGACCCCTTCAATCAGCCGACAGGAAGAAGCGCTCACCGCCTATCGACGCGAGCTCTCACGGGAAAGGACGGAACTGGAAACAGCGTTCAACGAGATCGGCTTTACCCCGAAGCCCGGATTCTGGACAGCCGAAGCAACTCCATTGTCGTTGAGCGACTTCATGGCCTTGCCGGAATCCACGCCGTTCCGTCACCTGCGCTTCCGGCATGAAGGTAAGTGGTGCCACCTCGTGACGTTACGTGACGTCACCGACTCTGACCAGGTCCGCACCACCCTTGCGGACGAAGCGGACATCACCTTCGTGGACAAGGCGACGAGCATCAGCCGACTCCTAGCAGAAGTTCGCCGACCAGGCCCCCTCTGGATCGCCTTGGCCTTCCTCTTGGCGCTCTCCGTGCTCGCCACCCGCTACGGCGTGCGGCGCGGGGCGCTCCTCCTCCTCCCAACCGCGATCGGCGTGGCCTGGGCCCCCGTACTGGCCGCTTGGGTCGGCGTGCCTGCCTCAGTTTTCGGCCTCATGGCGCTCCTGCTCGTCCTCGGCGTCGGCGTGAATTACTCAATCTTCCTCTGGGAAGGCGGCGCCCGCTCGCGCTCAGCCCTCGCCGGGGTCATCGCCTCCTGCCTCACCACCCTCCTCTCCTTCGGGCTCCTCGCCTTCTGCTCCATGCCGGCCCTGAGCTGGCTGGGCACCACGCTCAGCTTTGGCATCCTGGTTTCCTTCCTGCTGACGCCCTTGGCCCTCAGTGCGCCGGCGCCGCACGCCGCCGACGCCGCCCCAGGCCCCCGTTGAAAACATTGGATAGGCGTGGTCTTTAATAAAAACATTACTAGTCATGCGCCACCCCTTCGCCTTGTTTGGTGCCCTGCTCTCTATGTGCTTCGTCGGTTGCTCCGGCGGCCCGAGCCATATCGAAGGCATCTCCGAAGGCATGAACAAGGCAGACGTCGTCGCGGTGCTGGGCGAACCGCGCACGGCTTCGACTGTCACGGGCTCCGAGTACCTGACCTTTAAGGTGTGGCGCAGCTTCTGGCGTCGGCAGCCCGGTAATTATCGCGACATTCACTACGTAAAGTTTACGGGCGGACGCGTGGTGGAGTACGGCGACATTCGGACCCTTCCCGAGAATATCCGTAGTCAGCTGAAGGAATGAACGATCGGATCCTGTTGCAGCTGTCTAGTCATCATCATCGTCCTGGGCCTCGCCTTCTTTGCCTTCGTCCCCCGCTGAGCCAGGTAGGGATGCGATGACATCGCATCCGCTGTATCCGGTAGGGTCGGGGCCGCGTCACGACATAGTTGTAGCTCACGGCTGTTCTTAGTTCTTGGTTCGTAGTTTTTGGTTATTTCAGGCCGCTGTATCGTGGTAGGGGTAGCACCGCGTGCTGCCCTAGCTGTATCAAGGTAGGGACGCGTCGGCGCACGCGTCCGCCTTGATCCACGGTCGCGACACCGTCGCGCCCCTACCACTCCCGCCACCTACCAACCGAAACGATACATTCACTCAAAGGGAAACCGGAAACCGGGATTAATGCTTCGGGCATGATTCATTCCAGGTGACGGGTGACGGCCACAGTGGTCAGCCTTTCGGGTGTCAGCCGTTCAGCCTTCAGCCGCCGGGTGCCGGGTGCCAGCTCCCGATGGCCGAACGGCCGATTCCTGAACTCCCGATGCCCGTGCCCGTCACGCGTCACCTGAATCGCTGCAGCTTTCTGATCAACCGAGCCTCTAAGCCGCGGGCCTCTCGTTTGAATCCCTTGCCAACGTGTCAACTTGCCAGCGTGCCCCTCGCGCAAGCGCGTGTCCCCTTGCGCTTATAGCGCAGGCCCCCATTCATAAGCGCCATGTCCGCCCCTGCCCTCTCCAAATCTCTCTTCAAACTGGGGCTGTCGTGTCCGATCAAGCTGAAGCATGCGCTGGTCCGTCCGGCCCTGCCCCGTAAGTCCGATGAGGATGAGTACATGCAGATGCTCGCCCGCGGTGGCTACATGTTCGAGAAGCTGGTCCGCATCTACCACCCCGGCGAAGATATGTATGTGCCCAAGGAAAGCCATGCGGCCGCCTCGGCGCGGACGCTGGCCAAAATCAAAGCGGGCGACTGCACCCTGCACGAGACGACCTTCACCCACGGCGACCTGATGGCCCGGACGGATATGATCCGCGTCCACGGCTCGTTCATGGACCTGATCGAAATCAAATCCGCCTCCGCCGAAGCCGATGCCCAGCTCGAGACAGAGGCGACCACCCTCAACACGAAAGCCTGGCAGCCGTACGTCATCGACCTCGCTTTCCAAGTCCATGTCGCCGGACTCGCCCTCAAGGCCGCCGGCATCGATAAGACGATTCGCGCCTGGTTCTACCTGCCGAACAAGAACGGCATCGCCAACGCCGAAGAATGCCGCGGGCTCTTCTCCATCACCGAACAAAGTTCCGGTGGCCGCCCCGAGGTCGTGTACAAAGGCAACGCCAAGGCCGGCGATGCCTCCTCCCTGATTGCGATCATCGACGCCACGGAAGCCGTCGCGAGCGCCCACCCGCAGGAACACTCGATCGCCGAGGCTACCGCTACCCTCAGTGGCTTTGCCGAAGGCCACCGCTGGCCAAGCCCAGAGCTCGGGCTGAAATGCAAGTCGTGCGAATTCAACGTCCCTGGCCAGACCTCTGGCTACGACCTCTGCTGGGGCACCCAAGCCCGCGCCGAGCACCACCTCTTCACGCTCGGCTTCCTCGGTAATCTAGAGCGCGGCAATCCCGGCACAATCCAGCGCATCATTGCGCAGGCCGCTCCGCGCGCACCGCAGATTACCGACCTGCAAGACGATGACATCGTCGGCGACGGCAAATTGCAGCGCACCTGGAAACGTCAGATCATGGCCGTGCGCACGGGACGTCCGTTCCTCTCGCCCGAACTTGCCAAGAACCCCGCCGGCCTAATGCGCTGCCTGCCCGAGCACTACCCGCTATTCTTCCTCGATTACGAAGGCACGCGCTGGGCCCTGCCCTCCGCCCCAGGTTGCCGCCCCTACGGGCAAGTCGCCTTCCAATGGAGCTGCCACGTCATCGATAACCCGGGTGCCTCACCTCGGCACGTCGAGTGGCTCGACACTGAATCCGAGAACCCCAACGTCGGCTTCCTCGAATCCCTCCGCCGCGTCCTCGGCGAACAAGGCACCATCTACCACTGGTCCAGTTACGAGATCACAATCACCCAGGAACTCGCCGACGAAATTCGGGGCGACGCCTCCAAGGCCGACCTCGTCTCGTGGGTGGATCGCAATTGGGGAACGCCCGGCAGCAAGAAGACCGCGGTGAAGAGTGAGCGCACCCTTGATCTCCTCGAGATCTCGCGCGGCCATTTCTATGACCCAGCCATGAAGGGCAGCCACTCCATCAAAGCCGTCCTGCCTGTGATCTGGAAGAATCCCGCCATCCAGAAACTCTTCCCCAAGTACGCCGTCGACCAGCACGGTAAGGCCGTCAAGAACCCGTACGAGGCCCTGCCCGCTCTCACCTTAGAGGATTCCGCCAAAGGCAGCCCCATCGACCTCACCCAGTTCGAGGCCATGGACATCGTCAAGAACGGTACCGGCGCCATGCGTGCCTATGAGCATGTCCGCTATGGCCTCGCCGCTGGTCAGCCCGCCGAACGTAAAGCCATCCGCCGACAACTCATGCGCTACTGCGAACTCGACACCGCCGCCATGGTCATGATTTGGAAACATTGGTTGGGGTAAACCCCAACCGGGGACATGCTGGCATGGTGACACGGGGACAAGCGCTTACGCGAGGGGACATGCTGGCAAGTTGACACGTTGACAAGGGATACAGCGATACAAGCAAGAGGCCCAGAGGCTCGGTTGAACAGAAGAACATCTTCGGGTCACAGGTCTCGGCAATCGGGTATCAAGTGCGGGTCTTCAGGTTCGGGTACGGGTGCGGGCCCTGAACCTGTACCTGCACCCGAACACCTGAACCCGGGACCTGACGGCCGAGACCCGAGACCCGAAAATGAAGGCCTTACCGCTGATGCGACGTCATCGCCTCCCTACCTTAGATCCAGTTTGAGCTTCAATCCGACGATGCGAGCGTAGGCCTGAATATCGCCAAGGCTGAGGTCGGCATCTTGGCTATCCTCGATCTTGGAAATCCGGCTCTGGCTGCAACGAAGCTTGGCGGCCATCTGCGCCTGGGTGAGTCCAGCGGCCACGCGGGCTAAGATCAATTGGTCGATCAGCTTGGTCTTAGCCGAAAGCTGCCGCACAGCGTCCGCAACCCGGCGATAGCCATGTCCGCGAAGCATCTCGTCGACGCTACGATAGGTACGCGCAGATGCGGCTGGACGGCGGGAGATGGTCTTAAGTGAGGCCATGGTCAGGAATTAAGGGTACGGGCGATGGGCGAAAGGTGGGCGAGGTCTGCTTTCTGGGAGGATTTATCGCCAATGCCGAGCAGATGTAAGGTCCGGGTATCGGCTTGGGCATAACAGTAGAGGCGGGTCTCCTGCAGGCGCCCTGCCCCGCCGCGCTGATCGATCGCGACCATGCCGTGCGGCTCCGGGTGGAGGAAGCCGGCCTGGATTGTCCGAGCGTGGGGACTGTTTGCGAGAAGGGTCATGGTGCGTTCAAGGTTACGAAGGACGGCCGAAAGTTCCGCTGGCCGCTTCTTCGCATACCAACGCAGGTCGCGCAGGTAGGCCGAGTGTGGCAAGAGAACCCAGCTTTGTTCATCAGGAGACATAGTTATTCGTTTTTGGAATAAAGTCAAGGGAGCCACGTGCCTTCAATGGACACGCAAGCCTTCGCCTTTCTAAACGAAAGGGGGCGGCTTCTTCCGAAGCCGCCCCACGACCAGCCGCCGAATCGGCATGGAGGGATGTAAGGAAAGATTGAGACATCAGTGGTGGGGAATCAAGCGCGATGAAATCGACAATGCGCCGAAGACTTCGCCAGGAGAATCTCGATCCAAAGGGGTCTTCGTCCTACATAATAGCTGAGGCATTACCTCCCCTGTCTCTCTGCATTCCCAACCGCTAACCGCCAACACCTGATACAGGTAGGGCTGGCCATCCTTGGCCGGCCGCGGTCGAGCAAGGATGCTCGCCCCTACCCAATGACCTAGGGACTTTTCCGGCTTGAGTGTACGCAGACATTCGACACATTGAATTACGCAATGGGGTCTGGCATGAAAGGTAGCCTCACCATGGGCGGCTTTCCGCAAGGATAGTCCAGACCTCGCCCCTTTACCTGCACCACCTAAGATTCGCTTCTAGGTGGTGCAGCCCTTTGGGGACATTACGCCAGCCTACCCGCCATGCATATGCATGGAAACCGACAACCATGTCAGCCACCTGTAACTGAGGACAGGCGTGCGATCTTTCCATACGGACCTCCCGGACGCCCAAAGCGATTCTTATCTCCGAAGCGCGCAGCCGATCACGCTCGCCGTCGATGACAATCCTATCGGCTGCTTCGATGCGGTCGAAGGAGCCTAGACAAGAACGCATGACTTCCACCTCCGGTCGATAATTAGACCTTAGCACCACTCTCTGCTTATCCCAAATCGCCACTCGGTACGAACGGAGCATCGGAGCCATGCTAGTCATGTAATCCATCCTGACGCCGATTGGCATCTTGGACCATTTGAACTCACCCCGCCAACCGAGACCTGCCCTCAGCCGTTCCTGCGCTGCGGCCAGACGCGCGGCTTCCGCTCCATCACGGCAACAAAGGATTCCCACGGCGAAATAGGACGAGCTGCCGGGCTCCATCGGCAGACCCGGATCGCCACTTTCATCACAGAATAACAGCATACACTATTGCCTAGATTGGAATCAGCCTGGGCAATCCGAGCGTACTGGTGTCTTCGCATCAGTACCTCCTAAGCAATTCCCGCCACCTGCCACCCGGGGCTGCCACCCGCCACCCGAAGCGTTGCATCCCCCTGCCATTGCTTCGCAGCAGTTCACCATGCCAGCATGCCCGCGCGCTTGCGTGCTGCCTCCCTTGTCAACGCGTCAACGTGCCAGCCTGCCAGCTGATCTGCCTCTCTCTGTTCCACCGAGCCTCTGAGCCTCCGGGCCTCTTATGTGTGCCCCATGTCCCCTTGCCCACATGTCCCCTCGCGGCTTCGCCGCGCTCTTGTCAACGTGTCAACTTGCCAGCCTGTCCCCTCGCGCAAGCGCGTATGCCCCATGTCCCCTCGCGCAAGCGCTGTCCCCTCGCAACCTTTGGTCGCGTCGAGGTTCAGCGAGCCAATGGTACGGCCTGACCCCGTGTTCGGCCTCCGCTTTAAATATTAGTAATAGAGCAAATCATAAGGTCACTTTTCGTGATATACCAGCACCAGCGAATGCCTTATAAAGTAATGCAGAACGAATACTAATTTCATCGATTTACTTATTTTTTATACATAAAAACACCAATGAGCGGTAACAAAAAACACTCGGGCAAGCGAACGCCTGACGAAATCCTGCGAGATGCCCGCAAGGAGGTTTCAAGAATCCTGTCGAAGGCCAGAAAAGCCTCGGCCGGTCCACCCCAGGCAAGCAGACCGAACCAGGAGCCTCGCTTCTTCCCTGGATGCATATTCGTGGTAATGTTATTTTGCGGGATTTTCTTGGGAGCCATGACATCGCCGAGGCTCCGGGACAAGCTAGCGAACTTCGCCAAAGATTTGGCGGGCCAAACGGACGTTGGGACTAATCACGAGGTAGAAAAAATAGCCACACAGGGGGCTGCACCCGCCTTGGAAGCGGCCAACCAGCGTTCACCCAACGCGAGCTCGGTCGAGGCATACTTTCGCATGGGTAATGAATTATTCGCCTCCAGAATCATCACCAATGCCTCCACTCCGAAGAAGGCCCACACGCCTACGCCAGGCGAAGCTCCACACTACGGCCGTGGCAGTCTGATCGGCGTTATCCTTCGAAACGTTCGCAAGGGTGAACGCTACGATATTACAATCAGCGGCGACCGGTTCATCAAAGAATCCTCGGAAAGTATCTTGATTGAAAATGACGCACTGGTGGTCAATGCGCAACCCGCCCTTATTTACGATTATGAGGCAATCCGTAAGATCAATCAGACCACAAGTTGCAACCTGACCTTTAAAGTGCGCCGAAGTGGCGAATTAGAATTTAAAAGCATCACAGCTACCTTGCAGCTCCATCAGATTAACGACTGCCCTCTTACCATGGGTGTGCGCAACCTACAGGCCGATGGCACGTTCAGCCACGTCCGTTCGAAAGATTTCCAGACGATAACAGGCTACGTAAATGAAAATCACCCTTGGATTGATGCTCTCCTGCTGGAAGCGAGAGAAACCAATATTTGCGGTGAATTCGTAGGATACCAAAGCGGTACCGAGCAAGTATGGCCGCAGATAGACGCAATCTGGAAAGCGTTAGAAAATCGCGGACTAGGTTATTCGAGCATAACGACTACCACCACCTCAACGCACCACGAATTCCAACATGTAAGATTCCTCGAGGATTCGTTGACCAACAAACAATCCAACTGCCTCGACGGTTCGGTACTCCTCGCATCAATACTGAGGAAAATCAGCCTAAACGTCAGCATCATGCTCGTCCCTGAACACGCCTATCTTATTGTCCACGACATGGATAATAAAAAGTTTCTTTACGCGATTGAGACAACGATGATTGGAAAAGCCGACCTGTATGCCGCCGTCAAGATGGCGACTGTCGATGAACCCTTCGCACTTTCAAAACTAGTGAATGACTCAAAAGATAAATACACGGGAGATGACTTCAGAATTATCAACATTGCAAAGATGCGCGACGCAGGCACACAACCCATCTCCTTTGAAGGTTCGGCACAACCTCCCTCCATCCCAGTCTTCGCCACCCGCGATCAAATCGGAACTCCAGCTCAAATCGTCCGGCAACAGCGAATTATTTTAGCCCAAAAGATTCAGCAAAAAGTTAAAAGCCTTGTCGACCGCCTTGATTCGACCCGCGGTGGCAATCCTTTCAACCTCAATGACCCCGGCTTCCAGATTGAGTCTTACGCATTGTTCTCGGAGATACGTCATCACCAAGGGGCATTCAATAAACTGCGCACCACCCCTAGCCTAACACCCATCGGCATCGCACTTTCTGATCAACTATTATCAGAGCGCTACTCGAAGCACATTGCGACCCTACGCAACGTAACGCTCGATACGAATGACCAAATAAAGAAATCTGATATTTTACGCGCCGCCGACCTTGCCGATGCACTCTTCGGAATCGCATGCCTGCCGCTCGAGTATTGATAGATTTTTTAGGCAGGCATGCCCGACAATGGGGTCTGACCCCATTATGAGTGGTGGCCAGAGTTTTTCTGGAGCTCGCTCGTGGTGTCAGTTCCTCCGGTCCTCGATTACGCCCCGCGTCCCCGTGCCCACGTGTCCCCTCGCGACCTTTGGTCGCGTTCAGGCAATTTTCGGTTCAGCGATCTAAAGGTACGGCCTGATCTCGTGTTCGGCCCCGCAGGTTAGAAATCCGTCCCGATCAGCAGATCGTAGGTAGCCTTGTTCTTCCTAATCTCGACTATGAGTGAGTCGGCTCGGCGACGAGCCAGCTCCTTTTGATCCGGCTTCAAGCGTCGAACCGCGTTAGAGACCATTTCTCCGAGGTACGAGTCTTCGCCGGCACCGAATTCCAAAGCGACGTAAGCCCAGACTGCGGACTCAAATTCATTAGTGTCGCCTGTGGTGCCGTAAATCGCCGAAACGGCACGCATCGAGTAGTGGTCGCCCAGCATCGCCGCGCGTACAAATACAAAGCAGGACGTAGATGTATGGGGTCAGGCCGTTACCGACTCTGATTGATACTAAATCTGCCTGAAAGGCCTGAGTTTGGTATCAGTCATCAGGAGTAACGGCCTGACCCCTTGGATTAGGGCATAGCCCCTGAAGGGTAACCTGTTTGGATTTACCGACGTATTCATGGCAACAGGAGTCATGCCCCGATCAAAGCGAACGCTCTCCAACCAAGGCCTCTATCATGTCTATAACCGAGCGGAGCTCGGCCAGCCCATCTTCGAGTCAGACGGCGCCAAGGCCGTCTTCCTTGAGACCATCCTCCAGGTGAGCGAGACGCTGGCTTGGGAACTCCATGCCTATGCGATCATGACCAACCATTTCCATTTGGCGTTAACGACGCCCCAGGCGGATATCGAAATAGGCATGCATGCCCTCCTTTCGGCCTTCGCGAACAAGCACCGTACCTTCCGAGGGTCGATCGGACACGTCTTCCAATCCCGTTACAGAGCAGACCACTACCCTCTCGGCCAGCTTGCCGGAGACAAAGTCGACTATGTCCACTACAACCCAGTCGCGGCAGGAATCGTATCCCTGGATGAACTTCGGCATTACCCATGGAACAGTTACCGACTGGTCTGGCAGCCCGCACTTCGCGGCCGACTGACGATCGGGCCGATGCTGGGAGCATTGTACGGACTCAAAGACGATCCTGACGGCTGGCACGCATACGAAGAAAGACTGCGCCTGCGAATGGCATCGGCCGAACGTAGCCTCACCGATGACGAGCTTTTCGGTTTGGCGCGTAAGACCAAAGCCGGGGCACTGCCCGAAGCGGTCGGTCTACCCGTACGTGCCGGGATGACATCCGACGGCCACCGACAGGAACGTGCCGCCGAACAAGAGCGTATCCTAGGCGAAGCGCTCGCCGCCGCCGGTATCCTGCCGGAGGATCTACCTGGCCTCGGCAAGAGTGCCGGCGTTAAGGTCGCGGTAGCGCAGGCCATCCAGGCGCGTACCTTGGCGAGTTCGGCATGGTTGGCCAAGGCACTGCACCTCGGCAGCGCCGCCAACGTGCGCAAACTTCTACGCCAAGCCAAGGGGTCAGGCCGTTACTGAATCTGCCTGATACCAAATCCGCACTATATCTATGCGTTTAGTATCAGTACCTGACGAGTAACGGCCTGACCCCGTGTTCGGCCTCCTTGATGTAAAAGCCTGGTCCAACCTAGATCTGGCTATTCAAAAAGCATGTCACCAAGGCCACCTGCAGGCGATTCGGTAGTTTCATCATAACCGGGAATGCTAAAGCCACTCTCGTCATCCCCGTCTTCGGTCCAGCGAAGGTTACGTTCTAAGTCCTTATCAACCTCGGGAACATCAGGAAGATCTTTGAGTCGATCATAGGGCTCTGCGTCGTCGTCGGCATTATCCTGAGCATCATCCTGCGAGCCGTCTTCCCGACACGCGGCACTCGCTTCAAGCCATTCACCCGTATGATCTATCACATCATGCGCTTCATCGGGCTCAAAGGGACCAACAAGTTCGTCATCACGACCGTCAGTGTAGACCTTGCGGGTAAACTTTAATTCAAGGAAATCGTCATAGACATCATGCGTGCGAATATAGACCGTATCCAGAGTGACAAACGTCGCGCCAACCGAATCAAGTAACGCGAGTTCGTATGATTCCGGGAAAAGCTGAAGAGTTCGAGGCAGGTTGTCGAAAAGGCTGTTCGAGAAATAGAGATACTGGTTAGCATCCATTCCAAGGTCGGTATCGCTATCATCGAGTTCCCGGCTGCCGAAAAAAGTCCTTAATCTTTGAATATCGACGAACCGCCGGGTCTTCCGCTGGGACACGTCGCTCGCATCAAAGAATTCCTGCCAAACCTCCTCATCAGCCCAGTCCCACACTTCTTCTTCGCACACGGCCTCTACCAGAGCCTTTTTCTGCTCTGGGTAACTGAGAGACATCCAACGCTCAGGGGTCATCCAAAACGCACAGTGCGGTTAATCAATTGACCCTACAAGAATCGTTTTTAATAAAACAACATGCCCCTCGACGCCAAAGTCATCAGCCTCGAACAACTCCTGCTCAAGTACCCTTGCCTGGACGTGCCGAACTACCAACGCACCTTCAAATGGACGGAGGAAAAGATCACGACCACCTTTCAGGACATCCTTAACGGCCTGGACTTCACCGGCAGCGGGGACAATCGAGGACACTTCCTCGGCTCCGTGGTCATCTGCAAAGACCCTACCAACAATAAAATCGACCTCGTGGATGGCCAGCAGCGCCTGACCACGCTCACCATCATGCTGTGGAGCCTGGCAAAACTTGCCGATAAACAAACTCTTGAGAAAGCCAGTCGGACCATCCTACAAGCCGACCGACTGAATCCACGCATCCTGCACAAAGCGGGCAATAAAGAGCTCTGCAGCGATCGGGACGCTTATCGCGAAGTGGCCACGAAACTCGAAGTGAACCATAGTCCCGAAGCCGGCGACGCTGATGACGAGGGCGTCATCCAACGAAACGCCAGCTGGCATGCTGCGTTAGTAGACACTCCGATCTATAAGGCTGGCGCCTGCCTGGATGATCTAGCCGCGAGAGCCTGCGACGCCTATCTGCGCGACACGAATACCACCTCTCGCAGTAAAGCTGCGTCCGAAATCTACGCGCGACTCTCCGAGGGCGTCAAACTCATCATCATCGAGACAGACCAGAGAAAGGAAGGCATGCGCGTCTTTGCGTCCATTAATGCAGGAGGAACTCCGCTACAAACGTGGGAACTCATCATGAGCGCATTTTACACTCACGGACCGGACCCTAAGCAACAATCGCTCGTTGAACTGACCTTCGAGAGCGACCGCCATTCGATATCCAAGATCTTAGGCAACGACAACGAAGACTCTACGGTGAACAACGGATTGCGCACGTTCTGGCTGTCCACCCGTCGATTCGCCCGAATGGACGATCTTTTTAACGAATTCAACGAGACCTTAGCCAAGAGCACGGATCCAAAGAAGACCCACTCTGACCTACTCAAACAAATCCTATTCAGCGTGCCGCTCCTCAAGGCATTTGATACCGCACCAAACACAGTCGAGAATGCAGTCGCTGAGAAGACTTACTCTTTCGCGAGTCTTTACCCGTTAACCGTCGCGATGAAGGATAAACTCGCCCGGCCGATCCTATTGAGCGTATTGCTTCGATTGAACAAGGACCCGAAGGCCGCCGACGACGCGCTCCGTCGCGTAAGTTTCGCCCTCGAACGAGCCCGTATGAAGCTCATCATCTGCAAATACGGCGCGAATTTCATCGAGAAGCCTTACTCACAGCTCGCAGTTGAGATCTACAAAGGGAAACACTCCGAAGACCCCGAGGTAATCGAGGAGAAGGTCTACCAATTCCTGCGGGACATCAAGGGATTCCCCGCCCAGGATGAGTTTGAGGCCGCATTCCAACGCTACGCACCTTCCGGCAGGGACCAAAAACTACCCAAACTGATCGCTATCCGCCTCCAGGACGCGCTGCGAAACCCCGATAAGATCCCCTTCCTCTATCTGAGCACCCCGAAGAAATCCGAAGACTCTTTCAAACTCGTGAAAGGTCTGAGTTTTGACGCCGACGCTAGTGACTATGAGGCCAAAAAGCTTGGCTTTAAAAGCTCCGCCAACCTTCAGGCGATCGGCGGCTCACTAGGCAACCTCTTCATGGCCGACCCTGAAACCATGGAAATCGATCATCGCATCGAATTCAATGGAAAGACCGAAGTCGCCGACCTAGGAGAAGATGCGATGACGGAAAGACGCGATATGCTGGCAGATCTCGCCGCTCGCATCTGGCACTTTTGAGGAAGTCAGCCAATCATCATCTTGGAGATCGATTCCATCGCGGCCTGGTCGGCCATGATTGTAAGACTCACCTTAGGTCGAGTCGCTGCGACATAGAACAGAGGGTCGTCCTTCTCGATCCGGCCTTTGACGTTGTAGATGATGACTGCAGCCGCCTCCATACCTTTGAATTTCCTGACTGTGGTATAGCGAATGACGTTCTTCCTGCCAGAGGTTGTCCAACCAAAGGCCGCCAAGCCTGCAATCTTCTTTGCCCCGGCAAGCGTTTCGTTGGCTCCTGAGTAATCCAGAATCACTATGTCTTCTGCCTTAAAACCCTTTTTGATCAAACCGCTGACAGCCGCCTCAAGTTCGGCGAAGCGACCGATGTCGTCGGAAGACTTATAAAGATGCGACTTAACCACATGCCCAGGGATATCAGAAGGTATCGCGGGATTACTGGTAGCGTTATTGGCAAACTCAGCGATGTGCGAGCTATTGCGCACGTTACGCTTCAAGCGGTAAGCAACTTGGCTCGGGGGTTCAAAGGCACCCTCAGCATATTTGACGAGCGATTGACCGCGATCTTCGAACCACACCCACTCTCCGGCAGCCCATCCGCCTTTGAGTAAACACCCTAGCGCGGCACATAAGACGGGTTGAGCACGAAGGTCCTGCCCCTCGTCGATGATCAGCGAGTCGAATGCTCCTTCAGGATTGGCCACCAACCAGGATTGGAGATCACGGAGACAGCCGGCATGGTCCCCTGGGTTGGCCTTAAGTACAGGGGAATACTCCCGCAGCAGCGAATGCACCGTACCGATGAAAGATCGACCTGGCTTCATCTTTAACATGTTCATCGCCGACAAATGATCAGCCAAATGGACATTAAAACAGACAAGCGCCACACGGTGGTTCTCGTCTTGTGACAACAGGGAATGAAGACGCGTTTCGGCGATCAAGGTCTTCCCAGTCCCCGCAGGGCCGTGAACCAAGAGCCGGGGAATCCCCTCCATACCCCAGAGCGCATCACCTTGTTCGGTCGTCAGACGGACCAACTCGCCGTCGGTAGCCTGGATTGCCGATGTCATCGAGGGAATCGAGTTAAAGTTAGGCCGGAAGCAATCAACCAGAGCCGCATATTCAGACTGACTTAGGCCAACCGGGGCTGACCGACCCTTACCTACGGCCAATTCCTCATCCTTTCTCAGAATAAAATCTGCCATTTCTAGCAGTGCGACTTTAGTACCAGTTTCGTCGATTCTTGCTCGGTCGCAAATCATCTCCATAGGCCATGAGTTAGGCGAAACTTGACCATGCGGAATAATGCAATCTGGGAAAAAACATCCCCAGCCGTGAGCTACCTTATTCAGCAGCTCTTCAGCCCCAGGTCGAGTTAGCGCCAACTTTTTCAGGGCATGCCACGCGCTTTCGGCCTGCTGGTAAGGAGATTCCTTCTTACGATTAATTTCACCGTGGCGGTTCTTGAAGCACCACTCCCCTGCCTCGGCATAGACTTCGCCTCCTTTGACCTCGATCACCATGATGACTCTGGGAGATATGAGCAAGAAGTCCGCCTCACCAGAACGCTTGTAAGCATGCTGATGAACATAGACGGAGTGCAGCACAGCCCATTCATCTGAGAGCCCTTTAAGGACTCGATAAAGGGTACACTCTGCTTCGCTCTTCTTGAAGTCAGGGGGGATATCCGGGAAGAATTTTGCCATAAAATGAAATCAGGAGATAAAGCCTTCGATACCCGCGCCTCCGGTAAGGAGGGTGCGATCTAGTAAGGCGTTGAATAGTTCGCAGGATGTTTCGGGCAGCAGGCCGCAACAATGACAGGCGGCTAGATTCATACCCTCGGTACCCTGCCCTTGCTCAGGCGAAGTCTCCGAGCATAGCGGGTCGTTGGAACACCACTTGGCGGCCTCCAGAGCCTTGTCGAGCAGGCCTGCCAGGCGTTCGGGGCTGCCCTGACGGACTAAGCCACCGAGACTGCCTTCGGAGTCTGAGGATGAGGTGTAAATCAAGATGCCTAAGCGCTGCTGACCCTCCTCAGCACCCTTCAGGCAGTATAGGCGCTCACGAATGGATGAAGCAGAATAGCCGGACTCCATCGCGAGCTCGTTGATCAGCATATGAGACAAGGTATGAAGCACGATCACCTGCGGCGAAGCCGGCAACTCTGTTCGCTGAATGATCCGGCTATCCTTGGCCTTGTGCAGGACATGCTTAAGACGGGTTTCCAACGCTGCCTTATTCTTGGCAACCCAATCGTTCATATGCTGTGACTTGAACTCCAGGAAGATTCCTTCGCCGCGAACCTCATTGGCAGGTAGCCATTTTTTCCCATCCGCCTCAAGCTTCAGTTCGCGGATAAGATTATCATCAAGAGGATATTCGATTCGACTGAAACCTACCTGGGCTGTGACCATGCGAAGTCGCTTAACCAAAGTAACCGACTTAAGCCAATGGGCATGCTGTTCAGGGACGACGTCAATCTTCTCAGCCATGAATTGGTCACGGAACGTGCCACTCTGAGGCGGGCGAGAAAGCGCCGCAAATTCGTCGATCTTGATGTCAATGTCTGCCTCCTGGCCGGAAACCTCGGCACGCTTCTTTTGAAGTGCTTCGGTTAGTTCAGCGGGAGTAAGATTATGCTTAGGAGCAAGGTGAGTTACATTAAGGCGAAAAAGGTCATCGGCGGGATCCAGATCCTTAAACATCCCCCAAAGGGCGTTCGCCACCATGTGAACATGCCCAGAATACGGCGGGATGGAGACGGCGCTCTCCCGGATCGGGAAGTAAACATTCGTAGCACCACGCTGGAGCACCTTAACAGTCTGACCACATTCCTCCTTCTCTCCCGCCACCCTCCATGGAGTACCCCCCTGGCAGCCGTTCATGTCGACGCTCTTTAGAGCTGCTGGCATGAGGACATCGCCCAGATCCCGGGAAGACCCACATTGACAGACTACGCGCATATCCGCGAAGGACGTGGAATTATTCGTCGAAACCAAGGTAAGTTTACCATTCCCCTCCGGGGTGCTACACGGCCGATCTGTGTGCGCCCAACGGAACCACGGAAAATCATCGATGTGTCCCGCCGGACAGGCGACTACAATACGCGAGGGGAGTAACTGCTGGCCGGCACAATTCCGTCCAGGGCATTTCTTAACGCTCTGAATGGGGCCAAAGTCAGCAAGCTTAGCCAGGGCGTTGCATGATGGGCAGTAAGCCCAAGATGGGAAGCGGCGGGCCGGTACCGAGGCGGAGGTGACAAACTTGTCATCAGCAGGGACTGGAGTCAGCAGCCGGTCCACCTTGAGGCGACGCACTAGTCGCGGCTCTTCAACCTCCATGAGCTTAGAGGAATCCCAACTGCTTTCGGAAATCATCAGCGACATCCCCGGCGCGTCAAAAATCGCACCGATACCGAAGGTCTCGGTCAGTTGCGGACGGCGAATCTTAATGGTGCTCATCTGGGTAATTATCTGGAAAGGACTGAGATACCACACATCGCATCGACGTTGCGCATCTGGTTCATCGTGGGGAATTCGTTAGTGGGCTCGGTAAGTAATGCGGTCTGCGCCTCAAAAGACACCAAAAGGTTACCGGCCGCGTCAGCGTTTCCAGAATACCAAAGACCTGCGGTGTACTCGGCCACCTTACCCGCCCAACGATCAATGATCGAATCCAGATGCCGCTCGATGTCCTCGGCTTCCGAGGGGTCCTGGCGCGTGAAGCGGTCAAGCAGGTAAGCCCTGATGGCTTGAACCTCAGGCATACTAGGATCGAAGGCCCCCGCCCCCTTAGGTCCGGCAAGGGCTCTAACAGTATGGCGGGCGATAATGACGAAGGCTGCATGGAGTGCACGCTCACGAGCACGAGAGGCAAAAGGAGTTACACTGGTGGCCTCGACCTCGGCGTAGAAGCTTCCGTGATAGCGCTGAAAATGCTCGTAGAATGATCGATCTCGGGAGCGGTTCGGACTGTAGAGCATGAAAACGAGGCCGGGATACTTACGGCCTACTCGGCTGGAAGCTTGAATATACTCGGCCGTGGTCTTGGGCTGTCCGAGCATGAACATCAGGCTGAGTCGTGGGATATCTAGGCCAACCGAGATCATGTTCGAGCACAGCACCGAGTCGACGGCCGTGCCAGCATCGAGACTGTTGCCCAATTGGGAGCGCGTGGAGACGAGACCCTGTTCATCGACTCGGCTGGTAAGTTCAAGAGGGCTAGCGGGATTGCGGGCGCCCTTTGAACTGGGAAGGCTGCCCAAGGCCTGAATCAAGGAGCGCACATCGTCCTGCACCCTCACGATAGCACCGCCAAGGTCACGCAAGCTACAGAAGTAGCCGACCGTGGTCCAATAGGGATCCTTTACCGCAGGAGCAGCGTCAAGTTCCTTGGCGCCCTGTAACATCACGCCTGCCGACTTGATCATGATACCCTGGGTCGTCTTGTTAGCACCGAACATACCCACGTAACGTCGCGATTTTGTCACACCTGCAGCTCCGCTCAGTTCACGAGCGAAGAAGGAGTCGCGCGAGTCGATATAGGGAGGAGGAAACTGGATGACTTCACGGTCAAACAGATTGATGACTTGGCGGCCCGCATTTCGGATGGTCGCGGTTGACGCGATCACCTTCGGCCGGACTCCGTCAGCGGACTCGCATAGCTTATCGATGGCGGCCTCATAGAGGCCTGAGATTGTGCCCAGAGGTCCGCTCACCAGATGCAACTCATCTTGGATCACCAGATCAGGCTTCATGTTCGCACCGTCGGTAGCGAACAAGTTTCCCGCTTCCTGCCTGAACGCGAGTTGAGCAAACTTATCAAGCGTACCGATGATCAATGATGGCCGAGCCGCGAACACCTCGTCATCCGCGACATGGACTGGAATATCGTTTTTGAAATCGCACGCCTGATTCGGACAGGGCAAGGCGATACGCTTTAAACGCATCTCAACACGGTAATTGGCTGGCGTGATCGTCGTGTTACACCAAGGACAAGACACCAGCTTACAAGGACTGCCCTTGCCGTCCATGGGCATCCCGCGCTGGACGTTATTCAAAGCCTTCCTGGCTTCGTCGAAATTATTTGGGGTCGAACCACCGCCCACATACATACCGATGCTGATCTTGGGGGTTCCTCGAAGTCGTGCGTGAGTATTTCGCACATGTTCAGCAGCACAGATCATGCGTGAAGCACGGACAAACTGATCTACCGTAAGAAGGCGAAGCGTGTAACGCATCATCACGGCGACACCGCCGGCAGAAGCCGCCCCGCCAAGCGGCTTAAGGCGACGATAGAATAGTGTGAATGCGGTCAGAAGAAGGTAGGCCTCCGTCTTGCCGCCGCCCGTCGGGAACCACAGCAAGTCACACAGTTTACGATCCGAACCTTGGCGGTTCGTAATACTCGTCAGACATTGCAGGACAAACGCGAGCTGGAACGGACGCCAATTGCATTCGGCAACCGGCTTAGCCTGGGTCTCGTCGTAGGGCACGCCTGCAGCCTTGTCTCGCTCCCATTCCGAGCGTCGCATGACCTCAAGCATCACCTTATTCGCCAAGGTGAAGGCGAGAAGTGCGTCCGCATCGCCGCGTAGGGCTTCAATTCCAGCCGAGATCCGAGCAACTGAAGACGTGCAGCGGGCATACTGCGCATCCGCGACATCGCGGAACTCTTCCGGGACCCCACCGCTCCGAGTAGCACGCGTCTCCTCGATCCATGCGGCATACTTAGCGGGAATCTCGGAAAGCAAAGCGAGCGCAGCAACCGTGTCATCGGCGGCCAACACACCCATGTTAAGATTGGCCGTGCGATCCGTAGGCGCCACGAGCGGCAAGACGTCCGCATACGGCAGGAACTCTGCCCTAATCTTGCTTGGGGCGAGCTCGCCGGGCAGCCAGGATGCCGCGCAGCCATGGCCGATGGCGTATTCCTTGCTGTGTAGGTGAAGCAGCAGGGCTTCCTTACGGTCGGCATCCATGCCGGTAATCCCGCGAGAGGGACGTTCCACGAAGACCCCAGCTGAAAGGGAAACCTCCATGTTCACCTGGAAGAAGGACAGCCTCGTCACATTGACGTGATTACCAGAGTCGCTGAAAAGGCTATTCACCAATGAAACCGTGACAGTGCGTGTGCCGTCTACCGGCTCTCGGACTAATACGCGCAGGACGGCATCGGAGGGCATTCCATCCTTTTGCAGGTATGACTCGCTTCCAGCCGACCCACAGGGCACGTCGAAGGAAAATGCCATAGGCTCTCGCGTCCAGGAGCAGTCACGACCATCGGCAGAGGATTCCCCTTGCCGATAACGGCCGAAGCCACCCGCGACCTTGATCATCAGGATATCGGCAGGCACCGTGAACGTGATACCACAGCTAGATTGCTTGCGGATCTTATTGGAGGCCTCACGAGCGGCCCCATCACCGGACCCTTCGTCGGGGCCATCATACTTCTCACCATGCCCGGTCTCGGTCACCTCGCTCGCATCGGGCGGCAGGTCGTCCGGAAGTTGCGGGTAGAGCGTACCCGTGAGGTATTCATTGCTCGGCTTGAAACGACGGGTGAGCGAGATGATCTCGGCTTCGCCTTCGGCTGGACCCACCAGGTGCTTACGGAAATAGGCAAGAAGTTCGTCCCGACATTCGGAGGCGTTCTGTAGAGGCATTTATAAAATAAATAGAAAACGTACTACCAACTCAAGGCCAGACCGCCTTGGCTAAGCCTTCGATCTCGACGTAACACCAGAGCAGACTGGCAGCCACTTCGGGCGGAAGGCCTTCCATCGATTCACAGTCACCAGGAGTGGTCGTATAGATACCCCGCACCCAGCAGCCCTCCAGTCGGACCGGGAGAGGGAAATCCTTGCCCCACCCCTGGATTGATTGACGGGTCGCCTGGAGATCCCGGGAAAACCACGACGACATCTCCCCCACCTTTAGCCCCGATGAGCGATGAATCATCGAATAGATAGCGGCCGCGCCCTCTTCCCTAGACGGTCCGAGCACTAGATCGACGATTTCCCCACGATTGCAGAGTTCCGTCAACTTTGACTGTGCTGAAGCAGCGGCTTCCAGGGAGGGGAACCTCACGAATGACACCGGATCGACATCACCCTGAACCCCGACCTCGAAGGCCTTGATCCCCATACCGCTGCCCATATACATGCACTCTGCCCATCGATCGCTCTTCTTGGATTTACGAAGCAAAGGGGCTACCCCGCCATCTATTCTGAAATTTCTGACCTTAGCCCGTGACATACCTACGAACCGCATACGCTGATAATACCCAGGGGTAGGCTCTTCCTGGCCCTTCCATGGCACGTAATCGACGTACGCGACCTCATCGAACTCACGGCCCTTCGAACGATGGATAGTAGAAAAAACGATCGGGTTGTAAGACCTGTCGGGGGCGGGAAGCGGCACAAACTGTTGGGCACGATTCAGGGCAATCACGATATCCCGGACCTTCGGATTATTCTTCCCACTAAAACAAGCGCGCCTCAAAGCAAGATGGGCGTCAGCAGCGGAAACGCCGGAAGGAAGCCGTAAGCTCAGCTCCCCTTCCAGGAGTTCCAGGTTGATTTCTGTAGCCTGAGGTTTCCCGAATAACAGCCGCCCCACCCAGGCAGGATGGGCCCAGTCACGCTCCCCTCGGGCGATGACGACGGCTTCGCCGGCCAGGATAGATCGGCTAGCGGAAAGTAAGATCTGACCATTATTCGGACAGACCACGGCGCGGGATTGGCCGCGATCAGGGGTCGGCCAGGAAAGAGCCGCCAACGAGCCGCCAGCCTGGGATTGCGCCAGGGCGGAGTCCAAACCCGCCTTGGCTGCTTCGTGCTCCCCATCGACCAAAGAAGCCCAAGGGAGCGTGCAGAGCTCGACTAAGCTCGGGTCGCTTGAGCGGTAGTAGTTGTTAAGTCTATGAATCTGGACTGCCGAAGGTAGCTCGCGACACTCGAAAACGTTCAGCATTTCAAGCGAAGTGGTCAGGGCATCGTTGTCTAGCAGGCTGAAGTCATAGATCGCCTGAGCTGAATCTGCGAAAACCGTGAATCCAGCCTGAGGCATCTGGCCGAACAGTGTCGTCATCATGTCCGCCCGAGGGCCGATGATGTCCTGTGCTTCGTCGACTAATACGTGCTTATACTGAGTCACACCGCAAGCATCGGGATCGTCTTCAAGGTCACGAATAGCGCGGATGACACGCTCATCATAGGTGCCTGTGTTTTCACCACTTGCCTGCTGAAGCACCAAGCTCGCAAAAGAATCGAGGGTGCGGATCGTGACCGCCGCGGCATTCGACTGTTCGTCCAGTAGCCCGATACGGCGCTTCAGTTCGTCCCGGGCGGCCCGGGAGAACGAAAGCACCAGCAACTCGCCTGGCAAGCACTGCCCCGAGTCGACGAGTTGGGCAATACGTGAGACCAGGACGTGGGTCTTCCCCCGGCCAGGACCTGCCTGCACGACGATATTGGCGTCAATCGGGGCATCGACGACCGCTTGCTGCTCGGAGTCTAGGGGCATCATCCCACTTCATACTTTTCTTAAGAACGCACAAGGGGGAAGTAACTGGCCAGTGGAACTCGCAGGAATAAGGCAATCCATGAGCTTGACGGCAGCTATCCAGGTGGCAGCTTATGGGCATGCCCAAAACCTTCATCGACCTCTTCGCCGGCATCGGCGGGTTCCATTGGGCGTTGAAGGGCCTCGGCTACGACTGCCTGCTAGCCGTCGAGAAAGACGAGGCTGCCCAAGAGATTTACGGGAGGAACTTCAAAGAAAAAATCCGAAAAGGTAAGTCGACCCTCAATAAACTCATCGGAGACATTCGTTCACTTACAAGGAGCAACCCAGAGGACGAAGACACAGAAATCATGCCCCACAAAATCGCCGCTAGATTTAAAGATGAGTTTAAAATCGAAGTAGGAGATGTCGGAGTAATCTGCGGAGGCTTCCCCTGCCAGCCCTTCTCTAAATCTGGGGCCCAAAAGGGCGACAAGGATGCAACCCGAGGAACGCTTTTCCATGACATCTTACTACTTACGGAAGCCCTTAAGCCTGAATACCTAATCCTGGAGAATGTGCGCAACTTTGCCGGAGACAATCACAAGCACACACTAGAAATCATCGTCAGCAGAATCGAGACCTTAGGTTATGACATAGAGAAGAAACCAATCACACTATCACCCCACCAGCTTCCTGAAAACAAGGGAAGCCCGCAAGTCCGAGACCGGGTCTTCATCCTAGCTCGCAAGAAAGAACTGAAGTCAGGTGCTGCGCCAATCGAAGTCGCTAAACACATCGATTTCATAAAAAAAGAGGATAAGCCAAACTGGGACGCCAGTTCAATCTTAGGAGCACGCGCAAGCGATAAGTATAAACTGAGCAAAGCAGAGAAATCCTGGCTGAGAATCTGGGAGGAGTTCCTCAAACTGACCCACGACATCGAGCTGCCAGGACACCCTATATGGTCCGATGTTTTTGGCAATCCTCCCGTGATCACTGATGAGATGCCAGAGTGGGAAAGAAATTTCCTCAAAGGTAATCACAAGTTATACCTGAAACTCACCAAGGACCCTAAACGCCGCAAAGCAATCGGGGGCTGGCTAGCCAAACTCCACAAAGAAAGGAAGAATTCCGAAGGAGAATTTGTCAGAATCATTCCGACCTCACGCAGAAAATTCGAGTGGCAGGCAAACCGCGCCTTCAAAGACGGCGAAAAAAGGACCTTGAAGAGACTTCTGATCCAGTTCCGGCCAAGCGGAATTCGCGTTAAGCCTGCGACCCACTACCCTGCCCTGGTCGCTATGACTCAAACCACTATTGTTGGCCCATTGGCGGGATCAAAAAAACCCAGGCCAGACTATAGATACATAACGCCCAAGGAGGCGGCCAAGCTCCAAGGCATGTACCATATTAAATTTGGACGACAGGCTGATACCTTGAGTTACAAACAGTTAGGAAACGCGGTGAATGTCAAAGTCATCAAATACCTGGCGGAGAGGCTTACGGGCGCAGTTCCCTGCGAAACTCCATAGCCTGGATGCCACGGAGGTGCAGGATTTTGTGGCAAGAAGGGCACACGGCGACGAACTCCTTGGCCGACGGCAAACGGCTAACAGACTTAAGGTAGGCCATGGTACAATGTGCCTCGAGTACGGGGTGGCCTAACCGCACCCCAGGGCTATCGCCGCAGCAGTAGCAGGCGGCATCAATCCCAAGATCAGGCCCCGCGGGAGGCTCGCGCTCGGTCCTCAGATGTCCGGCCAAGCCAGCACGGCCTAGCTGAGAGTTGGGCAAGTCCGCCCCTTCCTGGACCACCACTGCCCGAAAAGAGTCAAACCTAGCCAAGATTGCATCAAACCAGCGATTCGTGACACGGGCCCCACGGGCAGTCATGGTGCGTTCGTCAAAAGGAATGGCCGTATAATTACAGATCAGCTGGCATAAGCCAACCTTGTCCCGGATGCCGGCCAGCTCCCCGGGGACTCCGACGGCCTGGGCCACTTCCCGGAAGAACTCCTTGGTCACCTGTCCACCCCGGGAGACATGGCCCGCTTTGACGGTGATGCCGAGCAAGTCAGCCAGGACAACCAGTCGGGTGCGGGGGCGTTCTTTCCTCATTCTCGTAGAACCACCCTGCCCCATATCTTATATTAGACAATATCTTTACAGCCCCCTTAGGCGGGATAGACAGGAACACCCCATACACCCATGAGCGAACCGCTTGAATCTGGCAGCATCGATGCTCGCCCAGACGCCGGCATTTTTAATGTCATCCGGCACCTCAATTATAAGGCGCAGTACGCGTTCGCCGAATATATTGATAATTCCATTAGTAGTTTCGAGGAGAACAAGGAAGCGCTCCTCGAACTCGACTCTAGTTATAAGCTGCGAATCGATATCGAGGTAGGCCCTGAGGAGATCAGGATCAAGGACAACGCAGGCGGCATTCCCCGCGAACAATACGCCCGCGCCTTCAAGACCGCCGAACGTCCGCCTGACCCCAAGAAAGGTCTCAATGAGTTCGGTATGGGCATGAAGACCGCCTCCATCTGGCTTTCCAGCCATTGGACCGTCATCTCGAACGCTTTGGATGAAAATGAAACTGGAACCGTCATTTTCGACGTCCAGCAGATGATCGATACGAAGACCACCATCATCAAGCCGTCCTGGAAAACCAAGCCGAACGCCAAACACCACGGCACGACGATCATCCTGAAGGAGCTAAATCGGCGGATCGCCTCCCTGCCCTCCATCAAAGAGCATCTGGGTGAAATCTACCGCGGCTACCTTCGCAGCAAACTTGTAGACATCCGTATCTATCGGACTGGTGACAGCGAGAACGACCCCGAGAGCATCGTTGCCTTCGAGGAAATGAACCCCCTCGTAGCTAAAGCCGCCTACCCGAACGGCCCCAAGGGCGAAGTCACCTGGAAAAAGGACGTCAAGTTCACGCTGCCCGGCGGACAGACGGTCTCTGGCAATGCGATGGTCCTAGAAAAAGGCAGCACCGGCAAGGCAGGCCTCTACCTATTCCGACGCAAACGCCTGATCATTGGAGCCAGCGACTCTTACCGCCCTTTCGAAATCTTCGGCCGTTCGACCACCTTCCCCTACCAGCGTATCTACGGAGAACTTCACCTGGACGGCTTCGAAGTCACCCACACCAAGGACGACATCATTTGGGGATCCAATGGGGACGACGAAGAAACCTTCATCAAGGAGGTGAAGAAAGCCCTGCAGGAGGGTGGACTCGACCTGCTCATGCAGGCCATGAATCACCGCGCAAAGAATATCGAGGAAAAGGATAAACTCCGCCTTAAGGTCGAAAAAGAAAACGAGGAGATTGAAAATGAGATCGTCAAAAAGAAGGAAGGCCTGACTGACTTCACTGACGACGACCTCCTTCCAAGCGAGGAAGAAACAAAAACCGGAAAGGATAACCCTCAAGAACTGGCTCCGACCTTTGAAGTCGAAAAAATCGGCGCGAGGGAATTTAGTTTCCCCATCGAAGGCACTCATTGGCATTTCCTTATTTCCGTTGAAAAGAACAGTGCCGACACCGCGCTGTTCAAGACCTCTGCCAAGCGCGAGACGGATCGTGAAGGAAACAGCAAGGTTAACTGCAAGATCACCATCAACGCCAACAACCGTTTCGCCCTCAACTACCTCAATCGAAACGAAGAGTTCTACGAAGTTATCCTACGCTTCGCCGTATCGAGCTCATTCGCCAAGGCACGTTGCGATCAGGCCGGCCTTGAGTATACCAATGCCTTCCTCCGCTACATGAACGAAAGCCTCACCCTGCTCGACGGTAGCAACAAGAATTCCTAACATGACCTACGACCCGAAACCTGGCGAGCTGACGGCGATTTTCCGCAAGGGGATTGATATCCCGGAAAATCAGAAGGACATCCTCGTCGAAGAATCCCTGAAAGTAATCAAGGCGGCGGGCCCTTCGTCACCCGGGCGCCAAAACGTCGGCCTTGTCGTCGGCTACGTCCAGAGCGGCAAGACCATGAGCCTGACCTGCGTGTCCTCACTGGCACGCGACAACGGCTACGGCCACATCATTATCCTCTGCGGGGTTACCAACGAACTTTTCGCCCAGAACATGAAGCGGGTCGAGGATGACCTCATCCTCCCAAGCAAGAAGAACTTCTTGGCCAAAGATAACCCAAAGAAAACAGAGGCTGACTTTTATCGCGGAAAATTCCGTCTCTGGAAATCATCGAAGGGAAAGAATGCTACCGTTGTAACGTTCCTGCTGAAGCACTCCAACCACATCAACAATCTGGCTACACTACTTCACAACGTGGGCAAAGACGCTGAAGGGATACCCACCTTGGTGATCGACGACGAGGCACATATGGCCGGCCTCAACACCTCCTTTAGCAAAGAAGAGGAAAGCAACGTCTACAAGGCGCTCAAGAACCTGCGCTCCAAGCTCCCCGACTACGCCTACCTCCAATATACAGCCACTCCGCAGGCCCCGCTG
Source organism: uncultured Opitutia bacterium (assembly GCA_903855995.1). Lineage (GTDB taxonomy): Bacteria > Verrucomicrobiota > Verrucomicrobiia > Opitutales > UBA953 > UBA953. The sequence goes on from CAIOAN010000013.1 coordinate 119,019, forward strand.
CTCGTTCACGTAGCCGACTGCGTAAGCCCTGAGTTCGCCGTCGTGTTGACACCTGGTGATGGCTATGTCGGCGGACGTCAATTCTTCCCGGAGAAGTCCAACAAGGAACTCATCATCGACATCCCTGAAAAGGAGTTACCTGAATCGAAGAACCCCGATCTGCCCAATTCTCCGCCTGCCAGCTTTAAGGAAGCCCTCCAACTGTTCCTCGTCGGCGTGGCCGATAACCTGGCAAAAGATCAGCGCGACACCGAGCGTTCGATGCTCATCCACCCCCACAAGGAGACGAAATGGCATTGGCGCTACAGTGAACTCACCAAAGACTACCTCAACTTCGCTTACGAAACGCTTACTTATGATGACGAAGACGACAAAGCGGCGCTCATCAAGGAATTCAGCAAAGCTTACAAGGAACTGAAGAAAACTTGCAAGAACCTGAGCGGCTACGACGATATCGTCGCGTCGTTGCCTGAGGCCATCGAGCACGCGAAGTCCGGGATCATCGTCGTCAATTCGACCAACAAGGAAAAGATCCAGTGGACGATCGCCAACATCCTGATCGGTGGCGAGATTCTCGGCGTAGGCTTCACCGTCAAAGGACTGACGATCAGTTACATGCTACGGACCTCGCCCAAAGGCCAGATTGACTCCATGCAACAGCGAGCCCGCTTCTTCGGCTATCGCGGCAAAGATCTGAGTTTGACACGCGTCTACCTCTCCGAAGAGACCCATGCGGCTTTCCGTGACTACGTTAAGCACGAAGAAGGCACCCGCGAAGAATTGAAGAAGATGCAGAAAGCCGGAAAATCACTCAAGGAGTGGCGTCGCCATTTCTTGATCCGGGCCGGCATGCAATTAACTCGTAAGAACATACAATCGCTGCTGACCCAAACCTCCGACCTTGCCAAGATTACTTACCCGATGCATCCCTTTGTAAAGTTCGAGGAGCATAACCCCGCGCACCTGAATCTGCTCGAAGAAGTAGAAAAAAAATGGGGGCTAAAACTGGATAATGCTACGAAAAAGAACTGGACGGAAGCTCAGCAGCATCTCTCCGGTTACATTGATGCTAACGTTGTCCTCGATGATATAATTGCTAAGTTCAACTGGAGTCATGAAAACGACGGTGCAAGATGGGATGCTAGTTTTTATCTCCTAAAACTAATGATCGAAGAAGGAATAAAAGACGGGAAGAAAATGGAGTTCAAAGTCATGGTCATGCGACCCTCTGAACGAGGACAGGGTGAACGTGGAGTAACTAATGGAACATGGGGCCTCCTACAGGGCCGCAGCCCTTCCAATGGCTATCCCGGTGACAACTCCATGGCCGATCCTGAAGTCACTACAATCCAGCTCCACTGCTACACCTTCAGGCACGGACGTAGCGATGACGTGATTGGAAGAAACATTGTTGTGCCCATCATCATTCCGGCCAAGCGGGATTCGAAGACCATGCAATTAATCATGCAGGCTTAAATGCAACCCAAGCTCCTCAACCTTTAACACAAAGCCTATTATAAGACATGAGATTTGAAGACCGCATCAAGTCCTTGCCCGACATTCGACAGCAAGAAGGTCTTCTATGGTTCCATGAAAGGAGCGGCAAAGAAGTTGAAGTAAGTTTCCCAATGAAAACTAGCGGAGGGGTTTTCCTAGCCACCCAAGCAGCTGGCATCCATAAACCAGATTTCAGTGAGTACGTGCTCAGCATTCGCTCATCTTCAGGCAAAGGAGCAACCGAACTATACTCAGACAAGGCGCCAGTTTTCGAGGAGGATGGCTCATGGACATACCTATATAGACACGAGATACGAGGTGATGCCGACCCAGCAACTATATGGCGTAACAAAGCACTACTTAAAAACATGCAAGACGCCGTGCCCGTCGCAGTCATCCTACAGCGCAGTGTTGGGGTTTATCAGATCCTAGGACTCGCCTATGTCGCAGACTACAATCAGAAAACTGGCTATTTTTTCCTGATAGGCAGACCGGCAGAAAGTAGCGTTAAATCGAACTATCCAGACAGCACCGGGGAAACCGTGGACTTCGAGGCAGACACCCGGAAATTCCAAGAGATTCGCCAAGCAGTTCGTCAAGGCCAAGCCAAGTTCCGCATTGATCTACTAGACGCCTACGGTGCCCGTTGCTCGGCCACCGACTACGACGTCCGGGAAGGCCTAGAAGCAGCACACATAAGACCTTACCGCGGAGCCCATACGAATGAAACACGAAATGGCATCCTACTCCGGGCCGATATCCATAACCTGTTTGATTATGGGATTGTCGGGATTGACCCCGACGCCTTGAAAGTTGTGCTGAACCAGCATGCCAGAGGGTCCAAGTATGAACAACTTCATGGACAGCAGTTGCGGCTTCCAGATGACACTACATGCCATCCTGATCGTGAACTACTGGAACGGCACCTGAAGTTGCATGGGATAAGCTTGAACTGATCCATAGACGCAAAACTTAGTCGGCCCCCAGACATTAACCATCATCTAGATGGTAAAGTGATTAATTGTGTTCGACAAACGGCATCGAGAAACATAGTGTTCAGGCGTTCACCATACTTTCATGGACAGCGTACCTTCTTACCTTACTCCCACCCTGCCCTGGGATCAGTTCGCCCTGGATGATCTGGCAACGCTAACCCACAAAGCCCACCAACCCAAGTTCTTCAAGGAGGAGTTCGTGACGGAAGCCGGCGAAAGCGAGACCCCTGCTCCATTCGCCAAACTGAAGCCAGCCTTCAAAGAGAAGCCGACGACGACATTCACGTTCATCGACCTCTTCGCAGGCATCGGAGGTTTCCGTGTGGCCGGGCAACACGTCATGGGCTCATGCGTCTTCACTAGCGAATGGGACAAGTATGCACGCCGGGCATACTTCATGAACTTTGGCCAAGTACCGTTCGGTGATATCACCCAGTTCACCAAGTCGGCCGAAGCCTTAAATCGCATCCCACCTCATGACGTTCTGTGTGGAGGCTTCCCCTGCCAGGCCTTCAGCATCTCCGGGAAGCAAGAGGGCTTCAAGGACCCACGCGGCACGCTGTTCTTCGAGATCTACAAGATCGCGAAGCATCACAGACCCAAGGTGCTCTTCCTTGAGAACGTTAAAAACTTCGCCCGTCACGACAACGGCAACACGTTCAGGACGATTAGGCACCACCTCGAGAAGAAAATGGCCGAAGAAACGAACGGCGAAGTCAGCTATCGCGTCTCGCACGCCGTGCTTAATGCGAGCGACTTCGGAGCCTCGACCAAGCGTGAGCGAATCTACCTGGTAGCCGTACGTAGCGACCTGGCAGACGATGAATTCAAGTGGTCCGAGTGGCTGGATCTCTTCGGTAAGTTAAATAAGCGTAAGAACATCAAACCGCGCTATCTCCATGAAGACATCCAGCCCAACGCTGAGATCGACAAGGGACTCTTGAACAAGCTGACGCTCAAGCGTGACGACTTCGAGTACGGCAAGCGCAACCTGCCCGAAGCCACGAAGCCACTTCGGATCGGCATCATGGGCAAGGGCGGCCAGGGGGAACGCATCTACTCGACGAATGGACACGCCATCACCTTCTCGGCATACGGCGGCGGCGCGGCCTCAAAGACCGGCGCCTACTACGTCGATGGTCGGGTCCGTAAGCTGACTCCCACAGAATGCGCCAGGGCTATGGGCTTCCATGGCATGAACGTGAACACCGGAGACGTCCCCCTGCTCCAGCGCTATAAGCAGTTCGGTAACAGCGTGGTGGTCAACGTCGTTGAAGCTATCTTCGCCGAGATCAAGCGCCACTGGCTACCCGATCCGAAGAGGCGTTGACTGAGCAATCCATCTAGGAAGAATCAACTAGATGGAGGATAAAGAAAGTAACGCCAAGAAAGGTTCTGATGCCGTCGATGAGCTCATACAGCTCCTTAAAGCGGGTGACCCTGCCCTGCTGCTGGCATGCTACAGCATCATTAAAGTCCTTGATCCAGAAATGCCAAAAAACTGGGGCCCTGCCGTTGAGCGAATCAGCAAGGTCACAGGAAAACTTAAAAGTGACATACAAGTGTCGTTCACGGGTACTAAAGTTACGCTCGCCATCGCAGTAATCAGCGCAGGAACAGGCGGAGGTAATCAAGTAGAACGAAAGCCTGTAGACGACTATCGGACGGACCAAGGACTGCCCGACGACCTCATACGGATACTGAAATTGTTCACCGGCGCCACGAAGCCTAACGAAGTGGCTCAGACTGAATTCGTAAAGAACGCCGACCTAACCAAAGGCCATGCCTACTTCAGGGACCTCAGCCGTGAGAATAAGGTGAAGCTGATTCGCTATCTCCGAACCCACCGGAACACCCTGGTTGAACGCGCCCTCCTCGGCAGGGGCGACGCGATCATCGTGGATGGCAAGAAGGTGGGCGTAGACCACGTCAACCTCTTCGCCTTTTACGACAAGCAAAAGCCGGCTGACAAGGCATGGAGTTACGTCGCAGCAAGCGATGTTATCCAGTCCGTGTTCACTACCGACGTCCAGCCCTCCAGCCGCGGTGAACGTCAGATTCAGATCGGACACGGAATCACCCTGAAGCGGTATGGGGGCAGCCTATTCACCGGAGATACCTCGATCAAAGATCACCTTCAGATTCAGATTAGCCCAAGGAAAGTATTGGCGGAGTCTACGGACTGGCACCGGTTCAGGGCATTGACCGAGCACCTTTCCTTCGAGATCGATGACAAGCTCTCCAACGCTCAATCTGAAGCGGCACACAGAGGATTAGAGGCCGAACAGGCCCTTATCGAAAAGATCAACCGACATGATCCAGACTGCCTGTGGATCGTGGAGGAATGCTGCGAAACTGAGGGGTACGGTAATTTCAAAGCGAAGAAACCCGGAAACAGGGAGAAACCTGACGTACTTATTTACGATGACCCATCTAACATCCTAGCGATGAAGGGCATCTCGATGAAAACTTACAAGCCGGAGGTTTCATTCAGCCAGGCAAACCGGGGGTCCCTCGAGACATACGTAGAGGAACTAGGCATGTCCTATGGGGTCGCGGAAACCCTCAGGGCCTTCGTCGTGAAGAACCATAAAGGTGAGCGAACCATGCTCAACGAGGCTCCCGTATCGGCACAAGATGAGCTGCTTAGATTCTTCCAGCTTTACCAACGACAGATCATCTCTCACGTACTGCGGGGCAAAGCTAAAGGGGTGCTAAAAGCAGACTGGCTACTGCTGCATGAGACGATAAATGAAGATTGGATAAGCAAGGTTGGCAACCGGGACTACTGGCATCTCTACCCCATGGCCACCGTCATTGATTGCTGCTGCACCGAAGCCCCATCGATAACGAAAGCAGGCAACATGATCCTAGGACTTGGCCTAACCCTGCAACGCAAGGGCGGCGACGGCGGGGCGAAGTCTGCTAACGACCTACAATTTAAGCTGAATCCAAAGTTGATTCATGAGGCTTTGAGAAATTAATGGACATTATAGACATGAGTGATTGATTTAAAAAATGCCCCAGCCTGATACCAAAACCAGGAATGTATGGATCCTAAAGAACAACGGATCAACACCTGAGCAAATTAAGGCCATGGTAGACAAAGGCCGATACGAATTGGACATAGGGCCTTACTACGGTGCCTCAAATCCATTGGATTTTGAGAATAAACGTGAAGAGTTCATCTCTGCTTGCAATAAAATCGCCCAAGAAGATCGAAACAAATCTAATTCGAAAACATACTTTGGACGTCAACAGTGGGACCTCTGCTGGGCAGTTAAGCCAGGCGACCGCGTTGTCCTCGTCGACCGAGCCGGCAAAAAGTGGAAAGGTTCATACATAGTCTCAAAGGGTACAGTTGTCGGGAACTATAGGTGCGAGCAGTCAGACGTCGGCTTTCGACATACGATCGATGTCCAATGGGACGGCAACTTCACCGAGATCGCAAAAGAATCAGACGGCTTCGAGATGAACATGCTCATGGTAATTGATGCTACCAATGATGCTGAACTCCTTAAACGCATCGGCGAAGCCGAACCAATCTCAAACAAAAAATATACTCCAATGTCTAAGCCCTTAAAACCACGTCCTGCAGCCAGATTCAAAGGCCCACTTAATATTATACTTTGCGGGCCTCCGGGAACGGGGAAGACATATAACACGATCAATAAGTCAGTGGCACTATGTCACAGCAAAGATGACCCGGAGTGGGCCATGCCCTCAGACGACAAGCGTGATGAGTTGGAACGTGAGTTTCAAAATCTTATAAATGAAGGACGTATAGAGTTCGTTACGTTTCACCAATCCTACGACTACGCCGACTTCATACAAGGCATCCGCCCGAGCCTAGACAGTGGAACCGTGACCTTTAATCACGTACCGGGTCCGCTTAAGCGTATCGCTGACAGAGCAGCCGAAAGCTACGATTCTACAACAGGACCAAAGCCTTACGTCCTTATCATCGATGAAATAAACCGAGGGAATATTTCTAAGGTGTTCGGCGAACTCATCACTTTGGTCGAAGAAGATAAACGTGGCGTTAACGGCTATGAAGGCGGTCTGTCGATCTCGTTACTAAATCCAAACACACCTGGAGAGCGCTTCCATCTGCCACCCAACCTCTACATCATCGGAACACTCAATACCGCAGACAGGTCAATCCAAAGGCTGGATTCCGCCATGCGTAGACGCTTCGACTTTGAGGAAGTGATGCCAAATCCCGACAAACTTAGCGCGAACCCCTTGCTCGTCGACTTCCTCAAGACCCTCAACAACCGACTCAGGAAAGCACGACCAGATTCGGGGTGCCTAGTCGGTCACGCTTGGCTCATGGATAAGAATGGGAATGGCCTAACAATCGACCAAGACATCTGTCGTGCGCTTAATAACAAAGTCATCCCGCTGCTTCGCGAATGGTTCTGGGACCAGTCGGATGAACTGAGAGAGGATATTCTCAACAACGCCAGCCAATGCTACAACGGCGATGACCTTAAAAAGCTCACCGAAAGCGACCTCAAGGGGTTCCTTGAAACCTTCAAGAATACCTGATGAGGGATAGAACCCCCATCCGCGCGTACGAGAACGAGTCGCTAGACATCGTCACCAGAGATCCCGACAGGGAAAAAAAACAGATAACCCAAGACGAAGCAGAAGCGATTGAAGCTCTCGTTGAAGTCGAGGAACTTGACATCAACGAGAGTAAGTGGGCACGCCGTACGAGAGGTAATAAGCTAAAACTTGGCCAATACGTAGGCCTAATCACCGTTGGTGACCTGTCCGTCGAGATACGAGCCAAAGTAGAAAAAGAGTCGGAGAACGGCCCCAAGACCGACCTGAATAGCCTCATCAGCTTGTTCCTTGCAGACTCAGACAAAACCGTGTTCAGCGCAAAATCCTATGAACACAAAGGCGACCAGGAGCCGGAAATATTTAAGTATCTTGTCAGGAATTTTTTCGAAAGAGTAAACGTTAGCTTAAATTTCGGACTACGAAGCGAATACCACACCCAAGAAGAAGTCCGGAACAACTTCAAAGGACGAATCAATTTTCCTAAATATGCACTAACAGTCGGAAGAGAGCCCACCCAACTGCCATGCATTTTTGACGAATTCTCACAAGACACGCTACACAACCAAATCATCAAACAAGCAGTACTTACCCTAAGCAGGCAAAAGATCATCATGCGGTCTAATCGCAAACTATGGACTTCTGCCGCAGGAATACTCGACCAGCTAGATCATGTCTCCGACACTAACTTCAGTTACGCTGACATTTCAGGGGAAGAAGCGGATAGCCTAGGACAAAATCACTCAGTTATCCTGGATTTCGCCAAAAGGGTTATAGCGGGAAACTCCCCGTTCATCCGCAGTAAAGATATAGGAAGAAAGATGGGGTTCACCATGGTATGGGAGATGTCTGCAATCTACGAAAAGGCCATTGGCACTAAGCTGAGGGAATACGTGAAAACAAAAATTCATCCGGACTGCGAGGTAGTCCTTCAGGGAAAACTGGGAAAAGACAAAGAACGACTAGCTCCTGGGCACACTAGCTGGAACTCATACCTAACACACTCCACGCAGGAACAAAACTTCGCGAAGGAAGACACACCGCAACCCGGCGTATTCCGTCTAAAGCCGGACATCATGATCCTTTCTCCCAAGAATGAAGTATTGGCAGTTCTTGATACGAAATGGAAAAACTATTCAGGGTCTGAAACCATAAGGGCTCGTAGACGCCTAAAGCGACGCAAGGCTGATCATGAAGAAATTACTTACAAGAATGTCTCAAAAGAAGACGCCTATCAGATGCTATCCTACGCATGCGCTAAGAAATCTGGAAAAGGTAGCCCAGAGCCCTTGGTCGGGCTACTGTTCCCTTCGCTCAGCTCAACAACGCCTGAAGAGTTGTATTTCACTAATCTCAATTCCAGGCTACAACTATGCTGGGTACCGGTGACAAGAGACGGATTAGCCAATTTCGATCTTGAAAGTATCCTAGGTGCTAAAGCCATAAAAGAGCTTCGTTCCAGAGCTGGGATAAAGGCACAGCAAGCACCCTAACCAAACATCAGGGGCATGGCTAGTTGGGCTTGAATCTATCAAATAGACCCAGTATGGATAATATTTGAGTCATTTAGGATGGTGGGGATTGCAGACGGTTACTTGTCCGGTAGACCAGAGGCACCCCATTCACAATGTCCGCCAAGCCTCCCTTCCCTTCACGAGTCTTTTGCGGCTGGAGCGGTCCTATCGCTGACGAGGCGTCGGCCAAGCTGGTCGAGTTGCTGGCCTCCCAAGGGCAATGGCGCAAGGGCCAGGTGATCGACCTCGAGAAGCACCTGCTTCTCGTACCCACGAAACTGGCGGCTCGTCTCCTGGGTGAGTCACTGGCCAAGCTGGCGATGGCCCAGGCTGAGAGCGGCCTAATGCTTCCGCGCATCGAGACGCCCGAGCAGTTCCTGAACTGGGGCGACTCCCAGCTGGAGGTAGCCGGCGGCTCGGACGAGCTGTTGGCCTGGATCAAGGTGCTGACCGGAACCAGCCGTCGCACCCTGAAGGCGCTTTTCCCGGCAGCCTCCGACGACATGCCCATGGACGGCAACTTCACCTTCGAAGAAGCCAAGAAGTTCGGAGAACAGCTTAACGAGCTCCGCAACCAATTGGGGGCAGCGGGCCATTCATTCGGAACGGTCAAGAGCGACCGCGAACCGGCTCGCTGGACGCAACTCGCAGCACTTGAGCAGCAATACATCAACAACCTGGAAGCGCTTGGGCTTACCGACCACAACCAACTGCGCGCCAATCTGGCTAAGGGTGAAGAAGGAGGCCCAGAATGCATCGAACATATCTGGGTCATCGGCATCCCTGACCCTGACCTCCTATTGGTTCAGGCCCTCGACAATCTGAAGGAGACCATCGGAGTCACCTACATGATCGGGGCGGATGAATCCGTCTCCGATGGCTTCGACGACCAAGGGCGGCCGATTCCGGCCTTCTGGAAGAACCGTGAGGTCGATTGGCCTGAGTTCCAGTCCTGCGTACACCTGGCCTCCGACCCTAATGACAGCTTCCTCAAGCTCCGACGGCTGATCGGCGGTAAGGTTCCGCAGTCGGGCGTTCTCGCGATCTGCGCCTGCGATCGGCAAAAGGACTCCCCCAAGGTGGAGAATCTGGTCAAAGATATGGGGGGGAGCGCGATCAACCCTCTAGGGCGAGCCCATGGTGAACACCCCCTTCATCACGCTCTACGTGCCTGGGCGGATTGCCTCAAAGGCGGCGACCTAGACTTCCAGGCCCTTCGCCATGCGACCACGATCCCGATGGTCCACAACTTCATCACCGGCGGCGACAAGCCAGAGCACTTTACCGAAAGTAACAGACTCCTCGACATGCTGGACCAGGATATCCTACGCTTGCCCGCCAGCGAGTTGATCAGGTGGCTCCCTACTCGACCGGAAACAGGTGATGACCGCGCTAATAAACATATCAAGAAGAGCAACCAGGTCGTACCGTACCTGAAGAAGGCCCTAGAAAAGCGTCAGGCCCATCTCGCCCTCGGATGGCGAGAGGCCCTAGGAACTACCCTCGAAGACCTCATCGGCAAGGAAGGCATCGACTGGAAGGACGAGGCATCCGCCTTCATGGGAGATGTCGCTGAGCACCTCGAGAACACCGCACAAGAACTCGAAGCGGCCCTCTCTGGCCAAGGCCTGGAACTCGGGTCGGCAGAAGCCATTAAACTTACCCTTGAGACGGCGGGCGAGAAGCGCCACCGCCCCAAGCGTGACACTAAGTCGGTCAATATCCCTGGCTGGATCGAATCGACTTGGGAACCCGTACCTCACCTAATCCTGCTCGGACTCAACGATCACCTCATCCCGAAGACACCTCACGCTCACCCATTCCTCCCAGGTAAGCTCAGGGAGGCACTGGGATTACCCAGCAGCGACACCATCTTCGCGACAGCCTGCTATAACCTCGAGCAGCTTTGGCGCCGACGAGTCGGCAAAGGTCGGCTCGACATCATCGTCCTGCAGAAGGACCAGAACTCTGAGCCGCTACGGCCTTCTCGCATCCTGTTCACGGGTAGCAGCCAGTCCCTCACCGCTAAGGTGACCAAGCTATTTGACGACGCCCCTGAGTCGGAAGCCAAGCCGTACTGGGAGATCCCCAATGAGCATAAGCTCATCCCCAAGGCCGACCCGGCGACCGTCGAACGAATCAAGTCGAAGATGAATGCCACGTCTTTCTCAGCCTACCTGGAAGACCCAGCGAATTTCTGGCTCTCCAAGGTCGTCGGTCTCTCCGAGGAGGAACACGACGGCGGCGAAATGAGTTCCGCTGGTTTCGGCAACATGATTCACGCGGTCATGGAAGCCTTTGCACGACCACATCTTGGCAAAGAACGCAAAGGAGAACCCGTTGACGCTCTCACCGAAGAACTTCTTGGTGATTTCGCGCGACTCATCGATGGACACGTCACCGAGAAGTTCGGTGGCCATCCAGAAGAATCAGTCCTTTTACAAAAAGCCACCGCACTAGCGCGCCTGGGGGCGTTCGCCCCGATACAGGCTGGACTCTGGGCCGAAGGCTGGGTGATCAACTCCGTGGAAGCTAGTCTGCTCGATACGAAAGTAGGCGAAATGAACATCGGCGGGCGGTACGATCGCCTAGACTACCGCATAGTAGGCGAAAAGAAAGAATGGCGCGTCTATGATTACAAAACCTCCCGCGAGGCGAAGACCATCACGAATGCCCACTACGGGAAGCCACCCGACGGTGCGCAGGATTTTCTCTTCAAACCGCCAGGCAGCGAATCCGAGCTCCAAGCACGCTGGCGGAATATGCAGATGCCCGTCTATTACGAGTGCCTGAAGCGTGAGCTAAATCTAGACGAGAATTCCAGCCTTACTCCCTGCTACATTTCGCTACCTGAAGATCTTACCAAGACCCAGATTAGCGATTGGAATGACTACCCTGCCTTCCATCCGGAAGCCTTGAAAGTGCTAAAGGAAATCATCCACCGAATCCGTGAGGCCAAGGCCACTGACATGGCGCCATCAAGAGACGGTGCTAAATATTCGGCCATTCCCTCCATGGCAAAACGCTCCATGGATACCTATCTCCACACCGACCTCCTCGGAAACTAAGCCCATGAGCACTCCCCTCTCCCATCGATTCGGCTCCGAGGTCGTCCGTGCGTGCGCCGGTGCGGGCAAGACCACACGGCTTTCCAAACGGATCATCAAACTCCTAGTCAACGACGTCCCTCCTGAGGAGATCATCGCCCTGACCTTCACCCGGGCAGCCGCCGGTGAATTCGTAGCCCGCCTACTCAAGATGCTAGCAGGTGGGGCAAGCAGCCCCGAAGGAGCCGCCAAGCTCGCCAAGGAACTAGAACTCCCCCCCAAGCGGGCGAACGGCGAACCATGGGGTCAGACATTCTTTCAGGAAAAACTAAAACTGACCCTGATGTCCGTCAACCGGATGACCCTAGGCACACTGGACAGTTTCTTTGCAAAAATCGTGAACAACAACCCAACCGAACTCGGTCTGGATGTAGGACAGGTCAAGACCTCTAGCGAACTAGACGGACCGGCCATCCGCGCCCAAATCACTAAGTTCGCGATGGAACAAGTATATCAGCGCGACCGTCAGGCGATCAAAGACCGACTCTCTGAACTCAAACTTGGCAAGGAATCCGCAACCCCGCTGGAGAACTTCAAGGCATTAGTCGAAGAGCTCCACGAGACCTTCCTACTGGCCAATTCCCCAGAAATCTGGGGCATGCGCCAAAGCATCTGGCCACAGGGTTCGCTCCTTTTCGATAAACCGACGGAAGAGAAAAGCCGAGAAGCCTTCGCACACATGAAAGCCTGGATAGCGGCATTGAAGCACGAAAGAAAGTTCTCCATCACTCTTTTTAGAAATCACATCAAAGGACTCGAAGAAGCCGGGGAGCGGGGAGTAGTTAGCAAGACGATAGCCGATAACTACTTTAAATACTATACCGGGCTTGCGAACGCCAAATCAGGTGCCGGCTCAAGTTACACCCACACCCATCACGAATCTGGCGACCACACCCAGGAAGTAGACGGCGATACGTGTGCGGCCTACAAGGTATGCATTCGGCATGCTTTATCAGTGTATTTTGAAGGAAAGTCTAACCAGACACAGTCCGCCTATTCGCTACTCCACACTTATGACCTCTTTTACCGCGATGAACTGCGCAAGTCGGGGCAGCTCGGCTTTAGCGATTACATCAACCTACTGCTTAGCCTGCCACCTGACCGTAAACTCGATCTCGAGTACCGCCTTGACTGCAAGTTCCGGCATTGGCTCTTCGACGAGTTCCAGGACACCAGTAGCCGACAGTGGAAAGTCCTGAATAACTATCTCACCGAAGGCACAAAGCATAAGGATGAATGGTCCACGACTTACTTCGTAGGCGACCCTAAGCAAAGTATCTTCAGTTGGCGCGGAGGAAACCCAAAACTTCTCGGTCAACGTGAGGCGAAAACACGGGATGAATATGGTGACGATGCCATCATTCCTCTTAAAAAGACCTTTCGATGTGCCGTGCCGATTGTCGACATGGTCAACGAGCTCTTAGGCCAACCGACCCAGCTCGACAGCATCTTACCTGCGACATCCAAGATCACTTGGATGAGCAACTTCGAACCACATGAAAGCGCCGTCCAGACGGAGAAAGAGAAAGGTGAAGCCTTTTGGGTCCGCTTAGCGGAGTCGGAGGACAGCTCCTTGACGCTGGAAGCGCAGTCAAAGTGGATCGTCGAAAACCTCAAAAGCTCCGGCCTCACCGAAGGGCGTTACCTGCGTCCTGGATTTACCTGTGCCATCCTTGTTTCCCAAAACGGGCAGGCCGCGAAAATCGCTGACATCATCCGTGCAAACGGCCTGGAAGCCGCTGACGAGGCTGACACGCCTATCGCCATGGACAACCCCTTCACCGCTGGCTTCGTGGGCATCCTGCGTAACTGTGCCCACCCCGACGACAGTCTATCCAAAGGCTTGGCGAATATGTCTCCCACCGCTAATGCATATGTGGAGAAGGCTGGGGGCTGGGAGGCATGTCGAACCAAGGTCGCCGAACTGTTTTATGCCAAAGGGGCGGCTGAAACACTTCGAGAGCTGACCAAGGACGTCTCCCTAAGCGAAGGAGATAAAGCGCCCGAATCGGCAGCTAACTCATGGAAATTCCTGCGCATGAGGCTGCGACAACTCCTGACCCTCGGCGCCCAATACGATGAACAAGGCGAACGAGATCTCAGGGGGGCCGCAGACTACATCGCGAATAGCTCCTTGCGCGATAGTGCGGACCCAACCGCGATCCAGGTGCTGACAACCCATCGATCTAAAGGCCTGCAATACACGGCTGTCTACCTTCCCTGCCTAAACAGCGGGTATCACTACTTCGGACGGGAAGAGAATCAAGCCCCGCTGATTCTCGATGACCCCGAGACCTTTGAGCCTAAGTGGATCCTACACCGCCCAGCTAAGCATATACGTCAACTTGACGACGAGTTCCTCAAGGCACAGCGCATCGAACAGTCGGACGAAGCCTACGAAGCACTCTGCAAGCTATACGTCGGGATGACCCGCGCGGAGCGACGCCTAGTGCTGATTACGGAAACTCCCGGTGAAAATAACAGCCCAACGAAAGAGGATCAGTACGACTATGCCAAAATGATCGAGAAGATACTCGGCTCCAAGACAACTCAGCCTATCCCTGAAAACACTATCGTCAGGCATTATGGAGATTCATCTTGGATCTCACTCCTCGAAACATCGGTGCGCACAACTAGCGCAGCTGAAGAGAACGACGGCCCGAAGGTTGAATTCACTCCAGTCGAATCGCCCTTGAAGTTCCTACCTTCTGACAAGGAACCCACCACTTCTGATAAGGAACCCACCAAGCGGTACCCCTTCCGATCCCGAACCAAGGTAGACCTTACGAAACCTAAGGGGAAGGACATCGGAAACGTCATCCACGCCCTCATGGAGCCCCTGGAATGGGACGTCCAAGGCTTCCTCCTAGACCTCCAGGCAAAGGCGCCTGGGAAGGCAACTGAGGCCCTGCATCAACAAGCCAAGGCCATCATCGAGGGCTGCCTGAAGTCCAAGTCGGTCGCCGCAGCCCTTTCAGCCAAGCCGGAAGGCGGCACCCTGCTCAAAGAGCGTAAGTTCTCCCTGATGATCGAGTCAGGACAGGTCCTGACCGGTAACGCTGACCGCATCCACCTCGTTCCTGGCAAGTCCGCCGTCATCTTCGATTACAAGTCGGACACTTGCGGCCTCGAGGAGCTCAAGGCCAAACATGCCCGCCAGATGAGCATGTACCGTACCGCCACCTCTCGCATCTGGGGAATACCCGAAGACAAGATTCAGTGCTTCCTGATTCACGTGCGCAAGGGGGAGCTGGTGGAGTGCTGATGTCATGGCTAAAATTTACCCAGAGAAGTACGTCGGAAAAGATGGATCGGAAAAGCGGTTCTTCGAAAAGCTGCGCGGGCTTAACTCCACCCAATGGACTTTCTTTCACTCGGTTGATATTGCCAGACATTCGGAGAAAAGGTCCGGTGAGATTGATTTCATCGCCGTATCAAGAACCGCCCTGTTCACCCTTGAGGTAAAGGGAGGACGAATCAGCAGGACTGCTGGCGCATGGTACGCAAACGGCCAGGAGATGGAGGAGAGCCCGGTCAAGCAAGCCATCCAGAACTACCATGCATTTGATAAGTACCTCAAGAGGTCGAAACTGCCCCGGCTACCCGGAGGCCACTGCTGCGTCTGGCCGGATGTCGCTTTTGAAACGACCACAGGAGAGTGGGAGAAAACGTGCATCATCGATAAAGGAGGTAGCGAAATGCTCTTCGATTCCCTGCAAAAGGCAGAGAATCACTTTCGGGATGAGGCAACACGGCTTAGAAGATCAACTCCTACCCTTTCCGAGGAAGAATATAGCCGGCTTTGTGGCGCAATCCTACCCGACATCGTACAGCATGTATCAACGAGCCAGGCCCTAGCACGAGATAAGGTGGAGCTCTTACACCTTAGCCAATCCCAGCTTGGTGTGCTCGATAGAATTGAAGGCAATCCGCGAATGGTCATCTCTGGCCCCGCGGGATCTGGAAAAACCATCCTTGCGTACGAAGCCTGTAAAAGGATTTTGCGTGAGAATCCTCAATGGAAAGGAGCTTTCGTCTGCCAATCCAACTTCCTGGCGAAAGACATCGATCGACGTTACCAGGAGGACAAACTACATGAGCGCCTACTGATTCTTACCCTAGAGTCATTAGCACCATTTTATATTATAAACGGACTCGGCATAGACATGCATGCTGCCGGAGAAAGCAAGCAACCGATTGAAGTGCGTTTCGTAGGGCACGGACACGCACCAAACCAAACAGCTGGCATCAATTCAAAAAATCTCTTGGATTTCGTAGTGATTGACGAAGGACAAGACATCAGGAAATGCCCTATATTCCTTACGATGCTCAATTCATGCATCAAAAAGGGCCTGAGCGATTGCAGGCTTATGTGGTTCCAAGATCTCGACCAAAGTATCGCCGAAAAGTTGGCTCCCAGCTCTCATAAAAAAATGTATCGCGACATCATCGACCCCGACCCGTTAGCCAATTGCTTTCATTACAAACTTGATCCAATTAATTACAGAAACCCAACCGAGATAGCCAATGTATCCGCCAAGCTGATCGGCCTAAAAACAAAGTCATCATTCAACGGAAACATCACGACCTGCATCAAGTTAGTCAAAAGTCAGGAGCCACTCAGCGAACTCAGTAATTTAGTTAAAGAGCTAACCGGAAAAGATGTACCCGATTCAGATATTGTCGTCGTATCTGTGACCGGCGAATCGTCCAAACGAATCGAGCAAGGCCTAAGGGTATGGGGTAAACTTCTTGCGTACGATACAGAAGAATATGACCGATTGGCTCCAAGGATACACCCCAAAGACACCATCCTGTGGTCCAGACTCATCGACATAAAAGGTCGTGAATTCCCAGTCGTAATCCTTATCGACTTGCCCGAATTCAAAGACGCTTTTGATAAATATCTGATGTATGTGGCGATGACCCGCGCCAATAGTTTGCTAATTGCGGTTGGATCGGAATCCCAACTTAGACCACTTACTTAAAAGTAAACGATAGCGCCCGGCGGATGCGATGTCATCGCATCCCTACCTATTGAAATTTCTGCCACCTGCCACCCGAGGCTGCCACCAGCCACCTGGAATGAATGCAATCAGTGCATGACGTAGTCCTGTCCCTGCCCTGCGTCCACCGTGCGGCGGCCTGGTTTCGCAGCGGTTCACCATGCCAGCAGATCCCCGCACGACCTAAGGTCGTGGCAGTGTCTGTTGATTTCTATTACGATTTTGCTCGACAGAATGAGAAGCTTCTGATGTACTGTCTTCCTCTGAGATAACCAATGCCGAGCACTTGCCGTCGGGGCACCTAATCGAACCGACGGCCGCTTAAGCGACTCAGAAAGCGTGGTAAAACCACGCGGGGCCACTCTGTTCCGCCGATCCAAACCGGCATCACAGCTCCCCGGGGGCAGTCATGCCCGCATGGCTCAAGTTGACCAGTTGATCAGAGGCCCGGAGGCCCAGAACGCGAAAAACGACCTAAAACAACGAACTAAGAACTAAGAACAGCCAGAGCAACTAGGGCAGCACGCGGTGCTGCCCCTACCCTGCACGGCTAAGCCGCGAGCGGTTAGCGGTAAGCGGTTAGCGGTTGGGAACGTCGCGAGACAAAGACCCAACGAACCAAGAACTAAGAACATTTTAACAAAGAACACCTTTTCTTAACCTTTATGCACAACAACCCCACACTGCCACCCACCAAACTCGTCCTGCGCACCTACACGACCGACCTCCCGGCCGACGCGGTGAAGCGCAAACTCCAGGAGCTGGTCGAGAAATCCGCGCTCTTCAACACGTCGTTCCTCAACGGGGAATGGGACGAGGACACCCGCATCGGCGGCCTGGACCTGCACGGCGACATCATCATCCGCCATCGAACGGAACGTGCCCAGCGCGAGCTGACGATCGAACACCGGGCCGGCGATGACCCTCTAGTAGTCGAGATCGTGTCCACATTGGGCAAAGCGCTGACGCGCCGCGCCACCCTCCCCGTCCCGGGCCTGAACCGCCCCAAGGGCATGGCCTACTTCTTCGAGATGATTCAGGGCAACCCCCTAAAGTCCAAGGTCCTCGTCACGGACGCCGTGGTCGAATCCGCCCATGACTTGCGCTTCGAGGATTACCGCGCAGCCCGCCGAGCGCTGGATTTTCTCGCTAAACTCCGGACGATCAAGCGCACCTACGATGATCAAGACAGGCACACCCAGACGCAGTATCACCTGGCGAACATCAAGCACCCTGACCCAAAGGTCTGCCTGTTCGAGGGCAAGAAGCTCTTCCTGCGGAATCAGATCGTGGTGAAGCCGGATCTCGACGGCCCGCACCTGACGATGCACTTCACGCGGCTGGCTAAGGGGAAGATATTGGTGGGGTGGGCCGAGGAGACGCCGTTCTGAGGCGCTAGAAGCGCCGAAGAACCACTAGTTGACCGGTTGATCAGTTGGCCGGTTGGCCAGAGCAAGACGAACTAGAGGCACAGAGGCTCAGAGGCTCGGTTGACCAGACCATGCGAGAGTATCGAGTATGGAGTATTGAGTGTAGGGGGAGGCAGCGCTAGGCGTGTTCTTTGTTTTTTGTTCTTGGTTCATGGTTCGTTGTTTATTGCAGCGGTCTCTAGGTAGGGACGGCGGAGCCGCGAGGTGGAAGCGGTTGGCGGGAGAGACATAGCTGTATCGAGGTAGGGACAGTACCACGTGCTGTCCTAGGGACTTTTCCGGCTTGAGTGTAAGCGGATATCGGACACTCTTTAGTCATCGGTCGAGAGGCCGATGAGAAAGGTCCCTCCTCGGTGACAAGAGCTCTCGGGAGCTCTTCCGTCAGGATAGCTGAGGAGGTCAACCTTCACCGATCACCGCAAGGTGCACGATGGGATTACCCAAGGCCTCAATGGGCCTGGTGTCTTGGCTAACAATCTGACGCCAGACCGCCCACGTGCAGTAATCGGCAATCTGCAGTTCGAGACTGGAAGCAGACGAATGGAAGTGAACCGTGCGATGTCCTGCGCCCTGACGGACGGCCTTCATGATGGCCTTGCGAGAACGCTGCAAAGGCACGCGATCGGCATATACGGGACAATCGCCGGAGGCCGGCTGCGATAACGACAAGACCAACTTGAAGAGGTCGACGTAAACCTGAGACAAATCCTCAGGCGGCTTAGTGCAGGTCGACTTATCCAAGACGATTGCGAAGACCTGGGAACCAGCACCCGAAGCCGCCAAACGACGCATGAAAGCCCCTCGGACGAATGGGGTATTGGCGCTCGCATGGAATGACTCGATATCATGCCCCTGCGCATTTAGCTCATAGCGCAGACAAGACAGTTCACCGGAGCGGATGGCGCTGATATCCAGCAAGATTGCGCAGACCATCAGGAACGGGGTCCCTTTTCCGGTGAAATCGAAGTTTCCTGCTTCATCTAGGAATAGACATTTCATGACGGGTATTCGAAGAGGCTTCGCCTCGACCTCAAATCGCCAAAGGCCTCAGAACGGGCATAGAGGGTGACCACTAAGAAAGGTAGGGGCGCGACGGTGTCGCGACCGGGGGTAAGGCTCTTTGAGGTCGCAATATGCGACCACAAAAGGGATCCGGACGGACGCGTCGCCGACGTGTCCCTACCCAATGCAGCTAGGGCAGCACGCGGTGCTGCCCCTACCTCGATGCAGCGGATGCAATGTCATCGCATCCCTACCCGATGCAATCCCTGCCACCTGCCACCCGAGGCCGCCACCTGCCACCTGAAACGGGTAACTGGCCTACTTGACAGTTGGTCAAGTGCGGGCAAATCGGCGCCCGAACCATGCAACCGCCTACCTCGATTCCCCCGACGAAGCTCCAGATTCGCGCCTATGATTGTAAATTGACCGCCCGGAAGGTGAAACTGGGGCTGGAAAAGCTGGTGGAGTCCTCCCCGGCCTTCAATGAGTCCTGGCTGCTGGGGGAATATGACATCGGCTCCCGCATCGGCGGCCTGGGGCAATACGGGGATATCATCATCCGCCACCGCACGGTGATGCGCGGCAAGCATGAGCTGACGGTCGAGCACCGCGCGGGCGACGAAGCCATGGCCCTCGAGATCGAGGCGGCCTTCGCCAAGGAGCTGACCCCGAAGGAGCCGCGTATGGCCCCGGGCAAGAAGCGCCCGGAAGGGATGGCCTATTTCTTCGAGATGATCCGTACCTCGACGCTGAAGAACAAGGTGCTCATCGCGGACGCGGTCCTCGAGGAAGCCCATGACCTGTGCTTCGACGATTATCGCGAGGCCCGGGCCAAGCTCGAGTTCCTGAGCATGGTCCCGCGTCTCGGCGTCCTCCACACCAGCCTGGATGAGCGCATCCAGAAGGCCTACCGGGAAGCCAATCAGGTCCACGCCTGCCCGAAGGTCTGCCTCTACCAAGGCAAGAAGATCGCCCTGCCCCACCGGATGGTGGCGATCTCGGTGAAGCATGACTACATCCTGACCCTACATTTCGCCAAGCTGCCCGGATGCAAGATCGTGGTGGGATGGGTGGAGGAGAGGCAGTTCTGACGCGCCGAAGGCGCCGAAGAACCATTAGTTGACCCGTTGACCAGTTGGCCGGTTGGCCGGAACGGACAACTAGCTGGCCGGTTGACAAGTTGACAGGTGGACAAGGGAGGCAGCGCGGCGGAGCCGCGACAAGATGAGAGGCCCGGAGGCTCAGAGGCTCGGTTGATCAGAGGAGAGACACCGTTTCGGGTGGCGGGTGGCAGCCCCAGGGCTCGGGTGGCGGGTGGCAGCCTTATCCGTTCCGCCCTCGATTCAGCCCTCAACGCTGTCATCGACTCAGTGATCCACCTGGTATCAGCCCAACCGCCAACCGCTAACCGCCAACACCACCTTACTATTTATTAGTGTCATTATACTGAATGAGGTTTGCCACGTTTTCGGGTTTGGGCAGAATGGGGTCATGAGCAAAACCAAGACCCTGAAAGGTGAGAAAATGTACAAGCGGGCTTACGCCTTAGCCCAGAAGGCCCACGCCGGCCAGACCCGCAAAGACAAGAAGACGCCCTACTTCGAGCACGTGAAGGAAGTCGCTTCGCGTGTCAGCGGCTGGGACCTGAAGACGGTCGCCATCCTGCACGACACGATCGAAGACACCAAAGTTACCGCCCAGTCCCTCCTCGACGAAGGCTTCCCGGAGCAGATCGTCGCCGCGGTCGTGGCGCTGACCAAGCCGAAGGACTGCAAGGACTACATCGGAGAAGTCCGCCGTAAAGTCCTCCCCAACAAGCTGGCACGGGTCGTCAAGATCTCGGACAACTACGCAAACATGCGTGACCGCGTGAGCGAATGGCCCAAGAGCGCCAAGGCCCGCAAGAAGCTCCACGAGTACGCCAGCTCAATCGCCTTGCTGACGAAGAAGTGAGGAAGGGGCGCGACGATCTCGCTACCGGGGTGAGGGTTGAGGGACACGGGCGGATGCGATGTCATCGCATCCCTACCTGGCGGCGGATCGGAGGAGGCGGAGGAGTTCGGGGAAGCGTCCGTGGAAGGAAAATCCTTGGACGCGGAGGCGACGACGGCCGGCGATGATGTCGGCGGACCAGAACGGGCCGTCGACCATCACGGCCTGATCTTCCAGCTGCGGCTCACGCGCCCAATCCCAGAGGCGCGCCTCGGTGGCGAGCTGCTGGAAGCGCCGCCAGTGCGACTGGCCAAACGGTCGCGAACCGGCGCAGCCATAGAGGGGATGCCGGCAGGCGAGATCGCCGTGGAGAACGCCCGCAGCAGCATCCAAGTGTATCTGCGGCCCAGAGGGCCTGCCCTCTCCCTCCCAGAACGTGATTTCGATTTTGTTTTTCATTCTAAAAGGGGTTGGCCCTGCGGGATTCGAACCCGCGACTTGCGGATTATGAGCCCGCTCTTACCGGCTGAGCTAAGGGCCTGGAAATTGGAGGGCTCGAGGGCCAGAGGGCTGGAGGGAGGTAAATGAGAGGCCCGGAGGCTCAGAGGCTCGGTTGATCAGAAGAAAGACAGCGTTTCGGGTGGCAGGTGGCGGCCTCAGGTGGCGGGTGGCGGGAAACTTCGAGCTAGAGGCCCGGTGGCTCCGTTGATCCGCGGGCAGGAAACCAGAGAAGTAAAAAATTAAGAAGGGGTGAGATTAGCCCCTTCAACGCTGACCTTTCACCGGATTAGGTCTTCCAAAGACGGCAGTGGAAGACTTCCCGATTTATCCACGTCCGCGGTTTGCACCTGCGGCGTAGCCAGCACGACTGCCTTTTTAAAGATGTGGCGATTCATCTATGCACGACCCGCTACTCAAACCTGGATTCCCCGTCTGCCTTGCGAGCAGCTAGACGCGCTAGCGTCTCCGTGTTCACCGTGTTTAACGGTCCTCGTCTTGCGGACGAGAACGCGGCTGAGTTCACCGAAGTGCCCAGCATTAAGTCGCTTTCGCGGATCGTTGGTAACGACGTTGCGTTTTGATATCCACTAAAGGACAAGGCGCTACCCCTGCCGACTTGAATAGCAAACCAATGGAGATGCGCGTTACCTGCGGTTCGAATTCCTTTTGAGAACCCGAATGCCACACACCTCCTGTAGGGACCCGACGGCCCCCCACGGAATCGCAAGTTCGCGTGACCCGGTTACCCGGACCCCGTCCACTCTCGATCTGGCCTGACGCCCTCGGCTTCCGCCTCGAACGTCCGACCTTGGCTTCGATCTCAATCCTAGAAGTCTAGTTGCGCGCAGTGGTCGTCACTAACGTTACCGCACTTGCTACGAAGTCATCCTCGCAAGGCTTTGCGCACCTTCTTCAAACCTAGTTCCGCCGCAGCGAAACTCTCAGATCGGCCAGTGCTTAGTCGTCCGGCCATCACAGCCTGGCGCAGTCCTATTGGAGGATACTGCTTTCACCACCTCACGGTGGCATATCTTATGGACCCTAAGCGGCCCGTTGTTTGTCGCCCGGCGTTTGAGATGATCGCGTGCAGGGCTATGTTAAATGAACAGGACCTGAATATGGTGTTAACAGTTATTTATGTCAAATTATAGTTATGTTAGCAGTCGTAAAGTGTTGGTGTGTAATGAAATAAATTTTAATAGATAGTTGGCGGGGGACCAGACCGAGGTAGTGCAAAAGTGGGAGGCAACGTTTCGGGTGGCGGGTGGCAGCCTCGGGAAGCGGGTGGCGGGAGAGACAGCGCTAGGCGTGTTCTTCGTTCTTGGTTCATTGTTTTTTGCAGCGGTCTAGAGGTAGGGCGTGGCTCTCCGAGCCCGCCGTTGAGCGCTGAGAGAAAGTGCGAGAGTATCGAGTGTGGAGTATCGAGTATAGGCGGCGAGCTACGCAGCGTTGGTCCGCGAACGGACGGCTGGGGACAGCCGTCCCTACCGGCGAAGGCGGAGCCTTCGAGGGGACACGTGGGCATGGTGACATGGGGGCAAGGTGCGTAAGCGAGGGCCGCACGCCCCTACCCGTAACAGGTGGAAGCGGTTGGCAGTTAGCAGTTGGGAATACAAACGAGGCAGCTAGGGCATGACGTAGTCCTGCCCCTACCCTACAGCCACCATGCGGCGGCCGCGGCTTCGCAGCAGATCACCATGCCAGCAGTTCCCCCACGCGACATGGGGTCAGACACGTTCAGGATTCCGAACGAAGTCAGACCCCGTCGCGCGGCGTGGCGTCAGGCTTTCTTCACGTAACACGCCTTGAGGCCGATCTGGGCGCCGTCGATTTTGCAATCGATCTCGTGATCGCCGTCGACGAGGCGAATGTTCTTGGCCTTGGTGCCGCCCTTGAGCGTGCCGGCGCTGCCGCGCAGTTTGAGATCTTTGATGAGGACGACGGTATCGCCGTCGGCTAGGACGGACCCGTTGGCATCCTTGACGACGCGAGGGCCGTCTGCAGCCGGAGCGCCCTCCCCTAGCTCCGCCGCGGTCTTTTCCCATTCATGCCCGCAGGTCGCGCATTCCCAGATGGTGGCGTGCGAGATGATTTCGGTCATCGTGCATTCGGGGCAAGGGGAAGGCATTGGGGACATGCTGGCATGGTGAACGGCTGCGAAGCAGAGGCAAGGGGCGTAAGTGGGCAAAGTGCAAAGGTGAACTCGCGTGGAACGCGAGAGGGGGCAAGTGGGCACGGTGACACGGGGACAAGGGAGGCAAAGCGGCGGAGTCGCGACAAGATGAGAGGCCCGGAGGCTCAGAGGCTCGGTGGACCAGAGAGAGGCATATGAGCTGGCCAGTTGACAAGTTGACACGGGGACAAGGGAGGCAGCGCGGCGGAGCCGCGACAAGATGAGAGGCCCGGAGGCTAGGAGGCTTGGTTGAACAGAGCGAGGCACTTCAATCAGTGCAAAGGTGAAAATCTGCATAGGGCCTGTGCAAAAGTGCAAAGGTGGGAGACAACGTTTCGGGTGGCAGGTGGCGGCCTCAGGTGGCGGTTGGCGGGCAAGCGACAGAGATACAATGGAGACCGGAAACCGGAGAGGCAGGGCTAAAGGGGGCAGAATGGGGAGACTGGATGATTGGCTGGGGCACACATCTTCGGGTGACGGGCACGGGCATCGGGAATTCAGGAGTCGGCCATTCGGCCATCGGAAGCTGGCACCCGGGTTCTGGCGGCTGAAGGCTGAACGACTGGCACCCGAAAGGCTGACCACCGTGGCCGTCACCCGTCACCTGGAATGAATTCCCTACAGCGGATGCGATGTCATCGCATCCCTACCCGATGCAATCTCCTGCCACCTGCCACCCGGGGCTGCCACCCGCCACCTGAGAGTGATTGGCAATTAGCCCCAAGGATTCAGTTTAAGTTTTTCGAGCTGGGCTCCGGGCAGACCGAGCAGGCATTCGCCGACTTTGAGGCGGCTGAGATCGGTGCCAAGCTGGCTAGCAGGCGTGGCGAGAGGCTGGCCGAAATGATTCAGCGGCATGGGTCGGTCGCCGGAAATCTGGCGCGAGGGATCGGTCGAGAGCAGCGCCTGCGACATGACCTTGAGGCAACGTTTGAAGAAGTGGTAGAAGCACACGTGGGTGCTGAACAGGGCGAAGAGATCGTCGTCGAGGGCGCTGGGCGATTGGCAGGTGACGATGAGGGTGAAGCCGTTCTTGACGGCTTCGCGCAGGAGAATGATGAAGGTCGAGAGAGCCGAGGATTGATGAGAGATATCGACGACGAGATAGCGGCGCACGGCGCGATCGGGCGGATTCTTGGTGAGCTCGTAATAAAGCGAGCGCAGCAGGAGCTCGGCCATGGCATCCCGCCCGGCGCGATCGCAGGCGAGCGTGGCGATGGCGGAAGATTTCAGGAGATCGGGCGCGGGCGAAGGGGCGTTGGGACTGGAGATACCAAAGGTCTCTTCGCCATAGACCTCGCGCCGGAGGCCTTTGATCTTGGCGCCGATGACGTCGGCGTAATCGATGACGAGCACCTGGGCGCCCGCAGCGACGAGTCCGGGGACGATGGCTTCGCGTAGGAGATGGGATTTACCGGCTCCCGGAGCACCCGAGATCAGCACATGCCCGCCCTCGATCACCCGTTGGGTGTGATGAGGGGTCCAGAGGGCGAGATGCATTGGGCGATGGGAGGGTAAAGCGAAGCGGAAAGCAATCAAAGGTAGGGGCGTGCGGCCCGCACGCCCGAGGGAATTCGGGGCGGATGACCGGGCCGGTCATCCCTACCTCGAGACAACGGACGACCGGGCCGGTCGCCCCTACCTAGATGCAGCTGGGGTATTCCCTATGTTTCCTCGCTTGGGCGGATAGTTTCGATGGGTGGATGCTTCAAAGGAAGATCCTCCCACATGGTATCCCTGAATGGGTCGACCGAGATGACCACTGGTTCATCACGATTTGCTGTCATCCACGCGGGTTAAATCAATTGGCCTACTCGCGCAGCTTCGGAGCAATAGTCGAAAGCCTGAGATTCAGGGAAGCCAGGGGTGACCTGAAGGTAGCCATCGTTACCGCCATGCCGGATCACCTCCACCTCATCTGCAGAGTCAATCATCACCGCGGAATGTCCAAAATGATTCAGGACTTCAAAACCTACATGGCCAAATCGCAATCGGTGAAATGGCAGGATGGATACTTCGACCATCGCCTGAGAAGTCCTGCGGAGTATCTGGACAAATACGCCTACGTCAGACGCAACCCCGTCCGAGCGGGACTTTGCGCAAGGCCAGAGGATTGGTGGTATACATGCGAACGTACCGACGGATGACCGGGCCGGTCATCCCTACCTCGAGACAAAAGTCTATCGCGTCGACCTGGTAGGGGCGTGCGGCCCGCGCGCCCGAGGTATTGGGGCGGACGACCAGGGCCGGTCATCCCTCCCGACAAAAAAGCCGCCCGATTGGGCGGCTTCATAAGACGGACGACCGGGCCGGTCGTCCCCACCTTTTACTTCGCCGACGCGTTCCAGATCTTGATATCGTCGAAGAAACCGAAGTGGCCGCCGCAATTGAGTTCGATCTTGGACTTGGTGGGATGGGCGATGCCGGAGGACTTGAGGTAGGCGACAGGCTTGCCGTCGATGGAAGCGCGCATCTGGTCGCCGACGGTCTCGAGGACAAGGGTATACCACTTGTCGGTCTCGAGGGCGGGTGCGATGGGATAGGTGATACCGCGACCAACGAGGCGCTTGGCGCGCTCGGCCTTCATCTCGGGCTTACCTTCCATGGCACGGATCTCTTCGTTCATACCGCCGTCGCGCTGATCCAGCAGGATCACGGCGTTGGGCTTGACCTGCACGAGGCAGAGGTGGCCGTAGTGCGAGCCCTTGAAGGCGCGGTCATCGAATTCGACGGAGAGGCTCGTGGCGCCGGCGAACTTGATCTTCACCTCGATGATGCTGTCCTTGGTAGCGACATCGCTGCCGATGACGGAGTTGTGGCCCTTGATGGCCGGCTTGCCGTCCTTGGCCGGGACGTCGAGCTTGGTGGTGTTGCCGCGCAGGGCGCCGTCCTCGATCGTGAAGGTCGGGACGACCGGACCCCAGGCCTTACCAAGGTCGGCGCGATTAAAGTCGTCGGAGAAGAGCAAAGCGCCCTTGGCCGCGAGCGGCTCGGTGGGGACCGGAGGGAGTTTGGGGGCGTCGGCCGCGAAGGCGGTGGCGGCGAGCAGCAGCGGGAGGAGGGATTTCATGGGGAGAAGCAAAATACAGGTGCAAACGTGCAAAAGTGCAAAGGTGAATGCGCGAGTATCGAGTATAGGGAGAGGCATCGATTCGGGTGGCAGGTGGCAGCCTCAGGTGGCGGGTGGCGGGCAAGCGACGGAGACACAAGGGAGACCGGAAACCGGAGAGGCAGAACTCAAAGGGGGCAGCAGAGGGGAACCGGATAGTTGGCGGGGGCACACATCTACGGGTGACGGGTGCGGGTGCGGGATATGAAGTGCAAAGGTGCAAAAGTGAAGACAAAGGTACCCGGACCTGAACCTGTACCTGTACCTGAACACCTGAACCCGGGACCTGACGGCCGAGACCTGGGACCTGAGAAGCGGGTATTAGCGGTTAGCGGTTGGGAACACAGGGCGGTGGGCTAAGGGTTAGAACCTTTTGTCACGAGTGGGGTTAATTATGCATGCGGATGTCTGCCCTGCTCTCCCTCCTGCTTTGGTGCCTTGGCGCGAACGCCGCCGACAAGCCGAACATCCTGTTCCTGATCGCCGACCAGCACATGGTCGACGCGCTGAGCTGTGCGGGGAATCCGTACGTGAAGACGCCTAACCTGGATCGCCTGGCCGCGCGCGGCATGCGTTTCACGCGTTCCTACGTCGCCTACCCTCTCTGCGTTCCTTCGCGCGCCAGCTTGTTCTCATCGCGCATGCCGCATGAGCTCGGCATCTACGGCAACACGCTCGGCACCGATCTCGCGGACAAGAAAGTCCCGACGATGGGGGAACTCATGCGCACCGGAGGCTATGAGACGGCCTATGCCGGCAAGTGGCATGTCCACGAAGCCTTCCCCGCCTACGCGCCAAAGAAGAAGACCATGCCAGGCTTCGATGTCCTGCCGGCGACGGGCGGCAAGGACCCGCGCAAGGGCGACAAGAAGACCGAACAAAAAGGACCGCAATGCGACCCCTTCACAGCGGAAGCGGGTATCAAGTTTCTCGGCGATAAGCACGAGAAGCCGTTCCTGCTGACGGTCTCGCTGCTCAACCCGCATGATATCTGCGAGTTCCCGACCTTCGATGGCTTCAAGACCATGGCTCCGCAGGACGAAACTCAACTGCCCCCGCTGCGTCCGAACTTCAAAGACACCGACAAGCTACCTTCGACACTGAACGACCCTAAGGCCAATCGCGGCTCTTGGGGCTACGGAAAGTGGCAGGACCTGCGGTGGCGCCAATACCAGTGGGTCTATTACCGGCTCGTCGAATCGACCGACAAGCTGATCGGCGATGTCCTGAACGCTCTCGAGAAATCGCCTTACAAGGATAACACCATCGTCGTCTATACGTCTGACCACGGCGAAATGCTGGGGTCGCATCGCATGATCTCAAAGGAGAAGCTCTACGAGGAATCCGTGACCGTGCCGCTCATCATCGCTCCACCCGGCCAAGCCGGCAGTGTGGATAAGACCCACAACGTCATCGGTATGGACCTCATGCCGACCTTCCTGGATTACGCCGGCGTCGCCGCTCCGGCATCGCTTCGCGGCAAGAGCCTGCGTCCGCTCGTCGAAGGCAAGCCGTTCGCCGAAAGAGACTACGTCGCGGCGGAGTCGTTCGACCCCGAAGCCCGCCTGATCCGGACCTCCCGTTATAAATATGTCCGCTATGCGCTCGGCGAGAACCGCGAGCAGCTGTTCGACCTCGAGAACGACCCGCATGAGCTGAAGAACCTCATAGCGGATGCCAGCCTAACGAAAGAGATCGAACGTCACCGCGGCTTTTTGGCCGAATGGATGAAGCTCACCCACGACCTCGAAGAAGGCAAAGGCACCGAGCTGCTTGCCAAGATCAAGGCGAGGGAGGGAGATGCGGACGGGAAGTGAGAGGGCCGGAGAGGAGGACTGTAGGACACGAGGGCCGGAGATAGAGGCGGTGCAAAGGTGCAAATCGGAGCGGAGCTCCTGTACAAAGGTGCAAAGGTGGGAGACAACGTTTCGGGTGGCGGCCTCAGGTGGCGGGTGGCGGGGATCATTCTCGGGTGGCTGGTAGGGCTGGCCATCCTTGGCCGGCCGCGGTCGAGCACGGATGCTCGACCCTACCGAATGCAATCTGCTGCCACCTGCCACCCGGGGCTGCCACCCGCCACCTGAAACGATGGTATCGGTAGGCACAAAAAAGCCCCCTATTACGGAGGCTATTGGTTCGCAGCATGTCACCATGCCAGCAGATCCCCGCGCGACGCGGAGCGTCGCGCTTACTTCGCGGAGGCGTTATAGATTTTAAGATCGTCGAAGAGACCGCTCTGGCCGGCGACGCCGAATTCGTAGCGGGTCTTGGTGGCGTGGGCGATGCCGGAGGACTTGAGGTAACCGACGGCCTTGCCGTCGAGGACGACGCGGATCTGATCGTCGACGATTTCGACGACGAGGGTCTGCCATTCGCCGACCTTGACGTCAGCGGGGAAGGTGGCGGAGCGACCAACGAGGAGCTTGGCGACTTCAGCCTTCTTGGCCGGGTCGTTCTTCATTTCGTAGATGTCGTTGCGCATACCGCCGTCCTTTTCGTCGATGATCTGGACGGAGCCCTTCTTGGTCTTGGCGTCATAACGGACCTGGGCGCGACAGATGTGGCCGTAGTGGCAACCGGTGTATTTACGGTCGTCGAGTTCGACGTCGACCATCGAGGCGCCGTCGAGCTTGATGCGGACTTCCACGACGGAGTCCTTGTTCGGGACTTCGAGGCCATAGACGGCGGCGTGGGCGGTGATGACTCCCTTGCCATCCTTGGTCGGCTCGTTCTTCACGCGGGTCTGTGTGCCGACGAGGGCGCCATCGGCGACCTTAAAGGTATCGACCACGCGAACCCAGCGCTTGTCTGGGGTGCCGGAGAAATCATCGGCGAAGAGCAGTTCGCCCTTCTTGGCGATGGAGTCGGCGGGAATCGCCGGGAGCTTGGGAGCGTCGGCCGCGAAAACGGTGGCGACCAGGAGGAGGGGGAGGAGGGAGCGCATGGGAGGGATGGGGGAACTGCTGGCATGGTGAACTGCTGCGAAGCAGATACACAAACTCAAAGAGGAACGGGGAGAGCTTCGGGTGGCGGGTGGCGGCCTCAGGTGGCGGGTGGCGGGGATCATTCTCGGGTGGCAGGTGGCCGGCCGCGGTCGAGCACGGATACTCGACCCTACCCAAGACAGCGGATGCGATGTCATCGCATCCCTACCCGATGCAATCTGCTGCCACCTGCCACCTAAGAATGAATAGGACAGTACGTGGTCCTGTCCCTACCTCGGGACTGCTTCGCAGCCTGCCAGCCTGCCAGCAGATCCCCCACGCGAAGCGTCACCGAACCTTTGGCTCGCCTAGGGCTAGGCCGAGCCCTACCCCTTCCCCTCTCCGATGTCCACCAGCCGGCTCAATTTAAAACTCGAGGCGACAGCCACTGGCTCGCGGGCACGGGCTGGCACGTTCCGCACGCTGCATAACGAGGTGAAGACGCCGCTGTTCATGCCCGTGGGTACCCAGGCGACGGTCAAGGCGCAGACGTTCGACACCCTGCTCGATTCCGGCTCCCAGATCCTGCTGGCGAACACCTACCACCTGCTCCTGCGTCCGGGCCCTGAGGTCTTCAAGAGCTTCGGCGGCATTCATAAATTTACGGGCTGGGAGAAATCGTTCCTCACCGATTCCGGCGGCTTCCAGATCTTCTCGCTCCCGCATGCCCGTAATATGAAGGAAGAAGGCGCCGAGTTCCGCAGCTACGTCGACGGCGCGATCCACCTGCTCAGCCCCGAGACCAGTATCGCGACGCAGGTCGCCATCGGCAGCGATATCATGATGGTGCTCGACCAGTGCATCCCTTCGACCGCCGACCGGGCCACCGCCAAGGAAGCACTCGAGATCACGCACCGCTGGGCCATCCGCAGCCTCAAGGCCCGTGGCGATTCGCCCCAGTCCATGTTCGCAATCGTTCAGGGCGCCCTCTACCCCGACCTCCGTAAGATCAGCGCCGACGGCCTGACGCAGCTGCCCTTCGACGGTTTCGCCATCGGCGGCCTTGCGGTCGGCGAAGGCAAGGCCCAGCGCGAAGACACGTGCGAGATTGCCGCAGCCATGCTCCCGGCCGACAAGCCGCGCTATCTGATGGGCGTCGGCACCCCGCTCGACCTCCTCGAAGCTGTCCACCGTGGCGTCGACATGTTCGACTGCATCATCCCGAACAAAGTCGCCCAGTTCGGCACCGCCTACACCTCCCGCGGCATCCTACAGCTGCGTCGCTCGATTTATAAGTTCTCCGAAGAGAAGATCGACGCCCTGTGCAAGTGTCCCGTCTGCGCCAAGTATTCGCGCGGCTACCTGCACCACCTCACCAAGACCCAGGAGCCGCTCGGCTGGACGCTTCTTGGCCAGCACAACATCTTCTTCTATCACCAGATGATGCGGGAGATCCGCCAGAGCATCCTCGAAGATTCGTTCCTGGCGTATTACCACGACCGCCGGCAAGTCCTGCAGGTCGAGGACATGGACAATCCCGCCGTCCCGCCCAAAGTCGGCAAAGAACGCCGCCCGCGCACGCTCGGTGACTACGAGATCCATATCCACGAGATCGAGGGCTTCGCGAACATCCGCCAGATCTCGTCCGGCGAGATCATGCACCTCCGTCGGGCGCCCATGGACGAAGCCAAGGCGCTATACATCGACCAGGCCAAGCTCTCTGAGCGCCTGAAGCTGCCCGAAGGCCAGACCCCCGAGACCGCCGCTCCGATCGTCATCTGGGATCTCGGACTCGGCGCTGCCGCCAACGCCATGGCGTCGATCCTTTGTTACGAGGCTGAAGCCGCCAAGGGCCCCGTGCGTAATATGAAGGTCATCAGCTTTGAGAACGACATGGACTC
Source organism: uncultured Opitutia bacterium (assembly GCA_903855995.1). Lineage (GTDB taxonomy): Bacteria > Verrucomicrobiota > Verrucomicrobiia > Opitutales > UBA953 > UBA953. The sequence continues at coordinate 150,679 of CAIOAN010000013.1, forward strand.
GCTCAAGCTGGCCATGACGCACAAGAACCGCTTCGAGTACCTGCGTCACTCAGGTCCCGACGCCGTGCTTGCCCGCGGCACTTGGCAGTCGCGCCAGTATCCCGGCCTCAGCTGGGACCTGCATGTCGGCGACTTCTGGCAGCTCGCGTCCAAGGTCTCCGACGCACCCGACATCATCTACTACGACTTCTTCTCGCAGAAGACCAATCCCGACGCCTGGGAACTCGAGTCGTTTGATAAGCTCTTCTCATACTGCGACCCCAAGAAGTCCGCGCAGCTCTTCACCTACTGCTCGTCGACGACCATGCGCGTCGCGTTGCTGAACTCAGGATTCTATGTGGCGAACGGCGAGGGTACCGGCTCGAAGAAAGAGACCATCGTCGCGCTCAGCCCGGGCTTCCCGAAGCCCTGCCCCTTCCCCTTGATCGGCGAGGAATGGCTGGATCGCTGGCGTCGCTCGACCAAGAAATTCCCTGACGGACTTACGCCCGAGCAGCAGGCGGCCGTGGAGAAGCGGATTGAGGGGCACCCTCAGTTTTCGGCCTGAGTATCGAGTATGGAGTATTGAGTATAGGGAGATGACACCGTTTCGGGTGGCAGGTGGCGGCCCCAGGTGACGGGATATACAGTGCAAAGGTGCAAATCGGAGCGGAGCTCCTGTGCAAAGGTGTAAAAGTGAATGTGCTAGTATCGAGTATGGAGTATTGAGTATAGGGAGAGGCAACGCCTCAGGTGGCGGGTGGCGGGAGGAGGTAGGGGCGGACCGGATGATTGGCTGGGGCATAACTCGAGGACACGAGGGCCGGAGGACACGAGGGCCAGAGGACCTGGCACCCAGGCTCCGGTGGCTGAAGGCTGAACGGCTGACACCCGAAAGGCTGACCACCGTGGCCGTCACCCGTCACCTTAGCATTGGGTATTAGCGGTTAGCGGCTGGGAACGCAGAGAGCGGCGGCCGGCCAAGGATGGCCAGCCCTACCCGATGCAGAATGAAGAACTCAAAGGGAGACCGGGGGACCTGATGATTGGCGGGGTTATCCATTCAGTCCTCGATTCAGTCCTCCATGCAGTCATCGACTCAGGCCTCCATTCAGGAGAGGTCCTATATCGTGACGCGGTCCCGACCCTACCCAGCACGGCGCGGCTTCGCGGACGTTGTCCTGAGGCATTGTCCCCAAGCGATCAGGGCTTTCCTCCGCGGAGGATCGGGTCATACTTTTAATATACCCCTATGAGCACACCCGCATTCGCCACTTACGGACTCGCCCTGCTGCTCGCGCTCACCTCGTCCGGCCACGCCGCGTCGGACGACAAGCCGGCCCCCCTGACCAAGTACACCTCGAAGTATGGGCACGATTTCGAGACAGCCGACACGCTGGTCTTCGTAGACTCGTTCATCGCGGATCGCGAACGATTCACCCCGCTCCTCGACAAGCAGTTCCCCAAATCCAAGGCGCTCTACACTTGCATCGACGAATACGTCGGCAAGGACCCCATCCACGAGATCGAATTCGGCACCGAACATGGCGTCAAGGAAGTCCACCACCGCACACTGGTGATCATCAGCGGCTTCAAGAACGCGTCGCTGGAATTCGCCAAGCGATCGGAAGAAGAGGCCATGAAGCACTGGATCGCGACCTTCACGCCGACCCGGAAGCATAAGCCCATCAGGCTGATCCTGCTATCCACCGACCAGGAGCCGCCCGAGGAATATTTCACCTTCGCCAGGCTTTCCGGCGGCTATTACCACAAGCTGACGATGGGCAAAGACGGGAATTACGAGTGAGCGCTGAACTCCGTTGCGGGTGACGGTGGCGGGAAGAGGTAGGGGCGCGACGGCTCGACCGCGGGCTTAGGGCGGACGCGTCGCCGACACATCCCTACCCTGCGCGGCGCAGCCGCGAGGTGGAAGCGGTTGGCGGTTAGCGATCGGGAATGCAGACGAGGCAGCTAGGGCAGCACGCGGTGCTGCCCCACCCTAGCGCGGCGGGGTCAGATACGTTCAGAATTCCGAACAAAGTCAGACCCCTGGTCGCTTAACCTTTCCTTATCGGTGGGGTTAATATAGCAAGAAGCGACCCCGTGGACGAATTCCCGCCCAAACCACCCCGCCTGCGGCCTAAGCCGCCGCAAGGGACCCCGCCGCCGACGCCGCCCGCGCCGCCCGTGCTTCCGCCGATGGCCGCCGCGACTGCGCCGGAGCCGGAACCGGAGCCAACGCGCGAAACGAAAAAAACAGGACCCATTCAGCGGAGGTTTTGGAAAATCGGCAAAGAAGGCCTGTTCACCTCCCTACTCTTCCACGCACTCCTATTGATCACCGCGACCGCCTGGGTCGTCGTGGTCCATGACGACCGCAAGGATCCGAACAGCTTCGTCACAGGCTCGAGCGGTGGAGGCGGCGGCGACCGGGCGGCCCCGCAGCACAAGGTACGACCGCAGGGACCCAAATCGCTCTCGAAGTCTGTCACCCGCATCGCCTCCAAGGCGCCGGACTCGCAGATCACGCTGCCGGCGATGCCGGACCTGAATCGGAATCTGCTCAGCGGAACGGCCAATGCGGCCTCCAAGGGCTTCGGCGGAGCCATGGGAGCCAACATCGGGCGCATCGGCAACGGCGGTAAAAATTTCGTCGGCAAGACCGTCATGGGCATGAAAATCGGCGGTAGCCGCATCGCCGTCTACCTCGACAACTCCTACTCCATGATCCCGTATCTCGACGACGTCGAGAAGCAGATCAAGCTGCAGTTCCCGGGGGCCGATGTCTTCCGATATTTTGGCATCTTCGTCCGCGTCGAGAACGGCGAGGTCATGGGCTCCACGCTGAACAAGAAGTTCGAAGAAGACACCGTCGAGCAGCTCGTCGAGCAACGCAAAGGCCGCAACACCACCCCGGTCGGGACCAATCTGAACAAGCTCAGCCCGCAGGGGCGCACGATTTACAACATGCGCGATACGCAGTTCAAGGTCGGCAGCATCGGGGCGTGGACGGACTACATGATGTCGCAGCACTACGACGCACTCGTCGTCTTCACCGATTTCGAGGACGGCATCCAGCAGTGGCGGAGGGTCAAGGACGGACGTCCGCGGCTCGTATTTGATGCCGATTGGCGGCCGCGGGCCGATGAGCGGAACGAGGATGAAAAAGCCTGGGAGAAGCGCTGGCTAGCGCAATTCGCCAAGGCACCCGCAGGCAAGGCTCCGCGACTCTATCTTTTCTCCACCGAAATGGAGCCGCAGGATCTCTGGAAGCAGTGCGTCGAGGTGTCGGGCGGAGAGATTCGGATGGTAAAAGTCGGTAAGAAGGGGCTGTGAAGTTTCATGGCAAATCTCGGGCCTCGGGGCACGGCGACAAGCTAGAGGCCCGGAGGCTCAGAGGCTCGGTTGATCAGTGGGCCAGTTGACAAGGAAGACAAAGACACCGAGCAAAGGTGAGAGATAGCGTGGCGGGTGGCGGGAATAAACCATCTTCGGGTCTCGGGTAGGGCTGCGATGGTGTCGGGACCGTCGAATCCGAAGGCAGACGCGTCCCCATCGAAAGACAGCGGATGCGATGTCATCGCATCCCTACCCGTTGCAATCCTGCCACCTGCCACCTGAGAATGAATAGGACAGCACGTGGTTCTGTCCCTACTTCAAGACAACGGAACCTTTGGAGCGGTCGAAATCCTGGTTCCAGCGGGCGATGACGAGGGTGGCGACGGCGTTGCCGATGAAATTAGTGATCGCACGGGCTTCGGACATGAAGCGATCGACGCCCAGGATAAGGGCGATGCCCGCGACCGGCACGTGGCCCGTGGTGGCCAGCGTGGCGGCCAGCGTGATGAAGCCGCTGCCCGTGACGCCCGCGGCGCCCTTGGAAGTCAGCAGCAGCACCCCGATCAGGCCGAGTTGTTGCCCAAGGGACATTGGCGTATCGGTGGCTTGGGCGATGAAGAGCGCGGCCATCGTCAGGTAGATGCAAGTGCCGTCGAGATTGAAGGAATAGCCTGCCGGGACAATGATGCCGACAGAAGTACGATCACAGCCAGCCCTTTCCATCTTCTCCATCAGACCCGGCAGTGCAGATTCGGAGGAAGAAGTGCCGAGCACGATGGCCAACTCCTCGCGGATGAGTTTGAGGATCTTCCAGAGACTGAAGCCGGCGAAGTGAGCGATCGTGCCCAACACCACGAAGATGAACAGAAAAGAAGTCAGGTAGACGCAGAGCATCAGTTTTCCCAGCTGATGCAGCGTACCCAGGCCGTATTTGCCGATCGTGAAAGCCATGGCGCCGGCGGCGGCGAGCGGGGCGAACTTCGTCACGATATTCACGACACCGAAGAAGACATGGGAGGCCTCGGTCAGAAGATTCAGCATCGGGCGGCCCTTTTCACCCAGGCGGGCGAGCGCCATGCCGAAGAGCACCGAAATCAGCAGCAATTGCAGCGTGTCGCCCTCGACGAAGGCGCTCACGAAAGTTCTGGGAATAATATGGAGCAACGTATCGACCACCCCCAGCGAGTGGGCCGCGTCCGTGTAGGCGGCGACGGATTTTGCATCGAGCGACGCAGGGGTCGCATGGAAGCCAGCACCGGGAGTAAACGTGTTCGCGACCGCCAGGCCGATCAGCAGGGCCAGCGTCGTCACGACCTCAAAATAAATAAACGCCTTCCAGCCAATGCGGCCTGCTTTCTTGAGGTCCCCCATGCCCGCCATCCCCACCACCACCGTCGTGAAGATGATCGGGCCGATGAGCATCTTCACCAAAGCCACGAAAGCATCACCCACCGGTTTCAGTTGCGCACCAAACTCCGGCCACAGACAGCCGATTAATCCACCCATGATGACGCCGATGAGAACCTGGACGTAAAGATGGCGGAGGAAGCGCATGGGGTGCGGCGGTGGGGTGACCGCATCGTGAGGCGCGGCCCAGCAGACGCAATCACGCAGCCAACCTCCCAACCACGTGGAACGGGCTTATTTACCCCGGGAACCCGCTTCGAGGCGCGCGGTGTAGCCTGGCAGCGTCACTCGGTACACCAGCACGCGGTTATGATTTTCGACCGTCTCCGCGCCGGGAGTCTTGATGATACCATCATAAGCGGCACCGACCATCATCCCGTCATGCGTAACAAAATCATTATCATTGCCGACCAGCAGGAAATAATCATCCGGGCTCGCTGGATCGAGACATGGCACCAGGCAAAGCGCCTCCCACTTTTCCGCGAGCGAGTTCTCATCCATCGCCTTGACCGCATGGCCGGCGGCACGAGCGGCCGAGGCGCCACTCTCTCCAAGCACGTTCAGGTTCAGGCCGAAGCGAGCCAGCTGACGGATATTGAGGAGATTGACGAAATCGATGGTCTTCGCGGCGACGATGCCGGAGACGGGCGATAAATCGAGAGGGACGGCGGCGGTGGTGCCGCCGCGGACCGCCGGAGCGTAGGTCGACTCGTAGACCGTGCCCGCGAGATTGGTCGCTCCCGTGATATCCACCAACGCGACATTCTTATAGACGTGGGGATGGTGGGCGTAGCCGGTCGCCGCGGCGCCGGCGTCGTAATCCGAGCGACCGGACCCGTTGCCATTGCTGTCGCGCGTCAGCACGAGGAAGGTATGGCTCGAAAGCGCGACCAATTCGGACTGCGCCGCCGTCTTATTCGGGGCGCCCCCCTTACCCTTGCCGTTCACCACTGGCAGCTCGACCAGGTAGTGCCCCGCCGGCTTCGCCGGCGTGGAATCCTTCGATATATTATAAACGAAAAGCCGGGTGTAGGCGCGGTTGAAATCCTGGTTGCCAATCGTGTCCTGATGGGTGGCGCTCTGCAGCATCGCCACCAGGTGATGGCCATCCGGGGTCACATCCAAGGCCTCCAGTCCCTGATTGGCGCGACGACCGCCGGTCTGGGACTTCGTGGCGTGGTGCTCCGTCGTGAAGCCGCTGAAGCCCGAATCATCCGTGAACTTCGGGAGCAGCGCCGGGACCGGGGTGATGAGTCCCATCATCTTTCCGGCGCGGTCAAAGTGGTAAATCGTGCAGCCGTATTCCTCCGAGACATAGAACGTACCGTCGGAGCGGAGGGCGAGCCCCTCAGCATCGACCGTCAGCTTGCCCTTGTGGGTGGGGAGATGCGGACGATCACCGAGAGCATCGCTGGTGGGATTTAGGCCCGTCGTCACGTTGCCATTGAAATCCGTGAACACCGTGGTTCCCTTGAAATTTAACTTCAGCTGGGTCTGGCCCACGGCATGGGTCGTGTAGTCCGGCGTGAAAACGATTTCAAACCTCTGGAGACGAGCCGCGTAATCGACCAAGCCCGCGACATTATAGCCGCGATCGGGGAGGACGTAGAGTACTCCGGCGTAGGAGCCATCGGCGTTGCGATGCCAGGTCAGGGGATCGACCTTGAAAGAAGAAAAGGAGCCGAGGGTATCACCCCGTTCATCCCGGGCGCTGGCGGAGACGACCCCGACGCCCACGAGCCCCTTATTGACATATTTGACTCCGCTGAAAGCAACGCTGCTACTCGCACCGACCGGCGTCGAATCCAACTGGGGGGTGCTTTTGACCGGCGGATTCGCCCGCAGGACAGACCCTGCCACGAGAAGCAGTATGGCCGAACAAAGTCGATAAAGCATGGCAGTAAGAAGTCCCTGCCAAATCCAGAGGCAACCCTCCGAAAGTTACATTTACGAGACTGCGGTCGCATCCTTAGGCCCGGGCAACACCGGCAACTATAGCGCCACGCCTAAATATGATGAAACCACGGGGCTCGGTACGCCCGTGGGACAGAACCTGATTCCAGCGCTCGCGGCGCAATAAGCCAGGCGAGGGGATATCATTCGGCTTCCCGAACCCCTTCAGCGAAGTAAGGTAGGGGGATGACGAAGACGCCATCCAGACCCCTCTTCATCCTTGCAGTGATAGTTCTCCTGACCGGCTGCAAGCCCGACGCGCCCGTGGCGCTTGAAGATCAGAACGCGGTGACCGCTTTCGCCCTTCAGCATTTCGTCGATAGCAACGAGATCTCTGGCGCGGTCACACTCGTCACCGGACCGGACCGTATCCTCGGCTTCGAAGCTTTCGGCGTGGCCGACATCGAAGCCCGGCGGCCGATGCGGAAGGACGCCATTTTCTGGATCGCTTCAATGACCAAGCCCATCACCTCCATGGGCGTCATGATGCTCGTCGAGCAAGGCAAGGTGAAGCTCGACGATCCTGTTGAGAAATATATCCCCGCCTTCAAAGGCCAGAAAGTTGCCGGCCCCGGTGGCCTGTCCTCACCGAAGCGGCCAGTCACCGTTAAAGATCTACTCACGCACACCTGCGGGCTCACCGGCAAATCCGTCACGCCGGCGAATCAGCCGAGCGACACCGCCTCGCTCCAGGAGCAATGCGATTTCTACGGCGAAGAGCCCCTCCAGTGCGAACCCGGCTCCAAGTGGGCGTACAGCAACGCCGGCATGAACACCCTCGGGCGCATCATCGAAGTCGTGAGCGGTAAAAGCTACGGCGACTACATCCAGGAGAACTTCTTCACGCCGCTCGGTATGACTGAAACTGGCTTCTGGCCCAGCCAGGAGCTCCAAGCCCGACTCGCCGTCGCCTATAAGAAAGATAAGCAGACCGGGGAGCTTGTCGCCGCGAAAAACACCCGCTTCAGCCAGCCGCTCGACAACCCCAGGCGCTCGCCCATGCCGGCTGGCGGCTTATTCTCGTGCGCCGAAGACCTCGCCAAGCTGTACCAGATGATCCTTAACGACGGAACCGCCGGAGGGCGCACCTACCTCAAGAAAGCCACGCTCAGGCAGATGACCACGAACCAGCTGGGCGACCTGCCCAAGGTGAGTTTCGCCGAAGGCATGCACATGGGCCTCGGCTTCCACATCGTCCACGAGCCCAAGGAAGTCACCGAAAGCCTCACCGTCGGATCCTTCGGCCACGGCGGAGCATTCGGCACCCAAGCCTGGATCGACCCCGTCGCGAAGCGCGCCTACATCTTGCTCATCCAGCGCGTGGATTTGCCCAATTCGGATCGCAGCGACATTCGGCGCGAGTTCCAGAAGACGGCGAAGGAAACGTACGCGCGCTGAGCGAAGCTCAAGCGCGAGGGGGCACGTGAGCAAGGTGAGCGCGGCGAAGCCGCGAGGGGGCACGTGGGCAAGGTGACACGTGGACAAGGGGCGCACATGAGAGGCCCGGAGGCTCAGAGGCTCGGTTGATCAGAGGAGAGACACCGTTTCGGGTGGCGGGTGGCAGCCCCAGGTGGCGGGTGGCAGCCCTAGGTGGCGGGTGGCAGCCTTGGGTGGCGGGTGGCAGCCCCGGGGCTCGGGTGGCGGGTGGAAACCATCTTCGGGCTTTGGGTAAGATTACAGCATTCATTCCGGCCTCGGCTTCCCCGTGAGTGAAAATCCTCCCGCCACCCGCACCTGAGAGGACGCAGCCCTTCCAATCAACGACATGTTGCGGTCTGCCGGGCAGAGGTCTTATCTCGGGGAGACCCCATGTTGCGTGCGACTTTCATCGCCCTTATCTGCCTGCTTTGTCTGCTCGGCCAGGTCGAGGCTGCCGACATCAAACCCGCGGAGTCCGCAGCTATTCCCGATTCGGGCAAACGCCCGACGGTCGTGAGACTGACGCCGGAGCAGGTCGATAAAATCAAGCGGAGCAAAGTCGCCGCCGAGATTAGCACGGGATTCAAAATCGAAGTCGCCGCCGAGAGCCCACTCGTCACCCACCCCATCATGGGTTGCGTCGATGACCGCGGGCGGCTGTTCGTGGGCGACGCAGTGGGCGTCAATTGGAATAAAGCGCAACTCGATGCGAATCCGCCCAACCGGATCATCATGCTCGAGGATACCGACGGCGACGGCATCTATGACCAAAGCACTGTCTTCGCGGAAGGACTCACCTTTCCGCAAGGTGCGTGCTGGCATAACGGCAGCCTCTATGTGTGCAGCCCGCCCTCGCTCTGGAAATTGACAGACACCACCGGTAATGGCGTGGCGGATAAACGCGAAGTGCTCGTGACCGGATTTGAATACACCGGCAACGCCGCGGACACCCACGGCCCGAAGATGCATCCCAACGGCCGGCTCTATTGGTGCCACGGACGCAAAGGACACAAAGTCGTCGGCAAGGACGGCGTCATCGTGCACGAAGGCCTCGCGAGCGGCATCTGGTCGTGCAAGCCCGACGGCACCGACGTCCAGTGGCATGCGCTCGGCTGCGCCGACAACCCCACCGGCCTGGCGATTACGCCACAGGGCGACCTGCTCGGCACCGTAAATCTTTATTACAACGGCCCGCGTGGCGACACCTTGATGCATTGGTTGGACGGCGGCGTCTACGAGCGAGGTGATGTCATGAACGCCATCACTGGCCTGCCCCGGACGCTCGATAAAATGCCGATTATCCACAATTTCGGGCACGTCGCCGTGAGCGGCTGCTCCCTCTGGCAGCCCGGCGAGGGCGTGATCGACCTCTTCGTCACCCACTTCAACACCCAGCGGCTCGTACGCATGGAACTCACCCCCAGCGGCTCCAGTTACCTGGCCACCGAAAATGAGTTCCTCAAGCTCCACGAGAACGATACGCACCTCACCGATGTCTTTGAAGACGGGCGGGGCGGATTAATGCTCGTGAACACCGGCGGATGGTTCCGCAGCGGCTGCCCTTCCTCGCTGACCGCACGTCCGGACGTGCTCGGAAGCATCTACCGCATCACGCGCAACTCTCCCCTGCCCCCGGTCGGCAATCTCCGTTGGCGTGCACCGCTCGCCGACGATATCCTCACTGCTGACCCCGTTCGCCAACTGCGAGCCCTCGGCGGCATCGCCCGCGCCGGCGAAGCCACCGATGAGCAATGCGCCAGAATACGTGCCTTACTCGGGGGCGCGCTGGATGCACCCCTCGAACACGCCGTCATCCGCGCCGCGCAGAAACTCGGTGCCCGTGTGCTCAACGAAGGGGACCTCGTCCAGGCCAAGTCGCCCGCCGAAATTCGTCGCATGCTCATGAGCGTCGCCACGGACATGCCCGCCCGGGCTCAGGTCGCCCTGCGAAATCTCGCAAGCGAGGACGCCGCCCTTGCCGCGACGGCTACGCAAATTGCCGGCGAGCCCGCACAGCAGGCCGCCGCCCTCGGCGAGATCGGACGCTGGCTGGACGCGCCCAGCGTCACCCCGAGCCAACTGGCCGCGACCGGTCGTCTCCTGCAGCGACTCATTACCGACCCAGCCGGCCAAGCCATGGCCACTCGGATGCTCCGACATTCCGACGCAACCATCCGCGACAACGCCCTCGGCCTCCTCGACCGCAAGAGCGGCGCCGCCACCCCCAACGAGTGGGTGACCGAAATCCTCGGTCGTCTGCACGAGGGCGACCTTTCGCTCCGATTGGAGACTATCCGCAAGATCAAGGATGCGCGCTTCGACCCCGAGCTCCGTCAAATATCAGGTGACAAACAGGTGGCCATGATTTTGCGACTCAAGGCCCTCGACGCCATGAAAGGCCTGAAGCTCGACAGCGAAACTTTTGACCTATTGCTCACCACGCTGACCGAGGCGGGCAGCAGTGCGGCCGCCCGGATCAAAGCCGCAAGCATGCTGGCCGCCTTTACGCCCGAGGCGGCGCAGGTCGACAAACTCGCTGACGCCGTCAGCAACGTCGGGCCCATCGAACTCCGCGAGCTCGTCCCGCTCGGTCGGCGCATCAAACCTGCATCCGCCGGTCGTTTCGCCGGCGCCCTCGCCAAGAATCCTGCGATCATCAGCATCCAGGAAAGCGTTTTTCGCACCGCTTTCAGCGCCCACGCCCCGGAAGTCCTTGAGAAGGAACTCCTCCCGGCGCGGCGCCAAGCCGAGAAGCAACTCGATGCGCGCAAACGTGAGATTGGGCCCCTCGCTGATAAAGCCGCTGCGGCCGGCAGGCCCCAAGCGGGCCGCGAGCTCTTCGCCGCCGGTAAGGGTAGCTGCATCGCCTGCCATCAGATTGGCGCGGTCGGACGAAGCATCGGCCCCAATCTTTCGCACATCGGGGGCATCCGAGTCGAGCGCGACCTCGTCGAAAGCGTCCTCTTCCCCAGCAACACCTTGGCGCGCGATTATGAAACACACCAACTCGAGACCACCGACGGGCAGACCGTGCTGGGCGTCATCCGCAGCCACACCGCCGAAGGCCTGCTGGTCGTCGACGTCGGTGGGCAGGAACACAACATTCCCAACCACCATATCATCGCGGACACCTTGTTGCCCACGAGCCTCATGCCCATGGGCTTGGACCAGACCCTGGCGCCGCAAGAGTTCTCGGACCTAATCGCCTACCTGCGCTCTCTCAAATAACCCTATGGACCGTCGCCAATTCATCGCCGCCACCGGAGCTGCCGCGCTCACCACCCAACTGCCGCTTGCCGCCAATGGTATCCCTGCGCGACAGAGTGAGCTCATCCGCCAGGAGAACGCCCAGCCCGGCTCAACGGACTGGCAGCTTACGCGCGTTCGCACGGATGCGCCTGGTTTCCGTTCGCCATGGGTCGAAGGCTACTGTTCGCACCAGAGCGTAGGCGCCGGCGACACGCTGGATATCTTCCTCTCCGCGAATCCGGCCCGGAAAGTGAAACTTGAAATCTTCCGCCTCGGTTATTACGGCGGCCAAGGCGCGCGCAAGATCACCGAACTCGGCCCCTTCGACGTCAAAGCCCAAATCTCGCCCAAGCCCGGCGAGAAGAACCTGCATGAATGCCGCTGGGAGCGGACGACGCAGATTCAAATCCCGACCGACTGGGTCAGCGGCGTGCACGTCGGTCGCCTGACCACCCTTCCTGAATCGGCCGACGAACCCTACTGGCAGAGCTACATCGTCTTCATCGTAAAGGATGAGCGCCCGGCGGATATCCTCTTCCAGTGCAGCGACAACACCTGGCAGGCCTACAACCGCTGGCCCAATAACTTTTCCATCTACACGCACCCCAAAGGCACGCAGGGTCCCTGGGCGGACGTCAGCTTTGATCGCCCCTATGGGCGCGAGTCACAGCATGCCGGGATTGTCAACGACCCGCTCACCGTGGGCGCCGGCGAATTCATCCCCTTTGAATTCCCCATGGCCTACTGGCTCGAGCAGCACGGCTACGACGTCAGTTATTGCTCCAACAGCGACATGGTCACCCCTGAGCGCGGCCTGCGCTGCAAAGCCTTCCTAAGCGTCGGGCATGATGAATACTGGGACATCCGCCAGTTTCGCAGCGTCGAGAAAATGCGCGACGAAGGCGTCAACCTGCTCTTCTTCTCCGGCAACGCCATCTGCTGGGTCACGCCCATGCGAGCCTCGAGCAGCGGTGCGTCGAACCGGATCATCTTTAGAGGTGGACCCTATGGCGCGAACCAGGATTACGCCGAAGAGCGGCAGAAGACACACGGACCGTTTCCCGAGCGTGGACCTGACGAAGGCCTCCTCATGGGAGCACGCAACGTCGAGCCCATCAACGGGTGCGGCGACTGGACGTGCCAGCTACCGGAGCACTGGATGTTCGCCGGCACCGGCATGAAAAAAGGCGAGTTCATCCCCGGACTCGTCGGCTGGGAATATCACGGTAAGCCCGCGACCGAGATTCCCGGACTGGAAGTTGTCGGCTCGGGCACCGCATGGGTCGGCGGAGTCAGACCCCAGCAATGGGCGGCGACGATTTACCCAGGTCCCAAAGGAAATTTCGTGTTCAACGCCGCGACCATCTTCTGGTGCCAGGGATTGTCGACCCCACCCGGACATATTTTGCCGTGGTCGCATCACGTGCGGCCCCACGGCCCGGATCCTCGCGTGCAGAAGATTACGGAGAATTTGATGCAGCGGGCGGTCAGGTGAACTCGCACGGAGTGCAAGGGGGCGTGGAGACGGAGGGAAGGGAGAGGCCCGGAGGCTCAGAGGCTCGGTGGATCAGAAGTTACGGGAGTATCGAGTATGGAGTATTGAGTATAGCGAGAGGCGGATAACTAGCTGGCCGGTCGACAAGGGAGGCGAGTGAGAGGCATAACTCAAAGGGGGCAGCAGAGGGGAACCGGATAGTTGGCGGGGGGAATTAAAGGTAGGGGCGTGCGGCCCGCGCGCCCGCGGATGACTCAAAACGGATGACCGGGCCGGTCATCCCTACCAAACGCAGAGGCAACGAGGGCAGCACGCGGTGCTGCCCCTACCTCGAGACAGCGGTTGGCCAGCGATGGCGAGCCCTACCTGAGGCAGAGTCAACCAGGGGATATATTGTGACAAATAAGGCGAAAGGGCGTCATCCGTTGACAATATCTGACACGTTTGAAACCTTTGAGGCTTACGGCGGTTATCCTACTGTCCACCCCATGAATTTGCTCTCCCTGGTCCTACGTCGGCCGGTCACTTTGGTTGTCTTCGTCGTCGGGCTCGTGCTCGCCGGCCTCTTCGGCCTCCAGCGCATGGCGAAGGACGTCTTCCCCCCGCTGAACGTACCGACCATCTACGTCGCCCAGCCGTTCGGCGGCATGGACGCCGCCCAGATGGAAGGCTTCCTGACGTATTATTACGAATATCACTTCCTGTACATTACCGGCATCGAGCACGTCGAATCGAAGAACATCCAGGGGGCGGCGATCATGAAGCTCCAGTTCCACCCCGGAACGGACATGTCGCAGGCCATGAGCGAGACCGTCAGCTACGTGAACCGGGCGCGCGCCATGATGCCGCCCGGCACCGTGCCGCCGTTCGTGATGCGTTTCGACGCCGGCAGCGTAGCCGTGGGCCAGCTCGTCTTCGCGAGTGAGACGCGCAGCGTCGCGCAGCTGCAGGACGCCGCGCTCAACACCGTGCGCCCACTCTTCGCGACCCTCCCCGGCGTCTCCGCGCCCCCGCCCTTCGGCGGCAGCGCCCGCTCCATCCTCATCAACCTCATCCCCGACCGGCTGCGCAGCACCGGCGTCACCCCGGAAGAGGTTGCGCTCGCGCTCGCGGGCACCAACACCATCACCCCCGCCGGCAACCTCATCCTCGGCGACCAAAACCTCATCGTCCCGGTCAATTCGACGATTAAGAATATCAAAGAGTTCGAGAACGTCCCCGTGCGACCCGGCCAGAATCCCGCGATTCTCATCCGTGACATCGCGCAAGTCGTCGACGGGGCCGACGCCGTGACCAGTTACGCGCTCGTGGACGGCAAGCGTACCGTCTACATCCCCGTCACCAAGCGATCGGACGCCTCCACCCTTTCCGTCGTCAGCCTCGTAAAGCAGAACCTTGGCGTCTTCCAGGCCGCCGTGCCCTCCGACATCAAAGTCTCCTATGAAATGGACCAGAGCGGCATCGTCTCGCGGGCCATCGACGACCTCTTCCTCGAAGCCGTCCTTGGCGCTGTGCTGACCGGCCTCATGGTCTTGATCTTCCTCCGGGATGCGCGCAGCACGCTCATCGTCGTCATCAACATCCCGCTGGCGCTGCTCATGGCCGTGCTGGGCCTCTGGCTCTGCGGACAGACCATCAACCTCATGACCCTCGGCGGCCTCGCGCTGGCCGTGGGGATTCTCGTGGACGAAGCGACCGTCGCCATTGAAGCCATCCAACAGGAACGCGAAAGAGGCCTCCCCGTGGCGCAGGCCGTGCGTAACGCCATCCGCGTGACTGCCTTGCCGCGTTTCCTCGCCATGCTCTGCGTGGTGGCCGTTTTCCTACCCTCATTGTTCATGGAAGGCGCCGCCCGAGCACTATTCCTACCCCTCTCCTTGGCCGTCGGCTTCAGCATGATTGCCTCCTATCTACTGTCGTCGACCCTGCTCCCCGTACTGGCCATCTGGCTGCTGCGCGCTGGTGCCACGCATCAGGTCGGCTTCTTCGACGCCCTGCAGACGCGCTATGCGGGATTGCTCCGCGGCGTCCTCGCCAGGCGAGGCCTCGTCGTCCTCGGCGGACTCATCGGAGCGATCGCCGTGCTGGCTTGGCTCGCTCCGACTATCGGGCGAGAAATCTTTCCCGCCGCGAACAACGGGCAGCTGCAGGTCCGCCTGCGGGCGCCCGCCGGGACCAAGCTCGACCGCACGGAGCAATACGCCCAGCAAGCGCTCGGCGTCATCAAGAGCGAAATCGGCGCCGACAACATCGGCACCACGCTCGGACTCGTCGGCGTGCACGCGCCGAACTACCCCGTCAGCCTGATTCACGCCTGGAACAGCGGCTCCGACGAAGCCACGCTACAGATCCAGCTCAAGCCCGGCGCGAAAGTGGACCTCAACACCGTGAAGGAAAAACTCCGGGCGCGATTGGCGACCGTGATGCCCGACGTACGCCTTTCTTTCGAGCCGGCGGATATCGTCAGCCGCGTGATGAGCTTCGGCTCGCAGACTCCGATCGAAATTGCCGTGAGCGGCCCCTCGGTGACGGACAACCGCGCACATGCGGAAGCGATACGCAAGGAACTGGCCAAGATTCCTGAACTCCGGGACGTGCAGTTCGCGCAGGTCATCGACGCCCCTTCGCTCGACGTGAACATCAACCGTGAGAAAGCCGGCCTCATGGGCATCAAACTCAACGATGCCGCACGCTCCGTAGTGGAAGCCACGGGCTCCAGTCGGTTCCTCCTCGCCAGTTATTGGGCCGACCCCAAGACCGGCGTCGCCTTCCAGGTGCAGGTGCAGATTCCGGCCGCCCAGACCAAGAGCATCGAAGAACTCAGCAATCTTCCGGTGGGCGGAGCGAACCAGCAAACCGTCCTGCTGCGCAACATCGCGACGCTCAAAGAAGGCACCAATGTGGCGCAGTTCGACCGCTACAACATGCAGCGCCTCGCGACCCTCACCGCCAATTACGCTGGCACCGACCTCGGTCACCTCGCTGGGCGAATCGACGAAGCCATCGCCGCCGCGGGCAAGCCGCCGGCCAAGGTCAAAGTCGACCTTCGCGGACAAGTCACCCCGTTGCGCGAGCTCTTTGCCGGGCTTGGGCGCGGCCTCCTCATCGCCTTGTTGCTGATCCTGCTGCTCCTCACGGCTCATTTCCAGAGCCTCCGCCTCGCTGGTGTCGTGCTCGCTTCGCTACCCGTGGTGGTCGCAGGGGTGCTCGTCGGTCTGGTCGTAACGCTCTCCACCCTGAACATCGAAAGCTATATCGGCGCCATCATGGCCGTCGGCGTCGCCGTCGCGAACTCCATCCTGCTCATCACCTCCGCCGAACAAGCTCGCCGCGCCGGCAATCCAGCCGCCGTGGCCGCCCAGGAAGCCGGCAGCGCCCGACTGCGGGCGATCCTCATGACCTCTCTCGCCATGTTGGCAGGCATGATTCCCATGGCGCTCGGTTGGTCCGAAGCCGGCAGCCAGACCGCCCCCTTGGCCCGCGCCGTCATGGGCGGACTGATTTTTGGCACCTGCGCCACCCTCACGCTCGTCCCGGCCCTCTACGCCTGGGCCATGAGCAGCGTCTCCCGCGACTCCCTTTCCGTCGACCCTGACGACCCCCAAAGTACCCATTACCAAAAAGACCATGCCGTCTCCTAAACTCCTCGCCCTCCTCCTGGGCGCCGCCTCGCTTCAAGCTGCGGACCTCACCGTCACGCGTCTCAAGACCGGCGACATCACGCGCAGCGTGCAGCTGCTCGGCGAAGTGCATGCCAACCAGCAGGTCGCGCTCTACGCTAAAGTCGGCGGCTACGTTAGCTCGCTCAAGGTCGACATCGGTGATCACGTCGCCGAAGGCGCCGTGCTGGCCGAGCTAGAGGTGCCCGAACTGGTCGCCGACGAAGCCCGCACCCGGGCGGAACTAACCGTGGCCGAACTTGAATTTAAGCGCATCCAGGAGGCCTTCAAGCAGGCGCCGGACCTGGTGATGCGGCAGACCGTCGACAACGCCGCGGCCAAACTCGCCGTGGCCAAGGCCCAGCAGGAGCGCAACGCCACCCTGCTTGGCTTCGCCAAGATCAAAGCCCCGTTCGCGGGGGTCATCAGCCGCCGTTCCGTGGACAAAGGTGCTTTCGTGCCGGCCGCCACCGGAGGCAGCGCCGGCGGGCAGGCCGCGCTCTTCGTGCTTACCGATGCCGCGGTCGTGCGCGTGCAGGCTGCCTTGCCGGAATATGAGGCCAACCTCGTCGCCGTCGGCCAGCCCGTCACCGTCACCAACGAATCCAACGGTGCCAAGAGTTACGAAGCCAAGGTCACGCGCCTCTCTGGCGTACTTGAGAACGCCAGCAAGACCATGGTCGTCGAGTCCGTGATTCCGAACCCCCAAGGTACCCTCAAACCTGGCATGTTCGCCAATGTGAAACTCGGCATCGAGACACACAAAGCCACCACCCTCCTCCCCCTGAACGCCATCGTCATGGAAAAAGCTGTCGCCACCGCTTACGTCAACGAAGGCGGCAAGGCCCGCCGCCGCGTGCTCAAGGCCGGCTTCAACGACGGCCAGAATCTCGAAGTGATTGGCGGTGTCACCGCCGGCGAGGACATCCTCGTCGTCGGCACCACGGCGATCACCGACGGCCAGGCCGTTACCCTCGCCAAGTAATGCGCCCGCTCGCCACCACCCTGCTACTCCTGGGAGCCGCCGTCGGTGCCCAGGAGCTCGCCCCAACGCCGATTGACCTGCCCACCGTCTTGAAGCTCGCCGGCGCTCAGGGAATTGAGATCGAAATCGCTGAGGCTAAGTTACACGAAGCCCGGGCGAACGAGGACGGCAGCCTCTGGCAGTTCTTCCCCGTCATCGCGCCAGGCATCGGCTACATGAATCACACCGGTCAGGCCCAAAGTTTCGCCGGGTCCGTGTCGGATATTAACAAACAGTCGACGATCGCCGGAGCCACCGTGCTCATGAAGCTCGAGATCGGCGAAGCCATCTATCATCGCCTCGCGGCCAAACAGATTGCGGTGGCTGCCGAGCAGAACGTCGCCGCCCAGCGCCGGCAGACCACCCTGCAGGCCAGCCTGAGCTACTTCGACCTCGCCAAGGCGCACCATGCCGTGCGCCTGCACGAAGAAGCCTTGAAGGTCGCCAAAGATTATCACGACCAGATCACGCGCGGCGTGCAGGCCGGCGTCGCCTTCAAAGGAGACGAACTTCGTGCCGACGCCCAGGTCACCCGCCAGGAGCTGCGCCTCAGCCAGGCCAAGGACGCCCGCCGAGCGGAAGCCGCGCACCTCGCGCAGATTCTGCGCCTGAAGATCACCGAGAGCCTTACGCCGGCGGACGATCACCCCCTCGCGCTCACCTTCGTGGAACGCGGACGCAAGCTCGACGACTTTGTCCAGAACGCGTTGCAAAAGCGTCCCGAGCTCCTGGAAGCCGGTGCCCTGCATGAAGCCGCGCGACACAACGACGACGCCGCCACGTATGCCCCGCTCTATCCCACGCTCGGGGCGCAAGTCTTCGCCGGCGGCCTTGGCGGCAGCACCAGTTCAGCGCGCCAGGATTTCGGCAACAGCACCGACACCATGGTCACCCTCACCTGGAAGATCGGCGCTGGCGGACTCTTCGACAGCTCGCGGACGGAAGGTGCGCAGGCCCGCCTGAAGCAAACCCAGCTACAGGAAACTCGCACGCGCGAGGACATCATCCGCCAAGTCGTCGAAGCCCAGTCGCACGTCCAGTACCTCGACCAACAGCTCAAGGTCGCCGCCGCCGGCGTCAGGGCGGCGGAGCAAGGCCTCATGCTTTCGCTCGCGCGCAGGGAATTCTCAGTCGGCATCGTACTTGAAGCCCTGCAATCACAGCAGGACCTAATCCAAGCCCGCCTCGATTACGCCGGCACCATCGCCGAATTGAACAAAGCGCAGGTGCGACTCAAGAGCGCGGCGGGGGAGTGAGCGAAATAACGCGGAGCGCGGCCAAAGGCCGCGAGCAAACAAGTTGACCGGTTGATCAGTGGGCCGGTTGGCAAGGGAAACAAGTTAGAGGCACTGAGGCTCAGAGGCTCGGTGGATCAGACGATACGGGAGTATCGAGTATGGAGTATTGAGTATAGCGAGAGGCGGATAACTAGCTGGCCGGTCGACAAGGGAGGCGAGTGAGAGGCAGAACTCAAAGGGGGCAGCATAAGGGAGCCGGATAATTGGCGGGGGGAATTAAAGGTAGGGGCGTGCGGCCCGCGCGCCCGCGGATGACTCAAAACGGATGACCGGGCCGGTCATCCCTACCAAACGCAGAGGCAACTAGGGCAGCACACGGTGCTGCCCCTACCCTCGATGCAGCGGATGCGATGTCATCGCATCCCTACCCTGCTTCACAGCAGGTCACCACGCGGGGCGCAGCGTCGCGTTTACCAACTCACGCGGAAGCCGCTGGTGAAGCCCCAGCCGGCGTAAGCGCCGCCGTCGGCCGCGGAGTCATGCATGTGGGCGTGTTCGACGGCCAGCATCCACTTGAGCTTATGGCCGTAGAAATAACGGTTCAGCCCGAGGTAATATTCCTGATAACGGTCGCCGCGTCCGGGCGTGACCCAACTCTCGTAACGAATCGGGTAAATGCCGTTGGCAAGTTTGCTCTGCAGATAGGTGTAGCGGAAGACCAGCTGCCAGTCCTCGTTGAAGTTATAGATTGGCTCTAACTCGATCCCCTTCAGGTCGGACTGGGTGCCATTGCCTTCCGAGGCGGCGAGGTCGACATTCAGCGTCCAAGGACCTTGGGCGAACTGGCCGCTCAGTGAAAGCGCGTGGTCATGATTACGACTGAAGGGCTGCGGTGAACCCGTCGCGTTCTTCGGGTCATCCGATTGCTTCAGAAAATCCAGGCGCACGAAGGCCTTCTGCAGGCCCCCACTGCTCGTCGAAATGCCAGCCCGTCGAGACGAAGCCGATCGTACCCGCGTCGAAGCGGCCGAAAGTGGAATTAGCAGAACCGGCGGTAAAGACACCCGTGCGATAGAACCACTTGCCGCGATCGCCTTCGAAGCTGATGCCGGGGATCGATTCCTCGATCATGCCGATATTATTCGAAATCGCGCTGCGATCAATCGTTGGCAGCACCAGCGAAGACGTCGAACCATCGAGCGTGAAGCGAACGCCCTGACGGCCGAGCGTCCAAGCCGCCTCGGGGCCCGGAGACCACTTCACATAGGCGTCGGTCACCTTGTTAAAGAGAGGGTGCGGGGCGCCGAGATTGAAGTCGAATTCCGTGGAGAAGTACCAATCGCGGAGGAACTGCCCTTTCAGGCCGAGGCGCGAGCGGCGATTACCCCAGCCTGTGCGGTCCTGTTCGCCATTGCCAAAGCAATACCAGTCGAACTGCTCCCGGCCGATAAAGCGGAGCTCCTGAAAAGTATCGTCGGCACCGCCTTTCAGGAGCACCGAATGATCCCAGAGGCGGTCGTAGGCCGACGGCTCCGGGCGCGACAGCGGACGCGGCGAGAGGCAGCGAAGCGGCGAGCAGCAGGAAAGCGGTAGGCTTGAGCGACATGGGCGAGGAGTCAGAGAAAGCGGAGAAGCGGCGGGAAACGAGAATTAAAGAGCAGATATATGTCATATCCACTGGTTGCTTCATATCCCGCTAGGTTTCTAAATCAACCCACCCCACCCCCACCATGACCATCTCCCGTCGAAACTTCCTGCGTACCGCGGCGCTCGCGACCCTCGCCTTCCCCGCGATTGTCAGGGCCAGGAACCTGAACTCCCAGGTCCAGATCGTCGCCGTCGGCGTCGACGGAAAAGGCGAATCCGACATCAACGAATGCGCCTCGCACCCCAAGGCCCATTTCGTCGGCTTCTGCGATATCGATGCTGGCCGCTTCGCCAAGATCGACAAGAAGCACCCCGGCGTGACGCATTACACCGATTGGCGTGAGATGTTCACCGGGCTCGGCGACGGCTTCGACGCCGTGACCGTCTCGACACCTGACCACATGCATGCGTTGCCCGCCATCACCGCCATGCGCATGGGCAAGCACGTGTATTGCCAGAAGCCCCTCACGCACACCGTGTGGGAAGCACGTCAGCTTCGCCTGCAGGCTGCGAAATCAAAGGTACGGACCCAGATGGGTAACCAGATTCACTCCGCCAAGGAATATCGCACCGGCGTCCGCCTCATCCAGTCGGGTCGCATCGGCAAAGTCCTCGCCGTGCATTCCTGGCACCCGAACATGGGCAACGGCTTCACCAAGCGCACCACCGCACCGGCTTCGGGCCCCGTGCCGGCCGGCGTCAGCTGGGATCTCTGGCTCGGTACCGCGAAGGCCCGCGACTACGCACCTGCCGTCTACCACCCCTTCAACTGGCGCGACTGGGTCGACTTCGGCAGCGGCACCATGGGCGACTTCGGTTGCCACCTGCTGGATCCCGTCTTCACCGCCCTTAAGCTCGGTGCGCCGATCAGCGTCAAAGCGGACAGCGTCGGCGCCAACCCACAGACCTGGTGCGCGCAGCAGACCATCGAGTGGGTCTTCCCCGGCACTGAGTACACCAAGGGCAACACCGTCCCCGTCACTTGGTACGACGGCGGCCGTTTACCGGACGCCACCCTCGCACTGCTCCCGGCTGGCAAGACCTTGGTCAAGGGAGGCTCGATCTTTATTGGCGAACTCGGCGTCATGATGTTGCCCCACGTCGGAATGCCGCAGCTCTTCCCTGAGGAGAAGTTCGGTAAGAACCTCAACCCCGGCGACCTCGCCCGACGTGCCCGCGCCAAGGACAAGCCCACGGACAAGGTCGCGGTTGACCTCGCCGACTTCATTGAAGGCTCCAGCCATTATCACGCTTGGGTCGACGCCATCGCTGATGGCCACGAGACCACGGATAATTTCGCCTACGCCGGCCCGCTGACCGAAGCCGTACAGCTCGGCAATGTCGCCTCCCGCTTCTCCGGCGTGAAACTCGACTGGGATGCCGCGAATATGAAGTTCCCGAATAAGCCCGAAGCCGAAGCGCTGCTCACGAAGCAGTATCGGAAGGGTTGGGAGCTGATTGCCGCTGATCGCTGAGGGCGGCGATGAGAGGGGGCAAGTTGGCAAGAAGACACGGGCATGGGGCAGACGCTAGAGGCTCGGAGGCTTGGTGGATCAGAGAGAGACACCATTTCGGGTGGCGGGTGGCAGCCTCAGGTGACGGGTGGCGGGAAACATTCTCGGGCGACAGGTAGGGGCGCGACGGCGTCGCGACCGGGCGTTCCAGGCGGACGCATCGCCGACGCGTCCCTACCTCAAAGCAGCGGCCGCTGAGGTTGAAAAATCGGCATTCGGGAGGACGGCGAAATACCGAGTCTTACTTCCTTGCAACCTTACCCATTAAAAGGGGTTATTAAGTCGAAATCACATGAAACTCCCCCGTCTTTTGGCCGTTGGTTTCCTTCTGGCCACCTCGCTCCAAGCTGCCGACGAGAAGCACCCCAATGTGCTTTTCATCGCCATCGATGACCTGCGCCCCGAGCTCGGCTGTTACGGCAACACCGTCATCAAGACCCCGAATTTCGATCGCCTCGCCCGGCGTGGCATGGTGTTCAACCACGCCTATTGCCAGCAGGCCGTCTGCAGCCCCTCCCGCGCCTCAATCATGACGGGCAAGCGCCCCGACGCCACGCGCGTGTGGGATCTCGAGACGCACTTCCGTGTTGCCCTGCCAAACGTCAAGACCATCGGCCAATACTTCAAGGAGCATGGGTACTTCTCCCAAGGCATGGGAAAAATCTACCACGGCGGCTTTGATGATGAAGCCACCTGGTCGACGCCATGGATGACCCCGAAGGCTCCGACTTACGCCAAGGACCCCACCGCCGCCGACGTCGTCAAGGAAGACGCCAAGGGCAAAGGCAAGGGCGTCGCTTTCGAAGCCGGCGACGTCGCCGATGACTTCTACACCGACGGCAAGACCGCGCACCTCGCCGTGCAGACCATCAGCGAACTCAAGAAGAAGAACCAGCCCTTCTTCCTCGCCGTCGGCCTTTCCAAGCCGCACCTCCCCTTCGTCTCCCCGAAGAAATATTGGGACCTCTACGATCCCGCCAAGATCCCGGACACCGCCAGCGCCTTCCCTGTCGGGGCTCCGGCGTATGTTGGCGATAATGACAGCGGGGAATTCCGTGCCTACACCAACGTCCCGCCGAAGGATAAGAAACTCGCGCGCACGCCGCTCCCGCCCGCCTTCGCCGCCCAAGTGCGCCACGGCTATTACGCCGCCGTCAGTTACACCGATGCCAATCTCGGACTACTCCTCGATGCCGTTGAAAAGGAGGGCATCGCGGACAACACCGTCATCGTCCTCTGGGGGGATCACGGATGGAAACTCGGCGACCACGAGGAGTGGGGCAAGCACACCAATTTCGAAGTCGATACGCGCGTGCCGCTGATCTTCAGCTTCCCCGGCCAGAAGAACGCCGGCCAGAAAACTAACTCCCTCGTCGAATTCGTCGACGTCTACCCCACCCTCGCGGACCTCTGCGGCTTGCCTAAGCCTGACGTCGACGGCGTCAGCCTCCGCCCCGTGCTCGAGAACCCTGCGGCCACAGTCAAGCAGGTCGCCATCAGCCAATACCCCAAGAGCGCCGGCGTAAACAAAAAGGAAGGTGCCAAGGGCACCGCCAAGCGCGACGTGATGGGCTATAGCATCCGCGACGATCGCTGGCGACTGACCCTGTGGCGCAGCCTCGCGGACAATAAAATCGTGGACACCGAGCTCTACGACGAAGTCAACGCCCCGACCGAACCAGAGAACCTCGCCAACAAGCCCGAGAACAAGGAAGTCATCGAGCGCCTCTCCAAGTTCCTGCCTCCGCCCATCCCGGCGGCCGACCCCAACGCCAAGAAGATCGCGAAGGGAAAGAAGAACCTCATCGACCTCGAGGCCAAGAAGAGGGACGAGGATGCGACGGCCCCGGGCATCACCCCGCCTGCGACCGACGCCACCAAGGATCGCGGTGCCATGTTCGACCGACGCGACGTCAACAAGGATGGCAAGCTCTCCAAGGAAGAATTCATGGACAAGCAGAAGGACCCGGTCCACGCCGCCGAGAATTTCACGAAGTTCGACAAGGACAAGGACGGCTTCCTGACCAAGGAAGAGTTCGTCAAGATGGGCAAATAAGCCCTCCCCTCTGTCTTTAAAAGGCGAGCCACCAGGCTCGCCTTTTTTATGCCTTCCTCCCGGACGGGCCGCACCTAGTCTCCCCGCATGTCCGTCGTCCTCCGATCAATCGCCCTGCTCTGCGGGCTCACACTCACCGCCGCCGAAAGTGTGCCCGCCAGCGTCGTCGTGGACACCACCCAGCCTGGGCTCACGATCCCCGCAGACTTTCTCGGCATCAGTTATGAGAAGAACGCACTCGTCGAGCCGCACTTCAAATCCACCAACTCCGTCCTCATTCACCTTCACCGCAATCTCGGAGCGGGCACGCTGCGCCTCGGCGGAAACAAGGTCGAACTCACGCGCTGGCAGGCCGATACTCCTGCGTCGTTGGAAAAAGCGACCGGCCTCGCCGTGATCGGACGCGCCACGCTCGACGACCTTTACGGCTTCCTGAAGGCGACGGAATGGAAATGCTTGCATGGCATAAACCTCGCCGGCAATCAGCCCGAGGCGTCCGCCGAGGAAGCCGCCTATGCACTCAAGATCGGTGCAGCGTCCGTGCTGGCGTTCGAAGTCGGCAACGAACCCAACCTCTACACCAACCACGACCTGCGGAAGAAAGGCTACGACTGCCCGACCTACCTCCCTGAGGCCTCCGCGGCCATCAAGGTCATCCGCGCTCGCAATCCCGGCATCGTCCTTGCCGGCCCCGCTACGGCCCGCCGCACGGATCATTGGTTCGAAGACGCCGTCACCGGACTCAAGGGCCAGCTCGAGATCGGAACATCGCACCTATACGCCCTCTCTGGCGGCTCGACCAACGCCAAGTCGGCGAACTTCCCCAACATCGAAAACCTCCTGCTCGCCGCCACCATGGCCAAGGATGTCGCGATGGTGGATGAGCATCGCAAGGCCGCGCAGGCGGCCGGCATGCGCTACCGGCTCGCCGAATGTAATTCCGTCTCCAACGGCGGACGCACAGGCGTGAGCGACACCTTCGTCTCCGCGCTCTGGGCGACCGACTTCCTCTTCTCCGTCGCCGAACACGGCGCCGACGGCATCAACTTCCACTGCAACCTCAAGCCCGGCAGTTACTCCCCCCTCTCTTGGTCCAAGACCGAGAGCACTTACTCCGTCCATCCGCTCTACTACGCCATGCTCGCCTTCAAGGAAGCCGGACATGGACGCTTCCTGCCGACCGCCGTGAAGTCAGCGGCAAATCTCACCGCCCACGCGACACTGGGTGCCGACGGCAAGATACGCGTCGTGCTGACAAACAAAGACCTCACCCACGAAGTCATCACCCACCTTACGGCCGGTCGAGCCAAGGGCACCGTCACGCGGCTCAGTGCGGCCAGCGCCGACGCCAAGAATGGCATCACCTTCGCCGGAGCCTCGGCCGGAGCTGACGGTAAATGGGCCGCCAAGACCCGAGAATCCATCACCAGCTCCGGCGCGGAACTGACCATCGTCGTGCCCGCCGGCAGCGCAGCGGTCGTCACGCTCGATTAAGCTGAGCGGAGACGATCGGCCTCGCGGGTACGGAACTGGCTGGGCGTGAAGCCCGTGTGCTTCTTGAAATCCTTACTGAAGAAGTAGCGGTCCGAATAGCCCACCTGCTCCGCGATTTCCTTGATGTCATCCGCCGTGTCGGCGAGCCGACGCTTGGCCTGGCTGATACGCTCGCGACGCAGCCAGTCGATGGGGCTCGTGCCAAATGATTGCTTATACACGCGCGAGAAGTGAGTCGGGCTCAGGCCGGCGAGACGCGCGAGCGACGGCACGGTGTGTTTCTGGAAGTAGAAGAGCTTCATCTGCTCCACGCAGCGGGCGAGTGCCGGCGGGATCTTAGGGGCGAGTTCGCCAGACTGCTGCCGGGCGCAATAGGCTTGGGCAACCAGCTCCGCCACCTGGGCATGGATTAGCGCGGGGGACGACGGAGCGTCCTGCGGGATGAGCCGGAAAAGCTCCTTGAAAACCGGCATGGCCTTGCGCAGGTCCATCCCGCCGATCACTGGGTCGTCACGGACACTGAGTAAGTCGGACAGCTGGGCCAGACGCGGCCCCTCGGCACGAATCCAATAGACCTCCCACGGATCGTCGGCCACCGCGCCATGCTCATGCGGGTGATGGCAATTGATCCAGACCAAGTCGCCGCGCCTGACCTGATGCGTGCGACCGGCGATACGGGTCCATCCCTTGCCGCGCAGGCAAAGGATGAGTTCATGCCCCGGAAAGTGGTCGCGTTTGATGTGATGCTCCGTGCCGGCGAGGAGATGGCCCGCGCGGGGCACGGTATAGAACACCTCCTGGTGGGACGGATTCGGGGTCGCGTAAAGCGAGACCGGGAAGCGGTTGGCGACGGGGGGCTGAGCCATGGTAGGATAATACAACCTGTCGGTCGGGGCTTGCCATTTAAAACTCCCGGGTTCGGCGTAGAATACACCCCAGATGAATCAGCCGGCCCCGCTGCTCCTCGCCGTCATGGCTTCCCTCCTCCCCGCGTTCGCGGCGGAGCCGGTGAGCTTCAGCCGCGACGTACTGCCCATCCTTTCCGACAATTGTTTCGGATGCCACGGCCAGGATGAATCGCACCGTAAAGGCAAGCTGCGGCTCGACGTCCGGGAAGCCGCCTTGGCCAAGGAAGCGTTCGTCCCCGGCAAGCCCGAGGTCAGCGAGCTCATCAAACGCATCGTCACCCCCGACGAGGACGAGCTCATGCCTCCGCCCAAGTCGCACAAGGCGCGGCTCAGCGCCGCGCAGACCGACACCCTCAAGCGCTGGATCGCCGAAGGCGCCGTCTGGGGGAAGCACTGGTCCTTCGAACTGCCCGTGAAGGCCAGCGTCCAAGGTCACCCCGTCGACGGCTTCGTCGCCAAGAAGCTCGCGGCCGAAGGACTCACCGCGGCCAAGGAAGCGCCCAAGCACACCCTGCTGCGCCGACTGTCGTTCGACCTGACCGGACTGCCGCCCACCGAAGCCGAGACCCAGGCTTTCCTCGCGGAAACCTCGCCGCAGGCTTACGAGAAGGCCATCGATCGCTTGCTGGCGTCGCCGCACTACGGCGAACGCATGGCCATGTGGTGGCTGGATGCCGCACGCTATGCGGACACCGACGGATTCCAGTCGGACGCCACGCGCACCAACTGGCCGTGGCGCGATTGGGTCGTCGAATCGTTCAACCGCAATACCCCTTACGACCAGTTCACCCTCGAGCAGTTCGCCGGCGACCTTCTCCCGAACGCCACGCCTGAACAGAAGCTCGCGACCTGCTTCCAACGCAATCATATGACCAATGGCGAAGGCGGCCGTGACCCCGAGGAGTCGCGCGTCGACTACGTACTCGATCGCGTGAACACCATTGGCACCACCTGGCTAGGCATGACACTGGGCTGCGCTCAATGCCATAGCCACAAGTTCGACCCCGTCACGCAGGCCGACTACTACGCCCTCTCGGCCTTCTTCAACAGCATCGACGAGGACGGCAAGGCCGGCGGCGCCGCCAAGCCCTTCCTCCCCTACCAATCCAAGCATGCCGCCCGGGCGATCGCTGAAGCCCAACACCTCGTCGACGCCACCAAGCCCGCCGAAGCCGCCGCGCGCGCAGCGGCCGAGGCGCCGTTCACGCTGTGGCTCGACGAACATCGCCGCGTGACGAAACCAGACTGGCAGACTTGGAAGGTACTCAAGGCTGATTCCCTCGAAACCGCCGAAGGCACCGTCTTGAAACAGGAAGCCGACGGTGCCGTGCAAGCGTCGGGACCGCACCCTAACCAGGATGAATATCGCATCGTCAGCCATGATCGACTTGAGCGAATCACTGGCCTGCGGATCGAAGTCCTGCCGCACCCCTCGCACACCAAAGGCGGGCTCTCCCGCGGGAAAGACGGCGAATTCAAGCTCACCGACCTCAAACTTCAGGTGCGCACGCGAGGCAATAATCAGATTAAAGATATCCTCATGGCAAACGCCGTCGCCGACGTCATGGCCGACAAGAAGAAGCATGGCGGCTATGGTGACGTAAAGGACACCCTCGATGACGACCCGCGTAACGGCTGGACCACCATCGGCTTCGACCAGACCAAGCCGCACGTCGCCGTCTATGCGCTCGCCGAACCGCTCGTGCTCGGCGTGGACGACGAACTCATGATTGAATTGCGCCAGCGTTCGACCTTGGGCGACGCCAACATCGGCCGCTTCCGCCTCGCCATTGCCGCCGAGGCCGGCGACGCCGTGAACAAGGTCGGCGCCAGCCCACGCGAAGAACTCGCCGCCCTCCCCTCCGGCCAACCGATCGGCGCGAAACTCCGCGAACGTCTCCTGGGGGAATTCTTAGCGGACTATGCCCCTTACCAGATTCCCCGACAGGCCATGGATCGCGCCCAGCGACAGCTTGCCGAGACCAAGGGTGCCGCCGGCAAACTTAACGTCATGGTCCTCGCCGAACGCAAGGAACCGCGCGACACCTTCGTCCACCTCCGCGGCGTCTGGGACAAGCATGGCGAAAAGGTTGGCCCCGACGTCCCCAAGGCGCTGGCCGCTTGGCCCGCAGGCGAAGCCCGCACGCGCCTCGGACTCGCCCACTGGCTGACCTCGAAGGATAACCCCCTCACCGCCCGCGTGACCGTGAACCACCTCTGGCAAATGCTCTTCGGTCAAGGCCTCGTGCGAACCACCGAAGATTTCGGACTACAGGGTGAGCGTCCGCTCCACCCTGAGCTACTGGACTGGCTCGCCGTCGACCTCGTCGAACATAACTGGGACCTCAAGCGCACCCTCAAGCTCATCGTCCTCAGTGCGACTTATCGTCAGGACTCCTCCGTCACGCCCGCCCTGCTGGCGAAGGATCCGGAAAACCGCCTGCTCGCCCGCGGCGCCCGCTTCCGCCTGCCCAGTTGGATGATCCGCGACTCTGCGCTGCGCGCCGCCGGCCTCTTCAATCCCGCGCTCGGCGGTCCGCCCGTGCGCCCGTATCAGCCCGACGGCGTATGGGAAGAACTCTTCATGGGTCGCTTCAAATATGAACCCAGCGAAGGCGCGGCCCAGTATCGCCGGACCCTTTACGCCTTCTGGCGTCGCTCCATCGCCCCGACGTTCCTCTTCGACTCCGCGCAGCGACGCTCGTGCGAAGTACGCACCGGCCGCACCAACACCCCGCTGCAGGCGCTAACCTTGCAGAACGACCTCACCTACCTCGAAGCCTCGCAAGCCATCGCCGCTGAGATTTTGGAAGAAAGCAGCGACGCCACCCGACTCCAGAGACTCGCCCGCAAGATCCTTTCCCGCAACCTCGGCAAGCGTGAGGCCGAGAAGCTAGGCAAGACGTTGCAGCAGGCACGCCTGCACTACCGGACCACACCCGCGGACGCCGAGAAGTTCCTGCGCATCGGCCAACGCCAGCCCACCGCCGGCACCGACCTGCCCGAGCTCGCCGCCTGGACCGTCGTCGCGAGCCTCACCCTCAACCTCGATGAGGCGATGACGCATGAGTGAACGAAATACAAGGGGGCACGTGGGCACGTTGACACGGGAACACGAAAGCATCCTCAAACAAAACTAAAATGCGGATCAATAATCATCCATCCTACATCGCCCATCCGCCCTCGGTCATCTGCCCTCCTATCCCTCATCTTTAATCCTCCATCTTTCTTCCCGATGTCCTCTCTCTCCCGTCGTTCCTTTCTGGCCAGCAGCATCGCTGCGATGGCGGCGCCGCGCCTGCTCGCCCAAGCCGGGGCCACGCCTCCGCTCCACGGCGCGATTGTCGGCCATGGCGAGTTCCGCTATCGCGTGGACAAGCTCTGGTGTCAGGCCGACAAGGCCAAGCACCCCGTCAAGGATTGCCATGAGATGGTCCAGTCCGCGGATGGCCGACTCTTCCTGATCACCAACCTTAAGCAGAACAACGTCCTCGTCTTCGACGTCGCCGGCAAGGTGCTTGATGCGTGGACGCTCGGCCTGAGCGCGGGCCACGGCCTGACCTTGCACCGCGAAGCCGACGGCACCGAATACCTCTACCTCACCGACAACTCTGGGCGCGTCATCAAGGCCACTCTGGACGGTAAAGCCGTGCTCGAACTTCCCCATGCGCAGAAGTGCGGGGCTTACTCGGACAAAGAACCTTACTCGCCGACCGAGACCGCCATCGCGCCCAACGGCGATACCTACGTCGCTGATGGCTACGGTTCGCAATATGTGCTGCGCTTCGACAAGAGCGGAAAATACCTGAGCAAGTTCGGCGGCAAGAGCACCCAGCCCACGAATCCCGGCAAGTTCATGCAGGCCCACGGTGTCGCGATTGATACCCGCGGCCCCGAGCCCTTGCTCGTCTGCACCGAACGCGTCCGCAACGAATTCAACTGGTTCACCCTCGAAGGAAAGCACGTGCGCGGCGTCTACCTGCACGGAGCGTACGTCAGCCGCCCCGTAATCGCCGGCAAGCACCTCTACTCCGGCGTCTGTTTCGGTGCCAAGCTCGACGACACCCGCATGTGGCAGGGTCGCGGCTTCGTCACCATCCTCGACGAGCATGACCGCGTCGTCTCCAATCCTGGCGGCCAGGAACCCAAGTACGTGGACGGACGCCTTCAGCTCATGCTGCAGGACCAGCCCGTCTTCAACAACTGCCACGACGTGTGCGTCGACACGCGCAGTGATCTCTACGTCTGCCAGTGGGCCAGCGGCAACGTCTACCCCTACAAACTCCATCGCCTCGTATGAGCCCCGACCCCCTCGACCCTTCGCGGCGCTACTTCCTCGGCCAGTGCACGGGCCTTTCGCTCGGTGCCATGGCGCTCTCGACGCTCGTCGGCCGAGCCCTCGCCGCCGATGGTGCTGGTAAACTCGGCTTACCCAACCTCCCCCACTTCGCCGCCAAGGCCAAGCGCGTCATCTTCCTGACCCAGTCCGGCGGCCCTTCGCAGATCGAGCTCTTCGACGAGAAGCCCGGACTCATGAAACTCGCCGGGACCGAGCTACCTGAATCCGTGCGTCGCGGCCAGCGCCTGACCACCATGACCTCGGGCCAGAAGCAGCTCATCAAACCCGCCGCGACCAAGTTCGAACGGTGCGGGAAGAGCGGCCAGAGCATCGGCGAATGGTTACCGCACCTCAAGACCGTCGCCGACGATCTTTGCATCGTACGCTCGATGCATACCGACCAGATCAACCATGCGCCCGCCATGACGCAGTTCCTGACCGGGCATCAGATTCCCGGCCGCCCGAGCCTCGGCGCCTGGGCCAGTTACGGGCTCGGCAGCGAGAACCGCAACCTCCCCGACTACCTCGTCCTGCTTTCCAAGATGCAGCGGCCGAGCGACCAGCCGTTGTATGATCATTATTGGGGGAGCGGCTTCCTCCCGTCGCGCTACCAAGGCGTCAAGCTGCGCAGCGCCAAGGACCCCGTCCTCTACCTCCGCGACCCCGACGGCCTGCCGCGCGAGCTTCGTCGCGAGATGCTAGACGGACTCGGCGCGCTGAACCAGCAGGCCCTTGAACGGAGCGGCGACCCCGAGATCTCCACGCGCATAAGGCAATATGAGATGGCCTACCGGATGCAGGCCAGCGTGCCCGAGCTCACCGACCTCCGCGACGAGAAGGACGAAGTCTTCGAG
Organism: uncultured Opitutia bacterium; assembly: GCA_903855995.1. GTDB lineage: Bacteria > Verrucomicrobiota > Verrucomicrobiia > Opitutales > UBA953 > UBA953. The sequence continues at coordinate 182,253 of CAIOAN010000013.1, forward strand.
CTCTACGGGCCCGATTCACGTCGCCCCGGCAGTTATGCCGCCAACTGTATTCTCGCGCGTCGGCTCATCGAGCGCGGCGTGCGCTTCGTCCAGCTCTTCCATCCCGACTGGGATCACCACAGCCGGCTCACCTCCTGGTGTACCGCGCGATGCCGCGACACCGACCAACCCAGCGCCGCGCTCATCAAGGACCTCAAACGCCGCGGCCTGCTCGAGGACACCTTGGTCGTCTGGGGCGGAGAATTCGGCCGCGGGGTTGCTGGTCAGGGCAAATGGGATAGCCCCGAAGCCGGCCGCGATCACCATCCGCGTTGCTTCACCATGTGGATGGCCGGCGGCGGCAGCAAGGCTGGCACCAGTTACGGCGAGACCGATGATTTCAGTTACAACGTCGCCAAAGATCCCGTGCACGTGCACGACCTCCACGCCACCATCCTGCACCTCATGGGCATCGATCATGAGCGGTTCACCTATCGCCATCAGGGACTCGATTTCCGCCTCACTGGGGTTGAGCCGGCGAAGGTCGTGAAGGGAATTGTCGCGTAAGCGCGCGCTTACGCGAGGGGGCACGTGGGCAAGGTGACACGGGGACACGGGGAGAGTGATAATCATTTCGGGTGGCAGGTGGCGGCCCCGGGTGACGGGTGGCGGGCTTGTCTACTCAGTCCTCAATTCTGTCCTCTATTCAGACCTCCACATTGTAGCGGGCTAACCGCCATCCGCCACCACCGGATTCGGCACCATTTTCCGCCATTTGAACAAGTGCGGTTGACGGGTGTCCAAGGCAGAGTGACAAACACTACCCCATGAGAAAACCCCTCTCTGCCCTGCTGGCCTTCCTGCTGGCCGGCCTCGCCCCGCTTTCCGCCCAGGATGGCTTCAAATCGATCTTCGACGGCAAGACCCTTGCCGGCTGGGACGGCAACCCCGAGCTCTGGTCCGTCGAGGACGGCTGCCTCACCGGCAAAACCAAGGGCCCCGACACCCTGACCTACAATCAATTCCTCATCTGGCGAGGCGGTGCGCCGAAGAATTTCGAACTCCACGCCAAAGCCCGCTGCTCCGCCACCAACTCCGGCATCCAATACCGCAGCAAAGAGATTGCCGGATCCAAGTGGGCAATCGGCGGCTACCAGTGCGACATCCACTCCAACAAAGCCAACAACGGTAGCATCTACGAGGAACGCGGTCGCGGCGTCCTGCTCACCAACGGTCAGAGCGTCATCATCGACGACAAAGGCGACAAGTGGCTCGCCGCCGAGCATGACGCCGTCATCGCCGACATGAAAGAATGGCACGACTTCACCATCATCGCCCAAGGCAACCACCTCATCCAGAAGATCGACGGAAAACTCACCATCGACCTCGTCGACCACGACGAAAAAAACCGCGCCCTTGAAGGACTCATCGCCCTGCAGTTGCACCGCGGTCCTGCCATGGTCGCCCAGTTCAAAGACATCTTCATCAAGGAACTTCCCGAGGGCGGCATCCTTTCCCTGGAAAAGAATCCGATTCCCAGCGACGCACAGAAGATCGAGAAGCCCGCAGCCAAGAAGAAGGCTCCGGCCAAGAAGGCTGACCCGATCGTGAAGCCTGCCACCAAGGCTTTCCTCCAGTTCGCGGCCGACGTTCCCGCCGCCCCTAAGGCGAAAGCCAAAGCCAAGGCGAAGGCACCCGCCAAGCCGGCCGACCCCGACGCCGGCAAAGCCATCGGCGAAAACAAGGCCACGCCGGTCGAGCGCATCAAAGCCCCGGAAGGCTTTAAAGTAGAACTCCTCTACTCCGTACCCGGAGACACTCAGGGCTCTTGGGTGGCGCTCTGTGCGGACGACAAGGGTCGCATCTACGCCAGTGACCAATACGGCGAACTCTACCGCTTCCCCGCCCCGGCCGCCGGCCAGACCCTGCAGGCCGCTGACATCCAGAAAATGCCCGCCCAAATCCGCGCGATCAACGGCATGGTCTGGGCCTTCGGCGCACTGTACGTCGGCGTCAACGACTACGAAAAGAAAATTCCTAGCGGCCTCTATCGCCTCAGCGACAGCAAGGGCGATGACTTGATCGACAAGGTCGAGCTTCTCCGCGCGATTGAATCCGGCGGCGATCATGGTGTCCACAAGGTGCTCGTCACGCCCGACCAACAAGGCTTCTACCTCATCAGCGGCAACAACGCCGTCAAGACCGAGACCCTCGCCACCTCGCCCGTCGCTTCGCTCTGGGGCGATGACCATCTCCTGCCCCGCATGCCGGATGGCCGCGGCCACAATCGCCACGTGCTCGCCCCCGGCGGAATCGTCTACCGCATCAGCAAGGACGGAAAGACCTTCGAGACCTTTGCCAACGGGTTCCGCAATATCTACGGCGGGGCGATCAACCGCGACGGCGAACTCTTCACCTATGACGCAGACATGGAGTATGACTTCAATACTTCTTGGTACCGCCCCACGCGCATCAATCACGTCGTCAGCGGCGGCGAATACGGCTGGCGCAACGGCGCAGGCAAGTATCCTGAATTCTACCCCGACAACCTGCCTGCCACCCTGAACGTCGGCCCCGGCTCACCCACCGGCGTCGCCTTCGGCTACGGTGCGAAATTCCCCGCGAAATATCAGGACGCCATGTTCGCCCTCGATTGGAGCTGGGGCAAAATCTACGCCATCACGCTCAAGCCCAAAGGCGCAACGTATGTCGGGGAGAAACAGGAATTCCTTGGCGGCTCGCCCCTCCCTGTCACCGACCTGCTCATCCATCCCAAAGATGGCGCCATGTATTTCGCCATCGGCGGACGCAAGGTGCAGTCCGGGCTCTATCGCGTGACCTACGTCGGCAAGGAATCAACGGAGCCCGTCAAGTATCAGGCTCCGGCTCCGTCGGCCGAAGTCCTCGCCCGCAAGTCGCTCGAGAAATTCCACGGGCACCAGGACCCCGCCGCGGCCGATGCAGCCTGGCCTTATCTTTCGTCCCCTGATCGCTGGCTGCGTTTCTCCGCCCGCGTCGTCCTCGAGCACCAGCCTTATGCCGGCTGGGCCGACCGAGCGTTCGCCGAAAAGAATGCGACCGCCCGACTCGAAGCCCTGCTCGCGCTCGCCCGCCAGGCAGCCAAGTGCCCTTACCACACCGCCCGAGCCTCCAAGCCGGACCCTCGCACCGGCATTGCTCCGACCCTCGCCGAGCCGACCGCGGCGGAAGCCGCCCTTCGCGATCGCCTGCTCGCCGCCCTGAAGGCGACAGATTTCCCGACGCTGACCAAGGAGCAGAAGCTCCTGCACGTGCGCCTCGCCGAAATCATTCTGCACCGCTACGGCCAGCCTGACGCCGCGGGGGTAGCTGCGCTCACCGCCCAATATGACGCCGCCTACCCGGCGGCCGACTTCGAACTCAACTGGATGCTGACCGAGACCCTTGCGTTCCTGCAATCCCCTGACCTAGCCCCCAAGGCCATGGCCCTCGTGGCCAACGCCGGCAGCCAGGAGCCGGAAATGGAGTTCATGCGCAGCCTCCGCGGGCTCAAGACCGGCTGGACCCCGGCGTTGCGTGAGGCCCAGCTCAACTGGTTCGTCAGAGCCGCCAACTACCGCGGCGGCTCCAGTTTTGGGAAGTTCGTCGAGTTCATCCGCAACGACTCGCTCGCAACCTTCACGCCCGCAGAACTCAACCATCACGAGAAACTCATCGCACTGGCCAAGAATCCGCCGGTCAAGACCGCGTACGAAAACGTCGGCGCGATGTTCGCCGGACGCACCCCGCGGAACTGGACGCTCGAAGAACTCAGCGCCGCGACTCAGACTGGCCTCAAGAATCGGGACTTCGCCCAGGGTCGCAAAGTCTTCAGCGCCGCCGCCTGCTTCACCTGCCACCGTTTCGGCAACGCCGGCGGCATGACCGGACCGGACCTGACCCTGGCTGGCGGTCGCTACAGCCCGCACGACTTTCTCGACCAGATCATCAACCCGAGCAAGGTGATCAACGAGCAGTTCGCGCCCATTATCGTGACCAAGAACAACGGTGATGTCTTCACCGGGGTGGTCGTCAACCTCGGCGGCGACCGCGTGAGCATCAACACCGATCTCTCCGACCCTTCCCAGCAGGTCTCCATCGACCGCAAGGAAGTGAAGAGCATCGAGCTGAGCAAGATCTCACCCATGCCGCCCATGCTCCTGAACATGCTCACGCAGGACGAAATCCTCGATCTCGTGGCCTACGTCCTGAGCGGAGGCGACAAGGAGAACGCTTTCTTCCAAAAGAAGTAAGCGAAGGCGCAGACGCCACACTAGAGGCTCCGAGGCCCAGAGGCCCGGAGGACCAGAAGTAAGAGTCATAAGAGGCCGGGGCCGAAAGGTGCCCGGTCTTTTTTGGGGTAGGAAAGTTTCGGGTGGCGGGTGGCAGCCCCGGGTGGCAGGTGGCGGGCTAATCCATTCTGCCCTCGATTCAGCCCTCTGTCATCAATGCAGCCATCGCCTCTTCCATTCAGTCCTCCATTCAGCCCTCAACGCAGTCCTCCATTCAGTCCTCCATTCTTCAATACCCCCCCTTCCCCTCCTTGCCTCCTGTCATCCGGCCCTCTAGTCCTCGGGTAACCCCATGAGCGTCCGTATCGCCCTCGCCTCCCTATGCCTCACTGCCCCGTTGGCGTCCGCCGCCGAACCGGTCGAGTTCAACCGCGACATCCGTCCGATCCTTTCGGACAACTGCTTCTATTGCCACGGCAACGATGCCAGCCATCGCAAAGCCAAACTGCGACTGGATATCCGCGAGGAAGCCTTGAAGAAGAAGGCCTTCGCCCCGGGCAACGCCGAGGAAAGTGAACTCATCAAGCGCCTCGCCTCCCTGGATCTGGAGGAGATGATGCCGCCGCCCGATTCACATAAGAAACTTACCGCGGAGCAGAAGGAGCTCCTCAAGCGCTGGATTGCCCAAGGCGCGAAATATCAGAATCACTGGTCCTACGAAACGCCGGTGAAGGCTCCCACCAGCACACCCGAGAAAGCCATCGATGAACTGGTCGACCGGCGCCTGGCATCCAAGCACCTGCAACCTGCCGCTGAAGCCGACCGCCGCACGCTAGCCCGCCGCCTCCAAGCCGACCTGCTGGGCCTGCCGCCCACGCCCGAGGAAGTCGACGCTTTCGTGAAGGACACGTCACCCGACGCCTACGCCAAGCTCGTCGACCGCCTGATCGACTCTCCTCACTACGGAGAACGCATGGCCATCGGCTGGCTCGATGTCGTCCGCTTCGCCGACACGATCGGCTACCACAGCGACACCCCTCGCAACGTCTGGCCTTACCGCGACTACGTCATCCGCAGCTTCAACCAGAACAAACCTTTCGACCGCTTCACCCTCGAGCAGCTCGCCGGCGACCTGCTACCCGACTCCGACCGAGAAGCCAAGGTCGGCTCAGCCTTCAACCGCCTCCTCCTGACCACCGAAGAAGGCGGTGCGCAGGCGAAGGACTACCAGCAACGCATGCTGAACGACCGCGTCCGGGCGGTCGGAGCCGCGTGGCTCGGGCAGACCACGGGCTGCGCTCAGTGTCACGACCATAAGTTCGACCCCTTCAGCCAGCGTGATTTCTATTCCCTGGGAGCGTTCTTCGCCGACATCCATGAACCCGACATCGGCCGCCGCGAAGAAGGACTTCTCCTGACTACGCCTGAACAAGAGAAACGCCTCGCCGAACTCGCCGGAGAAGTCGCCAAGACCAAGAAGGCCCTGGACGTCGCCGCACTCACCCTCGCCGACGACATCACTGCCTGGGAAAAAGAACTCTCCGAAGAAACCCAGCCTGTATCAGCGGCCAAGAAGACCAAAGCGAAAGCCAAGCGCAAGGACCCCGACGCCAAGCTCGCCGCCCAGGCCACACCGATCCTCAAGAAACTCGCCGCCAAACGCAACGCGGCCGAGAAACTCATCATACGTGATTATTACCTCTCAGTGCACCCTGAGATTTTGAAGTCAGAACGAGTGGCCGTCGCCACCGCCCAGAAAACCCACGACGCCTACCGGGCCGAGATCCCCAAGTGCCTTGTCACGACCAAGGCTGCCGTCGTGCGTACGGTGCGCGTCTTGCCGCGAGGCAACTGGATGGATGAGTCGGGCGTCGAAGTGAAAGCCGCCCTGCCCCATTACCTGCCGCAGCCCAAACTCGAAGGCCGCACGCCTGACCGCCTCGACCTAGCGAAGTGGCTGATTTCTCGGGAAAACCCCCTGACGGCTCGTGTGGTCATGAATCGTCTCTGGATGCAGTTCTTCGGCACCGCCCTGAGCAAGAACCCCGGCGACCTCGGAGCCCAGGGCGAACTGCCGCCCAACCAAGCGCTCCTGGATTGGCTCGCCGTGGAATTCATGGACTCCCAATGGGATATGAAGCACATGGTCCGCCTCATCGTGAACAGCGACGCGTATCGTCGTAGCTCCGTCGCCAGCCCTGCGCAGACCGCCGCCGACCCATATAATCGCGAACTCGGACGCCAGAGCCCCTACCGGCTTGACGCGGAACTCGTGCGCGACAACGCCCTCGCCATCGCCGGCCTACTCACCCCTCAGATTGGCGGCCCCAGCGTGAAACCCTACCAACCTGAACGCTACTGGGAGAACCTCAACTTTCCGACGCGTGAATACATGGCGGACAAAGGTGACTCCCAGTATCGTCGCGGACTCTATGTCTGGTGGCAGCGTAGCTTCCTGCATCCCAGCATGCTCGCCTTCGACGCCCCCAGCCGTGAGGAATCCTGCACCGACCGCACGCGCTCCAACATCCCGCAACAGGCGCTCGTGATGCTCAACGACCCGACCTATGTCGAAGCCTCACGCGCCTTTGCCGTCCGCGCGCTTGCCGAAAAAGGCGATGACGATCAGCGTATCACGTGGGCCTGGCGCCGCGCCCTGCAACGCAACCCTGACGCCAAGGAACTCGGCACACTGCGCAAGGTGCTCACCGAACGTCGGGCCGCCTACAAGGCCGACCCTGCTGCCGCCAAGGAACTCTTGAAGGTCGGCCTCACGCCTCCGCCCGCGCAGGCCGACCCCACTGAACTCGCTGCCTGGACGCACGTCACCCGCGTGGTCTTGAATCTGCACGAAACCCTGACTCGAGACTAATGATGCCCTCAGAACTGAGAGCCGCGCTCACGCGCCGCGCCTTCCTGGGCAAGACCGCCCAAGGCGTCGGCGGCGTCGCGCTCGCTTCCTTGCTCGCTCCGGCCGCCATGGCCTCGCCCGGAGTGCTCTCGAGACTGGCGCTCCCCCAGAAGGCTAAGCGGGTCATCTGGCTGAGCATGGCTGGCGGCCCTTCGCACCTCGAGACCTTCGACCCTAAGCCCAAGCTCGCCGAGATGCATGGCCAGCCCATGCCCGAGAGTTTCACCAAGGGCCAACAGCTCGCCCAGCTCCAAGGCCAGAAACTCACGTGCTTCGGCCCGCAACATAAGTTCGCGAAGTTTGGCCGCAACCAGACTGAGATCTGCGAACTCTTCCCGCAGATCGGTTCCGTCATCGACGATGTCTGCCTCATCCGCTCGATGACCACGGACGCGATCAACCACGATCCGGCTCATATGTTCATGAACACTGGCTCGCAGATCGCCGGCCGACCGAGCATGGGCTCATGGGTGACCTACGGCCTCGGTGTCGAATCCGAGGACCTACCGGGCTTCGTCGTCCTGACCTCGCTCGGCAAGGGTGGCCAGAACCAGCCCATCGCCGCGCGCCAATGGAGCAGCGGCTTCCTCCCCTCCAAGCATCAAGGCGTGCAGCTCCGCTCCAAGGGAGATCCCGTAATGTACCTGACCAATCCTCCCGGCGTCTCGCGGGACGCCCAAGGCGGCGACGTCGACGCCATCGCGGCGCTGAATCTTCATCGCGACAAGGTCGTCGCGGATCCTGAGGTGGCCACGCGTATCGCCCAATATGAGATGGCGTTCAAGATGCAGGCCAGCGTGCCCAAGCTCATGGACGTCACGGCCGAAGACCCCAAGACGCTCGCGCTCTACGGTTGCGTGCCCGGCGACGGCTCTTTCGCCGCCAACTGCCTGCTCGCCCGCCGTCTCGCCGAACGCGGCGTGCGCTTCATCCAACTCTACCACAAGGACTGGGACCACCATGGCGGCATCAAGGATGGCATCGCCCTCAAGGCCGCCGAAATTGACCGCGCCTGCATGGCGCTCATCACCGACCTCAAGCAGCGCGGTATGCTCGACGACACCCTCATCGTGTGGGCCGGTGAATTCGGGCGCACCCCAATGTCGCAAGGCGGCAGCGGCCGTGATCACCACAGCAAGGCGATGACCGTCTGGATGGCCGGCGGCGGCATCAAGGGTGGCATCGTCCACGGCCAGACCGACGAACTCGGCTACGCCGCTGTCGATAAGGTGACCACCGTGCACGACCTGCACGCCACCATGTTGCACCAGCTCGGCATCAACCACGAAGCCTTCTCGATCAAGTTCCAGGGCCTCGACGCCAAGCTCACCGGCGTCGAACCCAGCAAACCCATCAAAGAGATCATCGCCTGATGTTGCCCGACCTCCGCCAGATTCATCGCCGTTCCTTCATCGGCAACACCAGCCGCGGCCTCGGCGCCGTCGCGCTGGCCTCGCTCCTCGGCCGCACTGGGCTCGACGCCGCGCCTGGCATCCTCTCGAAGCTCCCGCTGCCCCAGAAAGCCAAGCGCGTCATCTGGCTGACCATGGCCGGTGGCCCCTCTCAGCTCGAACTCTTCGACCACAAACCGAAGCTCGCCGAGATGGACGGCAAGGGCATGCCCGAAAGCTTCACCAACGGCCAGCAGCTCGCGCAGCTCCAAGGCCAGAAACTCATCTGCCAGGGCCCGCAGTTCAAATTCACGAAGCACGGCAAGAACGGTACCGAACTGTCGGAGCTCCTGCCGCACATCGGCTCGGTCGCCGACGATATCTGCGTCATCCGCTCGATGACCACCGACGCGATCAATCACGACCCTGCGCACATGTTCATGAACACCGGCTCGCAGATTGCCGGCCGGCCCAGCATGGGCTCCTGGGTGACTTACGGCCTCGGCACCGAAGCCGAAGACCTGCCGGGCTTCGTCGTCTTGGTCTCCACCGGCAAAGGCCGCTCTCCTCAGCCGATCGCGGCCCGCCAATGGAGCAGCGGCTTCCTGCCCTCCAAGCACCAGGGCGTGCAACTCCGCTCCAAGGGCGATCCCGTCCTCTACCTCAATAATCCGCCCGGCGTCTCACGCGCCTCGCAGCAGGGCGACGTCGAAGCGATCAACAGCCTTAACCAGGTCCGCGCCGGCGAAGTCAGCGACACCGAGGTCGCCACGCGCATCGCGCAATATGAGATGGCGTTTCGCATGCAGGCCAGCGTGCCCGGGCTCATGGATGTCACCGGCGAATCCGCCAAGACCCTCGAGCTCTATGGCTGCCAACCGGGCGACGGCTCGTTCGCTTCCAACTGCCTGCTCGCGCGCCGTCTCGCCGAACGCGGCAGCCGCTTCATCCAGCTCTACCATCGCGACTGGGATCACCACAGCCTCCTCAAGGAAGAGCTCCCTCTACGCGCTAAGGAAGTCGACCGTGCGTGCATGGCGCTCATCACCGACCTCAAGCAACGTGGGATGTTCGAGGATACGCTCATCGTGTGGAGCGGCGAGTTTGGTCGCACGCCGATGAAGCAGGGCGACAAAGGGCCGACTGGACGCGATCACCACAACAAGGCGATGTCCATGTGGCTCGCTGGTGCCGGCGTTAAGGGCGGCCTGACCCATGGCGCCACCGATGAACTCGGCTACGCCGCCATGGACAAAGTCTGCACCGTCCACGACCTGCACGCCACCATGCTACACCAGCTCGGCATCAATCATGAGGCTTTCTCCATTAAGTTCCAAGGCCTCGACGCCAAGCTTACCGGCGTCGAACCCAGCAAGGTGATTAAGGAGATTCTGAGCTAGGCCTTAGCCTAGCTGGGGGAACTGCTGGCATGGTGAACGGCTGCGAAGCAAGCGCGGCCGGAGGCCGTAGGTAAACGAGTTGACCGGCTGGCAAAGAGGCAGTGCAAAGGTGCAACTGCGGAGGTGCCGCGTGCAAAAGTGCAAAGGTGAAGACCGAGGCAGGGCTTGGGCCAGGGCTGGGGCCAGTTGTCTGATTCCAAGACATCGTTTCGGGTGGCGGGTGGCGGCCCCGGGTGGCAGGTGGCGGGCTAATCCATTCTGTCCTTGATTCAGCCCTCCATTAAGTCCCTCCCCCTCCTTGCCTCCTGTCCTCCGGCCCTCTAATCCTCGGGTAACCCCATGCGCCTCACCCTCGCCCTTCTCTCCCTGTTCGTCGCGCTGACCGCGGGCGCCCAGGAAAAACCCGCCAAGAAGAAAGCTGGCGGCTACCCGCCCGACATCGAAGGCACGAAGTCCGAGACGTATCGCAAAGTCGGCGACACCGAACTCAAAGTATGGATTTTCAATCCCAGCACCAAGAGCGACAAGCCCTTGCCGGCGATTGTCTTCTTCTTCGGTGGCGGATGGTCCGCCGGGACACCGACACAATTCGAGCCACAGAGCCGCCACCTCGCGGCACGCGGCATGATCGCCATCGTCGCCGACTACCGCGTGAAGAGCCGTCAAGACGCCAAGCCCACGGACTGCGTTTCTGACGCCAAGGCCTGCGTGCGCTGGGTGCGTGCCAATGCCGCTCGCCTGGGCATCGACCCCGAGCGCATCGCCGCCGGCGGTGGTTCGGCCGGCGGACACCTCGCGGCCGCAGTCGCGACCTTGCCCGGAAACGACACCGCGAACGATGATAAGAAGATCTCCTGTCTGCCCAACGCCCTCTTGCTCTTTAATCCCGCCGTCGTTCTGGCCCCTTTCCCGGGACTGGACCTGAAAGGCTTCGGCATCGGCCTCGACAAGGAAAAGCTCGGCTGCGAGCCAACGGAACTCTCCCCCCTGCATCATGTCCGCAAAGGCCTGCCGCCCACGATCATCTTCCACGGCAAAGCCGACACCACCGTGCCTTACACCACCGTCGAGAAATTCACCGAAGTTATGAAAGCGTCCGGCAATCGCTGTGAACTCGTCGGCTACGATGGTGAAAAGCACAGCTTCTTCAATAAATCGAAGTACGCCGAGACCCTCGCGACGGCCGATGACTTCCTCGTCTCCCTCGGCTACATCCCAGCCAAGAAATAACATGCGCCACCTCCTTGCCCTACTGCTCGCCATCACCGCCACCGCGGCAGATCGACCCAACGTGGTCGTGCTGCTCGCCGACGACGCCGGCTGGGGCGACTACTCTTTCAACGGCAACCACCAGCTCTCCACGCCGCACATCGATTCCATCGCCCAACAGGGAGCGCACTTCGACCGCTTCTACGTCGAACCGGTCTGCTCGCCGACGCGTTCGGAATTCCTGACCGGCCGCTATCACCGTCGCCTCGGCGTCTACGGCGTCTCCACCGGACAGGAGCGCATGAACCTGGACGAGAAGACTTTTGCCGACTCCTTCAAGGCCGCCGGCTATGTCACCGGCATTTTTGGCAAATGGCACAACGGCAGCCAGTGGCCCTATCATCCCCTCGCCCGTGGCTTCGACACCTTCATCGGTTACACTTCCGGACACTGGGGCGAATACTTCGACCCCCCGCTGGAGCACAACGGCGTCATGGAGCGCAGCAAGGGCTATATCGTCGACGTCCTCACGGACAAGGCGCTGCAGTTCATCGAACGCAACCAGGCCAAGCCCTTCCTCTGCTACGTGCCCTTCACCACGCCACACTCGCCGTTCTCCGTGCCAGCCGCGGATTGGGCGCGCTTCAAAGACATGCCGATCACGCAGCCGGCAAGCAACCCAAAGGCTGAGATTCCCGACGCCACGCGCTGTGCGCTGGCGATGCTTGAGAACCAGGACCGCAACGTCGGCCGCATCCTCGAGAAACTCAAGCAGCTCGGCCTCGAGGAAAACACCATCGTCATCTATTTCTCCGACAACGGCCCCAACACCGCGCGCTGGAACGGCGGCATGAAAGGCGTCAAAGCCATGACGGATGAAGGCGGTGTGCGCTCGCCGCTGTTTGTGCGCTGGCCCGGCAAGGTCGCGGCGGGTACTTTTGTAAAAAGCATTGCCAGCGTCATCGACATCAGCCCCACCCTGCACAGCCTCGCGGGCATCACTCGCGTCGGGGACAAGCCGCTGGACGGACGGGACCTCTCCCCGCTCCTGCGGCACGGCCAGGACGCCGACTGGGCGCCACGGTGCATCTTCAACACTTGGGCAAACAACGTCAGCGTGCGCACCCAGACCCATCGCTTGGACAACAAGGGCAACCTGTATGACATGGTGGCCGACCCTGCCCAGCAGAAGCCCATCCAGGACCAAGAGCCCGCGCTGGCGAAAGAACTCCTCAACGCCGCCGCCGCGTGGCGCAAAGAAATGAACATGGGGCCCGCCGGCAAAGGCCCCGGAAACGCTGTCGACCCCCGTCCGTTCTCCGCCGGTTATCGGGAGTTCCCTTCGACCATGCTCCCCGCGCGCGACGGCGAACCCCGCGGCGAGATGCACCGCAGCTCCAAGGCCCCGAACTCATCGTATTTCGTGAATTGGACCAAGACCACCGACGCCGCCGTCTGGAATATCGAGATCGTCAACGCCGGCACCTACGTCGTCACGCTCGATTACACCTGCCCGCTGGCCGACGTCGGCTCCACGCTTGAACTGACTTTCAATGAAACACGTCTGCGCGGGAAAGTGACCCCGGGCTGGGATCCGCCCCTGCTGGCAAATCAAGACGTGGTTCCGCGCGGTGAGCACGGTGAATCTATCATGAAGGATTTCCATTCACTCACGCTCGGTGAGATCAAACTCGAACCCGGCAAAGGAGAATTGAAACTCCGGGCCGTGGAAATCCCTGGCAAGAGTGTGATGGATCTGCGCCGACTGACCCTGACCCTCAAATGAAATTGCGCCTCGCCGCCACCCTGCTCACCGCCGGCCTCTTCGCCGCAGACACCCCGCCAGCGGGGAACGAACAAGTCGAACAGGTCATGAAATCCTTCAAGGGCCGCGGCGTGATGGCCGATGACACCCCGCCTTCGAAGCCGGCCGAGGCCTTAAAGAAATTCACCGTGCGCCCTGACCTCTCGGTCGACCTCATGGCCGCCGAGCCTTCGCTCTCGCAACCCATCTACGGCAGCTGGGATTCCCAGGGCCGCTTCTGGGTAACTCAATATCTCCAATACCCTTTTCCGGCCGGGCTGAAAGTCGTCAGCTACGACGAGCATATCCGCGCCAAGTTCGACAAAGTCCCCCTGCCTCCGCCCCGTGGCGAAAAAGGCGCCGACATCATCAGTGTCTTTGAAGACACCCACGGGACCGGTACTTTTGACAAGCATACCGACGTCCTCAAAGGCCTCAACATCACCACCGCCGCCTTGCCGGGCATGGGACGCGTGTGGGTGATGAATCCGCCCTATCTCCTCAGCTACGCCACCCAGAGCGGACTCCCCGTCGGCGACCCCGAAGTCGAACTCAGCGGCTTCGGCCTCGAGGACACGCACAGCACTGCGACCAGCCTCAAGTGGGGGATGGACGGCTGGCTCTACGGCGCGAATGGCAGCACCACCACGGGCAACGTCAGTAGCCGAAACAGCAAGAACATCCGCTGGGAAGGCCAGTGCATCTGGCGCTTCCATCCGCTGCGGAAGGTCTTTGAAATCTACGCTGAAGGCGGCGGTAATACCTACAGCCTCGAGATCGATAGCAAAGGCCGCGTCTTCTCTGGCACGAACTACGGCGCGACCCGCGGGATGCACTACGAGCAAGGCAGCTACGGCATCAAAGGCTGGGGCAAGCATGGCCCGCTCACCAATGCTTATGCGTTCGGCTGGTTCGAACACATGAAGAGCGAGGGCGAGACCCGTCGCTTCCCCCAGGCTTTCGCCATCTACGAAGGCGGCTTGCTCGGCAAGGAATACGACGGCCAGATCATCGCCCCCAACTCCCTTGCGAACAAAGTCTACGTCAGCACACGCCTTCCCGAAGGCTCCACCTTCCGGACGCATGACGAAGCCGACCTAGTCGCTAGTTCCGATCGCTGGTTCCGACCCGTCTGGACGGGGGTCGGTCCCGACGGTGCCATCTACCTCGCGGATTGGTATGATACCCGGCTCAGCCACGTGAAACCCGTCGACGACTGGGACAAGGAACGCGGCCGAATCTATCGCGTGCGCCCGGCCGGCGAAGCGCCGAAGCTCCAGCCTTTCGATCTCCACACCTGCCCACCCGCGGAACTGCTCGCCTACCTGGATCACCGCAACACTTGGTTCCGCAAGCAGGCCGTCCTCGAGATCGGCTGGCGCAACCTGCAGGAACTTGCGCCCGCCCTGCGCCAAAAACTCTCCACCGCTCACGCCCTCGAAACCCTCTGGGCACTGGACGCGCTCGGCCAGACCAAAGACGTGCCGCTCGATCACGCCGACCCCTATGTGCGGCGCTGGGCGGTGAAGATCATGGGCGAACGCAACCAAGAGCCCAATGCTACCCTCCTCAAGTTGGCGAAGACCGAAACGCATATCGAAGTCTGCGCGCAGATTTTGGCCTCGGCCAAAAAGATGCCCGCCTCGCTGCCCTTGCTCTGGGCGGGCGTCAATCAGGCCGACGACACCTGCGGCCACATCCCGTTGCTCGCCTGGTGGGCCCTCGAAGCCAAGGCTGAGAAAGATCGCGCGGACGTGCTCGCCTTCCTCCGCGAAGATCAGGCTTTCCGGAACTCCGCGCTCTTCCGCGAACACCTCGCCGAGAAACTCGCCAAGCGTTACGCCTTGGCCGGAGGCGCCGAGAATCTGCAGACGTGCGCCGACTTGTTGACGCTCACCGAAGACAACAAACTGGCGGATAAATTCCTGACCGGCATCGCCGCCGCCTTCGAAGGCAGTGCGATTCCTTCCCTGCCGGCGAACCTCAGCGCCCGCCTGCAAGCCTACCTTGCCCGACAGTCGGGCGGAGATATCGCCGCCGAGCTCGCCCAGCCCGACGGCCTCAAGAAGGCCCTCAAAGAACTCGCCAGCGCCAAAGCGGCGGCACCGCGCCGCCTGGCGATCGCCAAAGCCCTCGCACAGACGGGCAAACCTGAAGCCGCCGACGCCATCGCCTTACTGCTTCGCACCGGCGGAGCCACCGCCTTCAAGCGCGGCCTCCTGCCCGCCGCTGCCCAGCTGGACAGCCCCAAGATCCCCTTGGCCATCCTGGAGAAATATGAAGGCGGCATCGCCGGGGACAAAGCCTTGCGCGAAGACGCCCTCCGCATGCTGGCCGCCCGCAAGGAATGGGCGCTCGTGCTCGTCCAATTCGCTGACGAATGGAAGGTGCCCGAGAAGCACTTCACTCCTGACATCGTCCGCCAGCTCAGCCTCCACCACGACGCGGCCATCGACGCCTCGATCGAACGTCACTGGAAAGCCCTGCTGCTCACTGGACCAACACCCGAGAAGGATCGCGAGATGGCCCGCATCAAGGCCCTCCTCAAGACCGGCCTTGGCGACCCCGCCAAAGGCCAGGCAATCTTCACCGGCCGTTGCGCCGTGTGCCATAAACTCTTCGATCAAGGCGGGGCGATCGGGCCCGAGCTCACCGGTTATGACCGACAGAGCCTCGAGTTCTGGCTGCTCAATACCACTTACCCCAGCCTCGAGATCCGCGAAGGCTTCGGCGCCTATGTCGCCAAGCTCAAGGACGGACGCATCCTCACCGGCCTCATGGACGCACAAGGTGGCGGCAGCATCACCTTGAAAGATCTCGCTGGCAATCGCACCGTCGTGAAACAGGTCGACATCGAGAAGCTCGCGGCCAGCCCCATCTCGATCATGCCGGAAGGCCTGCTCACCGGCCTCTCCGACACCGAGCTCAAGGATTTCTTCGCTTATATGATGAAGTGAGCACGGCTGAAGGCCGCGAGGGGGCACGTGGGCAAGTTGACATGGGGACAAGGGTAGACAGCGTCGTTTCGGGTGGCGGGTGGCGGCCCCAGGTGGCGGGTGGCGGCTTATCCATTCAGTCCTCGATTCAGTCCTCTACGCAGTCATCGACTCAGTCATCCATTCAGAGAGCCATCCTTGACGGGCTCAGCTCAAAAGACCAAGTTGGGCCCGTGAAGTTCATGCTCCTTTTCCTGCTCGGCATGCGACTGCTGTTCCTTTCGGCCGCCGGCGCCTTCTGTATCTTTGGGCTGATGCATGCCGCCGACCCGAAGGTCCAGTGGTATTGGACCGTCGGCCATGCCCTCGTGCTCGCCGCCTGCGTCTTCTTGGTCGGCCGCGTCTGGGCCTCGCTCAAGGCAACCTGGAAAGGATAAGCGAGGAGGGCCAGCGCAACGGGCGGGCGGTACTGGGCGTTTTTATAAGAAGCGACGTTTTTTATACTTTAAACCCACAGGTTGGGATTGACCTGAGGTGAGGCCGTAGGATTTATTCCGCCCATGCGACTCCTCCCCTGCCTCGCCCTAGTGCTCACCGCCGCCCTCCTGCCAGCACAGGACTTCGACTTCAAAGGCATCCCCGCCGATTACACCGTGGCCTTCGCCACCAGCGGCACACGCGGCCTCAAGATCACCGAATCACCTGAAGCCAAGGCCTTCAAGGAACGCATGAAAGCACGCATGGCCAAGGACGACAAGGGTGCGATGAAGAGCAACCTGGAGCTTCAGGCGGCCATCAAGGCCGCCACAGGCATCGACATGGAATCGCCGGACAGCTGGTTCGCCGGCGGCTGCTTGATCGATGATAATTTCCCGCTCATCGCCAGAAGCTCGGATAATTTCTCGGGAGGGCTCATCTACCACGCCCACCACGACAGCCGCAAATTAGCCGCCTACGCCGCCGGTAAGAAAATCCCCGCCGTCCAAGCGGGCACCACGTCGGGCTGGCAGGCCCGCGAATTACTCAGCTCCTTCGGCCCAGCCTTCGAACAGATGTTCGCCGCCAAAAAAGAGCCCGCACCCCAGGCCGTCCAAGGAGAACCCATCGGCATCTTCGACCTCGACGACAACACAATCGTCGTTGCCCAGCCCAAGGAAGCCGTGCGCATCATCGCGCTCCTCAAAGGCCAGGGCACCTCCTACGCCCTGCCCGCCGGGCTGAGCACACCGCTCGCCGTCACCGGCCGACCTTACGCAATCCTGACTTTCGATGCGTCCCGGATGCCGCCCAGCACCAGCAAGGAACTCACCCAGAGCGGATTCCAGCGAGCATTCCTCGCTATCGGCGAAAATAACTCGAACCAGGTCTTGAAAATCAGCACGACCTTCACCTCCAAGGAGAAGGCCACGCCGCTCGCCCAGCAAGCCCAAGGCATGATGGCCATGCTGCCGATGATGATCGCCGGCGACCCCCGCAAGCCGAAGACCGAAGAAGAAAAAGCCCTACAGGCTTTCCTCGGCGAGATCCTTGCCGGCATCCAGCCCATCGAAGCCACCGACAACCAAGTCGCTTTGATCGCTAAATGGGATACGGTGAAATTCATCGGCCTGATCGAGAAGATCATGCCCATCGTCGAAGCGCAGGCCAAGGCGGCTAAAGCCGCGCAGGCAAAGCCCGTTCCGCAGCCAGTGACGAAGTAAGCGAAGGCGGAGCCTTCAAGGGCCACGTGGGCAAGGTGACACGTGGACACGGGTAGATACAGCACACCTAGGGGCGCGCTGTTTCAGGTCTCGGGTCCCAGGTGACCGGGTATCTGGTGCTGGTCTTCAGGTTCGGTTACGGGTGCGGGATTAGGGGTTCAATTGACTCCCCCTATCCCTACCCCTATCCCTACCCCGACCCCATGTCTCGACACCTCTTAACTATCATCGCTCTGCTCTGTTTCACGCCGATGGTTTTCGCCGAGACGCTGGCGCCGCAGAAGATCCTCTTCGTCGGCAATAGCATCACCAAGCACGGCCCTAAGGCCGATATCGACTGGCACGGCAATTGGGGCATGGCCGCGACTTCCGAAGAAAAGGATTACGTCCACCTGGTCACGAAGGCCCTCGCCGCCAAGCAAGGTGCGATGCCGGAGATCATGATCAAGAACGTCGCCGACTTCGAACGTAACCACGTCGGCTATGATATCACCGGCAAGTTCGCCGACGCCGCCGCCTTCAAAGCCGACCTTATCATCCTGTGCATCGGCGAGAACGTCGCTGCGCTGAAGACACCCGAAACCCAGGCCAAATATCAGGAACAAGTCACCGCCTTACTGAAGACCCTCAAGTCCAACCCTCAGGCTGCCGTCATCGTCCGTAGCAGTTTCTGGGCGAACGAAGCCAAGGATACTGCGATGCGCAAGGCCTGTGAAGCCGTTGGCGGCACGTTCGTCGACATCAGCACCCTTTCGAAGGACGAGCAGAACTACGCCCGCTCCGAACGTCCATACAAGCATGCCGGCGTGGCCAATCATCCCGGTGACCGTGGTATGGCCGCGATCGCCGAGGCGATTGTGAAAGCGGTTAAATAAAGACCAAGCGGCAGCGTTTTGGGTGGCAGGTGGCAGCCCCAGGTGGCGGGTGGCGGGAGAGGCAGGGCTAGGCGTGTTCTTCGTTCTTGGTTCATTGTTTTTTGCAGCGGACTCAAGGTAGGGACGGCATAGCCGCGAGGTGGAAGCGGTTGGCGGTTAGCGGTTGGGAATACGGAGAGGCAGCGGCAGAGGATAGGAAGTCGGTCGAGGTGCGCATCTCCGTCCGCGAACGGACGACTCGGAGAGCCGTCCCTACCAAGCGACATGCCTGTATCTATGCCCACAAAAAAGCCCCCGCGGCCGGGGGCTGATTCGTGATGCCGTGGAAACTTACTTATTACCGCCGCAGCAACCGGTCGCAGCAGGCTTCTCGGATGAGCAGCAGGAAGTTTCCTTGTCGCAGCAGCCGGCGCCACAGGAGGCCACGCAGCAAAGGGCGCAGCGCTTGGACCAGGCGACGATGAGGGCCAGGACGGCTAAGACGACGACCAGACCGTCGGTCTTACCATCAAGGAAGATACCGATGGCGAGGATGTTGATCAGGATCGGACCGATGATGAACAGGCCCCAGACGCGCGTGCGGGGCAGGATCAAAAGGACACCGCCAACGACTTCGAGCACCTTGACGAAGGTGAGATAGCCAGACTTGTACATGGCTCCGATCATGGCACCCGCGGCTTCAGAATGCGAAGGCTTCGGCACGAAGCTGAATTGGGCCCAGAAATGGACACCAAAGAAGACGAAGGCCAAGCCGAGGAGGAGCGCGGCGATGCAGGGGAGTTTTTTCATAGCAAAGGCAGGCTAGCCTAAATGACGGCGGATGAAAGGGCTAAGTTCAGAGGGCCTTATGGGAGCCATCGCAGAGCGCACCCTTTTTGGAGTGCTTACAGGCACAGAAATAGACGGTGCCATTGGCTTCAGCCTTATACGGCACAGGCGTGAACGCCGAGCCCTTGTGAGCGCCGTCGCAGAAGGGCTGCGTCTTGCTGTGGCCGCAAGAGCACCAGTAGTAGGTCTTACCGGCTTCGACGAGCACCGGGATGGGAGACTTCTGAGGGATATGGGGGGAGGACATGAGAGGAGAGTATGGAGTTTGGAGTATCGAGTATAGGGGAAAGCAGGAAAAAATTACGCTAGGTCGAAGAGGAGGGCTTCGATGGGGCCGGCGGATTTGAAGACGAAGGTGCCGGCGTCTTCCGATTTGACCGCATCGCCGGGTGAAAGTTTCACGCCACTGATTTCGACATCGCCCGCGATGAGCTGAAACCAAAGGCCCCTGCCCTCGCGCAGGTCATGCGTAACCGTGCCGGCGGCCGGGGCCTTCACACGGTAGACATCTGCATCCTGGCTGATGTGCGCCGAGCCTTCGCGTCCATCATTCGAGATAATGAGCACCTTGGGCGCATCAAGCTGCTCCGGCGTCGGCGTCCATTCGGCGTAACGCGGCGTGAGGTTGGCGCGGTCCGGCATGATCCAGACCTGGATGAGATGGAGTCGCTCGGTCTTCGAAGGATTGAACTCGCTGTGCTTCACACCGCTGCCGGCGCTCATCACCTGAATCTGCCCTGGCAACAACTGCGCATGATTGCCCATGCTGTCCTTATGTTCAATCGCGCCCTCGAGGACATACGTGAAGATCTCCATGTCCTTGTGGCCGTGGGCTGGAAAACCCATGCCCGGGGCCACCAAGTCCTGATTGATCACCCGGAGCGAGCGAAAGGCCATGTGGGCCGGGTCATAATAGTCGGCAAAACTAAAGCTGTGGCGGGCCACCAACCAGCCGTGGTCAGCAAAGCCGCGTTCGGCGGAACGTCGCACCGTGAGGTTCATCCCGGCAACATGGCTCGAAAAAGGCCGAAGTCCACCACCCCCTGCGTTTTTACCGTCGGAATTAGTTTGAAAACACCCCCTCCGATTGGTCTATACTTACGGCTCGTGTCGGGCAGTGGCTCAATCTGGTAGAGCGCTGCTTTCGGGTAGCAGAGGCTGAGAGTTCAAATCTCTCCTGCCCGACCAATTTAAAGACCCCGGGGATATTTCGATGTCCCCGGGGTCTCCTGCTTGAGGATTGATGCGACCGTTCACACCCCCTTACTGCCCTCATGCGAATCACGGGGCTTCTTCTGGCGCTGCTGGCGGCGATGACCCTGCCCGCTCAGACGGGCAAACCCGCCGCCGCCCGCCCGCTGGTGCTGGCCCACGTAATGCCTTGGTTCGAGGCCAAGAACGGCTGGGGCTGGCATTGGACGATGGACAAGTTCGACCCGTTTAAGGGCCAACTAGCCGCGCATGTGCACCCCTGGAACGGGGCTTATGATTCGTCCGACGCCCGGGTCATCGAGTATCAAGTATTGCTGATGAAAGTCGCTGGCATCGACGGTGCGATCATCGACTGGAACGGCCTCGGCGGGTTCGACGACTATGCATCGATTCACCGCAACACCCTCCTGCTCATCGCGGAACTCAAGAAAGCCGGCCTGCGCTTCGCCATCTGCGCCGAGGACAACCCGGGGCAACGCCTCGTCAAGCAAAGCGGTCTGACCCGCCCGCTGGCCGTCGAACACCTGCGAACCTCCCTCCACTGGCTCGACCAGCATTGGCTGACCGACCCGGCCTACGTCAAAATCGGCGGGCAGCCGGTGCTGTTTATCTTCGGCCCGCAATTTCTGAACGAAACCGAGTGGGTCGCCATCCGCGGAGGCATGAAGGCCAATCCGCTGACTTTCGCCCTGCCCCACCTCAGCGGCATGAAGGGCATCGACGGCGCGTTCGCCTGGATACCCGTGAGCGAAGGCAAGGCGGTTTCCAAGGAAAGCTACCTCGGCGCACTCGCCGGCCTTTACGCCACGCAAGCGCACGGCGCGAAGGTCGTCGCCGTGGCCTTTCCCGGCTACCACGATATTTACGCACAAGCCGGACAAGGAAAGAGTTATGGGTTCATCGATCCGCAGGGCGGCGTGACCTTCACAACCACCCTCGACCAAGCGATGAAGAGCGGCGCCCCCATCGTCCAACTGGCCACCTGGAATGACTACGGTGAAGGGACCGTCATCGAACCCACCCAAGAAGCAGGCTTTCAATACCTGGAACAAGTCATGCGGCAATTGCGCCCAGGCCAGGACACCTCGCCGTTGAGCTTACCGAGAATCATCTACGAAAACCGACCCTGGGTGCTGGCCGCCGGACCGAGCCGGGCCCACGATGCCGAACTCCTCGATCAAGCGGTGCAATGGCTGCAGGTCGGCAACCTCACGGAAGCCAAGGCCGTGCTCGGCAAGATCAAGAAGTAGCACGCGGAAACGGATTGTCTCATCCGTGCAGGGTGTTGGGATGAACCCAACCCCATGCGTTCGCTTCTCGCCTGCCTGCTCGCCACCACCGCCGCACTCGCCGCTCCACTGCTCGACCGAACGCCGGGCGTGGTGTCATACACATTCCGCAACGAGTTCAAGGCCGACATGCCTGGCACGTTTGATAAAGTAAAAGCCTTCGGCATCACCGACATCGAGATGTCCAATCTCTTCGGGCAGACGCCTGCCCGGATCCGTGAACTCATGGAGGCCCGCGGTATCGCCTGCTCCTCTTATGGTTGCGCCTATGCCGACGCGCTGAAGAAGACCGACGAAGTCGCCGCCGTCGCCAAGGCGCTCGGCGCGAAATTCATACGCGTGTCGCTGCCGAGCGGCAAGGGCCCCTTCACTAAGGCGGAAGCCGAGATCCGGGCGGCCGAGATGAACGCGGTGGGCAAGCAGCTCCGCGAAAAGCATGGCCTGACGTTCGTACTTCATAACCACGGCATGGAATTCGCCGCCGAAGGCAAAGGCACGCTTTATGATTTCCTGATGGAGCAGACCCGGCCGGAAGATGTGAGCTTCGAGCTCGACGTACTCTGGGCCTACCTGCCCGGCGCCGACCCGGTCGCGATCTTCGAGAAGTATGGCGCCCGCATCCCGCTCATGCACGTAAAGGATGTCCGCAAAGGCCTACCGCGCACTTGGGGTCATAAATATGACTCCGATAACGATGTCACGCTGGGCACGGGCCAACTCGATCAGGCCGCAATCTTCGCCGCCGCCAATAAGGCCGGCGTGAAGCATTTCTACCTCGAGGACGAGAGCTCCCACTCCCTGGCTCAGGTCCCGCAGTCCATCGCCTTCCTGAAGGCCGACCGCTAAAGGCTGCACGGGCGGAAAAAGACGACCTTACGGCGGAATCCTGCCGAGGTTGGGATTGAAATCCCGGGGTCGGCGGTCTCTTTTATAGGCCTTCCAGCGGAACTCCCCGACTCCGCCGGCTGTCCTATCCTCATGCCCCCCAAGGCCACCCTCCTTCTCGGCGTTCTCCTGAGCGCCACTGGCTCCGCTGAACCAATCAACTTCAGCCGACAAATCCGCCCGATCCTCTCGGAAAACTGCATCGCCTGCCACGGGCCCGATGAAAAAGCCCGCAAGGCGAAGCTGCGGCTCGATGACGAAACAGACGCCAAGCGTGACCGCAAAGGCGACTTCGTGATTCTACCTGGCAAACCAGAACAGAGCGAACTGATCAAACGCCTGGAAACCAAAGATCCGGAAGAAGTCATGCCGCCGCCGAAGCAGCACAAGACCGTATCGCCGGAACAAATCGCGCTACTCAAGGAATGGATCAAGCAAGGCGCGCCCTGGGGCCGTCACTGGTCCTACGAACCGGTGGTGCGACCTTCGGTCCCGAAAAGCGATGAGCGCAATCCCATCGACGCCTTCCTCGCCGAACGCCAGCACCAGGAAAAACTTTCGTGGTCGCCCGAAGCCCCGAAGAATATCCTGATCCGCCGACTCGCCCTCGACATCACCGGCCTGCCCCCCACCCCCGCCGAGATCACCCAACTCTCCGGCGACAAGCACGCGGACATCGTCGCCTATTTCCTGGCGAAGCCGGCCTATGGCGAACACTGGGCCCGCCAGTGGCTCGACCTCGCCCGTTATGCCGACAGCGCTGGCTACCCGAGCGATCCCGGCCGCGAGATCTGGGCTTACCGCGACTGGGTCATCCAGGCGTTGAATCAGAATCAGCCTTTCGACCAGTTCACGGTCGAACAGATGGCCGGCGATCTCCTGCCGAATCCAACCGAAAACCAGATCATCGCAACGGCCTTTCACCGCAACACGATGACCCAGAACGAAGGCGGTACGAGTGACGAGGAATTCCGCGTCGCGGCCGTCATCGACCGCGTCAACACGACCTATGCCGTCTTCATGGGCACCACGATGGCCTGCGCCCAGTGCCACACGCATAAATACGACCCCATCACGAACAGCGAATATTTCCAATCGTACGCGTTCCTCAATCAGAGCGCCGACAGCGACAAGAAAGACGAAGTCCCCCTCCACGAAATCTACCCGCCCGGAGTCAAGACGCGCCGCAATCAGTGGATGAAGGACGCCGCGGCGGCGGAGGCGGTCTTCAAGAAGACCAACCCCGCCTGGCTGGCGGGCTACGACGATTGGCTGGCGAAAAAACCGAAACTAACTGAGAAGCCGCTCAAGGCCGCGCTCGACGCACCGAAAGACAAGCGCACCAAGGCCCAGGAAAAACTCCTGACCGATTATTACGTCCGCAACATCTCCCCGGCGACCAAGGCCGAACGCCTGCTCGCCAACGACCTCAAGAAAAAGATCGCCGACTCCAGGCCGGTGACGGTGCCGATCATGCAGGACCTGCCCGCCGCCCAACGTCGCAAGACCTTCATCCAGCTCCGTGGCAACTGGCAGGCGCTCAGCGACGAGGTTAATGAAGGCGTGCCTAAGAATCTATCCGCCTGGGACGAATCCTTGCCCAAGAACCGCCTGGGCTTCGCGCGCTGGATCGTCAGCCGCCAAAATCCGCTGACCGCCCGCGTGACCGTCAACCGCCTCTGGGAGACGGTCTTCGGCGTGGGCATCGTGCGCACGAGCGAGGAGTTCGGAAGCCAGGGCGACCTCCCCCTCCACCCTGAGTTGCTCGATTGGCTCGCAGCGGAGTTCATGGACAGCGGCTGGGACACGAAGAAGATGCTTTCACTGATGCTAAACAGCCGGGCCTATCGCCAGAGTTCAGCCAGCAACGGCAAGTTCAACGAGCTTGACCCCGACAACCGTTTCGTTGCCCGCGGCCCGCGCTTCCGCCCTTCCGGTGAAATGCTCCGCGATCAGGCCCTCGCCGTCAGCGGCCTGCTCAGCCCCAAGATGTTCGGCGCACCCGTCCGCCCGATGCGTCCGAACCTCGGACTGAGCATCGCCTTCGGAAGTTCGGGCGACTGGATGACCAGCGCCGGCGAAGACCGTTATCGTCGCAGCCTCTACACCGAGACCAAACGCAGCACCCCTTATCCGAGCTTCGCGACCTTCGACGCCCCCAACCGCGAGACGTGCGTCATCCGACGCGGACGTTCCAACACGCCGCTGCAGGCCTTCGTGACGCTCAACGATCCGGTCTTCGTCGAGGCCAGCCAGGCCCTCGCCCGTCGCCTGCTCAAGGAAGGCGGCACCACCGAGGAAGCCCGCCTGCAATTCGCCTTCTCCCTCTGCCTTTCTCGTACCGCGGATCCCCACGAAGTAGCGACCTTGCAGAACCTGCTCACGAAATCATTGGCTCAATACAAGTCCGATGCCGCGCTCGCCTTGAAGATGGCGACCGATCCGCTCGGCCCAGCCGATAAAGGTGCCGACGTTCCGACGCTCGCCGCGTGGACCGCTGTCAGCAGCGTGATCATGAACCTCGACGAGTTCCTCATGCGCCGCTGACCCAAACCACCTGCCCTTGCCCCTCCTATGCACCCACTTCGCGAAGCTCAACTGAGCCTCCAGACCCGCCGCCACTTTCTGAGCAGCGTCGGTCAGTTCAGCCTCGGTGCCATCGCCCTCCACGCCTTGAAGGCCGAGGGTGCGCCCACCTCCAACGATAACCCGCTTGCGCCGCGGCAGCCACACTTCAAGGCCAAGGCGAAGCGCGTCATCTACCTGCACATGTCGGGCGGCCCGCCCAACCTCGACATCTTCGACTACAAACCGGAGCTGGTGAAACGAAATGCGGAAAATTGCCCGGACTCCTTCCTCAAGGGACGCACCTTCGCATTCACGACCGGCGTACCCAAGCTCATGGGCAGCCCGCGCACATTCAAGCAATACGGCAAAGGCGGCCTCTGGATGAGCGACGCTGTCCCGAACTTCCAGAAAGTCGCCGACGAGATGACGCTCCTGAAGGCGATGCACACGGATCAGTTCAATCATGCGCCGGCTGAACTCCTGCTCTTCACCGGCCACGCCCGCCAAGGCCGTCCGTCGATGGGCTCCTGGGCCACTTATGGCCTCGGCACGGAGAACCAAGACCTTCCGGGCTTCGTGACGATGATCTCCAACGGCGTCCAACCCAGCGGCGGGCAAGGCTGCTGGGGCTCCGGCTTCATCCCCTCGGTCTTCCAAGGCGTGCAGTGCCGCAGCAAAGGAGACCCCGTGCTCTTCGCGAACGACCCGCCCGGCATGACCCGCGATCTCCGCCGCGCCACACTCGACGCACTCAAGGACCTCAACCAGCGCCAGCAGGACGAACTCGGCCACGCTGAGACCGTCACACGCATCGCCCAGTATGAACTCGCCTTCCGCATGCAGACCAGCGTGCCCGAAGTCATGGATATCTCCAAGGAGTCACCGGCGTCACTCGAAGCCTACGGCGCCAAACCAGGTGAATCCAGTTTTGCCAACAACTGCCTCCTCGCCCGCCGCCTCGTCGAGAAAGGCGTGCGCTTCGTGCACCTCTTCGACTGGGGTTGGGATTTCCACGGCACGGGCCCGAAGGAAGACATCCGCGACGGCCTCACCGCCAAGATGGCCGCGACTGACAAACCCGTCGCCGCACTGATCAACGACCTCAAGCAGCGTGGCCTGCTCGATGATACGCTCATCGTCTGGGGCGGCGAATTCGGCCGCACACCTTTCCGCGAAGGACGCACCGCCGCCAGCCAGGTGCTCGGCCGCGACCACTTCCCCGACTGCTTTACGATTATGATGGCCGGCGGCGGCGTGAAGGGCGGCTTCCAGTTCGGCGAGACCGACGAGATGGGCTTCGCCGGCGTGAAGGACAAGGTCCATGTCCATGACCTGCAGGCCACCATCATGCACCTGCTGGGCTTCGACCATGAACGCCTCACCTACCGTTTCCAAGGCCGTGACTACCGCCTCACCGACGTTCACGGAAAAGTCGTGAAGGAGATCCTCGCGTGAACGCGAGGGGGCCTACGGGCAAGTGTATCGCGGGAGGGACAGCACCACGTGCTGTCCTGATTCTCCTCGTGATGGCCTGCGGCCTTTCCGCCGAGGACCTCCGCTTCAATCGCGACATCCGCCCGATCCTCTCGGAGAACTGTTTCTTCTGCCACGGCCAGGATCCGAAACACCGCGAGGCGAAGCTCCGTCTGGATATCCGCGCCGAAGCCCTGATGGAACACGACAGCGGCTTCGCAATCGTGCCGGGACACCAGGAGAAGAGCGAAATCCTCAAGCGCCTGCTGACGCATAACCCGGACGACCAGATGCCGCCTCCGGAATCGAACCGCAAGGTGACGCCGGCGCAGATCGAACTCATCCGCCGATGGATCGCCCAAGGCGCCCCCTACGAGAAGCATTGGTCTTTCGTGCCGCCCGAGAAAGCCCCTGCGCCCAAACTCAGCGACGCCTCTTGGGCTCGTCAGCCTTTTGATCGCTACGTCCTAGCGAAACTTGAGGCCGAGAAACTCAAGCCATCCGCCGAAGCCAAGCCCGCCACCTGGCTGCGTCGAGCCGCCTTCGACCTGACCGGCCTGCCGCCCACTCCCACCGAGATTACGGCCTTCGAGTCCGACGCCTCCCAGCGTGGCGAAGCCGCCTATGCCGCCGCGGCAGACCACCTGCTCGCCTCTCCCCGCTTCGGCGAACGCCTTGCCCAGGACTGGCTCGATGTCGCCCGCTACGCCGATACCCATGGCTTCAATAATGACTCCGCCCGCTCGATGTGGCGCTGGCGTGATTGGGTGATCGAGTCTTTCAACGCAAACCTGCCCTTCGATCGCTTCATCACCGAACAACTCGCGGGCGACCTACTGCCGAGCCCGACGCCCGATCAGCGCCTGGCCACGGCCTTCAACCGTAACCACGTCATCAATTCCGAAGGCGGCATCATCGACGAGGAGTATCGCGTGGAATACGTCGCCGACCGCGTGCGCACGACGAGCACCGCCCTGCTCGGCCTGACGACCGAGTGCGCCCGTTGCCACGACCACAAGTTCGACCCGATCACCCAGAAGGACTACTATCGGATGTTCGCGTTCTTCAACAACGTGCTCGAATATGGTGAAGACGGACGCATCGCCAACGCGGTGCCGCTGCTTGCGACCCCGACCCGCGAACAGCAGGCCGAACTCAAGCGGATGGACGAAGCCATCGCTGCGCTCGATCGCAAGATCGCGGCGCTCAAGACCGATGCGCTCGGTCCGGCCGGCCTGCGCGAACGCCTGGCTGCTGAAGACGCCAAGCTTCTGCCCAAGTCACTGAAGCCCGCCAAGCCGACCGAAGCCCGCATCCTCGCCAAGGAAGCCGGTATCGACGCGAAACGTGGTACGACCCTTTCCGTCTGGTTCAAGGCCAGCTCATCTACCGCCGACAGCCCGATCCTCAGCGCGCTGGATAGGTCCGGCAATCCCGCCGGCGTCGGCTACGGCAACGGCCGTGAACTCCGTCTCGTCGACGGCGAAATCGAATGGACCGCGAGCCAGCGTCACCCGGCTTATGCGACAATCATCCGCACAATCGGCGCGAATATCGGTCCGGGCACATGGCACCAGGTAGCCGTTCACATCCAAGGCAAAGAGAACGCCGCGACCATCGCGCTCTTCGTCGACGGTGAGGAAGTCCCCACGCAGACGCGCCATGATGGCGTCTCCGGTGCTCCGGCTAATCGCGACTGGCTCCTCGGCTCTGACGGTAAAGCGAAGCCCTTCGACGGCGAGGTCACCGGCTTCCGTACCTACCCCTCCATCCTGAAGCCTGAACAGGTGCGTCAGGCCTTCTGGCTGCAGTCCGCAGACAAGATCTCCGAGCCGCAACGCAAGGCGGCCGACCTACGCACGCTCCGCCGACACATCGGCTCGACCCAGGCCTTGCAGACCGAACGCGATACCCTCTGGACCCAGCGCCTCGCCACTGTCCGTAACCTGCCCACGACGATGGTCATGGAAGAGATGCCCGTCGTCCGCCAGGCCTATGTCCTGAATCGCGGACAATATGACGCCCATGGCGAAAAGGTCGAAGCCGGCGTGCCCGAAGAACTGATCGCCCCTTGGCCAAAGAATGCCCCGAAGAACCGTCTCGGCCTCGCCCAGTGGTTCCTGCAACCCCAGCACCCGCTCACCGCCCGCGTGGTCGTGAACCGCTTCTGGGCCCAGCTCTTCGGCGTCGGGTTGGTCAAAAGCGTCGAAGATTTCGGCACGCAAGGCGAATGGCCCAGCCACCCGGAGGTGCTCGACACCTTGGCCCGCGACTTCGTCGACGGCGGCTGGAACGTGAAAGGCTTCTTCAAGTCCGTGGTGCTTTCCTCGACCTATCGTCAGACCAGCGACGCCTCACCGGAACTCTACGCCCGCGATCCGGAGAACCGCCTGCTCGCCCGCGGCCCGCGCGTACGCCTGACCTCCGAACAGATCCGCGACCAGGCCCTCGCCGTCTCGGGACTCCTCGCCGAAAAGATCGGCGGCCCGAGCGTGCGCCCCTATCAACCCGAGAGCCTCTACAAAGGCATCGTCGTCGACGCCCCTTACCCCAGCACGACCTGGGACCTCGGTAAGGGCGACGAACTGTACCGTCGCAGCCTCTACACCTTCTGGAAACGCACCGTGCCGCACCCGGCCATGCTGACCTTCGATTCGCCCGACCGCGAATTCTGCAGCGCCCGGCGTTCCCGCACCAACACGCCCCTGCAGGCCTTGGTCCTCTGGAATGAGACCGGCTACCTCGAGTCCTCCCGCAAGCTCGGCGAACGCATGCTCAAGGAAGGCGGAGCCGATGACGCCTCCCGCACGACCTTCGCCTTCCGTCTCGCAACGGGCCGCATGCCACGAGCGGAGGAGTCGGCGGTCCTGACGCGCACGTATGCCAAGCTCCGCGCCGACTTCACCGCCCGGCCTGACGACGCCGCCAAGCTGATCAAAGTCGGCGCCTCCGTTCCCGATCCTGCGCTTTCCGCCGTCGAACTGGCCGCTGCTGCTGGCGTGGCCAACATGATTCTCACGCTGGACGAAACCATCACCAAGAACTAACCGCCATGTCCTGCCATCAATACGAGAACATGCATTCGCGGCGCGAGTTTCTCCAGAAGACCGGCCTCGGGCTGGGGGCCGGTGCCCTCGCCCACTTGCTCGGCGGCTGCGCTTCGACCAGCACCGCCGACGACCCGCACATCAACGGCCTGGCCGGATTGCCCCACTTCGCACCCAAGGCCAAACGCGTCATCTGCCTCTTCCAATCCGGCGGCCCCTCGCACCTCGATCTCTACGACCCCAAGCCCGAGCTTGAACGTCAGTTCGACAAGGACCTGCCCGATTCCATCCGCCGCGGCCAGCGCATCACTGGCATGGTGGCCTCGCAGACGCGACTCGCCTGCCAGCCAACCCGGTTCAAATTCGCCCGCCACGGCCAGAGCGGCGGCGAGTTCAGCGAACTGCTGCCGCACATCAGCGGCATCGCCGATGACATCTGCGTGATCCGCTCGATGCACACGGAGGCTATCAATCACGATCCGGCGATCACGTTCTTCCAGACCGGCAGTCAGCTGCCCGGCCGCCCGAGCATGGGTGCCTGGACGGATTACGGCCTCGGCCGGATGAACGACAATCTCCCGTCCTTCGTCGTGCTCATCTCGGTGAACAAAGAGAAGTCCGGCCAAGGCCTGCTTGCACGCCTCTGGGGCAGCGGCTTCCTGCCCAGCGCCCACCAAGGCGTCCAGTTTCGCGGCGCGGGCGAACCGGTGCTCTACTTGCGCGACCCCGAAGGCCTCACCCGCGATCAACGCAAGGTCATGCTCGAAGGCGTCAACGAACTCAATCGCCTCAACCTCGCCACCGCCGGCGACCCCGAGATCTCCGCCCGCATCAGTCAGGCCGAGATGGCCTACCGCATGCAAGCCAGCGTGCCCGAACTCATGGATCTCAAAGGCGAGACCAAGGCCGTCATGGACAGTTACGGACCCGATGTGAATACGCCCGGCTCCTTCGCTCGCAACGCCCTGCTCGCCCGCCGCCTCGCTGAGAAAGGCGTGCGCTTCATCCAGCTCTACCACCGCGACTGGGACCACCACGGCAGCCTACAGGACATGCTACCCAAGATGACCCGCGATGTCGACCAACCTGCGGCCGCGCTGGTGAAGGACCTTAAGCAGCGCGGCATGCTCGACGACACCCTCGTCATCTGGGGCGGCGAGTTCGGTCGCACCCCTTACGCCCAAGGCGGAGCCAATCGTGAAAAATACGGACGCGACCACCACGGCAAGGCCTTCTCTATCTGGATGGCTGGCGGCGGCATCAAGCCCGGGATGACCTACGGAAGCACCGACGACTTCGGCTTCAACACCCTTGAGAACCCCGTGCACATCCACGACCTCCAGGCCACGATCCTCCATTGCCTCGGCATCAACCACGAACGCCTCACCTATCGCTTCCAAGGCCGCCAGTTTCGCCTGACAGATGTGCATGGCCGCGTCGTCCGCGATATACTCGCGTAGACGCGGAAGGTATTGGCGGTTAGCGGTTGGCGGTTGGGCTGAACCTCAGGCCGCCGCAGGGCGGCCGAAGGTAGGGGCTCGGCTATGCCGCGCCCTCCTGCAGCGGAGTGCACGATGAATCGTGCCCCTACCATGGTTCGCCCTGCGGCGAACAATTGAGCGTCACCTCCCTGCCACCTGCCACCCGGAGCTGCCACCCGCCACCTGAGAGTGTGTCTCCCGCAGCTTCTGAGCTATCATTCCCTGAACGAGGAACAATGAACCAAGCACCTCTCCTAGGTTACTTCCGCCTCTATCACGTTCCTTCATTTATAATATCAATGTGACCGAAACGACATGGGTCGTAATTCTGACACTTTATGGCTTTGCGACCTCCTCGTTACTGTGACCAGTCTCATCCATCCCCATGCGTCACCTCCTCGCACTTACCCTCTGGGCTTCCCTCGCCCTCGCGGCCTACGAACCGCTCAACGACAAAAACCGCCCCACGGCCAGCGAACCCGCGCTTTCTCCGGCCGGCACCGCCGCCGCCCTCAAGGTGCCCGCGGGCTTTCGCGTCGAGCTAATCGTCGGTGAGCCCAAGATCGTCCAACCGATTGCCTACACGATCGATGACCGCGGCCGCCTCTGGATCGTCGAGAACACCAACTACCCCGCCAGCCCTGGCGAGGCCAAGGATCGCATCCTCGTCCTCGAAGACACCAAGGGCAACGGCACCTTCGACAAGCAGACGGTCTTCTGGGACAAGGCCACCTTCACGAGCGGCATCGCTGTCGGCTTCGGCGGCGTCTGGCTCGGCTCTCCGCCCAACCTACTCTTCGTCCCGCTCAAGGATGGCGACGAACCCAAGCCCGCCGGCGAACCGCAGGTCATGCTCGATGGCTGGAAGAGCAACGACACGCACGAGACCCTGAACGACTTCATCTGGGGGCCGGACGGCTGGCTCTACGGCACGCAGGGCATCTTTAATCGCTCCCTCGTCGGCAAGCCGGGCACCCCGGATAGCGAACGACTCATCGTCGAAGGTGCCGTCTGGCGCTTCCATCCGACGCGCAAGGTCTTCGAACGCTGGAGCGAAGGCGGCAGCAACCAGTGGGGCGTGGATTGGAATGACCACGGCGAAGCCTTCTTCGAAGCCTGCGTCATCCCGCACATGTGGCACGCCATCCAGGGCGCCCGCTACCAGCGCCAAGCCGGCACTCACCCGGACGTCCACACTTACGAAGACATCAAGACCATCGCCTGGGGCCGCTACGAGAAAGCCGCCTACGCCGGTGCGATGGTCTACCTCGGCGGCGCCTTCCCCGCCGAATGGCACGACCAGTTCTTCTTCCATGACATCCACATGAACAAACTGCGCTGCGAGACGATGATCCCGACGGGCAGCGGCTACCGCAGCGAGAAGAAGATCGATTTCGGCGTGAGCTCCGACCGTTGGTTCCGCGGCCTGTCTCCGCAATATGGCCCGGATGGCGGCGTCTTCATCAATGACTGGTACGACAAGGTACCTTGCCACCAGCAGATGAACTTCACCGACCGCTCCAACGGCCGCGTCTATAAGATCGTCACCGACGCCGTGAAGCCCGTGAAGGTCGACCTCGCGAAGCTCTCCGACGCCGAACTGGTCGCCCATCACCTCAACGCCAACGAGTGGTACGTCCGCCACGCCCGCCGCCTCCTCCAGGAACGCGGCGCCAACGCGACCACGACCGCCGCGCTGGAGAAGATCCTCTTCGAGAACGCCGATGACACCCGTCAACTGCGCGCCCTCTGGACGCTGCACGCCCAGGGCGCCCTCACCGAAGCCACCCTCCTCCGCACGCTCGAAGCCAAGAGCGACGCCGTCCGCGGCTGGGCCATCACCTGCGCCACCGAAGCCGGCAAGCCCACGGCGAGCCTCTACGATCGCATCGTCCAACTCAGCCAGAAAGACCCTTCCGCCGTCGTGCGCCGTCGCATTGCCTCCGCCGCCCAGCGCCTCCCACTCGCCGATCGCTGGAACTGGCTCGAACCGCTCGCGCAGCATGCCGAAGATGTGTCTGATCAGAATATCCCGTTCCTTCTCTGGTACGCACTGGAACCGGCTGTAGCCGCCGATCCCGTCCGCGGCCTGGCCCTCGCTCAGAAGACACCCTTCACTAAACTCACCAACTTCACTGCCCGCCGCTTGGCCACCGCCGCAGTCGAACCCGGTGCGAAAGGCGAACAGCTCGAGCTCCTGAGCCAAGCCCTGCTCGCCGCTGACGCGAACCTTCGCGCCACGCTCCTCAATGGCATCAAGGACGGCCTCGTCGGACAGGTCCGCCTCAACGAACCCCCCTCGTGGCCCAAGGCCTACACCGAACTCGCCAAGCACCCTTCTAACGAGGTCCGCAGCAGCGCCCGCCAGATCGCGGTGACCTTCGGCAACGCCTCGGCCTTGGATCAACTCCGCGCCACCCTCCTCAACCCCAAGGCGGCCGTGCCTGAGCGCGCCCGCGTCCTCGCCAACCTAGCCCAGATTCACGACAAGGTATCGCTCTCGGCGATCCTCGAACTCGCCAAGGCCGGTAAACTGCGCGGACCAGCCATTACCGCCCTCGGACAGTTCGACGACCCTCGCATCGCGCCGCTTCTGGTTCAGTTCATCGTCGAAGAAGACAAAGGCGTCCGCTCTCTCGCCCTCAACACCCTCGCAGGACGCGCTGACAGTTCCCGCGCGCTCCTCGCTGCAATCGACGCCGGTAAATTCAAGAAGGATGTTCTCAGCGCCCCGCTCGCCAGCAAAATCCGGGGGTTCAACGACGCCCAGATGAACACCTGGCTCGAAAAGAACTGGGGCACCGTCAACGCCAGCTCCGAGGCGAAGGTTAAGGCCATCGCCAAATATAAGAAGTTCCTGGGCACCGACGCGATCCTGCGCGCCGACGTCAAACGCGGCCGAGATCTGTTCCGCGGCTCCTGCGGCCTCTGCCACCAGCTCTTCGGCACCGGCGGCGAAATCGGCCCGCACCTGACCGGCGGTTATACCGACCTCGAATACCTCCTGCAGAACATCATCGATCCCAACGCCGTCATCGGGAAGGACTACCAGCTCGTCTACATCACCTTGAAGGACGGCTCCCTCCAAGCCGGTATCATCGGCGCCGAAAACGAATCCACCGTTTCGCTCAAAGTACCCGGTGCTCCGGCACCCGTGGTCATCGCCAAGGACCAGATCAAGACCCGCGTCGTCAGCCCGAATTCTCTCATGCCCGAAGGCCTCCTCAACGGACTCGAGGAACCGGATGTCCGCAGCCTCTTCCTCTACCTTCGCCAGACCAGCGAGCCGAAGTAATCAATTCCGATGAAAATCTTTACTCGTCTTTTTGTCATCGTCCTGCTGGCCCTCCAGCTCCCGCTACTCGCCGCCGACAAGAAACTCGTTGTCCTGATTGCCGGCAAGCCGAGCCACGGCCCCGGCGCACATGAGCATAATGCCGGCGTACTGCTCCTCGCCAAATGCCTGCGTGAAAGCGCCGGCGACCAAGTCGAGGTCAAGACGCACCTCAACGGCGAATGGCCCGCCGACGACGAGATTGCCCATGCCGACAGCCTCCTGATTTACGCCGACGGCTATACCGGCCACCCCGCCGTGCTGAAAGATCGCCTCGCTCAGTTAGCCATCCAGATGAAGCGCGGCTGCGGTTTCGTCACCCTTCATTGGGCGACTGAAGTCCGTAAGGATAAAGGCGGCGCTGAATTCCTCGAATGGATGGGCGGCTACTGCGAACCGTTCTGGTCCGTCAATCCGCACTGGCAGGCCGATTTCACCAAACTGCCCGTGCATCCGATCGCCAACGGCGTCCACCCTTTCACGACACACGACGAATGGTATTTCCACATGCGCTTCAAGGACGGCATGCAAGCCGTCACCCCGATTCTGAGCGCGATTCCTCCAGTCACCCTGAAACTTCCCGACGGTGAACGCTCCGGTAACGCCGACGTCCGTCAGCAGGTGGCAGACCGCATCCCTCAGCACGTGGCCTGGGCCACCGAACGCGCCGACGGCGGCCGTGGCTTCGGCTTCACCGGCGGACACGATCACAAGAACTGGGGCAACGCCGATCAGCGTAAATTGGTCTTAAACGCCATTCTCTGGACCGCCAAGGTCCCCGTCCCCGCCATCGGCGTGGAATCCAAAGTCACCCCCGAAGAACTGCTCGCCAACCTTGACCCCAAGGGTAAGAAGTAAACGCACCCCCATGCGTCTTCTCGCCCTCCTCCTTACGACCTCGCTTTTCGCCGCCGACGCGCCGAAGACCAAAGCCCCTGCCGCGCCCCATGCGCCCGAACCGCCCACCTACCTGACCGCCGACACCGCCGGTCCGGACTTCCCGCTGCAGGGCGAATACGCCAACGAGAAGATGGGGGCCGACGTCATCGCCCTGGGTGATGACAACTTCCGCCTCGTGCTGCACAAAGGCGGCCTCCCCGGCGCCGGCTGGGATGGCTCCGCGAAGATTGAAGTCGACGGCAAGCGCGACGGCGCAGGCGTCAAATTCCAAGACAAGATCGACTCAGCCGTGCTCGCCGATGGCAAGCTCGTGATCAAGAGCACGGGGATGGTCCTCACACGTACCGTGCGCCACAGCCCAACCGAAGGGCTCGCCGCCCCGAAAGACGCGACCATCCTCTTCGATGGCAAGAACGCCGACGCCTGGGTCGACGGCAAGATCGATCCTCGCGGTTTCCTCGAAGCCAACACGAAGACCAAGCATGCCTTCACCGATTTCACCCTGCACGTCGAATTCTTCCTTCCGTTCAAACCCCTCGGACGCGGACAGAGTCGCGCCAACAGCGGCGTCTACCTTCAGCACCGCTACGAAATCCAAGTCCTCGACAGTTTTGGCCTCAAGGGCCTCGATAACGAGTGCGGCGGCATCTACAAGAATAGCGCCCCCAAGGTGAACATGTGCTTCCCGCCCCTCCAATGGCAGACCTACGACGTCAACTTCACCGCCGCTAAGTTCGACAAGGACGGCAAGAAGACCGGCAGTGCTTTCGTCACGGTCCGACACAACGGCGTAGTGGTGCAGGATAATCTCGAACTCCAGGGCGCGACCCCCGGCGGCGCGTTCAAGACCGAAGTCCCAGCACCCGGCCCCATCTACCTGCAAGGCCACGGCAACCCCGTCGTCTATCGCAACGTTTGGGTGGTGGCTAAATAAGCGAGGACCAGAGGCCCCGAGGGCCGGAGGACAGGAAGAGTGCAGGTGCCATTTTCCGCTCAAAGATTATCCATTATCGGCGTCGGTAATCCATGGGTCTTGCTAGCCCTAGCCCCACCCCTACCCCTGTGATGCGTATCCTCCTACTCTTAGTCGCGACTTCCCTCTTCGCGGCCGAACATAAGATCAAGCCGGGCGACGACCCTCAGGCGATTCTCGATGCAGCCGCGCCGGGCGACAAGCTGACCTTCCTACCGGGCCTGCACCAGCACGGCCTCACGAAGCACCGCGCAATCCTCTACGTTGACAAGTCCATCGAGATCGAGCTGATGGCCGGCGCGACGCTCAAGTTGTCCGATGACTTCTGCAAATTGGAGAAAGCCGGCGAGATCACGACCGACCAGGACGCGGGCAAGAAGCTCGACGACCTCGAGATCGGCGGCGACTACGACCTGAGCGGCGTCCGCGAGTTCACGATCATGACCGACAGCGAAGGCAAGGACGGCAAGCCCGACACCTTCGCCTGGGGCGATAAGTTCAACGACACCTCACACAAGCGTACCCCGATCACGGGCGACTGGCAGGAGCTCAGCCGCGGCGTGAAGGTGAAGTTCGGCAGCAAGACCGGCCACAACGTCCGCAGCGTCTGGTATGTCAGCTACGACGGCCCCGAGGCCTATGGCATCCGCATCGGCCATGGCCGCCAGCCCGACGTCATCTCCGGCGTCCGCATCACCGGCAAGGGTACGATCGACATGAACGCCTCCCGCAACGTCCAGCCGGGCTTCCTGGTGAAGAACATCAACGCCTGCGTGCTCGCCCACGGCCGCGTCCGCAACGTGCTGGTCGATGGCATCACGATGACCGACACGAACCGCTCGGTCATGGCCTACGGCGAACACACCGGCAAGCTCCTGCCCGGAGGAAAAGTCGGCCCGGGCGAGTCGTTCGACGCCGAGAACATCACGGTGCAGTTCACCCGTACGCTCAATCCGAACGGCAGCGGCTATCTCCTCGGACATCCCTCCTTCCGCGGCAACCTGCGTAACTTCCGCTGTAACTACAATTACATGGAGACCAAGACGACCTCCATCGAACCCAACTTCAACCTCGATGGCTATGAGGTCGTCGGCAACATCATCAAGAGCGACGGTGAGGCCATCCACTGCTGGCGTCACTCCAAGAACGGTGTCATCGCGGACAACCTCCGCGTAGGCGACAACACCTTCAAGCCGGTGATCATTACCGGCGCCCCGAAGGGCTGGGAGCCCCCGATGCCGCCGGCTGCCAAGAACAACCTCAACGCGATGGGTAGCCGTGTCTCCGGACCCCTCTCTAGCCTCGCCCCCAAGCCCTTCGGCCGGCGCCTGCTCGTCAGCGATTACGTCGGTGGCAAGGTCGCGATCGTCGCCGCCGACGGACGGATCGAATGGCAGACCCCGGCCGAACACCCGCAGGACTCGTGGCTCCTGCCCAACGGCAACGTGCTCTTCAGCCACGTCCACGGCGCCAAGGAAGTGAAGCCCGACCAGTCTGTCGCTTGGGAATATGTCGCCGACACCAAGACCGAGATCCAGGGCTGCCAGCCGCTCGCCGACGGACGCGTGCTTGTGGTCGAATGCGGCCCGGGCCGCCTCCTCGAGATCGGCCGCGACGGCAAGATCGCCAAGGAGATCAAAGTCCCCCTGACGCCGACCATCCGCACGCACGAACAGATGCGTGGTTGCCGCAAGACGGCTGACGGACGCTACCTCGTGAGCGCCAAGGGCGACCGCGCAGTCCTCGAACTTTCTGCCGACGGTAAGCTCCTCCGCACCCAGCCGGTCAACGGCGACGTCCATGACGTCCGCGAACTCACCAACGGTAACTGGCTGGTCGCCCTCGGCGAAGGCGATGGCCTCGTCGAGATCGACCGCTCCGGCAAGACTGTGTGGAACGTCGGCCGCAACGAAGTCACCGACAACCCGATCTTCCTCGCGAGCTCCGTCGAGCGCCTCGCCAACGGCAATACCCTCGTCATGAACTGGCTCGGCCACGGCCACCTCGGCGCCACCGCCCAGATCTTCGAAGTCGACGCTCAGAAGAAACTCATCCGCCAATTCACCGACCACCGCCAGTTCACCAGCATTAATCATATTCAGGTATTGGAGTAAGCGGTTAGCGGATAGCGGTTGACGGTTAGGAAAGACATACCCGATGCATCGAGGTAGGGGCAGCACCGCGTGCTGCCCTAGGTGTATCGGGTAGGGCTGACCACCCTTGGTCAGCCGCGGTTGAGCGAGGGCGCTCAACCCTACCAATGAAAGGTGCGAGCGGTTAGCGGATAGCGGTCGGCGAATAGGAGATCGCAGGACTCAAGGGAAGCTTGAGGGAACCCGCCCCCTGAGGGATTGTCCTTAAAGCCATCCCCTGCCCGACGGCTTGACTCAGGCCAATCCGCCTATTCCATATTTGGAATAGTTTCCGCATATGAAAACCCCTGCCGCGAAGCGCCTATCCTCACCCTCGACCGAAACGGGTGCCTCGAGCGTGCCTGCCCTCGAACGCGGCCTCGCGATGATCGAGACGCTGGCGCATCGCCCTGAAGGACTGACGCTCTCCGAGCTGACCGCCTCCCTCGACCTCTCACCGGCTTCCGCCCACCGCATCACGGGCACGCTCGAAGACGCCGGCTACCTGCGTCGCGATGAAGTCACCCGCCGCTACACCCTCACCCGCAAACTCCTCCTGCTCAGCCAGCCGCGCGGCGAATCCCGTAGCTTGGTCGCGGCCGCCATCGAGGCGATGCGCGCCATTCAACAGCACACCGGCGAGACAACTCAGCTCTGCTGCCTCGCCGAAGATCGCTGCGTGATGCTCGATCAGCTGGCCTCCACTCACCCGTTCAAATACATCGTCGACCTGGGCTGCCTCGCCCCGCTCCACTGCACGGCACCCGGCAAGGCAATCCTCGCCTTCCTCCCCGACGCCGAACAGGACGCCGTACTCTCCCGCCTGAAGCTCGAGAAGCACACGGAGAAGACGATCGTCACGAAGCGCGACCTCGCCACAGAGATTGAACGCATCCGCACCCTGGGCTACGCCTTGGACAAGGGTGAGCACTTCGACGGGATCAACTGCGTCGCCGCACCGATCCTCAACCAACACGGGCATGCGATCGGCGCCGTGACCATCGCCGGCCCCTCCAGCCGCTTCCCCGCCGCCGCCATGGCCGAACGCGGCCAGTTCATCCGCGAACAGGCAGACCGCATCGCCCGCGCTTTCCTTTCCTGATGCGCCGCGCTCTCGCCATCCTCGCGCTGGGCACCTCGTCCCTGGCGGCCGCCGACCTCATGCCAGCGGACCTGGAATTCTTCGAAACGAAGATTCGCCCGGTACTCGTCGCGGAGTGCTACGAATGCCACGACGCGAAGAAGCAGAAAGGCGACCTCCGCCTCGATTATCGCGATGGCTTGCTCAAGGGCGGCGAAGAAGGCGCGGCCATCGTCCCAGGCGACGCCAAGAAGAGCATCCTAATCCAGTCCATGGATTACAGCCATGAGACCCTCCAGATGCCGAAGAAGCGTCCGAAGCTCGACGCGAAGATCATCGCGGACTTCGCGGAGTGGATTAACCGCGGCGCGCCCGACCCGCGCACCAAGGCCCCCGAAGGCTCGATCACTCCGGCCTGGTCCGACCTGCTGACGGTCCGTAAGAACTGGTGGAGTTTCCAGCCGATCACCTCGCCGCCGATCCCCTCCGGCAAGTCCGCCAGCCCGATCGACCGCTTCCTCGACGTGAAGATTGCCGCCGCCGGCATCACGCCTTCCGCCATTGCCGACAAGGCCACCCTCCTCCGCCGCGCGACCTATGTGCTCACCGGCCTCCCGCCCTCCCCCGCTGAGATCGCCAGCTTCGAGGCCGACACCTCGCCCGACGCCTTCGCCAAGGTCGTCGACCGCCTGCTGGCCTCGCCTCGCTACGGCGAACACTTCGCCCGCCACTGGATGGATCTCGTCCGCTACGCCGATACGCACGGCAGCGAAGGAGATCCCGCCATCCCGCAGGCCTGGCGTTACCGCGACTACCTGATTCGCGCCTTCAATACCGACGTCCCCTACGACCAGTTCGTCCGCGAACAGCTCGCCGGCGACCTGCTGAAGTCGCCTCGCATCAACACGGCAGATAAGCTCAACGAGTCCGCCCTTGGCACCGGCCACTTCCGCATGATCGAACACGGCTTCCAGCCCGTGGACACGATCGACGAGCAGGTCCGCAACGTGGACAACCAGATCGACGTCGTCTCGAAGACCTTCCTCGGACTCACGGTCTCCTGCGCCCGCTGCCACGACCATAAGTTCGATGCCATCAGCCAGGCCGACTTCACCGCCTTCTACGGTATCTTCGCCTCGACTCGCCCCGGTCAGGTGACCATCGACTCGCCCGCCCTACTCGACCAGCACCGCGACCGGCTCACCGAGCTCAAGCAGGCCATCCGCTCGGAACTCGCCGCCGACTGGATCCGCCAGGCCAAGGACCTCCCGGCTGCGCTCCAACGCATCCGCGCTACCTCCAAGGACCGTGTCGGCCTTGAGGAGAAGCTCGCCCAGGTCGAAAGCGAACTTTCCGCCGATGTCTTCCGTCGTCGCCTGAAGGCGGACAAAGCAGCCGGCCCGGCCCCCAGCCATTGGTGGACCTTCGAACAGGATGGCCGTGACCTCGTCGGCAAGCTCGACGCCAAACTCAACGGTAGCGCGCTCATCAAGAACGGGCGGCTCATCCTCGACGGTGAGGATTCCTTCGCCGAGACCGGCCCGACCACCGAGACCCTGACGGCCAAGACCCTCGAAGCCTGGGTCGCGCTGCCCACCCTCGACCAACGCGGCGGCGGCGTCATCACGGTGGAGTCCATCGGCGGCGGAACCTTCGACTCGCTCGTCTTCGCCGAGAGACAGAAGGGCAAGTGGATGGCCGGGAGCAACAATAGCCTGCGCACGCAGAACGTGAACGGTCCGGCCGAGACCTCGAAGCCCGGTGAACTCATCCACCTGGCGATCGTCTATCAAGCCGACGGCCGCATCGAGCTCTACCGTAACGGCCAGCCCTATGGCACCGGCTACGCTCCGGCCAACGAGAAGGCCGCGCTCCATACGTTCGCCCAAGACAAATCGCGCCTGCTCTTCGGACGACGTCACACCGGTGGCGGCAACGCCTTCCTCCGTGGCGAACTCGAGGAAGCTCGCCTGTACGGCTTCGCTCTGACCGCGGCCCAGATTGCCGATTCTTTCAAAGCGGGCACGCTCCGCGGCGAACTCGCGCCCGTCGCGACCAAGGATGAAAAACTCGCAGGCCTCCGCGCCCAGGCCTCCGAGCTCCGCTCCAAACTGGAAGCGCTCAAGTCGGCCGACGGGAAACTCGCCGAGAGCTTCAAGCACGAAGAAGACCCGACCTATCCGCTGCATGCTGCGGCCTTCCTTCGTGTCGGCCTCAAACCGAAGGAAGCCAAGGTCCCGAGCAGCGTGAAAGCCGATTGGTCGCTGAGCGACGGCAGCTCTGCGAAATGGCTGCGTCATGGTAACGGCATGGCAGCCCGCTTCACCCCAGGCGAATTCCGCATCGAGACCAACGGGCCTGACGTGACGAAGCAGATCCTCCCCTCGGGCCTGCACTCGCACCCGCTCTCCGTCAAGCACAGCGCGGTGCTCACCTCGCCGCGCTTCAAAGTCACCACCGACTTCATCAGCGTCCAGGCGATGGGGCGCGGTGCCACGGTGCGTCTCATCACGGACAACTACCCGATCGGCAACTCCGGCAACCGCTTCCCTAAGGCTGCGATCAACTCGGACCGGCCCGTCTGGATCACGCTCGACACCGCCTACCGCAAAGGCTCGTCCGCCTACTTGGAGTTCACCTTGCCCGACGACTCAACTCGACCCGAAGGCAAAGAAGCCGCCGACGGCTCCTATGGCGTCCGTCAGGTCGCATTCCATGCGTCCGGCGCCGGGCCCACCTCAGGTGAAGCCATCGTCGTCCAAGCGCCGCAGCTGAAGACCGTCAAAGAAGTGGCGATAGCCCTTACCGAGGCCTCCTCCGCCTGGGCCAAGGATAGTGCCGACGAAGCCCAGGCCGCCCTCCTCGACGCCGCGCTGCGACATGGCCTGCTGGACGCCCGAAGCGCCCTCACGCCGCGACTTACCACCTTGACCGCTGAATACCGGAAACTGGAAGCGGAACTGGTCACCCCGCGTCGTGCCCCCGGCCTCTGGGAGGACGTCGGAATGGACATGCCGCTCTTCGTTCGCGGCGAATATAAGAATCCGGCCGCCCCTGTCCCTCGTCGTTATCTCGAAGCCTTCGACACCAAGGCCTTCGCGACCACCGGCAGCGGACGCCTCGAGCTCGCCGAGAAAATCGCCACCCCCGACAACCCACTCACCGCCCGCGTGATGACGAACCGACTCTGGCACCATGTCTTCGGACGCGGACTCGTCGGTACGGTCGACAACTTCGGACGCCTCGGTGATCACCCGACGCACCCCGAACTGCTCGATTACCTCTCGAAACGCTTCGTCGACCAGAAGTGGTCCGTAAAGACGGCGCTGCGCGAACTCCTTCTGACGGACGCGTTCCAACGGTCGAGCCTGCCCTCATCTTCG
This sequence comes from uncultured Opitutia bacterium, assembly GCA_903855995.1. Taxonomy (GTDB): domain Bacteria; phylum Verrucomicrobiota; class Verrucomicrobiia; order Opitutales; family UBA953; genus UBA953. The sequence goes on from CAIOAN010000013.1 coordinate 225,294, forward strand.
GCTCAGGCCAAAGACGCCAACAACGACCTGCTCTCACACGTGCGTGTCCGACGCCTCGAAGGCGAAGCCCTCCGCGACTCGCTCATCACCCTGACCGGCAAGATCGAGCACCGCATGTATGGCCCCGGTGACAACGCCGTTGCCGCACCACGGGAACAGGTCCGTCGCAGCGTCTACCTCACCATCCGTCGCAACTCGCTCAACCCGCTGATCACGACGTTCGACGGACCGAAGCCGTTCACGACGGTCGGTCGCCGCGACTCCACGAACGTGCCCGCCCAATCGCTCACGCTACTGAACAGCCTCTTCGTGATCGATGCCGCCAAGCAGTGGGCGACCACCCTCGACCGCAGCCAGCCCGACACCGCCAAGGTCGACGCTCTGTTCCTCCAAGCCCTGGCCCGCAAGGCCAGCCCGACCGAACAGGCGGCAGCGGCGCGTTACCTGGCAGACCTCAAGCTCACCCACGCCGACAAACCGGTGATGGTCTGGCAGGACTTCGCCCAGTCGGTCCTCAATCTCAAGGAGTTCCTTTATCTCAAATAACATGCACCCGCTCACCCGCCGCGAACTGCTCCGCCGCTGCTCCCTAGGCTTCGGTGGCATCGCCCTGTCCGGCCTGCTCTCGTCGCCCGCCTTCGGCGCCGAATCCTCCGGCAAGCGCCCGCTCAAGGCCAAGGCGAAGAACGTCATCTTCTGCTACATGTCGGGCGGCGTCTCGCACGTCGACTCGTTCGACCCCAAGGCCGCCCTCGCCAAGCTTAACGGCAAGCCGATGCCGGTGCCGGTCCAGCGCACGGTCTTCAATAATAACGGCAACATCATGGGCAGCCCCTGGGAGGCCAAGCGCTACGGGCAGTCGGGCATCGAGATGACGAACCTCTTCCCGCAGATCGCCGACTGCGCCGACGACCTCACGGTGGTCCGCTCGATGACGAGTAAGGTCAGCGAACACGCGCAAGGGAACTACTTCTTTCATACCGGCTTCCCTTTCATGGGTCATCCCAGCGCCGGCGCCTGGCTCAACTACGGCCTCGGCAGCGAGAACCAGAACCTCCCGGGCTTCGTGGTCCTCCAGAGCGGGAATGCCGGCACCCCGCACGGCGGCGTAGGGCTCTTCAACAACGGCTATCTCCCGGGACAGCACCAGGCCTCGATCATCAAGGCCGATGGCGCCCCGCCTCTCGCGAATATCAAACCCGGCGAAGCCGACGCCACCCAGCGTCGCCGCCTGGGCTTCATCAACGAAGTCGACAAGGCTTTCGCCGAAGCGTCCCGCGAGCCGCAGGTCGAAGCCGCCATCCGCAATTACGAGACCGCCTACCGCATGCAGGCCGCCGTCCCCGAGATCTGCGACCTCAGCGGCGAATCCGAAGCCACCAAGGCGATGTATGGCATCGACTCCCCCGACAAGCTCACCGCCGGTTACGCCCGTCAGGCTCTGCTCGCCCGTCGCCTCGTCGAGAAAGGCGTCCGCTTCGTCGAGCTCAGTTGCCTCTCTGGCAATATCGGTGGCGGCAACGCGGCCAACCCGTGGGATCATCACGGTGCCATCGTCAAAGGCCACGGCATGATGGCCCATCAGGTCGACCAGCCGATTGCGGCGCTCCTCAAGGACCTCAAGCAGCGCGGACTCCTCGAGAGCACCATCGTCATCTTCTCCGGCGAATTCGGCCGCACGCCGTTCTCCCAGGGCAGCGACGGACGTGACCACAACCCGTACGGCTTCAGCCTCTGGGTGGCCGGCGGCGGTTTCAAACCCGGCACCGTCTTCGGAGCGACCGACGAGCTCGGCTACTACGCCGTCGATAAGCCGCTCACGGTCTACGATTTCTGGGCCACCATTCTGCACCAGCTCGGCATCGACCACGAGAAGCTCACCTACCGCTTCGGTGGCCGCGATTTCCGCCTGACGGATGTGCATGGTAGCGTCGTCCGCGAGATTATCGCGTGAAGAAGTTATTTGTTCTTGGTTCGTTGTTCTTTGTTTGCCTGCAAGGGAAGCAAGGCAGGCTTGAACTCCGCCGCTCAGCCGCGACTAAACAATGAATCTAGGCTCCATCCATTTATATCTAAGAACAAAACCTCAAGAACAACGAACTAAGAACAAAGAACTAAAAACATGCGCTCCCTCCCCCTCCTCCTGCTCAGCCTTTCCCTCTTCGCCGAAGAGAAACCCGCCGGAGTCATCATCCACGAAACGGGTGCCCATGAGCCGCTCGCCCAAGGCCTAGCCTTCTTCCATGGCTCATGGAAGTTCGCCGAAGGCGCGATGCTCGGCGAGCAAGTGCCGACCGAGAAGCATACGGCCACGATCAAAATCCTTACCGCCTTCGACCAGATCAAGGCGGAGTGGAAGATGAAGTTCCTCGATCCGAAGGAAAACTTTCTCTTTGTCTCCTGGCCGGCCGACTCAGGTGCACACGCCATGGATTTCACTTTCCTTCCTGACAGCGGAAAGTTCGAGCTCATCCGTCCCGCCTACAAAGACTTGAAGCGCGAAGTCCTCGCCAAAGGCGAACTCAAGGACCTCACCAAAGATTGGCATGATGTCGTCTGCGTCCACGACGGCGCGAAGTTCACCCTCACGATCGATGGCGTGACCATCTCCGCCTCCGACGATGCCTTTAATCGCCCAATGGGCCCGTTCTACCTCAATGGTGGCGGCTTCAACGGCGCCCGCTATCTCGTCAAGGACCTCAAGGTCACCGCACTCCCCGGCTCACCCCAGACTCGCGCTTTCCTGCCGGTGAAGCCCGCAGCGGCGGCAAAGAAGTAAAGATGCCGGAGGGACCGGGGATCTGCCGGGCAAGACCTGATGATGTTACCCGCATTTCCATTCATTAGTTCCCCGAACAAAGAACAAGGAACCAAGAACAACTAACCCTTAACCATTCCCTCATCTCCCCTCATTTATCTTTTCTTTCAAAGCATCATCCATCCCTCATCCTTCATATGCCCTCTTCTCCCCACCCATGCGCCTCCTCCTCGCCCTACTCCCCCTCTTCGCCCTCGCGGCCGAACCTAAGCCGATCCGCGTCTTGGTCTGGGACGAACAGCAGCCTCAACAGTCTCAGGGTTACGGCGACAAATTCCTCGGTGAGACGCTCGCCGCAGAGCTCGCCAAGAACAAGCACCTCGTCGTCAAGACCGCTCGACTCGCCGATGCCGATCAAGGCCTGAGCGACGCCGCGCTCGATCAGACCGACGTGCTCGTCTTCTGGTGCCACCGCAAGGTCAAGGAACAGGACGACGCCCGCGTCGAAGCGGTCGTGAAGCGCGTGCAGGCCGGCAAGCTCGGCTTCATCGCTCTCCACTCCGCCCACTGGGCCAAGCCTTTTGTCCGCCTCATGCAGGAGCGCTCCAAGGACGACGCCATGAAGCAGCTGACCGCCGAAGAACGTGCCGCCGCCAAATGGGTCTTCGTCAACGATGCCCCTTACTACAAAGGCGTCAAAGCCGGCGCCCCGCTGACGCCCTCAGTCAAACGCGACGGCAACACCTACACACTCACCCTGCCCCAGTGCGTGTTCCCAGGCTATCGCGCCGACGCCAAGCCCGGACACATGACAACCGTCACCGCGAATCACCCGATTGCGGCCGGCCTTCCGGCGAAATGGGACATCCCTCAAACCGAGATGTACAACGAACCCTTCCACGTCCCAACTCCGGACGCCGTCGTCTTCGAAGAACGCTGGGACAAAGGAGAATATTTCCGCAGCGGTATGACCTGGCAGGTCGGCGCCGGTAAAGTCTTCTACTACCGCCCCGGCCACGAGACCTACCCCATCTATAAGCAGGCGGAGAATATCAAGGTCGTGGAAAACGCGATTCGCTGGTCGGTGATAAAGTAACGTAAAAAACTAATCCAGTTACGGGTTGCAGGTGGCGGCCCCGGGTGGCGGGTGGCAGGAAAAGAGCCAGAAGTCAGAGGGAGACTTGAAAACATGCTAGGCGCTTTCTTGGGTAGGGCGGTCATTGCCATGACCGCCGTTCGCATCGGTGCGTGCGGCGAGCTGGGCAAGGTCACCGACCTTTCCGTTATCCGTCCGCCCACGGTCGTGATGGCAATCACGCCCCTACCTCATGCCCGGGCTCATCATCCGATCTCCAGTTCCCCCTTGAGCGCCCATCCCCGCCACCTGCCACCCGGGGCCGCCACCTGCCACCCGAGACTGCATCTCCCGCTGCTTCTGTGCGGCAGTTTCCTTAACAAAGAACAACGAACCAAGAACATCTCCCGAGTTACTTCCGCATCCCCCATCATTCATCTTTCATCTTTCCGCCCATCCCCCATCTTACGCACATGCTCCTCCGCCTTCTCCCCCTCCTGGCCGCGATCTCCCTATCCGCGGCCTCTGTCTCGACCTTCGCCGGCAATGGCAAGAAGGGTTACTCGGGCGAGGGCGATAACGAACCGGCCACCGAAGCGAAGATGGACAATCCCTTCGGCGTGACGCGCGGCCCCGACGGCGCGATCTGGTTTTGCGAATACACCGGCCAGCGCATCCGCAAGGTGACCCCCGACGGCAAGATCCACCTGGTCGCCGGCAACGGCAAGGTCGGCTACTCCGGCGACGGCGGTCCCGCCACCGAAGCAACCTTCAACCTTCCGCACGAGCTCCGCTTCGGCCCGAAGCGCGGCAACCTCTTCATCGTCGACATGATGAATCACGCCGTCCGTAAGATCGACACCACGACAGGCATCATCACGACGGTCGTCGGCACGGGCAAGCCAGGCTACTCCGGTGACGGCGGCCCCGCCAGCCAGGCCCAGCTGAAGAATCCGCACAGCATCCAGTTCGACGCCAATGGCGACCTCTTCATCTGCGACATCGGTAATAGCGTGATCCGGAAGGTCGACATGAAGTCGCACGTGATCACGACCATCGCCGGCACCGGTAAGCCTGGCGACTCGCCCGATGGCGCCCCGGTCAAGGGCACGCCGATCAAAGGCCCGCGCTCCATCGACTTCGACGCCGCCGGCAACCTCTGGGTCTGCACCCGCGAAGGCAATCAGGTCCTCAAACTCGACCTCAAGGCCGACAAAATCTCGCTCATCGCCGGCACGGGCAAGAAGGGCTTCACTGGCAACGGCGGCCCAGCCAAACTCGCCACCCTCAGCGGCCCGAAGGGCGTGGCGTTCGACGCCGCAGGCAACGCTTGGATCGCCGACACGGAATCGCACTCAATTCGCATGGTGAACATGAAGACCGGAAACCTTGAGCTCAAGATCGGCACGGGCGTCAAAGGCGATGGCCCCGACGGCGACCCTCTGAAGTGCCAACTGGCCCGCCCGCACGGCGTCTTCGTGGACAAGGACGGTTCGGTCTACGTCGGCGATTCCGAAAACCACCGCGTCCGCGTCTGGAAGCAGTAAGCCGTGACGCTCACCCGCCGCTCCCTCCTGAAGAACGCCCTCCTCGCCGGGGCTTGGTATGGCGCGGTCGGACGATCCTTCGCGCAGGCTTCGTCCCCCGAAGTCCTCGGCCAAGGCGACTTCAAGTATCGCGTCGTCCCCGGCTGGGGCGTGCTCGATGACAAGACGCCGGTCAACGATTGCCACGGGCTCGCCCGCACGGCCGATGGACAAATCGTCCTGCTGACCAACCACGTCGCGAACAATGTCATCTTCTTCGACGGAGCCGGCAAGCTGGCGCACAAATGGACCGGCCCGAAATTTCCTGGCGCCCACGGCCTGGCGCTCGTTCCCTGGAAGAAATCGGAAGCCCTCTTCATCACCGATCTCAACCTGCATTCGGTATTCAAAATAGCGACCAACGGTGAACAACTCGGCGAGTGGCACCTCCCCGCCAATACGGGCAAGTACGCCAAGGAGACCGACTATCGTCCGTCTTGGACGCTCCACCGCGCCGATGGCGAGTTCTACGTCCTCGATGGCTACGGCAAGGACTACATCCTGCACTACGCCGCCGACGGTTCGTTCAAGCGCCTCCTAGGCGGCGCCGAAGGCGGCATCGTCCACTGGGGCCCGCACGGCGGCATGATCGACACGGCCGCCGACCAGACCGAGACGATGCTCATCGCGATGAGCGATCAGCAGTACCTCCTCCGCCTCGACCTCGACGGCAATAAGCTCGCCCAGACCGACCTCCCCGGCGGCAACCCCCGCCAGATCCGCCGCATGGGCCAGCACTACGTCGTCGCCCACCTCGCCGACAACTGGCCTAAGGACCGCAATAGCCGCGGCTTCCTCTCCGTCCTTGATGCGAATCTGCGCGTCGTCTCCAACATCGCCGGATCGGCGCCCGTCTACGACACCGTCGGTAAGCTCCTCCCGATGAAGCACACCGCCGACGTCTTCCTTCACCCGCATGACGTCCTGGCCAATCCGGACGGCTCGCTGATCGTCGCCCAGTTCGCCTCCGGCAAGACCTATCCCATCAAGTTGGAGCGGGTCTAAGGCGGATTAATCGAGGTTCAGGCAATAAGTAATGGAACCATCCCTTACCCGGGCTTACCTAACCTAGGTGCCTTCCCCTCGCACAGTCTTTAGGAGGTTTGCCAGCCTGACATGCCTTGCGGCACTTAGCACGACTGGCCTTCAAGCCGCCGTGTCATTCGAGTCGGAGGTGAAGCCGATCTTCGAGAAGCACTGCATCGAGTGCCATGGGCCGAAAAAGCAGAAGAGCGAGTTCCGACTGGATGATCGCGAGGTCGCCCTGCACGGAGGTGAAAGCCATGCCCCGAACATCCTACCGGGTAAGCCAGCCGAGAGCCCGCTGCTGAAGTTCGTGACGACGGCTGACCGCGACACGCGAATGCCGCCCAAGGGCGAGCGTTTGACCGCGGCCGAGGTCGATACGCTGAAACGCTGGATCGCCGAAGGCGCTGTCTGGCCGGAGTCCGCCTCCCTGAAGAAGACCGACCCGCTCGACTGGTGGTCATTGAAGCCCCTGGCGAAGCCCGCCCTGCCCTCCGGTGACGCCGCCCACCCGATCGACCGCTTTATCCTGGCGAAGCTCCAGGAGAAGCACCTGCAGCCCTCCGCCACCGCCGACGCGCGCACAATCCTTCGCCGCCTGAACTTCGACCTGATCGGCCTGCCGCCCACGGCCGATGAACTCGCTGCCTTCGAGAAGGAAGCTGCCCAGGACCTGCCCGCCGCCATCGGCCGCGCCGCCGACCGCCTCCTGGCCTCCCCCCGCTATGGCGAACGCTGGGGTCGTCACTGGCTCGACGTCGTCCACTACGGCGACACCCACGGTTACGACAAGGACAAGCTCCGGCTCAACGCTTGGCCATATCGCGACTATGTCATCCGCGCCTTCAACGACGACAAGCCCTACACCCGCTTCGTCGAAGAACAGCTGGCCGGCGATACGCTCTACCCGCAGACGGCCGACGGACATATCGCCCAAGGCTTTATTTCAGCAGGCCCGTGGGATTTCATCGGCCACGCGGAACTGCCCGAGACAAAACTCGACGGTAAGATTGCCCGCGCGCTCGACCGTGACGACATGGTGTCAAACACGACCGGCGCTTTCCTCGCGACGACCGCCCAGTGCGCCCGTTGCCACAACCACAAGTTCGATCCGATCAAGCAGGAGGATTACTACAGACTTCAGGCTGTCTTCGCCGCCCTCGATAAGGCTGATAAGACTTTCGATGTGGACCCGGATGCCGCCAAACGTCGCGCCCCGCTGGTCGCCGAACGCACCCGACTCGACGGAGAGATCAAGACGCTCAACGAGAAGATCGCGACGGCCGACACCCGCCGCGCGACGCTCATCGGTAAGATCATCGATGAATTGAAGCAAGGGTCCGCCGCCGTGGAACGCCTGGAATACGGCTACCACAGCGCGATCTCCAAGGAACAGTCCGCCACGAAGTGGGTGCAGGTCGACCTCGGGGTCGCCCGCGAACTCACTGAGGTCAGCCTGACGGGCTGCCACGATACGTATAACAATATCGGCGCCGGCTTCGGCTTCCCGGCCCGCTATAAGGTCGAGCTTTCCGACGACGCGAAATTCGCCCAAGGGGTGACCATCATCGCCGACTTCACCGGCGCCGACGTCCCGAATCCGGGCGTGAAGCCGCAACGCTTCGCGCTGGCCAAACTGAAAGGGCGCTACCTGCGCGTAACAGCCACCAAGCTAGCTCTTCGTAAGAACGATTACATCCTAGCCCTCGCCGAACTCCAGGCCGTCGACCCCAAGGGCCGCAACGTCGCCCTGGGCGCTAACGTGACGTCGCTCGACAGCATCGAAGCCGGCCCGCGCTGGGGACGCCTTAACCTGACCGACGGCTACTTCTACGGCCCGAAGTCCGAACGCGACGATGCCCGTATCGCGCTCCTCGAACGCGAACGTACCGAGATCCGCAAGGGGTCGAACAAGGTCGCCCCCGCAGATAACGCCCGCCTCGCCGAGCTCAACGCCGCCCGCGCCAAGGTCGCCAAAGAACTCGCCGCACTCCCCGCCCCGCAGGTCGCCTACGTGGGCACGATCCACAAGGGCACGGGCTCCTTCGCCGGTACGGGCGCCAACGGCGGCAAGCCGCGTCCGATCTTTATCTTAAAACGCGGTGACGTGAGCCAGCCCGACAAGGAAGTCGGCCCGGGAACCCTACCCTTCACCAAGGAACTGAACTCCCAGTTCGATCTACCCGCCGACGCCCCAGAAGGCGCGCGTCGTGTCGCCCTCGCCCGTTGGATCACCGACAACCGTAATCCGCTCACCTGGCGTGTCATCGTGAACCGGCTCTGGCATTATCACTTCGGCCGCGGCTTGAGCGATACGCCGAACGACTTCGGGCGCATGGGTAGCCTGCCCACACACCCCGAGCTGCTCGACTGGCTGGCCGTCGATTTCCGCGACGGAGGTCAGTCGCTCAAGAAGCTCCACCGTCTGATCGTCACGAGCGCGACCTATCGTCAATCCTCCCTCGGTAATCCCGCCAACGAGAAGATCGATACGAGCAACGCGTTCCTCTGGCGCATGAACCGCCGCAAGCTCGAGGCCGAAGCGGTCAATGACTCGGTGCTCTCGGTCGCCGGCAAGCTCGACCTCACGATGGGCGGCCCGGGCTTCCAGGACTTCGTCATCGATAAGCCGCAGCACTCGCCTCACTACGAATACGACCAGCACGACGTCGAGGACCCGAAGTCCCATCGCCGCTCGGTCTATCGCTTCATCGTCCGCTCCCAGCCCCAGCCCTTCCTCACCGTGCTGGACTGCGCCGACCCCTCGATGTCGGTCGCGAGCCGCAACGAGACCGTCAACGCCCTGCAGGCCCTCGCGATGCGCAACAATCGCCTGACAGTCGCGATGGCCAAGCACTTCGCGGCCCGCGTGGCCAAGGAAGCCACCACCCCGCCCGCCCAGATCGACCTGGCCTTCCGCCTGGCACTAGGCCGTCCTCCTTCCACGAGCGAAGCCGAAGCGATGTCGGGCTATGTGCGTGAGCACGGGCTCACGAATCTCTGCCGACTGATCTTCAACCTGAACGAATTCAACTTCGTCGACTGACCATGAACGACTCCCCTTACCATCGTCAGTCCGGCGTCACCGCGATGAACCGTCGCGACTTCCTCTTCTGCTCCGGCGGCGGCCTCGGCGGCATCGCCCTCGCCAGCCTGCTCGGACAGGAATCGCTCCTCGCCGCCACGCCGACCAGTGGCGTCCTCCACGCCCCGGCCAAAGCGAAGCGCGTCGTCCAACTCTTCATGGCCGGCGCCGCCAGCCACGTCGACATGTGGGACTACAAGCCGCTGCTCGAGAAGAAGCACGGCGAGAAGTGGGATCCGGGTGAAGCCGTCGAACTCTTCCAGAGCAGCCCGGGCTCGACCTTCGCGTCGCCGTGGAAATTCAAACCCTACGGCAAGTCGGGCAAGATGCTCAGCGACATCGTCGCGCCCATCGGCGACGTCGTGGATGATATCGCCTTCGTGCATAATATCGTCGGCCGCTCCGGCGTGCACAGCCAGGCCACCCTGCTGCAGTCCACCGGCTTCCTGATTCCCGGCTACCCGAGCATCGGCGCCTGGGTGAGCTACGGCCTCGGTTCGCTCAACGACAACCTCCCGACCTTCGTCGTGCTGCCCGATATCCGCGGCCTACCTTCCAATGGTCAGAAGAACTGGGACTCCGCCTTCCTCCCTGGCCAGAACCAGGCCACCCAGGTGCGCGTCAACGCCCCAAAGCCCATCGCCGACCTCTCGCCGCCTCCGGCCGACTACATCACGCCCTCCGGCGAGACCGCCGGACTCGAACTCCTCGGCAAGCTCAACCGTGCCCATGCCGACTCGCATCCGGGCGACCCACGTCTCGAAGCTCGTATCCGCAGCTACGAGCTCGCCGCCAAGATGCAGCTCGCCGCGCCCGACGCCCTCGATCTCTCCCAAGAATCCGAAAAGACCCAGGCCCGCTATGGCATCGATAACTCCACGAAGGTCTGGCCCAAGGAGATCAACGTCGCCGAGGAGCAGGATGCCTTCGGCCGTAAATGCCTGACCGCCCGACGGCTCCTCGAACGCGGCGTGCGCTTCGTGCAGATCTGGTCCGGCAACGACAACGGCTTCCCGCGTCGCAACTGGGACTCGCACGAGGACATCGCCCGCGACCACGCCCCGCTCTCGCTCGGCATGGCCAAGGGGACCGCGGCCCTCATCCAGGACCTCAAGGACCGCGGCATGTTCGAGGACACCCTGATCATTTGGACCACCGAGTTCGGCCGCATGCCGTGCGCCCAGGGCGGAAAGGGGCGCGACCATAACCCCTTCGTCTTCACCAACTGGCTGGCCGGCGGCGGTATCAAGGGCGGCGTCTCCCACGGCCCGAGCGACGAGTGGGGCTACAAGCCCGCTGACCGGTCACACTTCACCCAGGGCTACGATATCCACGCTACCGTCCTGCACCTCCTTGGCCTCGACCACGAGAAACTTACCTTCCGTCACAACGGCGCCAACCGGCGCCTCACGGACGTCCACGGCCACGTGATCAAGGAGATATTGGCGTAAAGCAGCTCGTCGTTCTACTTCTTCTTGTAGTACTTCACGTCATCAAGGGTTACCTTGTTCGACACGAGGAGACGCAGGACTTGCTTGGTTTCGTGGGCGATGCCGGAAGAGCTGAAGCTGCCGATGAGCTTACCATCCACGGACGCTGTCATGGTATCGCCAAGGATCGTGACATTCAGGGAATGCCATTCGCCCACGCTGATATCGGCAGGAATGGTCTTAGCCTTGGTCTTGATGATATCCGCATCTTCCTTGGAGAGCTTACCAGCTTTGCGGTCATCGTAGTACTTCAAGAGCATCCCACCGGTCTTCATGTCCTGGAGGGTGACTTTCTTGGTGCCAAAGGTCGCCGCGCACAGATGGCCGGCATGCACTTCCTTCAGGGTCAAGTCGGCGAAGTTCAGCATCAGGGTGTCTTTCGCCTCATGGAATTTGAAACGCATCGTGGCGGTGCCGTCGATGAACTGGAAGGCGTGGCCGACATCCACCGCGTGGATGGCTTCCGGATGGATGTAAATGTACATCGTGCCGTCCACGAGATCGACCTCCTTGTTGCCTTTCGCGCTCCAGGAACTGCTGGTGTTCCAGCCGTTGCCCGGTTCGTCCTTCAGTTTCTGGGTCTCCTTACGCTCAAAGTCATCGGAGAACACGAGGGTGCCGAAGTTATCTTCAGCCACGACCGACAGGGCGAAACAGCAGGCAAGGATAGGAAGGATACGCATGGGAGGGGTAAGCGGACACTGAGGTCGGACTCAGCTAAGCCAAGCGGGAACGAGCCGACTCTAGGTAGGGACAGCACCACGTGCTGTCCTAGCAACCCCTATGTCGTGACGCGGTCCCGGCCCTACCTCATGCACCGCAGCATTCATTCCGGTTTCCGGTCTCCTATTGAGCCCTGTCTCTCCCCGTGTCCCCATGTCCCCGTGCCCCCTCGCGTGCACCGCACGCGTTCACCTTTGCACTTTTGCACCTTTGCACATCATTCACCTCATGTTTCGGTTTCTGTCCCTCACCCTCCTGACATCCGTCCTCTCCGCGCAGACGATCACCATCGCCCCGGCGCCCGTCGATCGCGCGGCCTTGGTCGTGCAGGTCAAGGTCGCACGCTGCACGGGTGACGTACTCTCGGCCAAGGATGCGACCGGCCACGAATACGACCTGCAGGCCGATGACGACGAAAGCAGCACCTTGGTCCTCGGGTTCGTTCCTGCCAACCAAGCGGTGACCCTCAAGGTGGCCACCGTCGCCAGCACGCAGCCTCACGCGATCAAGGTCGGCCCAGGCGAAGACGGCCTGACGATCTCAATCGATGGCCAAGCAGCCCTCAATTTCCGTACCGACAAGACCAAGAAACCTCGGGCCGACATCAAGGACGAGATCCTGCGTGCGGGCTACCTCCACCCGGTACGCTCCCCCTCCGGTGCCATCGTCACCGGAGACTACCCGGCCAACCATCCGCACCACCACGGCATCTGGACACCCTTCACCAAGGCGGTCTTCCAGGGACGAGCCACGGATTTCTGGAACATGCAGTCGAAGAAAGGCGAAGAACAGTGGCACGGCGGCGGACGACTTTGGTCCGGCGAAGTCTACGGCGGCTTCGAAGCCGAGATGCACATGAACGACCTGAGCGGCCCTAAGCCCATCACCGCCCTGGTCGATCGCTGGTCGGTCACGGCCTACGCCATTTCGCATGCGCCCAAGCCGATGCACGTCTTCGACCTCACGACCACGCAGACCTGCACGACGAACGACCCGCTCGAGCTCCCCGAATACCATTACGGCAGCTTCGGCCTCCGCGGACCCGACGAATGGAACGGCAAGGACGGCGCCCGCTACCTGACCTCTGAGGGGCTCAGCGACCGAAAGAAGGCCGACGGTACCCGCGCCCGCTGGTGCTACCTCGGCGGCAAGACCAGCGCCGGACTCTCCGGTACGGCCGTCCTGGGCTTCCCTGGTAATTTCCGCTTTCCGATGCCCCTGCGTCTGCATCCGGACATGCCCTACTTCTCGATTGTCCCACAGAAGCTCGGCGCTTTCTCCATCGAGCCCGGCAAGCCTTACGTCACCCGCTACCGCTTCGTGGTCACCGACGGCGAACCCGACGCCAAACTCTTCGACGCCTGTTGGAATTCATTGGCGCATCCGGCGGTGGTGAGTGTGGTGAAATAGGTTCAAGCGGTTGGCGGGTGGCGGTTAGCGGTTAGGAAAGACATACGTTTCGGGTAGCGGGTGGCAGCCCCGGGTGGCAGGTGGCGGGCAATACACGCTCAAGGGGAAACCGGTGACCGGATGATTGGTGGGGACATGAGGTAGGGACGTGATTGCCATCACGTCCGTGGGCGGACGGATGTCGGATTGGTCGGTGACCTTGCCCGGCTCGACGCGCCCACGGATGCGAACGGCGGTCATGGCAATGACCGCCCTACCCATGACAGGTAGCAGCGGTTAGCGGTTGGCGGATGGGAGAGACATTCATTCCGGGTGGCAATTGGTAGGGCGGGCCCTGACTTCGAACGGACGGCTCGGAGTGCCATCCCTACCCAATGCACACCTAAGGGGTTCCTGGTCTCCCATGAGTCGTGCATCAATCTAACCGCTAACCGCCAACCGCTAACCGCTTCCACCTCCCTACGCTTCCTCCTTTATCATCCCTCCTTCATCCTCCATCTTCACTTCCATGCCCTCCCGCAAATCCGCCTGGATCGATGTCACCACCCCGTTCGCCAACGGCATGCACGGCTGGCCGGGCAATCCTCCGACGGTGATCAAGCCGCACGCCTCGCTCGCCAAGGGCGATGTCTGCAATGTCTCGGTCTTCAACCTGAACACGCATGCGGGGACGCACATGGACTCGCCCTGGCACTTCCTCAAAGGTCTGGGCACGATGGATGACCTGCCCTTCGACGCCGTCATCGGCCCCTGCCGCGTGGTCGAGATCAAGGACCAGGAATCCATTAAGCCAGCCGAGCTCGCGAAGTTGAAACTCAAGAAAGGCGAGCGCATCCTTTTCCGCACCCGTAACTCGCAGGTGAGCTGGAAGAAGAAGTCCTTCGACAAGGATTTCGTGTACGTCTCCAAGGAGGCCGCGCAGTATCTCGCGGACAAAGGCGTGCGCACCGTGGGCATCGACTACTTCAGCGTCGGCGGGTTCTACAAGGACGCGGTCCCGACCCACCATATCCTGCTCGGCAAGAAGGTCTGGATCATCGAAGGGCTCAACCTCGCCAAGGCCAAGCCCGGCCGCTACGAGATGATTTGCCTACCGATCCGCATCGCGAAAGGCGACGGCGCCCCCTGCCGCTGCATCCTCCGCCCGCTCTGAGGTCAGTCGAGGGTCTTCTTGCCCCGCGCGAAGGCGCTCGGGGTCACGCCGGTATGCTTACGGAACTGCGCGGTGAAGCTGCTCTGGTCGCAGAAGCCGAGGCGCATCGCGAGCACGCCCAGTTTTTCCTCGCCCTTGCGGATGCTTTCGCAGGCGGCGCGGACGCGACACTTCATCCAATAGTCACGAGGCGAAAGGCCGAGCGCGTCGGTGAAACGACGCTGCAACTGGCGCACGGACAGCCCGCAGGCGTCGGCAAGCGTCTGCGCCGAAGGGTATTCGGCGACATTCTCCTGCAACATGCGCGTCGCGGGACCAATCTTCACGTTCATCGACGCAACCGGCGCCTGGCCCATGCACACGCGCGAGACGCCGAGAATCCCGATGATATCACCTTTGCGATTCCGCACGGGATACTTGCTCGTGACGTGCCAGTCGGGCAGGCCGACGGCATCCAGACAGATTTCGATCTTATCCAGTAATGGCTTACCGGTCCGATAAACTTCGACGTCGTCGGATGTGTAAGATTGAGCCAGCACACCAGGAGTCAGGTCTTGGTCCGTCTTGAAGAGCATCTCCCACGCTTCGCGGAAACCGTGGCGCGTGGTCCACAGCCCGCTCGCATAGAGATGCTCGCCGGCTCGGTTCTTGAGGAAACACAGAAAGCCCGGGAGCGAATCGAAGATCGCCATCATCTCGGCATCCACGACGACCTCCTGAAGATAGTCTTTCTGTTTAGCCAGTAGGCCAGAACGGTCAGGTGTCGCTTTTGGCATAAAAAAGGTATATGGAGTTTAAAAAGCCCTCAAGGGGAAGACTAATAGGTGAAACACCTGTGATTATTATCTAAAAGCGATTTGCACCAAAGGTTCCGCTGGGTGATAAAAATAATCCCACATGAAGCCTGTTGTCCAAATCTCCCTAGACCTCACGAACATCGATGAGGCCCTCGAAACTGCCGCCATGGCCATGCGTGCCGGGGTAGATTGGCTGGAAGCCGGCACCCCCCTCATCCTCGCCGAGGGCCTCCACGGCGTCCGCGCCCTGCGTAAGGCTTTCCCCAACATCCCGATCGTGGCCGACCTGAAGACGATGGATGGCGGCTACCTCGAAGCCGAGATGATGGCCAAGGCCGGCGCCACCCACGTGGTGGTGATGGCCCGTGCCCACGAAGAAACCCTGAAGGTCATCGTGAAGGCAGGCCGCGACCATGGCGTCCAGGTGATGGGCGATAACCTCGGCTGCCCCGACATGGTCGCCGGCGCCAAGCTCTGCGAAGACCTGGGCTGCGATTTCGTCATCCACCACATCGGCTACGACGAACGTCGCGGCATCGCCGCCCGCGGACTCCGCATGCCCAGCCCGATGGACCAGCTCCGCGAAGTCGTCCAAGCGGTCAACGTCCCGGTTCAGGCCGTTGGTGGCCTCACCCTCGAGCAGGCGGTGCGTTGCCCGGAATACGGCGCCCCGCTCGTCGTCCTCGGCGCTCCGCTCACGATCGATGCCGACGCCTTCAAGACCGCCTCGGGCGACCTCGAGTCCTCCCTGCGCCTGATCTGTCAGAAGGTCCACGCCTACGGTGACGTCAAAGTCGGCCGCTAAACATTCCCCCTATACTCCATACTCTATACTCCATACTCTCTCATGAATAACGCCGCCGTCGTCAACTTCGCCCCCGAAAAGGGCTCCGTCGAAATCCGCGAGATCGCCCGACCCGTCATTGGTGAAGAAGACGTCCTGCTCGAAGTCGCCAATATCGGCGTCTGCGGTAGCGACCTCCATCAGTGGACTGCCGACCATTCCTGGCCGGTCAACTACCCGGTCGTCCTCGGCCACGAATTCGCCGGCCGCATCGTCGAGCTGGGCAAGAAGGTCGAAGGCTGGAAGGAAGGCGACCGCGTCGTGAGCGAGACCGCCGCGATCATTTCTGCCAACAACCCGATGACCCGACGCGGGCTCTACAACCTTGACCCTACCCGCAAGGGCTTCGGCTACGGCGTGAACGGCGCGATGACCAAGTACGTCCGCGTCCCGCAGCGCATCCTGCACGCGGTGCCGGACGCCCTCCCCTTCGAACAGGCCTGCCTGACCGAGCCTTGCTGCGTCGCCTACAACGCCGTGGTGAAGAACGCGCGCATCGAACCCGGCGACCGCGTAGTCGTCCTCGGGCCCGGCACGATCGGCATCCTCTGCGCGGCGATGGCCAAGCAGTGCGGCGCCGAAGTCGCCATCGTCGGCCTCCCGCAGGACGCCCACCGTCTCGCGATCGCCAAGCAGTATGGCTGCGAAGTCATCATCGGCGATGCCAAGCCCTGGGCCCAGCAGCGCGACGGCCTCGGTTGCGACGGCGTGATCGACGCCGCCGGCGCCTCCGCGACCTTGAAGATTGCGCTCGATATCGTCCGCCCCGCCGGCTGGGTCAGCAAGGTCGGGTGGGGTCCTCAGCCACTCGGCTTCAACCTCGATCCGCTGGTGCAGAAGAACATCACGCTCCAGGGCAGCTTCAGTCACAACTGGCCCATCTGGGAACGCGTCATCGCCCTCATGGCCAGCGGACAGTTCGACGTCCGTCCGATCATCGGCGGCGTCTGGCCCATCACCGACTGGCACACGGCCTTCGAGAAGATGCACAAGGGTGAAGTCGTGAAATCCGTCCTCAAACCCGTCTGAGCATGCGCCTCCAAGACAAGGTCATCATCGTCACCGGCAGCACGACTGGCATCGGCAAAGCCATTGCCAAACGCTGCGTGCGCGAAGGCGCCAAGGTCGTCATCCACGGACTCGAGAAGGATCTCGCCGAAGCCACGCTCGCCGAGATCGGCGCGGAAGCCGCCAAAATCTGGGTACCCAAAGGCGGGCAAGTCATCGTCCAAGGTGCCAACGCAAAGCACACACCCGCAAACGCCGAGCCTGTTGCAGTCTCTCACATCGAAGACCTGATGTCACCGGGTTGCCCGCAGCGCTTAGTCGACCTCGCGGTAAAGACCTTCGGCAAGCTCGACGGCGTGGTGAACAACGCGGCGATTATCGCCCAAGGCAATATCCAGACCACCGACGCGGCCTTCTTCCATAAGATGCTCGCGGTGAACACGGTCGTCCCGTTCCTGCTCATCCAGACCGCCCTGCCCCACCTGACGAAGTCTCGCGGCGCGGTGCTCAACATCGGCAGCGTCAACGCCTACTCGGGCGAACCCAATCTGCTTCCCTACAGCGTCTCGAAAGGCGCGCTGACGACCCTGACCCGCAATCTGGGCGACTCACTCCACCGCCTCAACGGCGTGCGCGTCAATCAGATCAACCCGGGCTGGGTGCTCACGGAGAACGAAGCCCAGCGTAAGAAGGCACACGGCCTCAAGGCCGACTGGTATGCCGACCTGCCCCGTGTTTACGCGCCCTCGGGTCGCCTGATCACGCCTGATGAGATCGCCGCGGCGGCCATCTACTGGCTCGCCGACGAAGCCGGCCCGATCAGCGGCTCAGTCGTCGAACTGGAACAGCATCCTTTCATCGGCCGTAACCCGCCGAAGGATCCGGAAAACCTGCCGGGACAGAAAGCCTGACCATGCCGAAGATCGCCGCCTTCCCGAAGGCCTACATGCATGCCCTCTGCAAGGACGGCACGATGAAACTCTCCGAGTGGTTCACACTAGCCGCCACGCTCGACGTCCAAGGCCTGGAGTTCTACGCCGGCTTCCTCGAGATGGCCGACGAATCCAAGTGGCCGGTCTTACGCCGCCAGGTCGCCGACCTCGGGATGTCCATCCCGATGATGTGCTGCTCGCCCGACTTCACGCACCCGGACAAGGCCTTCCGCGATACCGAGATCGCCAAGCAGATGCGCTGGATCGACATGACCCACGCGCTCGGCGGTTCCTACTGCCGCGTACTCAGCGGCCAGCGCCGTCCCGAACTCACCGACGCCGAAGGCGTGCGCCTCGCGGCCGAGAGCATCGTCGCATGCATACCTTACGCCAAGGAACGCGGTGTCACGCTCATCCTCGAGAACCACTACAAGGACGATTTCTGGATGTATCCCGAGTTCGCCCAGAAGATGGACGTCTTCTGCGCCTTGGTGAACGCCCTACCCTCCGACGGGTTCGGCGTGAACTACGACCCCAGCAACGCCTACATCGCCGGAGACGACCCCATCGCGCTGCTCAAGCGCGTCTCGCATCGCGTCGTGACGATGCACGCCTCGGATCGTTACCTCATCGAAGGCACGTTGGAAGACCTCCGGAAGGAAGAAGGCGGCGCGGCCGGCTACGCTAAACGCCTCCGCCACGGCGAGATCGGCAAGGGCCTTAACGACTACGACGCCATCTTCACCGAACTCAAGCGCGTCGGCTTCGACGGCTGGATCAGCATCGAGGACGGCGTCGACGGCATCGACCAGCTCCGCCGCAGCGCCGACTTCCTCAAGCACAAGACCGCCCAATACTGGGGCTAAGACTTATGCGTCAGCTCACCACCCTGCTCTTAAGCCTGCTTGCGCTCACTGCCGGCGCTGAGCAGACGGACGTCGTGGTCGTGGGGGGCACTCCCTCCGGCGTCGCCGCCGCAGTCGCCGCCGCCCGCTCGGGCGCCAAAGTCGTCCTGATCGAAGAATCCCGCCACGTAGGCGGCATCCTGTCGGGCGGTCTGACGAACACCGATATCCGCAAGACCGACGCCGTCGGGGGGCTCTACGTCGAATTCAAGCGTCTGGTGGTCGAACATTACACCAAGACCTACGGAGCCAATTCGCCGGAACTGAAACTCTGCAAAGATGGCAACATGTTCCAGCCCAAGGTCGCTGAAATAGTCTTCCGCCAATTACTGACGGCCGAAAAAAACGTGCGACTCATCGAAGGCGCCCGAGTCGTTGAAGCTCGCACTCCGAGTGGCCAAGCCACTCCAGGCCGCCGCCTCGATGGCGCCACGCCCAAGGCCTTCAGCCCGAAGCAGAAGCTGACTTCGGTGACGTTCGAAACGTCTTCCGGCCGTACCACGATCGACGCCGGGGCTTTCATCGACGCCACCTACGAAGGCGATCTCGCCGCCCTCGCCGGCGCCGACTACCGTGTGGGCCGTGAAAGCACCGCAGACTTCAAGGAAAAGCACGCCGGCAAGATTTACATCCGTTTCGGCGACAGCAATCCTCTACCCGGCTCGACCGGTGAAGCCGACGCAGGTATCCAGGCCTTCTGCTTCCGCTTCCACCTGACCAAGAACCCCGCGAACCAGCTACCGGTCGAGAAGCCCGCGGACTTCAACCGCGACGATTATAAGTTCCTGCTGGCTGATTTCCGGGGCGGCAAACTGACCCGACTCAACCAAGCCGTGCAGTTCTACGCGATGCCCGGCGGCAACTACGAGATCAACAGCAACCACCCCAGCCACGAGACCGGCGTACCCAGCGAGTCCCTCGACCTTGCGGAAGAGAACTACGGCTGGCCCGAAGCCGGCGTCGCCGAACGCGCCCGGATTTTCCGCCGTTATTGGAACTACCAGGAAGGCCTAATCTGGTTGCTGCAGAATGACCCCGAAGTGCCCGAGGACATCCGCAAGGACGCCCAGCAATGGGGCTTCCCCAAGGATGAATTCACGGACAACCGTGGCCGTCCTCACCATATCTACGTGCGCCAAGGCCGACGCATCTGGGGCGAGCACACCGTCACGGAGAACGACGCCAAGTTCCTCGAAACCACCGGACTGCCCGCGCATAAGCCCGACGGCATCGCCATCGCCGAGTACCCGTTCGACAGCCACGCCGTGTCGCACTTCGACCCAGCCTACCCGCTGCTCCGTCCGGGCTACTTCTACGTCGAACACGAGCCGTTCCAGATTCCTTACCGCAGCCTGCTGCCCAAGACCGTGGACGGCCTGCTCGTGCCCGTGGCTTGTTCCGCCTCGCACGTCGGCTATCAGACCATCCGTATGGAGCCCGTCTTCATGGCCCTCGGCGAAGCTTCCGGCATCGCCGCCGCCCAAGCCGCCGCCGCCGAGGCTGAACTCCGCGCGATCGACGTACCTGCCCTCCAGCGCGAAATCCTGAAGCGCGGCGGCGTCATCCTCTACGAAGCCACGGCCAAGCGCCCGGCAGGACTTTGAATATGAAAACCATCAAGACGGACGTCCTGGTCTGCGGAGGCGGTTGCGCCGGCTCAGCAGCCGCTCTTGCCTCCGCTCGCTCCGGGGTGAAGACCTTGCTGATTGAGCGTGCCGGCTTCGCAGGCGGTATTATCACCGCGGTCGGCCTGCCGTATTTCGACGGCCTGATTGACAAGCCGACCGGACGCTTCGTCGTCCGTGGCATCGCCCTAGAATTCCTCCGCGAACTCGGCCTCGCCAAGCCCGACGCCAAACGCATCGACGACCTGCCCGCCCACCTCATCACGAAGTATTGGGGCTCGGTCCATATCCCGAACACCGACGAGTTCAAACTGCTCATGGACGGACTCATCCGTCGCCACTCTGAGCATCTGAGCGTACTTTATCATTCGCTGGTCTGCGACGTGGAGACCAAGGGAGGACTGATCACCGCCGTCATCGTCGCGAACAAGGACGGCCTCGTACGTATCGAGGCCCGCCAGGTCATCGACTCCACCGGCGACGCCGATGTCGCGAACTGGGCCGGCTGCCCCTCCGAGAAGAACCCAGAGATGATGCCGCTCACGATGCACTTCCGCATCGGCAACGTCACACCCAACAAAGAGATGGCGCCGGCCGCCAAGCAGGCGCTCGTCGACGCGCATAAGGCCGGCAAGCTGCCGGAGTTCTACGGCCCTGGACTGATTTTCGCCTTCGCCAAGAACGAAGCCTATATCCACGCCACCCGCATTGCTGGGGACGCGACCGACGCCGCCGACCTCACGCGCTGCGAGATGCAAGGCCGCCAGGACGCTTGGACGATCTTCCGCGAGTGGAAGGAAAAGGTCCCAGCCTTCAAGGACAGCTACCTGATCTCGACCGGGCCTTACATCGGCATCCGCGATACGCGCCGCATCATCGGCGTCGAACGCCTGACCGTCGAGGATCTGCAGACTAACCGTCGCCACGACGATGCGATCGCCACGGGCTGCTGGTTCCTGGACATCCATCCGCGCAAGACGACCACCGACAAGCCCTTCGCTGGTTCCGGCTTCCAGCCCAAACCCTATGACATCTCCTACCGCACCCTGCTCCCGCAGAAGGTCGGCAACCTGCTCGTCGCCGGACGCTGCCATAGCGCGACGCACGTCGCCTCCGCTTCCTCCCGCGTCACCGTGACAGCCATGGCCCTCGGCGAAGCCGCCGGTGTCGCCGCCGCCCTCGCCTGCGAGACCAAATCCGAGGTCGCCACGCTCGACGGCCGTAAGATCCGTGAAACCCTCTCCCGCCGCGACGCCGGCCCCTTCACCGATGCCTGATAATCCCAATCGCAGCCACCCCGCCGGCATCAGCCGTCGCGACGCCCTCCGCGGCGTTTTCCTCGGTGCACTCGGACTCGCCGTGGTTCCGCGGCTCGCTGAAGCCAAGGAAGCCGTCAGCGTGCCCAAGGCCGCCGACACCTTCGTACCAGAGAACAACTACCCAACCTTCACCGACGAAGCTGAGTGCAAATCCGAAGACGGCCCGTTCACTCCCTAACATGAATCCGGAAGTCGTCCGCCCTAACCTCGTCGGCCTCGGGGAAGTCCTGTGGGATGTCTTTCCGGATGCGGCCCACTTCGGAGGTGCGCCGGCTAACTTCGCCTGCCATGCCGCGGGCCTAGGTGGGGACGCGTGGGTCGTCAGCGCGGTCGGCCGGGACAAACTAGGCGATGAGGCTCTGGCCTCCCTTTCGGCCAAGAACGTCCACACCCTCCTCCTTCAGCGCAACGATCACCCGACGGGAACAGTCACGGTGACCCTCGATGCGGCCAAGCAGGCGAGCTACGTCTTCGCGTCCGACCCCGCCTGGGATCACATCGCCTGGAATGCGTCGCTGGCTCTACTAGCCAAGAAATGCCAGGCCGTGTGCTTTGGCTCCCTCGCCCAACGCGCCCCGGAAAGCCGACGCACCGTGCGTGAATTCCTCGAGAACACCTCCGCCGATTGCCTGCGTATCTTCGACGTCAACCTACGTCAGGCCTTCTACTCCCGCGAAGTCATCGAGTCCTCCCTCGGCTTCGCCAACGTCTTCAAACTGAACAACGACGAAGTTCCTACGGTCGCCGACCTGCTCGGCCTGCCCAAAGACGAGAAAGCCTTCATGCTCGCCGTCGCCCAGCGTTTCGACCTGCACACCGTAGCTCTGACGCGAGGTGCCGCCGGCTCGCTCGTCTGGCATAAGGGTACCTACGACGAGAAGACCGCCCCGAAGGTCGCCGTCGTGGATACCGTCGGCGCCGGAGACTCCTTCACCGCCGCCCTCGCCATCGGCCTACTCCGCGGCGATGACCTTGCGCGCATCCATCAACGCGCCGTCGACGTCGCCGCCTTTGTTTGCACGAAAGCCGGAGCGACGCCTGAGCTGTTACCGGAATTTCGGAGGTAGGGACAGCACCACGTGCTGTCCTATGGTCTGCACATTTAGGTAGGGTCGGGACCGCGTCACGACATAGGTGCCTTTGGTAGGGCTGAGCGCCCCGCTCAGCCGCGGCTGACCTAGGAGGTCAGCCCTACCCTCGATGCAAAAGACAAGGATAGCACGTGGTGCTGTCCCTACCTCGTGACAACTAGATCGGCACGCAGTGCCGACCCTACCTCGTCACCACGTATACCGAATGGTATAAGTGACCGTCTTCTCTTCGTCGGGCTGGAGCGGGACGCGGAACTCGAAGCTCGTCGCGTCCTTCTTCTCATGCGGCTGGCTCTGGGCGGTCAGCGTCCAGGTGCCGCCCCGGTTCGCATGTTCGAGGACCCGGATCTCGACCGGCTCTTTCTTGTGATTACGGACCTTGATCTCGAAAGTCTGCGTGGCGATCCGATTGGAACCGTCCTCGGTATTGTTCGTCATGCGATGCTCGCCGGTGAGGTCGAAGCTGTTGCCGGTGAGGACGCGGATGGTCTCATCCTTCGGGGTGTGGTCGATCTGGTTCTCGCCCACGAACTCGAGCTGGCGGTCGCCATCCTGGGAATAGAAGCGCACCTTGCCCTTCGGCAGGGCGATGCCGAGCTTGTTGGCCTCGGAGTTCTTGAACTCGCGATAGACCTGGACCTTGCCAGTCGAGGAGACCCCGCGGCGGTTATAATGCTGGGCGCCGTCGAAGACATAGATGCGCTCGGCCTTCACGCCCGTAGCCCGCACGAACTCGACTTGCTTGGTCTCCTTGTCCCGCAGCGTCGCGGGGTTGCCTAGGGTGTAGAGATGGAATTCGTCGAACGACTTCTCGGTCACCACTTTGGCACCGGCCATGGAAAGGCTGTCGAAAGCCGCAGCGCGTACCGCCTGCGGGTATTCTGGCTGCACGCGATTCACATCCCCGGCCATGAGCTTTATTTTAGCCTCATTGAAAGTCATGCCGCTCTGGTTGTTCATCGTCACCCAGCCGACGACGTCCAAGACATCGCTCTTCTCGGTGGCGACGAGGTTGTAGCTAGCCTCCCACGTGAAACCACGGCTCAGATAGGCTACCTCGGCGTTAATCTTACCCGAAGAACCGGAGTTTAGTTTCCAGTTCAGCGTCGGCTTGAGGACGTTGTCAGTGCCGAGAGAGGGGAAGACTGGCTCGCCGGGCAGGGTGAACTGCAGCTTGCCGTCGACTTCGATGATGGGTTCGACGAAATTGCCACCGGGAACGAAACCGCTGCGCACGATCTTGCCGACGACAACGCGATCGGGCTTATTGGTCTCGCGTCGATTAAACTCGAGGGTCTTACCTTCGAAGAGCGACATCAGCATCGCCTGCGAGACGGGGTCGTTTCGATAGGACTGCTCGAGGATCTGGAACTCGGCTTTGCCCGCGACGTCGCGCAGGATGACGGAGTCGGCTTCAACCTGCGCCGTGGCGCCAGCGAAGGAGACCTGGTTGACGCCGGACTTGAGGTCGATCGGCAAGGTCTCACGCACCACGGCGTAGCCGCCGTTGTAAATCGTGAGCGCCGGATCGGCGGCGAAGGAGACGGAAGCGGCGGCCAGCAGGAGGAGCGCGGGGAGTTTCATGGGGTTGGGGAAATTCTGGGAAGCGGAAGAAGCTTTCCGATATTAATAAGCGCAACCGGCGGGGACATCCGTCTGAGGACTATCCCTTACCGACCCTTCCGACGCTGGCGGCGGTAACAAAGGTAGGGCTGACCACCCTTGGTCAGCCGCGGTTGAGCGAGGGCGCTCAACCCTACCCAAGACAAGGGCTAACAATTCAAAGGGAAACCGGAGACCGGATAGCTAGATGGGGGCATTTCTTTCAGGTCCCAGGTCTCGGCCGTCGGGTCTCAGGTTCGGCTGCTCAGGTACAGGTTCAGGCACCCTGCCTTCTGTACTCTGTCCTCTATTCAGCCATCCTTCATTTCAGGTGCCAGGTGACGGCCACCGGGGCATCGGCCATTCAGGCGTCGGCAGTCAGCCTTCGGCAGCCGGCCCCAGGCGCCAGCTGCCGCCACCTGAGATTTCCTAACCGCCAACCGCTTGCCGCTAACCGCTGACACTGGCGACAGCCTATCCATTCAGCCCTCCACTCAGTCCTCAACGCAGTCCTCCACCCAGCCCTCCACTCTACCTCCCCTTCTTCCTCTGCTTTCTCCGATACTCCACCGGCGTACACCCCATCTCCCGCTTGAACAGGCGATTGAAAAAGGTCACTTGGCGGAAACCGCAGGCCAGGGCGATGTCCAGGACACTCCGCTCGCTATCCCGCAGCTCCCGACGGGCGGCCTGTAGGCGGAGCTCGTTCACGAAAGCGCTGAAGCTGTGGCCGGAGTGTTGCTTAAACTGCCGGGCGAAGGTCGGGCGACTCAGGCCAGAGATCTTCAGGAGGTCCTCCAGCCGGATCTCGTCGCGGAAGTTGGCCACGAGATGCTGCACGGATTTCGAGATGGCCTTCTGATAATGGGACTCGGCGCTGAGCGTGAAACTGCGCGAGGACAACAGCGCGAGGTCGGACTCGGGCGCGTCGGCCACCTCCGCCAGGAGACGCAGCAACGCCGCGAGCTGTCCGGCGCCCTTACTCCGGGCAACATCCTGCATGAGCGCGGCGATGGCCGTCGCGGTCCGCCCACGCAGGTGCAAGCCGCGTTCGGCCCGCTTGAAGAGATCGCGGAGCTCGAGATTCTCTGGGAAAGCCCACACGGGATGGCTCTCGGGGAAGTGCCACTGGATCGAAAGCCCGCCCGACGCCCCCGAGGTATGCCAGTGGTGCGGGAGACGTTCGCCGAGCAGGACCAGATCGCCGGCCGCGAACGTGCCGATGGCATCGCCCACGAAGCGCGTGCCCTCCCCCGCCGTGAACAGGGTCAGTTCCACCTCCTTATGGAAGTGCCAGTGATTACCCTCCCCTTGGACAGGCTGCGTCCGACCAGGTCCCAAGATGCATTCGACGTCCCGGAGCGTCTTTGACCAACGCAAGACGCGGAAGGAGTGCCCTTCGGGCAGCTCGACCTTCTCGCGGATGGCTTTCATAGGGTCATTCGTATCAAAGACACCCCCACCTGCAAGGGGGTAATTGAGATGATAGTGCCACCAAGGGAGACGCCCAGCGTAGCGATTCCCGCACCGCGTGTTAGAATAGTCCTTTCCCCATGAGCACTCCCGTCACGTATCGATTCTCTTTCGGCCCCTGGAATATCAGCGAGGGCGGCGACCCCTTCGGCGGCGACGTCCGCAAGGTCTTCCCCCACGAGGAGAAGTTCGCCCTCTATCGCCCCCTCGGTTTCGAAGGCGTGCAGTTCCATGACGACGACGTCGTTCCGGGCATGGATGACCTGAAGCCTGATCAGATCCAGAAGAAGGCCACCGAGGTAAAGGCGATGCTCGCCAACCAAGGCCTCGCCCCGGAGTTCGTCGCCCCGCGCCTGTGGTTCGCCGACCAGACCGTCGACGGCGCCTACACTTCCAACAGCGCCTCCGACCGCGCGTACGCCTGGGATCGCACCAAGAAGTGCATCGACATCGCCAACGCCGTCGGCTCCAAGGCCATCGTGCTCTGGCTCGCCCGCGAAGGCACCTACATCCGCGAAGCCAAGGACGCCAAGCTGGCCTACCAGCGCCTGCTCGAGACGGTCAACGCGATGCTCGACTACGATAAGAACATCGAGATCTGGATCGAGCCGAAGCCGAATGAGCCGACCGATCAGGCCTACGTGCCCACCATCGGCCACGCCCTCACCCTCTCCTACGCCTCCAAGGACCATAAGCGCGTCAAGGGCCTCATCGAATCCGCCCACGCGATGCTCGCCGGCCTCGACGCCAGCGACGAGATGGCCTTCGCCCTCGCCCACGACAAACTGGCCAGCGTCCACCTCAACGACCAGAACGGCCTGAAATACGACCAAGACAAGAACTTCGGCGGCGCCAACCTCCGCGCGGCCTTCAACCAGGTCCGCGTCCTCGAGGAGTCCGGCTACGGTAGCCGCGGGGAATTCATCGGTCTGGACGTCAAGGCCATCCGCACCCAGCGCGGCTCGCCGGTCACCGACCACCTCAAGAACAGCCGCGAGCTGTTCCTTGCGCTTGTGGCCAAGGTCCGCACGGTAGACCAGAAGCTCGTCCAGCAGTATCGCGACGCCCGCGACTACGAAGCGCTCGAGCTCTACATCCTCAAGCACATCATGGGACTGAAGTAAGTCCCGCCCTCTCCCCCTCATGAAGCAGTATCGCCTCAACCGCCTCTTCAACGCTTCGTCCAAGCGTTGCTTCGACGTCGCCGTCGACCACGGCTTCTTCAATCAGCCCGGCTTCCTGCAGGGCATCGAAGACATGCGACAGGTCGTCGCCACGCTCGTCGACGCCGGCCCCGACGCCATCCAGCTGACGGTCGGTCAGGCCCGCCACCTGCAGTCCATCCCGGGCAAGCAGAAGCCGGCCCTCGTTCTGCGTACCGATACCGCCAACGTCTACGGCAAGGAGCTCCCCGCCACGGCGTTCAGCCTGATGATCGAGGAGACGATGCTGCAGGCCGTCCGCCTCGACGCCGCGTGCGTGTGCGTGAACCTCTTCCAGATTCCCGGCGCGCCCGACGTGACCGCGCAGTGCATCGAGAACATCATCAAACTGAAGCCGCAGGCCGATTACTACGGCATGCCAATGATGGTCGAACCGCTCGTCTTCCAGCCCAATGCCATCGCCGGCGGCTACATGGTCGATGGTGACCTTACCAAGATTCTCCACCTGGTCCGCCAGGCGGTCGAACTCGGCGCCGATGTGATCAAGGCCGACCCGACCGATGACGTCTCGCAATACCACAAGGTCATCGAGACGGCTTCCGGCATCCCAGTCCTCGTCCGCGGCGGCGGTCGCGTGAGCGACAAGGAAATCCTCGTCCGCACCGAAGGCCTCCTCAAGCAGGGCGCCTCGGGCATTGTCTACGGTCGCAACGTCATCCAGCACCCGAACCCGCGTGGCATCACGCAGGCGCTCATGGCGATGGTACATCGCAACGTGTCGGTCGACGAAGCCCTGAAGCTCATCTGAACCCCGTGTCCTCTCCTGACCCAGCCGTCCTCAGCCGCCTACGCGAAATCGTCGGCGTCGAGAACGTGCTGACGTCGCCGGAGGACACCATCCCTTACGGCTTCGACGGCACGGCCGCCCTCAAGGGCCCGGTCGGCGTGGTCGTTTTGCCCGGTTCGACCGAAGAAGTATCCGAGGTGGTGAAGCTCGCGGCCTCACGCGGCATCGCAATCGTCACCCGCGGCTCCGGCACCGGACTTAGCGGCGGCAGCGTGCCTTCGGAAGGCTGCCTCGTCCTTTGCCTGACGCGCCTGGATAAGATCCTCTCCGTCGACGCCGCTAATCTCACCGTGCGTGCGCAGTGCGGCGCCATCACGGCCGCCATCGACGCCGCAGCGAACAAGCACGGTCTCTTCTATCCGCCCGACCCGGGTTCGATGAAGATCAGCACCATCGGTGGCAACGTCGCCGAAAACTCCGGCGGCCTCCGCGGCCTCAAATACGGCGTCACCCGCGATTATGTGATGGGACTTGAGGTCGTGCTGCCGGACGGTCGTATCGCCCATTTCGGCAACGCCTGCGTGAAGGATGTCGCCGGCTATTCGATGAAGGACCTCTTCATCGGCTCCGAGGGCACGCTGGGCATCATCACCGAAGTCCTGCTTAAGGTCCTGCCCCGCCCCGCCGCCCGCCGCACGATGCTGGCGAGCTACGATCGCATGGAGGACGCCGCGCAGACGGTGTCCGACATCATCGCGGCGAAGATCATCCCCTGCACCCTGGAGTTCCTCGACCGCATGACCATCGGCTGCGTCGAGGACTACGCCAAGATCGGCCTACCCCGCGATTGCGAGGCGCTGCTGCTCATGGAGACCGACGGGCATCCGGCCGCGGTCGCCGAAGAAGCCGAACAGATGCTGGCCCTGGCCCGCGCCCGTGGCGCCCGCGACGTCCGTGTCGCCCGCGATGACGCCGAAGCCCTGCAACTCGCCTCCGCCCGCCGCTCCGCCTTCTCCGCCCTCGCCCGCGTCCGCCCGACCACCATCCTTGAGGACGTCACCGTGCCGCGCGACAAACTCGCCGAGATGGTCGCTTTCGTCGCCGAGGTCGCGAAGAAGCATAATCTGCTCGTCGGTACGTTCGGACACATGGGCGACGGCAACCTACACCCGACCTTTCTGACCGACGAGCGCAACACCGAGGAGATGGCCCGCGTCCACGAAGCCCTGGAGGATATCGTGACCAAGACCCTTGCGCTCGGCGGCACGATCACCGGCGAACACGGCGTCGGCCTGGCGAAGAAAGCCTGGCTCCGACGTCAGGTCGGCGAGAACAGCCACGACCTCATGCGCGAGATCAAGCGCGCTTGGGATCCGCGCAATCTGCTCAACCCCGGCAAGATCTTCGACTGAGGGATGAAGCCTTCGCTCAAGCTCCTCGATTACTCGATCCTCCAGCAGTGCATGCATTGCGGGATGTGCCTGCCGGCCTGCCCGACCTACGACGCGACCAAGAAGGAACGCCATAGCCCCCGCGGCCGCATCTCGCTCATGCGCGCGGTCGCCGACGGTGAACTCAAGTTGTCGCCGGCCTTCGCCGACGAGATGAGCTACTGCCTCGGCTGCCTGGCCTGCCAGACCGCCTGCCCCGCCGGCGTGGATTACTCTAACCTACTCGAGACTGCCCGCGCCGAAGTCCAATCCGCCGGCCTCAACCAGACCTTCACCAGCCGCTTCTGGCGCACGGTCACGATCCGCGGCCTGTTCATGCGCCCGCGCCTGCTCCGGTTCGTCGGTCGGCTCCTCTGGCTTTACCAGCGACTCGGCCTGCAGACCGCTTTCCGCAAGATAGGCCTGACAAAGCTCCTACCGAAAGACCTTCGTCGCCTGGAACCGCAGTGCCCGACCATCGCGACGAAGTTCTCGCCGCAGCTCATCCGCCCGATCGAATCCCCAACCAAGAAGCAGCACCGCGTCGCCCTGCTCACGGGTTGCGTCCAGGATCTCGTCTTCGCCGATATCAATCGCGACACGGCGGACGTCCTTCTGGCGAACGGCTGCGAAGTCCATACGCCACCGGTCCAACCCTGCTGCGGCTCGCTCCACGCCCACAACGGCGAAGCCAACGCGGCCAAGACCTTGGCGAAGCGGATGATCGATCTCTTCCCGCCGTCGCAGTTCGACGCCATCATCACGAACGCTGGTGGCTGCGGGAATCATCTCCGCCATTACGGCGTCCTGCTCGCCGATGACGCCGTCTACGCGCCGTTGGCGAAGCTCTGGGATGCGAAGCTACGCGACATCCATGAATGGATGATGGAGCACGGTTGCCGCGCCCCGCGCACGGGTCTGGGCGACCTCACCGTCACCTACCACGATTCCTGTCACCTGACCCATGGACAGAAGGTCACCAAGCAGCCGCGCGACCTGCTTAAGCTGATCCCCGGCCTGAAACTCGTCGAACTCCCCGAAGCCAATTGGTGCTGCGGCAGCGCCGGCATCTATAACATTACCCAGCCCGAGCAGTCCGAACAGCTCCTGGTCCGCAAGGTCGGGCACGTCATCGGCACCGGCGCATCGGTCCTCGCCACCGCCAACCCCGGGTGCCACCTTCAAATCGCCCGTGGCCTCCGCCAAGCCGGCTCACCCATCTCTCTCCTCCAACCCGTGACCCTTCTGGCCCGAGCCTATCGCGCGGAAAAGATGGCTGAGTCGATGACTGCATAGATCACAGAAGAACTCATCCCTTCCTCCCTCTGCCATCCGTCATCTGTCATCTCCCTCTGGCCAACCATTCAACGATTCAACTAATCAACCTCCCCCCTCTCCTCATGTCTCCCGTAAAAATCGGCATCATCGGCGGCGGCCTCATGGGTCGCGAAATGGCCAGCGCGTTCGCCCGCTGGTGCGCGCTCACCGACGTCTCGGTCCGCCCGGTCCTTACGGCTGTGGCCGACCTCAATCCCGCCACGCTCTCGTGGTTCGATTGCATTCCCTCCTGCACGCAGAAGACCACCGACTATAAGGCTCTGCTCGCCAACCCCGACGTCGACGTGGTCTACGTGGCCGTCCCGCACAACCTGCATGAGCAGTTGTATTGCGACGTCCTTGCCGCCGGCAAAGACCTCTTCGCCGAGAAACCCTTCGGCATCGACCTCGCCTCCGCCCGTCGCATCCATGCCGCGGCCAAGGCCAGCGGTCGCTTCGTGCGCTGCAGTTCTGAGATGCCCTTCTTCCCGGGTGCGCAGCGCGCCTTCGAGCTCGCGAAGTCCGGCTCCATCGGCCGCATCCTCGAAGTCGTCTCGGGTTTCCACCACAGCAGCGACCTCGACCCCACCAAGGCCGCCAACTGGAAGCGCCTTAATGCAATGTGTGGTGAAGGCGGTGCCCTCAATGACCTCGGCATGCACGCCTGCCACATCCCGCTGCGCCTCGGCTGGAAGCCCTCCCGCGTCTTCGCCCAGCTCCAGAAGGGTTACCCCCAGCGCCCCGACGGCAAGGGCGGCGTGACGAACTGCGACACGTGGGACAACGCGCTCCTCAACACCTGGATCAAGGTCGGCGAGCACGAAGTCCCCATGCGCCTCGAGATGAAGCGCCTGATGCCTGGCGCGACCAACACCTGGTATATCGAGATCCTCGGCACCGATGGCGGCGTCCGCTACAGCACTTCTGACACCAAGGCCCTCTGGCTCTTCGAACGCGGCAAAGAACAATTCTGGAAGCGCACCGACCTCGGCTTCAGCACGCCCTTCAAGACCGTCACCGGCGGCATCTTCGAACCCGGCTTCGCCGACGTCATCCAACAGATGTGGGCCGCCTACCTCATGGAACGGGCCGGCCTGCTCAACGGCCGCTTCGGTTGCGCCACGCCCGACGAAGCCGTCGCCACCCACGAGATCTTCGCCGCCGCCCTGCAATCGCAGGCCCAATGCACCGTCGTTTCCCTCTAAATTTCTCATGCCAAAAATTCCCCGCCAAGGCATTCTTGCCGCCGGCAATTTCATCGTCGACTACGTCAAGGTCATCGATGGCTACCCAGTCCAGGACATGCTCGCGAGCATCCTGAGCGAATCGCGCTCCAACGGCGGCGGCCCGTATAACGTCCTTAAGGACCTCGCGGCGATGAAGGTCGAGTTTCCTCTCTCCGCCTGCGGACTCGTCGGCGACGACACCAACGGCCAGTGGATCAAGCGCGACTGCCAGAACCACCGCATCGACGTCGGCATGCTGCACCTCAGCAAGGACCACCCGACCTCCTACACCGACGCGATGACCGTGCAGTCCACCGGCCGCCGCACCTTCTTCCATTGCCGGGGCGCCAACGCGCACTTCGACCTCAAGCATTGCTCCTTCAGCAAGACCAACGCCCGCATCCTGCACCTCGGCTACCTCATGCTGCTGGATCGCATGGACACCTTCGAAAACGGCCAGACCATCGCCGCCAAGTTGCTCTTCAACGCCCGCTCCGCCGGCCTCGAGACCTCGGTTGACATGTGCAGCGCCTCGCACCCGCAGTTCCGCGAGATCGCGCTCAGCGCCCTGCCCCTCACCGATCACCTCGTCATCAACGAGATCGAAGCCGGCCTGAGCCTCGGCGAAATCATCGACCCCAAGAACGCTGGCTGGCTCCTTCGTTCCGCCGAGCAACTGCTCTCCCTCGGCGTGAAGAAGAC
Source organism: uncultured Opitutia bacterium (assembly GCA_903855995.1). GTDB lineage: Bacteria > Verrucomicrobiota > Verrucomicrobiia > Opitutales > UBA953 > UBA953. Next base: position 257,821 of record CAIOAN010000013.1, read on the forward strand.
CGTCACCATCCACACCGAGCATGGCGCTGTCTGCGCCACCGCCGAAGGCCTCCGCCTCAAGCAAGCTTCGCTCAAAATTCCGACTGGTTACAGCAAGGGCGCGACCGGCGCAGGCGATGCGTTCGCCGCCGGCATGCTTTACGGCCTCCACGAAGGCCTCGAAGTCCAGGAACGCCTCAAGCTCGCCGTCTGCTGCGCCGCCGCCTGCCTCGCCGATCCCACGCCCTCCAAAGGCCTGCGCCCGGTGAAAGACTGCCTCGCCCTGGCCGAGCAGTTCGGCTTCGGGGAGTTTTGAGGTAGGGACAGCACCACGTGCTGTCCTAGGTGCAAAAGTGGATGCAAGTTTCAGGTGGCGGGTGGCAGCCCCGGGTGGCGGGTGGCGGGAAAGCATTTCAGGTCTCAGGTCTCGGCCGTCAGGTCCCGAGTTCAGGTGTTCAGCACCGGGATTAGGTTCGGGGCCTGCACCCGTACCCGTACCCGAACCCGACAACCCGCACCTGATACCCGATGGCCGAGTCCTGGGACCCGAGATGATTTGTCTGCCTCGGGTAGGGTTGAGCGCCCTCGCTCAACCGCGGCTGACCAAGGGTGGTCAGGCCTACCTTGTTTTGCTTCGCAGCCGTTCACCCTGCCAGCAGATCCCCACGCGACGCATCGCGTCGCGTTAAAAGACATCATTTCGGCTCAAAAAGATATCGCATAACGTTTCCTTGGAACAAGGTAGGGGCCAAGAGTGACCCTATCTTCTTAAACATGCGTCCACTTGTCATCGCCTTCCTCGGCACCTTCTCACTGGGAGCGGCCGACCATTACGTCAGCATCCAGGGTAACGACGCCTGGTCCGGCCTGCTCGCCGAACCGAATGCAGCGCACAGCGACGGCCCCTTCCGCACCTTACCCAAGGCCCGGGCGACCGCGCGCGCCGAGCTCACGGCGGGTGCCAAGGAAAGCACGATCCTGCTCCGCGCAGGCGTCCACGAAATCACCACCACGCTCAAACTCGATGCCGGAGACTCTGGCCTGACCATCGCCGCGTTCCCGGGAGAACACCCGACCATCATCGGCGGCAGCGAGATCAAGGACTTCAAGCCCTACCAAGGGAAGATCCTGCAGGCCGACGTGGGCGCACAGGGATTCAAGGGCACCTATTTCCGTCAGCTGATCTTCAATGGCCGCCGCCAGCACCTCGCCCGTTATCCAAACTTCGACGCCAAAAATCCTTACACCGGCGGCTGGGCTTACGTCGACGGCACCTACATCCCGATGTACAAGGATGACCCGACCGACAGTAAGCGCAGCTTCAAGCTCCGTCCCAAGGATCGTCGCACCTGGGCGCATCCCGACGAAGTCGAGACGTTCATCTTCCCGCGTTACAACTGGTGGAACAACATCGTCCCCGTGGCCTCAGCCGACAGAGATACCGGCGAGGTCAAACTCACCAAGGATTGTTCCTACCCCATTCGTCCGCTCGACCGATATTACTTCCAGAACTCCCTCGAGGAGCTCGATGCCCCGGGCGAATGGTATCTAGATAAGCGCTCGTGGATGCTGTATTTCTGGCCAGAAGAACCTCTGGACGGCCGTCCCGTTTTCGCCCCGAAGGTTCGCACGATCATCGACGTCTTTGCGGCCAAACACGTCACCGTGCGCGGGATCACTTTCGAATGCGCCGAAGGCAACGCTGTCAGTTTTGGTAAATGCGAGGACTGCCTCTTCAAGGGCAATGTCGTCCGCAACGTCGGCGATTACAGCGGCTCCGGCGTGAATGTCGGCGGCGGCACGGGCAACGGCGTCGTCGGCAACGACATCAGCCATATTGGCTCCAACGGCGTCAACCTTAACGGCGGTGACCGCCTGAAACTAACCCCCTGCGGCAATTATGCCGATAACAACTACATCCACCATATCGGTGAATCCTACAAACAAGGCGTCGGCATCAGCTTCTCTGGCGTGGGCATCCGGGTGTCCCATAACCTCATCCACGACGGCCCCCGCATGGGCATCATGTTCTCCGGCGGCAACAACAGCGTCATCGAATACAACGAGGTGCGGCACATGAACCTCGAGACTTCCGATACCGGCGCGATCTACACCGGCGGGCGCGACTGGATTTCCTCCCGTGGAGCAGTCATCCGCTATAACTACTTCCACGACATGATCGGCTTCGGCCAGGACGGCCATGGCCAGTGGGAAAGCCCAACCTTCGCCTGGGGCGTCTACCTCGATGACAACACCGGCGGCATCGACGTGATCGGCAATCTCATCATCCGCTGCTCCCGCGCCGGCATCCACCTCCATAACGGCCGCGACAACGTCATCGAAAACAACGTCTTTGCCGACAACGGCAGCGCCCAGCTCGAATACAGCGGCTGGACCAAAGATCACAGGTACTGGAAAAGCTTCGAGCAGGACATGATCAAGACCTACGAGAAGTTCATCATCGAACCGGTCTGGCAGAAGATGCGCCACATGGACCTGCATCCGGCGAAGGCCATTCTTGAGGACGACACCATCATGGCGGGCAACGTCGCCGCTCATAACATCTTCTCGGCCGCAGGCGAAAAATCCAAGATTTACAACGTCAACCGCGTCAACTTCGCGCACAACTCCTGGACAAGCAACCTCGTCTGGCATGCCGGCCAACCCGTGCTCACCGGCCGTCAGGACGCAGGCAAATCCATCGGCGAAAATCTGGTCGCCAATCCGGGCTTCGAAGAAGGCCTCGACGGCAAGAACCCCAAAGCATGGGGTTGGCAGATCAAGCCCACCGGCGCGAAGACCGAGCTCGTGACCGACGCCGTCAGCGGCCAGAGCGCCCTACGAATCGACGCCGCACCGCCCCAAGTGAACAAGACCCAGAAGCTGTGGCTTAACTTTGTCAGCACCCCGATGACGAACCTGCACCCCGGCAAGACCTACCGACTCAGCGCCAAGGTCAAAGCCAGCCAGCCTGGCATGAAAATCAATGTCATGCTCCAATCCTACATCGACAAGATCTACTACTGGAACAGCGCCAAAGGAACCTTCACGATTGGGGATAAAGGAGCTGGGTGGCAGGAAGTGTCGTCGATCTTCACCCTGCCCGCTCCCGGCGAGAAGAGCTGGCATGAACAAATGAAAGCCTTCAAGGTGCGGATCGATGTCAGCCAGGAAACTGGCAGCGTGTTCGTCGATGACGTCGCCCTGTTCGAGGTTGAGAAAATCGACGAATGGCAATCCTGGCAGGCTCTTGGTGCGGACCGGGATTCCGCCGTCGGCGATCCTCTCTTCGTCGATGCCGCGCACGACGACTACCGCCTGCGCCCTGAATCCCCCGCCTTCAAACTTGGCTTCAAATCCTTGCCGCTCGACCAGATGGGGCCCTACCCAAGCAAGGACCGGGCTTCGTGGCCCATCATCCAAGCCGAAGGTGCCCGCGAGCATCCGCTCGTCGTGCAGCCGATGAAGTGAAGGGCCAGGACAGCACCACGTGCTGTCTTAAGCGCATTCATCCTCAGGTGGCGGGTGGCAGCCCCGGGTGGCGGGGATGCATTCTCAGGTCTCGGGTCTCGGCCATCAGGTCCCGGGTTCAGGTGTTCGGCACCAGGTTCAGGTTCGGGGCCTGCACCCGTACCCGAACCCGACAACCCGTACCTGATGGCCGAGACCTGGGACCCGAGATGATTTGTCTGCCTCGGGTAGGGTTGAGCGCCCTCGCTCAACCGCGGCTGACCAAGGGTGGTCAGCCTTACCTTGTTTTGCTTCGCAGCCGTTCACCCTGCCAGCAGATCCCCATGGCGATGCCAAACATCGCCATAAAAGACACCATTCGAGCGTAAAAAGACACCCGATTGGGTTTCCTTCTTTTCGGCGTGCGAGCATCCTTTCGCTCACCCCCAAGAAGTGACCCCATGAGCACCAAGAAATATAACGTCGGCATCATCGGCTACGGTTGGGCCGCTACGGCCCACATCGATGCCATCAACGCGAGCAGCCAGGCGCAAGTCACAGCGATCTACTCCTCCCGCCCGCTCGACTCCGCCACGCTCAGCGCCAAGCACGGCGGCAAGATCAAGGCCTACGACACGGTCGAAGCCCTGCTCGCCGACCCGGAGATTCATGTGGTCGATATCACGAGCTACCCGAGCCAACACTGCGCCCAAGCCGTCGCCGCCGCGAAAGCGAAGAAGCATATCATCCTCGAGAAACCGATGGCGAACTCGATGCCTGAGGTCATCCAGATTTTCGAAGCCGCCGAAAAGAACGGCGTGAAGGGCTGCGTCTGCTTCGAGTGCCGCTTCTCCAGCCAGATGGAAGCCACTAAGGCCGTCATCGACCAAGGCCTCATCGGCGACATCCACTACGGCGAAGTCGACTACTACCACGGCATCGGCCCGTGGTATGGCCAGTACCGCTGGAACATCGGCAAGAAGGACGGCGGCAGCGCCCTCCTCACCGCCGGCTGCCACGCGCTCGACGCGCTCCTGATGTGCATGCCGGGCGAAGTCGACTCGGTCACGAGCTTCAGCACGAAGTCGAAGAGCGAGTACTTCACCCCGTACGAATACGACACCTCCGCAGTCACGATTCTGAAGTTCAAGAACGGCGCCGTCGGCAAATGCGCCGCGGTCGTCGACTGCCTCCAGCCCTACTACTTCCACACCCACCTCGTGGGCAGCCATGGCAGCGTACTCGATAACAAGTTCCACTCCGCCAAACTGAAGACCAACAAGTCCCAGTGGAGCGGCCTCTCGATGAAGATGCTCGATTCCGGCGACGTCAGCGACCACCCCTACCAAGCCCAATTCCAGGCCTTCTTCGACGCGCTCGACAAAGGCCAGGACATGCCGCTCACAAGCTTCCGCGACGCCCTCCGCACGTTCAAGGTGATCTTCGCCGCCGACCAGAGTGCCGCGACCGGCGGCCAGCCGGTCAAAGTCGCCTGAACCGATGCCCTCCTGCCTCGCCATCTTCGCCCACCCCGACGACGTCGAGTTCTACGCCGCCGGCACGATGCTCCAACTCGCGAAGCGTGGCTGGGAGCTGCACTACTTCGATCTCTGCGCGGGCAACGGTGGCTCCGTCCAGATGGATGGACCCACGACCGCGACCGTTCGCCTCGCCGAAGCCCAGGAAGCCGCCCGCCTCCTCGGTGCGAAGTTTTATCCGCCCGTGGTGAATGACATGACGCTAACCTACGACATCGAGGTCATGCGCAAGGTCGCCTCGGTCATCCGCCAATCCAAGGCCGACATCATCCTCACCCATGCCCTATCGGACTACATGGAGGATCACATGACCTGTGCGCGGCTGGCCGTCTCGGCGGCCTTCACCCACGGCATGCCCAACTTCGACACCGTCCCGCCGGCGCCACCCTATGCGCACGATGTGACCATCTACCACGCCATGCCCCACGGCCTGCGTGATCCGCTCCGCCAGAAAGTCCGGGCCGGTCTGTACGTCGATACCTCCGCGCAACATGCGCAGGCTAAACAAGCGCTCGGTGCTCACGCTTCCCAGAAGGATTGGCTCGATAAAAGCCAGGGGATGGATTCCTACCTCGCTACGCTCGACGCGATGTCATTGCTCGTGGGAAAACTTTCCGGCAAATACACCTACGCACAAGGCTGGCGCCGGCATCTGCATCTCGGCTTCAGTGCCACCAACAAGGATCCGCTGCGTGCGGCGCTCGGCGACGACGCCATGGCCGACGAGATCTACGAAGCCGCCCTCGAACAACCCCTTCCATGACCCTCCACCTCTCGCGCCGTCGATTCTTCCAGCTCGCTGGTCTAGCGTCCCTCGCCTTCCCGCTCCGCGGATGGGCGGCGCTCGATACCTCGGGTGGCGACGAAATCGTCATCCTCAATGACATCCATGTCACCGGTATCCCTGAGGAAAAAATCCCTGCAAACGCCAAGGCCGACGGCGAACACCTCCGTGCCGCGGTGAAGCAGATCCTCGCCCTCGCGAAGAAGCCCGCCGCGGTCATCATCAACGGCGACCTCGCCCTCGCGATTGGCACCGCTGAGGATTACGCCCTCGTCCGCGAGATCGTCGCCCCGTTACGCGACGCCGGCATCCCGCTTCATCTCACCCTCGGCAACCATGACGTCCGTGACATCTTCATGGCCGCCTTCCCGGAGATGAAGAGCGCGTCCTCCCTCAAAGAGCACCGCCACAACAGCCTCATCGACCTTCCCTCCACCCGGCTCATCCTGCTCGACACCCTCGACCAGACCCCTGGCCCGGGCGGTAAGCTCGGCGCGGAGCAGATCGCCTGGATCCTCGCCAAGATCGACGAAGTCCCGACCAAGCAGGTCGTGATTATTGGCCACCACAACCCGCAGGTCGGCGGCGATACGAGCCACTACAAGGGCGGCATCGCCGACACGGCCGACTTCTGGCCGGAGATTGCCAAGCGCCCGCAAGTGAAGGCCTATATCCACGGTCACACCCATGAATGGACGCAGGCCTTGGAGAACGGCATCCACATCATCAGCACCCTCGCCTGTGCCTATGTGTTCAATGCGAACACCAACGCCACCGGCTGGACCTCCGCCCGCTTCAACGCCCACGGGTTCCAGCTAAAGCTCAATACCCTCGAGACCGACCACGCCTGGAACGGCGAGGCCAAGTGGTTCTTTGGACGCCAGCCCGCGCCCAAGAAAGCCGCCGCGCCGAAAAGGAAATAAGCGTGCGCCTCATCAAGGAACAGCAATCTCCCGTCTCCGCGAACGAGCTGGTCGCTTGTGAGCACCTGAGCCAACGCGACTTCGGCTGCGTCTGGCATCACCACCCCGAGCATGAGATCTTCTTCCTGCTCCGCGGCGGCACGGAGCGCTGGATCGGCGACAAGATGGCGCCGCTCAAGGCAGGCGAAATCCTGCTCCTCGGTTCCGACCTCCCGCACGACTTCCGTAACGACCGCAAAGGCCGCCAAGCCGGCGTGGAATGGATCCTCGTCCAATTCCGGCCTAACCTCTTCGGCGAAGAATGGACGCAACACTCGTCCGTGTCGGCCATCCGCCGACTGCTCGAACGCGCGCGTCTCGGCCTCGAATTCCGCGGAGTCACCCGCAAGCAGGCCGCCGCGCTCCTGCATAAGATGCCCAAGGCCCACGGCCTCAGGCGCATGGCGCTGCTGATCGAGTTCCTCGAACTTGCCGCCAGCTCCGACGAACTCAAGGAGATCACCTCGGCCGGCTTCCATGCGACCATCGACGAGCATTCCTCGGACCGCATCGGCAACGTTGTCGCCCACATCAAGGCCAACCTCGGCAAGCCGCTCTACGTCCCCGAACTCGCCACGCTCGCCGGCCTGAGCGAAAGTGCCTTCAGTCGCCTGTTCAAGAAGTGCACCGGGCGTTCCGTCCCCCAGTATCTCAACGAACTGCGCATCGCCCGCGCCGCTCGTCTGCTCGCCGAGACTGACGAGTCCGTGAAGCAGATCGCGCACCAGTGCGGCTACCCCACCGCGGCCTATTTCCACCGCCAGTTCCAGCGCCACCAGGAGCTTCCGCCCCTCGCCTACCGTGAGGCCATCCGCCGCCACGCTTAATCCCGACCCCTTCACCCACAAAGAACCAAGAACAGAGAACTTTTCCTTTCCTCCCCTACCCCCACCCCTAACCCTCTCACAAACCCATGACCCCCACCCTGTACATCCGTTTAGCCGCGATGGTCTTCCTGCACTACTTCGTGTGGAGCTGCTGGTATAACACCATGTCGGTCTACCTGCTGAAGTTGAACTTCACGGGTGGACAGATCGGACTCGCCTACGGCACCACCGCTATCGGCGCGCTCGTCTCGCCCTTCCTCATCGGCGTCATCGCCGACCGCTACGTACCAGCCCAACGGCTGCTCGGCGTGCTGCACCTGCTCGGCGCGGGCCTGCTCTGGTGGATCTCCCAGCAGACCAACTTCAGCATCTTCTACCCGTCGCTCATCGTCTACACGCTGACCTACATGGCAGGCCACGGGCTCATCAACACCATCACACTCACCCACGCCCCGAATCCGGCCAAGTGGTTCCCGATCGTCATGGCCGCCGCCTCCGCTGGCTGGATCGCCGCCGCGAACGTGATCAACTTCGCGGGACTGGCGGACAACAAGGGCATGTTCACCCTCGCCTGCGGTGTCGCCATCGCCATCGCGCTCTACTCCTTCAGCCTCCCGAATACCCCGCCCAAGGGCGACGCCGGCCCGATCTCGGCCAGCAAGCTCCTCGGCCTCGATGCGCTGAAGCTCTTCAAGGACCGCTCTTTCGCGGTGTTCATGCTGAGCTCGTTCCTCATTTGTATACCGCTGAGCTTCTACTTCGCCTGGACCGGTGCCTTCCTGGATGACATGCAAGTCGCTAATTACACTTCCAAGATGACCCTTGGACAGTTTTCGGAAATCGGCTTCCTTCTCCTACTGCCGGTGCTCCTGCCATTCCTTGGCGCCAAGCGCATCATGATCCTCGGCATGGCCGCCTGGGCCGTCCGCTTCGCGCTGTTCGCTTACTTCCATGAACAGCCTACGGCCACCTGGATGGTCCTCGGCGGTATCCTCCTCCACGGCATGTGCTATGACTTCATCTTCGTGATGGGCCGCATGTATGTCGACAAGGCCGCCGGCGATAGCCTCCGCGCCTCCGCCCAGGGCCTCCACGCCGTCTTCACCCTCGGTGCGGGCATGTTCGTCGGTTCGTGGCTCTCCGGTGTCGTCGTGCAGCAATACACCTTCGGTTGGTTTGGCTTAGCCCATAACTGGAAATCCATCTGGCTCGTGCCCGCGATCATGAGCGCCGCGCTCATCCCGATCTTCCTGGCCCTCTTCCGCGAAAAGCCCGCCGACACCCAAGACGCCTAACCTTCCCCGATACTCGATACTCCATACTCTTGCCCCCTGGATAAAATGCCCCGCAAGCTCAGCCACATCGCGCCCGACTGGTGGGATTACACGACGCTCGACGCGTCGCTCATCAACGATGCGGCGAAGCTGACCGAGCGCGACCTGCGCCAACTGTCGCGTCCGGGCTTCAAGGTGGTGATGTATGACACCCTCGAGGACTTCTACCTGGCCGAGGCCTTGGAATACATCGCGGCGTGGAAGCAGGCCACCGCCGATAATCCGGTCGGCATCTGCGGTCCGATCGGCCCGACCGAACAACTCCCGCTCGTCGCCCGCTTGGTCAACGAACTCGGTCTCAGCCTGAAGCACGCCCACTTCTGGGGCATGGACGAGTGGTATGACGATAAGACGAAGAAGGAAGTGCCCGTCACGCACGCCCTCTCCTTCGAACGCGCCGACCGCGAACTTTGCTTCAACCGCATCCAGAAGAAACTGGCGATGCCCGAGGCCAACCTGCACTTCCCCAAGGCCAAGATCGCGGACTTCGTAAAGACGTGGCACGCCGGCGTCCGCTGTGCGGTCATGCAGGGCGGCCAGGGCGACATCAAGCACTGGGCCTTCAACGACCCGCTCAAGCGCACCGGCAAATACAAGGACGCCCCGCCCTCTCCCGCTGAGTACCGCAAGCTCGGCACCCGCATCGTCGAACTGCATCCCATCACCCTCAGCCAGAACGCCCGCACTTCCGGTGGCGGGAACATCACCATGGTTCCCAAGATGGCCATCACCGTCGGGCCTCAGGAAACCTGGCTGGCCGACAAGGTCTCCATCTGGCACGCCGGCGCCCACGACAACCCCCTCGGCCAGCGCCTAACCGCCCTAATGATCTCCAAGCAGATCGCCGATTCGGCCGTCCCGATGTCCCTCCTCGCCGACCACCCGAACGTCCAGTTCAACTACTTCCGCGGCGGCCTAGGCTCCTGTTCGGTCGAGATGCACTGAGGCCCGCCGGGCAGTCGGCCCTAAGTTTCCACCTAACTTTTGACAAAGTCCGAATCCGGGCCTTGTTAAGTTGCGGTGCGCAACCTCGCATCCACAGTCCGCTGACCCTTTGTAAGTCCCCGATACTCCATACTCAATACTCCAACCTCTCGCTCACTATGTCCGACATCTCCAAATGCCCTGTGATGGGCCACCTGGCCCCGCAGAACCGCCACACCGCCGCCGCCGCGATGAACAACGGCGACTGGTGGCCGAATCAGCTCAACCTGAACATCCTCCGTCAGAACTCCGCGAAGAGCGATCCGCTCAACCCGGGCTTCAACTACGCCGAAGAATTCAAGAAGCTCGACCTCGAAGCCCTGCGCAAAGACCTCGCCGCGCTGATGACCGATTCGCAGGAATGGTGGCCGGCCGACTACGGCCACTACGGCCCCTTCTTCATCCGCATGGCCTGGCATAGCGCCGGCACCTACCGCGTCACCGATGGCCGTGGCGGCGCCGGTTACGGCACGCTGCGCTTCGCCCCTCTGAACAGCTGGCCAGATAACGCCAACCTCGACAAGGCCCGCCGCCTCCTCTGGCCGCTCAAGCAGAAGTATGGTCAGAAGATTTCCTGGGCTGACCTCATGGTCCTCACCGGCAACGTCGCCCTCGAGACCATGGGCTTCAAGACCTTCGGCTTCGCCGGCGGCCGTCCCGACGTCTGGGAACCGCAGGAAGACATCTACTGGGGTCCGGAAACCGAATGGCTCGGCGACAAGCGCTACACCGGCGACCGCCAGCTCGCCGACCCGCTCGGCGCCGTCCAGATGGGCCTGATCTACGTCAATCCCCAAGGCCCGAACGGCAAGCCCGACCCGCTCGCCTCGGCTCGCGATATCCGCGACACCTTTGCGCGTATGGCCATGAATGACGAAGAGACCGTCGCGCTCATCGCCGGTGGCCACACGTTCGGTAAGGCCCACGGAGCCGCCACGCCCGACGGCCATGTCGGCCCGGAACCCGAAGGCGCCGCCCTCGAAGAGATGGGCCTCGGCTGGAAGAACACCTTCGGCAAGGGCAACGGTGTCGACACGATCACCAGCGGCCTCGAAGGCGCTTGGTCCAGCACGCCCACCCGCTGGTCGAACGAATACCTCAAGAACCTCTGGAACTACGAATGGGAACTCACCCAGTCCCCCGCCGGCGCCCACCAGTGGACGCCCAAGGGAGGCGCCGCGAAGGACACCGTGCCGGACGCGCACGACAAGTCGAAGCGTCACGCGCCGATGATGTTCACGTCCGACATCGCGCTGAAGGTGGATCCGGCTTACGCCAAGATCACCAAGCGCTGGTTGGATAACCCGGCCGAGTTCGCCGACGCCTTCGCCAAGGCCTGGTACAAGCTCACACACCGCGACATGGGCCCGCACGCCCGCTGCCTCGGACCGCACGTGCCCCCGGCCCAGCTCTGGCAGGACCCGGTTCCGTCCGTCGACCACCTGCTCATCGACTCCGCCGACGTCGAGTCCCTGAAGAAGACCCTGCTCGCTTCCGGCCTCACCACCTCCCAGCTCGTCTCGACGGCTTGGGCTTCCGCCGCGACCTACCGTGGCAGCGACAAGCGCGGTGGCGCCAACGGCGCCCGCCTCCGCCTCGCCCCGCAGAAGGATTGGGAAGTGAACCAGCCCGCCGAACTCGCCAAGGTGCTCGCCGTGCTCGAGAAGGTGCAGGCGATCTTCAACGCCGCCCAGACCGGCGGCAAGAAGGTCTCCCTCGCTGACCTCATCGTGCTCGGTGGTTGCGCCGCCGTCGAAGCCGCCGCCGCCAAGGCTGGCGTGCCGGCCAAGGTACCGTTCACCCCTGGCCGCACCGATGCGACCCAGGCGATGACCGATGCCGAGTCCGTCGCCGTGCTCGAGCCGAAGTATGACGGCTTCCGTAATTACCTCGGCCGCAAGCTCGACCGACCCGCGCCGGAGAATCTCGTGGATCGCGCCCAGCTCCTCACGCTGACGCCTCCCGAGATGACCGTGCTCGTCGGCGGCATGCGCGTGCTCGACACCACGGTGCTCTTCCCGGGCCTCGGCGTGCTCACCAAGCAGCCCGGTGCCCTCACCAACGACTTCTTCGTTCACCTCCTCGACCAGTCCGTGGTCTGGGAGAAGGCCAAGATCTGCGAGCACTTCTTCGAAGGCCGCGACCGCAAGACTGGCCAGGTGAAGTGGAACGCGACCGCCGTCGACCTCGTCTTCGGCTCCAACTCGCAGCTCCGCGCGCTGTCAGAGGTCTACGCCAGCGCCGACGGCAAGACAAAGCTCGTCCATGATTTCGCTGCCGCCTGGACGAAGGTCATGAACCTCGACCGCTTCGACGTCGCCAAGAAGTAAGCGCCCCGCGCCCTTCCCTCCACGGCCCGCCTTTTCGGCGGGCCGTTTTGTTTACCAGGGAACATCAGCACAACCCACGGATATGAAAGGGTGCAAACCTGACGAAACCTTGTTTGCTCACCATATGCGCCACCCCGCTCTCTTTTTAAGCACGCTCTACGCGTGGCTCAGTGTGGCGATCGCTGGAGCGGCTCAACCTACCAAGACGCCAATTGAAACCTCGATGGACCAAGGAGCCAAGTGCTGCCTCGCATGGCTGAATCCGGAAAAGGACTTCCTCCCTACCGGCGGCTATGAAGTCGCCCATGACACTGGACGATGGTGGGACGCCATGCTCCGCTACGAAGCCGCGAGCGGCGTACGTATCCCGGCTCAGGCCGAAGCGGCCATGATGGCGAACCTCCGCCGCTTGACGGACAACCCGGCCGCCTTGCTAGCCAGCGGCAAATGCAATCCGCATAACCTCCGCGAGACGCTGCTCACATATGCAGCCCTCGTGCGCTATCGGAAAAGCGCTTGGGCCGATGCCCAGGGCCGGAAACTCGTGCGCACGATGGCCGAGCTGCTCGAGCCCGACGGCCAGATGGATTACGAACGACTCGCCCAGCTAATCGGCCAGCCGTTGACCACGGACAAACTCATGATGCTGCGCTTCCCTCAGGGGCAGTGGTTCAACGCCGTCGGAAGCACCGGACGCGCCCTCGAAGGACTCGTCGTCTTCCATGCCGCCACCGGCGACGCCGAGGCCCTGAAACTCGCCAGCCGCCTCGCGGAGATTCACCTGCGCAACTCCATCGACCCCAGCGGGCAGATCCGTCCGGAACTCCTGGCGGCCGACTGCATCAGCCATACGCACTCCTACTGCGGCACGCTGCGCGGACTGTTGCTGTACGGACTGGCCACGGGCGATCGCCGGTTCATCGACGCCGTCGCCAACACCTATCGCAAGGGACTCTGGGGGAAGGCGATCAGCTACTCGGGCTGGACCCCCCACGACCAAGGTAAGACTCGCTTCGCCAACAAGGAAGGCGAACCCATCGGCGAACATGCCAGCTGCGGGGACATCGCCCAGCTCGCGCTCTGGTTGGCTCTGCGTGACGGCCAGACCGACCTGCTCGACGACGTCGAACGGTTAGTCCGCGCCCGACTCCTCCCTTCGCAGATCAGCGACCCCGCCCGCCCCCGCAACGACGGCGCCTGGGGCGTCTACGGACATCCATTCGGCAAGGCCTCCATCCTCGACGTCTTCGCCGCCGTGGTCCACTCGCTCGCCGATATCCACGAGAACATCGTCACCACCGCCCCAGATGGTACCCTCTCGGTGAACCTACATTTCGATATCGAGACTCCTGCCATCTCGATTCGTAGCCAACGCGCGAAAGAGGCCACGCTTGAAATCAAACTCAAGGAAGCCCGCGCCTTGCGTATCCGCGTACCCGGCTGGGCGACCAAGTCATCCGTGCACCTAACCGTGGACGGCAAGGACCTGCCGTTGACCTGGGACGGCTCCTATCTGCTGGTCGCAAAAGGAACCGGACAGATTATCCAACTTCGGCACGACCTACCGGAGAAGCAGACCACCGAGGAAATGCCCGTGAGCCATCGACAGTTCCACCTCAGCTGGCGCGGGGACGAAGTCATCACGTGCGACCCTCCAGTCCCGATCTACCCTGCGCAGGCCAGGTAAGGCACCCCGAGCTGACGGACATCGCTCATATCATTATTAAAAGAGAGGTTTTATTGCTGTAACCTGAGGGGCGTGGGCTTGTCTGAAGCCTATCCCTCCGAGCCCCTCGGATCCATGGCCCTTCCCCTCCGCCCCTCTCTCGTCCTGCTGAGCGCGTTCCTCGCCGCCTCCGCGGGACTGCGTGCGGCGGGTGAGCCGAACTACGAGACGCAGATTCGCCCCATCTTCAAGGAGCACTGTACCCACTGTCACGGCGAAGAAGAGAAGCCCAAGGGCGGCATCGACCTCCGCCTGCGTCGCACGATGGACGCGAAGACCGAAGATGGCGCGCCAGTGCTCACGCCAGGTCATCCCGACCAGAGCGCGATGCTGAAGCTCATCCGCGCCGGCGAGATGCCCAAGAAGGGCAAGAAGATGCCCGAACCCCAAGTCGCGCTCCTCGAGGCATGGATCAAGGCCGGCGCCAAGATCAACGAGACGGAACCGACCGGCATCCTGCCGCCCGGCGTCTTCATCTCCGCCAGCGACCGAAAGTTCTGGTCCTTCCAGCCGGTCACGAAGCCGACCATCCCGCGCTTCAGCGATACACCAGAGCTCAGTCCTATCGACGCGTTCGTTCGCGCGAAGCTCAAGGCCAAGCAGCTCGACTTCGCTCCCGAGGCCGATCGCGCCACGCTCATCCGCCGCGCCACCATCGACCTGACGGGCCTACCGGCCACGCCCGAAGAGACCACCACGTTCGTCGCCGACACTGCGCCCGACGCTTACGCGAAGCTGATCGACCGACTCTTGGCTTCGACCGCCTACGGTGAACGCTGGGCCCGGCACTGGCTCGACGTCGCAGGCTACGCCGACACGAATGGCTACGCTGACGCCGACTCGGTCCGCCCCTACGCCTGGCATTACCGCGACTACGTGATCCGCTCCCTGAACGCCGACAAGCCGTGGGACCGCTTCATTCAGGAGCAGCTGGCCGGCGACGAGCTGAACGCCGTCACGAGCACTACCGTCGCCGCCGCCGTGCTTGACCCCTCGAAGATCGACGCCCTCACGGCCACGGCCTACCTCCGCATGGGTCCCGATGGGACGGGCGACACGGTCGCCGACCTCGAACTGGCCAAGAACCAGAGCATCGCCGACACGTTGCGCATCGTGACGACTTCGCTCACCGGCCTCACGGTCGCCTGCGCCCAGTGCCACGACCACCGCTACGACCCAATCAGCCAGGTGGACTACTTCCGCCTGCGCGCGATCTTCGACCCGGCCCTCGACTGGCGCAAATGGCAGAACCCAGCCCAACGCACGGTCTCACTCTACTCCGCGACCGACAAGACTAAGGCGGCCGAGATCGAGAAGAAGGCCGCGGTCATCGACGCTGAAGCCGCGAAGATGTACAAGGACGCCCTCGATGTGATCTTCGAGCAGAAGATCCTCGACGTCCCTGAAGCCGAACGCGCCGCCTACCGCGTCGCCCGCAATACCGCTATCGCTAAACGCACCAAGGAACAGGCGGCGCTCATCAAGAAATACTTCTCTTCCCAAGCGACCTTCGGCCTGGATCTCTACGATAAGGCCGCCGATAATAAGGTCGTCGCCAAGCGCGCTGAGGCCACCGCCCTGCGGGCGACGAAACCGATCGAAGGCCGCGTCAGCGTGCTGGTCGAGCCGCTCAACGCTTCGCCAAAGAGCGAAGTGCATAACCGCGGTGACCATGGCCAACCCCGCCAAGTCGTCACCCCGGGCGAACTTTCTATCCTCGGCAATCCCGCCATTCCGGTCGACGACCCGAAACTGCCCACCACCGGACGCCGCCTCGCTTACGCCAAGTGGCTGACCTCTGGTCAACACCCGCTGGTCGGCCGGACGCTGATGAACCGCGTCTGGATGAACCACTTCGGCCGTGGCATCGTCAACACCCCAGGCGATCTCGGCATGCTCGGCGAGCGCCCTTCTCATCCGGAGCTACTCGATTACCTGGCGAACCGCTTCGTCGAAGCCGGCTGGAGCCTCAAGACCCTCCATCGCGAGATGATGCTCAGCCGCACCTATCGCCAATCGTCGCGTAATGATGCCGCCCAGTCCGCCGACCCCGACAACGCCCTCTTCGGCCGCTATCGTATCCGTCGCCTCGACGCCGAGACCATCCGCGATGCGATGCTCGCCGTCAGCGGCAAGCTCAACCCCGAGATGTTTGGCGAACCCGTCACGGTCGGCAAGACCGGCGACGGCCGCATGATCCCCGGTGTCGAAATCCGGAACATCAACCGCGACGTCATCAAAGTCGATACGTCCTCCCCCGCAGTATACCGCCGCTCGGTCTACCTCCAGCAGCGACGTAGCGGACCAGCCACGGCGCTTGCGACCTTCGATTTCCCGAACATGGATCCGAACTGCGAACGACGTGACCTCACCACCGTCGCCCCGCAGTCGCTCTTCCTGATGAATGATGAGTTCGTCATCGAACGCGCCAAGGACCTCGCCGCCCGCGTCATCAAGGAACACCCGGAAGACGCCGACGCCCAAGTCCGCGCCGCCTGGACCCTCACGCAAGGCCGTGTGCCTTCGGCCAAAGAGCTTGCCGACTTCAATCGCCTGCTGGCCGAACAGGTCGACCACTTCGCCAAACTCAAGCCCGTCAAGCCGGTCGCGGATACGTCGCTGAAGATCAAGCCGGTGAAGACCAACTCCGCCGCCAAGAAAGCCGCGCCGCAGCCCACCTTCCCTGCCCCGACCGCGACCACGCAGGATGCCCGCATCGAAGCGCTCGGCTCCCTTTGCCAGGTCCTCCTCGCCACCAACCGTTTCCTCCATGTCGACTAAGCTTCCCAACGGGCTCTGCTCCCGCCGCCACTTCCTCGAAGCCGGCGGCTTCGGCCTCGGCATGCTCGGCCTCTCCACGTTGCTCCGCCAAGACGGCCTGCTCGCCGCGCCGATCAAGCCGCTCCTCGGCAACGAAGTCTTCGACCTCCTCCCCAAGCAGCCGCCCCGCCCCGCCAAGGCTAAGGCGATGATTTCGCTCTTCATGATGGGTGGTCCGTCGCAGATGGACCTCTTCGACCACAAGCCGATGCTCACCAAGTGGCACGGCCAGAAATTCCCCGGAGATAATCTCAAGTACGACAACGTCGCCCAAGCTTCGCCTAAGGTCCTCGGTTCGTTCTGGAAGTTCTCGCGCCATGGCAAGTGCGGCTTGGAACTCAGCGAACTCCTCCCGCAGCTCGGCACCGTCGCCGACGACATCTGCCTAATCCGCTCAATGAAATCGGGCGTGAACAATCACCTGCAGGGCATGCTCGCCATGCAGACCGGACGCATCACCGCCGGCAATCCGACCATGGGTGCCTGGGTGACCTACGCGCTCGGCAGCGAGACCAAGGACCTGCCGGCGTACGTCGTCATGGGCCATCCGGGCGGCCTGCCCACCTTCGCGAATCAGCATTGGTCGAACGGCTGGCTGCCTTCGATCTATCAAGGCACATTCGTCCGCGCCACCGCGCCACACATCCTCAACCTCGACCCGCCCGCCTCCCTGCAGGGCAAGCCGCAGGAACGCCAGATGGAGCTCCTCCGCGCGATGAACGCCGAGCATGCGGCGAATCATCCGGGAGAGACCGACCTCCAGGCGCGCATCCAGAGCTACGAACTCGCCGGCCGCATGCAGCTCGCCGCCAAGGAAGCCTTCGACATCTCGTCCGAACCGAAGCACGTGCTCGAACTCTATGGCATCGGCCGCAAGGAGTGCGACGACTACGCCCGCCGCTGCCTAATCGCCCGCCGCCTCGTCGAGCGTGGCGTCCGCTACGTGCAGGTCCTCAACCAAGGCCAGAGCTGGGACAGCCACAGCGTCATCAAGACCGCCCTCCCTACCCTTTGCGCCGCGACCGACCGTCCCAGCGCCGCGCTCGTCGCCGACCTTAAACAACGCGGGCTACTCGACAGCACCATCGTCCACTGGGGCGGTGAGATGGGTCGCCTGCCGGTCCTCCAGAACGACGCCGGCGAAGCCAAGTGGGGTCGCGACCATAATACCCACGGCTTCAGCCAGTGGGTCGCCGGCGGCGGCTTCAAGGGCGGTCTCACCTACGGCGAGACTGACGAATGGGGCCACCACGCGGTGAAGGACGTCGTGAACCATTACGACTGGCACGCCACCATGCTCGATTGCTTCGGCTTCGACCACGACAAGCTCGTGTACAAGCGCAACGGCGCCGCCTTGGCCCTCACGAACAACCAGCCCGCCCGGGTCGTCCGCGAGCTACTCTCGTAAGTGACACGACCGCACCAAAAAGTGGAACTTGGCACATAGAGGTCTGTCAAAGAGGTCCGGACCCATGCCCGACCCCTCGAAATCGACTCCCCGACAGCCAAGGAAAGGCTCGCTTCGGGAAGCAGGCATAACGCAAAATATCAACACCCCCGCTTAGTCCGCCCCTGATATGAATCGTCGACGTTTTATCCTCCGTTCCATGGGAGCCACCCTGGCCCTCCCCGGCCTGTGCTCTCTCAGTGCAAAGGCCCTCAGCGGCAACCCTACCGTGGAGGTGGCCAAAGGGGCCGGCATCGGTGCCCGCCGCTTCGTGGCAATCGGCAACCTGCTCGGCTACCAGACCAAGCAACTTTTCCCAAAGACCACCGGACGCGATTACGAAAAGACGACACTCCTCGAGCCCCTCTGGGAGCAGCGTGAGTTGATGACCGTTTTCCGCGGCCTCGACCACGGCGTCAAGGGCGGCCACTTCGCGGTGCATTCTTTCCTCTCCGGCGTGCTCAATTCGGAAGCGCAGAACCGCCCGAGCAGTAACGTCTCCATCGACCAGTTCCTCGCCGAAGAGATCGGCCACCAGACCCGGTTCTCCTCGCTCACCGTCGGCTCGGAGGGCGGCATCCACGGCGGCTGCCAGCTCGCCTGGACGAAGGCCGGCGTGCGCGTACCCCCGATCACGAACCCAGCCGAACTGTTTGACAAACTCTTCGTCAGCGACTCCGCGGAACGCCTCACCCGTCGCGAGCAGGAAAACCGCGTGCAAGCCTCGATCCTGGATTCCGTACGCGAGGAAGCCAAGCGCCTCTCAAGTCAGGTCAACCAAGAGGATAAGGCCAAACTCGAGGAGTACTTCACCTCGGTGCGCGACGTCGAAAAGCGCCTCGAACTGCGTCAGCGCTGGACCCATCTGCCCAAGCCGGCGGCACCCTTCGCCAAGCCGGCCAATCGTAACGCGGTCGACGACCTTCCGCTGATGTATGAGCTCATCGCGCTCGCGTTGCAGACCGACAGCACCCGCATCGCCACCCTGGAGATCGGCGGCGACTTCCTCCCCCAGCACCTAGGTATCAAGAAGGATTACCACGGCATCTCCCACCACGGCAACGACCCCGAGTCCATCGCCGCCCTCATTACCCTCGAGCGTTATCAGATCGCACAGTATGGTAAGTTCATCGGTCGCCTCGCGCAGATGAAAGACGGCGAAGGCACGCTGCTCGACTCCACCACCGTACTTTTCGGCAGCGGCATGGGCGACGCCAACTCGCACCGCAACACCGACCTGCCGATCTTGCTCGCCGGCGGCGGCTACAAGCACGGTCAATTCCGCGAAGTCGCGCGCGAAGTCAGCCACAAGGTACCGCTTTGCAATCTCTTCGTCGACATCGCCCAGAAGATGGGCGTCGAGACGCATGCCTTCGGCAGCAGCACGGGACGGTTCGCCTGACCTGGACCTCGGACCTCTGTCGTGACGTCGATGTCGGCATTCCGCACCTTGGTGGCCCTGTCCGCCGTCTTGGCGGTCGGTTCCACGTCCGCCGCCGAGGCCCCGGTAAAGTCCGTCGAGAAATTCCTGGGCCGCTACTGCTCGGAGTGCCACGACGCCGACGCCCATAAGGGCGACCGTGTTTTCGACAAATTCGCGCTGCCGTTGAAGACGCTGCCCAAGGTGATTGAGGCCCGCGAGATCATCGACCAGCTGACACTGCGCGACATGCCGCCGAAGAAGGCCGACCAGCCGACCGACGATGAGCGTCTCATGGCAATCCGTGCCCTGCGTGACGGCACCGCGGCGGCCGAGACCTCGCTGCAGAGCTCCGGTTCACGCACGGTCCTGCGCCGGCTCTCCAACCGCGAATATGAGGCGACCCTCGCCAGCTTGTTCGGTCGCCGTGTCGACACCCTCGGGCTGACCGCCGATTTCCCTAAGGAAAAGACCGCCCGCCACCTAGATACGATCGGTCAGTCGCTGGTGACTTCCGGCTTCTTGGTCGACCAATACTTCCAATCTGCCAACCGTCTCGTCGAAACCCGCCTCGGCAAGCCGGCCACCGCGCCGAAGACCTGGCGCTTCAACAAGAACTTCATCCAGTACGAAGAGCTGACGGGCTCGCATAAGAGCGCCTTCAATTTCCGCTACCTCAATATCTACGAACAGCCGAACACCGACACCCGTCAGGGCGGCTACGGACACATCGAGGACTTCAAGCAGGGCGTGCCGGTCTCCGGCCTCTACGACATCGAGGTCGAAGCGACGGCGATGCACCGCGACACCCATTACGACCCCGCCATCTTCGGCATCGACCTCTCGGAGCCCTTCATCCTCGGCGTCGTGCCCGGCGACGTCACCAAGGGCCATATCCATTACCCGCAGGCCATCGAGCCGCTGCTGGGGAGCAGCGTGGTGCCCGACAACGTGCCGACCCGGCTGAAGTTCCGCGTCTGGCTCGAGGCCGGCCAGACGCCGCGCTTCATCTTCCCGAACGGACCCTATGAATCGCGCGCCGCGGTGGTGACGATCAACAAGCGCTACGCGAAAGAATTCTCGACGCCGGTCGGCTCCTCAGGCGTCGATCGCGCGCACATCCTCAGGGAAGGCCAGCTACCGCACATTCGCATCAGTGAGATCATCGTCCAGGGCCCCGTGGTCGAGCCGGTGGGCGGCGCCGAGGAAGTCGCCGTCTTCGGCGAGAACGGCTTCCAGCCCGACCGAGCGCTCGACCAGCTTTTCGCCTTTGCGGCGAAAGCGTACCGACGCCCATTGCAGGACACCGACCGTGCGCCGATTCGGCGGATGATCGAGAAGCGGCTCGCCGAAAAAGCCAGCCCGCGCCAAGCGGCGCTCGATGCAATCAAGCTCATCCTCTGCTCCCCTTCCTTCCTGTACCTGAGCGAGGTCACTAAGGAGGACGAACGGCCCCTGCAGCCCTACGACCTTGCCACCCGCCTCGCCTACGCCCTCTGGGCTGCGCCGCCCGACGAGAGCCTGGTCGCCGCCGCCGCCTCAGGTAAAATCACCGGCGATGCGGAACTAAAGAAGCAGATCGACCGCCTGCTGGCCGATGAACGCATCAACGGCTTCGTCAATGGCTTCCTCGACAGTTGGCTGAACCTACGCGAGCTCGGCGGCACGCCACCCCCACGCGAATCGAATCGCGCCTACTACGCCGAGGACCTGCCCGCATCGATGAAGACCGAGGTGCGCCTGTTCTTCCGCGAAATGCTGAAGGACAACCTCCCGGTGAGCCAGTTCCTGCGCACGGACCACACCTTCGTCGACAAGAAGCTGGCCAAGCTCTACGACCTACCCGAGCAGAAGACCCTGCGCCTGGCCGACGGCTTCCAAAAGATCAGCCTCAAGGGAGATACGCACCGCGGCGGCCTGCTCGGCATGGCGGCCGTACTGACGGTCAGCGCCAACGGCGTCGAAACTTCGCCAGTCATCCGCGGGGCCTGGGTCAGCGAGAACATCCTGGGCATCAAGCCGCCCCCGCCGCCCGACACCGTACCTGCGATCGAACCCGACGTCAGCGGTACGACCACGATCCGTGAGCGTCTCGCCAAGCACAGCACCGACCGCGCCTGCGCCGAGTGCCATCGCAAGATCGACCCGCTCGGCTTCAGCCTGGAGTCTTTTGATCCAGTCGGCCGCTGGCGCGACACCTATGCGAAGCCCAAAAAGGGAGCGGCGCCGAAAATCGACACCACCGGCGAGTTCGCCTCCGGCAAGACCTACCAGGACTTCGCCGGTTTCCGCGACATCCTACACGACACACGCGAGGAACAGTTCACCCGCCACCTCATCCGCCAGTTGCTCGCCTATAGCACCGGTCGCCTCATGGAGCCGGCCGACGAGTTCGCCGTCGACCGCATCCACGAGAAGGTGAAGCAACAGGGCCTCGGCCTGCGCAGCCTCGTCGTCGAGTGCTTGACCAGCGACCTCTTCCGCTCCCGCTGAGCAGCGGGGGCGCAAACCAGAGGTCAGGCCGGCCAAGTGAGACAATAGTGCTGCCCGTTGGAACATCGGGCGTAGCAAGCCGTCAGAAGAAGAGTAGAATATCTCGATGTCCGCCCCGCTAGAGCTAACCCGAAGGCACTTCCTCAGCCAGATGACCACTGGCATGACAGGACTTGCTTTGTCGCGACTGCTCATGAGCGACCTCGGAGCCGCGTTGCCGCCAGGCACCCACTTCGCGCCAAAAGCAAAACAGGTGCTACAAATCTTCTGCCCGGGCGCGGCGTCACACATCGACCTCTGGGACCACAAGCCGCTCCTCGACAAATACGACGGCACGCCCTTGCCCGGCCCGGTCGAGATGACCTTCCAGGGCAAGAACGGCAATCTGATGAAATCGCCCTGGGCCTTCAAGCCAGCTGGCAAAAGCGGCAAGATGATTAGCTCGAACCTGCCACACATGGCGCAGCACGTCGACGACATAGCCTTCATCCATTCGATGACTTCGCGCAGCAACACCCACGGCCCAGGTTGCATCGCGATGAATACGTGCTTCACCCGCGAAGGCTACCCCAGCGGCGGCGCCTGGGTCAGCCATGCCCTCGGCTCGCTCAACCAGAACCTGCCGACCTATATCTCCGTGCAGGACGTCCGCGGCGAACCGCCCAACGGCAAAGCCAACTGGGGCAACGGCTTCCTGCCCGCCCGCCACCAAGGCGTCAGCATGGCAGCGCAACAACCTTTGCGCAACCTGAGCCGACCGACCGAGATCTCCCAGACGGAAGACGAAGCCACTCGCGAATTCCTGCGCACGACGAATCTCGAGCACGCGGAACTCCACGCCGGCAACGACGAACTCCGTGCCCGGATCGCCGCCTATGAACTCGCCGCGAAGATGCAGCTGGCCGCCCCGGAAGTCACCGACCTCACCCGCGAGCCGGATCACGTCCACGCACTCTACGGCACCCGCGACTCCAACCCGCTCAAGGCCGCTTACGCTAAGAACTGCCTGCTCACCCGCCGCTTCCTCGAGAAGGGCGTCCGCTACGTCAGCCTCTACTGCGCCTCGCGCGCCAGCAACGTCGACGGGCTCCTCAACTGGGACGCGCACCGCACGCTCAAGGCCGACTACGATCGGCACTGCCCGATTTTCGACCAGCCAACCGCCGCCCTGCTCGCCGACCTGAAGCAGCGCGGGATGCTCGACGACGTGCTGATCATCTGGTGCACCGAGTTTGGCCGCATGCCCACCCACCAAGTCGGCACGACTGGCCGTGACCACAACCCGGACGCCTATACGACGTGGATGATGGGAGCAGGTGTCAAAGGCGGCGTGTCGCACGGCTCCACGGATGATTTCGGCCGACGCAGCGTCACCGACATTGCGACCTGTTACGACTTCTACGCGACGGTCCTCCAGCTGCTCGGACTCAACCACGAGAAGCTCACCTATTATCACAACGGCGCCAACCGCCGCCTGACCGATGTCCATGGTCAGGTCATCAAACAGGTCCTAGCATGAGCACCCTGCTCTTCCGCGCCGGTCTCGCGCTGCTTACCGCCTCCCCGCTCATCGGCGCCGAGGATCCGGCCAGCGTTGCGTTCTTCGAACAGAAGATCCGCCCCGTGCTGGTCGAGCAATGCTACGAATGCCATAGCGCCAAGGCCAAGAAACTGAAGAGCGGGCTCTTCCTAGACTCCAAAGTTGGCTGGCAGAAAGGCGGCGAATCCGGCAAGGCCATCATCGTCCCAGGCAAGCCGGAGGAAAGCCTGCTACTTCGCTCGATTCGCCACACCGAGGTCGATCTGGAGATGCCGCCGAAGAAGCCGAAGCTCCCCGATACGGTGCTGGCCGACTTCGCCGCTTGGATCAAGGCGGGCGCCATCGATCCGCGCGACCAAGCCACGGCGGAGGTTAAACGAGGCGATAAAAACTGGTGGTCACTCCAACCCTTGGCCAAAGAATTCACGCACGCCGACATCGACGGTTTCATCGACGCCAAGCTGGCCGAGCAGAAACTGACGCGCAGCGCGCCCGCCAAGCCACAGGCGCTCATCCGCCGGCTCAGCTATGACCTGACCGGTCTTCCGCCCTCCCAGGCCGAGGTCGACGCCTTCGTCGCCGCCCACCAAGCCGATGCCCGCAAGGCGACCGAAGCATTGGTCGACCGCCTGCTCGCCTCCCCTCGCTACGGCGAGCATTGGGGTCGCCACTGGCTCGACGTCGTCCGCTTCGGCGAGAGTAACGGCTTCGAACGCAACTTTGTCATCGATGACCTCTATCCCTTCCGCGACTACGTCATCCGTTCGCTGAACGATGACAAGCCCTTCGACCAGCTCATGCGCGAGCATCTCGCCGGCGACGTCATCGGCCAGAACCAGCCCGCCGTCGAAGTCGGGAGCGCCTTCTTGGTCGCCGGCCCCTATGACGATGTCGGCAATCAGGACCCCGTCGCCACACAGAACATCCGTGCCGCCACGTTGGATGATATGATCACCGCCACCAGCGGCACCTTCCTCGGTCTCACCATCAATTGCGCCCGCTGTCATAATCATAAATTCGACCCCATCGCGACCGAGGACTACTACCGCCTCCGCGCCGCTTTCGAAGGCGTCGTGCACGGCCGGCGGACGGTCGTGACCAAGGAAGAACAGCAAGCCTTCGACGGTGCCATGGCACCCCTCAACGCCGAGCGCGCCAAGATAGTCGCCGCGCAGGATGACCTGACCAAGACCGTGGAAGCCAAAGCGAAGAAACTGCTGGCGACACGCAAGCCCAGCCGGCCCAAGGCCGACACACTCCTGACGGAAGAGAAGATCACCCCCGTCGACGCCCGCTTCGTCAAACTCACCATGTCGGCCACTTCGAGCAATCCGAAAAGCGGCGTCGGTGGACGTATTTCTGAATTCGAAATCTGGTCCGACGAAGCTACGCCGCGCAACGTGGCCCTTGCTTCCTATGGCTCCACGGCCGAAGGCGCCAAAGGGGCCACCGCCGATGATTTCCCCCAAGCCTATAGCGCAGCGCTCACGATCGATGGCGATGAAGGTGCGCAATGGTTTGTCGGCAATCCGGCAGAACTCGTCATCACCTTGCCCCGTGTCGAACGAATCAGCCGCCTCGCCTACCGCACCGCGAAAGGAAGATTAGTCCGGGATAACACGCAAGGCGCCACCCCGTGCGAATATGAAATGTTCGTCTCTCGCGACGGCCAGGAATGGCAGAAAGTCGCCGACTCTTACGACCGCGAAGCCTGGTCACCCGCGCACGCCTTCGAACGCGTCCGCCGCGAAGTCACCACCCCCGAAGAAGCCAAGCAGCTGGCGAAATTGACTGGCCAACTCGCCGTCCTCGACAAGCGCATCGCCGCCGTGCCGAAACTCCGCCAGATGTGGGTCGGCACACATCAGCCCAAGCCCGCCCCGACTTTCGTCCAGAAAGGTGGCGACCCGATGAAACCCTTGGCCCAGGTGCTTCCCGCCAGCCTCGGCGTGCTCGACCAAGTCACCCCCAAATATGAACTGAAGGCCGACGCCCCGGAAGGTGAACGCCGCGTCGCGCTGGCGAATTGGATCACCAAGGACAACCCCATCACCGCCCGCGTGCTCGCTAACCGCCTGTGGCATTACCATTTCGGCACCGGCCTCGTGGACACCCCGAGCGACTTCGGCTTCCTCGGTAGCAAGCCCACCCACCCCGAGCTCCTCGACTTCCTGGCTCAACGGCTGATCGCCCACGGTTGGAAAATCAAAGCGCTGCACCGTGAGATCCTCCTCTCGCAGACGTATCTTCAGTCCGCGGACTTCAACCCCACCGCCGCGCGGGTCGACAAGGACGCGCGACTACTCTGGCGCTTCCCGCCGCGCCGTCTCGGCGCCGAGGAGATCCGCGACACCCTGCTAGCGACCGCCGGCCAGCTGAAACTCGAGCCCATGGGCGGGCCCGGCTTCCGCCTCTACCGCTACCTGAGGAATAACGTCTCAACTTACATCCCGTTGGATACGCAGGGCCCAGAAACCTATCGACGCGCCGTCTACCACCAGAACGCCCGCGCCAGCGTGGTCGACATCCTGAACGACTTTGACCTCCCTGACATCGCCTTCGCGTCGCCTAAGCGCGCCAACACCACCTCCCCCCTGCAGGCCCTCACCCTGTTTAATAATAGCTTCACGCTGGATATGGCCAAAGCCCTCGCCACCCGTCTCGATGGACCGGATCCGATCGCCCAGGCCTATTCGTTCACCCTGCAGCGCCAGCCCACGGCCACCGAACGGGCCGCCGCCGAGAAGCTCATCGCCCAGCACGGCAAACCCGCCTTCTGTCGCGCCCTGCTGAACAGTAATGCGCTGATTTTCGTCGAATAGGCAGGAACTTGACCCCTTAAATCAGAGTCCCCTCAATAGCCCAGCGTCCTCCCCGCACGCCGCCCCATCCATTTGCCCCGCAATATGTCCTGTCGCAGTCATTTCTCCCGAGCATCTGCGCTCCTCACTTTCAGCCTCAGCCTTGCCTGTATCTCCAGCGCCGCTGAGCCCTACGAAGCCTTCATCGAGAAGCACTGCGCCCGCTGCCACGGACCGGAGAAGGAAAAAGGCGACCTGCGTTTCGACAAGCTCTCGCGTGATTTCAAGCTCGGCGCCGACACCCATCACTGGGCGGAAGCCATGGAGCAGGTCAACTCCGGCGAGATGCCGCCGAAGAAGGACAAAGAAGCCAAGCCCACCCAAGCGGAGATCGCCGCCTTTGTGTCGGACCTGGACGCCCGCATCAAGGAAGGCCGCGCCGCTCGCATGGCAGCTCGCCCCCCGGTAACGCATTACCGCCTCAGCCGGAAGGAATACCAGAACACCGTCTACGACCTGCTCGGCGCCCGCTATAATCCGGCTGCGCCAGGCGGACTGAACGAAGACTCCCTCTGGCACGGCTTCGAGCGCATCGGCTCCCAACTCTCGCTTTCGCCCTCGCACGTGGATCGCTATTACCGCGCCGCCGACACGGTGCTCGAGCGCGCCTTTCCCGCCAAGGCCGGCGAAACCCGCAAGGTGCGCAAGACGGCGGCGGAGATGCATTACGGCGACATGAAGACCGCCCAGTCCGCGCTCGACCAATTCGGGATCAAGCGCCCGCTACGCCAATTGCTCTTCCCGGGCCGGATCGAGACCGCGCTTTCGCCCCAATGGTTTGGTAAGGTCGGGCCTGAACAGAGCGGGCTCTACCGCTTGCGCCTCAAGGCCAGCGGCATCCGTCCGCCCGGTGGCCAACCGGCCCACCTGAGCATCGGAAAATCCACCGGCGAAGAGACCGTCGCCAGCCTCATCGAGTTCGATATCAACGCGCCCGAAGACAGCCCGAAGGTCTACGAGTTCGATGTCTACCTCGACATGCCGGCGGATCTTCATTTCAGCGTCGTCGCCACCGATGGCGTCGACCGTCGCAGCGGCGCCGCCTTCCGCAACGTGCTCGGGAGCAAGACCTACCTCTTCACGCACAGCAGCGAACGCCAGCTGCTGAATACGAATGCTCCGCAGATGTTTGACGACAAGGGCAACGGCATCTTCTCCACGGTGCTCGTCGACTGGATCGAATGGGAAGGCCCGCTACTGACACCAACCGAGAAGGCCCGCCGCGAAGGACTACTCCCAGCCGACAACGCGTCACCCGAGGTGATCGCCGAACACCTCCGCAGTTTCGCCGAGCACGCCTGGCGTCGACCGGTCCGCGCCGATGAATTATCCGAATACCTCAAAGCCTACGCCTCCGAGCGTGCCGCCGGCGAGAAGACCGCCGAGGCCTACCGCGTTGCCCTGCAGGGCGTGCTGACCTCGCGCAATTTCATCTACCTCGTCGAAGGTGAACCTACGAAGCGGGATAAGCTCACGGACTGGGAGTTGGCCTCGCGCCTATCCTATTTCCTTTGGAGCTCGATGCCAGATGACGGGCTCTTCAACGCCGCCAAGGGCGACGCGCTCAAAGGCGACAATCTGAGTAAGCAGGTCGACCGCCTCCTAAAGGACCCGCGGAGCGAACGCTTCGTCGACGACTTCTCCCGTCAGTGGCTCCAGTTGCACCGCGTGGGCATGTTCCCGCCCGACAAGAAGCTCTACCCCAATTATGACTCCTGGCTCGAGACGAGCATGCGCGGCGAAGCCGTCGAATACTTCCGCGAGATGTTCGGCAAGAACTTGTCGATCGACGGCTTCATCGATTCGGACTGGACGATGGCGAACAGCCGCCTCTGCGACTTCTACGGCCTACCCGAACCTAAGACCGAAGGCTTCCAGCGTGTCGTGCTCAAGCCCGAGGACCATCGCGGCGGCCTGCTCACCATGGGCGCCGTGCTCGGACTGACCTCCGACGGCACCCGTCACCGCCCGATCCACCGCGGCGTCTGGCTGAGCGAGGCCATCTTCGGCAAGACGCCCCCGCCCCCGCCCGCCAACGTACCGGCCATCGAACCCCCGACGCCCCAAAGCACCAAGGCCTCGCTGCGTGACAAACTTGCGGCGCACTCCACGAACCCGAACTGCGCCGCCTGCCACTCGAAGATCGACCCTCTCGGCTTCGCCTGGGATAACTATGATGCTATCGGCCAGTGGCGCACGCAGGAGAAAGTGCCCGCCGGCGTCGGTGCCGACCCTGCGATCAAGCCCGCCGGCGCCATGCCCGATGGCCGCGCCTTCAAGGATTCCGTCGCCTTCAAGCAACTCCTGATCGCTGACCGCGACGCCGTCGCCCGCGCCTTCGTCGAACACCTCAGCACCTACGCCCTGCGCCGAGTCCTCACCTTCGACGACAAAGCGGACATCGACGCCATCGTCGCCGAGGCGAAGAAGCAAGACTACCGCCTGCAAGATATCGTGAAAGCCGTAGCCACATCAGAACTCCTTCAGAAGCGATGAGTAATGTTCCTGGTTCCTTGTTCTTGGTTCCTCGTTGCGAAAGCCACGGGGAAGATGAAATCATGCCCGCGTCGCCCCGGCCAAATAACGAAGAACTCCGAACCAAGAACTCGGAATCCCCAACCAAGAACTCCGCCCCCATGCCCATCCGCTGCTTTGAGGACATCGAAGGATGGCAGCTGGCACGAGAACTGACTCGGCAGGTCTACGCTGTTGCACATCACGGCGAATTTTCCCGGGACTTCGGCCTCCGGGACCAGATCACCCGCGCTGCCGGCTCTACCATGCATAACATCGCCGAAGGCTTCGACGGCGGCAGCAATCCCGAGTTCATCAAGTTCCTGCGCTACTCCCAGCGTTCATGCTCAGAAGTCCAAAGCCAACTCTACGTCGCCCTAGACCAAGGCTACCTCTCCCAAGGTGAGTTCGACGCTATCTACGCCCAAGCGGAGCTGACCCACGTCAAGGTCGGCGGCTTCATCCGCTATCTCCTGTCCGCCCCGTCCCCCAACACCTTCAAACCAGGAACCAAGAACTCCTAACCAGAAACTCCTGCCTCTTTACCACGAACTAAGAACCAAGAACCAAGAACTTCTTTAAACTAAGAACCTTTATCTAACTAAGAACTTTATGGCTAACTACCTCTCCCAATCCTGGCGCATCGATCGCCGCCACGCACTGCGCGCGATGGGTGCGCTGATTTCCCTCCCCCTGCTCGAGTGCATGCTCCCACTGCGCGCCTCCGAGAAGCTGACCGCCACGCCCCGTCGCAGTGCCTTCATCTACCTCGCGAACGGCGTCCACTCGCTCAACTACCAGATCACCCAAGCCGGCGCAGACTACCGGTTCTCCCGCTCCCTCAAGCCGCTCGAGAAACACCGCCAGTCGGTCACTCCGATCAGCGGCCTCTACCACCCGGGCAGCCTCAGCCACCATCATAACTGCATTAGCACCTGGCTGACCGGCGGCAAACTCGGCCCCACGGACCGCAATACCATCTCCGTCGACCAGAAGATGGCGGAAGTCACCGCCCAGCATACCCGCATCAGCTCGATGGAGATCGCCCTCACGCAGGACTCCCTCGCTTGGACCGCGGATGGCGTCCGCCTGCCCGCGATGCGCCGTTGCAGCGAGATCTTCGCTTCCCTCTTCGAGGAACCAAAGGGCGGTAAGGCCGCCCAGCGCCGCGAGCTCCGCCGCAAGGGCAGCGTCCTCGACGCCAACCTGGCGGAGGTCCGCCAGCTCGAGAAGAAGATGGGCAGCGAAGACAAAGGTCGCATGGACCAATACCTTACCTCCGTCCGCGAAGCCGAGATCCGCACCCGCCGCGCCGACGTCTGGCTCGACACCCCGCTGCCCACGATCTCCGCGTCCGACCGCCAGCGCACCAACCGCGACGTCCCGGCCACCAAGGCCGGCGACTATTTCCGCACGGTCTACGACCTCATGGTCCTGGCCTTCCAGACGGACACCACGCGCGTGGCCACCTTCAGCCTCGGCGGCGAAGGCGACGCGTTCGCCATTCCCGAGATCGGCATTACCGAATCGCGCCACCAGCTCAGCCACCACGGCGGCGACCCCGGCTACATGGAGAAGCTGACGAACTACGACACCTTCGCCATTGAGCAGTTCAGCTACTTCCTCAGCCGCCTCGCCGAAACCAAGGACTTCGGAGGCAAACCACTCCTGGACTCGACCATGTCGCTCTTCGGCAGCGGCATGTCCTATGGCCACAGCCACGGCAACGCCAACCTCCCTCTCGTGCTCGCCGGCGGGTCAGGTCTCGGCCTGAAGCACGGCACCCACAAGGATTTTAATCGCGCGACGGCGAACTTCCCCGGTTACACGTTCGGTCAAGACGGCTCACTCACCACGGCCCACTACCAGGTCTGCAGCCGACCGGTCAATTCGGACGCCCACATGAGCAACCTTCTCCTCCTCATGGCCCAGCGCATGGGCGTGGAGATCGACCGCTTCGCCGACAGCAATAAGGTCGTGACGCTATGAACAAACCGAAAGGCAGGTTCTTGGTTCGTTGTTCTTGGTTAAAGACGTTCGTTGTTCTTGGTTCGTTGTTCATGGCACGCCGTTCATCGTTCTTCGTTCTTGGTTCATTGTTGATTGTTGCTAGCGCTTTTGCGGCCAACGAAGCACCAGGAACAAAGAACAAGGAACAAGCAGCCGAAGTTTACCGTCCAGAGGCGGGCAAATTCCCGCCAATCGAGAAAGCCCACACCTATCAGGGTGAGCTCGTGTTCGTCGACCATGTGAACCGACGTGGCAGCCTCCGCGTGCTTGGCGTCGGCGTCTTCCGCCGCAACGACCCGCACCCGTTCGCAATGCTGCCCTACGGCATGGTCCGTTATCATGGCGCGCCGGCCGACCTCCGCGATATCCCGCTCGGGACGATCCTGCACGTCACGGCCTACCTGCCACCCGACCCGAAGCTTTCGTCCGTCCCCGTGCTGCCGGTGGACAACAAGGATCGCGACGCCAACCACTACCGCGGGATCGGCGTATTCCCGGCCGAAAACCACGTGCTCCTGCTCGAGGACGAGCCCAGCTACTGCCAGCGCATAGGCATGGCGTGGAAGCTCAAAGGGGTAGACTTGGAGAAGCCGGCCACACCCATCCTGGCCACGCTCGAGCCCAAGCAGGGCGGCGACGGCAAGCCTGCCGAACAGAAACTGACCTTCGATAACGCCACCCGCATCTGGCGTGGTCGCGAAGCCCTCTCTGTCGCCGACCTCATCGCCGAAGGGAAGAAAACGCTCGATGGTCAACCCGTCCGACTCGGCCTCGTCTGGAAGCCTTGCCCGGACGGCATCTTCCTGCGCCTGCACATCTCCGACATCTGGCTCGATGACGACTCGTTACAACGCGCCGCCCAGAATCAGACCGAGACGCATAAAGCCTTTATTCGTAGCCGCTGGATGCCGGCCCACGTAGACAACGTGGAGTATGGCAAGTTCGGCCGAGCCAAGGTGACCGTGACGCTCTTCGGCGGCATGGACCCGGCACTCTATGCCGACTTCCAGAAAGGTAATCCGGCGCTGATCAACGCGGCCGAGAACACCTTGAAGCATGCCGGCGGGCACTACGGCCCCGCGCACATGGCCTCCAAGGGCCCCATCGCCGACGTGGTCAAACTTCCCGGCGAAGCACCGATGGGTAGCAGCGGCATCCAGGTTTCCATGGAGACCGATCTGATCATCGAAGGCATCCGACCCGGCAAAGTCGTGCGTATCCGTCCCGGACTCTGGCCGGCCGTCGACCTGCCGCGCGAAGAATACCTCGGCGATGGAGAGTTCCGTGTCGAAGACCGCTTCCCCACCCCAGCTATCTTCCCGAAGTACTGATGGGAAATCGTTCTTTGTTCCTGGTTCTTAGTTCCTCGCTCTTGATTCTGGGCGCCTTTGCCGCCAACGAAGCACCAGGAACGAAGAACCAAGAACAAGTGGCGGAGCCCTTCCGCCCCGAAGCGGGCAAGTTCCCGGCGATTGAAAAAGCGCACACCTATCAGGGCGAACTAGCCTTCGTCGATCATGCCAACCGTCGGGGTAGCCTCCGTGTGCAAGGCCCCGGCATCTTTCGCAGCACCGAACCTAACCCATTCGCAATGCTGCCTTACGGCATGGTGCGATACCAAGGGGCCCCGGCCGACCTCCGCGACATCCCGCTCGGCACGATTCTTCACGTCACCGCCTACCTACCGCCGGATCCGAAGCTATCTTCGGTGCCCGTCTTGCCGGTAGATAACCGACTCCGCGACGCCAATCATCGCCGCGGAGTCGGCGTATTTCCCGCCGAGAACCACGTGCTACTACTGGAAGACGAACCGAGCTACCGCCTGCGCATGGGCATGACCTGGAGACTCAAAGAAGCCGACCTTCAGAAGACCTCCGGTACGATCGTCGCCACCCTCGAACCGAAACAAGGCGGCGACGGCAAGGCCACCGACCACAAGCTGGGCATTGATAACTCCACCCGTATCTGGCGAGGGCGCGAAGTGTTATCCGCCGCCGACCTTATCGCCGAAGGAAGAACATCGCTCAACGGCCGATCAGTCCAACTCGGGCTGACTTGGAAACCCTGCCCCGATGGGATCTTCCTGCGCTACCATGTCACCGACATCTGGCTGGATGACGAGGCTTCGCAGCGAGCGACCAAGCTTCAGACAGAGAATCACAAAACCTTCATGCGCAGCCGATGGCTCCCTGGCTGGGTCGACGCGATCGAATACGGCAAGTTCGGCCGCGCGATGGTCACCGTGACGCTTTTCGGCGGCATGGATGCCTCCCTCTACGCCGATTTCAAAAAAGAGGGCCAAGCCCTGATGAATAGCGCCGAGAACACCCTGAAGCACACGGAGGCCGGCACCGCCGGCCCTTCCCAGATGGCCGCCCGTGGGAAAATTCTTGATGTCATCCAGTCAGCCAGCGCTCCCCCGATGGGCAGCAGCGGGATCCAGCTGCGTCTCGAGATCGATCTCATCACCGAAGGCATCCGCCCCGGCAAAGTCGTACGTATCAAGCCTGCCGCCTGGCCCGACGTCCAACTGCCTCGCGAAGAGACCATCAACGGGAGCGGGAGCGCGTCGCCGGCGGACCTCCTTCAAGAACGCTTCCCCACTCCGGCCATCTTTCCCAAATACTAAGGAATGAATGTAATTGGTTCTTTGTTCGTCGTTCTTCGTCAGGCACAAACAACCAGGAACAAAGAACGAATAACCATGAACCCCTTTAACTCAGAAAAATAACCATGAACCCAATCCGCACCCTCCCCTTCCTAGCACTCTCCGTGGTACTTACTACCGTTTCCGCCTACGCGGTCGATGCTCACGTCGAAGCCGTCACGCGCATCGTCACCGGAGCCAAGGGCAAGATCGAACTGACTACCGACGGTCAGGGCATAAAGCTCATCGACCTTAACGTCCCCGGTGCCGGTCCCCACGACCATCGTAAGGACGACCCCTATGATGCGGCTTTCTTCGAGCATGTCGGCCACCTCTCGACGCTCGAGTCGCTGAACATCATCTCGACGAAGTTCAACGACGACTGGATGCCACCCCTCGCCAAGCTCACGAACCTCAAGGCCCTGCGCTTCACCAACAACGGCAAACTCACCGACGCCGGCATGGCGCAGCTCGCCGGCCTCAAGAACCTCGAGAACTTCTCGTTCGTCGGCACCCAGATGACCGGCAAGGCCTACGCCCAGTTCGAAGGCTTCACGAAACTCACCCGCGTCAGCCACCGCGGCAGCTCCATCGATGACGAAGGCCTACGCCAACTCTGTGATCACCTGCCCAACCTCGAAAGCATCAGCCTCGCGCATGCCAAGTTCACTGACGCTGGTGCACCGCACCTCGCCAAGCTCACCAAGCTCAAAGGCCTCGAACTTGGCACCTCCAAAGCGACCCCGCAGGCGCTGAAGGCTATCACCAAGCTCCCACTTGAATCCCTGCAGCTCGGCGAAGGCTTCGAATCTGTCGCCTGCATCGCGATCGTGAAGGACATCGCTTCCCTGCGCCGCCTCACGCTCACCAACGCCCAGGCCCTCACCGACGCCGACCTGCAGGTCATCGCCGGCCTCACGCAGTTGGACCATCTGGAGATCGACAAGATGCCCCTGTCGGACGAGCGCATCCCCGCCCTCAAGCCCTTCGCCTTCCTGAAATCCATGCGCCTCGTACCAGTCAAAGCGCCTTTCTCCCAAGAACAGCAGGCGAAGATCCAGGCGGCACTGCCCAAGACCAAGCTCGAGTTCAAGTAAGCAAAGGTTATAGTGTTCCACATGACCCAGTTACTCCGCTTAGCCGTCCTTACCCTGGCGGTAGCCGCATCGCCGCTGTCCGCGGCCGAGACCTTCGTGGTCGACGGACATAAGGCCGTGATCCATCCGGCGGCGACCCCAGCCAAGGACAAGCCTTGGCTCTGGTATGCGCCGGCCCTCGGCGGCAGTGTCTCCATCGTCCAGCATAAGCTTTACGCCGACGCCTGCCAGCAGGCTGGTATCGCGATCGCCGGCTACGACCTCGGTGAAGTCCGGGGGGCGCCTAAGAGCGCGGCGCAGTTCACGAAGTTCTACGACGAGATGGTGAAACGCGGATATTCGTCCAAGCCGATCCTGCTCGGCCAGAGCCGCGGCGGCATGATGACGCTCACCTGGGCGTTTCGCAATCCCGACAAGGTGAAGGCTTGGATCGGCATCTATCCCGTCTGCAATCTCGCCAGCTGGCCGCTCAAGAACTCCAAGGTGCAGACCCTCACGGATTTCGACATGACTGAATCCGAGCTCACCTTCCGGCTCAAGGAATTCAATCCCATCGACAACCTCGCCAAACTCGCCGCCGCCAAGGTCCCGATGTTTGCCGTCCATGGCGACACCGACGTCGTCGTTCCCTACATTGACAACACCCTGCTCCTCAAGGAACGCTACGAAGCCCTCGGCGGGAAGTTCACAGTCAAGATAATCCCTGGCGAAGGCCATAAGGTCGGCCCCTCGTTCTTCGAATGCCAGGAACTGGTCGAGTTCCTGCTAAAAGAGGCAAAATGACGGCCTAGGCCGCAGGAAAAGGTGGAACTCCGAGGGCGGGCGGGTTACCCAGAGGTACCCCATGTTCCGCCGCCTCCCCATAGGTCTGGCCCTGCTCCTGCACGGGCTACTCTCCGCCGCCGAGACCCGCGACCTCATTTTGGTCGCCGGTCAGTCCAACGCGGTCGGCTACGACGCCTATGCGGAAGAGCTGCCGGCCGACCCGAAGGACGCCGCTACGATGTTCTGGTGGCGCGTGGGTGATCCGCCTCCTGATGAATTTGACGGCACGAGCGCCCGCCAGTGGACGACCCTGCAGTTCCAACCGCGCACTCCGGCGATGCAGGGTGAAGCAGCCAAGAAAGTCGGTCGCCAATACGGCAACTTCAACAAGAAGTCCAAGGGCGGCTTCGGACCCGAGATCGGCATGGTCCGCACGCTGGCGACGAAAGAGTCCCGTCCGCTCGCAGTCATCAAGACCGCCTTCAGCGGCACTTCCGTCGCCGCTGACTGGAACGTGGGGCTGCCGGGTAAGGCAGACGCCTGCTACCGCGCGATGATTGATGAGACCAAGGCCGCCATCGACGCCGCGAAGTCCAAAGACATCACGCTTCGCCCTCGTGCCTTCGTCTGGGTACAGGGCGAGAGCGACGCCAACGCAAAGGACGCACCCCTCTACGTGGCCAATCTCTCGGCGATGCTGAAAAGCCTGCGCGCCGAACTCGAGTCGCCCGATTTGATTCTACTCATCGGCGTCAACACCCGGTTCGGCAACGGCAAGAACATCTTCATGCCCAAGGTCATCGACGCCCAGAAGGAAGTCGCGGCCGCCCTACCCCGCACCCGCTACGTCGACACCGCCGGCGCTGAGACCCTGCCGCCCTCGCACACCCACTTCACCGCCATCGGCACGCTCGAAATCGGCCGTCGTTACGCCGAAGCCCTGCTCGCTGGCGAACAATCTAAATGAAATTCATCCTCCTGCTCGGCACCGTGCTTCTGGCGGGTTGCGCCACCCCTGAAACCTTTTCCGTCCGCGAAGACTTCGGCGCATCCTTCGACGCGAAGAAATTCATCACGGCGATTCCGAATAAGAATACCACTATCCGCGATGGCGTGATGTGGACGCACGGTTCCAGCGGCGGCAAGTATCCGCCGATGGTCCACCTGCCGCTCGCCGGCAAGGACCTGACGTTGTCGTTCCGCTATCGTCACCTGGAGAAAGGCGGCATGCTCTGGCTGTTCGTCGACGGCGACGACGGCTACGGCGGCACCGACCACATGCTTCGGGTCCGTCTTAATCGCGATTCAGTCGTGCTCGAAGTCGACGGACACACCTTCGACAAGAACCATCCCCTGCTTCAGAAGAACTTCCCGCCCTTGGCCGTGAGCGGATCCTTACGCACGAACGAAGTCCTGCCCGCCGAGAAAATCGACCTCTCCGACAACGAATGGCGCTCGGTGAAACTTGTCTTCAAAGGCGATACCGTAGACATGTCAGTCGATGGCAAATGGAAGCGCACCCTGAAGCGACCGAACTTCGACGCCACCAAGCGCAAGCTAAACTGGATGCAGAACGGCGGCGAGAAAGGCATCGAGATCGACGACGTCGTCGTCGAGCCCACCCGCTAAGCGTAGGCTTAAAGCGACGCTTCTTTGTAATCTCCCACGTCCCAGTTCTCAGCCCGACGCTTTTCATTTCCATACTCCACACTCGATACTCCACACTCACCCCATGCGCTCCCTCCTCCCCCTGCTCCTCACCTCCCTCGTCTTTGGCGCCGACCTCAAGCCGCTCCTCAACGATAAGCCCCTCCCAGCCGTCGCTGCACCCACCCTCAAGGAGCCCCTCAGCGCCGAGTGGTCCCAGGCCAAGGGCAAGTGGACACCCGACAACGGCGTGCTCCACATGGTGGAAATCCCCGAAGACAAACACGTCCCGGTGTTGCATCATAAGGTCGGCCTCTCCGCCGCTGTCATCGAACTCGACTTCAAGCAGGACGCCGCCGGCGCCTTCTATGTCGGCTGTGATTCCGATAAGCATGTCGGCCGCGTCGTCGTCCTCGGCGGTAGCGTGGTGATCCAAGAAGATTCCGCCAAGGCCTCACACACCGTCGCCTCGCTCAAATATAACGCCAAGGTCGGCGAATGGCACCACCTCCGCGTCGAATGGAAGGATGACCAGATGGCCTGCAACATCGACGGCCAGGAACTCAAAGCCCAGCATGCTTATTTCGCCACGGCCAAGAAACGCAGCTGGCTAGCCGGCTCGAAGACCGCTGACGTGAAGAATCTCACGATCAACGGCGAGAAGAACGTTGAAGCAAAGAAATAAGGCCCGACCCCGAGGATGAGCCCTCTCTACCGCCGGGTCAGCCTCCGCATCCTTCCGATCCTATTCTCCTGTTACCTGGTCAATTATATTGACCGGGTGAACGTGAGTTTCGCGAAACACGACCTCGGCGCCGCGCTCAAGCTGAGCGATGCGGCCTACGGCTTGGGTGCTGGGCTTTTCTTCATCGGTTACTTTGCCTTCCAAGTTCCCAGCAACCTGATGCTGCACCGCATCGGGGCGCGGCGGGCCATTGCGCTGATCATCCTGCTCTGGGGATTCATTTCCGCGGCGGGTGCCCTCGTGCACACCGAACAGCAATTCTACGGGCAGCGCCTGCTCCTCGGCGCCTCCGAAGCTGGCTTCTTCCCAGGCGTAATCCTCTACATTACTTCGTGGTATCCGGCCGCCATCCGTGCACGCGTCTTCGCGCTTTTCCTGACCGCGATTCCCGTCGCTGGACTCATCGGCGGGCCGCTCTCCGGCTTCATCCTGCAAAACCCTCCCAGCGCCGCCCTGCAGAACTGGCAGTGGCTCTTCGTACTGGAAGGCATCCCCTGCCTCCTGCTCGCCCTCTGGGTCTTTCGCAACCTGCCGGATCGCCCGGCCGACGCCCCGTGGCTGAACGAAGAAGAGCGACGCCGACTCACCGACGACCTGCAAGCCGAGGTGAACACTCCGATCAGCGGCGACACCGCTCCTGACTCCGCATTGAAAGCATTTCGCCATCCGCTCGTCTGGAAACTCTGCCTGCTTTATTTCTGCACCATGATGGGCCTGTACGCCTTGTCGTTTTGGATTCCCGCCATCATCAAGGGGCTCGGCTGGGCTGGCGACCTGCGCGTCGGCCTTATCAGCGCCATCCCTTGGTCCGGGGCGGTCGTGTTCATGCTTTGGTTCGGCGGACGCTCAGATCGACATCACGAACGCCGCCGGCACGCCAGCGCCGCCGCCCTGCTGGCCGCGGTCGGCTTCACACTCTGCGGACTCACCTCCGACGGCACCCTGGGCGTCATCAGCATCTCCCTGGCCGCCGCCGGCGTCATGGGTCTGATGGCTGTGCAATGGTCCATGCCGGGTGCGCTGCTCCGTGGTACCGCGGCCGCCGCGGGCATCGCCCTCGTCAATTCCTGCGGGAATCTCGGCGGCTTCGTGAGCCCTTACCTCATCGGCGCGCTCAACGACCTCACGCACGCGACCGCTGGCGGCCTTTTCCTGACCGGCGGCTTCCTATTGTTCGCCGCGGTGACGCTCTTTTACAGTCCTGCCCTTGAGCCGAATCCCAACTAATATGCGCCCGCATCTCCTCACCCTCCTCACCCTCGGCCTCGTCCTCCCGGCCCATGCCGAAGACTGGGGCGCCTACGCCATCTTCTCCGCCAGCGCACCTGACCTCGTGCTCGAAGCACCCAAGCCCGCCGCCCGCCTCACCGTCGGCAAAGTCTCCGGTCAGCCTAACCAGAAATGGACCTTTGTGCCCAAGGGCGGCGACTTCTATTCGATCCGTTCCGTCGCCTCACCGGAACTCGCCCTCACGGCCGCTCAGGCCGGGCTTGAGAACGGCACGCCGCTCATGCTCGAAACCGACACCAATCGACCCGAGCAGCTCTGGCGCATCGTCAAACAGGCCGACGGCTCTTTCAGTTTCTTACCCAAGCACACCAACGCCAAAGGTATCGATCACCTCGGAGGCGTGAAGACACCCGGGGCCAAGATCGACCTATGGGCCTACAACGCCAACGACAAGCACCTGCAATGGCTGATCAAGCCGCTCGCCGGCAGTGCCATCGCCGCACCTGCGACGCCCGAAGCCGCCACTTACACGGCACCAGAAATCGCGCCGGATAAAATCCAGAAGGGCGACATCCGTAAATTCGTTTTCACCGACAGCAAGATCTTCCCCGGCACCGTCCGTGACGTCGTCGTCTTCGTCCCCGCGCAATACGACGCCGCCAAGCCCGCCTGCGTCTACGTCAAGACCGACGGCTATAATCCAAAAGAGAAAGAACTCCTTGAAACCTTGATCGCCACCGGCGAAATCCCAGTTTGCGTCGGCATCTTCGTCCGCCCCGGCGACACCCCGGCCCCGATGAAAGGAACAGTCGGCCGACGTAACCGCTGCCTGGAATATGACGGCGTCGGCGACGCGAACGCCCGCTTTCTGGTCGAAGAACTGCTGCCTTATATCGCCAAGGAGCAGAAACTGAACCTCTCCGTCTCCGGTAACGACCGCTGCATCTCCGGCGGCAGCAGCGGCGCCATTGCGGCGTTCACCGCCGCCTGGGAGCGTCCGGAATGGTTCAGCCGGGTCTACGCCAATAGCGGCAGCTTCGTCGCCTTCCGCGGCGGACACGAATACCCCACCCTCGTCCGGAAATATGAAGCCAAGCCCATCCGGGCTTATCTCACCACCGGCATGCGCGACATGGAGAACTGCGCGGGCGACTGGTTCCTCCTTGATCAAGAGATGGACAAGGCGATGAAGTTCTCCGGCTACGATTACCGCTTCCGCATCATCAATGGCGGGCACGTCGCCGGGTATTATGATCATCACCGCGAAGCCATGGCCTTTATCTGGAAGGACTGGCCCACACCCGTCGCCGCCGGCACCAGTGCACCCCGCGCCCAGGACGTGCTCCTACCTGGCGAGGGCTGGCAGCTCTTCGCCGATCAGCGTCCGGGGATTTTAAGCCCCACCCCTAACGCCGCTGGCGAGATCTTCTTCATCGATACCCAGACTGACCGTATCCAGCGCATTGGGCTCGACGGCAGGATTACCGATTTCGCCGACGCCGCCCAGGCGAACGCCTTGAGTGTCGGCGCCAAGGGTGAACTCTACGCCGCCTCTTCGCAGACCGGTAAAATGATTGCTTACGACACCAGTGGCCACGCCGCGGAGATCATCAGCGGACTCAAGGCCAGGCAGATTCTCGCACTGCCGAAAGGCGGACTCTACGCCAGCGGTGACGGCGCGGATGAAGGCGTATGGTGGGTGAAGGACGGCAAGAAGACCCTCGTCGACCCTGACCTGAAACACGCCACGGGCCTCGCCCTCCGCCCCGACCAATGGATTCTCGCCGCCGCTGACGGTCAGTCCAAATGGGCCTACAGCTACCAAACTAACGCCGACGGCTCGCTGACCCATAAAGAAAAGTTCTTCTGGCTGCACGTGAGCGACTGGGACGACAACGCCGGCACGGCCGGCGCCATCTATGCCAAGGAAGGTCAATTGATTCTCGCCACCAGGGCCGGACTTCAGATCTGCGCCGACGACGGACCCACACAGGTCATCCTCCCCTTTCCTGACCACGCTCGTGCGCTCGGCGTCGCCCTCGGTGGCAAAGACCAGGATCTCCTCTTCGCTTTCACCGCCGACCGTATCTGGTGCCGCAAGGTCAAGGTCCACGCCTCAGGTGCGTTTTCACCCTGGACGAAGATCAACGGTACGCGGCTCTGAACTTCTGTCTCTTTCTTCTGTAATCTGTACGGTACTTATTTAAGCTCTGGGGATGCTCAGACTTACGTTCGCCTCCCTGCTCTTCGCCGTCGCGGCCTTTGCCGCGGACAAGCCGAACATTATCCTGATCTATTCGGACGACCACGGTTGGGCGGATCTCGGCGTCCAAGGCTCGGACAAGGACATCCGCACCCCGAACCTCGACGCCATGGCGCGCGACGGCGTGCGCTTCACGCGCGGCTACGTCTCCGCTCCGCAATGCGTGCCGTCTCGCGCCGGCGTCCTCACCGGACGCTACCAACAACGTTTCGGGGTCGAGGACAATAACAAGGGACCCCTCCCGCTCGAGCAGCTGACCATCGCCGAACGCCTCAAGGCCGCCGGCTACGTCACCGGCCAGGTCGGCAAATGGCACCTCGACCTCGTGGGCGGAAAGAAAGGCGAAAAGGCCCTCCGCGTCTCCAAGGAGCACATGCCCCACGCGCAGGGATTTGACGAATACTTCCGCGGCGAAATGCGTCAGTTCTACGCCTCGCATGACCTGCAGGGTAAACCCTTCGCGGACGCCCCGCATGTCGTGACTGACAACCGTTTCCGCGTGGTTGTGCAGACCGAAGCCGCGCTATCCTTCCTCGATCGGCGCGCCGCCAAGCCCGAGCAGCCATTCTTCCTCTATCTCGCTTGGTACGCCCCCCACGTCCCACTGGAGTCACCCGAGCCGTGGTTCTCCCAGACCTCGGCCGCACTCCCCAAGGAGCGCCGGCAGGCGATCGCAATGATTGCTGCGATGGACGAAGGTCTCGGCCAGCTTCGCGCGAAGCTCAAGGCGATAGGCCAAGACCAGAATACGCTTATTTTCTTTATCGGCGATAACGGCGCACCTCTGGGCAAGAACTGGGACGGTTCGCTCAACACGCCGCTCATTGGCGAGAAAGGCATGCTCACCGAAGGCGGCATCCGCACGCCTTTCGTCGCGGCGTGGCCAGGCCACGTTCCGGCGGGGCAGGTCTACGAAAAGCCGGTGATCAGCCTCGACGTCGCCGCCACGGCCGTGGCCCTCGCCGGCCTGCCCAATGACCCCGTGCTCGACGGTACGGACCTTACTCCCTTCCTCTCCGGCAAGAATCAAGGTGCGCCGCACGAACGCCTCTTCTGGCGCTGGGGCTCGCAAGCCGCGGTCCAGGAATACCCTTGGAAACTCATTCGCCTCGGTGAACGCGAACAGCTGCTCTTTGATATCTCGCAACCCGACGGCGAGAACGTGAAGAAGAACCAGTTCTCCGCGCAGCCCGAGATCGTGGCACGCCTCACCAAGGCCCTCAAAAAATGGAGCGAGACACTGATGCCGCCCGGCCTGCCGACCACTTTCGACGCGCACCACGAAGGCCTCTTCGCCGAGCATGAAGTCATCCCACCCCTCCCGGACGCACCCCAGACCAAGCCAGCTCCACCCGGATCAATCCAAGGCTGGATCTGCCGCAACGGCACCATCGCGACCAAGGATGGCGCCCTGCTTATCTCCGCAGACCCTAAGGCCGCCAAGAACGCCAAGCCCTTCCTCGCCAAGACCGGCCTCGCCCTAAACGGGCCGGTGACCGCCCTCATCAAGGCCGACGCCAAGGTCGCGACGAACGCTTCGCTGAGCTGGCGCACTAAGGAGCAGCCCGACTTCCTACCCGCCAATCTCGTACGCTTCAGCCTGCCCGCCGGCGCTTCTGAGCAGAGCATCACCCTACCCGTCGACGGCCAGGCGATCCACGTGCGATTCCAGCTCGGCGACCAGACGGACGGCTTACGACTCCGCTCCATCGAGCTTCGTCCCGCCCAGGGGTCGGCCGACCTCGCGGATTTCAGCCGCTGATTCAAATACGGTCATATAAAAAATAATCTGTTAAGCCTGCGGGCGGGGAGTAGGGTTCACTCCACCCCATGAACGCGCGCGCCCTCCTCGCCTGCCTCCTCACGATGTCGACGCTCGTCGCCGCTGAGAAGCCCAATATCCTGATCATCTTCGCCGACGACCTCGGCTACGGCGACATCGGCGTGCATGGAGGCAAAGCGGTGCCGACGCCCAACATCGACGCGCTCGCGAACTCGGGCGTCCGTTGCACTTCAGGCTACGTGACCTGTCCGTATTGCAGCCCCTCGCGTGCCGGCATGCTCACCGGCCGGGCCCAGACCCGCTTCGGACACGAGTTCAATCCGCACGTCGGCAAGGAAGCCGAACTCGGACTCCCCCTCGATCAGCGCACGATTGCCAACGAGCTGCATGACGTCGGCTACGCGACTTCCTTGATTGGCAAGTGGCATCAGGGCTTTGACAAGCCGCACCACCCGAACTCCCGCGGCTTCGACGAGTTCTTCGGCTTCCTCGTCGGCGGACACAATTACGCGCAGCACCCTGACGCCGATCCTGAATTCGGCTCCGGACATTCGCACAACATGATCTACCGCGGAGACAAGCTGCAGAAGTTGGATGGCTTCCTCACCGACATCTTCACCGACGAAGCCATTAGCTTCATGGACCGCAACAAGCAGAAGCCCTGGATGCTCTATCTGGCTTATAACGCCGTGCATACGCCACTGGAAATCTCGCCCTCCATCGCCGCCCGCATCCCGACCGGCGTGACCGACAACGATCGCCGCGGCTACCTCGGCCTGCTCCTCGG
Organism: uncultured Opitutia bacterium; assembly: GCA_903855995.1. Taxonomy (GTDB): domain Bacteria; phylum Verrucomicrobiota; class Verrucomicrobiia; order Opitutales; family UBA953; genus UBA953. The sequence goes on from CAIOAN010000013.1 coordinate 301,804, forward strand.
GCTCGACGACGCGATCGGCCGTGTCACGGAATACCTGCGCAAATCCGGCGCCGATAAGAATACCCTCGTCCTGTTCGTCAGCGATAACGGCGGCTCGGGCCGGAAGCCCTACCTCGCCTACAACACCGGCGTGAACACCCCTCTCCGCGGCGACAAGGGCCAGACCCTTGAAGGCGGCATCCGCGTGCCATTCTTCGCCTCCTGGCCCGGAAAACTGCCGGCTGGAACGACCTATGATCATCCGGTCTCGACCCTGGATTTCCTGCCCACCGCCTGCGCGCTCGCCGGCGCCAAACACGCGGATGTCGTCGAAGGCGTGAACCTTCTTCCTTACTTGCGCGGCGAAAACAAGTCGGCGCCCCACGCGACGCTCGCGTGGCGCTTCGGTCCGCAGAAGGCGATCCGCCAAGGCGACTGGAAACTCACCGATGAACGCGACTTCGACGCCAAGACCCAGAGCGGCTGGCGACTTTATGACCTCTCCAAAGACATCGGAGAGAAGACCGATCTCTCCACCCAGTTCCCCGACAAGAAAGCTGAACTCATCAAACTCTGGGAAGAATGGGATAGCCATAACATCGCCCCCAAGTGGCACGGCAGCATCACCGAGGATCCGACCGCCCCGGTCGCCAAGCCCGCGGCGAAGAAGGCCAAGAAGTAAGCCCTCCCCTCTCCCTGTTTTCTCCATGCGGCTCTTCGCCCTCCTCCTCGCTCCGCTCGCGGCCGTCGCCGCCGATAAGCCGAATATCGTCTTCATCCTGGCCGACGACCTCGGTGCGCATGACCTCCGCTGTTTCGGAAGCACGTTCTACGAGACCCCAAACATCGACCGACTGGCCAAGCGCGGCACGCGTTTCACCCAGGCCTACGCTGCGAGCCCGCTCTGCTCACCCACGCGCTCGAGCATCTTGGTCGGCCAATACCCCGCGCGCACCGGCATCACCGCGCCCGTCTGCCATATCAACCCGATCTACCTGAACAAGGAGCTCATCAAAGGCGGACCGAACACGCGTCTGCTCGATGCCAACAGCGTCTCCCGCTTGAAGCCGGAATACTTCACGCTCGCCGAAGCCCTCAAGGAAGCCGGCTACGCAACCGCGCACTTCGGCAAGTGGCACCTCGGTCACAACCTCAAGCCCGCCGACCACTACGAGCCGATGGACCAGGGTTTCGATACTGATTTCCCGCACGCACCGAACGCTGCCGGCCCCGGCGGAGGTTACCTCGCCCCGTGGAAATTCATCAAGGACCCCACCATCACCGACGAAGTCGGCGTGAACATCGAAGACCGCATGTCCAAGGAGGCCGCGAAGTACATCGCCGCCCACAAGGACAAACCATTCTACCTCAACTACTGGGCCTACTCGGTACACTCCCCGTGGAACGCCCGCGCTGATTATATCGAACACTTCAAGGCCAAGGCCGACCCGAAGAATCCGCAGCACAACGCGCTCTACGCCGCGATGGTGAAGTCCCTGGACGACGGCGTGGGCCGCATCGTGCAAGCGATCGACGATGCCGGCATCGCCGACAACACAATCATCGTCTTCTTCTCCGACAACGGCGGCTACGCCTATCCCCCCAAGAAGACCGATCCAGAAGGCTACGCCGACATTCCGGCGACCAGCAATCTGCCGCTGCGCAGCGGCAAGGCTTCCCTTTACGAAGGCGGCACCCGCGAGCCGTTTATCTTGGCCTGGCCCGGCAAGGCCAAGGTCGAAGCGACCAGCGACATCCTCTTCCAGTCGGTCGACTTCTACCCGACGCTCCTTTCCTTCGTCGGGCTCAAGCCACACGCCGGCCAGAAGCTCGACGGCCTCGACCAGTCGAAAGCCCTGCTCGGCGGCGAATCGCCCCGCGATCGCGTCTTCTGTCACTTCCCGCACGGCAACGCTGCGCGCGACGCGGTCATGGACGGTTTCTACGCCGGTACCTATGTGCGTAAAGGCGACTGGAAGCTCCTCCGCTTCTACGCGCGCAACGACGACGGCTCGGACGACCTCGAACTCTACGACCTCAAGAACGACCTCGGCGAGCGCCACAACCTCGCGAAGGATAAGCCGGAGCTCGTGACCGAACTCAACGGACTGATCACCGACTTCCTCAAGGACACCGAAGCCGTCATCCCAAAACTTAATCCCGCTTTCGGGAAAGTCATCGCGACGCCCAAGGACCCGCTGATGGGGTGGAAAAATCGCAACTGCGCCGCCTCGGTCAAGGATAGCATCCTCACCGCCAAAGGCACCGGCCCCGCGCCTTTCCTCGGCATTGGCGCCAATCTCAGCGGCCCAGCCCAAGTGACCTTCCGACTACGCACCACCTCCGGTGGCGATGGCCACGTCGACCTCGTGCCGACCGGCACCAGCAAGACCTCCGACATCATTTCGTTCCCCTATGCGGCCAAGCCCGGCGAGTGGCAGGAAATAACCGTCGAGCTACCCCACCAGGGGCCGGCGGCGATCATGCGCCTCTACCTGCCCACGGCTTACGAGAACGTCGAGATCGACTGGGTGGAACTCAAGCCTGCGGGGGCCAAGGTCCGACGCTGGGATTTCTGACCTGATTCTACCCCTCAGAAGGTAGTATTTTATACCTAGGCTGGGAACAACCCGTCCGGGACCCGACTCTTATTCTCGGACGGGCCGAATCCGGCTTCCCCTCCCCCGTTAAACCCTTTTATTCGAGACACCCCTTCCCATGCGTAAGTCCCTCTTGGCGCTCCTGCCTTTTCTCGCGTCCGCCGCCTTCGCGGCCGAAGAGAAGATCCAGTTCAACCGCGACATCCGCCCGATCGTGGCCGAAAACTGCTTCCACTGCCACGGCCCCGATCCCGCCGCCCGCAAGGCGAGCCTCCGCCTCGATACCGAAGCCGGCTTCTTCGCACCGCGCATGACCAAGGACGGCAAGGAAGAACCGCCGACCATCATCAAGGGCCAGCCTGACAAGAGCACGCTTTTCCAACGCATCATCACCAAGGACCAAGAGGAGATCATGCCTCCGCCCAAGGAGCACAAGACCCTCAAGCCCGCCGAGATCGCGCTGATCAAGCGCTGGATCGAACAAGGCGCCCCGTGGCAGCCGCACTGGTCGCTCGTCGCCCCGCAGAAGGCCGCGCTGCCGGAAGTCGCCGACGCCACCTGGTCCAAGAACCCCATCGACCGCTTCGTCGCCGCCAAGCTCGCCGCCAACGGACTCAAGCCCGCGCCTGAAGCCGACGCCGCGACGCTCGTGCGTCGTGTCAGCCTCGACCTCACCGGCCTGCCGCCTTCTCCCGAACTGCTCGCCAAATATGCTCCGAAGCCGGACGCCCGCCTCGGCGACACGCAACTCTATGCGCTGGTCGACGAACTCCTCGCCACCCCCGCCTACGGCGAGCACCGCGCCCGCTACTGGCTCGATGCCGCGCGCTACTCCGACACGCACGGACTGCACTTCGACGCTTACCGCGAGATGTGGCCCTATCGCGACTGGGTCGTGAAAGCCTTCAATCGCAACCAACCCTTCGATCAGTTCACCATCGAACAGCTCGCCGGCGACCTCCTGCCCAAGCCCACCGAAGACCAGCTCATCGCCACCGGCCTGCAGCGCTGCAACATCACCACCAACGAGGGCGGTACCATCGTCGAGGAAAACCTCGCCAACTACGCCGCCGATCGCGTGCAGACCATGGGCTGGGTCTACCTCGGCCTCACCACCAACTGCGCCCAGTGCCACGACCACAAGTTCGACCCGATCACGGCGAAGGACTACTACTCCATGGCGGCCTTCTTCCGCAACACGACCCAAGGCGGACTCGATGGCAACGTGAAGGACGGCCGCGGCCCTGTGCTCTACCTCCCGGCCGACGCCGATAAGCCGCGCTGGACCGCCCTGCCCGCCGAGATCGAAGCCGGCAAGAAACAGGTCGCCGAAGCCCGCAAGGAAGGCGCCCCCCTCTTCGAGAAGTGGGTCGCGACGGCCAAGCCCGCCGACCTTGACGCCGACATCCCGACCAAGGATCTCGTCGCTCACCTCGCCCTGAACGAAGGCACCGGCATCCCCGCCGGCACGACCGCCGCCGGCGAACCAGTCACATGGAAGAAGGACGGCAAGAGCGGCCCGGCCCCCACCTTCAAGAAAGGCTCCCATCTCGTCGTCGGCGAAGCCGGCAACTTCAGCACCAAGCAGGCCTTCAGCGCCGCCGCCTGGGCCCGGCCCGACAATCTCAGCGGCAACGGCACGATCGTCGGTCGCATGGACGACCCCAAGGGCGCCCAAGGCTGGACGCTCTTCCAGACCGCCAAGAACTTCGGCGTCTACATCATCAGCAAGTGGCCTGATGACGCCATCAAGGTCGTCACGACCAAGAACCCTGTCCGCGTCGCCTGGCAGCACGTGACGATGACTTACGACGGCAGCGGCAAGGCCTCCGGCGTGAAGATCTATGTCGACGGCGTCCTCGCCGAGACCCGCGGCGAAGTCGACAAGCTCAAGACCGACACCAAAGCCGCGACACCGACCCGCATCGGCCAGCGCAGCCAAGGCGAACCGTTCATCGGCAACATCCAGGACGTCTTCCTCTATGCCCGCACCTTGGCGCCGACGGAAGTCACGACCCTCTCCAAGCTCGCCCCGCTCCGCCTGATGCTCGCCGGCAAGCCGGGCCCCAAGCAGAAGGAAGCCCTGCTCGAGCACTACCTCAACAACCGGCACGAGCCGTCGAAGGTCGCCGTCAACCTCGTCGCCAAGCTGACCGCCGAACGCATGGCCATCCAGGCCCGCAGCCCGCTCACGCACATCCAGGAGGAGAAGATGGATTCGAAGCCGATGGCCAACATCCTCATGCGAGGCGCCTACGATAAGGTCGGCGCGCAGGTCGAAGCCGAGGTTCCCGCCGCGCTGGGCAAGCTCCCGGCCGACGCCCCTCGCAACCGCCTCGGCCTTGCGCAGTGGCTCGTCAGCGACGCCAACACCCTCACGGCCCGAGTGACCGTGAATCGCATGTGGCAGGAAATCTTCGGCACGGGCTTCGTGAAGACCACCGAGGACTTCGGCATCATGGGCAGCGCGCCCTCGCATCCGGAGCTGCTCGACTGGCTCGCCGTCGACTTCCGCGCCAACGGCTGGGACGTGAAGCGCTTCTACAAGCAGGCGCTGACCAGCGCCACCTACCGGCAGGCCGCGATCATCACCCCCGAGAAACTCGAGAAGGACCGTGACAACGCCCTGCTCAGCCGCGGCCCGCGCTTCCGCATGGACGCCGAAATGATCCGCGACTATGCCCTCGCCGCCAGCGGTACGCTCTCGCAGCGCATGGGCGGCCCGGGCACCTACCCCTACCAGCCCGAGAACATCTGGGAAATCGTCGGCATGCACAACATGTCCTACAAGCAGGACACCGGCGAGAACCTCTACCGCCGCACCGTCTACAACTTCTGGAAACGCATGGCTCCGCCGGCCAGCCTCGACATCTTCAACGCCCCTTCGCGTGAAGCCAGCTGCGTCCGTCGCGACCGCACCAACACGCCCCTCCAGGCGCTGGTGACGCTCAACGACCCGCAGTACGTCGAAGCCTCGCGCATCCTCGCCCAGCACACGCTGCAATCGCCCGGCGACGATACCGCACGCCTCAACGCCGCCGCCACCCGCCTGCTCTGCCGCCCGCTCCGCGCGAACGAGCTGCCGATCCTCGCCGACAGCCTCGCCCAACTGCGCAAGCACTACGGCGCCCATGCGGCCGACGCCGAAGCCCTCCTGAAGGTCGGCGATTCGAAGTCCGACGAGAAACTGCCCAAGCCCGAACTGGCGGCCTGGACGATGGTCTGCAGCCAGCTCCTCAATCTCGACGAAGTCCTTAACAAATAAACGCCATGTCCCTCCTCCACGAATGGAACACCCTCCAGACCCGTCGCCGTTTCTTCGGCCACGGGGCCAACGCCCTCGGCGCCGCCGCACTCGCCTCCCTCATCGGGAAGTCGACCGCTGAAGCCGCCCCCGGCGCCGTCCCGACGAACTTCCAGCCCAAGGCCAAGCGGGTAATCTACCTGCACATGGTCGGCGGCCCGTCACAGCTCGATCTCTTCGACTACAAGCCGAAGATGAAGGAGATGTACGACAAGGATCTGCCCGCCAGTATCCGCAACGGCCAGCGACTCACCACGATGACCAGCGGTCAGACCCGCTTCCCGGTCGCCCCGTCTAAGTATAACTTCGCCCAATATGGCAGGAGCGGGATGTGGATGAATTCCGAGCTACTGCCCAACCTCTCAAAGAACGCGGACGACATCTGCTGGATGCGCTCGCTGCACACCGAGGCCATCAACCACGAACCCGCCATCTGTGCCATGCAGACTGGCAATCAGGTCGCCGGCCGGCCCTGCATCGGCTCCTGGGCCTCCTACGGCCTCGGCTCCGAGAACGACAACCTGCCCAACTTCGTGGTGCTCATCGCCACGCCGACTAATCGCGACCAGGAACAGGCGATTTCGTCGCGCCTCTGGTCCAGCGGCTACCTGCCCAACGAACACTCCGGCGTCTCCTTCCGCAGCAAGGGCGACCCGATTCTCTTCATCAACAACCCGCCCGGCGTCCCCGGCGACCTGCGCAAGCAGACCATCGAAGGCATCAACCAACTCAACCGACTGAATTATGAATCCGTCGGCGATCCCGAGACCCATACGCGCATCCGCCAATATGAAATGGCCTTCCGCATGCAGGCCTCGGTGCCGGAACTGACCGATCTCACCAAGGAACCGGAGAGCACCTTCAAGCTCTATGGCGAGGAAGCCAAGAAATCTGGCACCTTCGCCAACAGCGTGCTCATGGCCCGCCGCCTCGCCGAACGCGGCGTGCGCTTCACGCAGATCTACCTCAACAACTGGGACCACCACGGCAATCTCACAGGCCGCATGCCCAGCCAGTGCAAGGACATCGATCAGCCCTGCCACGCCCTCATCGAGGATCTCAAACAGCGCGGTATGTTCGATGACACTCTGATCATCTGGGGCGGAGAGTTCGGTCGGACGATCTACAGCCAGGGCGGCCTGACCAAGGAAAACTACGGCCGCGATCACCACCCGCGCTGCTTCACCATGTGGATGGCCGGCGGCGGCTCCAAAGGCGGCCAGATCTACGGCGAGACCGACGACTTCAGTTACAACATCGTCAAGGACCCGCTCCACATCTCCGACTTCCACGCCACGATCTTGCACCTGATGGGCTACAATCACGAGCGCCTAACGTATAAATTCCAGGGCCTCGACCAGAAACTCACCGGCGTCCTCCCCGCCAAGGTCGTCAAGGAACTGATCTCCTAATAGGGGCAGAGGTTGGGATAGGGGTAGGGGCAGGAATCTCCTGCCCCTTTTTATTTCTCAAAATTCCAAACCCCAGCCCTAGCTCTATCCCTATTTCCACCTTTGCACTGAATCTTCCCTGCCCCAACCTAGCCACACCCCAAGCCCTATGCAGCCCCTTCGTCGCTCCCCCTGGCCAACTGGCCAACGGGTCAACTGGTCAACTTTACTCCTCTGCCTCCTCGCACTCCCCCTCGCCGCCGCGGACGACGCGGCCTGGCTTCAGTCGAAGGGCACCCTGCTGTTCCATGACGCCTTCGAACGCGAAGTAACGGGCAACGGACTCAAAGGCATCGGCAACGGCTGGGAAAGCGCCACGGCCGACCGCGTCCCGCAGATCCGACAGGCCGACCTCAACGACGGCATCCTCAAAATCGCCAGTGCGACCAAGGAAGCCGGCCACGCCGCCCACATCCATCACGACGCGGGCTTCGCCGACGGCGGCGTGATCGTCCGCTTCAAGTTTCCGGGCCTCAACAAGGCCGAGAATCTTCAGCTAGGCTTCGTCGACCGTGAACTCAAGGACGTCCATGCCGGACATCTGTGCTACGCGATCATCTCGCAGACCGACTTGACGCTCACCGACCGCAAGACGGGCTCGATGAGCCTGGCCGTGAAGAAAAAACATGCGGATGACGCGGCCGCCAAACGGAAGCCGGATCCCGAGTTCGAAGCAATACTCAAGACCAAGACGCAGGTCACCCCCTACAAGGCCGATACGGAATGGCACGTGCTCACGCTCGTCACCGAAGGCGACGAGATGCGCTTCACCCTCGACGGCAACCCGCTCGCCGCCCACCACTCGCCCGGCTACGCCCATGACATGAAGCGCTGGTTCAGCTTCCTCGCGAACTCGACCGTCTGGATCGATGACGTGAAGATTTACAAAGTCCGTTAATATTCCGGGATGATTCTGCTCGGCATCGAAGGCGGCGGCACCCGGACCTCGGCCTTACTGGTCAAAGGTGAGGACACCGTGCTGGCCTCCTTCGCCGTCGGCCCAGGCAACCTTCAGCTGCTTAACGGCGAAGAACTCTCCGCCCTGCTCGCCTCGATCCGCGACCAGCTCCCTTGCGCTCCGGATCGTATCGGCATCGGCATGGCAGGCGTCCGCTCCGCCAGCGATCGCGAACGCCTGCGACGTGCCGTGGCCGCAACCTGGCCGAACACACCCTCCATCATCGGCGACGACCTGATCCTCGCCCTCGAAGCCGGTGAATGGCCTGCCGACTGCGCCGCCCAAGTCCTCCAGCTCAGCGGCACGGGCTCATGCTGCCTCGGAAGACACCGTAACGGTGCTTCGGTGAAAGTCGGCGGCCGTGGACACATTATCGGTGATCGCGGTAGCGCGTGCGACATTGCTGTGCACGCCCTCCGCTCGACGGTCACAATTTCTGATATCGACGCCGACTGGCCGCGCCTCGGCGCCGACATGCTGGCCTTCCTGCAGATGAACGACCCAGAGTCGCTCATCGAATGGTCGATGATCGCGAGCAAGGCCGAGATCGCCTCCCTCGCCCAGGTCGTCTTCGAAGCCGCTGTCTCGCGACAGGATGAGATCGCCGTGGCCATTCTGCGTCGCGCCTCGGACCGCTTAAGCAAGGACGCCATCCACTGCGCCGCCCGCGTCGCCCAACCGGGAGAGAAGGTGCAATTCCTCCTCAACGGCTCGACGCTCCTGAAGAACGCTTGGTTCGCCGACGAAGTCACCGCCAAGATCCTCGCCGCCCGACCGGGCAGCGAAGTCACCCGCCTCTCCCGTCAGGGTACTTGGGGCGCTATCGCCCTCGCCCGCCAGGCTGGCACGCAGGCCACCCCCAAGATTACCGCCGCCATCGGATCCAAGCCCACCGGCTGGCGCCCCGTCATAAGTGCGCCGACCGAAGCACGTAATCCAAAATCAAGCGGCTTCGCCGAGATGCCCCTCGACGACGCCATCAAGCTCATGCTCGCGGAAGACGCCACGCTCCCCGGCAAGGTCCTCGCGGAAAGCGCCCATCTCGAATGGACCATCGAAGCCGTCGCTAAGGCCTTCGCCTCCGGCGGTCGTCTGATCTACTGCGGGGCCGGCACGAGCGGCCGACTCGGGGTGCTCGACGCCAGTGAATGCCCGCCGACCTTCCGTACGCCTGCTTCGCTGATCCAAGGCATCATCGCCGGCGGTCGCAGCGCGCTCTGGAGCGCCGTCGAAGGTGCGGAAGACGACGAAGCTGCCGGCGTCAGCTCCATCGCCTCTCGCTCGATCACGGCACAGGACGTCGTCATCGGCATCTCGGCCAGCGGCCACGCACCTTTCGTCTGGGGTTGCCTCGCCGAAGCCCGCCGACGCGGAGCCCAGATCGTCCTCGTCGCCTGTAATCCCGGCTATCGCGATCATCCGCTGCTCGATCGTGCAATCTTGCCTGATACTGGACCCGAAGTACTCACCGGCTCCACGCGCCTCAAGGCCGGCACGGCGACGAAGCTCGTACTCAACCTGATTACCACGCTCGCGCTCGCCCGTTCGGGTAAGGTGGTGAGCAACCTGATGATCGACCTCAATCCCTCGAACACCAAACTCCGCGACCGAGCCACCCGCATCGTGCAGGAGCTCGCCCAGGTCGACGCGGCCACCGCCCGCGAGGCACTCGAAACCAACGGGTGGATCATCCGCCAAGCGCTCGCCGCGGTCGCCAATGCCAACGCTTAAATCAACATGCGCCTGTCCCTCTCCCTCCTGCTGATTTTGCCGTTGATTTCGGCCGCCGAGATACCCGGATCCATCCAACCCGCTGCCACCTGGACCACCCAAGGGCTCGAGGATGCCAAGCAGGACAGGAAAAGCATACCGTTCGACGGGTTCACGCCGAACCGGATGGTCTGCGACACGACCCTGCGCCTACTGCCCGATAAGTCCTGGATCCTGTTCATGCTCGCCGGCGGCGACACCGAACCCTCGCCGCTCAACTACACGGGCGTCACCCGCAGCACCGACGAGGGCAAGACGTGGACTCCCCTGACGGCCTTCGATGTCGGCTTCCCTCGTGAGGGCAAGACCATCGGCCAGGGACCGACCGAAGTCCTCGTCCGCGACGGCCGCGCGACCCTGTTCTTCGCGACGCACTCCAAGCACTGGGCCAATGACTGGCGCTCCTGGACCCTGACGAGCGACGACTCCTTCAAGACCTGGAGCAAGCCGCAGGAACTCCCCGGTCGCCTCAAGGAACGCACCTTCATCCGCCCGTCGCTCGTCGCCCGTGACGGCCGCATCCTTCTGCCCTTCCAGCATTACGTCGGACCCGAAGCCGAAAAGGACAAGGCCCCGCTCGACCGGGCCTTCACCAACCCGCGCAACGGCGTCCTGGTGAGCGACGACGGAGGCAAGACGTGGACCGAGCACGGCAACGTGCGGCTTACGCCTAACGACAAGTATTTCGGCTGGGCTGAGCCTACGATCTACGAACGCGACGACGGCGGCATCGTGATGCTCATTCGTGCGGACGGCCTTGGCGGCGTGCTGTATCAGGCCGTCTCCGTCGACGGCGGCCGCACCTGGCCGGAATTCGCCACGGCCACCGACATCCCCAATCCCGGCAGCAAAGCCACGCTCTTCCCCCTGGGCGGCGACGCGGTTGCCCTCCTGCACAACCCCAACTCCAAGCGCCGCGCCCCGCTGGCACTCTGGATCAGTTTCGACGGCATGAAGA